>NZ_CP042220.2:0-2400000 GCF_007858975.2 Dickeya poaceiphila
GTGTCACTTTCGCTTTGGCAGCAGTGTCTTGCCCGTTTGCAGGATGAGTTACCTGCCACAGAATTCAGTATGTGGATACGCCCGTTACAGGCGGAACTGAGTGACAACACTCTGGCGCTTTACGCCCCGAATCGTTTTGTACTGGATTGGGTACGTGACAAATACATCAATAATATCAATGGATTGTTAAATGATTTCTGCGGCATGGATGCGCCGTTGCTACGTTTTGAAGTCGGTAGCAAACCGGTAACGCCCGTTGCAGCTCCAACCGGCAACCACAACGCCACCATACCTGCGCCTCAGGCGCGCGCCGCATCGCCAGTGCGCCCAAGCTGGGAAACCTCGGCGCTACCTGCCGAACACACCTATCGTTCCAACGTGAACCCCAAGCACACCTTCGACAACTTCGTGGAAGGTAAGTCCAACCAGTTGGCCCGTGCGGCGGCGCGCCAGGTGGCGGATAACCCCGGTGGCGCGTATAACCCCTTGTTTCTGTACGGCGGTACCGGTTTGGGTAAAACCCACCTGCTACATGCAGTAGGCAATGGCATCATGGCTCGTAAGCCGAACGCCAAGGTGGTGTATATGCATTCCGAGCGTTTTGTGCAGGATATGGTTAAGGCGTTGCAAAACAACGCTATCGAAGAATTCAAACGCTACTACCGCTCTGTGGACGCGCTGCTGATTGATGACATTCAGTTTTTTGCCAATAAAGAGCGCTCGCAGGAAGAGTTTTTCCACACATTTAATGCGTTACTGGAAGGCAATCAACAGATCATTCTGACGTCGGATCGTTACCCCAAAGAGATCAATGGGGTGGAAGATCGTCTCAAATCCCGCTTCGGCTGGGGGTTGACTGTGGCAATCGAACCGCCGGAGCTGGAAACTCGCGTGGCGATCCTGATGAAAAAAGCGGATGAAAACGATATCCGTCTGCCCGGTGAAGTGGCGTTTTTTATTGCCAAGCGCCTGCGTTCCAACGTGCGTGAGCTGGAAGGCGCGCTGAACCGCGTGATCGCCAACGCCAACTTCACAGGCCGGTCGATTACCATCGATTTTGTACGCGAAGCACTGCGCGATTTGCTGGCATTGCAGGAAAAGCTGGTCACCATCGACAATATTCAGAAGACGGTGGCGGAGTACTATAAGATTAAAGTGGCCGACCTGTTGTCCAAACGGCGTTCACGTTCGGTGGCCCGTCCGCGTCAGATGGCGATGGCGCTGGCCAAGGAGCTGACCAACCATAGCTTGCCGGAGATCGGCGACGCGTTCGGTGGCCGTGACCATACTACGGTGCTGCACGCCTGCCGCAAAATAGAGCAGTTGCGCGAAGAAAGTCACGACATCAAAGAAGATTTTTCCAATTTAATCCGAACATTATCGTCATAACATCATGAAATTTATCGTTGAGCGTGAGCATCTGTTAAAACCATTGCAACAGGTCAGCAGCCCACTGGGTGGGCGACCAACGTTGCCGATTCTGGGCAACCTGTTGTTGCAGGTCAGTGAAGGACGGTTATCCTTGACCGGTACCGATCTGGAAATGGAGATGGTGGCGCATCTGGCGCTAACGCAGCCCCATGAGCCGGGCGCGACTACCGTTCCAGCCCGCAAGCTGTTCGATATTTGCCGTGGTCTACCGGACGGGGCGGAGATTTCCGTCACGCTGGAAGGCGATCGGATGCTGGTGCGCTCCGGGCGTAGCCGTTTCTCGCTATCCACACTGCCGGCAGCGGACTTCCCCAATCTGGACGACTGGCAGAGCGAGGTGGAATTCACTCTGCCGCAGGTAACGCTGAAACGCCTGATCGAAGCGACCCAGTTTTCGATGGCGCATCAGGATGTGCGTTACTACCTCAACGGTATGCTGTTCGAAACCGGCGGCGAGGAGTTGCGCACTGTCGCGACTGACGGTCACCGTCTGGCGGTGTGCGCCATGCCGGTTGGTCAGTCTCTGCCGTCGCATTCGGTGATCGTACCGCGTAAAGGGGTGATGGAACTGGTGCGCCTGCTGGATGGCGGCGATACGCCGCTGCAATTGCAGATCGGCAGCAACAATATTCGCGCCCATGTCGGCGACTTTATCTTTACCTCCAAACTGGTAGATGGCCGCTTTCCAGATTATCGCCGCGTACTGCCGAAAAACCCGGACAAGACGCTGGAGGCGAGTTGCGATCTGCTGCGTCAGGCGTTTTCCCGTGCGGCGATCCTGTCGAACGAAAAATTCCGTGGCGTACGCTTGTACCTCAACCAGAACCAGTTACGGATCACCGCCAACAACCCGGAGCAGGAAGAAGCAGAAGAGATTCTGGATGTGCAGTACGGCGGCACGGAGATGGAAATTGGTTTTAATGTCAGCTATGTGCTGGATGTGCTTAACGCGCTGAAATGTGAAGACGTACGTCTGTTGCTGACGGATTCGGTATCCAGCGTTCAGATTGAAGATGCAGCCAGCCAGGCAGCGGCCTACGTGGTTATGCCAATGCGTCTGTAATCAACGCATGTGCCTGCTCGTTGAACACGCCGCGCCATTGGGTGCGGCGTGTTGTTATCGGTGTTGTATTGATTCTGTTATCGGTAAGGGCGCGACACGGTCTGGTATGGGCAACAAATCTGGCAAAATGGTTGTGATATGGCGCTGACCCGTCTTCTTATCCGCGATTTCCGCAATATCGAATCGGCTGATCTGGCACTGATTCCCGGCTTTAATTTTCTGGTGGGCGCCAACGGCAGCGGCAAGACCAGTGTGCTGGAAGCCATCTACACGCTGGGGCATGGTCGGGCATTTCGCAGCATTCAGGCCGCAAGGGTGATTCGCCACGAACAGGCCGAATTCATTCTGCATGGCCGCATCGAAGGGCTGGAGCGTGAGCGCGCTGTCGGGCTGAGCAAAAACCGCGACGGCGACAGCACGGTGCGTATCGACGGCAGCGACGGCCACAAAGTGGCGGAGCTGGCGCAGCTGTTGCCAATTCAACTTATCACCCCGGAAGGCTTCACCCTGCTTAACGGCGGCCCTAAATACCGCCGCGCTTTTCTGGACTGGGGCTGTTTTCACAACGAACCCGGCTTTTTCAGCGCCTGGAGTAATCTGAAAAGGCTGTTGCGTCAGCGTAACGCCGCATTGCGCCAGGTTAGCCACTATGGGCAACTGCGTGCCTGGGATCGGGAACTGGTGCCGTTAGCCGAGGGCATCAGCCAATGGCGCGCTGAGTACAGCGCCGCTATCGCTGCGGATATCGCGTCCACCTGCGCCCAGTTTCTGCCTGAATTTTCCTTAAGTTTTTCCTTCCAGCGTGGCTGGGATAAAGAGAGTGATTACGCTGAACTGCTGGAGCGCCATTTCGAGCGCGACAGGCAGTTAGGCTACACCGCGCTGGGGCCGCACAAGGCCGATTTTCGTATCCGCGCCGGCGGTGTGGCGGTGGAGGACATGCTGTCCCGCGGCCAACTCAAGCTACTGATGTGCGCGCTCCGGCTGGCGCAGGGCGAGTTCCTGACCCGGCAAAACGGGCTGAAGTGCCTGTATCTGATCGACGACTTCGCCTCGGAGCTGGACAGCGCCCGTCGCCGCCTGCTGGCCGAGCGGTTGAAAGCAACGCAGGCGCAGGTGTTCGTCAGCGCTATTACTGCTGAGCAGATTAGCGACATGGTGGGCGAAAATGGCAAGATGTTCCGCGTAGAACAAGGTAAAATAACCGTTCAATCACAGGACTAAATGAGCGAGAAACGTTGATGTCGAATTCTTATGACTCCTCAAGTATCAAGGTATTAAAAGGGCTGGATGCGGTCCGTAAACGCCCAGGGATGTATATCGGTGATACGGATGACGGAACCGGTCTGCATCACATGGTATTCGAGGTGGTGGACAACGCTATCGACGAAGCGCTCGCAGGCTATTGTAAAGATATTATCGTTACTATTCATGCTGATAACTCGGTATCAGTGCAGGATGATGGTCGTGGTATTCCAACTGGCATCCACGAAGAAGAGGGCGTGTCCGCCGCTGAAGTCATCATGACCGTGCTGCACGCGGGCGGTAAGTTCGACGACAACTCCTATAAAGTATCCGGCGGTTTGCACGGGGTGGGGGTATCGGTGGTGAATGCCCTGTCAGAGAAGCTGGAACTGGTTATCCGCCGTGAAGGTAAAATTCATCATCAGGAATACAAGCATGGCGAACCGCAGGCACCGCTGAGCGTAACCGGTGATGCTGACACCACCGGTACCACGGTGCGTTTCTGGCCGAGCCTGGAAACCTTCACCAACGTGGTCGAGTTTGAATACGACATTCTGGCCAAGCGCCTGCGCGAATTGTCGTTCCTCAACTCCGGCGTATCTATCCGCCTGCGCGATGAGCGCGAAGCCAACAAAGCCGACCATTTTCACTACGAAGGCGGCATTAAGGCGTTTGTGGAGTACCTGAATCGCAACAAGACGCCGATTCACCCGCAAGTGTTCTATTTCAGCGCTGAAAAAGACGGCATTGGCGTGGAAATTGCGATGCAATGGAACGACGGTTTCCAGGAAAATATTTACTGCTTTACCAACAACATTCCGCAGCGTGACGGCGGTACTCACCTGGCGGGTTTCCGCGCCGCCATGACTCGTACGCTGAATAACTACATGGACAAGGAAGGCTACAGCAAGAAAGCTAAAGTCAGCGCCACCGGCGATGACGCGCGTGAAGGGCTGATTGCGGTCGTGTCGGTGAAGGTACCGGACCCGAAATTCTCTTCCCAGACCAAAGATAAGCTGGTCTCTTCAGAGGTGAAATCAGCGGTGGAATCGCTGATGAACGACCGTCTGGTGGACTACCTGATGGAAAACCCCAGCGACGCCAAAATCGTAGTCGGCAAGATAATCGACGCGGCCCGCGCCCGTGAGGCCGCACGTAAAGCCCGTGAGATGACTCGCCGTAAAGGCGCGTTGGATCTGGCTGGTCTGCCGGGCAAACTGGCGGACTGTCAGGAGCGTGACCCGGCGTTGTCTGAACTGTACCTGGTGGAGGGTGACTCCGCAGGCGGTTCCGCCAAGCAGGGCCGCAACCGTAAGAATCAGGCCATTCTGCCGTTGAAAGGTAAGATTCTGAACGTGGAAAAAGCGCGTTTCGACAAGATGCTGTCTTCGCAGGAAGTGGCGACGCTTATCACCGCACTCGGCTGCGGTATTGGTCGTGACGAGTACAACCCGGACAAACTGCGTTACCACAACATCATCATCATGACCGATGCGGACGTTGACGGTTCCCACATTCGTACTCTGCTGCTGACCTTCTTCTATCGCCAGATGCCGGAAATCATCGAGCGCGGTCATGTATTTATCGCCCAACCGCCGCTGTACAAGGTCAAAAAAGGCAAGCAGGAACAGTACATCAAAGACGACGAAGCGATGGACCAGTACCAGATTATGCTGGCGCTGGACGGCGCCGCACTGCATACCAATGCCCACGCGCCAGCGATGGCGGGCGAGCCGCTGGAAAAACTGGTGGCCGGGCACTACAGCGTGCAGAAGCTAATTGACCGCATGGAGCGCCGTTACCCACGTGCACTGCTCAATGCGTTGGTTTATCAACCGTCGCTGACAGACGCTGTGTTAAGCGATCAGGCACTGGCTCAGTCGTGGATGGAAACGCTGATTCAGTTCCTCAATGAAAAAGAGCAGCACGGCAGTACGTACAGCTTCATTTTGCGTCATGCCAACGAACGCCATGAGCCGGTGTTACGCGTGCGTACCCACGGGGTGGATTCGGATTACGCGCTGGATCTGGCATTTGTGCAGGGCAATGAGTACCGTAAAATCAATCAGCTGGGCGAAAAACTGCGCGATCTGATCGAAGACGGCGCTTATGTAGAGCGTGGCGAACGTAAACAGCCGGTCGCCAGCTTCGAGCAGGCACTGGACTGGCTGGTGAAAGAGTCACGCCGCGGTTTAGCCGTTCAGCGCTATAAAGGTCTGGGTGAAATGAACCCGGAACAGTTGTGGGAAACCACCATGGACCCGGAAAGCCGCCGTATGCTGCGCGTGACGGTAAAAGACGCTATTGCTGCCGACGAGCTGTTCACTACCCTGATGGGTGACGCCGTTGAACCGCGCCGTGCCTTTATCGAAGAAAACGCACTGAAAGCGGCGAATATTGATATTTGATCGCCGCTTTTCCACTGCTATGCTCACAGAAACCCGCGTCTGACGCGGGTTTCTGCTTTTTTACCCCAGCTTTTCTATGCTGCCGGTATCTGCTGTCGGGTGCTGTACAGTTCCTGCGCCAGCGCCATCACGGCGGTAATCACCATAAAGATAACGGCTGACCAGAAAATGGCGGACGGATGACCTTGGTCCAAAAACCAGCCGAAGACCACCGGGCCACCGGCACCGCCGATATTAAAGCCGGTGGTGACCACGCCGAAGACACGGCCTTCGGCGCCCGCCGGCGAAGCATTACGTACCAGCATATCCCGCGATGGTGCGATCATGCCGGAGAGAAAGCCCGCCACACCCAGAATCAGCGTGGTCACCAGCGACGGCAGGGACACACAGCGACGATGGCGACCAGCACCGCCGTGACCACCAGCGAACCAGTGGCGACCAGCCCGTGATGCCGGGTTTTATCCGCCAGTGAACCACCCGCCAACACACCGAATGCGCTGGTAAACAAAAACGCCGTCAGCGCCAGGTTGGCCTCGGTCAGCGGCATTCCGTAACCATTCACCAGCGCGGTCACCGAGAAGTTTTGAATCGAGTTGGTGCTCAGGTTGAGCAGCATAAACAGTACCAGCAGCGACAAGATGGGCAGGGTAAATACCGCGACCTTTGGCGCAGAGGTCTTCTTGTCGTGCGCGTTGGCGGCAGGCAATGCCTCTTGTTCGCCGAGCAACATTGGTACGATCAGCAGTCCGAGCAGGCCGGATAAGACCAGCGCGAACTCGATACGGGTGAGGGCGGCAACGGTCAGCAGAATGGCTGGCGCAACAGCAGTGCCGAGAAAACCGGAAAATGTGTGTACCGAGAAGGCGCGCCCCATCCGGTTTTCGGCAATGCCGCGTGACAACAGGGCGTAATCCGAGGGGTGATATACCGCGTTAGCCAGCCCGGCCAGCGCCATGGCGATGAGCATCCAACTGTAGCTGGTAAAGACACCAAGCGACAAAAAGCACAGGCTACCCAGCGTCAACCCGGCAACGAGCGTGCGACGTGGGCCGATACGGTCAACGGCAAAGCCAATCGGCGTCTGCACCAGCGCGGAGACAACGTTGAATACACCGAGTGCAAAACCAATTTCCACATAACTGATGCCACGCTGCGCAAAGATGAGCGGCATCAGCGCCGGTAGCACCATCATATGAAAATGGCTCACCCAGTGAGCGGCGGAGACTTGTGCCAGTAGTGGTAACTTATTTATTTTCATCGTTATTCTAATATATTGGCTGCGCTGGCGCACAAGGATAGGTTGAGCAATAAGGTTAACATATCGCCATAGCCGTTAGTCGTCTATCTTTTGCGGACACGATGTTAATCACGCAGTGCGGTTGATGAAAGATAGCGGAAAAAGGTATCTGACTGCTTGTGCTGATGCACGCAGTCAGAACACAGAATTACTGCGTGACAGGCAGATAAAAATCGAACCGGTGGCTTTTGGTTTCCAGCGCCGACTGGGCCGGTACACCCGCCAGCGGCGGCGCATAATCCGGGCGTTTAACTATCACTCGCTTTTTCGCCAGACGACGCGCCGGTTCCAGCAACGCATCGGCGTCATCATCAGCCCCTACCAGCGACTGAAACACCCGCATCTCCTTTTTCACCAGCGCGCTTTTCTGGCGGTGGGGAAACATCGGGTCAAGATAGACCACGTCCGGCGGCGGCGTAATGGCGGACAACGCATCAATGCTGGAGGCGTGCACCAGCGTCAGGCGCTCGCGCAGCCAGTTGCCGATCTCCGGGTCCTGATAACCGCGTTGCAAGCCATCATCAAGCAATGCCGCCACCACCGGGTGGCGCTCCACCATCCGCACCCGGCAACCGAGCGCTGCCAGCACAAAGGCATCTCGGCCAAGGCCAGCGGTCGCGTCCACCACATCGGGCAGGTAGTCCTTTTTGATGCCGACCGCTTTGGCGACCGCTTCACCGCGTCCGCCACCAAAGCGGCGACGATGCGCCATCGCGCCGGAGACGAAATCAACAAAGATGGCGCCAAGCTTTGGTTCATCGCATTTGCGCAATTCCAGCCGCTCAGGGGTGAGCACCAACGCCAACGTAGCATCGGCGTCGTTTTCCAGCCCCCAACGCCGCGCCAGTATCGCCAGCGCCTCGGAATCGGCACCGGCTTCAGTCAGTAACGCAATCTTCATCCCTGAATGCCGTAGTGTTTCAGCATCGCGTCCAGTTGCGGTTCACGGCCACGGAAACGTTTGAACAGTTCCATCGGCGCTTCGGAACCGCCGCGAGACAAGATGTTTTCCAGAAAAGACTGTCCGGTATCACGGTTGAAAATACCCTCCTCCTCAAAGCGTGAGAAGGCATCCGCCGCCAGTACATCGGCCCACAGGTAGCTGTAGTAACCGGCGGCGTACCCACCAGCGAAAACATGGCTGAAAGAGTGCGGGAAACGGTTCCATTCCGGGCTTTTCACCACGGAAACCTGCGCTTTCACCTCAGCCAGCGTTTCCAGTACGCGTGCGCCGGTAGCTGGGTTATAGCCAGCGTGCAGACGGAAATCGAACAGGCCGAACTCCAGCTGACGCAGGATAAACAGCGCTGCCTGATAGTTTTTCGCCGCCAGCATTTTGTCCAGCATGTCCTGCGGCAACGGTTCGCCCGTCTCGTAATGACCGGAGATAAACGCCAGCGCATCCGGCTCCCAGCACCAGTTTTCCATAAACTGACTCGGCAGTTCGACGGCATCCCACGGCACGCCGTTGATGCCGGAGACCCCGGCGGTGTCGATACGGGTCAGCATATGGTGCAACCCGTGGCCGAATTCGTGGAACAGCGTGGTAACTTCATCGTGGGTAAACAGCGCGGGTTTGCCGTTGACCGGGCGGTTGAAGTTACAGGTCAGGTACGCCACCGGCTTTTGCAGCTCGCCGTTGGCTTTACGCAGACGGCCTACGCAATCATCCATCCAGGCACCGCCGCGTTTATGTTCGCGGGCGTACAGATCGAGGTAGAAGCTCCCCAGCAATTCACCGTCTTCGGCAAACAGGTCAAAGAAACGTACTTCCGGATGCCAGACGTCAACGCCCTGACGCTCTTTGGCGATGATGCCGTAAATGCGCTTAACGACGTCGAACAACCCTTCCAGTACGCGCGGTTCAGGGAAGTACGGGCGTAGCTGTTCGTCGCTGATGGAATACAGATGCTGTTTTTGCTGCTCGGCATAATAGCTGATGTCCCACGGGTTCAGCTCATCAACGCCAAACTGTGCTTTGGCGAAAGCGCGCAGTTGCGCCAGTTCCTGTTCCCCTTGTGGGCGGGCGCGTTTAGCCAGATCGGTCAGGAAATCCAGCACCTGCTGTGGGTTTTCTGCCATTTTGGTGGCCAACGATTTATCGGCAAAGCTGGCGAAGCCCAGCAGTTGCGCCAGTTCATGACGCAGCGCCAGCGTTTCTGCCATCACCTCGCTGTTGTCCCATTTACCGGCATTCGGACCTTGCTCAGAGGCACGGGTCACGTAGGCGCGGTACATCTCTTCACGCAACGCCTGATTAGCGCAGTATGTCATTACCGGCAGGTAGCTTGGGATATCCAGCGTCAGCAGCCAGCCCTGCTGCTCTTTAGCTTGTGCCAGCGCGTTGGCCGCCGCCAACGCGCTTTCCGGCAAACCTTCCAGTTCGTTGACGTCGGTAATCAGTTTGCTCCAGCCCATGGTGGCATCCAGCACGTTGTTGCTGAACTGCGAACCCAGTTCGGACAAGCGGGAAGCGATGTCGCCATAGCGTTTTTGCTGTTCCGGTGGCAGCGCAATCCCGGACAGTTCGAAATCACGCAGAGCGTTATCCACCGCTTTTTTCTGCTCAATACTCAGGCTGGCGTAATGTTCGCCGTCACGCAGTTCGCGGTAGGCACGGTACAATCCGGCATGTTGACCCACCCAGGTACCGTATTCGGAGAGCAGAGGCAGACATTGCTCGTAAGCGCTGCGCAGTTCCGGACTGTTTTTGACTGAATTCAGGTGGCTGACCGGGGAGAAAATGCGCCCCAGTCTGTCATCACTTTCCGCCAGCGGCTGACACAGGTTATCCCAGGTGAACGGACCCGGCTGCGCCACTACGCGTTCAACCGTCTGACGACACTCGTTCAGTGCGGCCTGCACGGCTGGCAGGATGTGTTCAATCTGGATCTGGGAGAACGGCGGCAGGGTAAAGGAGGAAAGCAATGGATTGGTCATGGCACAGTCCTGAAATCTATTGATGATGACTTAACATGAGGGGTAATGAGGGGAAAATCAATGGCAGGGGGCACAACAGGCCAAGGCAGACTGGAAAAAGAGATGATCGATGGTGATTCTGACATCCGATGATGGATCACGGCTTATTTTGCAACGCTAACCGTTTATACTATGACGATTAGCGGCAAACGCGCCCTCATTGACCGGAAATCCATACCTTATGCTGAGTTATCGCCACAGTTTTCATGCCGGCAATCATGCCGACGTGCTGAAACACACTGTCCAGAGCCTGATCATTACTGCGCTGAAAGAGAAAGACAAACCGTTCCTGTATCTGGATACGCATTCCGGCGCAGGCCGCTATCAGTTGCAGAGTGAACACGCCGAGCGCACCGGCGAATACCTCGACGGCATTGGCCGCATCTGGCAGCGGGATGATATTCCGGCGGAACTGGAGCCGTACATGCAAGTGGTTCGTTCCTATAATTCCGGCGACAAACTGCGCTATTACCCCGGCTCGCCGCTGATTGCCCGTCAGTTGCTGCGCGATCAGGACAAAATTCATCTCACCGAGCTACACCCGACTGATTTTCCGCTGCTGCGCCAGGAATTTTTGCGTGATGACCGGGCGCGGGTGGTACGTGAAGACGGCTACCAGCAACTGAAAGCCCAGTTGCCACCGCTCTCGCGTCGCGGACTGATTCTGATCGACCCGCCTTATGAGTTGAAAACCGATTATCAGGAGGTAGTGAAAGGTATTCAGGAAGGTTATCGCCGCTTTGCCACCGGTGTATACGCGCTGTGGTATCCAGTAGTGCTGCGTCAACATATCAAGCGTCTGCTCAAAGACCTGGAAGACACCGGTATCCGCCGTATCCTGCAAATCGAACTAGCGGTGCTGCCGGATAGTGATCGCCACGGTATGACCGCCTCCGGCATGATTGTCATCAACCCGCCGTGGAAACTGGAATCCCAGATGAAAAGCGTGCTGCCGTGGCTGCATCAGGCGCTGGTGCCTGCCGGCACCGGCCACACACGCCTTGAATGGGTGGTGCCGGAGTAAGCACCCGGCTTAGCCAGAACGACGTGATGTTATAACCGGACACAATGCTATAACCGGGACGCGGCGCTATACCCGAAAAGTGGCAAAATCGGTGGCGACTTCGGTTGCCGGAAATAGTGTCATACACTCCTGACGCAACCGTTCCAGGTCTGTCTGGCCGTAGCGGGCGCTGAAATGGGTGATAATTAGCCGTTTGGCGCCGGCATCCCGCGCGGTAGCGGCAGTTTGCAAGGTGGTGGAGTGTCCGCGCTCATCGGCGCGCTCCGCCATCGCCCCTTCCACTGTGGCTTCGTGCACCATAACATCGACGCCAGCGGCCAGCTTAAGCGCTTCCGGCGTCGGACGGGTATCACCGAAAATAGCCAGCGATTTGCCTGGCAGGTCAGGGCCAACGTAATCCCAGCCGTTCAGTACCCGCCCGTCATCAAGGGTTACCGTTTCACCGCGTTTCAACTGCTGAAAATAGGCACCGGGTTTGACGCCCTCCGCCGCCAGTTTTTCCACATCCAGTGGACCCGGCCTGGGGCGTTCCTCAATCCGGTATCCCAGGCAATACAGCGTATGAGACAGCTCATGCGCCGTCACCCGTAACTGATGGTCTTCAAACACTGTACCGGGAACGATTTCCACCACCTCCAGTGGATAAGTGAGCCAGGAGCCGCTCAGCGTAAGCGTGGCTTCGACGAAAGCGTTGAGTCCCGTCGGGCCATAGAGCGTCAGCGGTGTTTCAATACCCGCCATTGAGCGAGAACACAGTAAACCGGGCAACCCGAACAAATGATCGCCGTGCAGATGGGTGATAAAAATTTTCTCCAGCTTGCCGGGTTTGATCGAGGTGCGCAAAATCTGGTGCTGGGTGCCTTCACCACAATCAAACAACCAGAACGCCGGGCGAATACCGTGCAAGTCGAGCGCGATACTGGTGGAGTTACGCTCTTTAGTGGGCACGCCCGCGCTGGTGCCGAGAAAAATCAGTTCCATGCAAATTCCTTTATAACAACGAGGTATTTTCAGGTCGTCCCAATTTAACCCCAACTCATAAGTACCTACGTCGGTGCCTTATATATTGCGGTCACCCAGTGAAATGGCTAATCAGGCGAGACAGCCATTTCCGCCAAGTTTTAACAGAAAACGAACGGATTAATGATTCAAAAATCGGCTTTCAGAAGTGAAAAAAAAGGTGAGCTGATCACATCCCACCTTCTGTCGTTTCCGCACCCTGAAAAATGAGCGATATCGTCATAAAACCGGGTGCGGAGAAAGGAGTCTGATATGAGGAAAAAAACTTACTCCACCGTCACCGACTTCGCCAGGTTACGCGGCTGGTCTACGTCAGTGCCTTTGATCAACGCCACATGATAAGACAGCAGTTGCAACGGTACGGTGTAGAAAATGGGTGCAATCACCTCTTCCACGTGCGGCAACTGGACGATTTTCATCATGTCGCTATCGGAAGTGAAACCAGCTTGTTCGTCGGCAAATACGTAGAGTTCACCACCGCGAGCACGCACTTCTTCGATGTTGGATTTCAGTTTTTCCAGCAGGTCGTTGTTGGGAGCGACTACCACCACCGGCATATCGGCGTCGATCAGCGCCAGCGGCCCGTGTTTCAGTTCACCCGCCGCATAAGCTTCCGCATGGATGTAAGAGATTTCCTTAAGCTTGAGCGCCCCTTCCATCGCAATCGGATACTGGTCGCCGCGACCCAGGAACAACGCATGATGCTTATCGGAGAAACCTTCCGCCAGTGATTCGATCAGCTTGTCTTGCGACAGCATCTGTTCGATACGCGCCGGCAATGCCTGCAAACCATGTACGATATCCTGTTCGATACGGGCTTCCATACCGCGCAGGCGACCGATGCGCGCCACCAACATCAGCAACACCGTCAATTGCGTGGTAAACGCCTTGGTGGACGCCACACCGATTTCGGTGCCGGCGCGGGTCATCAGCGCCAGATCCGATTCGCGCACCAGCGACGAACCCGCTACGTTACAAATCGCCAGCGACCCCAGATACCCCAGTTCTTTCGACAAACGCAATGCCGCCAGCGTATCGGCGGTTTCACCGGACTGAGACAGGGTAATCATCAGGCTGTTGGGGCGTACTGCTGGTTTGCGATAGCGGAATTCTGAGGCGATTTCCACATCGCACGGAATCCCCGCCAGCGACTCAAACCAGTAACGCGACACCATGCCGGAGTTGTAAGACGTACCGCAGGCGATAATCTGAATATGCTGGACTTGCGCCAGCAGCGCATCAGCTTGCGGGCCTAATTCGGACAGGTTGATCTCGCCGTGACTGAAACGCCCTTCCAGGGTGTTTTTGATAGCCATCGGCTGCTCGTAGATCTCTTTTTGCATGTAGTGACGGTATGCGCCCTTGTCGCCGGCATCGTACTGTACTTTTGACTCAATTTCTTCGCGCTGTACGTCCTGCCCCTGACGGTTGACGATGCGCACGGTGCGACGCGTGACTTCAGCGATATCACCTTCTTCCAGGAAGATGAAACGACGAGTTACCGGCAGCAGCGCCAACTGGTCGGAAGCAATAAAGTTTTCACCCACACCGCGGCCTATCACCAGTGGGCTGCCGGAACGCGCAGCAACCAGCACGTTGGGGTCACGGCTATCCAACAACACCATGCCGTAAGCACCACGCAATTGTGGGATCACACGCTGCACAATCTCCAGCAACGAACCACCGTTCTGCTGCTGTTCCCAATGCACCAGATGTGCCACCACTTCGGTATCTGTTTCGGAAACAAAACGATAGCCACGGGATACCATCAGCTCACGCAGCGGCTCATGGTTTTCAATGATACCGTTATGTACCACGATAATGTCACCGGACACATGCGGGTGAGCGTTCTGCTCGGACGGTTCACCGTGGGTCGCCCAGCGGGTATGAGCAATACCGGTTCCGCCTACCAGCGGTTTTTCTTCCGCCGCCTGAGCCAGAACCTGCACTTTACCCAGACGACGCAGACGGGACACCATCCCTTCGCTATTCACCACCGCCAGACCGGCGGAGTCATAACCACGGTACTCAAGGCGACGTAGCCCTTCCAGCAGGATCTCAGCAATATCTCGTTGCGCAACAGCGCCTACAATTCCACACATCGGTTTTATTCCTGTAAACGTGACATATTGTGTCACCACGATGCCTTTAGACCTGATTGTTCCGGTTTATTCCGGGTTCCCCGAGCCTTGTAGAGAGTGGGGGATTATTATGTTTTGGCCTGCATTCACCAGTAGAACACAGGCCGAAACCGTCTTATTTCAAGACGCATTCCCCCCTCGAATCGGTACGCCTTCATGCAACTGCGCTAAAAACCGAATCCGAGGGAGTAAGACTATTATTTTTTCTTCACTGGGCGCTTCCAGCCACTGATATGGGTTTGCTTAACACGGCTGATAACCAGCTCGTTTTCACCCACATCGCGGGTTACCGTGGTGCCAGCACCAATAGTGGCGCCATCAGCTACCTTAACCGGCGCTATCAACTGGCTATCCGAACCGACAAACACATCGTTACCGATCACCGTCTGGTGCTTGTTGGCGCCATCGTAGTTACAGGTAATCACACCTGCACCGATGTTCACATCAGAGCCGATTTCCGCATCACCGAGGTAAGTCAGATGACCAGCCTTCGAACCTTTACCGAGACGCGCTTTTTTCAATTCAACGAAATTGCCGACATGCGCCTCTTCTTCCAGCACCGCGCCGGGGCGTAGTCGGGCAAACGGCCCAACGGTGCAACGCGCTTGCAACACCGCATTTTCCACCACGGTGTAAGGGCTGAGTTCACAGTCATCGCCGATCTCACTATTTTTGATTACACAACCCGCGCCGATTTTCACCCGATTACCCAACGTCACCCGACCTTCCAGAATGACATTGGCATCGATAGTCACATCACGCCCGTGTACCAGTTTGCCACGCAGATCAAAACGGGCTGGGTCCAGCAGCATGACCCCCGCCAGCAGCAATTGTTCGGCCTGCTCGCGCTGGTAAGTCCGCTCCAGCGTCGCCAGTTGCAGACGGTTATTGATGCCTTCCACTTCACTCAAACGCGACGGCTGCGCCGCCACCACACGGTGACCTTCCTGTGACGCCATGGCGATGATATCGGTAAGATAATATTCGCCCTGTGCATTGTGATTATTGAGCTGGCTTAACCAGCGCTTCAAATCACAGCCACCCGCCACCAGAATGCCGGTGTTGATTTCCGTAATGGCGCGCTGCTGCTCAGTGGCGTCTTTATGTTCCACTATCCCCACCACCTCACCGTTCTCGCGCACAATGCGACCATAACCCGTCGGGTCGGCCAGATTGACAGTCAGCAGACTAATCCCACCCTGAGGTTTAGCTGCAACCAGACGCTGCAACGTTTCAGGTGAGATTAACGGCACATCGCCGTACAGAATCAGGATATCTTCGTTATCGTCAAAGCCATCAGCTGCTTGTTGCACCGCATGACCGGTTCCCAGTTGCTCGGCTTGCAATACCCAATTTAGCGACGTTTCCGTCAGCGTTTCCCTAATCAGAGCTGCGCCGTGTCCATAAACCAGATGAATACGCCGGGCACCAACATCCATCGCGGCATCAATCACATGCTGAACAATAGGTTTACCCGCCAGAGGGTGAAGCACTTTGGGAAGATCGGAATACATGCGGGTTCCCTTGCCGGCGGCGAGGATAACCACACTCATTGCACTGTTTGACATAGGCATCCTGACTAAAAACTGAATGGTGTCCCATTGAAAAATGGACGGACGAAAGTAAACCTGTTATCGCGCCGGATTACTACATATTTTTCAGCGAAAAATACGTCTCAGAACCGATTCAAGCCTGTAAAAACGTATTAATCAGAGTTTACCCAACCCGACAGAATTTAGGTAATACGAAACACACTCGCTGCCAGTTTTTCCAGGCGATGAGCACAGACAAAACCGGCAAAAAACACAATCCATTTTTCAATAAAAAAATGATTTATATAACAAAAAATCAATACTTCATCAGCTTGATTTTTACCGCTCAGTTTGTGAACCCAACAAAAGAAACGGTGTTTCATTTTTTGCCATAATGTGGCATTCAAAAACCAATAATGATGGGGAAAGCATGAAATACGCTGCTTCAGGGTTGTTCTCTGTCGCCCTTAATTCGTTTTTACTTCTGGGTTTCAACACTGCGTTTGCCGCTACTCAGGACACAGCACCAGTCTGGCGTAGCATCGCGTTTGGTCAATCTACCGATGTGAATTTCGCAACCAACGTGTTAGCGGAAAAAGTGGGGGTCAACAACGTCACTATCAACAACAAGAAACTGACAGTGGATGATAAAGCCGACCTTTCCGCACCGATTACCCTCGAAAGCCGGGGAGGAAAAATCGCTAATACCCATGATGGGTTGACCTTCTTCTACACCCAATTGCCTGCTGATGTGAATTTCACTCTGCAATCCGATGTGACAGTCGAACAGTTCGGCCCGGAAAGCGACGCCAGACCCAATGCCCAGGAAGGTGCGGGCCTGCTGGTACGCGATATTCTTGGCGTACCGCGCCAGGAACCGTTGAAAGAAGGGTACGAAGAGTTTCCGGCAGCGTCAAACATGGTGATGAACGCTATCATGACGCAGGATAAAAAATCTAAAACCGACGTGAAGATGCAGCTCATCAGCCGCGAAGGTGTAACACAACCCTGGGGTAACACCAACGCGGAAATCACCCGCGCCAGCTATCAGGAAAATATCAATCTGGAACAGACGCCAACATTTCGCCTGAAACTGGAGCGCACCAACGATGGTTTCATCACTTCTTATGCGCCCAAGGGCAGCGACCAGTGGGTCAGCAAAACTGTCAAAGGGGCGGATCTCGTTACCCAACAAGATAAAAACCACTACTATGTGGGATTCTTCGCTTCCCGTAATGCCAGGATAACCATCCGTAACGCCAGTTTGATCACCAGCCCAGCCAACACGAAACAGTCTGCACCGTTCAAAGCGGAAACGAATGTACCACTGCTACAGGTAGCATCGTCTTCGCTTTCCACCAGTGATAGTTACCCGGTACAAGCGCGGGTCAATTACAACGGCACGATTGAAGTGTTCCAGGACGGCAAATCTCTTGGTAAACCGCAACAGCTTCGCGCCGGAGATTATTTTTCCCTTACTACCAGACTCACACGGTCTACATCAGATTTCAAACTGGTCTACACTCCAGTCGAAGGTGAAGACACTACAGCGAAAACAACCTCGTTCAGCGTAGAAAAAATTACGCTGGCCGACGTCAAAAACCTGTATGTATCCCCGGAAGGTAAAGCCAGCAACGATGGCAGCAAAAACGCACCGCTGGATATTAAAACCGCCCTCAATGCGCTACCAGCCGGTGGCACCTTGTGGCTGATGGATGGCGATTACAGCACCACGGTTATTCCCGTCAGCGCCAGCGGCAATGCCAGAGGCATGAAAACGCTGACCCCAGTCGGCAAAAAGGCGGTCTTCCATGGATTGCAACTCAACGCCAGCTACTGGAAAGTCAAAGGGATTGAAATAACAGGAAAAAGCTTCCGCATTGAAGGCAGCCACAACCAGATTGAGCGCATACTGGCACACCACTGCGATAATACCGGTATTCAGGTTTCGTCCAGCGATAACGTGGGCCGCCCGTTGTGGGCCAGCTATAACCTGATTTTGAACTCGGAATCACACAGCAATCAGGACCCCAGCAAAAAAGATGCAGATGGTTTTGCGGTGAAAATGCGGGTTGGCGAAGGTAACGTGATTCGCGGCGCGTTCTCCCACGACAACGTTGATGACGGCTTCGACCTGTTCAACAAAATTGAAGACGGCCCTAACGGGGTTGTGGTGATCGAGAACTCCATTTCGCTCAACAACACCAGCAATGGCTTCAAGCTGGGTGGTGAAGGCCAACCTGTCGCGCACCAGGTGAAAAATAGCATTGCTATCGACAACCATATGGACGGGTTCACCGACAACTTCAACCCCGGCGCACTGCAGGTCACCAACAATATCGCGCTGGATAACGTTCGCTTTAACTTTATCTTCCGGCCAAGTCCTTACTATGGGGCTGAAAAAAAAGGTGTTTTCAAAAATAACATCTCACTGCGCACCCGCCCTGGCAAATATGATGACGCCGTCGTCGGCAGGGTAGATGCCAGCAACTATTTCATCAAAAATAACCATTCGCTCAACAGCGAAGGAAAAGAGATCACGACGGCGAATTATAAATCCGTCGCGATACCGGCGGTATTCAGCCGAGATGAAAAAGGCAATCTGCAACTGGGTGATTTTTTGAAGAAGAAATAAACCGGTGCCTACAAACACCGGTCTGATACATTGTCAGGCATAAAAAAAGCCAGCTAAATCAGCTGGCTTTTTTACATCTGCATGATGGTTACATCTGCATCTGTTACATCGCTTTTTTGGTCAGCTCAATGACGCGCAGTTTGGCGATGGCTTTCGCCAAATCGGCAGACGCCTGAGCATAATCCACATCACCGTGTGAATTGCGAATATGCTCTTCCGCCTTGCGCTTCGCTTCCATCGCACGCGCTTCATCAAGATCCTGCCCACGAATGGCGGTATCGGACAGCACGGTCACCATGTTCGGCTGTACCTCAAGGATACCACCGGACAGGTAGATATACTCTTCTTCGCCGTGCTGTTTAACAATGCGCACCATACCAGGCTTAATGGCCGTGAGCAGGGGGGCGTGGCCAGGATAGATTCCCAGTTCGCCTTCGCTACCGGTCACCTGGATTTTCTGCACCAGACCGGAAAACATTGCCTGTTCCGCACTAACGACATCCAGATGGTAAGTCATAGCAGCCATATCACCCTCCTATCAAGGCGTTACAGTTTCTTGGCTTTTTCCACTACTTCGTCAATGGAACCAACCATGTAGAACGCCTGTTCCGGCAGGTGGTCGTATTCGCCTTCCATAATGCCTTTGAAGCCACGGATGGTGTCTTTCAGCGGCACGTATTTACCCGGAGAACCGGTAAATACTTCAGCTACGAAGAACGGCTGAGACAGGAAGCGCTGGATCTTACGTGCACGGGATACAACCAGCTTGTCTTCTTCAGACAGCTCGTCCATACCCAGAATCGCGATGATATCCTTCAGTTCCTGATAACGCTGCAGAATAGACTGCACGCCACGCGCCACATCGTAGTGCTCCTGACCCACGATCAGTGGATCCAGCTGACGGCTGGTGGAATCCAGCGGGTCAACAGCCGGGTAGATACCCAGAGAGGCTATCTGGCGGCTCAATGTTACTGTTGAGTCCAGGTGCGCAAAGGTGGTTGCCGGTGACGGGTCAGTCAAGTCATCCGCAGGCACGTAAACGGCCTGGATAGAGGTGATTGAACCGGTCTTGGTGGAGGTAATACGCTCCTGCAACACGCCCATTTCTTCTGCCAGCGTCGGCTGGTAGCCTACTGCGGATGGCATACGACCCAGCAGCGCGGATACTTCGGTCCCCGCCAGGGTATAACGGTAGATGTTATCCACGAACAGCAGAACGTCACGACCTTCATCACGGAATTTTTCCGCCATGGTCAGGCCGGTCAGCGCCACACGCAGACGGCTACCCGGCGGCTCGTTCATCTGGCCATACACCAACGATACTTTGTCGATAACGTTGGAGTCGGTCATTTCGTGGTAGAAGTCGTTACCTTCACGGGTACGTTCGCCCACGCCTGCAAACACGGAGTAACCGGAGTGCTCGATCGCAATGTTACGAATAAGCTCCATCATGTTTACGGTTTTACCTACACCCGCACCACCGAACAGACCCACTTTACCGCCTTTGGCGAACGGACAAATCAGGTCGATAACCTTGATGCCGGTTTCCAGCAGTTCCTGGGAGTTGGACAGTTCTTCGTACGTCGGAGCCGCACGGTGAATCGCCCAGCGCTCTTCTTCGCCAATCGGCCCTTTCATGTCGACCGGTTCACCCAGTACGTTCATGATACGACCCAGCGTCGCTTTACCAACCGGTACTTCGATCGGGTGCGCCAGGTTGGTGACTTTCAAACCACGGCGCAGGCCGTCGGAAGAACCCATTGCAATACAACGAACCAAGCCGCCGCCTAACTGCTGCTGCACTTCCAGCACCAGTTTTTCAGCCCCGTTCTCTACCTCAAGCGCATCGTACACATTCGGTACGGCATCCTGAGGGAACTCGACGTCCACCACGGCGCCGATTACCTGGATAATCTTTCCAGTAGCCATCTTGAATCCTCTACGTAATTCGACAATACGTAATTCGTAAAACCTGATTTAAACCGCGGAGGCTCCCGATACGATTTCGGTGAGTTCCTGAGTGATGCTTGCCTGACGAGCCTTGTTGTAAACCAACTGCAGCTCTTTGATCAGGTTGCCGCCGTTATCTGTTGCGGCCTTCATCGCTACCATTCGCGCGGCCTGTTCACTGGCCAGGTTTTCTACGACGCCCTGATAAACCTGAGACTCCACATAGCGGCGCAACAGGGTATCCAGTAGCGACTTAGGATCGGGTTCATACAGGTAATCCCAGGATTTCTTCGTCAGCTCGCCTTCTTCTGCCGGTGGCAATGGCAGCAGCTGAACAACTTGTGGAACCTGAGACATGGTATTGATGAACTTGTTGCTCACCACGTACAGTTTGTCCAAACGACCTTCGTCGTAGGCCTGCAGCATAACTTTCACCGGCCCGATCAGTTCGGACAACGAGGGGTTATCCCCCATACCGGTAACCTGAGCAACAATGTTTGCGCCTACTGAACCAAAGAAAGAAACGCCTTTGGAACCAATCATCGCCAGATCAATCTCGGCGCCTTTTTCATTCCAGGCTTTCATATCGCCCAGCAGCTTCTTGAACAGGTTGATGTTCAAACCACCGCACAGGCCACGATCAGTAGACACCACCAGATACCCGACGCGCTTAACGTCACGCTCTTCCAGGTACGGGTGCTTATATTCCAGATTCCCTAACGCAAGGTGACCAATCACTTTGCGTATGGTTTCCGCATAAGGACGGCTGGCCGCCATACGATCCTGCGATTTACGCATTTTGGAAGCGGCGACCATTTCCATCGCTTTGGTGATCTTCTGCGTGTTCTGGACGCTTCCGATCTTACTACGTATCTCTTTTGCGCCGGCCATCTTAGCTTCTCCTCAATGCCTAGCAGCCTGCCGTTAAGGCAGGCCACGGGGCGTTACCAGGACTGGGTTGCCTTAAAGGTATCGAGGATGCCTTTGAATTTACCCTCGATCTCATCGTTATAAGCACCAGTCTGGTCGATCTGCTGCAGAAGCTCGCCGTGCTCACGGCTGGCGTAAGCCAGCAGTGCGGCTTCGAAGCTGCCGACTTTCGCCAGTTCAACGTCTTCCAGATAACCGCGTTCTGCCGCGAACAGCACCAGAGACTGCTGCGCAACAGACATCGGCGCATACTGTTTCTGTTTCAGCAACTCGGTCACTTTCTGACCATGGCTCAGCTGTTTACGGGTTGCATCGTCCAGATCAGAAGCAAACTGGGAGAACGCTGCCAGCTCGCGGTACTGTGCCAGCGCGGTACGAATACCACCGGACAGTTTCTTCATGATCTTGGTCTGTGCAGCACCACCCACACGAGATACGGAAATCCCTGGGTTAACCGCCGGACGAATACCAGAGTTGAACAGGTTGGATTCCAGGAAGATCTGACCATCGGTAATCGAGATAACGTTGGTCGGAACGAACGCGGATACGTCGCCAGCCTGCGTTTCGATGATCGGCAGAGCAGTCAAAGAACCGGTTTGTCCTTTCACTTCACCTTTAGTGAAGGCTTCCACGTACTCTGCGTTAACACGCGCAGCACGCTCCAGCAAACGGGAGTGCAGGTAGAATACGTCGCCCGGATACGCTTCACGACCCGGCGGACGGCGCAGCAGCAGGGAAATCTGACGATAAGCGACAGCCTGTTTGGACAGGTCATCATAAATAATCAGCGCATCTTCGCCGCGGTCACGGAAGTATTCGCCCATCGCACAACCGGCATACGGAGCCAGATATTGCAGTGCAGCAGACTCGGACGCTGTTGCCACCACCACGATAGTGTTGGCCAACGCACCGTGCTCTTCCAGTTTGCGCACCACGTTAGCAATGGTGGACGCTTTCTGGCCGATAGCGACATAAATACATTTGATGCCGGAATCGCGTTGATTGATGATGGCATCAATCGCCAGCGCAGTTTTACCGGTCTGACGGTCGCCGATGATAAGCTCACGCTGACCACGACCGATGGGAATCATGGCGTCCACAGACTTGTAACCGGTCTGAACCGGCTGATCAACGGACTGACGGTCGATAACGCCAGGCGCAATGGTTTCTACCGCAGAGAAACCATCGTGTTCCAGCGGGCCTTTACCGTCAATCGGCGCACCCAGCGTGTTCACCACGCGGCCCAACAGGCCACGGCCAACCGGCACTTCCAGAATACGGCCAGTGCATTTTACTTTCATGCCTTCGGCCAGATCCGCGTACGGACCCATGACTACCGCACCAACGGAGTCTCGCTCCAGGTTCAGTGCAATCGCGTAACGGTTGCCCGGCAGGGAAATCATCTCACCCTGCATCACATCAGCCAGACCGTGTACGCGAATGATCCCGTCACTGACGGAAACAATCGTACCTTCGTTGTGAGCTTCACTCACAACATTGAACTGAGCAATCCGCTGCTTGATCAGTTCACTGATTTCGGTGGAATTCAGTTGCATGCTCCAGTCCCCTTAAGACTGCAAGACGTCTGCCAGACGTTCCAGACGACCACGAATACTGCCGTCTATCACCATATCGCCCGCGCGAATCACCACGCCGGCCATAACAGACTTATCAATTTTGCAATTCAGCTTCACTTTACGTGACAGACGTTGTTCCATTGCAACAGTTATCCCGGATAACTGCTGCTCGCTCAACGTGGCGGCGGAAATCACCTCGACATCCACGGTCGATTCCAGCTCCGCACGCAATTGAACAAACTGTTCCAGTACTTCAGGCAGTACCGGCAAACGTCCGTTTTCAGCCATCACCCGGATCAGGTTCTGGCCCGCTTCATCCAGTTGATCACCACACACGGTAATGAACGTCTGCGCCATGGTCTGGGGAGCGATAGCCCCGGCCAGCATTCCGGCAATATGTTCATTACGCGCAACCTCGGCAGCGAACGCCAGCATCTGTTGCCAGCGATCAAGTGCCTGGTTTTCAACGGCAAAGTCAAAAGCTGCTTTGGCGTAGGGGCGAGCTACCGTGACAAATTCAGACATCAGCCCCTCCCTCCTTACAGTTCAGCGACCAGTTTATCAACGATGTCGCTGTTGGCAGCTTCATCCACGGAACGTTCAATAATTTTCTCGGCACCGGCAATCGCCAGAATGGCAACCTGCTTACGCAACTCTTCACGGGCACGTTTGCGTTCGGCTTCAATTTCAGCCTGCGCCTGCGCCACGATTTTGTTGCGTTCCGCTTCCGCTTCCGCTTTAGCTTCGTCCAGAATCTGAGCTCGCTGTTTGTTTGCCTGCTCGATGATCACCTGAGCTTCCGCTTTGGCTTTTTTCAGTTGGTCGGTCGCATTGGCCTGCGCTAAGTTCAGATCTTTTTTGGCACGTTCAGCAGAAGCGAGACCGTCAGCGATTTCTTTCTGACGATTTTCGATGGCAGCCATAATCGGCGGCCATACGTACTTCATGCAGAACCAGACAAACAGGACGAACGCAATGGCCTGGCCGAGGATTGTTGCGTTAAGATTCACAGCACAATGCCTCTTTCATGAGTTAAATGAGTCGATGTCTTTAACCTGACAAGCTTACGCCTGTTTAGGCCACCGCAAACATCACGTACAGACCCAGACCTACCGCGATCATCGGGATAGCATCCACCAGACCCATAACGATAAAGAACTGTGTACGCAGCAGAGGGATCAGGTCAGGCTGGCGGGCAGCACCTTCCAAGAACTTACCACCCAGAATGCCGATACCGATTGCAGCACCGATTGCCGCCAGGCCCATCATCACAGCGGCAGCCATGTACAGCAGATCCATACTCAGGTTTTCCATGACAGTCTCCAGTTTGTTTCAGTTAAAACGTTGTAGTGTTGTGAAAAATTAATGCTCTTCAGATGCCATCGAAAGATAAACAACCGTCAGAACCATAAAGATAAAAGCCTGCAGCGTGATAATCAGAATGTGGAAAATGGCCCAAGGCACATTCAGAATCCACTGTGACCACCACGGCAACAAGCCTGCAATAAGGATGAAAATCAACTCACCCGCATACATGTTTCCAAACAGTCGCAAACCAAGAGATACCGGTTTGGACAGCAGGCTCACCCCTTCAAGAATCAGGTTGATGGGAATAAACACGGGGTGATTGAACGGCTGCATGGTCAGTTCTTTAACGAACCCACCTACACCTTTCATCTTGATGCTGTAGAACAGAATCAGAATGAATACGCCAAGCGCCATGGACAGCGTAACGTTTACGTCAGCGGAAGGTACCACACGCAGATAAGCATGGGCAGGGTCATGACCGAGAGCACTATAGATATGCGCCCAGATTTGCGGTAACAAATCGATAGGCAACAAATCCATCAGGTTCATCAGGAAGACCCAAACGAAAACGGTCAACGCCAATGGTGCGATAAGTTTGCTCTTCCCGTGGAACATGTCGCGAACACTGCCATCGACAAATCCCACCACCAGTTCAACCGCTGTTTGCAGTTTACCCGGTACGCCGCTGGTTGCGGTCCTGGCGACCTTGCGGAAGATAGCCAGAAAGAGTACGCCAAGAACCACGGAGAAAAACATCGAGTCGACGTTAATCGACCAGAATCCCGAACCCACCTGCAAATGGGTCAAGTGGTGACCGATATACTCTTGCGGAGTAGATGCAGACATGATGTCTCTTACCCTTTTGTTGTTAACTACGGTAACGGTTAATTACAGCTGGTGCCACGATCTGCGTGATCAGCACCACCAAGTACGTCAGGCCAAGCGGAAAAAATGCCGCATGGAATACACCTAACGCCACCACCAACAGCACGATGGTGAAGAGCATTTTCAACGCTTCCCCAACGGCAAAAGACCAGGCTACCTGACCTTCCGGTGGCTTGTCTGCCTGATGCCGCACGGCAAAAAGTATGAACACCATGTTTGGCAGCCAGGCTGCCAACCCGCCAGCCAGTGCAGAAGCGCCAACGCTAACACTACCGACGCCAAACACCACGCTGGCAACAAGAATCACCACCAGCTGCAATAACAGCGATAATCGGGCGATTTTCCCACTGTAAAGGGATACAGACATGATGATTCTCCGTACCTTTTCAGAGGTATGCTGAATGACCGTATAAAACTGCCTTTGCAGTACCGAGTCAAGCAGCGAAAAACGAGCAAATTATACGGGTCATCCATGCGAATTCAATCGATAAGTAGCAAAAAGGTGAACGATTATTTAAATTTATTTCCGAAGCCTTATTTTTACCAACTATCCTTAAAGTCCATTTTAGAGTTCTGGCGCATCTGGTGCAGGCAATGTGTGATATTTCTCACATAAAATTGAACTAATGCTTTTATACCTGATTTGATTTTTTTTTACCTTCAACCAAAAAAGGCATTTATATTTTTTAATTTCAATAACTTAAAAATCAATATTCACAAAAAGACACCAATACAACCTCAAAACCATCTATTGACAAGCAGGATATTTTTTTCTCATGTTTTTAACACAAAATCGTTATCAAAACCCCTGTAGAATTATGAAAATATTTTGCGAAGAGCGTCTTTTTCCACCGAAACTGAAAGGTTATACAGCGAAGTTGTAAAAGTTAGGTGAACGAAAAATGTTACCAATGACATTATTTCACTTTGATCTATCAGTCGGAGGAGTTTACAACTATTCATGATTTTTTTGATAAATGACAAAGTTAGTTGGGTTTAAGCACCACCAAATGACGTTCTCCTTCCAGTTCTGGAACCGACAGAGGAACGACTTTCTCGACCGTAACGCCGTGCGTCAGTAATCCCATTTCTTCATGCGGCACAATGCCTTTAAGGGCATAGAATCGCCCTTGCGGACGAGATGGCAAGTGATGGCACCAGTTCACCATATCTTGCAATGATGCAAAGGCTCGACTAATCACACCATCAAATGGCGGCTCAGCAGGAAAATCCTCCACCCGGCTCTGCACAGGTTCGATATTACCCAGATGCAGCTCATGCTGAACCTGACGCAGGAAACGCACCCGTTTTCCCAGACTATCCAGCAGAACAAAATGCGCATCAGGGCGAACTATTGCCAACGGTATGCCGGGCAAACCAGGACCGGTACCCACATCGATGAAACGGTTTCCGACCAGATGCGCCTCAACCACCAGACTGTCCATGATATGCCGGACCAGCATCTGTTCTGGCTCACGCACTGATGTCAGGTTATAAGCTTTATTCCATTTGTGAAGTAAAGCGACATACTGAAGCAACTGGCTTTTCTGCTGATCGGTCAGCGTCATTCCAGCACGCTGCAGCAGATTGTTGAATGTATTGAGCACGAATGAATCCTGTCGTCAGTAAAGACAACATGGCCGCAGAAAGCGGCCATGCGTCAACATAAGCGAGTGGTCTTTGTTAAGCGCTGCGGCGCAGCATACCTTGTTTTTTCAGCCAGACCAGCAGAATTGAGATGGCCGCCGGTGTGATGCCGGAAATACGAGAAGCCTGACCAATAGACCCCGGTTTGTGATCATTGAGTTTGGCGATCACCTCGTTCGACAGGCCGCTGACCTGCCGGTAATCCAGATCCGCCGGTAGTTGCGTGTTCTCGTTACGCAGTTGCTTTTCGATCTCATCCTGCTGACGAGCAATATAACCTTCGTATTTAACCTGGATTTCCACCTGCTCGGCAGCCTGTGCGTCACTCAAGGCTGGCGCGAACATCGGTAATCCGGTCAGTTGCGCATAATCCATTTCCGGGCGTCTTAACAGATCCTCACCATTGGCTTCACGCGATAGCGGCGATTTCAATAGGCTGTTAATCTGTTCAACACCTTCAGTGTGTGGATGAACCAGCACATCGCGCAAGCGTTGGCGCTCTTTCTCGATATTCTCCAGCTTCTCGTTAAAGCGCGCCCAGCGCTCATCATCAACCATGCCCAACGCACGACCAATTTCGGTCAAACGCAAGTCGGCATTATCCTCACGCAGCATCAGACGGTATTCGGCACGAGAAGTAAACATACGGTAAGGTTCTTTCGTCCCCAGCGTACAGAGATCATCCACCAGCACGCCGATGTAGGCTTGATCACGGCGTGGTGTCCAACCTTCCTGCTCAAACGCCAGACGAGCGGCATTCAGCCCCGCCAACATCCCCTGTGCAGCAGCTTCTTCGTAACCGGTGGTACCGTTGATTTGGCCAGCAAAAAACAGATTCTGGATGAACTTACTTTCCAACGTCGGTTTCAAGTCGCGCGGATCGAAATAGTCATACTCGATGGCATAACCGGGGCGAACGATACGCGCGTTTTGCATACCGTCCATTGAACGAACGATTTGCCACTGCACGTCGAACGGCAGACTGGTGGAGATACCGTTCGGGTAGATTTCGTTGCTGGTCAGCCCTTCCGGTTCAAGGAAAATTTGGTGCGCATTGCGATCAGCAAACCGCATCACTTTGTCTTCGATAGAGGGGCAGTAACGTGGCCCAATCCCTTCGATAACACCGGCGTACATCGGGCTACGATCCAGATTGCTACGAATGACATCGTGAGTATGTTCATTGGTGTGAGTGATGTAACACGGCATCTGTGCCGGATGTTCGCTGGCCTTCCCCAGGAAGGAAAAGACCGGCATAGGGTCGTCGCCATGTTGTGGCGTCAGTACACTGAAATCGATGGTGCGGGCGTCAATGCGCGGTGGCGTACCGGTTTTCAAACGCCCGACGCGGAGCGGCAGTTCGCGCAAACGGTGTGACAATGCTATCGAAGGCGGATCACCAGCTCGCCCACCACTGTAGTTATCCAGCCCAATATGGATCTTACCATCCAGGAAGGTACCAACCGTTAGCACCACCGCTTTAGCACGGAATTTAAGCCCCATTTGGGTAACGGCGCCGACCACACGATCATTTTCTACAATCAGATCCTCTACTGCCTGTTGGAAGAGTGTCAGATTGGGTTGATTCTCCAATGCGGTGCGCACTGCCTGACGGTAAAGCACTCTATCTGCCTGTGCTCGCGTGGCGCGTACCGCTGGACCCTTACTGGAGTTTAGTATCCTAAACTGAATGCCGCCGCTGTCGATGGCGCGCGCCATCAGACCACCCATCGCATCGATCTCTTTTACCAGATGACCTTTCCCAATACCGCCGATTGCTGGGTTACAGGACATCTGTCCCAGCGTATCAATGTTGTGCGTCAGTAAGAGGGTTTGACGTCCCATGCGAGCAGCTGCCATAGCGGCTTCAGTGCCTGCATGGCCGCCACCGATCACGATGACGTCAAAAGGATCCGGATAAAACATGGTGCTACACCTCGCGTGGTTGCGAATGATCGTTACTTGCCCTGGGGTGGGGGATTCTACTTAAGTTTGTGCCGCCGACCAAGTCTGTTGGATCGTCGGGTAGTTAAAGAAAGATCTTTTTTATTTAAAGATCTCTTTATTAGATCTCTTATTAGGATCCTGATGTGTTGTGGATAAGTCGGGATCATAAAAGAAGATCAATAGGTTGTTGTCGATCATTAGCTGTGAATGATCGGTGATCCCAGTCTGTATTAGCTGGGATCTGAAAGGGTAATTATGCACAGCACAAAAAAGCATCTGCGGTTGTTATCTGGATAACTACGGGTTTTACCCGGCATTTCAAGCTATTTATCCACAGACGCTGGTAAAAAAATAATATTATTTGAGTAATTTTATCCATGATCCCAGCCAGACCTCAGCCGGATCTTCCGGAATGTCATGCTGGGTAATGTCGATCTTCAGCATATCGCCGATCCGATGTGCCCCCAGCTCCTGTAATAGCTGATCCAGTTTAACGATCGCACCACAGAAGGTGTCATATTCGCTGCTGCCGATCCCGATCGCACCATAACGAATTGCAGACAAATCAGGCCGTTTCGCTTGCAGATCGTCATAAAACGGTTGCAGGTTATCTGGCAGATCGCCCGCACCATGGGTAGAGGTGACTACCAGCCACACATTTTCAGGCGAAACCTCATCGAGTTCCGGGCCATGCAGTAGTGTGGTGGTGAAATCATCCTGTTGCAGCAACGATTCCAGATGTTCGGTAACGTACTCGGCGCTACCAAGCGTGCTGCCGCTGATGAGGGTAATGTCTGACATGCGTGATCCCGCCCGATTGAATGACGGCACATTGTACGCTGTGATCTTGGTGGGATCTACCTGTGGATAATAGGGGGATAGTAAAAAAGCTTCAGGGCACAATAGTGCGCATAATCGGGTTTTGCAGGGAGATCAAGGTTTCAGTGGACTGAATTTCATCAATTGTCTGAATCTTGTTGATAAGTACATGTTGCAGTGCGTCGATAGAACGACACATTACCTTGATGAAGATGCTGTAGTGCCCGGTGGTGTAGTAGGCTTCTACCACTTCCTCCAGATTGTTGAGCTTCTCCAACGCAGACGGATAGTCCTTGGCGCTTTTCAGAATGATGCCGATGAAACAGCAGACGTCATAGCCCAACTGCTTGGGGTTTACGTCCAGCCGCGTTCCTACAATGATTCCTGCCTGCTTCATCTTTTCCACCCGGACATGGATTGTGCCGGGGCTAACCGTAAACTGTTTGGCCAGTTCGGCGTAAGGAGCGCGGGCATTCTCCATCAGCGCATTGAGGATACCGCGATCAAGTTCATCCATTGTGTAGGTGTCTGCTGCCATAGTGATGCTCCGTAAAGACTGTCTGAAGCGTTTTACTGATTATTGCCGGATGAATCAACGGCTAAACCGGCAGGTTGTTCAGGGAAGCGATATAAGAAGAGTTGATGGTTTGGATTTTCACGCTCTTTCATGCTGAAAGTGACGCAGCAGGCGGCTTTTAATCCCGGTATCAAAACGCCAGATATGATCGAAAATACGCAGAATGCCAGGCTTGCCATGAGCCGACATAGCGACTGCATGGAAACGATGCTGCAACCGGTGCTGGCGGCGTTTGACTTCGCTGACCAGTTCGTCTGGCAAACGCTGGGCGATAAAGTCTGAAATAATGACGGCATCGGCATCTTGCCAGGATGCGCTATCCATTTTTTCAAGTAGTGCGGACAAGCAACTACCAAGATCGGTGCCGCCCCGGAAGGTCTGACTGAGAAAACGAATAGCGTCTTCCAGGCCGTTTTCTGAAGTAAGGTCGTAGCTGACGATACCCGTGGAAAACAGCATAATATAACAGCGACGGTTATCTGCCAGCGCAATCCGCATCAGTGCCAGACAGAAGGCTTTAGCACAGCGTTCGTTAAATCCCCCCATTGAACCTGACGTATCCACACAAACGATAAACGGCCCGCGTGGTTGTTGCTCGTTATGCTGATGAGCGACTGGCCGTTCGAGTGTTTTTTCACGCCAGTTCTCCCCTTGCAGCCGGTAAGTCAGTAACCGGTGTTCCGATAAACGGCGGTAAAACTCAAACTCCAGCTCACTGATGCCGATGGTAGAAAGCTCTGTAGGCAGCAACCGCAGAATATCGTCACTTTGATGAATGCCGCTGACCTGTTCCGGCGCAAACGCAGGTTCGCGTACCATGATCTGAAACGCTTCCTTGGGCGCATCATGACTGATTACCGATTTGGTCTCACGACTGCGGCCCAAACGTTCTGCCAGGTGCTGCAATTCCGGCTGTTTTTGTAAAAAAGCGCCCGTTTCCAGTAACGCGTGGAGCGGTTGTTTCATCCGTTTGCTGGCACTGAGATCCCACAGCCTTCCCGCGGCGGTATCGTTATCGGCCAGAATGGGTTCAAGCGCGCCGCTTATTGTCAGGCGCTTTTGGATCTCGTCCAGCAACTGTTCCCGCTCTTGTTCCATGATTTGCTGATGCAGATTCATAGTCTGTAACGTCAGGCTGAAGCGCCAGCGCTGCATAAACAAGCTATATTGGCTGCTGCTGATACGATGCTCTGACGAATATGATGATGGATGGAGCAGTTTTTCCGCCTGGCTTAGAAAAGGCGAATCCACATTATGCAGGGTGGACATAATCTCTGGCAGGCTGGACTGAAACGTGTTATCGCTGACCAACTGGGTCTGCTGATAGCAAGTGAACTCTTTTTCCAGCTCAGGAGGAGCCTGGGTATTGCGCAGCCGTTGCCGAAGGTTTTCTTTCCACTCTGGTAAATCGCGCATAATGGCGTTTTTCAGGCGCGGGTATTTGTCGAAGAACATCACCAACTGAGGCGCCGCCATGAGGGTAACAACCACATCATCCAGCAGCTCGTTTTCGTCGATAGACAACAGCATTTCCAGGGATTCCAGCGTCAGCATGATCGTTACTCCCGTTGTGACTGTTCTATTTGTTCATCGACTTGCTGTAGGCTTTCTTCAATCCTGGCGAGCCATTCTTTGGGCACAAACAAACAAGGCTGGTGGCGCTCAAACAGTCTACGTTGTTCACGTAACTGAATTTTTAGCGTTTCATATTCTTTAAGTATCTCTTCCGGTAATTCGCCTTTTATGACGCCGGGCAGAGATAATACCGTGCTTTGCAAGCTGATATCGCGGATGAGCAGGTTCTGGCGCTCATCCACTTCCATATCCAGATGTTGACTAAAGCCGACGCCGTTGAGTTTGCCGCGTATTTCGCCGCCTTTTTGCAGCCAGCCTGCCAGTGCTTCGCGTTCGAGCACCACGTGTGTCACGGTGTAATCGTTAAGCAGCAATGGTTTTTGCAGTATTAGCGTTATTTCGGCAGTGGCTGGACTTTCAGGCAGTGTGTAATGCGGTTTTCGACCGAAAAACGTAACCTGACGTTCGACTTTGAAAGCCTGTTGCTCACTCTGTTGTTGCTGGTATTGCTGGCGTTTCACATTCAATTGCTGCAACCGGAATAAGAGCGTGCGTTGTTGATAGGCTTGTTCGCTCATCAACTGCTGTAATTGCTGCTCAACCAGGTCATGAGAGGCAAGGTCATGCCACAAGCAGTCCTTAAGTAGGATCAGATCAACTGGGGTAATCGCTTCTCGTCCGCTGAAAAAGGCGCTGGCTTGTAACAGGCGGATGGATTTTTTCCAGCGGCGATCAGAAACGTATAACGAGCCTTCATGTGTATCCAGGCGCTGGCGCAACTGATAAATCAGCTCGAAGCAATTTTCCGGTAGCGGTATGTGATCGATTTGAGACTGCCACTGTTGGTATTCTTCGTCGCTGACGCTTAATGCCGGGCTTATCAGGTTGTCCTGCTCAGCAGGAGACGCAGTGAGCATGGCGCGGAAATTGTGCTTATCCTGCACCCGGTCGAGCCACAAGCGAATCAGCATACGATCATACAACGCTTCCAGACTGCTATCGGCTTCCGGCAGTTCGTTGGAAGCGGTGACTAGCAGTCGCATCGGGATAGGTTCTTCGCTGTTGCCGTTGCGAAAACGCCGCTCATTGATGGCTGTCAGCAGAGTATTGAGGATAGCTGGACCGGCTTTCCAGATCTCATCGAGAAATACAATTTCAGCTTCCGGTAGGTAGCCAGTCGTCAGGCGCTGGTAACGACCTTCGTCTTTCAGCGCCTGAATAGATAGTGGACCAAAGACCTCTTCCGGCGTTGAAAAGCGGGTCATCAGGTATTCAAAAGCGCGCGCATGTCTGAACGCGTATTTCAGACGGCGAGCAATCAGACTCTTGGCGATTCCCGGTGGGCCTAGCAAGAAAACGCTCTCACCGCTGAGCGCCGCCAGCAGGCAGAGTCGGATGGCATGTTGCCGTTCATAAAGACCGTGTTCGAGAGCATGGCTCAGGCGAGAGATACGGTCTGCCAGCGCTGTGGGTTGTATCATAATAAGTCCGTCGTTGCTGTAAATCGCCGTCGTCGGGAAGTGTGCAAAAGCTAAGTGTGTAAAAACTCCGGGAAGATTACGTTTTCTTGATTAGCTATACATTAATTATTTTCACCACTATTGGTGTCAACCAACATAAGACACCTGCACTAAATCAGAATGAAGGTAGTATTAAAAAATGGGCTTTTAACGTGATTTGTGCATACTGTGCGTTTTAGGGCTACTCCAACCAGAATAAGGCCCGATTTGTTAATGAATTGATAACAGAAGACAAGGTTTATGAATTCAGAACATAAACGTTCACTTCCAGCGGTTACGCTGGCTGCCATCGGGGTGGTGTATGGCGACATTGGCACCAGCCCGCTTTATACACTCAGGGAGTGTCTTTCCGGACAATTTGGCTTTGGGGTTGAACCCGATTCCGTCTTTGGCTTTCTCTCCCTGATATTCTGGCTGCTGGTGCTGGTCGTGTCTCTTAAGTATCTGAGCTATGTCATGCGCGCTGATAACGCCGGTGAAGGTGGTATCCTGACGTTGATGTCACTGGCTGGTCGTAACACCACCGATAGGGTTACCGCCCTGGTGGTGATAATGGGATTAATCGGCGGCAGCTTCTTCTATGGTGAAGTGGTGATCACCCCGGCGATTTCAGTGATGTCGGCGATTGAAGGGCTGGATATTATCGCACCATCGCTGGATACCTACATTGTCCCCATCTCAATTGTGGTACTGACACTGCTATTCATGATTCAGAAGCATGGTACCGGTCGGGTTGGTAGCCTGTTTGCGCCTATTATGATGTTATGGTTTTTATCGCTTGGCGTGCTGGGCGCTCGTAGCATTATTGCCAATCCTGAGGTGCTGCAGGCGATGAATCCCAAATGGGCCATTAACTTCTTCATGCAGTACAAAGCGGTGTCTTTCTTTGCGCTGGGTGCAGTGGTGCTGGCAATCACTGGGGTGGAAGCGCTGTATGCCGACATGGGGCATTTTGGCAAACTGCCTATTCGTATCGCTTGGTTTTCTGCGGTGTTGCCGTCGCTGGTGCTCAATTACTTCGGTCAGGGAGCATTGCTGCTCAAAGATCCGGAAGCGATTAAAAACCCATTCTTCCTGCTGGCGCCGGATTGGGCGCTGATTCCACTGCTGGTGTTGGCTACGCTTGCCACTATCATCGCGTCTCAAGCGGTGATTTCCGGCGTATTTTCACTGACCCGTCAGGCGGTGCGTTTGGGGTACTTGCCGCCAATGCGTATCGTGCATACCTCAGATATGGAGTCCGGGCAGATTTATATTCCGGTGATTAACTGGTTGTTGTATGTGGCGGTAGTTATCGTCATTGTCAGCTTTGAGCATTCCAGTAATTTGGCCGCCGCTTACGGTATTGCGGTAACCGGGACTATGGTGCTTACCAGCATTTTGTCTTGTACGGTGGCATTGAAAAACTGGCACTGGTATCGCTATCTGGTCTGGTTGCTGCTGGTCGCGTTGCTTGCTATCGATTTGCCGATGTTCCTGGCCAACGTGGTGAAGATTATTTCCGGCGGCTGGTTGCCGCTGGCGCTGGGGATGGTGATGTTCACCATCATGACTACCTGGAAGAGCGAGCGTTTCCGGCTGTTGCGGCGTATCCACGAGCATGGTAATTCGCTGGATGCGATGATCACTTCACTGGAGAAGAATCCTCCGGTGCGTGTGACAGGTACGGCAGTCTATCTTTCGCGTGCTACCCATGTGATTCCATTTGCGTTGCTACATAATCTCAAGCACAACAAAGTATTACATGAACGAGTAGTACTGCTGACCATGAGAACGGAAGACGCGCCTTATGTACATAACGCCCGGCGCGTTTCAGTGGAGCAGCTTTCTCCGACTTTCTGGCGCGTTGTCGCCAGTTATGGCTGGCGCGAAACACCTAATGTGGAAGAGGTATTTCACCGGTGCTGGCAAGACGGGCTGACCTGCCAGATGATGGAAACCACGTTCTTCCTGTCTAACGAATCGCTGATGATGGGCAATCGTGCCTGGTATCTGCGTATTCGCGGCAAATTGTTCATGATGCTGAGCCGCAATGCGCTGCGTGCGGCAGACCAATTCGAAATTCCACCAAACCGATTGATCGAACTGGGTATTCAGGTAGAAATCTGACGCCTGATGTTAACGAAGATTACGCGGGTGAGATTGTGCAGGAACTCACCCGCTTTTTGCTTATCACCTAAGTGTTATCATTTCAACGAAACGTTTCGATAATGATCACATTTTCATAAGATAGTCGTTGCCTTCTCTGGTTCTTTTTCTACACTTATTATACAAGCGAAACGTTTCGCTCTCAGGGTAAATAAAAATGAAAAAAGGCGTGTTACTTAATTCCGATATCTCATCGGTGATTTCCCAATTGGGACATACCGATCAGATTGTGATTGCGGATGCCGGTTTGCCGATTCCGGAAACCACAACCCGTATCGATTTAGCCTTGACCCATAATGTGCCTGGCTTTTTGCAGGTGCTGGATGTGGTGACGGCGGAAATGCAGGTTGAAGCCGCGATCCTGGCTCAGGAAATTATTGAAAAAAATACGCTACTCCATGACGCATTACTGAAACAATTAGCACAACTTGAACAACACCAGGGAAATACCATTTCACTGCATTACGTCAGCCACGAAGATTTCAAAAAGCAAAGTGGCAGGAGCCGGGCCATTATTCGTACTGGAGAATGCTCTCCCTATGCGAATGTGATCCTCTGTGCTGGCGTCACCTTCTGAGGTAGCGATGCAACCTTTACTGCAATTGCAAGGCATCACTAAAACCTTTCCCGGCGTTAAGGCACTGTCTGGTGCGGTATTAAATGTTTATCCGGGCAAGGTGATGGCGTTGGTGGGAGAAAACGGCGCCGGCAAATCCACCATGATGAAGGTACTGACGGGGATTTATCGCAAAGATGCCGGCAGTATCCATTTTTTGGGTAAAGAGGTGGATTTCAGCGGCCCAAAAGCTTCTCAGGAAGCGGGAATCGGCATCATCCATCAGGAACTTAACCTGATTCCTCAACTGACTATTGCGGAAAATATTTTTCTTGGCCGCGAATTTACCAACCGTTTAGGACGTATCGACTGGAAACGGATGTATGCCGAGGCGGATAAACTACTCAAGCGGTTGAACCTTCGTTATGACAGCCGCCGTCTGGTAGGGGAATTGTCGATTGGCGATCAGCAGATGGTTGAAATCGCCAAGGTACTCAGTTTTGAATCCAGGGTCATCATTATGGATGAACCCACTGATGCATTGACGGATACCGAAACTGCATCATTGTTTAACGTTATTAAAGAATTGCAGTCTCAGGGCTGCGGTATTGTCTATATTTCCCACCGACTGAAAGAAATTTTTGAAATTTGCGATGATGTGACGGTTTTCCGTGACGGCCAGTTCATCGGTGAACGCCCGGTAAGTGAATTACAGGAAGATTCGCTGATTGAAATGATGGTAGGACGCAAGCTGGAAGATCAGTATCCCCGTCTTAATCAAGCGCCCGGTGAAGTACGTTTGCAAGTCAGCGAACTGTCCGGGCCGGGGGTGGAAAACGTCAGTTTCACCTTGCGTAAGGGCGAGATTCTTGGAGTCGCTGGGTTAATGGGCGCTGGCCGCACTGAATTGATGAAAGTGCTTTATGGCGCATTACCTCGTACCCACGGCAGCGTGAGTCTGGACGGTAACGATGTGATGACTCGCAGTCCGCAAGATGGGCTTGCCAGTGGGATTGTCTATATCTCCGAAGACCGTAAGCGAGACGGGCTGGTACTCGGCATGTCGGTGAAGGAAAACATGTCCCTGACCGCACTGCGCTATTTCAGCAACGCTGCGGGGTCGTTGCGGCACAGCGATGAACAACAGGCGGTGAGTGACTTCATCCGCATGTTCAATGTTCGCACGCCATCTATGTCCCAGCCGATTGGGTTGTTATCTGGTGGTAATCAGCAGAAAGTGGCAATCGCCCGCGGGTTGATGACACGTCCCAAGGTGCTGATTCTGGATGAGCCGACCCGCGGTGTGGATGTGGGTGCCAAAAAAGAAATCTATCAGTTAATTAACCAGTTCAAGCAGGAAGGATTAAGCATCATTCTGGTGTCGTCGGAAATGCCTGAAGTGCTTGGGATGAGCGATCGTATCATCGTGATGCACGAAGGACGCCTAAGCGGCGAGTTCCCGATTGAACAGGCTACACAGGAAATACTGATGGCTGCGGCCATTGGTAAGCAATACGGCGTAAAGCAGGAGTAAATCAGACATGAGTTCTCAAACTATCACAGCAAAGCGCTGGTTCAGCAAAGAGTGGCTGATGGAGCAAAAATCATTGATCGCCCTGCTGATTCTTATCGCTGTGGTGTCTTCAATGAGTCCCAACTTTTTTACCCTGAATAACCTGTTCAATATCCTGCAACAGACTTCGGTGAACGCCATCATGGCGGTGGGAATGACGCTGGTGATCCTCACCTCCGGTATCGATTTGTCGGTAGGGTCATTGCTGGCGCTGACCGGTGCCATAGCGGCTTCCATCGTCGGGTTGGAGATCAATGCGCTGGTGGCAGTCTTCGCCTCGCTGGCACTGGGTGCGGCTATTGGAGCCGGTACCGGCATTGTGATTGCCAAAGGGCGGGTGCAAGCGTTTATTGCTACGCTGGTGATGATGCTGCTGCTACGCGGCGTGACCATGGTGTATACCAACGGTAGCCCGATCAATACCGGTTTTTCCGATGCGGCGGATGCGTTAGGGTGGTTTGGCATTGGGCGCCCTCTGGGCATCCCTACGCCAATCTGGATCATGGCGGTGGTATTTCTGGCAACCTGGTACATGCTGCACCATACCCGCATTGGTCGCTACATCTATGCGCTGGGAGGCAATGAAGCGGCAACTCGTCTTTCCGGTATCAACGTTGATCGAGTGAAAGTGGTGGTTTATTCGTTGTGTGGTTTGTTGTCGGCATTGGCGGGAATTATCGAAGTGGCTCGCCTGTCCTCAGCACAACCCACGGCAGGGACAGGTTATGAGCTGGATGCCATTGCGGCGGTGGTGCTGGGTGGCACAAGTTTGTCAGGTGGTAAAGGACGCGTGGTGGGAACATTAATCGGCGCCTTGATTTTGGGGTTTCTGAATAATGGGCTTAACCTATTAGGTGTTTCTTCTTACTACCAGATGATCGTCAAGGCAGTGGTTATTTTGTTGGCGGTTTTGGTAGAGAACAAAGGCAGTAAATAACTTTTCATTCACACAGGAATTGAAATATGAATTTGAAGAAGATTGCTACTCTGGTTTCCGCTGTCGCGTTGAGTGCCACTGTCAGTGCCAATGCGATGGCGAAGGATACCATTGCTCTTGTTGTTTCCACGCTGAATAACCCGTTCTTTGTGTCGCTCAAAGATGGCGCGCAGAAAGAAGCGAACAAACTGGGCTATGACCTGGTCGTGCTTGATTCCCAGAACAACCCAGCTAAAGAACTTTCTAATGTGCAGGATCTGACGGTTCGCGGTACCAAGCTGCTGTTGATCAACCCGGCTGACTCCAACGCGGTAGGCAATGCGGTGAAACTGGCTAATCAGGCTAAAATTCCGGTTATCACTCTGGACCGTGTTGCTGCCAGCGGCGAAGTCGTTAGCCATGTCGCATCCGACAACGCCTTCGGCGGTAAGGTTGCTGGCGACTTCATCGCTAAAAAGCTGGGTGAAGGCGCTAAAGTGATCCAACTGGAAGGTCTGGCGGGTACGTCTGCCGCCCGTGAGCGTGGCGCCGGTTTCATGAAGTCTGCCGAGAAAAATAAATTTAACATGCTGGCGAGCCAGCCTGCTGATTTTGACCGTACTAAAGGTCTGAATGTGATGCAGAACCTGCTGACTGCTCATGCTGACGTCAAAGCGGTATTCGCTCAAAACGACGAAATGGCGCTGGGTGCTCTGCGTGCCCTGCAGACAGCCGGTCGTGACGATGTCCTTGTGGTTGGATTTGACGGCACTGCTGACGGCGTGAAAGCGGTAGAAAGCGGCAAAATGGCGGCTACTGTGGCCCAGCGTCCTGAACAGATCGGTATTATCGGCGTTGAAACCGCTGACAAGGTTCTGAAAGGCGAAAAAGTACAGCCTGTCATCCCTGTTGACCTGAAACTGGTTACCAAACAATAACATCATCAAAGCGTAATACCGCACGCGCAGTACTGCGCCATCCATCAGGGTGGCGCGTAATTAACATCGGGGTTCATGGTAATGAAATCAGGCAAGCTGGTAGTCTTGGGAAGTATCAATGCGGACCATATTTTGAATCTGACTCAGTTTCCCCGCCCAGGTGAAACAGTGATCGGTAAACAGTATGGTGTGGCATTCGGCGGCAAAGGCGCCAACCAGGCGGTGGCTGCCGGGCGAAGTGGTGCTGATATCGAGTTTATCGCTTGTGTTGGGGCGGATGATATCGGCGAGCGTATTCGTCAGCAATTGATCCGAGATCGAATCGATGTTTCTGCTGTCGAAGCGATTCCCGACCAGACTACCGGTGTGGCGCTAATTTTCGTTAACGGTGAAGCAGAAAACATAATTGGTATTCATGCGGGAGCCAATGCGGCTGTGACGCCTGATTACCTGCATCGTTATCAGCAGAAAATTGTTGACGCATCCGCGTTGTTGATGCAGTTGGAATCACCGCTGGAAACGGTGATGGCTGCTGCTCGTCTGGCGCATGACAGTGGTACTAAAGTTATCCTCAATCCGGCACCAGCCTGTTTACTGCCTGATGAATTATTGTCGCTGGTGGATATGATCACGCCGAATGAAACTGAGGCTCATATCCTAACCGGTGTGACGGTCGAAACCGAAGATGATGCGCAACGGGCCGCACAGGTACTACATGATAAGGGAATCTCGACCGTACTGATTACGCTGGGGAGCCGTGGCGTCTGGTTGAGCGAACAGGGCAAAGGGCAACGTATTCCCGGTTTCCGCGTAAAAGCGGTCGATACCATCGCTGCTGGCGATACATTTAATGGTGCGCTGGTCACGGCTTTGCTGGAGGCGCGTCCCATGGAGGCTGCAGTTAAATTCGCTCATGCAGCGGCAGCTATCGCAGTGACTCGGCATGGTGCCCAGCCTTCAGTTCCCTGGCGTGAAGAGATAGATGCCTTCCTGAATACACAGGAGTGATCCTTGTCGACGATGAAAGACGTGGCCCGTCTGGCCGGGGTATCCACATCAACGGTTTCTCATGTCATCAACGATAACCGCTATGTCAGCGATGCGATTCGTGACCGGGTAATGAAAGCGGTTGAGCAGCTTAACTACGCGCCGTCTGCTCTGGCGCGTAGCCTTAAAATCAACCAGACTCGAACCATCGGTATGTTGCTGACGGCAAGTAGCAACCCGTTTTATGCTGAAGTTGTACGCGGTGTAGAACGCTGTTGTTACGAAAGAGGCTACAGCCTGATTCTGTGTAATACCGAAGGTGATCACCATCGTTTGAGTCGCAGTCTGGAAACATTGCTGCAAAAACGGGTGGATGGGTTGTTGCTGATGTGTACTGAAAGCCACATGCCTTCACCCGATATTATTCGCCGTTACCCTTCTATTCCTGTTGTAATGATGGATTGGGCGCCTTTTGAAGGTAATAGCGATGTCATCAAAGATAATTCGCTGCAAGGCGGTGAGATGGCTACTCACTACCTGATTTCTCAGGGTTACCGCAAAATCGCTTGTATCGCTGGTCCACAGGATAAAACCACCGCACATAATCGTCTGGAAGGCTATCGTAAAGCGATGCATCGGTCAGGGTTGTCTATTCTTCCAGGCTATGAGGTGGTTGGCGATTTCGAGTTTGAAGCCGGTTTTCGTGCTATGCAGCAATTACTGGCGTTGCCGGAGCGTCCTGATGCTGTGTTTACCAGTAATGATGCTATGGCAGTAGGGGTCTATCGTGCTTTGTACGAGGCTGGGTTATCCATACCAGACGATATGGCCGTTGTTGGTTATGACGATATCGAACTGGCGCGTTACCTGTCTCCACCATTAACGACAATTCATCAGCCTAAAGGTGAATTGGGCGAACTGGCGATTGATACCCTGCTTCACCGGCTGGAACACCCAGATGCGGAACATAATGTACTGGTGTTGACTCCGGAGCTGATCGTTCGGAATTCGGTCGGTAAAATAAATGCGTGACTGAACGTTTTTCCTTATTGTCTGGGGCATTAATGGCGCTAAAAAACGTCAGATTGACTAATTAGCCATCTTCTTGGTTGAAAAATACCCGTTTGGTGTTTTTTTTTGTATTTATCGCTTGTCAGGTCAGCAGAAGTCCCTATAATGCGCCTCCACTGACACGGCGACAGCGGCAACGCAGCGCGGTGTCAGGAAGAGAAAGCGAAAATAATCGTTGACACTTCATGAGGAAAGCGTAGTATACGCCACCTCGCGACAGCAGGCTCAGGCCGGTCGCACTGCTCTTTAACAATCAATCAGACAATCTGTGTGGGCACTCGCAGGACACTTCACTAAAACTATTTAGTGAAAGTCTTGAAGAGTGACAACAGTTAATTCATTACGAAGTAACAGTAAATTCTTTGAGCACGGTTTTCTTCGGAAAACACATCAAACTTTAAATTGAAGAGTTTGATCATGGCTCAGATTGAACGCTGGCGGCAGGCCTAACACATGCAAGTCGGGCGGTAGCACAAAGGAGCTTGCTCCTTGGGTGACGAGCGGCGGACGGGTGAGTAATGTCTGGGAAACTGCCTGATGGAGGGGGATAACTACTGGAAACGGTAGCTAATACCGCATAACGTCGCAAGACCAAAGAGGGGGACCTTAGGGCCTCTTGCCATCGGATGTGCCCAGATGGGATTAGCTAGTAGGTGGGGTAAAGGCTCACCTAGGCGACGATCCCTAGCTGGTCTGAGAGGATGACCAGCCACACTGGAACTGAGACACGGTCCAGACTCCTACGGGAGGCAGCAGTGGGGAATATTGCACAATGGGGGAAACCCTGATGCAGCCATGCCGCGTGTGTGAAGAAGGCCTTCGGGTTGTAAAGCACTTTCAGCGGGGAGGAAGGGGGCAGGCTTAATACGTCTGTTCATTGACGTTACCCGCAGAAGAAGCACCGGCTAACTCCGTGCCAGCAGCCGCGGTAATACGGAGGGTGCAAGCGTTAATCGGAATGACTGGGCGTAAAGCGCACGCAGGCGGTCTGTTAAGTTGGATGTGAAATCCCCGGGCTCAACCTGGGAACTGCATTCAAAACTGACAGGCTGGAGTCTCGTAGAGGGGGGTAGAATTCCAGGTGTAGCGGTGAAATGCGTAGAGATCTGGAGGAATACCGGTGGCGAAGGCGGCCCCCTGGACGAAGACTGACGCTCAGGTGCGAAAGCGTGGGGAGCAAACAGGATTAGATACCCTGGTAGTCCACGCTGTAAACGATGTCGATTTGGAGGTTGTGGTCCTGAACCGTGGCTTCCGGAGCTAACGCGTTAAATCGACCGCCTGGGGAGTACGGCCGCAAGGTTAAAACTCAAATGAATTGACGGGGGCCCGCACAAGCGGTGGAGCATGTGGTTTAATTCGATGCAACGCGAAGAACCTTACCTACTCTTGACATCCAGAGAAGACTGCAGAGATGCGGTTGTGCCTTCGGGAGCTCTGAGACAGGTGCTGCATGGCTGTCGTCAGCTCGTGTTGTGAAATGTTGGGTTAAGTCCCGCAACGAGCGCAACCCTTATCCTTTGTTGCCAGCACTTCGGGTGGGAACTCAGGGGAGACTGCCGGTGATAAACCGGAGGAAGGTGGGGATGACGTCAAGTCATCATGGCCCTTACGAGTAGGGCTACACACGTGCTACAATGGCGTATACAAAGAGAAGCGACCTCGCGAGAGCAAGCGGACCTCATAAAGTACGTCGTAGTCCGGATTGGAGTCTGCAACTCGACTCCATGAAGTCGGAATCGCTAGTAATCGTAGATCAGAATGCTACGGTGAATACGTTCCCGGGCCTTGTACACACCGCCCGTCACACCATGGGAGTGGGTTGCAAAAGAAGTAGGTAGCTTAACCTTCGGGAGGGCGCTTACCACTTTGTGATTCATGACTGGGGTGAAGTCGTAACAAGGTAACCGTAGGGGAACCTGCGGTTGGATCACCTCCTTACCGAGTAGAAGTGCCTGCGTGGTGTCCACACAGATTGTCTGATGATAAGAAAGAGTCAACAGCGTCTTGCGAAGCTGACAAGTGATGTCCCCTTCGTCTAGAGGCCCAGGACACCGCCCTTTCACGGCGGTAACAGGGGTTCGAATCCCCTAGGGGACGCCAGAATGACGGACAGTGGGTGAAAGGCACGGTCAACGCTAACCTAAAACTGATTAGCAATAGTCAGGTTTATGTTATCTGCTCTTTAACAATCCGGAACAAGCTGAAAAATTGAAACGACGGCATGTGAGTAAGAATTCATGTGTTGTTCGAGTCTCTCAACATACTCATATCCCGAGACACTTTCGGGTTGTGAGGTTAAGCGACTAAGCGTACACGGTGGATGCCTAGGCAGTCAGAGGCGATGAAGGGCGTGCTAATCTGCGAAAAGCGTCGGCAAGGTGATATGAGCCGTTATACCCGACGATACCCGAATGGGGAAACCCAGTGTGACTCGTCACACTATCATTAACTGAATTCATAGGTTAATGAAGCGAACCGGGGGAACTGAAACATCTCAGTACCCCGAGGAAAAGAAATCAACCGAGATTCCCCCAGTAGCGGCGAGCGAACGGGGAGGAGCCCAGAACCTGAATCGGCTTGTGTGTCAGTGGAAGCGTCTGGAAAGTCGCACGATACAGGGTGAGAGTCCCGTACACGAAGGTGCACAGGTCGTGAGTTCGATGAGTAGGGCGGGACACGTGGTATCCTGTCTGAACATGGGGGGACCATCCTCCAAGGCTAAATACTCCTGACTGACCGATAGTGAACCAGTACCGTGAGGGAAAGGCGAAAAGAACCCCGGCGAGGGGAGTGAAAGAGAACCTGAAACCGTGTACGTACAAGCAGTGGGAGCACCTTTAGGGTGTGACTGCGTACCTTTTGTATAATGGGTCAGCGACTTATATTCTGTAGCAAGGTTAACCGCATAGGGGAGCCGCAGGGAAACCGAGTCTTAACTGGGCGTTAAGTTGCAGGGTATAGACCCGAAACCCGGTGATCTAGCCATGGGCAGGTTGAAGGTTGGGTAACACTAACTGGAGGACCGAACCGACTAATGTTGAAAAATTAGCGGATGACTTGTGGCTGGGGGTGAAAGGCCAATCAAACCGGGAGATAGCTGGTTCTCCCCGAAAGCTATTTAGGTAGCGCCTCGTGAAGTCATCTTCGGGGGTAGAGCACTGTTTCGGCTAGGGGGCCATCCCGGCTTACCAACCCGATGCAAACTGCGAATACCGAAGAATGTTATCACGGGAGACACACGGCGGGTGCTAACGTCCGTCGTGAAGAGGGAAACAACCCAGACCGCCAGCTAAGGTCCCCAAGTCATGGTTAAGTGGGAAACGATGTGGGAAGGCCCAGACAGCCAGGATGTTGGCTTAGAAGCAGCCATCATTTAAAGAAAGCGTAATAGCTCACTGGTCGAGTCGGCCTGCGCGGAAGATGTAACGGGGCTAAAACCATGCACCGAAGCTGCGGCAGCGAACGTATCACCCAAGACAACTTTGCGGAGTTGAATGACGATTGACGGAGCGACGCGACGTCAATGCGTCCACAACGTCGAGTTGGCTTAGGGATACGTTCGTTGGGTAGGGGAGCGTTCTGTAAGCCGTTGAAGGTGGACTGTGAGGTCTGCTGGAGGTATCAGAAGTGCGAATGCTGACATAAGTAACGATAATGCGGGTGAAAAACCCGCACGCCGGAAGACCAAGGGTTCCTGTCCAACGTTAATCGGGGCAGGGTGAGTCGACCCCTAAGGCGAGGCTGAAAAGCGTAGTCGATGGGAAACAGGTTAATATTCCTGTACTGGGTGTGACTGCGAAGGGGGGACGGAGAAGGCTATGTCATCCGGGCGACGGTTGTCCCGGTTTAAGCGTGCAGGTGGGTGGACCAGGCAAATCCGGTCTGCTGTGAACACTGAGGCGTGATGACGAGGCACTACGGTGCTGAAGTGACAGATGCCCTGCTTCCAGGAAAAGCCTCTAAGCATCAGGTGACATTCAATCGTACCCCAAACCGACACAGGTGGTCAGGTAGAGAATACTCAGGCGCTTGAGAGAACTCGGGTGAAGGAACTAGGCAAAATGGTGCCGTAACTTCGGGAGAAGGCACGCTCCTGTGGGTGAAGTCCCTTGCGGATGGAGCTGACGGGAGTCGCAGATACCAGCTGGCTGCAACTGTTTAATAAAAACACAGCACTGTGCAAACACGAAAGTGGACGTATACGGTGTGACGCCTGCCCGGTGCCGGAAGGTTAATTGATGGGGTTATCCGTAAGGAGAAGCTCTTGATCGAAGCCCCGGTAAACGGCGGCCGTAACTATAACGGTCCTAAGGTAGCGAAATTCCTTGTCGGGTAAGTTCCGACCTGCACGAATGGCGTAATGATGGCCAGGCTGTCTCCACCCGAGACTCAGTGAAATTGAACTCGCTGTGAAGATGCAGTGTACCCGCGGCAAGACGGAAAGACCCCGTGAACCTTTACTATAGCTTGACACTGAACCTTGAACCTTGATGTGTAGGATAGGTGGGAGGCTGTGAAGTGTGGACGCCAGTCTGCATGGAGCCGACCTTGAAATACCACCCTTTAATGTTTGATGTTCTAACCTGGGCCCGTAATCCGGGCCGGGGACAGTGTCTGGTGGGTAGTTTGACTGGGGCGGTCTCCTCCCAAAGCGTAACGGAGGAGCACGAAGGTTAGCTAATCCTGGTCGGACATCAGGAGGTTAGTGCAAAGGCATAAGCTAGCTTGACTGCGAGAGTGACGGCTCGAGCAGGTGCGAAAGCAGGTCTTAGTGATCCGGTGGTTCTGAATGGAAGGGCCATCGCTCAACGGATAAAAGGTACTCCGGGGATAACAGGCTGATACCGCCCAAGAGTTCATATCGACGGCGGTGTTTGGCACCTCGATGTCGGCTCATCACATCCTGGGGCTGAAGTAGGTCCCAAGGGTATGGCTGTTCGCCATTTAAAGTGGTACGCGAGCTGGGTTTAGAACGTCGTGAGACAGTTCGGTCCCTATCTGCCGTGGGCGTTGGAAGATTGAGGGGGGTTGCTCCTAGTACGAGAGGACCGGAGTGAACGCACCGCTGGTGTTCGGGTTGTCATGCCAATGGCACTGCCCGGTAGCTACGTGCGGAAGAGATAACCGCTGAAAGCATCTAAGCGGGAAACTTGCCCCGAGATGAGTCTTCCCTGGGAACGTGATTCCCCGGAAGGGACGTTCGAGACGAGGACGTTGATAGGCTGGGTGTGTAAGCGTAGTGATACGTTGAGCTAACCAGTACTAATGACCCGAGAGGCTTAACCTTACAACACCGAAGGTGTTTTGGAGAGAGACGGAAAGTCGAGTCAGCTTGTTCGAGGATTGGATGGCGTGGTGTGCGGCAAACAGAGAGCACACGGCGACATGAAGGATGATGACGTTGAAAGACGTTGAAAGAATTTGCCTGGCGGCGAGAGCGCGGTGGTCCCACCTGACCCCATGCCGAACTCAGAAGTGAAACGCCGTAGCGCCGATGGTAGTGTGGGGTCTCCCCATGCGAGAGTAGGGAACTGCCAGGCATCAAATAAGGCGAAAGGCTCAGTCGACAGACTGGGCCTTTTGTTTTTTGTGCTGCGAGGGTGTACGTAATTCTGTGTAATTGCCACCCTATTAAAGGTGAGCGCTCAGGCGATCAGGGAGTGTTAGAAATTCTGTGTCATTCCGGTAATATACAATCAAAAAGGAATGACATATGTCCCAGCCCTTCGATTTCGATAAAGCGCTTAAAGCCCTCCAGTCCGGTCAGGCATTAACGGGCAAAGATGGTATCTTAACGCCTTTAATCAAACAGTTAACGGAAGCTGCCCTCTCTGCGGAACTGGACTCTCATCTGGCTCAGGACGTTGAAGCTAACCGTAAAAATGGCTCCGGCAAAAAGACCATTAAAGCCCCGACGGGCAGCTTCGAACTGGCGACTCCGCGCGATCGTAATGGCACTTTTGAACCCCAGTTGGTGAAAAAGCATCAGACCACGTTATCCGACGAGATCGAACACAAGATCATTCGCCTGTTTGCACTGGGGATGAGCTATCAGGACATTAGCCGGGAGATCGAAGATTTATATGCCTTCAGCGTGTCCACTGCCACCATCAGTGCAGTAACCGATAAAGTCATCCCTGAACTAAAACAGTGGCAACAGCGCCCGCTGGAGCAGGTTTATCCCTTCGTCTGGCTGGACGCTATTCACTATAAAATTCGGGAAGATGGCCGCTATCAGAGCAAAGCGGTTTACACCGTGCTGGCCCTGAATCTGGAAGGTAAAAAGGAAGTTCTGGGCCTGTATCTGTCAGAAAGTGAGGGGGCTAACTTCTGGCTGTCGGTATTAAGCGACCTGCAAAATCGCGGTGTTAAAGACATTCTGATTGCCTGCGTGGACGGGCTGACCGGCTTCCCAGAGGCAATAAACAGCATTTATCCGCAGACGGAAGTGCAGTTGTGCGTCATTCATCAGATACGCAATTCGATTAAATATGTGGCCTCAAAGCACCATAAAGCCTTCATGACCGACCTGAAGCCAGTCTACCGTGCAGTGTCAAAAGAAGCGGCCGAAATGGCACTGGATGAGCTGGAAGCGAAATGGGGGTTGCAGTATCCGGTGGTGCTCCAGTCGTGGCGACGCAAGTGGGACAATCTGTCAGCGTACTTCCGCTATCCGGCAAATATCCGCAAAGTCATTTACACCACAAATGCTATCGAATCGGTGCACAGACAGTTCAGGAAGCTGACCAAAACCAAAGGTGCTTTCCCGAATGAAAACAGTCTGTTGAAGCTGCTTTATCTGGGGCTGATGAACGCACAGGAAAAATGGACAATGCCCATCCAGAGCTGGAATTTGACATTGTCACAGTTGGCCATTTATTTTGAAGGGCGACTAAATAACGTGATGACGTTGTAGAATTTTTAACGTGACACAGAATTCTGAACGCTCTCCTGTTCGTACCCCCGGCGGTATGCTGGGACGGGTGCCGGTCGCGCCTGTCTCTCCTTCTCCTGTTCTCGTTCTTTTCCCCGCTCATCCCCTTTTGCCGGGCTTAGCCTCCTGGCATGAATAGAAGCGCGAAAGCGCGATTCAGTCATCTGCCGGTCGTACCGCCTTCCGATACAGCCAGTCACGGATAAATACCGCAATCTGCGGTGGCTGGTTCAGATCCAGACAAGGTTTGAGGAACGTTAATGGTACATCGCTGGCTATAGCCAGTGTGTGGTCATCGATTTCCATCACCTCATTATTTCCAGATTTATGGCGATAAAGCAGGATTTTATCGACAGATTCATGCTTGAAGCCTTCAACCAGAATCAAATCCAGTTTTGAACTGTCCATTCTGCTGGCCAGAAAGTACAAATCAGGCTCTTGTTGTTCAGGTGTCTCGGTCATCAACGCCCATCGGGTATTGCTGGCAACCAGAGTCTGACTGGCACCAGCTTTACGCAGTTCATAACTGTCTTTTCCCGGTTTATCGACATCCATATCGTGGTGAGTGTGTTTAATAATACCAACCCGGATCTCCATCGCATTCAACAATGGAATGAGTTGCTTCAATAGTGTGGTTTTTCCAGTGCCGCTGTGGGCAGCGATCGCCAGAAGTGGTATGTCAGTCATGAGGCTGTTCCTGCCAGTGAGCAAGATCTTCTGGCGTATTGAGATTGCGGAATGATAAAGGCTGGTCTGCAAAAGAAACGGCTTTTGCTGCTATCTGATCTAAAAATAACATTAGTTTTCGGTCGCCATTGCTCAGATACGTTTCCAACTCTGCAATTAATGAGGTATGGATCAACAATAATGTCGGGTGATCACGTAATCCATCTGTGGCATAAGCAGCAAGATGATTATCACTGAACTGCAGCAGCCGGGAAACCAAATCGTGAGGTAATGCGGGTACATCACAGGGAACGAATATGACCCAGTCTGTTTTAGCGATGCTCAACCCGGTAAAGACACCGGCCAACGGCCCCGAAAAATCAGGATTAATATCGCCGATCACCGGATAACCGCTTTGCTGATAACAAGCCTGATGCCGATTGGCGTTAATGAGCAGGGTATCAACCTGTGGCTCCAGTCGCTCCAGAACATACTGGTAAAGTGGTTTCCCTTCCATTTCAATCAGCCCTTTGTCGTTTCCTCCCATGCGGGATGATTGACCGCCAGCCAGAATTACACCTGTTATCATCGTATTGGTATCCATAATGATTTAATGCGGTATTGTCGGAAATGTATGGCGTAAGGCCAAGCCCTTTCCCCATACTAGATAAACAATCATTAATGTCTGAGGTAGTGATAATGAAATGCCATCGTGTAAATGAACTGGTTGAGCTGCTGCACCCAGCCTGGCAAAAAGAGCCTGATTTGAATTTGGTGCAATTTTTACAAAAACTTGCACAGGAAGCAGGGTTCGAGGGGGCGCTTAGTGATTTGACTGATGATATCCTTATTTATCATTTAAAATTACGTGATGCAGATAACACACAGCCTATTCCAGGTTTGCAGAAAGATTATGAAGAAGATTTCAAAACCGCATTACTGCGTGCTCGTGGCGTTATCAAGGATTAGCGGTTATAGCCCACGGCGATGGAGTTGTGCTTGTTATGCATGATTCCGTATTCAATTTTCATACTCTGTCGCCGGATGTCATCATGGATGCGCTTTGGTCTGTGGGTATTCGCGTTGATTCCGGTCTGACAGCTCTTAATAGTTATGAAAACCGGGTTTACCAGTTTAGTGATGAAGACCGTAAACGTTATGTGGTGAAGTTTTATCGACCACAGCGTTGGAATGCAGCCCAGATTAGCGAAGAGCATCACTTTGCGGTCGAGTTGTCTGATGATGAAGTACCCGTGGTGGCACCGCTGGCTTTACAGGGCAATACATTACATGAGTATGATGGTTTCTGGTTTGCAGTGTTCCCTAGTGTTGGTGGCCGTCAGTATGAAATGGACAATGATGACCAGTTGGAAGATGTAGGGCATTATCTGGGCCGAATTCATCAAACTGGTAGCCGAAATCTGTTTTCAACACGCCCTTATATTGGGGTAAAGGAGTACCTGGACGACCCGCTGGCTACCTTAACGGATAGCCCTCTGATTTCTGATGCTCAGAAGGTGTCGTTCTTAGCTGCTACAGCACGTCTGATTGATGAAGTGAAGCTGTGCTGGCATATGAACTGGCAACCCAGACGCCTGCATGGCGACTGCCATCCCGGTAATATTCTCTGGCGTGACGGCTCACTGTTTGTCGATCTGGATGATGCGCGTAATGGTCCTGCTGTGCAGGATCTCTGGATGCTGTTGCATGGTGAGCGTAAGGAGCAGCGTATTCAATTGGATATTTTGCTGGATGCCTACAGCGAATTTGCTTCTTTTGATGAGTCAGAATTGACGCTGATTGAGCCATTACGTGCGATGCGTATGGTTCACTATCTGGCCTGGGTGGCGCGTCGCTGGCATGACCCTGCATTTCCTCGTAGTTTTCCATGGATGCAGGAAGCTGATTTCTGGGCGAAGCAGACCATTATTTTTACTGAGCAGGTAAGGCTGTTGCAGGAACCACCGTTGCAGCTGGCACCGATGTACTGATAATTATGGAGATAACCTTGATATGAAGAAAATATGGCTTGCGCTGGTTGGTGTGGTGTTGGCGTTCAGTGCGTCAGCCGCTGACTTTTCCGATGGTAAACAGTTTGTCACCCTGGATAAACCTGTTCCCCAATCCCCTCAGGTGCTGGAATTCTTCTCGTTCTATTGCCCTCACTGTTACCAATTTGCTCAGGTTTACCATGTTCCTGAGGCTATTCAGAAGGCATTACCGACCGACACTAAGTTGACCAAATATCATGTCGATTTTCTTGGCCCATTGGGTAAAGAGTTAACCCAGGCTTGGGCGGTTGCGATTGCTTTGGGGGTGGAAGACAAAGTCAGCCCGCTGATGTTTGATGCTGTACAGAAGACTCAAACCGTGCAAAAACCGGAAGATATTCGTCAGGTCTTTGTGGCAGCGGGTGTAAAAGCTGAAGACTATGACAGTGCATTGAATAGCTTTGTGGTGAAATCATTAGTCGCACAACAGGAAAAAGCGGCTGCCGATTTGCAACTGCGTGGTGTCCCGGCGGTATTTGTGCAGGGTAAGTACATGATAAAAAGCGATGGGCTTGATACCAGCTCTATGGATAACTACGTCAAACAGTATGCTGATGTAGTGAAGTTTCTGATTTCTAAAAAATAAATTTATTCCTGCTTATGCGCCACACGCGATAACGCGTGTGGCGTTTTTGTTGCTGTCTGGTGTTAACGTCAGGGTAATACGGTTTAGCGCAAGACATGTTGAACTCATATATATCCACATTAATAACAACGTATTGATATAACTTCAATATCAACAATTTTACATTAAGTGATTGATTAATAATGTCTTATATATAATATTTTTATCTATAGATACCATTGTTAATTATCTTTCTCTTTTTATGCACAAAATTATCCACAGGTTTTTTGCGGGGCATTGTGCAAAAAGCGTAATGTGCGAACGTTAATATTCGTCTCCGACTGCCAGCTATGGCATCCTTTACATCATGGCAGAAAACAACGATCACGAAATATCATGGTTCAAATAGCAGAAAACCCCCTCATTTTGGTTGACGGTTCATCTTACCTGTATCGCGCCTATCATGCTTTTCCCCCACTGACGAATGGTGCCGGTGAACCGACCGGGGCGATGTATGGTGTTCTCAATATGCTGCGCAGTTTGTTGCAGCAATATCATCCTAGTCATGTTGCGGTGGTGTTTGACGCGAAGGGTAAGACGTTTCGTGATGATTTGTTTGAGCATTACAAATCTCACCGTCCACCCATGCCGGATGATTTACGCGCCCAGATTGAACCGCTGCACCGCATGGTAAAAGCGATGGGATTACCGCTACTCTGCGTTTCCGGCGTAGAGGCAGATGATGTGATTGGGACGCTGGCGCAGCAGGCGGAACGGGCGGGTAAACCTGTTTTGATCAGCACCGGTGATAAAGACATGGCGCAACTGGTGACGCCAAACATCACCCTGATCAACACGATGAACAACACCATTCTGGGTCCGGATGAGGTCTGCACCAAATATGGTATTCCGCCGTCGTTGATCATTGATTTTCTGGCGCTGATGGGAGATTCCTCCGACAACATTCCCGGCGTGCCTGGTGTGGGTGAAAAAACCGCACAGGCGTTACTGCAAGGGCTGGGAGGGTTGAATACGCTTTACGCTAATCTGGATAAGGTTGCGACCTTGACCTTTCGTGGCGCCAAAACCATGGCGGCCAAGCTGGAGCAGAGTAAAGAGGTGGCTTATCTCTCCTACCAACTGGCCACTATCAAGACGGATGTTGAACTGGAACTGGATTGTGATCAGCTAACAGTAAATGAGCCGGATGTAACGGAACTGCGAGAGTTATTCGCTCGTTATGAATTCAAACGCTGGTTAGCAGATGTGGAAGATGGCAAATGGTTGCAGAGCGGCAAAAAGAGTCCGGCAGCGGTGCCATTTGTTAAAACAGAAGTTGAAGATGCGCCTAAAGATGTGTCCAGTGTATTGCCCCAGGACGGTTACGTTACCATTTTGGATGAGTCAACACTGCGGGACTGGATTGCCAGAATCAACACCGCTGCTCTGTTCTCATTTGATACCGAAACTGACGGTCTTGACACCCTGACGGCTAATTTGGTTGGCATCTCTCTGGCGATCAAACCGGGTGAAGCCGCTTATCTGCCATTAGCTCATATTACGCCAAGGTGGTATTCCAGTAATATTTACTGCAGCACGGTATCGCCTGCAACAAAAACGCCTATGCAGTTAGAGCGTGATCGGGTGCTGGCGCTGCTGAAACCGCTGCTGGAAGATGAACACATTCGTAAGATTGGGCAAAACCTGAAATTCGATAAGGGCGTGATGGCTCGCTACGGTATCGACCTGCGCGGTATTGCCTTTGATACCATGCTGGAATCTTATGTTCTCGACAGTGTGGCTGGTCGCCATGATATGGACAGCTTGTCGGAGCGCTATCTGCAGCACAAGACTATCACTTTTGAAGAGATTGCCGGTAAAGGCAAAAAGCAGCTAACGTTCGATCAGATTCCGCTGGCGCAGGCGTCTGTCTATGCAGCTGAAGATGCTGATGTGACGCTGCGTTTGCATGAAACGTTATGGGCGAAGCTGGAGTCACATCAGGAACTGCGTAATGTGTTGCTGAATATTGATATGCCGCTGGTGCCGGTGCTGTCGCGCATGGAACGCACTGGGGTGCTGATTGACACTACGATTCTGGCAGATCATTCGCAGGAACTGACGCAACGTCTGGCTGAGCTGGAAGTTCAGGCACATGAACTGGCGGGGGATGTTTTCAATTTGTCTTCTCCTAAACAATTAGGAACCATTCTGTACGAAAAACTGCAGTTGCCGGTCATCAAAAAAACCCCGAAGGGCGCTCCTTCCACTAATGAAGAAGTGCTGGCAGAGCTGGCTCTGGATTATCCGTTGCCGAAGTTGATTTTGGAGCATCGTAGTCTGGCGAAACTGAAATCGACTTACACTGATAAACTGCCGCAGATGATCAATCCGCTGACTAAACGGGTGCATACCTCCTATCATCAGGCGGTAACGGCAACCGGGCGCCTTTCCTCCAGCGATCCTAATCTGCAGAATATTCCGGTACGTAATGAAGAAGGGAGACGTATCCGTCAGGCATTCATTGCACCAGAAGGATACTGCATTCTGGCGGCAGACTACTCGCAGATCGAATTACGTATCATGGCGCATCTGTCGCGGGATGCCGGATTGCTAAAAGCGTTCTCCGATGGTCTGGATATTCATCGCGCTACGGCCTCGGAAGTATTCGGTTTGCCGCTCGATAGGGTCACCACTGAACAGCGCCGCAGTGCCAAAGCCATCAACTTTGGTTTGATTTACGGTATGAGTGCGTTTGGTTTGTCCCGCCAGTTGGCTATTCCGCGTAGTGAAGCCCAGAAATACATGAATCTCTATTTTGAACGCTACCCTGGTGTGCAGGAATATATGGAGCGCACTCGTCAGCAGGCGGCAGATCAAGGATATGTCTCTACTCTGGATGGTCGGCGTCTGTATCTGCCGGATATTCATTCTCGTAACGCCATGAGCCGCAAGGCTGCGGAACGGGCAGCCATCAATGCTCCGATGCAGGGGACGGCGGCGGATATCATTAAAAAAGCGATGATTGCTGTTGATGTCTGGTTGCAACAGGAAAAGCCATTGGTGACGATGCTGATGCAAGTGCACGATGAACTGGTGTTTGAAGTGCATCACTCTGTACTGGACGATGCCAGTGCGAAGATTCGTAGTTTGATGGAAAACTGTATGCAGTTAAACGTACCGTTGCAGGTGGATATTGGCACTGGCAGTAACTGGGATCAGGCCCATTAATCTATCTGGCGAATTAGCGAAAGAGGTTGGTTAGATAATCTGGTTTTTTATGTGGATTTATCATGATAAATCAATGATAAATCCTTTGTTTTTTTTATTTTTGGATTTTTAAGCTAATGGTCGCTAATTATGTAATTAAACTACAGGATTGTGTGACCGAGTTTGGGTTTGTGTAATTCATCACCATTTTTTATGAAATTAAACAACAAAAATGCTTTTTTCCAGAAAAGAAATGGGGTAGAGTTAAACACGTAGGGTACAGAGGTAAGATGTTCTATCTTTCAGACCTTTTACTTCACGTAATCGGATTTGGCTGAATGTTAGCCGCCCCGGTCAGGTTTCTGACCGGGGCGTTTTTTATTGTATGGACAATAAACTGTATGAATAACCAAAACTTATTACTACCGACAAATCACGTTGTCGGTAGCTGTCTGGATAAAAACGGTGTTCAAAGAAAAGGTGTTGGGGAGAGTTAGTCAGGCTCAGAGAGAGATTGCTCATCCGCAGGCGGCAGTGTACTGAACCAGTTATCTAATTTCTGACGTAATTTATCTACACCGGTCTTTTTCAGAGAAGAAAACGTCTCAACCTGAATATCACCCATGAATGGCAGCACCGCTTCCCGCACCATGTTTAATTGGGATTTGCGGGCACCCTGAGCCAGCTTGTCAGCTTTGGTCAGCAACACCAGGATGGGCAAGCCAGCCTCAACGGCCCATTCCAGCATTTGTTGGTCCAGATCTTTGAGCGGATGGCGGATATCCATCAATACAACCAAACCTTTCAGACAGTTACGTTTTTGCAGGTATTCGCCAAGCGCACGCTGCCATTTGCGTTTCATCTCTTCCGGTACTTCAGCATAGCCATAACCCGGCAAGTCAACCAGACGTATGCCTTCGGCCACTTCGAACAGATTGATGAGCTGGGTTCGCCCTGGTGTTTTACTGATGCGGGCCAGGTTTTTCTGGTTGGTAAGTGTGTTGAGTGCGCTGGATTTGCCCGCATTGGAACGACCAGCGAAAGCGACTTCAATACCGCTATCGGCGGGAAGGTGACGGATGTCCGGCGCGCTGGTGACGAAATGGGTCACATGGTAGTTGTATTGTTGGGTCACTGTTTGCGTCTCTGTCTGGATCACGGTTTTATGCCGCTGATTATACCTGTAACTGATGAGAAAGGCGGCGGTTATCTGTTTTTATCGAGGTATTACCGCCTTAATAGCCTGAAAAAATAAAACTAGCATGAGGCCCTTGGAGCACTTTTTTATTGATATGCTTTCTGCTAGATTCCGCCGCAATTCTCCCTATATTTGCTCATCTGTATCTGAGATTGACGCCATGAAACAACCATCAAAAGGGACGGGACGTAAAGCGCCTGTACCGAAAATTAAAAGAAAAAGCCGTGAGCAGTTGGATCTGGAGGCTCGTGAACGTAAGCGCCAGAAAAAACGCCGTGGTCATGTTGCGGGAAGTCGTACTCAGCCGTCCGGCGACCATCAGCACAATGCGGCTTCCGGTAAGGTAAAAGATCCACGTATTGGCAGTAAAAAACCAGTATCGTTGCTGCCGGAAGGCGCAGTTGCGCCGGTAAAACCACCGGTAACGCCGAAAGAGAAACCAGTTCGCCTGTCACCGCAGGAAGAACTGGAGATGCTGGAAAATGATCCGCACCTTGATGACCTGTTGGACAGACTGGAAAAAGGTGAAACGCTGCCAGCCAAAGAACAGTCCTGGCTTGATGAAACGCTGGATCGCATCGATATTCTGATGGAACAACTGGGCATCAGTTTGGATGACGACGAAGACGATGACGAGCAGGAAGAAGATATGCTGCAACTGCTCCGCCGCAGTAACCCGAAAGACAGTTATTAATGTTAAAAGCGCTGTTTCTGCTCATAACTTTATTGGTTCTGTGTTTTTTGGGTGGTCTGTTGGTTAAACTGTGGTGTCTGTCGAAACGGAAAGGCAGATTACAGCGTGCCGTACTCGCCGGGCAGCATCGGTTGCCCCGACGCCGTACGGCGAGGACCGGTTACAGGAAGGAGTGAGCATTATGCCCGAACAGACTATCGACTGGGATTTATCCCTGATCCAGAAATATAACTATTCGGGGCCACGCTACACTTCTTACCCTACCGCGCTGGAGTTCAGCGACAGTTATGATGACGCTGCGTTTGCCCAGGCGGTAGCCCGTTATCCCAGCCGGCCATTATCACTGTATTTGCATATCCCGTTTTGTCACCGCCTGTGTTACTTCTGTGGCTGCAACAAACTGGTGACCCGGCAATTGCACAAGGCGGATGAGTATCTTGACCGGCTGGCGCTGGAAACTCATCAACGCGCACCGTTATTTGCCAACCGCACAGTCACTCAGATGCACTGGGGCGGCGGAACGCCGACCTTTCTGAACAAGGCGCAAATTAGCCGCCTGATGGCGTTGCTTCGCCAGCATTTTCGCTTTTCTGAACATGCCGAGATGTCGTTGGAAGTCGATCCGCGAGAAATTGAACTGGATGTACTCGATCATTTGTGCGCCGAAGGATTCAATCGCCTTAGCATGGGCGTGCAGGATTTCAATAAAGAGGTGCAGCGGCTGGTTAACCGCGAGCAGGATGAAGCGTTCATTTTCTCGCTAATTGAGCGGGCCAGGGCATTGGGATTCGCCTCCACCAATATCGATTTAATTTATGGCTTGCCAAAACAAACGCCGGATAGTTTTGCCTTTACCCTGCAGCGGGTGGCTGAACTACGTCCGGATCGCCTGAGCGTGTTCAATTACGCACATTTGCCCAGTTTGTTTGCTGCCCAGCGCAAGATCAAAGAGGCTGATCTACCGGATGCGGAACAGAAGCTGGCGATTTTGCAGCAGACCATCCAAAGTCTGACCGCTGCGGGTTATCAGTTTATCGGTATGGATCATTTCGCCCGGCCTGATGATGAACTGGCGGTAGCGCAGCGCGAAGGCAAGTTGCATCGCAATTTTCAGGGATACACCACACAAGGCGATACCGACTTACTGGGGCTGGGTGTATCTGCCATCAGCATGATTGGCGACAGTTATGCCCAGAATCAAAAAGAACTGAAGCAATACTACGCTGACGTTGAACAGCGTGGTCATGCATTGTGGCGCGGTTTGTCGTTGACTCGTGATGATTGCATCCGCCGTGATGTAATTAAGGCGCTGATTTGTCATTTCCAACTGGACTTTGCTGCAATTGAGCAGGCATATGGCCTGTCATTCGGCGACTATTTCCGCGAGGATTTGGCGCTGCTGGCACCGATGGCACAGGACGGATTGGTGAATATTCAGCCGGATCGCATTCAGGTTACACCCAAAGGGCGGCTGCTGATCCGCAATATTTGCATGTGCTTTGATGTGTATTTGCGCAGCAAAATGCGTGAACGTCAGTTTTCCAGAGTGATTTAATTTTGTTCAGATCGACGCGTGTTGGTTGCTAGGCGCCTGGCATTGTTCGGTGAGACGATGACAAAAGAAAAGAGCCTGTCGTTATGACAGGCTCTTTTCTTGTCAGCATTGGTTTAGCTGAAGAAATTGATCAGTGCTGCGCACAGCACTGCTGCAATCGCAGTTTGCGATGAGTGACCCACCGCACTGCTGATTTCAGCGCCGTGTGTCACGGCAGAAAAAATGGATTCCAGCATGGTTACCCTCTCCAGTCAGCGACACGATCATACTGCTGGTTCGGCGCAAGTAAAGTATAAAATAGTGGCGAAGTTGTGCGGCGTATTGCACTTTTTATCGCCACCTTATCGCTATCATCTACTACCACTGTAATTGATGATCGGTAATGGGATGAAACGGCGGATTGCCGTTACTCCATACCCAACTCCTTAAGTTTACGCGTCAGAGTGTTGCGACCCCAGCCGAGTAGCCTTGCCGCTTCCTGCTTATGGCCTTGGGTATGGCGCAATGCTGTTGTCAGCAGTGTGCGTTCCATTTCCGGTTGCGCTTCGGCCAACAGGTTTTGATGACCGGCGCGTAACGCGCGGTCGGCCCATTGCGCCAGCAACGTGGCCCAACTGTCGGGCATCACATGCACAGTGGCATCCGGCGCGGTGGTTTCAAACAGCTCCGGCGGCAAGTCCTGAATCAGCACTTCCTGTCCGGCGGCCATCACCGTCAACCAGCGACACGTATTTTCCAACTGACGTACGTTGCCTGGCCAGGGCAAGCGGGTAAGCGCTGCTTCGGTTTCCGGGTGCAGATTTTTCGGTTCGACACCCAGTTCTTTGGCGGTTGCCTGCAGGAAGTAGCGCGCCAGACGTGGAATATCTTCCCGACGTTCGCGCAGCGGCGGTAAATGAACACGAATCACGTTCAGACGATGAAACAGGTCTTCGCGGAATTTGCCTTCCTGAACGCGTAATTCCAGGTTCTGATGTGTGGCGGCGATAATACGTACGTCTACTTTCACTGCGGCGTAACCACCGACACGATAGAACTGACCATCAGCCAGTACGCGCAGCAGGCGGGTTTGCACATCCATCGGCATGTCGCCGATTTCATCAAGAAACAGCGTCCCGCCGTCAGCCTGTTCAAAACGCCCCTGCCGAATTTGATTCGCGCCGGTAAACGCGCCTTTTTCATGGCCGAACAGTTCCGATTCGATCAGATCCTTAGGGATAGCGGCCATATTCAGCGCGATGAACGGCGCTTTCGCACGCGGACTGTGGCGGTGCAGCGCATGAGCGACCAATTCTTTACCCGTGCCGGATTCACCGTTGATCAGTACACTGATCGATGAGCGGGAGAGACGACCGATAATGCGGAACACATCCTGCATCGCCGGCGCTTCGCCGATAATATCGGTGGTCGGCCCACTGATGGGCTGACTACGTACCGGTTGCTGCTGTTCCATGTAATGGCTGATGGCGCGTTCAACCAGCGATACCGCTTCATCAATGTCGAACGGTTTGGGCAGATAATCGAAAGCCCCTTGCTGGTAGGCGCTAACCGCTGCGTCTAAATCAGAATGTGCTGTCATGATGATGACCGGCAGCATCGGGTGGCGCTGTTTGATCTGTTGCAGCAATGCCAGCCCGTCCATACCGGGCATACGGATATCCGACAACAGTACATCCGGCGTTTGGGTGGTCAGTGCGTTTAACGCCTGAGTGCCGTTATCAAAGGTGGCGCAAGTTAATCCCGCCCCGGTAAGCGCACGTTCAAGCACCCAACGGATGGAGCTATCGTCATCGACAATCCAGACTATCCCTCGTTGCATCGTGAACCTCACTGGCGAATAGGCAGATAAACCGAGAATTCGGTATGACCTGGCCAACTGTTAAATTCAATTTTTCCGGAATGCTGATCGATAAGGTTACGGGCAATCGACAAGCCCAGCCCGGTACCGCCTTCCCGACCGCTAACCATTGGGTAGAACAGCGTGTCCTGGAGATGGGCTGGCACGCCGGGACCGTCGTCTTCGATATCGATACGGGCCACCAGGCGGTAGCGCACGCCATGCAGCGTCAACTGAAATGCAGTACGGGTGCGGATGGTAATCGTGCCGCCTTCTTCTCCCAGCGCCTGCATGGCATTGCGGGTGATATTGAGCAACACCTGTTCAATTTGATCCGGGTCGTGCATCAGTTCCGGCAGGCTGGGGTCGTAGTCTCGTACCAGTGTTACGTTGTCCGCTTTTTCAAGCGATACCAGTTGGAATACCCGTTCGGCCACCTGATGAATGCTTTGTGTGACATGCAGACCGGGCTGCTGTGGGCCGAGCAGGCGATCAACCAGATTACGCAGGCGATCTGCCTGTTCAATAATAACCTTGGTGTATTCCATCAGCGCTGGGTCGGGCAAGGCTTTGGACAGTAACTGGGCTGCGCCACGCAAACCACCAAGTGGGTTCTTGATTTCATGCGCCAGACCGCGCACCAGATCGCGTGCCGCCTGCTGCTGGGAATGTTGTAGTTGTTCTTGGCTAAGACGGCGTTGGTTATCCATCGGCGCCATTTCCAGCAGGATAAAATCGTGCTGAATGCGCTGAGCGGTCAGCGACATAATGTGCGCACGGCCATCTACGACAAGCGTCACTTCGTTGTCAGTAAAACCTTGCCCGGAATTGAGGCTTTCACGCATTAAATCGATATTCAGTGAAAAATAACCGAGCAGCTCCGGTAGTGGCGTTCCTGAGAGTTTGCGGGAACTTTGGGCTAAAAGCTGTTGGGCTGCCGGGTTAGAGTAGTGAATAGCCAGATCTTTATCCAGCAGCAAAATACTGTTTATTAAAGAATTGAGGATCTGCCCAGCATCGGGCAGCGTGCCTGTTGCCATAACGCAGACTCCCGCACCATTTTAGTGCACACTATTCTGGATTGTAATTTAAGTAGCAACTGTAAGATATCTTGTGGAGAAAAAAGCCCATCCGAAGATGGGCTGAAAAGTTTCCACGGCAACAAAAATAAACATAAATAAAAAACAGTCATCAGACGGCAGTATGAACATCATTTTCTTTGTCCTGCCGTCCAGATGTGGGGGTTACATGCTGTAGTACAGTTCGAACTCAACCGGGTGCGGCGTCATGCGAACGCGGTCGTTTTCGACACGGCGCAGTTCGATGTAAGCATCGATAGCGTCGTCGGTGAATACGCCGCCACGGGTCAGGAACTCGCGGTCCGCATTCAGGGCATTCAGCGCTTCTTCCAGAGAACCCGCTACGGTTGGGATCTCTTTCGCTTCTTCCGGCGGCAGATCGTACAGGTTCTTGTCCATGGCATCGCCAGGGTGGATCTTGTTGATGATACCGTCCAGGCCGGCCATCAGCAGTGCAGCGAAGCACAGGTACGGGTTGGCAGCCGGGTCCGGGAAGCGCACTTCGATACGGCGTGCTTTCGGGCTGGATACCACCGGAATACGGATGGAGGCAGAGCGGTTACGGGCAGAGTAAGCCAGCATAACCGGTGCTTCGTAACCCGGAACCAGACGTTTGTAAGAGTTAGTGGTCGGGTTGGACAGCGCGTTAATTGCTTTAGCATGTTTGATCACGCCGCCGATGTAGAACAGCGCAGTTTCAGACAGGCCGCCGTATTTGTCACCGGAGAACAGGTTGGCACCATCTTTAGCCAAAGACATGTGGCAGTGCATACCGGAACCGTTATCGCCGAACATCGGTTTTGGCATAAAGGTTGCGGTTTTTCCGAAGGCGTGCGCTACGTTGTGAACAACGTATTTGTAAATCTGAATTTCATCAGCTTTCTTGGTCATGGTGTTGAAGCGGGTAGCCACTTCATTCTGACCAGCTGTTGCTACTTCGTGGTGATGTGCTTCAACCACCAGGCCCATTTGTTCCATGGTCAGACACATGGCGGAACGCAGATCCTGTGCAGAATCTACCGGCGGAACCGGGAAGTAACCGCCTTTCACAGCCGGACGGTGGCCTTTGTTGCCGTCTTCGTATTTGGTGCTGGAGTTCCAGGCACCTTCGATGTCGTCGATAGCAACGTGAGAACCGGAGATGCTGCTGCCAAAGCGCACGTCGTCGAACAGGAAGAATTCCGGCTCAGGCCCGAACAGCACGGTGTCAGCGATGCCGGAAGCGCGCAGGAAATCTTCGGCGCGTTTGGCAATGGAACGCGGATCGCGGTCATAGCCCTGCATGGTACCCGGTTCCAGAATGTCACAACGGATGATCAGAGTCGGCTCTTCGAAGAACGGATCCAGAACCGCAGTAGTCGGGTCCGGCATTAACACCATGTCGGATTCGTTGATGCCTTTCCAGCCGCCAATCGAGGAACCATCAAACATTTTGCCGTCTTCGAAGAAGTCAGCATTAACTTGGTGGGCTGGAATGGTGACGTGCTGCTCTTTACCTTTGGTGTCAGTGAAGCGAAGGTCAACAAACTTCACCTCATGTTCATTCAGCATCGTCAAAACGTGTTCTACTGACATACTTGGTTCTCCCGATTGTGTCATTTATCGTCGTGGAACGAATATCGTTGTGGAATGATGTTGTTACCGTACAAAACATATAGCTAAAACTGTGCCAACTTTTAAGAATAGTTCTAATCGGCATTCCTGCTGGTTTTTTGTGTCCTCATGTATTGCACCAGGAGGGTTTTTTGCACCAATTTGGTGCTCTGTTTTGGTGTTGTTGCACTAAATAAGTGCTCTATATTTGCGTGGTGCTGATTTATTGCACCGTGAAAGGGATCACAGAGCGGCTATCTGCAGGTTGTTTGTGGAAGATGATTGTGATCTTGTTCAGTCGCTCGATTAATACGTGTACAATAGCGCGCTATTTCTAAAATGCCTGAGGCAAAGCTGTGATCGAAAATTTGCGTAACATCGCTATTATTGCGCACGTTGACCATGGAAAAACCACCCTGGTTGACAAGCTGCTGCAACAGTCCGGTACGTTGGGTGAGCGTAATGACGCTACCGAACGTGTTATGGACTCCAATGATTTGGAAAAAGAGCGTGGGATTACCATCCTCGCTAAAAACACTGCCATCAACTGGAACGACTACCGCATCAATATCGTCGATACCCCAGGACACGCCGACTTCGGCGGTGAGGTAGAGCGTGTGATGTCCATGGTGGACTCTGTACTGCTGCTGGTAGACGCGATGGACGGCCCGATGCCGCAGACGCGTTTCGTGACCCAGAAAGCTTTTGCTCATGGCCTGAAGCCGATTGTTGTCATTAATAAGGTTGACCGCCCCGGCGCGCGTCCTGACTGGGTAGTCGATCAGGTCTTTGATCTGTTTGTGAACCTGGGTGCGACTGACGAACAACTGGATTTCCCGATTGTTTATGCGTCCGCGCTGAACGGCATCGCCGGTCTGGACCATAACGATATGGCGGAAGACATGACCCCGCTGTTTGAAGCCATCGTGAAACACGTTGAAGCGCCGAGTGTTGATCTCAACGGCCCGTTTCAGATGCAGATCTCCCAGTTGGACTACAACAACTACGTTGGCGTTATCGGCATTGGTCGTATCAAACGCGGTGTGGTGAAACCGAACCAGCAGGTCAGCATCATCGACAGCGAAGGTAAAGTACGCAACGGTAAAGTGAGCCAGGTGCTGGGTCACCTTGGTTTGCAGCGTATTGAAAGCGCGCTGGCGGAAGCAGGTGACATTATTGCCATCACCGGTCTGGGTGAACTGAATATTTCCGACACCATTTGTGATACGTCCTGTGTGGAAGCGCTGCCGGCGCTGTCGGTAGATGAACCGACCGTAACCATGTACTTCTGCGTCAACACCTCGCCGTTCTGCGGCAAGGAAGGCAAGTACGTGACATCACGTCAGATTCTGGATCGCCTGCGCAAAGAGTTGGTGCACAACGTGGCGCTGCGTGTGGAAGAAACTGAAGATCCGGATGCATTCCGTGTATCTGGTCGTGGTGAACTGCACCTGTCTGTTCTTATCGAGAACATGCGTCGTGAAGGTTTCGAACTGGCGGTATCCCGCCCGAAAGTTATCTTCCGCACTATCGATGGTCGCCGTCAGGAACCGTTCGAGCAGGTGACTGTAGATATCGAAGAACAGCATCAGGGTTCGGTGATGGAAGCGCTGGGCCTGCGTAAAGGCGAGATGCGCGACATGATTCCGGATGGTAAAGGTCGCGTACGTCTGGATTACGTGATCCCAAGCCGTGGCCTGATCGGTTTCCGTACCGAATTCATGACCATGACCTCCGGTACTGGCCTGCTGTACTCCACTTTCAGTCATTATGATGACATTCGTCCGGGTGAAATTGGTCAGCGTCAGAATGGCGTGCTGATCTCCAACGGTCAGGGTAAAGCGGTTGCTTACGCGCTGTTCAGTTTGCAGGATCGCGGTAAGCTGTTCCTGGGCCACGGTGCTGAAGTGTATGAAGGCCAGATCATCGGTATTCATACTCGTTCCAACGACCTGACCGTTAACTGTCTGACCGGTAAGAAACTGACTAACATGCGTGCTTCTGGTACTGACGAAGCCACCGTGTTGGTACCGCCGGTGAGAATGTCTCTGGAACAGGCGCTTGAGTTCATCGATGACGATGAACTGGTTGAAGTCACGCCGAACTCTATCCGTCTGCGTAAACGTCACCTGACGGAAAACGACCGTCGCCGTGCCAACCGTTCCGCTAAGGACGAGTAATTCACTTTTGAGTGAGACATAAGGCGGATTACGGTATTTAACCGAGCTGCCTTGCGATAAGGCCCCAATTTGGGGCCTTTGTTTTTTTTCAGACCACCATTTTCGGTTCCTGAACCCACTCTGCACCATTTTTGACCTTGAGATGAGCCTGCTTATCCTCCCTGTTCAGCATGGATTTTTCTCGCTACAGTGAAAACCTACTGGCCTATCTGGAGGACATATGCTGTATATCTTTGATTTAGGTAATGTCGTTATCGATATTGATTTCAATCGTGTACTGGGAGTGTGGAGCAACCTGAGTGGTGCGCCGCTGGCGACCCTGCGTGAGCGTTTTATTATGGGGCACACGTTTGAGCAGCATGAGCGTGGTGAAATCAGCGATGAGGAATTTGCGTCACGGTTGTGCCATGAGCTGGGGATTACGCTCAGTTTTGAACAGTTCTCGACCGGCTGGCAGGCAATTTTCATGGGGATACGCAAAGATGTGATCAATATCATGCATCGTTTGCGGCAGGAAGGGCATCGCGTAGTAATACTCTCCAATACCAATCGCCTGCACTGTCAATTCTGGCCGGGCGAATACCCCGAAGTACAGCAGGCCGCAGACCGGCTTTATCTGTCGCAGGAGCTTGGCCTGCGTAAACCAGAGGCGGTGATTTACCACCATGTTTTGCGTGAAGAGGGATTTGATGCCGGTGAAGCGCTCTTTTTTGACGATAATGCTGCCAATGTGGATGCGGCTAATGCATTAGGCATCCGTTCTATTTTGGTCAGTGATCGGCAGGTGGTGCCGGATTTCTTTGCCAGTCAGGTTTTTAAGCAGGAGTCGTAAGGTTGTTATGATCGCATTAATTCAGCGGGTATCTGCCGCCAGCGTGAAGGTTGATGGGGCGGTGGTTGGGGAGATTGGCCACGGTCTGTTGGTATTGCTGGGCGTAGAGCACGGTGATAATCAACAAAAGGCCACCCGTTTGTGTGAAAAGGTGATCGGCTATCGGATTTTCAGTGATGATAACGGCAAGATGAATCTGAATGTTCAGCAAGCCGGGGGCAGTGTGTTGGTGGTGTCGCAGTTTACGCTGGCGGCGGATACGCAAAAGGGGATGCGCCCCAGTTTTTCCCGCGGAGCTGCCCCGGCAGAAGCTGATCGGCTGTATCAGTATTTTGTCGCCCAATGCCGTGAGCATGGGCTAACGACGGAAACTGGCCGTTTTGCCGCGGACATGCAAGTGTCTCTGGTGAATGATGGGCCTGTAACCTTCTGGTTGCAGGTATAGTCTGGTTATGGGTATGGGTTGCAGCATGAGTATGCGTTGAGAGGGACGGTTATGTATTACCTGAGAGTACCGGAAAGCGCTGAAGAGCTGGATGCCTATTACCAGTTCCGTTGGGAAATGTTGCGTAAACCGTTGCATCAACCGCTGGGTTCCGAACGAGATGCCTATGATGCGCTGGCGCACCACCAAACCATTGTCGATGCCCAAGGTAATTTGGTGGCGGTTGGTCGTCTCTCAATCAATGCCGACAATGAAGCGTCGATACGTTTTCTGGCGGTCCATCCTGATGTTCAACGTAAAGGACTTGGCACCCTGATGGCGATGGCGCTGGAGTCGGTGGCGCGTCAGGAAGGGGTAAAGCGGGTAGTGTGTAGCGCCCGCGAAGATGCAATGGCGTTTTTCTCCCGCCTTGGCTTTGTCAATCAGGGTGAAATCACCACACCGATGACCACGCCGTTGCGCCACTTTTTAATGATTAAGCCGGTGGCAACGTTGGATGACATTTTGCATCGCCCAGACTGGTGTGGTCAGCTACAGCAGGCATGGTACAACCATATCCCGTTGAGTGAAAAAATGGGTGTGCGCATCAGCCAGTACACCGGGCAGAAATTTATTACCACCATGCCGGAGACGGGGAACCAGAATCCGCACCATACGCTGTTTGCCGGTAGCATGTTCTCACTGGCGACCCTGACAGGGTGGGGGCTTATCTGGTTGCTGCTGCGTGAACGGCAACTGGGCGGCACCATTATTCTGGCTGACGCGCATATTCGCTACAGCACACCGGTAACCGGGCGTCCCAGCGCGGTGGCAGATTTAGGGTCGCTGAGCGGCGATCTGGATCGGCTGGCGCGTGGCCGCAAAGCGCGGGTAAAGTTACAGGTAGAACTGTTTGGCAATGATAAAAAAGGTGCCGTGTTTGAAGGTGTCTACATTGTGCTGCCGCCAGATCAGAATGAATCGCTGGAGCAGGGGGGATCGGCTATTCGCTGATTTTAAAGTCGGATATAGAAACAGCCACCATGATGGTGGCTGTTTGTTTTATGGCGTTCCGTGCTTAAGGCTGGGTGGCTGCTGGTGCCGCTGGCGAGATCGCCGGTTCTACCGGTGTGGCGACCGCAGCGGGCGCACTGTCTGCCACTGTTCCCTGATGCATGGTCTGGCTGATGGTGTGCCCGGCACTGTCAATGCCTTGTAGCGTACCGCTGAGTGTTGGCCCAAGCGGGCTTGCTGCCTCCAGCCGACCGTTCAGATGCAACTGTAAGTTGGTATTGCCGGTGGGGGCAGTGGCTGGCGTTGGCCAACCCCACCCGGTCAGCACATCAAACGCCACGGCTTTGCCAGTCAGATCCAGCGTAAAATTTCGCGTGGGCTGCTGCGCAATCACTGCTTTGGCTTCCAGTAAGCCGCTTTGGGTAAACGCGCTCAGGTCCGTTAACGTGATTTGGTTGTCGTTAGCGTTTAACGCCAGTGAGGGACGACGAACATCCACCTTGTTGAAGGTGGCGTCACTGGCATTCAGGTTCAACGTGCCTTGCCACACACCCCACTGATGGTTACGTGCCAGCAACAGGTTGTTACCGAAGCCGTCCAACGCGGTAAGCTGGAAAGGAAACGCCGGGTTAATATCAATCAGCAGGTTATGATTGGCGCTGAATTTTCTCAGCTCTACTTCCGCCAGCCAGTCGGGCAGCGTTTGCTGCCAGCGTTGACGCCAGTCCGTCGGCAGCGTGTATTCCATGCCGGCTACCACCAGTTCATCCAGCGTCAGTCGCTGGTTGCTGCGTTGCCAGTTGCCGCTGGTGCGCAGTAGGCCACCTTCCCAGCGGGTGGAAAACTGTTTGATGTTTACACCCTGTTTTGACAAATCCAGGCTGACAATCGGGTCAACCAGATGCATGTTGCCGTTGACGATATCGGTAGCATTGAATGACAGCGAGCCGTCGTCGCTCTGCCAGTTATTCTGCCGGAAAGTCACGTTTTGCAGGGTGACGTCCAAATCGGTAAACGCCCAGTTTTGCCCTTCGATACGGGCATCGATCAGGTCGAAGCGATTGACGGTTACCGCAGGCAGACGAGTTATCGGTTGCCAGAAATCCGCCATTGATTGTCGGGTTTGCAACCGGACATTACTCAGCCGCAGGTTATTGACAAGCCAACTGCCGTCCGCCGCACGGGAAGCGTTACCGGTCAATTCGCCCCGTGCCACATCGGCGCCGAGGTTTTCCAGCGTCAATTGCTGACCATTAAACTGCCCTTGCACCAATACTTTGCTGGCAGGCAGGTCATTGAGGAGCAGGGAGTTCGCACTGAGCTGGAAAGCGGCCTTTTTACCCAGCAGAGAGCCGGGTTCTGGCTGCCACGGAGTAATACCGCCGGTTACCCGCTCACCTTTCAATCGCCAGTCGCCATCCTGCGCATGTAACGCCATGGCTTTCAGTTGCAGAACATCCGCTTCAATCGGCAGTGTAAAATCGGTCTGACCCAAATTGAGCGTACCGCCTTCCAGCATCAGGCTGGAAAAATGGCGCGGTTCGGTAATCTGACGCACGCTGAATCCCACAGCTATGCGTTGCGCGACCAGTGTGACAGGTTGGTTTTTATGGCCGAAATTAACGTCCAGCAATTGAATACTGCCGGGGGAAGACCAGTCATGCGCCATCTTTCTGAATGACACCTGGTATTCGGTACGTTGATTGACCCACTGACTGATATGCCTGGCACCCCATTCAGTTTGGGCCAGTACGTACAGCACCACCACAGCCAGTAGCGCCAGTAACAGCATCGTGAGAAGAAGTTTCCCTATAAGTTTCATTGCTTAAATCCGCGCCAGTCGCAAAGGATGATGGTGTTATGCCGTAATTATCCAGTCGTCTCAACAAGTAACTTATTACAGACAATAAATAAGGGCCGATGTTATACCCGTCATACTTCAAGTTACAGGTGCGTTGGCTGCGCTCAGTCACCCGAATCACTTACCTGAGTAAGCTCATCGGGATTCCTTCCCTTGCCGCCTGCCTGAAACTCGAATTATTTAGGGTATACCGCCATCGGCCCTTATTATCACGTAAGAAGAAAAATTTCTGGAAGCGCGGCTTACGCTTTTTCGTGAGGAAAGACCAGATTCAACACAATCGCTGTGATACCGCCCGCAGCAATGCCTGATGACAGCAGCGTTTTCAGCCATTCCGGCGCGAACTGCAAAATCAGCGGCTGCTGGGAGACACCCAGACCAACGGCCAGCGACAGCGCGATGATCATAATAGCGCGACGATTAAGCGGCTCGCGGGAGACAATTCGTACTCCAGATGCGGCGATAGTGCCGAACATGACGATGGTTGCGCCGCCCAGAACCGGCTCTGGAATATGCTGCACAAAACCGCTCACCGCCGGGAACAGACCCAGTACTATCAGCATCAACGCTACCACGAAACCGACATAGCGACTGGCAACCCCGGTCAGTTGAATCACGCCATTGTTCTGCCCAAAGCAGGAGTTGGGGAAGGTATTGAACACGGCAGACAGGCAAGAGTTCAGGCCGTTAGCCAGTACGCCGCCCTTCAGGCGCTTCATGTAGAGCGGGCCGCTGACCGGCTGCTCGGAGACGTCGGAAGTGGCGGTGATATCACCGATGGTTTCCAGCGAGGTCACCATGAATACCAGCATCAGCGGGATCAGCAGATTCCAGTCAAAGCCAAGGCCATAGTACAACGGGGTGGGGACGTTAATCAGCGAGTGGCTGGATGTGTTGGTACTTTCCGGCAGCATACCCATTAGCCCGGCAGCCAGATAACCGACAGCCATAGCGATCACCAGCGACGCCACACGCAGGTAAGGGTTACGTTGACGGTTCAGGATGATGATCACCACCAGCACGATGGCTGCCAGCAGCAGGTTCTTCGGTGCGCCGAACGTGTGGTTACTCATGGCGGCAAAACCGCCGCCGATTGAGGTCAGGCCAACCTGAATCAGCGACAGGCCGATGATCATCACGACGATGCCGGAAACCAGCGGCGTGATGATGCGACGCGCCAGGTGTAAAACGCGTGACAGCAGAATTTCAGTGCAGGAGGCAACCATCAGCGTGCCGAATAGCGCTGCCATCATCGTCGGCACATCGGCACCGCCGTTTTTCAGCGCCATACCGCCCATGATTAACGGGGTGACGAAGTTGAAGCTGGTGCCCTGAATGGACAACAAGCCGGAGCCAACCGGTCCCCAGGTTTTGATTTGCAGAATAGATGCCAGGCCGGAAGCGAACAGCGACATGCTGATGATGTGCTGGGTATCCTGCGCTGGCAGGCCCAACGCCTGACAAATCAGCAATGCCGGGGTAATCACCGCGACGAACATGGCCAGCAGATGCTGGCAGGCGGCAAACAGGGTTTGCGGTAAAGGAGGCCGGTCCTCCAGACGGTAAATCAGTTCGCTGTGCGCTGGGGTGGCGGCATCGGCCTGAGGTAGCTCGGTGGTGGAAAGACTCATGATAGTGGGGCGCTCCTGAACGGCAAAAAGCGCATTTTAATCATCTTCACTGTAAAAGCAATCGATTGCGGGATGGGATTTACTTATCGCGGAACATAATGGCTTGTTAACCATCAGATATAAGGCGAACTTGAAACAAAGTGGGGGAAATAGAGCGCTGGAGTTATTCTCAGGCGTTGGTATAACGGGTGCGCTCTGGTAACCAGCGTTCAATCAACGCTCTGGCATGTTCCGGGTAGTGTTCATGGATATGCCGCGACACCCGCTGAACCTGTGGAATCAACGCCTGATCGCGCAGTAAATCCGCCACCTTGAAGGCGGCGTTACCGGTCTGACGGGTGCCCAGCAATTCACCCGGTCCCCGAATTTCCAGATCGCGTTGGGCGATCACGAAGCCGTCGTTGCTGTCGCGTAGAACCTGTAGCCGCATCTGGGCCGTTTTACTCAGTGGCGATTTGTACAACAGTACACAGTGGGAGGCGACTGCGCCGCGCCCTACGCGACCACGTAACTGATGTAACTGCGCCAGCCCCAGTCGTTCCGGATTTTCGATGATCATCAGGCTGGCGTTCGGCACATCCACCCCAACTTCAATTACCGTGGTGGCGACCAGCAAGTGGAGTTGATTGGCTTTGAATGCTGCCATGACGGCCTGCTTTTCCTGAGCTTTCATCCGGCCATGCACCAGACCGACAGCGAGGTCGGGCAACGCGGCTTTCAGTTCCTGACAGGTGGCTTCGGCTGCCTGCGCTTCCAGCAATTCGGATTCTTCGATCAAGGTACAGACCCAGTACGCCTGCCGCCCTTCCTGCAGACAGGCGTTGCGCACCCGCTGGATAATGTCATCGCGTCGGGTATCTGGAATAGCGACAGTAGTAACCGGCGTGCGACCTGGCGGCAGTTCATCAATCACTGAGGTGTCCAGATCGGCATAGGCGGTCATCGCCAGCGTCCGGGGGATCGGCGTGGCAGTCATGATTAACTGATGAGGATGGAAGCCCTGCTCCTCGCCTTTTTCCCACAACGCCAACCGCTGATGCACGCCAAAGCGATGTTGTTCGTCGATGATCACCAGCGCCAGACCGTTGAACTGCACCTGTTGCTGAAAAATAGCATGGGTGCCGACCACCATAGATACCTGTCCACTGGCGATAGCGTCCTGCTGGGCCTGTCGCGCCTTGCCTTTTTGCTTGCCTGCCAGCCAGCCAACCTCAATACCCAGCGGTTCAAACCAGCGACGGAAGTTGGCGGCGTGTTGCTCAGCCAGAAGTTCGGTCGGCGCCATCAGCGCCACCTGTTTGCCGTGAGCGATGGTCCGCAACGCGGCCAGCGCGGCTACCAGTGTTTTACCAGAGCCTACGTCGCCCTGTACCAGACGCATCATCGGAAACGGTTTGTTCATATCCTGTTCGATTTCCGCCACCACACGCTGTTGCGCACCGGTGGGGCTGAACGGCAGGACGGCCAGCAGTTGTTGTTTCAGGTCGTCTTTGGTATCAAGCGCCAGCGCCAGGTGGCGTTGTGCACCCGCGCGCACCGCCAGCATACTCAGGTGGTGCGCCAGCAGTTCTTCCATTACCAGACGCTGCTGTGCCGGATGTTTCCCTTGTTCCAGCTCCGCCAGTTTCACATCCGGCGGTGGGCGGTGCAGGGTCCGTAATGCATCCGGCAGGCTTGTCAACCCGTGGCGCATCTCCTGGGGCAGCAGTTCGTCAATCGGGTGGGTATCTAGCAGTTTCAGCGCCTGATCGGTCAGTTTGCGCAGCGTAGCCTGCCGTATACCTTCGGTAGCGGGGTAGACCGGCGTCAGGGTTTCCTGCAATTCGACCTCGCTGCTTTCTCCCTGAACCCGGTATTCCGGATGGATCATTTCGCCGCCCAGCTTGCCGCGCCGTATTTCCCCATAAGCCAGCACACGCTGGCCCGGCGACAGGCTGTTTTTCATGGCAGCGTTAAAATTAAAGAAGCGTAGCGTCAGCATACCGGTGCCGTCGCTGATCTGGCAGGTTAACATCCGGCGGCGACCAAACGTGATGTCGCTGCGCAGCACTTCACCTTCGACGGTAACGTACATGCCTGGTAGTACATCGTTAATCGGGTAAAGGTGGGTGCGGTCTTCATAGCGCAATGGCAGGTGCAGCAGCAGATCCTGCACGGTTTCCAGACCGAGACGGGCCAGCTTTTCCGCCTGGCTGGCCCCGACGCCGGCAAGGGTACTCAACGGCTGGGTATGCAGCAGGCGGCTATCCATTATTGCTCCGTGGATTGCATCGCCGCCCACCAGGGCGCATCGGCAATCACCTGACCGGTCTGGTCAATATGTGGGCGCGCTAACCCTTTTCGTTTGGCGACGCGGGCCAATACCGGGTAACCCCCTTCAAATAGCAGGCGCTGCTGTTCCTCCTCATCCAGAGGGCTGCATTCGCGCTGGTACATACCGGCCAGTTGGCGCTGGCGTTGCGCTTCGTACAGAATCAATGCGGAAGCCACCGAGACATTCAGTGACTGCACCATACCGATCATCGGAATGATGATGTCTTGATCAGCAAGCGCCAGTGCATCGTCGGAAATGCCGGTTTTTTCCTGTCCAAGCAGGATGCAGGTAGGGTGGGTGTAATCTACATCACGGAAGTCAACCGCGTTGGCAGACAGATTAGTCGCCAGAATTTGCATCCCCTGCATTTTCAGCGTGCTGACTGCATCCTGAATGGTGCGGTGGGTTTTGACCTGTACCCAACTGTTGCTGCCTGCGGCGGTAGACACCAGGGTTTTCATGCGGTTGGTGGGCCACACGGCATGAACCTGATGCACACCAACCGCATCAGCTGTACGGATAACGGCGGAGACGTTGTGAGGCTTATGCACCTGCTCCATGCACACCGTCAGATCAGGCTGACGGTTGTTGAGCATCTCGCGGATACGTGTGTAACGTTCTGGGGTCATAACAGGCTAATTTCGGTTACGGTTCACTTTAATCACGTCCGGCATTACGCGGATCTTGCGCATAATATTCGCAAGATGGATACGGTCGCGTGTGGTGAGGCGAATAAAGGCGCTGTACACCCGGCCATCCCGTTCTTCGGTGTTGATACTCTGAATATTGGAGTTTGATGAGCTGATCGCCGCCGTCAGGTTGGCCAATGCCCCTTGATGGTTGAACATATCGACCTTGATCTCCGTCATGAACTCCTGCTCGGTCACTTCATCCCACTCTACCGCCATGAATTTTTCCGGTTCTTTTTGGTAGCCACGGATATTGCGGCAGGACTCATGATGAATCACCAGCCCTTTGCCGGGGCTGACATGCGCGATGATTGGGTCGCCGGGGATCGGGCGACAGCATTTGGCGAAGGTGATTAAGACACCGTCAGCGCCCTTGATAGGCAATTTGCGGATGCCGTCAGCACCGGTTTCGGCGTGTTCTTCCAGCAGGTTGCGCGCCACCACCACGCTCATGGCGTTGCCAAGACCGATTTCCGCCAGCAGGTCATCCAGTGAGGCGAGCTTCATACGATCCAGCTCTCGCTGAATATTCGGTTCCGGAATGTCAGACAGTTTACGGCCACTTCCCAATGCGTGGTTAATTAGACGACGCCCCAGGCTGACCGAATCGTCACGCTTGAGGTTTTTCAGCATCTGGCGAATTTTGGCGCGCGCTTTAGAGCTGACCACGAAGTTGAGCCAGGCGGCGTTAGGTCTGGCACCCGGTGCGGTAATAATTTCGATGGTTTGTCCGCTGGACAGCGCCTGAGACAGCGGGTACGGCTGGCGGTCAACGCGGGCGCCGACACAGGCGTGACCGATATCGGTATGCACCGCATAAGCAAAGTCCACCGGCGTTGCTCCGGCAGGCAGTTCGACGATGCGGCCTTCTGGCGTGAATACGTAAATTTCGTCTGGAAACAGATCGGATTTGACGCTTTCGATGAATTCGAACGAGCTACCGGCGCTTTGCTGTAGTTCCAGCAGGCTTTGCATCCAGCGTTGGGCGCGTACCTGGGCCGTGGTGGTACTGCTTTCGCCCTCTTTGTAAGCCCAGTGCGCAGCCACCCCCATTTCTGCCATCTGGTCCATGTCCTCAGTACGGATTTGGACTTCAACCGGCACACCGTGCGGGCCGATAAGGGACGTATGGAGCGACTGATAACCGTTAGCCTTGGGAATGGCAATATAATCTTTCATACGGCCAGGGCGCGGTTTGTACAGGCTGTGTACCTGCCCCAGCACGCGATAACAGGTATCCACTTCCCGGACAATCACCCGAAAGGCATAGATATCCATAATCGAGTGGAAACGCTGTTCTTTCAGATGCATCTTGCAATAAATGGAGTACAGATGCTTTTCGCGGCCACTAACGCGACAGCTGATGCCGGCTTCTTTCAGGCGCCCTTCAATCTCGGAGAGGATTTTTTGAATCATCTCTTTGCGGTTGCCACGGGCGGCCTTCACGACCTCTTTAATGACCCGGTAGCGGTTGGGATAAAGCGCTTCAAACCCCAGCTCTTCCAGTTCAGTTTTCAGGTGATGAATACCGAGACGGTGAGCAAGCGGGCTATAGATTTCCAGCGTTTCTCTGGCGATACGCCGGCGCTTGTCCGGGCGTAATGAACCCAGCGTACGCATGTTGTGGGTGCGGTCAGCCAGTTTGATCAAAATGACGCGGATATCCTGCACCATCGCCATGATCATTTTGCGGAAGTTCTCTGCCTGGGCCTCTTTCTTATCGCGGAATTTCAGCTTATCCAGCTTGGAAACGCCTTCCACCAGTTCAGCCACGCTCTTGCCGAACAGCTGTTCTATATCCTGATAGGTGGTGGGCGTATCTTCGATGACATCATGCAGCAAGGCGGCCATCAACGTTTCGTAGTCGAGACGCATTTCAGCCAGAATGCCGGCCACCGCAACAGGATGGGTGATATAAGGCTCACCGCTGGAGCGAGTCTGGCCCTCGTGAGCATCACGTGCAACGAGATAAGCCTGCTTGAGGCGCGCTATCTGGTCTTCCGGCAGATAACGCTGAATCAGCAGATTGAGGCTTTCAAACAGATACAAGGGCGACTCTCGACAAGATGCGAATTAACGACGACCTTCAGCGATAGCAGTAACTGCCTGAATTTCTGCTGCTTCCTGCTCCTGCTGTTCCTGGCGGTCACGAGTATCCAGAATCTGATTGTTGATCAGACCCTCTTCGATTTCGCGCAGGGCGATAACGGTGTATTTGTCGTTTTCTTCCGGAACCAGCGGCTCTTTGCCACCCACCTGGATCTGACGGGCGCGACGAGCTGCGACCAACACCAGGTCAAAACGGTTACCAATTTTTTCTACAGCGTCCTGAACAGTTACGCGTGCCATAGTGTGTACTCCAGTGGGGAAATAAAATGACTGGGCATCATACTGAAAGTGCCGTCAGTCTGCCAATAGTTTGGTGATTAAAGCGTCATGTCGAACTTTCTGACGACTCAAGCGCAGACGTTCGGCGCGAATAATGGTTTTCAGATCCAACAATGCCAGATCGAAATCATCATTCACAATCAGATAATCGTATTCGGCGTAATGGCTCATTTCCGCCACCGCCTGTTTCATCCGGCGGGCGATAACCTCTTCACTGTCCTGGCCGCGACCGCGCAAGCGCCGTTCCAGTTCTTCCTGAGATGGCGGCAATATAAAGATACTGCGCGCTTGCGGCATACGTTCGCGAATCTGGCGGGCGCCCTGCCAGTCGATGTCCAGAAAAACATCAACGCCGGTGGAGAGTACTTGTTCGATAGCCGCACGGGACGTACCGTAATAATTGCCGAAAACTTCGGCATATTCCAGAAAATCGCCCTCTTCGATCATTTGCTTGAATTCATCTACCGGTACGAAGAAGTAGTGTTCGCCGTGTACTTCTCCGGGGCGCATGGCGCGGGTCGTGTGTGAAATGGAAACCTGGGTGTCATACAGCGGCTGCGTTTTCAGCAAGGCCTGAATTAAACTGGATTTTCCTGCCCCGCTGGGGGCGGAAACAATGTACAACGTACCTTGAGCCATAGTGAATTCTGTGTCTGATGAAAAAGATAGGAGAGTGCGGCCAGTCGCGCATTTTCCCGTATTATACACGCCGTTGTGTGGGTCGTCGCGTGATGAAATACAGCCTGACGCTCTGCCTGTTATCTGTCATCCCGTTTCTTTCTGCTTTGCGAAGCGCTTTCCTGCTTTTATCTCGGTTGCTGCAACCGGCGCGATGCTATGCGGCGCGTATCGCATTCCCTGATGTTCGTGCTCGTATTTCCTTCTTGTCTGCGCATTAATGCCTGGGTTTTCGCTCAGGGAGGAAAGACGATGCAATATCGATATGCGCTGGCTGCTGTGGGGTTGCTTATGGCGAGCGGACTGACCGAAGCGGCGTCTTGTCCGGCATGGTCATCAGCACGGGCTGAACAGGAGATAACCCAACTGGGGCAGCAACTTACGCAGTGGGACAACGCGTATTATGAACAGGGCCAGAGTCCGGTGGATGATCAGGTTTACGATCAGTTGCGTCAAACGCTGGCGACCTGGCAAGTCTGTTTTCAGGTGGATGGCGGGCGTTTTGCGCTCAGCTTGCCGTCAACCGGCAAACAACCGCATCCAGTGGCGCATACCGGCTTGAAAAAATTGTCGGAACCAACCGAACTGAAACAGTGGATTGCACAACATCATGATCTGTGGATACAACCCAAGATAGATGGGGTGGCGGTGACGCTGGTGTACGAACAGGGAAAACTGGTGAGAGCAATCAGTCGTGGCAATGGGCGTCAGGGCGAGGACTGGACCGACAAAGTACGTCAGATAAATGCGGTGCCAAAGCAATTCTCCGGTATGTCTGGCCGACTGGTTCTTCAGGGGGAGTTGTATCTACCTGTGGAGGGGCACCGTCAGCAGCAGTCCGGCGGTATCAACGCGAGATCTCAGGTGGCGGGTGAAATGCGGCGGAAACAGCCGTCGCCGCTGCTGCCGCGCATTGGCATATTTATCTGGGCCTGGCCGGATGGTCCTGTGGACATGCCGACGAGGCTTGCAGCATTACGGGAACTGGGGTTTGGGCTGACCGCCGATTACACGCAGCCTGTTTCCTCGCTGGAAGCGGCGGCGCAGTGGCGTGAGCGCTGGTATCGCGCGCCGTTGCCGTTCGTGACTGATGGCGTGGTCGTGCGTCAGGAGCGTGAGCCTGCCGGGCGTTACTGGCATGATACGCCAGCGGAGTGGGCCATCGCCTGGAAATATCCGCTGGTGAACCGGGTAACGGAGGTCACCGGTGTTGATGTTGAGATTGGACGCACAGGCAGAATGACTGTGCTGCTGCAACTGCAACCAGTCATGCTGGATGATAAAACCATCAGTAGGGTCAGTCTTGGTTCGGTATCTCGTTGGCGGCAATGGGATGTGCTGCCGGGGGATAGGGTCAGCGTCAGTCTGGCGGGGCTGGGTATTCCCCGGTTAGATGCTGTGGTGTGGCGTGGTGCTGTACGTGAAACGATAACCGTACCGGACATGTCACATTTTGATGTTTTCAGTTGCTTGCGATGGAGCCGGGAGTGCCAGCCACAGTTTTTGGCCCGACTGGTATGGATGAGTGGGCGCAATGGCTTATCACTTAATGGCATCAATGAAGCCACCTGGCAGCGCCTGATCCAGCGTGGTGCGTTGGGCGACGTGGTGTCATGGCTGGCGCTTGAGCCAGCTCAACTGGCGACGGCTGGTGATTTCGGTGAACGACAGGTGGAGCGGATTTATCGCCAGTTTCAGCAGGCGCGCCGCCAGCCATTGCGACGCTGGTTGCTGGCGTTAGGGTTGCCGGTGCCATCCAGCGCTCGACACGTGCTGGATGGCGTATCGCTTGAACAATTACAGCTGCGCTCAGTTGCACAATGGCAGCAGTTTTCCGGTATTGGCGTCCGACGAGCGCAGCGTATTCGGGACTTTCTGCACCACCCTGAGATTGTTCGGCAACTGACATGGCTCAACGAACAAGGGGTGAAATCATGACAGGTATACGTCAGAATTTATCAGGCCATGGCTGAGGTGGTCAGGGAGAGCTGATGGGCTATCACGATATTTCATCGCGGCGTCGGATACTTTGTCATCAACCTATTGGCTTTGATGAAAAAGGGATTGACGCTATGGTAGGCGCGCAGTAATATGCGCCCCGCATTCGGTGAGTGGCGCAGCCTGGTAGCGCACTTCGTTCGGGACGAAGGGGTCGGAGGTTCGAATCCTCTCTCACCGACCATTTTTAGAGCGGTAAAATCCCGATTGCCGTGACATAAAACTCGCATCTTACAGATGGCGAGTTTTTTTGTTTCTATCGTCTGGTGTTTTTTTAACCGGTTCTTTCGCTTTTCAGATATGTTCATGTCAAATTCTGATTACAGTGTTATTTCTTCGAAATTTTAATGTCTTACTCCCCATTTTTTTGCCAGATTTTTTTTGGTTTTATTTATTATCTTTTTGTTTTTTTGTTGTTTTTTTTCATTAATTTCTATTATTGCTGCTTTTTTGGGTATTTTCGATTAGGTGAGAAAATAATCAAATTTATCATGAAATTATTAGGCTTTTTAATCTGGGTGAGCGAATAAAAGGTGAAAAAAACGACATGACTACGCCTGATAATTTTCAGTTAAGCCTGCGACTGCTGGCCTAGCGTGCCTATACAGGGTGCTTTCTGGGGTGCCAGCGTTTTGTACTGGCAGAGCAGCCATTGTCGGTGGATATCCATCGATATATCGCTGGCATGGGCCACAACTGCTATCAGTAGCCCACCGAGCAGTAACATTATCGACGGTTTATCATGCTGATTTATCTATTTTTCTGCGACGCTACATAACGCTGGATAACGGCTAACTGACGTTTGATAGCATTATCCACCACGGCAGGCAGCAGAGCATTGAGCCGAACGAACAGCTTTTCCGGCCACCCCAGCCACCGACGTACGCTTTCCCGCTCCAGTACATTCACCGCGTGTTCCGCTACCTGGGACGGGCTGTCACTACGATAACCCAACTCCTGAGTCAGAATGTTTATTGCTGAGTTACTGTCGTTGGTTTTGATGGCTCTGGGTGCCAAATGCAGTACTTTAATTCTTTTGTGTGACAATTCGCGGTGCAGCGCTTCACTAAATCCGCGCAAGGCAAACTGGCTGGCGCAATATACGCTGTATCCCGGATAACCGATGCCGCCCAACGTAGAACCGATATTCATAATGATGCCGGGCGCATTGATGCTGTCGAGCAGAGCATGAGTCAACAGGATCGGTGCTTCGGCATTCAGCAAAAGCTGTTGATGGATAGTCTCGTGGCTCTGATCCTCAAACAGACTGAACGTTGAAAGCGCCGCGTTATTAATCAGCACGTCCAGTCTGGCGTTGTCCGGAAAACATTCGGCCAGTGCGTCACGATCCTGTTCGTCGAAGAGATCCGCCAGCAGAATATTATGGTGATTGGCGTCAGGCAGCCTGCGCTGCAACGCCAGCAATGCCTGTTCGTTACGGCCAACCAAATAGAGTCTGGCACCTCTTGCAGCCAGCGCCAGCGCCAGTTCCTGGCCCAGATCGCTGCTGGCACCGGTCAATAGAATACGTTTATTTTCGAGCTTCATAACTTAGTGCTCCGTGAAGCTGTGCAGCATATCGCCGTACAGCCGATACACCACGTGAGCGGCGTGAATAATGGCAGCCTGATCGGCTACATCGTTGATGTTATCCATCAGTTCCGCGCAGCAAGGGGGCAGAGTCTGATCTGAGTGATCTGGTGAATGCGGCTGGCGCGTGGCGTCGGATGGCTGTTCGATTGCAGCTTGCCCGGCGATGTTGGGAGCGATATGCATATGAATGCTCTCTAATACATGCATCAGGCCGAAAATACTCATCGGATTGCCGCGTTGGATCTGGTCGTAAAAATAGGCTGCCATTAACTCTATCCACTGAGCGGACGCGCGCTGACGCCAGGTATCCGTTTCAACGCCACAGGCGCGAATGGTGTCGAGGAGCGATGCCTTATAGCCGTACTCGGCGTCAATGTACCGCACAATTGCCTGACGTACCCACTCCTGATGCTGGGGCACGCGCCCGCTCGCAGCCATTAATAGCGGCACGCTATAACTAACGTGATGGTAAATCTGTATCAGGAAGGCGATGTACATGTCCCCTGTAATTGTCCCCTGACGGCAGGCGTTAATCACCGGAGCCGACATCAACAGTTGTTGCGATGTTGACGTTGCTGATTGTAGTTGCTGATAAAAACTCATGTCTTACTCCTGTATGGCGCGTTGACAGTCGTTAAGGCGGCACCTGAGGATGCGATAGAGTCATGCTAGCGGGAGAGCATTAAGAGAGACTTAAGACAATTAAAAAATCGTTCCAATGTCAGCGCGTTGTTTTATTTGTTTGATAAACAGATAAATATTCAATCATCAGGTGATGGCGGTCATCAGCGCAGGCATCGGCGTTGATGTTACTATCCGAAGGTGATGTTGATATCCAGTATAATAATCGGCCCGATAAGCAATGATAGAAACAGAACGGAGAAACGGCATGTTGACATCGCGCCGTGCGCATCAGTTGGCGATTCTGGTGGTGATGGCCGGTGCCTCGCTAATCACGGACGCGACCCGCCCGTGATGGCCGTAAAATTACATCGTGTAGCGCACCCGCAACAACGCGGTGCGATCTACCGACCCGTTAAGACGCGCCATGACGGCATCGTATGGGCACAGGGTGCCGACCTCGGTTTTCTGACAGCCTTCCATTGAAAATTCACTGCGCAGCGGCGGATTTTCATTATCCAGCACGGTCAGCCCGCGAATCTGATCCAGTGATTGCGCCTGAAAGTAGATGCGTATGAAGCGTTGATCAGACCGCAGGTTGCGCCAGCGTTCGAAAACCAGACTACCAGCCGGTGGAATATTACCGCGCGGGTAATCTCCCATCTGCCAGGTGAAGCCCATCATGGCGCGTAGTCTGGCGATATTGGTATCGTGGGCTACGTATAACAGCCATTTGGCATCGGGCGGGTCATCTGCCTGATGCTTCGGGTTGAGCGCCAGCGCTATCTGGTTCATCAACACCGAACTGCCGCGACGAGCTACGTAGGGTAAGTCGTTAGTGAAGTCATAGCTAGCGGTTAGCAGCGGCATCAGTTCGGCGACCTCAGCGGCGGTTCTGACGTTACCGAATGCCACCTGACTGAGCGGATTATTGTTGCTGTAGGCCAGCACGATGGTTTCCACGATGTTGGCTAGTGCCTTGGGACCGTGCAGCGAGATGGTCCCTCTTTTGCTTTCCTTCACTTCCCAGGTTGTGCTGAATGCCGGGCAGGATTTATCTGGCAGGCAGACCGCGCGTTTCAGGCGGTCAATCGACGGCTGCCATTCCGCCTGGATCTGCGCGGCATTTTTGCCCTGCATCGCTTTTTGCAGGTCGGCTTTTACCCGCTCCTGATCAATCGATACGCCAGCCGTTTCGGCATGGAACAGCGGATCACTCTCTTCGCTTTCCGGGCCGTGAATGGCAACGCCACAGCCGGGGAAGACACCATCCATCAACGCCATAGCGGTTTCCCGTGTGCGTTGCAGCGGGCTGGCCCAGACGAACACATCGCCGGGCTTTGGGCAGCGTTGTTGAAGTAGCGTGTGCTGGCGTAGATAGCGCCCTTCATACTGTCCTTTTAATACTGCCGCCGCATAACCGTGACCAGTCAGTTCACCGTAATTTGTCAGCCAGGTCGGCCAGTTGCGACTGGTACCTGCCTGAATTGTTCTGACATTGCCTTCAGTCGGTGGTCGCACACCATGGCGGCTGACCTCCACCACTTTTTCCAGCGCCCAGCTTGTCGGGACGGTTTCCGCCTGTGCCCCTGCCCAGGGTAGGGTCGATAACAGCAACCCGGCAACGCGCTTGCGTGTCAATAACATAATTAATCCTCAGTAATGTCTTTTGGCTACTGCCAAGGTTAAGCGATGGTGGCGACGGGAAGAATATTTTTTCTATGTAAGAAGCGAGGGGTTTTTTTTCAGTCTGTAAACAAGGCGGTGGTGGGAAAATATCTTTGGTTTTACCGATTAATCTGGGATGACAGTACATTAACTGAAACGTCGAAAAGCTGAGGTATTACAGCTTCAGGTGCATGAAAGTATCAGACGCATAGTCGTTAATTCCAGCCCCTTATCACCAAACGGTGCGACGGCAGCGATGTGAAAGCCAAGCGACTGATAACAGCGCATCGCGCTGTGGTTATGGCTAAATACCGACAACGAAATGGTATGCGCCCCAAATTGTTGCGCCGCCCGTTGGATGGCGGCCTTTAACATCGCTTGCGCCAGCCCAACCCCACGGAAGGCTGGGTCGATAAACACCCGACACAAGCGGCTGTGGTGTGGTTCTACCTGATACAACTCGATAAATCCCACAATGTTGCGCTGATGTTTGAACAGATAAGGGACAAACTGTGGGTTAGCAAGATGATTGGTAATCTGTGCGGTCGTGAGTGGAAACGAATAAGTGGGTCCGCCCCACAGCAGATTCAGTTCGTCACTCTCTATCCAGCGAATCAGGCGCGGATAATCCGCTGGCGTAAAATCGATAAGCATCAGGGGGTTGTTTCCTTACCTTTGTAGCGATTGGCGGCTGGCGACGCCAGCTTGCAGATAGCGAGTCATCTCGTCTTCCGGCACCATGCCGCCGCCGGTAGCCCAGATGACATGGGTACCTTGCAGACAACGCTGTGGCGTCAACGGGGCGCGTTGGCGGTAGCCCTGCTCTTCCTGCAGCAGCCGCAGAAAGCCCGGCGCGCCCGCCAGTGCGGACGGTTCCAGCAGAATGTGCTGGGTGTCGTGCATCACATGCAACAGCGCCAGCATGTCCTCATCCGTCAGCGTGTAGTAACCATCAATCAGTCGCTGCATGGCTTTGCCGACAAAGCCGGAAGGACGGCCAACCGCCAGACCGTCCGCCGTGGTGCGGTTACTGATACCAACGTCCTGCACCGCTAATTGATCATGCAAGCCGGTGTAGACGCCCATCAACATGCAGGGGGATTCGGTCGGTTCGGCGAAAAAGCAGTGCACGTGATCGCCAAATGCCAGTTTCAGCCCGAAGCTAATGCCGCCGGGTGCACCGCCGACGCCGCACGGCAGGTAGACGAACAACGGGTGATCGGCGTCCACTGCCCGGCCCTGCTCGGCAAACTGTGCTTTCAGCCGTTCGCCTGCTACGGCGTAACCAAGAAACAGCGATGTGGAGTTTTCATCGTCGATAAAGTGGCACTGTGGGTCGGACAGCGCTTCCCGGCGGCCTTGCGCCACCGCCTGACCGTAATCGCCATCGTACTCCACCACCCGCACACCGTGCGTACGCAGCCGGTCTTTCTTCCACTGTCGGGCGTCGGCGGACATATGTACGGTGGTATCAAACCCCAGCCGGGCGCTGGCAATGCCGATCGACATGCCCAGATTGCCGGTAGAGCCGACCGCTATCTTGTGACGGCGCAAGCACTGTTGGCAGTCGTCATCCAGCAGGCGGCGATAATCATCGCTTTCCCGCAGCAGACCGTGGCGCAACGCCAGCTGTTCGGCATGGTACAACACCTCGTAAATGCCGCCGCGTGCTTTGACCGAACCTGCTACCGGCAAGTGACTGTCCAACTTCAGTAAAACTGACGGCGGCGCTTCCAGCCCGGCCTGTTGGGCGATGGTAGCGGCAAATGCCGGCACGGGCACCAGCTCTGATTCGATGATGCCGTTGCTGGCTTCCAGCTCCGGAAAAGCCTGTTGCAGCAAGGGGGCGAAACGTTGCAAACGCTGACTGGCGTCGGCCACGTTGGCAGCGGTTAACGGCACGTCACTCAGCGCGTCATTTACGGAAGTTGCCGCTGGGTTGAACCAACACACCGGTTGGCGATTCACCAGCAGAGCCAGCAGCGGAAAGTCGTGGAACCATTGCTGCAACGGTTTGCCGTGTAAGGTCTCGGCCATCATCGTCGTCTCCTGTTAATCGCCGTTGGTCATGTACTGTCGTTCATGCAGTAGTTGTTCATGCATGGTTGTTCATCATGCCTGTATTGACGGGAATTTGCCTGCCAACATAGCGGCTCTGATCGTTGGTGGTGTGGTTTTTTTATTTAATAATCAATTTGATAGTTATTTTTTATTCCCTATACAGAATTTTTATACTGGGACAAACGGCTTTTACGACAAATTTACCGCCCGGCGAGTAGCCTGACTGCGTGTCCCCGAATGGTGCGGCGGTAACCGAAGACGAATGGGGCCGGCAGGGGACCGTGATATGGCTCAGATACGCTGTGCGTCAGGCCCATTTCATCGGTGAAGTGAGCCTGCCATAGCGGGTCGTTGCAAGAGGAGGAGGCAATCATGAAAGTAAACGAGCTGGCAGCAGGTGGACTGTTACTGATGCTGCCATTAGGTGTGCTGGCGGTAGCGCCTTATCCGGTGGATGACAGCCATGAATTTACCGAGGCACAACGGGCGGAAATCCGTCGAATTGTGACGGAATATCTGCTGGCGCACCCGGATAAAGGGCTGGCGAGCGACCAGGCGCCTACTAGCGACAGATGCAGGTCGGCACATCCGGTGGCTGACAACGGCAAACTGAGTTCGTGCACCAACACGCAGTGGATGTGTTTGTCACAGTAAACCCGCGGGAGAAGCAGGAGGAAAAGGTAGTAAACAATAGGGTGGTTTTATTTCATTTATTTTGAATAATATCTGCAAATAAACTTGATTTTAACACTGAGTTAACAGGTCTATTATCACTTACATCGAAAGCGAAGACGCTTTCAGTAAAGAAATAAACCGAATTCAACGTGAAGGATATTGACCATGAATGCTATCAAAAATATTGTTGCAGTTATCACCCTGGCTACCGTTTCTTTCGGCACTTTCGCCGCAACAGAAGTTCAGCAGTCTGCCAGTCAGTCCATCGGCACCGTCAGCGCGACTGCCAATACGCTGGATGGTCTGCAGGCCAACCTGTCTGAAAAAGCGAATGCCGCTGGCGCTAAATCGTTCCGTATCATCTCTGCGACCGGCAGCGATAATCAACTGCGCGGTGTGGCTGAACTCTATAACTGATAACCGGTTTATCGTTATCACGCGCAACAATGGCCGCCTTCGGGCGGCTTTGTTGTTGGTGTACTACGCTGAACCTCGCATCACTTGCGTCGCTGATACTGACCTGATAGCGGTTATCAGGAAGATGGGCAACGTTCTGCGGTGCCTTGCTGAGTACATGGTGCAAATGCTGTTGTCCTGAAATAAGGTGGATAAAAACATTTATTCATTCCATATCGATTACCCACTCTCTATCTACATCCCCCAAATAAGCATTGAATGCTTTATCTCTCCAATAGAACCATCAAACAATCAGTCACAGTCAATCAATAAATAAATGTACGACCATGCTTTGTGACGCCGGTTAAATTAGTTATTTCAAAATGAAATTCATTGTTTTCATATTTAAATGCAGTGAGTTTGCAGAGTAATCAGAAACGTGATTTATATCACCAGGATAATCAACAACAAGAAAACAATATTTTTTAAATGGCTTTAAATATCAATGTATTGTGAGTGTAAGGGCGAGTGTGGATGGTTCTGGCATACGACGTGCATTTATAGGAGGGTAATTAATACTGGAGATAGTTAAATGGCGTACAAAATTTTGCTTCCTCAAGAAATTATGCAAGAAGGAAGAGAATATCTGGAAAGTCGTGGTTATGAGTTAATCACAGGTTCCGGGATGGAAGAAGAAGATATTATCCGTGATATCCCGGATTGTGACGGCATTATTGTCCGTTTATCTAAAATGTCCGACCGTGTATTTGAGGCGGCGAAAAAATTGAAAGTCGTGGTGCGTCATGGCGCAGGCTACGACACCGTAGATTTAGAGTCTGCGAAACGCCATGGAGTCGTGGTATTAAATGCACCGCTCGCCAATAGTATGTCTGTAGCCGAACTGGCAATATTTTATATGTTGCATTGCTCGCGTAATTTCAAGCTGGTTGAAGAAAAAATGCTTGAAGATTATTACTGGGCAAAACTGCGTACGCCGAAAGTCGAATTAGATGAAAAAACGCTGGGTTTAATTGGTGTAGGTAATATTGGCTCACGCGTGGCAATTAAGGCGTTACATGGCTTCAATATGAAAGTCATTGCTTATGATCCGTATAAAAACCAGGACCAGGTTCCTGAAGGCGTTGAGCTGACCGACGATTTCGACCGTATTTTTAAAGAAAGCGATTTTGTCTCTCTGCACTGCCCGACAACCGCAGAAACCATGGACTTTATTGGTGAAAAACAATTCTCAATGATGAAGCCGACGGCTTATTTTATCAATACGGCACGGGGCAAACTCGTGGATGAAAAAGCGTTGTATCACGCGTTAACCAGCAATGTAATTGCAGGCGCGGGTGTTGATGTGTTGAAAAAAGAACCCTTCGACCCGAACGACCCTATTTTCCAATTAAACAATATCGTTATTGGTCCGCATATCGGTGCGGCAACCAAAGAAGCGACTGATCGTGCGTCGCTGCATTCCGCCATCGGCATTGATGAAGTGCTGTCAGGTAAAAAACCATCCTGGCCAGTGCCGGGTTTTTAAGGAGAACATCATGTCTATTGGTAATCGTGTTTTTACTCAACGCCCGGCATTTGACGTTGAATTACTGAAACAGTATGAACAACTTCCGGCTGCGAATATCGCGGATACGATGAACCGAATTGCCGTACTGGGAAATGGTATTAAGCGCATATCTTCTCCCAAAAAGCCGATTATGGCGGGCTACGCCATTACGGTAAAAGCGCGTGCTGGCGATAATTTAATGTTGCACGCCGCACTGGATATGGCTAGCGAAAATGATGTGATTGTGGTGTCAAATGAAGGCGACCGTTCTCGTGCATTAATGGGCGAAATTATGGTGGCCTATGCCCATTACACCAAAAAAATCGCCGGTATTGTGCTGGATGGCCCAATCCGGGATATCGATGCCCTTTCAGTACTGGATTTCCCTCTTTATGCCACGGGCTCCAACCCGGCGGGTCCTTTTAAAGAAGGTCCCGGCGAAGTCAATACGCCGATTGCGGTCGGCGGTGTTGCGGTATGTCCTGGCGACCTGATTGTCGGCGATGCGGATGGCGTTATTGTCGTCCCTTTGGGTGATGCCGCTGCATTACTGGAAAAAGCAAAGGAATATGCAAAATTTGATGCCAGCAAAGTCGAAGCCGCTAAGAACGGCGCAGCAAGTCGTGCATGGGTGAAAAAATCATTAGACGAAAAAGGCGTTGAATTTATCGACGATATTTACCGCTGATCTAATTAAATAATTACCAGCCACGTATATCAAAAATATACGTGGCCCTAAAGCAAAGGTAATATAAAATGCTTTATCTGAAACTCTTACCCATTATATTTTTTCCCGTTTTATTTTGGTTAACTCCACATCCGGTCGGTGTCTCGGTCCAAACCTGGGAAATGGTCGGTATTTATCTGGCAATGCTGTGCGGACTCGTTCTGCGTCCATTCACTGATTCCGTCGTCATGCTGATTATTCTGGGGATAGCATCGTTATTTGTCGAACCCGGTCCGTTGTTTGCCGGTTTTGGTAGCCCATTGGTGTGGTTTATTATCGGCGCCTTTATTATTTGTAAGGCTTTCGTTATTACCGGTTTGGGCAAGCGTATTGCTTATATGCTGCTTAAGCGTTATGGCAAAAATACCCTGACTCTCGGTTATCTGATGATGGTGACGGATACGTTACTCGCGCCGGCGACCGGGTCGAATATGTCCCGCTCAGGGGGGATTACCTACCCCATTTTCAGGAATATCGCAGAAGCGCTGGGTTCCAAACCGGAAGAAGGGAGCCGCAAAATTGGTGCTTACCTCACTATTCTGATGTATGTGGTTTCCATGGGGACATCCATTCTGTTCCTGACCGGTATGGCGACGAACTCAATTACTATTTCTCTCGCCAATGAGATCATGAAGGTGAATCTTGAGTGGGTGTTATGGTTCAAGGCGGCTATTGTTCCTGCCGGACTGGTGCTGCTGGTTTCCCCCTGGATTCTCTATAAGCTTTATGCGCCGGAATTAAAAACCATCGATAATGTTAATGAGATTGCTGATAAGGGGCTTCGGGAACTGGGTCCGGTGAAGCGGGAAGAAAAATTGCTGATTGTTTTCTTCTTGCTGGGGATTTTGGGCTGGATGACCGGTTCTATCACGGGTATTGATTTTATTCCCGTGGGTCTGGCATTTCTGGCGTGTTTACTGTTGTTCCGCGTACTGAGCTGGGATGATGTGGTCAGCGAAAAGTCTGCCTGGCAGGCCTTCGTCTGGTATGGCGCGTTTTATGGTTGCGCGGTTGCCCTGTCAAAAGGCGGTTTTTATGTCTACCTTGTCGGCGTAATCAAAACTTATCTCGACCTGTCGCAACTGAGTGAAATCAGCGCCCTTGGCGTGCTGGTGTTTATCAGCCTCGCGGTGCGGTATTTCTTTGTATCGAATAGTGCCTTCGTCGTTTCCTTCTATCCGGTACTGTTTACTCTGGGTATGACCACGCAAGCACATCCCATGTATGTTGCGCTTTCCCTTGCTTTCTCGGCGGGTTATGGCGCGTTGCTGACGCATTATGGCAACGGTGCGGGCGTATTCACATTTTCAAGCGGTTACGTACCACAAAAAACGTTCTGGTTGCTGGGAACCATTATGGTGCTGGTTAATGTTTTGGTTTTTTTCCTGGTCGGAATTCCTTACTGGAAGCTCATCGGTATTTAATTAGGAGGATAGAAAGATGAAACTGGATATTCTGATTAAAAATGGACGGGTTGTTGATACCGATAATGATGATTACGTTAGTCGTGATATTGGTATCATTGGCAACCGGATCGTCGATCTTAATCAAGCTGATATTTCTGAGGTCGAAACGGTTATTGATGCAGCCGGCTGTATTGTGATGCCGGGGCTGATTGATTTCCATTTGCATGTTTTCCATGGTGGGACAGCAATCAGTGTCAACCCCGATGTTATCTGTTTACCCAACGGCGTAACCAGTGTGGTGGATGCGGGAAGCAGTGGTTGGGTTAATTACCCCGTTTTTCGCAATACCGTCATTAACACATCCATGGTGAAAATAAAAAGTTACCTGAATGTGGTTAATGTCGGTCTTTCAACATTGGGCGGTGGTGCTACCGGGTATCTTGAAAATACCAACCCCGCTAACTATAACGTAGAAAAAATTGCGCAAACGCTGGCGGAGAATAAAGAAAATATTCTGGGTCTAAAATTACGTTATAGTCAGGATATCGCCAGAGGAAAAAACTACGCCAGCGATCCGTTCTTTGCATCAGTCGCGCTGGCACGGCAGCTTGATACCTCGATTTGTGTACACGTCACAGATTCGTTGCTGTCGGCAGATGAGCTGATTAGCCATTTCCAAACTAACGACATTTATGCTCACTGCTTTCACGGAACGGGGAACGCCATTCTCGATAAAAATGGAGATCTCTATCAGGGCATTAAAGAAGCGAAAGACAGAGGCATTATTTTTGACTGTTCAAACGGCGTGGCGCATTTTGATTTTAATGTTGCTGGTAACGCGATGGAACAAGGTTTCTATCCCGATATCATCAGTACCGATTTAACACTGAGAAACAGTCTGCGTACCGACAAGGTATACAGCCTGCTTTTCGTCATGTCGAAATATCTCAATATGGGGATGTCTTTGTTTGATGTGATTCGTGCTGTAACGGTGACGCCTGCACGCCTGATGAATATGCAAGGCCGTATCGGTACATTACAACCTGGCGCGTTTGCGGATATCGCCATCGCTAAGCTGTGCAAGCAGAAGATCACATTCGAAGATACAAAAGGCAAGAAAATCGTCGGCGACCATTATATTGATAACTGCGCAACCATCTGTAATGGTCAGATTGTTTATCGTCGTTATAGCTTCTAGTTTTCGTTGATGATCAGCATTAGCTGATGACAAAAAAGGCTCTGTGTATACTCTGCATAGAGCCTTTTTTTATCATCCATCCGGATACAGGATATGCAGAATAGTGTACGTGATTTATATTATTGATAAAAAATAACTTAGTTATATAATTATTATGCATATTGTGTGGTATAACGTTTGGTGGATATATGAAAAATAATGATATCGTTATTTTTTCAGTTTCAAAGACGATTACTCAAAGAATTTCAAATGTGTTGCTCGAAAGAGAGCTGGATATTCCTTTGTACGAATTTAATTACCTTGATGTTGTGGAAAAGGCGCTTGAGCTTATCCAATGGGGAACAAAGATTATTATTAGTCGTGGCGGGACCGCGGCATTGCTAAGAAGCAGTGTGAACATTCCCGTCGTTGAAATAGCACATGATATCTATGGCATTTATCGTATCATTCAGGAAGCTAAAAATAAATCTCAGAAAATTGCTGCTGTAGGGTTTCCGCAATTCTGCAATGTCCTTAGACATTATCAGAATATGACTAATGAAGAATTTAAAATATGTCAGGTATATAATCATTACGATATTGAAAGTGTTGTAAAAAGTCTCGCAGATAATGATTATCAGCTGGTGATTGGTGGACTGGCCGTTGCAGAGATGGCTAAAAAGTACAACCTTAATGTCGTGATGGGAGATACCGATAATGTCTCTATTGAGCAGGCGCTTAATGAAGCGTTTAATCTTTTAAAATATATAAATAAAGAAAATGAAAAGCTCTCAATGAGTTATTCAGCTTTAAACCAGTCTCGTGAAGCTATTATGTGTATCGATCAGACTGGAGAGATTATTAGTATAAATGAAAAAGGGAGTGAGTTATTTCAGTGCAATCCTGGTGATAAGATTTTTAAAAAAGACGCTTTCAAAGATATTTTTGGCAGTATAATCAATGAAGTTGATGTTAAAGATCTGGTCATGGAAATTGATGGGGATATTATACATATCACTATTAAGCACTTCTCAAATAAGCAAAGCTTTTATAGTGTGATAACCGGGTTTAAACAAGATAATTCGCTGTGGATTAACTTGCGTAGTAATAAGAAGAGTAACCTTAAAGGGTTTGCGGCTACTTATTCTTTCTCCGATATTATAGGAAAATCAAACGCTATCTCTAAAACGATTGAAAGAGCAAAGCTTTATGCTCATCACGATTTACCTGTTAATATTTTGGGCGACACGGGAACCGGTAAGGAGTTATTCGCACAGAGCATTCATAATGCCAGCGCCAGGTGTGCAGAACCATTTATTGCCATCAATTGCGCAGCAATTCCTGAAAGTATTCTTGAGAGCGAGTTGTTTGGTTATGCAGAGGGTGCATTTACCAATGCCCGAAAGGGAGGAAAACCCGGTGTCTTTGAAATGGCGATGAATGGTACTGTCTTTATCGATGAAATTAGTGAAGCGCCGCTATCAGTACAAGTGAAGTTATTACGAGTATTGCAGGAAAAGACGTTTACCCGCCTTGGTGGTGACTCGTTGATTGCGGCTGATTTTCGACTGATCACTGCCAGCAATAAGGATTTGAGTGAGCTGGTGAAATCCGGGGACTTCAGGCAGGATTTATACTATCGAATTAATATCCTTGAATTAAGATTGCCTGCCTTACATGAAAGATCTGATGATGTAATGCTGATTATTCATGATCTGCTATCCCGACAGGGTAAAAATCTCACATTCACTGATGATGCTGTAGATTTCATGAGTAATTATTCGTGGCCAGGAAACATTCGGGAATTACAGGCAATAATATACAGACTAATCGTTTTGATTAATGTTGATGTTGTTGATGAAAATATTTTACGTAATATAAGTAAAATTAAACTTTCCGATACGCATGATTTTACTGAAAATGCAGGATCGGAAGAGGTGGGTTTATTAAAGAAACAAGAGGAAAAACTGATTTGTCATATAATAAAGAAAACTGATGGTGATCGAATAAAAGCCTCTGTCATTCTTGGTATCAGCCCAACGACACTCTGGCGGAAAATGAAAGAATATAAAATTAACGATTGAGGCTCAGGCTACTGCCCAGATGCTCAAATCAGGAGGGGCGAATTAACCCTAACCCATGACTCAATTATCCAATGCCTGCGCGCACGCCCAGGCGGAACTCCAGGCCCATTGAAAATTGTAGCCGCCTAGCCAACCGGTGACATCCACCACTTCGCCGATAAAGTAAAGACCCGGCACTTTGCTAGTTTCCATTGTTTTTGACGACAGTTCGCGGGTATCAACGCCGCCGAGCGTCACTTCCGCGGTGCGGTAGCCTTCGGTACCGTTAGGCTGAACCCGCCACTGTTGCAGTGTGGTTTCTACCTCGATTTGCTGCGGCTTATTAAGTTGTTTCAGTGTGACATCCGGCAACTGCCCTAATGTTTGCAGACATTCTACCAGCCGCTTCGGCAACCACTTCGACAACGTGTTTTTCAGGCTCTGGTTCGGGTGTGCCTGACGCTCGGCATTAAGACACTCAGCCAGATCAATCGTAGGCAACAGATTGATGGTGACGAATTCCCCCGGTTGCCAGTAGCTGGACAGTTGCAGAATCGCCGGGCCGGACAGGCCGCGGTGAGTGAACAGAATGTTTTCGCGGAATATGGTGCCGTTTTCAGCGCTCACTACCGCTGGCACCGACACGCCTGAAAGCGCCTGTAACTGTTCCAGCAGCGGCTTGTGCAGGGTGAATGGTACCAGTGCGGCGCGGGTTGGCAACACATTGAGGTCAAACTGTGCCGCCAGTTGATAACCGAACGGTGTAGCGCCTAGTCCCGGCATCGATAGCCCGCCGGTGGCGATGACCAGCGCGCGTGCCTGTACTGGCCCGGTGCTGAGTTGCACCTGAAACTGCGCGTTTTTTTCCACTGAGACAACCTCGCTGCGCAGGCGCAGCGTCACCTTACCGGCTTCGCACTCTTTCATCAGCATATCGACAATCTGTTGCGCAGAATCGTCGCAAAATAGCTGGCCAAGGGTTTTTTCGTGATACGCGATGCCATGGCGGGTTACCAGACTGATGAAATCCCACTGGGTGTAACGGGCAAGGGCGGATTTGCAAAAGTGCGGATTATGCGACAGGTAAGCCGCAGGTTCGGCGTACAGATTGGTAAAGTTGCAACGTCCACCACCGGACATCAGAATTTTGCGGCCCGGTTTTTTGCCGTTGTCCACCAGTAGCGCACGCAGCCCTTTCTGGCCTGCCTGTGCCGCGCAAAATAACCCAGCCGCGCCTGCGCCAATGATGATTACGTCAAACTGTTCCACGTTGTTCTCCTGCTATGCCGCCCGCTGATTAGTGGGTGGCCGATTATAGGTGATGTCCGATTGCAGATCACCCGACAAGGTGAACCTTGCATCAGGCCGCGCCTTCGCTGGAACCCGTGTTATTTTTTCAGGTAACAAAATGTGTTTTATGATAAAGAGTAATAATGCATTGATTTTAATTAATTAAATGGTTATCAACGACAGAATTGGCGTAAATTAAGTCAAAATAATGTCATATTTTTCTTTTCCCGTTTCAGCTTGTCACCGATAATGCGCCGCGTTCATGACCACTACATGGCCTAACACATATGTTACATTTATTTGCCGGGCTTGATTTCCATACCGGTTTAATGTTGATTCTCGCTCTGCTGTTTGTCCTGTTCTACGAAGCTATCAATGGCTTTCACGATACCGCCAACGCGGTGGCTACTGTTATCTATACCCGTGCGATGCGTGCCCAACTGGCGGTTGTCATGGCCGGTGTTTTCAATTTCCTTGGGGTATTGCTGGGGGGGCTGAGCGTGGCGTATGCCATCGTTCACCTGCTGCCAACCGATTTGCTGCTGAATGTCAGTTCTACTCACGGGCTGGCGATGGTGTTTTCTATGCTGTTGGCGGCGATCATCTGGAACCTGGGGACCTGGTATTTCGGGCTGCCGGCTTCCAGTTCTCACACCCTGATCGGTGCCATTATTGGTATTGGTTTGACCAATGCGCTGGTGACCCATACATCGGTGGTGGATGCGCTCAATATTCCTAAAGTCGTTAGCATTTTCCTGTCGCTGCTGGTATCGCCGGTGGTCGGTATGATCATCGCCGGGTTGATGGTGTATCTGCTGCGTCGTTACTGGAGCAGCAATAAGAAGCGTCAGCGCGTTCACCTGACGCCAGCCGAACGCGAGAAACAGGATGGTAAGCGCAAGCCGCCGTTCTGGACCCGTACGGCATTGATCTTGTCTGCGGTGGGGGTGAGCTTTTCTCACGGTGCCAACGACGGTCAGAAAGGTATTGGCTTGCTTATGCTGGTGCTGATTGGCGTGGCGCCTGCCGGGTTTGTGCTGAATATGGATGCGTCGGGTTACGATATCAGCCGTACCCGCGATGCGGTGATGAACCTGCAAAGCTATTACCAATCTCACCAAACATCACTGGCGCATGTGATCGATTTGTCGCACCCGGTGATCCCGGCTCCGGAAAACGTGATTCCGTCTACCGGCAACAAACCGGATTTTCACTGTGATACCTCTCGCGTCATGATCGCCATTGACCGTGCGCAGGGGCTGCTGAATAACATAAAAAGCTACGATGGACTGGCTGCGGAAGATAGAGCCCGTGTTCGTCGCTTGTTGATGTGTATCTCCGATACGCTGGATCACGTCGTCAAGCTGCCGGAAATTCCGGCTGATGATAAACGCCTGCTCAATAACTTGCGTAGCGACCTGCTGTATACGGTGGAATATGCTCCGCTGTGGATTATTGTGGCCGTGGCGCTGGCGCTGTCGCTCGGTACCATGGTGGGCTGGAAGCGCGTGGCGGTCACCATTGGCGAGAAGATTGGTAAAAAAGGCATGACCTACGCGCAGGGCGTTTCAGCGCAGGTGACGGCAGCCATCTCGATTAGCATCGCCAGCTATACCGGTATGCCGGTTTCCACGACGCATGTGCTCTCATCGGCTGTAGCCGGAACCATGATCGTCGATGGCGGCGGCGTGCAGGGGAAAACCGTGAAAAGCATTCTGCTGGCCTGGGTGTTTACCCTGCCGGTATCGATGCTGTTGTCCGGCGTGCTTTACTGGCTGGCGTTAAAACTGATTTAACCTGCGGTGATGAAACCGTAAGGTGACAAGGCAAGACAAATAAGAAAGGCGGCCACCAGGTCGCCTTTCTGCTTTTCGTATATAGCGTTGATGAGTTGATAGGTTGATAGGAACACGACCGGTTTATGTCGTCCGCTGGTGTATCGCTTCAGTGCCAGATGATCAGGCCAACGAGGCTCACTACCACCAGCCCGCACAAGGCGGAAGTCAGCAAAAACTGACCACGCACCCGTGCGCAGCGACGGATGAATTCAGGGTCGTGATGGTCAAGATAACGTTGTGCGTAGATATAGCGAACCAGCCGTAACTGCTTGCTGGGCTGCCCGTGGGAGGTGAAAAAGCCACCTCCGTCCACATACTGATAAAGCAGCGGGTCACAGTCTCTCAGTATCAGCAGCAGCACTCGTAACGAAGAATAATATCGCGCCATATTGATGACACAGACGACACATAAAGCCCAGAAAAGCGCAAATGTACTAATCATCATGCTTCCCTCCCGGATTATGACCCTCCAGATGCTGGTATGTGTCTGATCCTGATGACATCACATCTGTGGGTATTTATGCCACACGTTATTCACGCGATGTTATGGGGCTGCCAGATCATGGCGAGTTGCCCAGGTGCTTTTCTGCACCCTCTGTATCCCTGCCGGAAGATGGACTAGCACAGCCCTTCTTCAATTTCATTGTAGAAGAGCCTGGTGCTTTTTTTCCATACCTGACGCAAGGTTCATTACCCGCCCAAAACATCATCACGTCTTTTGATCTGGCATCGGCTTCTGCGCCGTAGGCCCTGTTCTTTTCAACTACACTTTATCTATGCGCGTGCGAGAGTCTTACCCGTTATTAAGGCTTCACTCTTGTAGGTAGTATCGGCGCGAACGGGTGGTCACTTCAGGGTACATCCGTAAAACCGTTACAAAATATGTGGTGTTGTGATCTATTGAACATAACCCTGAATTATGTGGGTGTTATGCTCATAACAGCCATTGGTTATCAGACTGGCAGGAGAAATATCTGCTGACCCATCAGTTAGTCATTACGGAAGGAGCTTAATTATGGCTTACAAACACATCCTTATTGCGGTTGACCTGTCACCGGAAAGTAAGGTGTTAGTGGAAAAAGCGGTCTCCATGGCGCGACCGTATGATGCCAAAGTCTCTTTGATCCATGTTGACGTGAATTACTCCGATCTTTACACCGGGCTGATCGATGTCAACCTGGGCAACATGCAGCAGCGCATTTCCGAAGAAACCCATCATGCGTTGAAAGAGTTGGCGGACAATGCCGATTATCCTATCTCGGAAACCCTGAGCGGCAGTGGCGATTTGGGCCAGGTGCTGGTTGACGCTATCCGTAAGTATGATGTTGACCTGGTATTATGCGGTCACCATCAGGATTTCTGGAGTAAACTGATGTCGTCTGCACGTCAGCTGATCAATACCGTGCATGTCGATATGTTGATTGTGCCGCTGCGTGATGACGAGGAGTAAGCTGCCTGAACGATTCTGATGTGCATAGTGAATAGATAGACGACATGGATGGCAAAATAAAGGCATAGCCAACGGCTATGCCTTTATTGGTTGCAGTGCGCTAATGAGTACGGAACACCTGTATCAGTTGCATCAACTGCCGGGCTTGTTCCTCCAGTGAGGCTGCCGCAGAGGTTGCCTGTTGTACCAGCGCGGCGTTCTGTTGGGTAACGCCATCCATTTCATGCACGGCCTGCGTTACCTGACTGATGCCGCGTGATTGTTCATCGGAGGCGGCGACAATCTCGCTGATGATGTCGTTGACCGAGGTGACGGCAGACAGCATGTCTCGCATGGTTTTCCCGGCACTTTCCACCATGTTGACCCCATGACCTACCCGTTCGGCGGACTCACTGATCAGCGCGGTGATGTCCTTGACGGCACTGGCGCTGCGTTGGGCCAGGCTGCGTACCTCGCCGGCCACCACCGCGAAACCGCGGCCCTGTTCGCCAGCGCGTGCCGCTTCCACCGCCGCATTGAGCGCCAGAATATTAGTCTGAAAGGCAATACTGCTGATGATTGTCGTGATCTCACTGATTTTCTTTGAGCTTTCGTCGATGTTACCCATCACGCTGACTACCTGACTGACAATCTCGTCGCCGCGCTGGGCAATCTGTGCCGCGTTTTGCGTTAGCCGGGTGGCGCTGTGCGCGTTATCGGCGTTTTGCTTCACGGTAGCGGTAATTTGCTCCATGCTGGCGGCGGTTTCTTCCAGCGCCGACGCCTGCTGCTCAGTACGGGATGCCAGATCGACGTTACCGGCTGAAATTTCCGCCGCACCGTGACTGACCGATTCGCTGGTGGACATCAGTTGCTCTACGATATTGCGCAACTGCTGCTGCATTTCCGACATCGCATAAAAGATGCTGCTGGTGTCTTTGGGTTGCACTGGAATGTGGAGCGTCAGGTCCCCTTGCGCCACGGCCAGGGCAATGCTTGCCGCTTCCGTCGGCTCACCCCCTATCGGGCGTAACACCTTGCGGGTGAGGATAACGCTAATCACCCCGGATACGACCAGAATACTCAGTAGCGTCATGAATGCGCTGATGTAACGTAACCGCACTAATTCGGCCATCACCACCTGTTCGGGTACCGCTACGCCCAACATCCATGGCGTGCCGGTATTGCCGATAGTAATTGGCAGATAGGCATTCATCATTTCTGTTTTGGTGAAAGAGCTCATGCGGGTGGAAAAAAACGGCGTGCCTGATTGAATGCTTTCCAGCAGTTTGGGGTCGCCTTCCAGTTTTTTGGTAATGCGAGCCGCATCCGGATGGGCGATATAGTTACCATTGGATGAAAACATCATGGCATAGCCGGCTCCACCAAACGGCTTAATGTCATTGATCGTTTTTTGCAGCGTCGCCAGCGAAAAATCTGCCGTGACGGAGCCATAAAATTTGCCGTTAATCATGATAGGCACAGCGATGGAGGTGAGCAGCACATTGACCCCGTTATAGGGATAGCTGTAAGGCTCCAGGATCACCTCTTTTTGCAGTTTGCGAGGCAGTAAGTAGTAGTCGCCGCTACCGGGAGTTTCGTAGTCAGTCAGGGTGTGCAAGGCAACGTTGCCATTATTGTCGCGGTCTACATAGCGTACGAATCGGCCTTTCGGGTCTTGATCGGGTTGGCCGGCGTACTGTGCATCTTTCCCATCAAAGGCATTCGGTTCGAAAGCCAGCGACATAGACAGTAACTCAGGGTGGTTCTTGAGGGTACTTTTCAGTATTTGTTCCGTCGTGGCGCGATCCGGCAAACCGGACTCACGCAAGCTGACAACGCTTTGCATCAGACTCCGTGCGGCAAACAGCGCTACATCAATACGACTTTGCACGGAATAGGCGCTGGCCGTGGCGGTTTGCTCCAGTACCTGTTGGACGCTGGCTTTTTGCTGTTGACCTGACTGCCATAGCAAAAAGCCAATAATAGTGGAAAATCCTATGGCGATGATGATGACAGTGGTGACGAGCACCAGCGTCCGGGTAGAGAGCGTATTTTTTCTTGTCTGCGTGTCTACCGTACTGACTGAAGAAACCGCAGAGGAAGCATAAGGGACCAACGGGTTAGGCATAGCAGTACTCCACTGTACAACTCTATTAATGAATTAAATAAACATAACAGCGGTAATGAATACAGCCAGGCAAAGAGATGCCTTTTTTTGCTGTATTCATAGCTAGCATCGGTCTTAGTGTAAGTTTCTTTAATCAATAGCAGATGACATGTCAGTGGATTTTCTGGCCTCTCCCGGCGAAATCGCGTTAGCATATCGATAGTGAGGTTGATTACTGGGGAAATCATGGCGATAAAACTGATTGCGATTGATATGGACGGCACGTTGCTGACGCCGGAAAACCATATTTCGCCCGCGGTGCAACAAGCGATTGCCGCTGCCCGTGAAAAGGGCGTGTATGTGGCACTGGCGACCGGGCGTCCGTTCATTGGCATCGAACGCTACTTGAAACAACTGGCGTTGCAGCAGGATGGACATTACTGCATTACCAACAATGGCGCGTTAGTGCAGAGCACATTGACGGCTGAGTGTGTGGCACAAACGACGTTGAGCTTTGAGGATTACCTCTATTTCGAGGCGTTGTCGCGTGAGCTGGGCGTGCATTTCCACGCGCTTGATTTCAATTATGTGTATACCGCTAACAAAGACATTAGCGCCTACACCGTGCATGAGTCTCACCTGACCAGTATGCCGCTGAAATACCGGGCGGTAGAGGAAATGGACCGCAATCTGCGTTTTCCAAAAGTGATGATGATAGATGAACCCGACGTGCTGGATGCCGCTATCGCCCGCATTCCGCGTGAGGATTTCACGCGTTACACCATCATGAAAAGCGCCGCGTTCTATCTGGAGATTCTGGACAAGCGAGTGAATAAAGGCGAAGGGGTAAAAATGCTGGCGCAACACCTTGGCCTGGAACGTGATGAAGTGATGGCGCTGGGTGATCAGGAAAATGATTTGGCGATGATCGAATTTGCCGGGCTGGGTGTGGCAATGGGCAATGCGATTGACAGCGTCAAGGCGGCGAGCCAGTTTGTTACCCGCTCTAATCGTGAAGATGGCGTGGCTTACGCGATTGAGAAGTTTGTGTTGAATGTCTGACCTGTGCGGGCCAGACATTCAGGAGCGTGCGGCAGGTTAGTCGTTAAAAAACGTCTGTTTGATGGCCAGCTCGACGCCGCGCACTTCCGCCAGCCCTTTCAGCCGCCCGATGGCAGAGTAGCCGGGGTTGGTTTTCTTCTTCAGGTCATCCAGCATCTGGTGGCCGTGGTCAGGTCGCATCGGAATGGCGCGGGTGTTGCCCTGCTGACGACGACGGTGTTCTTCCGCCAGAATCGCTTTCACTACCTTCACCATGTCCACATCGCCATGCAAGTGAGCCGCTTCGTGGAAACTTTTCGGGTTTTCCTCGCGGCAGGTGGCACGCAGATGGGTGAAGTGGATACGATCAGCGAAGGTTTCGATCATGTTCACCAGATCGTTGTCTGCCCGCACGCCGTAAGACCCGGTACACATGGTAAAGCCATTATGGATGCTGTCCACGGTGTCTTTTAACCACTGCATATCCTCGATGGTGGAAACGATGCGCGGCAGGCCGAGAATCGGGCGCGGCGGATCGTCCGGATGCACCGCCAGTACAATGCCGGCTTCTTCCGCCACCGGTACGATTGCCCGCAGGAATTCCGCCATGTGTTCACGCAGTTTCGCCTTATCGATACCGTCGTATTGCGCCAGTTGGGCGCGGAACTGCTCCAGTGTATAGCCTTCTTCAGCACCCGGCAGGCCGGCGATGATATTGCGGGTCAGCTTGTCTTTGTCGGCATCGGTCATGGCGGCGAAATACGCGGCAGCCTGACGCTGTTCTTCATCGCTGTAGTCGGCGCCAGCGCCAGCGCGCTTAAGCAGGTGCAGCTCAAACGCAGCGAAAGCGGTGTGATCGAACCGCAGTGCTCTGGAACCGTCCGGCATCGGGTATTCCAGGTCAGTACGGGTCCAGTCCAGCACCGGCATGAAGTTGTAGCACACGGTATCGATGCCGCAAGCGCCCAGATTGCGCAGTGACTGCTGGTAATTGGCGATATAACGTTGGTAATCGCCGTTCTGGGTTTTGATAGCTTCGTGCACCGGCACGCTTTCCACTACCGACCAGGTCAGCCCTTTTTCCGCCAGTATTGCCTGACGTTGCTTAATCTCTTCAATGCTCCACACTTCGCCATTAGGGATGTGGTGCAGCGCGGTGACGATACCGGTCGCGCCCGCCTGGCGGGCATCATCCAGCGACACCGGATCGTTGGGGCCGTACCAGCGCCAGGTGTGTTCCATAATGTAGCTCCTTAAGCTATGTTTGAATAAGTGGTCGGTCTGGTGGCCTGACCGCCTGACCAGCTCACTATTCACCACCTGTAGCGATATTTCTGTGATTTAGATCACGTAAGCACCAGCCAGGAGAGCGATGTGGAAGCCGCAGGTGAGGCGGGGGCATTTACTTTTCTGGCGTTTTAGCGGCTATGGTAAGCTGTGGGGTGTTGTTTACAGAACATATGGTTAGGACACGACTGACGGGGGAATCCGGAGGGGATATGGTATTACCCACACTGAAGGTTGAGCGGCTGTACCGGCAGATCTCCACACTGCTGATTAACTGCATCAGGAACGGTCAGTTTGTGGCCGGGCAACTGTTGCCTTCGGAGCGTGAGCTGGCGAAACAACTGGGGGTGAGCCGCTCGTCCATCCGTGAGGCGCTGATTGCGCTGGAAATCACCGGTTGGGTGGAAATCCGCACCGGCAATGGCGTCTATGTCAATGATCCGCTGCCGGAAACGCTACCTGCGGCGTTGCCGGAAGACGAATTCAGCCTGCGGGCGTTTATTCAGGCCCGTCAGGTCTACGAGGCGATGATGGCGGAACTGGCGGCGATACATGCCAGCGACGAACAGCGCGCCGCGCTACAGGAAATCACCCGCGATTTGTCCCGCCTGCATATTAATGACGCGCAGTTTTTGCATGAAGACAAGCGCTTCCACCTGCTGGTGAGCGAAATGTCTGGCAATGAAGTGTTGCAGGACATGATGGAATACCTGTGGAACAAGCGTCAGAGCAGCCGGTTTGTCCGGCTGGAAACGCTTTACGCCGACTCCGATTTTCCCCGCACCATGAATCAGGATCATACCGATATCGCGGATGCCATCATCGCGCGCGACCCTGCTCGTGCGCGTATCAGCATGGAGCGTCACCTCCAGCATGTGTACGATCATCTGTTCAGCGGTGCTGATGAATAAACCATGAATCAGTTGGCGTGTACGGTGTCTGAAATGAAAAAACCCCAGTGGGACACAGGCACCGGGGTTGAGGGATAATGATGAATATGCGGGCGATTTATTTGTAGATCGTCGCGTTGCCGTGCAGGGTATCGTCGCCGCCAGCGTAGGTAATGGTGTAGGCGGAAGCGCCGGCTGCGCTGGCTTTGTGCGCCAGTTTGGTTTGCAGCGACGTCAGGTCGTTGGCGGTGGCGGAAACTGCGCCGATTTTTTCCAACTGCTGAGCCTGTTCATAGCTAACGTTGTGAGCGGCGGCAAAAGAGCCAAAAGATACGGTGGTAAGAACGGCAGCGATAGCGATAGTTTTGATGTTTTTCATGTCTCTTTCCTTTTTTTCGGTAACCCTGGTGAAGGCGTTTAATCTTTCGATAACGGAATTCGATAACGGAAAGGTTACGCCCTGTTGGCCTTCGTGAAAAACGGAGGTTGTTGACGCTATCTTTCTACTTTTTTGACCAACAATACAGTCAGGTATTGTAAACAAACCGCTGATTTTCATTGTTTTTGTCATTCATTGCGCGGTTTTTTATGATATGCCAAGTTAATTAGGTAAGGCGGGGAATCTGTGATGAATGAAGACAGGCAGATAACATTTGGGGCGTTTTCACATCAGCTCACCAACATCAATATCTGGTCATGTGATGGAAACTGGCTGATTTATGATGTCCGGCCACATGGGTCTTCATTTACCGGTTTGACGATTGAGCGCGTCAATGTAGAAACCCGCGAGTGCGAGGTGCTTTACCGTGCCGGGCAAGGCGCGCATGTTGGTGTCGTGACCGGCAGCCCGGTACCGCCGCAACGTTATGTGTTTATCCACGGGCCGGAAAACCCTGACGCGCACTGGCAGTACGATTTCCACCATCGCCGTGGCGTGGTGATAGCCGATGACGACCGCCAGCAGGCCACGACGCTGGATGCCTGCGTGTTGACGGCGCCCTATCTGGCCGGGGCGCTGCGCGGCGGTTCTCATGTGCATGTGTTCAGCCCGGACGGTACTCGCCTGAGCTTTACCTATAACGATCATGTGCTGCATGAGCGTGACCCGGCGTTGGACTTGCGCAATGTCGGGGTGGCGGTGCCGTTACATTCCGTGGCGGCGCCACACCGTCATCCGCGTGAGCACGACGGTAGCCATTACTGTGTGCTGGTGAGTCATACCACGCCGCAGCCGCGTCCTGGTAGCGATGATATTAACCGCGCTTACGAAGAAGGTTGGGTCGGCAATACCGGTTATCTACGCCCGGACGGTAGCCGCCAGCGCTGGGCGCTGGCGTTTATCGGCGATACGTTGTCGGCGCACGGTGAGAAAGTGCCTGACGTGTTTATTGTTGATTTACCGGAACAACTGGACGATTACGCCCACCCTGGAGAGAGGCCGTTGGGCGGTACTGATGATGCATTGCCTGCGCCGCCTGCCGGCGTGCATCAGCGGCGGCTCACTTACACCGCCGACAGGCCGCACCCCGGCGTGGTCAATCAGCCGCGCCACTGGCTACGCAGTTCGCCGGACGGCAGCCAGATTGCCTTTCTGATGAAAGATGATCACGGCATTGTGCAGTTGTGGACGGTATCACCGAATGGCGGCAAGCCGCGTCAGGTCACGCAGGGCGACTGGCCGGTGCAGTCGGCATTCAGCTGGCATCCTGACGGAAAACATCTGGCGTTTATTTGCGACAACAGCGTGATGCTGTGCGAGGCGGCAACCGGGCAATTGATTCGCCAGACCGTGCGCAGCGAATTACCGCCAGTGGAGGATGCCGTGGTGTTTTCACCAGACGGTAATCGTATCGCCTATCTGCGGGATATTGATGGCTGCAACCAGATTTTTGTGGTGACGGTCAGGCGTTAACAGTCGTTTTTCCTGACCGGCGTCAGGTCCAGATTGACCCGTCGCCCATGGTTTTCCCCTCTTCTGTTGTTCCCTTACGGTCTTCACCCCATCGTGGTTTGGGTTACCTGATAAAGCCGTTTCCTTTCAAACGATTGTTTTTTATTCACCGATCTGCCTCACAGTTCGTAACAAAAATCATTGTCATCGGTCTTGTGCTTCAAATACATTGCTAACTCGACGCAGCAAAGAGGTTTCAACATGAAAGACGGTTGCTTTATCGGTGTGGATGTCGGGTCGGCCAGCGTCAGAGCTGGGGTGTTTGACGGCAATGGTCAGCGTCTGGCGTTTGCGGTTCGGCCTATCGAACAGTTTCATCCCCGCCCTCACGTGGTGGAGCAATCGTCGGTGGATATCTGGCAGGCGGTCGGTACTTGTGTGCGTGAAGCGCTAAGCGTGGCGGCGGTTGATCCTTCGCAGGTGCGCGCCATCGGCTTTGACGCCACCTGCTCGCTGGTGGCGGTGGGGATGCAAGGGCAGCCGGTATCGGTGGCGGAACAGGACGACCCGCAGCGGGACATCATCATGTGGATGGATCACCGTGCCGCAACCGAAACCACTGATATCAACGCCACCGGCGACGAGGCACTGCGCTATGTGGGTGGTGAGGTCAGCATTGAGATGGAACTCCCCAAGATCCTGTGGCTGAAACGCCATTTCCCGGCACGTTATCAGCACGTCTGGCGCTTTTTCGATCTGGCGGACTATCTGGTGTGGCGTGCCACCGGCACAGATGCGGCCAGCGTCTGCACGTTGACCTGCAAGTGGAACTATCTGGCGCACGAAAACCGCTTTAGCGACAGCCTGTTGCAAGCGGTTGGGCTGGCTGACTTGCCGCAGAAAATTCCGCCGCGCATCCTGCAACTGGGTGAGGCTGCCGGAACGCTGGCGGCTGACGTGGCGCACGACTGGGGATTGCCGGAAAACGTGGTGGTCGCCGGCGGCATTATTGACGCTCATGCTGGCGGCCTGGCGCTGGTGGGCAGCGAACCGCAGGGGAGTCTGGCCATCATCAGCGGAACGTCTAACTGCCATATGCTGGTCAGCCGTCAGCCGGTCGAGGTGCCCGGCGTATGGGGACCGTACTGGGGAGCGATGTTGCCGCAGTGGTGGCTCAACGAAGGCGGGCAGAGCGCGGCGGGGGCGCTGGTGGAGTGGACCTTGCGCCAGCATGTGCAATGGCCGGTGTTGACCGCGCAGGCGGAACAACAGCACCGTAGCCCGTATGTCGTACTGAATGAGTGGGTGGAATTACTGGAGCAGCGTGAACCATTGCCGACCCGTCATCTGCATGTGCTGGCGGACCACCACGGCAACCGCTCACCGCGCGCCAACCCGGCTGCCCGAGGCATGGTGATGGGGCTGACGCTGGAACAGGGACCGAACGCGCTGGCGCGGCTCTATCTGGCGACGTTGCAGGCCATCGCCTACGGCACCCGGCACATTATCGAGGCGTTGAATCAGGCCGGTCATCGTATTACCCGGCTGGTGATGTGCGGCGGCGCGACCAAAAATCCGCTGTGGCTGCGGGAATACGCCGCCATTACGGGTTGCGATATTCAACTGGCGAGTGAGGAAGATGCGGTCACGCTCGGCGCGGCGTTGCTGGGGGCGGTGGCGTGCGGGGCGTATCCTTCGCTGCCGCAAGCGGCACAGTCGCTGGTGCGCCCCGGTTTGCTTATCCGCGCCGATCACCGCCATCAACCGTTTCACGATGCTAAATATCAGATTTATTTGCAGATGTATGACTACCAGCAGGCTGCACAGCAACAGATGCGCCGTCACTGATAGCCGAATTTTTCCGGCACTGTCCGGAGCCGACACCAGGAGTTACCTATGTTGACACTGAATCTTCCCGTTTCACCCCGCTGGCTTTCCGTCGGCGAGCGCGAGGTCTTGCTGGTTACCAATGCGGACTTGCGGGAATCCGCCAACCTGACCTGCTGGCCAACCCAGCAGCAGTTTGAAAGTCGCCTGCAGAGCGCACTGGAGCACCAGGGATACCGCATGACGCGCGCTCATGCGGTGGACAACGCCCGTGGGCACGGTTTCATCAGCAGCCAGCGGGAAGGCAGCGACGTATTCGCCGCGCTCGACCCTGATGCGCCAGTGATTGTGTTGCTGACCGCCTGGCAGTATTCCCACCATATCGCCCCGTCGCTGGTGCATCATCGCGGCCCGGTGCTGCTGCTGGCCAACTTTGACGGCACCTGGCCGGGACTGGTGGGGATGTTGTGTATGGCGGGCTGTCTGACCAGCCTGGGGCGCGGTTATTCCCGGTTGTGGTCGGAAACCTTTGATGACGACGCGTTCCGTCAGGGGCTGGCGACCTGGCTGCGCGATGGTGCGGTGAACCACAAAACCGGCTACCTGCGCCCGGTGTCGGCCTCTCACCCGGTGCTGGCGACAGCTGCCGGACAGCTTGGCCGTCAGGTTGGGGAATACATTCTGCGACACAAGGCGATTATCGGGCTGTTCGACACCTTCTGCATGGGAATGATCAACGGCATGTTCCCGCAACAGGCGATGATCAATATCGGTATGCCGATTGAATCGTTGTCTCAGTCGGCGTTGCTGGTGGAGATGGCGAAGGTGCCGTTCGCCCTGCGGGAAAGCTGCCTGACATGGTATGAACAGCGCGGTATGCGCTTTGAGTTCGGCGATGACGGCAGCCGCCAGTTGACGCGCGATCAGGTGCTCGAACAGTGTGCGATGATGATTGCCATGGCGCGCTTCGTGCAGCGTTTCGGGCTGTCGGCGGTTGGCGTGCAGTATCAACAGGGGCTGAAGGATAGCTGCGCCGCGTCCGATTTCGCCGAAGGCGCGATCGGCAATGCGGAGCGTTTCCCGCTGCCGGATGAGCAAGGCGAGCCGATTCGTCCTGACGTCGCCATTCCCTGTATCAACGAGGTGGACATGGGCAGCGCCATTCCGCAGGTCATGTTGTGGCACTTGTTGCACGGGCTGGGATTACCGGCAGAAACCACGCTGCACGATATTCGCTGGGGCAGCGAATATCAGGGCGTGTTTTACTGGGATTTGGAAATTTCCGGCGCGGTGCCGTTCGCCCATCTTAAAGGCGGCATTGCCGGTGCTACCGGCTATCGTCAGCCGCCGATGTTCTTCCCGTATGGCGGTTCAACTATTGCTGGTCAGGGCAAAGCGGGGCGTTTTGTCTGGGCGCGGGCGCACTACGAAGGAACGCAGGTTGTCATGCATATCGGTACCGGTACCGCGGTGGAACTGCCTGCGGACGAGTTCGAGCGCCGTCGCCGTGCCACCAACTATGAGTGGCCGCTGCTTAATGCGGTACTGGATGGCGTCACCCGCGACGACCTGATGGCAGGCCACCAGAGTAACCATCTGACGGTGGCGTATGTAGACGACGATAAACTTGCTGAGGTGCTGAAAGCTTTTGTTGCTCAGGCGCTGACGCAGCATATCCGGGTATGGGCGGCGGGTGATGCTCACCAACTGCTGGCGGAGTAAATCATGACTAACGACAATCCATCCTTCAGCGATGAAAACCAGTACACTGGCATTTGGCCGGTGATGCTCACCCCGTTCGATGTGCGTGGTGAAATCGACTACGCCTCGCTGGCGCGGTTGGTGGAGTGGTATCTGAATGCCGGCGTACACGGACTGTTTGCCGCCTGCCAGTCCAGTGAGATGTTTTTCTTAAGCGATGCGGAAACCCGCGAGCTGGTGCGTTTTATCGTCGCGCAGGTAGATGGCCGGGTGCCGGTGGTGGCGTCGGGTCATACCGCCAGCGCCTTCAGCCAGCAGGTGGATCAGCTTAACGGCGTGGCGGAAACCGGCGTGGACGGCGTGATTCTGATCAGTAACCGGCTGGTGCTGGCGGGCGAGCCGGACGAGCTGGCACTGGCCCGGTTGCAGGCATTGACGGCGCAACTACCTGCGCAGGTGGATCTGGGGATTTACGAATGTCCTTATCCTTACAAGCGGCTGCTGTTTGACGAGATGGTTGCCTGGTGTGCACGCAGTGGCCGCTACACCTTCATCAAAGATACCTGCTGCGATCTGCCGACGATTCGTCGGCGGTTGCAACTGGCACAGGGTTCCCGCCTGCATCTGGCCAACGCCAACAGCCAGACGCTGCTGGCATCGCTACAGGCCGGTTGTCAGGCTTACAGCGGCGTGATGGCTAACTTCCACCCGCAATTGTACGTGTGGCTGTTCGAGCACTGGCGGGAGCACCCAGAGGCGGCGGTGCATTTGGCGGACTACCTCGGTACGGCAGCGCTGGTGGAGTTTCTCGATTATCCGGCCTGCGCCAAGTTCTATCAGCAGCAATGTGGTACGTTCTCGACCCACGTTTGCCGGGTGCGCAACAGCGCGGCTTACGGCGAGAGTTTTTTCCCACAGGCGATTGAGAGCATGATTCGGCTCGGCCAGACGCTGGAAACCCGGCTGCCGCTATCGCCCCGGTAACTAAAGGACATCCTGATGATGCTGACGACGACAACACGGCAATGTGTCCTGCCCGAAGGGCACGACTATTTCGGCAACTGCCACGCCTCGACCGTGGTGGCATTGTCGGGCGGACGGCTGCGGGTGGCCTGGTTTGCCGGTGAAAAGGAAGGCAGCGGCGATACCGCCATCTGGCTGGCCTGTGCTGAGCAAGGGAGCTGGCTGCCGCCGGTGCGGGTGGCGTGGGAAGACGGGCTGGCGCACTGGAACCCGGTGTTGCACTGGCAGGCAGGCACGCTGTGGCTGTTCTATAAGGTGGGGGCTGACGTACACCACTGGCAGACGCGGGTCATGGTGTCGGTGGATGAGGGCGCAAACTGGTCCGCACCCTGTGCGCTGGTGCCCGGCGACAGCGCGCCGCGAGGTCCGGTGAAGAATAAGCTGCTGGTGATGTCCAACGGCGAATGGCTGGCTCCCGCGTCCATTGAGGATGACCGCCACTGGGATGCCTTTGTCGATCTCAGCGGTGATCAGGGGCGGAGCTGGCAGTCAGCGCCGATTCCGCTGACTCACCGTGTGCCCGGCGAGCATGACGGCGAGGCGCTGTGGTCGGGGCTGGAGCAGGCGGCGTTGTGGGAAAACGACCTGACCCGCGTATTCCAGTGGGACGGCGTGATCCAGCCGTCGGCATGGGAGTCGTCACCGGGGCAGGTGCATGTGCTGATGCGCAGCACCCGCGGCGCGCTGTACCGCAGCGATTCTCAAGATTATGGTCGTCGCTGGTGCGAGGCTTACCCCATTGATTTGCCAAACAATAATAGCGGCGTCGATCTGGTGCATCTGGGCGAAGGCCGTCTGGTTCTGGTTTACAACCCGGTGACCGGCAACTGGCATCGTCGCTATCCGTTGGCCGTGGCCTGTTCCACGGATAACGGCGAACACTGGGAGAATGTTGTCTGTCTTGAGCAACAGCCCGGCGAGTTTTCTTATCCCGCCATTATTGCTGATGGCGACACATTACATGTGACTTACACCTGGAATCGAAAAAATATCGTTTACTGCGCGCTGATATTCAGCAGGTAGTCGTTGTAGCACACCAAAAAAACTGTACCCTACACCCCCTGCCGACCTGTGGGTTCGGCGGCGTCCGGATGGTTTTGCCTGAAGGGCGGTAAAAACATAAAGCGAGGAACATCATGTCGATTTCCGTGGAATTATCCCAACACCAGGCGATGCACAATAAATCCAACATTCGCCGCGTGGTGATCTCCAGTTGGATTGGCAACACCATCGAGTTTTACGATTTCCTGCTCTACGGACTGGCAAGCGCACTGGTGTTTGGCAAATTGTTCTTTCCCACCGTCAGCCCGGTAGCGGCCATGCTGGCATCGTTCGCCACCTTTGGCGTGGGGTTCATTGCCCGCCCGCTGGGCGGTATCTTTTTCGGCCACATGGGCGACACCCTGGGGCGTAAGCTGACATTGCTGATTACCCTCGGCGGCATGGGACTGGCGACCTTTCTGATCGGCTGTCTGCCCACCTATAACCAGATAGGCGTATGGGCGCCGATATTGCTGGTGGTGCTGCGCTTCGTGCAGGGTTTTCTGGTGGGCGGCGAATGGGGCGGCGCGATGCTGATGGTGGTGGAAACCGCGCCAGCCAACCGCCGCGGCCTGTTGGGTTCCATCCCGCAGACCGGCGGGTTTTCCGGGCAACTGCTGGCGACGGCGATATTCGCCATGGTATCAACGCTGCCGGAAGAGCAACTGATGTCCTGGGGCTGGCGCGTGCCGTTCATGCTGAGCGTGGCGCTGGTGCTGGTTGGGCTGTATATGCGCCGCAAGGTGGATGAAACCCCGGTGTTTCAGCACATCCAGCAACAGCAGCAGGCGCATCAGCGTGATACCGCGCCTCGTCAAAGCCCGGTGGTGGAAGTGCTGCGTAAACAGTGGCGCAGCATCTGCCTGATTATGGTGCTGCGTTTTGCGGAAAGCGTGCCGTTTTTCCTGGCAACCGTGTTCGCCGTGTCTTACGCCACCGTGCAGTTGGGCGTGCCTAAGCAAACTATGCTCAACGTGATCATGGCGACCTGTGTGCTGGCGTTTCCGATGCACGCGCTGTTTGGCGCGTTGTCTGACCGAGTGGGCCGCCGTCCTGTCTATATCTTCGGCGCGCTGTGCGCGGCGGCGATGGCGTTCCCGTTCTTTTATCTGCTGGAAAGCGGTTCGTTTGGGTTGATGGTGTTGGGTTACATTCTGCTGATCAACATCGCTCACAACTCCATCAATTCGGTGCAGCCGGCGTTCTTTACCGAACTGTTTGGCCCGAAAGTGCGCTACAGCGGCGCGTCCATCGGCGCACAACTGGGGGCGATTGTGGCAGGCGGTTTTACCCCGTTTATCGCCAAGGGACTCACCACGCTGGATAACGAATCCTGGACGCTGGTGGCGACTTACGTCACGGTGGCGGCGTTGGTAGCGGCATTTGCTGCCTGGAAAGCACCGGAAACCTCGCGTCGTGATATGACCAAAGACATATGATTTATTGATCGCGGCCAGGGTAGGCCGCGCTTTAGCTGCGTCGAGTTAGTTATTCCGCTACACTGGCCATCTTTCAGTTATCACAGGGATATTCTGTTGCATGGCGAAAACAGTTGAACAGATTGCCAGTGCCTTGAAGCTGTCCGTGACTACCGTACGTCTGGTACTCAATGGAAAAGCGGAACAGTATCGAATCAGCGCCAAAACCCAGCAACGCATCCACCACTATGTGACCGAGTACGGTTATACCGTTAATCACGTTGCCCGCAGCCTGAAGCTGAACAAAACCGAAACGCTGGGGCTGATCGTTCCCCGCTTATCCAACCTGTTTTTCTCGACGTTGGCCGAAAAACTCGAAACCTGCTGCCGCGAGGTAGGTTATCAACTGATGATCAGCTGTTCTTACAGTGACCCACAGTACGAAAACCGGCTGGTGGAGGCACTGTTGCAGCGTAATGTCGATGGGCTGTTTGTGGTACCGTCGTCGTTGCAAGCCGCTCAGCACCACGCGAAGGTGGTGAAAAAGCCGCTGGTACTGCTGGACCGTGATTTTGGTATCGAACAGTTGCCGCTGGTAATGAGTGACAATCTGCAAGGCGGCGCGGCGCTGACACAAGCGATGCTGACTGCCCAGCCCGCCGCACCGTTGTTTTTCATGGCGGGCGACGTGCGGCAGCCGGCGATCCGCGACCGTCTGCGCGGCTATCATCAGTCAGTGCAGCAGGCTGGTTTGGCCCCAGCGGTGCTGGAAGCAAGCCATAACCGCCGTGAGGACGGCATGTTGATGATGGAACAGTTTCTGCATCAGCATGATGCGCCGCCGCCCGCGTTCATCGCGTCGTCGCTCCCGGTGTTGGAGGGGATGCTGAGTGTGGTTCGGGAGCGTTATGGCTATATTCCGGCGCACATTAATATCGGCACCTTCGATGAACACGCCATGCTGGGATTCCTGCCGAATACGCTGTGGTCGATGCGTCAGAACGAGGATGCGTGGGCAGAACAGGCGTTTGCGGCGATGCAGCAGGCGTTACATGGTGAGGCGCAACCGCATAAGGCGGTGATCCCCATGACGTTGATTCACCGCCGCCAGGCCGGACATCAGTGACCGGCGTTATTCGCTGATGCCGGCATCACCAGCCGTTGAGGCGCAGAGTCCATCGGCTGACGGCGCTCGTATTCCTCCAGCCGGTCACGTGCTGACGTGTTGCGTTGGTCGCTGTGAACGCGGTAATAGTCATAGGGTAACAACATCGTATCCAGCATGGCGGAGAAGGGGAGGTCCATGGCCGCCATCGGCATCATCGCCCAACTGGTGTCATCATCTTTCAGTGTGGTCATGCTGGCTTTGGTGCCGGAATAGTACCCCTGCTCGCCGCCAGAGTGGGTCATTACGCTGGAGCAGCCGCCGCATGTCGCCAGTATCCCGCCTGACAGCACCAACGACAATGAGGCATTTTTCAGAATGGTCATCATGTTACCTTGAGGAATATCGTCCCGGTTACGTGGCTGGCTGCGCTGATATCGACCTGCACGTGGGTTACGGCTTTCACCTGGGTTACGGCCTTCACCTGTTTTAGCAAAATGTGCTCGTTATCCAGTGTATGCGATTCCATCGCAGCAGGGTAAAGAATAAGAAAATTTTCCCGCTTCCTGTGTTGAAAAGCAGAGATAAATCACCATATCTCTGTCAGACCTGCAGAAATACGCCGACAGGGTATTGCCGCTATGTTCCTTAAATACAGCGACTGCGGTCCGGAGCCTGTCCGAATGGAGGGCTGTAATGTATATAACCTCGCTGCACGCCAGGAGATAGTTTATGCGTAACCCCGATTTTTCCCCGTTGTATCGCTCCGCGATTGGTTTTGATCGTCTGTTTAATCTGCTGGAAGCTGGCCAAAGCCAGGGAAATGGCGGATATCCTCCTTATAACGTTGAACTGGTTGACGAAAACCACTATCGCATCGCCATTGCCGTGGCGGGTTTCGCTGAAAGTGAACTGGAGATCACCGCGCACGACAACATGCTGATTGTTAAAGGTTCACACAGCGGTGACGCCACACCGCGTAATTACCTCTATCAGGGCATTGCCGAGCGTAATTTCGAACGCAAATTCCAGCTGGCCGAACACATTCAGATTAACGGTGCCAGCCTGGAGAATGGTTTGCTGTTCATCGAGTTACAGCGGGTGATTCCTGAAACGCTGAAACCGCGTCGTATCGAAATCAAATAACCGTGTTGGCCGCTGGCGCGTAACGCCGCGGCGGTGAGTGGACAGATACGGAGTGATAGATATCGCTCTGCGTCGGTATATCTATGCGTCCGCCGAATGGGGACCAGCCGGTCATTGGCCGGAAACCAGTATCTCGCTTCACAGAAGGAGTTATGAATATGCGCAATTACGATTTATCCCCCCTGCTGCGTCAGTGGATTGGTTTTGACAAACTCGCCAGTTCCATGGGTAATCAGGAGGCTGTGGAGTTCCCGCCTTACAACATCGAGAAAATCGATGATAACCATTACCGCATTACACTGGCGCTGGCCGGATTCCGTCAGCCGGAGCTGGATATTGAAGTGGAAGGCCAGCGTCTGACCGTGAAAGGCACACCGACATTGCCGGAGAAGAAAGTGCAGTATCTGCATCAGGGGCTGGTATTTAAACCTTTCACGCTGAGTTTTACCCTGGCCGAACATCTGCATGTATCACAGGCGGAGTTTCAACATGGGTTGCTGCATATCGACCTGATCCGCGAGGTGCCGCAGGCGCTACAACCGCAGCGTATCGCCATCGGTAATCATCACCCTGAACCGGGTGAGGTGATAGAGAATGGTGAGTAAAATCTGACGGTTGTAACGAAAAACGGGTAGCACATGTGCTACCCGTTTTTTTACTGTTTTCCGACAACGGCATTGTCGGCAGTGATTAGAACATCATCAGCATCCACGGATAGCCGATCACAATCAGCAGGATCAGGAACAGAACCCCGAAGATACCACCAAGACGCCAGTAGTCTTTAGCCGGCAGATAGCCGCTGCCGTAGTAGATCGGACTTGGACCGGTGCCGTACGGTGTGATGATCCCCATGATACCCAGAGAGGTCAGCAGCAACATGCAGAAAACGGTCATATTCAGGCCAGGGACAGCGGAACCGATAGCCAGCATGGCGGGCAGCAGCGCTGTAGTGTGCGCTGTGGTGCTGGCGAACAGGTAGTGCATTGCATAGAACGCGACCAGCAGGGCGATGGTGGCGATGCCTGGGCTGATTCCGCCCAGCAGGCTGCCGCCTATTTTACCCAGCCAGGTGATGAAACCCACGTCGGACAGACCGGCAGCCAGTGCGACCAGCGTGGCGAACCAGACGAAGGTGTTCCATGCGGCTTTGTTGCCGGTGATGTCTTTCCATTCCAATACGCCGGTAACCAGCATCAGCGTGATGACCAGCAGCGCGGCCATGGCCGGTTCAACCCAGGCAGTGGCGAAAATCCACAACACCAGCGCCAGGCAGACAAACGCCAGCAGCAGAATTTCGTTACGGGAGAGTTTGCCTAGTTTTTCCAGTTCACCCTGTGCCCAACGCGGCACTTCGTCGTTGACTTTAACTTCAGGCGGATAGAGCCAGTAAGCCAGCAGCGGCACTGTCAGAATCAGCAGCACGCCCAGCGGCAGGAAGGCAATAAACCAGTTAGTCCAGGAGATGTTCAGACCGATGGCGCTTTTCACCAGTGCCAGTGCCAGCAGGTTGGGTGCCAGCGCCGATAGGAACATGGAGCTGGTGACGCAGGTTGCGGTAATCGCTACCCACATCAGATAAGAGCCGATTTTGCGAGCGCTGGGGTCGTTCGGTTTTGAACCGTACAGCGGCGGCAAGTTGGAAATGATGGGGTAGATGGTCCCACCGCTACGTGCGGTGTTGGACGGCGTGAACGGTGCCAGCAGCAAATCGGCGAACGTGATGGCGTAGCCCAGCGTCAGCGTACGCCGGCCCAGGTATTTCACCAGAATCAACGCCAGACGGCGGCCAAACTGGGTTTTTTCATAACCCGCGGCAAACATGAACGCGCCGAAAATCAGCCAAACGGTAGAGTTGCTGAAACCGGCAACAGCCCATTTAAAGGACTGTGCTGCCATCTGAAACTTCGGTGATGCTACCTGTTCAGGGCTGAACAGCACCCACGGGCTGAACAGAGAGATAATCACCACTGAAGCGATGCCGATAACGGCACCCGGTAAGGGTTCCAGAATTAGCCCCACAATAGCACCTACAAAAATGGCAAAGAATCGCCAGGCGTAGGGCGCCAGACCTTCTGGCGTGGGAATCAATAACAGGATAACTGCCACGATGATGGGCAGCAGTAGAGATATCCCGCGTTTCATTATTGCCTCCTGATGAATGATTAAAAATCAGTGAAAGATTCTTGTGTGAAATTTTTTCGCTTCTGATGCCGTAAAATATAAAAATATGTTTTATTTTCTGGAAAACCGAATACCGCCAGAACATCGTTTATTGGTAATCCATGCCGTTCCGTTTTCTGAGTATGATTAATTCAATAAAATCAGAAAAATAATGGGATTACCGGGCTCTGTTTAATGAGTGATGAATACATCATCTTTTGTTATTTTAATTTTTTTAATTAAAAAACATCGCTCAGGTTAAGTATCGACGGTTTTATTTTGCTGTTATCTTTCGATATTCCTGCCGTAATACGCCTTTTGAGTCATTATGATGCTATTTTCCCGTTGGCTACCGTTGATCTCGATCAAGTAAGCCCCAACGAGCCACAATGACTTATTTAAAATGGCAGTTTCCTGATGTTACCCAGCCTATTTCACGTTGCCGCTTTTTATGGATCTCACCCATTTTCGGATGTCAGTATCTGGATGCACTGTATGAGTGCACTAAAGGCGCGTTGTTTACTTTGCACTGACGAGCCGGTGCAAGTGGAATATTTTGGCGGTATGGAATAGTTCATCATTACTGAGATAGAAGGTAGCTGATAATCATTCACCTTTCATATCAGCCACATTACGTGTTTGGAATATTGCTGGTTTGCTCACAATACTGGCGCGACGATTTTCCCCGTAAACGTTAGTCAGATTTGTAATTATTGACGCACTCTTGGCAGATTGTGGTTAATCTTTGCGAACCCAATGCATGAACAGGTTAATATAGCGGAATAATAGTACTGGTTCGGAGCGCGACATGAGTAAAAAAAAGACACCGCTGAAATTAGGCACATCGATCATTCTCATGGTGTCGGCGGTGATTGGCTCCGTACTGTTGGTGGTTTATGCACTGTTATTTTTTCGCATTACTGAACTGACTGAATCGCATCTCAAGGAGAAAGCCTTTGCGATTGCCCGCACTGTCGCTAATTCGCCGATAGTGGTGGATGAACTGAAAGGTATTGGTGATCCGATGCTGGTGCAGCGTTTTTCCGAGAGCGTGAAAAGCCGTAACCACCTGCTGTTTGTGATCGTTACCGATATGCAAGGCATCCGTCATTCTCATCCGGAGCCGGAGCTGATAGGCCGCCACTTTATTGGCGACGACCTCTATCCGGCGTTGCTGGGGCTGGAAAATACGGCGATAAATCGTGGCGTGCTGGACCCGGCGCTGCGCGTGTTCACACCGATTTTTGACGAAAACCACCGCCAGCTTGGCGTGGTCGCGGTTGGGATTTCGCTCTCCAGCGTGCAGTCGGTTATTGATGAAAACCGTTGGATAATTCCCTGGACTATCTTGTTCGGTGCGCTGGTCGGTCTGCTGGGCACCTATTTTCTGGTGAAAACCCTCAAACGCATCATGCTGGGTTTTGAGCCGTTTGAAATTTCCAATCTATTCGAGCAACGCAACGCCATGCTCAAACAAATCAAGGAAGGGGTGATCGCCGTCGATACCGACCTGCGCGTCACCATCATTAACGACGAAGCACGGCGGCTGTTTAGTCAGCATGGCTCCGGCGAAACGCTGGCTATCGGCAGTACCATCAGCCGCTGGCCAGCGCTGATGAATCTGGAAAAGGTGCTGGAGTCAGGCGCGGCGCGGCAGGATGAGGAAATCAACTTCAACGGTAACCTGTTGCTGATCAACACCGTACCGGTCGTCGTGCAGGGGGATATTATCGGCGCTATCGCCACCTTTCGTGATAAAACGGAAGTCAGTCAACTGCTGCAACGCCTGACCGGGATGTCGTACTACGCTGATGCCTTGCGTGCCCAGTCGCATGAATTCATGAACAAGCTGCATGTCATTCTTGGCATGTTGCATTTGAAATATTACCCACAGCTGGAAGAATATATTTTAAAAACCGCCAATAATTATCAGGCGGAAATCGGTTCGATTATTCGCAAAGTAAAATCGCCGGTGATTGCCGGGTTTCTGTTGGGTAAAATCAATCGGGCACGGGATTTGGGTGTTACGTTGTCGATTAGCGAAGACAGCTTGTTGCCGGATACCGACGATTCTCAGGCCACCAATGAACTCATTACCGTATTGGGGAACCTGATCGAAAACGCGATGGATGCGTTGTCCGGTCTGGAAAACCGTGAAATTACCGTGACTTTCCATCATCAGGACGGGCAGTTGCACTGCACGGTAAGCGATGACGGACCCGGCATTGCGCCGGATATTCAGCAGCGCATTTACCAGGAGGGATTTTCTACCAAAGGCTCCGGGCGCGGCATCGGACTGTATCTCACTCGCCAGAGTCTGGAGAAAATCGGCGGTACGATAGATTTTGAATCCGAACCGGATGTTTACACCCAGTTTTTTGTGAATATTCCGTATCAGGCAAGACAGTTTGACCATGATTAAGGCAGTTTAACCATGATAAATGTACTGATCGTCGATGACGACGCCATGGTGGCGGAGTTGAATAAGTGTTATCTGAATCAGATTTCCGGGTTTAGCTGCTATGCGACGGTGCCGACGCTGCAGCAGGCGCGAAATTTGCTGATGCAGCCGGACTGCGAGATTGATCTGGTGCTGCTGGATATTTATATGCAGCAGGATAACGGTCTGGATTTGCTGCCTACCATCCGTGAATTTAGCGAACACACGGATGTCATTATCATTTCGTCGGCCAGCGATGTGTATACCATCAAAAAAGCGTTGCACTACGGCGTGGTGGATTACCTGATCAAACCGTTCCAGTTTGCGCGTTTCGAGCAGGCGCTGACCGCTTATCGGGAAGAAGCCAATCTGCTCAAGCATCGTGAGTTTGTGGCGCAATCGGACATCGATAACCTGATTCGCCGTACCAGCGGTACACCGACGGTGGAACGCAAGAAATTGCCGAAAGGGTTAACCAGCCTGACGTTGCGCACCGTCTGTGAGTGGATCGAAGGTAATCAGGGGGCTGAGTTTTCCACCGAAATGTTGGCGAATGCGATTGGCATTTCCCGCGTATCATGTCGTAAATATTTGATCTATCTGGCTGATACCGGCATTCTCGACACCAACATTCTCTACGGTTCCACTGGTCGCCCGGTTTATCTGTACCGGCTGATGCCGGAAAAGCAGGACGCATTGCGCCAGTACTGCGAATAATGTCCAATAACATCAAAACGACAAAGCCACGAACGACGTGGCTTTTTTACTGGACGCATAAAACGAAAAAGGCCACGGAATCCGTGGCCTGTGGTATGGCAATCAGTGGACTTGATTACACCAGCCAGCCCAGCAATAGGGTGGCGGCGATCACGGTAGAAGCACCGCCGATACGGGTGGCGATTTGCGCGAACGGCATCAGCGACATACGGTTGGATGCTGACAAGATAGCCACGTCACCCGTGCCGCCCAGGCCGCTGTGGCAGCTGGTCACGATGGACGCTTCGACCGGATACATCTTCAGATAGGGCGCGATGAAGAAGCTGATCAGTGCCATTGAAAGCACCACGGAACCGCACACCACCACATAGCCGACGGAGAACACGGCTACTACGCTTTCCAGCGGTACATACAGCATACCCAGACCGATCATCAGCGGCCACACCAGCGAACTGGACACGAACTTATAGAAGCTATTAGCGCCGGTTTCCATGCTGGACGGGATGATACGACCGTATTTGCACAATACGGCGATCAGAATCATCAGCACTGGGCCGGGGATATGCAGCACTTTTTCAAACAACCCGCCGACGATGAAAAAGGTACAGATCAGCAGCAGGCCACCGCCCATCAGGTGGAAATCCACCGTTTTCGGCGCGTCTTTCACTGCAAACAACGCATTATCAGCTGCGTTGCGCACCAGATTACCATTACCGTTCAGATCACTGCGCCATACGCCGATACGGGCCAGCACACCAGCGCAAATGATGGCGAAAATATTGCCAACTACGGCGGCAGGTGCCAGTTGGGCGACGTACACATCCGGTGCCTGGCCGAGGATGGCGGAATAAGCCAGCGACAGCGGCAGGATGCCTTCGCCGATACCACCACCGATGATCGGCACGATGATGAAGAAGAAGGTGTGATAGAAGCTGTAGCCAAACAGTTTGCCCACCAGTAAACCGGTCACTACCGCCGTAAAAGTGCCCACTACCAGCGGAATGAACATGCGGATCATGCCCTGAATCAGGATCACGCGATTCATACCGAGAATGCTGCCGACCACCAGGCTGGCGATGACAAAGTAGAGAAAGTTGGCGTCTTTCATCAACAGCTTGACGGTATCGAGCGTGTTGGCATTGAACAGGTGAAAATACACCAGAACCGACGGCACCATCAGGCAGAGGATCGCCGGACCGCCGATTTCTTTCAGTACCGGAATACGCTGGCCGATATAAGCCAGCAGGAATCCCATGGTCATAATAACGGCGAATCCGCCGATCATGTTTTTAGGTAAGTAACTGGCATAGGAAGCAATAAATACAATCGCGGAAATAACCAGAAAGAGAATAAAAGGCACAGATCCAATGCGGATTTTATTTACGCTCTCCAGTAAGCCTGAGGGCGCTGTATTTGTGAGCGGGTTGTCGCTCATGATTTCAGTTTCAATGTTTTTCATTATGTTCACCCGGTAGTAGCGGTATAAAGGCAGAGATAATGAACTCTCTCTGCAAGACGTGAAAAATGGTGTTAGGGCGCAAAGCTCGTGGCAATGCGGTACAGCGTCAACGACGAGTGCGATGTTATTTTTTATAATAATCTGGGATGTAATCTAGCATGGACAAATGTTAAAAATAATAGCCTTTAGCTGCAGATATGAGGGAATTGTGAACCTAACGGCAATTCATCTTTAAATAACTTAATTCACTGTTTTGTAATTAAAATTAATTTGTGGGTGTTATGGGGGAATAATTATATGGAAGGGTTACTTTTCTGCTGTTAAAAGTAACACGTCAGGAGTAAATAAAAAATAAAATTTTAAAAGTTATATAAATAAAATAGTCATAAATAATGGCAGGGAAAATCAGCACCGGGATGCGGCCTAAAAACAAGGTATGTTCTGTGTTTGATTTGCCGACCCGGTGAACTATTCCCGTCATGGGTACCTTATGCTCACCGGGTGGCAGATTTACCTGTTAGTTTTATACCGTTCTGGGTAATGCGTGTTGTTGTCTTGCATGACCTTGTTGCCCCGTATGACCGTGCTGTCCTAAATGGAAGTGTTCTATCGCCTGAGCCAACAATATGGCTTGTTCTTCCAGCGAACCCGCCGCCGCAGACATCTGCTGCACCAGCGCCGAGTTTTGCTGTGTTACACCGTCCATCTCGTTCACGGCAATCGTCACCTGGCTAATCCCTTTCGCCTGCTCATCCGATGCGTTAACAATTTCATTGATAATGGTTTGCACCGAACTGACGGCGTGGGTCATTTCCTGCATGGTTTTACCGGCATTGTTCACCAGTTGCACGCCAGTCTCGACACGCTGGCTGGATTCTTCAATCAGTGCGGCAATCTCTTTGACGGCATTGGCGCTGCGTTGTGCCAGACTGCGAACTTCCGACGCCACTACCGCAAACCCTCGGCCTTGTTCACCGGCGCGTGCGGCTTCAACCGCCGCGTTCAGCGCCAGGATGTTGGTCTGGAAAGCAATGCTATTGATCATCGTGGTAATGTCGCCAATCTTTTTCGCACTATCGTCGATCTGCGCCATGGTTTGTACGACCTGGCTAACCAGCGTTTCACCGCGTTGGGCGATTTGTGTGGCATTTTCGGTTAATGCGGTGGCCTGATGAGCATTGTTGGCATTATGTTTCACTGTGGCGGTGATCTGCTCCATGCTCGCGGCGGTTTGCTCTAATGCGGCAGCTTGCTGCTCGGTGCGGGAAGCCAGATTAATGTTGCCGCTGGCGATCTCCGTGGCACCCTGATGTACCGCGTCACCTGCTTCTTTGATTTGTTCCACAACCTGTCGCAGCTGTGATTGCATGGTGCGCAGAGCGAAAAACAGGCTGCTGCGATCATTAGGTTTTACCGCAATGTCATTGTTTAGCTCCCCTTTGGCAACCGACAGCGCAATGGTGGCGGCTTCGAGTGGTTCGCCGCCAAGCGGTTTAAGCACTTTTCTGCTGAACGTTAGCCCCAGTAATGCACTGACCAACAGAATACTGAGCACCATGAGAATCAAGGCATTGGTTAATTGTTGTTTGGCGGCCTCCATCACCTTACTGACTGGCGCAACGACCCCCAGATACCATTTATCAGCACTGTTGCCGATGGTGATGGGATACCAGGTCACCAGCGCTTTTTCGCCTAATATTGCATCGTCACGTTGTACTATCTCTGAAGTAAGGCTATCTGTTTTCTCCTGCCAGACTTTGCTCGTCATGGACTTATCCGGATAGGAGACGACTTTTCCCGCGCTGGAGAGCAGCATCGCGTAGCCACTGCCCGCCCAGGGCTTAATCTGATTAATGGTTTGCTGTAATGATGCAAGAGAAATATCCGCAGTAACAACGCCAAACAGTTTTCCTTGCGAAATCATGGGGGCCGCTACCGACGTCAGCAACGTTGGGACGCCGTTGTAAGCGTACGAATAGGGTTCAATTAAGGTATCTTTCTGGCTCTTTTGCGGCAGTAAATAGTAATCGCCCTGGCCAGGCGTCAGGTAGGAAAGCAGCGGATTCATTTTGTAATTGCCGGCCTGATCACGGTCAACAAACCAGGCATAACGGCCTTTGGGCGGCTGACCAGGCTTATTTATAAACTCTGCATCGCGCCCGTCAAAAGCGTTCTCTTCAAAAATAACCGAAACCGAGAGGTAATCCGGATTGTCCCGCAGAGCGTATTCCGTCACTTTATCGACCGCTGCACGGTCTTTAATGCCGGCGGCTGGCAGAGCAATTAATGCCTGACCGAGGTTATGCGCCACGTCACGGTCATAATTGAGTCTCTGTTGAATTTTTAGCGCTTCATTTTTAGCAATCTGCTGTAAATAACTATCAGCCAGTGCTTTTTGTTCACTGCTGGATTGCCAGCTCAGTACTCCAATCGTGACTGCAAAACCAAGAGCAATCGTCAATGAGCCTGTTAGCAACATTTGGGTGCGGATACTCATTGTTTTTTTAGGTATTGATTGTTTGACCATCATGGTTCTCCTGATGTTAATTCCTGTCGTAAAGGGTGTTGCTGTGTGTTGGGGTTATTGTTATTGAACTATCGGCGTTGTTGACATGAATGTTAAAGATGAATGAATGCAACCAGAGATTAGGAGGGGGGGCAGCATCATTTAGCGATGGTGTTACGGTTCTCCTTTTGTTTTTAAAAATATATAAAAAACAAATGGTTGTTTGGTTTTAATGCGTTGTGTCGAGGCATCAGATCATGGCTTTTCGCTGTGGTATACCGTTTTTTTATAGCGCGCAAATAGTTGTCCAATGGTCATCGATGATGATAGTAATGCATCATCGCAACGAAGCTTTTGTCAGTATTTTCACCTGATTTTAACATTTCTAACACGCTTTTTTGTGCAGTAATTCACCATTCGAGAGGATTTTCCTATGAGTTATTATGTGGTGATAATTATTGTCTGGCATAAATTGTGTGGTTTTCTCTGTTGGTTTTTCTTTTTTTTGTGGGTTTTATCACTAATAAAGTAATGATTTTAGCTAACTTTATATCTTAATGATTCGGGGGTTTCTGTTTGTAAATCCTGACAGGGAATATTGACGCGATTGTGATCTGTTGACACATTGTGGGCGTCACAAGGAGGAGGACGGCAGAGTACCTGGAATCATTATGGTTGATCCGACAGGGCTGGCAGGGTTTTTCCTGCTTGTCCCGCACTGTTGTCTCTCCTATTTACTATTACATCAGTCTCCGGGCGCGAGCTTTGGGCTGAATATAGAAGAAAAAGTACAGACCACCGCGATAAATATCACCGCGATAACCCGAATTGCGATAACCCTGTTGCAATCACAACAGTCGCGATGACAACAGTCGCGATGACAACAACTGGTCTGACTGACACACAACATCCACAATGGAGTTCATGTAATGGCTAAATCCCTGATGAAATCAAGGGTGCTGAAATTCAGCCTTGGTTTGCTGGCGCTGTCCGTTGCCGCCGGTGTACAGGCAAAAACCCTGGTGTATTGCTCAGAAGGTTCTCCGGAAGGCTTTAACCCACAGTTGTTCACGTCTGGTACCACTTTTGACGCCAGCTCCATTCCTATTTACAACCGTTTGGTCGAGTTCAAGAACGGTACTACCGAAATTGAGCCGGGTCTGGCCGAAAAATGGGACATCAGCGCCGACGGTAAAACCTACACCTTCCATCTGCGTAAGGGCGTGAAGTGGCAGGACAGCAAAGAGTTTAAACCGGGCCGCACGTTTAACGCTGACGACGTACTGTTCTCCTTCCAGCGTCAGTTGGATGCCAACCACCCGTTCCATAAAGTCTCCGGCGGTAGCTACGAGTACTTTGAAGGCATGGGGATGAATGACCTGATCAGCAAAATCGAGAAAGTGGATGACTATACCGTCCGCTTCCAGTTGAACCACGCTGAAGCGCCGTTCCTGGCCGACCTGGCGATGGATTTTGCGTCTATTCTGTCCGCTGAATACGGCGACAAGATGCTGAAAGCCGGCACACCGGAGAAAATCGACCTGGACCCGATCGGCACCGGTCCATTCCAGTTGCAGCAGTACCAGAAAGATTCCCGCATTCTCTACAAACGTTTTGATAGCTTCTGGGGCACCAAGCCGGGCATTGACCGTCTGGTGTTCTCTATTACGCCGGATGCTTCTGTGCGTTACGCCAAGCTGCAAAAAGACGAATGCCAGGTGATGCCGTACCCGAACCCTGCCGATCTGGCCAGCATGAAGCAGGACAAGAACATTGAACTGCTGCAAAAGCCGGGCCTGAACGTGGGTTACCTGTCGTTTAACGTCGAGAAAAAACCGTTGGATAACGTGAAAGTGCGTCAGGCACTGACGTACGCGGTGAACAAGCAGGCTATCATTGATGCGGTGTATCAGGGGGCTGGTCAGGCTGCGAAAAACCTGATTCCACCGACCATGTGGGGCTATAACGACGACGTTAAAGACTACGCTTACGATCCCGCTAAAGCTAAAGCGCTGCTGAAAGAAGCCGGTCTGGAAAACGGCTTTGAGATAGACCTGTGGGCGATGCCGGTACAGCGTCCGTACAACCCGAATGCTCGTCGTATGGCGGAAATGATTCAGGCTGACTGGGCGAAAGTGGGCGTGAAAGCCAAGATCGTTACCTACGAATGGGGTGAGTACCTCAAGCGTGCTAAAGCCGGTGAGCACCAGACCGTGCTGATGGGGTGGACCGGCGACAATGGGGACCCGGATAACTTCCTGGCGACGCTGTTTAGCTGCGACGCAGCGCAGAAAGGCTCCAACTACTCCAAGTGGTGCTACAAGCCGTTTGAAGACCTGATCCAGCCAGCTCGTGCGGTGTCTGATCAGGCTAAACGTATCGAACTGTACAAGCAGGCTCAGGTAGTGATGCACGATCAGGCTCCGGCGCTGATTGTGGCGCACTCCACCGTGTATGAACCGATCCGTAAAAACGTGAAAGGCTACGTCATCGAGCCGCGTGGCGTGCACAGCTTCAATCACGTATCCGTAGATTAATTATCTCATCACGTCACATTTATGGGCGATGGCAGCGCTGTCGCCCCTGTTGTTTTTGGAAATGCGTGTTTCTGGAGACGCGTGTTTCTGTAGGGGAACGACAGGGGACGCTTCAACGCCTGTTTTAACGCAGTGAGCAATGTCAGGCTCGATGGTGAGCACCATCGGGCCATTTATCTCTATAAAGAGAACGCACAGAGAGTTCGGGATATGTTGCAGTTCATACTCCGTCGTTTGGGGCTGGTTATCCCAACGTTTATCGGTATTACCCTACTAACTTTCGCTTTCGTGCACCTGATCCCCGGCGACCCGGTGATGATCATGGCAGGAGAGCGTGGTATTTCCCCGGAGCGCCACGCGCAGTTGATGGCGGAACTTGGGCTGGACAAGCCTCTCTGGGAGCAATACGTCCATTACATTTACGGCGTGCTGCACGGCGATCTGGGCATGTCCCTGAAGAGTCGCGTCCCGGTGTGGGATGAATTCGTGCCGCGTTTCAAAGCTACGCTGGAGCTGGGCGTGTGCGCGATGATTTTCGCGGTGATCGTCGGCATTCCGGTTGGGGTAATGGCGGCGGTCAAGCGCGGTTCGGTGTTTGATCATACCGCCGTCAGCGTGGCGCTGACCGGTTACTCGATGCCGATTTTCTGGTGGGGCATGATGCTTATCATGCTGGTGTCGGTACAACTGAACCTGACGCCGGTATCCGGTCGGGTGGGCGACACCGTGTTTCTGGATGATTCCCTGCCGCTGACCGGTTTTATGCTGATCGATACCTTGATTTGGGGTGCGGAAGGCGACTTCAAAGACGCGGTGATGCACATGGTGCTGCCAGCCGTTGTGCTCGGCACCATTCCGTTGGCGGTGATTGTGCGTATGACGCGCTCGGCGATGCTGGAAGTGCTGGGCGAGGATTATATCCGTACCGCTCGCGCCAAGGGGTTGAGCCGCCTGCGGGTGATTGTGATACATGCGTTGCGTAACGCCATGCTGCCAGTGGTGACGGTGATTGGCTTGCAGGTGGGTACCATGCTGGCCGGTGCCATCCTCACAGAAACCATTTTCTCCTGGCCGGGGTTAGGCCGCTGGTTGATAGACGCGTTGCAGCGTCGTGACTACCCGGTGGTGCAAGGCGGGGTATTGCTGGTCGCCACCATGATCATTTTGGTGAACCTGCTGGTGGATGTGCTCTACGGCGTGGTGAACCCGCGCATTCGGCATAAGAAATAAGGGAGACGCGGGATGACTCACGTTACCGAATCCGCAGCGACGGCTGCGCCGAAGCCCATGACCCCGTTGCAGGAGTTCTGGCACTACTTTAAACGTAACAAAGGGGCCGTCGTCGGCCTGGTGTATATCATCCTGATGCTGGTGATAGCGATTGGTGCCAGCGTACTGGCTCCGCACGCACCGGCTGAACAGTTCCGCGATGCGCTGCTTAAACCGCCGGTTTGGCAGGAAGGCGGCAGCTGGCAGTACATTCTGGGAACTGACGATGTGGGCCGCGACGTGCTGTCGCGCCTGATGTACGGCGCGCGTCTGTCGCTGCTGGTGGGCTGTCTGGTGGTGGTGATGTCGCTGATTCTCGGCATCGTGTTCGGGCTGCTCGCCGGTTACTTTGGCGGTGCGGTTGATGCCGCCATCATGCGTCTGGTGGATATCATGCTGGCGCTGCCGAGCTTGCTGCTGGCGCTGGTGCTGGTGGCCATTTTTGGCCCCTCCATCGTCAATGCATCACTGGCGCTGACTTTCGTGTCGCTGCCGCACTATGTGCGTCTGACCCGCGCTGCGGTGCTGGTGGAAGTGCACCGCGACTACGTGACCGCCTCGCGCGTGGCGGGGGCCGGTCCGTTGCGTCAGATGTTCGTCAACATTTTCCCTAACTGCCTGGCACCGTTGATCGTGCAGGCATCGATGGGTTTTTCCAACGCCATTCTCGACATGGCTGCACTTGGGTTCCTCGGCATGGGCGCACAGCCGCCTACACCGGAATGGGGCACCATGCTTTCCGACGTGCTGCAGTTTGCGCAGAGCGCCTGGTGGGTGGTGACGTTCCCCGGTCTGGCGATTCTGCTGACGGTATTGGCATTTAACCTGATGGGGGACGGCCTGCGTGATGCTCTCGACCCCAAACTCAAGCAGTAACATGCAGTGATAGAGGTAGAGAGATGGCGTTACTCAATGTAGAGAAACTGTCGGTGCACTTTGGCGATGAGGGGCTGCCGTTTCGTGCGGTAGACCGCATCAGCTATCAGGTGGAACAAGGGCAGGTGGTCGGCATCGTCGGCGAGTCCGGTTCCGGCAAATCAGTCAGTTCACTGGCTATCATGGGCTTGATTGATTTCCCCGGCAAAGTAATGGCTGACCGGCTGGAATTCAACCAGCGTGATTTGCAGACGCTCTCCGACAAGGAGCGGCGTCAACTGGTGGGGGCGGAAGTGGCGATGATCTTCCAGGACCCGATGACCAGTCTCAACCCGTGTTACACCGTAGGCTACCAGATTATGGAAGCCATCAAGGTGCATCAGGGCGGTAACCGTAAAACCCGCCGTCAGCGGGCGATTGACCTGCTTAATCAGGTGGGAATTCCCGACCCGGAATCCCGGCTGGATGTGTATCCGCACCAGTTGTCGGGCGGGATGAGTCAGCGCGTGATGATTGCGATGGCGATAGCCTGTCGGCCAAAGTTGCTGATAGCAGACGAACCGACGACGGCGCTGGATGTGACCATTCAGGCGCAGATCATCGAATTACTGCTGGAATTGCAGCAAAAAGAGAACATGGCGCTGATCCTGATTACCCACGATCTGGCGCTGGTGGCGGAAGCGGCGCACCACATCATTGTGATGTACGCCGGGCAGGTGGTGGAATCTGGCAAGGCGGCGGATATTTTCCGCGCGCCGCGTCACCCCTATACCCAGGCACTGTTGCGTGCGTTGCCGGAATTCGCGGTCGATAAGTCTCGTCTGGCGTCGCTGCCGGGCGTGGTGCCGGGTAAGTACGATAGGCCGACCGGCTGTCTGCTTAATCCGCGCTGTCCGTACGCCAGCGATCGTTGCCGTCAGGAAGAGCCTGAGATGCGGGATATCCCCGGTCGCCAGGTGAAATGTCACACACCGCTGGATGATGCGGGGAGGCCAACCGTATGAGCCAGACCATGAATGCCGCCGGGCAGCCGTACCTGCTCGAAGCGATTGATTTGAAAAAACACTACCCGGTGAAAAAAGGGCTGTTCGCGCCGGAGCGACTGGTGAAAGCGCTGGATGGTGTGTCCTTCACGCTGGAGCGCGGCAAGACGCTGGCGGTGGTGGGCGAGTCCGGTTGCGGCAAGTCCACGCTGGGCCGCCTGCTGACCATGATCGAAACCCCGTCACACGGCGAGCTGTACTATCATGGGCAGGATCTGCTCAAGCCGGACCCGGCGGCGCAGAAGCTGCGTCGGCAGAAAATCCAGATTGTGTTCCAGAACCCCTATGCATCGCTCAATCCGCGTAAAAAGGTCGGGCAGATCCTGGAAGAGCCGCTGGTGATCAACACTGATCTCACCAAAGCGGAACGCCGCGAGAAGGCGCTGGCGATGATGGCGAAAGTCGGCCTGAAAACCGAACATTACGATCGCTATCCGCACATGTTTTCCGGCGGCCAGCGTCAGCGTATCGCCATCGCTCGCGGGCTGATGTTGGATCCGGACGTGGTGATTGCCGATGAACCGGTGTCCGCACTCGATGTATCGGTGCGTGCGCAGGTGCTGAACCTGATGATGGATTTGCAGCAGGATCTGGGGCTGTCTTACGTGTTCATCTCGCATGATTTGTCGGTGGTGGAACACATTGCTGACGAAGTGATGGTGATGTACCTGGGCCGTTGTGTGGAGAAGGGCAGCAAGGACGCGATTTTCAACAATCCGCGCCACCCGTACACCCAGGCGCTGTTGTCTGCGACGCCGCGCCTGAACCCGGATGCTCGCCGCGAGCGCATCAAGCTAACCGGCGAGCTGCCAAGCCCGCTAAACCCGCCGCCGGGCTGCGCCTTCAACGCCCGCTGCCAGCACCGTTTCGGCACCTGTACCCAGTTGCAACCGCATCTGAAACCGCACGGCGAACAACTGGTTGCCTGCTTCGCGGTGGAGCAGGAAGACAGTCAGGCAAGCTGACGTCTGTGGTGAGACAGAAACACGGCCCCGATTAAAACCGGGGCCTGTTTATAAGTGGCGGGATAGCGCGCTTTATTCTCTTAATTGCCGCCATTTGCTATCGATCTCCTGTTGAATGGTGGTGATCAATGGTGCTGGGAGGCTGAAATGGCGAGCTTCCCGGTGAAATTCTTTCGCAATATCGTATAGTTCATCAACGATGTTGAGCACGGCGTTGGCTCCTGACAGACCCGCTTGTCCGGCCAGTTGCTCCATTGCGCTTAAGGTAATACGTGAGCCGTGACCATTAAACGCCGTCATATGCTCTCCCTGTGGTGAGGGGCTGTAGACCACGTCATAGAATGGGGAAAGCCGCCAGTGGTCGTGATCGTCTGCCAGAAAAGAGAAATTTTTAGCGTGATCGTCCTGATTGACCAACAAATAATTGAATAATGCCCGGCGCAATAATTTTCTTGCTTCTCCTACACCGCACAGTAGTCGTGCTGCTTTAACCAGATCGACGTAATCCAGAGAGGGGGCTCGAAAGTTTGCATCCAGTAAGCCACTGGCAGATGCCATGTGTAATCGACCTGCTTCACCTATACAATCAAATCGTGACTGCTGTAACCAGTAGTGCCCTTCACCAATATGAAGTAACTCGAAATCAGCCACATCAATACCAGCCTGCCTGGCTATTTTCATATAGATATATTCGATCTGGCTTTCAGTATGCTGGAGCGCGAACTTTTCTGAAGTGAGCTTGATCAGCAGCTTATCGCCCACGGTATCCTGACGAGTGGTAAAGGTACCGTCAGGCTTTTTTGTCACGCTGAGCTTCGGTCTGGCGCCACCAGAACCTCCAGCATTCATCAAGTGTGCAATCAGACTGGATTCCGTGCCTTCGAACTCTTCGATAGCGGCGTGGCCCAGTTGGATCAACTCAATAACCTCTTCACCAACGCCATCAGAACGGGGCATCGCCGGTTCATAGCGTAATGCACCTGGGCCTCGGTGACCGATGAAAGCGAGCCTTTCCAGTGCCGTAATCTGGGCGGGGTTATAACCCTGTTGGCGGAAAAAGCGGTCCATAAGATACAAGCCCCAGCCATCAGGTAGACTGTCAGCAAATATGCCGTGTAAGCCATAGTGAGGTTGGCGTGGTGCAGCCTGAAGCTGACCAGTAAATTCCAGATTGAAAGGGCTGAGAGAGGAGTTGTGGCTGGCGAGATAGTCTGCGTTGTACTGGAAATAGACGCCCTGTCGGTTTTCCGCCAGTTGTCCAACACGTTCTTCCCGGCCATCACTTAGGCGGCGTATGACTTCCAGCGGTACACTAAGCATTTTTAAGCACCTCTTCAATGCTGGTGGGGGAATGTGCCTGGCTGGTGAGTGCGTTGAGATCGTTCAGGTTACCCAAGGCTTCGTACAACATCAGAAACTGTCTGAGAGAGATATTACCTGTCGCTTCAAATTTGCGGATGGTGCTGTTGGGGACACCGGACTGCTGGGCCAGCGCATCAACAGAGAGTTTGCGATGTTTGCGCATCGCTTTCAGATGTTGTTTTAGTTTCTGTTGAATGTCGTAAGCCGTGTATAGCGATAGCATCTTGAGGCTCCTGATGGTGTTTTGTTGTCACTATGATAGCAATTAATGAGGAGGGATAGTATTTTTTGCTACTATGATGTCATTTTTATTTGGTCATGCCTTCGTGCTGAGGTGTGGGGGCGTTGCTGGTGATGATGGGATTGCTGGTCAATGTATTTGGCGCGCGGCTATGGTCGTTGCGGTTGATTCGTTCATCGTAATATGGCTGGCGAAGGTTGGGAGCCAACCTGTTGAGACCGTTTGCGCCACATAATTCGGCCAACGCCAGGTGCTGGTAGAGATTTCCATTGTTTAATTTATTTTAATATATTGCTCAATATTTAGTCATGGATTTCAGGTGAGCACTACGCTATCTTCTCGCAATAGATTTATCACCCGGTGCCGAATTGGTAATCCCCTCAGTGATTAGCCATGATTTAACTATCAATATAGTGATTTTGGCGGGATGGGTGATGTCGTTTTCAGCACGCTAAGGAAGGGAAATTTTACTTATAGGTTATTGATTTATTTTTCTGGAGTAATTTACCTTCATTACAAATATCGTTTAAGATTAATCCTAAAAGATTGTTTTTTGCGCTGTAGTCCCGCGCCATATTAGCCGTCACCCTTTTCCAGGGAAATGTCAGTTAGATGAATAGTTATGATGATATGCAGCGCTTTAAGGATAAAGCCCAGATAAAAGATATTAATTTCAGGGATATGTCCGGACAGGTATTGCAATCTGACACCGTTGTCTGGCCGATTATAAAACAGCTGTTGCGCAATCAGGCTGGTGAGGACTCGCTATCGGCGGCTCAGCCGGTGAGTATTGCGCAACCTGTGCCGGCGAGTCTGGACGCGTTGTCTGAGCCTGTGGTGTCGCCGTCTCACCGTGTCATGCCGTCAGCCGCCGTCATCTCTGGGTCTTCCGGAGATAATCGATATTCCCTGTTTAACGCTATTGCTGCGTCGCCGCCGCCCGTTCAGGTTGCTCCTGTGCCTGTGTCCGTAGCACAGCAGGTAGCGCCGCAGAGGGAAGAAACGATATCTTCAGAAACGCCACGCCCGCATCCGCTCGCGCATACACCGGCACCAGCAGCGTCCACACCTGTGATGAGCGAGGCGCCGCTCGCCTCAGAAGCTGGACGATTCCGCCAGTTATTTAGTCGTCATCGCCATGATGAAACCCATTCGGTATCCAAGACCATGTTGTTGAAACCCTTGCTGGAGAAAATCGCGTTATGCCGTTAGTTTGTGTTTGTTCTCCGAAAGGTGGCGTCGGTAAAACCACCATGGCGGCTAATCTGGCCTATGCGCTGGCTCGTGGCGGCAGCAAGGTGCTGGCGATTGATTTCGATGTGCAGAATGCGTTGCGCCTGCATTTTGGCGTGCCGCTCGGTGATGAACGTGGTTACGTTGCCAAATCCGATGAAATGGCCGACTGGAGCCAGTCTATCCTGACCGCAGACGATAATATTTTCGTGTTGCCTTACGGCAATGTCACCGAAGAACAACGGCTGGCGTTTGAGCATCGTATGACGACCGACCCACTGTTTCTCCAGCGCGGCCTGAGTTCGGTGATGAATTATCCGGGGTTGGTCATCGTGGCGGATTTCCCGCCAGGACCGAGTCCGGCGTTGAAGGCCATGACGGAACTGGCCGATCTGCATCTGGTGGTGATGATGGCGGATACCGCTTCCCTGTCGCTGATGCCGCAGATTGAGGGCAATAAACTGACCGGTCAGGCGCTAAATAATCGCAAAGGTTCTTACCTGTTGCTGAATCAAACGGATAATCGCCGTGCTATCAGCAGTCAGGTGTCGTCGTTTCTCCAGCAACGTATGCCGGACAAACTGATTGGCAGTGTACACCGTGATGAGAGTGTCGCTGAAGCCAACGCCTCCCAACGCTCCATTTTTGATTTCAACCCGGTTTCTGCTGCTGCGTTTGACATTGAACTGATTGGAAAACGCGTTGCGTCGCTGCTGGATATCAGGATTGGTAACGGAGAAGTTCACGCCGATTTTCCCACTTATCAAGCTGTTTCTGCCAGCTAAGTGCTAATTCAGTCTACAATCGTAAAGAATTGTTATTCTTTGACTGATTTTTTTAGCACAGGCAGGTGCGCGCGAACGTTTTCCATCAATTAATTATCAGGATAATCGATGAAAAAAATCCTGTTCTTAACCATTTTGTTGTTATTGCTACCGGTTGCAGCGGTGATTGTCATCACCCCGATGGACAGTGAAAAACAATATATATTCGGCCTGATCAGCCTGGCGTTGATGTTTTTGCTGGGACTCAATAAACGCCGTCAGGTGACGGTGATACTCATTATTATGTCAGTGCTGACGTCAACACGTTATATGTACTGGCGGGCAACGGAAACCCTGCACTTCAACTCTGAAATTGAAGCCATTCTGGGCATGGGTTTATTTATTGCCGAGTTCTATATCTGGGTGATTTTGTTATTAGGTTTTCTTCAGACGGCCTGGCCGCTGGAGCGCGCGATTGAGCCGATGCCGGAGGACACTCAGTTATGGCCGACGGTGGATGTGTATATTCCTACCTATAACGAGAGTCTTGATGTGGTGCGCGATACGGTGCTGGCGGCGCAGTGCATCGACTACCCGCGCGACAAAATGACAATCTATTTGTTGGATGACGGCAAACGCAGCGAATTTGCCGTGTTCGCCTCGCAAGTGGGCGTCGGTTATATCACCCGCGATAACAACGCTCACGCTAAGGCCGGTAACCTTAACCATGCGCTTAAGTTGACCCAAGGCGAGCTTATCTGCGTATTTGACTGTGATCACGTCGCCAAGCGCATCTTCCTGCAAGCCACGGTTGGCCCGTTCCTGTCGGACCCGAAACTGGCACTGTTGCAGACGCCGCATTACTTCTATTCGCCGGACCCGTTCGAACGTAACCTGCGCGCGGCGCGCGACATGCCGAGCGAAGGCGCGCTGTTTTACGGGCCGGTGCAACAAGGCAATGACCTCTGGAATGCGGCCTTTTTCTGCGGTTCCTGCGCGGTGATTCGCCGTGCAGCACTGGATGAAATTGGCGGCTTTGCGGTGGAAACCGTAACGGAAGACGCGCATACCGCCATCAAGATGCAGCGCAAAGGCTGGAAATCCGCCTTTCTGGCGATTCCGCTGGCAGCGGGTCTGGCGACCGAACGGCTGGTGCTGCATGTTATTCAGCGTACCCGCTGGGCACGTGGCATGACGCAGATTTTCCGGGTTGATAACCCGTTGTTCGGGCGTGGGCTGACCTGGCCTCAACGGTTGTGCTATCTCAACGCCATGCTGCATTTCCAGTTTGGCTTGCCGCGCGTGGTGTTCCTGACGGCGCCGCTGGCCTACCTGCTGTTCAACCTCAATATTATCTATGCCTCGGCGGCGACGATTTTTGCGTATGTATTACCGCATCTGGTGCTGTCGATGTACCTCAACTCGCGCATGAACGGGCGTTTTCGTTACAGTTTCTGGGGTGAAATCTACGAAACGGTGATGGCGTTCCATCTGGTGATTCCGACGCTGGTCACCCTGTTCGCGCCGACGCGCGGCAAGTTCAACGTAACCGATAAAGGCGGCCTGCTGGACGAAGGCTTTTTTGATTTTCGTATTGTGCGGCCACATATCATTGCGGCGATTTTGATGGGAGCAGGCGTCGTGGCTGGCATTGCCCGCATCGTGGCGCATGATTATTTCAATGTGGACCCCTATGTGATGGTGCTGAACGTGGTGTGGGCGCTACTCAGTTTGTTAACCCTGCTGGCAGCGATTGCGGTAGCGCGGGAAACCAAACAGGTGCGCAAGACCATCCGCGTTGATGTGGATGTGCCCGCTATCATTCATTACGTCAGCGGCGTGGCATCCCGCACCACCACCATTAATCTGTCGATGGGCGGAGTACAGCTTAAAGCGCCGGATCAGCGTCATAAAACCGATGAGATTGAGGCGGTTGAGCTGTTGCTGCAATCCAGCGAAATTTGCCTGCCAGCACAGTCGGTGGCGGCAGACGACGACACCATTCGCCTGCGATTTGACAATATTCCGTTGGCCCAGCGTCGGGCGCTGGTACGCGTGGTGCTGTCGCGTGCAGATGCCTGGATGAGTTCGCCCTTTCCGCAGGATCGTCCCTTGCGCTCACTGTGGGCGGTGGTGTGTACCGTTTGCGCATTCTTCTGGATGAGTTTGCGAGGCCGTAAAGCAGACCAGAAGAAGGGAGACGTCGTTGCATGATGATGCCACGTTTTTTGAAATCGCTGTGGCCTCTGTGCGTGAGCGGCGTATTGATGCTGGGTGGCAACGGTGCGCTGGCGGCTGGCAACACGGCGGATGAGCCGTTGCCCACCATGCTCAGCCCCGGCGGCAGCCAAACCGCGCCTGCTGCGAATACTGCATCGATGCCGACACCGCCAGCGATGCCGCCGATGGTGTCGCCACAGGCATCGCCAACGGCACCGTCCCCGGTTATGCCAGAAGCGACATCGCCGGATCTTCCTGCACCGCCGCCGCTGACGACGCCGTCCATGCTGTTGCCGGCACCGGTTGGTGATCAATCCGCGACAGATCAGCCCACGACAGGTTATCAGCCGCTATCTAGCGACGTCACCGTGGCGCAGATGGGCCAAACGCGGGGGATTACGCTGGCGGGCGGTCAGGCGCAGGCTGGGGTGATTTTTACTCTGCCTGGCGATCAGGTGGTGACCAATGCGCGTCTGGATCTGGCGTTGCGGGTATCGCCCGAACTGGCGGCGCTCAATACGTCGATGCAACTGATGCTGAACGGCCAGCCGCTGGGTAGTGTGCCGCTGAACGCCGTGACTGGCGACAGTACGTTGTTTCAACTGGATATTCCCGCTGCAATGGTGGTTTCCAGTAACAACCTGAGTTTTCGCGTCAATGATGCTGATCGCCTGCTGTGCGAGCGCGACAGCGCGACCCGCTACAACCTGACTATTCTTCCGACCACGACCCTGCATCTGGAAGGCCAGCAACTTGATATCGGCACCCGGCTGGAGAATTTCCCACGTCCGTTTATCGACCCGCTGCAGATGTCGTCCACTTCTGTACCGATGGTGTTTCCGGCCAACCTTACCCCCGCTCAGGTCAGCGCGGCATCGCTGGTGGCTTCTTGGCTGGGGATGCGTATGGATGGTTACGGCGTGACGTTCCCGGTGATACGCGATGCGTTGCCTGAGAAGAGCGGCATAGTGTTTGGCCGACCAGGAGACAACGTGGGCACGCTGACGCTGCCAGAGGTTGCCGGTCCTACATTGCAACTGATTGATAACCCGGTGAACCCGGTTTACAAACTGATGCTGGTTATAGGCAAGGATGATGAGCAGTTGCGGCAGGCGGCGTATCGCCTGATCAATCAGCCCTTCACTGGCGATGCGTCAACCCTGTCGGTAACGCCGCAGACCATTCCTTTTCGCCGCGCTTATGACGCACCGCGCTGGATCAATACCGACCGACCGGTACGGCTGAGTGAATTGTTGCGCAACGATCAAAACATGACAGTCAGTGGGCTTTGGCATGAGGCGCTGCGCATCAACTTCCGCGCCGCGCCGGATTTGTTTTTGTGGGATGGCGATACCATTCCGGTAAACGTCGATTACCGTTTCCCGTCAGAAAGCTGGATTGATGAAAGCCGCTCATACCTGAATGTGATGCTCAACGGCACCTTCCTGCACAATCTGCCGGTGAACAAGGTCGGTGTGTTACAACAATTGTGGCGTGAAATGGGCGGTGATAGCCGTCAGGAAAATTATACGCTGAAGGTCGATCCGTATCTGATTTACGGATACAACCAGTTCCAGCTTTACTTCAACATCCGTGCGAAAGAAGATGCGCCGTGCAGCGTGCTGCTTAACAACAACATCAAGAGCCAGATTGCCGACAGCGCGTCTATCGATCTCAGTCGCACACGCCATTTCACGCTGCTGCCGAATCTTTCCTATTTCGTGGGGGTGGCGTTCCCGTTCACTCGTCAGGCGGATTACGCTCAGACAGTAATGCTGCTGCCGGAAAAACCAACCAACGCTGAAATTGGCCTGCTGCTTGACCTGGCTGGTCGCGCTGGCGATGCCACCGGCGTGAGCCTCAACCACAACCGCGTAATGTTCGGCTTGCCGACCAACGCCGGTGACCGGCAGAAGCTTGAAAATAGCGATGTACTGGCGGTGACCTCGTTGCAGCAAACGGCGTTCAATCAGAACCTGCTGTCTGGTTCACCCTATACGGTGAATGACCGTACTTTTGGCGTCAGGACACCAGGAGTATGGGAGCACTTACAAACTTTATTGATCGGTGACTGGAACCGTACCCCGCTGGAGGCAGACCGCTATTTCTCGTCTAACGAAGCCTGGCGCGGTTTCCTGAGCTACCGGTCGCCGTGGAACCCGGATCGGGTGGTGGTAGTGGCCACCGGCAGTGGCGACGACCAGTTGTTGCGACTGTATGGCGACCTGAGTTCGCCGAGCATTAACGCTGCGGTGCGAGGCGATACCGCCATTATCACCGACGAAAACGGCGTGCGTAGCTTTCGGGTGGGACCACAGTTCCCTAGTGGTGAAATGCCCTGGTACATGATGGTTGTCTGGTACGCCAATCAACACGCGGTGTTGCTGGCGTTGATGGCGCTGCTGTTGGCGGCGGTGATGGGGCTGAGCCTGGCATCGATGCTCCGGCGGCTGGCAGAGAAAAGGCTGTCTACCCGACGTGATGCGGGATCGGATAAAGAATAAGCGAGCCACCTATGAAGATGACGACATTAACAGCCCGCATCCGTCAGTCACTGTCTCTTACCGGTGTGGTGGTCAGCGGCGTGCTATCGACCTCCGCGCTGGCGGCACAGACTAACCCGGCGCTACAGGCGCTGTTTGAACAGGCAGATTACTGGCATCAACGCTCTCATGACGATCTTGCTCGTGGCGCGTTGCAGAAAATCCTGATGGCGGATGCCAACAACCCGCAGGCGCTTTACCTGATGGCGTTGTACGCCCAACATAGCGGCGATAATGCCGAAGCTGCCAAATGGCGTGAGCGCCTGAGCAAGGCATCGCCGCAGGACCCGCTGTTGCAGGCGCTGGATAATGCCCGCCAGACCTCGACCATCCCGCCAGCGCAGCTGGCGCTGGCGCGTCAGCAGGCGCGCAGCGGCAATATCAGCGCGTCGCTGCAAACCTGGCGCAATCTGTTTAGCGGCACTCAGCCGCCTGCCAGTATTGCGGCGGAATACTATCTGACCATGGCGGGTGACCGTACGCTATTACCGCAGGCGATTGACCACCTGCGCGAGTTTGTGGCGGCGCATCCGCAGGATACCAATGCCGTTGTGGCGCTCGGCAAGGCGCTGACCTATCAGGAGCCGACCCGCCGCGAAGGGTTGCAAATGCTGAGTGGGCTGGCGTCCGGCAGTACCGATGCCGATCAGGCGATGCGGCAGGCGTTGCTGTGGCTGGGACCCAAAGTGGACGACGCGCCGCTCTATCAGCTCTATCAGCAGCGGCACCCGCAGGATACGGCGGTGATGGACTATTACCGCAAAAATGTGGGCGGCAACGAGAAAGACAAAGGCTTTAGCGCACTCAACAGCGGCGATCTCTCCAGCGCGCAAACCGCGTTCGGCCAGGTGTTGCAGGCTAACCCGGAAGATGCGGATGCGCTGGCGGGAATGGGGTATGCCGCCCAGCGGCGCGGCGATTTTGCCGCCGCCGCAACGTATCTGGAACGGGCGGCCCGGCAGGGTGGCGAGAACAGTGCTCAACGCCAGCAGCAGGCAGACGATGCCCGTTTCTACGCCCAACTGGCGGCTGCGCAGCAGGCGATGAAGAGTGGCGATACGGCACAGGCGCTGACGCTAAGCGAACCCTTGGTGCAGGCTGGCGGCGACAAAGGGATGACGGCGAAACTGTTCCGCGCCGATGTGCTGCGCCGCACCAATAATTTTTCGCAGGCGGAACGGTTGTACCGCGATATTCTGCAAACCGATGCGGATAATCGTAACGCCAAAGAAGGGCTTTATTACGTACTGCGCGAGCAGAAACGTACCGACGAAGCCAATTCGTTATTTTCGGCCTTGCCGGAGGACGTGCGCCGCACCATGGCACCGCGCCCGGTCAGCATCGCCACCAGCACGCCGGTGCGCAACGAAGCCAAACAGGCGCTGGCGGCGGGCGACACCACGCGTGCCATCGGCCTGCTGCAACAGGGTGTGCAGCGCTTCCCGAACGACGGCTGGCTGAAGCTCGATCTGGCGCGGATTTATCAGCAGCAGGGCAATACCGCCGCCGCCACCGCGTTGATGCAGCCATTATTCCGCGCCGGAGCCAGTGCGGATGAACTCTACGCCGCAGCACTGTTCGCCAGTGAAAATAACGCCTGGCAACAGGCCAGTACGTTGCTGTCGCGCATTCCGCCGCGTAATCAGAACGACGATATTCGCAGTCTGTCGCGGCGCGTTAATTTCAATTTACAGATGGCGACCGCGCAGGTGTATTTGTCGCGGGGCGAGAACGCCGCGGCGGCTAACACGCTGCGGGCGTTATCAGTCACGCCGCCGGATAACCCGGCTGACGCGGGCAAACTGGCCCGCTCACTGGCGGCGGCGGGGGAAACGGCGGCGGCGGTGACGGTGGTGCGCAACAATATGCAGCGTGGCGTGCAGGGCAACGCAGGGGATTATGCCGATCAGATTGGCGTGCTGAATCAGGCCGGCCTGAGTGATGACGCGCAGTCATGGCTCAACCGCCCGGAACTGGTGGCGCGCAGCAGCACGGCACAGCTTGACGCACTGCGCACCGGTTTTGTGGTGCGCGAAGCCGACCGTTTGCGCGAGAACCAGCAGTATGCACAGGCTTACGACAAGCTGGCCCGTGCGCTGCAACGCGACCCGAAAAATACCGACTTGATGTTCGCCATGGCCCGGTTATACCAGTCCGGCAAAATGAGCAAAGAGGCGGCGGACGTTTACGACTACCTGCTGTTGCATGACACGCCAACACAGGAGGCGCGCGTCGGCGCCATTAATGTGGCGCTGGAACGTAACGACCCGCAAAAGGCACAGGCGCTTGCTGTCGGCTTGAAGGGCGAACAGACGGCGGAGCGGCTGTTGCTGCTGGCACGGGTTGAGAATGCTGAAGGTAACAACGAGCAGGCTTTGGCTTACCTGAAAGCCGCCCGCGCGAAAGCGGTTGGGCTGGAAGGTGGCACACCAGGCAAGGCGGCAGCGATTGGCGGTCTGGCGATGGCGGATAATCCATTCATCAATCGCTCGACAACAGCTACTACCCGTGTTGCCGGTAGCCCTTCTGTCTATGGTGGCGTGATGCCATGGCAGCAGCGTAGCGAGGTTGCAGCAGGCGGTGCCGCGGTGGGGGCTTCCGTCGTTGCCCAACAAACCGCCACACTGAACCAGATCAACACCATGATGGACGATCTGGAGCGCGATAACGGCGGTTGGGTGCAGGGTGAGGCGCAGATTCGCAGCCGCGATGGCGAATCGGGGCTTAGCCGGTTAACTGAAGCTAAAGCCCCGCTCACCTGGTCGAGCGGCTCGTTTGGCGATGCGCACTTTAGCTTTAGCGTCACGCCGATGACGATGAGTTCCGGCAGCGCCAGCGGCGATGCTGATCGTCGCTATGGGGCTGGTGCGGGGGCACAGGCGGTGCGGAATATGGTGACCACCATAAATAGAGTCACATTAAAAGATGTGGCTGATTTTACTGGGAGTTCAACTGCGACAATTCCTGCTTCTTTGCTGAATCTTCCGCTTACATCCGGTAATCCTGTTAAATTTGAGAATTTGAATCCTCTTACAGCCTCCGGTGGGAATTTCTTCACCCTGATTAACCGTCCTGAAAATGCATTACTTAAACGTTTTCTCTTATCCTCATCAAAAAAACCAGATGTTAATTCTGAAGGAATGGGTTCAACAGAATCTCAGAAAGCCTCTGGAGTGGAACTCAATCTGGCGCTGATCGGCAAAAACTATAAATTTGACTTCGGCAGCACGCCGCTCGGTCAGGATTTGAATACGCTGGTCGGCGGCGTGCAATGGTCGCCCAAACTGACGGATTTTCTCACACTGATCGTGACCGGAGAGCGCCGTGCGGTGACGGATAGCCTGCTTTCCTATGTTGGCCGTAAAGAGGTTTTCAGTGGCGAGAGCTGGGGGCAGGTGACCAAAAACGGTGGTAACGTACTGCTGAGCTACGACAACGGCGATGTCGGTGCCTATGGCGGTGGCGGCGCTTACCGCTATCTTGGCAAAAATGTGAAGAGCAACAACGCCGTGATGGCCAATGCGGGTTTCTATATTCGCCCGGTGCATGATAGTGACAGCGAGTTGAAAACCGGCGTTAACCTGAGCTGGATGAATTTCAATAAAAACCTGAGTTATTACAGCTACGGTCAGGGCGGTTATTTTAGCCCGCAGAATTATGTCTCGGTCTCGCTTCCCATCGAGTGGAACCAACGCTACGACAATCTGAATCTTAAGGCGGGCGTGTCGGTAGGATATCAGTCCTATACCCTCGATAAGAGCGATTACTTCCCAAATAATCCTGACTGGCAAGCGTTTCTGGATGATGCTGTGACCGATGGCTTTGCCAAAGAATCCCATTACGCCAGCGACAGCAAGAACGGCATTGGCTATAACGCGCATGTCGGTGCGGACTACCGCGTCACCAAAGATGTGACGGTGGGCGGGCAGGTGGGCTACGACACCTTTGGCAACTATAACGAAACCACGGCCCGGCTCTATTTCCGCTACGGGCTGGGAGGCAAATAAGCATGAGTGACATGCAGCAACATGCACTGAACTATTATCGCCAACAGCAACTGCCGCCCGGCTGGGCGGATCTGTTCGGCGTGATCGTCAACGGGATGATGGATAATGCCGGCGAGCAAGACGGGCTGGCATTTTTGCGCCACATGGGCGAACAACTGGCCGAACGCTACCCGTTGCCGGAGGCGTTAACCGTGGTGGATCTGGAACGGGAGATGAATCAGGTGTTGTCTCAGTTTCACTGGGGATGCGTGGACCTGCGCCCGTATGAAAACCGGCTGGAGATTTATCACCTGGCATTACCTGTGCTGGCGAATACGCAAAGCAGTAGCTCACGGTGGCGCATGGCGATGGCGGCAGTATTGCAGGGACTATACAGCCGCTGGCTGCGTGGACAAGGTGGAGCAGAAAATGTGCCGTTATCCTGCGAGGAAACCGAAAATGGATCGATTCTTTTGTTTCGTTACTATTGAGCTGGAGGCGTAATGGTAAAGCCAATATGGCGTGGTTGGGCGTTGATGTTGATGGTGTTGTTTAGTATGTCGGCAACGGCGGCGACAGGTTGGGAAACCTATAAAAGTCGCTTCATGACTCAGGATGGGCGCATTCAGGATACGGGAAATAACAACGTCAGCCATACCGAAGGCCAGGGTTTCGCCATGCTGATGGCGGTGCATTACGGCGACCGCACTGCATTCGATAGCCTGTGGAACTGGACGCAACGCCACCTCATGGATAGCTCCAGTGGCCTGTTTTACTGGCGTTATGATCCGTCGGCTTCCAATCCGGTGGTCGATAAAAACAACGCATCCGATGGTGATGTCCTGATTGCGTGGGCGCTGTTGCAGGCCGGAAATAAGTGGCAGGATAACAGTTACTTGCAATCCTCTGACCGCATTCAAAAAGCAGTCATCAGCCACGAGGTCATTCAGTTTGCGGACCATACCGTGATGTTGCCCGGCGCTTATGGATTTAATAAGAACAGCTATGTTGTCCTGAACCCGTCCTATTTTCTGTTTCCTGCCTGGCGAGATTTTGCCCGTCGCAGTCATCTTCAGGTCTGGCGGCAACTGATTGACGATAGCCTGTCGTTGCTTAGCGAAATGCGCTTCGGTCAGGCCGGGTTGCCGACGGACTGGGTCGCGCTGAATGTGGATGGGTCGATGGCGCCGGCAACGGCATGGCCATCGCGTTTCAGTTATGACGCTATCCGCGTGCCGTTGTACCTGTACTGGTATGATGCCAAAACCACAGCGCTGCTGCCGTTTCAGTTGTACTGGCGCAATTATCCCCGGCTGGCGACACCGGCCTGGGTTGACGTGCTGAGCAATAATACCGCGCCTTACAATATGCAAGGTGGCTTACTGGCGGTGCGCGACCTGACGATGGGCAACCTTGCTGAGCTTAGCGATCTGCCCGGTGCGTCGGATGATTACTACTCATCCAGCTTGCGCCTGCTGGTGGCCCTGGCGCGCGGTCAATAACGGTTCTTGTCGTACCTACAGCGAGGACATCGTCCTCGCTGTGTCCCTCTGTGTGTCTCCTTTGATTTTTCCTTGGTGTATTTTACGCTTCACGTTTTGTTAACCTGATTGTTACTCGTGATCCTATTCACAAAAAATTCTTATGAATCAGCGCAAAATAGGGTTGTAGCATGGTTTGCTGCGAGGTTGAGACGGCGTTGGTGATGCGTGATGTTATCGGTAAATTAATGCAATGTTTTTGGGAATAATCTGTTGAAGCGATTCAGCTCTTGTTTTTAACCGGATGTTCACAAACTAAAGTTATAAAAGTATTCACTCTGTTATCAGGGTGTTATTTTCCGGCGCAAGCACAGGCGGCAACTTTATCGTTCTTTGTCCCCTGTGTCTTTTCCCATCAAAGGACGTCACACTATGAAAAAATCAATATTCAAAAGTCTCTACTTTCAAGTGCTTGTAGCTATCACCATAGGGATATTGCTGGGACATTTCTACCCGGCGCTGGGGCAACAGATGCAGCCTCTGGGCGATGGATTCGTAAAATTAATCAAAATGGTGATCGCGCCAGTGATCTTTTGTACCGTCGTCACCGGGATCGCCGGGATGGAGAGTATGAAGGCCGTGGGGCGTACCGGCGCTGCCGCGCTGCTCTATTTTGAAATTGTCAGTACGCTGGCGCTGATTATCGGCCTGGTGGTGGTCAACGTGCTGCAACCCGGTGTCGGCATGAACGTTGACCCGTCGTCGCTGAATGCGGCTGCGGTGGCGAATTATGCCACTGAAGCTGGCAAGCAGGGCGTGGTGCCGTTCCTGATGGATGTGATTCCTTCCAGCGTCATTGGCGCTTTCGCCAGCGGCAACATCCTGCAGGTGCTGCTGTTTGCGGTGATGTTCGGTTTTGCCCTGCACCATCTGGGTGAAAAAGGCGTGCTGATTTTCGATGTGATTGAAAGTTTCTCCCAGGTCGTTTTCGGCATTATCAACATGATCATGCGTCTGGCGCCGCTGGGTGCGTTCGGCGCGATGGCATTTACCATCGGCAAGTATGGCGTAGGTACGCTGGTACAGCTGGGGCAGTTGATTATCTGTTTCTACATCACCTGTATCCTGTTTGTGGTGCTGGTGCTTGGCTCCATCGCCAGAGCGACCGGTTTCAGTATCTTCAAGTTCATTCGCTACATTCGTGAAGAACTGCTGATCGTACTGGGAACCTCATCGTCCGAGTCTGCGCTGCCGCGTATGCTGGAGAAAATGGAAAAACTGGGTTGTAAGAAATCGGTAGTGGGTCTGGTGATTCCGACCGGCTACTCCTTCAACCTGGACGGTACGTCGATTTACCTGACGATGGCGGCGGTATTTATCGCTCAGGCGACCAACAGCCACATGGATATCTGGCATCAGATTACGCTGTTGGTGGTGTTGCTGTTGTCCTCCAAAGGCGCAGCAGGCGTGACGGGCAGCGGCTTTATTGTGCTGGCGGCGACCATTTCTGCCGTAGGGCACCTGCCGATTGCCGGTCTGGCGCTGATTCTGGGTATTGACCGCTTTATGTCTGAAGCGCGTGCGCTGACCAATCTGGTGGGCAACGGCGTGGCGACCGTAGTGGTGGCCAAATGGTGTAAACAGCTTGATTCTCAACAGATGAACGATGTGCTTTCTGGCCGTAATGACCGCCCAGCTGCGGAGTCTCGTCCTTCCTGATAGTGAGTACTAGCTCTTTCTTGCCTGTATTCCCACAGCCCGTTTTACGGGCTGTGGGTAATTCTTATCCATTCTGTGCTAGATTTAGTCGCCTTTAATTTTTTTACTCTTTATTTCACCTTGTTGAGTGACATAGACAAAAGCACGCTGTCTAACTGAGTGGTACACTTCGCTTCGCTATTTTTGTGAGGCGACGATACCCGCCATACTTCAAGTTGCCGGTGCGTTGGTTGACCCCGGTTATCCGGCTCACGTTGCAAGGCTTGTATCAGCTCTGGTGTTGAAAAGCCGACGCGTTGCGTGGTTCAAAACCTGAGCGTTTTGTCTCACAGCTTGAATGATTGGGGGTATAACGCGTGAAGTGGCAGGGTGATGCCACCCGAATTCACAAAAACATACTGTATTGGTTAGTGATTAAAGTAGGGGTTCACATGCAGGGCACCAAATTTGGCCTTTTTGTTGGTGGAGTGTTGCTGGCGGCTAACGTCGGCAACGTGCAGGCTGAAGCACTACAACCCGATCCCGCCTGGCAACAAGGCAAGCTGGATAACGGCTTTAGCTGGCAGCTGCTTGCAACACCCCAGCGTCCCAGTGACCGGATTGAACTACGGTTGATGATTAATACCGGTTCATTGACGGAAAATGCGCAGCAGACGGGTTTTTCCCATTTTATTCCACGTCTGGCATTGTTGCCGCGCGACACCTTTTCGGCAGGTCAGTTGCCATCGTTGTGGCAGCAATCTGAAAGCGAAACCCGGCCACTGCCTCCGGCTACCACCTCATATGACTTTACCTCTTACAATCTGAGTCTGCCTAACAATCGGCCCGACTTGCTGAAAGACGCGCTAATCTGGCTGGCGGATACGGCGGGGCGGCTGCAGATTAATGACAAACACATCGCGTTGGCGCGGAAGATGCTTGACCCAGTGGCGACGGCACCCACCAATCCGCAGGACCCAAGCTGGCGTTACCGTCTGAAAGGATCGTCTTTGTTGTCGTATGCGCCGGGGCAATCGCTCAAGGCTCCGGTGAATGCGGAACAACTGAACAAATACTACCAAACCTGGTACACCCCTGACGCCATGACGCTGTACGTGGTGGGCAACGTTGACAGTCGGGTTATCGCCGAGCAGATCGACAAAGCGTTTTCGTCGTTGCAGGGAAAACGGGTGACGCCGTCGCCATTGCCGACCTTGTCCGCGATGCCATCGGCCCCGATAAGCCTGATGGACAGCAGCGTGAAGCAGGACATTCTGTCGCTGGTGTGGGATATGCCATGGCAGCCGATCCGCAATTCGCAGGCATTGGCGCGTTACTGGCATAGCGATTTGGCGCGTGAGGCGCTGTTCTGGCATATACAGCAGGCGTTGACCAAAAGCCCGCTGAAAGACACCAATGTACGTTTTGACTGTAATGTGGTGTATGGCCGCGCCCAGTGCGCTATCCATCTGGACAATGTCACTGGTGAGTCGGCGCAGGCGGGGGTGACTTTCCTGAGCAAAGAACTCCGGGCGTTACGGGATAAGGGGCTGTCTCAGGCGGAGTTTGATACGCTGATGGCGCGTAAGACGGAAGAGCTGGGCAAGCTGTTTGCTACTTACGCCCGTGCCAGCACCGATATTCTGATGGATCAGCGCTTGCGTTCGCAGAAAAACGGAGTGGTGGATATCGCACCGGAGCAGTATCAGAAACTGCGCCAGAATTATCTGGCATCCGTCACGCTGGAGATGCTGAATCAGGAATTGCATCAGCAACTGTCTCAGGAAGCGACATTGATGATGTTGCAACCGCAGGGTGAACTGGAAGCCAGCATGAAGGCGCTTCAGGAAACCTACATGAGCATCATGAAGCCGGATAATGGCGCCTCTGCCGCATCGGACGCTGTCAAAGCACCGCAGGACGAAGCGTCGGCAGTGCGTTAACGCTATCACCATCTGAATCGGGTATTGGCCGATTCGACAGAAATAAAACAACGCCGGTTTAGCTGTCTGCTGAACCGGCGTTTTTGTTGATTGTTATTGTTGTGTCAGCCGTGTGATGCTGCTCAGGCAGGCATTGCATCCAGCGGAATAATTGCGCCACGGTATTGAATAACGGTGCTGGCGGTGAGGTGGCCGCGTTTGGCGGCATCCTGCGCACTGCCGCCGTTCAGACGTACCGACAGGTAACCGGCGCTAAACGAGTCGCCTGCCGCGGTGGTATCGACGACGTTCTCTTTTGGCAGCTTAATTGCCGGGATTTCCAGCAACGGTTCGCCCTGAATAGAAACCAGACACGCGTCTGCGCCACGTTTGATGACAACTTCCGTCACCCCGGCACCATGGGTGCGTTTCAGCACCTCGTCCACCGACAGTTCACCCCACAGCATATCTTCGTCATCCAGCGTCAGAAACGCGATATCGGTGCAGGCCAGAATATCGCGGTACGACTGTCGGGTTTCTTCTTTACTCTGCCAAAGGCGCGGGCGGTAATTGTTGTCGAAAATCACCTTGCCGCCGTTGGCGCGGCAGGCGCGTAGCACCGCCAGCAGGCGTTCACGACTGCTCTGATTCAGGATAGCCAGGCTGATACCGCTCAGGTAGAGGTAATCGAACTTCGTCAGTTGCTGGCCGATGGTTTCGGCATCCGGGCTTTCCAGCCAGTAGCGGGCGGCCGCGTCGTTACGCCAGTAGTAAAACGTACGCTCGCCGGTGGCATCGGTTTCAATGAAATACAGCCCCGGTAATTTGTTGTCCAGACGCTGGATCAGGTCGGTTTTGACCCCTTCCTGTTGCCAGGCGGCCATCATGTCGCTACTGAAGGAGTCGGTGCCCAGCGCGGTGACGTAGTGCACGCCAGGCGCGTCTGGTTTTACCTGACGGGAGAGATAAACGGCGGTGTTGAGGGTATCGCCACCAAAACCGCGGCTGAGTTCCGCGCCTTTCTGTGACAGTTCAATCATGCACTCGCCAATAATTGCAATGTTCTTCGTCGTCATGACAGCTGGCCTGTAAAAAAAGAGAAGGTGAACTGAATGGAAACTAGCGCCAGTCTCAACATTACGCAACATGGAGTCAATAGTGATGAAACGATGTTTTATTTTTTCATGATATGGATCGGGAAAAGCAGTTGTAATCCCGACCCTTAGGAAATGGTGGTGTGCCGAATGTATTGTGTTTCTACAGATGTATTGTGTTTCCAGTTATGAATCTTGCTGGCGGCGCTCGGTAACGCTCTGTCCGCCAATACCCCAGTTGTCAGTTTCTACTTCATCAATGATGACTACCGTCGTGGCCGGATTCTTCCCCAGCGTATCTACCAGCAGTTGGGTCACGCCGGCAATCAGCTGTTGCTTCTGTTCGGCGGTAACGCCGTCTTTGGTAATACGAATGTTGACGAAAGGCATGGTTGCTCCTGTTTGTGATATGGACTTTTGTTATGTGTTTTTGGGGGCGCTGGATAGCGATGCCGGTTTGTTAGTATCGGTTTTCGGGTCTGCGGTGGCTATCCAGGCGGCGCAAAACAGCGTCAGACGTGCAAAAAAGTAGAAAAACGTCATCAGGCCGATGACGGAACCAAACGCGGCGCCGGAAGGCGACGTCGCCAGTTTGGGCAGCGCCACGGTCATGGCGAATTTGAGCGCTTCGAAACCAATGGCCGCTATCAGCGTGCCGCGCAGCAGCGGCGTACGCTGGGGATTATGGCGCGGCAATACCCACAGTATCCACAAAAACAACAGATAGTTGGCGAAAATGGAGATAGAGAGCGCAATCAGCGTCATGGCCGGGCGCAACCAGTCAATGCCGCCCAGACCCAATGCCCGCACGATGGTTGCCTGCGCGCTGCCCGCTACCGAGGTAAGGAATAGCGTGATCCCCAGCGCCAGCAGCAGACCAATCAGCGACAGAAAATCCCACAGGTAGCGCAGATAGATTTTTTCTTCCTCATGCGGCTGACGTTCCCACACCTCACGCGACTGGGCGTGAATCGCTTCGCGCAGATTGCCTATCCAGTTTACGCCGGAATAAAGCGCTATCAGTAAACCGGTCAACCCGACGGTGGTACGTTGCCGAACGGCAGTATTAACGGTGTTCTTCAGGGTACGGGCGAGGTTCGGGTCGCTGATGCTGTTGACGATACGGTTGATGAGACCGGTCAGCAGGTCGGGGTTGGAAGCCAGCACAAACCCTGCCGTGGCGAACGATACCATCAGAATCGGAATCAGCGACAGAAACGAAAAATAGGTGATGGCGGCGCCGAACTGGTTGCCCATGCGGTCGTTAAAGCGCTCTCCCGCACGGATAACATGCGCGATAGCAGGCACCGACCTGACGCGGTGCAGCCAGTCAGTCAAATGCCCGAACCGCTGCCGGGAGACACCCTGTTCGGTTGGTGAGTGTGGCGGGGTAGGCTTCACAGGCATGAAATCTCTCCTGAGCGACATTCCTGTTGAGTATAACGCAGGCATCTTCTGTCATATAAACGTAAACCCATAAAGGCAACACCGCCTGATTGATGCTGAAAGACTCTAGTGTCTTATTTATACTCGGAATCTTAACATTGTCTGCCGCGTCGCCTGTTGACGCGACCTGTAAGCGAGCCGATTCATCATGTCTGTTTCCACACCGCCTGTGTCGCCTAAACCCTCTCCAGGCGGCTTACGCCTGAACCTGCGCATCATGTCTGTCGTGATGTTTAATTTTGCCAGCTACCTGAATATTGGGTTGCCGCTGGCGGTGTTACCGGGTTATGTGCATGAACACCTTGGATTCAGCGCATTCTGGGCGGGCTTGGTGATCAGCCTGCAATATTTTTCTACCTTGCTAAGCCGCCCACGCGCGGGTCGTCATGCCGATGAAAAAGGGCCGAAGCAGGTTGTGGTGTTCGGTCTGGCGGGAGGATGGTTGAGCGGCGCGTTTTATGCGCTGGCCGCCTGGAATGACGGTTCGCCGGTACTGGCGCTGGTATTGCTGTGTGTTGGGCGGTTGATTTTGGGTGTCGGGCAGAGTTTTGCCGGTACCGGCGCAACGCTGTGGGGCGTCGGCGTGGTCGGGGCGCTGCATATTGGCCGGGTGATTTCGTGGAATGGTGTGGCGACCTACGGTGCCATGGCGATTGGCGCGCCGCTGGGGGTGTGGATTTACCATCTCGGCGGGTTGCGGTGGCTGGCTATCGTTGTCATGCTGGTGGCCGGTACTGCGATGCTGCTGGCGTTACCCCGTCCGGCGGTGACGGCAACGCCCGGCAAGAAATTGCCGTTTCGGGAGGTGCTGGGCAAGGTCTGGCTATATGGCGTTCTTCTGTCGCTGGCATCCGCCGGGTTTGGCGTAATTTCGACGTTTATCACCTTGTTTTACGCCAGCCACCAGTGGAGCGGTGCTGCGCTGACTCTGAGTGTGTTCAGTTGCGCTTTTGTCGGCACCCGGCTGTTGTTCCCGAATGTGATTAACCGGTTCGGCGGTCTGTGGGTCGCGCTGGTTTGTTTTCTGGTGGAAAGCGCCGGATTGCTGCTGGTGTGGCTGGCGTCGCACCCGCTAATGGCAGAGGTGGGGGCATTTTTCGCCGGGGCCGGGTTTTCGCTGGTGTTTCCGGCGTTGGGCGTGGTGGCGGTCAAGGCGGTATCCGCACAGAATCAGGGCAGCGCGCTGGCGACCTACACCATCTTTCTTGATCTGTCGCTGGGGGTGGTTGGGCCGGCTGCCGGCGTCATGATGGCTTATACCGATATCGATGCCATTTATCTGGCGGCGGCGGGACTGGCACTGTTGGGATTGTTGCTGACCGTGCGGTTGCATCAGCGCGGAGTGCGGGAAGAGAATGCGCTGTGAGCCTGTTCCCGCCGGCAGCCGTTTAACGGTGCGGCGGGATAGTCAGTAGCCGGTGTGGGGATCAGTTCAGTTTTAGCGTACTGATTACCTTGCTCGCGTCAGCCTGTGCCTGCGGCAGGTTATCCGCCGGCAGCGTGATTTGTAGCGTCAGCAGGTGATTGTCCGTTTTAGCTAACACGATGGACGAGAACGCTTTTTGCCCGTTGCTGGTCATGACGCTATCCAGTTGTTGAATCTGATGACCGTTGATTTCAGCGGTCTTGTTGCCCAGTACCTGAAGGGTGGCGTCACGCCCACGTTGCTGCTGTTCCAGACGTTGACCCAATGCCGGCAAATCCAACGGTGTGTCATCGCCGACGATAACAATAATGGCTTTCTGGCCGCTTTGATCGGCATAAACGTGCATGTTGTTGTTCTGATTACCCAGCTTGCCGCTTTGGTCGCTCAGCCCGTTTGGCAGGGTAAAGCTCAGCTTACCAGAGAGCAGGGACACATTCTGCGTGGTGGTTTTCTCTGCCGTCGGGTTGGCAGCTGGCGCGCTGGTTTTCTTATCGCTGTTGCCGTCGCAGGCAGCCAGCGTGGCGGCCAGCAGACCAATACCGATATATTTCGCTAAATTTGGCATGGGTATCCTTTCTTTATCACGAACAAAAACAAGAAGTGGCGCTATGGCACCTGATTCGGGGCGTAAAAACAAGCGTTTTGTTACTACAGTTGTTGTTATTACACCCGAATCAGGCTGAGGGCGGCAATTTTTCCGGTTATTCCGAAACCCCTTATTTCGGGAAAATCCGTTTTGAATAAAAAAGCGTATCAGGCGGTTTGATCCTGGTACGGCGAGCTTCCCGACTGGCTCAGGCGGCGCAGTACCATGTTAAGCAGTACCCCGTACATCGGCAGGAAGAAAATCAGATTGATGGCTATCTTGAAGAAATAATCCACCGTGGCGATTTCTATCCAATGCGTGGCCATGAACGGATCTGTGCTGCGATAAAAGGCGATAAAAAAGAACGCCACGGTATCGCTAAGGTTGCCCAGTACGGCAGAGGCGGCTGGTGCCACCCACCAGGCTTTGAGCTGGCGCAGACGGTTAAAGACGTGTACGTCGAGAATCTGGCCCAGCACATAGGCCATCAGGCTGGCGGCGGCGATACGCGCCACCATCGGATTCACCTGACTTAACGCGCTGAATCCCTGCCATTCACCTTTGTAGAACAGCGAAGAAACCAGATACGACGCGATCAGCGCTGGCACCATCACGGTCAGAATAATGCGGCGAGCCAGCGGGGCACCGAAAATCCGCACCGTCAGGTCGGAAGCCAGGAAAATGAACGGGAAAGTAAATGCGCCCCAGGTAGTATGAAAGCCGAAAAGCGTAATCGGCAGTTGAACCAGATAGTTACTGGAGATAATCACCACTATATGAAAAAGTGACAGCCAGCACAGTGCTGTCAACCGCTGTTGTGCAGAGAACTGAAACATAATATGACCTTTTTTTGGTTATTGGGGTGAGGGAACCCAGACAAATTGCCTCGTCATACCCGTTATATTTCATGTTGCAGCGGTATGGGCTGCAACGCGAATTATTGGGGTATATGCGTCTTTTTAACGCTAACGTGTCGGCATCATACCGCGTTGTTGCAGCTTTGCAATGGTTAGTGGGCGTATCATTGTGTGGCTAATAATTAATCTGTTACAGGCGGCTTGCACCCCCCTGTGGGAAGGGTAAACTACGCCGCCATGCGTTCGACAATCATAATGAGACACTGAATGACCGATATTTTCGCCAATCCAGACCTTACTCTGGATGCTCAGGGATTGCGCTGCCCGGAACCGGTAATGATGGTGCGCAAGACGGTGCGTCAGATGGAGGCTGGGCAAACCCTGCTGATTATCGCCGATGATCCGGCTACCACCCGCGATATCCCCGGTTTTTGCCGTTATATGGAGCATGAGTTACTGGCGCAGATGACCGAACAACTGCCTTATCGTTACTTGTTGCGCAAGGGGGCGTAACCACCGCAGTTAATGGTACCTTCGTCGCCAGACGTAAAGCGAACGTACTCTCTGGTTCTCTCTTCGCTACTCATGCCATACATGCAGTCACCCGCATCAACGATGGCTGGACGGTGAAAGCTGGTGGTGTAAACCATGTGCTGTCAGACCGGCCTGTCGGTGGAGCGCTGCCGGGCTTCATGTTATGTTAGCGGCCAGTTTTTGTTACCAAATGAGATGCCCGGCAACCTGTCGGGGGAGACGAACCTTTAATGAGCAATGGACCCGCCCTTTACCGTATCCAGTTCATGAATAATGGTAAGAATTATCAGCTATATGTACGTGAGCTGGTGCAGAGTAATCTGTTCGGATTTATTGAAATTGCCGACTTCGTTTTCGATAACCCGTCCACCGTACTGGTTGACCCGACCACGGAAAAACTGAAAACGGAATTTGCCGGTGTAGGCCGCAGCTATATTCCGCTACAGGCGGTTATTCGGATTGATGCGGTGACCGCACGGGATAGCGGTAGCGCCCGTATTTCTGAACTGGGCGACAACGTCACTCATTTCCCTTATTTGCCGGGTAAAAAAACCTGATCTATCTGGTGGCGCACGGCGGTATCCTGCTGCGCCACCGCTTTTCCATGTCATGCGCTGGTCACGTGTTTACCGATTAGCGTCGTTTGCGCGGCGGCGTTGGCTGTTTGCGTTGCCAGTCCAGTAATTCGAATACCCCAAACAGGAAGATGCGCAGTTGAAAAAGCTTGCTGAACGGCGGCGCGTCTTTGGGTTGGCTCGCTTTGAGCAACAGGAACTGCGCGCCGTGCATCAGCAGCATAAATCCCATCGCCAGAACCATGAAAATGTTCAGCGGACGGGGAAAGGGATGAATCAGGTTCAGGATCAGAAACCCCCATACGCCCAGCATCAGCAGTCGGCCAAGATTAATCCCAATGCTCATCGTTGCCTCCCGGCGTTGCGTCAGACGCGTGACGGATATAAAGGCGGTAGGAAACCTGCCCTGCGGTTTTTTCCCGATGTAGCGTCCAGGTCGGCGGGATAGTTAACAGGCGATTTTCCGCCTCGGTTTCAATATAGACCCAGGCCTCTTCTGCCAGCCAGTTACCCGCTTCCAGCAGTCGCAGTGTGTCATCCAACAGGCCGCAGCGAAACGGCGGGTCAAGAAACACCACGTCGAAAGGCTGCGTCGAAGCCGGTTTAGCCAGCCATTGCAGCGTATCGGTATTCACCACCTCGGCGTTGCCGGCACGCAGTAGAGCCAGATTTTGCGTCAGCTGACGTGCAACGTTGCGCTCGGCCTCCAGCAGCGTGGCGTGAGAGGCTGCCCGCGACAGCGCTTCCAGCCCCAGCGCGCCGCTACCGGCAAAACAGTCCAGACAGCGTGAGTGCGCAATCACCGGAGCGAGCCAGTTGAACAGGGTTTCGCGTACGCGATCAGTGGTGGGGCGCAAACCGGGGCTATCCGGCACGGGAAGTTTTCTGCCGCGCCACTGGCCGCCAATGATGCGGATTTGACCGGGTGCGGATGTCGCTTGATGTTTTGCCATAACCTGTATTTTGCTGAAATGGTGCACCGGCGGCAGCCCACCGGATTTTGTGAGGCGTTATTCTACCGGCGGCAGCCGGTGTAGCAAATGTAAAGATGCAGTTAATGGGAGACAAGGCGGAAAAAATCCCTCAAATTCGGGGACCTGACATGAGGTTGACACACCTGGTTACGGAGATTGTCGCTCTCGCCGGTAGTCCGGCGCGTGTTGCTGGAAGCGGGAAAGTGTTAAACTGATTGTTTTATTGACTTCATTGGTTATTGATCAGCCGCACGGGTTGGCAGGAGCGCAATTACACGATGGCGAAAGAGAAAAAGCGCGGATTTTTTTCCTGGCTGGGATTAGGGCGTCAGGACGAGGAGAAAGCAGAACAACCGCAACCGGTGCCGGAAGCGACGCAGACGGCGGATGACGCAACGCCTGCGGCTCAGGAGCCGACTCACCCTACTCAGAATATAAGCGGTGAGGTGCCGGAACCGCCTTCACTGGACAGTGCGCTGGCTGAAGCCGGGGAAACGCCGTCGCCAGCATTGCAACCGGCGGATACCACGGCAGAGGTGCAAACGGCAGCACCAGAACAACCGGAAACGGCGATAGCTTCTGGTGCCGGGCTGCAGGCAGAGGCCGAAACGCTAGACGTTGAGGCTGAAGTAGAGATCGACGCCGAAGTAGCTATTGACGTTGAAGATGAGGTTGAGTCCGTACCTGATGCAGCGGTGGTTGAGGCTGTGCCAGTGGTGTCGCAGGAACAGGAGCGCCCGACCAAAGAAGGCTTTTTTGCCCGCTTGAAGCGCAGCCTCATAAAAACCCGCCAGAATCTGGGTTCCGGATTTGTCGGTCTGTTTCGCGGCAAGAAAATCGACGACGATCTGTTTGATGAGCTGGAAGAACAATTACTGATTGCTGACGTCGGAGTAGAAACTACCCGGAAAATTATCGCCCGGCTGACCGAACATGCCAGCCGCAAGCAACTGAAAGATGCCGAAGCGCTGATCGCGTTGCTGAAAGCGGAAATGAGCGAGATTCTGGCGAAAGTGGACGCACCGCTGGCTATCGACAGCAAAACGCCGTTCGTCATTCTGATGGTCGGCGTCAACGGGGTGGGGAAAACGACCACCATCGGCAAGCTGGCGCGTCAGTATCAGGCACAAGGCAAATCGGTGATGCTGGCGGCGGGTGACACGTTCCGTGCGGCGGCAGTAGAGCAGTTGCAGGTGTGGGGCCAGCGCAACAATGTGCCGGTGGTGGCGCAGCACACCGGCGCGGATTCCGCCTCGGTGATTTTCGATGCGTTGCAGGCTGCCAAAGCGCGTGGTATTGACGTGCTGATTGCCGATACCGCAGGTCGTTTGCAAAACAAATCGCACCTGATGGAAGAACTGAAGAAAATTGTGCGCGTCATGAAAAAGTTGGACGAAGAGGCGCCACATGAAGTGATGCTGACGCTGGACGCCAGCACCGGTCAGAATGCGGTCAGCCAGGCCAAACTGTTTAACGAAGCCGTCGGGCTGAGCGGCATCACATTAACTAAACTGGATGGCACCGCCAAGGGCGGCGTTATCTTCGCCATCGCCGATCAGTTCGGCATTCCCATCCGTTACATTGGGGTGGGAGAAGGTATCGATGACTTAAGGCCGTTCAAGGCGGATGATTTTATTGAAGCCCTGTTTGCCCGTGAGGATTAAAACAGATGATTCGGTTTGAGCAGGTCAGCAAGGCGTATCTCGGTGGTCGCCAGGCGTTGCAGGGGGTGGATTTTCATATCCGCCCGGCCGAGATGGTATTTCTGACCGGTCACTCTGGTGCGGGGAAAAGTACCCTGCTGAAGCTGATTTGCGGGATTGAACGCCCAAGCGCGGGTCACATCCTGTTTGGCGGCCACGATATCAGCCGCCTGAAAAAACGCGAGGTGCCGTTTCTGCGCCGCCAGATCGGCATGATCTTTCAGGATCATCATTTACTGATGGATCGCACGGTGTATGAAAACGTCGCCATGCCGCTGATTATCTCCGGCGCCAGCGCCGAAGATATTCGTCGTCGCGTATCGGCGGCGCTGGATAAAGTCGGGTTGCTCGACAAGGCGCGCAGCTACCCGATTCAGCTCTCCGGCGGTGAACAGCAGCGTGTCGGCATTGCCCGCGCGGTAGTGAACAAACCGGCGGTACTGCTGGCGGACGAACCGACCGGCAACCTGGATGATGCGCTGTCCGAAGGCATTCTGCGCCTGTTCGAGGAGTTTAATCGCGTGGGCGTCACGGTGCTGATGGCGACGCATGATACCGGGCTTATCGCCCGTCGCCATTATCGGGTGCTGACGTTATCGCAAGGCCGCATGTTGGGAGGTCAAGATGGCGAATAATACCCGCGCACAGCGAGCGGCAAGCAAAACCCGTTCTCTGCAAGGCGGCTGGCAGGAGCAGTGGCGTTATGCCTGGGCCAATACCCTGCGCGACATGCTGCGTCAACCGCTGGCCACGCTGTTGACCATCATGGTGATCGCCATTTCGCTGACACTGCCCAGCATCTGTTATCTGGTGTGGAAAAACGTCAGTCAGGCGGCGTCGCAGTGGTATCCCACGCCGCAGTTGACGGTGTATCTGGATAAGTCGCTGGATGACAATGCCGCCGAAGCGGTCATTGGTAAAATCAAGGCGGAAGAGGGCGTGGATAAGGTGAATTACCTGTCCCGCAACGAGGCAATGGGCGAATTCCGCAACTGGTCTGGTTTTGGCGGCGCGCTGGATATGCTGGAAGAAAACCCGCTACCGGCGGTGGCTGTGGTTTCGCCGAAACTGGGTTTTCAAACTAACCAGACGCTCAATACATTGCGTGATCGCATCGACGCTGTTCAGGGGGTGGATGAAGTGCGCATGGATGACAGCTGGTTCTCCCGTCTGGTGGCGCTGACCGGGTTGGTGGGACAGATAGCGGCGACTATCGGTATTCTGATGGTGATCGCGGTATTTCTGGTGATTGGTAACAGTGTGCGGCTTAGTATTTTCAGCCGTCGTGAAACCATCAATGTAATGAAGTTGATTGGCGCGACCGACGGCTTCATCCTGCGGCCATTCCTGCATGGCGGCGCGTTGCTCGGCTTTTGCGGCGCGGTACTGTCGTTGATCCTGTCGCAAGCGCTGGTCTGGAAACTGGCGGGTGCGGCGGCACAGGTGGCGGCGGTGTTCGGCACCACCTTTGTAGTACGCGGGTTGGGCTGGGATGAAGCGCTGTTGCTGGTTCTGATTGCCGCAATGATTGGCTGGCTGGCCGCCTGGCTGGCAACAGTACAACATTTACGCCGTTTTACATCGGAATAATCTGTATCAGCGTCCGAGCCGGGCGTTTTCTGGTATACTTTTCCCTCGTGATTAATGGTGACCGGCGAGGGAAGCGTATTGCCACTGTCTTCGATGCACTCCTTCCTTCACTCTTTTTTCGCCAGCCTGCACCCACGCTTCTCCATCTTGATATGAAAAATAAGATGGTGAAAAATGGTGGAACTTGTGCAGTCTGTCACACTCTAAACCGGTAGTACGTCCTAAATAGTGTTTAGGCGCAGTAATTTGATTTTTAGGCACAGAAAGTGCAGCAATTACCGATATGCTATCCGATGATGTGCAACGCTATGAATGATCATATGAGAGGGGTGGAATGACCAAAGATATGCAAACTTTCGCCTTAGTTCCCCAGGGCAGTCTGGAAGGGTACATCCGTGCCGCCAATGCCTATCCGATGCTAACAGCGGAGGAAGAGCGGGCGCTGGCTGAACGGCTGCATTATCACGGGGATCTGGACGCCGCTAAGCAGCTGATTCTTTCGCACCTGCGTTTTGTTATTCATGTTGCCCGTAATTATTCCGGTTATGGTCTGCCGCAGGCGGATCTGATTCAGGAAGGCAACATTGGTCTGATGAAAGCTGTACGCCGCTTTAACCCGGATGTGGGCGTTCGTCTGGTGTCGTTTGCCGTACACTGGATCAAAGCCGAAATTCACGAGTACGTATTACGCAACTGGCGTATCGTCAAAGTGGCGACGACCAAGGCGCAGCGCAAACTGTTCTTTAACTTGCGTAAAACCAAGCAGCGCCTGGGCTGGTTTAATCAGGATGAAGTGGAGCTGGTAGCGCGCGAGCTGGGTGTGACCAGCAAAGATGTGCGTGAAATGGAATCCCGCATGGCGGCTCAGGATATGACGTTTGACCCGTCGCCTGAAGACGATGCTCAGCCGGGCCAGCCGATGGCGCCGATGTTGTATTTGCAGGACAAATCTTCCGACTTTGCCGATGGCATCGAAGAGGACAACTGGGAAACCCATGCGGCAGACAAGTTGACCTATGCGCTGGAAGGGCTGGATGAACGTAGCCAGCACATTATTCGTGCCCGTTGGCTGGATGACGACAATAAGTCTACGTTGCAGGAACTGGCGGATCATTATGGCGTGTCTGCTGAGCGTGTGCGCCAGCTTGAGAAGAATGCCATGAAGAAACTGCGGGCTGCTATCGAAGCGTAACGTCAGTTCAATTACACGTACGTTTCAATTAAGTGTACGCTTTAATGTAAACGACCGGGAAAGTTCAGGCTTCCCGGTCGTTTGTTTTTATACCCAAGGGTCTTTTATTGCCGTATATCCTACGGCGTGCCACTACTTCTCTTCCCTGTTCATTTCCCGTTCTGGTTGACGATATATTCCCAGCCGCCGGATACCGGATAGAAACCGCAGGACTTCATGAATGTGTCCATCACGGCTTCGCTGACCAGGGAGTGGTCGGCGGCGTCCAGCCACCACTCTTTCACGTCAGGGCAGGCACGCAGCACTTCTTCCACCAGATACTTGCCGACGCCATGCCGCCGGGTGGAGGTTCTGACTTGCAGGTCGGTTAATTCTGCGCTGTCACTGTTGGTATCGATTTCGACGATCACGCCTGCCAGCAGATGACCGTTAAAGCGGGCGACAAACAGGCGGTGATCATGGTTCAGGTCATGCTCCAGTGCGTCGAAATTCTGGTGTGGCCAAATGAAAGCCAGGTCATGCCTGTCCTGTTCGCTGATTGTGGTGAGGCGTTCAACCGAGAGTCTCATACGCGGATGCTCCTGTTGATTCTTAAGAATATTGTAGCGAGTCTATAGTAAAACGGGTGGTATAACTTTTCCTGTAACGTTAACAGGGGAAAAGATTTCCCGATCATTAATATTTCGAGCAATCAATTATCTCTTCGTAATAAACCAGCATAACTGACTACTTACAAATCAAAAACCGGATTTTAAAGGCGGTGTTTTATGCTGTATGCGCCTTGTTTTACTGAGCATTCCAGTTGCTTTACAGGATAAAACTCCTGTTTAATATTATGAATAATAAAGTCTTATTAAAAATAGTTGCTTATAATGAACCTAACTTGTTGTTACAGATAAAAAAGAAAGTGCGAGTAATGACGGTTGATGCCAATAATTATAGCAATATCCAAAAATGACAGATGGGGTAAAACGGATGAAATTAAGCAAAGGTAACGCGTTGCTGATGGGGTGTCTGGCTGCGGCGATAAGCCATGCGGTGAACGCGGCGGATATCAAAGTCGCTATTGTCGGTGCGATGTCCGGTCCGGTGGCGCAATATGGCGATATGGAATTTACCGGGGCGCGTCAGGCTATTGCCGACATTAACGCCAAAGGCGGCGTGAACGGTAACAAACTGGTGGGTGTGGAATTCGATGACGCGTGCGACCCGAAACAGGCCGTTGCTGTCGCCAACAAGGTGATTAACGAAGGTATTCACTATGTGATTGGTCACCTGTGTTCGTCGTCCACTCAGCCTGCATCTGACATTTACGAAGATGAAGGCGTGCTGATGATTACACCGGCCGCGACCGCGCCGGACCTGACCACCCGTGGCTACAAGCTGATTATGCGTACCACCGGTCTGGATTCCGATCAGGGGCCGACCGCCGCGAAATATATTCTGGAGCACGTTAAACCGCAGCGTATCGCCGTGGTGCACGACAAACAGCAGTATGGTGAAGGGCTGGCGCGCGCCGTGCAGGATAGCCTGAAAAAAGCCAATGCGAATGTGGTGCTGTTCGAAGGGGTGACCGCTGGCGATAAAGACTTCTCTACGCTGGTAGCGCGTCTGAAGAAAGAAAACGTCGATTTCGTCTACTTTGGCGGTTACTACCCTGAAATGGGGCAGATCTTACGCCAGGCTCGCGCGGCTGGCCTGACGACCAAGTTTATGGGCCCGGAAGGCGTGGGTAACTCGTCGCTGTCCAACATCGCGGGCGAAGCCTCTCAAGGCATGTTGGTCACCTTGCCTAAGCGTTATGACCAGGTGCCGACCAACCAGCCGATCGTTGACGCGCTGAAAGCCAAGAAACTGGATCCGACCGGTCCGTTCGTGTGGACGACCTATGCCGCGTTGCAGTCGCTGAGTACAGCGATGCAGCGTACCGGCAGCACCGAGCCTGCCAAGCTGGCCGCTGACCTGAAAGCCAAGTCGGTAGACACGGTGATGGGCCCGCTGAGCTGGGACGAAAAAGGCGACCTGAAAGGGTTTGAATTTGGCGTATTCGAGTGGCACGCAGACGGTACTTCCTCTCCCGCGAAGTAATTGACCGAACCCGTATTACTCCCAATACCGATGCCCCCTCAGCCGTCAGGCTGCGGGGGCAATGTCTAAGGTTAAGGTATGTCCGAGCAGTTCCTCTATTTTCTTCAGCAGATGTTCAACGGCGTGACGTTGGGCAGCACTTATGCGCTGATTGCCATTGGCTACACCATGGTTTACGGCATTATCGGCATGATTAACTTCGCCCACGGCGAGGTGTACATGATCGGTAGTTATGTTTCTTTTATCGTGATTGCCGCCCTGATGATGATGGGCATCGACGCTGGCTGGCTGTTGATTGGCGTCGCGTTTATCGCAGCGGTGGTGATCTCCAGCGCCTACGGCTGGAGCATCGAGCGTGTGGCCTACAAGCCGGTACGTAGTTCTAAGCGATTGATCGCCCTGATTTCCGCTATCGGTATGTCGATTTTCCTGCAGAACTACGTCAGCCTGACGCAGGGTTCGCGTGACGTGGCGTTGCCGAGCCTGATCCACGGCCAGTGGGTGTTGGGTGAAAGCAACGGCTTTGCCGCGACGCTCTCTTCTATGCAGTTGACTATCTGGATTGTCACTTTTCTGGCGATGCTGGCGCTGACGTTGTTCATCCGTTACTCCCGCATGGGGCGCGCCTGCCGTGCCTGCGCGGAAGACCTGAAAATGGCGAGCCTGCTGGGCATCAGCACGGACCGTGTTATCTCGCTGACCTTCGTCATTGGTGCGGCGATGGCGGCAGTGGCCGGGGTACTGTTGGGCCAGTTCTATGGCGTGATTAACCCCTATATCGGTTTTATGGCCGGTATGAAAGCGTTTACCGCCGCGGTATTGGGCGGCATCGGCAGTATTCCGGGGGCGATGATCGGTGGTCTGATTCTCGGTATTGCCGAGTCGCTGACCTCTGCTTACCTCAGTACCGAATATAAAGATGTGGTGTCCTTCGCGCTGTTGATCGTGGTGTTGCTGGTGATGCCGACCGGGATTCTGGGTCGTCCGGAGGTGGAGAAGGTATGAAACTGCACACGCTGGTTAATGCCGTGGTATCGGCGCTGGTACTGCTGGTGCTGGCGACATTCCTGATGGGGATGCAACTGAGTCTGGAGGGAACCCGGCTGGTGGTGCATGGCGCGGAAAAAGTACGCTGGATGTGGATTATCGCTGCCTGCGCGCTGGTGTTCCTGTTTCAACTGCTGCGTCCTGCACTGGCGCAAGGGGCTAAAAAAGTCTCCGGTCCCGGTTTTGTGTTGCCGAGCTTTGACGGCAGTACGCCGCGACAGAAGCTGCTGGCGCTGGCGCTGGTTATCGTCGCCGTTGTCTGGCCGTTCGTGGTGTCGCGCGGGACGGTGGATATCGCCACGCTGACCATGATTTACATCATTCTTGGCCTTGGCCTGAACGTGGTGGTAGGGTTGTCCGGCCTGCTGGTGCTGGGGTACGGCGGTTTCTACGCTATCGGCGCGTATACCTATGCGTTGCTGAGCCACTACTATGGCCTTGGTTTCTGGCAATGTCTGCCGCTGGCGGGTCTGACGGCGGCGCTGTCCGGTTTCCTGCTGGGGTTCCCGGTGTTGCGGTTGCGCGGCGACTATCTGGCGATTGTCACCCTTGGGTTTGGGGAAATCGTGCGTATTCTGCTGCTGAATAACACCGGTTTTACTGGCGGACCGAACGGCATTAGCCAGATTCCGAAGCCGACGTTCTTCGGTCTGGAGTTTAACCGTAATCCGCAAGGCGGTTGGGATACTTTCCATCACTTCTTTGGCCTGCGCTACGACCCCAGCGATCGCATCATTTTCCTGTACATGGTGGCGCTGTTGCTGGTGGTGTTGACGCTGTTCGTCATCAACCGTTTGCTGCGTATGCCATTGGGCCGTGCCTGGGAAGCGCTGCGTGAAGACGAAATTGCCTGTCGTTCGCTGGGCCTTAGCCCAACCAAAATCAAACTGACCGCGTTTACCATCAGCGCCGCATTTGCCGGTTTCGCGGGTACGTTGTTTGCTGCCCGTCAGGGGTTCGTCAGCCCGGAATCCTTCACATTTGTAGAGTCGGCGTTTGTGCTGGCTATCGTGGTGCTGGGCGGAATGGGTTCGCAGTTTGCGGTAATTCTGGCGGCCATTCTGCTGGTGGTATCGCGTGAGTTGATGCGTGACCTGAATGAATACAGCATGTTGGTGCTGGGTGCCCTGATGGTATTGATGATGATTTGGCGACCACAGGGGTTGTTACCGATGAAGCGTCCGCAGATAACGCTACAGGTTGAGAAGAAGGAAGAGCAGGCATGAGCACGCAGCCATTATTGTCGGTCCGGGGCCTGATGATGCGCTTCGGCGGCCTGCTGGCGGTCAACAACGTCGAGCTGGATTTGCATCAGGGCGAAATAGTATCGCTGATCGGTCCCAACGGTGCCGGTAAAACCACGGTATTCAACTGCCTGACGGGTTTCTATCGCCCGACCGGCGGCACCATTGTGCTGCGGGACCAGCATCTGGAAGGTCTGCCGGGACAGCAAATCGCCCGTATGGGGGTGGTGCGTACTTTCCAGCATGTGCGCTTGTTTCGTGAGATGACGGTGATTGAGAACCTGCTGGTTGCTCAGCATCAGCACCTCAAAAGCGGGGTGTTCGCCGGTCTGTTAAAAACGCCGTCATTTCGCCGTGCCGAAGCCGATGCTCAGCAGCGCGCCGCTGTCTGGTTGGAGCGCGTCGGTTTGCTCGACCTGGCGAACCGTCAGGCGGGAAATCTGGCGTATGGTCAGCAGCGCAGGTTGGAGATAGCACGCTGTATGGTGACTCGCCCGGAATTGCTGATGCTGGATGAACCCGCCGCCGGCCTGAACCCGAAAGAGACGGAAGAGCTTAACGAGCTGATTATCGACCTGCGCGGCAACCATCAGGTTTCCGTGCTGTTGATTGAGCATGATATGAAGCTGGTGATGGGGATTTCTGACCGGATTTACGTGGTGAATCAGGGCACGCCGCTGGCGAACGGCACTCCGGCTGAAATTCGTAACAACCCGGATGTTATCCGTGCGTATCTGGGTGAAGGATAAAACGTTATGTTGTCATTGAATCAGGTTTCTGCGCACTACGGCAAAATTCAGGCGCTGCATCAGGTTAGCCTGCATATCAATCAGGGTGAAATCGTGACGCTGATTGGCGCCAACGGTGCGGGTAAAACCACCCTGCTAGGCACACTGTGCGGCGAGCCGCGCGCCTCGCAAGGGTCGATCATTTTCGACGGCAAGGACATTACCGACTGGCAGACGGCGCGCATCATGCGCGAAGCTATCGCCATCGTGCCGGAAGGTCGTCGGGTATTTTCCCGCATGACGGTGGAAGAGAATCTGGCGATGGGCGGGTTCTTCGCCAGCCGCGAACAGTATCAGGAGCGCATTGCGCGTGTATATGACCTGTTCCCGCGGTTGTATGAGCGCCGTGCCCAGCGTGCCGGCACCATGTCTGGTGGTGAACAGCAAATGCTGGCGATTGGTCGCGCGTTGATGAGCCAGCCGCGTTTGTTGTTGCTGGACGAACCGTCGCTGGGGCTGGCGCCGATCATCATTTTGCAAATTTTCGACACCATCCAGCAGTTGCGCGAAGAAGGCATGACCATCTTTCTGGTGGAGCAGAATGCCAATCAGGCGCTGCGCCTGGCGGATCGCGGTTACGTGCTGGAAAACGGTCGCGTAGTGCTGGAAGACAGCGGTGAGGCTTTGTTAGCTAACGAAGCCGTGCGTTCTGCCTACCTTGGCGGTTAAACTCTTTCCGGGCCGGATTCCACCGGCCCGTTTTTCTATCATCCTTTCAAAAAAATAAGTGAGATTCGAGATGTCAACGGATGGGTTACTGGCGCAGCGCATGGCGCGCCTGAAAAGCTCCGCGATTCGTGAATTGCTCAAGCACAGCAAAATGGACGGCGTGATTTCGTTGGCGGGCGGCATTCCTTCTGATGCGTTGTTTGATTTCCAGGGCCTGAATGAAGCAACCCAACGGGCGATTACTGAGCAGCCGAAATCGGCGTTTCAGTATGGCCTGACCGAAGGCAGCCCGCTGCTGCGCGAGCGCATCGCTGAGCTGTGCGCCCTGCGTGGCGTGCACGCGCAGGCGCAGGATATTGTGGTCACCGCTGGTTCCCAGCAGGCGCTGGATCTGGTGATGCGCGCCACCGCCAATCCGCAGGATATTTTTGTGGTGGAGCGCCCGACTTATCTGGCGGCGTTGCAAACGCTGCAACTGGCGGAAGCGCAGGTGATGTCGGTATCGTCCGACGAAAACGGCATGGTGGTGGATGAACTGGCCGCTCTGTTGGAAACCACGCGCATCAAGGGTGTCTATCTGGTGCCGAACTTCGGCAACCCTAGCGGTGTGACCCTGAGCGACGCGCGTCGCCGCCAACTGGTAGCGCTGGCTGCCCGCCACGATTTCCTGATTGTAGAAGACGACCCGTATGGCGAGTTGCGTTTCACCGAGGAACGCCATGCCACTATTTACCAGTTGGCGAAAGAAGCCGGTCATGCCGACCGCGTGGTCTATACCTCGTCGTTTTCCAAAATTCTGGCACCGGGGCTGCGTTTAGGCTGGGCGATTCTGCCGGAATGGTTGCTGCATAACGTGGCGATCATCAAACAGGCTGCCGACCTGCACGCCAGTTCGTTGTCGCAGACTATCGTGGAATACTATCTGGGAAGTGGGCGCTTGCCGGCGCAGATTGACAAAATCCGTCAGGCTTACCGCCAGAAAGGCGAACTCTTGTCTGAATTGATGGAACGTGAACTGGGCGATGTCATCAGCTTCAATCAGCCGAAAGGCGGCATGTTCTTGTGGGCGCGTTTTCGTCAGCCGTTTGATACCACCGCCTGGCTGCAGAAAACACTGGCGCAGGGCGTGGTGTTCGTGCCCGGCGAGTTCTTCTTTGCCGATAAGCCGGACCAGTCAACGCTGCGCTTGTCGTTCGCTACCGCGACCGAAGAGCAGATGCATGAAGCGGTGGCGCGCCTGCGCCGTGCGCTGTAACCGGTATCATGCTTTCTGTGCCGCGTGCGCTTCATATCTGGCGGATGAGGCAGAGGGGATAAAAACCCCAGGGTGAAGACAGTGGTTTCACCCTGGGTATTTTATCAATCAATGTATAACCAGATTGTGTCCCATGGGAACATCGGCAATGTGGGCCGGGTCGTTCATATCCAGTCGTCTGCGTGAAATAGTTTCCTCCACCACAAACACTTTGATCACGTCCACCAGATGGGCGGCCTGATGGCTCAGGCTATCGGTCGCAGTGGCCGATTCTTCCACCAGCGCCGCATTCTGATGCGTGACCTGATCCAATTGCGCTACTGCCGTGTTGATTTGTGAGATCCCCAGTTGTTGTTCGCTGGTAGAGATGCCGATTTCACTGATCAGTTCGGCAACCTGTTTGGTCTGTTGCAAGATATCGCTCATGGTGCTGCCTGCATTGGTGACCAGATCAGCTCCTGTTTCGATTTTTTGTACGCTTTCTGTAATCAGGGTTTTAATGTCGTGTGCTGCACTGGCAGCGTGCTGTGCCAGCGAGCGTACTTCACTGGCGACCACGGCAAACCCCTTCCCTTCTTCCCCGGCGCGGGCGGCTTCTACTCCGGCGTTGAGCGCCAGAATATTAGTTTGAAAAGCAATGCTGTCGATTAACTGGATAATATCAACAATCTTTTGCGAGCTATTGCTGATATCGTTCATCACATGAATCACATTGCTGACCACATCGTTAGCTTTGTGGGCTGTGCTGTTGGCATTGCTAGCCAGTTCCGTAACGTGGTGGACAATTTCCACATTATGACTGACCGCGTTGCTGATTTGCTCCATGGATGCCGCAGTCTGTTGCAGGCTGGCGGCCTGCTCTTCGGTACGCTGGCTGAGATCGTTGGTACCGCTGGCTATCTCGCTGGCGCCCATCGCAATCGAATAGCTGCTTTGGCGAACCTGATCGACGATGTGACTTAAACTGTTGCGCATCACCTCAAGGGCCGCCAGTAAGCTGTGATTATCGTTTTCCCGTAGCGGTATCGTCAGCGCCAGATTACCTTGTGCGATTTGCTGGGCAATATAGGTGGCTTCAGCCGGTTCTCCTCCGAGCGTTCCTTTGACGTGATGGGTAATCACCCAGGAGATAAGCGCACCGATCATCATGGCCCCGATAGCCAGAGTAAACATCGTATTACCGGCATTGTCTGCCTGAGCTTCCGCAACGGATGCCAGATCGTTGGTGGCATTTTTCTGGTAGGTGACGATGTCATCAATAGCCGCAATCAACTTGTCTTGCGCGGGCTGCATCTCGTTGAGGATGGTATTCCGGGCTTCTTCATTGCGATTGGCCTGCGCCAGTGCAATGGCCTTACTCAGTGCGGCGACTGCCTCTGGTCGGGCATTGGCCAGGTTATTGATAAACTGTTGGCCGCTCGCATCACTGGTCATGGATTTTAATTTAGTGATGATAGCGGCATTTTTTTCCACAGTTTCATCAATTTTCTTTTTCTCCAGACTCATTTTGGTGACATCGGTGAGCATAACCATATTTCGCACGGAATTGGTTATGACGATCATATTATCCTTATAGGATTGTATGAGCAGTAATTTAACGATGCGGTTTTGGGAAAGTGTTTTAATATCTGAACTTAATTCTCGTAGCTGTGTTTTACCGAATGTAGCGACTAAAAATCCGATAATAATGACGACAGCAAAACCTGCGCCAATCATCGTATTGAGTTTCATGTTTTTTAATCTGTTCATCGTGTTCCGTGCCTGTGTGTCAATGTCTTCGTTCACATAGGTGATGCAAAGCGCTGTGCCAGAACAAAGGGATACCATCACCGTGTCATATGACATGGTTACCTGATACGCCTGCCATAGATTGTGACTGCGTTATTTCGATTTATATCAAACACACGACCTTCTGCTGGAAAATACTAATAACGAATCTTCTCAGTCCATCAGGTGGGCTCAGGTATGTTACGTTTTTGTATACGGTTATCAGTGCGATGTATTTTGGAAAAAATATCGTCGCACTGTTTTAATCCAGTGAAGACCTATTATCTGGTGTTGGGCTATGACACCGTAGGAAGGTGCATAGAAAGAAAGTCAATCAGGTGTCAGCACTCAAGTCATTCTGATAGGTGCCGGACTGGCAGATGAGGTCTTCCGTGGAAATATTCATTAGGCTGACAATATGACTATGGGAGTAAAACGGTCATTTGTCTATCAAGTGCGATATTTATTTTTTATTAAATTTCCAATGTGTGATTATTTTAATTTTAATTATTATGTACTGATGCAGATGTGCCTTGGCTATCATGATGCCGGCGTGGCTGGCCGCTTTCTTGCACTTCCCCGTGGTTCAAAAATTAGAGGCCTGGACGTCAGGCGTTTACCTGAGGAAAACCGCCACATCACTGTGGCGGTCAAGGGAGACAATGGTTAGAGAAGCAACGCTTAGAACCGTTCCCAGCCGTTACTATTGCCGATAGGGCTTGCCAGCGTCAGTTTGATGGGCGCTGGTTTTTTTAATTCCGGCGCAGTGTGCAACTGTCGGCGAGGAGGGGTATTTTCTGGTGTGCGTTCAACGGTAAATACGCTCACCAATTCCACCAGTTTTGTCGCCTGATTGCTCAGGCTGTCGGCTGCACTGGCGGATTCTTCAACTAATGCGGCATTTTGCTGGATGACGCTGTCCATCTGGGCGATGGCCTGATTGATTTGCGAAATCCCCGATTCCTGCTCGTGGGTGGTAACGCCGATTTCGCTGATCAGCTCGGCCACATGCTGTGCCTGGGTGACGACATCCGTCATGGTATCACCGGCGTGCGCCACCAACTGGGAGCCGCTTTCCACCTTCTCCATGCTGCTGGTGATGAGGTCTTTGATTTCACGGGCGGCAGATGCCGAGCGCTGCGCCAGTGAGCGCACTTCCCCGGCCACCACCGCGAAGCCGCGGCCCTGTTCGCCGGCACGGGCGGCTTCCACCGCGGCGTTGAGCGCGAGAATGTTGGTCTGGAAAGCAATGCCGTCAATCACGGTAATGATGTCGCCAATCTTGCGGGAACTGGTGCTGATATCGTCCATGGTGGCGATAACGTTGCGCACCACGTCGTTGCCTTTGGTGGCCGTCTGGCTGGCGGCGATGGCGAGTTGGGCGGCTTCGCGTACCGTTTCACCGTTCTGGCGAATGGTCTGGCTCATCTGCTCCATGGAGGCGGCGGTTTCTTGCACGCTGGCGGCCTGTTCCTCGGTGCGCTGGCTGAGATCAGCGTTACCGATGGCGATTTGCTGCGACCCGATGGCGATGGACTCGCTGCTCTGGCGCACCTGACTGACGATATGGCTGAGGCTATCGCGCATGGTGCGCATGGAAGCCAGCAGGCTATGCTGGTCGTTGGTTTTCAACTGAACATCCACAGACAAATCACCCTGCGCCACCTGTTCGGCGATATGCGAGGCATAAGCCGGTTCGCCGCCCAGTTGCCCTTTCACCTGGCGGGTAATCAGCCAGGACACCAGAGCCGCCAGCAAGGCGCTGATGGCGGCCACGATCAACAACAGCGTGCCGGAATCACGGGCACCCTCCATGAAGCTCAGAGACATGGCGATAGTGTCATTCTTGTGTCGGTTGATCATGGTATCCATCACGTTGAATAGTGTGGCCTGCGTGGTCAGCAGATCGCCTAAAATAAATGCTCTCGCTTGCTCCTGTTGGCCGGACAGGCTCAGTTCCATCACTTTGCGCACCGCATTGGAATAAGGTGGGCGTGCCTGATTGAGCTGCGCCAGCAATTCACGTGACTGTTTCCGTTTCAGCCTTTCATCCAACAGCTTGAGCAAGCGGTTGTTTCGGTCGATTAGCTGCTCAAGATCGTGTTTTTCCTGAGTGAGATGAGTCGCGTCAGTCTGTATTGCGCTTTCCCGAACAATGCGGGCAGCCGCATTCATGTTGTCTTTAATGTCCTGCATAATAATCAGGTTATTCAGACGATTATTGGACAAATAATCCAGATTATCGCCTATATGAATTAACTGATTGCGTCCAAAAATCGCGATGATAAAACTGATCAAAATGACCAGTGTAAAACCCGACCCAAGCATCGTGCTGAGTTTCATGTTTTTTAGTGTTTTCATTATGTACCTTATTCTATTTTAGTGTTGCCGTCGTATTTGGCGTTGCCGTAATAAATGGGTTCGCCTCCCTGGTGTGAAGCGAATGTGTATATTGGTTAGCCATGAGAATGGCGACAAAACGTAGCCGAAATACTCCATGGCAGATTGAACTCAACCTTTCATTAGTGGGTAAGTTAATGATTTTTTAGTTAATTAATTTTTTAACAAAATATATTCCGGTTTTTATCGATATGGCACGTGAAAAAAACGAGCAAAAATAATCGTAGATTTTTGATTTCCTGATAAAACATCATCCGTTAAAATATTTAATAAAGTTAAATATTATGACGTAATAAATATATGTTCATGGGCAAAAAAGATGAAACCTAAAATGTGAAATATAATGGGTATATAAGGGGAGTTGGCATCTGTCTTCCTCTTCCCCAATGTATTAATCAGAATGACGTGTTATACGCTGGATTAGCGTGATGCAAGCGCCAGTCTTAAATCAGTATGGGGGTGATATTCGGCATATTGATGTTGGTGGTGATTGTCTGTGACCACGAAGACATTCATCAACTGCACCAGATGACGGGCCTGAGCACTCAGGCTATCGGCGGCGCTGGCCGATTCTTCCACCAGCGCGGCGTTTTGCTGGGTAACCTGATCGAGCTGGTTGACCGCTTGGTTAATCTGGCTGATGCCGGACTCCTGTTCGGCTGTGGTGACGCCGATTTCACTGACCAGCTCAGCGACGCGCCGTGCCTGCGTTACGATGTCATCCATGGTCGCGCCGGCGTGGCCGACCAACTGCGTGCCATTTTCCACTTTTTCCATGCTTTCGGTGATCAGCGCCTTAATTTCACGGGCAGCAGATGCCGAGCGCTGCGCCAGCGAACGCACTTCACCGGCGACTACCGCAAAACCGCGGCCCTGTTCCCCGGCACGGGCGGCTTCCACCGCCGCATTCAGCGCCAGAATATTGGTCTGGAAAGCGATGCCGTCGATCATGCTGATGATATCGCCGATTTTGCGCGAACTGGCAGTAATATCGTCCATAGTACGGATGACATTACCCACCACTTCGCTGCCTTTGGCGGCGGTATCGCTGGCATGAGTGGCGAGCTGTGCGGCTTCACGCACTGTTTCACCGTTCTGGCGGATGGTCTGGCTAATCTGCTCCATGGAGGCGGCGGTTTGTTGCAGACTGGCGGCCTGCTCTTCGGTACGACTGCTCAGGTCGGCGTTGCCCATGGCGATTTGCTGGGAGCCGGTAGCGATGGATTCGCTGCTCTGGCGCACCTGGCTGACGATATGGCTGAGGCTATCACGCATGGTGCGCATAGCGGCCAGCAGGCTGCGCTGGTCGTCAGTCTTGAGCATCACATCCACAGACAGGTCGCCCTGTGCCACCTGTTGGGCGATATGCGAGGCATAAGCGGGTTCACCGCCCAGTTGCCCTTTAATACGACGAGTGATCAACCCAGCGATCAGGCTACCAGCAAGGGCAATCAATGCTGCCAGCGATAACATCAGTATACCGGCATTGCTGGCTTGAGATTCCGAATTGTTAGCCGTCGTGGTGGTGGCGCTTTTTTGGTAGAGCAGCATGGTGTCGATAATTTTGAATAGCGTCTCCTGAGTGCGGCGTACCTCGGTGAGGATTAGGTTTCTTGCCTCGTCGTCTTTGTTCTCCATTCCTTTTTCGATAGCTCTTCTGAGTGCCTCCTGATAAACCGGACGGCTTTGCTCAAGCTGAGCAAGCAGGGTTTTCTGTTCAGGGGTGACCGCTACTTTATGGAGCATGGCAATAATCTCGTCATTTCTAGATGCCGTGCTATCAATACGCTGCTTCTCCACCACCATTTGCTGTGAATCAGAAAGCAATACAATATTCCTGACTACCCTGGCGACAATATTCATGTTGTCTTTGTATTCCTGTATCAGCAGCAGATTGGTGATTCTGTCTTTTGATAACATCTGAATATCAGTGCTGAGATGGCGTAACTGAAGCTGACCATAAATCGCCACCAGAAAACCGATAGCAATTACCATTGCGAACCCAGTACCTAACATAGAGCTTAACTTCATTTCTTTAAAAAAACGCATAGCGTCACCTTAACCTTATCTTATATAAGATTTATTTTATCCTTGGGATACCTGAAATACTTCACTCTGCGGGCAGGTTAGTTTCGTGGTCTGGCCTATGCAGAGCCGCGGTAAACGCTGCTTATTTCCTGCAATTCGAATTATTTCGGATATAGATAGTGGCTTCCATATAGTGTGTTTTAGGCAATAAAACCCCATTGGCAGAAACGCTTTGCCAGAGAAATATTGGCCTGCAGGTGTATACTAAACCGTTAATTTATTCATAACTCTAATTCAAGGCAAAAAATCTGTAGCATATTATATTCAGGTATTTTAAATACCTGAGATGAAGGCTCTTCCTGAACAAATATAAGTATGTAAGGTTTTTATGGGTTTGTCGACAAACCATAACAATAGCATTTTTTATTTATTAAGATATTTTAATGTAATGGCAATAATGCTATTTATTAAACTTTTTAAAAAATTAATTAAATATATTATATCGCTAGTGACATGACTCAATGCATTCGAACGGTATTCACTGCCAGTGGTTGGTGTTGATTTTCAGGGAAGAGCGAAAAAGAAACCGCCACATTACTGTGGCGGTCAGGGGCGGGGTAAACGGTTAGCAGAGTCAGAACTGTTCCCAGTCGTTGCTGCTGCTTTTTTTCGCTTTCGTCGCCAGTGCCGGTCGGGAAAGAACCGGTTTTTTTAATGCCGGCGGGGTGCGTGGTGGTTGCTGCCGGGGCGCCGCCGAGGCGTGCTCAATGGTAAACACACTCATCAGCTCCACCAGTTTTGCCGCCTGGTCGCTCAGGCTCTCGGCAGCACTGGTTGATTCTTCAACCAACGCCGCGTTTTGCTGGGTGACGCCATCCATCTGGGTGATGGATTGGTTGATTTGCGAGATACCGGCTTCCTGCTCCTGCGTGCTGGTGCCGATTTCGCTAATCAGTTCAGCGACATGTTGCGCCTGGGTGACGATATCGGTCATGGTATCACCGGCGTGCATCACCAGTTGGGAGCCGCTTTCCACCTTCTCCATGCTGCTGGTGATGAGGTCTTTGATTTCACGGGCGGCAGATGCCGAGCGCTGCGCCAGTGAGCGCACTTCCCCGGCCACCACCGCGAAGCCGCGGCCCTGTTCGCCGGCGCGGGCGGCTTCCACCGCGGCGTTGAGCGCGAGAATGTTGGTCTGGAAGGCAATGCCGTCAATCACAGTAATGATGTCGCCAATCTTGCGGGAACTGGTGCTGATATCGTTCATGGTGGTGATAACGTTGTGCACCACGTCGTTGCCTTTGGTGGCGGTCTGGCTGGCGGCGGTGGCGAGCTGGGCGGCTTCGCGCACGGTGTCGCTATTCTGGCGGATGGTCTGGCTAATCTGCTCCATGGAGGCGGCAGTCTGCTGCACGCTGGATGCCTGCTCCTCGGTGCGGCGGCTCAGGTCGTTGCTGCCGATGGCGATTTCACTGGAGCCGGTGGATATGGCGGCGCTGCTGTCATGCACCTGCTGCACAATGCTGCTCAGCCGGGCGCGCATATCGTTCATGGCCGCCAGCAGGCTGGTGGTATCTCCCGGTTGCAGATCAATATTGATGGCGAGGTTGCCGCTGGCAATCTGGCGGGCGATATCAGACGCATAGGCCGGTTCGCCGCCCAGCAGCTTTTTGATTCTGCGGGTGATCAGCCAGGCGATGGCGATCCCCAGTACGGTTGACACGCTGGTGAGCGCCAGCATCAGAATGCCGGCGGCGCGTGCTGAATCACTGGCATCATCAGCAGACTGCCGGGTATCGCTTTTCTGGTAGCTGACCATGTCGTTGATGACTTTTAAGTAATTCTCCTGCGCCGGTTTCACCTCGTTCATGATGACGATTTTGGCTTCCTCCGGCTTGTTATTCAGGCTCAGGGCAATGGCTTTTTGCGTGGCGGCCAGGCTGGTGGGCCGCGCCTGATTAATGGCATCAAGCAGTGCTTTTTCTTTGGGGGTGGTCGCCAGCTCAGTGATGCGTTTTAGAATTTCACTGTTCCGTGCAATGGTTTTGGTAATTTGTTGTTTATCCCGCTCTACCTGATCCGGTGCGCTAAACAGCGTCAGGTTACGCATCGCAATGGCGGTGCTGTTCAGGTTATCTTTCAGTTCCTGTACCAGCAGCAACCCTTCCAACTGATCGCTGGCTAATGTATTTATATTTTTGCTTTGTTGTCGTAACTGAAACTGTCCATACTCAGAGACGGAAAAGCTGATGGCCAGCACGATGGCAAACCCGATACCGAGCATCGTGGCGAGTTTCAAATTCTTCAGAATACTCATGTTTATCCCCTATATGTTGTTTTTAATCACGACAAACCGGTGCGGATAAAATAGAACGAATAGCAAAGCTGCCAGGTCATTTGTGATGTCAGGGATTACTTTAATAGATTAATCTTTGTTATATCTTAAGAATTGAAACGATTTGAATTTTGTGAAATTTTGTTTCCTTTATTTTTGTTGTCGGCATATTGAGCTTTTGGTTTTTATGGTGCGAAAATATTATCTATAATAACGCGGGTTATTTTATATCGAGTGATAATATCCAATATTGAGAAAGCGCATTTTTTTAACCATAAAGGCGGGTAGTTTTTTTAAATAATGCCTATCACCAAAGGTGAAATAGTGATACCTGTCATTCTCTGTATTACCGGTATATTGATGGCTTTTCTGCTGTTCAGGTGCAGGTATCAGCGGTCAGAGGTTGGATTAAGCAGAAACCGCCACATTACTGTGGCGGTCAGGGGAGGGGCAAAGGTTAGCAAGGTTAGAACTGTTCCCAGTCGGTGTTGCTGCCTTTGTTTGCCAGTGCCGGTCTGGCAGGGGCCGGTTTTTTTAATGCCGGTGGAGTGTGTGATGGCTGCCGCCGGGAAGACGGGGTGACTGAGGCGTGCTCAATGGTAAACACACTCATCAGTTCCACCAGTTTTGCCGCCTGGTCGCTCAGGCTCTCGGCTGCACTGGTTGATTCTTCCACCAGGGCGGCGTTTTGCTGGGTGACGCTGTCCATCTGTGTAATGGCCTGATTGATTTGCGAAATGCCCGATTCCTGCTCCTGTGTGGTGACGCCGATTTCGCTGATCAGATCGGCTACATGCTGTGCCTGGGTGACGATATCCGCCATGGTTTCACCGGCGTGCGCCACCAACTGGGAGCCGCTTTCCACCTTCTCCATGCTGTTGGTGATGAGGTCTTTGATTTCACGGGCGGCAGATGCCGAGCGCTGCGCCAGTGAGCGTACTTCACCGGCCACCACCGCAAAGCCGCGGCCCTGTTCGCCGGCACGGGCGGCTTCCACCGCGGCGTTGAGCGCCAGAATATTGGTCTGGAAGGCAATGCCGTCAATCACGGTAATAATATCGCCAATCTTGCGGGAACTGGTGCTGATATCGCCCATGGTGGTGATAACGTTGCGCACCACGTCGTTGCCTTTGGTGGCAGTCTGGCTGGCGGTGGTGGCGAGCTGGGCGGCTTCGCGTACCGTTTCACCGTTCTGACGGATGGTCTGGCTAATCTGCTCCATGGAGGCGGCGGTCTCTTGCACGCTGGCGGCTTGCTCCTCGGTGCGGCGGCTCAGGTCGTTGCTGCCGATGGCGATTTCACTGGAGCCGGTGGAAATGGAGGCGCTGCTGTCATGCACCTGCAGCACAATGCCGCTCAGCCGGGCGCGCATGTCGTTCATGGCCGCCAGCAGGCTGGTGGTATCCCCCGGTTGCATCTCAACGTTGATGGCGAGGTTGCCGCTGGCAATCTGGCGGGCGATGTCAGACGCATAGGCCGGTTCGCCGCCCAGCAGCTTTTTGATTCTGCGGGTGATCAACCAGGCGATGGCGATCCCCAGTACGGTTGATACGCCGGTGAGCGTCAGCATCAAGATGCCGGCGGCACGTGCTGAATCGCTGGCATCGTCAGCCGAGCGCCGGGTATCGCTTTTCTGGTAGCTGACCATGTCATTGATGGCTTTGAAGTAATTCTCCTGCGCCGGTTTCACCTCGTTCATGATGACGATTTTGGTTTCATCCAGCTTGTTATCCAGGCTCAGGGCAAGGGCTTTTTGCGTGGCGGCCAGGCTGACGGGCCGCGCCTGATTGATGGCATCAAGCAGTGTTTTTTCTTTGGGGGTGGTCGCCAGCTCGGTGATGCGTTTTAGAATTTCGTTGTTTCGTGCAATGGTTTTGGTAATTAGCTGTTTATCACGCTCTACCTGATCCGGTGCGGTAAACAGTGTCAGTTCGCGCATCGCAATAGCGATGCTATTCAGATTATCTTTCAGTTCCTGCACCAGCAGTAGCCCTTCTAATTGGTCGCTGGCTAATGTATTGATATTGCTGCCTTGTTGCCGTAATTGAAGTTGCCCATAGCCGGAAACAAAAAAGCTGATGATCAGTACGATGGCAAATCCAGCACCGAGCATCGTGGCAAGTTTCAAGTTCTTCAGAATACTCATGGTTTATCCCCTAATATGTTATGTTTAATCACGACAAACCGGTGCGGATAAAAGAGAACGAATAGCAAAGCTGCCAGGTTATTTGTGATGTCGGGGATTAATCTAACCGATGAATCTTTGTTATAGATTAAGAGCTGTAAAAATTTGGTTAATTATGATTTTTGTTTTTTTTGTTCTTTATAATCAATGCATTGATTTTTATTGTTGATGATATTTGTTGTGGATTTTAATAATGGTAAAGTGCGTTATTTTATATCGATTGACGATATTGTAATGTCGAAAAATGGAATGTCTTCAATAACGATAACTATCGCCGTGGATATAGTGCTGGTACCGGAAGTTGGAAAGGGGCGTTAAATAAGTGAGTTGACGAGAAACCGCCACGTTACTGTGGCGGTCAGGGGAGACGTAAAGGTTAGAACTGTTCCCAGTTGTCGCTACTGCCGGCGCTATTTGCCAGCACCAGTCTGGATGGCGTTGGTTTTTTCTGCTCGGTTCCCGGCTTGTGCAGCGAAGGTGGCTGGCGGCCAAACGTATTCTGGATATTGAAGATGCTCATCAGCTCCACCAGTTTTGCGGCCTGGTCGCTCAGGCTGTCGGCGGCGCTGGCGGATTCTTCCACCAGAGAGGCGTTTTGCTGAGTGACCTGATCAAGCTGGTTTACTGCATCATTGATCTGCGAAATGCCGGATTCCTGCTCGTGGGTGGTCACGCCGATTTCACCGATCAAATCCGCCACGTGACGCGCCTGTTTCACCAGTTCGTCGATAGTAGAGCCGGCTTCGCGCACCAGTACTGAACCCACTTCCACTTTTTCGACGCTGGCGGTAATCAGCTCTTTGATTTCCTTGGCAGCGGAAGCAGAACGTTGAGCCAGATTTCTCACTTCGCCCGCGACTACGGCAAAGCCTCGGCCCTGTTCGCCGGCACGAGCGGCTTCGACTGCGGCGTTGAGCGCCAGAATATTGGTCTGGAAGGCAATCCCGTCGATAACGCTGATAATGTCGCCAATTTTGTGTGAGCTGGCAGAGATGTCTTCCATAGTACGGACGATGTTGCCGACCGCCTCGCCCCCTTTGGCGGCGGTTGAGCTGGCTGACTGTGCCAGTGTGCTGGCATTACGTACCGTATCGCCGTTTTGGCGGATGGTTTGACTCATCTGTTCCATAGAGGCGGCGGTCTGTTGCAGGCTGGCAGCCTGTTCTTCGGTGCGCTGGCTCAGGTCGGTGCTGCCGGCGGCGATTTCACTGGCGCCGGTAGCAATAGATTCGCTGCTCTGGCGCACCTGAGTGACGATTTGCGCCAGTTTTTCGCGCATCTCGTTCATGGCTGCCAGCACGCTGTGGCTATCGCCATTTCGCAGGTCAACGTTGAAAGCCAGATCGCCGTCGGATATACGTTGGGCAACCGTGGCCGCGTGAGCCGGTTCGCCGCCCAACTGCCCTTTGACGGTACGGGTGATGAGCAAGGCGGTTAATGCGCCGAGCACGGTGGCGGCCAGCGCCAGCGCCAGCATCAGCGTGCCGTCAGAACGGGCGCTATGCATGGAGTCCGCCACCACATTCATGGTGATTTTCTTTTGAAAGTCGAGCATGTTGTCCAGCGCTTTGAACACGCCGTCCTGAGCGGTTTGCATGTCGTTGAGGATCAGGTTGCGTGCCTGATTACGCTGTTCCGATTGGTCGGACATCCCCAGTGCGACAGCTTTATTGAAGGCTTGTAAATAAGCCGGGCGCACCTGCGTCAGCTGGTTGAGCTGATCGCGCGTTTCCGGGGTATCCAGCCGTTCCGACAGTTGCTTGAGTACTTCGGTGTTGCGCGCTATCTGCTTGTCGATAAGCTGTTTTTCACGCGCAATGCGTTCGGGATCGTTACTGAGTGCAATATTGCGCACCAGACGAGAGTTGGTATCGAAGCCGGTTTTGGCTTCCTGAATGAGCATCATGTTGGTGAGCGTGGTGTTAGAGAGGTGGTCGATGTGGTCACCCAGTATGACCAGTTGTGTTCGACCGAACACGGCTACCAGCAAGCCTATCACGATGACCAGGGCGAATCCGGCACTCAGCATGGTGCCTAGCTTCATTCTTTTTAGCGCGTTCATAGATATCCTTAACGTTGTTTATTCCATGCGTTCATTTGGGACCTCGTCCAGGAGGTAAGTTAGCTCTGTATAATTTGGGTTAATTCTATTTGGTATGAATGTTTTTTTAGTTCGTGCGATAGATCTCCTGTTTATTTCGCTTAACTCTCTAAATAAATAGATAGATAATAGTTTTATAAGAAGTGGTAAAAAGAACCACTAAAACAAATAACTAATATAAATAAGTGGTTAGGATTAAAAGCTAGAGTAAAGTTTGTTGGCTAATAAGAGTAAGTAATAGTACGCGTTTTGTCGAATCTAATGTGTTAAGTCCGTAAATAAATTACCAATAAAATAATATTGGGTGATATGTTTACTATTTTCCTTAAGGAACGACAGCAAAAAAGAAATCGCTGTGGTCAGAGAATAAACCACTTTACAGCCGTACTGCTGGTGTGATGCTCAAATAATACCGTTGTTGACATGTTGCGGTGCTGCTTCCGTTTGCTGGTCACTACGGCTAGCTGGTTCTCCATAGAGGCTGGTTCTCCATAGAGAAAGTAAAACCGGCAAGGACGGGTCTATAAGTGCGGTGTTTTTCTACAATTCGCTGATTAAAAATAAGAAAATCATTACCTGCCACCTGATTCTTCCGGTCTTTCTTGATAGCGTGCAATCGTATGCATTTGTCATTTTTTTGTCATGAAGTGGTTATTTTTTTGTCATTTTTGCGTGTCATGTTACCTGCCGAATATCAAGGTGCGCTTTTTCGCTCATGGCGCTCACAACGATCAGTACTCGCATCCGCACCCACCATGATCTCAGGAGACAGCATGTTTCAACACGCTATCCGTAAAACCGCCGCCGTTGTCATTATGGCGTTGGCTGCCAGCGCACAGGCGCAGGCGGTTACCGAAATCCCATTCTGGCATTCGATGGAAGGGGAACTGGGTAAGACCGTTAATTCTCTGGCTGACCGTTTCAACCAGACTCACAGTGACGTCAAAATCGTGCCGGTGTACAAAGGCAACTACGAGCAGAGCCTGGCAGCCGGTATCGCCGCGTTTCGTAGCGGCAATGCACCCGCTATCCTGCAGGTGTATGAAGTGGGTACGGCGACTATGATGGCCAGTAAGGCTATCAAGCCGGTATACCAGGTATTCAAAGATGCCGACGTGCCGTTCGATGAGAAAATTTTCGTACCGACCGTTTCCGGTTACTACTCTGATGCCAAAACCGGGCACCTGCTGTCTCAGCCGTTCAACAGCTCGACGCCAGTACTGTATTACAACAAAGACGCCTTCAAAAAAGCGGGTCTGGACCCGGAGCAGCCGCCGAAAACCTGGCAGCAGATGGCTGAGTATACCGCCAAACTGCGTGCGTCTGGTATGAAGTGTGGCTATGCCAGCGGCTGGCAGGGCTGGATTCAGATTGAAAACTTCAGCGCCTGGCACGGTTTGCCGATCGCCACTAAAAACAACGGGTTCGACGGTCTTGATGCGGTGCTGGAGTTCAATAAACCGATTCAGGTCAAGCATATTCAGATGCTGGAAGACATGAACAAGAAAGGGGACTTCACCTATTATGGCCGCAAAGACGAGCCGACCGAGAAGTTCTATAACGGCGACTGCGCCATGACCACCGCGTCATCCGGTTCGCTGGCGAATATTCGTCAGTACGCCAAATTTAACTACGGTGTGGCGATGATGCCGTATGACGCCGATGTGAAAGGCGCGCCGCAGAACGCGATTATCGGTGGTGCCAGCCTGTGGGTGATGAGCGGCAAAGACGCGGCGACCTATAAAGGCGTGGCGGAATTCATGCAGTTCCTGTCTACACCGGAAATCGCCGCCGAGTGGCACCAGAAGACCGGCTATCTGCCGATCACCACCGCCGCTTACGAGCTGACCAAACAGCAGGGTTTCTATGACAAGAACCCCGGTGCTGATATTGCCACCCGTCAGATGCTGAATAAAGACCCGCTGCCGTTTACCAAAGGGTTGCGTCTGGGCAACATGCCGCAGATTCGTACCATCGTGGATGAAGAACTGGAAAGCGTCTGGACTGGCAAGAAAACCCCGCAGCAGGCGCTGGATACTGCTGTGGAGCGCGGCAACGCACTGTTGCGTCGCTTCGAACAGGCGAACAAGTAATCATATTCCGGGCCGAAGGGAGTCGGCCACCCCTGTCTTTTCTTGAGAACCCTGTTTTCTGAGAGCCTTGTGCATGAGTGCTTCCCGCCCTGTTTTTGGCCGCAGCCTGTTGCCTTACCTGCTGGTGTTGCCGCAGCTAGCCATTACGGTGATTTTCTTTATCTGGCCTGCCGGGCAGGCGCTCTGGTATTCGGTGCAGAGCGTTGACCCGTTCGGCCTGTCCAGCCAGTTCGTCGGGCTGGAGAATTTCATCAATCTGTTCCACGACAGCTATTATCTTGGCTCGTTTTACACCACGCTGCTGTTCAGCTTTCTGGTGGCGGCATCGGGGCTGATGTTGTCGTTATTTCTGGCCGCGCTGGTGGATTACACCCTGCGTTTTAGTCGCCTGTACCAGACGTTGCTGATTCTGCCTTATGCCGTCGCGCCCGCCGTCGCCGCGGTGTTGTGGATGTTTCTGTTCAACCCCGGTCTGGGGCTGATTACCTGGCTGCTGCACCAGTGGGGCTATGACTGGAACCACGCGCAGTACAGTGGTCAGGCGATGTTTCTGGTGGTGCTGGCGTCGGTCTGGAAGCAAATCAGCTACAACTTTCTGTTTTTCCTCGCCGCGTTACAGTCCATTCCTCGCTCGCTGATCGAAGCGGCGGCGATTGACGGCGCCGGGCCGGTACGCCGTTTCTTCAATCTGGTGTTGCCGCTGATTTCACCGGTGAGCTTTTTCCTGCTGGTGGTCAACCTGACCTACGCCTTCTTCGATACCTTCCCGGTTATCGATGCCGCGACCGGCGGCGGGCCAGTGCAGGCGACCACTACGCTAATCTACAAAATTTACCGCGAAGGATTCGCCGGTCTGGATCTCTCCAGTTCGGCGGCGCAGTCGGTGGTGCTGATGCTGGTGGTGACCGTGTTGACGGTTATCCAGTTCCGCTTTGTCGAGCGTAAGGTGAATTATCAATGAGCCAGTCTGCCATGACCGCAAGCCGGATGATTGAGAACCGTCGCGGGCTGGATGTCTTCAGCCACGTCATGCTGGTGGTCGCCATTATGGTGGTGTTGTTCCCGCTGTATGTGGCGTTTATCGCTGCCACCATGAGCCAGGAACAGATGTCGCAGGTGCCGATGTCGCTGCTCCCCGGTGGGCACCTGTGGGAAAACGTGGCCTATATCTGGCGGCACGGCGTGGGCGACAATAATAGTGCGCCGTTCGGCCTGATGCTGTTTAACAGCTTTGTGATGGCGCTGGCGATCACCATCGGCAAGATCAGCGTGTCGATGTTATCGGCTTACGCGATTGTTTATTTCCGTTTCCCATGCCGTAACCTGTTTTTCTGGATGATCTTTTCCACCCTGATGCTGCCGGTGGAAGTGCGTATCTTCCCGACGGTTGAGGTGATTTCTCACCTCAACATGACCAACAGCTATGTTGGGTTGACGCTGCCGGTGATGGCGTCTGCCACCGCCACGTTTCTGTTCCGCCAGTTCTTTATGACGCTGCCGGATGAACTGCTGGAGGCGGCGCGTATCGACGGCGCCGGCCCGATGCGCTTTTTCTTCGACATGGTGTTGCCGTTGTCTAAAACCAATCTGGCGGCGCTGTTCGTCATCACCTTTATCTATGGCTGGAACCAGTACCTGTGGCCGCTTCTGATCGTCAACGACCCGCATCTTGGCACCGCTGTCGCCGGGATTCAGAGCATGATCGCCACCGGCGACACGGCGACGCCCTGGCATCAGGTGATGGCGGCGATGCTGATGACGATGCTGCCGCCGCTGTTGGTAGTGCTACTGATGCAACGCTGGTTTGTTCGCGGTCTGGTTGATAGTGAGAAATAGAACCCTATGGCATGTTTAAAACTTCAGGCCGTCACCAAATCCTATGACGGTAAAACGCAGGTAATTCAGCCGATTGATCTCGACGTGGCGGACGGCGAATTCGTGGTGATGGTAGGGCCGTCCGGCTGCGGTAAATCGACGCTGTTGCGTATGGTGGCCGGTCTGGAACAGACCACCAGCGGCGATATTTATATCGGCGATGAGCGTGTAACGGATAAAGAACCTAAAGATCGCGGCATTGCGATGGTGTTCCAGAATTACGCGCTCTATCCGCATATGAGCGTTTACGACAACATGGCTTACGGCCTGAAAATTCGGGGCTTTGGTAAAGAGCAGATTCGCCAGCGGGTGGAAGACGCAGCACGTATTCTGGAGTTACAGCCGCTGTTGCAGCGTAAACCGCGCGAGCTGTCTGGCGGCCAGCGCCAGCGTGTGGCGATGGGGCGCGCCATTGTGCGCGAACCGTCGGTGTTCCTGTTCGACGAACCGCTGTCCAACCTTGATGCCAGGTTGCGGGTGCAGATGCGTCTGGAACTGCAACAACTGCACAAGCGGTTGAAAACTACCAGCCTGTATGTCACCCACGATCAGGTGGAGGCGATGACGCTGGCTCACCGCGTGATTGTGATGAACAAGGGCGTGGCGGAACAGATCGGCGCGCCGGCGGAGATTTACCGTAAGCCGGCGTCGTTGTTCGTCGCCAGTTTCATCGGTTCGCCTGCCATGAATTTGTGGGCCGGGCAGGTGAGTGCAGACGGTAACCGGCTCGAACTGTCGGCGGATTTCTCGCTGCCGCTGCCGGTGGCGAAACCGCAGTGGCAGGGGCGTGCCGTCACGCTGGGTATGCGCCCGGAGCATATTTTGCAGTCCACCGCCGATGCCGGCGGCGTGCCGCTGGTGGTGGACACGCTGGAATTGCTGGGTGCGGATAATCTGGCGCACGGCAAATGGGCGGGGCAGAATATCGTGGTGCGCCTGTCGCACGAACATTGTCCGGCGGTGGGAGAAACCCTGTGGCTTACGCTGCCGACGGTATCCTGGCATATATTTGATTCGCAAAGCGGATTACGGATGGAAGCATGACCCCGAATTGGCTTTATCCTGCTATCGTCGCCCACCGTGGCGGTGGTTCTCTGGCACCAGAAAACACACTGGCGGCGATTGATGTCGGCGCACAGCATGGTCACAAGATGATCGAGTTCGACGCCAAGCTGTCGCAGGACGGGCACATCTTCTTGTTACACGACGATACGCTGGAGCGTACCAGCAACGGTTGGGGTGTGGCGGGCGAACTGCCGTGGGACAAACTGGTCGGGCTGGACGCCGGTAGCTGGTACAGCAGCCAGTTTCAGGGCGAACGCCTGCCGTTGCTGTCTGAAGTAGCGAAACGCTGCGAGCAGTACGGTATGGCAGCCAATATCGAGATCAAACCGACGACCAGCTGTGAGGAGCAGACTGGCCGCGTGGTGGCGCTGGCGGCCCGTGAGTTGTGGCGGAACCATCCGGTCGCGCCGTTGTTGTCGTCGTTTTCAGTTGATGCGCTGGCCGCGGCGCAGCAGGCGGTGCCGGAATTGCCGCGTGGTCTGCTGCTGGACGAATGGGACGACGACTGGCGCGCCCTGACCACACGTCTCGGCTGTGTGTCGATTCACCTCAACCACCGCCTGCTCGATGAAGCGCGCGTCAGACAGTTGAAAGACGCTGGGCTGCGCATTCTGGTGTATACCGTCAATCAGCCTGACCGCGCTCGCACCCTGTTGCTGTGGGGCGTTGACTGCATCTGTACTGACCGGATAGATTTGATTGGACCGCAATTTAATTAACGTCGGCTGAATGTCGCCTGTCCTGACAGCACACCACGCCGGCTAATAATAAACCGGCGTATTTCATCCGGCGTTTCCTGTATGACCTGGGCTGTTCGGCCCACTCCCCGGCAGGGTTTGCCTTGCCGTCGTGACCCGCCATCAGCCTTCGCCCAGATGAACCGCGCATTTTTTCAAGGAAGGGCGATGCCCACGTTTATTATTTCTCTTTGGCACCAGATTTTTCTTTCCCTGCCGCTGTTTGTACTGATTGCACTGGGGTATGCGCTGGTTCGCCTTGGTCGCTGGCCGTCCGCGGTGACCGATGCGCTCACTAAATTTGTGTTTTCGGTTGCCTTGCCTGCCATGTTGTTCCGCATGATGTGCGATTTCTCCAAACGGCCAGCGGTAGATGCCCGGTTGCTGATAGCCTTCTTCGGCAGCTGTTTTATCGTGTTTGTGCTGGGGCGGGTGGTAGCGAGCCGGGTTTTCCGGCTGGATGGCGTTTCCGGTTCGGTGTTCTCGCTCAGCGGTATTTTCTCTAACAACGTGATGCTGGGCTTACCGATTGCTACGTTGATGCTTGGCCCACAGGCGATCCCCTCCGTGGCGTTAGTGCTGGTGTTCAACGGCTTGATTTTATGGACGTTGGTGACGGTTTCTGTGGAATGGGCGCGTAACGGTTCGCTGTCAATGCAGGGGTTTGGTAAAACCGCTGTCGGCGTGCTGAAGAACCCGCTGATCATCGGTATTCTCAGTGGAACGCTCTACAGCCTTACCGGCCTGCCGCTACCCGACACCCTTGATAAACCTATCGGTATGTTAGGGCAGATTGCGGTGCCGTTGTCGCTGGTGACACTAGGCATGGGGCTGGCGGAATACCGCATCCGCGATGGCTGGCAAATCAGCATGGCTATCTGTCTCATCAAGCTGGTGGTGCAGCCGCTGGTGGTGTGGGTGCTGGCGGTCGCGCTGGGTCTGCCGGAGATGGAAACCCGTGTGGTGGTGCTGCTGGGTTCGATGGCGGTGGGCGTCAACATCTACCTGATGTCGCGGCAATTCAATGTGCTGGGCGGTCCGGTTGCCGCCAGCCTGTTGATGTCAACCACGTTGGCGGGGATTACCACGCCGTTGATTCTGACGCTGCTGGGCGTAAGGCTATAAACACCCTGCGCTACCCGCCGGTGATCCTGACGTGAGCGGCGGGGTGGCGCAGAGTCAGTACCGGTTGGTATTGCCGGGGCTGGATTGCTGGATACGCTGGCGATTCTGTTCCAGTTGCTGTTGCAGTTGTTGCTGTTGATCGCGGCTGCGCTGCTGGATTTCCTGATTTAACAGTTGCTGTTGGAGCCGCTGGTTTTGCTGCATCTCCTGCAACAGCCGTTTCTGGCTGCTGATGCCGTTTTCAAATTGCTGCTGCTGTGGCGAGATCGGTTGTGTGGCGGCCAGAGCCAGCCACGGCAGGCTCAGCAGCCACATCAGGGAAGGCAGTATTCTCATAGCTCCTCCGGGGGAAACGACGGCCTTATCAGGTTTTATTCTAGCGGTTAATGCAGGCCGCGTCTGGTTTTCGCCGACAGATCGGACGATGTGCCACACAGGTCGTTAGTGGGGGACGGAATACGCTATACTGACGCCCACCTTTTTCGTATTTTCTTGCCTGACTTTATCATGTTTCATATTGCGCTCTATGAGCCACAGATTGCACCCAATACCGGTAATATTATCCGTCTGGCGGCCAATAATGGCTGTTCATTGCACCTGATCGAGCCGTTAGGCTTTGATTTCGAGGAAAAAAAACTGCGCCGCGCCGGGCTGGATTATCACGATCTGGCAAAGGTGCAGCGCCATGCCGATTATGCGGCGTTTCTGGCCGCTGTACCTGGATGCCGGATTTTCGCCTGTACCACCAAAGGCAGCCGCCCTTACGATGAACCCGACTACCAGCCGGGTGATGTGCTGCTGTTTGGCTCGGAAACCGCAGGCTTACCGGATGCTATTCGCAACGGCTTCGCACCGGAGTTTCGCATTCGCATTCCGATGGAGCCTGACTGCCGCAGCCTGAATTTGTCCAACTCGGTAGCGATTATCAGCTACGAGGCCTGGCGACAAAATGGGTTTGGTGGCCGACGCTGACGCGCAGAACCCGCGGGAACCGACAGGAGCATGTGCGTTTAATGCCGTTGCAGGGCCTGGAGGATAGGGGTACGACGCACGGGGGTCGGGTTAAGCAGGAATACCACTTCACCCCGGTAGAATGGCGATGATGCCAGCCGCCGCTGCCACTGTTCATCCCACTTACCGTGCTGTACCAGTCCGAGCCGGAACGGCAGTGTCAGCTTCATCAACGCAGGCAGATAGGCGGTGTAATTTTCCACGGTATGCCGTCCCTGATAGGTCTGCACCACGATGTCATCCACCACCCCGTTTAGACGGTTGAGTTGCCGGATGTCGCCGGTTTTGGCCCAATCCAGCAACCCGGTAATGCTCAAACGGCAGTCAGGCGGTAGTTGCTGGCGGAGCGTTTGCAAAAAGGCGACATAGTGCGACAGGTGGTAGCTTTTGGCATCGAAATCGATCTGGATGCCATCGACCTGATTGCCGGCGGCGGCCCAACGCTTGCGGAGTTGCAACAGTCGCTGCAACTCTGGTTTACCGAGGCGCAAGTCAGAAACCCGAAACGACAGCCAAAGGTGCCTGACCGGCAGCGCGCTGACCGGGATGCCCTGACGCAGAAACACCGTTTTGCCTTTCCGTCGGGCGATTTCCCCCTGATGCAGGTAGAGCATAGTAGCCTGAGATAACACCGGCTGGGGCTGCACCGCCGCCCACAACCAAAAAGCCTGATAGTGGGTGGCGTTAACCGTGCTGCCGTGCGCAGTGAAACTCAGACACAACAGGCTCATCAACGCAATGCCGCAACGGACTACCAGTAATATTTGAGCTGTCGCGCCCATTGGCTGCCTTTAAAGTCCGTTTTGAGCTGCCGGAACCACGCCTTGCGCGTTTCTTTACTGATATCCTGCGAGCCGCAATCATTGTAGCCGCTGGGGGCGTAGCAGTAGATGGCGCGGTAGAGCGCATAGCTTTTATCTTCCGGTGGGGCTTTCGCGTCGGCAATCACCTGCATGTAGTTATCCAGACGATTAAATTCCTGGCCTTGATAGTGCTCGTCGGCATCCGTCAGGCCGTTAAGCATGTTGCTTTCGCCCCAGTCGAATCCCACGCCGTTGCCGGTACGCAGGAAGAACTCACCCATACAGTTGAGCGCATGGGCGTGATTAGGATTCATGCTCAGGATGGTGACGGTTTCCTGTAGCGTGGGGCATTCATACCCCTCTTCAGTGTCGCTGCCATCCCAACCGAACGCCGTCAGATCTTCTTCGTTCCAGCTCATGTTCTCTGTACTTTGCAACGGTGCAATGGTCTTAAGCAGTGCGCTGTCTTTCAGAAAACCAGCGTAATCGCGGTGTGTTAGCTGCTTGGTCAACAGGGTGTGCAGGGCGATGACGCGTTCTTCATGCGTCTGTTGCGGGCTGGTCTGCCGGTGCAACAACTCGGCATCGGCGCTGACTTTCAGGATGGCGGAGCGAAAACGCAGGTTTTTGACCGGGCTTTCCGGCGTGAACACCCGCTCCGGATGGCCGCTGTCCACCAGCGTTTGCGCCAGCGCCAGTTGCAGGTACTGTTGCTGGGTGTAGGTGGTTTTCAGCATCAGCAAATGACGCCAGTGTGCTTCCGCATCGTCCCACTGTTTTTGTTGTTGCATCGCCAGTCCGCGCAGTATCTGGCTACTGAAGGCGGTAACCTCGGTGATGTCCTTTGCGGTGGTCATGGGCAGGGTTTTCAATACTGCGGCGTAATCCCGCTGCTGATAGTACTGAAACGCCGCTTGCAGATAACGAAAGGCATCCGGCATACCGGCTTTGTCAAACAATGGTTGCTGGCGGGTGATCTCCTCTTGCGTCAGCGCGGGCAACGTCATCCAGCCGTCAGGGCTGCGCAGGCGTTTGATGTCCTGTACCAGCATCAGGATTGGCGTATCGGCTGAGGACACAAAGCGGTTGTCTTCCAGCAGTTTGTTGTCAATTTCGTTGCTAATGGTCAGCAGTTGATCCACGCTGTTGGCCGCAGCCAACACCCGACTGAAGCGGCCAGCTAACGCGGCGGTGTCGCCGCTGATCCACTCAGCCCGGCGGTACAGACCGTTAGCCGATTCGACATATATCCCTTTAGGATACTGTTTCAGATACTCATCAACACGTTTCACCGCTTGTTGTCCGGCGGACTTGTCCATTTTGCGGGGGTCGAACATGTTGTATTCGTCCTGCGCGTCGTTCATCGCCTGATTAATCGATACCCGAATCAGCATATAACGGGCGGTTTCCGCCACCCACGGTTGGCTGGCCTGCAACAACTGCTGGAAGCCTTTTTCCGCTTGATCAAACTGGCCTTCATAAAATTGGGTGGCACTGATCAGGTAGCGCCGCCACTCGCCGGCATGGCCGGTTTCCGGCACGCTGGCGACATCGGTCATGACGTTATCAACAATGTATTCGCTGGACAGCATCCTTGTTCGCACCAGCGCTAACTGGGTACGTTGGGTATCGTTCAGCTCTTTGTCTGCCAGCAGCAGGTCGAAAAAACGCTCCAGCGTGGTGAAGTCGTTGGAAATCCAGCGTCCATCCAGATCGACCGGCGTCAGGTCGCGCAGTTTGCTCAATTCGGTGTCGGGGAAGTGTAACTGCGCGGCTTTTTGCAGCAGAGAGGCGTTATCGTCATCGTCGGTTCCATCGTCCGACGGGGTGCTGGAGGAAGTTGATTTGTTGGTTTCTGCGCTGTCGCTGGCTTCTTCGGTAGCGGCTAATCCCATCACACGGTAAGCGGTGAAGGGGTCAACGCGTGAACGGGTCTGATCCGGCTCCGGCTGGGGAAGCGGCAGCGGAATATGATTACGGCTGCTTTGCAGCAGCACCAGATTGGTCCGGGTGTCGTTATCCGGCAGAAGATAGGGGAGCGCAGGCATACCACAATCGGCATCGGAAAAACCGCATACGCCATCGACGGAAGCGTACGCTGACATCTGTGCCAGCGTGGCAATGAATCCAGCCATTAAGGCTAATCCTTTCATGTTCTTTTCCTGTGCAAGGTGTCAGGCAACATCAAGAACTTATTCCATCAGACATGTGCAGGTTCATGCATGACTGAAGGAATAACTACTTTTTTGCTTTTGCCGACCGGGCTGCGCCACTTGTTGATTGTAGCCTGTTGATGGCAGTTTTAGTCCGGCGGCACAGGCTCTCACTCTACCCGACCGGAGGAAAAACTCAATCGGCTGAAGGTATGGATGTGACAGCGGGCGCGGTAGCCCGCGCCCGAAGAGAAGGAGGCACTATTTATGCACGCGAGTCACGTTGATGATTGCCGTTAATTATTAACATTGATAGAGCGGTAGCCAGAGCGTGAGCTGCAAACCGCCAAGCGGGCTTTCATCGGCTTTAGCCCAGCCGCGATGTTGGGAAATAGCCGTTTCGACAATTGCCAGCCCCAACCCCGTACCGCCAGACTCGCGGTCACGGGCTTCATCGGTACGGTAGAATGGCCGGAAAATTTGCTCTCGATCTTCCGGGCTGACGCCGGGACCATCGTCACCAACAACAATGGTGACACCCTGAGCATCAGCCGAAAACGACACGGCGATACGGCTGTGCGAATAGCGCAACGCATTACGCACCACATTTTCCAGCGCACTGTCGAGCGCAGTTGGGTTGCCGAACAACGGCCAGGGACCGGGGGGCGATAGCACCTCCAGCGTTTTACCCATCTGTTCGGCTTCAAAGCGGGCATCATCCAGCACATCGTTCCACAGTTCGTCTGCCTGTAGTGCTTCCCGCGACAGTTCATTTTTGTGCTGGTTGCGCGACAGCACCAGCAGGTCGTTAATCATGCCATCGAGCCGTTGGGTTTCGGTTTCGATGCGGTTCAGTTCGTTGCCTTCCCCCTGACGCCGCCGCAATAGCGCGGTCGCCAGTTGCAGACGGGTCAACGGCGTACGCAATTCATGGGAAATGTCGGATAACAGGCGTTGTTGCGCGGTCACCATTCGCTCCAGTGCGCTCACCATCTGGTTAAAGCTGGCGCCGGTCGCCCGGAATTCCTGTGGGCCGGACTCCAGCTCAGGATGCTGCTTCAGGTTGCCGCGCGCCACTTCATCGGCGGCGTTTTTCAACTTGCGTGCTGGTTTCGCCAGGCTCCAGGCCAGCCACAGCAACAGCGGTGAACTGGTGAGCATGGTAACTATCAACAGCAGCAGCGGGCGGTCAAACAACAGGTTGATAAAATCAGATTGCGGACTGCTGGCGGGGCGCAGCATGTACATCAGGTAGCTGTCTTCGCCATCGCGCACGGAGAATGGTCCCAGCAATTCCAGCCGACCGTATTTTTTCTTTTGCGGGAAATCCGCGCTGTCAGACTGGCCGATGAAATTGCGCACCATCTGCATTTCATTACGCTGGGCGCCAATCACGCGCCCTTCGCTGGTGACCAGCAGCAGGCGCTGACCGGGTGGCGCCCACTTTTCGATAACGCGAAACAAACGGCGCCACCACAGCAAATCATTCGCCGGGTCGATCGCCAGCTCGGCTTCGATGTGCTGTTCCAGCATCAACCCCTGCCGCTGTTCGTTTTCCAGCAGCGGGGTGAGTTGCCGGGAATCCAGTTTCGGCAACATCAGCACCAGCATCAGCACCAGTGCCAGCGTCAGCCAGAAAATGGCAAAGATACGGGCAGTAAGGCTATTGATCATACCATCGCAACCCGGATCATGCGGTAGACACCATCAGGTAGCCTCTGCCGCGCAGCGTTTTAAACCAGGGCAGACCATCCTTGCGTTCTGGCAGCTTGCGCCGCAGGTTAGAGATATGCATATCAATGGCGCGGTCGAACGGCGTCAGGCGCTTACCCAGTACCTCCTGACTGAGATGTTCGCGCGACACCACCTGGCCCAGACGCTGCGCCAGCAGGTAGAGCAAGGTAAATTCCGTACCGGTCAAATCCAGCACGTCATTGTCGAAGCTGGCTTCCTGACGGCCTGGGTTCAGCCGCAGCGCATCCACTTCAATGGTTGGCGCGCTGGCTTCGCCGGCCTGCTGTTGGTCTGTCCAGTTGGAGCGCCGCAAAATAGCGCGGATACGGGCGACCAGTTCCCGGTCGTTAAAAGGCTTGGGCAGATAGTCGTCCGCGCCCAGTTCCAGACCGAGTACGCGGTCCAGTTCGCTGCCGCGGGCGGTAAGCATGATTACCGGCGTCTGGTAGCGTTGGCGCACTTCCTTGAGCGTATCGATGCCGTTTTTCTTCGGCATCATGATATCCAGCAATAACAGGTCAACCGAGTCATCCAACACGCTTAACGCCTGTTCGCCGTCATGGGCGACAACGACGTTAAAGCCTTCCATTTCGAGCAATTCCCGCAACAGGGATGTCAGCTCGCGATCGTCATCAACCAACAGGATTTTATTCATGATTTACCTACCTCCACGGGCAAAATACGTCATAGATCGCCGCTATTCCATGACTTTACGTAGTTTTACATCGTCTGACGCATGTTTGCAGCAAGGCAATTAGACTGAACTCATCGATTAGCCAAACAGTACACGGCACACCGTACGCCAACACAAGCGGTACGTGAACACAGAGGAGTTATTGATGCGAAGCACCATCATCTCGTTATCTCTTACTTCACTGCTGATGCTGGTAACCAGCACTGTGATGGCAACCAAAAACGATTTATCTACCGAAGACCATGTATTCTCCGAAAACCGTACTCCTGTATTGGGGAGCTGTTATCGGGATGACTCTGCCACGAAACGCACAGAGAGTCAGCAAGGCATGTTTGACGGTGTGAAGCTGACGGAACATCAGCGTCAGCAAATGCGTGACCTGATGCGGCAGGTACGCCATGAACAACCCGCGTATGATGCGAACGATGTGGAAGCCATGCATCAGTTGGTAACGGCGGAAAAATTTGATGCTCCGGCGGTGCAGGCGCAAGTTGCCAAAATGGTTCAGGCGCAAATTGTGCGTCAGGTGGAGATAGCCAGAGTGAGCAACCAGATGTACAACATGCTGACGCCGGAGCAGAAATCGATTCTTAATCAGAAGTATGAACAGGCCATGCAGACTGTGCGCCAACGGATGTCGGCGTCTGGTGTGGATAGTCAGAATCTGGAACTGTCCCGTCAGGGTCAGAACGAGAGTACCGAGTAGTGTAATGCGTGTTTTTCCGAGTAGTGCTGAGAGTAGTGTGTTAGAGAAGTAACCTGTTTTCCTTGCCATAGACACCATCCCTGTCTTTTAGCCCTCCTTGATGGAGGGCTTTTTTTTGCCGGCGAGTGGTAGATAGCCGTTTTTTTTTGCATTAACGGCAATGTTTTAAAACGGCAATATGTTAATTTTTATGCCACTTCTGTGTGATTGGATTATTGACCTTATTTTCTTCCTGGGTAAATGTACCATTTTGTTGCGCTATGGCTTCGCCCGTTTCGACGATGGCATTCTGTATAAAATATTTCTCTTTATCACCATTAATAAATGTTAACTGATGGAATGCGGTCTTTTTCCCCCAGTCATCAGATGGCAATGAGATATATCTGATAGTATAGGTTTGATCCTGAAAACCGCCTTGCATGACGTAAACGCCATAATGTTCTTCGCCTTGCGATATTATTTTATAAATGCCGTTGTCGTAATAGAATATTTTCGCATCGGGGAATGGCTTTTTCTCATAGAGTTTACGGTAGTGCAGCGTTTGCCTGTAAGTTGGCTTACCAAAGCCGACTTCAAGTTTTTGTTCATTATTATCAGTTGTTAACGAGCTTGCCTGACTGGAACTTATTGCCATCAGCCCCAGAAAAAGAAATGAAACATTCATCTTCATGACCTATCTCCTTAACTTTGCTTCATGATTTTTCTGAAAATAATAATGCGTGCTAATTTATGTTAATTCTCATCAATTTATTCTATGAGTAAATTATATTTCTGTTATGTCAATGATGTTACTAATCATCATTTTCTTTCCAAATATTCACAAAAAAAATCGTTTTATTTTTTGAATACGGCTTGTTGTGTTGTCGATGTACCAACCCTCATCGTGCACGTTTTTGCTGGCTGGTCAGCATAATGCCCGGTACTGCCACAATGGGCTGAAATCGCTTGAAAAAGCGAGTGTCGAGAGCGTGGCGGTATTTGTTCCATGCCTGTGCATGGGTTCCTTTATCGCTAATTCTGATGAGACATATTATGAGCACGAAATATACGGCTCTGCTTACCAAAGTGGGAGCTGCCAGGCTGGCAAATGCAATCGCACAGGGAAAACAGTTGGAAATCACCCGGATGGGCGTAGGAGATGGCGGTGGTGTTCTGCCAACGCCAGATCCCGCGCAAACTGCCTTGATCAATGAAAAACGGCGCGCCGCGCTTAATTCGTTGGTACTTGATCCGACCAATGCTAATCAGATTATTGCCGAACAGGTGATTCCGGAAAATGAAGGCGGATTCTGGCTGCGTGAAATAGGGTTGTATGATGCGAGCGATAATCTGATTGCAGTCGCCAACTGCCCGGAAACCTATAAGCCGCAATTGCAGGAAGGGTCGGGGCGTGTACAGACGGTGCGTATGATTCTGGCAGTCAGCCAGACTGATGCGGTGTCGTTGACCATTGACCCAGCAGTGGTGCTGGCCAGTCGGAAATATGTGGATGACAAGGCGTTATCTTCGCAGGCGTATACCGATACGAAAGTCACGGAAGTTAAATCCTATACCGACAATGGATTAGCCGCACATATTGCCGCTGTGAGTCCACACAAGCAGTATGCACCGATTGCAAGCCCGGCGCTGACGGGGGTGCCTACCGCGCCAACAGTAAATTCCGGGAATAACTCATCCCAGTTAGCGACAACCGCATTTGTGCATAACGCGATCGCTGATAACGCCTTCGCGCTGGATTTTACGAGCAGGGCGACTGGATGGGATGTGCCGTGGGATGCCAAAAGCGGATTCTATGAGGCCTATTTAGGGTCGTATTCACAGGCCGTGTTGCATTTTCACGGCTCAGCGTCGAGTTGTACCGCCCTTCAGTTTGCTGCGCGTTACGGTAACGGTGGGCTGAGTTATCGGACGTCCCGCGATGACAAGGGTTTTGAGCATGACTGGGAGCAGATTTACACCACCGGATTCAGGCCATCACCTGCGGATATTGGCGCGCTCTCGGTGGCCGAATTCAACCAGACCATTACGTCATATGCGCTACTATCCAGCCCGTCGTTCACCGGTAATGTGGCTGTAACGGGCGATGGAAATCAAATCAGGTTGCAGCAGAGCACAGTGGCGCCAACGTCCGGGTCGTATCTGCATTCAGTTGACAGTGCCGGCGCATTTTTGTGGGCGGTCGGGCGCAGTGAAAATAACCGGTCTTTAGAATTGGTGGGCAAGGGGGGGAATCGCGTCGCGCTCACGGATGGCGGTGATATCACGATTGCTCCCACTGCCGGGTCCGCAACATGGATTACCAGCACGGCAACACTGACCGCGCCTGCTGCCGGAGATAACAGCAACAGCGCCATTACATCAGCATGGTTTGCGGCAGAACTGGCGGGCATTCCGCTGCCATTCCCCGGTGCGGTTGCTCCGACAGGCTGGCTCAAGTGCAACGGCCAGACGTTTGACAAGAATCGCTATCCACGGCTGGCGCAGCTCTACCCATCAGGCACGTTGCCGGATCTGCGCGGCGAGTTTATTCGTGGCTGGGATGATGGGCGGGGAGTGGATGCGGGGCGACAGCTGTTTAGTTGGCAGGGGGATGAAATTAGATCCCACAGCCACGATTTTGTTTCGTGGCCGAATAGTGGTAATTCCCAGGCTAAGGGCGGAGCACAGGACGCCAATGGTGGCGATGGCGGCTATTATGTGCGCCGCGGCATCGTTCTCCCGGCAGGAGGTATGGAAACCCGCCCCCGCAACATTGCCTTTAACTACATCGTAAGGGCAGCGTAACGAGTGATAAATATTTTTTTGCTGTACAAAATGCCAACTGAGTAGTAACGGAATAATACCGATAAACTGATTTAAACCTATTTCGACACCTGTCTGGAATAACAACATATTAATTATTCTATGTGGCCTGCACCGACTGAATAATTCACCCTATTGATATTCCTACCCGCCTTAATGGCGGGTTTCTTTTTATCCGTTTGTTGTGCCATGGCAGAAACAACGCCAGCCAGGCGATTTGCCGCCCGTCTATTTGCATAATGTTGTCAGAGGCAACAACAAAATGGAATGGCTTGCAAAACAGGCCGCGATTAGGGCTGTGTTCATTGCGATGTCACGTGCTGTTTAAGATGATTCAAAAGGAAAATGGTATGGCGGTGAAATACATGACATTACTCACTCAGGTGGGTACGGCAAAACTGGCGAATGCCACGGCATTAGGGAAAATGCTGAATATTACCCATATGGGGGTGGGTGATGGCGGCGGTAATCCAACAACGCCTAATCCGACTCAGACGGCATTGATCAATGAAAAACGTCGTGCGGTATTGAATGCCCTGAGAGTCGATCCCGCTAATCCGAATCAGATTATTGCCGAACAGGTGATTCCGGAAAATGAAGGCGGATTCTGGCTGCGTGAAATTGGTTTGTATGATGCGGACGGGGATTTAATTGCCGTGGCCAACTGCCCGGACACCTATAAGCCGCAATTACAGGAAGGCTCTGGCCGCGTACAAACCGTACGTATGATTTTAGTGGTCAGTAACGCCAGTGCCGTCACGTTGAAAGTAGACCCGGCGGTGGTGCTGGCAACGCGTAAGTCGGTTGATGACAAGGCGATTGAGGTGCAAGCCTATGCCGATGGGCTGATGACCAGCCATGTGAATGACGCGAATCCGCACAAACAGTATGCGCCGATTGCCAGTCCGGCGCTGACGGGTAATCCCACTGCGCCTACAGCAGTAGCAGGAACGAATACAACACAACTGGCAACCACGGCGTTTGTTGCTGGTGCGGTTAATTCTCTATCAGATAAAACTGACAACAGCATCAAACTAAAACTGGATATTAATGACATTGTGGGTATGCCATTGCCCTGGCCGCAAGCGACCGCACCGGATGGCTGGCTCAAATGCAATGGCCAGGCATTTGATAAAACCCGTTATCCGCGGTTGGCGCAGGTCTACCCGTCTGGCGTGTTGCCGGATTTGCGCGGTGAATTTATTCGCGGTTGGGATGATGGAAGAGGGGTGGATAGCAATAGAGGCCTGCTTTCATCACAAGGGGATGCGATTAGAAATATTGTTGCTTCGTTTGTCATGGATGACATGGCTGTTGGGACAAATGCTCCGACCGGAGCGATGTTTCCGAGTTCTCAGATTGCATATGATGCTACTTCAAATACTACAGGTTCTGTCGGCTTCAATGTTGTTTTTGATGCATCAAGGGTTGTACCTACAGCCAACGAAAATCGCCCCCGTAACATCGCCTTTAACTACATAGTGAGAGCTGCGTAATAAGTGATAAATATTTATTCTGTAATAAATGCCAATTAGGTAATAATGGGATAATACCAATTAAATTATTTCTTAACCTTTTTAAAAAATAATATGTTAATTATTTATGGGCAGTTATTTTATTTTCACCTTTTTCCTACCCGCCTTAATGGCGGGTTTCTTTTTATCTGTTTGTTGTGCCATGGCAGAGACAACGCCAGTCAGGCGATTTGCCGCCCGTCTCTTTGCATAATGTTGTCAGAGGCAACAATAAAATGGAATGGCTTGCAAAAACAGGCCGCGATTAGGGCTGTGTTCATTGCGATGTCACGTGCTGTTTAAGATGATTCAAAAGGAAAATGGTATGGCGGCGAAATATATGGCGTTACTCACCCAGGTGGGTACGGCAAAACTGGCGAATGCCACGGCATTAGGGAAAATGCTGAATATTACTCATATGGGCGTGGGCGATGGCGGCGGTAATCCAACAACGCCTAATTCGACTCAGACGGCATTAATTAATGAAAAACGTCGGGCGGTATTAAATACTCTGCATGTTGATCCCACTAATCCGAATCAGATTATTGCCGAACAGGTGATTCCGGAAAATGAAGGCGGATTCTGGCTGCGTGAAATTGGTTTGTACGATGCGGACGGGGAGTTAGTTGCCGTGGCCAACTGCCCGGACACCTACAAGCCGCAATTACAGGAAGGCTCTGGCCGTGTACAAACCGTGCGCATGATTTTGGTCGTCAGTCATGCTCAGGCCGTGTCATTGAGCATTGACCCGGCGGTGGTGCTGGCAACGCGTAAGTTTGTTGATGACAAGGCGATTGAGGTGCAAGCCTATGCCGATGACCTGATGGCAAAACACCTTGCTGCCAGTAACCCCCATCCGCAATATGCACCGCTGGTAAGTCCCTCGCTGACGGGGGTGCCGACTGCGCCAACGGCGGTTGCAGGAACCCGCAATAGTCAGCTGGCAACGACCGCATTTGTTAAAGGCGCTATTGAAGCACTGGTTGCCTCTTCTCCAGAAGTACTTGATACGCTGAATGAACTGGCAGCCGCTTTGGGTAACGATCCAAACTTTGCCACCACAATCACGAACGCACTGGCGGGCAAACAGCCGCTGGACAACACGCTGACTGCATTGTCAGGAAAATCTGTTGCTGCGCTTCTCGAATACCTTGGTTTAGGAACCGCAGCGAAAAAAAACGTAGGTACTGGTGCTGGTCAACTCCCTGATATGCATAGTTTTTCAATCGGCAGCAATAATGCATTCAGATTGCCGACAGGTCACATTGTACAGTTCGATTATGGTGTATTGAGTGACATTGGGGGATTTACGAAAAGCTACCCTATTCCGTTCCCTACAACGGCCATCGTGCTGATTGGGATTGTGTACAACACGTTAGGGGTACGGTGGGTTGCTACACCGAATATTTTTGACAGAACTGCGGCGAACATCAACTTTGTAGACTCTGCCACGGGCAATGCTTTGACGGGGATAACCGTTGGCTATCTGGCTATAGGATACTGATATGAAAAAAATTAATAGCGTTTATTCACCCTCGCAGAATGTTATTTATCCCGCACAGCTTTATGCTGATTATGAACGTGCAGGTACATGGCCATCAGATGGGATAGAAATCGGCGATGACGATGCCGTGCGGTTCAGCCCGGTTAATCAGCCAGTGGGAAAAATGCTGGGATACGTCGAGGGTGGGCTTATCTGGGTTGATGAACCCGCACCATCGCAGATGCAACTGATTAGAGAAGTCGAGGCAAGACGACAACTACTTCTTTCAACGGCGAATGACCTGACTGCCGACTGGCGAACAGAACTTGCACTGGACATCATTGCTGACGGGGATAAAGCGAAGCTGGTTGAATGGATGCAATACATCAAAGCCGTGAAGGCAGTAGACATCTCTACTGCGCCGAATGTTAGCTGGCCGGAGAAACCGAATATGTAGCCCGGTGAGTACCGGGAAGACTGGAGGTATCAATTCACTCGTTCTATCTGGTGTAGTTAAGCCGTATTCACCGTGTCCTCTTTTTTTGACGTTTTCCCGCCTTAATGGCGGGTTTATTTTACCGGCTTGTTGTGCCATGGCAGAGACAACGTCATCAACAGGTAATATTTTCGGGGTGTTTGCATAATGGTTGTCAGAAAGCAGAACGAACATTGGATATTTGCATAACCACCATGTTTGCTGCCGCTGACCAACTTTTAATTGACGCAGACGAGAGAAACGATGGGAACCAAATACTTTACGATTCTTACCCGTATCGGTGAGGTTAAACTGGCGGAAGCAATCTCAACCGGAAAGCCACTGGAAATTACCGAGATGGGCGTTGGGGATGGCGGTGGGGTATTACAGACGCCAGATACGATGCAGACCAAATTGGTGAATGAAAAGCGCCGGGCGGTGATCAATTCCCTGAGTGTAGACCCGGATAACCCCGGTCAGATTATTGCCGAGCAGGTGATCCCGGAAAATGAAGGGGGATTCTGGCTGCGTGAAATTGGTTTGTATGATGCGGCTGGCAATTTGATTGCGGTAGCCAATTGCCCGGAAACCTATAAACCGGAACTGAAGGAAGGGTCGGGCCGGGTACAGACGGTACGCATGATCCTGATTGTCAGCCGTACCGATGCGGTAACGCTAAAATTTGACCCGACAGTCGCGCTGGCGACACGGCGTTATGCGGATACGCTGCTGGCGGGGCATCTTGCCGAACCCAACCCCCATTCGCAGTATCTGTTGATCAGTGAATTTGTCGGTATTCCACAACCCTGGCCGCAGGCGACCGCCCCGGCGGGCTGGCTGAAATGTAACGGCCAGTCGTTTGATAAAACTGTCTATCCCCGGCTGGCGCAGGTCTACCCGTCCGGTGTGCTGCCGGATTTGCGCGGTGAATTTATTCGCGGTTGGGATGATGGGAGAGGAGTGGATGCGAGCAGAGCGCTGCTTAGCCAGCAAGAGGGAGCAATTCCAGATCATAACCACATGCTTGAGGGATTATGGTCTACTGCAATAAACACATCGTCAGAACTGGGGGCGATTGTTGGAACGGGAGATAAAATATGGAATACGTTGCAGGAGTATCAAGGGATTGACTTGCCTCCATCCCTCGGCATCGCGACGAGTATCGGTTCCGGAGGTTATGCTTTCAGTGGAGAAAAAGTAAAACGCGTATTACGTACTCCAGTAGCTGCAGAAAACAGGCCCCGCAACATCGCCTTTAACTACATCGTGAGGGCGGCATGATGACGATATCAACACAGGACGTGCGCGCGGTGCTGGCGGTGGATGGGCTGGCGGCTCAAGCTGGCTGGTTACGGGTGTATCACGTGGATGCTGCAACCCGTGAGTACGATGGCTACAGTGACGAATATCTGATGCCGGGAACAGGGATTCCCGCGCACAGCTATGCTGATGAGCCGCCGCAGCCTGTGGCGGAAGGGCAGGCGCTACGGCGTTCGTCTGATGGCCTGCAGTGGGAATGGGTGCCGGATTTACGTGGGCAGACCGTTTACGACACGCAGACGCGTCAGCCGCACGTGGTGAGTGAGCTGGGAGCGTTGCCCGCCCGCCTGACCTTGCTGCCGCCAGCCAGCAAGTTTGACTGTTGGGATGGCGCACAATGGGTAACGGATACCGCAGCGCACCGGGAAAGCCTGCTACAGGCGGCCCGACAGGAGTGTGAAAGCCGTCGCCAGACGGCGCATGAGCGTATCCGTGAGCTGACCTATGCGCAGGAACTGGACATCGCCACCGAGCAGGAAACCCAGGCGCTTAAAAGCTGGAAAATCTATCTGGTACAGTTAAGTCGTATTGATCTGTCTCAGTCGCCGGATATCGACTGGCCGACTATACCCGCAAACTGATTTAGGGCTATACCCGTTCGGAATAACCATGTTCTGTTATTCCGAACGGGTGTTTTTTTATTGATCTTTTCTGACGTATCTCCTTGCTGATTATCGGATTTTTATCGTGCTACTGGCAGGCATCAATAGCCTTGTTGTGCCATCGCCGCCACACCCGTATGAACGGGTGATTTGACTCGCTATCAGCATAATGGTTGTCACAAGGCAGACAGGACGGTGAGCACTTGCTGTGTTCTTATTCCCCTGCTGCTGCCTGACTTTTTCCTTTACATTCATGCTGATGAGAGAATCGATGGGGACTAAATATTTTACCTTGCTCACCCAGGTGGGTGAGAAAAAGCTGGCGGCGGCGATAGCAGCGGGAAAATCGCTGGAACTGGTGCAAATGGGGGTGGGAGATGGCAACGGCGTACTCCCCACTCCGGATTCAGTGCAAACCAGACTGGTGAATGAAAGACGGCGCGGCGTCATCAATTCGTTAACGGTTGACCCGGATAACACCAATCAGATGATTGCCGAGCAGGTGATCCCGGAAAATGAAGGGGGATTCTGGCTGCGTGAAATCGGGCTGTACGACGTGGATGGCGACTTGATTGCGGTTGGCAACTGCCCGGAAACCTATAAGCCGGAACTGAAAGAAGGGTCGGGCCGGGTGCAGACAGTACGCATGATCCTGATTGTCAGCCGCACCGATGTAATAACACTGAAGTTTGACCCAACGGTGGCGCTGGCGACACGGCGTTATGCCGATACCTTGCTGGCTGACCATGTCGCCGCCGTTAATCCGCATAAGCAGTATGCGCCGATTGAGAGTCCGGCATTTACCGGTACTCCTGCGGCACCGACGGCTGTAGCAGGTACGAGTACGACACAACTGGCAACCACGGCGTTTGTTGCTGCCGGGTTATCAGGAAAAATGGATAAAAATCAGAACGGTGCTGATATTCAGGATCCGACTCAATTTGTCAAAAACTTGGGCTTAGAAAATCGTTTTGCAGGCCGTATCCTGCGCATAAAAAAAATCACCTCAAGCCAGAATTATCAATGGCCTGATGATGTGTCTGCTATTGATGTCACCATCTGTGGTGCGGGTGGTGGCGGCGGTGCAGCAGCGGCGTCCCCACAGAATTATCACTCGGCAGGTTCCGGCGGTGGTGCAGGCGGCTGGGCACGATCTTTTTACCGTAAAGGTGATATTCCTGCGTTGATCTATCTGGAGGTCGGTGCTGGCGGCATGGGCGGTGTAGATGGGGTAAATGAGCCGGGGTTTGGTGGCGCGACGAAATTTGGAACGTTAATGACGGCGATCGGTGGAGCGAGGGGGGCTAACGGTATCGCAGCTGCAATCGGTATGTCACTTCTGATGGGTAATGGCGGTGGCGGAACTGGGTCTGGTGGGAATCTTGTCGCGGGTTTTGGCGGCTCAGGTACACCTGCGATTTTTTTCAGTAGCGGTCATGAATCCGGTGCAGGCGGCGATTCTGTTTTTTCATTCGGTGCTCCACCACTAACGTCGAATAGTTCGATTGCAGGGATCGATGGTATCGATGGTTCTGGTGGTAGTGGTGGGTATGAGATGCCAGGTGAGCCTGCTACTAAAGGTGGTAATGGTGGTAATGGCGTCATTATGATTGTGGAGTATTCAGCATGAGTAAAATATACGCGGTAATCGAAAACGGTGTGGTGATGAATACCGTAGTCTGGGATAGCGATGTTGGGGCTGACTGGAAGCCGCAGAATGGCGCGTTAATCGATATTTCATCAGAACGTGTCGGTGTCGGTTATCTGTATTCTGACGGTGTATTTACGCCACCTGAAAAAAGCCGGGATGAATATATTGCGGACGCTACGCTACGAAAAACGCAGCTATTGTCAGAAGCACAAAAAATGATAGCAAACTGGCAGACTGATCTCTTGCTGGGCGTGATTTCTGATGATGATAAAAGCCGTTTAGTGCGCTGGCGCGAGTACATGAAACAAGTTGACGCCATTGATGCACAGAGCGCACCCGATATCACCTGGCCTGTTCCTCCTGCGGCGTAACCAGACACGTTCTGCCCGGCCACAGCATTTCAACCAACTGTTCCGGGTAGACCTTATCCTGTGTGGTGAGGAGTTCATCGCGGCTCCACCAGTGATGGTCCCGCATCACTTCCTGTTCATGCGCTGTCCAGTTGCCAGTGTGGAGAGTACTGTCGGTGATAGGGATGACAAAAAACCGCTCATCGGCAATCACGGTGTCTCCGTCAGGCATCGCCATGGTAAAGGTACACGTAGCGATACAAGGGCCGGGGTCCTGACGACGGATACCGGTCTCCTCCCACAGCTCTCGTACCGCCGCCTGCTCAAACGTTTCTCCGTTTTCTACCGCCCCGCCAGGTGTTGCCCAATAACGCTGTCCGGCAAGGGCATCCTGAGTATGATGGAACAGGAATAGCAATACCCGTTGTTCAGGGTTGAGAATCAGCAGGCGTGAAGCTGGTCGCCGTTTCATACGATTTCCCGATGTCTATCTGGTCGACACTATTTTCCCTATCACCAGACGTGATGTCCATGCCTGCCGCGAAAAAGCGAGCCATGGCGCGGCTTGCTGGCGGTTCGGTCGGTGCGGGTTTTCTGGCTGCGGGATCGCAGCTCGCGCCGGGAACAGGAGCGGTTGCAGAAAATACTGCGCAAGCCATAAGCCTGTCATCAGCAAACATCGCGCGTATGCCAGCAATTGGCAGTTATCGGGAAACCGGAAATAAACTGTCACAGCTTTCCCGTACTGGAATTCGGTATACTGACTCCCTCGCTTGAATGGAGTGGTGTATGAATTCTCATTACGCACGTTTGGTGACGACCGCGGCTTTTTTGGCTACCGCCATGGCATTATCGCTGTTTGGCATGAAGGTGTACGCCTGGTGGTACAGCGGTTCGGTCAGTTTGCTGGCGTCGTTGGTGGATTCGTTGGTGGATATCGCGGCGTCGCTGGTTAATCTGCTGGTGGTTCGCTATTCGCTGCAACCCGCCGATACGGAACATACGTTCGGGCATGGCAAAGCCGAGTCGCTGGCCGCGCTGGCGCAGAGCATGTTCATTTCCGGTTCGGCGCTGTTTTTATTATTGACCGGCGCCCAACATCTGATGACTCCGCAGCCGTTGCAAGGGGCTGAACTGGGGATATGGATAACCATTATTGCGCTGGTGGCGACGGGGCTGCTGGTGAGTTTCCAGCGTTGGGTTATCCGTAAAACCCACAGTCAGGCGGTACGGGCCGACATGTTGCACTACCAGTCGGATGTCCTGATGAATGGTGCGATCCTGCTGTCGCTGGTGCTGAGCTGGAAAGGCATCACCTGGGCCGACGCAGTGTTTGCACTGGGGATCGGCGTCTATATTTTAGGCAGTGCCTTGCGCATGGCCTACGATGCCATTCAGGTGCTGCTGGACAGAGCGCTGCCGGATGACGAGCGGCAGGAAATCGTCACTATCGTGTCTTCATGGCCGGGCGTCAGTGGAGCGCATCAGTTGCGCACCCGCCGCTCTGGCCCGACTCGTTTTATCCAGTTGCATCTTGAAATGGCGGATAACCTGCCGCTGGTGGAATCTCACCAGATTGCGGACGAACTGGAGCAGGCATTGCTCAAACGCTTTCCCGGTTCAGACATTATTATCCATCAGGACCCTGTTTCGGTGGTGCCGCCAGAACAACGAGGCCGTTGGGAGCTATAGCTGCCAGGCTTTATCTGCGCCATAACTATGTTGTAAAAATGTGATATACGGTAGATTTTTAGTGGACCGAGAGACTGACCTGAATCAATTCAGCTAGGCGTATTTGTTATACTATGTTGATAAACGGTTAGGCTTTGTCTTGTGAGCCTGAAGACAGAAGAATCTGCGAATTTACATCTACAAATCCAGAGGTTGTCATGATTAAAAAAATCGGAGTACTGACGAGCGGTGGCGATGCGCCGGGGATGAATGCGGCTATTCGTGGCGTAGTGCGTGCCGCGTTAGCGGAAAACCTGGACGTATACGGCATCTATGATGGCTATCAGGGTTTGTATGAAGATCGCATGGAGCAGTTGGACCGCTATAGCGTGTCGGATGTGATCAACCGCGGCGGCACGTTCCTTGGCTCTGCCCGTTTCCCTGCGTTCCGCGAAGAAGCGGTACGTCAGGTGTGCGTGGACAACATGAAAAAGCATGGTCTGGATGCGCTGGTGGTGATCGGTGGTGATGGTTCTTACATGGGGGCCAAACGCCTGACCGAAATGGGTTTCCCCTGCATCGGTTTGCCGGGCACCATTGATAATGATGTGGCGGGCACCGATTACACCATTGGTTACTTCACTGCGCTGGAAACCGTGGTCGAGGCGATTGACCGCCTGCGCGATACCTCGTCTTCCCACCAGCGCATTTCCATCGTGGAAGTGATGGGGCGTCACTGCGGCGACCTGACGCTGGCCGCCGCGATTGCCGGCGGTTGCGAGTTCATTGTGTTGCCGGAAGTAGACTTCAAAAAAGAAGATTTGGTGGAAGAGATTAAAGCCGGCATCGCCAAAGGGAAGAAACACGCTATTGTTGCGATTACCGAACTGGTGTGCGATGTGGACGAACTGGCGCACTATATTGAGACAGAAACCGGGCGCGAAACCCGTGCTACTGTACTGGGCCACATTCAGCGTGGTGGTTCGCCGGTGGCTTATGACCGTATCCTTGCGTCCCGCATGGGCGCGTACTCGATTGAACTGTTGCAGCAAGGCTATGGTGGCCGTTGCGTCGGGATTCAGAATGAAAAACTGGTCCATCATGATATTATTGACGCTATCGAGAACATGAAGCGCCCGTTCAAAGGCGACTGGCTGAATACCGCCAAGAAGCTGTTCTGATGTACGCCCGGCGTGGCCGGGGCGCACAAGCAAATCCCGCTCTTTTGGGCGGGATTTCTTATTGGGAAACAGAAAACGGCCAATCCGGCGGTGAACGATGTGTGTGCCGGCAGTCGGTAACGGAAGGAAACGCACATCCTCACCGTCATGATTCGCTGGCATAATGTCGCTGCCCTGCGGCGTAACGTATGACGGCGTTCGCCGGGCGCAGGGTGAGCTGTTGATCTACACTTTTTTCCGTCTCTTGCTATTCCCCACGCCGCTGGTGGCGCAGGCATGAGCACCCATACAGAAATTATTGAGGTTTTCGCATGACAAAAGTTACCGTTGCCGCCACGCAGATGGCCTGCACCTGGGATTTGCCAAAAAATATCGAAAACGCCGAACGGCTGGTGCGTCAGGCTCATGCTCAAGGGGCACAAATCATTCTGATTCAGGAACTGTTTGCCGCGCCTTATTTCTGCATTGACCAGAGTCCTGAGCATTATGCGCTGGCGCAGGAACTGGCAACCAGCGAGCTTATCCAACACTTTTCCGCCCTGGCGGCTGAACTGGCCGTGGTGCTGCCGCTGAGCTTCTTCGAACGCGCCAATAACGCCTACTACAACTCGCTGGTGATGATTGACGCCGACGGCAGCGTACTGGACGTATATCGCAAAACCCATATTCCTAACGGCCCCGCCTATCAGGAAAAACAGTTCTTTATTCCGGGCGACACCGGTTTCAAAGTGTGGCAGACCCGCTACGCCAAAGTGGGTGTGGGCATCTGCTGGGATCAGTGGTTCCCGGAAACCGCTCGCTGCCTGGCGCTCAACGGCGCCGAGCTGATTTTCTACCCGACCGCTATCGGTTCTGAACCGGCGTACCCGGACATCGACAGCCAGCCGCACTGGACTCGCGTACAGCAGGGCCATGCCGCCGCCAACCTGATCCCGGTTATCGTGTCCAACCGTATCGGCACCGAAGCCAGCAAGTACATCGACGGTCTGGAAATGACCTTCTACGGCTCATCGTTCATTGCCGATCAAACTGGTGCGCTGGTGGCACAGGCCAATAAGACCGATGAAACGGTGCTGGTACACGCGTTCGATCTGGAGGCGATTGCCGCCCAGCGCGCGGCCTGGGGGCTGTTCCGTGATCGTCGTCCGGATATGTACGGCGTAATCGGGACTTCTGACGGCAAGACCTGGAGATAAGTTGATGTCTGAACTGACTACGCCGTTGCAGGACGGTTTCTCCATGCCGGCGGAATGGGCGCCGCACGACGCGGTGTGGATGCTGTGGCCGTATCGGCGCGACAACTGGCGTGCCGAAGGTGACGCTATTCCCGCCCAGCGCACCTTCGCCGCTGTCGCTGCCGCGATTGCGCAAACCACGCCGGTTATCATGGGCGTGCCGCGTGACCAGATGGCGTTGGCCAAAGGCGTGATGCCGGCTGGCGTCACGCTGGTGGAGATGGAAAGCGATGATGCCTGGGTGCGTGATACCGGGCCAACCGTAGTGCTGAACAGCGCCGGTGAACGCCGTGGCGTAGACTGGCAGTTCAACGCCTGGGGCGGCACGCTGGGCGGCTTGTATGAAGACTGGCGTCGTGATGAGAATGTGGCGGCGCAGGTGCTGGCGTATCATGGTGATGCGCGTTACGCCGCTCCGCTGATTCTGGAAGGTGGCTCCATCCATACTGATGGTGAAGGCACGCTGCTGACCACCGCTGAGTGCCTGCTGAACCCGAACCGCAATCCGCACCTGAACAAAGCGCAGATTGAGCAATTACTGCGGGATTATCTCGGTGTTTCTTCTTTTATCTGGCTGGAAGAGGGCGTCTATAACGACGAAACCGATGGTCACATCGACAACATGTGCTGTTTTGTGCGCCCCGGTGAAGTGGCGCTGCACTGGACGGATGATGAAACCGACCCGCAGTACGCTCGTTCTCAGGCGGCATATCAGGTGTTGTCGCAGGTGAAGGATGCCAAAGGTCGGGCGCTGAAAATCTGGAAACTGCCGGCACCGGGGCCGCTGTACGCGACGCCGGAAGAAGCAGCGGGCGTGACCGAAGGCAATGCCATTGAGCGTAACGCCGGGTCGCGGCTGGCGGGGTCTTACGTCAATTTCCTGATCAGTAATCAGCAGATTATTTATCCGCTGCTGGATGAGCGCACTGACGCCGAGGCCCATGGGTTGTTGCAACAGATGTTCCCCGACTACCTGATAAGTGGCGTTCCGGCCCGCGAGATCCTGCTGGGCGGCGGCAATATCCACTGTATTACGCAGCAAATTCCGGCGGTGAAACCGGTGTAATTTAACCCATTGTTTGTTTGGTAAAAGGCAGGTTTAGTACCTGCCTTTTGTATTATCAGCCCATCACCACCTCCTTGGGAGGTGGTGATGGTTGCTGCGGATCGACGGTTACGTTGTCGGATGTTGGAATTACTTCAGCCCCATCGCGTTTTTCATGGTGTAGAACAGATCGGTTTGGTCAGTCAGGCCAACCACGTTAGCGGCGTGCGGACCGTAGGCGGCGATGCGCAACTGGGTGCCGGTGTGGCCTTGTGACTCCTCTTCTGAATTACCGTAGCTGATGGTCATCACTGCGTTATCTTTGGTGTTCAGCGCCTGCGTCAGGCCCGGTGCTTTGGCGCCGTTTTCGATGATCTGGCTGGAGTGGGCGTGGTCGGCGGTGACAATCACCAGCGTGTTGCCGTCACGACGGGCGAATTCCAGCGCTTTTTGCACCGCTTCGTCCAGATCGACGGTTTCGCCGAATTGACCACATGGGTTGGCGGCGTGGTCCTGCTTGTCGATAGACGCCCCTTCAACTTGCAGGAAGAAACCGTTTTTATTCTTGCTCAGCAACTGGATCGCTTTATCGGTCATTTGCGCCAGCGTCGGTACGGTGGCACTGCGTTTGGCATTCGGCTCACAGGTCACGACCGGTTTATCCAGGTTGCCGTGGTAGCTGGCTTGTGGTCCCTGCCAGCGCACCGGCATGTTGCCGTCGGCGAACAGCCCCAGTACCGGCTTGCTCTGTGTGGCGGCGGTAACCGCGTTCATGCCATCCAGATCCGTCACGATGTGGTAACCCAGTGCTTGCGCCTGTTCTTTCAGGCTTTTCCCCTGATATTTACCTGCTTTGGCGAGTTCTTTGAAAGTGGCAGCGCCGCCGCCCAGCGTGACATCAGCACGGGTGACCAGCAACTGTTCAGCAATCGAGCCGCGACCACCGTTTTCCAGTGCGTTGGTCGGGCACTGCTGGCTGGTTTTTTCCGGGCCGTAGCATTTGCGGGAGGTGACGTGCGACACCATTGCCGCGGGTGTGGCGTCTTCCAGTTCGGCGGTAGAGACGTTACCCGTGGCTTTGCCCGCCGCTTTGGCAATTTCAATCAGTGTTTTATGGTCTTTGCCGTCTACATCCACGCCCAGTGCGCCGTTGTAGGTTTTGACGCCGCTGGACCACGCGGTGGCCGACGCCGCGGAGTCGGTGACGTAGTCTGGTTTGCGGGTTTTCTTGTCCAGCGCGTAGTGGGTGTACTGACCCGTCAGCGGCAGCGCATCGATACCTTTGAAGAACCCGCCTGCGCCCAGCGCATAGTTGCGTGCGGCAGTGATTTCCGAATCGCCCATGCCGTCGCCAATCAGCAGAATCACGTTTTTGGCGGTTTTCGCATTGAGCGAGGCTTTCAGCATCTCGGTCTGGTCGGCGCTGAGACGGCGAGCACCACCGGGCTGAGTGATGTCGCCTTGTGCCTGACGTTGGTAATCGGCGCTGGCGGCCAGTGCACTGCCAGCAATAAGCGTCATCATCAGGGAAGAGAGCAGGGTTTTACGGATCATTGTTATTCACTCTTGGTTAAATTAAGAAACAAATAAACACGACTGGTAAAACCTAGACGGGAAAAATGACAAAATAATGAATGCAGACGGAGTCGGTGGGAAAAAGATATAAAAAAAACGGCTCCAGTCTGGAGCCGTGTGTGATGTTCGGGCAGGAATCAAGCCTGGCCTTTAGCTTCAGCGGCGGCTTTGACGATAACGGCGAAGGCGTCGGCTTTCAACGACGCGCCGCCAACCAGTGCGCCGTCGATGTCCGGCTGGGTAAATAGCTCGGCGGCGTTGGCAGCGTTCACTGACCCACCGTACTGAATGATAACCTGCCCGGCTACCGCTGCATCCTGTTTAGCGATGTGGTCGCGGATAAATTTGTGCACCGCCTGTGCCTGCGCCGGGGTAGCGGATTTGCCGGTGCCGATGGCCCAGACTGGCTCGTAGGCAATCACGGTGTTTTCGAACGCTTTCGCACCCAGCGTATTCAGCACGGCATCCAGCTGACGCGCGCAAACGGCTTCAGTCTGGCCGGCTTCGTTTTCCGCTTCGGTTTCACCGATGCACAGTACCGGAATCAGGCCGGTTTCTTTCAGCACGGCGAATTTTTTGGCGATGAACTCGTCGCTTTCATGGTGATAGGTACGGCGTTCGGAGTGGCCGATGATGATGTATTTGGCACCGATATCTTTCAGCATAGCGGCGGAGGTTTCACCGGTGAAGGCGCCAGCAAGGTTGACGTCCACGTTCTGGGCACCCAGTACAATACGGCTGCCTGCCAGCAGGTGTTTCGCCTGATCCAGATAAATAGCTGGCGGCGCGATGGCTACGTCGCAACCGGTGACGGCGCTCAGTTCGTTGCGCAGGCCGGCAATCAGTTCGTGAACCATGCTAGTGCTGCCATTCAGCTTCCAGTTGCCCATGACTAAGGGGTGTCGCATCTTGTTTCCTCCAGGCGAATTGCCAGTTAATCAATACATGGCTGCGTCAGACAGCCACTCTGACGATGATACAAAACTGACGATAGTATAAAGTTGAAATGGCGCGGTGGCTCTGTTTTTCGTGCCTAATTCTCGATGTGATCACGAATCAGATAGCGCCAGCTTAATCGGTTCAACAGCGAAGGTTAGCCCTTTTTCTCCATGATCCGCCACAACATAGCGTAATGCGCCCTCAGTTTGCTGATAAAAGTGCTGCCCTTTGCCTTTTTCCAGCAATGTTTCGATTTTTTTCAGACTTTGCTCGTTGGTCAACGATGGCATAAAGGTGCGCATCAGCGCCGCCATGTAGCCGATAGCCTGTTTGCGTCGCCCGTTTTGGTCGGTGTCTTTAGGCTTGGGCAACCAGGTAATTTGCATGGTTTTGATCTTACCGGTGCCTTTTTCCAGCGCGGTGGATGAATACAGATGGTCGTTGATGCGGCTGGCCGCGCGCGTCAGGTTGGGCGAATCATCACCGGTATCCACCACCCGGTATTCGCCAATCGGTAATGAGGGGTTGCTCAGGTTATAGCGGGTGCGAAACTGTACGATGTTCATGTCGAACGTGGGTGAGCCAGGCAGCAGATAAGGCGCGGCAGCTGGGGTTTGTGGCTGGAACAGGCTTTCACTCCTGGCAGATGGAATGCAGAGTAGGCCAGCAGACAGACAGCAAACAATTAGCAGGGCATTTTTCATCATCACTTTACGTACTATCGTCACTTATCGTTGGCGTGCTGTGTGATTAAAGCGGGATTCGGGTTCGATTGTCAAAACGCGCGCTAAAAAACACGGTGTGACTTAAGGTAAACTCGTGCCCGTAGAACCGATTCGGGGATGAAAAGTGATGACGATACAACAATGGTGTTTTTCGTTTCGTGGCCGTGTTGGCCGACGGGATTTCTGGTTAGGGATGATTATTGTGCTGGCGTTGATGGTGGGATTATTCGTATTGGCCGGTACCGGCTGGCTGGAAACCCAGAAGGCCGCATTTATACTGGTGGTGTTGATGTGGCCGTTGACAGCGATACTGGTCAAGCGATTGCATGATCGCAATAAAAGTGGCTGGTGGGCGTTATTGCTGGTGGTGGCCTGGATGTTGGGCAACGGCAACTGGTCAATGCTGCCGCCGCTTGGTCAGTGGGTAGTGGAGCGTTTTCTGCCGACGCTGATTACCGTGATGATGTTGCTGGATTGCGGCGCGTTCGTCGGAACCATCGGCACCAACCGTTTCGGACCGGTGGCGGAACCGTTGCGGCTCCGCGCTTCCTGAGTACCGTGCTTTTTTTGACCCGCTATTGCCCGTTATCCTCAGTTACCAGTAGTGCTCGCTGGTCATATGCCCAGGGCGACGGCGCAGGTGTTTGCTCATCTGCCGCGTGTCTTTGAGCAACTGCTGGGTATCTCGCACCATCTGCGGGTTGCCGCAGAGCATAACGTGGCTGGTCGCCGCATCCATCGGCAGGCCGACCGCTGCTTCCAGCGCGCCGCTTTCAATCAGTGCTGGCACGCGACCGGTGAGCGAACCGGGCTGCTCCTCGCGGCTGACGACGGTCTGGATGCGGAGCTTGCCATTGTAGCGCTGTTCCAACTGTTGCATTAACGGCAGATAGCTCAGGTCGCTGGCAAAACGGGCGGCGTGTACCAGCACGATGTGTTTGAACCGCTCCAGACCACGCCCTTCCTGCAAAATCGACAAATACGGACCGATGGCGGTGCCGGTTGCCAGCATCCACAGGGTTTCACAGTCCGGAATCTCGTCGAGTACGAAGAAACCGGCGGCTTCCTGTGTCACCAGCACTTCGTCGCCCGGCTGGCAACGGTGCAGATGCGGACTGAGCCTGCCATCCGGCACGTTGACCAGATAGAACTCCAGCAGCGAGTCGTTGGGGGCGTTGACGTAAGAATAGGCGCGCTGTACCCGCTCGCCGTTCAGTTCCAGCGCCAGCTTAGCGAATTGCCCGGCGGTAAATGGCGCCACCGGCGCTTCCAGCTGCAGACTGAATAAATTTTCCGTCCAGTGTTCAACCTGAATAACTTTGCCGGTCACCCACTCTGCCATGGTTCTCTGCTCCTTTTTTGATCTACCGGGGTCACATGGCTGCACGCAGCCAGACCCTACGATACGCGATCTATTAACAACAGTGAAACAATTCATGCCGTGCTGCGCATACCCTGCCGTGATTACAGCAGAAAGTCGTGCAGCGCCTGATCCTTACGATCCAGATAATGGGTGGAGCTGATGCGGCGAATGGTGCGCGACTTACCGCGGATCAGCAGCGTTTCGGTAGTGGCGATGTTGCCGCGGCGGGAAATGCCATCGAGCAGATCGCCCTTGGTGATGCCGGTGGCGGAAAATATGACGTTGTCGTTGCGCGCCATATCGCCCAACGCCAGCACGTTGCCCGCTTCAATCCCCATTTCACGGCAGCGTGCCAGTTCCTGCTCGCCCAGCCGGCGGTTTTCCTCGTTGTCTTCCTTCACCTGATGACGGGCCAGCAGGCGTCCTTGCATGTCGCCGTCCAGTGCGCGGATTACTGCCGCCGAAATCACGCCTTCCGGCGCGCCGCCGATGCCGTAGAGCACATCGACTTCGCTTTCCGGCATACAGGTCAGAATAGAGGCGGCTACGTCGCCATCCGGAATGGCGAAGACTTTTACCCCCCACTGCTGCATCTTGGCGATGACCTTGTCATGACGTGGTTTAGCCAGCGTGATCACAGTCAATTCACAAAGCGGCTTGCCCAGTCGTTCTGCAACGCGTTTTAGGTTATCTTCCAGCGGTTGGTTAAGATCGATAGCGCCTTTGGCCTGCGGGCCGACAATCAGCTTTTCCATGTACATGTCAGGTGCGTGCAGGAAGGCTCCCTGTTCACCCACCGCCAGCACCGCCAGCGCGTTAGCCTGCCCCATGGCGGTCATACGGGTGCCTTCAATCGGATCAACCGCGATGTCTACCGCGTCGCCGTGGCCGGTACCCACGTGTTCGCCGATGTAGAGCATCGGCGCTTCGTCAATTTCACCTTCGCCGATGACAATCCGGCCATTGATATCGACCTGATTGAGCATGATGCGCATTACCTGCACGGCGGCGTTGTCGGCGGCGTTCTTATCGCCGCGTCCCAGCCATTTGTAACCGGCTAGTGCTGCCGCTTCGGTAACGCGAGAGAATTCGATGGCTAATTCACGTTTCATGGATACCTGTCCTGAACGGGGAAGAGGAATAGTTAGGGACATCATGGTAACACAGGCATGGCAGAGGACAGGTGACGGCGCGGGAAAGAAAAAGGGCGCGATAGCCGCGCCCGATCAAGGATAGTGGTGATTTTATTCGTCGTGTTCTTCCCACGCTCGCGCACGTTCCACCGCTTTTTGCCAGCCGCGATAGCGGAAGTTGCGTTCCACGGTTTCGATGCTGGGGCGGAATTCTCGCTCAATGGTGGCCTTACTCTTCACTTCGTCCAGATCATTCCAGAAACCGGTAGCCAGACCAGCCAGGAACGCGGCACCCAATGCGGTGGACTCACGCACTTGCGGGCGTTCGACGCGCGTACCCAGAATGTCGGACTGGAACTGCATCAGGAAGTTGTTGGCGACGGCACCGCCATCCACCCGCAGTGCTTGCAGGCGCGTATTGGCATCGGCCTGCATGGCATCCAGTACGTCGCGGGTCTGATAGGCGATGGATTCCAGCGTGGCGCGGATGATGTGATTCGCGTTAGCGCCGCGGGTCAGACCGAAAATCGCGCCGCGGGCGTACGGGTCCCAGTAGGGTGCACCCAGACCGGTAAACGCCGGCACCACATAAACGCCATTGGTATCTTTTACTTTGGTGGCGAAGTATTCGGAGTCCATCGCGTCGCCAATCAGTTTCAGTTCATCGCGCAGCCACTGGATAGATGCGCCACCGATGAATACCGCGCCTTCCAGCGCATAGTTCACTTCGCCGCGTGGACCGCAGGCGATAGTGGTCAACAGGCCGTGTTTGGAGCGCACTGCTTCGGTGCCGGTGTTCATCAGCAGGAAGCAACCGGTGCCGTAGGTGTTTTTCGCCATACCGGGTTGTACGCACAGTTGGCCGTACAACGCCGCTTGTTGGTCACCGGCGATACCGGCGATAGGAATACGGGTGCCGCCTTTGCCACCAATGTTGGTCTGGCCGTAAATCTCGGAAGAGGGGCGTACCTGCGGCAACATGGCGCGTGGAATATCCAGCACATCCAACATGCGTTCGTCCCAGTCCAACTTATGAATGTTGAACAGCATGGTACGTGAGGCGTTGGTGTAATCGGTGACGTGAACACGGCCCTGCGTCATCTTCCAGATAAGCCAGGTATCGATGGTGCCGAACAGCAGTTCGCCGCGGCGGGCGCGTTCACGCGAGCCTTCCACATGATCGAGTATCCATTTTACTTTGGTGCCGGAGAAATACGGGTCAACCACCAGACCGGTGTTAGCGCGGATGTACTCTTCCAGTCCGTCTTTTTTCAGCTTTTCGCAGATATCGGCGGAACGGCGGCATTGCCACACAATGGCGTTGTAAATCGGTTTGCCGGTTTCTTTTTCCCATACCACCGCGGTTTCACGCTGGTTGGTAATGCCGATGCCGGCGACCTCTTCGCTGCTGATGCCGGCTTTCGCCAGCGCTTCCACCAGTGTGGAGCTTTGCGAGGCCCAGATCTCCATCGGGTCGTGTTCTACCCAGCCCGCTTTGGGGTAAATCTGGGTGAACTCCCGCTGGGATACGCTGATGATGTTGGCATCATGATCCAGCACAACAGCCCGTGAACTGGTGGTGCCCTGGTCGAGCGCGACGATGTATTTCTTTTCCTGGTTCATAAACGTAATCCTGTTAGCGGTATAGGGTTAAACCTTACGGGTTTGAGCGGAAGCTGTCGTATCGGTGTCGGTGTCTGCGGCGCAGACATCGCAAGGCAGGTTGCGGCCAATCAGGGAACGGTAGCCGAATGCGCCCAGACTGGCTCCGACTATCGGGCCGAAAATCGGTATCAGTATATAAGGGATGTCACGTCCGCCGGTTAGTGCTACCTTGCCCCAACCCGCGAGGTAGGCAAACAGCTTCGGACCGACGTCACGCGCCGGGTTCATGGCAAATCCGGTCAATGGTCCCATAGATGCGCCAATGACGGCGATAAGAATGCCTATCAGCAACGGCGCCAGCGGTCCGCGCGGAATGCCGTTGCCGTCATCAGTCAGCGCCAGAATCAGGCACATCAGAATGGCGGTGATAACGGTTTCCACCAGAAATGCCTGCAGCACCGAAATGTGCGGGTTAGGGTAGGTGGAGAAGACGCCTGCCAGATCGAGGCTTTCCACACTGCCGCGCACCATATTATGTGTCTGTTCGATGTTGTCGAACAGGTTGTGGTAAAGGCCGTAGACCAGCGCCGCCGAGCAGAATGCGCCCGCGACCTGTGAGACGATATAAGGCAACACCTTGTGACCATCGAAGCAGGCAAACCGCCACAGGGCAATGGTCACTGCCGGATTGAGGTGAGCGCCGGAAATCGCGGCGGTCAGGTAGATTGCCATTGCGGCGCCCAACCCCCAGATAATACTGATTTCCCATAGCCCCAGACTGGCTCCTGCCAGTTTTAGAGCCGCTACACAGCCAACGCCAAAGAAGATCAGCAGGCCAGTACCGAGAAACTCGGCAACGCACTGGCCTTTAAGGGTAGAAATATCAGATTGACTCATAATCCTTGTTCCTGCTTGTAGGCTACAGCATGGTGGTTGACGCAGCCTGTTTAATGGTCTGCGCGTTTTTGGTCTGTCTCGCCAGTCCTGGAGGATTTACGGTCAGACGCTTTTTGTATTTTGGATGTGAATTTATCGTTAATGCTCGAAAACGAGAAATATCGAAATTAAAATGTGTGTGACACGTCAAGAAAATGCGCGCATTCGCGTAATCATAGGTAATCAGAGGCAAAGTGGTCATACAGTTGCCGGAGAGATGTTAATTGAAGTGCTGAATTTATTAACATTACCATTACTTAATAGTCATTCGGGCGATTTTCAGCCTGTACTGATAGCGGATGAGCGAAAAAGCAGGCAGAGTCGCCGTTTTACCGGTAGTGCGCTGGACACGCCTGATCCGGCTACATACAATTTGGCTGGCGTTGACATCCGGCGTTGCCGTTAATGGGGCGCAGGTTTAAGCGTGTAAAGCGGCATGAGATTTGTAAAGCCTGTGCCTGTGAAGCATCTGTTCGCGGATACCGTCCGTGACACACCTGTTCGTGATACATCTGCGTTAACCGGCTTAGGCCGTGCGACCAAAAGGGGTTAGAAGTTATGTCATTTGAAGTGTTTGAAAAGCTGGAAGCGAAAGTTCAGCAGGCGATTGACACGATCACGCTGTTGCAGATGGAAATCGAAGAACTGAAAGAGAAGAACAATACGTTGTCGCAGGAAGTAGAGAGTATGGCGGGCAACCGTGATGCGCTGATGCGCGAGAACGAGCAACTCAAGCAGGAACAACAGGTATGGCAGGAGCGTCTGCGTGCGCTACTGGGTAAAATGGAAGAAGTTCAGTAATCGCTGAAGTCAGACTGACGAATGTACACAGGGCGTCTGGTGACGCCCTTGGGGATTGGCGGTTATTCCAGATCGAGCGGGTCTTCGGACAGGATAATACCGGTATTGTCGGCATAGAGATGATCGCCGGAGAAGAACGTAACGCCGCCGAAGTTTACCCGAATATCGGTTTCGCCGATGCCTTCGCTGGCCGCACCTGCTGGTGTTGCCGCCATGGCCTGGATGCCGATGTCCAGTTCCGATAAGTCGTCCACCTGACGTACCGCGCCGTACACCACGATACCTTCCCACTCGTTTTGCGTCGCCAGACGAGCCAGTTCGGCATCAACCAGTGCCCGGCGTACCGAACCGCCGCCATCGACCAGCAATACGCGTCCGCTGCCGTTTTCTTCCAGCACGTCGAACAGTAAGCCGTTATCCTCAAAGCATTTTACCGTGATAATTTTGCCGCCGAATGAACTACGCCCGCCAAAATTGGAGAAAAGAGGTTCAACCACATTGACCTCTTCATGATAGATATCACACAGTTCGGAAGTATCGTATTTCATAGGATTAACGTCTATTGCCGCTGGGAGTGTGGGAGTGAGTATATCCCTTTCTGTTTGTTGTTGGCAAAATCATCAACCGCTGCGTTGACCCGCATCAGTAATCGGTCGTGATTTTACCAACCTGTATAAAAACCGTATAACCGTATAACCGTATAAATAGTTTGCTTGTCTAAGCCTAGCTTAGCAGCACGCCCACGGCGAACAGCAGATTGGTGAGTAACGCGCCTTTTACGGTTTTTTCCAGCATCGGGCGCATACTGAATGCGGTGGTTTCCCGCATCACGTAGCGCCCTTGTTTTACCAGCAGCGGCAGCGCCAGAATAAACAGCCAGCCCGCCAGCGTATGCAGATACAGCATCGCAAATAGCGCCAGACAAACCGGTGCCGTCATCAGCAACGCCATATGATAGCGGCGGGCTTTATGGGCGCCGAGTCGAACCGCCAGCGTGTTCTTGCCGTTTTCCCGGTCGCTGTCGATATCACGCAGGTTATTGATATTGAGCACGGCGACAGCCAGCAGGCCGCAGGCTGTCGCGGGCAGAATCACACTGCTGTCGAAGTGGCCGGTTTGCAGGTAGTACGACCCGGCCACGCTTAGCCAGCCAAAGAAGATCAGCACCGAGATATCACCCAGCCCGATGTAACCATACGGCTTATTGCCGACGGTGTAGGTGATCGCGGCCAGAATCGCCAACAGGCCGAGCGCCAGAAACACTACGATATCTACCGGCTTTTCACAGGCCAGCGCCACCAGCGCACTGCCGGACACCGCCGTCAGCACCACGGTGATGAGCAGGGCGTTACGCAACTCCGCCAGTGTGATGGCGCCGGTCTGGATGCCGCGTAACGGACCGATACGATCTTCCTTGTCGCTGCCTTTTACCGCATCGCCATAGTCGTTGGCCAGATTAGAGAGAATTTGCAACAGGCCGGCGGTAATCAGCGTCAATAGCGCTACGCCCGGCTTGAAGTTGCTGTGCCAGCAGGCGATGACAGTGCCGGTAACAATGGAGGCAAAGGCCAGCGGCAGCGTCTTGGGACGCAGGCTGTCCAGCCAGGCTTGAGTTTTGCTGCTATGTGTCGATTGGGTCATGGTGTCAATTAGAGCATGGTGTCAATGGGCCATGGTATTAGCCAGATTGTGGCGCGTTAAGTGCAGGAAAAATAAAGCCTGGTGACGGTAACAAAAACAGCAGTGGGAGGCGTTGGCCTCCCACTGGTGAGTCATCAGTGCGATCCGCGAACAGATTATAAGATAAATCGGCTCAGATCTTCATCTGCTACCAACTCATCAAGGTGACTGCGTACATAATCTGCATCGATCATCACGGTTTGACCGTTCATTTCGCTGGCGCTGTAGGACACCTCTTCGATCAGCCGCTCCAGAACCGTATGCAGACGACGAGCGCCGATGTTTTCCGTACGTTCGTTGACCTGCCAGGCCGCTTCCGCGATACGGCGAATGCCGTCCGGCTGGAACGTGATGCTGACGCCTTCGGTTTCCATCAGCGCCTGATACTGACGAGTCAGCGAGGCGCTGGGTTCGGTCAAAATACGTTCGAAGTCTTCGGTGGTCAGCGCCTGCAATTCGACGCGAATCGGCAGGCGGCCTTGCAGTTCAGGTATCAGGTCTGACGGGCTGGCTATCTGAAACGCGCCGGAGGCGATAAACAGAATATGGTCGGTTTTCACCATGCCGTGTTTGGTGGATACGGTACAGCCTTCCACTAATGGCAGCAGGTCACGCTGGACGCCTTCGCGTGACACGTCCGGTCCAGAAGTGTCGCCCCGTTTGCAAATCTTGTCGATTTCATCGATGAAGACGATGCCGTGTTGCTCCACCGCTTCAATCGCCTGTTCCTTGAGTTCTTCCGGGTTAACCAGCTTGGCAGCTTCTTCTTCCACCAACAGCTTAAAGGCTTCTCGAATCTTGATTTTGCGGCTTTTTTGTTTCTGCCCCGCCAGATTCTGGAACATCGACTGCAACTGATTGGTCATCTCTTCCATACCAGGCGGGGCCATGATTTCGACACCAACCGGCGCGGCCGCCAGCTCGATTTCGATTTCTTTGTCATCAAGCTGCCCTTCGCGCAGTTTCTTGCGAAACGCCTGACGAGCGGCAGATGGCTCGTGGCTCTCTTCCGTCTGGCCCCAGTTGTTCTTGGCTGGCGGAATCAGCACGTCCAGAATGCGCTCTTCGGCCAGTTCTTCGGCACGATAACGGTTTTTTTCTATCGACTGTTGGCGCACCATTTTGATGGCGACATCCGCCAGATCACGGATGATGGAATCCACTTCTTTGCCGACGTACCCCACTTCGGTGAATTTGGTCGCTTCCACCTTGATGAATGGAGCATTAGCCAGCTTGGCGAGGCGGCGGGCGATCTCGGTTTTACCCACCCCGGTCGGGCCAATCATCAGGATGTTTTTCGGGGTGACTTCATGACGCAGGTTTTCTTCGAGCTGCATCCGGCGCCAGCGGTTACGCAAAGCAATGGCTACAGCGCGTTTTGCGTTGTGCTGTCCGATGATGTAGCTATCAAGCTCGCTGACTATCTCGCGCGGGGTCATTTCAGACATAGTAGATCCTTACGCCTTGGAGGCTAATTCTTCAATCGTGTGGAACTGGTTGGTATAGATACAAATATCACCCGCAATACCCAGTGATTTTTCGACAATCTCCCTGGCGTTTAATTCCGTGTTCTCCAGCAAGGCGCGCGCAGCGGCCTGCGCATAGGGACCGCCTGAGCCGATAGCGATCAGGTCGTTTTCCGGCTGGATCACATCGCCGTTGCCGGTGATGATAAGCGACGAATTTTCATCGGCGACGGCCAGCAGCGCTTCCAGACGACGCAGCATACGGTCGGTTCGCCAGTCTTTGGCCAGCTCCACCGCGGCTTTCACCAGATGCCCTTGATGCAGTTCCAGCTTGCGTTCAAACAGTTCAAACAGGGTAAATGCATCAGCGGTACCGCCGGCGAATCCGGCAATCACCCGGTCATTATATAAACGACGTACTTTGCGTACGTTGCCTTTCATTACGGTGTTGCCCAGGGTGGCTTGCCCGTCTCCGCCAATCACAACCTGACCGTTGCGACGTACGCTTACAATTGTTGTCACGCGTTTATCCCCGTTATTAAGAAAAAGACCCCCGCGCATGAGCGCGGGGCATATTGACGATAAACATGGGGGAGCGTGGGGGTATTTTCAACCCCCGCTGGCTAACGGGATACAGTTTGATTGGCCCATGCCTTTGAGCTTTTGTGCCATTTTGTCGGCCACGGTACGACTGTTGTACGGGCCTAACATAATGCGATGCCAACCGCCGCTACTGGTGATACGGCTTTCGACACCGGCAAACGCCAGTTCTGCTCGTACCGATTCGGCTGGCTCTGCCGTTTTGAACGAACCGCATTGCACCATCCAGCGTTGTTCTTTCTCTGGCTTATTTTCTGGTTTGGTGTTTTCGGTTTTGGCGGTTTCTTTGGCCGCTGCTGGGGCTTCTGTTTTGGCTACCTCTTTACGGGGTTCCGCCTGAGCGGGTTTCTGCGCCGTTTGTGTCGGTGTCGTGACGGCTGGCGTCGTATGATGCTGGCTTGTCGTTGGCGGCGTAATGGTACGCGGCGTCGGCGATAATGTCATCGTACTGGCGTTGGGGATGACAGGCACGACCGTTTGAGGTCTGGGTGCACTCAGGGAGCGAGCCGGCATCTGGCTCTGGTCGTTGTAAGGTACTTCCGTCAGCGTGGTTGGCTGGCGTTTCATGTCCGATTGCATCTGTTCCAGCAGTTGTCGCTGTTCGTCGGTAAGCTGACCTGATGACTGAATTTCTCCGCCAGCCGAAGGTTCGGTCGGCGAAATAACGCCAATCTGCCGGTTTTCCAGCTCTTTGATATAGCGCCAGCGCTCTTCCGGTTTGGGCGGCAACCCATTGCCTTTGCTACCCTGGTGCGGCAGCACCGGTGATTCGCCCGGCTTATTGTGGGCAATAAAATAGAGTCCACCGGCAAACGCGACCAGCACGGCAACGGCCAGTGCCATCATGGTTTTGGATACGCCTGAGGATCCTCCTCGTTTACGGCTGGATGTTTTTTTCCGGCGCGTTCCAGAACGCCCTCGGCTGACATAGTCTCGTTGTGCCACAATCGTTTCGTTGCGAAGAAAATAAGTAACAGGTCGCCATGTTACTGAACCCTAAAATATTTGACCAGCACCGGAATTCTTAAAGCCTGTAACACGCGGGGTGATAGCCGCCGTGCTGTCACGAATCATCAACTGGCTGGACATCAAGCGTGAGCCTCGTGGCACCTTGTGTTGCTGCAATTGAGCCAGCAGCAATAGCATCGCCTCGCGGCCAATCTCGTAGCGCGGCTGGGAAACGGTGGTCAGTGCGGGAAAGCAGTGGCTGGCTTGAGCGATATCATCAAACCCTACCAGCGACAGGTCACGTGGTACATCCAGCCCCATTTTGCGCGCCTGGGTTAATGCGCCCAGCGCCATCACGTCGCTATGACAGAAAATGGCGGTGGGAGGCGTTGGGTGCGACATGAGCTGCATCAGGCCGCGGGAGCCGGTGTCGTAACTGAAATCCCCATGGACGATGTACTGGTTGTCGATAATGAGCCCGCAGCGCCGCAGTGCCTGAATGTAACCCTGTAGCCGGTATTCGCTGAGTGGAATCTGCTGCGGACCGGCGATACAGGCGATGCGCTGGTGCCCTAACTGATTGAGATAGCTGACGGCCTCAAACGCGGCGGTTAGGTTATCGATGTGTACGGTAGGCATATCCAGCTCAGGTGCGAATTCATTCGCCATCACCATCGGAGGAAGATGACGACGATCATCCTTGCCGGTATCAAACGGTAATTGTGACCCCAGCAGCAGGATGCCGTCGATCTGCCGGGTGGTGATCAGATCCAGAAAGGTCTTTTCCGTTTTGCGCTGGTGGGCGCAATCGCCGATCAGCACCAAATAACCATGCTCCGCGGCGGTTTCCTCAATACCGCGCAGCATTTCGCTGAAAAAGGGATCGCAGATATCGGGAACCAGCGCCAGAATCGTTCTTGATTCATGCCGTTTCAAGTTGCGGGCAAGATTTTGTGCAGAGTATCCCACCGCCAACGCCGCCTGCTCCACCTTCTTGCGGGTAGTGGCCGACACTTTCTCCGGGTTGGTCAGTGCGCGTGACACCGTTGCAGTGGAGACGCCGGCCTGATCAGCCACGTCTTTCATCGTTGCGGGTGAGAGAAATTTTTTCTGCTCCAACGCAGTTCCTCCTTGCGTCAGCGTTTACTGGCGCTGTAGTCAAGGGAGCCGTTATTACAGGTCGGCCACCGTTTTATAAGATGTCTGGCCCGCTGGGCGGGCAAGTGCGGTTATAACATGTCGGCTCCGGGTGGTGGCGCGCCAACTGCCTGATCAGCATACTGCTTTCGCCATCACGCTTAACAGATTGCGTCCAATATTTATCGAATAATTTACGCCTGTGCTGCCTGGATTACCCGTTTTTGGGGCCGGTTCGCAAAAAATGTCGCTACTGCTGGCAGCAGGTATTCCCGCAGCGCAGAATCGGATCAATTGTCTGTTGGGTCGACATCCATCACCCACTTCACCTTGCGTGTTTGCGGCAGGGTATCAATCAACAGCATCGAATGGCGAATCAGCCGTTGCAGTGTGGTGCGCGATGGGTGTTGCAGCAGTAATTGCCAGCGGAAGCGCCCGGCTCGTTTGGGCTGCAGCGCAGGTACCGGTCCCATTAGCCACAATGCATCGTCGCGCAGCGGGCTGGCTTCCAGCAAATTACGCAACTGCTGCAGGAACAGGCTGGCCTGCTGATTATCATGATCATCCGCCCGGAACAGCACATGGCTGGTAAATGGCGGCAGGAATACGCTCTGGCGTTCTTGTAGCGTCTGGCTGGCGAAAGCGTCGTAGCCCTGATGCAGCAGCGTTTGTAACAGCGGATGCTCCGGGTGATACGTCTGCAGCACGACCTCGCCGGCCTTGCCTGCGCGCCCAGCGCGCCCAGACACCTGGGTGTAGAGCTGAGCGAAGCGTTCGGTAGCGCGAAAATCGGCGGAAAACAGCGAACTGTCGACATCCAGCAATGCGACCAGCGTAACGTCAGGAAAATGGTGTCCTTTGGCCAACATCTGGGTGCCGATCAAAATACGAGCGCCGCCCTGACGGACCTGCGCCAGTTGTTGTTCCAGCGCGCCTTTGCGGCTGGTGGTATCGCGATCAATACGGGTTATCGGGGTGTCTGGAAATAGCGCCGGTAGCGTCTGTTCCAGTTGCTCGGTGCCAAGGCCAACCGGCACCAAATGAGTAGACCCGCACTGTGGGCACTGCTGCGGTATCGGGCGTTGGCTGTCACAGTGGTGACATCGCATCATGCGCTGGTGCTGGTGCAAGGTGTAGTAGCTGTCGCAACGCTGGCATTCGGCTATCCAGCCGCATTCGTGGCACAGCACGACCGGTGCGAAGCCGCGGCGGTTGAGGAACAGGATGATCTGGTTGTCCTGTGACAGATGATGGTGGATGCGGTTGATCAACGGCTGCGACAAACCACTGGTCAGCGGCAATCCTTTCAGGTCCAGTAAATGCTGCTGTGCCAGCCGGGCGTTGCCGGCGCGTTTGCTCAGACGTAACTGCCGGTACTTGCCAATCTGCACGTTATAAAGCGTTTCCAGCGCCGGTGTGGCTGAACCCATCACTATCGGTATGTCTTCCTGTCGGGCGCGGAACACCGCCAGATCGCGGGCGTGATAACGCCAGCCTTCTTGTTGCTTGTAAGAGCCGTCATGCTCTTCGTCGATAACGATCACGCCCAACCGGGCAAAAGGGGTGAACAGTGCGGAGCGCGTGCCAATCACGATGGCGGATTCGCCCTGTCTCGCTCGTAGCCATACCGACAACCGTTCGCTGTCGTTCAGCCCGGAGTGCAGCGCTTCCACCGGGGCGTTAAACCGATCACGAAAGCGGGCGATGGTTTGCGGCGTCAGGCCGATTTCCGGCACCAGCACCAGAGCCTGCTTGCCTTGTGCCAGAATATTTTCCAGTACGCTGAGATAGACCTCGGTTTTGCCTGAACCGGTGATGCCCGCCAGCAGCCAGGCGGCAAAATGGTTGTCTTCGCTGCGTATGGCGCCGACAGCGGTAGCCTGTTCGGTATTGAGACGCAGGCGTTCCCCTGTCAGGCTGAAATGATCACGCCAGTCATCCACCTGCTTTGGTTGTGAGCGCAACTCGCTCAGCCCTTTTTCGCGTAGCGCCTGTAACGCGGTTTCCGTCAGTGCGGTTTCGGTCACCTGATGACGATAGATGGGGCCCTGTAACAGTGTCGCCAGCGCCTGCTGTTGTTTGGGGGCGCGCTTTAGTGTATTGAGCGGCGTGGCGCGCCCTTGTTCGGTGGCGAACCATTGCCAGAGCGGTGCGCTATGTGCCGGTTTTCCTTGCCGGAGCAAAATCGGCAGGGCATGAAACAACACTTCGCCCAGCGGGTAATGGTAATACTCTGCGGCCCACAGCAGGATGCGCCACAGGTTGTCAGGAAACAGCGGCGTATCGTCGAGTATGTCATGTAGCGGCTTGAGCTGTTCAGGCGGTAGTTGGCTGCCTGCGCTCAGGGCCGTAACGATACCGATCATCTTGCGGTTGCCGAAGGGAACACTCACTCGTACGCCCAGAACCGGCGGTGTGACGCCTGGCGCCAGTTGGTAATCAAATGTTCGCGTCAGGGGTACTGGCAAGGCAACCTGAACAACGGACATGGTCTGTGGGTTCAAATGCGTCATGAGGGTCTTCGGTCATGCATGAGTATTTGTCTGCCGTCACGGTACTGTGCGCGCGTGCGTTGTGCAATCTTACCCGCATCTTGTTGAGGTAGTGATGCGTGTTTGCGTGGTTCTGATTGCATCATAGGGTTAATTTCTGTATGATCCGCCGCCTTTATACCTTGTAGTATAAAGAACATTTCACTCAACTTCGTGTGGTGTCTGGCGGAACAAGGCTGGATAGCGACGCGGCCTTAAACAGAGGTTTCCCATGAAAGAAGGTATTCACCCGAATTACGTTGAAATTACCGCTACTTGCTCTTGCGGTAACGTCATCAAAACCCGTTCCACCGTTGGTCACGACCTGAACCTGGACGTGTGCGGCGCTTGCCACCCGTTCTTTACCGGCAAACAGCGCGTGGTTGACACCGGTGGCCGTGTTGAGCGTTTCAACAAACGTTTCAGCATCCCAGGCGCCAAAAAATAATTGGCTTCTGCGCTGGGGCAGAAAATCGGTTAACCGGTTTTTCTGCCAAAACAAAGGCACCTGCGGGTGCCTTTGTTGTTTTTGTTATCGTTTCCCGTTCGCGCTGAACGTCCTGCTCAGTATTCCCACGTATCCGGGTCAATCCCCATTTCACGCATGATCGCTTTGGCTTCTTCGGGGATTTCATCGCCGCGCTCTTTACGCAGGTCATCATCATTGGGTAAGGGTTGGCCGGTAAAAGCGTGCAAAAACGCTTCGCACAGTAACTCGCTATTGGTTGCGTGACGCAGGTTGTTGACCTGACGACGGGTACGCTCGTCTGTCAGTATCTTTAATACCTTCAAAGGGATAGATACGGTAATTTTTTTAACCTGCTCGCTCTTCTTGCCGTGTTCAGCGTATGGGCTTACATATTCGCCATTCCACTTAGCCATGGGATACCTTACATATTGATCGTGATAAAAACAGTCACTGGCGTAAAACACCATAATTCTAACGATTATTCCAGGGATGCTCAATCTATACGCAAAGAAGTTTAGAAGTCCAGATGTATTGACGTCTATATTCTCCGGGTTTACTCTCTACTTTTCTCTACCTCAGTCTTTCAGTCAGGAAAAGCACCGATGACGCGTAAACAGGCTACTATCGCAGTCCGCAGTGGGTTGAACAATGACGAACAGTTCGGTTGCGTTGTTCCCCCAATCAATCTTTCCAGCACCTACAACTTCACCGGTTTTAATCAACCTAGAGTACATGACTATTCCCGGCGCGGTAATCCGACCCGTGATGTCGTTCAGCGTGCGCTGGCGGAATTGGAGGGGGGCGCTGGCGCAGTGATGACCAGCAGCGGTATGTCGGCGATTATGTTGGTGTGTACGGTATTCCTGCGGCCTGGTGACCTGCTGGTCGCGCCACACGATTGTTACGGCGGCAGCTATCGTTTGTTTGACAGCCTGAGCAAACGCGGCGCTTATCGGGTGAAATTTGTCGATCAGGGCAATGAGGCTGACCTGAAGGCGGCGCTGGCGGAAAATCCGAAGCTGGTGCTGGTGGAAAGCCCCAGCAACCCGCTATTACGAGTCGTGGATATCGCGGCTATCTGCCAGGCTGCGCGTGAAGTGGGGGCGGTGAGCGTGGTGGATAACACCTTCCTGAGTCCGGCTTTGCAAAATCCACTGAAGCTGGGGGCCGATCTGGTGGTGCATTCCTGCACCAAATACCTGAATGGTCACTCGGACGTAGTGGCTGGCGCGGTGATTGCCCGCGATCCTGAGGTAGTGACGGAACTGGCCTGGTGGGCCAACAATATTGGTGTAACCGGCGCGGCTTTCGACAGCTACCTGCTGCTGCGCGGTTTGCGCACACTGGCACCGCGTATGGCGATGGCGCAGAAGAATGCGCTACAAATTGTCGAGTATTTGCGGCATCAGCCGCTGGTGAAGGCGTTGTATCATCCTTCTTTACCTGGGAATGCCGGTCATGAGGTTGCCTGTCGGCAGCAGTCTGGTTTTGGCGCGATGCTGAGTTTTGAGCTGGATGGCGATGAAGACACCCTGCGTCGTTTTCTGGCTCCACTGGAGTTGTTCACGCTGGCAGAGTCGCTGGGTGGCGTGGAAAGCCTGATTTCTCATGCCGCTACCATGACTCACGCTGGTATGTCGCCGCAGGCACGCGCCGCTGCTGGTATCTCGGAGACGTTATTGCGTATTTCTGTCGGGATTGAAGATGGTGATGATTTGGTCGCCGACCTGGACAGAGCATTTCAGGCAGCAGCCAAGAGGTAACAATGAGTGCGTTAGGAATAGCAGTAGCCGTGAAGGGACGGCAACTGCACAAATTCGGCGGCAGCAGCCTGGCGGATGTGAAATGTTATCAGCGCGTCGCCGGCATTATGGCTGATTACAGCCAGGCTGGCGATTTGATGGTGGTATCGGCGGCAGGCAGCACCACGAATCAGTTAATTAACTGGTTGAACCTTAGCCAGTCAGACCGGATTTCCGCTCATCAGGTACAACAATCGTTGCGCCGTTATCAAAGCGAGCTGATTTCTGGTTTGCTGCCAGCCGAAACGGCAGCTCCGCTGATTAATGAATTGATTCGTGATCTGGAACGTCTGGCCGCGTTGCTGGATGGCAAGATCACCGATGCAGCTTATGCCGAAGTGGTCGGCCACGGCGAAATCTGGTCTGCACGGCTGATGGCGGCGGTCCTGAATCAGAAAAACCTGCCGGCAACCTGGCTGGATGCGCGTACTTTCCTGCGTGCCGAGCGCGCCGCGCAGCCGCAAGTCGATGAAGGCTGCTCCTGGCCGTTGCTGCAACAGCTGCTTACCCAACATACCGGGCAACGGCTGGTTATCACCGGCTTTATCAGCAGTAACAATGCGGGTGAAACCGTTCTGCTGGGCCGTAACGGCAGTGATTATTCCGCCACACAAATTGGCGCGCTGGCGGGTGCCGAGCGTGTCACCATCTGGAGTGACGTGGCCGGCGTCTATAGCGCTGACCCACGCAAAGTTGAAGACGCCTGCCTGTTGCCGTTGCTTCGGTTGGATGAAGCCAGTGAACTGGCGCGTCTGGCTGCGCCGGTATTACACGCTCGAACCCTTCAGCCGGTTTCCGGCAGTGATATCGACCTGCAACTGCGATGCAGTTACCAGCCTGAACAAGGGTCTACCCGTATTGAGCGTGTGCTAGCCTCCGGCACCGGTGCCAAGATAGTCACCAGTCATGATGATGTTTGCCTGATAGAGATAGGCGTACCGGCAGACCATGATTTTGCTCGTATGCACAAAGACGTCGAACAGTTGCTGCAAAAAGCTCAAATCCGGCCACTGGCGTTGGGTGTGCATCAGGACCGTAATCTGCTGCAACTGTGCTACACCTCGGAAGTGGTGCGTAGCGCCTGGCAGGTTCTGGAGTTGGCGGCGTTGCCGGTGTCGCTCCATTTGCGCGATGGACTGGCGCTGGTGGCGTTGGTGGGGGCTGGCGTTTGTCGTAATCCGTTGCATAGCCACCGTTTTTACCAGCAACTGCGTGACCAGCCGATCGAGTTTGTCTGGCAGGCGGAAGATGATATCAGCCTGGTGGCGGTGCTGCGTGTCGGGCCAACCGAGCATCTGGTGCGTGGCCTGCATCATTCGTTGTTCCGGGCGGAAAAACGCATCGGGCTGGTGCTGTTCGGCAAAGGCAACATCGGTTCACGCTGGCTGGAGCTGTTCGCCCGTGAGCAGAGCCTGATTTCGGCACGTACCGGTTTTGAATTTACGCTGGCGGGCGTGGTGGACAGTTCCCGTAGTCTGCTGAGTTACGAAGGGTTGGATGCCAGCCGTGTACTGGCTTTCTTTGGCGACGAAGCGCAGGAACGTGACGATGATGAATTGTTCCTGTGGATGCGTGCTCACCCGTACGACGATCTGGTGGTGCTGGATGTTACCGCCAGTCAGTCGGTTGCCGATCTCTATCTGGATTTCGCCAGCTATGGTTTCCATGTGATTAGCGCCAACAAACTGGCGGGGGCGTCTGGCGGCGATAATTACCGCCAGATCCGCGACGCATTCGCCAAAACCGGGCGCCATTGGCTGTATAACGCGACCGTTGGCGCCGGGTTGCCGGTGAACTATGCCGTAAGAGATCTGCGTGAAAGCGGCGACAGTATTTTGGCTATCAGCGGCATATTCTCCGGCACGTTGTCATGGATCTTCCTGCAGTTTGACGGGACAGTCCCTTTTACTGAACTGGTGGATCAGGCCTGGCAGCAGGGATTGACCGAGCCGGACCCGCGTGTCGATCTTTCCGGTAAAGACGTGATGCGCAAGTTGGTGATTCTGGCGCGTGAAGCAGGTTATGAGATAGAACCCACTCAGGTGCGGGTAGAGTCGTTGGTGCCTGCTGGTTGTGAGAGCAGCTCGGTGGATCAGTTCTTTGAAGATGGCGAGCCGTTGAATGAGCAGATGCTACAACGGTTGGAAGCCGCCAGGGAGATGGGGTTGGTGCTGCGCTATGTCGCCCGTTTCGATAGTAACGGCAAGGCACGCGTAGGTGTGGAGGCCGTGCGGGAGGATCATCCGCTGGCGGCGCTGTTACCGTGCGATAACGTGTTTGCAATTGAAAGCCGCTGGTATCGTGATAACCCGTTGGTGATCCGTGGCCCTGGCGCTGGCCGCGATGTGACAGCAGGGGCGATTCAGTCGGATCTCAATCGTCTGGCGCAACTGCTGTAATGGTGGCGCACGACGAATCTGCGTCCTGATAGTCTTAACCCATTCTGCTTTGAAGCCTGCAATCGCAGGCTTTTTTATATCCTGGACACGCGGGTGGCAAGGGGCGCGTTTTTTGCCAATACTGAATACGTATTCCTTACATGTTATCTGTGCTTCGTCTGTGACGGGGTCGGGCTAGCCTACCGTCTATAACCGTGAATTTTCTTCATGTTGTATGAACAAACATCAGCATTGAACACGTTGAAAAGCGTTGACTCTTTAATCGGATTCGGTCATTTTCTATATAGACGTCTAAACGTATAGACGTTTATAGAAAATAACGATGATAATGGCTAATCGAGGTAAGGATATGAGTTTTTTCCACGCGAACCATCGGGAAGCGCTGAACCAGAATCTGGCGGAATTACAGGGCAGGATTAACGTTTCCTTTGAGTTTTTCCCACCGCGCACCAGTGAGATGGAAGAAACGCTGTGGAACTCGATTGACCGCCTCAGCAGCCTGAAACCCAAATTCGTGTCGGTAACCTATGGCGCCAACTCCGGCGAGCGTGACCGCACTCACAGCATTATCAAAGGCATCAAGGAGCGTACCGGTCTGGAAGCCGCGCCGCATCTTACCTGCATTGATGCATCCCGCGATGAACTGAAAGCCATTGCTCAAGACTACTGGCAGAGCGGTATCCGCCACATCGTCGCTTTGCGCGGTGATTTGCCGCCGGGCGGTGGTAAACCGGAGATGTACGCCTCTGATCTGGTTTCTTTGCTCAAAGAAGTGGGCGATTTTGATATTTCAGTCGCGGCTTATCCTGAAGTGCATCCGGAGGCAAAAAGCGCGCAGGCAGACCTGATCAACCTCAAACGTAAGATTGATGCCGGTGCCAGTCGTGCCATCACGCAGTTCTTTTTTGATGTGGAGAGCTATCTGCGTTTTCGGGACCGTTGTGTTACGACCGGTATTGATGTGGAAATCGTACCCGGTATTTTGCCCGTGTCGAATTTCAAGCAGTTGCAGCGTTTCGCCACCATGACCAATGTGCGAGTACCCAACTGGATGACCGCCATGTTTGAAGGTCTGGATGACGACCCGGAAACCCGCAAGATGGTCGGTGCTTCAATCGCTATGGATATGGTGAAGATCTTAAGTCGGGAAGGGGTGAAGGATTTCCATTTCTACACCCTGAACCGTGCCGAATTGAGTTACGCCATTTGTCATACGCTGGGTGTACGCCCGATAGCGTCTGCCTGACGTTTTTGCTGAACATGAACAAACGCCCGTCTGGAGAGCACCAGACGGGCGTTTGTGTTTTGGGTGCTAAGCGCATCGAATAAAAAAAGGGCGGGCCGAAGCCCGCCAAAGTTTCGTTGGCTTATAAAACTTATATCGTCAGGAAGGTTTCAAGTTCTTCGCTGCCGCCGATATGACGACCGCCGATAAACACCTGAGGCACGGTACTACGTCCGGTCACGGCCCGCAGGCTTACGGTGGTGGCATCTTTACCCAGCATGATTTCTTCATACTGAATACCGCGATCCTGCAGCAACTGTTTGGCTTTAGCGCAAAACGGGCAGCCGGGTTTGGTAAACAGCGAAACAGATTCCTGAACGTTATAGTGTGGAGCAAGGTACTTCAGCATGGTGTCGGCGTCAGAAACTTCAAACGGGTCGCCCGGTTTGTTGGGTTCAACGAACATTTTTTCCACCACGCCGTGGCGAACCAACATCGAGTAACGCCAGGAGCGGGGACCGAAGCCCAATTCCGCTTTTTCGACCAGCATGTTCATCGCACGGGTGAATTCACCGTTGCCATCGGGAATAAACGTAATATTTTCTGCGTTTTGGTCCGCTTTCCAGGCATTCATCACAAAAGTATCGTTCACCGATACACATAGAACTGCATTGACGCCAAATTGCTTGAATACCGCAGCCAACTCGTTATAGCGTGGCAAATGGCTTGAAGAGCAGGTTGGAGTAAAAGCCCCTGGTAAAGAAAAGACGACTACAGTCTTGTTGTTGAAGAGTTCTTCAGTCGTCACGTCAACCCATTGATCGCCTTGGCGAGTATGGAAAGTTACTGAGGGAATTTTTTTGCCTTCTTGGCTTACAAACATTATTTAGTCCCTACTGGTCGAAAAGTTCTGTTAGGTTGAATCCGTCATTGGTCAGGACTCGTTTGGTTAGGGATATTATTAATCATCAAAAGTTGATAGGACTAATCGTTCGTTGCTATCCTATCTATCGCTAGGGGCTATCATGTTGAGAGGAATCAGGGCATGAATATTCGGGATTTAGAGTATCTGGTCGCGTTGGCAGAGCATCGCCATTTTCGCCGCGCTGCAGATTCCTGCCACGTCAGTCAACCCACGCTGAGTGGACAGATCCGAAAACTGGAAGATGAACTGGGGGTTATGCTGCTGGAGAGAACCAGTCGCAAGGTGTTGTTCACTCAGGCGGGGCTGTTGCTGGTCGAACAGGCCAGAACCGTACTGCGCGAAGTGAAAGTGCTAAAGGAGATGGCCAGCCAGCAGGGCGAAACCATGTCCGGCCCACTGCATATCGGCCTGATCCCGACTGTTGGCCCTTACTTGTTGCCCCAGATTATCCCGATGTTGCATCGCACTTTCCCGAAGCTGGAAATGTATCTGCATGAAGCTCAGACTCACCAACTGCTGGCTCAGCTCGACAGCGGCAAATTGGATTGCGCCATTCTGGCGATGGTGAAAGAGTCGGAAGCCTTTATCGAAGTGCCGTTGTTTGATGAGCCGATGAAGCTGGCAATTTATCAGGATCACCCTTGGGCGAATCGGGAGCGGGTTGCGATGTCCGACTTGTCGGGCGAAAAGCTGTTGATGCTGGAGGACGGGCACTGTCTGCGTGATCAGGCAATGGGATTCTGTTTTCAGGCTGGTGCGGATGAAGATACCCATTTCCGCGCCACCAGTCTCGAAACCCTGCGCAATATGGTTGCGGCGGGCAGCGGTATTACATTGCTGCCCTCGCTGGCGGTGCCGCAGGAACGGGTACGCGATGGCGTGTGCTATCTGCCTTGCTACAAACCGGAACCCAAACGCACCATCGCGCTGGTGTATCGTCCGGGTTCGCCGTTGCGTGGCCGTTATGAACAGCTGGCCGAGTCGGTGCGCGAGCACATGCAACTCCACATGGAACAGTTGGCAAACCAGCCAGCCTAATTAAACGGTTTGTATCATTACGTGTCTGGCTTGATCAGCCCACCGGTTATCAAAATAACCGGTTTAGGCCGTTCAGTGCTGCTACCCGATAGGCTTCGGCCATAGTCGGGTAGTTGAATGTGGTGTTCACAAAGTACTCAATGGTGTTGCCCTCGCCTTTTTGCTCCATGATGGCCTGACCGATGTGAATGATTTCGGCGGCCCGCTCGCCAAAGCAATGAATACCCAGAATCTGCTTGGTATCGCGGTGGAACAGGATTTTCAGGCTACCGACGTTCATTCCGACAATTTGTGCTCGCGCCAGATGTTTGAACTGGGCGCGGCCCACTTCATACGGCACTTTCATGGCCGTAAGCTCCTGTTCGGTTTTACCGACGGAACTGATCTCTGGAATAGTGTAAATGCCGGTAGGAATGTCTTCGATCAGGTGCGCGCTGGCGTCGCCTTTGGTGATCGCTTGCGCGGCGATGCGGCCCTGATCATAGGCGGCTGATGCCAGACTGGGATAACCGATCACATCACCCACGGCGTAGATGTGTGCCTGGGCGGTCTGGTACATGCTGTTAACCTTTAGCAGGCCGCGACCGTCTGCTTCCAGTCCAACATTTTCCAGCCTTAGCGTTTCGGTATTGCCGGTACGGCCATTGGCGTAGAGCAGGCAATCTGCCTTCATTTTTTTACCGGATTTCAGGTGAATGATGACACCGTCATCCAACCCTTCGATCCGTTCGAATTCCTCGTTGTGGCGAATCACGATGCCGCTATTCCAGAAGTGATAGGACAGAGCGTCGGACATTTCCTGATCGAGAAACGCCAGCAGCCGATCACGGGTATTGATCAGATCGACTTTTACGTTTAAACCCCGGAAGATCGATGCATATTCACAGCCGATCACCCCTGCGCCATAGATGATCACGTGCTTGGGTTCATAATCCAAATCAAGAATGGAATCGCTGTCGTAGATACGAGGATGATCGAAGTCTACTCCTGCTGGGTGATAAGGCCGTGAACCGCTGGCGATAATGATATTCGTGGCGGTTAGCGTGTCGTGGGTGTCGTCCGGGTAGTAAACGGCGACGGTATGCGCATCGATAAATCGTGCTTCACCGGAAAACAGCTCACAGTGATTACGTTCGTAGAAGCCCTGACGCATACGGGTTTGCTGACCTATCACACTATCGGCGTGGCGCAGGATAGCGGAAAATGAAGAACTGATGACGCGGGTGTTGTCGCTATAAAGCGGGTTTTGGTTGAATTCGATGATGTGGCTGACGGCTTGTCGCAGAGCTTTGGAAGGGATGGTTCCCCAGTGGGTACAGCCCCCGCCGACATTATAATGCCGTTCTATCACGGCAACTTTCGCGCCTTGCTTGGCAAGCCCCATGGCCGCCCCTTCACCGCCCGGACCAGAACCAATCACGATGGCATCATAGTCGTATTGCTGTTGTATGGACATGGTAGGAACCACCTGTTTTTATACAAGTTAATAACGCTATTGTAACAGCCTCCTGATGATAACCCAATCATCCCTGATATCTGTATGGGAACGCAGGATCACATTTTTACTATGACAAATTTTGGCGCAGTATGTAGAGAGTAAATTTTGTTATAGTGCTTCCCTTGACGATAAGGAGAGCCAATGACTGCAGGCAGGATAATGGGTGTCAGAGCACAACAAAAAGAACGAACTCGTCGTTCCCTGATCGAGGCCGCTTTCAGCCAGTTGAGCGCTGAACGCAGTTTTGCCAGCCTGAGTTTGCGTGAAGTAGCCCGTGAAGCGGGTATCGCCCCGACTTCATTTTATCGCCATTTCCGTGACGTAGATGAGCTGGGGCTGACGATGGTGGATGACAGTGGGCTGATGTTGCGTCAACTGATGCGACAAGCACGCCAGCGTATCGTCAAAAGCGGCGGCAGTGTGATCAGAACATCGGTATCGACGTTCATGGAATTCATCGGCAACAACCCCAACGCCTTTCGGTTGCTATTGCGCGAGCGCTCTGGCACGTCGGCTGCGTTTCGCGCTGCTGTGGCGCGTGAAATTCAGCATTTTATCGCTGAACTGGCCGACTATCTTGAAGTCGAAAATCATATTCCGCGCAGTTTTGCAGAAGCGCAGGCCGAAGCGATGGTCACGATTGTATTCAGCGCCGGCGCGGAAGCGCTGGATGTCGATCTCGAACAACGGCGTCAACTGGAAGAGCGGTTAGTGTTGCAACTGCGCATGATTGCCAAAGGGGCTTATTACTGGTATCGCAAAGAGCAGGGTAAGGGGTTCACTTATCCTGAGGGATAATCTGAGGAAACATCATGACTGAGCAGATAAATTCAGAGAAAAGTACGTTGGTGCTGGCGATGGTGGCCGGTTTGTCGGCGAATGGTTCCTTTGTTGCCATGTTTAGTTCTGTCGTGCCGTTTTCTATTTTTCCGCTGATTGCATTGGTTCTGTCGGTTTATTGTCTGCATCAGCGTTATATGCATCATGCGATGCCCAAAGGTACGCCGCTGTTAGCGGCGGGCTGCTTTCTGTTCGGTCTGTTGCTTTACAGTGCGATTGTGCGTGCCGAGTACCCACAGCTCGGCTCTAATTTTGTGCCGTCGATACTTTGCGTGGCGCTGGCGCTGTGGTTGGTCGTAAAACTGCGGGCTCATAAGCCCGGTAGTGATATCAATACGCCTTAATCGGTGGTGAGGTTACTGGCGTTTTTCCAGTAGCACGCCACATTCCATGTGGTGGGTATAAGGAAACTGATCAAACAGTGCTAACTGACTGATTCGGTGTGTTTGATTCAAGGTTTCCAGGTTGGCGCACAGTGTTTGCGGATTGCAGGAGATGTACAAAATACGCGGATACGCCTGCACCAGTTTTACTGTGCCGTCATCCAGTCCGCTGCGTGGCGGATCGACGAAGATAGTTTCACAGCGATAGCCAGCCAGATCGATGCCTTGCAGCCGGTTGAACTGGCGCACCCCGTTCATAGTCTGAGTAAACTCTTCCGCCGCCATGCGAATAATCTGCACGTTATCAATCTGGTTGGCGGCGATATTGTATTGCGCTGCTGCGACTGACGGCTTGGCGATTTCGGTTGCCAGTACCCGCTCGAAATTGCGCGCCAGCGCCAGTGAAAAATTGCCGTTGCCGCAGTACAGTTCCAGCAAATCGCCTGTCGCGCCTTGTGTTACTGACAGCGCCCACTCCAGCATCTGAATATTCATCATCGCATTAGGCTGGGTGAAACTGTTTTCCACCTGACGATAAATCATCTGGCGACCAGCGACCGGCAGACATTCATCCACGTAATCCCGGTCCAGACAAATTTTGGTTTTAGTCGCCCGGCCAATCAACTGTAGAGCAAAACCCTGACCGCGTAGTTGATCACACAACAGGCGGGCACGCTGCTGCCACTCGTCGTCCAGCGCTTTGTGGTAAAGCAAGGAAACGGCAATTTCACCACTCAGCGTGGAGAGATAATCAATCTGAAACAACTTGCGCCGCAGCACCGGTTCGGCTCGCAATACATTAAGCAGCTCCGGCATCAGGCGGTTAATTAGCTCGCTGGCCGCCGGAAACTGATCGACCCGGATCCGCTGTTTGGTCTGCTGATCGAAAATAATGTGGTACAGGTCATCGCCGTCATGCCAGATCCTAAACTCTGCACGCATCCGGTAGTGGCTAACCGGCGAGCGGAATACGGCTGGTGCTGGCGCATCGAAGGGAGCCATCATGGCACCGAGGCGCCCGGTTTTTTCTTCAAGCTGGGCGTCATACTGGTCGATGGGCAGAATCTCTGGCGTCATGATGGTCTCATCTAAAAAGCGGCTGGGATGATGTTGCGATAGTGATAGATCGTTTTCAGGGCGCGATTGTAGGGTATCCAGAAGGGATGTCCAGCCTTGCTGCACGGATTCGCTTATCCAAAATGGAAGTCTAGACATCCACCTGCCTCGATCGTAGCATGGGTATCCGGTCTTGCCTCGCAAGTGAAAAGGGAATCCAGTGCGAATCTGGAGCTGACGCGCAGCGGTAAGGGGAACGGGCAACGATAGTATGATGCAGACACTGTCCTGACGGATGGGAAGTCATCGTTGCCGAGCCAGTTATGTTGGCAGCACCCAAGCCCGAAGACCTGCCGGAATACGTCGCAATATTTCATGGTCATCGCGTGCTATCGATCATGAGGGTGCGGCATCCTGCCAATTCAGTTTGGATGCTTCTTAACTATGCTTAATAAAAAAATAACGATGCTGGCGGCGATGATAGCCACGGCTTTTTCAGGATGGGCGCAGGGTAGCGAAAATGCACAGCAAAATAGTAATGACGCGATGGTAGTGACTGCCAACCGTTTTCCCCAGCCCATTTCTTCCGTACTGGCACCCACGACCGTGGTGACGCGTGATGATATTGATCGCTGGCAGTCAAAAAGTTTGGTTGACGTAATGCGGCGATTGCCGGGGGTGGATATTGGGCAGAATGGTGGGTTGGGGCAGGCAGCTTCCGTATTTATCAGGGGCACTGAATCCCGCCATGTTTTGGTATTGATTGATGGTGTTCGTATGGCGTCTCCGGGTGTTACTGGAGTAATGGATTTCAGCCAGATCCCAATGTCTATTATCCAACGTATTGAGTATATCCGTGGTGCTCGTTCTGCTGTTTATGGTTCAGACGCCATTGGTGGTGTTATTAACATCATTACTACGCGGACTCAGGACGGTGGTGTATTAAACGCAGGATATGGTTCTCATGCTTATCAGCAGTACGATGGTTCAATTAAACAGCATATTGGTGCCAATACCGCTATTAGTCTGGCTGGCGGTTATGAAGGTACGCATGGATTTAATGTTTATCCTGACTCAACCATTGCGGGTGATGATCAAAAGGATGGTTACAGAAGTAAGACATTCTGGGGAATGGTCGAACATCAGTTTAGTCCTCAGGTAAATGGTTTTATCCGTAGCTATGGTTACGACAATCTCACTGATTACAATAAAATTTATAGCGATACAAGTAGTAATCGCAGTTATCTGAATAGCCGTAGCTACGATACTGGGTTGCAATTCCAGCAAGGCATTTATGCTGGACAACTGGTTGCCAGTTATCAAGCGTATGACGATCAAAACTATAATGATGCGACGGGTCGTTACTCAAACTCTGTAACACGAATTAATCAACGCAGTCTACAATGGGGAAACGTATTCTCTGTTGGACAAGGTAGTATTAGTACAGGTATTGACTGGCGTGATGAAAGAGCGGCTGCAGGCGGGGCTTCAGCGATGTCAGACGGTCAAAGTCGCTCAAATACGGGGTTATATTTGACAACTCAGCAACGTGTTGGGCAATTTACCTTGGAAGGTGCTGTACGAGGTGACGATAATCAGCAATATGGGCGTCATGGTACATGGCAGACGGCTGCTGGATGGGAATTCATTGATGGTTATCGCCTGACTGGTTCTTACGGTACGGCGTTTAAGGCTCCAACTTTCAACCAAATCTATAATACAGGTGATGCCAGTTTCCATACTGTCGGGAATACTTCGCTAAAACCTGAGGAAAGTAAACAGTGGGAATTCGGACTTGAGGGTCTTACCGGCCCGGTAAATTGGCGTGCGTCAGCGTATCGTAACGATATTGATAATTTAATCGAATATGACGATACGTCTAATCCTGCGTCTCCTTCCTATTACAACGTTGGAAAAGCGCTAATTAAAGGCGTTGAGTTTACGGCGTATTACGATACCGGGCCTGTAACGCACCATATGACTCTGGAATATATGGATGCCCGTAATGAACAAACGCAGGCTGTTTTGGAGCGTAGGGCGCATAAAAAAGCGAAGTATTCTGTAGATATGACTATGGCAGATGTGGACTGGTCACTGGCATGGATTTATCAGGGCGCACGCGCCGACAAAAACTATACTCCCTTTCCCGCTGAACCAGTTAAGCTCGGTGGATATAGTACGTGGGATTTATCTGCTGCTTATCCCGTCACCTCACATCTGACAGTTCGTGCTAGAATAGCCAACCTGTTTGATAAGAATTATGAGACGGCGTATGGCTACCGAACTGCAGGGCGAGAATACTATCTTACCGGAAGCTATAGTTTCTGATTTATCCGCCCGCCCCACGGTCCTTGTGTTTGATTCCGGGGTGGGTGGCTTGTCTGTTTATGATGAGGTTCGCAAATTACTGCCGGACTTACATTATATCTACGCTTTTGATAATGAGGCTTTTCCCTACGGTGAAAAGTCTGAGCAATTCATTATTGAACGAGTAGTCTCTATTGTTGATTCAGTGGAAAAGCAGCATCCGCTATCTTTAGTGATCATTGCCTGTAATACCGCGAGTACAATTTCGCTACCCGCATTACGCGCACGTTTTGATTTCCCTGTCGTAGGGGTAGTTCCTGCGGTGAAACCCGCTGCAAAACTTACCCGAAATGGCGTGGTTGGCCTGCTGGCAACCAGGGCGACGGTCCAGCGTTCTTATACTCATGAACTTATTTCTCGTTTTGCTCATGACTGTCAGATTTTGCTGTTGGGTTCCGCAGAATTAGTAGAGTTTGCTGAAGCAAAATTACAGGGGGAGCCGGTTTCTGAGGATACATTGCGCAAAATTCTGCGTCCGTGGCTGAAGTTGCCTGAACCTCCGGATACGGTTGTATTAGGGTGTACGCATTTCCCGTTATTGACTGAAGAGTTACAGCGTGTACTGCCTGATGGTACGCGTTTGGTTGACTCTGGCTCGGCAATTGCTCGCAGAACGGCATGGTTGATAGACCATTTAGACAATCCTAAATGCTCAACGGAGAAAAATCTGGCTTATTGCTTGTCTATCACGCCTAAAGTCGCGGCGCTTTGGCCGGTTTTACGCCGTTATGGCTTCCATTCACTCGAAAAATTGTCATTAAACATAGTGGGCGAGTGAATATTGAGCGGTCAAAATTATTTTTGAAATTAGTACTTGTCAGCGACGAAGAAGTCCCTATAATGCGCCTCCACTGACACGGCAACACGCCAGCGCAGTTTCAGCAGGAAATCAGGCGCGTATCGCTTGACTTCCTGTCGGGAAAGCATAATATATGCGACCCGCGACCACGGTAAGTGGCACTGCTCTTTAACAATCAATCAGACAATCTGTGTGGGCACTCGCAGGACACTTCACTAAAAAATTAGTGAAAGTCTTGAAGAGTGACAACAGTTAATTCATTACGAAGTAACAGTAAATTCTTTGAGCACGGTTTTCTTCGGAAAACACATCAAACTTTAAATTGAAGAGTTTGATCATGGCTCAGATTGAACGCTGGCGGCAGGCCTAACACATGCAAGTCGGGCGGTAGCACAAAGGAGCTTGCTCCTTGGGTGACGAGCGGCGGACGGGTGAGTAATGTCTGGGAAACTGCCTGATGGAGGGGGATAACTACTGGAAACGGTAGCTAATACCGCATAACGTCGCAAGACCAAAGAGGGGGACCTTAGGGCCTCTTGCCATCGGATGTGCCCAGATGGGATTAGCTAGTAGGTGGGGTAAAGGCTCACCTAGGCGACGATCCCTAGCTGGTCTGAGAGGATGACCAGCCACACTGGAACTGAGACACGGTCCAGACTCCTACGGGAGGCAGCAGTGGGGAATATTGCACAATGGGGGAAACCCTGATGCAGCCATGCCGCGTGTGTGAAGAAGGCCTTCGGGTTGTAAAGCACTTTCAGCGGGGAGGAAGGGGGCAGGCTTAATACGTCTGTTCATTGACGTTACCCGCAGAAGAAGCACCGGCTAACTCCGTGCCAGCAGCCGCGGTAATACGGAGGGTGCAAGCGTTAATCGGAATGACTGGGCGTAAAGCGCACGCAGGCGGTCTGTTAAGTTGGATGTGAAATCCCCGGGCTCAACCTGGGAACTGCATTCAAAACTGACAGGCTGGAGTCTCGTAGAGGGGGGTAGAATTCCAGGTGTAGCGGTGAAATGCGTAGAGATCTGGAGGAATACCGGTGGCGAAGGCGGCCCCCTGGACGAAGACTGACGCTCAGGTGCGAAAGCGTGGGGAGCAAACAGGATTAGATACCCTGGTAGTCCACGCTGTAAACGATGTCGATTTGGAGGTTGTGGTCCTGAACCGTGGCTTCCGGAGCTAACGCGTTAAATCGACCGCCTGGGGAGTACGGCCGCAAGGTTAAAACTCAAATGAATTGACGGGGGCCCGCACAAGCGGTGGAGCATGTGGTTTAATTCGATGCAACGCGAAGAACCTTACCTACTCTTGACATCCAGAGAAGACTGCAGAGATGCGGTTGTGCCTTCGGGAGCTCTGAGACAGGTGCTGCATGGCTGTCGTCAGCTCGTGTTGTGAAATGTTGGGTTAAGTCCCGCAACGAGCGCAACCCTTATCCTTTGTTGCCAGCACTTCGGGTGGGAACTCAGGGGAGACTGCCGGTGATAAACCGGAGGAAGGTGGGGATGACGTCAAGTCATCATGGCCCTTACGAGTAGGGCTACACACGTGCTACAATGGCGTATACAAAGAGAAGCGACCTCGCGAGAGCAAGCGGACCTCATAAAGTACGTCGTAGTCCGGATTGGAGTCTGCAACTCGACTCCATGAAGTCGGAATCGCTAGTAATCGTAGATCAGAATGCTACGGTGAATACGTTCCCGGGCCTTGTACACACCGCCCGTCACACCATGGGAGTGGGTTGCAAAAGAAGTAGGTAGCTTAACCTTCGGGAGGGCGCTTACCACTTTGTGATTCATGACTGGGGTGAAGTCGTAACAAGGTAACCGTAGGGGAACCTGCGGTTGGATCACCTCCTTACCGAGTAGAAGTGCCTGCGTGGTGTCCACACAGATTGTCTGATGATAAGAAAGAGTCAACAGCGTCTTGCGAAGCTGACAAGTGATGTCCCCTTCGTCTAGAGGCCCAGGACACCGCCCTTTCACGGCGGTAACAGGGGTTCGAATCCCCTAGGGGACGCCAGAATGACGGACAGTGGGTGAAAGGCACGGTCAACGCTAACCTAAAACTGATTAGCAATAGTCAGGTTTATGTTATCTGCTCTTTAACAATCCGGAACAAGCTGAAAAATTGAAACGACGGCATGTGAGTAAGAATTCATGTGTTGTTCGAGTCTCTCAACATACTCATATCCCGAGACACTTTCGGGTTGTGAGGTTAAGCGACTAAGCGTACACGGTGGATGCCTAGGCAGTCAGAGGCGATGAAGGGCGTGCTAATCTGCGAAAAGCGTCGGCAAGGTGATATGAGCCGTTATACCCGACGATACCCGAATGGGGAAACCCAGTGTGACTCGTCACACTATCATTAACTGAATTCATAGGTTAATGAAGCGAACCGGGGGAACTGAAACATCTCAGTACCCCGAGGAAAAGAAATCAACCGAGATTCCCCCAGTAGCGGCGAGCGAACGGGGAGGAGCCCAGAACCTGAATCGGCTTGTGTGTCAGTGGAAGCGTCTGGAAAGTCGCACGATACAGGGTGAGAGTCCCGTACACGAAGGTGCACAGGTCGTGAGTTCGATGAGTAGGGCGGGACACGTGGTATCCTGTCTGAACATGGGGGGACCATCCTCCAAGGCTAAATACTCCTGACTGACCGATAGTGAACCAGTACCGTGAGGGAAAGGCGAAAAGAACCCCGGCGAGGGGAGTGAAAGAGAACCTGAAACCGTGTACGTACAAGCAGTGGGAGCACCTTTAGGGTGTGACTGCGTACCTTTTGTATAATGGGTCAGCGACTTATATTCTGTAGCAAGGTTAACCGCATAGGGGAGCCGCAGGGAAACCGAGTCTTAACTGGGCGTTAAGTTGCAGGGTATAGACCCGAAACCCGGTGATCTAGCCATGGGCAGGTTGAAGGTTGGGTAACACTAACTGGAGGACCGAACCGACTAATGTTGAAAAATTAGCGGATGACTTGTGGCTGGGGGTGAAAGGCCAATCAAACCGGGAGATAGCTGGTTCTCCCCGAAAGCTATTTAGGTAGCGCCTCGTGAAGTCATCTTCGGGGGTAGAGCACTGTTTCGGCTAGGGGGCCATCCCGGCTTACCAACCCGATGCAAACTGCGAATACCGAAGAATGTTATCACGGGAGACACACGGCGGGTGCTAACGTCCGTCGTGAAGAGGGAAACAACCCAGACCGCCAGCTAAGGTCCCCAAGTCATGGTTAAGTGGGAAACGATGTGGGAAGGCCCAGACAGCCAGGATGTTGGCTTAGAAGCAGCCATCATTTAAAGAAAGCGTAATAGCTCACTGGTCGAGTCGGCCTGCGCGGAAGATGTAACGGGGCTAAAACCATGCACCGAAGCTGCGGCAGCGAACGTATCACCCAAGACAACTTTGCGGAGTTGAATGACGATTGACGGAGCGACGCGACGTCAATGCGTCCACAACGTCGAGTTGGCTTAGGGATACGTTCGTTGGGTAGGGGAGCGTTCTGTAAGCCGTTGAAGGTGGACTGTGAGGTCTGCTGGAGGTATCAGAAGTGCGAATGCTGACATAAGTAACGATAATGCGGGTGAAAAACCCGCACGCCGGAAGACCAAGGGTTCCTGTCCAACGTTAATCGGGGCAGGGTGAGTCGACCCCTAAGGCGAGGCTGAAAAGCGTAGTCGATGGGAAACAGGTTAATATTCCTGTACTGGGTGTGACTGCGAAGGGGGGACGGAGAAGGCTATGTCATCCGGGCGACGGTTGTCCCGGTTTAAGCGTGCAGGTGGGTGGACCAGGCAAATCCGGTCTGCTGTGAACACTGAGGCGTGATGACGAGGCACTACGGTGCTGAAGTGACAGATGCCCTGCTTCCAGGAAAAGCCTCTAAGCATCAGGTGACATTCAATCGTACCCCAAACCGACACAGGTGGTCAGGTAGAGAATACTCAGGCGCTTGAGAGAACTCGGGTGAAGGAACTAGGCAAAATGGTGCCGTAACTTCGGGAGAAGGCACGCTCCTGTGGGTGAAGTCCCTTGCGGATGGAGCTGACGGGAGTCGCAGATACCAGCTGGCTGCAACTGTTTAATAAAAACACAGCACTGTGCAAACACGAAAGTGGACGTATACGGTGTGACGCCTGCCCGGTGCCGGAAGGTTAATTGATGGGGTTATCCGTAAGGAGAAGCTCTTGATCGAAGCCCCGGTAAACGGCGGCCGTAACTATAACGGTCCTAAGGTAGCGAAATTCCTTGTCGGGTAAGTTCCGACCTGCACGAATGGCGTAATGATGGCCAGGCTGTCTCCACCCGAGACTCAGTGAAATTGAACTCGCTGTGAAGATGCAGTGTACCCGCGGCAAGACGGAAAGACCCCGTGAACCTTTACTATAGCTTGACACTGAACCTTGAACCTTGATGTGTAGGATAGGTGGGAGGCTGTGAAGTGTGGACGCCAGTCTGCATGGAGCCGACCTTGAAATACCACCCTTTAATGTTTGATGTTCTAACCTGGGCCCGTAATCCGGGCCGGGGACAGTGTCTGGTGGGTAGTTTGACTGGGGCGGTCTCCTCCCAAAGCGTAACGGAGGAGCACGAAGGTTAGCTAATCCTGGTCGGACATCAGGAGGTTAGTGCAAAGGCATAAGCTAGCTTGACTGCGAGAGTGACGGCTCGAGCAGGTGCGAAAGCAGGTCTTAGTGATCCGGTGGTTCTGAATGGAAGGGCCATCGCTCAACGGATAAAAGGTACTCCGGGGATAACAGGCTGATACCGCCCAAGAGTTCATATCGACGGCGGTGTTTGGCACCTCGATGTCGGCTCATCACATCCTGGGGCTGAAGTAGGTCCCAAGGGTATGGCTGTTCGCCATTTAAAGTGGTACGCGAGCTGGGTTTAGAACGTCGTGAGACAGTTCGGTCCCTATCTGCCGTGGGCGTTGGAAGATTGAGGGGGGTTGCTCCTAGTACGAGAGGACCGGAGTGAACGCACCGCTGGTGTTCGGGTTGTCATGCCAATGGCACTGCCCGGTAGCTACGTGCGGAAGAGATAACCGCTGAAAGCATCTAAGCGGGAAACTTGCCCCGAGATGAGTCTTCCCTGGGAACGTGATTCCCCGGAAGGGACGTTCGAGACGAGGACGTTGATAGGCTGGGTGTGTAAGCGTAGTGATACGTTGAGCTAACCAGTACTAATGACCCGAGAGGCTTAACCTTACAACACCGAAGGTGTTTTGGAGAGAGACGGAAAGTCGAGTCAGCTTGTTCGAGGATTGGATGGCGTGGTGTGCGGCAAACAGAGAGCACACGGCGACATAAAGGATGATGACGTTGAAAGACGTTGAAAGAATTTGCCTGGCGGCGAGAGCGCGGTGGTCCCACCTGACCCCATGCCGAACTCAGAAGTGAAACGCCGTAGCGCCGATGGTAGTGTGGGGTCTCCCCATGCGAGAGTAGGGAACTGCCAGGCATCAAATAAGGCGAAAGGCTCAGTCGACAGACTGGGCCTTTTGTTTTTTGTGCTGCGAGGGTGTACGTAATTCTGTGTAATTGCCACCCTATTAAAGGTGAGCGCTCAGGCGATCACCGAACTCGATAATAAAGCGGCTCATCGCCAGCCGCCAGTTCTGGATCGGCATACTCCATTTTTTTGATGCCGACTGTATCGCCAGATAAATCACTTTCCGCACCGAGTCGTCCGTCGGGAACACGTTGCGTTTCTTTATCGCCTGGCGGATAACGCTGTTCAGCGATTCAATGGCATTCGTCGTATAGATGGCTTTACGGATGTCGGGCGGGTAGCCAAAGAATGTATTGAGATTTTCCCAGTGTGTACGCCAGCTTTTACTGATTTGGGGGTATTTTTCATCCCAGACACCTGCGAATGCCTCCAGCGCCATCAGCGCCGCTTGCTCTGTAGGGGCCCGATACACTGCTTTCAATCCGCTGGTAATGTCTTTGTAATCCTTCCACGAGACGTATTTAAGGCTGTTGCGCACCATATGGATAATGCAGAGCTGAATATGGGTCTGCGGATATACGCTGTTTATCGCATCCGGGAAACCTTTCAGGCCGTCTACGCAGGCTATCAGGATGTCCTGAAGTCCCCGGTTCTTCAGTTCGGTCAGTACATTCAGCCAGAACTTCGCCCCTTCGTTTTCGGCCAGCCACATCCCCAGCAGCTCTTTTCGGCCTTCGGTGTTGATACCCAGCGCCAGAAAGACCGACTTGTTTATCACACTGCCGTTGTGTCGGACTTTGACAACAATACAGTCAAGATAAACAATGGGATAAATCGCATCCAGTGGTCGGTTCTGCCCTTCTGCCACCTGCTCTTTAACCGCATCAGTGACTTTGGATATAAGCGTGGGCGAGACATCCGCATCGTACATTTCCCGGAAGGTAGCGACGATTTCGCGTGTCGTCATACCTTTGGCGTACAGGGATAAAATCTGACTGTCCATCTGGGTGATACGTGTCTGATTTTTCTTTATCAGTTGCGGCTCAAAGGTATTTTCGCGGTCACGCGGCGTGCTGAGCTCGATTTCTCCCTCATCGGACAACACCGTTTTTGTCGAGTAACCATTTCGGGTATTGGAGCCTGATTTAGGGGCATTTTTCTCGTATCCGAGATGGTCAGTCAACTCAGCATTGAGTGCTGTTTCGACGGTGAGTTTGGTCAGCATACGAGAAAACTGGTTGAGGTCTGCTTCGGTTTTAAGGCCTTTAGCCAGTTCAGTCGCAAGGGCTTTGAGTTTCTTTTCGTCCATATTTTGCCTGTCTCCGCTGTTGGAGTGAACATATCAAAAACAGGCAATTACACAATTTTAATTACACCCTCTGTGCTGCTCGTACCCCCGGCGGTATGCTGGGACGGGTGCCGGTCGCGCCTGTCTCTCCTTCTCCTGTTTTGCATATGCCCAACAACTCTGGCAATGCTTTTGTTTCCTGGCAAAACATCCCTCAATAATTACTCAGGATAAGTTAGACTATACTTAACCGTTTACTGGGTATTGACCACCATGATAAGTCCCTCCACATCTTTAAAAGCATTTAATTCTTTCTCTTTACTAGCTTCAGCGACAGATATTATTACTATCGCAAGTACAACTGAGTTGTTGTCTGCATGGCAACGTGTTTATCAGAACGGATTACCCGTTTTGATATTGGGAGGAGGAAGTAATGTACTCTTTCTTGAGGATTTTCACGGTGTGGTGCTCATTAATCAGCTAAAAGGGATTGAGGTCAAAGAGACTGAATCTGAGTGGATGCTTCATGTGGGGGCTGGAGAAAACTGGCATCACTTAGTTGAGTATACGCTAGATTGTCATATCGCTGGTCTTGAGAATCTGGCGTTAATTCCGGGGTGTGTTGGGTCTGCACCCATCCAGAATATCGGTGCTTATGGCATGGAGTTGAAGAGCGTATGTGCCTATGTCGATATGCTGAATCTGGAAACGGGTGAAGCAACACGGCTGAGTGCTGAAGAATGCCGATTTAGTTATCGAGACAGTATTTTCAAACATGAGTATCAAAATGGATTTGCTATTATCGCTGTAGGCTTACGTTTATCCAAAGATTGGAAACCCATTTTGGCATATGGTGAGCTTACCAAGCTTGAACCTTCGACAACAACGGCAAGGCAAATATTTGAGGCTGTCTGTCAGATGAGGCGTAGCAAATTACCTGATCCTGCAATCATGGGTAATGCCGGAAGTTTTTTCAAGAATCCGGTTATTCCTGCAGTTATAGCTGATCGTATTTTAGCCAATTATCCGAATGCACCTTATTATCCACAGCCGAATGGTGACGTAAAATTGGCGGCGGGTTGGCTTATTGATCAATGTGGTTTAAAAGGACACCAGATTGGCCAGGCTGCTGTACATGATAAGCAGGCTCTTGTTCTTGTCAATAAAGGCGAAGCGACGGGCCATGATTTGGTTGAACTTGCTCGTTATGTCAGAAACCAGGTCGCAACAAAATTCAATGTTTGGCTTGAGCCGGAAGTGCGTTTTATTGCTGCCCAAGGAGAAGTGAATGCGGTGGAGATTTTATCATGAAAGATTATACTGTCCCGCTCAGGCTAGTCTCTATTCTAGCTGATGGCGAATTCTACTCAGGGGAATATCTCGGTGAGTTAATGGGAATGAGCCGTGCTGCCATTAATAAACATATCCAAACCATTAAAGAATGGGGTCTGGATGTCTTTACGGTAACCGGGAAGGGGTATGCGCTTTCAGCTCCAATTGAATTGCTCAATGCGGATGAAATTCGTTCCAAAATACTAGGCGGTAATATAGCTGTCTTACCCGTTATTGATTCTACCAACCAATATCTGCTGGACCGTCTCGATTCGATATATTCGGGAGATGCCTGTATTGCTGAATATCAACAGGCTGGTCGGGGACGGCGTGGGCGACAATGGTTTTCTCCCTTTGGCAGTAATCTTTATTTATCGCTGTATTGGCGTCTTGAGCAAGGGCCTGCTGCCGCTGTTGGTGTTAGTCTGGTTATTGGCATCATTATGGCGGAAGTCTTGCATCAGCTGGGGGCTGAAGGGGTACGAGTGAAATGGCCAAACGACCTGTATCTGCATGACAGGAAGCTGGCTGGCATTCTTGTTGAATTGAATGGCCGCACGGGAGATGCTGCGCATTTGGTTATCGGTGCTGGTATTAATTTGCGTATGAATTCATCAGGTTCTAGTGTGATCAATCAAGGATGGATTAATTTGCAGGAGGCTGGTATTGATATTAATCGCAATATGCTTGCTGTAAAAATTATTACTGAGTTGCGTACTGCTTTGGTCGTTTATGAACAGCAAGGTCTGTCACCTTTTATTTCTCGCTGGAAAAGTCTGGATAATTTTTATAACCGTACAGTAAAGTTGATTGTCGGTAATCGGGAAATAATTGGTATTGATAAAGGTATTGATAGCCAGGGAGCATTGTTGCTTGAGCAGGATGGTGAAATTCAGTCTTATATTGGTGGCGAGATTTCTTTGCGTGGATGTTAGATAGTATAGGGGATTATTATCCCCTCTGTTTTACTTTCTTAGGCGTACGCACTCGACTGCATGGTTTGCTATTTTTGTCATAATAAGACTCGCCCGCTCACGAGTTGGTAATATATTCTGTTTAAGGTTTAGTCCATTAATCTCTGTCCACAATTGTGTAGCGATATTAACTGCTTCCGCTTCTGTCAGTTTCGCATAATTATGGAAGTAAGAGTTCGGATTGGTAAATGCACCCTGTCGGAATTTTAGGAACCGATTGATATACCAAGTCTTTAGTAGGTCTTCAGGCGCATCTACATAAATGGAAAAATCCACAAAGTCAGATACAAAAACGCGGTGAGGATCGTGAGGATAATCCATTCCGCTTTGTAGTACGTTTAGCCCTTCAAGAATCAGAATGTCTGGTTGCTCTATAACCTTGTTGCAGTCAGGAACAATGTCGTAGATTAAATGCGAATAGGTAGGTGCTATGACTCTGGGGATGCCAGATTTTATCTCAGAAACGAATTTCACCAGACTATGCATGTCATAGGACTGAGGAAATCCTTTTTTCTTCATCAAATTTCTTTGTTGCAATATTTTGTTGGGATGCAGGAAACCATCAGTGGTAATCAGTTCAACCTTGCGATGTTCTGGCCAACGGCTAAGTAATGCTTGTAATACACGCGCAGTTGTACTTTTCCCTACGGCAACACTGCCAGCAATACCAATGATATAAGGAATTTTCTGCGCATTGGTTCCCAGAAATTGCTCCAGTACGGCTTGGCGCCGTAAGTTGGAGCTGATGTAGAAATTCAGTAAACGGGATAAGGGCAGATAAATTTCCGCAACTTCATCCAAAGACAGATCTTCGTTAATGCCTTTGAGCTTAATAATTTCATCTTCAGCCAGGGTCAATGGTACTGAGTCACGCAAGTTTGCCCATTGCTGGCGATTAAACTGAAGATAAGGCGTGACGAAAGATTGCGCTTTATTAGTCATAAATGTGCTTCTGTTTAACGCTACCGGTAGGAAGGAAAACAACCAGATTTCAGTATATAGAACTGAGACCCAGGGGGCTGGACAGGTAACAGCCGCAGCATCCTTTCCTGAATAAGAATTATCGTCCAGTAGGCAGGTTACCACCATGAGGGGCAGAAAAAGAAGCAAAAATCTGTATCAACGTTGACACCTGTGATACGTACATCGGGATAGATAACCGCTGGTGAGTATGCGTTTTACATGATGCAAAGCAAAAGTGCCTTGCAGTTGCGTCGTCATCATTTCCTTAATGCCAACTGAGACAGGTAACTGACAGATGCTTTTCGTTACAGCATTAATCAGCAATCGCTTTATATGACGCTTATTTGCACGAATACTTGGCAGTAATGTGAAACGGCATCCGAATTTGTGCAAAATCTAATCGATAGCGCATTTTGAGCGATTTTTTTGTTGCATAGACTGGCCCCTCTGCCTAGAATGCGCAGCACTTGATGCCGGCTTAGCTCAGTAGGTAGAGCAACTGACTTGTAATCAGTAGGTCGCCAGTTCGATTCCGGCAGCCGGCACCATCAAGTACACACAATTAGGTGGGGTTCCCGAGCGGCCAAAGGGAGCAGACTGTAAATCTGCCGTCACAGACTTCGAAGGTTCGAATCCTTCCCCCACCACCAAATTTAATCCTGGCAACAGGATGCAATCGATGCGGTTGCAACACTAAAGCCGAATCGAAAAAGCAAGGTATCAATAAAATTGTGCCTTGCTTTAATGTTCTACAGAGAAATCAGGTAGCCGAGTTCCAGGATGCGGGCATCGTATAATGGCTATTACCTCAGCCTTCCAAGCTGATGATGTGGGTTCGATTCCCACTGCCCGCTCCAATTTAGATGTGCTGATATAGCTCAGTTGGTAGAGCGCACCCTTGGTAAGGGTGAGGTCGGCAGTTCGAATCTGCCTATCAGCACCACTTCTTTATTTTCCTCCTGATTTTCTTTCTGTTAAAAATTCAGCAAGTAATTGCTTGGTTGATGTGGTGATACCACCGATTTATCCGTGTCTTAGAGGGACAATCGATGTCTAAAGAAAAATTTGAACGTACAAAACCGCACGTTAACGTCGGTACTATCGGCCACGTTGACCATGGTAAAACAACGCTGACCGCCGCCATCACTACCGTTCTGGCAAAAACCTACGGTGGTCAGGCTCGTGCATTCGACCAGATCGACAACGCGCCGGAAGAAAAAGCGCGTGGTATCACCATCAACACCTCTCACGTTGAATACGATACCCCGACCCGTCACTACGCGCACGTTGACTGCCCAGGGCACGCCGACTACGTGAAAAACATGATCACCGGTGCTGCCCAGATGGACGGCGCGATCCTGGTAGTTGCAGCGACTGACGGCCCGATGCCGCAGACCCGTGAGCACATCCTGCTGGGTCGTCAGGTAGGCGTTCCGTACATCATCGTGTTCCTGAACAAATGCGACATGGTTGATGACGAAGAGCTGCTGGAACTGGTTGAGATGGAAGTGCGTGAGCTGCTGTCTCAGTACGACTTCCCGGGCGATGACACGCCGGTAATCCGCGGTTCTGCGCTGAAAGCGCTGGAAGGCGATGCCGAGTGGGAAGCGAAAATCATCGAACTGGCTGAAGCGCTGGACAGCTACATTCCGGAACCGGAGCGTGCGATTGACAAGCCGTTCCTGCTGCCGATCGAAGACGTATTCTCCATCTCTGGCCGTGGTACTGTAGTAACCGGTCGTGTAGAGCGCGGCATCATCAAAGTGGGTGAAGAAGTGGAAATCGTGGGTATCAAAGACACCGCGAAAACCACCTGCACCGGCGTTGAAATGTTCCGTAAACTGCTGGACGAAGGCCGTGCGGGCGAGAACGTGGGTGTTCTGCTGCGTGGTACCAAACGTGATGAAGTAGAGCGTGGTCAGGTACTGGCTAAACCGGGCTCAATCAAGCCGCATACTCAGTTCGAATCTGAAGTGTACATTCTGAGCAAAGATGAAGGTGGCCGTCACACGCCGTTCTTCAAAGGCTACCGTCCGCAGTTCTATTTCCGTACTACTGACGTGACTGGCACCATCGAACTGCCGGAAGGCGTTGAAATGGTTATGCCTGGCGACAATATCAAGATGGTTGTAAACCTGATTGCTCCGATCGCGATGGACGACGGTCTGCGTTTCGCTATCCGTGAAGGTGGCCGTACTGTAGGCGCCGGCGTGGTTGCTAAAGTTATCGCTTAATTGCTGATAAAATTTGACGCAACATGCGGTAAAAGGGCATCATTTGATGCCCTTTTTCTACGCTGTCGTCGTAGAACCTATCTCATCAGCGATTGTGCGGTATAATCATTGGTGAGATAGGCTCTGTGTAAGCGGTGTGAGTCCCGGATTGATCTCTTTGAGTACTTTCCGGTCTGGTTTGCCCTTACGGCAGGGCAAAATTATTTGTCTGAATCTAGTGACAGGTTGGTTTATGAGTGCGAATACCGAAGCTCAGGAGAGCGGGCGTGGTCTTGAGGCGCTGAAATGGCTGGTTGTTGCAGTATTACTTATTGCGGCAATTGTAGGTAATTATTACTACCGCGAATTCAGTTTGCCGCTGCGTGCGTTGGCTGTAGTTGTTTTGATTGCTGCTGCAGGCGGCGTGGCATTGCTGACGACGAAAGGCAAAGCAACGGTTTTGTTTGCGCGTGAGGCTCGCACCGAAGTTCGCAAGGTAATCTGGCCGACCCGGCAGGAAACATTACATACCACTCTGATTGTTGCTGCGGTAACTGCTATTATGTCGCTGATTCTGTGGGGACTGGATGGCATTCTGGTGCGTCTGGTATCGTTCATTACTGGCCTGAGGTTCTAAAATGTCTGAAGCTCCAAAGAAACGTTGGTACGTCGTTCAGGCGTTTTCTGGCTTTGAAGGTCGTGTAGCGCAGTCTCTGCGTGAACATATCAAACTCCATAGCATGGAAGACCACTTTGGTGAGGTGATGGTGCCGACCGAAGAGGTGGTTGAAATTCGTGGCGGCCAGCGTCGTAAAAGCGAACGTAAATTCTTCCCAGGCTATGTGCTGGTACAGATGGTGATGGATGATGCCAGCTGGCATTTGGTCCGCAGCGTACCGCGTGTCATGGGATTCATCGGGGGAACCTCTGACCGCCCAGCACCGATCAGCGATAAAGAAGTCGACGCTATCATGAATCGTCTGCAACAGGTGGGCGACAAGCCACGGCCTAAGACCCTGTTTGAACCGGGCGAAATGGTACGTGTTAACGATGGCCCGTTTGCTGATTTCAACGGTGTGGTGGAAGAAGTCGATTACGAAAAAAGCCGCCTGAAGGTATCTGTATCTATCTTTGGTCGAGCAACCCCTGTTGAGCTGGATTTCAGCCAGGTGGAAAAAGGCTAATTATTGCCTGAATTCGATACTTGTATCCGGCGCGAAATTGACCTACAATTTCGCGCCTTTGTTTTATGCGTCATTAAGACGTGTAACATGTTTATAAAACGCGGGGAGCTTCTTTGTGAAGCGCTATTACCCATTAGAGGAAAAGCTAAATGGCCAAGAAAGTACAAGCCTATGTCAAGCTGCAGGTTGCAGCTGGTATGGCTAACCCGAGCCCGCCAGTCGGTCCTGCTCTGGGTCAGCAGGGTGTTAATATCATGGAATTCTGTAAGGCATTCAACGCCAAGACAGAGAGCCTGGAAAAAGGTTTGCCGATTCCGGTTGTTATCACTGTTTACGCCGACCGTTCTTTCACTTTTGTTACCAAAACCCCGCCGGCATCTGTACTGCTGAAAAAAGCAGCTGGCATCAAGTCTGGTTCCGGTAAGCCGAACAAAGACAAAGTGGGTAAAGTGACCCGTGCTCAGGTTCTGGAAATTGCCCAGACCAAAGCAGCGGACATGACGGGTGCCAGCGTGGAAGCCATGGCGCGTTCCATCGAAGGTACTGCTCGTTCCATGGGCCTGGTAGTGGAGGACTAAGAAATGGCTAAGCTGACCAAGCGCATGCGCGTGATCCGTGAAAAAGTTGATGTAACTAAACAGTATGACATCAACGAAGCCGTTGCCCTGCTCAAAGAGCTGGCCACTGCTAAATTTGTTGAAAGTGTTGATGTTGCCGTAAACCTGGGCATCGATGCACGTAAATCTGACCAGAACGTTCGTGGTGCAACAGTACTGCCGCACGGTACTGGCCGTACTGTTCGCGTTGCCGTATTTACCCAAGGTGCTAACGCTGAAGCAGCAAAAGCTGCTGGCGCAGACCTGGTTGGTATGGACGACCTGGCTGATCAGATCAAGAAAGGCGAGATGAACTTCGACGTTGTTATTGCTTCTCCAGATGCAATGCGCGTTGTTGGTCAACTGGGCCAGATCCTGGGGCCGCGTGGCCTGATGCCGAACCCGAAAGTGGGTACCGTAACACCGAACGTTGCTGAAGCAGTGAAAAACGCTAAAGCAGGTCAGGTTCGTTACCGTAACGACAAGAACGGTATCATCCATACCACCATCGGTAAGGTTGATTTCGACGCTGACAAACTGAAAGAAAACCTGGAATCTCTGCTGATTGCGCTGAAAAAAGCGAAACCGGCTCAGGCTAAAGGCGTGTACATCAAGAAAGTTAGCATCTCCACCACCATGGGTGCTGGTGTTGCCATCGATCAGAGCGGTCTGAACGCAGTCGCTAACTGATAGCTTTTGTTCCTCTTTACCCGGGCGAGGGATTTCTTTATAATCTTACGCCCGTTGTTCTGTAAATGAACAAGAGACGATTTTTTCGGTTGGAGCCTGGCCTATCCAGGCCTCCGTCCAAGACCGCAGGTGTTTCGTTAGAGACTTAATTTTCCTGCGTAGACGGTGACAGAGCCTAAAGAACATTTTTATTCTTTTTTAAAGAATAGTCCTGCTGGATTCTGCTCACCGTGTTTTAACGCCTGTCTACTAAGTTGGTGGCGGGTGAAGTGAGTTCCGGAAATATTTTCCGGCTAAATCCAGGAGCAAAAGCTAATGGCATTAAATCTTCAAGACAAACAAGCGATTGTTGCTGAAGTCAGCGAAGTTGCCAAAGGCGCGCTGTCTGCGGTAGTTGCGGATTCCCGCGGCGTTACCGTAGATAAAATGACTGAACTGCGTAAAGCAGGTCGTGAAGCTGGCGTATACATGCGTGTTGTTCGTAACACCCTGCTGCGCCGCGTCGTTGAAGGCACTCAGTTTGAATGCCTGAAAGACACGTTTGTTGGTCCGACCCTGATTGCATACTCTATGGAACATCCGGGCGCAGCTGCTCGTCTGTTCAAAGAGTTCGCGAAAGCGAATGCAAAATTTGAGGTCAAAGCGGCAGCCTTTGAAGGTGAGTTGATTCCGGCGGCTCAAATTGACCGTCTGGCTACTCTGCCGACTTACGAAGAAGCAATTGCACGCCTGATGGCGACCATGAAAGAAGCCTCTGCAGGCAAACTGGTCCGCACTCTGGCTGCTGTTCGCGATCAGAAAGAAGCCGCGTAATCGCGCTTTTCCTGTTATCGCATTTGCTAACGTATAAACTTTTTCTGATTGTTAGGAACAATTGTTATGTCTATCACTAAAGATCAAATCATTGAAGCAGTAGCCGCTATGTCTGTAATGGACGTTGTTGAGCTGATCTCTGCAATGGAAGAAAAATTCGGCGTTTCTGCTGCTGCCGCTGTTGCTGTAGCTGCTTCTGGCCCGGCTGAAGCTGCTGAAGAGAAAACTGAGTTCGACGTTATCCTGAAAGCTGTTGGCGCTAACAAAGTTGCTGTTATCAAAGCAGTACGTGGCGCAACTGGCCTGGGTCTGAAAGAAGCGAAAGACCTGGTTGAATCTGCTCCGGCTGCCCTGAAAGAAGGCGTGAGCAAAGATGACGCTGAAGCTCTGAAAAAATCTCTGGAAGAAGCTGGCGCTGAAGTTGAAGTTAAATAAGCCAACCCTTCCGGTTGCAGCCTGAGTCATCAGGCTGATGGCTGGTGACTTTTTGGTCACCAGCCTTTTTGCGCTGTAGGGTGCCGGTAGCGTTTCACACTGTTTGACTACCGGTTTCCCATCAATGCTTGTTTCTATCGACGACTTAATATACTGCGCCAGAGCAGTCTGTTCTGTGTAAAGCGCAATGAAATGGTTTAAGAGTGATAGAAACAGGTATTGCGGAATGTGTTCCATATTCCGATCGACATAAATGGTGTTGCATGAACCGTCCTTATCAGGGCGGACAAAGTGGGTCGACTTGTCAGCGAGCTGAGGAACCCTATGGTTTACTCCTATACCGAGAAAAAACGTATTCGTAAGGATTTTGGGAAACGTCCACAAGTTCTGGATATCCCATATCTCCTTTCTATCCAGCTTGACTCGTTCCAGAAGTTCATCGAGCAAGATCCGGAAGGTCAGTATGGTCTGGAAGCTGCATTCCGTTCCGTATTCCCTATCTCAAGTTACAGCGGCAGCTCTGAACTGCAATATGTCAGCTACCGTCTGGGTGAGCCGGTTTTTGACGTTCAGGAATGTCAAATCCGTGGCGTTACCTACTCCGCGCCGCTGCGCGTAAAACTGCGTCTGGTGATCTACGAGCGCGAAGCGCCGGAAGGCACCGTTAAAGACATCAAAGAACAAGAAGTGTACATGGGCGAAATCCCGCTCATGACCGACAACGGTACCTTTGTTATCAATGGTACTGAGCGCGTTATCGTTTCTCAGTTACATCGTAGTCCTGGCGTCTTCTTTGACAGCGATAAGGGTAAAACCCATTCTTCCGGTAAGGTGCTGTATAACGCACGTATTATTCCTTACCGTGGTTCCTGGCTGGACTTTGAATTCGACCCGAAAGACAACCTGTTTGTCCGTATCGACCGTCGCCGTAAACTGCCGGCTACCATCATTCTGCGCGCATTGAATTACTCCACCGAAGAAATTCTGGACCTGTTCTTCGATAAAGTGGTGTATGAAATCCACAACAACAAGTTGCAGATGGAACTGGTGCCGGAACGTCTGCGTGGCGAAACCGCCTCGTTCGACATCGAAGCTGACGGTAAAGTCTACGTTGAGAAAGGCCGCCGTATCACCGCGCGCCATATCCGTCAGTTGGAAAAAGACGGTATCGAACGTATCGAAGTACCGGTTGAATACATCGCAGGCAAAGTGCTGGCGAAAGACTATGTGGATGAAAGCACCGGTGAAGTGATCGCGATGGCGAACATGGAGCTGTCGCTGGATCTGCTGGCTAAACTGAGTCAGTCCGGCCACAAGCGTATTGAAACGCTGTTCACCAACGATCTGGATCACGGCCCGTACATGTCCGAGACCGTGCGTGTTGACCCAACCAATGATCGCCTGAGCGCGCTGGTTGAGATCTACCGCATGATGCGTCCTGGTGAGCCGCCGACACGTGAAGCTGCCGAAACGCTGTTCGAAAATCTGTTCTTCTCTGAAGATCGCTATGATCTGTCAGCGGTTGGCCGCATGAAGTTCAACCGCTCTTTGCTGCGTGAGGAAATCGAAGGTTCCGGTATCCTGAGCAAAGAAGACATTATCGATGTGATGAAAAAGCTCATCGATATTCGTAACGGTAAAGGCGAAGTCGACGATATCGACCATCTGGGCAACCGTCGTATCCGTTCTGTCGGTGAAATGGCGGAAAACCAATTCCGCGTTGGTCTGGTGCGTGTTGAGCGTGCGGTGAAAGAGCGTCTGTCCTTGGGCGACCTGGATACGCTGATGCCGCAGGACATGATCAATGCCAAACCGATTTCTGCAGCGGTGAAAGAGTTCTTCGGTTCCAGCCAGCTGTCCCAGTTTATGGACCAGAACAACCCGTTGTCTGAGATTACGCATAAACGCCGTATCTCCGCTCTCGGCCCTGGCGGTTTGACCCGTGAACGTGCTGGCTTCGAAGTGCGTGACGTACACCCGACTCACTACGGTCGTGTATGTCCTATCGAAACGCCGGAGGGTCCGAACATCGGTCTTATCAACTCGCTGTCCGTGTATGCACAGACTAACGAGTATGGTTTCCTGGAAACCCCGTACCGCCGTGTACGCGATGGCGTGGTCACTGACGAAATTCATTACCTGTCGGCGATCGAAGAAGGCAACTACGTTATTGCTCAGGCGAACACCAACCTGGATGACGAAGGCCACTTCATCGATGAACTGGTTACCTGCCGTAGCAAAGGCGAATCCAGCTTGTTCAGCCGTGATCAGGTTGACTACATGGACGTTTCCACCCAACAGGTGGTCTCCGTGGGTGCTTCACTGATCCCGTTCCTGGAACACGATGACGCCAACCGCGCCCTGATGGGTGCGAACATGCAACGTCAGGCGGTTCCGACCCTGCGTGCTGACAAGCCGCTGGTTGGTACCGGTATGGAACGTGCTGTTGCCGTTGACTCCGGTGTAACTGCGGTTGCTAAACGCGGTGGTACCGTGCAGTACGTCGATGCTTCTCGTATCGTTATCAAAGTTAACGAAGAAGAGATGTATCCGGGCGAAGCAGGTATCGATATCTACAACCTGACCAAATACACCCGTTCCAACCAGAACACCTGTATCAACCAGATGCCATGTGTGTCACTGGGTGAGCCGGTTGAACGTGGCGACGTGTTGGCTGATGGCCCGTCTACCGACCTCGGTGAACTGGCGCTGGGTCAGAACATGCGCGTAGCGTTCATGCCGTGGAACGGTTACAACTTCGAAGACTCCATCCTCGTTTCCGAGCGTGTAGTACAGGAAGACCGTTTTACCACTATCCACATCCAGGAACTGGCGTGTGTGTCCCGTGACACCAAGCTGGGGCCAGAAGAGATCACGGCTGATATCCCGAACGTGGGTGAAGCGGCGCTCTCCAAGCTGGATGAATCCGGTATCGTTTACATCGGTGCGGAAGTCACCGGCGGCGATATCCTGGTCGGTAAAGTGACGCCGAAAGGCGAAACGCAGCTGACGCCGGAAGAGAAACTGTTGCGTGCGATCTTCGGTGAGAAGGCGTCTGACGTGAAAGACTCTTCTCTGCGTGTGCCGAACGGCGTTTCCGGTACGGTTATCGACGTACAAGTCTTTACCCGCGATGGCGTGGAAAAAGACAAACGTGCGCTGGAAATCGAAGAAATGCAGCTCAAGCAGGCCAAGAAAGACCTGACTGAAGAACTGCAGATTCTGGAAGCCGGTCTGTTTGCCCGTATCCATGATGTGCTGGTTGCCGGTGGCGTTGAAGCCGACAAACTGGACAAGCTGCCGCGCGAGCGTTGGCTGGAACTGGGTCTGACCGACGAAGAGAAGCAGAATCAGTTGGAGCAGTTGGCTGAGCAGTACGACGAGCTGAAACACGAATTCGAGAAGAAACTCGAAGCCAAACGTCGCAAAATCACCCAGGGTGATGATCTGGCGCCGGGCGTGCTGAAGATCGTTAAGGTGTATCTGGCGGTTAAACGTCAGATCCAGCCGGGTGACAAGATGGCAGGTCGTCACGGTAACAAGGGTGTTATCTCCAAGATCAACCCGATCGAAGATATGCCTTATGACGAAAACGGCACGCCGGTCGATATCGTACTGAACCCGCTGGGCGTACCGTCGCGTATGAACATCGGTCAGATTCTGGAAACCCACCTGGGTATGGCGGCTAAAGGCATCGGCGACAAAATCAACGCCATGCTCAAGCAGCATCAGGAAGTCGCTAAGCTGCGTGAATTCATCCAGCGCGCTTATGACCTGGGCAACGATGTACGTCAGAAAGTAGACCTGAACAGCTTCAGCGATGAAGAAGTGCTGCGTCTGGCGGAAAACCTGAAGAAAGGTATGCCGATCGCCACGCCGGTGTTCGACGGTGCCAAGGAAAACGAGATCAAAGAGTTGCTGAAACTTGGCGATCTGCCGACTTCCGGTCAGATTACGTTGTTCGATGGCCGTACTGGCGAGAAATTCGAGCGTCCGGTTACCGTGGGCTACATGTACATGCTGAAACTGAACCACCTGGTGGACGACAAGATGCATGCCCGTTCTACCGGTTCTTACAGCCTGGTTACCCAGCAGCCGTTGGGTGGTAAGGCGCAGTTCGGTGGTCAGCGCTTCGGTGAGATGGAAGTGTGGGCGCTGGAAGCTTACGGCGCAGCCTATACCCTGCAGGAAATGCTGACGGTGAAATCCGATGACGTGAATGGCCGTACCAAGATGTACAAAAACATCGTGGATGGCGATCACCGGATGGAACCGGGTATGCCGGAATCCTTCAACGTACTGTTGAAAGAAATCCGCTCCCTGGGTATCAACATCGAGCTGGAAGAAGAGTAATCCCAGCACGATAACGCTGCGAGCATTCGTTACAGGGGTACCTGAACTGTGTTGTTAAAAGCAGGGTTCAGGTGCCTGACAGGTCTAACTCCGACAGGAGCCAATCCGTGAAAGACTTATTAAAGTTTCTGAAAGCGCAAACTAAAACCGAAGAGTTTGATGCGATCAAAATTGCGCTGGCCTCGCCAGACATGATCCGTTCCTGGTCTTTTGGTGAAGTTAAAAAGCCGGAAACCATTAACTACCGTACGTTCAAACCGGAACGTGACGGTCTGTTCTGCGCCCGTATCTTCGGGCCGGTAAAAGACTATGAGTGCTTGTGCGGTAAGTACAAGCGCCTGAAACACCGTGGCGTAATTTGTGAGAAGTGCGGCGTTGAAGTGACCCAGACCAAAGTGCGTCGTGAGCGCATGGGCCACATTGAGCTGGCGTCTCCGACCGCTCACATCTGGTTTTTGAAATCGCTGCCGTCCCGTATCGGCTTACTGCTGGATATGCCGCTGCGTGATATCGAACGTGTACTGTACTTCGAATCTTACGTGGTAGTTGAAGGCGGGATGACCAACCTGGAACGCCGTCAGATCCTGACCGAAGAACAATATCTGGACGCGCTGGAAGAGTTCGGTGACGAATTCGACGCCAAAATGGGTGCCGAGGCTATTCAGGCTCTGCTGAAAAACATGGATCTGGAGCAGGAATGCGAACAGCTGCGTGAAGAGCTGAACGAAACCAACTCCGAGACCAAACGTAAGAAACTGACCAAACGCATCAAGCTGCTGGAAGCGTTCGTGCAGTCCGGCAACAAGCCGGAGTGGATGATCCTGACCGTGCTGCCGGTGCTGCCGCCGGATCTGCGTCCGCTGGTGCCGCTGGATGGTGGTCGTTTCGCGACCTCCGATCTGAACGATCTGTACCGCCGTGTGATCAACCGTAACAACCGTTTGAAACGTCTGCTGGATCTGGCTGCTCCCGATATCATCGTACGTAACGAAAAACGTATGTTGCAGGAAGCGGTAGATGCGCTGCTGGATAACGGTCGTCGTGGTCGTGCCATCACTGGTTCCAACAAGCGTCCGCTGAAATCTTTGGCCGATATGATCAAAGGTAAGCAGGGGCGTTTCCGTCAGAACCTGCTCGGTAAGCGCGTGGACTACTCCGGTCGTTCCGTTATTACCGTAGGTCCGTACCTGCGTCTGCATCAGTGCGGTCTGCCGAAGAAAATGGCGCTGGAACTGTTCAAACCGTTCATCTACGGCAAGCTGGAACTGCGTGGTCTTGCTACCACCATCAAAGCCGCCAAGAAAATGGTTGAGCGTGAAGAAGCAGTGGTATGGGATATCCTGGATGAAGTTATCCGCGAGCACCCGGTACTGCTGAACCGTGCGCCGACCCTGCACCGTCTGGGTATTCAGGCGTTCGAACCGGTTCTGATCGAAGGTAAAGCGATTCAGTTGCACCCGCTGGTGTGTGCGGCATATAACGCCGACTTCGACGGTGACCAGATGGCCGTTCACGTACCGTTGACGCTGGAAGCCCAGCTCGAAGCGCGTGCGCTGATGATGTCCACCAACAACATTCTGTCGCCGGCGAACGGCGAGCCGATCATCGTTCCGTCTCAGGACGTGGTGCTGGGTCTGTACTACATGACCCGTGACTGTGTTAACGCCAAAGGCGAAGGCATGGTGCTGACCGGTCCGAAAGAAGCAGAGCGTATTTATCGTGCCGGTCTGGCTTCGCTGCACGCTCGCGTAAAAGTACGTATTACCGAGCATCAGAAGAATGCGCAGGGCGAGTGGACGCAGAAAACCAGCCTGATCGACACTACCGTAGGTCGTGCGATTCTGTGGATGATCGTGCCGAAAGGTCTGCCTTATTCCATCGTCAATCAGGCGCTGGGTAAGAAAGCTATCTCCAAGATGCTGAACACCTGCTACCGCGTGCTGGGTCTGAAACCGACGGTTATCTTTGCCGACCAGATCATGTACACCGGTTTTGCTTACGCGGCGCGTTCCGGTTCTTCCGTTGGTATCGACGATATGGTGATCCCGGCGAAGAAAGTGGAAATCATCAGCGAAGCGGAAGCCGAAGTTGCCGAGATTCAGGAGCAGTTCCAGTCTGGTCTGGTAACCGCGGGCGAACGCTACAACAAAGTTATCGATATCTGGGCTGCGGCTAACGAGCGCGTGGCTAAGGCGATGATGGAAAACCTCTCTACCGAAACCGTTATCAACCGTAATGGCGAAGAAGAGAAACAGGTGTCCTTCAACAGCATCTTTATGATGGCCGACTCCGGTGCGCGTGGTTCTGCTGCACAGATTCGTCAGCTGGCAGGGATGCGTGGTCTGATGGCGAAGCCGGACGGCTCCATCATCGAAACGCCGATCACCGCGAACTTCCGTGAAGGTCTGAACGTACTCCAGTACTTCATCTCCACGCACGGTGCGCGTAAAGGTCTGGCGGATACCGCGCTGAAAACGGCGAACTCCGGTTACCTGACGCGTCGTCTGGTTGACGTGGCGCAGGACCTGGTGGTGACCGAGGACGATTGCGGTACCCACGAAGGCATCATGATGACGCCGGTTATCGAAGGCGGCGACGTGAAAGAGCCGCTGCGTGAGCGAGTACTGGGCCGTGTGACGGCAGAAGACGTGCTGAAACCGGGCACCGCAGACATTCTGGTTCCGCGCAATACGCTGCTGAACGAAAAATGGTGTGACCTGTTAGAAGAAAACTCGGTCGATGCAGTGAAAGTACGCTCGGTAGTAGGTTGTGAAACCGACTTCGGCGTGTGCGCCAAGTGCTATGGTCGTGACCTGGCACGTGGTCATATCATCAACAAAGGCGAGGCTATCGGGGTTATCGCGGCGCAGTCCATCGGTGAACCGGGTACTCAGCTGACGATGCGTACGTTCCACATCGGTGGTGCGGCATCGCGTGCGGCAGCAGAATCCAGTATTCAGGTGAAAAACAAAGGTAGCCTGAAACTGAGCAACGCTAAGTTCGTTATGAACAGCGCCGGTAAACTGGTGATTACTTCACGTAACACCGAGCTGAAGCTGATCGACGAATTCGGTCGTACCAAAGAAAGCTATAAAGTGCCTTACGGTGCAGTCATGGCGAAAGGTAACGGTGACGATGTCGCCGGCGGTGAAACCGTCGCGAACTGGGACCCGCATACCATGCCGGTTATCACCGAAGTGGGCGGTAGCATTCGCTTCACCGATATGATCGACGGCCAGACGATTACGCGTCAGACCGACGAACTGACCGGTCTGTCCTCCATTGTGGTTCTGGATAGTGCAGAACGTACCGGTGGTGGTAAAGACTTGCGTCCGGCGCTGAAAATCGTTGATGCCAACGGTAATGACGTACTGATTCCGGGTACCGATATGCCGGCGCAGTACTTCCTGCCAGGTAAAGCGATTGTTCAGTTGGAGGACGGTGCACAGATCGGTGCGGGTGATACCCTGGCGCGTATTCCGCAGGAGTCCGGCGGTACCAAGGATATTACCGGTGGTCTGCCGCGCGTTGCTGACCTGTTCGAAGCCCGTCGCCCGAAAGAGCCGGCGATTCTGGCAGAAATCAGTGGCGTGGTATCCTTCGGTAAAGAAACCAAAGGTAAACGCCGCCTGGTGATCACGCCGGTTGATGGCAGCGAACCATACGAAGAGATGATTCCGAAATGGCGTCAGCTCAACGTGTTCGAAGGTGAACGCGTGGAACGCGGCGATGTGATCTCCGACGGTCCTGAGTCTCCGCACGATATCCTGCGTTTGCGTGGCGTACACGCGGTGACCCGCTACATTGTTAACGAAGTGCAGGAAGTTTACCGACTGCAGGGCGTTAAGATTAACGATAAACACATTGAGGTTATCGTTCGTCAGATGCTGCGTAAAGGCACCATCGTCAATCCGGGTAGCTCCGAGTTCCTGGAAGGCGAGCAGGTGGAAATGTCGCGTATCAAGATCGCCAATCGTCAGTTGGAAGCGGATGGCAAGATTTCGGCTACCTACAGCCGCGATCTGCTGGGTATCACCAAGGCGTCTCTGGCTACCGAATCCTTCATCTCCGCAGCGTCGTTCCAGGAAACGACCCGCGTACTGACGGAAGCGGCGGTTGCGGGTAAACGTGATGAGCTGCGTGGCCTGAAAGAAAACGTCATCGTGGGCCGTCTGATCCCGGCTGGTACGGGTTATGCGTATCATCAGGATCGTATGCGTCGCCGTCAGGCAGGTGAACTGCCGGTTGCACCGCAGGTCAGTGCCGAAGAAGCGTCTGCCAATCTGGCTGAGCTGCTGAATGCTGGTCTGGGTGGTAGCGACGACGAATAATCGTCACTTCCCCCGATAATAAAAAACCGTACCTTAGCGATAAGGTGCGGTTTTTTTTATATTCTCATTTAACATGGGGATCTTTTATTAATGACCGTGATTGTTTAACAATAGTTTGTTGCGGAACTCACCCTACGGGCCGTCACAGGTGACGTTAAAAAACGCTTTCAGCGTTTTATGATTCGTTCCACCTGACGGCGGAACCCACCCTACGGGCCGTCGCAGGCGACGTTAAAAAACGCTTTCAGCGTTTTATGATTCGTTCCACCTGACGGCGGAACTCACCCTACGGGCCGTCACGGGTGACGTTAAAAAACGCTTTCAGCGTTTTTTTGGATGCGGGGAAAAGACATAATTGCGTTATAACATCAGCATGGAAGTTTCATAAGGAATGTCCGATGCGATTTAACACAACGCTTTCAGGTATCATTCTGGTTTTGTTGTCTGGCAGTGCGTTCAGCGCCAGCGAGATGCCTTCTGGTTATCCGGCTCCAGTGCAGAAGGTGTTCAGGCACTGGCAGATTACCTGTAATAACCTGAATGATTGCGACATCAGGAACAATGACCCGTATCTGCGTGTGACGCTAAAGCGTGAAGCAGGTGCCAGGGGCAAGGTCTCATTGGACTTCGATCTGGCTGATAAGCGCCAGGCGCTGTATCTGGATGGAGTACGTTTTGCGTTGACGCAGCCTGACTGGCAAACCGACGAGGAAGAGGGCGCATTCTACGTCCATACCGATCAACTGGCTGTGATCCAGCAGTTTGTACTGGCGGCGAAGAACGCCAAACGGTTGTCGCTGTCGGAGCATGGCGGCGGTCAGAGTAATAATCAGGAAGAATCCATCTCGCTCAATGGCCTGAATGCGGCGTTATTGCTGGCAGATGAGCGGCAAGGGCGACTTAATAACCGCAGCGCGTTGTTGCAGGTCGGCGACGGTGACGTGGCGCAGGTGCCACCGGTGCCGATGGGACAGGAAATCAGCCCAGCCTATACCCAACCGCCGCCTCTGACCAATACCAAGGTGTTGATTAACGCCGTAATTAATGCCAAAAAAACCTTGCTGGAAGAGGAAGACTGTGGGCTGAGCAAAGAAGCCCGTCAGTTGAGTGAGGCTGAACCACTGACCAATGATTTGGCGCTGGTGATGCTGAATTGTGGTATGGGGGCTTATCAGTCCTCCAGTATGTTATTTGTTACTCCACGTAATAACCCACAGGCGGCGCAGTTGCTGGAACTGCCAAGACCTATTCGTACGGTGGAGAGCCGTGAAGAAAAAATCCGCTGGTTTACCGAAGTGGATTATGACCCGGAAAGCGGTATGTTGTATCACGCCGCGAAAGGGCGGGGTATCGCCGACTGCGGTGAAAGCGCGCAATGGGTGTTTGACGGTAAAACTTTCCAGCTTGTGGCTTATAATTATCAGCCGGAATGTAACGGTGGGCAGCCGGGAGACTGGCCGTCCGTATGGGCGATGCCGGGCTACCCGACCGAGTAGCCCGACACGATATTGACAGCCAGCGTGGTTTTCTCTCTCCCACGCTGACCAGTAGGTGGCGGAACCGATGGTTGACTTCGGTTCCGGCTTTATCAGCCCGTGCACTGTAGCAACCATCCGCCTGGCCTGGCGACGGGCTGTTTGGTGATGTGCGTGGTGGTACGCAGGCTACCGTTCTCTCTTTGTATCCATTACCTTTTTCTGCGCGTTGTCTCGCATCGTCTGCCTTATTGCTGCGTTGCTCTATTCACTATCGTTTGGGCGCTAGAGAGGATAGGCAGCGCCGTTGATCATACGCTGGCAACGGGGACGGGTGAGGCGACGGTTTAGCGGGTTGCGGTTCAGATGCCGCTAAACCAGTGATACTCCTAATCTTCCCAGTAGCTTGAAGCCGAGTGTTTTTGAAGCCGAGTATAGTAGGCACGCGTAAGTCAGCCTGTCGTCGGCCTTCCCAGATAACCGTCCCAGTCTTTCCACACTGGTTGCAACCCCGCCTGAGTCAGGGCGTCGGCTACGTCTTGTGGGCGGCGATTGTCGTGCGGGGTGAATTGTTCCAGTTCTGGGTGGTCATCGGCGTAGCCGCCCGGTTGGGTTTTGGAAAACGCGCTGACGTTGTTGATGGCAATCGGAATCATGTGGTCGCGGAAGAATGGTGACTCGCGGGTAGAGAGCGACAGTTCCACATCGGGTGCCAGCAGCCGGAAGGCGCAAATCACCTGCGTCAGTTGCGCTTCATCCATCAGCGAGGCGGGTTCAATGCCGCCAGCACAAGGGCGCAGACGCGGGAACGACACCGAGTAGCGGCTTTGCCAGTAGGTTTGCTGTAAATACAGCAGGTGCTCGGCCATCATGTAGCAGTCGGTGCGCCAGCTGTCGGACAGCCCAATCAGCACCCCCAGCCCGATCTTGTCGATTCCGGCGCGCCCCAGCCTGTCCGGCGTCGCCAGTCGCCAGGCGAAATCCTGTTTTTGGCCGCGCAGGTGGTGGCGGGCATAGGTCGCTGCATGATAGGTTTCCTGATAAACCAGCACCCCATCCAGACCGAGGGTTTTCAGTTCGGCATACTCCGCCTGCGACAGCGGCTGAACCTCCATCATCAGTGAGCTGAATTGTGGGCGAATTAACGGCAACATCTGGCGAAAATAGTCCATTCCCACTTTGCGCTGGTGTTCACCGGTCACCAGCAGCAGGTGATCGAACCCCAACGCCTTGATCGCCTCACACTCACGTAGAATTTCCTGCTGGTTCAGCGTCTTGCGTTTGAGGTGATTGCTCATGGAAAAGCCGCAATAGGTGCAGTCGTTGGCGCACAGGTTGGAGAGATACAGCGGCACATAGAAACTGACGGTGTTGCCGAAGCGCTGGCGCGTCAGCTGTTGCGCCCGTTGCGCCAGCGGCTCCAGCCAGCGACTGGCGGCAGGCGACAGCAACGCCATCATATCCTCGCGTGTGAGTCGATCAGCGGCTAACGCCCGCTCTACGTCAGCGTCGGTTTTACTGTTGATGCGCAGGGTCAGGTCATGCCATTCCAACAGTTGCCAGCGGTGTTCAAACAACGGCGATTGAGAGTGGATATCCATCAGTCGGCGGTCTCCGTATGTTGCAGAAAGCCGGTCAGTGGGCTGGTGGCGCTGGCGAGGTGCCGGCGGCTACCCAGACCAGCCTGACGGGCAATGGCACCGGCGTCCACCGCCAGTCGGAAAGCGTGCGCCATCTGCACCGGGTCACGTGCCACAGCGATAGCGGTATTAACCAGTACCGCATCGGCACCCAGTTCGATGGCTTCTGCTGCATGACTGGGAGCGCCAATGCCAGCATCCACAACTACCGGTACCCGCGCCTGTTCGACGATAATGCGCAGAAAGTCGCGTGTTTGCAGCCCTTGATTGGAGCCGATAGGTGCGCCGAGCGGCATCACCGCGGCACAACCGGCGTCTTCCAGCCGCTTGCACAACACCGGGTCGGCACCGCAGTAGGGTAGTACCACAAAACCGTCTTTCACCAGTTGTTCGGCGGCTTTCAGCGTTTCCACCGGGTCGGGCAGCAGGTATTTCATGTCCGGGTGGATTTCCAGTTTCACCCAGTGCGTGCCCAACGCTTCGCGTGCCAGTCGGGCGGCAAACACCGCTTCCTCGGCGGTTTTGGCACCGGAGGTATTGGGCAGCAGCTGTACGCCCAACTCGCGCAGCGGTGCCAGAATGGCATCGCTGCCGCCTTTCAAATCCACCCGTTTCATTGCCAGCGTGACTAGTTGTGAGCCGGAGGCGTGCAGTGCATCCTGCATCCGTTGTGCGCTGGCAAACTTGCCGGTGCCGGTTAATAACCGGGACGTAAACGTTGTATCTGCAATCTTCAGCATCTCAACCTCCAGCGATCGCCTGAAACAATAAAATGTCATCACCATCCCGCACGATATGTTGCGCCCAGTTATCACGTGGGATGATGGTGTAATTGATGGCCAGCGCCGTGCCGGGCTGTAGCCGGTTCAACTGCTCAAGCAGTTGTGCGACGGTCAACTCACTATGCAGTTCGATAACCTCATCGTTGAGCCGGATTTTCATGCCTGCCCTCCACATACCGGACAGGTCGCTGATCGTGCCAGTTGCAGCGTGGTCCATTGCTGCTGGCGTGCATCGAACAGACGTAATTTGCCGTCCAGTGGTGAGGGTAATCCGCACAGCAGTTTGAGCGCTTCCAGCGCCTGTAAGGTGCCCATCACACCGACCACCGGGCCGAGTACACCGGCGGTGCGGCAGTTGCGTCGAGGTTCCGTGGCGTCCGGGTAGAGGCAGGCGTAGCAGCCGTGTGGGTAAGGCGGCGTCAGCACCAGCAACTGGCCGCTGAATCCCACCGCGCTGGCGCTAATCAGCGGTTTTTGTGCCGCGACGCAGGCGGCATTGACCGCATGACGGGTGGTCATGTTGTCGCAGCAGTCCAGCACCAGATCGGCTTGCGCCACCGCGGTTGTCAGCGATTCGCCTTCAAGTCGGGTGGTCAGCGCGACGGTTTTCACCAGTGGGTTGATGGCTTCCAGCGCGTGACGGGCCAGCTCCGTTTTGGGGCGTGACAGGTTAGCGCTGCGGTAGAGAATCTGCCGTTGCAGATTGGAGAGGTGCAGGGTGTCGTGGTCTGCCAGCAGCAGCGTGCCGACGCCGGCTGCCGCCAGATAGAGCGCCGCTGGCGATCCCAGTCCGCCCAATCCCACCAGCAACACCCTGGCTGCCGCCAGTTTCTGTTGTCCTTCCTGGCCGATATCTTCCAGCAACAACTGGCGGCTGTAGCGCATAAATGCCTGATCATCGAGCATGTTATGCCTCCCGTCCTTCGATCAATTGCAGTAACGTCGCGGTCGCGGCGCGCCAGTCAGCGGCCTGTGTGATGGCGCTGACCACGGCAATGCTGCCGACCCCGGTTTCCAGCACGTCGGGTACCCGGTCAATGCTGATACCGCCGATGGCCACGGTGGGAAAGTGCCCGTTCAACGCGCGAATATGACGGGCCAACTCCACCAGACCTTGTGGTGCCGATGGCATGGCTTTGGTATGGGTCGGGAAAATATGGCCCAGTGCGATGTAAGACGGCGACAGGGCGACGGCACGTGCCAGTTCAGCATCGTTATGGGTAGACACGCCCAGACGTAGCCCGGCGGCGTGGATCGCCGCCAGATCGGCAGTATCGAGATCCTCCTGACCCAGATGTACGCCGTACGCCTGATGCTTCACCGCTAGTTGCCAGTAATCGTTGATGAACAGCCGGGCCTGATACTGACGGCCAAGCGCGATTGCCTGGATGATGTCCGGCTCGGCCTGCTCCGCTGGCTGGTCTTTAATGCGTAGCTGGAGAGTGCGAGCCCCCGCGCTCAGCAGGCGTTCTATCCACGCTACGCTATCGACCACCGGATAAAGCCCCAGTTGGGCGTCGGTGGCAGGAAACGCACGGTTCATCAGCGTTCCTCCTGCGGCAGGCTGGTGGCAGTGTGGTACAGCTCGCTGCCGCGGGCGCGGAATTCGGCGGACATTTGCGCCATACCGGCATCCACCGGTTGCGCTTCCTGACGGGCGGCGTAGTCGCGTACTTCCTGTGTAATCTTCATCGAGCAGAATTTCGGTCCGCACATTGAGCAGAAATGTGCCACCTTGCCGGATTCCTGCGGCAGGGTTTCATCGTGGTAGGCACGGGCGGTTTCCGGGTCCAGTGCCAGATTGAACTGGTCTTCCCAGCGGAATTCAAAGCGTGCCTTGGACATGGCGTTGTCGCGGATTTGCGCGCCGGGGTGGCCCTTCGCCAGATCGGCGGCGTGGGCGGCTATCTTGTAGGCGATCAGCCCTTGTTTAACGTCGTTTTTGTTCGGCAGGCCGAGATGTTCTTTCGGGGTGACGTAGCACAGCATGGCGCAGCCGAACCAGCCGATCATCGCCGCGCCGATACCTGACGTAAAGTGGTCATAGCCCGGCGCGATATCTGTGGTGAGCGGGCCCAGCGTGTAGAACGGTGCTTCATGGCAGTGTTCCAGCTCTTCGGTCATGTTGCGGCGGATCATCTGCATCGGCACATGACCGGGGCCTTCGATCATCACTTGCACATCGTATTCCCAGGCGACCTTAGTCAGTTCCCCCAGCGTGTGCAGTTCAGCAAACTGTGCTTCGTCGTTGGCATCCTGAATCGAACCGGGGCGCAGGCCGTCGCCCAGCGACAGCGCGACGTCATAGGCGGCACAGATTTCGCAAATTTCACGGAAGTGCTGGTAGAGGAAGTTTTCCTGATGGTGCGACAGGCACCATTTCGCCATGATGGAACCGCCGCGCGACACAATGCCGGTCAGGCGTTTGGCGGTCATCGGCACGTAGCGTAGTAGTACGCCGGCGTGAATGGTGAAGTAGTCCACCCCCTGTTCCGCCTGTTCCAGCAGTGTGTCGCGGAACAGTTCCCAGCTCAGGTTTTCCGCGATGCCGTTAACCTTTTCCAGCGCCTGATAAATCGGCACTGTGCCGATTGGCACCGGGCTGTTGCGCAGAATCCACTCGCGGGTTTCATGAATATAACGCCCGGTGGATAAGTCCATCACGGTGTCCGCACCCCAACGGGTTGCCCACACCAGTTTCTCGACTTCTTCCTCAATCGAAGAGGTCACCGCAGAGTTGCCGATATTGGCGTTCACCTTCACCAGAAAATTACGGCCGATGACCATCGGTTCCGATTCCGGGTGATTAATGTTGGCAGGGATAATCGCCCGCCCGGCCGCGACTTCCTGACGCACGAATTCCGGTGTGATGTCGTCCGGCAGCAACGCGCCAAAACTGTGGCCCGGATGCTGCTGGCGCAGAACCTCGCCGCGAATACGCTCACGCCCCATATTTTCACGGATGGCGATGAATTCCATCTCCGGCGTGATGATGCCCTGACGGGCGTAATGCAACTGGGTGACGCGACGCCCCGTTTTGGCACGTATGGGGTGTGGCAGATGTTCAAAACGCAGGTGAGCAAGGCCGAGATCCGCCAGCCGCTGCTGGGTAAAGTCAGAGCTGGCTCGTGGTAATGCTTGCGTGTCGTCGCGTTCTGCAATCCAGCCGGCGCGCAGTTTGCTGAGTCCGTGATGTACGTCCGGCGTGCTGGCCGGGTCGCCGTAAGGCCCGGCGGTGTCATAAACCGGCACCGCTTCGTTCGGTTCATAGCGCGGGTTGTCGCGGCTACCACCTATCAGCGTTGGGCTTAGCTGGATTTCCCGCATCGGGACGCGAATATCCGGGCGTGAGCCGGTCAGATAAATCCGCTGTGAGTTTGGGAAGGTTGAGCCGCGCAGCGTATCGATAAACTGTTGAGCGGCAGCACGTTGTTCACGACGACCAGACGGTGTTTTTTCTCCGGAAGCCATCAGCTCCGTGGACAGTTTGGATTCGGTAGACATAGCAAGTTCCTGTTCATTAAATGGGAAGATTGCTTGTCTGGAGTTCGGAGGGAGTAATCGCCGGATGTTGGCTGGCAACGGCAGAGGGCGTGTTGCCCTGATGGTTGCGCGTTCCCCTGCATGAATGGTGGGGTGGCGATATCATTACTCTTGTTCCCTTCGCAGGTATTAACCTGATCAGGTTCCGCGGATCCCGAATTAACGGTCTCAGCCCACGCGCCATCAGACGTGTTGGGCACTCCGACAAGATAGGACCCCTTGAGGGGGGTGTAAAACATCAACACTCTATGCGTTGTAGCGGCGTGGCGTCAATGGTCGAACATCAATTGGGCAATGCGCTTTCAGGGTAAGCGCATTGCCAAGGCTTCACCCACGCCGGATAATGCCGGACAGAATTTTTGGCTATCGTAACAGGCTAGCAGGCAATAAGCGGGGCGATAAAAGTGATGGAATTGACGCTGAAGGGTGAAGAAAGCGGGTGGTGGGTGGTGTATCACCGTCATCAGATTTGGCTGCCTCAGGGCGAGTTACCGCAAGGAACGGCAGCGCAGTGGCAGTTGCAGCAGCACGCTGCCCGTCAGGTAGGCGAGTGGCAGGGAGAACCGGTATGGCTGGTGTTGCAGGATAAGAAGACTGACATGGGATCGGTGCGTCAACTGTTGAGTCTGGATGCAGGGCTGTTTCAGTTGGCGGGCCGCGCGGTGCAACTGGCGGAGTTCTATCGTTCGCACCGGTTTTGCGGTTACTGCGGTCATGAGATGTCTGCCAGCACCACCGAACTGGCCTGCCTGTGTTCGCACTGCAAAGAGCGCTACTATCCGCAAATTGCCCCTTGTGTGATTGTGGCGATTCGCCATCACGAAAAGATTTTGCTGGCGCAGCATCTGCGCCACAAAGGCAATATGTACACTGCGCTGGCCGGTTTTGTCGAAGTGGGGGAAACGCTGGAGCAGGCGGTAGCGCGGGAGGTCCTGGAAGAGAGCCATATTCGCGTTAAAAACCTGCGTTATGTCTGTTCGCAGCCCTGGCCGTTCCCGCATTCGCTGATGATGGCGTTCATGGCTGACTATGACGGCGGTGAGGTGAAGCATGATCCCTCTGAACTGCGTGATGCCAACTGGTTCCGTTATGATTGCTTGCCTGAATTGCCGCCGCCGGGTACGGTAGCACGGCGTCTGATTGAAGACACGGTCGTACTGTGCCGCGAGGCCGATAGCTGATCGGTCATCGCCAGCGACAATCATGCCTGCCAGCAGGCGTTACAAGGAAAAGACCATGACTGATCTGAAAAATGATCGCTATTTACGTGCTCTGTTGCGCCAGCCCGTGGATGTCACCCCAGTATGGATGATGCGTCAGGCGGGGCGCTACCTGCCGGAATATCGTGCGACCCGTTCGCAAGCGGGTGATTTCATGTCGCTGTGCAAGAATGCTGAACTGGCCTGCGAAGTCACGTTGCAGCCGCTGCGTCGCTACAATCTGGATGCCGCCATCCTGTTTTCCGATATTCTCACCGTGCCGGACGCCATGGGGTTGGGGCTCTATTTTGAAGCGGGCGAAGGGCCGCGCTTCACATCGCCAGTGACTTGCCATGCCGACGTGGAAAAGTTGCCGCTGCCTGACCCGGAGCTGGAACTGGGCTACGTAATGGACGCGGTGCGGACGATTCGCCGCAATCTGGCCGGTGCGGTGCCGCTAATTGGTTTTTCCGGCAGCCCATGGACGTTGGCGACGTATATGGTTGAAGGTGGCAGCAGTAAAGCCTTTACCGTCATCAAAAAAATGATGTTTGCCGAGCCGCGTACGCTGCATCTGCTGCTGGACAAGCTGGCGAACAGCGTGACGCTCTACCTCAACGCTCAGATTCGTGCCGGCGCGCAGGCGGTGATGATTTTTGATACCTGGGGCGGCGCACTGAGCGGGGCGGATTACCGCGAATTCTCATTGCACTATATGCACAAAATTGTCGATGGCCTGTTGCGTGAAAATGATGGGCGCCGGGTGCCGGTTACCTTGTTTACCAAAGGCGGCGGTCAGTGGCTGGAAGCGATGGCGGATACCGGCTGCGACGCGCTGGGATTGGACTGGACGACTGACATTGCCGACGCACGGCGTCGTGTGGGAGACAGAGTCGCGTTGCAGGGCAATATGGACCCGTCCATGCTGTACGCACCGCCGGCTCGTATTGAACAGGAAGTCGCTACCATTCTGGCCGGGTTCGGTGCTGGCAACGGTCATGTGTTTAATCTGGGGCATGGTATTCATCAGGATGTGCCGCCGGAACATGCCGGCGTTTTCGTCGAGGCCGTACACCGGTTATCTGCACCCTATCATCAGGATATGGCCTGATGGATATGCAGGCGTTACGCGCCGAGCAATGTGATAAAGCCGCGTTGGTGGTGCGTTACGACGATATACCTTTTGAGCAGCCGACGCTTATTGCCGGTGCGGATGTCGGTTTTGAACAGGAAGGCGCGGTGACCCGTGCTGCGCTGGCGGTGCTGGCTTATCCGTCGCTGCAACTGGTGGAATACCAGATTGCCCGCATTCCAACCGTCATGCCTTATATCCCCGGTTTTTTGTCGTTTCGTGAATATCCGGCGCTGCTGGCGGCGTGGGAGCAGTTGCAACACCGGCCAGATTTGCTGTTTGTCGATGGGCATGGCGTGTCTCATCCTCGTCGTCTGGGGGTTGCCAGCCATTTTGGCCTGCTGGTCAATGTGCCGACGATTGGCGTTGCCAAACGCCGGTTGTGCGGACAGTTTTCGCCGCTGGCGGATGCGGCAGGCAGCCGCCAGCCGTTGCTGGACCGGGATGAGCAGATTGGCTGGGTATGGCGCAGCAAGGCGCGTTGCAATCCGCTGTTTGTCTCCACCGGCCATCGTGTTGGTATCGACAGCGCGTTACAGTGGGTGATGCGCTGCATGAACGGGTATCGTCTGCCGGAGCCTACCCGCTGGGCGGATGCGGTAGCATCCAACCGTCCGACGTTTCAACGCTGGCAACGTGAGGCCGGGCTGTAGGATAATGCCGGGCAGGAAACTTTAGGAATTCAGGCATATGGCGGTTTGGTGATTTTCGTTACACTTGCCGCCCATTATTTTGAGATAAACGATGTTACGTAACCCTATTCATTTGCGTCTGGAAAAGCTGGCAAGCTGGCAACATGTCACCTTTATGGCCTGCCTTTGTGAACGTATGTACCCCAACTATCATGAGTTCTGCCAGCAGACCGATTTTGGGGACCCACAACTTTACCGCCGCATACTGGATCTGGTATGGGAAACACTGGTCGTGAAAGACGCCAGGGTCAATTTCGATAGTCAATTGGAAAAGCTGGAAGATGCGATTCCCGTCGCGGATGACTACGACATTTATGGCGTATACCCTGCCATTGACGCTTGCGTTGCCCTGAGTGAACTGCTGCATTCGCGTCTGAGTGGTGAAACGCTGGAACATGCAGTAACCATTAGCGAAACATCGATTCGTAGCGTGGCGATGCTGGAAATGACTCAGGCAGGTCGGGAAATGACTGATGAAGAATTGAAGAATCTGCCTGCTGTTGAAGAAGAATGGGACATCCAGTGGGAGATTTTCCGCCTGCTGGCGGACTGCGAAGAACGCGATCTTGAGCTGATAAAAGGTTTGCGCGCCGACCTGCGCGAAGCCGGAGTCAGCAACATTGGGATAAATTTGTATCAATAACGCGATAAAACGTGATTTAAGGCCTGAAATGGCCTGTCTTTAGGCTTCACATCCGCACCCTGTCTGGTCTACATTTGGGGGGCGTAATAAAAGTGGCTGTCGGTGCGTGTATGCAGGAGAGTGCTATTATGGCATTTCCGTCGCACTCGATGCTTAGCAAGCGATAAACACACTGTAAGGATAACTTATGAATAAGACTCAACTGATTGATGTAATTGCTGACAAAGCTGACCTTTCCAAGACCCAGGCTAAAGCTGCTCTGGAAGCGACTTTGGCAGCGATTACTGAGTCTCTGAAAGAAGGTGATGCAGTACAATTAGTTGGTTTCGGTACTTTCAAAGTCAATCATCGTAACGAGCGCACTGGCCGCAATCCGCAGACTGGTAAAGAAATCAAAATCGCGGCAGCTAACGTGCCTGCGTTTGTGTCCGGTAAGGCACTGAAAGACGCTGTAAAATAAGCGCATGTTGATACAAGGTTTAAGCAGAGGGGCGATTTCGCCCCTTTTGCTTTTCTTCAGACGACATATCCGGTTGGTTGCTCCCGTGCTGGTATGCTGGCTGACGGCCTGTAGCTCTCATCCTTCAGCGCCTGCCGTGTACGCCAGCGGCTACCTGGATGATCGTGGTGTGGTGCGGTTATGGCGTAAAGACGACGTGCAGCAGCATCTCACCACACTGGTGACGGTATTTAGCCCGTTGCAGGGGAAAGAATCCAGAACTACCCGTTATCGCTTCCAGCAGGGGGGGCTGCGTGAGGTCAGGCAGACTGCTTCTTCTTCGTCACAGGGTGAAGTCAGGCTGCGTTTTGATCAGGCGGGAACCGTTAGCTACATGCAGCGTCAGTTGCCGGACCGGCGGGAATCGCTGTCTGAAGACGAGATTGCGCTTTATCAGTACGATGCCAGACGTTTGCTGGCGCTGAGCGATTCCCTGCGTGCGGGTAAAGTATCGCTGATTCAGGGGCGCTGGAGTGCGGGGCAGGTGACCACGTGCGACGGGAAAACGGTGCGCCCGGATTTGGACCGCGCTTCACTGGCCATGATTGCGCAGCAAGCCGAACGAGCGGCTGGGCCGCTGAGCATCGCCTGGCTGGTGTCACCGGAAGGTACGCAATTGTTGCAGGTAGCCGAAGCTGATTTTTGTCGTTGGGAGCCAATGACGGAAGGAGAGTAGTATTTCAGGTATTCGCGTTACGGGTTGGATAATGAGGTAAAATCCAAAAATCTCACAATTCATTGTTTAAAAATAACTTCCTTTCCTTTGGTGAACGAAAAATGTCCTAAAAGTGCTACGCCGTAGTATTGTATCATTAACATCAGGAAACCGTGATGCTTGTCTTTGGGCATCGCCAACAATGGGATGAGAGCAATTCTCTTGGCGTCTTTCGTCTTGGTGTTCATAGGAGGCTGTGTAAGCGCTCCCGACTACTTGGCTTAGTTGCCGATGGCAACCTGAGTCAGTGGCTGGATCCTGCCCCGATCCTTGCGCTATTGTCTATAAAACCCAGATACAAGGGCAGTCTGTCAATGTCCGAAATGGTTTTACAGGTGGTGATTGGGATAAAACAGAGGTAAGAATGACGACATCGATGATTCTTGGAATTCGTGCCAGAGACCTGAAGTTGGTCAGATAATTCCATTGGTTGCCACATTTTCCTACTAATTGCAGGAGTCTAGAAATATGCGTTTTTTTCCTACTTTAAAATTCTTTCTCGTTACGATAGCTGTTTTCCTTTCGCCATTTACAAAGGCTGATATATATGCACAAAAGGGTTATGAGAATGGTCAAGATGGTATCTTGTTGCTAACTGAGGTTTGCCTCAATGATGCAACAAAGCAGTTAAAAATAGCGTTTTCGAGAATTGGAAAATCCATGCGCCAAGGATGTTACGTGATTAATAATCGCGGAAACCCAGTCGTGAAGTGGGGTGATGGAATTATTGAGGAACTCAATGGGGAGCAATTCTCGCCCAGCACGAAAAGTGTCGCCAAGGAAAGCAATTCGGTAACGGTAATTGTGCGTGATGGGACGTTGGCTACGTTAGATCAAGTCATCGAAAATGGCGTAGTGGATACGATTCAGATAACGAACGAAAAACCAGACACAAAATTTTGCGACGTTTCCTCTCCAGCTAATAAGGTGGTCTTCACCTTTACCTCTGCAAGTAAGAAGACGTATCCGTATGCGGAAGGTTGTTGGAGAAAGTCTGATGACGGGAGGATTTTTATATCAGGGGTTAATTTTTCGTCCAAGAAGAAATTTGCGTTTAAGAAGGATAGCGTAGAATTTTCCCGAACTGATCTTGGTAGGAACTGGTGATATACTTGACATTTAGATTTAATGTGTTGATTTAATTTTTGGTATTTATGCATCAGATTCTAGGCTCGTTTTCTTCAGGGACTTGTTTCTTGCCTAAATAAATTTCACGATTCAGCAATGTCCGAAGAACCTTAAGTTATTACCGTGCAGAAGGTGGTGAAAAATTAAAACTGATTGCGATTGTTATGACATCATCTGGAAAATATTTTAGGACGATATGTAAATTTCTTTACGAGAAAATGGTTAGAATGGGCTAGCGGCAAAGCGATTGTTATTCAAAATAAGAAGGAAATGTGGGGGGCTGTAACGCAGTCAACTAAATAGCTTCTCGCATTAATGCTCCACTTATCATTGCGCGGCTCCAGAGCTGTCGGGATGTCATCTCTCACAAGTGTAGCGCTATTATGAGAAGCTATTTAGATGTTGATATGACAGAAGCCGATGTCTGGCTCCTGCCGTTATCGGGTGTTAGCCTTGCTGCTCGCGTGCAATGGCGCGATAGCCAATATCGCTGCGGCAGAAACAGCCTTCCCAACGAATAGGGCTAGCCAGTTCGTAGGCGCGTTGTTGTGCTTCGGCTACGCTGTGGCCCAGCGCTGTTACACACAGCACGCGTCCACCGTTGGTGACCACATCATCGCCGTTCAGCTTGGTGCCGGCATGAAACACTTTGCCATCGGCTGCGTCTTGAGTCGGCAGGCCAGAAATGACATCACCGGTGCGGTAATCGGCAGGGTAGCCGCCAGCGGCCAGCACCACGCCCAATGACGGGCGTACATCCCACTCAGACGTTTTCTCATCCAGTTTGCCGTCGCACGCTGCCAGACACAGCTCCACCAGATCAGATTTCAGACGCAGCATGATAGGCTGCGTTTCCGGATCGCCGAAACGGCAGTTGAATTCGATCACCTTCGGCTGACCATCTGGAGAAATCATCAGGCCCGCGTACAGAAATCCAGTATAAACATTACCTTCGGCTGCCATGCCGCGCACGGTTGGCCAAATAATCTGTTCCATCACCCGTTGGTGAACATCATCCGTCACCACCGGCGCAGGCGAGTAAGCGCCCATGCCGCCGGTGTTCGGGCCGGTATCCTGGTCGCCTACGCGTTTGTGATCCTGACTGGTCGCCATCGGTAATACGTGTTCACCGTCCACCATCACGATAAAGCTGGCTTCTTCGCCATCCAGAAACTCTTCGACCACGATGCGGTGACCCGCATCGCCAAACGCATTGCCTGCCAGCATGTCGGTGGCCGCGTTTTCCGCTTCTTCCAGCGTCATGGCAACAATCACGCCTTTACCGGCAGCCAGGCCATCTGCTTTGATGACAATCGGCGCACCTTTACGACGGATATAGGCCAGCGCGGGTTCAATCTCGGTGAAATTTTGGTATTCCGCTGTTGGAATACGTTGGCGAGCCAGAAAGTCCTTGGTAAAGGCTTTGGAGCCTTCCAATTGGGCGGCGGCCTGTGTTGGGCCAAAAATCTTCAGGCCCGCGGCGCGGAATGCGTCGACGACACCGATGACCAGCGGCGCTTCCGGGCCAACGATAGTCAGGCCAATCGCGTTCTGGCGAGCGAAATCCAGCAGTGCCGGGATGTCTGTCGCGGCAATATTCACGTTTTCCAGCGCGGGTTCCAGCGCCGTGCCGGCGTTACCCGGTGCGACATAGACTTTATCTGCCAGCGGAGACTGGGCTGCTTTCCAGGCCAGGGCGTGCTCGCGTCCACCATTACCAATAATCAATATATTCATCGTTATAGTCCCGAATTAGTGACGGAAGTGGCGCATGTCGGTAAACAGCATCGCAATGCCGTGTTCGTTGGCGGCGGCGATGACTTCATCATCGCGAATGGAACCGCCCGGTTGAATCACACAGGTGATACCAACGGCGGCGGCGGCATCAATACCATCACGGAACGGGAAAAAGGCATCGGATGCCATGACGGAACCTTGTACTTCCAGTCCTTCGTCACCTGCCTTGATGCCAGCGATCTTGGCGGAGTAAACACGGCTCATCTGACCGGCGCCAATACCGATGGTCATATTGTCGCGTGCATACACAATCGCATTGGATTTAACGAATTTCGCCACTTTCCAGCAGAACAGGGCATCGCGCAGTTCTGAGTCCGTCGGCTGGCGCTCGGTAACCACACGCAACTGGGCTGTATCCACCATGCCGAGATCGCGATCCTGCACCAGCAAGCCGCCGTTGACGCGTTTGAAATCCAGACCGGAAACACGTTGTTGCCATTGGCCGCAAGTCAGCACGCGTACGTTTTGTTTGGCAGCGGTAACTTTCAGCGCGGCTTCGCTGGCGGAAGGGGCAATGATCACTTCCACAAACTGACGACTGATAATGGCGTGCGCAGTGGCTTCGTCCAGTTCGCGGTTAAACGCGATGATGCCGCCGAACGCTGAAGTCGGGTCAGTTTTGTAGGCGCGCTCATAAGCATCCAGAATCGAATCGCCAATCGCCACGCCGCAGGGGTTGGCGTGCTTGACGATGACGCAGGCTGGTTCGGCGAATTCTTTCACGCATTCCAGCGCGGCATCGGTATCGGCGATGTTGTTGTAGGAAAGGGCTTTACCCTGCACTTGCTGAGCGGTAGCCACCGACGCCTCAGAGACATGCTCTTCTATATAGAAGGCGGCCTGCTGGTGGCTGTTTTCGCCATAACGCATATCCTGCTTTTTGATGAAATTCAGGTTCAGCGTGCGCGGGAAGCGACCGGAAGGCTGGGTAGTATCGCCATGATAGGCCGGAACTTTGCTGCCAAAGTAGTTGGCTATCATGCTGTCGTAAGCGGCGGTGTGTTCGAACGCCTTGATGGCCAGATCAAAACGGGTTTCGTAAGTCAGAGAACCTTCGTTGGCGTCCATCTCTGCGATGATTGCTGTGTAGTCGCTGCTTTTAACCACGATAGCCACATCATTATGGTTCTTGGCGGCGGAACGCACCATGGTGGGGCCGCCGATATCGATATTTTCCACGGCGTCTTCCAGCGTACAGTCAGCTTTGGCAACGGTCTGGGCAAACGGGTAGAGATTAACGACCACCATATCGATTGGCTGGATGTTGTGCTGGGTCATGATGGCATCATCCTGACCACGGCGGCCCAGAATGCCGCCATGTACTTTGGGATGCAGGGTTTTGACGCGTCCATCCATCATTTCCGGAAAACCCGTGTAATCGGAAACCTCTGTTACCGGCAGACCCGCGTTGGCCAGCAGACGCGCTGTACCCCCGGTAGAGAGCAGTTCAATGCTACGCTGTGACAAAGACTGGGCAAATTCAACGATACCGGCTTTATCAGATACGCTGAGCAAAGCACGACGGATAGGACGACGTTGGTGCATGATGGTTTGATCCCCTGACTTAGGTTCTTACTTTAAAGAGCGTTACGTGAATAGTGGCAGTCACATAAAGAAAAATACGTATTGAGTCGCCAATATTCAGCTAACGCACCCACGAATATGTGTCATTCATCAGGGGGGGAATTGTAGCGAAAACGTTTGCGTGATGCTCGCCAAATTTCAAAAAATGCCTGACTTGTGGATAACTCTGTGCAAAATAAGGTATAAGCTGGCCTTTTGCTGTGGAATGCAGCGAACGCGCGATTTAATCAAAAATACCGGTTGCGGTCGGCGAGGAACGCCCTATAATGCGACCCCACTGACACGGCAACAGCGGCAACGCAGCGCGGTGTCAGGAAGAGAAAGCGAAAATAATCGTTGACTCTTCATGAGGAAAGCGTAGTATACGCCACCTCGCGACAGCAGGCTCAGGCCGGTCGCACTGCTCTTTAACAATCAATCAGACAATCTGTGTGGGCACTCGCAGGACACTTCACTAAAATATTTAGTGAAAGTCTTGAAGAGTGACAACAGTTAATTCATTACGAAGTAACAGTAAATTCTTTGAGCACGGTTTTCTTCGGAAAACACATCAAACTTTAAATTGAAGAGTTTGATCATGGCTCAGATTGAACGCTGGCGGCAGGCCTAACACATGCAAGTCGGGCGGTAGCACAAAGGAGCTTGCTCCTTGGGTGACGAGCGGCGGACGGGTGAGTAATGTCTGGGAAACTGCCTGATGGAGGGGGATAACTACTGGAAACGGTAGCTAATACCGCATAACGTCGCAAGACCAAAGAGGGGGACCTTAGGGCCTCTTGCCATCGGATGTGCCCAGATGGGATTAGCTAGTAGGTGGGGTAAAGGCTCACCTAGGCGACGATCCCTAGCTGGTCTGAGAGGATGACCAGCCACACTGGAACTGAGACACGGTCCAGACTCCTACGGGAGGCAGCAGTGGGGAATATTGCACAATGGGGGAAACCCTGATGCAGCCATGCCGCGTGTGTGAAGAAGGCCTTCGGGTTGTAAAGCACTTTCAGCGGGGAGGAAGGGGGCAGGCTTAATACGTCTGTTCATTGACGTTACCCGCAGAAGAAGCACCGGCTAACTCCGTGCCAGCAGCCGCGGTAATACGGAGGGTGCAAGCGTTAATCGGAATGACTGGGCGTAAAGCGCACGCAGGCGGTCTGTTAAGTTGGATGTGAAATCCCCGGGCTCAACCTGGGAACTGCATTCAAAACTGACAGGCTGGAGTCTCGTAGAGGGGGGTAGAATTCCAGGTGTAGCGGTGAAATGCGTAGAGATCTGGAGGAATACCGGTGGCGAAGGCGGCCCCCTGGACGAAGACTGACGCTCAGGTGCGAAAGCGTGGGGAGCAAACAGGATTAGATACCCTGGTAGTCCACGCTGTAAACGATGTCGATTTGGAGGTTGTGGTCCTGAACCGTGGCTTCCGGAGCTAACGCGTTAAATCGACCGCCTGGGGAGTACGGCCGCAAGGTTAAAACTCAAATGAATTGACGGGGGCCCGCACAAGCGGTGGAGCATGTGGTTTAATTCGATGCAACGCGAAGAACCTTACCTACTCTTGACATCCAGAGAAGACTGCAGAGATGCGGTTGTGCCTTCGGGAGCTCTGAGACAGGTGCTGCATGGCTGTCGTCAGCTCGTGTTGTGAAATGTTGGGTTAAGTCCCGCAACGAGCGCAACCCTTATCCTTTGTTGCCAGCACTTCGGGTGGGAACTCAGGGGAGACTGCCGGTGATAAACCGGAGGAAGGTGGGGATGACGTCAAGTCATCATGGCCCTTACGAGTAGGGCTACACACGTGCTACAATGGCGTATACAAAGAGAAGCGACCTCGCGAGAGCAAGCGGACCTCATAAAGTACGTCGTAGTCCGGATTGGAGTCTGCAACTCGACTCCATGAAGTCGGAATCGCTAGTAATCGTAGATCAGAATGCTACGGTGAATACGTTCCCGGGCCTTGTACACACCGCCCGTCACACCATGGGAGTGGGTTGCAAAAGAAGTAGGTAGCTTAACCTTCGGGAGGGCGCTTACCACTTTGTGATTCATGACTGGGGTGAAGTCGTAACAAGGTAACCGTAGGGGAACCTGCGGTTGGATCACCTCCTTACCGAGTAGAAGTGCCTGCGTGGTGTCCACACAGATTGTCTGATGATAAGAAAGAGTCAACAGCGTCTTGCGAAGCTGACAAGTGATGTCCCCTTCGTCTAGAGGCCCAGGACACCGCCCTTTCACGGCGGTAACAGGGGTTCGAATCCCCTAGGGGACGCCAGAATGACGGACAGTGGGTGAAAGGCACGGTCAACGCTAACCTAAAACTGATTAGCAATAGTCAGGTTTATGTTATCTGCTCTTTAACAATCCGGAACAAGCTGAAAAATTGAAACGACGGCATGTGAGTAAGAATTCATGTGTTGTTCGAGTCTCTCAACATACTCATATCCCGAGACACTTTCGGGTTGTGAGGTTAAGCGACTAAGCGTACACGGTGGATGCCTAGGCAGTCAGAGGCGATGAAGGGCGTGCTAATCTGCGAAAAGCGTCGGCAAGGTGATATGAGCCGTTATACCCGACGATACCCGAATGGGGAAACCCAGTGTGACTCGTCACACTATCATTAACTGAATTCATAGGTTAATGAAGCGAACCGGGGGAACTGAAACATCTCAGTACCCCGAGGAAAAGAAATCAACCGAGATTCCCCCAGTAGCGGCGAGCGAACGGGGAGGAGCCCAGAACCTGAATCGGCTTGTGTGTCAGTGGAAGCGTCTGGAAAGTCGCACGATACAGGGTGAGAGTCCCGTACACGAAGGTGCACAGGTCGTGAGTTCGATGAGTAGGGCGGGACACGTGGTATCCTGTCTGAACATGGGGGGACCATCCTCCAAGGCTAAATACTCCTGACTGACCGATAGTGAACCAGTACCGTGAGGGAAAGGCGAAAAGAACCCCGGCGAGGGGAGTGAAAGAGAACCTGAAACCGTGTACGTACAAGCAGTGGGAGCACCTTTAGGGTGTGACTGCGTACCTTTTGTATAATGGGTCAGCGACTTATATTCTGTAGCAAGGTTAACCGCATAGGGGAGCCGCAGGGAAACCGAGTCTTAACTGGGCGTTAAGTTGCAGGGTATAGACCCGAAACCCGGTGATCTAGCCATGGGCAGGTTGAAGGTTGGGTAACACTAACTGGAGGACCGAACCGACTAATGTTGAAAAATTAGCGGATGACTTGTGGCTGGGGGTGAAAGGCCAATCAAACCGGGAGATAGCTGGTTCTCCCCGAAAGCTATTTAGGTAGCGCCTCGTGAAGTCATCTTCGGGGGTAGAGCACTGTTTCGGCTAGGGGGCCATCCCGGCTTACCAACCCGATGCAAACTGCGAATACCGAAGAATGTTATCACGGGAGACACACGGCGGGTGCTAACGTCCGTCGTGAAGAGGGAAACAACCCAGACCGCCAGCTAAGGTCCCCAAGTCATGGTTAAGTGGGAAACGATGTGGGAAGGCCCAGACAGCCAGGATGTTGGCTTAGAAGCAGCCATCATTTAAAGAAAGCGTAATAGCTCACTGGTCGAGTCGGCCTGCGCGGAAGATGTAACGGGGCTAAAACCATGCACCGAAGCTGCGGCAGCGAACGTATCACCCAAGACAACTTTGCGGAGTTGAATGACGATTGACGGAGCGACGCGACGTCAATGCGTCCACAACGTCGAGTTGGCTTAGGGATACGTTCGTTGGGTAGGGGAGCGTTCTGTAAGCCGTTGAAGGTGGACTGTGAGGTCTGCTGGAGGTATCAGAAGTGCGAATGCTGACATAAGTAACGATAATGCGGGTGAAAAACCCGCACGCCGGAAGACCAAGGGTTCCTGTCCAACGTTAATCGGGGCAGGGTGAGTCGACCCCTAAGGCGAGGCTGAAAAGCGTAGTCGATGGGAAACAGGTTAATATTCCTGTACTGGGTGTGACTGCGAAGGGGGGACGGAGAAGGCTATGTCATCCGGGCGACGGTTGTCCCGGTTTAAGCGTGCAGGTGGGTGGACCAGGCAAATCCGGTCTGCTGTGAACACTGAGGCGTGATGACGAGGCACTACGGTGCTGAAGTGACAGATGCCCTGCTTCCAGGAAAAGCCTCTAAGCATCAGGTGACATTCAATCGTACCCCAAACCGACACAGGTGGTCAGGTAGAGAATACTCAGGCGCTTGAGAGAACTCGGGTGAAGGAACTAGGCAAAATGGTGCCGTAACTTCGGGAGAAGGCACGCTCCTGTGGGTGAAGTCCCTTGCGGATGGAGCTGACGGGAGTCGCAGATACCAGCTGGCTGCAACTGTTTAATAAAAACACAGCACTGTGCAAACACGAAAGTGGACGTATACGGTGTGACGCCTGCCCGGTGCCGGAAGGTTAATTGATGGGGTTATCCGTAAGGAGAAGCTCTTGATCGAAGCCCCGGTAAACGGCGGCCGTAACTATAACGGTCCTAAGGTAGCGAAATTCCTTGTCGGGTAAGTTCCGACCTGCACGAATGGCGTAATGATGGCCAGGCTGTCTCCACCCGAGACTCAGTGAAATTGAACTCGCTGTGAAGATGCAGTGTACCCGCGGCAAGACGGAAAGACCCCGTGAACCTTTACTATAGCTTGACACTGAACCTTGAACCTTGATGTGTAGGATAGGTGGGAGGCTGTGAAGTGTGGACGCCAGTCTGCATGGAGCCGACCTTGAAATACCACCCTTTAATGTTTGATGTTCTAACCTGGGCCCGTAATCCGGGCCGGGGACAGTGTCTGGTGGGTAGTTTGACTGGGGCGGTCTCCTCCCAAAGCGTAACGGAGGAGCACGAAGGTTAGCTAATCCTGGTCGGACATCAGGAGGTTAGTGCAAAGGCATAAGCTAGCTTGACTGCGAGAGTGACGGCTCGAGCAGGTGCGAAAGCAGGTCTTAGTGATCCGGTGGTTCTGAATGGAAGGGCCATCGCTCAACGGATAAAAGGTACTCCGGGGATAACAGGCTGATACCGCCCAAGAGTTCATATCGACGGCGGTGTTTGGCACCTCGATGTCGGCTCATCACATCCTGGGGCTGAAGTAGGTCCCAAGGGTATGGCTGTTCGCCATTTAAAGTGGTACGCGAGCTGGGTTTAGAACGTCGTGAGACAGTTCGGTCCCTATCTGCCGTGGGCGTTGGAAGATTGAGGGGGGTTGCTCCTAGTACGAGAGGACCGGAGTGAACGCACCGCTGGTGTTCGGGTTGTCATGCCAATGGCACTGCCCGGTAGCTACGTGCGGAAGAGATAACCGCTGAAAGCATCTAAGCGGGAAACTTGCCCCGAGATGAGTCTTCCCTGGGAACGTGATTCCCCGGAAGGGACGTTCGAGACGAGGACGTTGATAGGCTGGGTGTGTAAGCGTAGTGATACGTTGAGCTAACCAGTACTAATGACCCGAGAGGCTTAACCTTACAACACCGAAGGTGTTTTGGAGAGAGACGGAAAGTCGAGTCAGCTTGTTCGAGGATTGGATGGCGTGGTGTGCGGCAAACAGAGAGCACACGGCGACATGAAGGATGATGACGTTGAAAGACGTTGAAAGAATTTGCCTGGCGGCGAGAGCGCGGTGGTCCCACCTGACCCCATGCCGAACTCAGAAGTGAAACGCCGTAGCGCCGATGGTAGTGTGGGGTCTCCCCATGCGAGAGTAGGGAACTGCCAGGCATCAAATTGTGGTGTAAGAAGCACCGGTTATCGAAATGACCTCTTCGATAACATACAGAATCGGTGGTGCGGTAGTTCAGTCGGTTAGAATACCGGCCTGTCACGCCGGGGGTCGCGGGTTCGAGTCCCGTCCGCACCGCCACCCTATTTAGGGGCGTAGTTCAATTGGTAGAGCACCGGTCTCCAAAACCGGGTGTTGGGAGTTCGAGCCTCTCCGCCCCTGCCAAACTAAAAAACCTTCGCGTTGACGTGAAGGTTTTTTTTTGCGTCTATTAGTTTTCATTTCATACTCTCTGCTTTTGGCAGACATATCTACGATGATTTTCGAGTTATTTGCGACGAAAAAGTGCTTCTGGCTTACCTCTAAAAGGGCAGTATAGGATCGTTGCGGTTCTTAATAACTGGTAATGCCTTGATAGGGTTTGAAGAGTGCAAAAGCTCTTCGCCGACAGTTATATCTGCTGGGAGTGATGATTAGTGAATGAGATCTGTCGATCTTCCGAAAGCCCATTGGACTTTCAGGCAGATCGCATATTTACATTGTATAACGGTTTAAGAAACGATGTTCAGTGGGGTTTTCAGTAACTGTTTTATCAATTCCTGTTGATCGCTGTTTTCTAGCCAGACAGCATAACAGGGGCGAACCACAATATTGACCTCCGGAATTAACAGCAATTCGGGATAGTGCTGTGACCACTCACTGGGTAGAAATGCACAACCGCCAATGGTTGACATCAACTGACGTGTCAGATGAGCAGAGGATGTGGTAAGTGAAGGTACTTGATCGCCGGGTAACCAAGGTCCCTCATGTTGATGGAAATCAGCCCCCCATTCCAGTCTGATATACGGTCGTTCTTCCGCGAGAATGCTGTTGGCGGCGGTGAATAAAGATAGGGAAAAATTGCCTAATAACTGACAGGAAAGTTCATCCATCTTCGGAGATTCAGTAGTAATCAGTAAATCCAACTGACGCTCATGGAGCTGCTTAATCAGTGTTTGTCGTAATGCGATTCTTGCTTCCAACTGTAGCAGCGGACGTTGCTGGTAGAGTTCATTCAACCAGGGTGTTAGGAATGCTTCCCAAAGCGAAGCCGTGGCACCAATCGAAAGCTGACTATGCTGCTGAGAACGTGCGACCTCTTTTTTAGCAATTTGCCAGGTACCGATGAGGCTTTCTGCATAAGGCAGCAGACGCTCGCCAGCAGGTGTCAGACGAATATTATTACGGTGTCTGGTGAATAAATTGGCACCTAGCTGATTTTCCAGTTGCCTGATACGAAAACTCACTGCTGATTGTGTCAGATACAATGATTCGGCTGCCCGACCGAAGTGTCTTGTCCGGCTGACTTCCAGAAAGGTTTTTAGTAAGTCGGTATCCATATTTCCTCCAAAATTTTTTTATCGTCATGATTTAAATGTTTTGTTTTACAGGAAGTCAAGCCTATCTAATACTCCGCGCCATAAACGGCACGACCATATGAGAATTAGGAGCGTGTAAAATGGCGGAAAGCTTCTCAACAACCAGTCGTTTTTTTGATAACAAATTCTATCCACGTGGTTTTTCCCGGCATGGTGACTTTACGATTAAAGAAGCTCAACTGCTGGAGCGTTATGGACAGGCATTTAACGAACTTGATTCGGGCAAGCGTCATCCTGTAACAGAGGAAGAGACTCAGTTTGTCGCTGTATGCCGTGGTGAGCGTGCGGCACAGACCGAATTGGAAAGAATCTGGGCGAAATATACCAGCCGTATTCGCCGTCCTAAACGCTTCCATACGCTGTCTGGCGGTAAGCCGCAAATGGATACGGTGGAAGAGTACACTGAAAGCGATGATTAATCTGAATGGGGCTCTGGCCCCATTTTCATATCTGGTATTGATTATCGAAGGCAAGCTCTGTTTCATGCCAGGCTTTTGTGCAGTTGAATCAACAGGCGGTCCATGCAGCGATAGCTGAGTGCTTCTGATAAATGAGCTCGGCGAATTTGATCTTCTCCTCCCAGATCTGCAATGGTACGTGAGACTTTTAGTATTCGGTGCCAGGCTCTGACCGAAAGCCCCAATTTACTCATCACTTCTTCCAGATACGCGGCATCTTCATTTTTTAGCCGGCAGTGACTGGCGATATCATCCGATTTCATTTGTGCGTTGATTCTGCCTGTACGAGCCAATTGTCGTTTTCTGGCCTCAAATACCCGCTCCCGTACGGTTGCGCTGTCTTCACCGATACGTGTTTGCTGTCGAAGGATACCAGGCGGTAGCAATGGTACTTCGATAGATAAATCAAAACGATCCAGAAAGGGGCCTGAAAGCCGGTTGAGATAGCGCAGAATTTGTTGTGCCGGCATACGGTTATGGATGCCCTGATAATGCCCGGATGGGCTGGGATTCATAGCCGCCACCAACTGAAACCGGGCAGGATAACAAACCTTGGCACGGGTACGTGAAATGATTATCTCACCAGACTCCAATGGTTCCCGCAGTGAATCCAACACCCGTCGTTCAAATTCCGGTAGTTCATCCAGAAATAATACGCCATTATGCGCCAACGAGATCTCGCCCGGTTTGGGCAGCACACCTCCACCGACCAGCGCAGTAATCGATGCGGTGTGATGAGGCGAGCGGAATGGTCGTTTACGCCATTGCGACAGACCGGGCTGAATATCAATCAGGCTATTGATGGCAGCGCTCTCCAGTGCTTCGTTGTCATTAAGCTCTGGTAGCAAACCGGGCAGGCGGCTGGCTAGCATGGTTTTGCCGGTTCCTGGTGGGCCAAGCAATAACAAGTTATGTCCACCTGCGGCTGCGATTTCCAGCGCACGTTTAGCTTGTTCCTGACCGATTATCTCTTTCAGGTCTGGTGTCGGCGTATGGGGTGATGTTTGGGGAATAATGTCATTACCGCGCAGTAAGGCTGTTTCACCTTGCAGAAAAGCACAGACTTGCAGCAGATGATTAGCCAGAAGGGTATCACCATGAGGAACCAGCGTAATCTCCATTTTGTTGTCTTCCGGCAGAATCAGTCCACGACCTGCTTTTTGCGCTTCCATTGCTGCGGGAATAGCACCATGAACACCTCTCAGGCTACCTGATAGCCCAAGTTCTCCGAGGAACTCATACTGCGTAAGTTTCTCGCCAGCAATCTGTTCTGAGGCCGCCAGAATGGCCAGTGCGATAGGGAGATCATACCGTCCGCCTTCTTTGGGGAGATCCGCCGGAGCTAGATTGACGGTAATCCGCTTGGCCGGAAAGGTAAAACCGCAGTTGATCAACGCACTGCGTACCCGATCTCGTGCTTCCTTGACCGTGGTTTCTGGTAAGCCAACCAGCGTTAGTGCGGGTAAGCCGTTACTGATATGCACTTCAATCGAGACTTCTGGTGCCTGCATACCGATGGTGGCTCGCGTATAGGTCACTGCCAGTGTCATTGTTCGCTCCTCCCTGTGACCTGAACATCATGCCTATCCCGCTGCTTGATCACATCGTAGAGGTGGCCATTTTGCGAAACGTTGCCAGAAAACAATCTGTTCTTTCAGGCGAAATTCATGAAATTGTGTGCGTGCTTCCGAATGTTGTTAATAAAGAGTTACAAGATGGACGTATTCGCAACAGATTCGTGCCGCTCACGGCATTGCTCGATAGCCGGGATAAGAGTATTTAACAAATATTTAAAATATCATCTGCGATTTTCACATCGCTTCATTTCGTTTCATTGACTGAGACTGCGGCATTGCCTGCCGTCCAGCCTGCTAATGGCATGTAAATGTCTCCACTATCAGGACAGGATAAAAATTATGTTTGGTTGGACTTCTCTACAGCGTAATGCAGCTATTGCCAGCTTTTTAAGCTGGGCACTGGATGCATTTGATTTCTTCGTTCTGGTTTTTCTGCTTAGCGAACTTGCCCACGCGTTTTCCGTCAGTCTGGAACAGGTGACGTTGGCTATTCTGCTGACATTGGCTGTTCGTCCTATCGGGGCACTGTTGTTTGGGCGTCTGGCGGAGCGGTTTGGTCGCAAGCCGATTTTGATGTTGAACATCGTGATGTTCTCGTTGTTTGAACTGTTATCTGCTGCGGCACCGAATATTGCGGTATTTCTGCTGTTGAGGGTGGTTTATGGCGTGGCGATGGGGGGGATCTGGGGCGTTGCGTCTTCACTGGCGATGGAAACCATTCCAGACCGTTCACGCGGATTGATGTCCGGCATTTTCCAGGCCGGATACCCGTTTGGTTATTTGCTGGCGGCAGTGGTCTATGGGGTGTTGTTTGATCAGGTAGGCTGGCGTGGCATGTTTATCATTGGTGCCGTTCCTATCCTGTTGTTGCCGTTTATTTATTTCTGTGTGGAAGAGTCGCCGGTATGGCGGGCAGCCAGGGTGCGCAAGGAAAGTACGGCGTTGTTGCCGGTGTTGAAGACACACTGGAAACTTTGCATTTATCTGGTGGTGTTAATGGCGTCGTTCAATTTCTTCAGCCACGGTACGCAGGACTTGTATCCGGCATTTTTAAAAATTCAGCATGGTTTTGACGCGAAAACCGTCAGCATGATCGCTATCAGCTACAATATTGCTTCGATTATCGGTGGTATTTTTTTTGGAACCTTGTCGGAACGTATTGGCCGGAAGAACGCCATCATTGCGGCTGCGTTATTGGCATTACCAGTTATTCCGCTGTGGGCGTTTTCACAAGGTCCCTGGACGTTGGGGCTGGGCGCGTTTTTAATTCAGTTCATGGTGCAAGGTGCCTGGGGGGTCATTCCGACCTTCCTGAATGAATTGGTACCGAGTAATACGCGTGCGGTGCTCCCCGGTTTTGTCTATCAACTTGGCAACCTTATTGCGTCGGTCAACGCTACGTTACAGGCGAGCATTGCTGAAGCGCACAACCATAACTATGCGCTGGCGATGGCGATTGTGGCAGGAGTAGTGGCGATTGTGATTGCGGTGCTGGCGGCATTTTCTGATAGTCGTTGGGCGGCAAAAAAACATGATGCGGGTGTTTCACAGGTTAGTGCATGAATAATAAGTTATTTTGTAAGGCTGATTGGTTTGCTGGCCACATGACGATGGAAAAAAGAGTTGTCACAGTGCGGATTACTGTGATAACTCTGTAGGTATTCGTTCGACAGTAGATTAATGAACAACCTGAAATGAAAGCCTTAACTCTGGTGATTAGCCTAGTCGTGATTAGCGTGGTGGTGATTATTATTCCACCGTGCGGGGCTGCACTTCGACGAAGAAAGGCTTGAAAATCAAGGCCGGATTCAAGAAAACCCCCGCACCGAAAGGTCGGGGGTTTTCTTTTATGGCCCGGTAACCGCAACAAGGGAGCAGAACATGTTGAGTAGCATAAGATGCTGTTTTCCTCAGATTGAGTTGGGGAAATAACTATGAATGGTGCGCAGTGGGTGGTGCAAGCGTTGCGGGCTCAGGGAGTGGAAACGGTATTCGGTTATCCCGGTGGCGCTATTATGCCGGTCTATGATGCGTTATATGATGGCGGCGTGGAACACCTGCTCTGTCGCCATGAACAAGGGGCAGCGATGGCCGCCATCGGTTATGCCCGCTCTACCGGTAACGTCGGGGTGTGTATTGCGACCTCCGGCCCTGGTGCCACCAATCTAATTACCGGGCTGGCAGATGCCTTGTTGGATTCGGTGCCTATTGTGGCGATTACCGGCCAGGTCGGTTCAGCGTTGATCGGGACTGATGCTTTTCAGGAGATCGATGTGCTTGGCTTGTCGCTGGCCTGCACTAAGCACAGTTTTTTGGTGGACTCTATCGAGTCATTACCGGAAATCATGGCCGAAGCCTTTGCTGTGGCGCGTAGCGGTCGCCCTGGTCCGGTGCTGATTGATATTCCCAAGGATATCCAGTTGGCGGAAGGGGATTTTTCTCCCTGTTTTATGCCGGTGGATGACGTTATGCCATTTTCGCCCCAACAAGTCACAGAGGCGCGGGCGATGCTGGCGCAGGCGAAAAGACCGGTACTGTATGTCGGCGGCGGCGTGGGCATGGCGCAGGCGGTTCCGGCGCTGCGCACCTTTATCGAGACGACTCACATCCCTGCGGTAGTGACTCTCAAAGGGTTGGGCACGGTGGAGAAAGACAACCCTTACTATCTTGGCATGATCGGTATGCACGGTACCCGTGCTGCGAACCTGCTGGTGCAGGAGTGCGATTTATTAGTTGCCGTTGGCGCGCGCTTTGATGATCGCGTAACGGGCAAGTTGAGTGCGTTTGCGCCACACGCCAGTGTGATCCACATGGATATCGACCCGGCTGAACTGAACAAACTGCGGCAGGCGCATGTGGCGTTGTGCGGTGATCTGAATCAATTGTTGCCGGCATTGCAGCAACCGTTGAATATTGACGACTGGCGTCGGCAAGCTGCGATGATGAAAGCGGAATATGAATGGCGCTATGATCATCCCGGTGAGGCTATTTATGCGCCGGCACTGCTGCGTACACTGGCGGATCGTATGCCTGCTGAAACAGTGGTCACCACTGATGTCGGTCAGCATCAGATGTGGGCCGCTCAGCATATGCACTTCACCCGCCCGGAAAATTTCATTACCTCAAGCGGTCTGGGCACCATGGGGTTTGGCGTGCCGGCAGCGGTCGGCGCGCAGGTAGCGCGTCCTGACAATACCGTAATTTGTATTTCGGGTGACGGCTCGTTCATGATGAATGTGCAGGAGCTTGGCACCATCAAGCGAAAACGCCTGCCGCTGAAGATAGTCTTGCTGGATAATCAGCGATTGGGGATGGTTCGACAATGGCAACAACTGTTTTTTGACGAACGTTATAGTGAAACCAACCTCTCTGATAACCCTGATTTCCTGATACTGGCCAGTGCGTTCGGCATTCCCGGCCAGCATATCACCCGTAAAGACCAGATTGACTCTGCCCTGGATGCATTGCTGAACAGCGAAGGCCCTTATCTGCTGCATGTTTCCATCGATGAGAATGAGAATGTCTGGCCGCTGGTGCCGCCGGGTGCCGGTAATGAAACGATGCTGGATAAAACAGAATAATGGCAGGAGACTTTCCCATGACGCATCATCAGCTTTCCATTCAGGCACGCTATCGACCGGAAGTTCTGGAGCGCGTATTGCGCGTCACCCGTCACCGCGGTTTTCAGGTTTGTGCCATGAATATGACGCAGGAATTAAACGGTGATCAGGTACAGATTGATATGACCGTTGCCAGCCACCGATCCGTAGATTTATTGTCAACCCAATTAAGCAAACTGCTGGACATTGCCTGTGTGGAGATCCAGCCGCTGACATCACAACAAATACGTGCCTGAAGGTATTGATAAGGAAAGTTAACAATGACAAAAAAAGCAGACTATATCTGGTTTAACGGCGAAATGGTTCCCTGGGCGGACGCCAACGTTCATGTTATGTCCCATGCGCTACACTACGGTACGTCAGTGTTTGAAGGGGTGCGTTGCTATAACTCCCACAAAGGGCCGGTAGTGTTCCGCCATCGTGAACATATGCAGCGCCTGCATGATTCGGCCAAGATTTATCGGATGCCGCTGTCCTATTCTGTGGATGAGTTAATGGAAGCGTGCCGTGAAACGCTGCGTCGCAACAAACTAACCAGCGCCTATATCCGTCCGCTGGTATTTGTTGGCGATGTGGGCATGGGGGTTAACCCACCGGCTGGCTACAAGACTGATGTGATTATCGCGGCGTTCCCGTGGGGGGCATATCTGGGCGAAGACGCGTTGGATCAGGGAATTGACGCTATGGTGTCGTCCTGGAATCGCGCGGCGGCCAATACTATTCCGACTGCGGCCAAAGCGGGCGGTAATTATCTCTCCTCCTTGTTGGTGGGCAGCGAAGCGCGTCGTCATGGCTATCAGGAAGGGATCGCGCTGGATGTGAATGGTTATGTCTCTGAAGGTGCGGGTGAAAACCTGTTTGAAGTAAAAGATGGCGTGATTTTCACTCCGCCATTTACTTCCGCTGCGCTGCCGGGCATTACCCGTGACGCCATTATCAAGCTGGCGAAGGACAAAGGGTTTGAAGTCCGCGAGCAGGTATTGTCGCGTGAATCGCTGTATCTGGCGGATGAAGTGTTTATGTCCGGTACGGCAGCGGAAATCACGCCAGTTCGCAGCGTGGATGGCATTCAGGTCGGCATCGGCAAGTGTGGTCCGGTCACCAAACAGTTACAGCAGGCGTTCTTTGGCCTGTTCACCGGTGAGACGCAAGACAAGTGGAGTTGGCTGGACCCGGTAAACCCGTAATCAAGCAAAGACAAACTTTTTTCCGGTAGCGATACGCCGCCGGCTACCTGTTTAAACTGGAGTAATCAGAGTATGCCTAAGTACCGTTCAGCCACTACCACGCATGGTCGTAACATGGCTGGAGCGCGAGCCCTGTGGCGCGCCACAGGGATGACCGACGCCGATTTCGGCAAGCCTATCATCGCGGTAGTGAACTCGTTCACGCAATTCGTACCGGGACACGTGCACCTGCGCGATCTCGGCAAACTGGTCGCTGAGCAGATTGAAGCAGCCGGCGGCGTTGCCAAAGAATTCAATACCATCGCGGTGGATGACGGCATCGCCATGGGGCATGGCGGTATGTTGTACTCGCTGCCTTCCCGCGAGCTGATCGCCGACTCAGTGGAATACATGGTCAACGCGCATTGTGCGGATGCGATGGTGTGTATCTCCAACTGTGACAAAATCACCCCAGGAATGCTGATGGCGGCACTGCGTCTTAACATTCCGGCAATTTTTGTTTCCGGTGGACCGATGGAAGCCGGGAAAACCAAGCTGTCTGACCAAATCATCAAGCTGGATCTGATCGATGCCATGATTCAGGGTGCGAATCCGAAGGTCAGCGATGAGGATAGCGCCCAGATTGAGCGCTCCGCCTGCCCGACCTGTGGTTCCTGCTCCGGTATGTTCACTGCCAACTCCATGAACTGCCTGACTGAGGCATTGGGGCTGTCGCAGCCGGGTAACGGCTCGCTGCTGGCGACCCATGCTGATCGCAAAGAGTTGTTTATCAATGCCGGTAAGCGCATCGTCGGTCTGGCGAAACAGTATTACGAGCAAGACGACGCCAGCGTGCTGCCACGCAACATTGCCTCCAAAGCGGCGTTTGAAAACGCCATGACGCTGGATATTGCGATGGGCGGTTCTACCAATACGGTGCTGCACCTGCTGGCGGCGGCGCAGGAGGGTGAAGTGGATTTCACCATGGCGGATATTGACCGTCTGTCACGTCAGGTGCCACACCTGTGTAAAGTGGCGCCAAGCACCCAAAAATACCATATGGAAGATGTGCACCGCGCTGGCGGCGTGATTGGTATTCTCGGTGAGTTGGATCGCGCCGGTCTGCTGAATCAGAACGTGAAAAACGTGCTGGGCTTGACGCTGCCGGAAACGTTGTCGGCCTATGACGTGATGCTCACACAGGATGAGGCGGTGAAAAAGATGTTTGCCGCTGGCCCGGCAGGTATTCGCACCACGCAGGCATTCTCGCAGGATTGCCGGTGGGATTCGCTGGACACTGACCGTCAAGAGGGCTGTATCCGCTCCCGTGAACACGCTTACAGTCAGGACGGCGGTCTGGCGGTGCTGTACGGCAATCTGGCCGAAGACGGCTGTATCGTGAAAACCGCTGGTGTAGACGAAGGCAGTCTGGTGTTCCGTGGTCCAGCCAAGGTGTATGAAAGCCAGGATGATGCGGTAGAAGCGATTCTGGGCGGCGGGGTGCAGGCTGGCGACGTGGTGGTGATTCGCTACGAAGGCCCGAAAGGTGGTCCTGGTATGCAGGAAATGCTCTATCCGACCAGCTTCCTGAAATCGATGGGGTTGGGAAAAGCCTGTGCGCTGATTACCGATGGCCGCTTCTCCGGTGGTACTTCCGGGTTGTCCATCGGCCATGCGTCGCCGGAAGCAGCCAACGGTGGCACCATCGGTCTGGTGCAGGATGGTGACATGATCGCTATCGATATTCCCAAGCGCGGTATCGCGCTGGAAGTCAGCGATGACGAACTGGCCCGCCGTCGTGAGCAGGAACTGGCGCGTGGCGATGCCGCCTGGACGCCGAAAAACCGTGACCGGCAGGTTTCCTTTGCGCTGCGCGCTTACGCCAGCCTGGCCACCAGCGCCGACAAAGGCGCGGTGCGGGACAAGAGCAAGCTGGGGGGCTAAACGCCATGGCAGTATCACTCCCTCTTCCTGCCGAACCCGGCGGAGCAGAGTATCTGCGCGCGATATTGCGTGCGCCGGTGTACGAAGTGGCGCAAGTTACGCCGCTTGAGCGGATGGATAAACTCTCCTCGCGGCTTGGCAACGTTATTCTGGTGAAGCGTGAAGATCGCCAACCGGTGCATAGCTTCAAGCTGCGTGGCGCTTACGCCATGATGGCGAGCCTCAGTGACGAGCAGAAATTGCACGGTGTGGTAACGGCTTCAGCTGGTAACCACGCGCAAGGCGTGGCGTTGTCCGCCAGTCGCCTCGGTATACGGGCGTTGATCGTGATGCCGGTCGCCACGGCGGACATCAAAGTGGATGCCGTGCGCGGTTTTGGCGGAGAGGTGCTGCTGCACGGGGCTAACTTTGATGAGGCCAAAGCCAAAGCCATTGAACTGTCGCAACAGCAGCAGATGACCTTTGTGCCGCCGTTCGACCACCCGGCAGTGATTGCCGGTCAGGGCACGCTGGCAATGGAACTGCTGCAACAGGATGCGCATCTGGACCGTGTATTTGTGCCGGTGGGCGGCGGCGGCCTGGCGGCGGGCGTGGCGGTGTTGATAAAACAACTGATGCCGCAGATCCAGGTGATTGGCGTTGAAGCGGAAGATTCCGCCTGCCTGCGAGCGGCGTTGGATGCCGGGCAGCCGGTGGATTTGCCGCGCGTCGGTCTGTTTGCTGAAGGGGTGGCGGTAAAACGCATCGGTAACGAAACCTTCCGCCTGTGTCGGGAGTATCTGGACGATGTGATTACCGTCGACAGCGACGCTATCTGCGCAGCGGTCAAAGACCTGTTCGAGGATGTCCGGGCGATTGCCGAGCCGTCCGGGGCGCTGGCGCTGGCCGGGATGAAAAAATACGTCCAGCAGCACAATATCCAGGGAGAACGGCTGGCGCATATTTTGTCCGGCGCCAACGTCAATTTCCATGGGTTGCGTTATGTCTCCGAGCGCTGTGAACTGGGTGAGCAACGTGAAGCGTTGATGGCGGTAACCATTCCTGAACAGAAGGGCAGCTTCCTGAAGTTCTGCCAGTTGCTCGGTGGGCGTTCCGTCACTGAGTTCAACTACCGTTATGCCAATGCCGACAATGCCTGTATTTTTGTCGGCGTGCGGCTGACGCGCGGCAACGTTGAACGTCATGAGATTCTGGCTGAATTGCAGGCGGGCGGGTATCAGGTGGTGGATCTGTCCGACGATGAGATGGCGAAACTGCATGTGCGTTATATGGTCGGTGGCAGACCATCCAAACCATTGAAAGAGCGGTTGTATAGCTTCGAGTTCCCGGAATCGCCGGGCGCGTTGCTGAAGTTCCTCAATACGCTGGGTACGTACTGGAATATCTCGCTGTTCCATTACCGCAGCCACGGCACTGACTTTGGCCGGGTGCTGGCGGCGTTTGAACGCACGGAACACGACCCGGCGTTCGAACAACATCTGCAGGCTCTGGGGTATGAGTGCCACGATGAAACGCAGAACCCGGCGTTTCGTTTCTTCCTGCAAGGTTAACACCGGTTAGCCTGATGCCATGCGCCCGACGATGTTACGCCGCCGGGCGCATTTTATTTTATGGCGTGCTGCGGTAGGCTTGACCCTCTATCTGTCAGGGACATCACATCATGACTACGGGATTCAACGGCTTCTCACCGCAGACGCTGACGTTTTTGCAGCAGGTACGCCAGCAGGACAGCAAAGAGTGGTTTGAAGATCACCGGCAGGAGTATAACGACCAGTTGCTGACGCCGTTCCGGGCGTTGGTAGAGTCGCTGTCTATCGCCATGCTACAGATTGACGACCATTTTGAAACCAAACCGGCGGTAGGCAAAACGTTATCCCGCATTCACCGCGATACCCGCTTTTCTCATGACAAATCCCGCTATCGTGACAAGATGTGGTTCACGTTTAAACGCACCCATAAAGATTGGACCGATGCACCCGCCTATTTTTTCGAGCTAACACCGACCGACTGGAGCTACGGGCTGGGTTATTACAGCGCCAGCCGCACCACCATGGAACTGTTTCGACAAACGCTGCGTGATAATCCGCAGGGTTTTCTGGATGTGGCGGCGTGTCTGGGGCACGAGTTTGAGCTGGTGGGGGAGAGTTACAAACGGCCACTGATTAAGGATCAGCCAGCGGAGCTGGCGACCTGGTACAACCGTAAATCGTTTGCGGTGATGACCACCCGGCAGGATCAGGAACTGCTGTTTAGCGGTGAACTGGTGCCGCTGCTGACGAAAGGTTTTACCCGGCTGGAGCCGCTGTACCATTATCTGATGAAGATAGAAGCGATGAAGAAAGCAGCGGAACCTGAAAAAATCAGCCCCGCCTTTCTGGATGAAAAGTGGTTTAGCCGCTGAAGGTTATTTCCCCTTCACCATCAAATAATCAAACAAATAGCTTTCACCGGCGGCGTCAAACACGGTGATTTGCAACTGCCGGTTATCCACGCAGGTCAACAGCAGTTTTTTCTGTCCGCCGAAGCTGCTTTCCGTCTGGCCAATGGCCTGGGTATCGGTCATCTGGCGAGCGCTGAGCGTGATGTCATCCAGCTTGTTGGCATAGCGGAATGCCACCGAGCCGTTACCGGTAATCTCACCGTCTTCGGCATCCAGCGTCAGGTTGACCAGATGGTATGGCGCTTTCTGGTCATACATTTCTTTGAAGTAATCGCTGAGTTCGCCGTACTCCTGATCAGATAGCTGCAGGTAGTATTCGTAGCTGTAGTCGCCGTCAAAGCAATTGCTACGGCGTGGACGGGCGATGGGGTCGGGCATGGTGTGTTGGGTGACGTCGTTCAGGTAGCGCAGACGGCTGAGTTGCTGCTGGTAACTCAACCGCAAGCACTCCTCATCCCGACAGGTGTTGCGGCTGGCGAGCCAGCTACGCTGGAACTGAGTCAGGATCTTGTCTTGCGCGACGCGTTCGGGATTACCGGTGAGAAACGCGCGCGACTTCTGCCACTCTTTCGCCAGCTCGTCATCCAGTTGGCTGAGCGCGGGTGTCTGGCAAATCAGCTTCTCCTGCGTCGAGCTTGCCTGCTGACAGGGAAAGCTGGCGGCCAGCGCCGGGAGCGTACTGCAACCCACAGCCAATGGCAGCAGCAGCGTAGCGAGCGATCGTTTCATCATTTTTCCTGTAAAGTTTCCCAAAATGCCGCTATTAACGGAGCGCTCAGGCGTTTTTTTTTCACGCAAACGCCCAGTTCGAATGGTTCCATGGCCTGAGCTTCTAATATTGACACCCGATTACGCACTGGTTCCGGACTGTTTTCAAGTACTACATCAGGGATTAAGGCGATACCGCAGCCCAGCGCCACCATTGAAACCATCGCTTCATGGCCGGAGACGGTCGCATAAATGGGCGGATTGGTAATGTGCTGACGTCGGAACCAGACGTCAATTCTTTTCCGCACTGGGCCATGTTCCGGCAAAATGAATGGAATTTGCGACCAATCCGGATCGGGTCGCAGTGCCTGGGTTTGCACCGGACAAGGCAATGCCGGAATGATCAACACCAGCGGAACCTTGCCGATGGGCATAAAATCCACGCCGGTCGGCAAGGTTTCCGGATGACCGGCGATACCGAGATCGGCTTCGTTGGACTGTACTTTATCCAGCGCGTCGGCGGCATCTCCCGTGGTCAGTTTGATTTCTACCAGCGGGTGGCGCGCTCGGAAACGGTCCAGTATCGGCGGTAGGTGGCTGTAGGCGGCGGTGACTGAGCAAAATAGCCGTAGTTCGCCGCTGAGCGACTGGCCCTGCTGTTGTAAAATCAGGCGCAGTTGCTGATACTGTAGCAGGGTTTGCTGAGCGAAGGTTTTCAGGTGTTCGCCGGCCTCGGTCAGGCGCACGGTACGGTTGTCGCGCAGAAACAACGCCTGGCCGATGTCCTCTTCCAGACGCTGAATCTGACGTGACAGGGTGGAGGGGCTGATGTGCATCGCTTTAGCGGTGCGGCCAAAGTGGCGGCTTTCCACCAGATGCAAAAACAGTTTCAGATCCCGTAAGTCCATGCGCGCAGTATCTCGTTTTAGTGTTGCAATTCTTGCAATATGACGTTGTTAATATATCAATTTAAGCAATGCATTTCCTGTCATATCATAATGACATTCTGAGCGGCGGTTAGTGCTTTAGCGCTGTCGTCCCGAACCTAATCCAAACACCCTATCAGATGGAGCACGCCTCAATGGCCAATTACTTCAATACACTGAACCTGCGTCAGCAGCTGGCACAACTGGGCAAGTGCCGTTTTATGAGCCGCGATGAATTCGCCGATGAAGCCAGCTACCTGAAAGGCAAGAAAGTGGTCATCGTGGGATGTGGCGCACAGGGTCTGAATCAGGGGCTGAACATGCGCGATTCCGGTCTGGACATCGCCTACGCACTGCGTGCTGAAGCCATCGCGGAAAAACGTGCCTCATGGCGTAAAGCGACTGAAAACGGTTTTAAAGTGGGCACCTATGAAGAGCTGATTCCGCAGGCGGACCTGGTGGTTAACCTGACGCCGGACAAACAGCACTCCTCCGTGGTGCAGGCGGTACAGCCGCTGATGAAACAAGGTGCCGCGCTGGGTTATTCTCACGGCTTCAACATCGTTGAAGTGGGCGAACAAGTTCGTAAAGATCTCACTGTCGTCATGGTGGCGCCGAAGTGCCCTGGTACCGAAGTGCGTGAAGAATACAAACGTGGTTTCGGTGTGCCGACGCTTATCGCCGTTCACCCGGAAAACGACCCGAAAGGCGAAGGTATGGCGATTGCCAAGGCCTGGGCGGCGGCAACCGGCGGTCATCGTGCCGGCGTGCTGGAGTCATCTTTCGTCGCGGAAGTAAAATCCGACCTGATGGGCGAGCAGACCATTTTGTGCGGTATGTTGCAGGCAGGTTCTCTGCTGAGCTTCGACAAGCTGGTTGCCGATGGCGTTGACCCGGCTTACGCAGAAAAACTGATTCAGTTCGGCTGGGAAACCATCACCGAGGCGCTGAAACAAGGCGGTATCACCCTGATGATGGATCGTCTGTCCAACCCGGCTAAACTGCGTGCTTTCGCGTTGTCTGAACAGCTGAAAGGCATTATGGCGCCGCTGTTCCAGAAACACATGGACGATATTATCTCTGGCGCGTTCTCCAGCGGCATGATGGCTGACTGGGCTAACGACGACGTGAAACTGCTGACCTGGCGTGAAGAAACCGGCAAAACCGCGTTTGAAAACGCACCGCAGTTTGAAGGGAAAATTGCCGAGCAGGAATATTTCGACAACGGCGTGCTGATGATAGCAATGGTCAAAGCGGGTGTAGAACTGGCGTTCGAAACTATGGTCAGCTCTGGCATCATCGAAGAGTCTGCCTACTATGAGTCGCTGCACGAGCTGCCGCTGATTGCCAACACCATCGCTCGTAAACGTCTGTATGAAATGAACGTGGTAATCTCTGACACCGCGGAGTATGGTAACTATCTGTTTGCCAATGCTGCGGTTCCGCTGTTGAAAGGCGCGTTCATGGACAGCCTGCAGCCGGGCGATCTGGGCAAACCGGTCGCGGCGACCAGCGTGGATAACGCACAACTGCGTGACGTGAACGAAGCTATCCGCAACCACCCGATTGAAATCGTTGGTAAGAAACTGCGTGGCTACATGACCGACATGAAACGCATTGCTGTAGCTGGCTAAGGTCATCAGGACTCTCGCATATCAGGACTATCGCATATCAGAACGGGGCGCGGATTGCGCCCCGTTTTTTTTGCTATTTATCAGCTATATAGGGGATGGGTTAGCTATGCAGGAAATCAAGGTGGTTAAAGCGTTTCCCTTCTCACTGTCGTGGTTAACGGTCACGGTTGCCGGGGTTTTCGTGCTGCTTTGGGCCTTTCTCTATTGGTCGGACGATGATTACACGCTGGTACGGCAATACCAGCTTGAAGATAACGTTACGGTGAATTTGTTTCAGCTTGAAAGTGGTGATTCAAGGGTAGGGCTTGTCTATCGGTATACTGTCAGCGTGAATGGTGGGGAAGCGAAAGAGGTGCTTAAAACTAACAGCCGTGATGCGGAAGTCCGTATGCAGGATGGCGTACTGGTGATAAACGTAGCCGGCGATGTGTATCGACTGGATAACCGTATTCGTCTTCACGGCGATTATGAAACATTGAAAACCCGCATTACCGTGACTCACCCATAGCATGGTTCGATGGTTCTAGTACGGCCCGATGGTTCGGGCCGTATTGCTGGTACATATTGTTGGCAGTGAATCAGGCGTCTGCCGGTGCAGATTTAAACTCCCGCTCAGCCTGATGGAAGCGCTCGGTGACGACAGTAGAAGGGGCACGCCCCAGCAGGCTTACCACCGCAATTGCAACGCAGGACAGCAGGAAACCGGGGATGATTTCATACAGATTCAGCCAGCCGTACTGCTTCCAGACGATCACGGTCGCGGCACCGACCAGCATACCCGCCAGCGCGCCATTGCGCGTCATGCGCGGCCACAGCAATGAAATCAGAATAACCGGACCGAACGCCGCGCCGAAGCCAGCCCAGGCGTAACTGACCAGCCCCAGTACGCGGTTTTCGGGGTTGACTGCCAGCGCAATCGCTATCACCGATACCAGCAGCACCATAGCGCGACCAACCCACACCAGCTCTTTCTGGCTGGCATTTTGGCGCAGAAACGGTTTGTACAAATCTTCAGTAATGGCGCTGGAGCACACCAGTAACTGGCAACTGAGCGTACTCATTACTGCGGCCAGAATCGCGGACAGTAGCACGCCGGCAATCCACGGGTTAAACAGCAGACGCGCCAGTTCGATGAAGACGCGTTCACCGTTCTGAGTAACGTTGCCTGCCTGATCAGGATTGCCCGTGAAGTAGGCAATACCGAAGAACCCGACGGTGACAGCCCCCGCCAGACAAAGCACCATCCAGGTCATGCTGATGCGGCGTGCGTGGCGAATGGTGTGATGTGAGTCAGCGGCCATGAAGCGCGCCAGAATATGCGGCTGGCCGAAGTAGCCCAGTCCCCAACCCAGCAGCGACAGAATGGCGATAGCGTTCAGCCCTTTGAACATGTCCAGATTTGCCGGGTTTTTACCTTCGATCACCGCCAGTGATGGTGTAATACCACCGACAGACAGGATAACGATCACCGGCGTCAGGATCAGCGCGAAAATCATCAGGCTGGCCTGTACGGTATCAGTCCAACTGACGGCCAGATAGCCGCCGATAAAGGTATAGGCAATGGTGGCGGCGGCACCGGCCCACAGCGCGGTATCGTAGCTCATGCCAAACGTGCTTTCGAACAGACGCGCACCCGCTACAATGCCGGAAGCGCAATAAATAGTGAAGAACACCAAAATCACCAGCGCGGAAATCACCCGCAGCAGTTTGCTTTTATCTTCAAAGCGATGGCTGAAATAATCCGGCAGCGTCAGGGCATTATGGTTAACTTCGGTGTGTACCCGCAGGCGTCCGGCCACCCAGGTCCAGTTCAGATATGCACCGATGGTCAGGCCAATCGCTATCCAGCTTTCGGATATGCCAGACAAAAAGACCGCCCCCGGCAGCCCCATCAGCAGCCAGCCGCTCATGTCGGATGCCCCGGCGGACAACGCGGTGACCACGCTCCCCATGCGGCGGCCACCCAGAATATAGTCGCCAAAGTTATTGGTGGCGCGATAGGCCATCAGGCCGATCAACACCATCCCGAATATGTACACCAGAAAGGTGACCAGCAAGGGTGTGCTCATGGTCGTCATTGTTGTCTCCATTGTGATGCTATCCGTCAGTCCTGCGCTCCGGCGGGCCGGGCACTGTCCGGCTTGCCGGAACGGATTCGCGATTTAGTTGCTACGGGTTGCACCTTTCAACTGATGGTCGAGTCAACATCAGTACCAATCTGGCCTGATTTGCCGAAGCAGCCGGCTGTCTTATCAGAGAAATGGGCGGCAAATATGGTGAAAAGCGTTGTTTGTTAACAAGGTTGCACAAAGTTGCAACATGCCCGATAGTGATTGTGCTTTCCAACATAACTTTCTTATAACAGGAGCGGATATGGGCACCACCACCATGGGCGTCAAGCTTGATGAGGCCACGCGCGAGCGCCTCAAAGCTGCGGCACAGCGAATTGATCGTACGCCGCACTGGCTGATTAAACAGGCCATTTTCAGCTATCTTGAGCGTCTTGAACGTGGTGCCGATACACCTGAAATTCCTCAACTGCTGGTCGGGCAAGACCCGATTGAGGCGGCAGAGATTATGCCGCAATCGCCACAAGAAGAAACCCACCAGCCGTTTTTGGACTTCGCTGAACAGGTGTTGCCGCAGTCGGTACTGCGTTCAGCGATTACCGCCGCGTACCGTCGGCCAGAAACGGAGATGGTGCCGATGCTGCTGGAGCAAGCGCGTATGCCGGAGGCGATGTCACGGGCCGCCAGCACGCTGGCGGCCCGTCTGGCGGCGGCGCTGCGCGGACAAAAAAACAGCGGCGGTCGTGCCGGCATGGTGCAGAGCTTGTTGCAGGAGTTTTCGCTGTCATCGCAGGAAGGGGTGGCATTGATGTGTCTGGCAGAGGCACTGCTGCGCATCCCGGATAAGCCGACGCGGGATGCACTGATTCGTGACAAAATCAGCACCGGCAACTGGCAATCGCACGTGGGTCGCAGTACATCGTTGTTCGTCAACGCTGCTGCCTGGGGGCTGCTGGTGACCGGCAAACTGGTTTCCACCCACAATGAATCCCATCTTTCCGGCGCGCTTAATCGCATCATTGGCAAAAGTGGCGAGCCGCTGGTGCGCAAAGGCGTGGATATGGCGATGCGGCTGATGGGCGAACAGTTCGTGACCGGCGAAACCATCGCCGAGGCGCTGGCGAATGCCCGTAAGCTGGAAGCGCGAGGGTTCCGTTATTCCTACGATATGCTGGGTGAAGCGGCGCTGACCGCCGATGACGCCGAGGCGTATTTAGCGTCCTACCAACAGGCGATTCACGCCATCGGTAAGGCCGCCTGCGGGCGCGGCATTTACGAAGGTCCGGGTATTTCCATCAAACTGTCGGCGCTGCATCCGCGTTACAGCCGGGCACAGTACGAAAGGGTGATGGAAGAACTTTATCCACGCCTGTTATCGCTAACGCTGCTGGCGCAGCAATACGACATCGGTATTAACATTGATGCCGAAGAGGCGGACCGGCTGGAGCTGTCGCTCGATTTGCTGGAGCGCCTGTGTTTCGACCCTCGACTGGCGGGGTGGAACGGTATCGGTTTTGTGATTCAGGCTTACCAGAAACGTTGCCCGTTCGTGATTGATGCGATTATCGATCTGGCGCGTCGCAGTCAGCGGCGATTGATGATTCGTCTGGTGAAAGGCGCTTACTGGGACAGTGAAATCAAGCGCGCCCAACTGGATGGGCTGGAGGGCTACCCGGTCTATACCCGCAAGCTGTATACCGATGTCTCTTATCTGGCCTGCGCCCGGCGTCTGCTGGCGGTGCCGAACCTGATTTATCCACAGTTCGCCACTCATAATGCCCATACGCTCAGCGCCATCTATCATCTGGCGGGCAACAACTACTACCCAGGGCAGTATGAATTCCAGTGTCTGCATGGCATGGGGGAACCGCTGTATGAGCAGGTAGTGGGCGCGGTGGCGGACGGCAAACTCAACCGCCCGTGCCGGATTTACGCGCCGGTCGGTACCCATGAAACGCTGCTGGCCTATCTGGTGCGTCGCTTACTGGAAAATGGCGCCAACACCTCGTTTGTCAATCGAATTGCGGACCCGGCGGTGGCGCTGGAAACGCTGGTGGCTGACCCGGTCAGTGAAGCGGAGTTGCTGGCGTCGCGGGATGGGCAGGTCGGGTTGCCGCATCCACGCATTCCGTTGCCGCGTGCGTTGTATGGCAAAGCGCGGCGTAATGCCAGCGGACTGGATTTATCCAGCGAGCACCGGCTGGCGTCGCTCTCCAGTGCGTTGCTGACCAGCGCTGCCCGATCATGGCAGGCGCAGCCGGTGCTCGCTGTCGAAGGTGATGTCGGCGGCGACAGTCGGGCCGTGATCAACCCGGCTGAACCGCGTGATGTGGTGGGGTATGTGCGCGATGCGCAACCGCAGGACATTGCGCTGGCGCTGGAACAGGCAGCCAGCGCAGGCGATATCTGGTTTGCCACGCCAGCGGCTGAACGGGCGGCGATTCTGTCGCGTGCCGCCGACCTGCTGGAAAACCAGCAACAGCAGTTGCTGGGGTTGCTGGTGCGCGAAGCCGGTAAAACGCTGGCGAATGCGGTTGCAGAAGTCCGTGAGGCGGTGGATTTCCTGCGCTATTACGCCGCTCAGGTGAGCGAAACGTTCAACAATCATGACTACCGTCCGCTGGGGCCGGTGGTATGCATCAGTCCGTGGAATTTCCCCCTGGCGATTTTCACCGGTCAGATAGCAGCGGCGTTGGCGGCGGGCAACAGCGTGCTGGCCAAACCGGCGGAACAGACTCCGCTGATTGCCGCGCAAGCGGTACAGATACTGCATGAGGCTGGGGTGCCGGTCGGTGCGCTGCAATTGTTGCCGGGGAATGGCGAAACCGTGGGTGCGGCACTGGTGCGTGACGAACGTGTACGTGGGGTCATGTTTACCGGTTCTACTGCTGTTGCCTCTCAGTTACAACGCGTGCTGGCTGGACGGCTCGACCCGCAAGGGCGTACCACGCCGCTCATCGCCGAAACCGGCGGTATCAACGCGATGATTGTCGATTCTTCGGCGCTGACCGAGCAGGTAGTGACGGATGTGTTGGCCTCGGCATTCGACAGCGCCGGTCAGCGTTGCTCTGCCCTGCGGCTGTTGTGCGTGCAGGAGGACGTGGCGGAAAAAACGCTGACGATGCTGCGTGGTGCGATGGCGGAGTGTCGCATGGGCAATCCAGAGCGGCTTTCCACCGATATCGGGCCGTTGATCGATGCCGACGCAAAGCAGCGGATTACGCGCCATATTCAAACGCTGAGGGCGAAAGGGCGGCCAGTGTTTCAGGCTGCCTGGCCGAACAACCGGGACGAAGCGGAATGGACTCGTGGACATTTTATTCCGCCGACGCTTATCGAACTGGAGAGTGTGGAGGAGCTGCAACAGGAGGTATTTGGCCCGGTACTGCATGTGGTGCGCTATTCCCGTAGCCAGTTGGATAGAGTGATCCAGCAGATTAATGCGGCGGGTTACGGACTCACGCTGGGCTTGCATACCCGTATTGATGAAACCATCACACGGGTGACCGGTCTGGCGAAAGTGGGCAACCTGTATGTAAACCGTAATATGGTCGGGGCGGTGGTCGGCGTGCAGCCGTTTGGCGGCGAGGGGCTGTCCGGTACCGGACCTAAAGCGGGTGGGCCGCTCTATCTTCACCGTTTGCTGTCGCACCGCCCGGATGATGCGGCGATACAGACGCTGGCCCGTCAGGACAACGAGCGCCCGGCGGATTTCACCGCGCGCCAGATGCTGCTGAAGGGATTACTGGCGCTGGAAACCTGGGCGCGACAGACGCAGCGTAACGCACTGGTTTCATGCTGCCAGCGTTATGCCGGACTGACGCAGAGTGGTACTGTTCGGGTATTGCCGGGTCCCACTGGCGAACGTGATACCTATACGCTGCTGCCGCGTGAGCAGGTGCTGTGCGTAGCAGATAACGACGATGACGCGCTGGTGCAACTGGCGGCGGTGCTGGCGGTGGGCAGTCGGGCGTTGTGGCTTGATACGCCGGCGCGGCAGGCGCTGTATCGGCAATTGCCTGAGCCGGTGCAGGCGCGGCTGGCGTTTTGTCGTGACGGAGTGACGGACGGCAGCCGGTTTGACGCGGTGATTTTCCACGGCGATGCCGATCAGTTGCGCCGCCTGTGCGAACAGTTAGCACCGCGTGACGGCGCCATTGTCGGCGTGCAAGGATTGTCCCGCGGGGAAACCGACATTGTGCTGGAGCGGTTGTTGATCGAGCGCTCGCTCAGTATCAACACTGCCGCCGCTGGCGGCAATGCCAGCCTGATGACGATTGGATAATGAAATCAGAGGTTGTTATCGGTGATTTATGTCGGAACTGTGGAAGGTTTCGTGCTTGATAACATCGGTTATTCTTTTGCAGCATCATCGCACGCACGACAAGGAGAGGCTCAACGCCGCCTCTCCTTGACCTCTGGCTAATGGCTAAACTGCGCCGCTACCGCGGTCCCTTCGGCGTTCGCCTTCGCTGTTCGGACCGCCTGTGACGTGCTCCCAGCACGGCACAGGCTTTCGCCGCGTCCATGCGGCTCATCCGGCGAAGTCGCCCACCTCAGCACAGTTTTAATGCCAGAAAGCACTCACCTGTAATGTAAGATGGGGTGTTAACAGCCTAAAAACGAATCTCGCCGCCTCTACTCCCGTTAGTTACGGTACAACACCTTGATAATGTGATAGCCGAACTGGGTTTTGACCGGGCCGAAGGGTTTGAGCAGTTCGCAGGAAAACACCGCTTTGTCAAAATCCGGCACCATGTCGCCTTTACGGAATTCTCCCAAATCGCCGCCATTACGTTTTGACGGGCAGGTCGAGTGTTTTTTTGCTAACTGCTGGAAATCCGCTCCCTTCTCCAGTTGAGCCAGAATGTCGGTGGCCTGTTGTTCGGTATCCACCAGAATGTGTAATGCTGCCGCGGTATTTGCCATAGTTAAGCTCCTTGAGCAAAGGGAAAGCCGATGTTGCCAGGCACAGCCTAGCACCCCCTTGTGACGAAAGGAAATGCGGAGCGCGTTCCGAAGCGGGTAACAGATCCTCGCGCTGGCCCGGACTTTTGCTACAATCCTGTTCTGTTACAATCCCCTTCCGTTTGACTGTCGAGCACGAAACACCATGCGCATGAATCCCAGCCAGCAACACGCTGTTGAGTTTGTGACCGGTCCCTGTCTGGTACTGGCCGGGGCTGGGTCGGGTAAAACCCGCGTGATTACCCAGAAGATCGCCCATTTGATCCGTAGTTGCGGTTATCAGGCACGCCATATCGCTGCGGTGACCTTTACCAACAAGGCCGCGCGGGAGATGAAAGAGCGTGTGGCGCAGACGCTGGGTCGCCAGGAAACCCGTGGCTTGCTGATTGCGACTTTCCATACGCTGGGGCTGGAGATCATCAAGCGTGAATACGCCGCGCTGGGCATGAAGTCCAACTTTTCGCTGTTTGACGATCAGGATCAGTTGGCGCTACTAAAAGAACTGACCGAGCTGTGGCTGCAAAATGACAAGGATTTGCTGCAACAGCTCGTGTCAACGTTGTCCAACTGGAAAAACGACCTGATTGATCCGGCACAGGCGACGGCGTTGGCACGCTCGGAGCGGGACCGGTTGTTCGCTCATTGCTACCGGTTGTATGACGAGCATCTGCGCGCCTGCAATGTGCTGGATTTTGATGACCTGATCCTGCTGCCGACATTGCTGCTCAAACGCAATGAAGAGGTACGCGAGCGCTGGCAGAACTGCCTGCGTTATTTGCTGGTGGACGAATATCAGGACACCAACACCAGCCAGTACGAACTGGTGAAGCTGCTGGTGGGCAGCCGGGCGCGTTTTACCGTAGTCGGCGATGACGACCAGTCGATTTACTCCTGGCGCGGTGCTCGCCCACAGAATTTGTCACTGTTGCAGCAGGATTTTCCGCAGTTGCAGGTGATTAAGCTGGAACAGAATTACCGCTCATCCGGACGTATTCTCAAAGCCGCTAATATTCTCATCGCCAACAACCCGCACGTGTTCGAAAAGCGCCTGTATTCCGAGCTGGGTTATGGTGAAGAGCTGAAAATCATCACCGCCAATAACGAAGACCATGAGGCTGAGCGGGTAGTGGGCGAGTTGATTGCCCACCACTTTATCCGCAAAACCCAGTATGGCGACTACGCCATTCTTTATCGCGGCAACCACCAGTCCCGGTTGTTTGAAAAGGTGCTGATGCAAAACCGCATCCCTTATCGCATTTCCGGCGGTACGTCGTTTTTCTCTCGCCCGGAAATCAAAGACCTGCTGGCTTATTTGCGTGTGCTGACCAATCCGGAAGACGACAGTGCGTTTCTGCGCATCGTCAATACGCCAAAACGCGAAATTGGTCCTGCGACACTGCAAAAACTCGGCGAGTGGGCCAGACAGCGTAATCGCAGCCTGTTTAATGCCAGCTTTGACATGGGGCTAAGCCAGACCCTGAGCGGGCGTGGGCTGGAGTCGTTGCAACGTTTCACGCAGTGGATGGGCGGCATGGCCCAGCTGGCGGAGCAGGAGCCGGTGAAGGCAGTGCGTGATTTGCTTCACGGTCTGGATTATGAAAGCTGGTTGTACGAAACCTCGCCCAGCCCGAAGGCGGCGGAAATGCGCATGAAAAACGTCAATACGCTGTTTACCTGGATGACGGAAATGCTTGAAGGCAGTGACCTTGACGAACCGATGACGCTGACTCAGGTGGTAACCCGGTTTACCCTGCGCGATATGATGGAGCGCAACGAAGCCGAAGAAGAACTGGATCAGGTGCAATTGATGACGCTACACGCCTCCAAAGGGTTGGAGTTCCCGTACGTGTATCTGGTGGGGATGGAAGAAGGGTTGTTGCCGCATCAGACCAGCATCGATGAGGAGAATGTCGATGAGGAACGGCGTCTGGCTTATGTGGGCATTACCCGTGCACAGAAAGAACTGACGTTCACCCTGTGCCGCGAGCGGCGTCAATATGGCGAGTTGATACGCCCGGAGCCGAGCCGTTTTCTGCTGGAACTGCCGCAGGATGATGTGATTTGGGAAACAGAACGCAAAGTCACCAGTCCACAGGAGCGGATGCAGAAGGGGCAGAACCATTTGGCCAATTTACGCGCTCAACTGGCGAAGGCCAGAGATAAAAACTGACGGCAGAAAATACGCCGGGCGGTTAGCCCGGCGTGCGGATGACCCTTCTGTCAGGGAGTGACGATTTTGCCGTCCACGCTAACGTTTTTCACCTTACCGAATTTCCACGGCGATGTGCCACTGCACAGATTGCTGAACGTCAGGTTATTGAACTGACTGTCGGTCAGGTCGCTTATCGCGGTGGGCATCACACTGCTGAACTTGATGTTGCTGAAGGTGAACTGGCTTTGCCAGATGTTTTTGCCGTCGTCACCACTTATCTCAATGGCCGGGCTTGAGCCGATACCATCCTGCACAGTAACGTTCTTGACGGTGAAGTCATAGAAACGTGCAGGCACAGTGGCGGGAGTGTAGTCGATGGTGCCGTTGTTGTCGGCGTAACTTAATGTCACGATAATGGCCTGCCTGGCAAGGTTTTTCATGGCGCTATTGCGGAATACGATGCCATGCGCGCCACCACCGATGGCGGGAGCGCTCTTGGCTCGCAAGCCAATGTCGTTCTGGTTAATTACGTTGTTTTCCGCCAGGACATCGATAATGCCTGCACCGGTGTGGCTGCCTAACACCACTGCGCCGTGCCCATGACGGAAATAGTTGTTGAATAGCCAGGCGTGTTGTGTCGGCTTCTGGTATTGCGCAGACTGGCCCATACCGGCGGCGAAATTGATGCTGTCGTCACCGGTATCAAACACGCTGTTGAATACCATAATGTTTTGGCTATTGCCAAATTCGACGCCGTCGCCATTGTTGGCATTGAAAGTCTGATGAATAACGCCGTTTTCCACCACATTTTGGCTTTCCAGGAACATCACGCCATGGTTGGCCGGGTTACGAATGGTGACATCAGCGATGTAGGCGTTTTTAACGCCGCGTAGGGTAATCAGGCTTGAACGGTGCTGGCTGTAGGCAGTTTTGGCGTCCATGCCGGTAGCGATAGCCGCTGCTACCTGGTTTTTCGCCAGAATGCCGTCTTTGCTAACCTTGCTGTTATCACTTTTTACGTACTGCGGCAGGTTTTTGCCCAGTTCGTCTTTAGCGTCAGCGCTACGCTGCCAGCCGTTGCCGTCGATAATCCCTTTGCCGGTGATGCGGATGTTCTGGAGTATCCCGACAGCAGAGCTGGTTTTATCGATGGCATTAATCAGCGAAGCCGGGCGCATCTGGGATGAGTAACTGTAAATCTTGTAGGTGTCGGGATAATCGGCCGAATTATCCGACCCTAACAGCGTCGCACCCTGCAACAGATTCAGCGTCATGTCGCTTTTCAGCCACAATGCACCGGTTTTGAAAACCCCTGCCGGGACGTCGATGCGGCAACCGGTTGGGCAGGCGTCAATCGCTTTCTGAATTGCGCTGGTATTGAGCGTGGTGCCGTCGCCTTTCGCGCCGTACTGAGTAATGGTGATCACTTTCGGTATAGCTGTGGTAGTGACAGTGACCGGGTTACTGTCAGCAGAGGTCGTGCCGTCGGCATACACTGCCCGAACAGTGAACTGGTAGTTGGTGTTGGCTTTCAAGCCGTCGATTTTGGCGTTTTGCATTACAATCCGGTGGTGAAAATTGGCTGTATCATTTTTGTAAAACGCAGTGATGTATGGCTTAGCTGGCGAGTTTTTGTCGTTGTTTTGACTGGCTAGCCCGATGAGCTGGCCGTTCTGGTAAATCTGGTAGTCGGTGATGTTGGTCGTATCTTCCGGTGCGTCCCACGCCAGCACCACGCTGTGGTCATCATAAGACAATGTTGGAATCTGTAGTTTTTGTGGTGCCTGAACAGTGCTGGCCTCTGTCAGCGCTGGGATGCTGAGCAGGAATATCGACGTTATTGATGCCAGAACATGGCGTCGGGAAAATGTGATGATTTTCATCCGAATTCCTTAATTCTGTTGAAATCAGAGATCTGTACTTGAATCAGGTGCAACGCGACTTTAAAAAAAAGAAAAGGTTTTTTATAAAAACACATCTCATATTTCTTTTTTTCAACGTGCTCACAAAATTAGTCGAGGAAATAACAGAAAGGGGTAACTAATTGTTACCCCTTTTTGCTGTCAGATGGTGTGTTCTTCAATGATAAGTGGCCAGTGCACATAACTTTGCCACAGGCTCTCTTGCGACAGGGTTTCAGCTCTTAAGGGATGTTGGTCAAGCCAGCCGGTAGGTAGAATGACGCGCAAGCTTTCACCCTCTACCCGCAACCTGACTGCTGGCAGGGTGTCGTCGCGGCGGCGGCTGGCAAAGATGATTGCCAGACGCAGCAGACGGCAAAGCCGCTGCGCCAGATTAACCTGTAGCGCGTTTTGTTGTGTCAGCGGGATAGGATCGATGGTGTTGCTCTGGTTTTGCAGCAGTGTCGCCAGTAATTTTTTCTGGGCGGGAGTAAAGCCGGGCAGGTCGCTGTTGCGAACCAGATACGCTGCATGTAATGGTGCCTGACGAAAATCGACGCTCAGGCCGATTTCGTGAATCAGACAGACGCTGCCCAGTAATTCCCGACATCGGCCATCCAGTTGCCAATCACGCGCGACCTGTTGCAGGAAATTGTCCGCCAGCAACCTGACTCGCTGTGCTTGTTCGCTATCCAGCAGATAGCGGCGTTGCAGGTTTTGCAGCGTGCGGTGGCGAATGTCTTGCTCAATCGGCAAATGCAACATGCCGTAGACCAGCCCTTCGCGCAACGCGCCGCCTGCCAGCGTCATGGAGTCGATTTCCAGTTCCTGAAAGATGGCCAGCAGGATAGACAAGCCACTGGGAAACACCAGTGCCCGTTCCAGCGTCAGCCCTTCAATTTCAAGCTCTTCCAGTTTGCTGCACTGGATGGCGCGTTGCTTGAGTTGGCGCAGTTTGCTAAGGGTGATGTATTCGTCCATTCCCTGCGCCACCATGATTTCCTGTAGCGCCTGTACTGTGCCGGACGCGCCGACGCAAATCTGCCACCCTTGCTGGCGCAGAATGTCTTTCACCGGGCGTATCATCTCGCGGGCGGCCTGTTCAGCCTGATCAAAATGGGCCTGAGTCAGGTCACGATCAGCGAAATAGCGTTCCAGCCAGGTGACGCAGCCCATTGGCAGGCTGAATAACTGAGTATGACGGGCACCGATGCCGGTTGCCAGCTCGGTGCTGCCACCGCCGATATCCACTACCAGTCGTTGTTCCGGCCCGCCGGTGGTATGAGCGACACCCTGATAGATGAGTCGTGCTTCTTCTTCGCCGCTGATAACCTGAATCGGCAGACCCAGAATCTGTTGGGCTCGTTCAAGGAATTCGTCAGCGTTAGTGGCCAGTCTCAGCGTTGCCGTCGCTACCACGCGAACCTGTTGCGCCGGAATATCCTGCAACCGTTCGGAAAATAGTGCCAGACAGTGCCAGCCGCGCTGCATTGCCTCTGGTGAGAGGCGGTTATTAGCATCCAGCCCGGCTGCCAGACGGACTTTGCGCTTGATACGAGCCAGCGTTTGTACACTGCCCGCTACCTCACGCGCCACCAGCATATGAAAGCTATTGGACCCTAAATCGATAGCGGCATAAAAAGAAGAAGCGCTCAGCATCGGCAACTCAACCCGGTCGTTTTCGATTGCTGCGGGGCGCACCGCTACGGCGAGGCGCGCCGGGTCGGCGTGGGCCACCGCTGGAGCGCGGGCGGCTCAGACGTTTTGGCTCCGGCAGGTCAGCCAGCAAGGCTTCGCTGCTGTATTTGCTCACCGGAATACGGTGGCCGATATAATCTTCAATCGCTGGCAGATTCAGTGCGTACTCTTCGCAGGCCAGGCTAATGGAATAGCCGCTGGCGCCAGCACGACCGGTACGACCGATACGGTGTACGTAGTCTTCGCAATCATCAGGTAAGTCGTAGTTGAACACGTGGGTCACGGACGGAATATGCAGACCTCGCGCCGCCACATCGGTCGCCACCAGAATATCCAGATGACCCTGAGTGAACTCTTCGAGTATGCGCAGCCGCTTTTTCTGCGCCACATCGCCGGTCAGCAGGCCGACACGATGGCCGTCTGCGGCCAGATGGCCCCAGATGTCTTCACAACGGTGTTTTGTGTTGGCAAAGATGATGCAGCGATCTGGCCACTCTTCTTCGATCAACGTTTGCAGCAGCCGCATCTTCTCTTCATTGGAAGGATAAAACAGCTCTTCCTTGATGCGATGACCGGTTTTTTGCTCCGGTTCCACCTCGACGTATTCGGCGTTGTTCATCTGCTCAAACGCCAGTTCACGCACGCGGTAGGATAAGGTGGCGGAAAACAGCATGTTCAGACGTTGATTAGCCGGCGGCATACGGCGGAACAACCAGCGGATATCTTTGATAAAGCCAAGATCGTACATGCGATCAGCCTCATCCAGCACCACTACCTGAATAGCGCCCATATGGACATGGTTCTGCTTGGTGTAATCGATTAAACGACCGGTGGTACCGATAAGAATATCGACGCCGTCTTCCAGCACTTTTAGCTGCTTGTCGTAGCCGTCGCCACCGTAAGCTAGCCCCAGTCGCAGACCAGTCGCCTTCGCCAGTGCTTCGGCATCGGTATAGATCTGTACCGCCAGTTCACGGGTCGGCGCCATGATCAGTGCACGGGGTTGGTTGGTCTGGCGTTCGGCGGGGGCGGGGTGAGTCAGCAAATAATGAAATGTAGACGCCAGAAATGCCAGCGTCTTGCCTGTTCCGGTTTGCGCCTGGCCCGCCACGTCACGGCCTGACAGCGCCAGCGGTAATGCCAGCGCCTGAATGGGTGTGCAGTTATAAAAGCCTTTATTTTCAAGTGCTTCAATAACCTGCGGATGCAGTGCGAAGTCGGAAAACTTCTGTTCGGTTAAATGTGTTTTGCTCATAGCGTGGTAGAATATCAGTTAACTATTGCTTTACGAAAGCGTATCCAGTGAAATAAAGTCAACCTAATAGTTGGTTAATGCTACACCAATTGGGTAGAGATAATCCTGCGGAGTAAAACATGAGCGATAAAATTATTCATCTGACGGACGACAGCTTTGAGGTGGACGTATTGCAGTCCGGGCATGTGACACTGGTTGATTTCTGGGCTGACTGGTGTGGTCCTTGTAAAATGATTGCTCCGATTCTGGATGAGATCGCCGATGAGTATGATGGCAAACTGACGATTGCCAAACTTAACATTGATGAGAACCCGGCTACTGCGCCGAAATACGGTATCCGTGGTATCCCGACGCTGCTGCTGTTTAAGAATGGCGAAGTTGCCGCTACTAAAGTGGGCGCGCTGTCCAAAGGGCAATTGAAAGAGTTTCTGAACGCCAATCTGTAATCCGTCATACATTTAGTTCCCAGGCGGCAGCGGGATAGGGTAATGAGATTTTCTCATTCTGACCGCTGGACGCCTACCGGGAAGCGTGCTAGATTCGTTAATACTGCACATCGTACTTACCTTATAGTTTGATCCTTAGGCTTGAGCCTGAAGTTAGAATCTAAAGTTTTATCCCATGCTAGGCTCGGAAATTATTAATTTTCAGCATGTTAGCTTCCGGTCCAGCAATCTGACAGTTTTTACGTTAAATTAGTTTTGCGGTGTCTTCGACCTCTTGCCATGTGTGTGCCTCGTATCAGTGCGATTCGGCCTGAGCGGCACAATGTCTGGTGATTGAAGGCGGTTAAGCGGCATGGATGTTCCTGCCATACCATTCACGTTAATAGTTCGAGATTTACCCCGAGTTTAAGAACCCACCATTATGAATCTTACCGAATTAAAAAATACGCCAGTATCTGAGTTGATTACTCTTGGCGAGAATATGGGGCTGGAGAATCTGGCTCGTATGCGTAAACAGGATATTATTTTCGCTATCCTTAAGCAGCACGCAAAAAGTGGTGAAGACATCTTTGGCGATGGCGTACTGGAAATATTGCAGGATGGTTTTGGTTTCCTCCGTTCCGCAGACAGTTCCTACCTCGCCGGCCCTGATGATATCTACGTTTCCCCTAGCCAAATCCGACGCTTCAACCTCCGCACTGGCGATACTATTTCCGGTAAGATTCGTCCTCCGAAAGAGGGTGAGCGCTATTTTGCACTGCTGAAGGTCAACGAAGTCAACTACGACAAACCGGAAAATGCCCGTAGCAAAATCCTGTTTGAAAACCTGACGCCGCTACATGCTAATTCGCGTCTGCGTATGGAGCGCGGTAACGGCTCTACTGAAGACCTGACGGCTCGTGTGCTGGATCTGGCTGCGCCGATTGGTCGTGGACAGCGTGGTTTGATCGTGGCACCGCCGAAAGCCGGTAAAACCATGTTGCTGCAAAATATCGCTCAAAGCATCGCTTACAACCATCCTGATTGTGTATTGATGGTGCTGCTGATTGACGAACGTCCGGAAGAAGTGACGGAAATGCAGCGTTTGGTGAAAGGGGAAGTGGTGGCGTCAACCTTTGACGAACCGGCTTCTCGCCATGTTCAGGTTGCCGAAATGGTGATCGAGAAAGCCAAACGTCTGGTTGAGCACAAGAAGGACGTCATTATCCTGCTGGACTCTATCACTCGTCTGGCGCGTGCTTACAACACCGTGGTACCGGCGTCCGGCAAGGTGCTGACCGGGGGGGTTGACGCTAACGCCCTGCATCGTCCGAAGCGTTTCTTCGGTGCGGCCCGTAACGTCGAAGAAGGCGGCAGCCTGACTATCATCGCCACTGCGCTTATTGATACCGGTTCGAAGATGGACGAAGTGATTTACGAAGAGTTCAAGGGCACCGGTAATATGGAATTGCACCTGTCTCGTAAGATTGCAGAGAAACGAGTGTTCCCAGCCATCGACTACAATCGTTCTGGTACTCGTAAGGAAGAGCTGTTGACCACGTCTGAAGAGCTGCAGAAGATGTGGATTCTGCGCAAGATCATCCATCCGATGGGCGAGATCGATGCGATGGAGTTCCTTATCAACAAGCTGGCGATGACCAAAACCAACGACGAGTTCTTCGATATGATGAAACGCTCCTAATAGGTTGTGTCATACAAGAAAACGCCACGATATCGTGGCGTTTTGCGTTGTCAGCCTGGTATGCGGTAGTTGGCATTTTCGAACACACAGCCCTCTTTGAGAGCTGAGCTGTATAATGGTTTTGTTGCTCGGATGTGCAAGAACTTTCTGAAAATTTTGGTAAATTGACGCCGATAGGCTCAATTACCGGTAGTATTATCAGGCGCTGATAAATGTGTTATGAATCATGATGGGTGCCCAATTAGTCGCCGTATTCCTGTGCTCTGTCTTACTCACTGCTGATGGTTGGCGGTGTCTCTGTCTACATCTGCGTTTGCCTGCTATTGTTCCTGGTTTACCTTATATGCGCGGATGCGTTGGTTAGCACGCTGGATCGCTTTGATACCAGTATTGGTGTGTAGGTAGCGTTACTATCGAAGTCATCGCTATTGTTGATAAACCGAAATTGTGAATAAACCAAATAGGAAAACTTCATGAAACGGGAAACACTCCCTCAGGCGATGCCGCTGGATGATGAACTGGATGTTCGCCTGCTTTGTCAGGTGCTCTGGCAGGGAAAAGTTTGGGTTGTCGGTTTTGCGGTGCTATTTGCGCTGCTGGCGTTGGTTTATTCCTGGCTGGTACAGCCGGTGTGGCGTACCAGCGCGGTTACCGATAAACCGGCGGCAGCCATGTTGTCGTCGTTCTTTGAACAGCAACAGTGGCTACATTCGCTGGATGCGTCGGAAACCATATTTGATGGTAACGCGATTGTGGAAGATGCCTATACCGAATTCACGATGCAGGCCGCCGCTTACGATACCCGGCGTGAGTTCTGGCTACAGTCGCCTTATTACCGCGAACATCGCAAAGGCGACGACAAGGCGGATGCCATTTTGCTGGATTCTCTGATCGACGATATTCAGTTTATGCCGCGTGATGTTGCAAAAAAAACCAACGATACCCTCAAATTGGCCGCTGATAATCCGCAAGATGCCAGTAATCTGTTACGGCAATATGTGCAATTCGCTAACCAGCGTGCCGTTAATCACCTTAATCAGAATCTGGCCGGAAACTGGGCAGCGCGTATCCGATTTGAGCGCATTTTGCTGCAACGAGAAGAGACGGTCGCGCGTGCTGCTTATGATCAGGAGCTAAAGCGTGTGACACAAGCGCTCGCGATTGCCCGCCAGCAAGGGATTACTGAGCCGAAAGGCGAGGATCTGTCTGATTCGGCGCTGTTTTTACAGGGGGATTCCTGGTTACAGGCGCGTCTGGACATGTTGAAGGCGAATGGGCCGGAATTTGACGCCGATTACGCGCCACGTCAGTCGGTTCTGACGATGCTGGAAGCCGGTCCGGTGCTGGCAGACCGCTTTCAGACGTACCGCTATCTGCATACGCCGGAAGAGCCGGTTCAGCGCGACAGTCCGCGCCGCGGTTTTCTGGTGCTGATGGGGAGCTTCATTGGCCTGCTGGTGGGCGCTGGTCTGGTGCTGGTGCGTCGCTCCATCTGAGTGACCAACAGGTTGATAGCAATTTGGGTCAGTAATACATTTTTACCGTGGCGGCAAACCGGAATTAAAGAGAGTCACCAGTGAAAGTCTTGACGGTTTTTGGCACTCGCCCTGAAGCGATAAAAATGGCGCCCATAATAAGGGCGATGGCTCAGGATGCTTTCTTTGAATCCCGCGTTTGTGTGACAGCACAGCACCGTGACATGCTTGATCAGGTGCTGAGCCTGTTTGAGATTATGCCGGACTACGACCTCAATATAATGCAGCCGGATCAGGGGTTGGTGGAGATTTCTTCACGTATTCTCTCTGGTCTGGGGTCGGTGTTGACCCAGTTCCAGCCTGACCTGCTGCTGGTGCATGGCGATACCACCACCACCCTGATGGCGAGTCTGGCGGCGTTCTACCATCGTATTCCGGTTGCCCATGTCGAAGCCGGACTACGTACCGGCAAGCTGACATCCCCCTGGCCGGAAGAGGCTAATCGTCTACTGACCGGGCATATAGCTACCTATCACTTTGCACCAACGATCACGGCGCGGCAGAATTTGCGGCGGGAACAGGTTCCGGCTTCCCGTATCTGGGTAACAGGCAATTCGGTGATTGACGCCTTGTTCTGGGTTCGGGATCGGATTACTCATGATGGTGAATTGCACGCGCAATTGCAGGAGAAGTACGCCTTTCTGGAACCGGAACGAAAAATAATTTTGGTTACCAGCCATCGGCGGGAGAGCTTTGGCGCGGGGATGGAACGAATTTGTCACGCGCTGGCGGTACTCGCTCAACATCATCCGGATATCCAAATTGTCTATCCGGTACACCGAAATCCCAACGTGCTGGAGCCGGTTCAACGTATTCTCAGCGGCATTGATAACGTGTTTTTGATAACGCCGCAGGACTATTTGCCTTTTGTCTATCTGATGCATCGCGCCTGGCTGATCCTGACGGATTCCGGGGGAATTCAGGAAGAGGCGCCTTCGCTCGGAAAACCTGTGCTGGTGATGCGCGAGACTACCGAAAGGCCAGAAGCGCTGGCCGCTGGTACCGTGCGGTTGGTGGGAACCGATACTGCGACTATCATCCGAGAGGTTTCCCGCCTGCTGGCAGATGCGTCTATTTATCAGGCAATGAGCTATGCGCATAACCCCTATGGCGACGGGTTAGCCAGCCAGCGAATTCTTTCTGTTTTGAAAAACACCGGGTAACTGCATGAGTTTTAATCGTATCTGTGTGGTGGGCCTGGGGTATATCGGCCTGCCGACTGCCGCATTGTTGGCATCACGGCAACAACCTGTTTTTGGTGTGGATGTGAACCCGCACGTGGTGGAGACCATCAACCAGGGCCATACTCATATTACAGAGCCGGGCCTGGCACAGACGGTGCAACTGGCGGTGGCGCAAGGGTATTTACAGGTCGGCACTCATCCGGTGTCGGCGCAGGCGTTTCTCATCGCGGTGCCGACCCCGTTAAAAGCGGGCCATCAGCCGGACATCTCGTTTGTTGAAACGGCTGCTTTGTCACTGGCGTCGGTGTTAAAACCGGGAGATGTGGTGATTCTTGAATCGACTTCGCCGGTCGGCACCACAGAGCAGATGGCAGCCTGGCTGGCGCAAGCGCGCCCGGATCTGAGCTTTCCCCAGCAGGTGGGTGAAGCGTCGGATATTCGTATTGCCTATTGTCCGGAACGGGTGTTGCCTGGCCGTATCATGGAGGAGCTGCTCAGTCAGGAGCGGGTGATAGGCGGGATGACGCCGCGTTGCGCAGCGCGGGCCAGCGAGTTGTATCGCCTTTTCCTTGATAGGGACTGTGTGATGACCGATGTGCGCACCGCAGAGATGTGCAAGTTGACAGAAAACAGCTTTCGGGATGTGAATATTGCGTTCGCTAATGAATTGTCGCTGATTTGTGCCGAACAACATATTGATGTGTGGACGCTGATTCAACTAGCTAATCGCCACCCGCGCGTCGATATTTTGCAGCCGGGACCGGGCGTCGGCGGCCACTGCATCGCGGTTGACCCGTGGTTTATCGTGTCTCAGCACCCGCAACAGGCACGCCTGATTCGTACTGCCCGCGAGGTGAATGATGCCAAACCACGCTGGGTGATGGAGCGGGTGAAGATTATGGTGGCAGAGGCGCTGGCGCAGAGGGGAAATCGTGCTTGTGAACTGCGCATCGCCTGTCTGGGGCTGGCATTCAAGCCTGATGTGGAAGATCTTCGCGGAAGTCCGGCGCTGGCGATTGCGGAACAGATTGCCGAATGGCATGTCGGGATTACCTGGGTCGTTGAGCCGAATATCCGGCAGTTGCCGCCTGGGTTACAGGGAAAAGCGAGGTTAGTGAATATTGATCTCGCGCTGAGTGAAGCGGATATGTTGGTGCTGCTGGTGGATCACCGGCAGTTCAGGGCGCTTGCCCCTGAACAGGTAGCGCAACGTTGGGTGGTGGACACCAAAGGCGTCTGGCGGTGAAGCGGCGTCGGTGACCTCTGTTGATTCGGCGTTAACCGGAGTGACCTATGCCTGTGAGTGCTGAGATGTGTGCGGAAATTGAACCTCTGGTATGGGAAAGTGATTTTTTCCAGCGTATCAGTGGAAGGTTGAGTTTCACCGATACCGCACCGCCGTTAACCTTTACTGAGCTGGATCGCTATGAGTTATGTCAGGCTAAACTGGCGGCAGACGATTTGGTGACGGCAGATGCACTGTTTGCGCTGGGGTTCCGGCTGGCGGAAGGCGAGGTGGATTTCAGTATGCCGGTTGTCCCTGCTGCCAGGGCGGTGTTTGCCGTTGGCGTTCGGGAGGCTGAAGTCGGCGATATCCCGGCGCTGCGTGCGGCGGCGGCAAAAAGTTTTGTGCTGAGCCGGTTTCGGGCGCCGTGGTATCGACCGGATGATTGTGGCCGTTTTTACGCTCGTTGGGTAGAGAAAGCGGTATACGGCACCTTTGATGACGCTTGTCTGGTGCTGGGGGTACAAGGTGGGCCGCTGCAAGGGTTTGTCACTTTACGCCAGACATCGCCAAACTCGGCGCGCATCGGCGTGTTGTCCGCCTGGCCGGGTATGACCGGGCAGGGAATTGGGCAACGGTTGATGCAGGTGGCGCGGGTCTGGTGCCAGCAACGTGGTATTCGCCGGCTGACGGTGGCGACGCAGACCAGTAATCTGGCGGCTTTACGGCTCTATCTGCGCAGCGGCGCACGGGTGGAGAGCACCGCCTACTGGTTTTATCGATGAAGGTTTGCAGGTGACGAGATGATTCCTTTTAATGCGCCGCCGGTGGTGGGATCGGAACTGGAATATATGCGGGCGGCGATGCGCAGCGGTAAAATCAGCGGTGATGGCGCCTTTACCCGCCGTTGTCAGCAATGGCTGGAACATTACTCTGGCAGTGGCAAAGTGCTGTTGACGCCGTCCTGCACCGCATCGCTGGAGATGGCGGCGTTATTGCTGAATATCCAACCCGGCGATGAAGTCATCATGCCGAGCTATACCTTCGTTTCGACCGCCAATGCTTTTGTGCTGCGTGGCGCCACCATTGTGTTTGTCGATATCCGTCCCGATACCCTCAATCTTGATGAAAACCATATTGAAGCGGCGATTACAAAAAAGACGCGCGCCATTGTGGTGGTGCATTACGCCGGGGTGGGTTGCGAGATGAGCGCTATCATGGCGTTGGCGCAACAGTACGGCCTTTTTGTGGTGGAGGATGCGGCACAGGGGATGATGTCGCATTATCAGGACCGGCCTTTGGGCGCTATCGGCCATATCGGTTGTTTTAGTTTTCACGAAACCAAGAATTACACCGCCGGCGGCGAAGGCGGTGCGACGCTGATTAACGACCCTGAACTGGCGGCGCGCGCCGACATTATCCGTGAGAAAGGCACCAACCGCAGCCAGTTTTTTCGTGGACAGGCGGATAAGTACACCTGGCGCGATATCGGCTCCAGTTATCTGATGGCGGATATTCAGGCCGCTTACCTGTGGGGGCAACTGGAGGTGGCGCAGCGTATTCATGACCGGCGTCTGACGTTATGGCAACACTATGCGCGGGCATTTGCACCGCTGGCGGCGCTGGGTCGGGTGACATTGCCGGTGATTCCGGCAGACTGCCGTCACAATGGTCACCTGTTTTTCCTGCGTCTGCGTGATGAGGCAGAACGCTCAGCGTTTATCAGCCATATGAAAGAAGCGGACATACTGGCGGTGTTCCACTACATTCCTTTGCATTCCAGTCCGGCTGGTCGGCAATTTGGGCGCTTTGTCGGCGAAGATAGGCATACTACGCGGGAAAGCGAACGGCTGGTACGTCTGCCGTTGTTCTACAACTTGTCTGATCTTAACCAGCGTACTGTCATCCATTCGGCGCTGAGTTTCTTTTCCTGATGTCGCTGGCACGGGCATCACTGTGGACGGCGGCTTCAACGCTGGTCAAAATCGGCGCGGGGCTGGTGATCATCAAACTGCTGGCGGTGGCGTTCGGTCCGGAAGGCGTCGGGTTGGCCGGTAACTATCGCCAGTTGATCACCGTGCTGGGGGGGATGGCCTGTGGGGGGATTGTCAACGGCATTACCCGTGCGGTGGCTGCCGCGCCGCCTGCGCCTGATCGCCCCAGTCCATTGCTGGGAACGGCGGTGTCGCTGTCGATGGGGTTTTCGCTATTGCTGGCGCTATCGCTGGGGTTGCTGGCTGCGCCGCTGTCACGCCTGTTGTTTGGCGATGACGGCTACCAGCCGGTCATTGTGGCACTGGCCTGGCTGCAACTGGGGATAGCTGGTTCCAGCCTGCTGCTGGCGATCCTGAAAGGGTATCAGGATGCGCAAGGCAATGCGCTGGCGGTGATGGCGGGCAGTCTGCTGGGCGCGGTGGCGTATGGCGTTAGTTTCTGGTTGGGGGAGTATACCGGCGCACTGGTGGGCCTGGCGCTGATGCCCGCACTGGTGTGCCTGCCTGCGTTAGCGTTGTTATTGCGGCGCACGCCATTAGGTTTGCGAGCACTCACACCTTCATGGTCGTGGCCGCTGGCTGGTCAGTTAACCCGGTTCAGCCTGATGACGTTGATAACCGCGGTGACGATGCCGGTAGGCTATGTGATGATGCGAAACCTGCTGGCAGCTCATTATACCTGGCAGGACGTCGGGCTATGGCAGGGGATGACGACCATTTCCGATGTCTGGCTGCAATTCATTACCGCCTCGTTTACGGTTTATCTGCTGCCTGCGCTGGCGCGACTGCAAGATAAGACCGCGATCCGGTATGAGATTTTCAGCGCATTACGGTTTGTGCTGCCGATGGCGGCGTTGATGGCCGTGGTTATCTGGCTAATGCGCGATATAGCGATTCACTTACTGTTTTCCGGCGCGTTTTCGGCCATGCGTGACCTGTTTGTATGGCAGCTGGCGGGTGATGTATTGAAAGTAGGCGCTTACGTTTTTGGTTATCTGGTGGTGGCCAGAGCCTCGCTGCGGTTCTATGTGCTGGCTGAATTGGGGCAGTGTCTGTTGTTGGGCGGGTTTGCCCGCTGGCTGATTCCATTGCATGGCGCGCTGGGCGCATCACAGGCGTATCTGGCAACCTATGCGGTCTATTTTTTGTTGTGTTGCGGCGTTTTCATGCTGTATTGCAGGCGAGCATGACCACACTTATCCATGTTCTGGGGGCGGATATTCCCCACCATAACCACACGGTGCTGCGTTTCTTTAATGATACGCTGGCACCGTCGCTGCCATTGCATCAGACGCGACGGTTTATGGTGGTGTCGGCGACTGAACTCTCCAGGCATACCTATGCGATGCTGCATATAACACGCTTTGCTAGCCAGAAAGCGCTGGCGCGCGCTGTGGTCGCGCAGGCGCGGGCAGATCGCACCGTCCGCTTCTTTTTTCACGGCCAGTTTAACCCCTGGTTGTGGCTGGCGTTGCTGTGTGGCGGTATCCGCACCACGCAGGCATACTGGCATATCTGGGGCGCGGACCTGTATGAAGAGGCCCATGGCTGGCGCTACCGCTGGTTTTACCGTCTGCGGAGGTTGGCGCAACGCCGGGTCGCGCAGGTGTTCGCTACGCGCGGCGATATCGACTATTTCCAACGCCGCTACCCGGCGGCGTTGGCGTCGCTGCTCTATTTTCCCACCCGCATGAACCCGTACGACGTGCGTACACATGAAAAAGCGCCGGACGCACCGTTGACCATTCTGGTCGGCAACTCCGGTGATCGCAGTAACCGCCATCTGGCGGCGCTGGACGCCATTCATCGTCAGTGTGGCGCGCAGGTGCGGGTGATCGTGCCGATGGGGTATCCGGCAGACAATCATGCCTACATTGAGCAGGTGTCACAGCATGGGCTGGCGTTATTTGGTGCTGAGCGCTGCCGTATTCTGCGCGAATCGTTGGCGTTCGACGACTATCTGGCGTTGTTGCGTACCTGCGATCTGGGTTACTTTCTGTTTCATCGTCAGCAGGGGATCGGCACGCTGTGTTTGTTAATTCAACTGGGTATACCGTTCGTTATCAGTCGTCATAACCCATTCCGGCAGGATTTGGCGGAACAGCGCCTGCCGGTATTGCTGGGCGAGGAGGAACTGAACGAGGCCATGGTGCGTGACGCCAGCGAGCAACTGATGCGGGTGGATACCCGGCAGATTGCGTTCTTCAGCCCCGGCTATGAACAAGGGTGGCGACGGGCGTTGGCGCTGGCAGCGGGAGACGGCGATGACTGAGTGGACGTTTTTCGGGTTGTGGCTGGTCTGGCTGGGGGGCAGCGGCGTGGTGTTGTGGCTCTGCGGGCGTGAGTTCCGCCGTTGTCGTTTCAACTTCAACGTGCTGTTTTCATTGCTGTATCTGCTGACGTTCTATTTCGGTTTCCCGTTGACGGCTTTACTGGCGTTTCGCTTCGGCGTTGAGACGGCCTCGCCACTGAATTTATTGCTGGCGCAGCTGTCCGCCACGGCGTTTTATGTCATCTATTATGCCGGTTATAAAATACGGCTACGATCCGTGTCGTCGGTCACTCGTCCGCTACCGCTGACCATGACGCGGCTGGAAGTCCTTATCGCCTGTGGGTTGCTGGCAATGGTGGCGCTGACGACCACCGCGGTGTTCTTTGCCAACAACGGCTTGTTGTTGTTCAAACTCGGTTCTTACAGCCAGATTTTTTCTCGTGATGTCGCCGGTGTTGCCCTGAAACGCTTCTTTTACTTCTTTATTCCCGCCATGTTGATGTGGTATTTCCTGCATCAGACCCGACGCGCCTGGCTGATTTTCCTGTTGGCGACGGTGGCGTTTGGCGGGTTGACTTATCTGCTGGTGGGCGGCACGCGTGCCAATCTCATTATCGCTTTTGCCTTATTTCTGTTTATCGGCCTGCAACGCGGCTGGATAGCGCTGTGGATGCTGGCAGCGGCAGGCTGCGCCGGTATTGTGGCGATGTTCTGGCTGGCGCTTAAGCGTTACGGTCTGGATGTGCACGGTGACGAGGCGTTTTACACCTTCTTGTATCTGACGCGAGATACCTTTTCGCCGTGGGAAAATCTGGCCGTGTTGTGGCAGCACCTTGACCAGATTACCCTGCAAGGGCTGGCACCCATCGTGCGGGATTTTTATGTGTTTATTCCCGCCTGGTTGTGGCCGGAACGGCCTGCGCTGGTGCTTAATAGCGCCAATTATTTCACCTGGGAAGTGCTGAATTATCATGCCGGGTTGGCGATATCGCCGACGTTGCTCGGTTCGCTATTGATCATGGGCGGCCCGCTGCTTATTCCGCCAGGTGCGGTCATCGTCGGCTTGCTTATCAAGGGGTTTGATGGGCTTTACCGCTACGGACGGCAGGTGGAAAACCGCTATCTGTCCGCCGTGTTGCAGGCGTTTTGCTTTGGTGCGGTGTTTAATCTGATCGTGCTGGTGCGCGAAGGCGTCGATGCGTTTGTTTCGCGGCTGGTGTTTTTCTGTCTGGTCTTCGCTGCCTGTTTGCTGATTGCTAAGCTGCTGTACTGGCTATTGTTGCGCGCCGGTGTGGTCGTTATCCGCACCCCGTCTCAAGGAGAAGGGAAATGAATAATGCGTTGCCGCAATACGTTATCCGCGGCATTCCGCTGCAGGGTTTTCGGGATAGGGAACAATGCGTGTCGATGCTGTTTTCGGGCGGTTCGCCGCGTCCGGGAACGCTGATTGCCATTAACGCCGAGAAGGTGCTGGCTGCCGATCACGATACGACATTGCGTGAACTGATGCTACAGGAAGGGCATTGTAACTATGCCGATGGTATCAGCGTGGTGTGCTCCATTCGCCGCAAGTACCCAGGCGCACAGGTGCAGCGCATCGCCGGCGCGGATCTGTGGGAGGCGCTGATGCAGCGCGCTGGTCAGCAGGGTACGCCGGTATTTTTACTGGGGGGAAAACCGTCAGTGTTAGCAGAAACCGAACGTAAGCTGCGTGAACAGTGGCAGGTCAACATTGTGGGAACACAGGATGGTTATTTCACGCCGCAGCAGCGTCAGACAGTCCTGGAGCATGTGCGTGACAGTGGCGCTCAACTGGTGACGGTAGCGCTGGGTTCCCCCCGACAGGAATTACTGATACGTGATTGCCGTCAGTTACACCCCAATGCGCTCTATATGGGGGTGGGCGGTACTTATGATGTGTTTACCGGGCAGGTTAAACGCGCCCCTGTGGCATGGCAGCGCTATGGGGTGGAATGGCTATATCGTCTGTTGACGCAACCCAGCCGTTTTCGTCGTCAGGTTAAATTATTACGTTATTTGGCCTGGCATTTCAGCGGTAGGCTTTAAAGCGTATCACCATATCGGCCTCGTCTTTTCTGACTATTGTCCCATTTTTTCCCCGGCTTTATCGTTGTGTTCAAGGTCTGTTCGCGCTATTTATTTCATCGTACTCAGGTACAAGGAAAGGTAGGAATCCGGTTTGCATTGCGGTATCTTCTCGGCCATTTTTCTGGCCGAAGGTCTGTTATGCCTTGCCGGGAGAGAGTCGGTATCCCCTTTAAAGCATGATGGGTATAAAACAATAACGCTTTTGATGCCGACGTAAAAAGGAACCATTGAAGACAGAGGTTATATGGCAAATACAGAGAAACAAGACCAGCTCCACCGGGGGCTGGAAGCGCGACATATTGAGCTTATCGCGCTGGGCGGCACCATTGGCGTGGGGCTGTTCATGGGGGCCGCAAGCGCCCTGAAATGGGCTGGGCCGTCCGTGCTGCTGGCCTATATTGTGGCAGGCATTTTTGTATTCTTCATCATGCGTTCGATGGGGGAAATGCTATTTCTGGAGCCGGTGACCGGTTCGTTTGCAGTTTATGCCCACAATTACCTGAGTCCGTTCTTCGGTTATCTCACAGCCTGGGGTTACTGGTTCATGTGGATGGCTGTCGGCATTTCGGAAATTACCGCCATCGGCGTCTATGTGCAGTACTGGTTCCCAACATTACCGCAGTGGATACCGGCGATTGGCGCGGTGGCGCTGGTGGCAGTCGCCAACCTGGCTGCCGTGCGGTTGTACGGTGAAATCGAGTTCTGGTTCTCGATGATCAAGATAACCACTATCGTGGTCATGATTGTGGTAGGCGTAGGGATTATTTTCTTTGGTATCGGTAACCACGGCCAGTCAGTTGGTTTCGCCAACCTGACCGAACACGGCGGCTTTTTGGCAGGCGGCTGGAAAGGGGTGTTGTTTGCGCTCTGCCTGGTGGTGGCGTCCTATCAGGGGGTTGAGCTGGTCGGGATTACCGCTGGCGAAGCGCGTAATCCGCAGGTGACGCTGAAACGGGCTATCAATAACATCCTGTGGCGTATCCTGATTTTCTATGTCGGTGCCATTTTCGTGATCGTCACGATTTTCCCGTGGAATGAAATCGGCACATCCGGTAGCCCGTTTGTGCTGACCTTCTCCAAGATCGGCATTACCGCTGCAGCGGGTATTATCAACTTTGTGGTGCTGACCGCGGCGTTGTCTGGTTGCAACAGCGGTATGTATAGCTGTGGGCGTATGCTCTATTCGTTGTCTAACAACCGCCAGTTGCCGTCGGCGTTGGGCCGCGTAACCGCCGGCGGCGTCCCGGCTGTCGGGGTGATGGTGTCGATTTTGTGTCTGGTGGCGGGATCTGCACTGAATTACATTATCCCTAACCCGGAAAAAGTGTTCGTGTACGTCTACAGCGCCAGTGTGCTGCCGGGAATGATTCCCTGGTTTGTGGTGCTGATAAGCCAGTTGCGTTTCCGCCAGCAGCATCAGGCCGCGCTTGCTGCTCATCCGTTCAAGTCTATCTTGTTCCCGTGGGTGAACTACCTGACGATGGCATTCCTGATCTGTGTACTGGTGGGAATGTACATCAACGAAGACACGCGCATGTCGTTAGTGGTCGGTGGTATTTTCCTGGCGGCGGTCAGTGTGCTTTACGTAGCATTGGGGTTGGGTAAAAAACAGCCGCAGATGCAGGCAGAAGCAGAGTAATCGTCGCTAATCGCGGGTGGCGGTGGCGGATTGACCGGGTTTTAACTGTAAATGAGCAAAGCATAAGCAAACGCATCATTTCTGTGAAAAAAGCACTGGACAGGCCCCTATTAAATCCGTACTATCCCCACCCGCAACGGCGCTACGCGCCCGTAGCTCAGCTGGATAGAGCGCTGCCCTCCGGAGGCAGAGGTCTCAGGTTCGAATCCTGTCGGGCGCGCCATTACGTTGGGCGCGGGAGCTGCGGAGGTACTTATTACCCCGTAAATCGAGTACCGGAATACGTAGTAAAGCAGTGGTATATGGTGGCTATAGCTCAGTTGGTAGAGCCCTGGATTGTGATTCCAGTTGTCGTGGGTTCGAGTCCCATTAGCCACCCCAAATTTTAAGTTTGTGATATGCGAAGGTGGCGGAATTGGTAGACGCGCTAGCTTCAGGTGTTAGTGTCCTCAGGACGTGAGGGTTCAAGTCCCTCTCTTCGCACCACACAAACGAAAATAGCAGTACCGTGTTACATCATGATCGGCGAGTAGCGCAGCTTGGTAGCGCAACTGGTTTGGGACCAGTGGGTCGGAGGTTCGAATCCTCTCTCGCCGACCATCCCATTCTTAAGAAACGGCAGTCCAGACGGGCTGCCGTTTTTTGCTTTTAGCGCATCAACATTCTTTACAAAACTTCGTGGTGTTGAGGCTATAAGCCACTTATTCCGCCTTACTGCTTTCCAGCACCTTATCGCTACCGAAATATTTCTCTGCCAGCGCTTTTAGCTGACCATTCTGACGCAGTTCCTGCAGCTGTTGATTAAACTCCGCCAGTAATTTGTTACCTTCCGGTGTTCTGGCAAATGGAAAGGCGACTTGCTCGTTGGAGATGGGGTTACCGACCAGTTTTAGCGGCAAGTGGCGTTTGTTAATTTCTGCCAGCAGGATAGGGCGCGAGTTGACATAGCCCTGAACACGGTTATTGATAACATCATTCATGGCGCCATCGCGGGTTTCATAGGTGCGAATGGTGACGTCATTATTGGGGAACGCATTGCGCAGATTGGTGACATGAGTAGAACCCAGCACGCCAGACACCGTTTTACCTTTAAGATCATCCAGAGATTGAATGTTTTTGTTGTTAATGCTGGTGACGATTTGCGATGCGTAGTTGAGATACGTGTTGGTGAAGTTGTATTTTTTCTGACGCTCGGTTGTTTTCACAAAATTATTGGCGACCGTATCCAGTTTTCCTGCTTCCAACTGGCCCATCAGTCCGCTGAAATCAGCGGTGGTCCAGGTAATCTGGTAGCCCAGTTTGTGGGCGATGGTTTCCGCCACTTCTACATCATAACCCACTAACGTGCCGTTCTCTTTATAAGACCCAGGGAAACTTTGACCGGTGGTGCCCACGCGTAGCACTTTATTCTGTGTCTCCGTACTCTTGTTGTTATCACAGCCTACCAGTATTACTGCGGCAAACAAGGGGAGTAGTGCGATGCTGAGGTAGCGAGTCAGTCGGGTTTTTTTCATTACGGGATTCCTGTCTGAGTGTTCCTGGTTTAAATAAGGTCGAATTTAAAATGAAATAAGTGACAACGAGCTCATCAACTCTGGGGGGAAGTAATCGCAGGTAAAAAAAACAGTTGGATGCGTATTAACGAAGGTGATGGAACGTTATCTGTGATGGTGACTATATCATTCAAAATAAAGGAAATTTATATCTTCATGTTATATCTTATCATTATTTGAGTGGTTACAACGTGCAGGCAGGATTTTACTATTGTGTTCTGTAGGCTGTGCTTATTGGTTGGTGCAGCAGAGAGAAATCAAGGAATTGACGTGTTTGCCATAAAATCCCCAGGGGTCTATCACCATCAGTCTGGCTTGCTGTCACGCGTAGGTGAACTCATTGCACCGTTTTCGGGTCGTATCGCTATATTAACCAGCCCGCGAGCCTGGGATGCGGTGAAAAGTACGTTGTCCGAGAGTTTGGCGAAGGCTGACGTACAGTTTGATGTGCATCTGTTGGAAGGTGAGTGCACACGTGATGCCATCGCATACCATCGGCATGAAATCGCCCAGGATGGTGTTCATTTTGTGTTGGGTGTCGGCGGTGGCCGAGTGATGGACTGTGCCAAAGCGGTGGCTGACGGGTTAGACAACGGTCAGGTAGCGACCTTGCCGACGATTGCCGCTACCTGCGCCGCCTGGTCTCCCATCAGCATTTTGTATGATGATCAGGGCGGTCATCAGGGAACGCAGGTATTACAGCGTATGCCTGAGATGGTGCTGGTAGACAGCGATGTGATTGCCCGTAGCGATGTGCGTTATCTGAAGGCAGGAATCGTCGATGCCCTTGCCAAATGGTATGAGTTTCAACCCTATCTGGCGAAAAACAGCGATAATCTGGCGCTTAACCTCAAGGTACAAGCAGCAGCGCTGGCGAAAGACACCTTTATACAGTGGGGAGAACAAGCCTTGCATGACAATGCCGAACAGCGGGTCACGCGGGCATTGCAAAAGGTGATTGATGCCAATATTGCCTTGGCAGGTCTGGCTAACAGTATGCGGGATGATTCACCCTCACCTGGCGTGGCCCACGCGATTCATAATCGCATGACACACGTCCCTGAACTGCATGACTGGCTACACGGTGAGAAAGTAGGATACGGATTGCGAGTACAGTCGCTGCTGGCGCGTGGTGACGGTTCGGTTGAACCCGATTTACTGGCGCACTTACAGCGTTATGATGCTCCCGCACGTTTACCGGTGGCGGAGGCGCGCTATGCCGAACTGGCAGAAACACTGTCTGAAACCTTTACATTTCCCAAAGACAGTGCCGTGCTACTGCCATTTTCGCTCACACCAGAGGCGATTCGGCACGCAGTGCTTGCGACGCAGTACAGCGCCTGATTTGCTTTTACGCCTGACTGCTGCACACTTCTTTTGGCATTATTATTCATTACATTGGTAGTTAAATGGAGGTGTGTATGTCAGTTGTCGAACCGATTGAGAAACAATTTGCCGCTTATAACGCCCATGATTTAACCGCCTTTTCTGCCTGTTTTCATGAGGATTTCCGTGCTTATCGTATGCCATCGGCAAGCCCGTCCATGGTCGGGAAAACGGCGCTGGAGGCGTTTTATCGTGAACATCGTTTTAATAACCCGGCACTACGTGCTGAATTGGTGTCCCGTACAGTACTGGGTAATCAGGTTTTTGATCATGAAAAGATTTACGGACTCAGTCCTGATCCAATCGAAAGTATCGCTGTGTTTGAAGTGAAAGGCGGGGTGATTACCACGGCGTGGTTCTATTTTGCATAGTCATCACTGTTGCATAGTCGTCACTACCGCACCGCGTAATTATGCAGATGTCATGATTTCTTTCAGGGGAACTAAAGGCGACTAAAGCTCAGTGGCTGTGCCCCTGAGCAATTCCTATCCGGCGTTCTGTCAGTAATCTGTTTGTTGATTTCAAAAAATAATTACTGACGGAATCATAAAACAATAAAGAATATATTAGATCGATCAAATATATAGGCGGGAATATCGCCATGATATAGTCGCTGGCAAACAGCAGCGTCATCTTGACCCACCTCCCTTTTCCCCATTATTACAATGTAAACGAGTGAGTTATGGCATCACATTTGATTGATTTTCTTTTGATTGGAAATAACTTTGGCACACCAGAAATGCGCGCCGTATGGTCAGAGCACAATCGCCTGACTCGCCAGGTTGACGTGGAAATCGCGTTAGCGCTGGCAGAGGGCGAACTGGGTGTCATTCCGCAAGATGCGGCCAACACCATTGCTTCCCATGCCAACGCCAGCGCCCTGAATATTGAAGAAATAGCTCAGGATGCGGTGCGTATGAAGCACTCTCTGATGCCGACTATCACTGCTATTCAGAAGCAGTGCGGCGACGCTGGCGAATATATCCATTACGGCGTGACCACGCAGGATGTGGTGGATACCGCCACCGTGCTGCAATTGCGTCAGGCATTCGATATTGTGGTGCGCGACACCCGGCTGGTCGCTATCGAACTGAAACGGCTGGCGAAGAAACATCAACATACGTTGATGACGGGCCGTACCCATGGTATGCAGGCCATGCCGACCACCTTCGGTTTCAAGCTGGCGGTATGGCTGGACGAGTTCGTACGGCACCTGCAACGTCTGAATGAAATTCGTGAGCGCGTGCTGGTCGGCAACATTAACGGTGCTATCGGTACCTACGCTTCATTTGGTGAACTGGGACCTAAAATTGAACGCCACACTCTGGCTCGTCTGGGCTTGAATACCCCGAATATCGGCTGGCAGTCCGCCCGTGACCGTTTCTCGGAATACGCGTCGGTAGCCGTGCTGATCAGCGGTACGCTCGGTAAAATCGGCAACGAGTTGTACAACCTGATGCGCACCGAAATCAACGAAATCGAAGAGCCGTTCTCCGAAGGGAAGATCGGTTCTACCACTATGCCGCACAAACGCAATCCGGCGGCGCTGGAAGGGCTGGCGAGCCTGACGGCACCGCTGTTCAAGAGCGCGGCTCTGATCCACGAATCGATGAAAGTCGAGCACGAGCGTGACGCCATGAGCTGGCGCGCGGAATGGATAGCCCTGCCGGAAATCAACATCTATCTGTCGGCGCAACTGCAAAACGCGCTCGGTATCCTGCGCGGTATGTCGGTGAATGAAAAACAGATGCGCGCCAATCTGGACTTGCAAAACGGCCTGTTGCTGTCGGAAAAGGTGATGTTTGAAATCGGCAAACTGCTTGGTAAGCAGACTGCCCATCATCTGGTATACGAATGCTCGATGGCGGCATTTGAGCAGAACCGTGAATTTAAGGCGTTACTGCTGGAGCATCCGGTACTGTCGCAGCACCTGACGGCTGCTATGCTTGATGCCTGGCTGGACCCGGCGAATTACGTTGGCAGTGCACCGCAGAAAGTGGACGAGGTGATCCGCTACGCGGATGGCAGCGGCCTGCTGGCTGAGTGACGGGAGACACGATGAGTACCGTATTTCGTCAGGCCACGGCTGCCGATGATGACGCGTTTCTGGCGCTGGCGCTGGCTGCCTATGCGCCGGTACGTGAGCTTGGCATCAAGTTTGATGCTGCCTATGCGGACATCGACATGGCGCGTCGCCATCTGCGCAGCAACGGCGTGTATGTGATGGAGAAAGACGGGCGTCTGGCTGCGTCTATCACCATTCGTTATCCGTGGGGGCCGAATCCCGGTCCTTACGGGTTGCCGCACCTCGGCTGGTTCGCCACTCATCCGGATTTCAAACAACAAGGTCTGGGCAAACAGATGCTGGACTGGCTGGAACAGGTGGTGCTGAAAGAGCAGTTAAAAGCGCCCGCTGTAACGCTGGGTACCGCCAAACAGCACCCCTGGTTGCTGGAAATGTACCGGAAATATGGCTTTCAGGAAGTCGGCCAGGCGGATTTAGGAAAAGGACACCTCACGATTTATATGCGAAAAGTCCTGGATCAGGACCTTTATCACCACTGGGAAAAGAAACACCCCTGAGAGGCGTTATTCGATGACAATGAAAAAAATTATCCTCCCTGTTTTAGCCTTGTCAGCCGCTATTCTGGTAGCCGGTTGCGATTCTCAGAACAGCAATGAAAAAGTACTGCGCATCGGCGCAACCGGGCAGAGTTACCCCAGTTCGTTCAAGCAAGACAACAAACTGGTCGGGTTTGACGTGGAAGTGGCGGAAACCATCGCTAACGATCTGAACTACAAAGTAGAGTGGGTCACGGCGGATTTCAGTGGCCTGATGGGGCAACTGGAAGCCAGCAAGCTGGACACTATCGCCAACGTGGTGGCGATTACCCCGGCACGTCAGGAGAAATACAATTTCTCGCAGCCTTACAGCTACTACGGCAGTCAGATCGTCACACATAAAGACAACACCAGCATCAATACGCTGGATGATTTGAAAGGAAAAACCGTGGCGGGCGTGCTGGGTTCCAACCACGTCACCAATCTGAAAAAGGCCTTTGCCGACGGCAGCGTGACTATTCGCACCTATGAAACTCGCGATGGCGCGATGAGCGATGCGCTGGCCAAGCGTGTTGAAGGTTACATCAACTCCCGCCCGATCCTGCTGGCGGAAATCAACAAACGCAACCTGCCGTTCAAGATGGTAGGTGAGCCACTGGTGATAGAGCAGGTCGGCTTCCCGTTCCATAAAGATCAGAAAGGTGACGAACTGCGCAAGAAGTTCGATGACGAACTGACCAAAATGCGCAACGACGGTCGCCTGAAAACCCTGTCTGTCAAATACTTCGGTGAGGATATCACCGCGGGCAAATAACCTCGCTGGCTCACTTAACTTCTGCGGCGCCAGCTCGATTGCGGGCTGGCGTTCGCTGTAATGGTATGGCTCATGAATATCGATCTTTCCTACCTGTTGAAGGTATTTCCCCAGGTACTGATGTACTTGCCCACCACGCTGCTGTTGGCGGTGGTGTCGATGTTATTTGCGATTGTGCTAGGACTGATGCTGGCGCTGGTTCGTGAGAGCCGGTTTGTTGTGGTGTCGAAACTGGTGGAACTCTATATTTCGTTGTTTCGTGGCATCCCGTCGCTGGTACAGCTGTTCATTATCTATTTCGGTCTGCCGCAACTGTTTCCGTCACTGAATGGCCTGTCTGCCATGACAGCGGCGATTATCGGGTTCAGCCTGAAAAACTCCGCTTATATGGCGGAAATTTTCCGGGCGGCGCTGGCATCGGTAGATTTTGGTCAAACCGAAGCCGGTCTGTCGGTAGGAATGAGCAAAGTACAAATTTACCGTCGTATTGTGCTGCCACAGGCGATGCTCAATGCGCTGCCTGCGACCGGCAACACCTTTATTTCGCTGATTAAAGACACCTCGGTAGCTTTTGCCCTTGGCGTGTCGGAACTGTTTGCCGAAGGCAAGATGATTGCAGCCGAATCGCTGCGTTTCTTCGAAACCTTCCTGGTGGTGGGGCTGATTTACTGGCTGCTCATCGTGGTTTATTCCTGGCTGCAGTCTCAGCTGGAGAAGAAACTCAGCCATTCACGGCAGCGTTAAGGAGCCGACATGATTAGTGTAAAAAATCTGACTAAACGTTTTGGCGAGCAGGTGGTGCTGAACAATATCAGCCTGGATATCGCCAAGGGGGAAGTGGTGGCGATCATCGGGCCTTCCGGTTCGGGTAAATCTACCCTGCTGCGATGCCTGAATTTGCTGGAAAAACCAGAGTCTGGGGTGATTGTTATCGGCGAGCAGTCGTTGGATACCCGCCGCTATACCAGCAAGGAAGAGTATGCGCTTCGGCGTCAGACGGCGATGGTGTTTCAGAACTACAATCTGTTCAAAAACAAAACTGCGTTGGAAAACATCACCGAAGCGCTGATTGTGGTGAAGAAGATGCCGAAAAAGCAGGCGGACGAGATAGGGCTGTCGCTGCTGGAATTGGTGGGGTTGTTGCCGCAGGCGCACCAGTACCCGGTAACGCTGTCCGGCGGTCAGCAGCAGCGTGTCAGTATCGCCCGTGCACTGGCGGTGGAGCCGAAGGCGATTTTGTTTGACGAACCGACCTCGGCGCTCGATCCGGAGCGCGTGCATGAAGTGTTACAGGTGATTCAGAAACTGGCGGGGCAGAACACCACCATGGTGATCGTGACCCATGAAATGCAGTTCGCCAAAGAAGTGGCTGACCGGGTGATCTTTATGGCTGACGGGCACATCGTTGAACAAGGCCCGGCGGAGCAAGTGATCAGCTTCTCCGATAATCCGCAGACCCGTCGCTTCCTGCGGCAACTCACCACGATTCAGGAACCATCAGAGTTCGATATCTGATCGATAACCTATTCACCTGTGGGCCTGTCCTGTGATTTCAGGGCAGAAGAAGAGGAGTCCCCGACATGAAAGAGCATTCGCAGTTTGCGCCGTTGGCGCAGTTTATTCAGGCGTTTCGGCATGACCTGCATCAGCACCCGGAATTGTCCAATCACGAGTTTGAAACCACGAAAAAAATCCGTGCCGCACTGGAGAAAGAAGGGATTCGCATACTTGATCTGCCGCTGAAAACCGGTCTGGTGGCGGAAGTGGGTGGCCTGCAAGACGGTCCGCTGGTTGTCGTGCGTTCCGATATTGATGCCCTGCCGATTGAGGAAGAGTCCGGCGTCGCATTCAGTTCAAAAAATGCCGGGGTGATGCACGCCTGTGGACACGATTTTCACTCATCGGCGGCGCTGGGTGCGGCGATTTTGCTTAAACGCATCGAATCGGAGCTGAAAGGCACCGTGCGTATTTTATTTCAGGCTGCTGAAGAAACTGGGTTGGGCGCACCGGAGGTTATCGCGGTTGGTGCGCTGGACGGCGCGAGTGCTATTTTTGGCATTCATAACGATCCAACGTTACCGGTCGGTGTGATTGGCGGTAAAGACGGCGCGCTGACCGCCGGAGTGGACCGTTTCGAAATCAAGATTGCCGCTAAAGGCTGCCACGCAGCCAAGCCGCATGAGGGCAACGACCCGATCATTATTCTGGGGCAACTGATTTCCGCGGTGCAGACTATCATCAGTCGTACAGTACCCTCAGACAACAATTCGGTAGTGTCGATAACTCAGGTACACAGCGGCAGCACCTGGAACGTGATTCCTGACACCGCCTATGTGGAAGGCACCGTTCGTACGTTCAGTCAAACGGCACGCGACTTGATTGAACAGCGTTTTCGCCAGATTGTGGCGGGTATCGCCAGCACGTTTGGCGCGGAAATCGAGTTTATCTGGCACGCGGGGCCGCCGTCGGTGGTGAATACGCCGCGTTGGGTGGATTTTGCGTTGCAGGTGGCCGATGCCGAAGGATTTGAGGCCCGTCGCGTTGACGCCAGCCCGATTGGTGAAGATTTCGCGTTTTATCAGCAGAAACTGCCGGGCACCTTTATGATGGTGGGGTCTGGCGGCCCTTACGCGTTGCACCACCCTAAGTTCCGGGTGGATGACCGGGCGCTGTTTCCTACTGCGCACTATTTGTATCAGTTGGCGAAGCAGAGCCTGGAGCAACTGTCACAGGCTGCCTGATTAAGCCGTCAACCCGATTGATGACAACGGCCACGGTTACCGTGGCTGTTGTGCATTTATCCGTTTTGAGTTTATCGATGGGGCAATAGTTGTGGCTTTTTAGCGACAGGGTGGGGGCTTTGATGTCGCTGACAGGAGACATATAACTTATTGAATATTAAGGTTTATGAAAGAGGGTGTTGGCAATGTCTCTGTTTAGCGACAGTATGACTGAGTAATGCTTGATTTTTCAGCAGGTTAGTCGTTCCTGCATTCAACGACATGGCATATTTAATTCTTTATTTATCAATGAATAATGTTTTTTTCTTGATTTTTTTAAAAGTTGGCATCATTAATGCATTTTTATAGGCGTAGATGCTCATTCCACCTTCTATGTTTGCTTCGGCTTCATAAACCTGGGAATGACGCAGAGCCATTTACGGCGCCTGACGTCCAGTCATTGATGAAGTGCTGTTTCATTAGTGGCTGGACGTAATGTTGAGTGGGGCGCCCTAAAGTTGTCTTTCAGACCTGATTTTTATTGCACGCTTGTCGCTGGTCGGCAAGCGTTTTTTTTCGCCATTATTTGGCTGAATCATGGTGTTAGCTGTGCCGTAGCATGAAGACCGGCGCGATAGCGCCGGCTTGGGCCATTCAGGCATCCTGAGAGGGCTGTAACGTCAACAACAGGCCATCACGCCGCATACGGGCGGCGTCTTCGGGGCGCTTCAGGCGGTCAAAAGCATCGGCGCACCAGGCGTAGTCATAAGCGTCTGGTCGCAGTGCCAGTGCGGCGGAGAAAGCATCGCTGGCCTGTTGCCATTCGCCATGCTTCATCAGCAATTGCCCCAGCGTGCTGTGTAACAGTGCATCGTTATTGTGCTGTTTCAGACGCTGACGCAGTAGTTTCTCCAGTGGCTCCGGTTGACCACTATTGAGACGGGGGATCAACTGCACCAGTCGGTAGTCAAACTGCTGCTTGAGCCCGTCAATAATGATGTCTTGTGCGGTCACCGGGTCATCACACACGATCAGGCGTTCAGCCATCGCCACCTGCATTGGCAGCGCCTGACGCACTTTACGCGGCTGATTCTTCCACCACTTTTTCAGCCCTTCACTGCCGCCTTCCGCCATCGCCTGGTCCATCAGGCCGATGGTTGCGCGCTGTTGCAATTCATCCAGATAGGATTCGTCATGCAGCCGGGTTTTACGCATCGCCGGCAGAATATCCAGCAATGCGCTGTAGGCATGGGTACGCAAAAATGCCTGCTCCGCCAGACGCAACACTTCCGGGTGGCGTGGCGCCACTTCCAGCAGACGATCAACACCGTGGCGGGCGGCGTGGTCTTCGTTACGGGCTAGCTGGATGCGCACGCGGGTAATATCCACGGGTAACTGGTCACAGTCGGCAATTTCCGCCGCCCGCTCCAGATATTGCCGGGTGCGGGCTTCGTCGCCGCGCTGCTGAGCTGCTTCTGCCGCCAGCAGGTAGTTCACTACCGGTTGTTCAGCGTGATCGGCATTGCGGGTCAACAGCTTTTCAACCTGCAGATAGTCGCCTTCGGTCAGTTTCAACAACGCCGCTTTGGTCTGCTGACGCGCCCTGGTGCGCTTGCGGCCAATCAACCAGCCACGGGTGCGGATGCCGGTGCGCAACACGCGCCGCAGCAGCCATTCCAGCGCCAGAAAAACCAGCAAAAACAGCACCAGCATCACCACCAGCCCGGTGACGCTGGTTTCAATGTTGTAATTGTCAGTCTGGATCAGCACATAACCCTGATGACCCGCCAGCATCGGCCCTACCACGATGCCGGCTATCAGCACTGCAAATAGCAGGAATACCTTCAGCATCTTCAGCCCTCCTGTGGGGTGGCGGACGGCTGCGCCAGCAGGTTGCGGACTCTGGTTTGCATCAATTTATCCAGCAGCGGCTGGCTTTGCAGTTCATTCGGTACATCCATCGCCACGGACTGCTGACTCAGCGCATCCAACTGATCAATAAACGCTTTGGTGGTTGGGTCGCTTTCGTCAAAGTAGGCTCGTACCCAGGTTGCCGCTGTTTCCAGCGACTGGCGATAGGTTTCGTTCTGATGGCGCGGTACCGCCTGTGCGGCAATTAACAGGCGAGCGCGGATGTTTTCGCGCAGATACACATCCTGATTCGGCGCCAGCAGCGGTTCGGCGCTGTCGTCGCGGCGGCGAATGGTAATGAAGTCCGACAGGAATTTGTGCCAACTCTTACTCAGGTTCTGCCGCCATTCGCCCAGTGAGGCTGACAATGTCGCGTCGCTTTCTTCCATCGGCGCTTCATCGGTGTTGTTATCGGCCAGTCGCAGGTTGTCCACTTGATCGGCCAGTTGGTTCACTTTGAGGATAATGCCATCGAAATCGATCTGACTGACGTTCGCCAGCATACTGATATCGTGGGTGATAGCCCGCCGTACGTCGATAAGGCTAGGGTCATTCATGTCGGCCAGGCTGGCATCGGCGCTTTTAAGTAAGGCACCGGCGGTGGTGACGTCTTTATCGCTCCACAGTTTACGGCCTGCCTGTTTTACCAGGAAATCAGCCTGCGCCAGCAGCCAGGTTTTCGAGTCGCTGTTGGCGAGCGTCGCCAGTTTTTCCTGCATTTCCCCGGCCTGACGGGTCAGGGCTGCCAGCCGTTGCTCATCGGCGCTCACGGACTTGGCTTGCTGGTCCAGCGTTTGCTGCCATTGCTGTTGTGCTTGTGATTGTTGTTTTTGCAGCGCTGCGAGCTGGTCTTGCAACTGAGTCAGCGTAGCATTCTGGCGCGCCATCTGCTGGTGGGTGTAATAGTAAACACCGCCGCTCAGCGCCAGAGAAACCACGATAGCAATAGCGCCGAATACAAGGCCATGGCGTGCCGTGCTGGCAGGAGGCGGCGATTTTTGCGGATGCGCGGGTTCGGCCCTTTCGGCAACCTCTTCAGAGGGTGTTGAGGAGGTAATGTGTTCCGTCATATGAGTACATCCTATGATCAGGGGAATGGTAATTGTCCGGGTTATTCTTTTGCAGCCAGCGTAGCAGCATACGCGGCATTACTGTAGTGCGCGCATCAGCGCATCGTTATCCGCGTTATCGGCTATCTGAATGTCGTGCCAGCCTAACTCGCGTGCCACCCCAGCCAGGCGTTCGCTAACCACCACAACCCGGCAACCCGTCAGCCAGGTGGTTCGATAATAATCAGGCACCAGTTTATACAACTGTTGCAGCATTTCTCCGCTGGTAATCACCAACGTATCGATACCAAGATGTTGCCAACGCTGACATTGTTCCACGCCGTCGTAGATAACCGGGGTGCGCTGATAACATTCGCAGTAACGGACCTGCGCGCCACGCCGCTGCAACGTATCTCCCAGCAGTTCCCGGCCTCCATTGCCGCGCAGCAGCAACGCCTGTTTACCGGCGACTTGTTGCAGTGCAGGTAATTGCAACAATGTTTCGCTGGTAGCGCGCTCCGGCGGGTAGTGCACCGACAAACCGCTGACAGTATGCAACGCCAGCCCGGTGGCGCGCCCTACCGCAAAATAACTGAGTGACGTAGGCCACTCCATTCCGGCGCGAGACAGCACCGGATCGGCGAATTCCACCACCTGCTGAGACAGGGCCAATACCACATCGCTGGGATGCAGAGCCTGTAGCATGGAAGGCAATTGCGGCAATTCGCTGCCGGGAGAAAATTCGATTAACGGGCTATGGTAAGCTTGCAAGCCTGCCATTCTGAGACGGGCTACCAGCTGCTCACCCGCAGGAGAGGGACGGGTAACCAGAATCGTCATGAGGAGGCTCCTCCATAAACCGATTGCAAAATATCGCGTGCGCCGCGTTCAAGTAGTTCGTCCGCCAGGTCGATACCCAGCGTTTCGGCGTCCTGACGTAGTCCCCGTCGTTCGGCGTAAATAATGCGGCTGCCGTCCGGCGCACCCACCAGTGCCCGCAGCCACAGTGTATCATCCTGCAGTTCGGCATAGCTGCCGATGGGCACCTGGCAACCGCCTTCCAGCCGGGTATTCATAGCGCGCTCGGCCAACACCCGCGTTGCCGTGTCATCATGGTTAAGCGGTGCCAGCAGTGCGCGGGTACGAGCATCGTCCAGCCGACACTCTACGCCAACCGCGCCCTGACCGACCGCCGGTAACGACTGTTCCGGGCTAAGTGCGGTACGAATACGGTCTTCCAGTCCGAGGCGTTTTAGCCCCGCGACGGCCAGGATGATCGCGTCGTAGTCGCCGTTATCCAGTTTGGATAAGCGGGTGCCGACGTTGCCGCGCAGGTCGCGGACAACCAGATCCGGGCGATGGGCACGCAACTGGCACTGACGACGCAGGCTGGAGGTACCGACGCAGGCGCCTTCAGGTAGCTCATCCAGCGTGGCGTAGCGGTTGGAGACAAAGGCGTCGCGCGGGTCGTCACGCTCGCAAATGGTCACCAAACCTAACCCTTCGGGGAACTCGACGGGGACATCCTTCATCGAATGTACCGCGATATCGGCACGGTTTTCCAGCAACGCCAGTTCCAGTTCCTTGACGAATAATCCCTTGCCCCCCACTTTGGCCAGTGGTGTATCCAGCAGGACATCGCCGCGAGTGACCATCGGAACCAGTTCCACCCGCAAACCGGGATGACAAGCTTCCAGCCGTTGCTGCACAAAGTGGGCCTGCCATAGTGCCAGCGGGCTCTGTCGGGTGGCGATCCTGAGAATAGTGTCTACCATGCTTAATACCGTATTGATCCTTTTTTTCCATCGTACCATTGAAGGCAAGCTGGTGTCAGTTGCCCGGCCCTTGTGATGATGAGGGCGGGGGAACACTAAAACCTGAACCGGGATAGCCGCAAGCGGCAAGAGCGGCGATAATATGTACAATGCTGAAGCATCAATAAACAAATCCGACTTTCTTTAGTTTCTTTACGCCCTTTCGGCAAGGTGTTAAATTGATCACGTTTCCAGCAATACTCTGCCCGTCATTCTTCCAATATCTACTCTGGGCAGGCTGGAAAACAACGGCTTCTTTATAGGCACTGGGATAAGCGGGCGAAACGTCTTGTACTTCTACATCGAGACACTGAAGCAAAGACTGGATGCGATCAACCAACTGCGTGTGGATCGTGCTCTGGAAGCAATGAAACCGGCTTTTAAGCAGGTTTACAGTCTTTTGCCAGTTTTATTACATCATCATCACCCGCTGATGCCTGGTTATCTGGAAGGCAAAGTTCCGCACGGCATTTGTCTTTTCTCCCCCGATGAAAGACAGCAGCACTATCTCGATAGCGTGGAATTACGCTGGGGTGAGTTGTCTGCGCCGGACCGCAAGGGCGAATTACCGATCACTGGTGTCTATTCCATGGGCAGCACCTCGTCCATCGGGCAGAGTTGCAGTTCCGATCTCGACATTTGGGTCTGTCACCAATCCTGGCTGGATAGCGAAGAGCGCCAGCGTCTGCAGCAGAAATGTTCATTGTTGGAAAAATGGGCGGCAGGCCAGGGTGTAGACGTCAGTTTCTTCCTGATGGATGAAAACCGTTTCCGCCACAACGAGAGCGGTAGCCTGGGTGGCGAAGACTGCGGCTCTACACAACACATTTTGTTGTTGGATGAGTTTTATCGCACGGCGGTGCGCATGGCGGGCAAGCGCATCCTGTGGAACATGGTGCCGGTAGAAGAAGAGGAGCACTACGATGAGTATGTGCTGTCTTTGTATGCCCGTGGTGCGCTGGCACCAAACGAATGGCTGGATCTCGGCGGCCTGAGCGCACTGTCGGCGGAAGAGTATTTTGGCGCCAGCTTGTGGCAGTTGTATAAAAGCATTGATTCGCCTTACAAGGCGGTGCTGAAAACGTTACTGCTGGAAGCTTACTCCTGGGAATACCCTAACACGGGTCTGCTGTCGAGCGAGATCAAAGCGTGTCTGCATAAAGGCGAGATCGTTTCTTTTGGGCTGGACCCTTACTGCATGATGCTGGAGCGCGTCACCCAGTATCTGAATGCTATCAATGACCAGACCCGGTTGGATCTGGTGCGCCGTTGTTTCTACCTCAAAGTGTGTGAAAAGCTCTCCCGCGAGCGTGCCTGTACAGCCTGGCGCCGCCAGATCCTGATGCAACTGGTGCAGGAATGGGGATGGAGCGACGAACGGCTGGTGATGCTGGACAACCGTGCCAATTGGAAAATCGGGCAGGTGCGCGAAGCGCACAACGAATTGTTGGATGCGATGATGCAAAGCTATCGCAACCTGATCCGTTTTGCCCGCCGCAATAATCTGAGCGTCAGCGCCAGTCCGCAGGATATCGGAGTACTGACCCGTAAGCTGTATGCCGCTTTCGAGGCGTTGCCCGGCAAAGTGACGCTGGTTAACCCGCAGATTTCGCCCGACCTGTCGGAGTCGAATCTGACCTTTATTTATGTTCCCGCAGGGCGCGCCAACCGCTCCGGCTGGTATCTGTACAATCAGGCACCGTCGATGGACGCCATCGTCAGCCATCAGCCGCTGGAATATAACCGCTACCTGAACAAGCTGGTGGCCTGGGCGTATTTTAACGGCCTGCTGACATCATCCACCCGTGTGCACATCAAAGGGCATGAGTTGTGTGATATCGCACGGTTGCAGGAGTTGGTATCGGATGTGTCCAGTCACTTCCCGTTGCGTGTGCCAGCTCCCACGCCGAAAGCGCTGTACAGCCCATGTGAGATTCGCCATCTGGCGATTATCGTCAATCTTGAGCATGACCCGACGGCGACGTTCCGCAATCAAGTGGTGCATTTTGATTTTCGCCAACTGGATGTGTTTAGCTTCGGCCAGCAGCAGCAATGTCTGGTCGGCAGTATCGATTTGCTGTACCGCAATTCGTGGAATGAGGTGCGTACCCTGCATTTCAGCGGCGAGCAGGCGATGCTGGAGGCGCTGAAAACCATTCTTGGCAAAATGCATCAGGACGCCGCGCTACCGGATTCACTGGAAGTGTTCTGTTATAGCCAGCATTTACGCGGGTTAATTCGAACCCGCGTGCAGCAACTGGTATCTGAGTGTATTGAGTTGCGCTTGTCCAGCACGCGTCAGGAGCCTGGCCGTTTCAAGGCGGTAAAAGTCGCGGGTGAAACCTGGGGATTGTTCTTCGAGCGCCTGAGCGTGTCGGCTCAGAAACTGGAAAATGCGGTGGAGTTCTATGGCGCGATTTCCAACAATAAGTTACAAGGGCTGCCGGTTCAGGTGGAAACCAATCACATTCACCTGCCGCCGGTGGTGGATGGTGTCGCCAGCGAAGGGATTATCCAGTTCTTTTTTGAAGATCAAGCGGATAACCAAGGTTTCAATATCTATATTTTAGACGAGTCGAACCGGGTGGAAGTCTATCACCATTGCGAAGGCAGCAAGGAAGAACTGGTGCGCGATGTCAGCCGCTTCTACTCCTCGTCGCATGATCGCTTTACCTACGGCTCCAGCTTCATCAATTTCAACCTGCCGCAGTTTTATCAGATTGTCCAGTTAGACGGTCGCACCCAGGTGATTCCATTCCGTAGCAGCGCCTTGTCGCATTTGTGCGTGACGCCTTCGTCTGAGGAGAAGGCAAATCTGGTGCTGAGTCAGCGTCTACAGATGCTCTGATTCGTACCGAAGATATCCCGGTATGGCAATTGGGGCGAGAGCGCCCCAATTTACTTTATGCGGAACATTGCCTTATGTGTAACGTTGTTTTAGCCGAAACGCACTGTCTGTTTTAGTCGAAATGAATCGCTTCGCCGCTTTGTTCCGAGCAGGCTTGTGCCAGCAGCGTCATGAAATCGTTGCCGCTGCGATCACAAATCCAGCGGCCATTCTGATAGTCGAAGTGATAGCCGCCGTTTTTGGTCGCCAGCCAGACCTGATGCATCGGTTCCTGCCGGTTAATCACGATCTTGCTGCCATTTTCAAAACTCAGGGTCATCACGCCGCCGTTGGTTTCGTAATCGATATCCGCATCGCCATCAAACCGATCCAGCATTTCTTCTAATTTCAGCATTAGCGCATCGGCCAATTGATGAAACTCGCTATCGTTCATATTCGATTCCTATTGATTTTCATGATCCACCTGCGATTATAGAGAGCATAGGTCTCTGAATGACAGGTTTTAACGAAATGAAAATTTTTTTTCGTCAGGGCGCACTGGCACTGCTGGTGTTGTCGCTGGCTGGTTGTGGTTTAAAAGGCCCGCTCTATTTTCCGCCAGAGCAGCCTGCTCCGGCTAAAAAAACGCAGCAGCAAAATACCCAGACTCCGCAAGCATCATCCGTCCGGCAGTAGCCGCCGCGATACGCAGGGTGACTGAGGGTAATCTCGCGGGTTGCGACAGCCTGTCTGCCGTGCCCGTTTAACGCAGCGGGGTCAGAAAATGCAGTTTTCCAAAATGCACGGTCTGGGCAATGATTTCATGGTTGTCGATGCCGTGACGCAGAATGTCTATTTTTCACCGGATCTGATCCGTCGCTTGTCGGATCGGCATTGCGGAGTGGGGTTCGATCAGCTGTTGATCGTCGAGCCGCCTTACGATCCTGAGCTGGATTTTCACTACCGGATTTTTAATGCAGATGGCAGCGAAGTGGCGCAGTGCGGTAATGGCGCGCGCTGCTTTGCCCGTTTTGTTCGCCTGAAAGGATTGACCAGTAAACGTGATATCAACGTCAGTACGCATAATGGCCGTATGGTGTTGTCGGTAACGGAAGATGAACTGGTGCGGGTGAACATGGGTGAACCCAACTTTGAACCGCAGCAGGTGCCGTTTCGCGCTGTAAAGCCGGAAAAAACCTATATTTTACGCGCCGCTGAACATACGGTGCTGTGCGGTGTGGTGTCGATGGGCAATCCGCATTGCGTGCTTCAGGTGGATAATGTGGATACGGCACCGGTGGAGGAACAAGGGCCGTTGCTGGAAAACCATGAACGTTTTCCTGAGCGGGCTAATGTCGGTTTTATGCAGGTGGTAAACCCTCATCTTATCCGGTTGCGCGTGTTTGAGCGCGGCGCGGGCGAGACGCAGGCGTGCGGCAGCGGTGCCTGCGCCGCGGTGGCGGTAGGTATTCAGCAAGGGCTGCTGGCAGCAGATGTCAACGTGCAATTGCCGGGCGGTGAACTGGAGATCCACTGGGATGGTCCTGGTCACCCGCTGTTTATGACCGGCCCAGCCACTCATGTGTATGATGGATTCATTCATCTATGAAAAACGTGGAAGAGCAGATTGAACGTCAGGTGCTGAGCGACGAGCTGGTGCTGCAGCATTTGCACCAGCACCCTGATTTTTTCATTCGCCATTCCCGCCAGATTGAAACTCTGCGCATCCCGCATCCGGTACGAGGCAGTGTGTCGCTGGTGGAATGGCAACTGGCCCGCCAGCGCAATCGCATTCAGTTTTTGGAAGAAGAGATCGCGTTGTTGATGGAACAGGCGACTCGCAACGAGGCGCTGTTTAGCCAATTGCTGCAATTGCAGATGGCGCTATCGATGGCTGATTCGCTTCAGGAACTGCTTGATCGATTATACCGTTGGGCGCGCCAACTGGGGCTGACGGGGGCATCTGTTCGCCTGTTTGCTGACCGCTGGCGTATCGGCGCGCCTTGCGATTTTACCCATCTGTCGCTCAACCGTACGTTGTTCGAGCCGTTGCGTATCCAGCGGCTGGGCGAACGGCATCACTATCTTGGCACGCTGAACGGCCCGGAGTTGTTGCTGTTATTGCCGCAGGCGCGCCACGTCGGTTCGGTGGCGCTGTCGCTGATGGGAAAACAGGGCGATCTGGGGGTGTTGATTTTTAGTAGCCGTGACAGTCATCACTATCAGGACGGCATGGGTACTGAGCTGCTGCAACATCTGGCGACGATAGTGCCGGTATTGCTGGAGCGATGGATTGAACGCCTATGAACCCCGATTCCCCCCTTTCTGCTCCAGCCGAAGCCTTTTTGCGTTATCTGCGGGTTGAGCGGCAACTGAGTCCGCTGACACAACGCAGCTACGCCCATCAACTACAGGTGATTATTGAGATGTTGTCGGCATCCGGCGTGACTGACTGGCAGGCGCTGGATGCCGCCGGTGTACGGGCCGTGGTGGCGCGCAGCAAGCGTGATGGGTTGAATGCGGCCAGTCTGGCGCAGCGTTTGTCGGCGCTACGCAGCTTTCTTGACTGGCTGGTAGGCCGCGGTGAACTCAAGGCCAACCCTGCCCGCGGCGTACCCGCGCCGAAAGCCGGGCGACATCTGCCCAAAAATATGGATGTAGATGAAATGAGCCGCCTGCTGGATATCGATCTCAGCGATCCGCTGGCGGTGCGTGATCGCGCCATGCTGGAAGTCATGTACGGCGCCGGGCTGCGTTTAGCGGAACTGGTTGGACTGGACTGTGGACATATTGACCTGGATAGCGGCGAAGTGTGGGTGATGGGAAAGGGCAGTAAAGAGCGCAAGCTGCCTGTCGGCGTGACCGCCGTCACCTGGCTGCGTCACTGGCTGGCGATACGGGATATTTACGCGCCGGAAGACGACGCGATCTTCATCTCCAGCCTGGGAAAGCGTATTTCAATGCGCAACGTACAAAAGCGTTTTGCCGAGTGGGGCGTCAAGCAGGGCGTGAACAGCCATGTTCACCCGCATAAGTTGCGGCATTCATTCGCCACTCACCTGTTGGAGTCCAGCGGCGATTTGCGTGCCGTGCAGGAACTGTTGGGTCATGCTAACCTTTCCACCACCCAGATTTATACCCATCTGGACTTTCAACATCTGGCATCGGTGTACGATGCCGCGCACCCACGTGCCAGACGAGGTAAATCCTGATGTATTTTTATCGCCCGCTTGATCGAATTGAGGCCATCACGTTCGATTTGGACGATACCCTGTACGATAACTATGAGGTTATCCGGCGTACCGAGCAGGAATCATTACGGTTTTTGCAGCATTATGACCCCAGATTGCAGGCGTTCAGCAGTGAGGGTCTGCATCAGTTGCGGCAGGCACTGCTGGCGCAAGAGCCGGAGATTTATCACGATGTTACGCAGTGGCGCTGGCGTTCCGTGCATCTGGCGATGACCCAGGTAGGGATGTCGCCGGATGAGGCTGCCACCGGCGCGGATGCCGTGATGGCGGAGTTTGCCCGCTGGCGCAGTCGCATTACCGTGCCGCAGGAAACCCACGATACATTGCAGGCGCTGGGGCAGAGCTGGCCGCTGGTGGCGATCACTAACGGCAATGCCGATCCTCACGCCTGCGGCCTTGGCGACTATTTTCAGTTTATTCTGCGTGCCGGCCCGGATGGCCGCTCAAAGCCCTGCCGTGATCTGTATCAGCGGGCTGCCGAGCGGTTGAATTTGCCGTTGCACAATCTGCTGCATGTGGGGGATGATCTGACCACCGACGTAGCGGGGGCGATTCGCAGCGGCGTACAATCCTGCTGGATTAACCTGCATGACGGTAACCTGATGCAGATCCACGATTCCCGACTACTGCCGCATGTGGAAATTTTCAGTTTGGCATCGCTAACCACATTGCTATAATTCTGCTATTTTTACTGTATATATAACCAGTGGAATTTGTCTCCGATCCGGAGGCCGGGTTCCCTTTTGACGGATAACCGACGCCTATGGACGTATCTGACCTGCTAGACAGTCTGAATGATAAACAGCGTGACGCCGTGGCGGCGGCGCGCAGCAACATGCTGGTGCTGGCTGGCGCAGGCAGTGGCAAAACCCGCGTGCTGGTGCACCGCATCGCCTGGTTGTTGACGGTGGAGAACTGCTCGCCTTATTCGATCATGGCGGTGACCTTCACCAACAAGGCGGCGGCGGAAATGCGCCACCGTATCGATCAACTGATCGGCACCAGTCAGGGCGGGATGTGGATCGGCACCTTCCACGGGCTGGCGCATCGTTTATTGCGTGCGCACCATCTGGATGCCGGGTTACCGCAGGATTTCCAGATTCTTGACAGCGAAGATCAACTGCGGTTGCTCAAACGCCTGATCAAGGCGCTGAATCTGGATGAGAAGCAGTGGCCGCCCCGTCAAGCGATGTGGTACATCAACGGCAAGAAAGACGAAGGGCTGAGGCCACAGCATATCGACAGCTACGGCAATCCGGTGGAGCAGACCTGGCTGCGCATCTATCAGGCTTATCAGGAAGCCTGTGACCGCGCCGGACTGGTGGACTTCGCCGAGCTGCTGCTGCGCGCCCACGAATTGTGGCTCAACAAACCGCATATTTTGCAGCATTACCGCGACCGGTTTAACAACATTCTGGTGGATGAGTTCCAGGATACCAACCGTATTCAGTATGCCTGGATTCGCCTGCTGGCTGGCGACAGCGCCAAAGTGATGATCGTGGGCGACGACGACCAGTCAATCTATGGCTGGCGTGGGGCACAGGTTGAGAATATTCAGCATTTCCTGCGTGATTTCAATGATGTGGCGACTATCCGACTGGAACAGAATTACCGTTCCACCGCCAATATCCTTAACGCCGCCAACGCACTGATTGCCCACAACGGCGACCGGCTGGGCAAAAACCTGTGGACCGACGGCATTGAGGGCGAACCGATTTCGCTCTACTGCGCCTTTAACGAACTGGACGAAGCGCGGTTTGTGGTCAGTCGCATCAAGGTGTGGCAGGAAGCGGGTGGCGCGCTCAGCGAATGCGCCATTCTTTATCGCAGTAATGCCCAGTCGCGCGTGCTGGAAGATGCGTTGTTGCAGCAAAGTCTGCCGTACCGGATTTATGGCGGTATGCGCTTCTTCGAACGCCAGGAAATCAAGGATGCGTTGTCTTATCTGCGTTTGATGACCAACCGTAACGATGACGCCGCCTTTGAGCGTGTGGTTAACACCCCGACGCGCGGCATTGGTGATCGCACTCTGGATGTGGTGCGCCAGACCGCCCGTGATCGCCAGTTGACACTGTGGCAGGCCACGCGCGCGTTGTTACAGGAAAAAGTACTGGCTGGGCGTGCCGCCGCGGCATTACAGCGCTTTCTGGAACTGGTGGACGCGCTCGCCAGCGATACTGCCGATTTACCGCTGCATGTGCAGACCGACCGGGTGATTCGTGATTCCGGATTGTGGAGCATGTACGAGCAGGAAAAAGGTGAGAAGGGCCAGACGCGGGTAGAAAACCTGGAAGAACTGGTAACGGCGACTCGCCAGTTCAGCTATCAGGACGAGGATCAGGACTTGCCGCCATTGCAGGCGTTTTTGTCTCACGCGGCGCTGGAAGCCGGCGAAGGGCAGGCGGATGCTTATCAGGACGCGGTACAACTGATGACACTGCACTCCGCCAAAGGGCTGGAGTTCCCGCAGGTGTTCGTCGTCGGTATGGAAGAGGGGATGTTCCCCAGCCAGATGTCGCTGGATGAAGGCGGTCGTCTGGAAGAAGAGCGTCGGCTGGCGTATGTCGGTGTGACGCGGGCCATGCAGAAACTGACGTTGACTTACGCCGAAAGCCGTCGCCTGTACGGTAAGGAAACTTATCATCGCCCCTCGCGTTTTATCGGCGAACTTCCGCCGGAATGCGTGGAAGAGGTGCGGCTGCGCGCCAGCGTCTCGCGCCCGGTTAATCATCAGCGGCTGGGTACGCCTGTCAGCCAAAGCGACACCGGTTATAAGCTGGGGCAGCGGGTGCGTCACGCCAAGTTCGGCGAAGGTACTATTGTTAACGTAGAAGGCAGCGGCGACCACTGTCGCATTCAGGTGGCGTTTGTTGGTCAGGGCATCAAATGGCTGGTGGCTGCGTATGCTCGTCTGGAGGCGTTATAGCGAGTTCTCGCCATGATGGAGCGGCGTCTGGTCTGTGCTCATCGGATGTTACGGTTGGACACAGACTAATCATTTGTTTGTCTGTTGACAGGCTTTTTCATCTCGGCGTAACATGCGCGCATCATTATTCCCGGAGGACCCACGCCTTGGACACACCCAGTCGATACTGGCTCAATAACCTATTGATTAGGCATTACTTCTAAGGCTATCTTCCCTGAGCTGATAGCCTTTGGGGTTATCAGCGATATCGTTTTATCGCATCGAGTCAGCACCGTCTCATGGCCTGAAACCTGATGGTGACTTTTCCACCCTGTTTCTGTGTTTCAATCGCGTTTCGTCCCTTTTTGTTACATTTTGGGAGCATGGCCAATGCTGAGCGCATTCAAACTCGATAACTGCCGTTTAACTCGCCTGGAACTGGATGAAAGTGATGACCTGACCACCTCGTTATGGGTGGACCTGGTCGAACCGGACGTCGAAGAGCGAGAATTCGTGCAGAATCAGCTGGGACAAAGCCTGGCAACCCGACCGGAACTGGAAGACATCGAGGCATCGGCCCGTTTTTTTGAAGATGAAGACGGCCTGCATATTCACTCCTTTTTCTTTTTCGAAGACGCAGACGATCACGCCGGCAACTCGACGGTGGCGTTCACTATCCGCGATGGCCGCCTGTATACGTTGCGTGAGCGCGAATTGCCTGCTTTTCGTCTCTACCGTATGCGCGCCCGCGCACAGACGCTGGTAGACGGCAACGCCTACGAACTACTGCTCGACCTGTTTGAAACCAAGATCGAACAGCTGGCGGACGAGATCGAAAATATCTACAGCGATCTGGAATCGTTGAGCCGGGTCATCATGGATGGCCGTCAGGGCGATGAGTATGACGATGCACTGTCAACGCTGGCGGAACTGGAAGACGTGGGCTGGAAAGTGCGTTTGTGTTTGATGGATACTCAGCGCGCGCTCAACTTTCTGGTGCGTCGTGCCCGTCTGCCGAGCGGTCAACTGGAACAGGCGCGCGAAATCCTGCGCGATATCGAATCTCTGCTGCCGCATAATGAATCGTTGTTCCAGAAGGTTAACTTCCTGATGCAAGCGGCGATGGGGTTTATCAACATCGAGCAGAACCGCATCATCAAAATCTTCTCGGTGGTATCGGTGGTGTTCCTGCCGCCAACGCTGGTGGCGTCCAGTTATGGTATGAACTTCGAATTTATGCCGGAACTGAAGTGGGCCTATGGTTACCCTGGCGCGCTGGTACTGATGCTGCTGGCTGGTCTGGCTCCGTACCTGTACTTCAAACGTCGTAACTGGTTGTAATACCAACGGCCCTTTCTCATTCTGACGACCCTTTCTCTGATAAGGGACTCATCAGCCTTGTGGGCAACGAGTCCCTTGCCCTATTTTTCCCCCAATACTTTTTGATAACGGACAGATTTCGCACGGATAAATGCCCGCGTGACAGGTTTAGGGAGTAGAATCTTATCACTGTTCTGATGCGGTAACAGGTGATGTGCATGGAGAGGTTTTCCACATCGACACAATGGATCATTTTGTTGTCGGGTTCGTTGGCATTGGGGTCCGGGCTGCAGCTTTGTCATGTTCCGGCAGCGTTGCTGCTGGGGCCGATGTTGGTAGGGGTGGCGATGGGCCTGAACGGCACGACCATCCGCATTCCCCGTACATTTTTTTACGCCAGTAATGCCGTGCTGGGCTGCCTGGTAGCGCAAAGTCTCTCCCCTTCTATTTTGACACCACTGGTAAAAGAGTGGCCGCTGGTGCTGTTTATCCTGATATCGACGCTGGTTGCCAGCGGGCTGTCGGGTTGGCTACTGATGCGTTACAGCGAACTGCCCGGTTCGACCGGTACCTGGGGGGCTTCTCCGGGCGGTGCGTCGGCCATGGTGGCGATGGCGAGTGACTTTGGCGCCGATGTTCGGCTGGTGGCGTTTATGCAGTACCTGCGGGTACTGCTGGTGACCGCATCGGCAGCATTTGTTGCGCGCGCGAGCCTCGGACAAGACGCACAAGCCAGCAATGCGCTGCTGGTCTGGTTCCCCTTGCTGGACTGGCGCTTCCCCGGCACGCTGGCCATGGCATTCAGTTGTGCCTGGGTGGGGCGGCGGCTGCGTATTCCTTCCGGGCAACTGTTGGTGCCGATGATCGTCGGCTCACTGTTGCATTCCTCCGGTACCATGTTATTACAAACGCCAGAATGGCTGCTGGCGATGGCCTATGCCTTGATTGGCTGGAGCGTTGGGCTGTCGTTTACCCGACCCGTGTTTTTGCTGGCGCTGCGCACTCTGCCGAAAATGATGATGTCTATCATCACCCTCATGCTGCTGTGCGGCGGGATGGCGTTGATGCTAACGCGTCTGTTGTCCGTCGATATCCTGACCGCCTATCTGGCGACCAGCCCCGGTGGGCTGGACTCTATTGCCATTATCGCCGCCGGCAGTCGGGTGGATATTGCGTTTGTTATGGCCATGCAGACGATGCGCCTGTTCTCCACCCTGATTTTCAGCCCGATTTTATCCCGTTATATCTCGCGTCACGCTGCGGCTGGTGCGGCGTAACCGCTGCTGGGTATAGAGCGCATCAAGCGTGAATATGCCCAGCGCCATCCAGATGAGCGCAAAGGTGACCAGTCGGTCTGATGTGATGGTTTCGCCATAGACCAGCACCGCCAGCAGAAAGGTTAGCGTCGGCGCCAGATACTGAAAGAAACCCAGCGTAGACAATCGCAGGCGTATGGCGGCTGCAGTAAACAACAGCAGCGGTACGGTAGTGACGATGCCGGTTGCCATCAGCAACAGATTGAGCGATAGCGGATTTTGACTAAAATGGCGGGTAGGTGAATCGGTCAGCCATGTCAGATAAATCAGTGCGGCAGGCAGTAACCACAGGGTTTCGAACAACATGCCGGTCTGGCCATCGATAGCGATCTTTTTACGCAGCAGGCCGTAAAGTCCGAAGCTGAAAGCCAGAATGAGTGCAATTACCGGCAGCGAGCCGAGCGTCCACAACTGAATCAGTACGCCACACACCGCCAGCAGCATCGCTATCCATTGCATGGGGCGGAAACGTTCTCTGAGAAACAACATTCCCAGCAGTACGCTGACCAGCGGGTTGATGAAATAGCCCAGGCTGGCTTCCAGCATGTGGTTATGATTGACCGCCCAGATATACGTCAGCCAGTTACAAGCCACCAGAATGGCGGTAATCGCCAACAGTAATAGTTGTCGCGGCTGCCGGCAGGCGGTGCGCACCACACCCCATTTACGGCTTAGGCTCAGTAGCAACAACATAAACAAGAACGACCAGATAATCCGGTGACTGAGAATTTCATCAGCCGGTACCTGCCCAAGCTGTTTGAAATAAATCGGGGCAATACCCCAGATGGTATAAGCGCCGAGAGCGAACAATGCCCCCTGGCGGTGTTGTGACATACTCATTGATAGGAACCAATAAACCGCAGATGAAAAATCCAGTCTACCGGACCGCAACGCAGGTGTCTTGTTGTGGTGGGTGGTGAATTCCCTTCGACAGTTCATTATCCGGCAGTTTGCTTAATCGATAGGTCGTTTAACTGACCGTTCGTTTAACCGACAATGTAGGTCGCGATGGCGCTGGCGATATGTGACTGTTTTTCGTTATGTAATTCCGCACGAGCTACGGCGATTTTATTACCGCCGCGCAGCAACTGGCTGGTGAGAATAAAGTGTTCACCGCGACCAGGGCGCAGGTAATCCACTCTCAGGTCGATGGTGCCCATGCGCGACAGCCGCTGCTGAAGCTCCTGTTCGCTTAATATGGTGTGGCGCAGCAATGCGCTGCCGACGCACACCAACCCGGCTGCCACATCCAGACCGGCGGCGATCACACCGCCGTGCAGAATCTGCTGCAATGCGTTGCCCACCAGCTTGTTCTGATTGCGGAAACGTAGCGTGACCGCTTCTGGCGAGAATGACTCCAGTGTGAGTCCCAGCTCCTGATTGAATGGCATCTGATAGATAAAAATATCGCTGACACGCTGACGTACCTTGTCCTGAGTAAGTGGTGTAGTAAGCATGTGTGAGTCCTTAATCACGCCTGTTAGGATGGCTGGTTAAATTTCATGTGGTTATGGGTTAATAAGTTGTTATTTTAGGTGCCGTTATGGTTTCTTGCTACTGTCGGTTGTGATAAGGACAGGAGAACTGCGCAAACCGGTCAAGCTGTGTACACTATCTGCCATTATTTCAGTTCGTTAGATCACGTATCTATCACGTTCTTTTGGGAGACGACGTACATGTATAAATCAGCTGGAATGGCCGTTGCGTTGATGCTGGCGGCAACGGCACAGGCGCAGGAAGCCCGTACTCAGGAAATTCATGATGCTCCGGCCATACCGGGCAGTATTATTGCCGGGCTGCTGCAAAAGCATGATACGCCGTTCATACTCTATCCTTATGAAAGCAACTACCTGCTTTACACTTACACCAGCGACATTAATAAACAGGCGATTGAAAGTTACAACTGGGCCGACCATGCCCGTAAAGACGAAGTAAATTTTCAGATTAGCCTTGGTTTTCCGTTGTGGCGTGGTATCGCCGGTGAAAACTCACTGCTGGGGGCCTCTTATACCCAGCGCTCCTGGTGGCAAATGTCCAATAAAAGCGAATCGTCTCCGTTTCGAGAAACTAACTACGAACCACAATTGTTTCTTGGCTGGGCGACGGAGTACCGCCTGGCTGGTTGGACGTTGCGCGATGTGGAACTGGGGTTCAATCATCAGTCTAATGGACGTGCTGACCCAACGTCGCGCAGTTGGAACCGGGTCTATGCCCGTCTGATGGCGCAAAACGGCAACTGGCAGGTAGAAGTGAAACCGTGGGTACGGCTGCATGACAGCGAAGATGATAACCCGGACATCATCCGTTACATGGGGCACTATCGGGTGCGGGTCGGCTACCATTGGGGAGACAGTATTTTCAGTGCCGAAGGCCGCTATAACTGGAATTCCGGTTACGGCAGCGGCGAACTGGGATGGAGCTATCCCATTACCGATCATGTCCGTTTTTACACCAAGGTATTCAGCGGCTACGGCGAGTCGCTGATTGACTACAATCACTGTCAGACCCGCTACGGCATTGGCGTGACGCTCAATGATATGTTCTAGCCACTCCGTCATGATGCCGGGGTGACTGCGAACCGTTGCAGAAAACCCGGCAACAGACGTTGCAGTTTTGACGAACGGCGCTGAAAATAGCGCCTGTTTGTTTTTTCAAAAGCGGTGAATAACGGTGAAGGCGTGTCTACGGCAGACGTATTGAGTGCGGACGTATTGAATAGAGAAACGCTGGCAATGCAGGTGCTGCGTGAAACCTTCGGTTACCAGCAATTCCGGCCTGGCCAGCAGGCTATTATCAATGCTGCTATCAGTGGGCGCGATTGTCTGGTCATCATGCCGACCGGCGGGGGAAAGTCCCTGTGTTATCAGATCCCGGCACTGGTGCTGGATGGGCTGACGCTGGTGGTATCGCCGCTGATTTCCCTGATGAAGGATCAGGTGGATCAGTTGCAGGCTTACGGTGTGGCGGCGGCCTGCCTCAATTCTACACAGAGTCGTGAACAGCAGCAGGAGGTGTTCAGCGCCTGTCGTCGCGGCGAACTGAAGCTGCTGTACATCGCGCCGGAACGCCTCACCACCGACGGCTTTCTGGAGCAACTGGCGTACTGGAATACGGCGCTGATCGCCATTGATGAAGCGCATTGCATTTCACAGTGGGGACACGATTTCCGCCCGGAATACCGTGCGCTGGGGCAGATTAAGCAGCAGTTGCCCGCGTTGCCGATTGTTGCGCTGACCGCAACAGCCGATGACACCACCCGTCAGGATATCGCCCGTCTGTTGGATTTGCGCGACCCGCTTATCAATATCAGCAGTTTCGACCGCCCGAATATCCGTTATACGCTGGTGGAAAAATTCAAACCGCTCGATCAACTGTGGCTGTTTATACATGGGCAGCGCGGCAAGAGCGGTATTGTATATTGCAACAGCCGCGCCAAGGTGGAAGACCTGTGCGCCCGGTTGCAGAACCGCGGACTGAGCGCCGGTGCCTATCACGCCGGGCTGGAAAATGACCGCCGTGCTCAGGTGCAGGAAGCGTTTTTGCGCGACGACCTGCAGGTGGTGGTCGCCACTGTGGCGTTTGGCATGGGCATCAACAAGCCCAACGTACGCTTCGTGGTGCATTTTGACATCCCGCGTAATATCGAATCTTACTATCAGGAAACGGGCCGTGCCGGTCGTGACGGCTTGCCCGCTGAAGCCGCGCTGTTCTACGATCCGGCGGACATGGCCTGGTTGCGTCGTTGTCTGGAAGAAAAACCGGCTGGTATGCAGTTAGATATCGAGCGGCACAAACTGAATGCGATGGGGGCGTTTGCCGAAGCGCAGACCTGCCGTCGTCTGGTGTTGCTCAACTATTTTGGCGAAAACCGTCAGCAGGCCTGCGGCAACTGCGATGTCTGTCTCGATCCGCCCCGGCGCTACGACGGGCTGGTGGACGCGCAGAAAGCGTTGTCCTGTGTCTACCGCGTCGGGCAACGGTTCGGCATCGGTTATATCGCTGAGGTGCTGCGTGGCGCTAATAATCAACGTATCCGCGAATTCGGCCACGACAACCTGCCGGTGTATGGACTGGGTAAGGATAAAACCCAGGAACAGTGGGTCAGCATTTTGCGTCAGTTAATTCATCTGGGATTGCTGGCGCAAAACATTGCGCATCATTCTGCATTGCAATTGACCGAGTCGGCACGGCCTGTATTGCGCGGCGAAGTGCCGTTACAACTGGCGGTGCCGCGTGTGGGAAGCCTGAGCAAACCACGCGCCAGCCAGAAAACCTACGGCGGTAATTATGACCGCAAACTGTTCGCTAAGCTGCGTAAACTGCGTAAATCCATCGCGGATGAAGACAATATTCCGCCGTACGTGGTGTTCAGCGATGCCACGTTGCTGGAAATGGCCGAACTATTGCCGGTGACCGCCAGTGAACTGCTGGCCGTCAATGGCGTCGGCCAGCGGAAACTGGAGCGATTTGGCGCTCCCTTTATGACGTTGATCCGTGATCATCTGGATAACGGCGACGACTGAGACGTGCTCAGTCTGTTAGCCGGAGTGTTTGCCTTTTTCTGGCGCCAAACCATCGATCAGGCTTTGTGGGCCGTTGCCAACAGCGCGCCGACCAGAATAAACAGCGAGCCGAAAGTTCGGTTCAACTGTTTGATCTGACGCGGGCCTTTCAACCATAGCGCAATGCGCTGCGCCAGTGTGGCGTAGCCAATCATGACGATAATATCGACCACCACGGTGGTGACGCCGAGCACCAGATACTGCATCGCCTGAGGTTGGTGCGGAATAATAAACTGTGGGAACAGCGCCGCCAGAAACACGATGCTTTTCGGGTTGGTCAGGTTGACCAGAATCGCCCGTTTGAACAGCCGACGGCGCGGCATACTGTTGGCCAGCGTCTGCAAGTCCAGCGAACCTGCACTGCGCCATTGTTGAATCCCCAGCCAAATCAGGTAGGCAGCGCCGAGCCATTTCAGAGCGTCGAACGCCAGAACCGACTGAGACAACAACGCCCCCAGGCCGATCCCCACCAGCACGATGTGAATGGTCAGGCCCAGTTGCAACCCGGCGATGGAGGCTATCGCACCACGGTAGCCGTGGCTGATGCTGGTGCTCATGGTGTTGATGGCGCCGGAGCCGGGTGACAGGCTCAGAATTAATGTGGTGACGAGGTAGGCTAACCACCAGTCTTGAGTCATGGCCGATGCTCCCTGATTGCGATTTTTTATGCCACAATACGCCAATGCCTGCCTTTGTGCTATAGCTCACAAAAACCAATCGCTCACAACAATCAATCTGTTCGGCATGATTTACCTTGGGAGAGCCTGATGAGTCCGTATACGGAGTATCTGCTGACAAGGGAATGGCAGTACGCCGCATTTGTTACCGGGCCGCTGCTGGATTTCTGGCGGCAGCGCCAGGAAGGGATGTTCATCGGCGTGGATGAAGTTCCTGTCCGTTTTGTACGTTTTACCTCGCCGTCGCACCAGCATCTGGTGGTGGTGTTGCCTGGTCGCACCGACAGCTACGTAAAATATGCCGAGATAGCCTACGACCTGTTCCAGTGCGGTTACGATGTGCTGGTGATGGACCATCGTGGTCAGGGGCGCTCAGGCCGGTTGTTAAAAGACAGCCATCGCGGGCATGTTAAGCGCTTTAGTGATTATGTGGACGATGTGGCGACACTGTGGCAGCAGCAGGTAGCGCCGGGGCACTATACGAAACGGTTCGCGCTGGCCCATTCGATGGGCGGTGCGATTCTGGCGCTGTTTCTGGCGCGCCAGCCGCAGGCGTTCGATGCGGTAGCACTTTGTGCGCCGATGTGCGGCATTCTGTTGCCGATGCCGCACTGGCTGGCCTGGCGCATTCTGAACTGGGCCGAGCGTCACCCGGCGATACGGGATTACTATGCCATCGGCACCAGCCCATGGCGTCCGTTGCCGTTTATGGCTAATGTGCTGACCCACAGCCTCGCGCGTTATCATCACCATGTGCGTTTTTATGCCGATAACCCGGATTTGCGTATCGGCGGCCCGACCTATCACTGGGTACGGGAAGCGTTGCTGGTAGAAGAACAGTTACTGCGGCAAGCGTCGGCAATGACCACGCCATTGCTGATGTTGCAGGCGCAAGAGGAGCGGGTAGTGGATAATGCTTGTCAGGACGCCTTCTGTCAGGCGTTGGCGGCAGCCGGCAATCCGTGTGTGGATGGCCGTCCTTATATTATTCGCGGTGCCCGTCACGACATCCTGTCGGAAAAGGATGCGATGCGGGCCGATGCCTTCGGGCGAATTTTGCAGCATTTCAATCATTATCATTAATACGTCTGTGCGGCCATGCCGCCCGGCACCAGCGGAGGTTGAATTTCAACATATGTACCCGATTGTTGCTTCCGATCTTGACGGCACACTGCTGTCACCCGATCACACCCTGTCACCTTATGCCAAAGAAACCCTGCGCCTGATGACGGAACAGGGCATTCATTTTGTGTTTGCCACTGGTCGTCACCATATGGATGTGGCGCAGATCCGCGATAATCTGGCGATCAGCGCTTACATGATTACCTCTAACGGTGCGCGGGTACATAACACCGATGGCGATCTGATTTTCAGCCACAATCTTGACCGCGATATCGCCCAGGATTTGTATGGCATGGTGTATCACCACCCGGAAATCCTCACCCACGTTTATCGTGGCGATGAGTGGTTTTTGTGCCGTCCCAGACCAGAAGAAGAGCGCTTTTTCGCCGAGACGGTGTTCCGCTACACACTGTTCGACCCGGAAACCTTGGGTACGGACGACGTCGGCAAGGTGTTCTTCACCTGTGAGGATCACGACAAGCTGCTGCCACTGGAAGACGCGCTTAACGCACGCTGGGGTGATCGCGTGAACGTTAGTTTCTCTACTCTGAATTGTCTGGAAGTGATGGCAGGAGGCGTATCTAAAGGTCACGCACTGGAGCAGGTCGCCAAAATTCTCGGCTACACCATCAAGGACTGCATCGCCTTCGGCGATGGTATGAACGACTATGAAATGCTGTCGATGGCGGGCAAAGGCTGCATCATGAGCAATGCCCACCAGCGGCTGAAAGATATGCTGCCGGACAACGACGTGATTGGCACCAACATCGAGCAAGCGGTGCCAGGGTACCTGCGTCGTCTTTATCTGGGCGATGACGCCTGAGGTGCCGGGTGCACGTTATGCAGAAAGGCGACGGCTTTGTCTGGGAAGTCGGTGGACAAGCCGTCCACATCGGCTTGCTGATAAAGCAGGGCATAAAGCGCGTTGATGTGGCTAAAATAGACATGCTGCTGATAACTCCCCGCCAGTCCGGATCGTCCGGCGGGGATAACGCGTATGGTTTATCGTCAGTAAACCATAGCGGGATGACGGGATCAGGCGCGCTTCGCCAGTTCTTCCTTGTGTTTCTTCTCGTTGATCATGGTCATAATCAACAGCAATACTGCCAGTACGCTACCGCCGATCATCACCAGGAAACCGCCGTTCCAGCCGAAGAAATCGACGGTATAGCCGACGATGGCGCTGGCTGCCACCGAACCGCCGAGGTAACCGAATAACCCGGTGAAGCCCGCGGCGGTACCGGCGGCCTTCTTCGGTGCCAGTTCCAGCGCGTGCAGGCCGATCAGCATCACCGGGCCGTAGATCAGGAAGCCGATGACGATCATGCAGATCATATCCAGAGTGGGGTTGCCTGCCGGGTTCAGCCAGTACACTACGGTGGCGATAGTCACCAGACTCATAAAGAACACGCCGGTAGCGCCGCGGTTGCCCTTGAACACTTTGTCAGACATCCAGCCGCACAGCAGCGTGCCTGGAATACCCGCATATTCGTACAGGAAGTAAGCTATCGACGACTTATCCAGTGCGAAGTGCTTCACTTCTTTAAGGTAGGTCGGCGACCAGTCGAGAATACCGTAGCGCAGCAGGTAGACGAACACGTTGGCAAAGGCGATGTACCACAACAGTTTGTTGGGGAACACATACTGCATGAGGATTTCTTTCGCCGTCAGTTCCTGTTCGTCTTTTTCGCTGTAATCCGTCGGATAATCGTTTTTGTATTCTTCGATGGGCGGCAGACCACAGGACTGTGGCGTGTCACGCATCATGGCGAAAGCGAACAGCGCCACCAAAATGGCGGCAATCGCCGGCATATAGAGTGCGGCTTTCCAGTCGTGGAACCAGGCCATCCCCAGCAGGAACAGCAGCGGCGGGATGCCACCGCCCACGTTGTGGGCGCAGTTCCAGATAGACACAATGCCGCCACGCTCTTTCTGCGACCACCAGTGCACCATGGTGCGGCCACACGGTGGCCAACCCATGCCCTGAAACCAGCCACAAATGAACAGCAACACAAACATCACCATGATGCTGGACGTCGCCCACGGCACGAAGCCCATGAACAGCATGACAGCGGCTGCCAGAATCAGGCCGGCAGGCAGAAAGACACGCGGATTGGAACGGTCGGACACCGCACCCATAATGAATTTGGAAAACCCGTAAGCGATGGAAATGCCAGACAGTGCAAAGCCCAGATCGCCTTTGGAGAAGCCTTGTTCGACCAGATACGGCATCGCCAGTGCGAAGTTCTTTCTGACCAGATAGTAGGCGGCGTAGCCAAAAAAGATTCCCATAAATATCTGCCAGCGCAACCGACGGTAGAGTGGGTCTACCTGATGTTCCGCCACTCGTGGTCGATGTGCCGCAGGCTTGAAAATACTCAGCATAAATAAACAATCCCCGATAGTTATTTTCTATAACGCTCGCCAGCGTAGCGAATACGCGTTGTCTTCAGTGTGAGTCAATACGCAATTGTTACACTTTTATGACGGCTGGCGCTATTTTGGGCTTTAGGTAACACAAATGAAATAACCATTTTTCATTTTTGAGTGATTCGAATCACATATTCGGTGTTGTCTCGCGATTTAATTTTCGTTTTTTGAGTGTTTTTGTTCTTTATCAATCATTTTGACGGTGGTTTATGCCCCACTATATACAGGCATGATCCGGATTGAGGTAAAGCGGAAATGGCGAACAACGGTTTGCGGCGAGAAACAGATGTAGTGATTATCGGCGGTGGCGCCACCGGCGCGGGAACTGCCCGCGATTGTGCGTTGCGCGGGTTGCGGTGCCTGTTGCTGGAACGGCACGACATTGCCACCGGGGCTACGGGTCGCAATCATGGATTGCTGCACAGCGGGGCGCGTTATGCGGTCACCGATGCGGAGTCTGCCCGTGAATGTATTGAAGAAAACCAGATTCTGCGACGCATCGCCCGTCACTGTATCGAGCCGACTGATGGCCTGTTTCTGACGTTGCCGCAGGATGATCTTGATTATCAAACCCGGTTTATTGCTGCCTGCCAGCAGGCGGGGATACGGGCGCAGGCTATCGATCCGCAGGAAGCGTTGCGACTGGAGCCAGCCGCTAATCCGGCACTGATTGGTGCAGTGCGCGTGCCGGATGGCACGGTAGACCCGTTCCGGTTGACCGCCGCCAATATGATCGATGCCTGTGAACATGGCGCGGAAGTCTTGACCTATCACGAGGTCATCGGATTGATCCGTCAGGGGGGGAGCGTTGTCGGTGTGCGCGTTTTCGACCACAAACGCCACCTGGCCAGCGAAATTTATGCGCAGGTAGTGGTTAATGCGGGTGGCATCTGGGGGCAGCGCATTGCCGAGTACGCCGACCTGAGTGTTCGCATGTTCCCCGCCAAAGGCGCATTGCTGATTCTGGGCCACCGCATCAATAACCGGGTGATTAACCGCTGTCGCCCACCGGCTGATGCCGACATTCTGGTGCCGGGTGATACCATTTCGCTGATAGGCACCACCTCGACCCGCATCGATTACGACCAGATAGACCACATGACGGTGACCCCGGAGGAAGTGGACACGCTGATCCGTGAAGGTAGCCTGCTGGCGCCGCAACTGGCGCAGACTCGCATTCTGCGCGCTTACGCCGGGGTGCGGCCACTGGTGGCGAATGATAACGACCCGTCCGGGCGCAGCGTCAGCCGCGGTATTGTGCTGTTGGACCATGCCAGCCGCGACGGGCTGGAAGGTTTCGTCACCATTACCGGCGGCAAGCTGATGACCTACAGGCTGATGGCGGAATGGGTCACCAACAAAGTGTGTGAAAAGCTCGGCCATCGGGCTGAATGCACCACCGCGTCACGCCCGTTGCCGGGTTCTGAACTCTCGGATGCAGACCAGCCGCAGGCTGCTTCGCCGTTATCTGCTCCATTGCGCGGTTCCGCCATTTATCGCCACGGACATCGTGCTGCGCCGCTGGTATCCGGCCAGCGGGTGGACAGCAGTCTGGTGTGCGAATGTGAAGCCGTGACGGCAGGCGAGGTGCGGTACGCGGTGGAGTCGTTGCAGGTTAACAACCTGACCGACCTGCGCCGCCGTACTCGCGTCGGCATGGGCACTTGTCAGGGGGAATTGTGTGCCTGCCGCGCCGCTGGCCTGTTGTGCCGACTGGGGCAATCCACGCCACAACAGGCGGTGTCGCAACTGAGTCAGTTTCTTAATGAGCGTTGGAAAGGTATGCGCCCCATCGCCTGGGGGAATACGTTGCGGGAAAGCGAATTTACCAGTTGGATTTATCAGGGCTTGTGCGGGCTGACCGACCGCCCGGAACAGGAGGGCGGCGATGCGTTATGACGTGGTGATCATTGGCGGTGGGCTGGCTGGGTTAGCCTGCGGCATTCGCCTGCAAGAACAGGGTAAACGCTGTGCCGTGGTCAGCGTCGGGCAAAGTGCGTTGACCTTTGCCTCCGGTGCGCTGGACCTACTGGCCGCACTGCCGGATGGTACAGCGGTCAGTCAACCGTTGACCGCGCTGGACGAACTGGTGGCACAGGCACCGCATCATCCTTACACTCTGATGGGTAAGGCGCGTGTCAGCCAACTGGCGGCGGACGCTGAAGCACTGCTGGCACGTTGCGGGTTGTGGCTGCGGGGAGAGAGCGGAAGTAACCATCAACGCCTGACTCCGTTAGGCAAGTGGCATCCGTGTTGGCTAAGCCCATCGGATAGCGTCACGCACGGCCTGTCAGGGACGCCAGCGTGGCGGCAACCGCTGGTTGCCGGCATCGAAGGATTTATGGATTTTCAGTCCCGACTGGTCGCCGGAGAATTACAGGCGCAGGGGATCGCCGCTCGCGCCGATGATGTGCGCTTACCGTTGCTGGATGCGCTGCGGCAAAATGCCAGCGAATTCCGTTCATTGGCTATCGCCCGGTTGCTGGATACCCCGGCAGGCATTGCAGCGCTGGCCGAAGAACTGATGACGCGGGCGAGCGGTAATGATGCGGTGATACTGCCTGCCTGCATGGGGCTGGAGGCGCAGGCACAACTGAATGCCGCGCTGGGTAAACCAGTCGGGTTGCTGGCGACGTTGCCGCCATCGCTGCCAGGAATGCGCCTGCATCAGGCCCTGTTGGGGCGTTTTCGCCAAATCGGCGGGACACTGATGCCGGGAGATAAAGTCTTGTCGGCGCAGTCGCATGAAACGGGCGTGACATTGTGCACCCGCAGTCACGGCGAGGTGCCGATGCGGGCTGACCATGTGGTATTGGCAAGCGGCAGCTTTTTCAGCAACGGTCTGGTGGCTGAACGTGATCGGGTAGTGGAGCCGGTGTTTGGGCTGGATGTCGATTTTCTACCGGTTCATGAGAACTGGAGCAAGCCCAACCTGTTTGCAGACCAGCCGTATTTGCAATTCGGGGTAGTAGCGGATGAGCAGTTGCACCCGGCTATCGGCGGCCATACTCAGCCCCGGTTGTATGCGATTGGCTCGGTATTGCGGGGGTATGACCCGTTACGACAGGGATGCGGCGGCGGGGTTTCGTTGCTGACCGCGCTATACGCTGCCGAGATGATCACAAGGGAGAACCGATGATGAGCCGGTCTGACACCAGTTTTGAGAATTGCATCAAGTGTACCGTCTGTACAACTGCCTGCCCGGTTGCGCGTGTCAATCCGCTCTATCCGGGGCCAAAACAGGCGGGGCCGGATGGCGAACGCCTGCGACGCAAAGACCCGGCACTATTTGATGAAGCGCTGAAGTATTGCACCAACTGCAAGCGCTGCGAGGTGGCGTGTCCATCGGATGTCAAAATTGGCGACATCATCCAGCGTGCCAAAGCCAGCCATAGCCAGCACCGTCCGACGCTGCGAGACGCTATCCTCAGCCATACTGACCTGATGGGTTCCGTCGCCACCCCATTTGCACCGCTGGTGAATACCCTCACCGGGTTGAAACCGATGCGTCAGTTACTGGACAAGGCGTTGAAAATCGATCACCGTCGCCAGTTGCCGCGTTATTCCCACGGCACGTTCCGCAACTGGTATCGCCAGCAGGCAGCGCATCAGTTGCAGTTTGCCGATCAGGTGGCCTATTTCCATGGTTGCTACGTCAACTACAACCACCCGCAACTAGGTCGTGATCTGATCCGCGTGTTTAACGCCATGGGTGTTGGGGTTCAGTTACTGACCAAAGAGAAGTGCTGCGGTGTGGCGCTTATCGCCAACCGTTTTCTCGATAAGGCACGTAAGCAGGCCAGTTTCAACCTGGCCTCGCTGGATGATGCGATTAACAGCCGTGGTCTGCCGGTTATTGCGACCTCGTCCAGTTGCACCTTTACGCTGCGCGATGAATATCCCCATCTGCTGGGGCTGGACAATCACCACGTGCGCGATGGCATTGAACTGGCGACCCGCCACTTGTATCGCTTGTTGGATCAGGGCCGGACATTACCGCTACAACCCTTGCCGCTGCGAGTGGTGTATCACACCCCTTGCCATCTGGAACGCATGGGGTGGACGGCGTATACCCTGGAACTGCTGCGGCGTATTCCGGGGCTGGAATTGCAGGTGCTGGATTCCCAATGCTGCGGTATTGCCGGAACCTACGGCTTCAAGAAAGAAAACTACGACACCGCACAGGGGATTGGCGCGCCGTTGTTCCGGCAGATCGAGGCCAGTGGTGCCGACCTGGTGATCACCGATTGTGAAACCTGCAAATGGCAGATTGAAATGTCTACCAGCAAAGCCTGTGAACACCCCTTCAGTTTACTGGCTAAAGCATTACCAGCATAAATGGCTGTGGTGATTTGTCGCCCTCTCTGTTTTTTTCTTCGAGAGGGCGCTGCTTTTTATTTCCCTTTTATTATGAGTGGTTAAATATCAACCATTTGATTCTGAATAAATAATCTCTCATTTCTATGATCAAATGGCGTGAAATTCAGGCAGGCTGGCCTTCTCAGACGTGTTTTTTGTTTGAACTGGACAAAAAATGCTTTACAGGTTCAAATGATAATGATTATTATTGTCGTGCGTTCCGGGAAAGCCTATGAATCCATCTTGTGACTCATCGCGGTTTTGCTGTGAAGGCACGACATTGCTCACATTGCTTCCAGTATTACTTAGCCAGCTCGGGTGCTGGCTTTTTTTTTATTCTGATTTTTTGGGAATCTAGTTTCCTGTTTGTTTCCTTTTGGCGGTGCGACGTCAAAAATTTCTCCCGGAAATTTTTTGAATAGAGCGTTGAGTTTTTTAGGCTTTCTTATTCCCGGCTGGCCGCTAGACTAAAAAAAACATTCGAGGAGCGCACCATGATTTATTTACGCAAAGCACAAGACCGCGGCCATGCCAACCATGGCTGGCTGGATAGCTGGCACACGTTTTCGTTCGCTGATTATTATGATCCTGATTTTATGGGGTTTTCCGCACTGCGGGTGATCAATGAAGACTATATCGAGGGCGGGCAGGGTTTTGGAACCCACCCGCACCGGGATATGGAAATTCTCACCTATGTGCTGGAAGGCACGGTGGAACATCAGGACAGTATGGGTAACAAAGAGCAGATCCCGGCGGGTGAGTTCCAAATAATGAGTGCTGGCACCGGGATCCGCCACTCCGAGTACAACGCCAGCCAGGACAAACTGCTGCATTTGTACCAGATTTGGGTGATCCCGGAAAAAACCGGCTTGACGCCGCGTTACGAGCAACGCCGTTTTGACGAACCGCAGGGTCGCCAGCTGGTGCTGTCGCCGGATGCCCGCGACGGGTCGCTGAAAGTGTTCCAGGACATGACGTTGTGGCGTTGGGCGCTGAAAGCGCAAGAAGAATCGGTCTACCAGACTGAGCTGGGCCGTTATCTGTGGATTCAGGTAGTGCGAGGCACGATAGAGATCAACGGTCAGCAGGCGAGTACCAGCGACGCGTTGGCTATCTGGGATGAGGCGTCCATCACCGTACGCGCCAGCGAAGACAGTGAAATCCTGCTGTTTGATTTGCCGCCGGTAAAGTGACCACGACATGCCAAAATCAAGTCGTTGGACAGCGCTTAGGTTATAATGGGCAGAATAAAGGCAGGCTAATGAGCCTGCCTTTCCGGTTTACATGATGTGTTTAGCTGCCTGTTAGCGACCTTCTCGCGGTCAGCCGGTAGCTTGTTGCAACATCAGCTATCAGGACTTCACGCTACGCACCAGCGTTTGCTTGCAAATATGTCCGAATGTGAGGAACTTATAATTATCGCCTCCCACGCCTACATCCGTTTGCGTTGGGATTCTAATTATCCATCCGCCAACATCAAAGGTTGAGTTCCAGGTATTGTAGTAACCTAGGCTGTAATCTCTGAATTCGGTTGAAAAATCACCATTACAGGCGTTTAACGCAATCGTGCCTGATGCGTTACCACTGGCGTCAGTGATGATAGAGTGAGCCATACTTTCATCAAATTTGATGTCGGTTTTGATATTCGTAGTTCGCTGATTGAGATAGAGAACTGCCTCTACATTTGGAATTCCCGCCCCGGTTGAATCAGTAAGACGCACATTCCAGTTAACGTTACGGTAGGCTTGTGTGATTAGGAAGCTATAGGCTGAGTCATTTACACCACCAGGTATATACAGAACATTATTTTCCCCTTTAACCGCATTGGTAAGCTTGGCAATTTTTGAACCGAAAGACAGCTGATAATATTGAGCAGGCGTCGGTAATTTTGCTGGATTAGGCGACACTTTTACCAGAATGATTTCATTCGGCTGTGACGGGGTGATGGTATGTTGCTCACCGGTATTACGCGTTACCCAGGTATTGCCGCCGTCAGTCGAGTACGACAACAGCCAATAGCTGCTTGCAACGTTGTCTGCACCTGTCAGGCGAAGCACAACCTGCTGACCACTAATTGCAGTAAATGCGTAGTAATCCTTATCTAACTCATCGTCAGAGTTAGCTTGGATATTATACAAGCCATCAGGTAAAACGGTTGCCCGCGATGGTGCATCATTGAGTTCGTATGGATCAATATTTGTATTAACGATGCTACCGAAGGTAAATGCAGAACCATCCGTAACATTACCTTGTATATACCAATAGTAGTGGCCAGGCTTAAGCCGGTTGAGTGTGACTTCATCGTTGTTATCTGGATTATCAGAAGACGATACCAATGTCAGATTATTTTTTCCATCATCGCTCAACAACTCCAACAACACGTTTGTGCCTGCACTCTGGTTGATTACGTACGTTGTGGTTTTCGCATCTTGCGTGATTTCAAAATGGTAACAGGCGAATTGACCAGTTTGCAGGCCACTGAGTGTATAAGATGCGTTTATTGACAGGGTCGGGCACAATGGCGTAAATGTGCTGTCACTGGTGGCAGCCAGGCTGCGTGATAAGGCGTTGGCCTGTTTTTTTTGCGTTGCCGCCTTTAGCACGGAGGCATTGGGTTTAATAATAATAACGCCGTCTTTTTCATTTTTGGTTAAGAGAGGCTTGTTGGCTGCTATTTGACGCATTTTTTCCGGTGCATTAAATAAGGCAACAGGACCTTTGTTGGGCAGTTTTTCGATATCTTTAACCTCAACAGAAACACTGGTTTCAGCCATGGCTGAGTTGAGGCTGAATGTTAACCCTGCTGCTATAAAACATAACCCAAGACGATAGAGCTTCATTTCTATAATTCCTTTTTCATTAATGACAGACATATAACTAAACGAACGAAAGATTGTGCTGTGCACATATTTCACTTTTTGTGAATCAGGGGGCTTTTCTACACAGGCATTATCGTAAAAATAGCTTTTTACGGATGTGGGTTAAACTGGTCGTGTCGTATCAACCGCGCCTGGTGTGTTGCGTAACAATAGTCATTCCATCTGTTTTTTTGTTCTTTTTTTAGGGTATGTAGCTAACTAAAAATTCCATAAAAGTAAACTGACTGATCATTCAGTGACAGCGAGAAGAAATAATCAAACATGGCAAACCCTCTCACATTACTTTATGAGAACGTAATTAATGTCAGTGTGATAGTGAGTGGTTTGAATATGCATCAATGCATTTGCACTTTTATTCCGTTCTCTTGTCGCCAACTACAGTATTCCCATTAAGCTACTTTTTTTGTAAGAAAAAGTAAAGTGTTGCTATGGCAGGTTTCTATAAAAATTCATCTAATTGCCTTATTACGACTACGCGTATCAGCGGACTGATTTTTAGTTATTTTTTATTCAAACTGAATTGATAACTTGAAAAATGATATATATAAAATCATTAATTTAATAACATTATTATCATGATAATTATATGTTGTTGTATTTAGGTATTCAGTAAGTATCGACATTTCGGGTGGTGGGGAAGGATAACAACAGATAACAAAGAGCAGATCCCGGCGGGTGAGTTTCAGATAATGAGCGCTGGGACGGGGAGCCGTCACTGTGCGCGCCGGCAAAGACAGTGAAATTCTGCTATTTGATTTGCTGCCGGTAAGGTGACAATGGTGTGTGAAAGCGGCCCCTTGAATATTTGCTTTCATTAACGCTGATGTTAGTTGTCGATACGCCAGCACTATATATTGACGAGGGCGATATTGTGTTACTTATCTTAAGGAGCGCAGGCAGACCATTAGCCTGCCTGCGCCATCAGGCGATTGTATCTCCAGAGAACCTGATGCTCCTGCTACTCATTACTTAGGCACACCGTTAGTTAATAATTGTTGTCGCCAATTGTTATCCCAGCTCCGCTGATGGATCTCCCTCCCTGAATCATCATGAGGAGTGACACGGGCAAGATTTCGCGTCATGATTTCCGCGCCGATATCAATTGTCTGAGCATAGTTGTCTCGATTAAAAGAGACACCGAGGTCAAAGTCTTCAGCGTCAAAGACCGCTATCTGTGCATTCGCCAGTTTGTTTGCCTGTTCAACCAGTTCGCGTGATGAATTAAGCGCTTGTTCTAACCGTGTAACCTGTTCCTGGTTCAATCCTTGCGTTTTTGTTACAAGCAGCCTGCCGTACTGACTCACGGTAAATCCGAACGACGCTTCTTTTAAATCCGGATTATCTTTGACAAGATTATCCATAAAAGATTGGTAAGTCTGGTCAATTTTCTGCGATATCGCATGTAGAGCGCTCGACGCTTCGTCCATCTTTTTAAATTTTTCAGCGAGCAGCTCCATAAAAGAGGTATGCATTTCTTCTGCCGTTAGAACTACCGGCTTAGAAACCAGATTCGTCGCTAGCATTTCGTCACGATACTGACTAAAGGCTTCGATGCTGATTGTTACCGCCTGACGTTCAACTTTTACTTCGCTTGTGGCGGCTACACCACTATCATCAGCCTGCTGTTGCCCAGAGGGGGTTTGTGTTGCTCTCAAATTCAGCTTTGAGTGTGGATCGGCTATCGAGAGTGATCCGAACGTAGGAATAGTGTTCATACCATGTTCTCCTGTATGTTATGACTTCACGCTACGCACCAGCGTTTGCTTGCAAATATGCCCAAACGTGACGTATTGGGAGTGTTTTCCTCCCACTATTTTATTTATGAGAACCCATTTAATGTCAGTGTGAGAGTGAGTGGGTTGAATATGCATCAATGCATTTACACTTTATATTCCGTTCTCTTGTCGCCACTACAGTGTTCTCATTAAACTACTTTTCTGTAAGTAAAAGTAAAGTATTACAGTGAGCGGTTTCTATAAAAATTCATCTAATTGCCTTATTACGACTACGCGTATCAGCGGACTGATTTTTAGTTATTTTTTATTCAAACTGAATTGATAACTTGAAAAATGATATATATAAAATCATTAATTTAATAACATTATTATCATGATAATTATATGTTGTTGTATTTAGGTATTCAGTAAGTATCGACATTTCGGGTGGTGGGGAAGGATATCAATGGATAATAAAGGCGACGATAATTCAGGAAGTCGCCGATTGGGTTAGGGTGATTGAATTGGCTGTTAGCCGCTATTTGCTCAACCGTGAGTCGGTATCCGCCGTGTTGTGGGTGTTGAGATGCAAGATTGCTGCAACGCACCGCGCTACTACCTGGTCCAGCGTGTCGTTGATATCCACTGTGATGACATCAGTTTCCGTCTCATCCGGTTCTTCCAGCGCATCAAACTGGCTTTGCAGCAGCGCTGTCGGCATAAAATGGCCGGCACGCGCCTGATGGCGTTGCACAATCACCTCAAAACTGCCTTTCAGATAAAGAAATACCAGGCCGTCGTTGCCTTCGCGCAAGCGGTCACGGTAACGCTTTTTCAGGGCTGAGCAGACAATAATGCCGGTTTCGTTTTTATTCAGCAGGCTGTAAGCGACATCGTTCAGGCGTTCCAGCCAGGGGGCGCGGTCATCGTCGTTGAGCGGCTGGCCGCCAGCCATTTTCTGAATATTGGCTCTTGGGTGCAGATCGTCGCCATCAATGAATCTGGCGTTAATCTCGCGTGCCAGTTGGGCACCTACGCTGGATTTACCGCTGCCGGAAACCCCCATCAAAATAATACGTTGTCCTGACATAATCGTCATCGCTCTATCCCAAACGGTCACTTAAATGCTGCGCACGTGTTTTGGACCCTAGCACGTTACCGGCATCATGATACCGGTAACATTGTGCATTGTGATGTATGTCACGCCGGGTAAGTATGACCTACAGCCATTACGGTAATGACTTCTGGTGGGGTTGTCAGCGCCGCGGCGTCAGTACGCATTGATGATTGGCGGGATATACCCGTTCTCTGCGTTCTCAGGGAAACGGAGAGAACGGGGTGAGGTTTACAGCTTCAGGTAGGCCCGAACGCCGTCCAGAAACATTTGGGTGGAGAGCATCACCAGCACCAACCCCATCAGCCGTTCCAGCGCGTTGACGCCTTTGTCGCCTAACAGCCTCAGGAACAGGTTTGACAACAATAGCACGACCACGGTGATGGCCCAGGCAATGAATAGCGCCAGCGTCAGATGCGGCAACTGGTTCGGGTACTGGTGGGAGAGCAGCATCAGCGCGGCCAGAATCGACGGTCCGGCCACCATCGGGATAGCTAACGGCACCAGAAATGGCTCGTCGCCGGCGGGCAAGCCGCTGGTAAAGCCTTCCTGTGTCGGGAAAATCATGCGGATGGCAATCAAAAACAACACGATACCGCCGGAAATAGACACGGTTTCGGTACGCAGATTCAGTATCGCCAGAATCTTCTCGCCCGCGAACAGGAACACCAGCATCACGCCCAGTGCGATGATCATCTCTCGAATCAGCACCACGCGTCGTCGTTTGGGATCAAGATGTTTTAGTACCGACATAAACACCGGCAGATTGCCGAGTGGGTCCATAATTAACAGCAACAGGACGGTTGCCGAGATCATTTCAGTCATGGTGGCGGTAAGCTCCTCTCATCCCAGCCTGTTGTCAGGCTCATTAGGCGTGTTGCTGAAAACGCCTGAGTCATCGAATAAATTCACTTGCGACTTCTGATACATTTTGTAAGGTTGACAGACATCACTTAAAACTATGCTCCCTGCCTGAAACGGCAGTCGGATTGCTTTTTGTCACCCCAGGCAGGACGGTTACCATGAAAAATGTTGGTTTTATTGGCTGGCGCGGAATGGTCGGTTCGGTACTCATGCAGCGCATGGTGGAAGAACGCGATTTTGATTTAATCCGCCCGGTATTTTTTTCGACGTCGCAGCACGGCCAATCGGCGCCGGCGCTGGGCGGCCAGCAGGGTGTCCTGCAGGATGCCTATAATCTGGACGCGCTACGCGCGCTGGATATCATCATCACCTGTCAGGGCGGCGATTATACCAATGAAATCTACCCAAAGCTGCGTGAAAGTGGCTGGCAAGGGTACTGGATCGACGCAGCATCGTCTCTGCGAATGAAAGATGATGCGATTATTATTCTGGACCCAGTCAACCATAGCGTGATCAAGTCCGGTCTGGACAAAGGCATCAAAACCTTTGTGGGCGGTAACTGTACCGTCAGCCTGATGCTGATGTCGCTAGGCGGCCTGTTCGCCAACGACCTGGTAGAGTGGGCATCCGTTGCCACGTATCAGGCGGCGTCCGGCGCGGGCGCGCGTAATATGCGTGAACTGCTGATTCAGATGGGTCAGTTAAACGCAGAAGTCGCCGGCGAACTGAGCGACCCGGCTTCCGCCATTCTGGATATTGAACGCAAAGTGACGGCGCTGTCACGCGGCGGTCTGGACGTGGAAAACTTCGGCGTGCCGCTGGCCGGTAGCCTGATTCCGTGGATCGACAAACAACTGGAAAACGGCCAGAGCCGCGAAGAGTGGAAAGGTCAGGCAGAAACTAACAAGATCCTGAACACCGCCAGCACCATTCCGGTGGATGGTCTGTGCGTGCGCATTGGTGCGCTGCGTTGCCACAGCCAGGCTTTCACGCTCAAGTTGAAAAAAGATGTGTCGATTGCGGAAATCGAGCAGATGCTGTCAACCCACAATGACTGGGTGAAAGTGGTGCCGAATGACCGTGAAATCACCATGCGTGAACTGACTCCGGCGGCGGTAACCGGTACGTTGTCCACCCCGGTGGGCCGTCTGCGCAAACTGAATATGGGTCCACAGTACCTGTCTGCCTTCACTGTCGGCGACCAACTGCTGTGGGGCGCTGCTGAACCGTTGCGCCGTATGCTGCGCATCCTGCTGTAATTTCTGCTGCCTAAACGCGCCTTGCCGGGCGCGTTTTACTTTTCTTCACCCTGTCTGGCAATCATCTGCTGTGCTGCTTGTCTCTCTTTGTCGTGTTAGGGATTTGCGTATCGTTTTGCGTTGAGTCACGATCATCATGACCAACCCCGGCATAATGGGGCGACCTGCGTGGCGCCACGCCGGAAGATTCTTTTCGCTTTTCTGTGAGGCTGACATGCAACGACTGACTATTTCTCTGGATGACTCACTGGCTGAAGCGCTGGATGCCCTGATGCTGCGCAAAGGCTATGCCAACCGTTCGGAGGCATTTCGTGACATGTTGCGGCGCGAACTGGGTGAAATGACGGCGGCGCAGGATAAAGACGCAGAGTGCGTAGCGGTGCTGAGCTATGTGTACGACCACCATGAACGCCAGTTGTCGAGCCGACTGGCCGGTATGCAGCATGAACACCATCACCTGACCGTCTCTACCATGCATACTCATCTCAGCCATGACGAGTGTGTGGAAACCGTGATTCTGCGTGGCCCGACCGAGCGTGTAGAACGGTTTGCCGCCTCAGTCATCGCCCAGACGGGGGTGCGCCATGGCCGGTTGAATCTGATTCCGATGGCGCAGGCGGCGAATGAAATATGACCGGCAGCGTACACACAAGCAGCAGAATGTGTGGACCCGGCTGACGCATAGGGTGAGATGCTAGCGGACCAGACGCGGGTCGTGCCGGGAAATTGCTGGGTCAGGATTCATCAACTGTATGAATTATAAATAATATAAAATATTTTCATGCCGTAATAATACATAATGCTTGCTTTCAGGTCCGATGAATGCGTTAATAACCAAACGGTTTGTTAGTCAGACCTATTTATGCCAAGCATTTTACTAAAGTAGTCCTCAGTCCAAGCGTTATCCTCAGATATCACTTCCCCTGAATCTCTTTTTTTCTTGCTCATAAGTATTTCCTGCATTGCAGACCCCTGTTGCCCTTAAACGGGCTGGAAAAAAATTACGAGGTAGTATGATGTCTAATAAAATGACTGGTTCAGTAAAATGGTTTAACGAATCTAAAGGTTTTGGCTTTATCAGCCCGGCTGATGGCAGCAAAGACGTATTCGTACATTTCTCTGCGATTCAGAGCGACAGCTTCAAAACGCTGTACGAAGGCCAGAAAGTGGAATTTGTTATCGGCAACGGTCCGAAAGGTCCTTCTGCTGAGAACGTAGTAGGGCTGTAATTTCACAGGTCATCCTCACCGACGATAGCGAAGATGGCGTTAGCCGGAGCAGTGACGTGATGTGATACCCTGATTTGCCTGAGAGCGGCTTCCCCAAAGGGGAAGCCGTTTTTTATTTCAGGTGTGCCGTTGTGGTAAGCGGGTTTCGCGCTACGTTATTCCACCCGCAACGGTACTCGCACCCGCACGCGGGTAAAACGTTCCGGCTCGCTGGTGACGGTGATGCCGTAGTGATGGCCGTACCGCGCCTTGATGCGCCGATCCACCAGATTCATACCCAGTCCATCGCCGCCGTTACGCGGGTTATAAGTGCCGGCGTTGTCCTCAATCGTCAGTTCCAGCATGTTGGCATAGGCGCGGGCTTCAATGCGCAGATGCCCATTGTCCAGCATTTGGGAGATACCGTGCTTGATGGCGTTTTCCACCAGCGGCTGCAAGGAAAAGGCAGGCAATCTGGCTGCTCTGAGCGATGACGGAATAGCTATCTCTACCGTCAGCAAATTGGTGAAACGTGCCTTTTCAATATCGAGATAGGCGCTGATGTGCTCCAGCTCATCGTTGAGTGCGACTTCGTCGCCACTGCGTTTGAGGTTTTTGCGAAAAAAGGTCGATAGCGACAGTACCAGTTGGCGCGCCTGATCCGGATTACGACGAATCACCGCCGACAGGGTATTGAGGGCATTGAACAGGAAATGCGGATTGACCTGCGCATGTAGCAGTTTGATTTCGGATTGTGCCAACAGTTGTTTCTGCTGCTCGAAGCGTCCGGCGAAAATTTGGGCTGACAGCAGATGGCCGATGCCTTCACCCAGCAGCCGGTTAATACGGGAAAATAGCTTATTCTTCGGTTCATACAGTTTGATGGTGCCGATTACCCGTTGTTCTTCGCCGCGCAGCGGGATCACCAGTGCGGAACCGAGTTGACAGTGCGATGAGATAGCACAGCAAAAAGGTGCGTTGTTACTGTCAGCGTATACGACCTGATTGCTATCGATAGCCTGATGCGTGTGGGGGGAGGTAATCAGCGAACCGGCCAGATGGTGGTCATCGCCGGTGCCGATGAATGCCAGCAGTTTTTCCCGATCAGTGATGGCGACAGCGCCAACGCCCAGCTCTTCATACAAAATGCGCGCCACCTGCATACTGGTGCCGGAATTAAACCCTTCCCGCAATATGCCTTCGGCTCTGGCGGCAATCTGCAAAGCCCGCGTAGAGAATGTCGATGTGTAGGTTTCAAATACTGCCCGGCGGTCCAGCAGGATGCGCATAAACATGGCAGCACCGATGCTGTTGGTGACTATCATCGGTAAAGCAATGCTTTTGACCAGCGCCAGCGCATCGCCAAACGGTCGTGATAACAGCAGGATAATACTCATCTGCAGCACTTCCACCACCAGGGTTGTGGTGGCGATGACCAGTGGCTGAAACAGCAGGTCGATGCGATAGCGTCGGGTCATGTAACGGTGCAGCAGGCCACCTGCCAATCCTTCCATGATGGTGGAAAACATACAGGCCAGCGCGGTCATGCCACCCAGCGAGTAACGATGCAAACCACCGGTCAATCCGACCAGAATCCCTACCGATGGCCCACCCAATACGCCGCCCAGCAGCGCGCCAATCGCGCGGGTATTGGCGATGGAGTCACCAATGTGCAGACCGAACCAGGTGCCAAGGATGCAGAACATGGAGAACGTCAGGTAGCAGATCAGTCTATGCGGCAGAGTGATGGTGACCTGCGTTAGCGGGATGAACAGGGGTGTTTTGCTTAAAAGATAGGCAATAACCAAATGGACGCATGTTTGTTGCAGCAATGACAGAATCAAATCAACCTGACTGATCATAAACGAGACACCTCCTTGTTGGGTCAGGCAATTTTACGTGCTGTTCTCTAAGGAACCCCGAACAGGATCAATATTCGCTAAGACTATGATTAATTATTTTTTCTTATGGTTTTGGGGCGCAAAAATTTATCCGATATCTCAAATCTTTTCTCTTTTCTTGACTAAGATGAATCTTAGGCTTACCTGAAGAACACTTCGCAGCGGCGAGTATTACTGCGATGTTTCATTTTCTTAGGTCAGTTCTCTTCTTGGTGGGGGCAGGCTGGTTCCTTTTCTGTTACTGCCGCGGGGCATTCGCATACCAACTCAGAATGCTGAAGAAATGGCCCGTTGCTTTAACAGCTTTACTTTATTTAGATAGTTAATTCAGAGGACGGATGCCATGTCAGGATTTTCCGATCAGAACGTCATTAATCTCCTTTTTTCCGGCCATTATGCCGATCCTTTCGCAGTATTGGGTATGCATGTCACCTCATCGGGGGTGGAGGTTCGCGCGCTTCTTCCCGATGCCAGTGATGTACAGGTAGTAGACGCACACAGTGGGCGCAAAGTAGCGAGCCTGCAGTGTCAGGACTCACGCGGTTTTTTCGCGTCGGTGATTCCCCGCCGCAAAAAGCCATTCAGCTATCGGCTGGCGGTGACCTGGCAGCAGGATACACATGTCATTGATGATCCTTACCGCTTTGGCACGCTGTTGCAGGAATTGGATATCTGGCTGCTGGCGGAGGGGCGCCATTTGCGGCCATTTGAAACACTCGGCGCGCATCCATCCACGCTGGATGGCGTTGATGGCACCTGCTTTGCCGTCTGGGCGCCGAATGCCCAGCGCGTGTCGGTGGTCGGTGATTTTAATTTTTGGGATGGTCGCCGTCATCCGATGCGGCAGCGGCGTGAAAATGGCGTGTGGGAACTGTTTGTTCCCGGCGTCGGGCTGGGGCAGTTGTACAAATTCGAAGTCATCGACTGCTACGGCAATGTGCTGGTGAAGTCTGATCCCTATGCCTTCGCGTCTCAAATGCGTCCGGATACCGCATCGGTGGTCAGTGCGTTGCCGCCAGTATTGCCGGTCGATGAGGCACGAAAGCGCGCTAACGATTTGCAGTCGCCGATTTCCATCTACGAGGTGCACCTGGGTTCATGGCGGCGGCACAGCGACAATAATTTCTGGCTCAGTTACCGCGAACTGGCAGACCAACTGGTGCCCTATGTGAAAGAGATGGGGTTTACCCACGTTGAGTTGATGCCGGTGCATGAACATCCGTTTGACGGCAGTTGGGGCTATCAACCGTTGGGACTTTACGCGCCGACCAGTCGCTTTGGTTCGCCGGATGATTTCCGTTATCTGGTCAGCGCTTTTCATGACGCGGGCATCAATGTTTTGCTGGACTGGGTTTCCGGCCACTTCCCGACGGATAGCTATGGTCTGGCGCGTTTTGACGGCACCGCACTGTACGAATATGCCGATCCGAAAGAGGGCTATCATCAGGACTGGAACACGCTGATTTATAACTTTGACCGTCATGAAGTCCGTAATTATCTGTCGGGTAACGCGTTGTACTGGACTGAGCGTTTTGGTGTGGACGGGCTGCGGGTGGATGCGGTGGCGTCGATGATTTACCGCGATTACAGCCGCCGCGACGGGGAGTGGGTGCCGAACCATTACGGCGGTAAGGAGAACCTGGAAGCGATAGGATTCCTGCGTTACACCAACCAGATGCTGGGGCAAAACCACGATGGTGCGGTCACTATCGCTGAAGAGTCTACCGATTATGCCGGGGTGACATTGCCGCCGGAGCATGGTGGGCTGGGTTTTCACTACAAGTGGAACATGGGCTGGATGCATGACTCGCTGGCCTACATGCAACTCGACCCGGTGCATCGCAAATATCACCACGACCTGCTGACCTTCGGCATGTTGTATGCCTACAGCGAGAACTTTGTTCTGCCGTTGTCGCACGATGAAGTGGTGCACGGCAAGCGTTCGCTGCTCGATAGAATGCCCGGCGACGCCTGGCAGAAATTCGCCAACCTGCGCGCGTATTACGGTTTCATGTGGGCTTATCCCGGTAAAAAGTTGCTGTTCATGGGCAGCGAATTTGCGCAAGGACGGGAGTGGAACCACGATGCCAGCCTCGACTGGCACCTGCTGGATGAACCCGATGGCTGGCACGCCGGCGTGCAACAGCTGGTGCGCGACCTCAATCACTGTTACCGCCAGACCCCGCCGCTCTATCAGTGCGATTACCTGCATCAGGGGTTTGAATGGGTGGTGGTGGATGACCATGAAAATTCGGTATTTGCCTTTATTCGACGCGATGCCGACGGCAACGAAATACTGATTATCAGTAACTTTACGCCGGTGCCCAGAGAGGGGTATCGCGTCGGTATCAACCAGCCGGGGCAGTGGCGCGAAGTGCTGAATACCGATTCCTGGCATTACCACGGTAGTAACCTTGGCAATCAGGGATTGGTGCGCAGCGAAGCGGTGGGCAGCCATTCCCGGCCTCAGTCGCTGGTGTTGACGCTGCCGCCGCTCTCCACCCTGTATCTGGCGAAGGAGGCGTAATGGTTGACCTGCTGGCGGGGCGCCCGCGACCGTTAGGCTCTTATTTCGATGGTGAAGGTGTGAACTTTGCCTTGTTCTCATCTGGAGCATCGCGGGTGGAGTTGTGTATTTTTGATGGCCTGCGGGAGCAGCGGTTGCCGCTGATGGCCCGTACCGGCGATATCTGGCACGGCTACCTGCCGGATGCACAGCCAGGCTTGTGTTATGGCTACCGTGTAGATGGTGTGTTCGATCCGCAACGTGGGTTGCGTTTCAACCCCAACAAGCTGCTGCTTGACCCTTGCGCCCGGCAGATGGATGGCTGGGTGGTGGATGACGAGCGGCTGCACGGCGGCTACGACCAGCCCGATGCGGCGGACAGCGCTGAAGTCATGCCGCGCAGCGTGGTGGTGGATGAACGTTATGACTGGCAGGGCGACAAATTGCCGCGCACGCCCTGGAGTCAGACAGTGTTGTATGAAGCGCATGTGCGCGGGTTGACCCGGCGGCATCCACGCATTCCGGCAGCGATACGCGGCACCTACGCCGCGCTGGCTCACCCCGTGATGCTGGAGTACCTGACGCAACTGGGCGTGACCGCCCTGGAGTTGATGCCGGTCCAACAACATGCCGACGAACCCCGTTTGCAAGCGATGGGATTGCGCAATTACTGGGGTTACAACACGCTGCTGCCGTTTGCGGTGGACAGCAGCCTGGCGGCAGGGGATGACCCGCTCAACGAGTTCCGCGACACCGTACGAACACTCCACAACGCCGGGATCGAAGTGATTCTGGATGTGGTGTTCAATCACAGTGCGGAACTGGATGCAGACGGTCCGACCCTGACGTTGCGCGGCATCGATAACGTTAGCTACTACTGGCTGACGGAGGATGGCGGCTATCACAACTGGTCGGGATGCGGCAACGTGTTGCGGCTTGATAACCCGGCTGTGTTGCAGTGGGTGATTGAGTGTCTGCGGTTCTGGCACGAGGTCTGCCATGTGGATGGTTTTCGTTTTGATCTGGCGACGGTTTTGGGGCGCACGCCGGATTTTTCCGCTTCAGCCCCGTTCTTTACGGCACTGCGTAATCACCGGTCGCTGCGCGACTGCAAGCTGATTGCCGAACCCTGGGACATCGGTCCCGGTGGCTACCAACTGGGCCAGTTTCCTGCGCCGTTTGTCGAGTGGAACGACCGTTTTCGTGACGACATGCGTCGTTTCTGGTTGCACGGCGACCTGCCTGTTGGGGTGTTTGCCCGCCGTTTTGCCGCCTCCAGCGAGGTGTTTGAGCGCAATGGTCGGCGGCCCTGGGCGTCGGTCAACATGCTGACCTCCCATGATGGTTTTACCTTGCGTGATCTGGTGTGTTTTAACCACAAACATAACCAGGCCAACGGGGAACAAAACCGGGATGGCACCAACAGCAATTTCAGTTTCAACCATGGAACCGAAGGGTTGGAAGCGGATGACGAAACGCAGGCACGGCGGCATACCAGTCAACAGGCGTTGCTGACTACGCTGCTGTTATCGCAGGGAACGCCGATGCTGCTGGCTGGTGATGAATTTAGCAACAGCCAGCAGGGCAACAATAACGCTTACTGCCAGGACAATGCGCTGGCCTGGTTGCACTGGGATCAGGCGGATACCGATTTACTCGCGTTTACGTCTGGGTTGATCCGTTTGCGCCGCACTATTCCTGCTCTGCAGCGGGAGCACTGGTGGCGTGACGGCGAGGACGACGTCCGGTGGTTGAATGCACAAGGAGAAGCGCTGACACCGTACGAATGGGAGCAGGGAGAACATCGGTTGCAAATTCAGCTTTCTGAACGCTGGTTGCTGTTGGTCAATGCTGCGCCGCAGGCGAGCGATTTCTCTCTCCCTGAAGGGAAATGGCAGGTCGCACCGCCGTTTTGCACAGCAGATCATCCACTCAATGGACGTGTTTGGCGTGGGCAGGCGAATGCAGTGTGTGTACTGGTAAAACAATAAAAAAAAGGAGTCTTACATGGTAAGTACTGACAAACACGATCCTCTCATGCTGGCCAGGCAGTTGCCTCTGAAATCTGTGGCGCTGATTTTGGCGGGCGGGCGTGGGACCCGGCTGAAAGACTTAACGGCGCATCGCGCCAAGCCCGCAGTGCACTTTGGCGGTAAATATCGAATTATCGATTTTGCCCTCTCTAATTGCCTAAATTCCGGTATCCGCCGAATTGGCGTGATTACCCAGTATCAGTCGCACACGCTGGTGCAGCATATCCAGCGTGGCTGGTCGTTCCTGAATGTTGAGATGAACGAATTTGTCGATTTGCTGCCGGCGCAGCAACGGCACGACGAAAACGATCACTGGTATCGTGGTACTGCCGATGCCGTATGCCACAACCTGGATATTATCCGGCGCTATGGCGCGGAATATGTCGTGATTCTGGCGGGTGACCACATCTATAAGATGGACTATTCCCGTATGTTGCTGGATCACGTGGAAAACGGCGCCGAGTGTTCGGTAGCTTGCATCCCGGTCCCCATCAGTGAAGCGCACGCCTTTGGCGTGATGAGCGTGGATAAAGACAACCGCATTATCAGCTTCGATGAAAAACCGGCCAAACCCACAGCGATGCCGGATAACCCGGACATGGCGCTGGCCAGCATGGGGATCTACGTATTTAACGCGAACTACCTGTATCGGATACTGGAGGAGGATATCTGTACCTCAGATTCCAGCCATGACTTCGGTAAAGATCTGCTTCCGAAAATTGTCGCTCAGGGCCATGCCTGGGCACACCCCTTCACGCTCTCCTGCGTTACCTCGTCTGACAATGCGCCGCCATACTGGCGCGATGTGGGAACGCTGGAAGCTTACTGGCGCGCTAACCTTGACCTGGCTTCGGTGATGCCGGAACTGGATATGTACGACCATAACTGGCCGATCCGTTCGGCAATGGAAGCGTTGCCGCCTGCCAAATTCGTACAGGACCGCTCCGGCAGCCATGGGCTGACGATGAACTCGCTGGTCTCCGGCGGATGCATTGTTTCCGGCTCGGTAGTGACGCACTCGGTGCTGTTTTCGCGGGTGCGAATTAACTCCTTCTGCAGCATCGATTCATCCGTGCTATTGCCGGATGTCAACATAGGGCGTTCATGCCGTTTGCATCGTTGCATTGTTGATCGCGCCTGCGACATTCCTGAAGGCATGGTGATTGGCGAGAACGCCGAGGATGACAGCCGTCGCTTTTATCGTTCTGAAGAAGGGATTGTGCTGGTGACGCGTGCCATGCTGGCCAGGCTCAAATCCTAGCCTGACGGTATCCGACCAATGCTGGTCGGAGGCTTGATGCTGCTCGCGTCTGGGGCGAGGGCAGCGGAATGGGAGACAAGATGCGGGTATTACATGTGTGTTCAGAGCTGTTCCCTCTGTTGAAAACCGGGGGACTGGCAGATGTAGTGGGGGCGTTGCCCAGCGCGCAGATTGAGGCGGGGATGGATGTGCGGGTGCTGTTGCCTGCGTTTCCCGACCTGAAAAAGGGGATTCCGGATACGCAGGTGGTACGGGAGCTGGATACGTTTGGCGGCCATGTCACATTACGTTACGGTCATTACAACGGGGTGGGCGTCTACCTGATCGATGTTCCTCACCTGTATGAACGGGCCGGCAGTCCTTATCACGACACCTCGTTGTTCGCCTATACAGACAACTTTCTACGTTTCGGTCTGTTGGGCTGGATGGGGGCGGAAATGGCCAGCGGCGTTGATCCGTTCTGGCGACCGGACATTGTACATGCCCATGACTGGCACGCCGGGCTGGCCTGCGCCTATCTGGCGGCGAAGGGCCGACCGGCAAAATCGGTATTTACCGTCCATAATCTGGCTTATCAGGGATTATTTGATGCCCGTCACATGTCGGATCTGCGGTTGCCGCCGGAGTACTTCCAGATGTACGGGCTGGAATTTTACGGCCAGATCTCGTATCTCAAGGCCGGGCTGTACTATTCGGATCATATCACCACCGTTAGCCCGACCTATGCCCATGAAATCACCCAGGCTGAATATGGCTACGGTATGGAGGGGTTGCTGAAATCACGGGAAGAGGCTGACCGCTTGTCCGGTATCCTCAACGGGGTGGATGACGATATCTGGAATCCGGCGCACGATTCGCTGCTGACTGCCACCTACAGCCGCGATGCGCTGGCGCGCAAGGCGGAGAACAAGCGGCACTTGCAGACGGCGATGGGGCTTAAGGTGGATGATCGGGCGCCGGTGTTCGCTATTGTCAGCCGTCTCACCAGCCAGAAAGGGTTGGATATCGCGTTGCAAGCCGTGCCGGATTTGCTGGAACAAGGGGGACAACTGGTGGTGCTGGGGGCAGGCGACGCTACCTTGCAGGAAGGTTTTCTGGCGGCGGCGGCGGAGTATCACGGTCGTGTCGGCGTACAGATTGGTTATCACGAAGCATTTTCGCACCGCATTATTGGCGGGGCGGATGTGATTATGGTTCCTAGTCGGTTCGAACCCTGTGGTTTGACTCAGTTGTATGGTCTGAAATACGGCACGTTACCGCTGGTCAGACGCACCGGCGGACTGGCGGATACCGTGGCGGATTGCTCGCTGGAAAATTTGGCCGATGGCCTGGCGAGCGGTTTTGTGTTCAGCGATTGCAATGCTGCGTCGCTGTCGCGGGCGATTCGTCGGGTTTTTGTATTGTGGTCGCGCCCTTCGCTGTGGCGCTATGTACAGCGTCAGGCAATGGCAATGGATTTTAGTTGGCAGGTTGCTGCAAAGGCCTATCGTGCGCTTTATCAACGTTTGTGGTAGTACGCATCTGTGGGAATGACATTATGAACTCTCCATTTATCTACAACTCACCTACGCTCAGCGTAGACGCGTTGAAACATTCTATCGCTTATAAGCTGATGTTTACCGTCGGCAAGGATCCCAGCGTCGCCAGTAAACATGACTGGCTGAATGCCGCCGTGCTGGCGGTACGGGATCGTATGGTAGAGCGCTGGCTGCGGTCCAATCGTGCACAGCTATCGCAGGATGTCCGGCAGGTTTACTACTTGTCGATGGAGTTCCTGCTGGGGCGTACGCTATCCAACGCTCTGTTGGCGATGGGAATGTTCGACGATCTGCGGGACGCGCTGGAAGCGATGGGGCTGGATCTGAACGAACTGCTGGAAGAAGAGGACGATCCGGCGTTGGGCAACGGCGGCCTTGGTCGGCTGGCAGCCTGTTTTCTCGACTCGCTCGCCACCATGGCGCTGCCGGGACGCGGTTACGGCATCCGTTACGAATATGGCATGTTTCGGCAAAATATTATCGACGGCAAGCAGGCGGAATCACCGGATTACTGGCTGGAATATGGTAACCCGTGGGAATTTGTTCGCCACAGCACCCGCTACAAAGTGCGCTTTGGTGGCCGCATCCAGCAGGAAGGCAGTAAAACCCGCTGGCTGGAAACCGAGGAGATCATTGCCTGCGCTTATGATCAGATAATCCCCGGTTTTGATACCGACGCCACCAATACCCTGCGGCTGTGGGCGGCGCAGGCCAGTAACGAAATCAACCTCGGTAAATTCAATCAGGGTGACTATTTCGCGGCGGTGGAGGATAAAAACCACTCCGAAAACGTGTCGCGTGTGCTGTACCCCGATGACTCTACATATTCTGGCCGCGAACTGCGCTTACGTCAGGAATACTTTCTGGTGTCCGCTACGGTGCAGGATATTCTCAGCCGCCATTGGATGATGCATAAAACCTACGCCAATCTGGCGGAAAAATTTGCTATCCATCTCAATGATACTCACCCGGTGCTGGCGATTCCGGAACTGATGCGCTTGTTGATCGACGAGCACAAGTTCACGTGGGATGCGGCCTGGGAGGTTGTCACCAAGGTATTCTCCTACACTAACCACACCCTGATGGGGGAAGCGCTGGAGACATGGCCGGTCGATATGATGGGCAAAATCCTGCCGCGCCATCTGCAACTGATCTTTGAAATCAACGAACGTTTTCTGGAGGATGTGCAGGCGCGTTTCCCGAACGACAACGCGTTGCTGACGCGGGTATCGATAGTGGATGAAACCCATGGACGCAAAGTTCGTATGGCATGGCTGGCCGTCATCTGTAGCCATAAGGTGAATGGGGTGTCTCAGTTACATACTGACCTGATGGTACAGTCGCTGTTTGCCGATTTCGCTCGTATTTACCCGGACCGTTTTTGTAACAAAACCAATGGCGTGACTCCCCGGCGCTGGCTGTCGCTGGCGAACCCGTCACTGTCTAAAGTGTTGGATGACGCGATTGGCAAAACCTGGCGCACGGACCTGAGCCAACTGGAAGACCTGAAGCCGCATATCGATTTTCCCGCTTTCCTGCAGAAGGTACGTAAGGCCAAACAGGAAAACAAAAAGCGGCTGGCGATATACATTGCTCAGCATCTGGATATTGTGGTGGACCCGAATGCGCTATTTGATGTGCAGATCAAGCGTATTCACGAGTACAAACGCCAGTTGCTCAACGTGTTGCACCTGATAACGCTGTACAACCGCATCAAGGATGACCCGGATCTGGAGCGCGTACCGCGCGTCGCCATCTTTGCCGGTAAAGCGGCATCGGCGTATTACATGGCCAAACACATCATTCATCTGATCAATGATGTCGCCAACGTGGTGAACAACGATCCGGTAGTGAAAGACAAACTGAAAATTGTCTTTATCCCGAATTACGGCGTGAGTCTGGCGCAGATCATTATTCCGGCGGCTGACCTGTCGGAGCAGATCTCGCTGGCGGGTACCGAAGCGTCTGGCACCAGTAATATGAAATTTGCGCTCAACGGCGCACTGACTATCGGTACGCTGGACGGTGCCAACGTCGAAATGCGTGAACGGGTCGGGGAAGAGAATATCTTCATTTTTGGCAATACGGCGGAGCAGGTGGAAGAATTACGTCGTAACGGTTACAACCCGCGTGAATTCTACAATCAGGACGAAGAGTTGCACCGGGTGCTGACGCAAATAGCGACCGGCGTGTTCAGCCCGGACGATCCACACCGCTATGCTGATTTGTTTGATTCACTGGTCAATTTCGGCGATCACTATCAACTACTGGCGGATTATCGCAGTTATGTGGATAGCCACGACAAAGTGGACGAGGTATACCGCGATGAAGATGAATGGACGCGTCGTACCTTGCAAAACATTGCCAATATGGGCTATTTCTCCTCTGATCGCACTATTCAGGAATATGCCGATGACATCTGGCATATCAAGCCGACACGGTTGTAGGTTGAAAATAGAATAACGAGCGATGGAAAGTAGTGAAACGGCTTCCACATGGAAGCCGTTTTTCTTTGGGATTAACCCGCTTTCGCTAACTGGCTGCGGTAGCTGGCAAGCCAGTCGGCGACGCGCTGCTTTTGGGCGTCGTCCAGCCACATGCCGAGCTTGGTGCGGCGCCAGATAGCGTCTTCCAGCGACACAACCCACTCATGTTCTACCAGATAGCGTAACTCGGCTTCGTACAGGTTATGACCGAAATGTTCGCCCAGATCGCTTAAGGCTTGCGCATTACCGAGAATTTTCTCGCTCTGAGTACCGTAGGTACGGCTGTAACGGCGCGCCAGCGCTTCCGGCAGGTTATAACGGCGGCGTAATGTCGCGGCATAATCTTCACGGTTGCCGCTGATGTCGCCACCGGGCAGAATCGCGTTGCGAGTCCACGCTTGTCCGGCCTGCGGGTAGTACTTCACCAGCTTTTCCAGTGCATGTTCGGCTAATTTGCGGTAGGTGGTCAGTTTGCCGCCGAACACCGACAACAGCGGCGCCTTACCGTTTTCATCGGCCACTGACAGCGTGTAGTCGCGGGTGATGGCTTGCGGTGAATCGGATTCGTCGTCGCACAACGGGCGTACACCCGAATACGTCCAGACGATATCGTCGCGCGTCAGCTGCTTTTTGAAGTGATCGTTATACACATCCAGCAGGTAACGAATTTCGTTGTCATCGATCTTCACCTGATGCGGATCGCCGTGGTACTCCACATCCGTGGTGCCGATGATGGAAAATTCGTCCTGCCACGGAATCACAAACACAATACGGTGGTCTTTATTTTGCAGGATGTAGGCTTGTTGTTCCTGATGCACGCGCGGAACAACGATATGGCTGCCTTTGATCAGACGAATACCGTACGGCGATGGTAGCGCCAGACCGTCGTCAAAGAACTGGCGTACCCACGGGCCGGTCGCGTTGACCAGTCCTTTTGCCTGCCAGCGGTGGGTTTCACCACTGTGCGTATCTTCAGCATCGACGATCCACAGACCGTTTTCACGGTGGGCGCGGGTGACTTTCATGCGCGTTTTCACCTCGCCGCCGCGGCGTACCACTTCCTGCGCGTTCAGCACCACCAGACGTGCATCGTCCACCCAGCAGTCGGAATATTCGAAACCGCGCGTCAGTTCCGGCTTCAATACAGATTCATGACCAAACCGCAACCCGTAACTGGACGGCAGGCTAACGCGTTTACCCAAATGGTCATACATGAACAGACCGGCGCGGATCATCCAGGCCGGGCGCAGATGCGGTTGGTGCGGCAAGCGAAAACGCATCGGGAAAATGATGTGCGGCGCCATCTTTAGCAGCACTTCGCGTTCAGATAAGGCTTCGCCCACCAGGCGGAACTCGTAATGTTCCAGATAGCGCAGGCCGCCGTGAATCAGCTTTGAACTGGCGGAAGAGGTGGCGCAAGCCAGATCCTGTGCCTCCAGCAGCAGGACGGACAGCCCACGACCGGCGGCATCCGCTGCGATGCCAGTACCGTTAATGCCTCCGCCGATCACGATCAGATCTTGGGTTTCCACGTTTTCTCCTCCGCCACGTCAAAAGCTGTGATAGTCGTAAAAAATCTACAATGTTCGTTTTCGCTCACGATATTAATCGAAAACAAACATGTTAGCCAAGCGTTAACCAATTAAAAACATTTGTGCGTGATGTCGCTAACAGTTTCTCGTCTGATTTGATTAAAAATAATGCCTCCTGTGCTGACTCGTGCGATGACTTTTCCTGCAATGTGGCCCTATACCCCTGATGTTTGCCCGGTCTATCTGGGCAGTGGGTGGGTTACAATGCTGGCAATTTCAGTCGTACCCGCTGATAACCCCCCCCCCCTTTTTATATTAAGCAGTATTAAGAAAGACGAGGCAGACTATGGAGCAGTTTGAGGCAATCGATATTGAGCAGGCGTATCAGCGCTGGCAGCAAGGTCAGGTGCTGGTGGATATTCGTGACCCGCAGAGTTTCGGCGCTGCGCATGTACCAGGTTCAACTCATCTTACCAATGAAACGCTGTCCGATTTTGTGCGCGGCGCTGATTTTGAGCAGCCGGTGATGGTGATGTGCTACCACGGCATCAGCAGCCGTAATGCGGCGGATTACCTGTTAAGTCTTGGCTTTGAAGCGGTGTATAGCGTGGATGGCGGTTTCGATGCCTGGCAAAAACGCTTTCCGCAGGATGTGGCGGCAGGGTAATCCTGAACCGGTATGGCACCTGACTCGCCATACCGTCTGTTTATAAAGCCGTCTGTTTACAAAACCGGCAGGTTATCAAACTTCAATCGGTTTTTTAACAAACAAGCCGTAGCTCAATGCACCCAGCATCAGCAAGCCTGCGCCCAGAAAGAAGACATTGGTAAATACCCCGGTGGCATCCAAAATCACGCCGGTGATGATAGGGGCGCTGGCCGCGCCGAGAAAACCACCGAAATTCTGAATCGCTCCGAGTGACGCTACCTGTTCTTTAGGGGCGATGTCGGTCGCCAGCGTCCAGATGACGCCGGAAGGCAACTGCGAGCAGAAATAACCCAATGACAGCAGCAAAATAGACAGCGAGGTGTTGCTGACAAACGGAATCGGTGCAACAAAGCAGGCCGCCAGTGCCGCCCCCATGACGATCGGAATTTTACGGGCGGTAATGGTGTTGACGCCGCGACGGATCAGACGATCAGAGATGGCCCCGCCGCACAGCACGCCGAGAATACCGGCGAGGAACGGAATAGAGGCGATCCAACCGGTTTGTTTCAGCGTAAAGCCGAGGGATTTTTCCAGATAACCCGGCAGCCAGGTCAGATAAACCCAGATGGTGAACATGATGGAGAAATTACCCAGAATCATGAACCAGGTGGTTTTATGGCGGAAAAGTGCTCCCCAGCCTTGTCGGGCTTTTGCTGCGTCATGGCCGGGCGCTGTTGTCACTGCGGTGTCAGCGTGGATGTTGCGCTCTTCGGCCTCTGTTGGTTCACGATAAAACTTCAGCCAGATAATCAGCAACGGAATGCCAGCCAGACCAATGGCAATAAACATACCCCGCCAGCCCAGCGTCAGCAGCAGCACGGTCAAAATCGGCGGCGCAATGGCGTTGGCTATCTGTGAGCCGGTATTGATGATGGCGGTCGGCAGGCCGCGTTCGCGGGCAGAAAACCAACGATGGGTGATTTTAATGCCTGACGTAAAAAAGGGCGATTCAGCGATACCCAGCAACATGCGTAAGCCATAAAACATAGAATAGCCGTTGATGAATCCAGCCAGCACGGTAAAGGCTGACCATAACCCTACTGCGCCGGAAAACATCTTTTTCGGCCCCAGTTTGTCCACCAGCCAGCCTGCCGGCAGGTTGGCGAGCGCATAAGGCCACAGGAAGGCGGACAGTAGCAACCCCATCTGAGTGGCGCTAAAACCGAATTCTTTGGCGATGGTGGTATTGGCAATACTTAAGTTGGCGCGGTCAAGGTAATTGATGACCGCCGCCATCAACAGAATGAAAATGATCCCCCAGCGTAAGCGGGTAATCGGCGAGGCAGGGATAACCCTATTGTCTTGTAAGGCAGAAGTCGTATTTTTCATAATAATCAGCAATCCGTAAATAAACTGATGTGAATTTTAATAACTGCTTTTCGAATAAAAGAGGGACCATTGCTTTGGCAACATGGCCGATGTAGATCTTCCGGAAAGAAAACGGCAAACATGCCGGGTGTTAATGAAATAAAACTCTCGTTTTGCGTTTCACGATAAAAAACAATATCGTGATGTTCGCTTTTATCTTCAATCACGCTATTACGACGGCTACCTCGCGCAACGCCGATAGTTTCTTCTCCCTGTAATAAATATTGAATGTCAACATACTGGAAATGCGATTCTGCCAGCCTGTCCGTGGCCGGTTCGGTGGTGAATTCCTGTAATAAGCAGAACATTTTTCCGGGGATAATGTCATATTTCCCGGTCGCCATCGTAGCGAAGTTGGTTGTAGAAATATAATCGATGGCTTGATGAATAATGGGATGTAATGCGTATTTCTCTCGGCTCCAGTCTTGTTGATCACAAATAATCATAGTGGGGTTCCCTGGTGAGTAACAAAAACCTGTCAATAAACCGGCGAGAAGAAGTAAAGAGAAAGTTTCCTCTCGCCGGATAACAATACGCCTGAGTGCAACAACGTTATCGTTGCTGAATTTTGTTCTGGTAGTGTTCCGTTCCCTGACGAATTTGATCGAGGATCACCGACAAGGCCCAGAATTTTTCCAGCACATTATCTCTGGTGACCCGGCAGTGATCGTGCTCGAAAGTTCCCAGACGCTGGTGGTAAATTTTGGCGTTTTTGGGGTAGCCCAACGTTTCGGTCACTGCCGCCAATGACAGGAAGGTCGCCAGTTCCTGCGCCAGTTCTGGTTGCTGATGGCTTTGGGAATAAAGCCACTGATATAGCTCTGGGTGGAAATTGGTGAACACGCCGCTAAAGCCTTTGGAACCGGCGCGCATTGCCGGAAACGCGATGGCGGCGTTGGCGTTGATGATATTCAGCGGTGTGCCGGCAGTGAGTTTCACCCGGCGTTCTACCGTTGGCAGGTCGCAGCTCACGTCTTTGAGTACCACAAAGCGGCCACTGTTGGCGCAGTGCATCAATTCTTCATCGGTTAACAGACGGCGATACGGCGCCGGGCACTCGTACAGGCCGAGCGGCAACGTTGCAGGCAGGGATGCCAGCAAGGTCTCCAGCGTCTCAAAGAACGTCGCCGATCCCTGGTTTTTCGGGTCCAGATGGTTGGTGACCAACACCAGTGCGTCGATGCCGGTTTCCGCCATCGCCTGCAATTCGGCTATCTGGTTATTGATGTCGTCGCTGATGTGACCGGAGGCGATAACCGGTATGCGTCCTGCGACCTGTTCTACCACGAAACGCGCCAGATTTACGCGCTCCTCCAGGCTGAGAAACAACATTTCGCTGGACTGGCAGACCGCGAACAGCGCGTCCACGCCTTTGTCCAGATACCAATCGATCAATTTCGCCAGACCGGGGTAGTCTATTTCATTGCTGGTGTTAAACGGGGTCAGCATGACGGGAACGATGCCTTCGATGCTTTTCATTTTCTTGCTCCTTGCCCGAAAATCGCTTCGGGGTGTTTAAAATAGGGGTGGGGATTAGCGTTGCGCCAGCCGGTTCGTCACTTGCTGATGCGTTGGCATATTGGCGGCTCCTTCCCGTTCGACTGCCAGCGAGGCAAACGCATTCGCGTACGTGGCGGCTTGCGCCACGCTCTGCCCGGCGGCGACGGCGGCGGCGAAGGCACCGTTGAACGCATCGCCAGCGCCGGTGGTATCCACGCTGACGGCGGGAAAGGCCGGGATATGCTGAAATTGCTGGCCGTCAAACAACAGGGCGCCATTGGCGCCCATGGTGATTATCACCCGTGTGGCGCCAAGCGCATGGATTTTTTGCGCGGCTTGTCTGGCACTCTCAAGGTTACTGATCTCAATACCGGATAAGAGCGAGGCTTCCGTTTCGTTTGGGGTGATGATATCCACATAATCAAGACAGGAGACGACGTCATCGGAATAAGGCGCCGGATTCAGGATAATTTTGGTGCCGAGCGCTTTGGCCAATTTCATGGCGCTCAATGTCGCCGGGAAGTTATTTTCCATTTGCAGCAATAATACGTCTGCATCTTCGAGGTCAGGCATAATCTCAGCGATTTCTTCATCGGTCAGTGTTTTATTCGCCCCGGAATAAATGGCAATCATATTTTCGCCATTTTGTTGCGAGACATAAATAATCGCATTGCCGGTGGGTTCTGTATCAGACTGGTATAATTTAAATGAGTGAATAGGGGATTTTGACAAATGTTCATACGCGAAATGACTGAATTGGTCTTTTCCTACTTTCGATACGAAATGGACTTTCGCACCGGCCATGCTGGCCGCCATAGCCTGATTAGCGCCTTTTCCTCCCGGTCCCAGCGCACTGCCCTGCGCCAGCAATGATTCTCCGCCTTTAGGAAAACGGGCGACCCTGGCGACAATATCCACATTAAATGAACCAAGAATACAGACCTTGCCTTTCATGGTGTTACCCTTTTTTCGGATACTTCTATTTCTTACCTGATTCTTTATTTTTTTTAACAGGACTTCGAAGTCTTTCCCGGTTTCGGTAATAAGCTGAGATTGCAGACTGCGTCGAATAATAATGGCGCCGCCGTGACAGCGCTGAACCAGGCGTTGTCGGGCCAATGCATTCAGATCACTACGGATGGTTTCTCTGGTGACGGAAAAAACCTCGGCCAGATACTCCACGCTGACGCGATCATGTTGATCCAGATAGTCCAGAATCTTGTTTCTGCGTTCTTCAAGAAACATACCGTTAACACCTCTTGAATGAGAGTAATGGAGCCGTTCTGGTTGAAAAGTGACCGTGATCATAGGATGTCGGATAAAACGGAAGTAAACAAAAATTCTTACTACCTATCTATCAGGCGACAAGAGAGGCTGTCAGTACGCAGGGTGGCGAGATGTGAAAACCATCACATTCATATTGAAATAGGGAGGATTACCCGCGGTTATTGCACTGCGTTCCGGGCAGTAAATGTTTTAGAATCGAGAATATAAATTCATTGGCGCAAAGCGGTGGGCTATTGTCATGATCCGAATTGTTGCTTTCTCCAATCCGCGTCTGGCGCAGGCGTTTGTCGATTATATGCACACGCATCAGATCCGGCTGGTTGCCCGCATTAACGACAACGAAGTGGATATCTGGTTGCCGGATGAAAGCCAGCAGGAGCGGGTGAGGCAGGAACTGGAACGCTTTCTGCAAGAGCCGTGGCACGAACGCTATCAGGCGGCCAGTTGGCATAGCGGCACCACCAACAGCGGGCTGCGTTACCCGTCATTTTCCTACTTGCAGACGTTGCGTCAGCGTGCGGGACCGCTGACGCTGGGAATGCTGGTGGTCACCATTGCTGTCTACCTGTTGATGCAGGTTTATGGTGTGGAACGCATGATGCTGCTGCTGGCCTTTCCGGGTAGCGCGCAGACTTTGCAGCTATGGCGCTGGTTCAGCCACGTGCTGCTGCATTTCTCATTGTTGCATCTGCTGTTTAACCTGATGTGGTGGTGGTATCTTGGCGGCCCGGTGGAACGTGTGTTGGGCACCCGGCGATTGTGTGTGATTCTGTTGCTGTCGTCCGCGCTCAGCGGTTGGGCGCAGTCCTGGTTCAGCGGCGTCTATTTCGGTGGTTTGTCCGGCGTGGTCTACGCCCTGATGGGGTATGTCTGGTTGCGTGGTGAACGTGAGCCAGACGGGCCGTTGTATCTTCAGCGCGGCTTGATGGCCTTTGCGCTGGTATGGCTGGTGGCGGGCTATTTCGATATTTTGGGCATGTCGATAGCGAATGCGGCTCATGTCGCGGGGCTGCTCGTTGGCGTGTTGATGGCCTGGTGGGATACCCGCCTGCGCCACCATTAAGCCATCGTACTGTTTATCGCAGCGCAACTGGCGTGCGTATTGTTACCCAGTGCGGCGGTGTTTTAGTTGGCCGACATGACGGCATGTCGGCGTTTGAGGGGACCAAGGTGAAGCAAACTCAGCGGCACGACGCCATTATCGATCTGGTGCGTCGGCAGGGATACGTTAGTACCGAAGAACTGGTGGAGCATTTTGCCGTCAGCCCGCAGACCATTCGCCGCGACCTGAATGATCTGGCGGAACAGAACAAGATTCATCGTCATCATGGTGGAGCGGCGTTGCCGTCCAGTTCAGTGAATACGGCCTATCATGATCGTAAAATGATGTGGTCTGATGAAAAAGCCAGGATTGCGAGGCAGGTCGCCAGCCAGATTCCAGATGGTGCTACGCTTTTTATTGATATTGGTACGACACCGGAAGCCGTGGCCCACGCGCTAATGAACCATAAGGATTTGCGGGTAGTCACTAACAACCTAAATGTGGCAACGTTACTGACCGCCAAAGAAGATTTTCGCCTGATTCTGGCCGGCGGCGAGGTGCGCAGTCGGGACGGCGGCATCATGGGCGAGGCAACGCTCGATTTTATTTCCCAGTTCCGGCTTGATTTCGGCATCCTTGGAATCAGCGGTATTGATATGGATGGTTCGTTGTTGGAGTTTGACTACCATGAAGTTCGCACCAAACGCGCTATCATCGAAAATTCCCGTTGCGTGATGCTGGTGACGGACCATTCGAAATTTGGCCGTAACGCTATGGTTAATTTGGGCAATATGGATTTGATCGACTATCTTTTTACCGATCAGTTACCGCCCCCCAGTGTGCTGAAAATAATTGAACAACATAAGGTACAGTTGGAGTTGTGCTGATCCCGACGTGCCTTTTTCCATCACTGACAAGAGGAGAGAGGCACGATGTCCCCCTTATTCAATCGCTCCCAGTTTAGCGCTGCTCTGCAGCGTCAGTTGCAGGCGTGTGCTAAACCGTCTTTGCAGGCGTTGTCGCTGCGCCAGTGCTGGCAACTGGTGAGCGCCGCGCTGACGGAGCAACTGGATGGGTTGACGTCTGCCAAACCATCCTTGTCTGATGCATCACCTGTGGCGTCGCGGCATGTTAATTATCTGTCGATGGAATTTCTGCCTGGTCGCCTGACTGGCAACAACCTGCTCAATCTGGGGTGGTACGACGCGGTGGCGGAGGTGCTGGCGCAGCACGGTCTGGCGTTGAGCGATGTGCTGGAGCAGGAAACTGACCCGGCGCTTGGCAACGGTGGGCTGGGAAGGCTGGCCTCCTGCTATCTGGACGCCATGGCGACGGTCGGCCAGCCGGCGATTGGCTACGGTCTGCATTATCAATACGGTTTGTTCCGCCAGCATTTTGACGCTGGTTTCCAGCGCGAAGCTCCGGATGACTGGTTGCGCGACGTTTACCCCTGGGCACGTCCCCGCCCGGAACTGGCGGTAGAAGTCGGTTTCGGCGGTGAGTTGGTCACCCAGCCGGATGGCAGCGAGCGTTGGATACCGGATCAGGTCGTCATCGGTGAAGCGACTGATATCCCGGTGATGGGTTATCACAACGGTCGGGTGCAACCGCTGCGATTGTGGCAAGCCACCCATAGCGAGCCGTTTGATCTTGAGCAGTTCAACGCTGGCCATTACCTGAAAGCCGAACAGCAGGGAATTTCTGCCGCCAGCCTGACCAAGGTACTCTACCCGAATGACAATCATGCAGCAGGCAAAAAACTGCGCCTGATGCAGCAGTATTTTCAGTGTGCCTGCTCAGTCGCGGACATCTTCCGGCGGCATGAGCGTGCAGGGCGACCGTTGGAGACGTTGCCCGATTATGAAGTGGTGCAGCTGAACGATACTCACCCGACGCTGGCGATTCCTGAAACCCTGCGTCTGTTGCTGGATGAGCATGAATGGTCGTGGGAACAAGCCTGGCAGTTTACCGGGCGTTTGTTCGCCTATACCAACCATACCCTGATGCCGGAAGCGCTGGAGTGCTGGGACGAACGGCTGTTTGGCCGGTTGTTGCCGCGCCATCTGTCGATTATTAAAACCATCAATGAGCACCTGCGCCAGCAGGTGGACGCGCGCTGGCCGGGGGATAGGCACGTTTGGGCGCGGCTGGCGGTGGTGCATCGCCGTCAGGTGAGAATGGCGAATTTGTGCGTGGTGGCCTGTTTTGCGGTTAACGGGGTGGCGCAGATGCACTCTGAACTGGTGGTGCGCGACCTGTTTACGGAATATCACCAGTTGTGGCCGACGAAGTTTCACAATGTGACCAACGGCATTACGCCGCGCCGTTGGCTGAAACAGTGCAATCCGGCGCTGTCTGCGCTGATAGACGAGACGCTGAAGACCGAGTGGGGCAACCGGCTGACGCTGCTGGACGGCCTGGTGCCCTACGCGCAGGACAGTGCCTTCCGCTCGCGTTATCGCCAAATCAAGCAGGATAACAAAACCCAGCTGGCACAATTTTTACGGCGTGAATACGGCATGATTGTTGACCCGACCGCGCTGTTTGATGTGCAAATCAAGCGGTTGCACGAATACAAACGGCAGCACCTGAATCTGCTGCACATTTTATCGCTGTATAAGCAATTGCTTGCTAACCCTGGATTGGATATCGTGCCGCGCCTTTTTCTGTTTGGCGCCAAAGCCGCGCCGGGGTATGTACTGGCGAAAAATATTATTTACGCCATTAACTGCGTGGCGGAGCATATCAACCGCGACAAGCGGGTGAATGATCGCCTGCGCGTGGTTTTCTTGCCGGATTACCGTGTTTCGCTGGCTGAGCGGATTATTCCGGCTGCCGATGTGTCGGAGCAGATTTCCACCGCAGGTAAGGAAGCGTCGGGTACCGGAAACATGAAGCTGGCATTGAATGGCGCGTTGACGGTAGGCACGCTGGATGGCGCCAATGTGGAGATGGCGCAGGAAGTGGGTGCCGAGAATCTGTTCATCTTCGGGCATACTGTCGGGCAGGTAAAAACATTGCTTGCCGATGGTTATGAACCTGCTCGCTATATTGCCGCCAATCCATTATTAAAGGACATTCTTGATGAACTGGCGGATGGGACATTCAGCAATGGGGATAAAACGGCGTTCGCGCCCTTGCTCGATAGCCTGCTAAAACTGGGTGACCCCTATCTGGTACTGGCTGATTTCGCCCCTTACTGCCAGGCTCAACAGCGTGTTGATGCGTTGTATCGTGAACCTGATGAATGGACGCGTCGCTGCATTCTGAATACTGCCCGTATGGGTATGTTCAGTGCTGATCGGGCAATTCATGATTATCAGCAACGCATCTGGACGATGCGTGATTAAGGAATCAATACCATGGCGTTGAGAGCAAAAAAATCTGTCCCCCACTGTCCAGGGATCGCTGATACCTATAAAGATGCTTACGGTAATGAACAGGTTGTAGACAACGAAACCCGCCAGGCACTGCAACAACTGCTTGATGTCACGGAGCCGACAACGGCGCCATTGCCTTCGGTGTACGTGCTCCGTCAGGGGCAGCAGAATAGGTTGCCCCTGCGTGATGAGGGCGACTATATCTGGACGCTCACCTATGAAAAAGGCGGCATTATCGAAGGGCGTTCACATGGTCAGGCGGCGCTGGCGTTGCCGGATAACCTGCCGCCTGGCTACCACCAACTGGTACTGACGCAGGGGGAGCAGCAGTGGTCTTGCCGGGTAATTGTGGCGCCGGCGCGGTGTTATGAGCCAGAACCGTTGACACAAGGAAGGCGTTGGTGGGGCGTCATGGTGCAGCTTTATACCCTGCGTTCGTCAGACAACTGGGGGATCGGCGATTTCGGCGACTTAAAAACGCTGGTGGAACAAGTGGCGCGTCGGGGCGGTGCGTTTGTCGGCCTGAACCCACTACATGCGCTGTATCCGGCGGAGCCGGAGGCCGCCAGCCCGTATAGTCCGTCATCGCGCAACTGGCTGAATATCGTCTATATCGATGTGAATCAAGTGGATGATTTTCATCAGAGCGATGCCGCTTGCGAGTGGTGGCAACAAGATGACGTTCAACGGCGATTAACCGCTGCCCGCGCCAGCCGATGGGTGGATTATAGCGCCGTCACCAGCCTGAAACTGACGGCTCTACGTCTGGCGTTTAACCACTTTACTCGCCGCAATGTACTGGACCCACGTAAAACGGCCTTTCAGCATTTCCTGAAAACCCATGATGAAAGCCTGTTGCAGCAGGCAACCTATGACGCATTGCAGGCGTGGATGAAACAGCAGGATGAAGCGGCTGCCGACTGGTTGCAGTGGCCGCAGGAATACCACGATGCGCGCAGTGAGGCCACGTTGCGATTCCGGCAGGAACATGCCGACGATGTGCAGTTTTATTGCTGGCTACAGTGGCTGGCGCATGAACAACTGGCGGACTGTTTTTCCCTCAGTAAACAACTGGGTATGCCGATTGGTTTGTATCGAGATTTGGCGGTCGGCGTCGCAAAGGGCGGCGTGGATACCTGGGGTGATCAGCAATTGCATTGCATGTCGGTGACGATTGGTGCGCCGCCTGATCCGCTGGGGCCGAGCGGGCAAAACTGGAACCTGACGCCGATGCACCCGACACTGTTGCGCCAGCGCGGCTATCAGCCTTTTATCGAGCTGTTGCGCAGTAATATGGCGCACAGCGGCGCGTTGCGTATCGACCATGTGATGGGCTTGCTGCGTCTGTGGTGGATTCTGAATGGCCGCACGGCTAACCACGGTGCCTACGTGTTGTATCCGGTGGATGACCTGTTGGGAATACTGGCGCTGGAAAGCCATCGCCATCGTTGTCTGGTGATCGGCGAAGATCTGGGAACTGTGCCGGAGGAGATCATCAACAAACTGCGCGACAACAGTGTTTATTCTTATAAGGTACTGTTTTTTGAAAAAGATCAGCACGATCATTTTCGCGCTCCTGATGAGTATCCACCCCGTTCAATGGCTACCATCACCACTCATGACCTGGCAACGCTGCGTGGTTACTGGCAGGGCGTTGATCTGACGCTGGGCAAGGATCTTGGGTTGTATTCCACGGATGCGTTGCTACAGCAGCAACACATCGCACGTGAGCGCGCCAAGCAGGGGCTGCTTGATGCTCTGCATGAACAAGGATTGCTTCCGCAGCGGGTCGGGCGCAATGCGGCATTGACCAGCATGAGCGCTCAGCTTAATCGTGGTGTGCAACGCTATCTGGCGGACAGCGCCAGCGCACTGTTGGGGTTGCAGCTTGAAGACTGGCTGGACATGTCTACACCGGTGAATGTGCCGGGTACTCATCAGGAATATCCCAACTGGCGGCGTAAACTGAGTCGTCCGCTGGATTCCATTTTCACTGATCGTTATCTGGAGCGGCTGATTCGGGATATCGATTTGCGCCGCGGTGGACCGGTGCCATCGAGAACCTCAAAAGCGGGCAACATCGCTGCTGACGACAAATCACAAGAGACGAAAAAAACCTGAGTGTCAGGTGGTGTACGTCGTTGGAAGAAACAACGAGCGGTCAGGTAACTGACCGCTCGTGATGAAGTAAAAACAGGCCGACAACATCGTTAGACGGTAACATCGTCAGAATCGTATCCTGTTATCAACGAGATCCTGTTATATCAACGGTATCCGGTTAATATCCGGTTAATAGTAAGAGTGCTCGCCGCGCTGGTGTTCGGTCAGGTCACGTACCCCTTTCAGCTCAGGGAATTTCTGCAACAACTCTTTTTCAATGCCTTCCTTCAGGGTGTAATCCACCATGGAGCAGCCGTTGCAGCCGCCGCCGAATTGCAGAATGGCGTAACCTTCCTCGGTGATTTCCATCAGCGATACGCGACCGCCATGACCAGCCAGTTGCGGGTTGATCTGGGATTGCAGTACGTACTCAACCCGTTCCATCAGCGGAGCATCATCGCCGACTTTGCGCATTTTGGCGTTCGGCGCCTTTAAGGTCAGTTGGGAACCCAACTGATCGGTCACGAAGTCGATTTCGGCGTCTTCCAGATACGGCGCGCTGAGTTCATCCACATAGGCGGACAGCTTTTCAAACTTCAGCTCGGTATCGTTCGGCTCGACGGCATCGGGCGGGCAGTAGGACACGCCGCACTCGGCGTTCGGTGTACCAGGATTGATGACGAAGACACGAATCTGGGTGCCTTCTTCCTGTTTTGCCAGCAGCTTGGCAAAGTGCTCCTGAGCAGCGTCGGTAATACGAATCATAATGTTAACTCAATAGTTGACTACGCCAGTTGGTTATAATACGCCCATCAAGACGGTTACGACAAGGTGCGACATACACACCACACCTGAACCTGCCGCGCACCAGCGTTGAGCAGCATCCGGCTGATCTCCGCCGCCGTGCTGCCGGTGGTCACGACATCATCCAGCAATACTAACCGTTTACCGACAACCTGTTGGCTGGCGACATCGTGTCGGCACCGGAATGCGCCGCGCAGGTTACGGCGACGGGAGCGCGCCCCCAGCGTCTGTTGGGGCGCGGTATAACGTACGCGGATCAACACATCAGGATGATAGGCGCAACCCAGCCAGTGCGCCAACTGGCGCGCGAGCAGGTCGGTTTGATTGAACCCTCTGCGCCAATGGCGCTGTCGATGCAGCGGAACGGTGATGATGGCGTCAGGACGGGGATACGCGTCGGGCAGTGTCAGCGCAGTATCCCGACGGCGTAGCAGCCATTGCAGTAGTACCAGTCGCGCCAGCGCCGGGGTCAGTTCGGTGCGTCCCTGAAATTTGAGCCGTTTGATGAGGGTGGTCAGCGGTGGCCGGTAGTCGCTGACGAACAGCAACGACTGCCATGGCGGCGGCTGTTGCAGGCAGCGTCCGCACGGCAGAACGTTGGATGCCGAAGGCAGTCCGCAGCGTGGGCAGCAGGTGACCGGCAGCGGCAGATGACGGCGGCAGTGACTGCATATCCCGTGATGACTATGATAGAGCGGCTGCTGGCAGAGCCAGCACTGTGCCATGATCGTCAACATCGTCTCTTTCCCTGAGCAATCAGGCATTACCAGCGGCATGGCCTGAATCATTCCACTTCTGACGGAGGACACTATAACTCATGGGATCACTGCACTGGCAAACTGAAGGGGAAGGCAGATGTGAACTTGTGATGCTGCACGGCTGGGGAATGAATTCGCAGGTGTGGAACAGCATCGTCGTGCAGCTTGCCCCGCATTTTCGGCTGCACCGGGTGGATTTGCCAGGTTATGGTCAGAGTCAGGCATTTGGGTCGATGCCGCTGATCGACATGGTGCAGCAGGTGCTGGCGCAGGCGCCAGAGCGGGCGGTGTGGTTAGGCTGGTCGCTGGGGGGGCTGGTGGCCAGCCAGGCGGCGCTGAGTGCGCCGGAGCGGGTCAGCGCGCTGATCACACTGGCGTCGTCACCGTGTTTTGAGGAACGTGATGGCTGGCCGGGCATTCGTCCACAAGTGTTGTCCGGTTTTCAGCGTTTGCTGAGTGATGATTTCTTCGGCACTATCGAGCGATTTCTGGCATTGCAGACACTGGGGACGGAAAGCGCCAGAAAAGATGCGCGTGCGTTGAAGCTGGCGTTGTCGGGCCAGCCATCGCCTTCCACCGAGGTGCTGACCGCCGGGCTGGGGATTTTGCGCGATACCGACCTGCGCGAGCCGCTTCGCACGCTCACCATGCCGTTCCTGCGGCTGTACGGCGCACTGGACGGGTTAGTGCCGCGCAAAGTCGCCGCACTGATGGATGAGCAGTATCCGCACTCCACTTCGGTGGTGATACCGAAAGCCGCCCACGCGCCGTTTATCTCTCATCCGGAGATGTTTGTGGAGCAGGTGGTGGGGTTTGTGGGGGAAAACCTATAGAGAGTATACGCAGGCGGGTATGTAAAAGGTGAACGGTGCCTCTTTGTTGTAGGGTAAGGGGCAGGTTGTACAAAAAATAGTTACGGATATGCTATTTGCATAAGGTTATGAAAATTACCTTTTAAAAATGAATAGTATATCTTATTGGCTTTTATATAGTGGCAACAAAATACTCAATAAATCCATGCTTTCGTCTAGTTTCAGGTGACGCGGCTCTTTCATGTGTAATCAAATCGTCAATGTCATGTGAAAGAAATACATCTTTATAAAGGTTTGGGTAAGCATTAATAATAAATTCTTTATATTTTTCATTTTTGTCCACATCCTTTTTGGCTATAAATAGTCCACGTCCATCAAAGAAGACTTTTTTACTAGGTAAAGCATTAGCCAGCTCTTCCAGATCGCAATCAAGATGTTCCTCATCACCGTGTTGAATAATATGATAAGAAGCACTGCTTTCCTTATAATTTGGAATTCCTATAATCAGGTTTTTCTTCGCGACTCGTGCCATTTCTGTCAAAATATTGAACTGTTCTTCTTTACTGTAATGCTCAATCATTCCAATAGAAAACACGCAATCTATGCTGTTATCGTCAAAGGGAAGTGAGAACGCATTTCCTTTTAAAATTACAGCATTTGAATTTAACTGTTTCTTAAGAAATTGCGAGTATTCAATAGCCATGTCATCATAATCTAACCCATAAGATATGACATTATCATATTTGCTTAAGTAATGAATAGAGAGTGAGCCGCCACAACCGACCTCAAGGTAGCTATTATTATTCATTGTGGCTATTTTTTCACAAAATAGCTTTTGTGCATAAACTTTCACAGCTGCAAAATCATCTATTGAATATCCATTTTTAATGTTTTCTTTGAAAATTTCAAATTGTTTTTCTAAATAATTCATTTACATGCTCTCCTCTGTGATGACGATAGATGAATTCCCCTTTCCTAATTTCATAAGCAACGATGAGATAGAGGCAAGGACAGTTAAACCGACTAAAACCGAAGTTAAACACAGCCATCCGTATCGTTGAGTCAGCAGCACGACTCCTGGCATTAAAACCAAAATAACTAATTTAGATAGTGAAGATAGCAGTGAATCAAATGTTGATCTCAGTTCAGATGAAATCAGAGAATGGTAATGAGCTCTGAGAGACATAGTTAGTGTCTGGTTTGCACCGAACATAATAACCAATGAAACAGGAATAAGAAGATTGTATTGCAATAATCCTAATAAGCAGATTATATTGGAGAGCCATAACAGTATCATGCTATAAAAATAAAGTTTTGCATTGCTTTTTACGTTGGAGCTGATCCAACCTGAAATTGATTGAGCAAGTAATATGAATAGAAATAAAAAACCATAAAAGGTATCGTTGGGAGAATAGAATGTCAAACTGTCACTGACGAAAGGCTGCCAATATTGTAGGATTATCTGGAAGTAGACCATATTGGCCGCTAAAGCAATAAATATAAGATGAAGTGAAGAAGATTTGTTATTGATAACATTATGGATTTTTTTTAAGTCCTCCCAAATAGAGGATTTTTCAAGTCTTTTCCTCACTACCGGTTTAGGTAAGGACCATGCCAGAGCCATGACAATAAGCAGGCACCCTGAGCCAGCTAGAATCCACACTAGTCTATCATTGTATGAAGAAAGATAGGAACCCAAAAGCGCGCTGAAAGCCATAAATAAATACTGGTACTTGTTGTTTTTTCCAAGAATCTTATGAATTTCTTCTTTTTCATTATCCTGAGTATTGTCTATGAGATATGAAAAATAGACTCCACCAAATATACTTAACGAGAAAGAGTTGAATACTTCGGCTAAATAAAATATGGCTTTACTTTCGGCTATTCCTGTTATAATCAACCACAACCCACCAAAGATAACCGATAAAATCAACATGTACTTGCGGCTGATTTTATCGGCTAAATATGATGAAGGAATATCAAGCATAAAAAATATCACGGATTGCATAGTTTTCATGAATGCAATATCGATTAAGCTAATTCCATGATTTAATAGATAGATAGCAGACGTTGCACCTATGAGCATTCTGAATGAATTAAATAATACATTGAATAAAATGATTTTTTTCATAGGCGAGAACATACTAAGCACCTCTCGTTTTTGGGAATCAATTGCTCTTCAATTTTAATAGTTGAGGAATGTATTCCTATTCTTTTGTTTTTACTTAAAATTTCACCAAAGCCACCTAAAAACTTAATGATATCGCCAAATGCATACGAAGCTGCTACGCCATTCACTCCGGGAAACGTTGCAGCTTTGAAATCACTATTAATTATTTTTAAATAATCACTTAAACTATCTTTTTGCGTATAATCTGGTGTGATTTCTGCACATTTAAAACAGGAGGTTACCCTGGGGATAAAAAATGGTCCGACTACGGAGATGTCATTAATATAACCTACATTGATATAAGGCTGATTATGCGCGACACAATATGAATTTACCCAATCCATTAAGCTAAAAGGATTGTCAGCGGAAATAATAAAGATGTCTGATTTTGGTATTTTATATAAATCATCTTCAGAAGTTATAGTACTTTCAATTATATCTATAGCAACATCATTTCGTCGTTTTAAAATCTCACGCTTCAATACCTCTGTCTTCGAATTTCCAACGTCTCCCTCTGTAAACAGGACCTGGCGAGTGAGGTTACTTAACTCGACTTTATCATTGTCTACTAATGTTATTTTCCCAATACCAGATGTTGCTAATAGATAGGATAGATGATTACCTATCCCTCCACATCCAATAAGGGTGACAGAAGAATTCTGGATTTTTTTCTGAACGTCTTTGGAGTTAGCACCCATATAATTATAGTATAGGCTATTTCGGCTATACCTTTCATTGCTGTTGAAGGCATTATTTTCCATTAAACTATTGTTATCGAAAAGAAATTGAATACATTTCTCGATCTCAGAAATCGGTATTTCAGGGAAATTTTTCTTTGCTTTTTCAAGGAAGCTATTTGAATCTGTCGGAGTTTTCCAGAAACTTGCTATTTTGACGATGTTTTCAAAGTCTACTCTATCGTTAAAAATTATCTGTTTAGAGCCTACACCGAAGACTCCTCCTTTTTTATAACGCCCGACTTGAATATATTTACCAGTGTAAAGCATATGTTAAAGTTCCATTTAATGAAAGAGAAAGACGGGGAGGACCTTCCCCGTCGATTTGGAGTGCAATTAGTTGCTGGATACGCTAATCATTATATCCTCCTTAATATTTATTTAATTAACGAACACTATCGTTTGGTCCTGTTTTCATTTAATGAGTTTTTCTTCTTTTTTTCAATAGTAAATGTTGAGTACTTTTTCTTGTTTCTTTTATGAAAATATTTCAAGTTGTAAAATTGATTGTTTTATTTTTTAATTTTCTGTGTGTTATATTTAATTTGCACCGTCATTGAACAAAAAAATAAACAAAAAACAATAATAATGTCGCTTTACGACAATGGCGATTGTAATTATTTTAAACATTTTCCCTGAGAAAACATCAGTTTCCCTATAAGATTGAGATTAGCAATGCTTGTGGAGTTAAGACTCCAAACATAGTTTATAATTTATAAAAATTTGATTTTTACAGAGGAAAAAAGTGCCACATTATATTAAATGGACTTTCTCACTGGGAGGTTTTTTTTTGATGAGAATAAAGTTGCCTTGGCATGTTACACATAACTTTGCATACGCGCTGTAATGCTGTCTTACTGCGGAAGACATAGAGAACAATAGTTACTTGAGATATGTCGATCGGATAGGCAATCAACATGTTCTGCTTGTAAGAGGCAGATCAATTGGGGGACATTCCAGCTTGTATGCCATGACGGATGATCCTTGCCGTGTCAGAGAGTACGGATGTTCATCAGGACTCACGAAGCCGGATATATGTGTGTGACTACGTTGTCAGAAAAAATCAGCCCGTGCTTGCGTCGGGTCGGTGTCCATATAAGTTATTTAGCATAAGCACATCATTCAGGCATGACTCGCCAGTCACTGCATCTAATTTTTAAATACAGGGTTCAGACTGGATAGCCTGAACCCCGACAAGAGCTATCACTGTTTCTTAAACGCCGCTGCCAGTGCGTCACTCATGGCGCTGTTGCCAGCCGGGTTACTGGTCTGGCGTGGGCGTGCCTTGTTGCCCGCCTGCGACGATGGTCGGGAGGCATTCGCGTTGTCACGCTCGCGTCCGCCGCTGCGACGGCTATTGCCCTCACCCGGCTGTTCGTCCAGTCGCAGGGTCAGCGCGATGCGCTTACGTTGCAGGTCCACCTCCAGCACTTTCACCTTAACGATGTCGCCGGCTTTCACCACCTGATGCGGGTCTTCCACGAAGCGATCCGACAAGGAAGAGATGTGCACCAGCCCGTCCTGATGTACGCCGATATCCACAAACGCGCCGAAATTGGTGACGTTGGTGACGGCACCTTCCAGAATCATGCCCGGCATCAGGTCGTTCAGGGTTTCCACCCCATCGGCGAAGCTGGCGGTTTTGAATTCCGGTCGCGGGTCGCGCCCCGGTTTTTCCAGCTCTTTGATGATGTCGGTGACGGTCGGCACTCCGAAGCGATCGTCGGTAAAGTTGGCTGGCTTTAGCGTACGCAGCGCGCTGGCGTTGCCCATCAGATCCTGCAGTTTTTGCTCGGTGGCGGCCAGAATGCGTTCCACTACAGGATAGGCTTCCGGGTGGACGGTAGAGGCATCAAGCGGATTATCGCCGTGGTTGATGCGCAGGAAGCCGGCGCACTGCTCAAAGGCTTTCGGACCGAGACGGCTGACTTTCAGCAGCTGTTCGCGGTTGTTGAAGCGGCCATTTTCGTCACGCCAACTGACGATATTCTGCGCCATCAACCGGGTGAGGCCCGCCACACGGGTGAGCAACGGCACCGAGGCGGTGTTGAGGTCAACGCCGACGGCGTTCACACAGTCTTCCACCACGGCGTCCAGCTTCTTCGCCAGTTGGGTCTGGCTGACGTCATGCTGGTACTGGCCGACGCCGATGGATTTCGGGTCGATCTTAACCAGTTCCGACAGCGGGTCTTGCAGGCGACGGGCGATAGACACCGCGCCGCGCAGCGATACGTCCAGATCCGGGAATTCCAGCGCTGCCAGTTCGGAGGCGGAGTATACCGACGCGCCTGCTTCACTGACGATCACCTTCTGCGCTTTTACTTCCGGGAACTGCTTCTGGGTATCAAGGAAGAAACGCTCGGTTTCACGCGATGCGGTGCCGTTGCCGATGGCGACCAGCTCTACCTGATGCTTGATGCATAACGCGGCGACGATGGCGGCGGCTTTGGCGGCCTGACCGGTGTGCGGATAGATGGTATCGGTCGCTACCAGTTTGCCGGTGGCGTCCACCACCGCTACTTTCACGCCGGTGCGCAGACCGGGGTCCAGCCCCATGGTGGCGCGCATACCGGCAGGCGCTGCCATCAACAGGTCATGCAGGTTGCGGGCAAACACGTTGATGGCCTCGTCTTCGGCTTTTTCACGCACGCTGCTCATCAGCTCAGTTTCCAGATGCAGCAGCACCTTGATGCGCCAGGTCCAGTTCACGACTGCACGCCGCCAGTTGTCCGCCGGGGCATTGCCGAGCCGTAATCCCAGATGTTCGACGATGATGTGCTCGCAGTGGCTCTCTTTGGGCGGTTCGTCAAACTGTGGGTCGGCGTTAAGCGCCAGTTGCAGCACGCCTTCGTTACGGCCACGGAACATCGCCAATGCCCGGTGCGACGGCACCTGCGACAGCGGTTCGTGGTGGTCGAAGTAGTCGCGGAATTTTGCGCCTTCTTCCTCTTTGCCTTCTACCACGCGTGATACCAGATGAGCGTTTTTCCACAGATAATCGCGTACCTTGCCCAGCAGCACGGCGTCTTCGGCAAAGCGCTCCATCAGAATATAGCGAGCACCATCCAGCGCGGCTTTAACGTCGGCCACGCCGTTATCGGCATTGACGTAAGCTTCGGCAACGAGTTCCGGGGGTTGAGCGGGGTCGTTCCACAGGCTGTCCGCCAGCGGCTCCAGTCCGGCTTCGATGGCGATTTGCCCACGGGTGCGGCGTTTGGGTTTGTAAGGCAGGTAGAGGTCTTCCAGCTCGGTTTTGCTGAGCGTCGCGTTAATGGAGGCTGCCAGTGCGTCGGTCAGTTTGCCCTGTTCCTCAATTGATTTGAGGATGGTCTGGCGGCGTTCTTCCAGTTCGCGCAGGTAGGACAGACGGCTTTCCAACTGACGCAGTTGGGTGTCATCCAGCCCACCGGTGACTTCCTTACGGTAGCGGGCGATAAACGGGACCGTGTTGCCCTCGTCCAGCAGTTGAATAGCCGCACTGACTTGTTCGGCTCGTGCCTGCAATTCGCTGGCAATAATCTGGCTTAATGCGTTGGTCATAGTGTTATCAACAAGATAGTGTTATTAGCGAGATAATGAACATTGAAAGGATAAATGACTGGGAGACAGTTATACGGATTGACGGCGCAAAATGCCAGTCAGACAAACGAGGAAAGGCCGCCCGGTGGGGGAGTAACGATGCCTGTATCAACAGGCATCGTGTGATGGCTAATCCCCGGTGAAGCCTTGTTCGCGGGCATTGATTTGCCAGTACAACAAGGCGGGATAGGCAGTGGTTCGTTGTTGTTGCTCTGTATTAACGGGGTGTGCGGTGGTTTGTGTGAGCATCGGGTTGGCCGGGTCCCACGGATAGCGTGCGCTACTGCCGATAGGCATCGCGCCCTGCTCATCTATCCACAGTGCCTGATTGTAGCCAAATGCGCGCGTTGTATCGTCCTGTTCTGCCAGCATATTGCGCCCACCGAGTGCGTAATAGGGCGTATCGGAGAGGCTGTAGGCATAGAGCGTTGGAAAGATATCCTTGTGCGAGCCGGGGCGGGATGGGTCAAAACGCCAGGTGGTTTGCGCCAGAATGGTTTTGGGCACGTACAGATAGAAGGGAACCGCACGATCAAGGAACTGCTCGTGCGGATACTGGGCCTTCAGACGGCGCATCTGGTGGTCGCCGGTCGCTGCGATCAGCGTTGATTCGCCGATGGGTGATGATTTCACCGCCGTAATAAATGCACCCAGCGCATTGGTGGCGTATTGGTAGGTGGCGGCGATGGACTCTTGTTCCTGTGGCGTCACTTCAGCATGAGCCATCATCTCTGGCCCGGCATGTACGGGGTGCGGGTGATAGCTGGCAGGGACCTGATAAGGCGGATGATTGGTGATGGTAAGAATACTGATAAATAGCGGCTGTTGTGCTTCTGCCAGCAAACGTTGCGCCAGCCGAAACGCGAATTCATCCGGCACGCCCCAGTCGGTCAGCATGGCGCGTGACTCCGGGTAACGCTCCATCAGTGAACTTTGATCGTAGATTTCATCCACGCCGAGCCGGGGCAGGTAGTTGCCGAGGTTGCGCCACATGCGGCTGCCGGAGGTGATGAAAATCACTTTGTAGCCCGCTTTTTTGTAGGTGGCGTAGGGTGTGTCGTCCAGCTTTTTGTATTGTGCGGACGAGTGGCTGAGATTCTGGATGGGGCTTTGGAAAAACAGCGCTGCAAACGACGGCGCGGTACCGTTGCCTTCTGAGACGAAACGGCGGAACACAAAGTCCGAAGCAAAATGCGGCCTCAGCGCGCCCAGCATATCGTTATCCGGCAGATGGTCGTACACCAGCATATTACTTCCCATGCTTTCCATTAGTGCCATCACTACGTTGGGATGGTGCGCTGCCAGCCAGGGGTTAACCGGGGTACGGCCTTCCAGTGTTGTCAGGCCGGTTTGGGCACGCAGCTGGTCCCCCGCGGTACGCGTCACCGGTTTGAAGCTGATGTCTTCGTCTCTGTCACCCAGCGCCCACGCTGAAGCCATCAGGCCATTGGGCGTCAGTTTGTTCAGAATAGTGACGCTAGAGATTTGAGAGTCGTTGCGCCGTAGCGGGAAGGTGCTGAGGCTGCCGCGGATCATGGCGAAGAACAGCAGCAGGCTGATGAACAGATAAACGATAAAGGTCTGACGAGAGAGCAAACGGGGCTGACGAACCGACAGCAGTGTGTGTCTGCTAAGCCAGCCTGCCAGCCCGGCAAACAACAATACCAGCAGTAGTGAAACCACAACCGGATAATCCTGCCAGATGGTTGCCAGCACGGCGGACGGGCCATCGTCAATCAGCCCGAAAGCGAAGATATCGATATAGGTGTGATAGGTCTGGTAATAGAAGTAGTTGATGATAGCGATGATGCTCACCAGAAAGGCGCAACCGCCCACATACCAGGGAGCGATGCGCTGCAGCCAGCGCCAGCCGCTGCGATGCAGGCTCATCAATAAACCAATGACCAGCAGCGGCGCCAGTATGATGGAGACGGCGCGTAAATCGTAACGCAACCCGGTTAGCCACATCAGTTTCACAGCAAAAGCCTGATCTTGTAATTGCTGTTTGTCGGCAAATACCGAAAACATGGTCAGACGGGCGCCGGACAACAATAGACTCAGGAGTAAAATCTGACACCATAGTGCCTTCAAAAGGGCGCGAGCGTGCTGTTGGTACTTATCCATTTTATTCTTGGTTCTGGAGGTGTTATCAGTACCGGAATGCTACGGGGTTATTTCAGAAAAATCTTAGTATTGTGTCAGGAAGATGAAAGAAAATATGAACGGCAGACTGGCTCTACCGTTCTGTATGGCGGGGTGAGTCAGTTAATCGGGTGGTGATAGTCGATTTTATTGACGTACCAGACTTTGGGACCGGCGGGAGTACTGACCACCACTTCCTCGTCCACTGCTTTTTTCAGCAGGGCGCGCGCCATAGGTGCGTCAATGGAGATGTAATCTTTGCGGCCATAGATTTCGTCTGGCCCGACGATACGAAAGCGCTTAACATCACCGTCTTCGTTTTCCACCTCCACCCAGGCGCCGAAAAACACCTTGCCGTCCTGTTGAGGGGAGTAATCCACTACGCGCACGACTTGCAGGCGTTTACGCAGATAGCGCACCCGACGGTCGATTTCACGCAACAGACGCTTGTTGTAAAGGTAATCGGCGTTTTCGCTGCGATCACCCAGGCTGGCGGCCCAGGCTACTTTTTCCGTGATTTCCGGGCGGCGTTCCTTCCACAGATAGTTCAGTTCCTGGTTCAGGGCTTCATAGCCTTCGCGGGTGATCAGATCGGTTTTCATACGCTTTTCTGAAATGTGAAGATCATAAAATCGTTATAATCGTTGGCGGTGGGATAACATAGAGGATAAATCATAAATCGTCATTTGCGGTGTGGTTTGCGGCGCTTTGTCGCGGGAACGGCTTGATTACAACGTATTTTTATATCCTTTGTAACAATTTTGCCTAGAATATATACCAGAAACGACTGTCAGTTCGTTACTGGTTTCTGAACAATATTAGATTGAGTTTCGTAATGAAGCCAAGCGCTGGCGGCTATCACGTCTTTGGAGAAGAGAAATGCAAGAGAATTATAAAATTCTGGTTGTGGATGACGATATGTGCCTGCGAGCGTTGTTGGAGCGCTACCTGACTGAACAGGGGTTCCAGGTGCGCAGTGTCGCCAACGCCGAACAGATGGATCGCCTGTTAACTCGTGAGTCTTTCCATCTGATGGTACTGGATCTGATGTTGCCGGGTGAAGATGGTTTGTCTATCTGTCGTCGTCTGCGTAGTCAGAGCAACCCGATGCCGATCATCATGGTGACGGCGAAAGGTGAAGAAGTGGACAGGATTGTCGGTCTGGAAATCGGTGCGGATGATTATATTCCTAAACCGTTTAACCCACGTGAGCTGCTGGCCCGTATTCGCGCTGTTCTGCGCCGTCAGGCCAATGAATTGCCCGGTGCGCCGTCGCAGGAAGAGGCCATCATCGCTTTCGGCAAGTTCAAACTGAACCTGGGGACACGCGAAATGTTCCGCGACGACGAACCCATGCCGTTGACCAGCGGCGAGTTTGCGGTACTCAAGGCGCTGGTGAGCCATCCTCGTGAGCCATTGTCCCGCGATAAATTGATGAATCTGGCCCGTGGCCGCGAGTACAGCGCCATGGAGCGTTCCATCGATGTGCAGATTTCTCGTCTGCGCCGCATGGTCGAGGAAGATCCGGCACATCCGCGTTATATCCAGACAGTATGGGGGCTGGGTTACGTCTTTGTGCCAGACGGCAGTAAAGCATGATTCGATGGCGCTTCTCCCCGCGCAGCGCCTTCGCCCGTACGCTGTTGCTGATAGTTACTCTGCTGTTTGTCAGCCTTGTCACCACCTATCTGGTGGTGCTTAATTTTGCGATTCTGCCCAGCCTGCAACAGTTCAATAAGGTTCTGGCCTATGAGGTCAGAATGTTGATGACAGACAAGCTGCAACTGGAAGATGGTTCCACGCTGGACGTGCCCCCCGCGTTCCGGCGTGAGATTTATCGTGAGCTGGGCATTTCGCTATATACCAACGCGGCTGCGGAGGAGAGCGGGCTGCGCTGGGCGCAGCATTATAAGTTTCTGAGTCAGCAGATGGCGCAGCAACTGGGGGGGCCAACCGAAGTACGGGTAGAAGTGAGCAAGAATACTCCGGTGGTGTGGTTGAAAACCTGGTTGTCGCCGGATATCTGGGTGCGGGTGCCGCTCACGGAAATTCATCAGGGCGACTTCTCGCCGCTGTTTCGTTATACGCTGGCTATCATGTTGCTGGTCATCGGCGGTGCGTGGTTGTTTATCCGGGTGCAGAACCGGCCACTGGTCGATCTGGAACATGCTGCCATTCAGGTAGGTAAAGGTATTATTCCCGCGCCGTTGCGTGAATACGGTGCGTCGGAGGTCCGGTCAGTCACGCGTGCGTTTAATCAGATGGCATCCGGGGTCAAGCTATTGGCGGATGACCGTACGTTGCTGATGGCTGGCGTCAGCCATGATTTGCGCACGCCGCTGACTCGTATTCGTCTGGCGACAGAGATGATGAGCCAGGAGGACGACTATCTGGCGGAGTCTATCAATAAGGATATCGAAGAGTGTAACGCCATTATTGGCCAGTTTATCGACTACCTGCGTACCGGACAGGAAATGCAGATGGAGGTGGCCGATCTCAATACGATTCTGGGAGAAGTGGTAGCGTCGGAAAGCGGTTACGAGCGTGAAATTGATAGCGAGCTTGCCCGTGGCGAGTTGCTCATGAAAGTCAGCCCATTGTCCATCAAACGGGCAGTGGCAAATCTGGTCGTGAACGCTGCCCGTTACGGCAATGGCTGGATTCGCGTCAGCAGTGGTCGGGAATTGCAGCGTGCCTGGTTTCAGGTAGAGGATGACGGTCCTGGTATCGATCCCTCTCAGCTCATGCACTTGTTTCAGCCGTTTGTGCGCGGTGACAGCGCCCGCAGTACCAGCGGTACCGGGTTAGGGTTGGCGATTGTGCAGCGTATCATTGACGCACACGACGGATCGCTGGATGTGGGGACCAGTGAGCGCGGCGGATTGCGCGTGCGTGCTTATCTGCCGCTGGCGTTCCCGAATCACTCTGGCGGCACGTCGATACGGGCGCGTGATGTTAATCGCTGAGGAGCCGGTTCGATAAACGACAGTGTGTTAAGACACCATTCTGTTTCGCAAAACAATAAAAAAGGCGCGATTTCGCGCCTTTTGGCTGCCAGCACGCCACCGGGTGACCGGCGGCGGTACTTTGCTTAATGTGCCTTTGCTTATAATGCCGGACCAGCTGAAACCAGTGCTGCACCGGCAGGCGTATCAGTGTATTTGTCGAAGTTGGTGACAAAGCGCTGCGCCAGATCGCGCGCTTTCTCTTCCCACTGCGCCTCAGAAGCGTAGGTGTCACGCGGATCCAAAATCGCCGGATCCACACCCGGTAGCGCGGTCGGGATCGACAAATTGAAGATCGGCAGTGTCTGAGTTTCGGCATCGTCGATGCTGCCACTGAGGATCGCGTCGATAATGCCGCGCGTATCCTTGATGGAGATGCGTTTGCCGGTGCCGTTCCAACCAGTGTTGACCAGATAGGCTTTAGCGCCTGCCGCCTGCATACGTTTCACCAGCACTTCGGCGTACTGCGTCGGGTGCAGCGTCAGGAACGCCGCGCCAAAGCAGGCGGAGAAGGTTGGCGTTGGTTCAGTCACGCCGCGCTCGGTTCCGGCCAGTTTGGCGGTGAAACCAGACAGGAAATGATACTGCGTCTGGCTCGCTGTCAGGCGGGACACCGGTGGCAGTACGCCGAAGGCGTCGGCGGTCAGGAAAATGACCTTGGTAGCGTGCCCGGCTTTGGAAGCCGGCTTAACGATGTTATCGATGTGATAGATAGGGTAAGACACGCGGGTATTTTCGGTTTTGGAACCGTCGCTGAAATCCACACGGCCATCAGCCAGTACGGTCACGTTTTCCAGCAGCGCATCGCGGCGGATGGCGTGATAAATATCCGGCTCTGCCTCAGCAGATAGATTGATGGTTTTCGCGTAGCAGCCGCCTTCAAAGTTGAACACGCCGTCGTGATCCCAGCCGTGTTCGTCGTCGCCGATCAACTGGCGTTTCGGGTCGGTAGACAGCGTGGTTTTGCCGGTGCCGGACAGGCCGAAGAATACCGCCACGTCACCTTTCTCGCCCACGTTGGCCGAGCAATGCATCGACGCGATACCTTTGAGCGGCAGCAGGTAGTTCATGATGGAGAACAACCCTTTCTTCATCTCGCCGCCGTACCAGGTGCCGCCGATGAGCTGGATGCGCTCTGTCAGGTTGAACGCGACGAAGTTTTCCGAATTCAGCCCTTGTTCCTGCCATTGCGGGTTGGTGCATTTCGCGCCGTTCATCACGATGAAGTCTGGCTCAAAATCCTGCAACTCTGCATCGCTGGGGCGGATAAACATGTTTTTCACGAAGTGAGCCTGCCAGGCGACTTCGGTAATGAAGCGGACTTTCAGGCGAGTGTCGGCGTTGGCACCACAGAAAGCATCAACGACAAACACGCGTTTGCCCGATAACTGGCTGGTGACCAGCTGTTTCAGGTGTTGCCAGGTTTCCTGGCTGAGCGGATGGTTGTCGTTTTTGCCTTTGCCCTGATCTGACCACCAGACGGTGTCGCGGGTCACATCGTCACGAACGATATATTTATCTTTCGGAGAACGACCAGTGAAAATGCCGGTATCAACGGCTACAGCACCCAATTGAGTTTGGATACCGCGTTCGTAGCCTTGCAGGGTGGGGGATGTTTCTTCGGTAAAAAGTAAATCGTAGCTTGGATTGTAGACAATTTCGCGGACATCATGAATACCATAAGCCGTCAGTGCTTCTGGCGTAATGCCTTTTATCTGCATGTTGCTACTCCTGGAACGTTATAGTTGTACCCGTGGTAAGTCTAGACGGGAAGCTTATTTTAACCGCGATAACAATCAAAAAATTAAATAAATTAATTAATAACTTTGCTTATACATGTGAACAAAAAGCAATCAAATTATTGTTATCTAAACCAGATTGTTCGCGTGAAGAACCTGGCTGCTTTTTATATGCCAGGAGATGTTGCTTAGCAGATAGCCCACGGACAGGCTACCTGCGTGAGATGCAAGAAGATCAATGTAACCCTGGGGCGGCACTGGGCTGGCGAATCTCGGCGATGTCCTGCGCGCTGAACAGATAATGGCTGCCGCAATAGTCGCAGTGCATATCGACTTGCCCATCCTGAGCCAGAATATCGCTGACCTCGTCTGTCGGCAGGGTCAGCAGCGCGTCGGCGCAGCGTTCCCGTGAACAGTGACAATTGAACGTTACCGGCTGCGGTTCATACAGCGTAACGTTTTCCTGATGGTACAGGCGATAAAGCACCTCGTTAGCTGGCAGGCCAAACAACTCTTCACTTTTGACGGTGGCGGTTAATTGAGTGAGGTGGTCGAAGTCCTCACGGTTGCCATGTTGCGCAGGCAGCACTTGCAGCAGCATCCCAGCGGCACATTGACGGCTATCATGTTCGCCGGTGCGGATGAACAGACGCGTCGGCAACTGTTCGGACTGTTGGAAATAGTTTTCCAGACAGGCGGCCACATTGTCGCCTTCCAGCCCTACCACGCCCTGATAACGTTCGCCTTCGGTTGGGGTGATGGTAATGACCAGATAACCGTTGCCGACCATGTCATGCAGCGAGCTGTCGGCAGCAATGTCGCCTTGCAAGCGAGCGACGCCACGCATTTGCTGCTGATGGTTGCCATTGATCACCGCCAATTTCAGTGGGCCGTCGCCTTGTAACTGCACGGTGATATCGCCGCTGAATTTCAGTGTGGCGGTTAGCAGGCTGGTAGCGACCAGCATTTCACCCAGCAGATTTTTGACCGGTGCGGGGTAGTCGTGATTAGCCAGCATCTGCTGGAAAGTGTTGCTGACCGTTACCAGTTCGCCGCGAACGGCATGATTTTCGAACAGATAACGATGCAGTTGGTCATGATTGGCCATAAATGTTCTCTCATGTGACGATGGCTTATTCCGCGTCACTGTACTTGAATTTGATTAAATCCCGGCGTTCTTTTTTATCCGGTCGCCGGTCCGGATGCGGCATTGACAGGGCGTTAAGTTTTCTGGCCTGCGCCATTTTTTCCCGCTTTTCAATACTCTGCTGCGTTTCTGCGTACAGTGTTTGTGCTTGCGCCGCAGGACGCCGTTGGCTACTGAGGGCGCGAACCACCACCGTGCGTTCATCGTTGCCCTGACGCAGCGTGATTTCGGCATCCAGTTCCACCAGTTTGCCGGGTTTACTGCGCTGACCGTTATAATGCACTTTGCCGCCGTCGATCATCTCACGCGCCAGGGCGCGGGTTTTGTAAAAACGCGCGGCCCACAGCCACTTATCTAACCGGACAGCATTGTCGTCATCATGCTGACTGTCTTTGCTCATCAATACCCCTGATTGCTGATGCGAATCGACCGATGAATGTCCGGCAGAAAGGCCAGATAGTCGTTCATCGATGGATGTTGCCGGAAGCGGTTTTCCTGTTGGCAGCTTGAGTCAGGGTTGCTGACGCCCAAACAATAACGGATGCCAAAAGTGCTGGCGGCATCCAGTATGGGTTCGCTGTCATCCACAAACAGGGTTCGTTCCGGATTAAACCCAATGTCTTCCTGCACTGCCTGCCATAACCGCTGATCTTCCTTGGGATACCCATAAGTATGGGTGGAAAGCAATAAATCAAGGTGTCTGTCCAGCCCGGTATAGGCAACCTTGACCGACAGGCTATGCGGATGGGCGTTGGTCAACAAAATCGACTGGCGACCGCTTTTACGCAGTGCGTGCAGAAAGGGCGCGGTGTCTTCACGCAAGCGGACGCGGTGGCCGATGTCGCTGGTCATTTGGTAAATATCCAGCCCCAACCGTTCACTCCAGTAATCAAAGCAGTACCAGTTCAGAGTATGATGTACCGCCTGATATTCCACCGCGAGCAAGTGCCGGGCTTGCTCCAGGCTGATATCGCGCTTACGGCTCAGGGATTCCGGCACCAGTTGCAGCCAGAAGTAGCTGTCAAATGCCAGATCGAGCAACGTACCATCCATATCAAGCAGGACGGTATCGATCTCATTCCAGTTCAGTTCGGAATTCATACTTACTCCAGTACAGATACCCTATCGCCGATTGAACCGGAGATAGGGTAGTCGATGTTACGAGTCTGGCGTACCGGCTAAACGCAACCGATCGCACTCACCGATTGACGACGCCTGACCTAGGAGTGAATCACATTTCCGTACATAGCGCTGGCGACGGGGGCTTCTGGCACCAGATGGCGTGCGTAGTATTGCTGGATATTGGCGATTCGCTGCTGGTTACGGCGGTATTTTACCAGCAGCAATACCAGATTCAGTATCAGAATAACGCTAAAGGCCAGCAACAGCAGACAAGCGCCTAGCGAACGCCACATGGTGATGGCATCGGGTTCGTTATGCAGCGAGATGTGACGCGTGCCGTTAGCGTCGATGCTAATCTGGGTAATCACGCCATCGGCTTCAAACGGCGTATGTAATAACAGGGATGACAGGCGCTGTAGCTGCTGCCATTGCTCCTGCGGCGGCAAATCGCGTAGCGGCGCTGTGGGAAGCGGATGACTGACGAGCTGGTGACCTTCATCGCTATGAATCAGAAAGCCGCCTGGCGGCGGACTATTTAGCGAATTGGATGCAGTGATAATTTCGCGGCTGTAGAACTCGTCGGTTGCATTTTTCACCAGCGCATCCAGCGACTCGGCGCTCACTGGGCGCAGTACCACACTCATCCCTTTTAATGCGCCGGAGCGCGCCCGTTTGACCAACACATCCCAATTTCTGGTGTTGCCCAGATTGATAAGCGCGTTTTTAAGCCGGGTACAGTCTTCTTCTTTCTCACATAACATGTCGGTTTTGAACACGATATCAGAGAAGTTATTCAGCAGAATCATGCCGGATTTCTGGATGGAGTCTGCCAACTGGGAACTGACCTGGTTGTCGCTGGAAGCCGGGTGCAACTGTTCGTTGACTGTCTTTTGCAAGGCGGTGGCTTTATCTATGGTATCTGACTCAGGCAATGGCAGCGGTGCGGCTGTGTTCCAGTAAATGGCGGTGCAATCAAATGGCGCGAAAGCCGGTGCTCTGGAGGATGTCGGGCTAAGGCTGATTGGCGGCACATAGCACATGCCAGTTCCATGTACCTGTAATTTGTCACCAATGTGTAGCGGCAGGCGCTCCAGTTCTTCTATCTGGGTAACCTTGATGCTGCTAGTGCCTTGTACCCAAGCCAGACTGAGCTTGAGCGGAAGATCAAACGGTACCGATGTCAGCAGTAATATCAGGCTAAGCAGTGCGCCGACGGCCAGCATGACGTTTTTGCCCCATTGCTGTAGCGGGAAGAATTTGACTTCGTTGTGCAACGACAGGTAATTGCCTTGACGTACGACCTGGCGGGTTAAATAAATATCCACATCGGTTTTTCTGCCGAGATCGTAACCGATATAAGGCTGCCAATGGGGAGGGTAGATAAGATCAATATTGCCGAGCGACACATTGCCGATAAGGCTCTGGCTGGCATCGCTGAATAACCCCATACATTGTGGTATGCCATGCAGGCAATGCACTTCGTGCAACTCTTTTTGCGTGGGTGGACGAAACAACTGCCAGCATCCCCAGGCCACGATAAGGCAGGCAGCGCCAGCCAGCCAGGGCAACATCGGCAGTGGACTGGTCAGACTGAACACCAGCAGCAAAAATGCCAGGCTTAGCATCCCGGCTTCGCGCAGGCCGCGTGAGCGGTGCACAGCGTGTTCTTCCGGGGTTTCTTTGCGAATCGCAACCAGTTCAGTGTGTTCATGGCCTTCTGGCCTAATCGATGCCTGTTCGACGGGAATATCGGTTCCGGAAAGTGAATCTATTTCATTGACGAATTCCGCCAGCGAATGACCATTCAATGAAATAACCAGTGGAATCGAACGCGTTTTGATCAGTTCGATTTCATTGTTATGGGTGATGTATTGTTCCCAACGTGCGGGCAGATGGATTTCCTGTGTATCAATATAATAGCGCCATTTGTTGGGGGCCTCGGTACTCAGCCCATAACGGGTAATACTATGAGTAATGGGATACACTCGGTTGCCCGGCAGCAGGCGGTGTCGCGCGGCAGGAACGGATGCGGAAACCGGGCTATCCGACGGGGCCATGGAAAGATAGCGTTCAATGGCAATACGTTCCGATTGCGTCAGTTGACGATGTCCAGACGATGTAACTGGCAAACGCTTGGCGAATAGAAGACGACGATGCATGAGATAACCAATGATCCCCCCTACCGCAATCGGACAGGCAAACAATACAGCCAATATGATGAGTATTGTGCGCATATTATCTTCAGCCAACAGCGTAAGGTTCCCTCTGTTATTACGGATAGTAACAAAATTACACGAACAATGTTAACTCACGTCGCGTTGGTTAATGACTGAATTAACCGGCTATATAACTTTTTAACTATTTATGCTAGCAAGCTAAACGGAGAGTGGAAATGAGGAAAATCCGAATTTTTTCTGCTGACAGGTAGGGTAAATATTCATGGTCATGTGGCAGGTGTTATATAAGAAAAATTAATATGTTTCATTGTTATCGATATGTAAATTCGACATTATGAAGTTGCAGCTACTGTTAATGTTAACGCACAATGTGTCTCACTGAATATTCTGTAGGAAACAGCGGCTCTACCGATTTTTGTTCCGTGCCGACATGGCCTGAACGGGGAAAGCCTGTCGATGTTTCCTCATTGAGGCCACGATGAATAATAACCTGCAAAAACCCAAAATCCTCAAGGTTGAGACCGTAGCCCGTTCACATCTGTTCAATGTGGAATCCGTTGATTTGGAGTTTAGTAACGGTGAGCGCCGTATCTATGAGCGTCTGCGTCCGTCTGGGCGCGAAGCGGTGATGATTGTGCCGGTGATCGATGATGAGCTGCTGTTGATTCGTGAATATGCGCTAGGGATTGAGCAGTATGAGTTGGGTTTCCCCAAAGGGTTGATTGACCCAGGTGAAACGGTGTTTGAAGCGGCCAACCGTGAGTTGATGGAAGAGGTTGGATTTGGCGCGGAGCAGTTCAACTCGTTATCCACTCTGACCATGGCGCCTGCTTATTTTTCCAGTTGCATGAATATCGTCGTGGCGAATGGCCTGTATCCGCAACGCCTGCAAGGCGATGAGCCGGAGCCGCTGCAACTGGTGCGATGGCCGCTGGCGGACATGATGTCACTGCTTGACGAACCCGATTTCCGCGAAGCCCGTAATGTCAGCGCGCTATTTCTGGTGCAGCAGTTTCTGATGCAAGACAAGAACAGATAGCGTCGGTAATAACTTAACTTCTCGTCGTTGCGCATTCCTGTCGGTACGACCTGCGTGGCAGCCCATAATGTCCAAAGAAAAAGGCGCGGTATCCGCGCCTTTTGGTTGTCAGCTGTAAACCACCTCATCGGGAGGTGGTGATTGTTATCTGCCACTGATAAAAACAGTGGCGTATTCTCGCCGGAATCAGAACAACTCTTCCGCCTGACCACTGCTGGTATTGAACAAGGTTGTCCCGGCGTCATGTACTGCTCGCTCGGTTGGCTGCGTGCCGTCGATGAAGAACTCCTGACGGCTGTTCGCACCGCCATCAGACAGCTTGCCGCTGCTGCGATCAATCGTGACAGTCACGACACCCTGCGGTGGCGGTGTTTTATCCTCAGGCACGCCCGCCAGCGCTACTTTCATGAAGTCATCCCAGGCGGGTTCGGCACTTTTCGCACCGCCTTCGTAGCCGGAAATCTGGTCGCGGATCACACCAGATGCCGACGTGCGGCCAAGATCGCGGCGGTGATCGTCAAAACCAATCCACACAGAGGCAACGATATTCGGGCCATAACCTGAGAACCAGGCGTCTTTCGAGTTGTTGGTGGTACCGGTTTTACCGCCGATATCGTGACGTTGCAGCACCTTGCCTGCGCGCCAGCCGGTTCCCATCCAGCCTGGTTCACCGAATACGTTACTGTTAAGCGCGTCCTTGATCAGGAAAGCCAGCGGCGTACTGATGACATGTGGCGCGTAAGGCTGGGTTGCCGCCTGTCTGGCGACTTCCGACGGTGTAATGGGGTCAACCTGGGGAGCGACCTGCACGGTGTTTTGCTGTGAGGTGGCGACGTTTTCCATGCTGTCATCCGACAAGACGGCGGAACGCTGGGTATCCCCATAAATTACCGGCAGATTACAGGTATCACACACCACTTTCGGGCTGGCGGTGAAGAGCGTATTACCATTGGCGTTATTGATTTTGGTGATGAAGTAGGGATCAACCAGATAACCGCCGTTGGCCATCACCGAGTAACCGCGTACCACCTGCAACGGCGTAAAGGACGCTGCACCCAGCGCCAGCGATTCCGTATGTACGATGTTCTGCTCTGGGAAACCGAAGCGTTCCAGATAGTCGGCGGCGTAATCCACGCCCATGGCGCGCATCGCCCTCACCATTACTACGTTTTTCGACTGTCCCAGACCCTGACGCAGGCGGATAGGGCCATCATACACCGCAGGCGAGTTTTTCGGACTCCAGTCTGAACCGGCACCCGGATCCCAGCGTGTAATCGGGGCGTCGTTAAGGATGGTGGCCAGTGTCAGCCCTTTATCCATTGCTGCGGTGTAGAGGAAAGGCTTGATGTTTGAACCTACTTGCCGCAGTGCCTGCGTCGCGCGGTTAAACTTGCTCTGATTGAAGTCGAATCCACCTACCAGCGCCAGTATCGCGCCGTCTTTCGGATTGAGCGACACCAATGCGGAGTTGACGTCCGGCACTTGCGCCAGCCACCACTCGTTATCGACTTTGCGCACCCAGATTTGCTGACCGGCTTCCAGCACGTCCGCCACCCGTTTCGGCGTGGGGCCTTGCTGGTCATCTGAACGGTAAGCGCGCGCCCAGCGCACCCCTGCCAGTGGCAGTTCGACTTTGTCGCCGCTGGCCATGATGGCATGAGCTTTGTCTGCGCCGGCATCCGTCACCACCGCCGGAAATAGTGGCCCGTAAACCGGTAGTTTTTTCAAGGCTTCGACAATCTTGTCTTGTGTCAAAGCCGGAGTGCCGACTTTCCACAACACCTGGTCTGGACCACGATAGCCATGACGCATGTCATAGGCGATGACGTTGTTGTGCACTGCGTCTTCCGCCGCCAGTTGCAACTTGCGGGTGATGGTGGTGTAGACCTGATAACCGTCGTTATAAGCATCCTCGCCGTAGCGTTTCACCATTTCCTGACGCACCATTTCAGCCACATACGGTGCAGAGAAGCCGATTTCGGGGGCGTGATAATCTGCCACCAGTTTTTCGCTACGGGCTTGATCGTACTGCGACTGCGTAATGTATTTTTCGTCCAACATACGAGACAGTACGACGTTACGACGAGACACGGCGCGATCATAAGAGTAGAGCGGGTTGAAGGTGGACGGCGCTTTCGGCAAACCGGCAATCATCGCCATCTGCGCCAGCGTCAACTGCTCCACCGGTAGGCCGAAATAGACTTGTGCCGCCGCCCCGACGCCGTAAGCGCGGTAACCGAGATAGATCTTGTTCAGATACAGCTCAAGGATCTCGTCTTTGGTCAGCGTTTGTTCGATGCGGATCGCCAGAAACACTTCCTTAATCTTACGCAGCAACGTGCGCTCAGGACTCAGGAAGAAATTACGCGCCAGCTGCTGAGTGATGGTGCTCGCTCCCTGCGATGCATGGCCGGACGTCAAGGCAATCACTGCGGCACGAATGATCCCCTGTGGGTCAACGCCGTGGTGCTCAAAGAAGCGACTGTCTTCCGTTGCGATAAAGGCGTTCACCAGTGTGGGCGGGATCTGGTCCAGCTTCAATGGGATACGACGCTTTTCGCCAAACTGGGCGATCAGTTCGCCGTCAGCGCTGTAAACCTGCATGGGGGTTTGCAGACGGACATCTTTCAGCGTGGCGACATCAGGTAGTTGTGGCTCGATATAGCGGTAGAGGCCATAGAGCGAAGCGGCTCCCAGCAGAATGCAACTCACTGCAAGGATGAATAGGTACTTTACGAACTTCACCGGAGATTTTCCATTCAGTAGCAATTGAATAGTTTATAAACAGACGGGCGCTAGTATAAAGGGAAGCCAGCAAGGTGAATATACCCGTCGTCTTTCAGGTTACAGGCGTATGGCTGACTGCTGTACCCGGTCTTTTTCTGGTCCTCTCCCCCTCGCGGGGCAAACCGGGGGTTACCCGGTGACCGCCTTACCTGCAACCCGACGTCTGGCGGGTATCTGCTCTGTTATGAAACGATAAGGAGATCGAACACTTATGGCTTATCCCATCTGGCAGGTTGGACTGGACATCCAGAACGGCTTTATGCGCGCTCTGGCGGTACAACGCCGCCGACATGGCTGGCAATTGCGCCATTGGTGGCAGTTGCCGTTACCCGACAGCACGTTACGCGGCGGTAGTCTACATCATCCCGCCTCACTTTGTACGGTTCTTCGTCAATGGCGGCAGGAATTGCCACGATTTGTTTCATTACGGTTGGGGTTTCCCGCAGCAAGGGTATTGCAACAACGGCTGGCAATGCCTGATCACCGTTTGCGTGAGCCGCAGCGCGGTGACTATATCCGAAAGATGGCCGCCAGGACATTACCGGTTAGCGGCGATGATCTGGCGTTGGATTATCGCCCCGACCCACAAACTCCGAATATGCTGCTGGTCACCGCGGCACGCCAAACCGAACTGAACGTTTGGCTGCATTGCTTGCACGATGCCGGCCTGCAGCCTGATGCTGTGGATATTACACCCTGTGCCTTGCGGTACATGGCGGCCCAGGCCGGACTGGCGACTGATCGTCTGCTGTTGCATCGTTTCGACGATCACTGGTTGTGGGTTTCGCCGTTGCAAGCGCCGCTGGCATTCGGCACCGTTCATCCGGACGACACGACGAACTGCGCGGAAGGCTCTGCGATGGAGCCTGATATCCTGAAGTATGTGAGTACTTGCTATCAAAAAGAGGTTTCTCATCTGGCTTATCTCAGCACATCCGTGCCGGTGGCTTTACAACAGACTTCTGCCAACCTGATTCACTGGTCGCCTCTGGCGGCATTTGTTCGACAGCAACCGCCATTGCCGTCGTTTCCCACCACGTTTGCCATTGCGGGTGGGCTGGCAATACGCCCGGAGGATACGCCATGTTGACGGTGAATCTTCTGGCGTGGCGTCCAGGTTTACTATATCGCCGTATACGGCTGAGCCTGCTGGTATCTGGCGGGTTGCTGTTTGTGGTTGGTTGTACGGCAACCATGACTTATGAGGTCTACCAGCAGCAGTACGCGTGGCGACGGCACAAGGTCGAACTGGTGCAGTCGCAACTGCCGCGCTATGAACAGCTCTACCATCAGACATTAGCGGCCTGGCAACGGCGCGAAGCTCAGTTGGCGCAACTGTCGGTGCAGGAACAGAGCCAGCAGCGGAATCAGCGCTATCAGGCGTTGCTTGAACGGCTGCCGGCGTTGATGCCTGATTCGCTCTGGCTGACAGAAATTGGAGACAACGGCGTGCGTATCCACATATCCGGAGTGAGTAATCACTATTCTGCTATCGTCACTCTGGCTAACGCGATGGCGGCATTACCGCAAATAGAGCACGCCAGCGTACAACAGACACAACGCGACCCGCAGGATAGCGCACGGCTGAATTTTTCGTTACGCCTGCACTGGCGGGCACTAGCCGAAGCGGGATCGAAGGGATGATGACTCGGCTTTACCCGCTGGCTGCGCGTTGGCTGACGGTGCCGCTATGGTTGTGGTTACTGGCGCCATCGGCAGTGGTGATGGTGGCGGTGACCATTGCCGGTGGAGTGTGGATGTCGGCAGAGCGCCAGCAACTGCTACAACTCGAACAACAATATCGAGAGGGCGAGCGGGTTATTGATCAGTGGCGGGAGAAAATTACCCGAATGCCTGCCTTGCATGTGCTGCAGCGTTGGCTGGCTGAACAGCCCGTACAGGAAGTGAACTGGCCGGTAAATCGTATCGCGTCGTTGCTGGATGCGCCGTTGCGTGACAGTGGCGTTCATCTGGAGGTCTGGCATCCTTTGCAAACAGAAGAGGTGAATAGTGTGCCCTCCGCCTGGTTACTGGTTTTTAATGCAGAGTACGGCGCAACCCTGAGTTTTCTTTCGCGTTTCAAGGCATTGCCAGTAGTGCTACGCATTGATCAAATCACCATTCGCAAAGTGCCTGCCGGGTTGCGTACCGAACTGCGATTGTCACTCCCGCTGCAATCGGAGATGGTGCGATGAACGGGTGGCAACGTGGCGTGCTGTGGCTGGGACTGCTTTTGGGGACGGTGAGAGCAGAAACAATGCGCGATCCGTTCCAGCCGCTGTCAGAGGTATCGTGCGATAGCGGCCAGTTGCCGGATAAATGGCAACTAAAGGGGATGGTGGGGTCATCGTCGCAATGGGTGGGGTGGTTGGCGCAGGCGCAAACCGGTTGGCTGCGCGTCCGCGATGGGGATGTTATTCCTCCGGGTGACTGGCAGGTTACGCGGCTGGATAGTACCGGCGCTACGTTAAGTCTGACGGATGGGAAAGCGCGTTGTGAGAGGGCGGAGATTCATCTTGAGCCGCCTTTTCATCACAAGATTTATCACAAAAAGGAATGAAATATGAAAACAGGATGTTTTCCCGGCAGACGTTTGTGTCGGTACTGTTGGCTGGTGATGCTGTTTTGCAGCATGGCTACTCATGCCGGTGGCGATGTGCCCGTTTCGCTGGCATTTGATGATGTGCCGGTCCAGCGTGTGTTGCAGGCGCTGGCTGACCATCAGCAACTTAATCTGGTGGTGGCGCCGGGTGTGGCAGGCAATATTAGCCTGAATTTGCAGCAAGTGCCCTGGCAGCAGGCGCTTGATATCATTCTGCGTATGGGGCAACTGACGATTGAACGGCAGGGTGGCGTCATGATGGTCTATCCCGATACCTATGTGAAAGACCAGCAGCGGCAGCAGGAGGAACTGGCAACCAGACAACGTCTGCAACTACCGTTGCAGAACCTGTCTGTCACCTTGCAGTATGCGGAAGCGACCGATGTAGTGGCAAACCTGCAAAGTCAGCGCGGCACCTTGCTGACTGAGCGTGGCAGCGTCACCGTGGACAAACGCACGAATACCCTGCTGGTGCGGGATGTGAGCGCCGCGCTGGAACAGCTTCGCCCCTGGATCGAGGAACTGGATAAGCCATTGGCTCAAGTGCAACTGGCGGCGCACATCGTCACCATCAGCAGCGAGCATCTCAAGGCATTGGGTGTTAACTGGGGGCTGGGTGAGGCCACGACTGCGGGGCAGGCCCTGCAAATGAACAATTTTAGCGTTAGCCTGCCGGTGGAGTCGCCCGCCGTTAACGCAGGTTTTCATCTGGCAAAATTGAATGGACGATTGCTGGATCTGGAGTTGATGGCGCTGGAACAAGAAAACGAAGTGGAGATCATTGCCAGCCCGCGTTTGTTTACCGCGCATCAACAAACGGCCAGCATCAAACAAGGCACGGAAATTCCGTATCAGGTGTCCAGTGGCGCGAGTGGTTCCACGTCAATTGAGTTCAAGGAGGCCGTGCTGGGGATGGAAGTGACGCCCAGAATTCTGCATGGTGGACAGATTACGCTCAATTTGCTGATTAGCCAGAATATGCCGGGACGCGCGATTAAACAGGGCGAGGGCAGTGAAATACTGGCTATCGATAAACAGGAAATACAGACGCAGGTAACGGTTCAGGATGGCGAAACCATTGTGCTGGGCGGTATTTTCCAGCAGCAAAAAAATCAGGGGGAGCGTCAGGTGCCGGGACTGGGGGCATTACCGGGCATCGGGCAGTGGTTTCGCTCCAGTAACCGTCAGCATACCCGTCGTGAGCTGGTTATCTTCATTACACCCACTCTGATTCAGGCCGCTAAACGTGCGCCGGCAGCCTGACTTGCTGGAGCGGCGGGCAGTGGGAACTTGCCTGCTTTGTTAAGCTACTTTGTTAAATAGTGCCCTTCATCGTTTGACGATACCGCCGTTTTAGCATACAAGGATAGCGGCTTGAGCACGGAAGTGGTGTTACATCAGCGGTGTGTACTCGAAATACCTCAAGTTGCAGGAAAAAACGCTCGCGTGTTGAACAACGCGGCGCTTTTTCCTGCAACCTGAAGTATGGCGGGTATAGATAAAACGTACGGTTTATCGCTGCCTGGTTCGTGTGGCATTTTATTCGGTTGCCAAACTACCCTGAGTATTGAGATAATTTTTTGTCTGATTCTCGCACTATCGCTCATGAGGTTTCAGTTTAGGTTCCGCCGCAGGTTACATGGCGGGGCGGGTTATCATTAACGAATTTCTTAGTAATACCAAAAAAATGGCAGAGAAACGCAATATCTTTCTGGTTGGGCCTATGGGTGCCGGCAAAAGCACTATTGGCCGTCAGTTAGCTCAGCAGCTCAATATGGAATTCTTCGACTCCGATCAAGAAATTGAGCGACGTACCGGGGCTGATGTGGGCTGGGTATTTGATGTGGAAGGCGAGGAAGGCTTCCGTGAGCGCGAAGAGAAAGTCATTAATGAATTGACGGAAAAACAAGGCATTGTGTTGGCAACGGGCGGTGGTTCGGTGAAATCACGCGAAACCCGCAATCGCCTGTCCGCTCGTGGCGTGGTAGTGTATCTGGAAACCACGATTGAAAAACAGTTGGCCCGTACTCAACGAGATAAGAAACGTCCGTTGCTTCAGGTTGAAACCCCACCACGCGAAGTGCTGGAGGCATTGGCGAAAGAGCGTAATCCGCTGTATGAAGAGATTGCTGATGTCACAATTCGCACTGATGAACAAAGCGCCAAGGTCGTTGCCAACCAGATTATCAGTATGCTGGAAAACAACTGATTTTGTGTAATCCCCTGTATACCGCAGGTCTCTAAAGATCAATGGAACGCGCATGGAAAGAGTCACCGTCACCCTAGGGGAACGCAGTTACCCCATTACCATAGCTGCCGGTCTTTTCAACGATGCAGCTTCTTTTATGCCACTGAAGGCTGGCGATCAGGCCATGCTGGTGACTAATGAGACGCTGGCGCCGCTTTATCTGGATGCGGTGCGTGATTTGCTGGAGAAAAGCGGTGTGCGGGTGGATCAGGTCATTCTGCCTGACGGTGAACAGTTCAAGTCTTTGGCTGTGCTGGAGCAGGTGTTTTCTGCATTGCTTGCCAGGCCGCATGGCCGCGACACTACGCTGGTGGCGTTGGGCGGCGGCGTTATCGGCGATCTGACTGGTTTTGCCGCCGCCTGTTATCAGCGCGGTGTTCGCTTTATTCAGGTTCCCACCACCTTGCTGTCGCAGGTTGATTCTTCTGTCGGCGGTAAAACCGCAGTCAATCACCCGCTTGGCAAAAATATGATTGGCGCGTTCTACCAGCCTGCTTCGGTGGTAGTCGATCTGGATTGCCTTAAGACGTTGCCCGCGCGCGAACTCTCCTCCGGTCTGGCTGAAGTGATCAAGTACGGTATCATTCTTGATCGGGCCTTTTTTGAATGGCTGGAAGAGCATATTGATGCGGTGCGAAGCCTGCAAAGCGCACCGCTGGCTTACTGTATCCGCCGCTGTTGTGAACTGAAAGCGGAAGTGGTAGCGGCGGATGAGCGTGAATCTGGACTGCGCGCCTTGCTGAATTTGGGCCACACTTATGGACACGCTATTGAAGCGGAAATGGGGTATGGCAACTGGCTGCACGGCGAGGCCGTAGCGGCGGGCATGGTTATGGCTGCCCAGGCTGCACGTCGCCTGGGCCAATTTAGCGTGGATGATGTTGAGCGCATCAAGGCATTGCTGCGGCGGGCTGGGTTGCCTGTTACCGGGCCGCGTGAAATGGCTCCGCAAACGTACCTGCCGCATATGATGCGTGACAAGAAGGTTCTGGCGGGTGAATTGCGTTTGGTTCTGCCCACGGCGATTGGTCAGTCGGAAGTCCGGTCGGGCGTATCGCACGAACTGGTGCTGGCATCCATAGCTGACTGCCTTCCCTGAGCTATTGTTCTGGCTGGCTGAATGGTCAGCAGGCGAATTTCGGTATTTATGTTTTAAATACAAGGCTTTATGATTTAGACTTTCTGCGGTGTCAGATGTGCGCGGAAACTGGCCTTTCAGTTGGAGGGTATAAATGGATGAGTTCAATCCGGAAGAAGAGTTAAAGCCGGATACCAGTGATCGACGCCCTGTGCGTCAGCAGAGACGAAGCAAAGGTTTCTCTGCCCCCAGTGTTTCGCTATCCAGACAACACACCATGATTGGTATCGGTATTGTGGTGTTGGTGTTACTGATTGTCGGCATCGGTTCTGCTTTGCAATCTCCCAGCCAGAATACCTCTTCGGCGTCGTCGCAATCAGCAGGTTCTGGCAAGAATATTGATCTATCGTCTTCCTTGTCTTCCGGTCAGGCACAGGGAACACCACCGGCGGCATCTCAGTTATCTTCTCCTGCGCCGGTTGGTGCCCAGAATACGGGGTCTGGAGCTCCGCAGACGCTGAGTGGTCAGCCGGTTTCCGGCACGCCTACGCAGGCGCCGTTGTCTTCGCAGAATACCAATCAGCAGCGTATTGAGTTGCCGGGCAATATTACCGATGCATTGTCTCAGCCCCAGCAACAGGATCGCGTCAACGCGTTGTCTGCCGGGTTGCCGACCGAACCGGCAACGGTGTTGTCGCCGACAGCCAAAAGTGGACGGGTTCAGCCGGTGGAGAAGTCGCCTTCCCATGTTCAGGCGGAAAAACAGCCTTCATCGCCATCTCATAAAGCTGCCATTGGAGTGAAAGAGACCGTTAAACCTGCAGCGAATGTGCATCGTGTACCCACGACGGCAGTGACGCCTGCGCCATCCAGCAAACCGGTAACGGCGGTTAAACCGGCGGTGCCGGCGGGAGGTCAGAGCAGTACGGCTATTCAGAGTGCGCCAGCCAGCCACTTTACTTTGCAGCTCAGTAGTGCGTCCCGCGCCGATTCCCTCAAGGCGTATGCCAGGGAACAGCGGTTGGCGAATTACTGGGTGTATGAAACGAAACGTGACGGGCAGCCCTGGTATGTTCTGGTGAATGGTGTTTACGCCTCGCCTGAGGATGCCAGGCGCGCGATTGCGTCCCTGCCTGCTGATGTTCAGGCAAAGAAACCCTGGGTCAGGCCGATCCGTCAGGTGAAGCAGGACTTGACCAGGTAACACCAATTGGCCCTGATGTGCTGTCTTAACAGAGTACAATCCGTGGCTCTGAACTGTGTGAGTAACTAACGACGGCATGAAGAAAAACCGCGCGTTCTTAAAATGGGCTGGTGGAAAATATCCGCTGGTGGAGGAGATTCGCCGATACCTGCCAGCGGGAGAGCGATTAATCGAGCCTTTCGTAGGCGCGGGTTCCGTATTTCTCAATACCGAGTACGACAGCTATATTCTGGCGGATATCAACAGCGATCTGATTAATCTGTATAAAATCGTCAAAACCGAAACCGATGCTTTTATCCGCGATGCTCGCGAGTTGTTTATTGATGAAGCGAATACCTCGGATGTTTTTTACCGGTTGAGAGAGGAATTCAACCTCTGTACCAATGATTATCGTCGTGCGCTGCTGTTTTTGTATCTGAATCGCCACTGCTATAACGGCCTGTGCCGCTATAACATGCGGGGTGAGTTTAATGTGCCGTTCGGGCGCTATAAAAAGCCTTATTTTCCGGAAGAGGAACTTTACTGGTTTGCGGAAAAAGCGCAGAACGCCACGTTCGTATGCGAGCATTATCAACAGACGCTGACCAAGGCGACTTCAGGTTCGGTGGTGTATTGCGATCCGCCTTATGCACCGCTATCGGCCACGGCTAACTTTACGGCGTACCACACCAACAACTTTAATAATCTGGACCAGCAAAATCTGGCTCAACTGGCGCAACAGTTGTCGTCGCAAAGCCAGATTCCGGTTCTGATTTCTAACCACGACACGGTATTGACCCGTGAGTGGTATCGTGATGCGTCATCGTTGTATGTGGTCAAGGCGCGTCGTACCATCAGCCGCAATATTTCTGGCCGCGGCAAGGTCAATGAACTGCTGGCGTTATATTGCCAGGCGGCGTCCTGCTGAGTCTGGCAAGGTGCGGCGAGCAGGGAATAAGATGAGATCGCGGCCAGTGTTCTCGGTAAACCTTGTTCCCCATGAACATTATTTTTTACATGAACATTGTTTTTCATAAGTATAGTTCTTCATAAATATTGTTCTTTATAAGTATCGTTCTTCATAAGTATTGTTCCCCAACAGAGTGGCTGCACAGGCGTGTCATCAGTGATAGCGCCGGGCAGCGGAATGCAGACTTGATGGTTTGGAGAAACGCATGAAACCGTTTTTAATCGCCCCGTCTATTTTGTCGGCTGACTTTGCCCGTCTTGGTGAGGACACCGCGCAAGCCCTGACAGCCGGAGCAGATGTCGTCCACTTTGATGTGATGGATAATCACTATGTTCCCAATTTAACCATCGGTCCGCTGGTGCTGAAATCCCTGCGCAATTATGGCATCACCGCACCTGTGGATGTTCACCTGATGGTAAAACCGGTAGACAGGCTGATACCTGATTTTGCCGAAGCGGGGGCCAGCTTCATTACGTTTCATCCAGAGGCGTCCGAGCATGTTGATCGCACTCTGCACCTGATTAAGGATCATGGTTGTAAAGCCGGTCTGGTATTTAACCCGGCCACCTCGCTGAGCTATCTTGACTATGTGATGGACAAGCTGGATATCATTCTGCTGATGTCCGTTAATCCGGGGTTTGGCGGCCAGTCGTTTATTCCGTCTACGCTGGATAAGCTACGTCAGGTGCGTCAGCGCATTGATGAAAGCGGCTATGATATCCGCTTGGAAGTAGACGGTGGCGTGAAAGTAGATAACATCGCGCAAATTGCAGCAGCCGGGGCGGATATGTTTGTCGCAGGCTCGGCGATTTTCGGCCAGCCGGATTATCGTGCGGTGATTGATAAGATGCGCCAGGAGTTGGAGACAGTACGTCATGACTGATTTTGCTGCGATTCGTGGTCTGGCATTTGATCTTGACGGCACGCTGGTCAACAGTGCGCCGGGGCTGGCCGCAGCGGTCGATATGGCATTAGGCGCATTGTCGCTGCCGCGCGCGGGTGAAGCGCGGGTATCGACCTGGATTGGCAACGGCGCTGATGTGCTGGTAGAGCGTGCGTTGCGCTGGGCGGGGGTAGAGCCAACGAGCCGGCAGATTCAGGACACCCGTTTGCTGTTTGATAAGTACTATGCCCGTACGGTAGACAGCGGCAGCCTGCTGTTTCCAGGGGTGCAGGAAACGTTGGCCGAATTGGCTGGGCGTGGTTTGCGTATGGCGGTGGTCACCAATAAACCGACGCCGTTTGTCGCACCGTTGCTGGATGTGCTGGGTATCGGCCACTATTTTTCACTGATTCTGGGCGGCGATGACGTCACTGAGAAGAAACCGCATCCTGCACCGTTGTATATGGTGTTGGGCAAGCTGGGTCTGCGCGCGAATGAATTGTTGTTTGTCGGCGACTCACGTAATGATATACAGGCGGCGCGGGCCGCCGGATGCCCGTGCGTCGGCATGACGTATGGCTATAACTATGGTGAAGCGATTGCCTTAAGCCACCCCGATGTGGTGTTGGAGAGCTTTGCGGATTTACTGACCCTATCCGGGTTAACCCTTTTAAACGATCAGGAAGCATGACATGAGTAAGCCCATTGTGTTTAGCGGCGCACAGCCGTCAGGCGAGTTAACCATTGGTAACTACATGGGTGCGTTACGTCAGTGGGTCAACATGCAGGATGACTTCGACTGCATCTATTGCATCGTGGATCAACATGCGATCACCGTGCGCCAGGAGCCACAGCAACTACGCAAGGCGACGCTGGATACGCTGGCGCTTTATCTGGCTTGCGGCATCGATCCGCAAAAGAGCACTATTTTCGTTCAGTCGCATGTACCGGAACACGCACAGTTAGGCTGGTTGCTGAACTGCTACACCTATTTCGGCGAATTGAGCCGCATGACTCAGTTTAAGGACAAATCCGCCCGCTATGAAGAAAACATCAACGCCGGATTGTTTGACTACCCGGTGTTAATGGCGGCTGACATTCTGCTGTATCAGACCAATCAGGTGCCGGTTGGGGAAGATCAGAAACAGCATCTGGAACTGAGCCGGGATATCGCCCAGCGTTTCAACGCTATCTACGGCGATATTTTCCGCATTCCTGAGCCGTTTATTCCCAAATCCGGTGCGCGGGTGATGTCTCTGTTGGAGCCAACCAGAAAGATGTCCAAGTCGGATGATAACCGCAATAACGTCATTGGTCTGCTGGAAGACCCGAAATCGGTGGTGAAGAAGATCAAACGTGCGGTAACGGATTCCGACGAACCGCCGGTGGTACGTTATGACCTGCAAAACAAGGCTGGCGTATCCAATCTGCTGGATATCCTCTCCGGGGTGACGGGGAAATCCATTCCTGATCTGGAGAAAGCGTTTGAAGGGCAGATGTATGGTCATCTGAAAGGTGCGGTGGCGGACGCCGTCTCCGGTATGCTGAGCGAGTTGCAGGCACGTTATCACCGTTTCCGTGATGATGAAGCCTTCCTGCAGCAGGTGATGCGTGATGGTGCGCAGAAGGCCAGCGCCCGTGCGCAGGAAACGCTGCGCAAGGTCTACGATGTGGTTGGATTTGTGGCTCGTCCGTAATCTGATTGTCGTTATATCGATGCAGACAGCGCCGTTTCTTATCAGAAACGGCGCTTTTTTATACCCGGTAAACGGAGGGATTGGTGTCAGAACGATTGTAAATAGGGCAATTGCATAATCATCGAACGGATAATTTTCACAAATGTTATAAATTGCCTAATGACCTCACAGCAGACTTCCTCAATAATCGATAAAAATAAAACACTATTTTATTAAATCAGCACTGTGCTTTTATTTAATATCAGAAAGTCCGTGCTGGCAGGCGCTTCATCCTCAGGCAGGTAATCAACGTGAAAATTGCATCGATCGACGTCACCGTCTTCACTTATCCCACTCGCCGTGTCTCCGACAGTGCAGGGCATTCCCACCCAGGCGATGAGCATCAGGCCAGTATGGCGTTGTTGACCATCACTACCGACAGCGGGCACAAAGGGTATGCGTTCGCGCCGCCGGAGGTGATTCGCCCATATGTGATAAACAGTTTTTTCCGTAAAGTACTGATTGGGCAAGATCCATTTGATCGTGAGCGGCTGTGGCAGGAGCTGGCGCACTGGCAGCGCGGTAGCGCCAACCAACTTACCGACCGGGCGCTGGCGATCATCGAACAAGCGCTGTGGGACCTGGCAGGGCGGGCGCTGAATATGCCGGTATATAAACTGCTGGGCGGTTACCGCGATAAAGTGCCGGCATATGGCAGCACCATGTGTGGCGATGAGTTAAAAGGTGGCCTGTCGACGCCGGACGAGTACGGTCAGTTCGCCGAACAACTGGTGCAGCGTGGTTATAAGGCTATCAAACTGCACACCTGGATGCCGCCGGTGTCGTTCGCACCCAGTCCGAAAATGGATATTAAAGCCTGTGCGGCGGTACGTGAAGCGGTAGGGCCGGATATCTGCCTGATGCTGGACGGCTACCACTGGTACAGCCGCAGTGAGGCGCTGTATATTGGTCGTGAGCTGCAAAAACTGAACTTCACCTGGTTTGAAGAGCCGATGGAAGAGCAGAGCATGGCATCCTACAGTTGGCTGAACAAAAATCTGGACATCGACGTTATCGGTCCGGAAAGTCTGGGCGGGAAATACTTCAGCCGTGCCGACTGGGTGAAGGAAGGCGCCTGCGACATTCTGCGCGCCGGAGTGCAAGGCGTAGGCGGGATTTCACCGTGCCTCAAGGTGGCACATCTGGCGGAAGCGTTCGGCATGGATTGTGAAATTCATGGTAATGGTGCGGCCAATCTGGCGGTGGTGGGGGCGATTAAAAACTGCCGCTGGTATGAACGCGGCTTGCTGCATCCGTTCCTGAACTACGATGAACCTGCTGCCTATCTGAATGCGCTGGTTGACTCGATGGATGAAGAAGGGTATGTCCATTTGTCGCAGCGCCCCGGCCTGGGTGAGGACATCAATTTTGACTGGATTGATGCCCATACGTTGAGCAAGCACTGATAAGACACGTGGTTGCCGCTTTCTTTTGGCGATCTTTTGACGATGTTTCCTTCCCCCGGTGGCAGAAACCTGAACGCCGGGGGAGCCTGATTGCTACCACCTCATGTTGTATCGGCGAGCGAGGGTACAACGAGAGCACAAATCGTGCTCTTTTTTTCGCCAATAGAGGTATGGGATCGCGTAAAAAAAGGTAAATGGGTGGCGCAGAAAGTTACGGCTATTTAAAATCGGTACGCTTTCTGTCGTCGTTGATGCTCAAAAGGAATTCTTCATGTCAAAACGTATATTGGCAGCGGTAGTCACTGTGCTTGCTCTCACCGCCTTTTCACCGGCTTTTGCCGCTACCACTTCTACCACCTCTACCCATGTGTTATTGACAACCTCTGCGGGCAACATCGAGTTGGCTCTGGATGATCAAAAAGCACCGGTTTCCGTGAAAAATTTTGTCGATTATGTCAACAGTGGTTTTTACAACGGCACCATTTTTCATCGGGTGATCCCCGGTTTTATGGTGCAGGCTGGCGGTTTTGGCAGTGATATGAAGCAGAAAGCCACTAATCCGCCGATCAAGAATGAAGCGGACAATGGCCTGCGTAACCTGCGCGGCACCATATCCATGGCGCGCACCAGTGAAAAAGACAGCGCTACCAGCCAGTTCTTCATTAATGTGGCGGACAACGCATTTCTGGATCATGGTCAGCGTGATTTTGGCTACGCCGTATTCGGTAAAGTGGTCAAAGGTATGGAAGTAGCGGACAAGATTTCTCAGGTCCAGACAGAAAATGTTGGACCTTACCAGAATGTGCCTTCCAAACCGATTGTGATTCAGTCCGCGAAGATTATTAAGAAATAACGCTTGCTGGCCTGATCTCTGCTGATGGGCGGTTAACCGATTCCCCTTGCCGTAGCGGCGAGGGGAATCGGTGTTTTAGTGACACGGATAATTTTACCGCTGCTGCCTGCCACCGTTTCGGTTCCGAATCCTTTCAGGTCGGGGGCGGCGGTGCTGGCAGCCTGAGCAGTCAACATGCTGCTGCCAAACAGCAGAGCGAATAAAAGGGTATATCTCATAATTAGATGGGTCCATATACCGGGGCGAATCCTGCCTGCTGGCGGGACATCGCTAAACCAAAAGCGGGTGAGAGAAGGTCACCCTCCCGCTGCACTCTGGTTGCGTGATCCGCCCAGGCTGGCTGGGCGGATGAGGTTCCAGACATCAGGCGTAGCTGACAGGAACTGATTACTTACAGGCTGCGCTGGTCAGCGTTGCCAGATTTTTGCCTACACCAGCATAGCTGGCCAGTTTGTCCTTCACGCATTGTGCGCTAACCGGGCTATAGCTGTAAGGCACAGTCGGGTAGGTGCCGGTCGAGGTCCAGCTGTCGGCGTTCCGATACTCTTTGGTATCTGCCGTCCAGGTGATGTTGTAGGTAGCGAAATCAGCGGGTTTGGTGATGTTGTTGTTCTTCAGCACCCAGGTGCCGAAGTTACTGCCGTCATAACGGGACGTCACCGGGCTTACCGCATTTTCGAACCAGTTGTTTTCGATCAGCGCTTTACCATTCTGACGTACATTCAGACCGGAACTGGTCACGTTGGTGTACAGGTTGTTATACGCGTGGACGTTACCACCGCGTTGCAACGGCAGACGGGCGTTGACGTCGTTGTAAATGTTGTGGTGGTAAGTGATGTTGCGTTCAGCGCTGTCAGAAGAGCTAAAACCAGCCAAACCCACTTTTTTCACGCCGTGGATGTAGTTGTAGGAGATGGTGACGTAAGTCGCACCTTTCTTGATGTCAAAGGCGGATTCGAAGGTGGTGTCGCCGTCTTTGGTGCCGTCGCACTCGTGGTTGGCGGCAAACAGTTCGTTATGGTCCAGCCAGACGTTCGGCGAGTTGTCGATACGGAACATGTCGCCATCCTGAGCACCGCCCGGCAGATAGCCGATACGCATGTTGCGCACCACGACGTCGGAAGAGTTCACAATCCAGATACCGAAGTTAGCGGAAGAACCATTGGCGCCGATAATGGTTAACCCTTTGGTGAAGTCTTTGATTTCCACACCGCGGGCGTCTTTGCTCCACTGACCGCAGATGTTGGCGGCAGCTGCATTGATCAGGCTGTCTTCGTTACCGGTGTAGGTAATCACCAGCGGATAGGCCCCACCTTTAACTTTCTTGCCTTTGGCGTCAACTTTGGCTGCTTCAACGATATCAATAATATCCTGCATCGAGGTGGCCGTTTTCTTTACGGCGCCCGTGACATCACCACCGTCAGTTTTGGTATAACCACCGGTATCGGCAGCCAGACTGGATTGACAGAAGGCCAGCAGCAGACCGGCGGCAATCGGAGTAATGAATGATTTCATGAGTCGTGTTCCTGTTTTTTGAAAAAATATGAAATGGGCATTTATCGTTCCACATGCCCTTACTTATGGTTGATGCGATAGGGATATACCCATCTGTTTCATGTTGACGGGGCATAACGGCCTTTCAGTCACACGAATTATTCAAAGGATGGATAAGTAAAACCGAATAGCATGAATCAACCTGCGCTCAGTTTTAGCTCAAAAATTGGACATTTCAATAGTTGAAATGGTATTTCATTATTAGTATCGGTTATGTTTTCTCGTATTTTGACAGGAATCACTTTTTGTGGTCTGAGTTCCGACCTGTTGCTTATAGCTTTTGGAAATTAAAAAAAATTAATTATTCGATTAATGTGAAATGCCATGCCATATTGAATTGATCGTCGGGTTATTTAGTCCGAACTAAAAAAGATCGGACAGGTGGTCCGTTCGGTAGCGACCATGTCTGTATGGATGTTATTGTTTTGTTTATGTTATAAGCTATATCTCCTCCCTCTGCCATGATCTGACGGCTCAGTGTTCACTGAGGCGCAGCATAATTCCCTGTCTCCGTAGTGGTGGATGATAGATATTTTTTAATAAATAAAATTAATGTTTATTGGTGGGTAAACGTAATATTTGTGTGTAAATTGGATAGTGCAATAATTGGAACTGCGTTTCAAAATATGGATTTGCATTTTTTAATGGTGTTGAGCCGATTTTGGTCGGTGCGGGTCGGTAACCGAAAAGGGAGATGATTGTTTAGAAAATCTTTTGCTGAAGGATTATTCCTGAACAAGATTAGCGCGACACTCAGCCCGGTAAGCTATCCGGAATCCGATTGCTGGGACCTGGTGCTGGAGTTCTTCAATCCGAAAGAACACCTCGCACTGCTGCACGCCAATTTGTATCGTTACACCGTTGACGTCAGCAACGTCATGCCGTTCATCATCGGTACGCTATGATCGAGTTTTCTGTTACTGATACCGCGTCATTTATTTACTTTCTGTTCCGGTTGTTTCAGCCTCGTGTCTGGACAACCGCCTCCCAACTCTTCAGACTCAGCGTCAGTATTCACGCGACATCATGCGCCATTAGACTTGATGTTGGCGACGATCATAACGTCAATTCATCTGCTGATAGATAAAGACATGCTGCTGATTATCGATAACTATGACTCCTTTACCTACAACCTGTACCAGTATTTTTGTGAGTTGGGGGCGAAGGTGCTGGTCAGGCGTAATGATACGCTGACGCTGGCGGACATCGAGCGGTTATCGCCGCAGCGGCTGGTGATTTCCCCCGGCCCTTGTACGCCGGACGACGCCGGGATTTCGCTGGCGGCCATCCGCCATTTTGCCGGTCAACTGCCGATTCTGGGCGTGTGTCTGGGACATCAGGCGTTGGGGCAGGCGTTTGGCGCACGGGTGGTGCGCGCCCGTCAGGTGATGCACGGCAAAACCTCGCCGGTGCGGCATACCGGTTGCGGTGTGTTCGCCGGGCTGGCAGACCCGCTGACCGTCACCCGCTATCACTCGCTGATTCTGGAAAAGAATACGCTACCCGATTGTTTTGAGGTGACCGCCTGGACCGGAACCGACGAGGTGGTCGATGAGATAATGGGGGTGCGTCATCGCACATTGCCGCTGGAAGGCGTACAGTTCCACCCGGAGAGCATTCTCAGCCAGCAGGGGCATCAACTGCTGAAAAATTTCCTTGATTTATAATCAGATAGCGGACTCAAATCTGGGCATATCAGATTAACGATTGCCTATTTTTGATTTTTTATGCATATTTATTGATTATATTTTCACTTAAGATCTTCACTCCACACTACGGGATATGACAACGGGGCAGCAAATGGCGACAGAGAAAGCAGCAGTAACACGGGATACTTACGATAAGGTAATTCTTCCGGTTTATGCACCCGCGCAGTTTGTGCCGGTAAAAGGCAAAGGGAGCCGTGTCTGGGATCAGCAGGGCAAAGAATATATCGATTTTTCCGGCGGCATCGCGGTAACGGCGCTGGGGCATTGCCATCCGGCACTGGTGGCGGCGTTGAAAGAACAGGGTGAAACCCTGTGGCACACCAGCAACGTATTCACCAACGAGCCAGCGCTGCGTCTGGCTACCAAACTGATCAATGCCACCTTTGCCGACCGCGTATTTTTCGCCAACTCCGGCGCGGAAGCTAATGAAGCGGCGTTCAAACTGGCACGGCATTACGCCATTACCCGCCATAGCCCGTACAAAACCAAAATCATTTCGTTTTACCAATCGTTTCATGGCCGTACGCTGTTTACCGTATCTGTCGGCGGTCAGCCGAAATACGCCGATGGCTTCGGCCCGAAACCGGCGGATATCGTGCATGTGCCGTTCAACGATCTGGATGCGGTAAAAGCGGTGATGGACGATCACACCTGCGCAGTGGTGCTGGAGCCGATTCAGGGCGAAGGCGGCATCACGCCAGCGACACCAGCTTTCCTCAACGGTGTGCGCGAACTGTGCGACCAGTATCAGGCGCTGCTGGTGTTTGATGAAGTGCAGTGTGGTATGGGCCGCAGCGGTAAACTGTTCTCTTATATGCATTACGGCATCACGCCAGACATTTTGACCACCGCTAAAGCGCTGGGCGGCGGTTTCCCGATTAGCGCGATGCTGACCACGGAAGAGATTGCATCAGTGATGGCGGTCGGTACGCATGGCACGACTTACGGTGGCAATCCGCTGGCCTGTGCGGTGGCGGAAGCGGCGCTGGATGTGATCAATACGCCGGAAGTGCTGTCCGGCGTGATGGATCGCCACGCGCGCTTTGTGTCCGCGCTGGAGCAGATCAACACACAGTACGATATTTTCGATGAAATCCGCGGCATGGGGCTGTTACTGGGCGCACAACTGAAACCGGTCTGGCATGGCCGCGCCCGTGACTTCCTGGCGGCATCGGCGGAACTGGGGTTGATGATTCTGGTGGCGGGGCCGGACGTCATCCGTTTTGTGCCGTCGCTGGTGATTACCCCGGAAGAGATCGATCAGGGAATGGCGCTGTTTGCAAAAGCGGTAGCGCAGGTGGTGAAGGGCGCGTAATCGCTGTTGCCTTCGACTGAAACGACTGAAACGAAAAGAGCGTGCCATGGCACGCTCTTTTCAATCCAACAATCCAACTGATGATAAATCAGCGAGTGCCGTACACGACGATGGTTTTACCGTGTGCGGAGATCAAGTTCTGATCTTCCAGCATCTTCAGGATACGACCCACCGTTTCGCGGGAACAGCCAACAATTTGGCCGATTTCCTGACGGGTGATCTTGATCTGCATACCATCCGGGTGAGTCATGGCGTCCGGCTGTTTAGCCAAATTGAGCAGAGTTTGTGCGATACGACCGGTTACGTCGAGGAACGCCAGATTGCCGACTTTCTGCGAAGTCACCTGCAAGCGCCGCGCCATCTGCGAGGACAACCGCATCAGAATATCCGGGTTGACCTGAATGAGCTGGCGGAATTTTTTATAAGAAATCTCAGCGACTTCGCAGGCTGTTTTTGCCCGAACCCACGCACTGCGTTCCTGTCCGTCTTCGAATAAGCCAAGTTCTCCAATAAAATCGCCTTGATTCAGATAAGACAGAATCATTTCCTTGCCTTCTTCATCCTTGATCAGCACGGCAACCGAGCCTTTCACGATGTAGTAAAGCGTCTCTGCTTTTTCACCCTGATGAATCAGGGTGCTCTTCGATGGGTACTTGTGAATGTGGCAATGAGAAAGGAACCATTCGAGAGTCGGGTCTGTTTGCGGTTTGCCGAGAACCATTCGCTGTTATCCTCTGTTGTTAATTCACTGCGCAAATCACAGGGATCAGAGTTCCCTGTACGGCGTGATAACATAGTTATAATTCAATTCCGTCCTGGCGGAATGACGTCAGGAAATATACTGAGGCTGTCTATCAGATGACGCCAGCAAGCCGGTGGCAGGTCAGGCAGAGACGCAATACACATCGGCTTACGCTTTTGTTTGTAACACAGGTTGAGAGTAGTGTCTCGTGTTGTCTCGCTTCAGCATGATTAAGCTCTGATTATCAGGCTTTTTTATACATAAGCGGTGTAAAATTTCAAAAATAATTGATTGAGGACAAAATTATGCAGGCTCGGGTGAAATGGGTTGAAGGGTTAACGTTTCTTGGCGAGTCCGCTTCCGGGCATCAACTGCTGATGGATGGCAACGCCGGTGATAAAGCGCCCAGTCCGATGGAAATGGTGCTGATGGCAGCAGGTGGATGTAGCGCCATTGATGTGGTGTCTATTCTGCAAAAAGGCCGTCATGATGTGGCAGACTGCGAGGTTCGCCTGACCTCGGAACGTCGTGAAGACGCGCCGCGCCTGTTCACTGCCATCAATCTGCACTTTATCGTTACCGGCAAAGGATTGAACGATAAGGTTGTCGAACGTGCGGTGTCGTTGTCGGCTGAAAAATACTGCTCTGTGGCGCTGATGTTGGAAAAAGCGGTTAAGGTCACCCACAGTCATGAAGTGATCGCGCTTGATTAACGGGCCGGCACGCGGCGGCGAGTCTTTTACTTAACCGCCGCACCGCTTAATCCGTCGCATCGCTTAATCAATGTGATTGCCTTCCATTAGCCGCTGCACCAGTGGCGTCATGATAAGCTCCATCGCCAGCCCCATTTTGCCGCCCGGCACCACCAGCGTATTGATGTGAGAAATGAACGAGCCCTGCAACATCGCCAGCAGGTAGGGGTAGTCAATATGGTCCAGGCCCTGAAAGTGGATCACCACAAAACTTTCGTCCATCGACGGAATGGCTTTGGCGGCAAACGGGTTAGAGGTATCTACCGTTGGCACGCGCTGGAAGTTGATGTGGGTACGAGAAAACTGTGGGGTGATATGGGTGATGTAATCTTCCATCGACCGCACAACGGAATCCATGACCGCTTCGCGGGAGTGGCCGCGTTCGTTGATATCACGCACCAGCTTCTGAATCCACTCCAGGTTGACTATCGGCACCACGCCGACCAGCAGGTCAACGTGCTGCGCCACATTATGCTGAGCAGTCACCACGCCGCCATGTAGCCCCTCGTAGAACAACAGGTCGGTCGGCTCTGGTATTGGTTCCCAAGGGGTAAAGGTGCCTGGGACCTGATTGTAGGGAATGGCTTCGTCGTAAGTGTGCAGGTATTTGCGGCTCTGCCCGGTGCCGCTACGACCGTATTCGATAAAGGTGTTTTCCAGTTGGCAGAAGTCATTGGCTTCCGGCCCAAAATAACTGATGTGACGCCCCAGGTCCCGTGCCTTGCGGATCGCCATATCCATTTCCGGTCGGGTATAGCGGTGATAACTGTCGCCATCCACCAGCGCGGCGCGAAGATTCAATTGCTGGAAGATTTTACGAAACGCCAGACTGGTAGTTGTAGTCCCTGCACCGCTGGAGCCGGTGACCGCGATAATCGGATGTTGGTGCGACATGGTGTGTAACCTCCGGTGAATTGGTGTGTAACTTCCGGTGAATGGGACAATCTCCGGCGACGGATGCCAACTCTGGTCAGAGATATTTGATCATTGTTAGCATGTTTATACCGCAGTGACACGCCAATTTACGTTTTCAAACGATTGATTCAGGGGTGATATCGCTCACCGCCGCTGAGCTGACGGCGGGGCATGATATTGACGGTTTCATGCAACTCCGACCACACCAGCACCACCTCGCCTTGCTCCAGTTGCTGGCGTACCTCCGCCACTTTGTCTTCCAGCGTGCATTCCTGCTCGCCGTAGTCGGTGCCTTCACGCAAGATGAACGATTCAATCAGATTTTGCAGTGTTTCCGCTGCCAGTTCTTGCCAGGGAATGATCATCGTTTTAGCTCCGGTTGTTTTCCAGATAGGTGCTCAGCCAGTCAGGAACGCACTGTTCAAGCCAGAGTTGTGGTTTGCGCCAGGTGCCGCCGACGAAACCGACATGGCCGCCGTGTTCCGTCAGGTAATAATGAATATTGTCCGGCAACTGCGAGATGTCCGGTATCGCCTCCGGTGTCATAAAGGGGTCATCTTTGGCGTGAACCACCAGCAATGGCTGACGAATCTCCGCCAGCTTCGGTAATGCGCTACTGCGCCGATAATAATCCGTTGCATCGGCAAAACCGTGCAGTTTTGAGGTGATAAGTTCATCAAACTCCCGCAGTCGATGTACCTGACGTAACCGTTCGGCGGAGATTGGCAGGCTGTCAGGGTAGATAGCCAGCTTGCGCAACGCGCTGCGACGCAGACAGTTAAGCAGATAAAACTGGTAGATGCGCGAAAAGCCTAGTTCCAGTCGAACACTACAGGATTCCATCATCAAGGGAGCGGAAACTACCGCCGCCGCATCCAACGGGCTGGATTCCCCCTGACGCGCCAGCAGGCAGGCCAGCATATTGCCACCCAGAGAAATCCCTACGGCTACCGTGGGCGCCGGGCCTAACGTCTGATGTAGCCAATGCACAAAATAGTGTGCGTCTTCGGTTTCGCTGGCGTGATAAGAGCGCGCCATACGATTGGGTTGCCCACCGCAACCGCGAAAGTGCATCACTACCGTGAGCCAGCCGCGTTGCTGGCAGGCCGCCATCATGCCGTGAGCGTAAGGGCTGTGGAAGCTGCCTTCCAGCCCGTGGAACAGCACCACGCGCGGCTTGTGACGTGCCGCTATGGGGTCTTCGCTCCAGGCCAGCTCAACGAAATCGCCATCCGGTAGGGTCAGTGTTTGCCAGTGCGGCTGGAGTGCCGGGCGGCGGCGTAACAGACGCGGTAGCATGGTTTGCAAATGAGGGTTACTGCCCCCCGTCAGGGGCTGGAACGGCAGGTGGTGGTGTGAAATCCGGTTCATAAACAGTGTGGCGCTCAATTTGTCATGGTGAAACAACGTCCCTGCATAAGGGCGTGCCGGGTGAAAAACTTGTCTGTGCTGTGGTGCGCTGTTAGCTTGATGGTTTCATGCCAAATTGATACCTGTTAAAGGATTGCCGTTTCATGGAGCACGCCAGTCTGTTTCTTTCAATGCTCGGTTTTTTGTGGGTTGCCGCCATTACGCCCGGACCTAATAATATGCTACTTACAGCCTCAGCAGCCAATTTTGGCGTATTACGTTCTATGCCGTTGATGCTGGGCATCATGATCGGTATGCAGAGTATGCTGCTGCTGGTGGCGTTGGGGCTGGGTAGCTTGATTCTGCTCTATCCGTCGCTGCATCTGGCGCTGAAGGTGCTGGGTAGCGCCTACCTGCTGTGGTTATCGTGGAAAATTGCTACGGCAGCGTACGAAAAACTGGATACCGATACCGCACCGCCGACACCAATCCTACTGTATCAGGGGGGGTTGTTGCAGTTTCTTAATCCGAAAGCCTGGCTGATGACGCTGGGCGCGGTAGCGGGATTCAGTCTGGCGGGGGAAGGATATGTTGGATCGGTCGTGGCTATCAGCGTTGCGATGGTGAGCGTGAATTTTGTCGCCGGGATTATCTGGCTGGGATTTGGCGTGATGATCGGTCGGTTGCTGCAAAGTCCGCGCGCCTGGAAGCTGTTCAATCTCGCCATGGGGATACTGACGGCGACCTGCGTGCTGATGATCTGGCATTGATGGTTGAGTATTAATGGTTGGGCATAATGGAATAACGGCGGGCTGTTCCGCCCGCCGTTCGAACATGGAGCAGACGTTTACCCCTGACTCTCCGCGTCGCGCAGCAATTGTTCCAACTGTTCCTGCGCATCCAGCCAGGCCATTTCGGCGTTTTCCAGGCTTGTTTTTGTCGTGCTTTGCTGTTGCAGGCATTCGGTCAGCTCGTTTTTACGGCTGGCGTCATAAAGCCCGCTGTCGGCGAGGCGTTCTTCCACCGCCGTCAGCGCCGCTTGCAGTTTTTCCATCTGCTGTTCCAGTTGGGTAATCTGTTTGCGCAGCGGCTGGGTGAGCGCGCGTAGCTCGGCGTCGCGTCGTTTCTGATCCTTTCTCGACTGAGCGCTGTTGGCGGTGTTGTCCTTAGGGGCGGATTCCGTGGCGTTATCCTGCTTCTGCGCATCCAGCAGCCATTGCTGATAATCTTCCAGATCGCCGTCAAACGGTTCAACCTTGCCATCGTGCACCAGATAGAGATCGTCGGTGGTGGATCGGATCAGGTGACGATCATGAGACACCACCACCAGCGCCCCTTCGAAGTCGATCAACGCTTCAGTCAGCGCCTGACGCATGTCGAGATCCAGATGGTTGGTCGGTTCGTCGAGCAGCAACAGATTAGGGCGTTGCCAGACGATCAGCGCCAGTACCAGCCGCGCTTTTTCACCGCCGGAAAAACGCTCAGTAGCCTCGGTGACCTTGTCGCCCCGAAAGTCGAAGCCGCCGAGGTAGTCACGCAATTGCTGCTCGGTTTCACGTTCCGCCAGCCGGGTAAGATGTTGTAACGGCGACTCGTCAGGACGCAAAAACTCCAACTGATGCTGGGCGAAATAACCGAGGCGTACGCCTTTGGCCAGACCGATGTCGCCGCTGAACGGCTGAAGTTCGCCTGCCAGCAGTTTGATGAGCGTCGATTTACCGGCGCCGTTATGACCCAGCAACCCGATACGCGAACCGGGCACCAGATTCAGCTTGATGGAGTCCAGAATCAGGCGGTCGCCATAGCCTGCGCTGACTTTTTCCATCCGCAACAGTGGATTAGGCAAAGCTTCCGGTGCCCGGAAGCTAAAGCGGAACGGGTTGTCAACGTGGGCCGGGGCGATAAGCTCCATACGTTCCAGCATCTTGATACGGCTTTGCGCCTGCTTGGCCTTACTGGCTTTGGCGCGAAAACGGTCGATGTAGTGCTGCAGATGGGCGACCCGCTCTTGCTGATGCTGGTACATAGCCTGCTGCTGAGCCAGACGGGTGACGCGCTGCTGCTCAAACGAGGTGTAGTTGCCGGTGTATTCGAACAGGGTTTCCTGTTCAATATGCAGAATTCGGTTGACGATGGGGTCGAGGAAATCCCGGTCATGGGAGATCAACACCAGCGTGCCGGGGTAGTTTTTTAGCCATTTTTCCAGCCAGATCACCGCATCCAAATCCAGATGGTTGGTCGGTTCGTCGAGCAGTAACAGGTCAGAACGGCAGATCAGCGCCTGTGCCAGATTAAGACGCATACGCCAGCCACCGGAGAAGTCGCTGACGGCGCGTTGCAACTGGTCCTGCTGAAAACCCAGCCCGTTGAGCAGGCTGGCGGCGCGGGCCTGAATCGACCAGGCCTGAATGGCGTCCAGCTTGCCGTGCAGGGTGGCGATGGCGTTGCCGTCGTTGCGGACATTCGCTGCGTCCAGATCGGCTTCCAACTGGCGGAACTCGCGGTCGCCGTCTATCACGTAATCAATCGCTGAACGCGCCAGCGCCGGCGTTTCCTGATTAACCCATGCCAGCGCCCAGTTTTGTGGAAAGGTGACGCTGCCGCTATCGGCGCTGATTTCCCCTTTCAGGAGTGACAACAGGGTTGATTTGCCACAACCGTTTTTACCGACCAGACCGACTTTTTGGCCTGGGTTGACGGTAGCGGTGGCGTTGTCCAGCAGTACCCTGGTACCGCGTCGAATTTGTAATGAGGAGAAAACAATCATAACACGCCAAATGTTCAAATATGTTAAATTACCGGTCGGGTATTCAGGACTGCCATGTCCTGTTGTACTGCTGCGCAGCATGGTAGCCGAAAATACCGGCAATGACGACGCCTTGGAGGGGAATGATGTTGCAGCCACCAAAGATTTTGCTGCTGTTTGCCCATCCGGAATCTCAGGATTCGGTCGCGAATAAGCTGTTATTACATTCTGCCCGGCAACTTGGGCATGTCACTGTGCACGACCTTTACGCACACTATCCTGATTTTTTTATCGATATTCATCATGAGCAGCAGTTGCTGCGTGAGCATCAACTTATTGTGTTCCAGCATCCGCTTTATACTTACAGCTGCCCGGCTTTGTTGAAAGAGTGGCTGGATAGGGTATTGACTCGCGGTTTTGCTAATGGGGTTGGCGGTAACGCGCTTGCCGGAAAATACTGGCGCTCGGTAGTGACGACGGGTGAGCAGGTGGATGCTTATCGGCCTTCAGGTGTGAATCGTTACACGATGGATGATGTATTAAGACCGTTTGAGATGACGGCTGCCATGTGCCACATGCACTGGCTGTCGCCTCTGGTGATTTATTGGGCCAGGCGTTTACCGCCGGGCGTGCTGCAGGATCATGCTAAAGCCTATAGCGACTGGCTGGCGTCGCCATTTCCCCATGCGGAGCCGTAAACATGGAAACCTCTTCTCTATTAAACGCCGGGGTGCTGTTTCTGTTTGTCGCGGTATTGATGGTGCCGATTGCAGCGCGACTGGGGATTGGTGCCGTGTTGGGGTACTTGCTGGCCGGCATCGCCATCGGCCCGTGGGGATTGGGCTTTATTCGTGATGTGGAAGCCATTCTGCATTTTTCCGAGTTGGGCGTAGTGTTCCTGATGTTTATCATTGGTCTGGAGCTGGACCCCGCCAAGCTGTGGCGGTTGCGGCGGTCTATTTTCGGCACCGGTGCGGCGCAAGTGTTGTTGAGTGCCGTGCTGCTGGGTGGCGTGCTGTACTTGAGCCGGTTTTCCTGGCAGGCCGCAATGATTGGCGGCATTGGACTGGCGATGTCTTCCACCGCTATCGCACTGCAACTGATGCGTGAAAAGGGCATGAACCGCAACGAATCCGGCCAGCTCGGTTTTTCTGTGTTGTTGTTTCAGGATTTGGCGGTGATCCCGGCGTTGGCGCTGATTCCAGTGCTGGCGGGTGTGCAGGGTGATCTGGATGACTGGCATCAGGTGATGCTGAAGGTAGTGGCGTTTGGCGGCATGTTGATTGGTGGCCGTTATCTGGTTCGCCCGTTATTCCGCTTTATCGCGGCATCAGGGGTGCGGGAGGTGTTTACCGCCGCGTCGTTGTTGCTGGTACTCGGCTCTGCATTATTCATGGACGCGTTGGGTCTGTCGATGGCGCTCGGTACGTTTATTGCTGGTGTGCTGCTGGCAGAAAGCGAATACCGCCATGAACTGGAAATCGCCATTGAGCCGTTCAAGGGGCTGCTGCTGGGGCTATTCTTCATTTCGGTGGGGATGTCGCTCAACCTTGGCGTGCTGTACCTCAATATCCTGACGGTACTGGCAGGCGTGGCGATTCTGGTGGTGCTGAAAGGGCTGATTTTATATCTGCTGGCGTGGTTGTACGGGCTGCGTTCCTCTGAGCGTTTGCAGTTTGCCGGCGTGTTAAGTCAGGGCGGTGAATTTGCTTTTGTGTTGTTTTCCTCCGCTGCCACTTACAAAGTACTGAAAGGTTCACAATTACCGTTGCTGCTGGTGACGGTAACCCTGTCAATGATGGTGACGCCGCTCCTCATGACGCTTATCGATAAGATCTTGACGCATCGCTTTAACTATCAGGAGGAAGCGGATGAAGAACATTATGTGGAAAACGACCGTCCTCAGGTGATAGTGGTGGGATTTGGGCGTTTTGGGCAGGTTGTCGCACGTTTGTTGATGGCCAATAAAATGCGTATCACGGTATTGGATCGTGATATCAGCGCAGTACGGCTGATGCGCACTTACGGCTATAAAGTGTATTACGGTGACGCCACCCAACTTGAATTGCTGCGCGCCGCGGGCGCGGATCAGGCTCAGTCCATCGTGATTACCTGTGTGAATCCTGAGCACTCCATGTCGATTGTACATTTGTGTCAGCAGCATTTTCCTCATCTGGAGATTCTGGTGCGTGCCCGTGGGCGTGTGGAAGCACATGAGCTGCTAAAGGCGGGCGTAACGCAGTTCACACGCGAAACGTTCTCAAGTGCGCTGGAGTTGGGGCGAAAGACGCTGATCTCATTAGGTATGCATCCTCATCAGGCTTACCGGGCGCAGCAGCATTTCCGACGGCTCGACATGCGTATGCTGCGTGAACTGATGCCTCAGCACAAAGGTGATGTGACGCAGATTTCCCGCGTCAAGGAAGCGCGCCGCGAGCTGGAAGAGATCTTCGAGCGTGAAATGCAACGTGAGCGACGTAGGCCGGACGATTGGGACGAACACTAGATCTATAACACCAGGTCTATAACACCGGGTGTATTGTGATAGGTGTGATAGGCCACAAATGCAGACCCTATAAAATGTGGGCCATATAAAAAACAGGGAGACGGGATAACCATGCGCAAACGTTTTATTGCCGGAGCGGTATGCCCGAAGTGCCATTCACAGGATACGCTGGCGGTGGGGCGCGAAGATGATGATGACGTCGTGGTGTGTGTGCACTGCGGTTATCAGCAGAGCCAGTCAGAAACGCCGCCGAAGTCCGTCACGCCGCCAACTGGTGAGATCATCGGTCTGTTTCGTCCGGAATAGGTCGGCTGAGTTCAGGCGTTATGGCTGCAAGCCTGTTGATTCACATTCTGGCCGGGAGCATACCGGACAGTTTTTTTATCCCGGACAGTACATGGGGACGTTTTTCCGCTACAATTTGCGCAAATTGATTTCCAACGCTAGGAGATATCATGAAAGTAGCAAAAGACCTGGTGGTCAGCCTGGCCTATCAGGTACGTACGGAAGATGGTGTATTGGTTGATGAGTCTCCGGTGAGCGCACCGCTGGACTATCTGCACGGTCACGGTTCGCTGATTTCCGGTCTGGAAAAGGCGCTGGAAGGCCGCGATGTGGGCGAGCGTTTTGACGTCAGCGTCGGTGCTAACGATGCTTACGGCGAATACGATGACAATCTGGTTCAGCGCGTGCCGAAAGATGTATTTGTCGGTGTGGACGAACTGCAGGTTGGTATGCGTTTCCTGGCTGATACCGATCAGGGTCCAGTGCCGGTAGAAATTACCGAGGTGCAGGACGACCACGTGGTGGTTGATGGTAACCACATGCTGGCGGGCCAAAACCTGAAATTTAACGTGGAAGTGGTTGCCATCCGTGAAGCAACGGAAGAAGAGCTGGCACACGGCCATGTACACGGTGCGCACGACCACGATCATGACCACGAAGGCTGCTGTGGCGGCCACGGTCATGATCACGACCATGACCACGGTGGTAAAGGTGGTTGCGGTGGTCACGGTGGTTGTGGTTGCCACCACTGATTTGCCCTTTCTTTCAAGGCCGCTAATGCGGCCTTATTCTTGTTTTCTCTCCGGTTATTCTTTTCCCACCAGCATCGCATCTTGCGGCGCGTTGTCGCGTTGGGTGCGGGTCATCAGGAAATAGCTGTAACCCATCAGCATCAGTACGATGAACAGGCCGCCAATCACCGGGTTGAACCATAGCATGGCAAGCAGACACACTACGGACAAGACCAGCGCGATAGCCGGGATGAACGGATAACCAGGCGCATGGAATGTGCGATGCAGGTCCGGTTCGCTGCGACGCAGACGAAACAGGCTCAGCATACTCATCATGTACATCACGTTGGCGCCGAATACGGCCATGGTGATCATCGCGGCGGTCAGGCTCATGCCTTGCAGGTTAATCCAGCTGTCGCTGAAGATGGTGGCGATGCCAATCACGCCACCGGTCAGAATAGCGCGGTGCGGCGTCTGGAAACGAGATAGTTTCGCCAGACCAGCGGGCAAATAACCGGCGCGGGCCAGCGCGAAGAACTGACGGGAATAGCCAAGGATAATGCCGTGGAAACTGGCAATCAGCCCGAACAGCCCTATCCACACCAGCATGTGCATCCAACCAGAGCTGGCTCCCACCACCGCTTTCATTGCCTGCGGCAGCGGATCGTTGATGTTGGACAAGGTACGCCAATCGCCCACACCGCCGGCCATAATCATCACCCCAAGCGCCAGCACCACCAGCGTGATAATACCGCTGATGTAAGCTTTGGGGATGGTGCGCTGCGGGTCTTTGGCTTCTTCGGCAGCCATGGCGGCGCCTTCAATTGCCAGAAAGAACCAGATAGCAAAAGGAATGGCGGCGAAAATGCCGGAGATAGCCGTGCTGCCGAAATCATTGCTGCCGGCCCAGCCGTTGGCGACGAAGTGGCTGATGCTGAAACCGGGCGCGACCACACCCATGAATACCAGCAGCTCAATGACCGCCAGCACGGTGACAAACAATTCAAACATCGCCGCCAGTTTTACGCCCAGAATGTTTAGTGTCATGAAGATCAGGTAAGCGCCGGTAGCGGCGTAGCGTGGGTCCAGCGACGGATATTGCACGTTGAGGTAAGCGCCGATGGCCATCGCAATCGACGGTGGTGCAAACACAAACTCAATCAGAGTCGCCATGCCTGCAATCAGGCCGCCGGTTTCGCCAAAGGCGCGACGGCTGTAGGCGAACGGGCCGCCGGCATGGGGAATGGCGGTGGTCAGCTCGGTAAAGCTGAAAATAAAGCAGGTATACATGGCGGCGATAATCAGAGTGGTGACGAGAAAACCGAGTGTTCCCGCCACGCCCCAGCCGTAACTCCAGCCGAAGTACTCGCCGGAAATCACCAGGCCGACGGCAATCCCCCACAGATGAAGCGTACCCAGAGTGGGTTTTAACTGCGTGGGTTTTAACTGCATTGTCATGACGGTCTCCCTTACAAGCAGCAATGCGAAAATAACTGCTTTCCATTACCGCTATTTATAAAAAAATCATGTGGTTATAAAAATCACCGAATGAGCGAGTGGCGTGGCTTTTTTCTGCAAACCTCTGCGAGGCAACGCTACCGGTTTCGATAATGCCGCTGACGGTTCGTCGGCGACTTGACATCCGCGCGGAGATTTTTGCGCTCTGCGGTCAAACAGGGAGGATTCGGCAGGTCCGTGTCGCGTACGGTCAAGTTGCGGCGTTGCGACGTCAAGCATCATCGCGGGAGTGATCACATCCTGAAGGCCTATCACCCGGATTCCACCCGGTTTGGCCCTCTTTGGATGAGATAACACCTATGGCAGAACAGGACACGGCAGAACAGCACATGGCAGAACAATACGATACCCTTGATAACACCACGCTGGATCACCTGGCCGCACTGGCTATGCAACGTTACCCGTCAGCACAGCAGGGGCAGCTCAGCCTGCTGTGTCGCTCAGAAAATGCGACCTATCGACTGGTCGCGGGCGGTCAACGCTATGCGATGCGTATTCACCGACCCGGTTATCATCAACGTGAAGAGATTGCCGGCGAACTGGCCTGGCTGGAGGCGCTGCGGGAAGAGGGAATCACGGTGCCGCAGGCGTTGACCGGGCTGGATGGCGAAACGGTGCAAACGGTGACGATGGCCGATGGCACGGTACGTAATGTGGTGCTGTTCCATTGGATTGAGGGTGAAATGCCGACGACGGCAGTCGATGCTCACGCTTTTGAGCAACTGGGTATGATCACCGCCCGCCTGCACCAGCATAGCCGCCGCTGGGTCCCCCCTGCTGGCTTTCGTCGGCTGGTGTGGGACCATGACACTATGGTTGGGCCGCATGGTCACTGGGGACGCTGGCAGGATGCGCCCAACCTGAATGTGCAAGACCACGGCGTCATTGAAGAAACGCTGGCGCAGGTACGCGAAGCGCTGATGCTCTACGGCAAGGAGCGCCAGCGTTATGGCTTGATTCATGCGGATTTGCGCCTGACCAACTTGCTGCTGCAAAACGGCGAAACCAGAGTGATCGACTTTGATGATTGCGGCTTTAGCTGGTATCTGCACGATCTGGCGGCAGCGATCAGTTTTGTGGAGCATCATCCCAGCGCGCCTGCATGGGTGGAAGGTTGGCTCAACGGCTATCAGCGTGTATGCCCACTTGGCGAGGCGGATAGGGCGGTGATTCCATCGCTGTTGATCCAGCGTCGTATTCAGTTGATGGCCTGGGCTGGCTCGCATAGTCAGACTGAACAGGCCATGAGTCTGGGAACCGACTGGAGTAGCCACACCGTGCGGCTGTGTCGTCGTTATCTGGAGCAGGCGGCGTTGCCGGTTGGTGTCTGAGCCGACTGTTGCGGCAACTGCACCATGACCGCGCACCCATGTGATCGTCATGGTGCTGTTCTGTTTTGCGATGCTACTTAATTCAATGGCTTGCGAATGGTATGGAATTTGCAGGTTTACGATATTGGGTAGGCTGAGTGAGGCAGAAGTCATGGAAACTACATCTTTTCGGCTGCCGCCGGTCGCCGGGTTGTCCATCGGACATCGGGGCGTGCTGGCCGCCGCGGCATCAGGTCTGACCGATTTTATCGGTGAAAAAGGTGGTGATGCGGATCGTATTCTGGGCATCAGCGGTATCAACCCGGAGTTATTGGCCAGCCCGACGCTGAGTGTCGGGCTGGTGAATTATTGTCGGGTGCTGGAGGAGGCTGCCCGCTATTCGGATTGCGACAATTTCGGTCTGCATTATGGGCGGCAGTTCAAGCCGCAGGCGCTGGGGTTGATAGGCTATGTTGGGTTATGCAGTGCCACTCTGGAGCAGGCATTGCATAACGTAGTCAATGCCTTTCCCTTTCATCAACACGATACGCTGATTCGTCTGGTGGATAAGGGGGATTGCTGGCGTTTTGATTATCAGGTGCGTCATGGCGCTATCCTGCATTGCCGCCAGGATGCGGAACTGACGCTGGGGATGATGTTGAACCTGATTCGTCATGCTGCAGGCAAAAACTGGGCGCCGCGGGAAGTGCATTTTGAACATCCCCGTCCCGAACAGTGGCATGAGCACTGTAAAGCGTTTGATGCGCCGGTGTATTTCGATCAACCGTTCAATTCGCTGCTGATCCCCAAGCGTGATGTGATGAGAGCCATGCCGGATCATGACCCTCTGTTGCTGCTGGTGGTTCAGGATGCTCTGCGTCGGCTTAACAATGATGCTCCTCAGCAGAGCGTCGTGGACCTGGCGCGTGCCCGGTTACGTCAGGTGTTGCCGCAAGGCGAGCCGTCACTGGAAGAGGTGGCGGAAAACATCGGCTTATCGAGCTGGTCGTTACAACGTCGATTGAAAGAAGAAGGTATGACTTTCACCCAACTGGTAGAGAAAGTGCGTTGCGAGATGGCAACCCACTATTTGCAACAACGCCAGCTGTCAATTTCCGAGATGGCATTTCTGCTGGGCTACTCTGAGGTTAGCGCGTTTTCCCGTGCCTTTCGTCGTTGGTTTGGCATCAGCCCACGGCAGTGGCGTAAGGCATAGCGGTGGTGGTTGCGCTTGCTGGTATCAATAATGCGGCGGCGGCGTTTCTTCTGCCTGCGAGGCAATCATCGAGGGTGACGCCGCTCGTAGTTTTTCGGTTAGCAGTCGCAACTGTTCGCGTAGCCGGGTCATTTCCAACTCGTGTTGTACGACAGTCTGGTTCAGTTCTTCAATGGTGATCTCCTGAAAAGCCTGGCGGCTTTCCAGTAATTCGAGCCGTTGTTCCAGTTGTGACAGTGGCATCGTTTTTCCTCCCATGCAATGAGCGCAAAGTGTGTCAGAAAGCGGAGCGTTCTGGTAGTAAAACCACACGCAGTGGGGCATATATCCTGAGATTCGGAATTTTTCGCTATCCGATGCGGCGCGTCGTTGTATTGTCTTCACGCGCAACGTTATAGTAGCTGCGAAATTTAATGTTGCCGGGGCATGGTGCTCCGAATGTTGGAGAGACGGATGAAATCACTATTTAAAGTCACACTGCTGACGGCAGCTATGGGACTGGCGTTGAGTACGGGGGTTATGGCGGCGGATGAGGCCAAGACCACTGATGCAGCAGCGGCAACGTCTGCCCCTGCCCCTGCGGATGCAGCGAAAGTCGCAGCGGGTAAGTTTAAAAGCGATGAAGAAGCAGCCGCGTACGCTCTGGGCGCTTCATTGGGTCGCTACATGGATAATTCCCTGAAGGAACAGGAAAAACTGGGGATCAAACTGGATAAGCAACAGTTGATCCAGGGGGTTCAGGATGCGTTTGCTGATAAGAGCAAATTGTCTGATGAAGAAATCGAAAAAACCCTGCAGGCGTTTGAAGGCCAGGTGAAGGCTGCTGCTCAGGCTAAAATGCAGCAGGATGCCAAAGATAACGCTGACAAAGGCACCAAATACCGTGATGCCTTCGCCAAAGAAAAAGGCGTGAAGAAAACCGAATCCGGTCTGCTTTATCAGGTAGAGAAGGAAGGGACCGGTGCAGCACCTAAAGACAGCGATACTGTAGTCGTGAACTACAAAGGTACGCTGGTTGATGGTAGCGAGTTCGACAACTCCTATAAACGCGGCGAACCGCTCTCTTTCCGTCTGGACGGCGTTATTCCTGGCTGGACCGAAGGTCTCAAGCACGTGAAAAAAGGCGGCAAGATCAAGCTGGTTATCCCGCCGGCGCTGGCTTACGGCGAAGCAGGCGTGCCGGGGATCGCACCTAATTCTACGCTGGTGTTTGATGTTGAACTGCTGGACATCAAATCAGGTGCTGACGCCAAAGGCGCTGCGCCGAAAGCGGAAAAACCGGCTGACGACAAGGCGAAGAAAGCCGCGCAGTAATTGGCTGACTGCCGCCGTGCATGTTGTAATACCGCCGCTCATTCGAGTCGGCGGTATTTTTTTGCTCTGACAGACGTCTGAAATATGTTGTGGGTGTAGGCGAGCGATCCGGTCAGGCGACGTTGTCTTCGCTGCCGATGATCTCATGGATGTGGCGTTTGAAAACAACACGCGCCTGGGTGCCGGTACGATCACGTCGGTTTTCCAGAAAGAATTCACCATGGTGCAACTGCACGATGCGGGTCACGATACTCAGCCCAAGGCCGATGCCGCCATAACGGGTATCCATGCGCACAAACGCTTTGGTCAGCTCCCCCACCTGAGATTCGTTGATGCCCGGTCCCTCGTCTAATATGCTCAATTCACAACTGCCGTCGGGGTGATCGGCCACTCTGATGATAATCGTGCTGTGTTCAGGACCGTACCGGTAGGCGTTTTCCACCAGATTGCGGAGCAGTAACTGCAGTAGCGTGGCATTGCCCGGCACGGTGACGTCTTGCGTCTCTGACTGCCAGTCGAGCTGTTGATGCCGCATGGTCGCCATTTCCTCCAGTTCTTCTTGCTTTGGCATAATCACATCATCAACCAGTGACACAGGTTCGTAGTGGCCAGCGGCGATTTCGTTACCGACCCGCGCCAGCAACAGAAGCTGTTCGATGGTTTTGGTTAAATGATCGACGCGTTTGATTAACGGCTGGCAGTCGATATGGTGCATTTGTTCATGTAATTCCAGACTCAGCCGGATGCCTGCCAACGGGGTACGCAACTCATGCGCGACGTTTGAGGCGAAGAGCCGATCACGGCGCAACGATTCGCTAAAGCGCGCAAACAACTGGTTCATACTGGAGATGACAGCCGCAATTTCGGTGACATCGCTGCGTTGTTCTAACGGGTCCAGGTTTTCGGCGGTGCGGTTGTGCAATTCTTCCCGCAGTGTCAGGAGTGGTCTGGTGATGCGGTTGACAGCATGGGTGCACATAACCAGAGAAGCGATAATCATCATCAGGCTGGGAAGACTTAATGAAGCAATCGCCTCATTAATTTCGAATTCAATGTCACTGTTGAGAGATTTGGCCGTCAGCGTCTGTTCTACCAGCAATTCTATCTGCTCTTTGCTCTCATGCCAGAGCCAGACAACGCTTATCAACTGGCAGGCCAAAAGAATGCAGCCTAATGTCAGGATAAGCCGGGTACGAATGCTTACGGTGGCGCGTTCTAATGAGGCGGAATGAGAGATATGGCTCATGTCTGGTCACCCTTGGTCAGCAGGTAGCCGAAGCCGCGCAGGGTTTTGATGCGATTTTTGCCGATCTTCTGCCGCAGGTTGTGGATGTGGACTTCGAGAGAATTGGATGAGGGGTCGTCGTCCCAACTGTAAAGGTCTTGATGCAGCACTTCGCGGTGAACTTGTGAACCGGCCTTGAGAATCAACCGGGACAGAATGGCGAATTCCTTCGGCGTCAGCACAATGGGTTTATCATCCAGCATGACTTGTTGATTGTTGAGATCGAGCGTGATGTTATCTACCCGAATCCAACTGTCGCTGGACCCCTGGTGACGGCGGATTAATGCACGGACCCGCGCCTGAAACTCGTTCAGTGCAAAGGGTTTTATCATGTAATCGTCAGCGCCGACATCCAGCCCGGTGACGCGATCATCCACGGTGTCGCGGGCTGTCAGAATTAACACCGGTTGCTGGTAATTGCTCCGGCGCCAGCGGCCCAGCAAGGTGAGGCCGTCTTCGTCCGGTAATCCCAGATCCAGCACCACCAGACTGTAGTGGGCGCTGTTGATGAGGGCATCCGCTTCTTTGGCGGTAGAGGCGCAATCGCAGACATATCCTTCGTTGCGCATTGCCTGCAATAGTCCTTCCTGTAACAACGCATCATCTTCAACAATCAACAGTTTCATGAAGTGCCCCGACACGGTTGAAGGATATCAAGCGGTGCCTGATATTCCTTGGTCGCAATGTTAAACATGCCCAGAACGGTATGGAAAAGATTGTCCTGAGAAAAACGCTGCTGGCTGGCTTGTCTGCGCATACAACTGTCATTGATGGCAAACTGCTGCTGGTAGCCGCCGGAAAACCACATCAGCATCGGAATATGAGTTTGCTGTGTGGGCGCTACCGCGTACGGCATACTGTGCAGATAAAGCCCGTCCTCGCCCAGTGATTCGCCATGGTCGGAAAGATAAACCAAAGCGGTGTTAAATTTATCCTGATGCCCTTTCAATACATTAATTGCCTTATCAACAATATAGTCTACGTAGAGAATCGTATTATCGTAAGTATTAATTAATGATTCTTGCGAGCATGTCTGGATTTGATTGGTATCACAAGTCGGCGTGAATTTTCGAAAAGCGTCCGGGTAACGTTGATAGTAAGCTGGCCCGTGGCTACCTATTGTGTGTAGCACGATGATGCCGTCGTTGTTCAACTGGTTGATATAGTCGTCCACGCCGTTGAACAAGACTTCATCGTGACACTCACCATCAAGACATTGTCCAGGCAGATTCAGTGCAGTGGCATCCAGAGTCGGCACGCGAGCGCAGGCACCTTTACAGCCGGCGTCGTTCTCCTGCCAGCGTACGCTGACGCCCGCGTGTTGCAGAATATCCAGCAATCCTTCCTGATGGGCAGCCAGTTGCTCATCATAGCCGGTGCGCGGCATACCGGAAAACATGCAGGGAACGGAAACCCCAGTAGAGGTGCCGCAGGATGTTGTCTGGCTAAAATAAACCACATTATCGTTGGTCAACCGCGGATTGGTGGGTTTGTTGTAGCCGCCGAGTGAAAAGTTCTCGGCGCGAGAGGTTTCTCCTACCACCAGGATCACCAGATTTTTTTTGGTATTGTCGGCAGGCACGTTTTTATGTGCATCCAGACCAATTTGCACTAACGGTAAATTGGCCTGTGCGTGATGACGATAATAAGAAATACCGGCGAGAATAATATTACTAGGGGTCAGTGATTTCACCAGCTCCTTATTATTTCGCATGAGTGACGCGTAATCTTTATAGAAAAAAGTAGCGACCAGTATAATTGCAATAATCGACAACATAATGCTGAAACAGCGAGACCCGATGGCTATCCAGCTTAACGGCGTCGGTCGAATTTTAACCCATAGCGCAGCCAGTGCCGGTACGATGCCCAGTAGCGTCAACCAGAGCACATATTGTGGCGTCACCAACGCCATAGATTCTGCCATGTTGGTTTCGAACACGTTCTGCATCATGGTACGGTCGATGATGATGCCGTAATTAATCATGAAATACTGTACTGCGGCGCCACCTGTTAGCATCAGGGCGACAATCCCCTGACGCAGCCAGGGAATAATCAGTAATGTGAAGAAAATATTGAGCACGGCGAAAATAACGATGGGCATGGTTGCCAGGAATAATCCATTCCACCAGGAATCGGTAATGACCAGTTGTAAAGCTTGGCGGTAATAGGCGATATTTTGTATCAGGGTAATGAAGGCCGCGAACACCAGATTATAGATAAAACTACTCCAAACAGGGCGAGACGGGCGGGTAATTTTGAACATTGTGGGAAAGCCATCCATGCGGGACAAATAAAGTTTGTCGCACTCTAAAACGCATAAATTAACCCAACCTCAAGAAGGAATACAGCCCCCCGTCGCTCTCGAAATACAAAGGACGACGCAAGGGTTATTTGGTAGACTGCAATCCTGTCGATACGATGATAAATGACGTTGAAGGTGGTGCCTGCCATGTCTACTTCGCTTGTTACTGGCGAATCTAATGATCTAGATTTGCTGGATCAGCGTCCGTTCACACAGACGGATTATGAAATCCTGAAATCGTATGAAGCCGTGGTTGACGGCCTGGCGATGCTTATCGGTGATCATTGCGAGATTGTGCTGCACTCGTTAGACGACCTGAAATGCTCAGCGGTCCGTATCGCCAATGGCGAGCATACCGGACGCAAAATCGGCTCGCCCATTACTGATCTGGCGTTGCGCATGTTGCATGATATGGCAGGCGAAGACAGCAGCGTTTCCAGAGCGTATTTCACCCGCGCCAAAAGCGGCGTATTGATGAAGTCGGTGACCATCGCCATCCGCAATCGTGAACAGCGCGTTATCGGGCTGTTGTGCATCAATATGAATCTCGACGTTCCCTTCTCGCAGATCATGCAGACTTTCTTGCCGCCTGAAATCAAGGAAGTGGCATCTTCCGTCAACTTCGCGTCTTCGGTGGATGAACTGGTGGCGCAGACGCTGGAGTTCACCATTGAAGAGGTGAATGCCGATCGCAACGTTTCCAACAATGCCAAGAACCGCCAGATTGTGCTGAACCTTTATGAAAAAGGCATCTTTGATATTAAAGACGCCATCAATCAGGTGGCGGATAGGCTGAATATTTCCAAGCATACCGTTTACTTGTATATCCGCCAGTTCAAGAGCGGCGATTTCAGCGGGCATGATCGTTAATGCTGAGTTACTGCCTGTTGGTGACCGGCCCCGCCTATGGCACGCAGCAAGCCAGCAGCGCATTTCAGTTTGCGCAGGCTTTGCTGGCACAAGGGCATGAGTTGCAAAGCGTTTTCTTTTACCGTGAAGGGGTGCTTAACGCCAACCAACTGACTGCGCCGGCTAACGACGAGTTTGATCTGGTCCGGGCCTGGCAGCAACTGGCGCAAGCTCATCAGGTGGCGCTGAACGTGTGTGTCGCCGCAGCGTTGCGTCGCGGCGTGACTGACGCACAGCAGGCGGAACAGTTGCATCTGGCACGGGCGAACCTTCAGTCAGGATTTACCCTGAGTGGGCTAGGCGAACTGTCGCAGTCGGTACTGCGCTGTGATCGCGTCGTTCAGTTTTAGTCATGGGGAAAAACAGAATGAAGCGCGTTGCTTTTGTATTTACCCAGGCGCCTCATGGTTCGGCTGCCGGCAGAGAAGGGTTGGACGCGCTGTTGGCAATGTCGGCGCTGACTGATGATATTGGCGTTTTTTTTATCGCTGACGGCGTATTCCAGCTTCTGCCCAACCAGCGACCAGATCTGATCCTGATGCGCAATTATATTGCGACTTTTGGGGTGCTGGCGTTGTATGACGTTGAACGCTGTTATGTCTGCGAGGCGTCGCTTAGTCAGCGTGGCTTGTCTGCGGACACCCCCTGGGTACTGGACGTAGAACCGCTGGCGGCTGATGCGCTGCGCGCTACGTTGAATACGTACGATACTGTGCTGACCTTTTGACCGGTGGTCCCATGCTACATACTCTGGCGCATTCGCCTTACCATACCGATCTGGATGCGTTGCTGCGCAATGTTGGCGAAAGCGATGCTATTTTGTTGCTGCAAGATGGCGTCATCGCAGCGTTAAGCGGGGCCCCCTTTGGTGAACGTCTATTATCTTCTGGCGCTACGGTATATGCCTTGCAAGAGGATGTCGTCGCGCGCGGACTTTCTGACCAAATTACCACCACAATTATACTGATTGACTATACTCAATTCGTGCAATTAACAGTTCTGCATTCCCGGCAACTGGCCTGGTAATTTCGCATTTTTGTATATTTCTTGACTCCTTACCCGGCCAGCCCTAAAATTCTGCGTCCTCATACTTTGCCTCTGTCTAAGTATGAGGTGATTTATTACGTGTTTACGAAGCAAAAACCAGGAGCTTTTTGAATGGCAACAATTAACCAGCTGGTACGCAAACCACGCTCCCTGAAGGTTGCTAAGAGCAACGTTCCGGCGCTGGAAGCCTGCCCGCAGAAACGTGGCGTATGTACCCGTGTATATACCACCACCCCGAAAAAACCGAACTCCGCACTGCGTAAAGTTTGCCGTGTTCGTTTAACCAACGGTTTTGAAGTTACCTCCTATATTGGCGGTGAAGGTCATAACCTGCAGGAGCACTCCGTGATCCTGATCCGTGGCGGTCGTGTTAAAGACCTGCCAGGTGTGCGTTACCACACCGTTCGTGGCGCGCTGGACTGCTCTGGTGTTAAAGACCGTAAGCAATCCCGTTCCAAATACGGCGTGAAGAAGCCCAAGGCTTAATGGTTCTCCGTTAAGTAAGGCCAAACGTTTTAACTTTAATGTCAAACTAAACTCGTAGAGTTTTGGACAATCCTGAATTAACAACGGAGTATTTCCATGCCACGTCGTCGCGTCATTGGTCAGCGTAAAATTCTGCCGGATCCGAAGTTCGGATCAGAACTGCTGGCTAAATTTGTTAATATCCTGATGGTAGATGGTAAAAAATCTACTGCAGAATCAATCGTCTATACCGCGCTGGAGACCCTGGCTCAGCGTTCTGGTAAAGACCACCTGGAAGCCTTTGAAGCAGCACTGGACAACGTGCGCCCGACTGTCGAAGTTAAGTCGCGTCGTGTTGGTGGTTCTACTTATCAGGTTCCAGTTGAAGTTCGTCCGGTTCGTCGCAATGCTCTGGCTATGCGTTGGATCGTTGAAGCTGCTCGTAAACGCGGTGATAAATCCATGGCTTTGCGCCTGGCGAACGAACTTTCTGATGCAGCAGACAACAAAGGTACTGCTGTGAAGAAACGTGAAGACGTTCACCGTATGGCTGAAGCCAACAAGGCGTTCGCTCACTACCGCTGGTAATCCCTGCGTAGACGTTAATACCCTGGCGGGCGCTAAAAGGCTGACCCGCCTGGGTTTACTACTTTGAACGCCCTAGGAATAGAGGAAACAAATGGCTCGTACAACACCCATTGCGCGCTATCGTAATATCGGTATCAGCGCACACATCGACGCCGGTAAGACCACCACTACTGAACGTATTCTGTTCTACACCGGTGTGAACCACAAAATCGGTGAAGTTCATGATGGCGCCGCCACCATGGACTGGATGGAGCAGGAACAAGAGCGTGGTATCACCATTACCTCCGCTGCGACCACTGCCTTCTGGTCTGGTATGGCTAAGCAGTATGAACCGCATCGCATCAACATCATCGATACCCCAGGGCACGTTGACTTCACCATCGAAGTAGAACGTTCCATGCGTGTTCTGGATGGCGCCGTCATGGTTTACTGTGCGGTAGGTGGTGTTCAGCCGCAGTCTGAAACCGTATGGCGTCAGGCAAACAAATACAAAGTTCCGCGTATCGCGTTCGTTAACAAAATGGACCGTATGGGCGCGAACTTCCTGAAGGTTGTTGACCAGATTAAAGTGCGTCTGGGTGCTAATCCGGTTCCGTTGCAACTGGCTATTGGTGCTGAAGAAGCGTTCACCGGTGTTGTTGACCTGGTGAAAATGAAAGCCATCAACTGGAACGAAGCAGACCAGGGTACTACCTTCGTTTACGAAGATATCCCGGCTGACATGCAGGACCTGGCTGCTGAATGGCACCAGAATCTGATCGAGTCTGCGGCAGAAGCCTCTGAAGAGCTGATGGAAAAATACCTGGGCGGCGAAGAGCTGACCGAGGAAGAGATCAAAAAAGCACTGCGTCAGCGTGTACTGAACAACGAAATCATTCTGGTTACCTGTGGTTCTGCGTTCAAGAACAAAGGTGTTCAGGCAATGCTGGATGCCGTTATTGATTACCTGCCTGCGCCGACCGATGTTCCGGCAATCAAAGGTATTCTGGATGACGGTAAAGACACGCCGGCTGAGCGTCATGCCAGCGATGACGAGCCGTTCTCTGCACTGGCGTTCAAAATCGCAACCGACCCGTTTGTGGGTAACCTGACGTTCTTCCGCGTGTACTCCGGCGTAGTTAACTCCGGCGACACCGTGCTGAACTCGGTTAAATCTGAGCGTGAGCGTTTTGGCCGTATCGTTCAGATGCACGCTAACAAGCGTGAAGAGATTAAAGAAGTTCGCGCAGGCGACATCGCCGCTGCTATCGGTCTGAAAGATGTGATCACCGGTGACACCCTGTGTAACCCGGATCATCCGATCATTCTGGAACGTATGGAATTCCCGGAACCGGTTATCTCCATCGCGGTAGAACCGAAAACCAAAGCTGACCAGGAAAAAATGGGTCTGGCTCTGGGCCGTCTGGCGAAGGAAGACCCGTCTTTCCGCGTATGGACTGACGAAGAATCCAACCAGACCATTATTGCAGGTATGGGTGAATTGCACCTGGACATCATCGTTGACCGTATGAAGCGCGAATTCAACGTGGAAGCCAACGTGGGTAAACCGCAGGTTGCTTACCGTGAAGCGATTCGCTCTAAAGTTACCGATGTTGAAGGTAAACATGCCAAGCAGTCTGGTGGTCGTGGTCAGTACGGTCATGTTGTTATCGACATGTACCCACTGGAACCTGGCTCAAATCCGAAAGGTTATGAGTTCGTTAACGATATCAAAGGCGGTGTAATTCCTGGCGAATATATCCCGGCTGTTGATAAAGGCATCCAGGAACAGTTGAAAGCCGGTCCGCTGGCTGGCTTCCCGGTAGTCGATCTCGGCGTTCGTCTGCATTTCGGTTCTTACCATGACGTTGACTCCTCTGAGTTGGCGTTTAAACTGGCCGCTTCTATTGCCTTTAAAGCTGCGTTCAGTAAAGCGAATCCTGTTCTGCTTGAGCCGATCATGAAGGTTGAAGTAGAAACGCCGGAAGAGAACACTGGTGACGTCATCGGTGACCTGAGCCGCCGTCGTGGTATGCTGCGTGGTCAAGAATCTAACGTTACCGGCGTTGTGATTCACGCTGAAGTTCCGCTGTCTGAAATGTTCGGATATGCGACTCAGCTGCGTTCTCTGACCAAAGGTCGTGCTTCTTACTCCATGGAGTTCCTGAAGTACGATGACGCTCCGAACAACGTTGCTCAGGCTGTTATTGAAGCCCGTAGCAAGTAATTCGAGTTTAACAACACATTGATCCCGTGCTCTCTCCGTAAGGGGAGAGCATTTGAGTAAGGAATATAGCCGTGTCTAAAGAAAAATTTGAACGTACAAAACCGCACGTTAACGTCGGTACTATCGGCCACGTTGACCATGGTAAAACAACGCTGACCGCCGCCATCACTACCGTTCTGGCAAAAACCTACGGTGGTCAGGCTCGTGCATTCGACCAGATCGACAACGCGCCGGAAGAAAAAGCGCGTGGTATTACCATCAACACCTCTCACGTTGAATACGATACCCCGACCCGTCACTATGCGCACGTTGACTGCCCAGGACACGCCGACTACGTGAAAAACATGATCACCGGTGCTGCCCAGATGGACGGCGCGATCCTGGTAGTTGCAGCGACTGACGGCCCGATGCCGCAGACCCGTGAGCACATCCTGCTGGGTCGTCAGGTAGGCGTTCCGTACATCATCGTGTTCCTGAACAAATGCGACATGGTTGATGACGAAGAGCTGCTGGAACTGGTTGAGATGGAAGTGCGTGAGCTGCTGTCTCAGTACGACTTCCCGGGCGACGACACGCCGGTAATCCGCGGTTCCGCGCTGAAAGCGCTGGAAGGCGATGCCGAGTGGGAAGCGAAAATCATCGAACTGGCTGAAGCGCTGGACAGTTACATTCCGGAACCGGAGCGTGCGATTGACAAGCCGTTCCTGCTGCCGATCGAAGACGTATTCTCCATCTCCGGCCGTGGTACTGTAGTAACCGGTCGTGTAGAGCGCGGCATCATCAAAGTGGGTGAAGAAGTGGAAATCGTGGGTATCAAAGACACCGCGAAAACCACCTGCACCGGCGTTGAAATGTTCCGTAAACTGCTGGACGAAGGCCGTGCGGGCGAGAACGTGGGTGTTCTGCTGCGTGGTACCAAACGTGATGAAGTAGAGCGTGGTCAGGTACTGGCTAAACCGGGCTCAATCAAGCCGCATACTCAGTTCGAATCTGAAGTGTACATTCTGAGCAAAGACGAAGGTGGCCGTCACACGCCGTTCTTCAAAGGCTACCGTCCGCAGTTCTATTTCCGTACTACTGACGTGACTGGCACCATCGAACTGCCGGAAGGCGTTGAAATGGTTATGCCTGGCGACAATATCAAGATGGTTGTAAACCTGATTGCTCCGATCGCGATGGACGACGGTCTGCGTTTCGCTATCCGTGAAGGTGGCCGTACTGTAGGCGCTGGCGTGGTTGCTAAAGTTATCGCTTAATTCCGATAGCTGATATGAAAAATGAAAAGGGTGCTTCGGCACCCTTTTTTATTGCCTCAGAGAAAAATTGAAATAAAAACCATTCTTATTTACAATGTGGCAAGTTGATTAAAAAATGAGTTGCTCGCATATGTATGTCTGCCTGTGCAATGCCGTTTCCGATAAAGTCATTCGACAGGTGGTGCGCCAGCACCAACCACAGTCGTTGAAACAGCTGAAGCAATTTGTGCCGATAGGCACGGCATGTGGCAAATGTATCCGTCAGGCTCGGTTTATTCTGGAAGAAGAAACAGCAAAAAATGCGCAATTGCATCAAGTCGCATGACTGGAGCAGGACATTCTTTTGACTCTGCGTTGGCCGCTTCTACACTTTTTAATACTGAAGCGGAGGAGCAAGTCATGAAAGGCGATAAGAATGTCATTACATATCTGAATAAACTGTTGGGTAATGAGTTGGTTGCAATCAACCAGTACTTTCTTCATGCCCGCATGTTTAACAACTGGGGACTCAAACGTCTTAACGATCATGAGTATCATGAGTCGATTGACGAAATGAAACATGCGGATCGCTACATTGAACGTATTCTGTTTCTGGAAGGTGTCCCTAATCTACAAGATCTCGGTAAACTCAATATCGGTGAAGATGTCGAAGAGATGCTACGCTCAGATCTGGCGCTGGAGCTTGAAGGTGCAAAAAATTTGCGCGAAGCAATCGCCTATGCCGATTCTGTGAGGGATTATGTTAGCCGAGATCTGATGATTGATGTGCTCTCTGATGAAGAAGAACACATTGATTGGCTAGAAACTGAGCTGGAGTTGATTGCGCGCTTGGGTATCCAAAACTATTTGCAAGCGCAATTAAAAGCAGAATAATTTTTCCATCCTATGTTCGCTGCAAAGTAAGAAGATGGTTGTCCCGTTGAGGGCTGGAGTAAATCATCACCTCGAACTTTCGATTGCTTCCTGAGCAAATTTGCGTATAATGCGCGGGCTTACCTGAAATGGTAAGCCTGATTCGTATGAATCTGCAGGCAGGTACCCGATACCCGCCGAACAATACTCCCGATATGGGGGTTATGTACTGAACGATTACACTCCCCCATCAATCGTAATGGGTGTGAGGAGTAATTATTTTCGTTTATAAAATAATTGGAGCTCTGGTCTCATGCAGAACCAAAGAATCCGTATCCGCCTGAAAGCGTTTGATCATCGTCTGATCGATCAATCAACTGCGGAAATCGTCGAGACTGCCAAGCGCACTGGTGCGCAGGTCCGTGGTCCGATCCCGCTGCCGACCCGCAAAGAGCGCTTTACCGTTCTGATCTCCCCGCACGTTAACAAAGACGCGCGTGATCAGTACGAGATTCGCACTCACAAGCGTCTGGTTGACATCGTTGAGCCAACCGAGAAAACCGTTGATGCTCTGATGCGTCTGGATCTGGCTGCCGGTGTAGACGTGCAGATCAGCCTGGGTTAATCAGGTCATTGAGCGATTGAGAGGTTGAAACAATGATTGGTTTAGTCGGTAAAAAAGTGGGTATGACCCGCATCTTCACTGAAGAAGGCGTTTCTATCCCCGTAACCGTAATCGAAATTGAAGCAAACCGCGTGACTCAGGTTAAAACCCTGGAGAACGACGGATACCGTGCTGTTCAGGTGACCACTGGCGCTAAAAAAGCTAACCGTGTAACCAAACCGGAAGCCGGTCATTTCGCTAAAGCTGGCGTTGAAGCTGGTCGTGTTCTGCGTGAATTTCGTCTGGCTGACAGCGAAGAATTCGCGGTAGGACAAGATATTAGCGTTGAAATTTTCGCTGACGTTAAGAAAGTAGACGTTACCGGTACTTCTAAAGGTAAAGGCTTTGCCGGTACTGTTAAGCGCTGGAACTTCCGTACTCAGGATGCTACCCACGGTAACTCCTTGTCTCACCGTGTTCCGGGTTCTATCGGTCAGAACCAGACTCCGGGCAAAGTGTTCAAAGGCAAGAAAATGGCAGGCCAGCTGGGTAACGAACGTGTAACCGTTCAGAGCCTGGACGTAGTACGTGTTGACGCTGAGCGCAACCTGCTGCTGGTTAAAGGTGCAGTCCCGGGTGCAACCGGTAGCGACCTGATCGTTAAACCGGCTGTGAAGGCGTGAGGAGATAGCAATGGAATTAGTATTGAAAGACGCGCAAAGCGCGCTGACTGTTTCCGAAACTACCTTCGGTCGTGATTTCAACGAAGCGCTGGTTCACCAGGTTGTTGTTGCTTATGCAGCAGGTGCCCGTCAAGGTACTCGCGCTCAGAAGACCCGTGCTGAAGTAACTGGTTCCGGTAAAAAACCGTGGCGTCAGAAAGGCACAGGCCGTGCGCGTTCTGGTTCTATCAAGAGCCCGATCTGGCGTTCTGGTGGCGTGACTTTCGCAGCCAAACCGCAGGATCACAGCCAGAAAGTAAACAAAAAGATGTACCGCGGCGCGCTGAAAAGCATCCTGTCCGAACTGGTACGTCAGGACCGTCTGATCGTTGTCGAGAAGTTCTCTGTTGAAGCACCGAAAACCAAGTTGCTGGCTCAGAAACTGAAAGAACTGGCGCTGGATGACGTGCTGATCATCACCGGCGAACTGGATGAGAACCTGTTCCTGGCCGCTCGCAACCTGTACAAGGTTGACGTACGCGACGTGGCAGGCATCGATCCGGTAAGCCTGATCGCCTTCGACAAAGTGGTTATGACTGCTGATGCTGTTAAGCAAGTTGAGGAGATGCTGGCATGATTCGTGAAGAACGTCTGCTGAAAGTATTGCGCGCGCCGCACGTTTCTGAAAAAGCGTCTACTGCGATGGAAAAAAACAACACCATCGTACTCAAAGTTGCTAAAGACGCGACTAAAGCAGAAATCAAAGCTGCAGTACAGAAACTGTTTGAAGTCGAAGTCAATGACGTCCGCACCCTGGTTGTTAAAGGGAAAGTAAAACGTCACGGACAGCGTATCGGTCGTCGTAGCGACTGGAAAAAAGCTTACGTCACCCTGAAAGAAGGCCAGAATCTGGACTTCATCGGCGGCGCAGAGTAAGTCGGAGGAGTAAGAACAATGGCAGTTGTTAAGTGTAAACCGACATCTCCGGGTCGTCGCCACGTTGTTAAAGTGGTTAACCCTGAGCTGCACAAGGGCAAGCCGTATGCCCCGTTGCTGGAAAAAAACAGCAAAAGCGGTGGCCGTAACAACAATGGTCGCATCACCACTCGTCACATCGGTGGTGGTCACAAACAGCAGTACCGTATTGTTGACTTCAAACGCAACAAAGACGGTATTCCGGCTGTAGTTGAGCGTCTGGAGTACGATCCGAACCGTTCCGCGAACATCGCGCTGGTTCTGTACAAAGACGGCGAACGCCGTTACATCCTGGCGCCGAAAGGACTGAAAGCAGGTGACCAGATTCAGTCTGGTGTTGATGCTGCAATCAAAACCGGTAACACCCTGCCGATGCGTAACATCCCGGTCGGTTCAACGGTTCACAACGTAGAAATGAAACCAGGTAAAGGCGGCCAGTTGGCTCGCTCTGCCGGTGCTTACGTTCAGATCGTTGCTCGTGAAGGTGCCTACGTTACCCTGCGTCTGCGTTCTGGCGAAATGCGTAAAGTCGAATCTGACTGCCGCGCAACGCTGGGCGAAGTTGGCAATGCTGAGCATATGCTGCGCGTTCTGGGTAAAGCAGGTGCTACACGCTGGCGTGGTGTTCGTCCGACCGTTCGCGGTACTGCGATGAACCCGGTTGACCACCCGCACGGTGGTGGTGAAGGTCGTAACTTTGGTAAGCACCCGGTTACCCCGTGGGGCGTTCAGACCAAAGGTAAGAAGACCCGCAGCAACAAGCGTACTGATAAATTCATCGTACGTCGCCGTACTAAATAATTTTAGAGGATAAACCATGCCACGTTCTCTCAAGAAAGGTCCATTTATCGACCTGCACTTGCTGAAGAAGGTAGAGAAAGCGGTGGAAAGCGGTGACAAGAAGCCCCTGCGCACCTGGTCCCGTCGCTCAACGATCTTTCCAAACATGATCGGTTTGACCATCGCTGTCCATAATGGTCGTCAGCACGTTCCGGTATTCATCTCTGACGAGATGGTCGGGCACAAGCTGGGTGAATTCGCGGCAACTCGTACTTATCGCGGCCACGCGGCTGATAAAAAAGCCAAGAAGAAATAAGGTAGGAGGAAGAGATGGAAACTATCGCTAAACATCGCCATGCTCGTTCTTCTGCTCAGAAGGTTCGCCTGGTGGCTGACCTGATCCGCGGTAAGAAAGTGTCGCAAGCTCTGGATATTCTGACCTATACCAACAAGAAAGCTGCTGGTCTGGTCAAAAAAGTACTGGAGTCTGCCATTGCTAACGCAGAACACAACGATGGCGCTGACATTGACGATCTGAAAGTTGCGAAAATTTTCGTAGACGAAGGCCCGAGCATGAAACGCATTATGCCGCGTGCTAAAGGTCGTGCGGATCGCATCCTGAAGCGTACCAGCCACATCACTGTGGTTGTGTCCGATCGCTGAGACTCTGGAGACTAGCAATGGGTCAGAAAGTACATCCTAATGGTATTCGCCTGGGTATTGTCAAAACTTGGAACTCTACCTGGTATGCCAATACCAAAGAATTCGCTGACAACCTGGACAGCGATTTTAAAGTTCGCCAGTACCTGAACAAGGAACTGGAGAAAGCCTCCGTTTCTCGCATCGTTATCGAGCGTCCGGCTAAAAGCATTCGTGTGACTATTCACACTGCTCGTCCGGGTATCGTTATCGGCAAGAAAGGTGAAGACGTTGAAAAACTGCGTAAGGGCGTAGCGGATATCGCTGGCGTTCCAGCGCAGATCAACATCGCTGAAGTTCGTAAGCCTGAACTGGACGCAAAACTGGTTGCTGACAGCATCACTTCTCAGCTGGAACGTCGTGTTATGTTCCGTCGCGCGATGAAGCGTGCTGTTCAGAACGCCATGCGTCTGGGCGCTAAAGGTATCAAAGTTGAAGTTAGCGGTCGTCTGGGCGGCGCTGAAATCGCACGTACCGAATGGTACCGCGAAGGTCGCGTTCCGTTACATACGCTGCGCGCTGACATCGACTACAACACCTCTGAAGCGCACACCACTTACGGTGTCATCGGTGTGAAATTGTGGATCTTCAAAGGTGAGATCCTGGGTGGTATGGCTGCCGTTGAACAACCGGAAAAACCGGCTGCTCAACCGAAAAAGCAGCAGCGTAAAGGCCGCAAGTAAGGAGAGTCGCTGAATGTTACAACCAAAGCGTACAAAATTCCGTAAAGTGCACAAAGGCCGCAACCGTGGTCTGGCTGCCGGTACGGATGTGAGCTTCGGCACTTTCGGTCTGAAAGCTGTTGGCCGCGGTCGCCTGACTGCTCGTCAAATCGAAGCTGCACGTCGTGCTATGACTCGTGCTGTTAAGCGTCAAGGTAAGATCTGGATCCGTGTATTCCCGGACAAACCGATTACTGAAAAGCCGCTTGAAGTGCGTATGGGTAAAGGTAAAGGTAACGTAGAGTATTGGGTTGCCTTGATTCAGCCAGGTAAAGTCCTGTACGAAATGGACGGGGTGCCGGAAGAGTTAGCCCGTGAGGCATTCGAACTGGCAGCAGCGAAACTGCCGATCAAAACCACCTTTGTAACTAAGACGGTGATGTAATGAAAGCAAAAGAGCTGCGTGAAAAGAGCGTTGAAGAGCTGAATACCGAACTGCTCGGACTGCTGCGTGAACAGTTCAATCTGCGCATGCAGGCTGCCAGCGGTCAGCTGCAACAAACTCACCTGTTGAAGCAAGTGCGTCGTAATGTCGCACGCGTTAAGACTTTACTGACTGAGAAGGCGGGTGCGTAATGACCGATAAAATCCGTACTCTGCAAGGTCGTGTTGTTAGTGACAAAATGCAGAAATCTGCTGTTGTTGCTATTGAGCGTTTCGTGAAACACCCGATCTACGGTAAATTCATCAAGCGCACGACTAAGCTGCACGTGCATGACGAGAACAACGAATGTGGAATTGGTGACGTGGTTGAAATCCGCGAATGCCGTCCGCTGTCCAAAACCAAATCCTGGACGTTGGTTCGCGTTGTAGAGAAAGCGGTTCTGTAATACAGTAAGCGCTCTCAAATAAGATAAACGGCTCAATCTGTTGAGCCGTTTATTTTTTCTACCCATGTTGAGAAAGCAGTGTTATAATGCTGCGCCCTCAATTATGGGGGGTTTTTTAACGACCTATTATAGGTCCCATAAGTAGTAGTTGACATTAGCGGAGCACTAACATGATCCAAGAACAGACTATGCTGAACGTGGCCGATAACTCCGGTGCACGTCGCGTAATGTGTATCAAGGTTCTGGGTGGCTCGCACCGTCGCTACGCAGACGTAGGCGACATCATCAAAATCACCATCAAGGAAGCAATTCCTCGTGGCAAGGTGAAAAAAGGCGATGTGCTGAAGGCGGTAGTGGTGCGCACCAGGAAGGGTGTTCGTCGCCCTGACGGTTCTGTCGTTCGCTTCGATGGCAATGCTTGTGTTCTTCTGAACAATAACAGCGAGCAGCCGATCGGTACGCGTATTTTTGGGCCGGTAACTCGTGAGCTGCGTTCTGAGAAGTTCATGAAAATTATCTCTCTGGCACCAGAAGTACTGTAAGGAGCGAACCATGGCAGCGAAAATCCGTCGTGATGACGAAGTTATCGTGCTGACCGGCAAAGATAAAGGTAAGCGCGGTAAAGTGAAAAATGTCCTGTCTGCTGGCAAGGTCATTGTTGAAGGTATCAACCTGGTTAAAAAACATCAGAAGCCTGTTCCGGCTCTGAATCAACCAGGCGGCATCGTTGAAAAAGAAGCTGCTATTCAGGTTTCTAACGTTGCAATCTTCAATGCGGCAACCGGCAAGGCGGACCGTGTAGGCTTTAGATTCGAAGACGGTAAAAAAGTCCGTTTCTTCAAGTCTAACAGCGAAACTATCAAGTAATTTGGAGTAGTACGATGGCGAAACTGCATGATTACTACAAAGACGAAGTAGTTAAAAAACTGATGACTCAGTTTAACTACCATTCTGTCATGCAAGTCCCTCGGGTCGAGAAGATCACCCTGAACATGGGTGTTGGTGAAGCGATTGCTGACAAAAAACTGCTGGATAATGCGGCAGCTGATTTGACAGCTATCTCCGGTCAAAAACCGTTGATCACCAAAGCACGCAAATCTGTTGCAGGCTTCAAAATCCGTCAGGGCTATCCGATCGGCTGTAAAGTAACTCTGCGTGGCGAACGCATGTGGGAGTTCTTTGAGCGTCTGATTACCATTGCTGTGCCGCGTATCCGCGACTTCCGCGGTTTGTCCTCGAAGTCATTCGATGGCCGTGGTAACTACAGCATGGGCGTGCGTGAGCAGATCATCTTCCCGGAAATCGACTATGACAAAGTCGATCGCGTTCGTGGTTTGGATATTACCATTACCACCACTGCGAAAACCGATGATGAAGGCCGTGCTCTGCTGGCTGCCTTTAACTTCCCGTTCCGCAAGTAAGGTAGGGTTACTAATGGCTAAGCAATCCATGAAAGCACGCGAAGTCAAACGCGTGAAACTGGCTAACAAATTCTTCGCTAAACGCGCTGAACTGAAGGCTATTATTTCTGACGTGAACGCCTCCGACGAAGATCGTTGGGATGCTGTTCTGAAGCTGCAGACTCTGCCGCGTGATTCCAGCCCGTCCCGTCAGCGTAACCGCTGCCGCCAGACTGGTCGTCCGCACGCTTTCCTGCGGAAGTTCGGGTTGAGCCGTATTAAGGTCCGTGAAGCCGCCATGCGCGGTGAAATTCCGGGCCTGAAAAAGGCTAGCTGGTAATTGTCACCAATTGAATCACGGGAGTAAAGACAGATGAGCATGCAAGATCCGATCGCGGATATGCTGACCCGTATCCGTAACGGTCAGACCGCGAACAAAGTTGCGGTCACCATGCCTTCCTCCAAGCTGAAAGTGGCAATTGCCAAAGTGCTGAAGGAAGAAGGTTATATCGAAGATTACAAAATCGAAGGCGACACCAAACCAGAACTGGAAATTTCTCTGAAATACTTCCAGGGCAAGGCTGTGGTAGAGAGCATTCAGCGTGTAAGCCGTCCTGGTCTGCGCATCTACAAACGTAAAGATGAGCTGCCAAAAGTTATGGCCGGTTTAGGTATCGCGGTTGTTTCTACCTCCAAAGGTGTGATGACTGATCGTGCAGCTCGCCAGGCTGGTCTTGGTGGCGAGATTATCTGCTACGTAGCTTAATCGGGAGGAAAGAATGTCTCGTGTTGCAAAAGCACCCGTCGTCATTCCTGCCGGCGTAGAGGTAAAACTCAACGGTCAGGATATTTCGATTAAGGGTAAAAACGGCGAGCTGACCCGTAAAGTCAATGCTGCTGTAGAAGTTAAACAGGCTGATAACGTGCTGACTTTCGCTCCGCGTGAAGGTTTTGCCGATGGCTGGGCTCAGGCCGGGACTACTCGTGCTCTGTTGAACAGCATGGTTATCGGTGTTACCGAAGGCTTCACCAAAAAGCTACAGCTGGTAGGTGTAGGTTATCGTGCGGCTGTGAAAGGTAATGTGGTGAATTTGGCTCTGGGCTTCTCTCACCCGATCGATCACGAGCTGCCAGCAGGTATTACCGCTGAATGTCCGTCTCAGACTGAAATCGTACTGAAAGGTGCTGATAAACAGCTGATCGGTCAGGTAGCTGCTGACCTGCGCGCTTACCGTCGTCCTGAGCCTTATAAAGGTAAAGGTGTCCGTTACGCCGATGAAGTCGTGCGTATCAAAGAGGCTAAGAAGAAGTAAGGTAACACTATGGATAAGAAATCAGCTCGTATCCGTCGTGCAACCCGCGCACGTCGCAAACTCCGTGAACTGGGTGCGACACGTCTGGTGGTACATCGTACCCCTCGTCATATTTATGCGCAGGTTATCGCACCGAACGGTTCTGAAGTCCTGGTAGCCGCTTCTACTGTAGAAAAAGCTATCGCTGAACAACTGAAGTATACCGGTAACAAAGACGCAGCTGCAGCTGTAGGTAAAGCTGTTGCTGAACGCGCTCTGGAAAAAGGCATCAAAGGTGTTTCTTTTGACCGTTCCGGTTTCCAATATCATGGTCGAGTCCAGGCACTGGCAGATGCTGCCCGTGAAGCTGGCCTTCAGTTCTAAGGTAGAGGTGTAAGATGGCTCACATCGAAAAACAAGCTGGCGAACTGCAGGAAAAGCTGATCGCGGTAAATCGCGTATCTAAAACCGTTAAAGGTGGTCGTATTTTCTCTTTCACCGCACTGACTGTAGTGGGTGATGGTAATGGCCGCGTAGGTTTTGGTTACGGTAAAGCACGCGAAGTTCCGGCAGCGATCCAGAAAGCGATGGAAAAAGCCCGTCGCAATATGATGAATGTCGCGCTGAACAATGGCACTCTGCAGCACCCGGTTAAAGGTGCTCACACAGGGTCTCGTGTGTTCATGCAGCCAGCTTCCGAAGGTACCGGTATCATCGCCGGTGGTGCAATGCGCGCCGTTCTGGAAGTTGCAGGGGTTCACAACGTATTGGCTAAAGCCTATGGTTCCACCAACCCGATTAACGTGGTTCGTGCAACTATTGATGGTCTGGCCAACATGAAGTCCCCGGAAATGGTCGCTGCCAAGCGTGGTAAATCCGTTGAAGACATTCTGGGGTAATTGACCATGGCAAAGACTATTAAAATTACTCAAACCCGTAGTGCAATCGGTCGTTTGCCGAAACACAAGGCAACGCTGCTTGGCCTGGGTCTGCGTCGTATTGGTCATACCGTTGAGCGTGAAGATACGCCAGCAGTTCGTGGTATGGTCAACGCGGTTTCCTATATGGTTAAAGTGGAGGAGTAACAGATGCGTTTGAATACTCTGTCTCCGGCCGAAGGCGCTAAACATGCGCCGAAGCGCTTAGGTCGCGGTATCGGTTCCGGCCTCGGTAAGACTGGTGGTCGCGGCGTCAAAGGCCAGAACTCCCGTTCTGGTGGTGGTGTACGTCGTGGTTTCGAAGGCGGTCAGATGCCTTTGTACCGTCGTCTGCCGAAGTTTGGCTTCACTTCTCGCAAAGCTATGGTTACAGCGGAAATCCGTCTGTCTGACCTGGCTCGTGTAGAAGGCGATATTGTTGATCTGAATGCGCTGAAAGCTGCTAACGTCATTGGCGTTCAGATTGAATTCGCGAAAGTGATTCTGTCTGGCGAAGTTGCACGTCCGGTAACGATTCGTGGTCTGCGCGTCACTAAAGGCGCTCGTGCTGCTATCGAAGCTGCTGGCGGCAAAATTGAGGAATAAGTAGCAGATGGCTAAACAACCAGGATTAGATTTTCAAAGTGCTAAAGGCGGAGTTGGCGAACTGAAACGCAGACTTTTGTTTGTTATCGGTGCGCTGATTGTTTTCCGTATTGGCTCTTTTATTCCCATTCCTGGTATTGATGCCACTGTGCTTGCCAAATTGCTCGAACAACAGCGTGGCACCATCATTGAGATGTTTAACATGTTCTCTGGTGGTGCTCTCAGCCGTGCTTCGATTTTCGCGTTGGGGATTATGCCGTACATTTCGGCATCCATCATCATACAGTTGCTGACGGTGGTTCACCCAGCACTGGCGGAAATTAAGAAAGAAGGGGAAGCTGGCCGACGTAAAATCAGTCAGTATACTCGTTACGGTACCTTGGTGTTGGCAATATTCCAGTCTATCGGTATCGCTACCGGTTTGCCTAATATGCCTGGAATGCAAGGTCTGGTGATTAATCCGGGCTTTGCATTTTATTTCACCGCTGTTGTCAGTCTGGTTACCGGGACTATGTTCCTGATGTGGCTAGGCGAGCAGATTACTGAGCGCGGTATCGGTAACGGTATCTCGATTATAATCTTTGCTGGTATTGTCGCGGGTTTACCACCTGCAATTGGCCATACCATCGAGCAAGCGCGGCAAGGCGATCTGCACTTCCTCCTGTTGCTGTTGGTTGCAGTGTTGGTATTCGCAGTAACGTTTTTTGTGGTGTTTATTGAGCGTGGACAACGTCGTATCGTTGTCAACTACGCCAAACGCCAGCAAGGACGTCGCGTATATGCAGCACAGAGTACGCATTTACCACTGAAAGTGAATATGGCAGGGGTTATCCCAGCTATCTTTGCCTCCAGTATTATATTGTTCCCTGCAACCATTGCATCTTGGTTTGGGGGGGGCACTGGTTGGAACTGGCTGACAACTATTTCGCTGTATCTGCAGCCAGGGCAACCGCTTTATGTGTTACTCTATGCATCTGCAATCATCTTCTTCTGTTTCTTCTATACCGCGTTGGTATTCAACCCGCGTGAAACAGCAGATAACCTGAAGAAGTCCGGTGCATTCGTGCCAGGAATTCGTCCGGGAGAGCAAACGGCGAAGTACATTGATAAAGTAATGACACGCCTGACTCTAATCGGTGCGATGTATATTACCTTTATCTGCCTCATCCCGGAGTTCATGCGTGACGCAATGAAAGTGCCGTTCTACTTTGGTGGTACGTCATTATTGATCGTTGTTGTTGTGATCATGGACTTTATGGCTCAAGTGCAAACCTTGCTGATGTCGAGTCAGTATGAGTCTGCATTGAAGAAAGCAAACCTGAAAGGCTATAGCCGCTGATTGGGTTAGCTTGAGAAGTTACGGAGAGTAAAAATGAAAGTTCGTGCTTCCGTCAAGAAATTATGTCGTAACTGTAAGATTGTTAAGCGTAACGGCATCGTTCGCGTCATCTGCAGCGCCGAACCGAAGCATAAACAGCGCCAAGGCTGATTATCTCGCATATTTTTCTTGCAAAGTTGGATTGAGCTGGCTAGATTAGCCAGCCAATCTTTTGTATGTAACTGCAATATCATTTGAGTATCCTGAAAACGGGCTTTTCAGAATGGTATTGCTTTATAAAATTGTAGGAGTGCATAGTGGCCCGTATAGCAGGCATTAACATTCCTGATCATAAACATACCGTAATTGCATTAACTGCTATTTACGGCATTGGTAAAACCCGTTCCAAATCTATCTGTGCTGCAACGGGTATTGCTGAAGATGTTAAGATCAGTGAGCTGTCTGAAGAGCAAATCGATAAGCTGCGTGACGAAGTTGCCAAGTTTGTTGTAGAAGGCGATCTGCGTCGTGAAATCACCCTGAGCATCAAGCGTCTGATGGACCTTGGTACTTATCGTGGTTTGCGTCACCGTCGTGGTCTGCCGGTTCGCGGTCAGCGTACCAAGACTAACGCCCGTACCCGTAAGGGTCCGCGCAAACCGATCAAGAAATAATCGGGGTGATTGAATAATGGCAAAGGCACCTATTCGTGCACGTAAGCGTGTAAGAAAGCAAGTCTCTGACGGTGTGGCTCATATCCATGCTTCTTTCAACAACACCATCGTTACCATTACTGATCGTCAGGGTAATGCGTTGGGTTGGGCAACTGCCGGTGGTTCCGGTTTCCGTGGTTCTCGTAAATCCACTCCGTTCGCCGCTCAGGTAGCAGCAGAGCGCTGCGCTGAAGCTGTGAAAGAGTACGGTATCAAGAATCTGGAAGTTATGGTTAAAGGACCTGGTCCGGGCCGTGAGTCTACTATCCGCGCACTGAACGCGGCTGGTTTCCGCATCACTAATATTACTGATGTGACTCCGATCCCTCATAACGGTTGTCGTCCGCCGAAAAAGCGTCGCGTGTAACGCCGCTTTTAGGATTGCTGGAGAAAGAAAATGGCAAGATATTTGGGTCCTAAGCTCAAGCTGAGCCGTCGTGAAGGCACCGACCTGTTTTTAAAGTCTGGTGTTCGTGCGATCGATTCCAAGTGTAAAATTGAACAAGCTCCTGGCCAGCACGGCGCACGTAAACCGCGTCTGTCTGACTATGGTGTACAGTTGCGTGAGAAGCAAAAAGTTCGCCGTATTTATGGTGTTCTGGAGCGTCAATTCCGTAACTACTACAAAGAAGCCGCTCGCCTGAAAGGCAATACAGGTGCGAACCTGTTGCAGTTGCTGGAAGGTCGTCTGGACAACGTTGTTTACCGTATGGGATTCGGCGCTACCCGCGCAGAAGCTCGTCAGCTGGTAGGTCACAAAGCTGTCATGGTAAATGGTCGCGTTGTTAACATCGCTTCTTATCAGGTATCTCCGAATGACGTAGTCAGCATCCGCGAGAAAGCTAAAAAGCAATCTCGTGTTAAGGCCGCTCTGGAGCTGGCTGAGCAGCGTGAAAAGCCAACTTGGCTGGAAGTTGATGCTGCCAAGATGGAAGGTGTGTTCAAACGTATTCCTGAACGTACCGATCTGTCTGCGGACATTAATGAACACCTGATCGTCGAGCTTTACTCCAAGTAAAGCTTAGTACCAAAGAGAGGACACAATGCAGGGTTCTGTGACAGAGTTTCTAAAACCGCGCCTGGTAGATATCGAGCAAGTTAGTTCGACGCACGCCAAGGTGACCCTTGAGCCGTTAGAGCGGGGCTTCGGCCATACTCTTGGTAACGCACTGCGCCGTATTCTGCTTTCATCTATGCCTGGTTGCGCGGTGACCGAGGTTGAGATTGATGGTGTACTGCACGAGTACAGCACCAAAGAAGGCGTACAGGAAGATATCCTGGAAATCCTGCTCAACCTGAAAGGGCTGGCGGTGAGAGTTCAAGGCAAAGATGAAGTTATTCTTACCCTGAATAAATCTGGCATTGGCCCTGTGACTGCAGCCGACATCACCCATGATGGTGATGTCGAAATCGTCAAGCCACAGCATGTAATCTGCCATCTGACCGATGAGAACGCATCTATCAATATGCGTATCAAAGTTCAGCGTGGTCGTGGTTATGTGCCGGCGTCTGCCCGTATTCATACGGAAGAAGATGAGCGCCCGATCGGTCGCCTGTTAGTTGACGCTTGCTACAGCCCTGTTGAGCGTATCGCTTACAATGTTGAAGCAGCGCGTGTTGAACAGCGTACTGACCTGGACAAGCTGGTTATCGAGATGGAAACCAATGGTACGATCGATCCTGAAGAGGCGATCCGCCGTGCGGCTACCATTCTGGCTGAACAATTGGAAGCTTTCGTTGACTTACGTGATGTGCGTCAGCCGGAAGTGAAAGAAGAGAAACCAGAATTCGATCCGATCCTGCTGCGCCCTGTTGACGATCTTGAATTGACTGTCCGCTCTGCTAACTGCCTCAAGGCAGAAGCTATCCACTACATCGGTGATCTGGTACAGCGTACCGAGGTTGAATTGCTGAAAACGCCTAACCTGGGTAAAAAATCTCTTACTGAGATTAAAGACGTGCTGGCTTCTCGCGGTCTGTCACTGGGTATGCGCCTGGAAAACTGGCCGCCGGCAAGCATTGCTGATGAGTAACCGGATCACAGGTTAAGGTTTTACTGAGAAGGATAAGGTCATGCGCCATCGTAAGAGTGGTCGTCAACTGAACCGTAACAGCAGCCATCGCCAGGCTATGTTCCGTAACATGGCTGGTTCTTTGGTTCGTCATGAGATTATCAAGACGACCCTGCCTAAAGCGAAAGAGCTGCGTCGTGTTGTTGAACCGCTGATTACTCTTGCCAAGACCGACAGCGTTGCTAATCGTCGTCTGGCATTCGCCCGTACTCGTGACAACGAGATCGTGGCTAAACTGTTTAACGAACTGGGCCCGCGTTTCGCGAGCCGTGCCGGTGGTTACACTCGTATTCTGAAGTGTGGCTTCCGTGCTGGTGACAATGCGCCGATGGCATACATCGAGCTCGTTGATCGCTCAGTTTCTCAGACAGAAGAAGCTGCTGCAGAGTAATTTGCACTAGCGTAAAAAAACCGGGGAAACCCGGTTTTTTTACGTCCTTATTTTAGTCCTCCCCCGCCGCTGTTCGAGCGCTTTTCAATCCACTATCATATGAATACAATCTCGCGTGTGGGGTTATGCTATGTTTCCTATTGATGAATGGGCTGAGCGTCATATACTCGAAGCACAAAAGCGCGGAGAATTGGAGAACTTATCGGGAAGCGGTAAGCCGCTTCAATTAGATGATAATAGTGCCGTCCCTGCTGAGTTGCGCAGCGCATACCACTTGATGAAAAATTCGGGGTTTTTACCACCAGAGTTATCAGCTCGTAAGGACGCGTTGACGCTGGCAGATTTGCTGCTCGTTACTGAGCCTGCATCAAAAGAGTATGTTGAGTTATCCCGGCAGCTCAGAGCGCTTGAATTGCGTTTACAGCTTTCAGGCGCCAATACGGATTTTCTAAAAATGCCTTATCGGCACCAGATGATAAGCCGGTTTGAGAAGAGCCAACACCCTGATAAAGACGATTGATCTGTCTTTATAATACGGTGTTCTTACCAATGTTATGTCTATCAAATGAGGTAATTTATGTCGAACTATCGTCATACTAAAGGTCGAATAACCGATAATGCACTTGAAGCATTGCTGCATGACCCCTTGTTTCGCCAACGTGTCGAGCAAAATGCTAAAGGCAAAGGAAGCTATCGACGCAGAGAGAAACACCAGAAAACACAGAGTAAAAATTGGGAGGCCAGTGGTAAGAAAATCAAACTCTTACCACTGGCCTTCTGACATGTCGATTCAGTTGTTCTGTTAGAGTATTTATGCGTTTCTGGAATAGCTATCGTTTTTGCTGCCTGATCAAGTCCCTGATCTCTGTAAGTAATTTTTCTTCTGTGGTGAGTTTGGGTGGCGTATTCAGTTGTTCCTGCTGAGTGCGGCGTAATTTGTTCATCAGTTTAATGGCCATAAAAATGGCGAACGACACGATAATAAAATCAAAAACATTTTGAATAAACGTGCCGTAGTTGATACTGACTGCCGCAAGGTTTCCTTGCGCTTCTCGTAAAACCCAATGAAATTGTTTGAAATCGACGCCGCCGATGAGTAATCCCAGCGGTGGCATAATGATATCCGATACCAACGACGACACGATTTTCCCAAAGGCGGCACCAATAATGACCCCTACAGCCAGGTCAACCACATTGCCGCGCATAGCGAATTCACGAAACTCTTTTATCAGGCTCATTGATCTCTCCCCCGGTTAGACGTGTTTAAATTTTAACAAGTGATGAAAAAATTACCAAAAAGGGGAGATGTAGGGCGCGGGATTAGCACACCCTGAAGAAAGGCTGTTAGAGGAAGAATGGGCTGGGCTGGAATAAACGTTCAACGTCAGATATATATTTTTTGTCAGTAAGAAACATGATGACATGATCACCCTGCTCTATCTGCAAGTTGTTATTGGCAATGATGACGTCGTCGCCGCGCACAATGGCTCCAATAATTGTTCCCGGTGGGAGTTTAATATCTGCAATCATGCGGCCCACTACTTTTGATGTGCCTTCGTCGCCATGCGCAATCGCCTCAATTGCCTCGGCCACACCTCGCCGCAATGATGAAACACTGACAATGTCTGCTTTGCGAACATGTCCTAATAATGCAGAAATTGTGGCCTGTTGCGGTGAAATGGCAACGTCAATGACACTTCCCTGCACCAGATCGACGTAGGCACGACGTTGGATCAAAACCATCGCTTTTTTCGCCCCCATGCGTTTAGCCAACATGGCTGACATGATATTCGCTTCATCATCGTTGGTGATGGCGATAAACACATCAATCTGTTCTACATGTTCCTGAGCTAGTAGCTCTTGGTCAGAAGCATCACCATGGAAAACAATGGTGTGTTGCAGTCGCTCAGCTAATTCAGTTGCACGAAGAGGATCTCGTTCTATCAGTTTAACGCTGTAATCCTTTTCAAGCTTAAGGGCTAAACCGGAACCCACATTCCCCCCACCCACAATCATGATGCGTTTATAAGGCTTCTCCAGCCGTTGCATCTCGCTCATCACTGCCCGAATATGCTGTGAAGCAGCAATAAAAAACACCTCATCACCAGCTTCAATGACGGTTGAGCCTTGTGGGCGGATGGGGCGTTCATGACGGAAAATTGCTGCAACCCTAGTTTCTACGTGGGGCATGTGGTCGCGCATGGTTGCGATAGCATTGCCTACCAAAGGCCCGCCGTAGTATGCATTCACCGCAGCAATACTGACTTTTCCCTCGGCAAAATTAACAACCTGTAATGCTCCCGGATATTCGATCAATTTATAGATATTGTCGATAACCAGTTGTTCCGGTGAAATAAGATGATCAACGGGTACGGCTTCAGATTGGAATAATTGTTCTGATTCACGGATATACTCTGAGGCACGGATTCGGGCGATACGATTGGGCGTATTGAACAGGGAATAAGCCACCTGACAGGCGATCATGTTGGTCTCGTCGGAGTTAGTTACGGCGATCAACATATCTGCATCTTCCGCTCCGGCTTCACGCAATATACGCGGATGGGAGGCATAGCCAGTCACCACGCGTAGATCGAATTTGTCCTGAAGCTGGCGTAGCCGAGTAGTATTGGTGTCCACCACGGTAATATCATTATTTTCACCTGACAGATTTTCTGCCAGTGTTCCGCCAACCTGACCTGCACCAAGAATAATTATCTTCATCGTGATTTCTGCCGTATCTATTTCTGTTGGGACTTATTATCACCCAGCAACTATCGCCCGTTTTTTACCAGCTTCGCATAGAAGAAACCATCGCCGTCTTCTGCTGCGGGAAACTTCTGAATTCCTGGTGATACTTGGTTACCGGTATCGACCAACATTGCGTTGGAGTGGCGTTGCAAAAAAGCAGCAACCTGTTGGTGATTTTCTTCCGGCAATACCGAGCAGGTGGCGTAAATCAACGTTCCGCCGCTTTTCAGCCGGGGCCAGATAGCGTCCAGTATCGCCTGTTGTAGTGACGCCAATTCGGCAATGTCACTATCGCGGCGCAACCATTTGATGTCTGGATGGCGACGAATCACACCGGTAGCAGAGCAAGGCGCATCAAGTAAAATGCGATCAAAGTACTGGTCTTCGCACCATTCTGCCGGTGTTCTGCCATCACCGCATTTGACCTCGGCGTGTAGCCCAAGGCGTTGCAAATTTTCTCTGACTCGTTTCAGACGCTGTTCATCAATATCGATAGCAAGTACATGAGCATGAGGGGCTGCTTCAAGTATATGTGTTGTTTTTCCGCCGGGTGCCGCACAGAGATCGAGAATATTTTCATGATCTTGCGGTGACAACCAGTGGATACAGCCTTGTGCTGATGCATCCTGCACCGTCACCCAACCTTGATCAAATCCCGGTAACAAAGTAACAGCACAAGGTTGGCTCAGTCTGATGGCATCCGGATAGAACGGGTGAGGATGGGCGTCAATTCCTTTTCCCTGTAGTAAACCCAGATAGGCTTCACGGGTATGGTGAAGGCGATTAACCCTTAACCACATCGGGGGATGTTGGTTGTTTGCGCTGATAATTTGTTCCCACTGGTCTGGATAGGCTTTTTTTAGCCGTTGCAGCAGCCAGTTGGGGTGAGCATAACGTGCGGGATTATTTTGTAAACGTTGCCGCAGCTCTTCCTGTTGACGTTGAAACTGGCGTAATACGCCGTTAATTAAGCCCTTTAATTGGGGACGTTTCAGAGCAACTGCGCCATTAACTGTTTCTGCCAGCGCAGCATGTGGGGGAATCCGGGTATGAATGAGCTGATAGAGACCCACCATCAACAGATAATGCAGTACCTTCTGCTTGCCGGTAAGCGGTTTGACCATCAGTTGAGTGAGATACCAATCCAGCTGTGGTAGTACGCGCAATACGCCGAAGCAGATCTCCTGCAACAAGCTGCGATCTTTCTCACTGACATCGCGCTGGAGTGCTGGCAGCAGCTGGCTAAGTGATTGTCCTTGTTCTACAACCTGAACAAGAGTGGTGGCGGCAATGCTGCGAAGATTATATGTGCTTTTCATCAGTTCAGAATGGATAGAAGAGTATTGGTGGTACCGACAATCAGGCCGGTACCCTGGTATCAGGCCAATGTGCAGCCAGGGGTGAACCATTCACGGCGAGAGTTCAGCAAGTCCTGTGCTGGCATGGCTTTCTTGCCGGACGGCTGCAGGATTTGCATATTTAATATGCCGTCAGAGGTAGCAATCCTGATGCCCTCTTTATCTGCAGCAAGCACGGTTCCTGGCTGTTGTTGATGCGGAGTATTCAGCGCCTGGGCTTTCCAGACTTTCACCGGCTGTTCTTCAATCATAAAGTAACTGACTGGCCACGGATTGAATGCACGAATGCAACGTTCAAGTTGTTCTGCTGATAATTGCCAGTCCAGGCGAGCTTCTTCTTTGCTGAGTTTTTCTGCATAAGTAGCCAGACTGCCATTCTGCGCTTCTGCAATGACTTGAGATGTTGATAACTGTGCCAGTGTATCCATCAATCCTTGAGGGCCGAGTTTTGCCAGTTTTTCATACAGCGTAGCACTGGTGTCATCCGGCAGAATCGGGCATTCGATCTTGTGGAGCATTGCACCCGTATCCAACCCTGCGTCCATCTGCATGATGGTAATTCCCGTCTGGTTATCACCAGCCCAGAGTGCGCGTTGTATCGGTGCGGCTCCTCGCCAACGAGGCAACAATGACCCATGCACATTAATGCATCCCATCCGGGGCATATCCAGTACCGTTTGTGGCAGGATAAGTCCATACGCCACCACAACCATCACGTCAGATTTCAGTTCCGCCACTAATTGCTGATTTTCGCTGGGACGTAATGACTTGGGCTGAAATACCGGGATGCCATGTTGTTCGGCCAGCACTTTAACCGGGCTTGGGGTGAGCTTGTTGCCGCGTCCAGCCGGGCGATCTGGTTGGGTGAATACCCCGACAACCTCATGTTCTGACGACAACAGTGCGGCAAGATGTTGTGCGGCGAAGTCAGGCGTTCCTGCGAAAATAATACGTAATGACACGTGGTTTCCTGTCTGGAATAGGTTTTACGATGCTGTTTTATGCCTTGCTGTTTTGTCTGGCCAACTTCTCCAGCTTCTGGCGGATACGTTGGCGCTTCAGAGGCGACAGATAATCGACAAACAGTTTACCAACCAAATGGTCCATTTCATGTTGAATGCAAATTGCCAGTAATCCGTCAGCGTCGAGTTCAAACTGTTTACCATCACGGTCCAGCGCACGTACTCTGATATGCTCTGCACGTGGTACCAGCGCACGCGTTTCAGGAATGGACAAACAGCCCTCTTCAATTCCGGTATCGCCGGATTTTTCCAGTAACTCCGGGTTGATCAGTACCAGTCGTTGATCCCGCTCTTCTGACACATCAATTACGATGATGCGCTGATGGATATCAACTTGCGTGGCAGCGAGACCAATGCCTTCTTCCTCGTACATGGTATCGAACATATCGTCTACGATACGCTGAATATCTGCATTAACTTCTTCTACCGGCTTTGCCTGAATGCGAAGCCGCTCATCGGGAAAATGTAATACTTGCAAGACTGACATATAGGTTTAGATCTGTATTCAGGTGGTTAGAAAGCTCCAGTCTTTATTGTAGACATTTCCGGGGGGGATTGACAGCATCACGGCCATGGTACAGCAGGATGTGGAGTAGGGTATGACGGATACGGAAATCTGGTTGCGTCTGGCGTCAGTTAAGCGCCTTGGCGCCAAACGATGCGCGATATTGTTCGGTCAATTACAGGCTGAAAGCACGTGTTCGGCAGGATATTTAACATCACTGAGCCTAACTGAAGATCAGGTCAATCAATTTCTTGCATTAAGCGACCAGGACATCCAGCACACGCTGCGTTGGCTGGAAAATTCGGATCATCACTTGGTAACCTTCAACAGCGCCAATTACCCGCCTTTGCTCAGTAATATTGCTTCGCCTCCAGTGTGTTTGTATGTCGTCGGCGACATTAACGTGTTGTCATCTCCGCAGGTCGCTGTGATTGGTAGTCGCAATAATAGTGCTTATGGTGAACAGTGGGGGCGTTTTTTTAGTCAGGAGCTTAGCCTGAACCACCTGACGGTAACCAGCGGACTAGCTGTTGGAATTGATGGTATTGCCCATCAGGCTGCACTCCATGTGGGGGGAAAAACTGTTGCAGTATTAGGGAGTGGTTTAAGCCAAATTTACCCGCAACGGCATCTGGCGTTGGCTGATGCGATTGTTATGCAAAGTGGGGCTTTGGTGTCGGAGTTTCCCCTGAATACCCGACCATTGCCGGTGAATTTTCCTCGGCGCAATCGCATCATTAGCGGATTAAGTCTGGGCGTTTTGGTGGTGGAAGCATCCATGCGCAGTGGCTCGCTGGTGACAGCACGCTATGCATTAGAGCAAAACCGTGAGGTATTTGCTCTTCCTGGCCCGATTGGAAACCCGATGACAGAGGGTAACCACTGGTTGATACAACAAGGGGCCTGCCTGGTTACTCAGCCTCAGGACATTTTTGAACAACTCCATAATGGACTGCGCTGGTTTGCCGATATTCCCAGTGAGGGCGTTCCAGAAATTATTTGTGCAACGGAGGGTGAACTGGAATTGCCATTTGCTGATGTGTTGGCTACCGTAGGAGATGAGGTTACACCTGTTGACGTTGTCGCTGAACGTGCCGGCCAACCTGTGCCAGAAGTGGTGAGTAAGTTACTGGATCTGGAGTTAGCAGGGTGGATCGCAGCTGTACCCGGCGGCTATGTCCGTATAAGGAGGGCAAGCCATGTTCGACGTACTCATATACTTGTTTGAAACTTACATCCACAATGAAACCGAAATGCGTGTTGATCAGGATACGTTGACTGATGACCTCACCCGCGCGGGATTCGAACGTGACGATATCTACAGCGCATTGGACTGGCTGGAAAAATTGGCTGACTTACAGGAAGGGCAAACCCCTCCTCTGGCGTTGGCCAGCGATCCTCTGGCGTTACGTATCTACACAGCTGAAGAAGAGCAGCGTCTGGATGTGAATTGCCGTGGTTTTCTATTATTTCTTGAACAAATTAAAGTACTCAATCTGGAAACCCGAGAAATGGTGATTGATCGGGTAATGGCACTTGAAACACAGGATTTTGACCTTGAAGATCTGAAATGGGTCGTATTGATGGTGTTGTTCAATGTGCCCGGTTGTGAAAATGCTTATCAGCAAATGGAAGATTTACTCTTTGAGGCTAATGAAGGGTATCTGCAATAGTCGGGAATTAGAGTAAAGCATGAACAAAACCGTTATTGCTGAAAAGTATCAGCAGGTATGCCCTGAATGCGGGGCTGTGCTGACTATTCGTTCTGGGCAGCATGGCCCGTTTCTTGGGTGTTCACGTTATCCTGAATGCCACTATATCCGGCCACTTAAAGCCAATGCCGATGGGCATGTGGTGAAAGTGCTGGATGGTCAACTTTGCCCTCGCTGTCAGTCGATACTGGTATTGCGGCAAGGGCGCTATGGCATGTTCATCGGTTGTAGCAATTATCCGGAGTGTGATCATAAAGAGGCGATTGATCGCCCGGATCACACTGCCTTGATATGTCCCCAATGTAATGAAGGCCGATTGCTTCAGCGGAAATCTCGTTACGGCAAGACGTTTTACGCTTGTGAGCGCTACCCCTCTTGTCAGTTCTCGCTGAATCATAAGCCGGTCGCGGGGGAATGCAAATATTGTCATTATCCGTTATTAATCGAGAAGAAAACTGCGCAGGGCATTAGATGTTTTTGTGCCAGTAAATTATGTGGAAAGCCGGTAGAAGAACGTCATAGTGATGAGTAACGTAAATTCTGAAGATTTAGCACCGCTGTTACAGCAATTGCGGGAAGAGTGTGTGATCGCCTACCCAACGGAGGCTGTATTTGGACTGGGATGTGATCCTGACAGTGAGGTGGCGGTAGAGCGCTTGCTGGCGCTAAAGCAACGTCCGCGTGAAAAAGGGCTGATTCTGATTGCGGCGAATTTTCAGCAATTGGAGCCTTATGTTGAGATATCAACCTTATCAGACATCCAGCGTCAGGCAATGTTCGCTACCTGGCCTGGGCCGGTGACCTGGGTGGTTCCAGCCAGATCATCAACACCAAATTGGCTGACTGGGCGTTTCAATTCGCTGGCGGTGCGTGTGAGTGATCACCCGCTGGTGAAGCAACTGTGCCTGGCATTTGGCAAGCCGCTGGTTTCCTCCAGCGCTAATTTGAGCGGTCAACCACCGTGTCGTATCGCCAGAGAAGTGACAGAGCAGTTTGGCGAAAGCTTTCCTGTCCTGAGTGGGGAAGTTGGAGGTCGCCTGAATCCATCGGAAATTCGTGATGCTTTGACGGGTGAAATGCTACGTCAAGGGTAGCAAATACAGGAGAACAAGGTACCAGTGAGCCAATCTTTTGCAGTTTTTGGCCATCCTATCGCACATAGCAAATCGCCGCGTATTCATGCTTTATTTGCTGAGCAGACGGGCGTTTCACTGAGCTACGAGCGCATCCTCGCGCCGTTGGATGGTTTTGAGGATAGCCTGAAAGCATTTTTTCAGGGGGGCGCATGTGGCGCTAATGTGACGGCACCATTTAAAGAACGCGCATGTGTGGTTATGGATGAGTTGAGCGAACGCGCTCGTTCCGCTGGTGCTGTCAACACGATCCAAAGAAAAGGCGATGGTTCGCTATATGGAGACAATACGGATGGTATCGGCTTGCTGAGTGATTTGCAGCAGAATGCATTTATCCAGCCTCATTATCGGGTGTTGTTGGTGGGGGCGGGTGGTGCTGCTCGTGGCGTAATTCAACCTTTACTTGCATACGGGTGTGAGTTAGTTATTGCTAACCGAACGTTTTCCAGGGCTGGAGCATTGGCTGAACATTTTTGCTGCTATGGGCAGGTGAGTGCGTTGCCGATGGATGCATTGAGCAGTCATCATTTTGATTTGATTATCAATGCCACGTCATCGGGAGTTGCGGGTGATATTCCTGACCTGCCGGAATCTCTGATTTCCCCTGATGTATGTTGTTATGACATGTTTTATCAGGCTGAACCGACACCTTTTTTACGGTGGTGCCTTCAACAGGGTGCACAACGGCGCATTGATGGAATGGGAATGTTAGTCTGGCAGGCTGCACATGCATTCAACTTATGGCATGGCATCATGCCTGATGCCTCGCCAGTCATACGCAAAATGAAGCAGGAACTGGAGGCATGAATCAGGCGATTCAGTTTCCTGATCGAGAATGGTGGAGTGATCATGATGCAGCGATCATTTTTCCGGTGCTGGTGGGTGGATTCCAGCGCGAGTGCGTGATTAGAAGCAATATTCTGCTTGAACGCTATGGTGTAACAGAGCCGGAACAGTGGTTATCACTGTTCCGTGAACATCGCTGGGATTGGGAAGATGAGTTTGAACGCTTGATTCGTGATGATGAATACGATGATCTAGGCCGCTTTTTGTTTAGTGATGAAACTCATTGATGAAGAATGTCGATTGCATCATCGGCTCTATTGGTTTAAATATTCGTCTTTCCATCGTACATAGTTACTGGATGAATAAAGTAGTCCTTCTAGTTCTTGTTCTGTCAGTGGGCGGATCTTCTTGGCTGGACTGCCGAGATAGAGGTATCCCTTCTCCAATGTTTTTCCCGGTGAAATCAGACTACCCGCACCAATGATGACGTCATCTTCAACAAGGACGCCATCAAGAAGAATTGAACCCATACCTACCAGAACGCGATTGCCGATAGTGCAACCATGTAGCATGGCCTTATGCCCGACAGTGACATCTTCCCCGATAATTAATGGATTCCCATGTTCGTTTTGTTCCGAACGATGAGTCACATGCAAGACGCAACCATCCTGAATATTAGTGCGCGAACCTATCTGGATAAAGTTGACATCACCTCTGATGACAACTAAAGGCCAGATGCTGACATCATCTGCTAGCGCAACATCCCCAATAACTACACTGGAAGGATCTACCATGACGTTTTTACCAATAACAGGCTGCGTTCCTTTAAATGGGCGTAATGTATCGGACATATGCCATGATCTCCTAAAACAGAAGTGATCTAGGCCAGATCGTTGAGTTGAACCGGCGTTATTGTTCAGAAAATAGCGTTGCTTGTGCAATAACTCAACATAAGGGTGGAAAAACGTGCGAACGGAAAAAAAGATCGAAAAAGTGGTTGTGTAACCCGTTCGGATCCCTATAATGCGCATCCACTGACACGGCGACAGCGGCAACGCAGCGCGGTGTCAGGAAGAGAAAGCGAAAATAATCGTTGACTCTTCATGAGGAAAGCGTAGTATACGCCACCTCGCGACAGCAGGCTCAGGCCGGTCGCACTGCTCTTTAACAATCAATCAGACAATCTGTGTGGGCACTCGCAGGACACTTCACTAAAACTATTTAGTGAAAGTCTTGAAGAGTGACAACAGTTAATTCATTACGAAGTAACAGTAAATTCTTTGAGCATGTTTTCTTCGGAAAACACATCAAACTTTAAATTGAAGAGTTTGATCATGGCTCAGATTGAACGCTGGCGGCAGGCCTAACACATGCAAGTCGGGCGGTAGCACAAAGGAGCTTGCTCCTTGGGTGACGAGCGGCGGACGGGTGAGTAATGTCTGGGAAACTGCCTGATGGAGGGGGATAACTACTGGAAACGGTAGCTAATACCGCATAACGTCGCAAGACCAAAGAGGGGGACCTTCGGGCCTCTTGCCATCGGATGTGCCCAGATGGGATTAGCTAGTAGGTGGGGTAAAGGCTCACCTAGGCGACGATCCCTAGCTGGTCTGAGAGGATGACCAGCCACACTGGAACTGAGACACGGTCCAGACTCCTACGGGAGGCAGCAGTGGGGAATATTGCACAATGGGGGAAACCCTGATGCAGCCATGCCGCGTGTGTGAAGAAGGCCTTCGGGTTGTAAAGCACTTTCAGCGGGGAGGAAGGGGGCAGGCTTAATACGTCTGTTCATTGACGTTACCCGCAGAAGAAGCACCGGCTAACTCCGTGCCAGCAGCCGCGGTAATACGGAGGGTGCAAGCGTTAATCGGAATGACTGGGCGTAAAGCGCACGCAGGCGGTCTGTTAAGTTGGATGTGAAATCCCCGGGCTCAACCTGGGAACTGCATTCAAAACTGACAGGCTGGAGTCTCGTAGAGGGGGGTAGAATTCCAGGTGTAGCGGTGAAATGCGTAGAGATCTGGAGGAATACCGGTGGCGAAGGCGGCCCCCTGGACGAAGACTGACGCTCAGGTGCGAAAGCGTGGGGAGCAAACAGGATTAGATACCCTGGTAGTCCACGCTGTAAACGATGTCGATTTGGAGGTTGTGGTCCTGAACCGTGGCTTCCGGAGCTAACGCGTTAAATCGACCGCCTGGGGAGTACGGCCGCAAGGTTAAAACTCAAATGAATTGACGGGGGCCCGCACAAGCGGTGGAGCATGTGGTTTAATTCGATGCAACGCGAAGAACCTTACCTACTCTTGACATCCAGAGAAGACTGCAGAGATGCGGTTGTGCCTTCGGGAGCTCTGAGACAGGTGCTGCATGGCTGTCGTCAGCTCGTGTTGTGAAATGTTGGGTTAAGTCCCGCAACGAGCGCAACCCTTATCCTTTGTTGCCAGCACTTCGGGTGGGAACTCAGGGGAGACTGCCGGTGATAAACCGGAGGAAGGTGGGGATGACGTCAAGTCATCATGGCCCTTACGAGTAGGGCTACACACGTGCTACAATGGCGTATACAAAGAGAAGCGACCTCGCGAGAGCAAGCGGACCTCATAAAGTACGTCGTAGTCCGGATTGGAGTCTGCAACTCGACTCCATGAAGTCGGAATCGCTAGTAATCGTAGATCAGAATGCTACGGTGAATACGTTCCCGGGCCTTGTACACACCGCCCGTCACACCATGGGAGTGGGTTGCAAAAGAAGTAGGTAGCTTAACCTTCGGGAGGGCGCTTACCACTTTGTGATTCATGACTGGGGTGAAGTCGTAACAAGGTAACCGTAGGGGAACCTGCGGTTGGATCACCTCCTTACCGAGTAGAAGTGCCTGCGTGGTGTCCACACAGATTGTCTGATGAAGTAACGAGCAGTAAAACCTTATAGGCTTGTAGCTCAGGTGGTTAGAGCGCACCCCTGATAAGGGTGAGGTCGGTGGTTCAAGTCCACTCAGGCCTACCAACTCTATTTATCCTTGAAATGTTCGATGGCGGCGCAGCGTGTGTGCACGGTGCACGGTGCGTGATGTGTTGAACCTTTCGACGGCTAAGCGGGTTGACAAGGTTGATGCATCTATGGGGCTATAGCTCAGCTGGGAGAGCGCCTGCTTTGCACGCAGGAGGTCTGCGGTTCGATCCCGCATAGCTCCACCATTTACGAATGACTTCAGAGTGTACTGGCAACAGTATGCTGCGAAGTATTCTGCTCTTTAACAATCCGGAACAAGCTGAAAAATTGAAACGACGGCATGTGAGTAAGAATTCATGTGTTGTTCGAGTCTCTCAAAATACTCGCATCCCGAGACACTTTCGGGTTGTGAGGTTAAGCGACTAAGCGTACACGGTGGATGCCTAGGCAGTCAGAGGCGATGAAGGGCGTGCTAATCTGCGAAAAGCGTCGGCAAGGTGATATGAACCGTTATACCCGACGATACCCGAATGGGGAAACCCAGTGTGATTCGTCACACTATCATTAACTGAATCCATAGGTTAATGAGGCGAACCGGGGGAACTGAAACATCTCAGTACCCCGAGGAAAAGAAATCAACCGAGATTCCCCCAGTAGCGGCGAGCGAACGGGGAGGAGCCCAGAACCTGAATCGGCTTGTGTGTCAGTGGAAGCGTCTGGAAAGTCGCACGATACAGGGTGAGAGTCCCGTACACGAAGGTGCACAGGTCGTGAGTTCGATGAGTAGGGCGGGACACGTGGTATCCTGTCTGAACATGGGGGGACCATCCTCCAAGGCTAAATACTCCTGACTGACCGATAGTGAACCAGTACCGTGAGGGAAAGGCGAAAAGAACCCCGGCGAGGGGAGTGAAAGAGAACCTGAAACCGTGTACGTACAAGCAGTGGGAGCACCTTTAGGGTGTGACTGCGTACCTTTTGTATAATGGGTCAGCGACTTATATTCTGTAGCAAGGTTAACCGCATAGGGGAGCCGCAGGGAAACCGAGTCTTAACTGGGCGTTAAGTTGCAGGGTATAGACCCGAAACCCGGTGATCTAGCCATGGGCAGGTTGAAGGTTGGGTAACACTAACTGGAGGACCGAACCGACTAATGTTGAAAAATTAGCGGATGACTTGTGGCTGGGGGTGAAAGGCCAATCAAACCGGGAGATAGCTGGTTCTCCCCGAAAGCTATTTAGGTAGCGCCTCGTGAAGTCATCTTCGGGGGTAGAGCACTGTTTCGGCTAGGGGGCCATCCCGGCTTACCAACCCGATGCAAACTGCGAATACCGAAGAATGTTATCACGGGAGACACACGGCGGGTGCTAACGTCCGTCGTGAAGAGGGAAACAACCCAGACCGCCAGCTAAGGTCCCCAAGTCATGGTTAAGTGGGAAACGATGTGGGAAGGCCCAGACAGCCAGGATGTTGGCTTAGAAGCAGCCATCATTTAAAGAAAGCGTAATAGCTCACTGGTCGAGTCGGCCTGCGCGGAAGATGTAACGGGGCTAAAACCATGCACCGAAGCTGCGGCAGCGAACGTATCACCCAAGACAACTTTGCGGAGTTGAATGACGATTGACGGAGCGACGCGACGTCAATGCGTCCACAACGTCGAGTTGGCTTAGGGATACGTTCGTTGGGTAGGGGAGCGTTCTGTAAGCCGTTGAAGGTGGACTGTGAGGTCTGCTGGAGGTATCAGAAGTGCGAATGCTGACATAAGTAACGATAATGCGGGTGAAAAACCCGCACGCCGGAAGACCAAGGGTTCCTGTCCAACGTTAATCGGGGCAGGGTGAGTCGACCCCTAAGGCGAGGCTGAAAAGCGTAGTCGATGGGAAACAGGTTAATATTCCTGTACTGGGTGTGACTGCGAAGGGGGGACGGAGAAGGCTATGTCATCCGGGCGACGGTTGTCCCGGTTTAAGCGTGCAGGTGGGTGGACCAGGCAAATCCGGTCTGCTGTGAACACTGAGGCGTGATGACGAGGCACTACGGTGCTGAAGTGACAGATGCCCTGCTTCCAGGAAAAGCCTCTAAGCATCAGGTGACATTCAATCGTACCCCAAACCGACACAGGTGGTCAGGTAGAGAATACTCAGGCGCTTGAGAGAACTCGGGTGAAGGAACTAGGCAAAATGGTGCCGTAACTTCGGGAGAAGGCACGCTCCTGTGGGTGAAGTCCCTTGCGGATGGAGCTGACGGGAGTCGCAGATACCAGCTGGCTGCAACTGTTTAATAAAAACACAGCACTGTGCAAACACGAAAGTGGACGTATACGGTGTGACGCCTGCCCGGTGCCGGAAGGTTAATTGATGGGGTTATCCGTAAGGAGAAGCTCTTGATCGAAGCCCCGGTAAACGGCGGCCGTAACTATAACGGTCCTAAGGTAGCGAAATTCCTTGTCGGGTAAGTTCCGACCTGCACGAATGGCGTAATGATGGCCAGGCTGTCTCCACCCGAGACTCAGTGAAATTGAACTCGCTGTGAAGATGCAGTGTACCCGCGGCAAGACGGAAAGACCCCGTGAACCTTTACTATAGCTTGACACTGAACCTTGAACCTTGATGTGTAGGATAGGTGGGAGGCTGTGAAGTGTGGACGCCAGTCTGCATGGAGCCGACCTTGAAATACCACCCTTTAATGTTTGATGTTCTAACCTGGGCCCGTAATCCGGGCCGGGGACAGTGTCTGGTGGGTAGTTTGACTGGGGCGGTCTCCTCCCAAAGCGTAACGGAGGAGCACGAAGGTTAGCTAATCCTGGTCGGACATCAGGAGGTTAGTGCAAAGGCATAAGCTAGCTTGACTGCGAGAGTGACGGCTCGAGCAGGTGCGAAAGCAGGTCTTAGTGATCCGGTGGTTCTGAATGGAAGGGCCATCGCTCAACGGATAAAAGGTACTCCGGGGATAACAGGCTGATACCGCCCAAGAGTTCATATCGACGGCGGTGTTTGGCACCTCGATGTCGGCTCATCACATCCTGGGGCTGAAGTAGGTCCCAAGGGTATGGCTGTTCGCCATTTAAAGTGGTACGCGAGCTGGGTTTAGAACGTCGTGAGACAGTTCGGTCCCTATCTGCCGTGGGCGTTGGAAGATTGAGGGGGGTTGCTCCTAGTACGAGAGGACCGGAGTGAACGCACCGCTGGTGTTCGGGTTGTCATGCCAATGGCACTGCCCGGTAGCTACGTGCGGAAGAGATAACCGCTGAAAGCATCTAAGCGGGAAACTTGCCCCGAGATGAGTCTTCCCTGGGAACGTGATTCCCCGGAAGGGACGTTCGAGACGAGGACGTTGATAGGCTGGGTGTGTAAGCGTAGTGATACGTTGAGCTAACCAGTACTAATGACCCGAGAGGCTTAACCTTACAACACCGAAGGTGTTTTGGAGAGAGACGGAAAGTCGAGTCAGCTTGTTCGAGGATTGGATGGCGTGGTGTGCGGCAAACAGAGAGCACACGGCGACATAAAGGATGATGACGTTGAAAGACGTTGAAAGAATTTGCCTGGCGGCGAGAGCGCGGTGGTCCCACCTGACCCCATGCCGAACTCAGAAGTGAAACGCCGTAGCGCCGATGGTAGTGTGGGGTCTCCCCATGCGAGAGTAGGGAACTGCCAGGCATCAAATAAGGCGAAAGGCTCAGTCGACAGACTGGGCCTTTTGTTTTTTGCTGTTCGTGGGAGTGTTAGAAATTCTGTGTCATTCCAGTAATATACAATCAAAAAGGAATGACATATGTCCCAGCCCTTCGATTTCGATAAAGCGCTTAAAGCCCTCCAGTCCGGTCAGGCATTAACGGGCAAAGATGGTATCTTAACGCCTTTAATCAAACAGTTAACGGAAGCTGCCCTGTCTGCGGAACTGGACTCTCATCTGGCTCAGGACATTGAAGCTAACCGTAAAAATGGCTCCGGCAAAAAGACCATTAAAGCCCCGACGGGCAGCTTCGAGCTGGCGACTCCGCGCGATCGTAATGGCACTTTTGAACCCCAGTTGGTGAAAAAACATCAGACCACGTTATCCGACGAGATCGAACACAAGATCATTCGCCTGTTTGCACTGGGGATGAGCTATCAGGACATTAGCCGGGAGATCGAAGATTTATATGCCTTCAGCGTGTCCACTGCCACCATCAGTGCAGTAACCGATAAAGTCATCCCTGAACTAAAACAGTGGCAACAGCGCCCGCTGGAGCAGGTTTATCCCTTCGTCTGGCTGGACGCTATTCACTATAAAATTCGGGAAGATGGCCGCTATCAGAGCAAAGCGGTTTACACCGTGCTGGCCCTGAATCTGGAAGGTAAAAAGGAAGTTCTGGGCCTGTATCTGTCAGAAAGTGAGGGGGCTAACTTCTGGCTGTCGGTATTAAGCGACCTGCAAAATCGCGGTGTTAAAGACATTCTGATTGCCTGCGTGGACGGGCTGACCGGCTTCCCAGAGGCAATAAACAGCATTTATCCGCAGACGGAAGTGCAGTTGTGCGTCATTCATCAGATACGCAATTCGATTAAATATGTGGCCTCAAAGCACCATAAAGCCTTCATGACCGACCTGAAGCCAGTCTACCGTGCAGTGTCAAAAGAAGCGGCCGAAATGGCACTGGATGAGCTGGAAGCGAAATGGGGGTTGCAGTATCCGGTGGTGCTCCAGTCGTGGCGACGCAAGTGGGACAATCTGTCAGCGTACTTCCGCTATCCGGCAAATATCCGCAAAGTCATTTACACCACAAATGCTATCGAATCGGTGCACAGACAGTTCAGGAAGCTGACCAAAACCAAAGGTGCTTTCCCGAATGAAAACAGTCTGTTGAAGCTGCTTTATCTGGGGCTGATGAACGCACAGGAAAAATGGACAATGCCCATCCAGAGCTGGAATTTGACATTGTCACAGTTGGCCATTTATTTTGAAGGGCGACTAAATAACGTGATGACGTTGTAGAATTTTTAACGTGACACAGAATTCTGAACGCTCTCGTCACTTCAGCTACAGTGCCTTCATTACGCTGATTTGATTTATACGCGAGCTTCTTCACCCGGGCATCGGTTCCACCCTCGCTCTCATACCTCATCGGTTCTCCTCTATATCCTTGTTGTTTTTCCCCATTCCCGAGGCTTCATTCAACCCCACTCTGCCTTGCTCTTCGCTCTTATGCTAAAGATGGATATACAAATCGAATTTCTTATGAAAGATTTTCAACCAGAGGGTTATGCGCTCGACATTGCCGCTGAAAATCGCTATCTTTAGCTGCCTAGAAGTCTAAACGTATAAACGTATAAACGTGTGCAGTGAGGTGTAGGCTATGCCAATCCGGGTTCCTGATGAGTTGCCAGCAGTCAGCTTTTTGCGTAATGAAAACGTCTTTGTGATGGCGTCTTCCCGAGCAAAGACACAGGAAATTCGTCCTTTGAAGGTGTTGGTGCTTAACCTGATGCCAAAGAAGATCGAAACGGAAAACCAGTTTCTGAGGTTGCTGTCGAACTCACCACTGCAGATAGATATTCAATTGCTGCGTATCGATAGCCGAGAATCGAAGAACACGCCGGTAGAGCACCTCAACAACTTCTACTGCGATTTTGAAGATATCGAGCACGAGAACTTTGACGGCCTGATTGTGACCGGCGCACCGTTGGGCTTGGTCGATTTTTGTGATGTGGTGTACTGGCCGCAGATTGAGCGGGTGGTTAAGTGGGCTAAAGAACATGTTACTTCCACCCTGTTTGTGTGTTGGGCGGTTCAGGCGGCACTGAATGTCCTGTACGGTATTCCCAAACTGACCCGCGAGGTGAAGTTATCCGGCGTATATTCGCACCTTACGCTGCAACCTCATGCCTTGCTGACGCGTGGTTTTGATGAAACTTTTCTGGCCCCGCATTCCCGTTATGCCGACTTTCCTTCCAGTGTTATCCGTGAGCATACTGATTTGGATATTCTGGTGGAGTCTGATGAAGCGGGAGCCTATTTGTTTGCCAGTAAGGACAAACGGCTGGCGTTTGTTACCGGGCATCCAGAGTATGATGCACTGACCTTGTCGGGTGAGTATTTCCGCGACTGTGAAGCTGGCCTTAATCCGGTGGTTCCGGTGAATTACTTCCCGGATGATAACCCCCAAAAGACACCAAGGGCGACCTGGCGTAGTCATGGGCATCTGCTGTTTTCCAACTGGTTGAATTATTACGTTTACCAGATCACGCCATTCGATTTGCGCCATATGAATCCGACGCTAGATTGAGATTGATTCTCTCCCTGTCCTCTCTCTTGTCTGGGCGCCGTGAGGCGCCTTTTCTTTTTCCTGTTTTCATACGTTGGTACATCTCTAACTCCTCTGTTCTCTAATTTATGAAAATAATTTCTCTATTATTTTTTAAATTTAATTCATTAATAATCAGTATATTGATTTAATTTTACATTAAAAATGGAAATTGTTTTTGATTTTTAATTTAACTGAATTAGGCTTAGTGCTGTTGGCTGAAAAATGTTCGGATTGAGTTCGCAAATTGAGCAGTCAATAAGACGAAGATGGCGGAGCAAAATAGGAACGACGACATGACACAACAGACGATAAGCAGGGAATTGGTATTCATCACAGCGTTAGGTGACGCGGAACGGCAGATTCTGACGACGGAAGCGGTTGATTTTCTCACTGCGCTGGTAAGCCGGTTTACATCGCAGCGCAATCACCTGCTGGCCGAACGTCAGGTAATACAGGCGCGGATTGATAGTGGTGAATTACCGGGTTTTATTTCGGAAATGGATTCCATAAAAAATTCTGACTGGAAAATTCGTGGTATTCCGAATGACCTGTTGGATCGCCGGGTGGAGATTACCGGTCCGGTGGAACGCAAAATGGTGATTAACGCCCTGAACGCCAATGTGAAAGTTTTCATGGCAGACTTTGAAGACTCACTGGCACCCAGTTGGTTAAAGGTGATCGAGGGGCAAATCAACCTGCGTGACGCCGTGCGTGGCTCCATCGCCTACACCAACGAGGCGGGGAAGATTTATCAGCTCAAACCCAACCCCGCGGTGTTGATTTGCCGGGTTCGTGGGTTACACCTGCCGGAAAAACATGTGCTGTGGAATGATGAGCCTATCCCCGGCAGCCTGTTTGATTTCGCACTCTATTTTTTCCACAACTACCGTCAACTGTTGGCGAAAGGCAGTGGTCCGTATTTCTATTTGCCGAAAACCCAATCCTGGCAGGAAGCGGCCTGGTGGAGCGAGGTGTTCAGTTACACCGAAGACCATTTTGGTTTAGCACGCGGTACTATCAAAGCCACGGTATTGATTGAAACCCTGCCAGCTGTGTTCCAGATGGACGAGATCCTGTATCACCTGCGTGACCATATCGTCGGGCTGAACTGCGGTCGTTGGGACTATATCTTCAGTTACATCAAAACGTTGAAGAATCACCCGGACCGCGTATTACCAGACCGCCAGTCGGTGACGATGGACAAACCGTTCCTGAGCGCTTACTCGCGTTTGCTGATCAAAACCTGTCACCGGCGCGGTGCATTTGCTATGGGGGGGATGGCTGCGTTCATACCCAGCAAAGAGGCGGAACGTAACGCGTGGGTGCAAGAGAAGGTCAGGCAGGACAAAGAACTGGAAGCGCGCAATGGTCACGACGGCACCTGGATTGCCCATCCCGGCCTCGCTGACACCGTGATGCCGATTTTTGATCGCCTGCTGGATTCTCGCCTCAACCAACTGGATGTGTTGCGTGAAGACGATGCGCCGGTGACTGCCGAGGAACTGCTGGCACTTTGTCCAGGGGAGCGCACCGAAGCGGGTATGCGTGCCAATATCCGCGTGGCGGTGCAATACATCGAAGCCTGGATTTCCGGCAATGGTTGTGTACCGATTTATGGGCTGATGGAAGACGCCGCCACCGCTGAAATCTCCCGTACCTCAATCTGGCAGTGGATTCGCCATGGCAAAACCCTTAGCGATGGCCGCGTGGTAACCAAAGCGCTGTTCCGCCAGATGCTGGCTGAAGAGATACAGGTTATCCGTGGCGAACTGGGCGATACCCGCTTCGATGGTGGCCGTTTCGAGGAAGCTGCCCGATTAATGGAACGCATCACCACGCAGGACGCATTGATCGATTTTCTCACCTTACCCGGTTACGACTTACTTGATTAATCCTGTTTAAAAAAGGAATCGTCGCTATGAGCACCTCTCGTACCCAACAAATCGAGCAACTGGAACAAGAGTGGAATACCCCGCGCTGGGAAGGCATCACCCGCCCGTATCGCGCTGAGGACGTGGTGAATCTGCGTGGGTCGGTGAACCCTGCGTGCACACTGGCACAGCAAGGGGCGGAAAAACTGTGGAAGTTGTTGAATGGTAAGTCGCGCAAAGGCTACGTCAACTGCCTTGGCGCACTCACCGGTGGGCAGGCATTGCAGCAGGCGAAAGCCGGGCTGGAGGCGGTGTATTTGTCCGGCTGGCAGGTCGCGGCGGATGCCAACCTGGCTGCCAGCATGTATCCGGACCAGTCGCTGTATCCGTCTAACTCGGTGCCAGCGGTGGTGCAGCGCATCAATAATACCTTCCGACGTGCGGATCAAATCCAGTGGGCTAATGGTATCGGGCAGGATGATCCGCGTTACATCGACTACTTTTTGCCTATCGTAGCCGATGCGGAAGCCGGTTTTGGCGGGGTACTGAACGCGTTCGAGTTGATGAAATCGATGATTGAAGCCGGTGCCGCCGCTGTGCATTTTGAAGACCAACTGGCATCGGTGAAGAAGTGCGGTCATATGGGCGGTAAAGTGCTGGTGCCGACGCAAGAAGCGGTGCAGAAGTTGGTGGCAGCCCGTCTGGCGGCAGACGTGTTGGGCATACCGACGTTGCTGGTGGCGCGAACTGACGCGGATGCAGCCGATTTGCTGACCTCGGATTGTGATGATTATGACCGGGACTTTATTACCGGTGAACGTACGGTGGAGGGCTTTTTCCGTACCCGCGCCGGCGTAGAGCAGGCCATTAGCCGTGGGCTGGCTTATGCTCCTTACGCTGATTTGGTGTGGTGTGAAACTTCAACGCCGGATCTGGAACAGGCGCGGCGTTTCGCCGAGGCGATTCACGCCCGTTTTCCCGGTAAGTTGCTGGCCTATAACTGCTCGCCGTCATTCAACTGGAAGAAGAATCTGGACGATCACACCATCGCGCATTTTCAGGATGAACTGTCGGCAATGGGCTACAAATACCAGTTCATTACGCTGGCAGGTATCCACAGCATGTGGTTCAACATGTTCGATCTGGCTCATGCCTATGCGCAAGGTGAAGGCATGAAACACTATGTGGAGAAAGTGCAGCAGCCGGAATTTTCAGCGATTAAACAGGGGTACACCTTCTCGTCTCATCAGCAGGAAGTGGGCACCGGTTATTTCGACAAGATAACCACCCTGATTCAGGGGGGCGTATCGTCTGTAACCGCGTTGACCGGATCGACAGAAGAACAGCAGTTCTGATGCGGGTTATCCGCACTATCGCGGCCAGCCTGATGCTGGCCGTGTGTCGTTATGTCGATGGCAAAGAGGAGAGTTGGATGAGTCGGGGACGGGAAAAACTGGTGGCACAAACCATTTTGCAAGGGTTTGATGCGCAGTATGGCCGGTTTCTGGAAATCACTGCCGGGGCGCAGCAACGTTTCGAACAGGCCGACTGGCATTCAGTGCAGCGGGCGATGAAGCAACGTATTCAGCTTTACGACCATCATGTTGGGCTGGTTGTGGAACAACTGGCTTGTATCACCGACCAGCAATGCTATGACCCGGCGTTTGTCGCACGGGTCAAACAGATTTATACCGCACTGTTACCGGACTATCCGCGCTTCGAAATAGCGGAGAGCTTTTTCAACTCGGTGTATTGTCGGCTGTTTCATCACCGTGAGCTGACGCCAGACAAACTGTTCGTATTCAGCTCGCAGCCCGCGAGACGCTTTCAGGAGATTCCACGACCACTGGCCCGAACTTATACGCCTGACAATGGGTGGGCGACCATGCTGGAAGCCGTGTTGACGGCACTGCCGTTGCGGTTGCCGTGGGAAGACCTGGCACGGGATATCGGTTATGTGGAGCGATCGTTGCGGGAGGCGTTTCCGACGGCATCGCTGGCTAAAGCCTCGCTGCAGGTAGCCAACGAGCTTTTCTATCGTAACAAAGCGGCCTGGCTGGTGGGGAAACTGCGCTTGCCGGGCGGTGTGTTTCCGTTTCTACTGCCGATTCACCATAACGAACACGGTGCGCTGTTTATTGATACCTGCCTGACGCGTCACTCGGACGCCAGCATCGTATTCGGTTTCGCCCGCTCCTACTTCATGGTTTACGCACCGCTGCCGTCGGCGCTGGTGGCCTGGCTGCGGGAGATTTTGCCGGGTAAAACCACCGCCGAATTGTATCTGGCGATGGGTTGCCAGAAGCACAGCAAGACGGAGTACTACCGGGAGTACCTCGATTTTATCGCCAGCACACAGGAGCCGTTTATTATCGCGCCGGGCGTGAAAGGGATGGTGATGCTGGTGTTTACACTGCCGACGTTTGATCGGGTATTTAAGGTGATCAAAGACAGGTTTGCGCCACAAAAAGAGGTCAGCGAGGCGCGGGTGCGGGAGTGTTATCGGCTGGTGAAGGAGCATGACCGCGTTGGACGCATGGCGGATACGCAGGAGTATGAAAACTTCGTGCTGGAGAAAGCGCGCATCAGCCCGGAACTGCTGGCGGAACTCTGGCGGGAAGTGCCTGACAAACTGGAAGACCTTGGCGACCGGCTGGTGATTCGCCATTTGTATATGGAGCGGCGCATGACGCCGTTGAATCTCTATCTGGAGCAGGTCAGCGGGCAGGCGCTGCGCGACGTCATTGAGGAATACGGCAACGCCATCCGACAACTGGCGGCAGCCAATATCTTTCCCGGCGATATGCTGTTCAAGAATTTCGGTGTGACCCGCCACGGACGGGTGGTGTTTTATGACTATGATGAAATTTGCTATATGACCGAGGTGAATTTCCGTGATATTCCACCACCGCGCGACCCGGCGGATGAACTGGCGGCGGAGCCCTGGTACAGCGTCGGGCCGAATGATGTTTTTCCGGAGGAATTCCGCCAGTTTCTGTGCAGTGACCGCCGTTTACTGCCGCTGTTCGACGAGTTGCACGCCGACCTGTTTTGCGCTGAGTACTGGCGGGCGTTGCAGCAACGCATTCGCAGCGGTCATATCGAGGATGTTTACGCCTATCGGCGCAGAAAGCGCTTCAGTTTACGTTATGCCGACCTGGTGACGTCAGACAGGGCGCTGACGTCATGATGTGCTGATGTCGTGATGCCGCTTAACGTGCGCCGCCGTACTGATAGGTGATCGCTTTTGCGGCCTTAATCACCAGCGCACCCAGTTCGGTGATGCGATTATCGGTGATACGGGACACCGGCCCGGAAATAGAGATAGCAGCAAAGGCTTCGTGGTGCTCGTCCAGAATGCAGGCGGCGACACACCGTAAGCCTAACGCATGTTCCTCATCGTCGAGCGCATAACCCTGGCGGCGAATGGCCGTTAGATTCTCTTTCAACGTCTGAGCATTCAGGGTGTGTGGGGTATAGCTGTGCAGTCCTTTGCGGTGCAGTAACTGGGTGACTTTGTCATCCGGCAACATAGCGAGAAACGCTTTTCCGGCACCGGAGGCGTGCATCGGCAGCTTACCGCCGATAGGCGCCGACATCCGCATCAGCGCGGTACACTGCACTTGATCGATAATGATGGCCTGATAATCGGTTTGGTCCAGCACCGCCAGATTCACCGTTTCACCGGAGTTCTCCATCAACTGACGCAGCATTGGATGCACCAGACTGAGCAGATTGCGGCTTTGCAGGAAGCTGCTGCCGACGATAAACGCGTGGGTGTCGATAGTCCACAGCCCCAGATCACCGACCTGACGTACAAAGCCCTGCTGTTGCATGGTGGTCAACAGCCGGTGGGTGGTGGAGTTGGGCAAGCCCGCCTGCTGGGCCAGGTCGGTCAGCGCGATGCTGCCATTGGCTTTAGCGATGTATTCCAGCAGCGTCAGCCCGCGGGTCAGCGACTGTACCTGTCCAGCCGGTTGAGTCGCGCTGGTGGTGGCAGCGCGGGGTTTTTTACCGCGTTTGGCCGGTTCGGGTGGCGTCATCGTTGGTTTCCTTATTTCATATCATGGAATCGATTTTCGTTTTTTCAGCACAGAATGCAACCGTCTTATCAGGCTGTTTTATCAACGGTGCGCAGCGCTGGCGTGACGTACTCTTGTGCTAGGATAAGAATTCGCACAGACGATGGTAATAACGAGAATAAGATGATGGCAAATCGGCTACAGGCATTACAGCAGCAACTGGCGCAGCGCATTATGATTCTGGACGGTGGTATGGGCACTATGATCCAGAGTTACCGTCTGCAGGAGGAAGATTACCGTGGCGAGCGCTTTGCTGACTGGCACTGCGACCTGAAAGGTAATAACGACCTGCTGGTGCTGAGTAAACCGGAGGTGATCACCGCCATTCATCACGATTATCTGGCGGCGGGCGCGGATATTCTGGAAACCAACACCTTCAACGCCACCCGTATCGCCATGGCGGACTACGAGATGGAAGCGCTGTCGGCGGAAATCAACACGGTCGCCGCCCGGCTGGCGCGAGCCTGCGCCGATGAGTGGACGGCACGTACGCCAGAGCGTCCACGCTATGTGGCCGGGGTCTTGGGACCGACTAACCGCACCGCGTCAATCTCACCGGATGTAAACGACCCGGCGTATCGTAATGTCAGTTTCGACCAACTGGTGGAGGCGTACCGGGAATCGACTCGCGCGCTGATTGACGGCGGCGTTGATATCATCCTGATCGAAACCATTTTCGATACTTTGAATGCGAAAGCCGCTATTTTTGCGGTAGAAACCGAATTTGAGGCGCTGGGTGTCACGCTACCGGTGATGATCTCCGGCACCATTACCGATGCTTCTGGCCGTACCCTGTCCGGACAGACCACCGAGGCGTTTTATAACTCGCTACGCCATGCCCGGCCACTGTCGTTCGGTTTGAACTGCGCACTGGGGCCGGATGAGCTGCGCCAGTATGTGGCGGAGTTATCGCGCATTGCTGAATGTTATGTCACCGCGCACCCCAACGCGGGGCTGCCGAACGCCTTTGGTGAATACGATCTGGATGCGGATGAAATGGCGCGCCAGATTGGCGAATGGGCGCAGTCTGGTTTCCTGAATATCATCGGCGGATGCTGTGGTACCACGCCAGAACACATCGCTGCAATGGTGAAAGCCGTTGAGGGTGTCACGCCGCGCGCCTTGCCGACGCTGCCGGTCGCCTGCCGCCTGTCCGGGCTGGAGCCACTGAATATCGGCGGCGATACGCTGTTTGTTAACGTCGGCGAGCGTACCAACGTTACCGGTTCCGCCAAATTCAAACGCCTGATCAAAGAAGAGAAGTACAGCGAAGCGCTGGATGTGGCGCGCCAACAGGTGGAAAGTGGCGCGCAAATCATCGACATCAACATGGACGAAGGGATGCTTAACGCCGAAGCGGCGATGGTGCGTTTCCTGAATCTTATCGCTGGTGAACCGGATATCGCCCGTGTGCCTATCATGATCGACTCCTCCAAGTGGGAAGTAGTAGAGGCGGGGCTGAAGTGCATTCAGGGTAAAGGCATCGTCAACTCGATTTCGATGAAAGAAGGCGTGGAAGCCTTTGTGCATCACGCCCGGCTGGTGCGCCGTTATGGTGCCGCTGTGGTGGTAATGGCGTTTGATGAAGTGGGGCAGGCGGATACCCGCGCGCGCAAAATTGAAATCTGTCGCCGCGCTTACCACATCCTGACCGACGAGGTCGGTTTCCCACCGGAAGACATCATTTTCGACCCGAACATTTTTGCTGTTGCCACCGGCATTGAAGAGCACAACAACTATGCGGTGGATTTCATTGAGGCCTGCGCCGATATCAAAGCCCAGTTGCCGCACGCGCTGATTTCTGGCGGTGTGTCTAACGTGTCGTTTTCGTTTCGCGGTAACGAGCCGGTGCGTGAAGCGATTCACGCTGTGTTCCTGTATTACGCCATCCGTAATGGTATGGACATGGGGATCGTCAACGCCGGTCAGTTGGCTATCTACGACGACCTGCCCGCTGAACTGCGTGACGCCGTCGAAGACGTCATTCTCAACCGGCGCGATGACGGCACTGAGCGGCTGCTGGAGATTGCCGAGAAATACCGGGGCAGCAAATCCGACGACGATAGCAACAAAGGCGAAGCGGAATGGCGTGGCTGGCCGGTGAAGAAACGGCTGGAATACGCGCTGGTTAAAGGTATCACCGAGTTTATCGAGCAGGATACCGAAGAGGCGCGAGTGGAGTCGGCACGTCCCATCGAAGTGATCGAAGGGCCGTTGATGGACGGTATGAACGTGGTTGGTGACCTGTTCGGTGCCGGTAAGATGTTCCTGCCGCAGGTGGTGAAGTCGGCGCGGGTCATGAAACAGGCGGTGGCGTACCTGGAGCCGTTTATCCAGGCGAGTAAAGAGCAAGGGTCCAGCGCGGGTAAAATTCTGTTGGCGACGGTGAAAGGCGACGTACACGACATCGGCAAGAACATTGTCGGCGTGGTGTTGCAGTGCAATAACTACGAAATCATCGATTTGGGCGTGATGGTGCCGACCGATAAAATCCTCAAGACGGCGCGTGAAGCGAATGTCGATATCATCGGCCTGTCAGGGTTGATTACCCCCTCGCTGGATGAAATGGTCAACGTCGCCAAAGAGATGGAGCGCCAGGGTTTTACGTTGCCGTTGCTGATTGGCGGCGCGACGACCTCCAAGGCGCATACTGCGGTGAAGATCGAGCAGAATTACAGCGGCCCGACGGTATACGTGCAGAATGCGTCGCGTTCGGTGGGCGTGGTGTCAGCGCTGCTCTCTGATACGCAGCGCGACGACTTTGTGGCGCGTATCCGCAAAGAATACGAAACGGTGCGTATCCAGCATGGTCGCAAAAAGCCGCGTACGCCGCCGGTGTCGCTAGAGGTGGCGCGTAATAACGCGATGCAGATCGACTGGGAAAGCTATACGCCGCCGGTGGCACATCGCCTTGGGGTACAACCGGTTACCGCCAGTATCGAGACCTTGCGCAACTATATCGACTGGACGCCGTTCTTTATGACCTGGTCGCTGGCGGGCAAATACCCCAACATTCTGGAAGACGAGGTGGTGGGGGAGGAGGCTAAGCGGCTGTTTGCGGACGCGAATGCCATGCTGGATACCTTGTCTGCCAACGGTACGCTGAACCCGCGTGGCGTAGTGGGGCTGTTCCCAGCTAACCGGGTAGGTGATGACGTTGAAATCTATACCGATGAGTGCCGCACTGAGGTGCTGACTGTCAGCCATCACCTGCGTCAGCAAACCGAAAAGACGGATTTCCCGAACTACTGTCTGGCGGATGTGGTGGCGCCGAAAACCAGCGGCAAGCCGGATTACCTCGGCGCGTTCGCGGTGACCGGCGGTCTGGAAGAAGACGCGCTGGCGGCGCAATGGGAAGCGCAGCACGATGACTACAACAAGATCATGCTCAAGGCGCTGGCAGACCGGCTGGCGGAAGCGTTCGCCGAGTACCTGCACGAGCGAGTGCGTAAGGTCTACTGGGGCTATGCGCCGAACGAGAACCTCGGTAACGACGAGCTGATCCGCGAAAATTATCAGGGCATTCGCCCGGCACCGGGGTACCCGGCTTGCCCGGATCACACCGAGAAAGCCGTCATCTGGCAATTGCTGGATGTGGACAACACCGTCGGCATGAAACTCACCGAGTCTTACGCCATGTGGCCGGGTGCGTCGGTGTCTGGCTGGTACTTCAGTCATCCGGACAGCAAGTATTTCGCCGTAGCGCAAATCCAGCGCGATCAGGTGGAGGATTACGCGGTGCGCAAGCAGATGCCGATAGAGGAGATTGAGCGCTGGCTGGCACCCAATCTGGGGTATGACGCAGACTGATTAACAAGCAGGGCCGACAAGAAAAAAACAGGCCGGGGTAGCCCGGCCTGTGTCGTTTGTTTTTTCCGATGCGCTATGGGGTTATACAAAGACCATTTACCCTCCAACACACCAATCGACTGCCATAACGGTCGCCGACAGTCCACCACTCCAGCCGACACACCAGCCGAATAACCTTGGTGATGTTCATCAGCCTGTTCAGACCATATGGGGTTTGGTCTTCATGTATTTTTCTTGTCGCAGCTCTGAATGCGGATGTCGCTGCCCATGTTGAGCGCAACGACGGATAAGAAACGCGTGACGCCATAAATATAGCTCGTGGGGAATGACCCTCTGTTCTTGATTTAGGCCATGATTTTTAAAAAATTACGCTTATTTACATCCGTTGACCGGCTCAGGAACAGATAAGATGTCAGTAAAATGTCAGACTTAAAACCGGGCGCGATGAGGCGTACACCGGGTTTATGGACGGGAATGCCATTTTTCTATAACCATTTTGGCTGAGGGAGGCTCAGTTACGTGTTGACGCTGCTGCATTTATTGTCCGCCATCGCGCTGCTGGTTTGGGGGACGCACATCGTTCGTACCGGGATTATGCGGGTGTACGGCGCCCGCTTGCGGCGGGCGATCAGTGATAGCGTAAGCCGCAAGCCACTGGCCTTTCTCGCAGGTATTGGCGTGACAGCTCTGGTACAGAGCAGCAATGCAACTGCATTGCTCACGGTTTCTTTTGTGTCGCAGGGATTAATTGCGCTGGCGCCGGCGCTGGTGATTATTCTGGGTGCGGATGTGGGCACGGCGTTGATGGTGCGCGTGCTGACGTTTGATCTTTCCTGGTTATCGCCGTTGCTGATTTTTATCGGAGTCGTGTTTTTCCTTAGTCGTAAGCAGACCCGTGCCGGACAACTGGGGCGGATTGGCATCGGCCTGGGGTTGATTCTGCTGGCATTGGAATTGATTGTGCAGTCGGCGACGCCGATTACCCAAACCGCCGGGGTGAAGGTGCTGTTTTCCTCTCTGACTGGCGATGTGATGCTGGATGCGCTGGTTGGCGCCGTGTTCGCTATTGTGAGTTATTCCAGTCTGGCGGCGGTACTGCTGACCGCCACGCTGACCGCCAGCAATGTTATTTCGCTGGATGTGGCGTTGTGTCTGGTGATCGGCGCTAATCTTGGCAGCGGTATTCTGGCGTTGGCTAATGCCAGCACACAGGGACCGGCGGCGCGGCAGGTGGCGCTGGGGAGTATGTTCTTCAAACTGCTTGGCTGTATGCCGGCATTGCCGGCCATCGGCTATCTGGCGGATGGGATGGAGATGATGGCGTTGCCGGATGAGGAGCGGGTGATTTACTTCCACCTGTTTTATAACCTGGTGCGCTGTCTGTTGTTGTTGCCGTTTGCCGAACGTATGGCGGAACTGTGCAGCAATCTGATTCGGGTTGAACCGGATCTTGATCCGCGATTGCGTCCCCGTCATCTGGATGCCAGCGCGCTGGATACGCCAACGCTGGCGCTGGCTAATGCCGCACGGGAAACGTTGCGCATTGGCGATGTGGTAGAACAGATGCTGAAAATGTTTCAGGATATGCTGCAAGGCAATCGTCAGCAGGTACGCGAAATACGTAAACTTGATGACGATGTGGACGTGCTCTACAACGCTATCAAGCTTTATCTGGCGCAGATTGAAAAAGCTGGTTTGCACGAGCGTGATTCACGGCGCTGGGCGGAAGTGATCGAAATGGCGCTTAATCTGGAGCAGGCTGGCGATATCATCGAACGGGTGGTCTGCGATCTTGATGCTCATGCGCCGGATGGTTTGCGCGGTTTTTCAAACGCCGGACGCGATGAGCTGAATACTCTGTACGAACAACTGCTGAACAACCTGCGTTTGGGGATGTCGGTGTTTCTGTCGTCGGATATGACCAGCGCCAGACGGCTGCGCCGCGCCAAGCACCGTTTCCGTATTCTGAACCGTCGTTATTCGCTCGCGCATGTTGACCGGCTGCATCAGCAAAATGTGCAAAGTCTGGAAACCAGTTCGCTGCACCTTGGGCTGTTGGGCGATATGAACCGGCTGAATTCATTGTTCTGCGCGGTAGCGTATAACGTGCTGATGATAACGGAGGACGAGGATGACGGGCGGGAGGAGTCCGCCGCTTCTGCGTAGTGTGGCCTGCATAGTGTAGCCGTGGGGCTAAAAAATCCGAAACCCGCAGGGGGTTTCGGATGTTCCTGCCGCTAATATCGTGTGTCTATCATTCAAACAGATTGTGGTGCAGCGTCTGCACTACCTGCTCGGCATCGCTGGACGGTACCAGGAAACACAGGTTATGGCTGCTGGCGCCGTAACAGATAAGGCGGATATTAAACGGTTCCAGCACGCCGAACACTTCTTTGCCGACGCCACGAGCCTGCGACAGTTGGTTGCCGATCAGCGCTACCAGCGACATATTCTCTTCCACTTCCACCCGGCACAGTGAAGACAGTTCGGTTAGCAGCGCGCTGGACAGCAGGCTGTCGCCTGTTGATGTCGAGCCTGTAGTATCCAGCGTCAACGCCACGCTGACCTCAGACGTGGTGATCAAATCCACCGAGATATTGTGACGGGCCAGAATACTGAACACTTCTGCCAGAAAACCGCGTGCGTGCAACATATTCAGGCTGTGCAGGGTCAGCAGTGTCTGCTTGCGGCGTAACGCCAGCGCGCGGAACAGCGGCGGGTTCGCGGTGTTGTTGCATACCAATGTGCCGCCGGCGGCAGGGTCTTTGCTGGAGCCGACAAACACCGGGATATCGCTGCGTACAGCTGGCAGCAGCGTCGCTGGATGCAGAACTTTGGCACCGAAGGTTGCCATTTCAGCCGCTTCTTCAAACGTAATCTGGTCGATACGATGTGCGGACGGCACCACGCGCGGGTCGGTGGTGTAGATGCCGGGAACGTCGGTCCAGATGTCGATGCGACTGGCGTTCAGTGCTTCGCCCAGCAGCGCGGCGGTATAATCGCTGCCGCCGCGGCCCAGTGTGGTGGTGCGGCCTTTGGCTTCGCTGCCGATGAAGCCTTGAGTGATGACCATCCCCTGCGCCAGACGCGGCGTCAACTGGCTGCGGGTTAGTTCACCCAGCAGGTCGCAGTCTGGTTCGGCACGGCCAAAACGGTCATTGGTACGCATGATCTTACGCACGTCGAACCACTCCGCTGCAATGTTGCGCTCGCGCAGGATTTCCACAAACAGCAGGGTAGACATCAGTTCGCCGTGGCTGACCAGTTCGTCGGTCAGCGCGTTAGACGTTGCCAGCGACGCGGCTTCCGACAGACGAGCCACATTGTTCAGCATACGGTCGATTTCCTCGCGGATCACAGCTGGCTGGTTAAGACGGTTGAGAATGGCGTATTGAATCTGGCTCAGTTTTTCCAGTTGTGCGGTGCGTTCATCCGGCGGCAAGCCTTCTGCCAGCGCCACCAGCAGGTTGGTTACGCCAGCAGAAGCGGACAAGACCACCACGCGTACCTGCGAGTCAGACAGCACGATGTCGGCGCTGCGGTTCATGGCGTCGAAATCCGCGACGCTGGTGCCGCCGAATTTGGCGATAATCAGTGAGTTATTCGTATTAACAGACATTCAAAAAAACCTCGTGTCAGGGGCGTCATTGTCGTTATCGACAACAGCATTTCATCGTTAAGCCTTGGCACAAGGGAAGAGCGGTAAACAGGGGGCAGGCGTAGAAGTAGGAACTGGCTACGGCACACCCAGAAGCGCTCCACCTTGCTGATCGTTCCGCTTTGCGGAGCGATGCGGGTGACAACCCAGGGGATTCAGCCCCTGCAGTCGACAACGTAAACACCGTAGGTTACGTCTGTCTCGGCACCGCTCCCCCTCCGGTATCATCATCGGATACGGTTCCTCCGATACCTTGCCTGGGCGGCGCTCCTCTTCTGGCTTGCGCAACGTGTGCGCAAGTAGGCTTTTACAAATAGCGGGTAACGCGGCGGCTGTCAATCAACATTGGACCGGAGCGGAGCATTTCGCAAGAAAAGGGCTTCCCCGCACGGCGTTAAGGGATACAATCGGGAAAAAACGGGTGGGATTTGCCGCCTGTAGACCGACTTATTCTTAAACCGACTTATTCTTAAACCGACTTGTTCTCAAACCGATTTGTTCTCAAACCAAAGAGTAGTGTGATGAAAAATATCAACCCGACGCAGACTGCCGCCTGGCAGGCATTGCAGCAGCATTTTGCCGCGATGAAAGAGGTTAAGATCAGCGACTTGTTCGCGCAGGAGCCTGATCGGTTCTCGCATTTTTCCGCTACGTTCGGCGACCTGATGCTGGTGGATTATTCCAAAAACCGCATCACCGCCGAGACGCTGGAAAAGCTGCAGGCACTGGCGCGTGAAACCGATCTGTCCGCTGCCATTAAGTCGATGTTTTCCGGCGAGAAAATCAACCGTACTGAAGATCGCGCTGTGCTGCATGTCGCGTTGCGCAACCGCAGCAATACGCCGATTGTGGTTGATGGCAAGGATGTGATGCCGGACGTAAATGCAGTGCTGCAAAAGATGAAGCAGTTCAGCGAACGTGTGATTGGCGGTGAGTGGAAAGGTTATACCGGCAAGGCGATTACCGACGTGGTGAACATCGGCATCGGCGGGTCTGACCTGGGACCGTACATGGTGACCGAGGCGCTGCGTCCGTACAAGAATCACCTGACCATGCACTTTGTTTCCAACGTCGATGGCACCCACATCGCTGAAACCCTTAAGCGCGTTAACCCGGAAACGACGCTGTTTCTGGTCGCGTCCAAGACCTTCACCACGCAGGAAACCATGACCAACGCTCACAGTGCGCGTGACTGGTTCCTGAAAGCAGCCGGTGATGAAAAACATGTCGCCAAACACTTTGCCGCGCTGTCTACCAATGCTAAAGCCGTCGGCGAATTTGGCATCGACACCGACAACATGTTTGAATTCTGGGACTGGGTCGGTGGTCGTTACTCGCTGTGGTCTGCTATTGGCCTGTCGATTGTGCTGTCTGTCGGTTTCAATAATTTCGAGCAATTGCTGAGCGGTGCGCACGCCATGGACCAGCATTTCGCTACCACCCCGGCTGAGAAAAACCTGCCGGTATTGTTGGCGTTGATCGGCATCTGGTACAACAATTTTTTTGGCGCGGAAACTGAAGCGATTCTGCCGTACGATCAGTACATGCACCGTTTTGCTGCTTATTTCCAGCAGGGCAACATGGAATCCAACGGTAAGTACGTTGATCGCAACGGCAAGGCGGTGGATTACCAGACCGGCCCGATCATCTGGGGCGAGCCGGGCACTAACGGCCAACATGCGTTCTATCAGTTGATCCATCAGGGGACCAAGCTGGTGCCGTGCGACTTTATCGCGCCGGCGATGACCCATAACCCGCTGAGCGACCACCATAGCAAGCTGCTGTCGAACTTCTTCGCGCAGACTGAGGCGCTGGCGTTTGGTAAATCCCGCGAGGTGGTGGAAGCCGAGTTTGCAGCGGCAGGCAAGTCTGCCAACGATGTTGAGCACGTGGCACCGTTTAAAGTGTTTGAAGGCAACCGCCCGACCAACTCCATCCTGCTGCGGGAAATCACGCCGTACAGCCTGGGGGCGCTGATCGCGCTTTACGAGCACAAGATTTTCACCCAGGGCGCTATCCTGAATATCTTCACCTTCGATCAGTGGGGTGTTGAATTGGGCAAACAGCTGGCTAATCGTATCCTGCCGGAATTGCAGAATGACAGTATCGTCAGTAGCCACGACAGCTCTACCAATGGGCTTATCAACCGCTTCAAACAGTGGCGTGCGTAATGACGGCGTTGTCGTAATACCTGTCTGTCATACCAACAGGCCCCGATTCCGGGGCCTGTTGGTTTGTGGGTGGCGTGATCGCCGTCATGGCGACAGAAATAGTTGTTGCGTGAACAATCACTGCCATCCTGATGGTGGTAACATGAGACCGTTTCAGCATAAGTTTTCGGTTGTCGGGTCGGGTTAGCCCGGCTTCGGCCAGTGTATCGATTATCACGGAGAGAAGAATGCGGATTCGTATACTGATGGGATTGGCTGCCATCACTTTACTGGCAGGATGCAGCACCAATAACGAACTCAGTGCTGCTGGTCAGGCGGTACGTTTTACCGACAGTAAACCCGCGGCGCAGTGCCAGCTGTTGGGTAGCGTTACCGGCACGCAATCTAACTGGTTGTCGGGCAGTGGCAATGAAGGCAGCTCAATGCGCGGCGCGGCGAACGATCTGCGTAACAAGGCGGCGGCGATGGGCGGCAACGTGATTTATGGCGTGAGCACGCCGAGCCAGACGTTCCTGTCCAGCTTCGCGCCGCTGGACAGCAAGATGCAGGGACAGGTTTATAAGTGCCCCTGATAGTGCAGGCCGTCAGCGTCATGGGGGAATGCCAGTGACGCTGACGGTGTTTCAGCCCTGATTTTCCTGGCGCATACCAATATCCAGCAGTGTTTTGCTGGCCTCGCCGCCGATTTCTCTCGTCAGACTTGGCACCAGATACCCTGATACCCGTGCCATCAACGCTTTGATCAACGCGCGCGCTTCGTCATCCGGCACTAAAAAATGCGCAGCACCCTGTACCTTATCCAGTACATGCAGGTAGTAGGGCAGAATGCCGGCATCGAATAAGGCGTTACTCAGTGCAGCCAGCGTATCGGCATTATCGTTGATGCCACGCAACAACACGCTTTGGTTAAGCAGCGTCACTCCTGCCCGATGCAGACGCGCCATGCTCTCGGTGAGTTCTGCGTCGATTTCATTGGCGTGATTGATGTGGGTTACCAACACTACGCGCAGCGATGATCGAGCCAGCCGCTGGCAGAGTTCAGCGGTGATACGTGCCGGAATCACCACCGGCAGACGGGTATGGATGCGTAACCGCTTCAGGTGGGGAATGTGCTCCAGTTCGGTCAACAGCCAGTCCAGTTCGTGATCTTTGGCCATCAGCGGGTCGCCGCCGGAAAAGATGATTTCATCCAACTGCGGGTGCTGGCGGATATAATCCAGCGCCTGACGCCAGTTAGCTTTGTTGCCTTGATTGTCCTGATAGGGAAAATGGCGGCGGAAACAGTAACGGCAGTTAACCGCACACCCGCCTTTTACCAGCAACAGAGCGCGATTGTGGTATTTGTGCAGTAACCCTGGCACGACGCTGTGTTGTTCATCCAACGGGTCGTGGCTAAAGCCGGGGGTGACAATAAACTCGTCCGGTGCGGTCAACACCTGTAACAACAGCGGGTCCTGGGCATTGCCGGGCTGCATCCGGGCGGCAAAAGCGCGCGGTACTCGCAACGGAAACAACTTGCGGGCATCGCGTCCGGCGGCCAGTTGCGGGTGGCTATCTAATGCCAAAAGTCGCAGCAATTCATCAGGATCGGTAATAACATCGGTGAGTTGCTGCAACCAATCTTCTCTGGAAGGTATATTTAGGGTTACAATGTGTGCCATTTTTTTGGCTAAGTACCAGTATTAATAATAGAGGGCCATCATGGCGACTTATTCTAGCAACGATTTCCGTTCCGGTCTTAAAATCATGTTCGAGGGCGAGCCGTATGCTATCGAATCCAGTGAATTTGTGAAACCGGGTAAAGGCCAGGCGTTTGCCCGTGTCAAAATGCGTCGTCTGTTGACGGGTTCCCGCGTTGAGAAAACCTTCAAATCTACCGATTCGGCAGAAGGTGCTGACGTGATGGATACCAACATGAACTACCTGTATAACGACGGTGAGTTCTTCCATTTCATGCACCCTGAAACTTTCGAACAGCATCAGGTTGAAGCGAAAACCGTGGGTGATGCGGCCAAGTGGCTGCAGGACAATGCCGAGTGTATCGTTACCCTGTGGGATGGTCGTCCGATTGCTGTTCAGCCGCCGAACTTTATCGAAGCTGAAATCACCGATACCGATCCGGGCCTGAAAGGGGATACCGCAGGTACTGGTGGTAAGCCTGCCACGCTGTCTACCGGCGCTGTGGTGAAAGTGCCGTTGTTCGTACAGATTGGTGAAGTGATCAAGGTTGACACGCGTTCCGGCGAATACGTCTCCCGCGTGAAATAATCTTTTCAGCGCGTAGACTGTCCTGTGGGCAGTTTACGCGTTGCAATTCCATTGATATCCCGTCTGAAAAATTCTCTCACACAACCTGAACGTTCCCTGATGGTATTTTATCCTGACTGACGTAATAATGCCGCGTCTTGGTTAAGGAGAGAATTATGTCCCCACTTATCATCACAGTATTCATGCTGACACTCAGTAATGTATTCATGACCTTTGCCTGGTACGGGCACCTTCGCTATTTCAGTGGCCGTACCTGGATGGTGGCGGCGCTGGTCAGTTGGGGGATTGCGCTATTTGAATACCTGTTGCAAGTACCTGCTAACCGTATCGGTTATCAGGTAGCCTCAGCCGGGCAACTGAAAATTTTGCAGGAAGTGATCAGCCTGTCGGTATTTATTCCTTTCTCGATAATTATTCTCAAAGAACCCTTCCGGACTGACTATATTTGGGCCGGTTTGTGTCTGCTGGGTGCGGTATTTTTTATGTTCCGCGACAAAATTATGGGCTGATCGCCGGTAACGTTATCTATTAAAAATAGCCGGTATAACTACCGGCTGAAAATACGTTGACGAACGAACGTTTCATTGCGGGAAATAAGTATATTAAAACGGTGTTTTATTGATTTCCCGCAATGTGTTGAACCAATCCGATTATTTCCCTGCACCCACGTTCGTATTAATCCAGATTAATTTTTCGGTTTGAAAACCGTTGCGTTGAGCGGTTGCCAGCAATGCCTGTTTGACGAGCGGAGGGAGTTCGGGGGTGCGGGACAATATCCACAGATAATCGCGGTTTGGCCCGCATACCAACGCGTAACGATAGTCGCTGTCCAGCGCAATCACGTTGTAGCCGCCATAAAATGGCCCAAAGAATGACACTTTCAACGCAGCGCGCTGCGGCGAGCCGGTGAAATAAGCTTTGCCGATACTTTCGCGCCAGGCCCGTTTAACTGGGTCGAAGCCACGGTTGGCCACGGTAATCCCGCCGTCCTCTCGCGGGCTGTAGGTGGCGGTGACCTGTTCCAGACCACGCTCGAAGCGGTTGTCCAGTCTGGCAATTTCATACCAGGTTCCCATATAGCGGGAAGGCTCGAAGTTATCCACGACCTGAACGCCTTGCGGCGGCGTGGTGCTACACGCGGTCGTAAACAGTGCGATAAACGACGTCAGCAATACACGCCAGTGCTTCATGTTCAGCTTCCTTTTCCTGTTGGTTCACTGGTTTAACAGTAGGAAACGGAATGCAACGATGCAATAAAAAAACGGCCCGCGCACTGCGCGGGCCGTGAAGCATGTTGAGGTGGCGCTTATTACAGCGTAGCCACACCAATGATAGTAACGACCGAGAGGATCGCCGCCAGGCCGTAGAACACCCATTTACCAGCCGGTACATGGATCTTCAGGTCATGCATGGCGTGATGGATACGGTGCAGACCGCACCACAGCGGCAGTACGATCATCAGCAACAGGAACGCACGGCCAATCAGGCTGTGGCTGAACGCAGCGATACGATCATAGGTCAGCGCCTGAGGGAACACGCCCAGCGGCAACAAAATCCCGATAAGCAGGATGATAACCGGCGCGAACATCGCGCTCCACATGCCGCCTGCGCCGAACAGGCCCCAGAACGGTGGTTCGTCGGAACGTTTGGGTTGTTGATTACTCACGAGATTCCTCCTGTTCAGAACAGCAAGGCGATGGCCAGCACCGCCAGCGTGATGACCACAGTGGCCGCCCACAGTCCTTTAACGACCGGCTCTGGCCCCATTTTTTCATCGTTTACGATGATGATGGAGGCCTTCGGTGCCAGTTCAAACCAGGTCTTGGTGTGCAACACCGCCGCCAGCAAGGCGATAATGTTGAGCAGCAATACCAGCGGGTTTTGCAGGAAGCCGATAAACTGGCTCCAGCCTTCCGGGCCGGCTTTGAGCGAAAACACGCCATGCAGCAGGACGATGCTGAACCAGACCGCAGGCACCGCAGTGCCTTCGCGCAGCATATAGAAACGGTAGAAACCGAGCTTCTGCCACCAGGTGGGCGTCATGCCACGGACATACGCTTTACGTTTGGTGATCATTTGTTGCCTCCCTTATTGTGGTCTCAGCATGGCGATCATGAAGTCTTTGGCGCTTTCCACCTTGCTCTGCTGGATAGCCGCCGCCGGATCGACGTGCTTCGGACACACTTCGGAGCAGTAACCCACGAAGGTACAAGACCAGACGCCGTTGTCGCTGTTCAGTTGCGGCATACGCTCTTTCTTACCGTGGTCGCGGTCGTCCAGGTTGTAACGGTGTGCCAGCGTAATCGCGGCAGGACCGATGAACTCCGGATTCAGGCCGAACTGCGGGCAGGCGGCGTAGCACAGCCCACAGTTAATGCAGCCGGAGAACTGATGGTATTTCGCCATCTGCGCCGGTGTCTGCTTGTTCGGGCCTTGGTCCGGCGTACGGTTGTTGCCGATGATATAGGGCTTGATGGCTTCCAGACTTTCGATGAAGTGGGTCATGTCCACCACCAGGTCGCGCTCAATCGGGAAGTTGCCCAGCGCTTCAACCTTCAGGCCGCTGCTGGCATAGTCACGCAGGAAGGTTTTACAGGCCAGTTTCGGCACGTTGTTGACCATCATGCCGCAGGAACCGCAAATCGCCATACGGCAGGACCAGCGGTAAGACAGGTCCGGCGCCAGATTGTCCTTAATGTAGCCGAGCGCATCCAGCAGCGAGGTTTCGCGGGTATACGGCACGTCGTAGGTTTCGAAATGCGGTGCGTTATCCTGCTCCGGGTTATAGCGCATGACTTCCATTTTCAGGGTTTGCATATCAGCCATTCGCTTGCTCCTTCTTGTTTTTCTCCTGAGCTTCCGCTTCGGCGCCGTAAACGCGTTTTGCCGGCGGCAGCTTAGTGATCTTCACATCGCTGTATTCCAGGCGTGGGGCGCCTTCCGGGTTATAGAACGCCAGCGTGTGCTTCAGGAAATTGACGTCATCACGCTCGGTGCAGCCTTCATCGAGACGCTGGTGCGCGCCGCGTGATTCTTTGCGGTTGATGGCGGAATGCGCCATACACTCGGCGACATCCAGGCTGTGACCCAGTTCGATGGTGTAGAGCAGATCGGTGTTGAACACGCTGGAATGGTCAGTGATTTTCACGCGTTTGAAGCGTTCTTTCAGCTCGGCCAGTTTATCGACTGTTTTCTGCATCAGGTCGGTGGTACGGTAAATACCGCAGCCTTCTTCCATCGACAGCCCCATTTCGTCGCGGATTTTGGCCCAGCTTTCGGTACCTTCCTGCTTCATCAACGTGTGCAGACGTTGTTCCACATCTTTAGCCTGTGCATCCAGCGCGCTGGTATTGGCCGGTGCGGCGGACTGCGAGCGTTCCACGGCTTTTTCACCGGCGAGGCGGCCAAACACTACCAGTTCCGCCAGCGAGTTGGAGCCGAGGCGGTTGGCGCCGTGCAGACCGACGGATGAGCATTCGCCGACGGCGAACAGGCCCTGAATACGGGTTTCGCACTGCTGGTCGGTTTCGATGCCGCCCATGGTGTAGTGCGCGGTGGGGCGAATCGGAATCGGTTCTTTCACCGGGTCAACGCCGACGTAGGCTTTTGCCAGTTCGCAAATAAACGGCAGACGCTCTTTCAGTTTCTTCTCACCCAGATGACGCAGGTCGAGGTAGACCACATCGCCCAACGGGGTCGGCACAGTGCGTCCGGCGCGCCATTCGTGCCAGAAGGCTTGCGAAACTTTGTCACGCGGGCCCAGTTCCATATATTTGTTTTTCGGCTCGCCCAGCGGCGTTTCCGGCCCAAGGCCGTAGTCTTGCAGATAGCGGTAGCCGTCTTTGTTGACCATGATACCGCCTTCGCCACGGCAGCCTTCGGTCATCAGAATACCGGAACCCGGCAGGCCGGTAGGGTGGTACTGTACGAATTCCATATCACGCAGCGGTACGCCGTGACGGAAGGCCATGCCCATGCCGTCGCCGGTAACGATGCCGCCGTTGGTGTTGTAGCGATAGACGCGACCGGCACCGCCTGTTGCCATCACGATGGCGTTGGCGCGGATCTGAATTAACGACCCTTCCATCATGTTGATGGCAACGACCCCACGGGCATGTCCGTCATCCACCAGGATGTCCAGCACGAAATGCTCGTCGAAACGCTGAATCTGCGGGTATTTCAGAGAGGTCTGGAACAGGGTGTGCAGCATGTGGAAGCCGGTTTTATCCGCAGCAAACCAGGTACGTTCGATCTTCATTCCACCGAAACGACGTACGTTGACCGAACCATCCGGCTTGCGGCTCCACGGGCAACCCCACTGCTCAAGCTGGGTCATTTCGCGCGGACAATTCTGCACGAAGTGATCCACCACGTCCTGTTCACATAACCAGTCGCCCCCGGCCACGGTGTCGTGGAAGTGGAAGTCGAAGCTATCGTGATCTTGTGTGACTGCCGCTGATCCCCCTTCTGCGGCCACGGTGTGGCTACGCATCGGGTAGACTTTGGAAATTAGCGCAATCTTGAGTTGGGGATTCGCTTGCGCCGCAGCAATCGCGGCCCGTAAACCTGCTCCCCCGGCCCCGATAATGGCCAAATCGGCATTAAAGGTTTGCACTACATGCCTCCAGTTACTTAAGTTAAATAAATTAAATTAAGAAAATAATATGAAATACAACGTCGTCACTTATTTTCCGTTTTAATTTCCAGGACAGTAATCGAGTGAAAAAATATCCGGCCAAGCTACTTATTAGAGAGAGATTCAATCACCCTTTTTTTGTATGGGAATGATTATAGCGATTTGCAGATGCATGAAATTTGATGTGATCCAGTATTTTGCTGTTTTTTAAAATCTGCACGGACATATTCCGGAAAACGTGACGGAATATATGATTTATTCATAAATAGTACTTTTATTTCTTTAATAATCTCGACAAACCAAATAGATGAAAATCTTCAGCTGGATAAATTTGTCTGGCTGGGATGATGCGGGTAGACTGCACCTCCAGTTTGAGTGTGGAGTGGAAATCATGAGCGAAACAGCCAGTTGGCAGCCGAGTGCCCCCGTCGCCAATCTGTTAAAGCGGGCGTCGATAATGAAAGAAATCCGACGTTTCTTTGCAGACCGCGGTGTGCTGGAAGTGGAAACGCCAGCTATGAGCCAGGCGACGGTAACGGATGTGCATCTGTCTGCGTTTCAGACCCACTTTGTCGGCCCCGGCGCGGCTGATGGTATGGCGCTGTATCTGATGACCAGCCCGGAATACCACATGAAACGCCTGCTGGCGGTGGGCAGCGGGCCGATTTATCAACTGTGCCGCAATTTTCGCAACGAAGAGTCTGGCCGTTATCATAACCCTGAGTTCACCATGCTGGAGTGGTATCGCCCGCACTACGATATGTACCGGCTGATGAATGAAATGGATGACCTGTTGCAACAGGTACTGGAGTGCGACGGCGCCGAAATGCTGTCTTATCAGCAGGCGTTCCAGCGTCATCTGGAAGTGGACCCGCTATCGGCGGATAAAGCGCAACTGCGTGAAGTCGCGGAGAAAATCGGCGTCGGTGACGTGGCAAACCGGGAAGAGGACCGCGACACGCTGTTGCAGTTGTTATTCGCATTTGGCGTGGAGCCGCAGATTGGCCGCGACAAACCGGCGTTTGTCTACCATTTCCCGGCCACACAGGCTTCACTGGCGGAAATCAGCACCGAGGATCACCGGGTGGCGGAGCGGTTTGAGGTATATTACAAAGGCATCGAACTGGCTAACGGTTTTTGCGAACTGACGGACAGCAAAGAGCAGCGTCAACGCTTCGAGCAGGATAACCGCAAGCGCGCCGCGCGTGGTTTGCCGGTACAACCGATTGACGAGAACTTGCTGGCGGCGCTGGCCGCGGGTATACCGCCGTGTTCCGGCGTGGCGGTAGGCGTAGATCGTCTGGTGATGCTGGCGCTGAACGCCGAGTCTATCGGCGAAGTGATAGCGTTTACGGTTGATCGCGCCTGAGGCTGCTTTTCCTATTATTCATTCGTCTGGCTAAAAACCACGGAAGCCATCGCTTACCGTGGTTTTCTTTTTCAGCGAAATGACAACGGTATTCAGCGAAATCACAACTGCGGCGTAATATCACTTAAGCGTAATTACAACCCGCCTGCGGTTCGCGTTGTGGTCGTGGCGTTGCGCCCGGCAATTTGTACTGAGTCCATCCGCACCTGGAACGGTGGGAATGGCATCACCAGATTGTGTTCGCGGTAGCTTTCCAGAATCAACTGATGCAGTTCATGGCGTAGCGGCATCCGGTGACCCATTTCTGCGGCGAAAATACGCAGTTCGAAAATCTGGATACCCTGATGCAGGTCCACCAGAAACACTTCCGGTGGGGGATTATCCAGCACCAGCGAACAGCGTTTCACCGCATCTCGCAGTAGTGTGGTGACCTCCTGCGTACTGGCATCGGCAGGGGCGGGGATGGTCAGCACCACGCGGGTGACCGAGTCAGACAGCGACCAGTTGATGAACTGTTCGGTGATAAAAGCTTTGTTGGGTACGATGATCTCTTTGCGATCCCAGTCGGAAATGGTGGTGGCGCGGGTGTTGATGCGCATCACACTGCCGGTCAGATCGCGGATAGTCACGGTATCGCCGATGCGAATCGGTTTTTCGAACAAGATGATCAGGCCAGAGATGAAGTTGGCGAAGATCTCCTGTAAGCCGAACCCCAGCCCTACGCCGAGTGCCGCCACCAGCCACTGCAATTTTGACCATTCGATACCGATCAGCGAGAATCCCATCAACCCACCCACCAGCATCATCAGGTACTTGCTGATGGTGATAATGGCGTAGCCGGTGCCGGGCGACAGTTCGATATGCTGCAATACTGCCAGCTCCAGTAGCGCGGGCAGGTTGCGCACCAGTTGCGCTGTGATAACAAACACCAGCAGCGCAATCAGCACCGAGCCAAGGGTAATCGGCTGTACGCTCTCCACCCCTTTCACCGTGCTGGTGACGTCCCACAGGCTGATATTCTCCAAAAACGCAAAAGCGGAATGGATTTCCGACCACAGGGCGATGACCGATACCAGTGCTATCAGCGTCAGGATTGATCGCACCAGCTTCAGCGAACGGGCGCTGATGGCGTCCAGGTCCACCACCGGTTCTTCTACCACGTCTGCACTGGCTTCGTGTGACGAGGGTGGGACCTCTTCCTCACCTCTGGCGCGTTGCGCCAGTATGTCCGCCCGGCGCTGTCTGGCGCGATCAAAGGCGATGCGGCGGCGTTGAATCAGCATCCAGCGGCGGATGATGTGATAAATCACCAGCAGGAAAAACCAGATGGCGACCGAGGTTTCCAGCCGCGCCAGCAACGCCTGCGAGGTGGTGAGATAGCCCAGGCAGGACGCTAGTGCAGCAATCAGCGGAATGCAGATCATCAGGTTCCACATTGCGCGGTTCACCGGGTTTTCGCCGGCGCCTTCCTTATCCAGATACAGCGGAATACCGGCGCGTTTCAGGCTGGTGGTCACCAGGCTCAGCGCCATACACAGCAGGATAAAACACAGCCGCCCCAGCGTACTGGAAAACTCACGGTCATTAAGGTTATCGAAGGTGATGAGCGCCATGACCAGCGGCACGATAAAACCGATGGAGAGACGGTAGTAGCGCATGGCGCGCGCCACCTGCTTCGGCGACCAGCCGAAATGCACGATGAACAGCCCCTGACGGTGAGAAAACGCAGCGCCGATCATCATGACCCACATCAGCGGTACGGTGGCGGTCACGCTATCGCCGATGGCGACGGCGACCGGGTAAGGCCAGGCGTTTTGCAGACCGTAGCCGAGCGCGGCCCACAGCACCGGCAGCGGCATCGCCACCATCACCGACCAGAATACCGTGCGCAGCGTCAGCATGAAGTAGTCGAGGGTGACCTTGCCGACCCGGCTGCTGGCGCGTTCCAGAAAGGCATGGTAATGGCGGCGCGAGCTGATACTCAGCCCGACCAGCAGCAACGCGCCCAGTAGCGGCAACAGCGTGCTCTGGCTGGTGACCATCATCAGCATGGCGCTGCTGAGTTGGGTGAGGGTATCCAGCGACAACAGGCGTGACAGGTCGCGCAGCAGGTGGAGCGGGTAGGCGAAACCAACCGGGTCAACATCCGCCACCCAAAACAGATAGCGATGCGCCGCGTCGCGGATCTCAATCAACGCGTCTTCCAACTGGTTGCTGGCGACTTTCAGCTTGGTCAGTTCCAGAATTTGCGTGTCGCAACCGGAAATCAGCGATGTGAGCAGATCGCGCTGGGTACGTTGCTGATCGTTGACGATCTTTTGTTGAGCGGCGGTCAACGGGGCGCCGTTGTCCTGTCGGGCCGGTTCGCTGGTCGCCGGCAGCTTGTTGAGCTGATCTTCATAATGTAAACGCTGGGCGCGCAGTTGCGCCATGTCGCCGTCCAGTTGCTGGGGTTTGGGCATTTCCGGCAACCTTGCTACCTGCGCGCGCAGCGTCTCCCCCAGCGCCGGCGATGAGCCGAGCCATTGCGCCTGTTCGCGTAGCGTGCTCAGCGCCTGGCGCACCTGTAGCGTTTGGGTGGCGGTCTGGCGCTGGCGGGACGCTATCTGATCCATGCGCTGCGCCTGCTGGTTAAGCGCCAGTGAAAGTTCACGGTTGGTTTGCAGCAGACTGGCGACCACGGCAGGTAACTGACCTTCCTGTTCCGCCAGTTGCTCGGTTCGTTCCATCGCTTGTTCCGCCTCGCGCTGGCGCAACGTGTTCAGCGTGCTGCGCAACAGCTGGAGTTGGTTGTCCAGCCGGTCACGCCGCTTTTTGTAGACATCTGCCTGCAGGCGCGAGAGTTCCTGACGGTTGCTGGCGGAAAGCTGTGCCAGCTCCAGCTCTTCCAGTCGGCTTTTACGCAACGCCGCTTCGGCCTGTAGCGCGGCCAATTGCGCCTGACCTAATGGCGTGGCGGGATTACCCAGCGCCTGTACGCGCCGTTCGACGTCGCTCAGCGCGCGGTTGGCTTCGGTTTGCTGCTGCGGTATCTGGGCTAGCGAATCACTGATTTCTCGCTGATGGTCCTGTTCCTGTTGTAACTGGCGGCTTTGTTCCAGCAACTGGCTGCTGAGCTGGACGATCTGCTGTTCCAAATCGTTGACCGATGTGGTTTTGGGCGGCGCTGCCGGTTTGGCATCTTCCGCATCCAACTGCTGGCGCAAGTCGCGGGTGAGCTTGGGAAAGTCGTCAATCGCACGCTGGTACTGGTCGGCTCGCTGGCGGGTTTCCCGGCGTTCGTCCAGCAGTCGCAACGCCGATTGCAGCTCTTTGACGATATCGGCTTGCACCGGGGAGTTTTTGTTGATTTCCGCCTGCTGCAGATCCTGTTTCAGTTGCGTTTCATCAGGCAACTGGGCGGCCAGCGATGTGGTTGATAACAGGCATCCCATCAGGAAAATCAGAATCAAACGCACGGCTGGCCTCCTCAGGTATAGTGATGGGGTCAGGGGGTAGTGTCGCTGTCGTTGGCGGCGCTCATGCGTGCCCGAACATCCTCATCCAATGCTTCGGCCATGGCTTCACCCATGCGCGTGACGCTCCGGCTAGCCAGTCCAGACATTAACTGTACACGGTCTTTAGCGAACAGGTTAATGACCGTGGAGCCGAGTTTGAAACGGCCCATTTCGTCGCCTTTTTCCAGAATGACGGCGTCTTCGCCTTCCTGCGGATAGGCCCAGCGTTTGATGATGCCTTCGCGCGGCGGCGTGATAACGCCAGCCCACACGGTTTCGATACTGCCGACGATGGTCGCGCCCACCAGAATCTGCGCCATTGGCCCGAATGGCGTATCGAACAGGCAGATGACGCGTTCGTTGCGGGCAAACAGGTTTGGCACGTTGGCGGCGGTCAGCGGGTTAACGGAAAACAGGTCGCCCGGCACGTAAATCATATCGCGCAAAATACCGTCACACGGCATATGCACACGGTGGTAATCGCGCGGCGAAAGATAAGTCGTGACGAACACACCGTCGCGGAACAGGTCGGCGAGAATGACATTGCCGGCCAGCAGTGCTTCCAGCGAATAGTTGTGCTGTTTGGCTTGCAAGATCTGAAGATCGTCGATGGTGCCGAGCTGAGAGATAGCGCCGTCGGCGGGGAACACCAGCCGATTCGCCAGCGGATCAACTGGGCGAATACCCGGTTTCAGCGGGCGAACAAAAAAGTCGTTGAACGTACGGTAGGATGCGGCGTTGGGTTGCTGCGCTTCCTGCATATTGACCTTGTAGATGCGCGCAAACAGTTCAATCACCAGCCTGGTAAGCAGGCCCGCCTGACGGTTAGCCCCCCAACCAGCCAATTGCGTCAGCCAGACCTTCGGGAGCAGATGTTGTAGAGCAATCTTGATTCTGTCCAGCACAGTGAGCCTCGTCGTTTTTTTAAGGGTACGCCGTAAAAAAGGGCGCATTGTAGCGATGGATACAATAAATGTCAGTTATCTGGAGCAGAAAAGGATTTACGCGTTTTTACCTGCGCCATGCTTTCAAGAATGCGGTGGTAGTTGTCGAAACGCTCTGGCGCTATCTCCCCGCGTTCCAGCGCAGCGCGAATAGCGCAGCCAGGGTCGGTATCGTGTTTGCAGTCGCGGAATTTGCAACTGCCCAGATAGTCACGGAATTCGATAAAACCGCGCGTGACTTGCTCCGGCTCCAGATGCCACAGGCCGAACTCACGTACGCCCGGCGAGTCGATGACATCGCCACCGTGGGGGAAGTGATACAAGCGAGCGGCGGTGGTCGTGTGCTGACCCAATCCAGACGCATCGGACACGTCATTGACCAGAATTTTGGCGTCGTCAGGGTAGAGCAGGGCATTAAGCAGGCTCGATTTGCCGACGCCGGACTGCCCGGCGAAGATACTGACGCGGCCAGTCAGCGCGGCTTCCAGCTCGGCAAGCCCTTGTTGGGTATGACTTGAAACCATCAACACCCGATAACCGAGATGACGGTAGATATCCATCACCTCTTCGACAAATGCCCGGCCTTCGTCATCCAGCAGATCGGTTTTGTTCAGCACGATCAACGGTTCAACGTCCAGTGTTTCGCAAGCGACCAGATAACGGTCGATAATATTGAGCGACAACTCCGGCAAAATGGCGGAGACAATCACAATCTGGTCGATGTTGGCGGCAATAGGTTTGAGACCGTCATAGTAGTCCGGGCGGGTCAGCACCGACTGACGCGGGTGCACCGCTTCGACGATGCCGCTGATACCGGCCAGCGTTTCGTTGCCGGCACGCCAGACGACCCGGTCGCCGGTGACCAGCGAATGAATAGTGCGGCGAATATTGCAGCGGTGCAGCTCGCCGTCCGGCGCTTCCACATCCGCGTGCATACCGAACCGGCTGATGATGATGCCTTCCTGCGGTTCGCCCAGTTGGTTGTCATCCCACTCGACCTTGCTGTCGGCGTGCTTCAGGCGGCGCTGATGGTTGGCACTGACCCGACGTTGCTGACCTTTTGACAGTTTCTTTTTACTCACGCAGTCTCTCTTGGTTCGGCGCTTATCGCCGGTGGCGATGGAAGCGACTATAATACACGCTATTTTATTTTAATTAACCGCTGCCGGGCCTGTCAGCCTGCTGGCGGCGAAACCTCGATGGGAATGGCAACGATGGTAAATGAAAACAACCTGATCTGGATCGATTTGGAAATGACGGGGCTGGATCCTGAACGGGATCGGATCATTGAGATCGCAACACTGGTGACTGATGCCAACCTGAATGTACTGGCAGAAGGCCCGACGCTGGCGGTGCATCAGTCTGACAGCCAACTGGCGCTGATGGATGACTGGAACGTACGCACTCACACCGGCAGTGGGTTGGTGGATCGGGTCAAAGCCAGCACGTATGACGACCGTGCCGCCGAATTGGAAACTATTGCGTTCCTGCAACAATGGGTACCGGCGGGCAAATCGCCGATTTGCGGCAACAGCATCGGGCAGGATCGCCGTTTCCTGTTCCGTTACATGCCGGAACTGGAAGCTTACTTCCACTACCGTTATCTGGACGTCAGCACGCTCAAGGAACTGGCGCGCCGCTGGAAGCCGGAGATTTTGGCAGGCTTTAAGAAGCGCAATACCCATCAGGCGCTGGACGATATCCGCGAATCGGTGGCGGAACTGGCGTACTACCGCGAACACTTTATTCAGTTGTAACGGCTGCCGGGGTAATGGCTGCATGAGATGTCAGTCGTGTCGGCGTGGAAAATGCGCTAAAACTCCTGGTATTGCAGGTATTTTCAGCGCATTGTTGATTTTGTCGGCACTTGAACGACATTTTTTGTCAGGGGGGTTGCGAGAGAAAAAGTTTCTCGTATAATTCGCTCCCCGTAACGACAGCAAATTACGTTACGTCACACCCCTGCGGGAATAGCTCAGTTGGTAGAGCACGACCTTGCCAAGGTCGGGGTCGCGAGTTCGAGTCTCGTTTCCCGCTCCAAATTTCATCGTGCAGATACTCAAATTTGCATGATGCAGAAAACCACCGAAAGGTGGTTTTTTTGTGCCTGCCGTTTGGTGTTTCAGGTGTACGATATCCAGCACCGGGCGCGCCGGTGCTGGATATCGTCAATAATCGCCATCTGGAAATTAACCTGCTGGTGCCATCCTGCTGGCTGTCAATACTTACAACCCGGCCTGACTTTCACCTTTACGCTGGATTAAACCGGCACACCGTTACAAGCCCGTTTTTCCGACTGGACGTACGAATTGATCGTTGGTGATCAACAGCGCAGTGTCGGCTGCAATGCTCGCCGGACTCGCGCACATCTGGGGCTATCTTGCGATAACCATACACAGCCCCTCCCCTTAACGGCGAAGGGACCAGCCGCACCGACTTCTGGGTTAACGTTTCGACAAATCAGTTTGGCGGTGCAATCGTATAATTGGGCATCTCGTGGAAAAATTGCGCTGTAGATGTATAAAGCATCATGTTTAGGTTGTCATTTTGACCTTTTATGATGCCGTGTATGACTCCCGATGTACTCACCACTGGTCCGCCGGAATCGCCTGGGCTTGTCAGACCGCCAAAGTCGGGAGTTGCGGCACGAAGTCCCTGGACTGTCACGGGATAGCCCGCGGGAATGCGTGCATCCGTCCAATCGCACAACACGTCGGTCATGAATCCGCTCGTGCAGAAGCGGTTAGTTGAGGGCGCGGGGGCGTGGTCGGTGACAGCGATCGCAACAAGCCCACCCTCTCGCGACCGGTAGAGCGCTGCTCGCGAGAGCAGCACCTTGCCTACCGCACGCGGTTCGTATCTCGAAATGATTGTGCAATGAATTCCTGTTGATGGCGCTGTGCAGTGCCGGTAGTTATGCAACACCGGTTCCACGCGAATCAATTCGAGATCTGAAACCTCCGACTTCCAGGAAACATAGCCGATATCCGCCCCATTCACGGACACCGTGCTGTTGTAGTCACCACAATGCCCTGCAGTCAGAACGAACCTGACCGCTCTCCGATATGGAGTCAAGTTGGCCCAAGCGCCTGTTTGCTGGAGCACAAGACCGGCGGTGCACTGGTTGCCAAGGCTCATCGTCAGAACGGTACCGCCGACAACTGGCTGCTGGAGTCTGGCCTGATCAACGGCAAGCGCCGAGCCAGAGGCAAGGAAGGCCAGGATGCCAGCCGCGATCAAAGAGGCGCGATGCGCACCTCCCATTTTCTTTTTGGACACATCTGGACTCACAGAGTAAATATTAATCATTTTTTACTGCAATTTGTTTGCGAATTATACTTAAAGTAATAGTAGTTATCTGATGATTAGCTATTTTTTAGGCGTGAAGAGTCGCTTCATCAAGATAAATAAATGATTATAAATAAATTTTAGTAACTCGCGTGCCGTCACGGACCAACTTCCACATTAGGGAAGGTCTGAACAAAGCAGCCTGATCTGCCACAATCGATCAACTAACCGAGCGGACGATCTCGATGCAACTGGCCTTTGGTGAAGCGACTACACTGGGCTGGATAAGTGCGAGTGAGCCTATGCCAATCCTACGACAGCGTCGCGCACCTCTTGCCCCGGCTACATTACGTCGCTGTTGATCTTCACGACAAATTCATAACCTGGTTCTACCTCTCATCGCATTCCCGTTTCTGCTGATTTACTATACTTGCCAAAATCTATGGCTAATTGGTGAAAATTCAGGGGCTTGTTCTTGATGCCTTCTGATTGGTACACACCTTCGCGGAATCAAGGCAGGTTAGTGTGAACAATTTCAATCACTCCGTTTTCCATCGGGCTCTGGGGCTGATGGCGGTTTGTGTTTTGGCTTATCATGTGCAGGCGCAGGCTGAAGACCCGTTATTGAGTCATCCGGCTCATCCTACACAGATGTCGGCCTCGGCTGACAATCAGGCCAATCAGGCGCGCGGGATGCTGGTGGCGGTGGATCAGGCGACCATTTCCAGCGATCTGGCCGGGCGCATTGTGGAAATGCCGTTCAGGGAAGGGGAGTCGTTCAAAAAAGGCGACCTGCTGGCGCGTTTTGACTGTGCCATCTATCAGGCGCAGTTGGCGGCATCGCAGGCGGCGATGCGGGCGGCGGAAGCGGAGCTGAGTCAGAACCAGCAACTGGCGGAACTCAAATCGGTGGGCAGGCACGCCGTGGCTTTATCTGCTGCGCGTTTGGCGCAGGCGCAGGCAGAAAGTCAGGTCTATCAGATTCAGGTCAGCCGCTGCCGTATTCTGGCGCCGTTTGACGGTCAGGTGGTCAGGCGTCGTGCTCAGGCGTATGAAAGCGTGGCGCCGGGCGCACCGGTGTTGGATATCGTCAACAATCGCCATCTGGAAATTAACCTGCTGGTGCCATCCCGCTGGCTGCCAATACTTAAAACCGGCCTGACTTTCACCTTTACGCCGGATGAAACCGGCACACCGTTACAAGCCCGTGTATCCCGACTGGGCGCGCGAATTGATGAAAGTAGCCAGACCCTCAGCCTGACGGGAGTGATTGAAACCAAAGATGCCGCGCTGATGGCTGGGATGAGCGGCACAGCACATTTTCCGGAGAAGCCGTGAGCACTACGCCCCCCGTTTCCAGCGAACGTATCTTCGCCCGTTTTCTCGACCTTGAACGTCAGGCGCGTTCGGCAGATACCGTTGAAGCGCTGGCTTACTGTATGGTTAACGACAGCCAGACGCTGTTTGGCTTTCGTCATGCCGCGTTGGTGATCAACGGCACGGTGCGAGCGGTGACCGGCGTGACCCAGCCTGCGCCTCATGCGCCCTTTGTGGCGTTTGTTGAGCGCGCTTGTCGGCAACTGCTGCAAGAGCCGCAATATGCGCAGTGTGCGGTGGTGGAGGCGACAGCGTTAGATGATCAAAGCCGTAACGACTGGCTGGCGTTGTCAGCGCCCGAAGTGCTGTGGACGCCACTGAAAGATAAGCAAGGGCGTCTGTTTGGCGGCATCTGGTATGCCCGTGAGCAACCCTGGCAGCCCGCTGAGCAGTTGCTGGCAGACCAACTGGCCCACGCATTCAGCCATGCCTGGCTGGCGCTGGAACCGCAACAACAACAGCTGTGGCGACGCACTCGCTGGCGCTGGAAGCTGGCTATACCCGCCTTGCTGGTGGTCGGGTGCCTGTTTATTCCGGTACGTCAATCGGTGTTAGCGCCGGCAGAGGTGATTCCGCTCAACGGGCGTGTGGTTGCCGCGCCGCTGGATGGGGTGATTCAGGCATTTGCCGTCCAGCCGAATCAGAGTGTGCGTAAAGGCGATGTACTGGTGCGTTTCGACGATACCACGCTAAAAGCGCAGGCCGATGTGGCTGAACGGGCATTGAACGTGGCAGAAGCGGAATTCCGTGCCAGTTCGCAGCGCGCTTTTCAGGATGCCGACTCCAAGGCCCGGCTGGATTTTCTTGCCGCGCAGGTGGCGCAAAAGCGTGCCGAACGCGATTATGCCAACGCCTTGCTGAGCCGCACTGAAATTCGCGCGGAGCGGGACGGCATTGCGGTATTTGCCGACGCCGAACGCTGGACCGGTAAACCAGTCCGCACCGGCGAACGGCTGATGGATTTGGCCGACCCGGCTTCCGTCTCTCTGCGAATTGAACTGGATGTCGGCGATGCGATTCGGCTGGAGCCGGATGCACCGATCACCTTGTTTCTTGATAGCGATCCGATAACGCCGCATGGCGCGCTGCTGGATCGTATTGCTTATGAATCGGAACCAACCCCGTCGGGTAACCTGGCTTACCGGCTGGACGCACGTTTTACTGGCGAACCGCCACGTATCGGGTTGCGCGGTACGGCGAAAATTTCTGGTGAATATGTACCGCTGGCGGTGTACCTGTTCCGGCGACCGCTCGCCGTATTACGTCAGTCGGTTGGATTATGACGGGTGGGGGGATGAGTCATTTTTTGCCTGAGCTGAGGAGCGATCTGCAACTGGTGGAATCGGCTACCGGTCTTGACGGCGCACCGCAATGGGTGCTGGCCGACCCGGTCACCGGACGTTATTTTACGCTAACGCCCTCGGCAATACGTCTGTTGCGGCACTGGTCGCTGCGTCATCCGCAAGCGGTGATGGAGGCGGCTAACCGTGAGCCGGGCTTGCCGTTGCAGGGCCGTGAACTGGAGCAGTTGGTACGGTTTCTGCGTAACTACGATTTGATCGCCGCCAGCGACCCGGTGCAACGACAAGGGTATGCCATCAAAGCAGCGGCATTGCGCGTCAGCCTGTGGAAAACTTTGCTGCACCAATATCTGTTTTTCCGCATCCCGTTATGGCGCCCGGACCCGGTGCTCAGCCGCTGCTGGCCCTGGCTACAACGCTATGGTCTGCCGTTGTTACGGGTGGCGTTACCGTTAGTATTGCTGTTGGGAGGCTTTCTGGTCAGCCGGGATTGGGTTCGCTATACCCACTCCTTTCCCCACCTGTTCAGCCTGCAAGGGATGGCGGCTTTTGGTATCGCACTGGTCTTTGCCAAATTCATCCATGAACTGGGGCACGCGTTTATGGCTAAGCGCGCTGGCTGCCGGGTACAGACCATGGGCGTGGCGTTTATCGTGCTATTTCCGCTGTTTTATACCGATGTCAGCGATGCCTGGAAGCTGAAGGATCACCGTGCCCGGTTGTTGATTAGCGCCGGCGGTATTCTGGCGGAGCTGATGCTGGCCTGTGTGGCACTACTGGCGTGGGCGTTGTTGCCTGACGGTCCGGTACGTACCGCCGCCTTCATGCTCTCCAGCGCCACCTGGGTAACGACGCTGGTGGTTAACCTCAATCCTCTGATGCGTTTTGACGGCTACTTTTTGTTGAGTGATTTCTGGCGCGTGGAAAACCTGCAGGAACGGGCGTATGCCTTGTGTCGCTGGCGACTGCGTGAGGTGTTGTTTGGCCATGGTCGAGCAGCACCACATACCTGGTCGCCATCGATGCAGCGCAAACTGCTGATATGGGGTTATGCCTCGTGGATATGGCGCTTTTTCCTGTTCTTCGGCATTGCGCTGGTGGTGTATCACTTTTTTATCAAAGTGATCGGCATCGTGTTGATGCTGGTGGAAATTGGTTGGTTTATCGCGCTTCCGGTAGTTAAGGAAGCCCGTATCTGGTGGTCCATGCGTAAAACTGCTCATCCCGTTAGCCTGCTACGTTCGGGCTTGATTCTGGCAGTAGCGCTGCTGGTGCTGCTGTTTCCCTGGCGCGGCAGCATCCGTATTCCTGCGGTGCTGGAAGCAGAAAACGTCAGCGCGCTGTATGCCCCGATTCCTGCGCAGGTCAAAGCGCTGTACGTCACTGACGGCCAGCAGGTAAAAGCCGGTGAGAAACTGCTGGATCTCACCTCGTCCGATTTGGACTATCGCATCAATATTGAACGCCAGCAGATTGCCGTTTTGCAGCAAAAACGGCAGCGGGGGGCGGGGCGTCAGGAAACCGCCAGTGAAACCCAGGTGCTTGACCGGCAACTGGCGGAGTCGCTGGCCCGTTATCGGGGGCTGGATGCGCAACGTCAGCGGTTGTCTCTCACCGCGCCGCAGGCAGGGCTGGTGAGAGATGTGGCACGGGATATGACCGAAGGTCGCTGGTTGACCACTGATATGCCCTTGTTGCGCGTTGTTGAGCAGGGAACAGGCAAAGTACAGGGGTATTTGCCTGAAGATTCCCTGACACGTGCCAAAGTCGGCATGACGGGTGATTTTATCGCCGACGATCCGGCTTATCCCCGCCTTGCGGTACAACTAAAAGAATTTGCCCCAACCGGTACCGCCTGGTTACAGCAGGAAATGCTGGCGTCTGATCGCCACGGTCCTATCGCCGTGCGCCGTGACCGTGATCACAACCCTCAACCGGTGCAGGCACAGTACCGTGTGCGTTTCGTGGTGCAGGAGGAGCAATTCCTGCCGCCGCAACAACCGCTGCGGGGCAGCGTGATGCTGGAAGGGGAAACGGAATCTATTCTTGGCGCGATGTGGCGTCGGGTAGCGGCGTTGGGGATCAGGGAAAGTGGGTTCTGACGTGTTGAAAACAAAGCCTTTCCAGGGTGATAAAATGTGTTATTCAGTTAATTCTATTAAATAGTTTTTTATGTGACGCTATAAGAAATAATTTATCCCGCCAGCGGAAAATCTCTCCTGTGTCAGCTATGTTTTTATTGTGGTTGGGTTTCTAACTGCATCACCGTTTTACGACATGACATCCTGATTGCCCCGCCCTCAGGGGTTACAACAATACGATTAAAATTATCAGATGCGCTTCACTATGCGGTGAGGCCGCCATCTGCCTAAGGAGAGATGTGTAATGAAGCGAGTTCAGCGTTTGTTTATCAAATCAGTTCTTGCTGGCGCATTAGGTTTTGCCATGCTCCCTACGTCAGCAAATGCGTGTGCTTACGAGGCTTATTTAGGTTCCGTTTGCTATATGGCGAGCAACTATTGCCCTGAATCCTACTTACCTGCCGACGGTCGAACGCTGAACGTATCCCAAAATCAGGCGCTCTATGCAGTGATTGGCAACCTTTATGGTGGTAGCGCACCGAATACCTTCGCGTTACCTGATTTGCGGGGAAGGACGGCGATAGGTACTGGTCCACTGAATGGTTCTGTTCCCGTTTATAATTCTGGGCAGAAAGTCGGGCAGGAAGGTTCAACGGTTACTGCGTCTACATCAATCACGCTGACTGCCGCTCAGATTCCGCCACATACTCATCCTGCAGGCCTGACGTTGAACGGTACTGCCGGTACGACGCCTGTGGCCAGCGGCTCTGTGTCTTTAGCGCTTTCTGGCAGTATCACCAACCTGCCTTTCAGCGCCGTAGCCAGTCTTCCTGTCACCGGTATTGCCAAAATCGGTTCGTCCACCACAACCGGGCGTAGTGCGAACCTGACCGATAAAGCCTTGTTAACCACGGTTGTTGGGCCGGCGGCCCAAATCTATGCCCCTTCTGGCACTAACGATCGGCAGGTCGGGCCGGACGGCAGCGTGACGGGTACCGCGAGTGGACCGGTCAGCGGTACCGCTAGCGGCGGGCAGTTGTCGGGAACGGCATCGGGCAACGTCAGTCTGCCGGTAACCGCTGCAGTGACAGTGGGGCCGAATGCGACGGTTCCTGCTCCGGTAGCCGTTCAGGTACAAGTACCGCTGCCAGTGCGTGATCCGTCGTTAGCGTTGACAGCCTGTATCGCGGTGAATGGTATTTTCCCGGTCCGCCCTTGAGGTGACGGCTTTCACAAGGAAAGCAGGTTACCTGCTTTCCTTCTTGTGTGGGTAACGGTGTGCTGATGAATTTACATATATAAAAATACAAATTGTAAACAAATGGTATATTTATAAGGAAGATGTCACTGACATCTTCCTTATAAATCCAGAGCATTGTTCCAGATTGAAGTGATTAAGTTTTTATTATTTAACGGTTTTTACTATGACCTTTTTGTGAGCGGTTATTTCTGGTGTCGGGGTGTTTTTATGTTATGGCGTCATCTGTTCCGTAAGAAAAGTAGCCATCTGGCTTGCTCTGTTGAACCGGTTTCCGACATACCAATAGGGTATGCACTGGAAGCCCGTATGTTATTTGATGGTGCGATTGCCGCGACGGCCGAGCAAACCACAGAAGCTCAAACGACGACTACACAAACAACCACCACGCAAACAGCCTCGGTTGGGACCGCAGCTCAGTCCGACAGTAGCAATACCGATGGCACCACTGATCAATCCGATACTTCTTCTCAACACACCAGCACGCAGAGCGCCACGACTGATAGTCACGATGTGGCAGCAGTAGCGGCGGGCGCAACCTCTCACAAAGAAGTGGTGTTTATTGATACCTCAGTGGCGGATTACCAGATATTGGTTGACCAGGTCCCTGCTGGGACGGAAGTGGTATTGCTGGATAGTAGCAAAGACGGTCTGACCCAGATGGCAGAGTGGTCACAAACCCATCACGGCTATGATGCGATTCATATCATCAGTCATGGTAGTGAAGGACAGGTTTCACTGGGGACGTTAACGTTAAATACGACGACGGCAGCGTCACGCTCCGCTGATTTAGCGACGCTGGGTTCAGCGTTGACGGAGGATGGGGATCTGTTGCTGTACGGATGTGATATCGGTGCCACGGGTAGCGGCGCGTTTCTGCAATTGCTGCATGATACGACTGGCGCTGACATTGCGGCTTCCAACGATAACACCGGTGCTGCTGCGCTAGGCGGTGACTGGGTTCTCGAAACCTCACTGGGTGATATTCAGACCAGTTCCCTGAGTGTATCCCATTACTCACATCTGCTCTCAACGGTAACATTCGTCGAGAATTCGCAAGAAGACAACGATGCGAATAGTAATAGCATGTTCGTGCGTACTATCGATGGGGCGGACTTCACATTTAAGGCGGGCTCGACGATTACAGGAACGAGCGCGAGTTATCTCGATATTCAGGAAGATACGAACCCTAATTATCAGACTTCCGGTGGTGGGATTGGCCCTGGGATCTATTCGCTATCCGACCGTAATGGCGGCAGTGGTATGGATTTCGAGATCTCGGTACAAAGTGGCTATACCTTTGATTTAACGGGATTCGAAACCCAACTTCGAACCGGCTCCCTGACGATTTATTATGTTAAAGACGGTGTCACCAATTCTTTCACTCTCTCTCCTGGCGCGGATTCATTTCATACTTACAGTGGTTTAACAACGCTGAATGATGTGACGTCGGTGGTATTTACCTCGGAAGACTATGGCCTTTTTCAAAACATTATTATCACCGATGTTAAAACGGCCTCGCCAAAAGACACCACCTCTACGCTAACCGCTGGTGCCGCCAGTGAAGCGACGACGTTTTCTACCACCGCAACCTCGGTTGCCAGCGCCACCTCATTGCTGGATTTTACCATCACGGATACGGGAGCATCGGATGGCGTCGCCACCAATGTCAGCCAGTTCTACGCTAACGTCAGTGGTACGGCGACATCATCAGAATTGAGCAAGATGACTTTCCTGCTCAGTGGCCCGGATGCCACCAACGTTGTCGGCACATACGACAGCAGCACCGGCAGAATCACGTTTTCCAGCTTAAGCCTGTCGGTTGCGAATAGCAGCAGTGAAACTTACACCATTAAAGCGTATTACAACGACAATACCAGCAGTAACGACATCACCGATCACCACACGGTGGTGCTGTCGGTGAATGCCAGCAATTTCACCACGGTCTCCGGTGGTTCGACATTTGCCGGTAGTCAGGCCAACGTGACCAACGGCAGCGGCGCCAGCATTGATGTGGCCGCGACACAATTGATTTATAGCCAGTCGCCGTCCACCTCAGTGGTCAGTGGTATTAACTTCACTACCCAGCCGGTAGTGATTGCTGTTGATGCTCGCGGCAATATCGATACTGATTTCAACAGTTCGGTGACATTAAGCGAAAATGGCAGCGGCTCGCTGACGGGCACCACTCAGGTGACCGCCTCAAACGGTATTGCCACCTTTAGCGGCGTGAAGTACACCTCGGCCAGTGACAGTGATGCCAACTTCGTGCTGACGGCGGCATCCGGTAGTTTGGTCAGCGCCACTTCTGCATCGATCAATCCGGATGTGGTGGCGACGCGACTGGTTTTTTCCACCCAGCCCGTCCCCACGACGATTCAGAACGGACAAAGCACCAGTTTTACCACCGTACCGGTCGTGCAGGCGGTCGATGCGAATGGCATGGTGGATCAGGATTACACCACCAATATTGTGCTCTCGGTGACTGACCCTAACGACAGTGTCGTCGATGGCACCGTCAACAGCCTGTCGGTCACCTCCGGGGATCATGATGCCAGCGCGACGACGGTGACATTAACGCCGTCTGGCGGTATCGCCACCTACACTGGACTCATCATCCAGTACACCAACAGCGGCAGTACCAATACGCTGGCGCTGCGCGCCACGTCAGGCGGTCTGACGGCGGTCAACAGTTCGTCGATAACCTCAACCACCAACACCGCCCCTGTTTTCAGCAACCTCAATGGCGGCGCGACCTTTACTGAAAAAGGCAGTGCGGTGGTGATGGATAACAATGTCACGGTCGCCGATACCGAGCTGAATGCGCTTAACAGTGGACTGGGCAACTATAACGGTGCGTCTATTTCAATCGCCCGTAACGGCGGGGCCAACAGTAACGATAGCTTCGGTAATAGCGGGCTGTTAGGCGCACTGACCCAAGGGCAAAGCTTCACCTATAACGGTACGGCGGTGGGCAATGTCACGGCGAATTCCTCCGGCACGCTGACGCTGACGTTCAATAGCAATGCGACGTCAGCGATAGTGAATGCAGTGCTGCAATCCCTGACCTATGCCAACAGCTCGAATGATCCACCGACCAGCGTGACGCTTAACTGGACCTTTAATGATGGCTCGCTCAACAGTAGCGGCACCAATCAGGCGGTGCTGAGTATCACGCCGGTTAACGATGCGCCGGTTATCAGTAATACATCGGTCAGCAAAACCTTCAATGAGGATAGCGCCCAGACCTTTAGCGCTGCGGATTTTGGTTTCAGCGATGTGGACAGCGGCAACACCCTGCAATCCATTACCATCGTCACCGCACCGATTGCCGGTGAGCTGTTTATTGACGCCAACAGTGACGGCGTGCGCGATAGCGGTGATACGTTGCTTGGCGATGGTGCGGTGGTCAGTGCGGCCAACATCGGTAAATTGACCTTCCGCCCGACAGCGAATGCCAACGGCGCAGGTTATGCCTCCTTTACCTGGAAGGTTAGCGATGGCACGGCGCTGTCCGCGAATACCGGGACCATGACACTTAACGTAACACCGGTTAACGATGCGCCGGTTATCAGTAATACGTCGGTCAGCAAAACCTTCAATGAGGATAGCGCCCAGACTTTCAGCGCTGCCGATTTCGGTTTCAGCGATGTGGACAGCGGCAATACCCTGCAATCCATCACCATCGTCACCGCACCGGGTGCCGGTGAGTTGTTTATTGATGCGAACAACGACGGTGTACGTGGTGGCGGCGATACGTTGCTGGGCAATGGGTCGGTGGTCAGCGCGGCTGATATCGGCAAACTGACCTTCCGCCCGACCGCGAATGCTAACGGCACGGGTTATGCCTCCTTTACCTGGAAGGTCAGCGATGGCACGGCGTTGTCCGCTAATATGGGAACGATGACCCTTAACGTAACGCCGGTTAACGATGCGCCAACGTTATCCAGCGGTGCGACGGTCACCCTGACATCAACCACAGAAGATGTGACATCGTCCGCCACTACGGTGTCGTCATTGCTCAACAACGCGGGTTATGGGGATGTTGACAGCGGTGCTGCCAGTGGTATCGCTATTACTGCGACGGCAGGGCATGGCGGCTGGCAGTATTCCACCGATAGCGGGGCTAACTGGTTCAATGTCGGGACGGTATCAGGCTCATCGGCACTGCTGTTGGGATCAACCGCGCAAATTCGCTATGTACCGGACAGCGCCAATGGTGAAACCGCGACGCTGGGCTTCAGAGCGTGGGATCAAACCAGCGGCACAGCAACAGCGGGTGCCAGCAAGGGCCTGGCGGATACCTCGACGTCTGGCGGCAGCAGTGCGTTTTCCACCAATAGCGCACAGGCATCGCTGCTGGTAACCAACGTGAATGATGCCCCTACCGTGGGAAGCACGGTCAGTACCCAAAGTGCCACCAAAGATACGGCGTTCAGCTTCACCGTGCCAGCCGGTACTTTTGTCGATGTCGATAGCGGCGATACGCTGACGTTGAGCGCGACGCAGGCGGATGGCTCGGCGCTGCCGGGCTGGCTGAGCTTTAATCCGGCCACCCGCACCTTCTCCGGTACGCCGGGCAACGGCGATGTGGGCAACCTGACCATTCGGGTGACGGCGACGGATGGCAGCAACGCCTCGGTCAGCACCACCTTTGGGTTAACGGTCAATAACAGTAATCTCCCGCCGGTGGTGTCCACCCCGGTGACCGATCAGTCCATCGCACAAAATGGCAGCTTCAACTTCACTGTTCCGGCGGGGACCTTTACCGACCCGGATACCGGCGACACGCTGACGCTGAGCGCGACGCGTGCGGATGGCTCGGCACTGCCGGGCTGGCTGAGTTTTAATCCGACGACCCGCACCTTCTCCGGCACGCCGGGCAACGGCGATGTGGGCAACCTGACCATTCGGGTGACGGCGACGGACGGCAGCAATGCCTCGGTCAGCACCACCTTCGGTCTGGTCGTCACCAACGTTAACGATGCACCGGTGGTATCCGGTTCGCTGGGCGCGCAGACGGCGGCACAAAACGGCGGCTTCAGCTTTACCGTACCGGCAGGCACTTTTACCGACCCGGATACTGGCGACACGCTGACGCTGAGCGCGACGCGTGCGGATGGCTCGGCGCTGCCGGGCTGGCTGAGTTTTAATCCGGCCACCCGCACCTTCTCCGGCACGCCGGGTAACGGCGATGTGGGCAACCTGACCATTCGGGTGACGGCGACGGACGGCAGCAACGCCTCGGTCAGCACCACCTTCGGTCTGGTCGTCACCAACGTTAACGATGCACCGGTGGTATCCGGTTCGCTGGGCGCGCAGACGGCGGCACAAAACGGCGGCTTCAGCTTTACCGTGCCGGCAGGCACTTTTACCGACCCGGACAGCGGCGACACGCTGACACTGAGCGCGACGCGTGCGGATGGCTCGGCACTGCCGGGCTGGCTGAGTTTTAATCCGGCTACCCGCACCTTCTCCGGCACGCCGGGTAACGGCGATGTAGGTAACCTGACCATTCGGGTGACGGCAACCGATGGCAGCAATGCCTCGGTCAGCACCACCTTCGGTCTGGTCGTCAGCGGTAGCAGTGTGGATAACGGCGATCCGGAATTCAGGATCAATGGCGGCACAAGCGTGCAACCGACGGCTACGCCTGTGCCAGTGGTGACGGTGGCGCCAGCCGCACCGGTCACGCTAGGCGCGTTGTTCGCCCCGACATCGCTCGGTGCGCTGAATGCGACCAGCACGGCAGATAATGCTACCGCCGCGTCAACCATCTTTCAGGCGGCCCAACGCGCACCACAAGTCAGTAACGCACCGGCCAGCCAGATAGCCAGTGCGTTTGTTCAGGGTACCGTTTCCAGCAGTGCCAGCCTGTTCGAAAGTTCGCTGGGTTCATTTCCCAGTTTCAATACCGGCGGCGCGCTGGGGGGAAGTTCTTCGCTGGCAGGGGTGTTCTCTGGTATCAGCCTGCCGTCTCTGTCGCCGATGGCGGTGTTCTCCGGCGGTAGCTGGCGCGACATCAATACCAACAGTGCCAATACCGGTCGGTTGACGACGCCGCTGGGTGGCGTGGCGATGCAATTCGCCCCCGGTCTGGAGCGACAGTTACAACACATTGGGGATGATATGCAGCAGCGTTTGGCGGCGATTGAGCAGGCGTTGCTCGATATCGGCCAGATCACCGTCGAGCGACAACAAGGGTAAACGTGACCTCAGGGCAAGGTATGCAGACAATAACAACAAGAGTCAGGAGTGGAATCGTGTTAAAGGGTCGGAAATTTTTCAGTCTCAGCCTGATTGTGGTGGCCATGAGCGGTTGTGCCGTTACCAGCCAGCCTATTTCTAAGGAGCAAAGCGAACAGCGTATTCAGCAGGATAAAGTCGCCATGTTCAGTAAGCAGGAGCCGGTGACGGCACCGATTACGCTGTACGATGCGATGGCAAGAGCGCTGAAATACAACCTGGAAGCCCGGCTTAAAGTGATGGAGCAGGCGTTATCGCAACAGCAACTGGAACTGGCTCGCTATGACATGTTGCCGCAGATGGCGATGTCGGCAGGGTATGTCGGGCGCAGCAACACCAGTGCTTCCGGCAGTCGCAGTATTCAAACCGGGCGGCAATCGCTGGAACCTTCCACTTCGCTGGACCGAAACCGTGATGTAGCCGACCTGACGATGGTATGGAATGTGCTGGATTTCGGCGTCAGCTATGTCAATGCCAAACAAAAAGCTGACCAACGTTGGATCGCCGATGAACGCAAGCGCAAGGTTGTTCATACCATTCTGCAGGATGTTCGTTCGGCTTACTGGCGGGCGGTGGCGGCAGAGCGACTGCTGGGTCGTATTGATAGCCTGATCGACCGGGTAAATCAGGCGCGTGAAGCCAGTGAACACATGAGCAAGCAGCAGGTTGGCGATCCGGTTGAAGCGCTGAGCTATCGCCGCGCGCTGATTGACGCAGTGCGTCAACTGGAAGAACAGCGCCGGGCATTGTCGCTGGCGAAAACCGAACTGGCGACATTGATGAACCTGCCGCTGGATACCCCGTATACGCTGGCCTTGCCGGATAACCGCGAGATGCCGGTGCCGCAGTTGAATGTCGATTTCAGTACCCTGGAGCAGACCGCGCTGCTGAGCCGCCCGGAACTCAAAGAGCAGGATTATCAGGTGCGTATTCATGCCGCTGAAACCCGCAAGTCGTTGCTGCGTATGCTGCCGGGGCTGGAGGTGAGCGCAGGCGGTCATTACGACAGCAACTCCTTCATGGTGAACCAAAGCTGGGCGGATGTGGGCGTGAAGGTGACCTGGAACCTGTTCAATCTACTGTCTGGTCCCGCGGCGTATAAGACCGCGAAGGTCAATGAAAGCGTGTCGGAAGTGCAACGTCAGGCGATGTCGCTGGCGATTATGGCGCAACTGTACATCGCCAGAGCCAATTTTAATGAGGCGCTGCGGCAGTATAAAACCAGCGTTGAACTGCGCGATCTTGATGGCCAGATTGCCGAACAACTGAGAAACCGTTACAAGGCGAATAGCATCGGCGAACTGCAACTGATCCAGGGAGAACTGAACGCCCTGAACGCCAATCTGCGTCAGGATCTGGCTTATGCAGAACTGCGTAATAGCTATGGTCAAATCCTCTCGACAGCCGGGCTGGATTTATTGCCCAAAACGCTGCCGTCGGACCGGCTGACGGATATCAGCCAGGCGTTACGCCAGTCTGAAACCAACTGGCAGCAAGGTAAGATCGGCGCGTTGCAATCATTCTGACCGTCCGATGATTTTTCTGGCGTCCGCGACGCAGGCGCCAGAAAAACAAACCGTTGTCATAACTGACGTTACTCTGCGTTTTTTTGTTCGGTTTTCCTCACTCCACCGTTATGCTGTTTCCATCCTGATGCGTTACCCGCAGCCGGGTGCCGGCGATTGCCGTTTGCACCGCCTGACGAATGGTCAGGGTGCCAACCACTGGATTGGGGCGTACCGAACCGGTCTTGCTGGTATCGGTGATGATAACGCAGCCGGTAGCGTGGGCGAGTTGCTGAGCCGTTTCGTCGAAACGATTAAAATACATGTGGTAGGTGCCGGGATTGTCGCATTTGCCGTAGGGCACTGATGAACTGCCAGTCCATTGTGCCGGTTGGCAGCAACCGAATAACAGCAGTGTACCGCATAACAAACATACACCTGGTAACAATGAACTCATCGGGATAATGCCGGGTAAGACAGGCTTGAGCGCCATAGAGTCTCCTGATCATAGAGCCGCCTGATAAAGGCTGGTGCCGGGGATACCGCTTCTTCAACGCTGGGCGGTGTCACGCCTTATTGCGGGACGCAGACTATTATCGTCGTTGGATGTAAAAGATCGCGGGTCTGGTGTAACAAGCCGGTTGATTACTGTGAGCACGCGTTTCTGATGGCGCAATAATCTGGGAAATCAGCCTGCTGTTCATAGCAGGCTGACAGGCGCGTTGGTTTCAGCCTGAAAATATCAACGCAGTGCGGCGATAGCCACTAGGCTACTGTCGTTCAGGTTGAAAAACGTCATGGTGTCGTCCAGGTGTGTGGCTTGCTCGTGCAATGACGAACTGGCGGAGGCGGATTCTTCGACCAGTGCCGCATTTTGCTGAGAGGCTTGTTCCAGCAGGGTGATGGCGGCGTTAACCTGCTCAATACCTTTGGCTTGTTCTGACGAGGCTATTGAGATATCCGCCATGAATTCATTCACGCGTTTAATTTCGTCCATCAGCTGCGCCATATCCTGTGTGGAGTGTGAGGCAACTTTTTCGCCCTGAGTGATTTCATTGGCGGTTTTTTCGATTAACTCTTTGATTTCGCGTGCAGACCCTGCGCTGCGTTGTGCCAGACTGCGAACTTCAGACGCCACGACCGCAAAGCCTTTACCCGCTTCGCCGGCGCGGGCGGCCTCCACTGCGGCGTTAAGCGCCAGAATATTGGTCTGGAAGGCGATGCCGTCCATAATGCTGATGATTTCGTTGATCTTGTTGGAACTGTCGGCGATATGCTGGATACGTCCGATCATCTGGCTAAAGTTGCTGGCATTTTTTTCCGCCAGTTCTGCCACGGAGTTGGTCAGTGTCATGGCTTTGCCGGTGTTAGCGGTATTTTCCTGCACCGACGCGGTGATTTGTTCCATGCTGGCGGCAGTTTGCTCGACGGATGACGCCTGCGCTTCGGTACGGGCAGCAAAATCCCGGTTGGCGGAGGAAATCTGTTCTGCGCCTGCGGCTACGGAACTGGCAGACTCTCTGACATCCAGCACGATTTTGCGAAATGCCTGCTGCATGTCTTTCAGTGAAAGCATGAGTTCGCCCATCTCGGTATTATGTTGAGGCGGAATATCCAGCGTTAATATGCCCTGTTCCATCAGGCCGAAGTAGGTTCTGACTTTCTGCATTGGCGTCAGCACCACGGTGCGGATGAATTTCAGGGTAACCAGGCTTAGCAGCACGACAATCACTAATGTGGCGATGAGAATTTTTATGGTGTGGTAATAGAAATTCTCGGCGTGGTTACTCTCCTCGTCACTGACGTTTTTGGCGAGATCAACGAACTGATTCAGTTTCAGGCGGAATGTCGCGCCTTTTTTTAGCGCTTCAGGCACCAGCGTGTCGTAAAATTGAGCGGTGTTGCGATTGCGCAGCGTAGTTAACATCGGGGCAACGGCATTGTTCATATAGTCGTTGAACAAGGCATCAATCTCGTCGCGTAGCGCCTGACCTTGTGGTGTGAGCGAAGGAATCTTGCGTAGTTCCGCCATGGTGTTGTTAGCTGAGGTGATGTAACCGTCCAGTCGTTCAAGGCTGGCCTGAATCGTGGCGTTATCTTTTTTACCCTCAATAGCCAGCGCAATATTGATACCAGCCAGTCTGGCGTTCAGCATTTCTGAATAAGCGGAATAAAGGGGGATGAGCTGCTCTCCCTCAATGCTGCTGACCTTGCGGATTGACTGGTTGCTTTGTATTGAGGAATACAGACTGAACGAACAAACAGAGAGTAGCAACAGCACAAATACGCCGAGAACACAGTAAAGCCCATTTTTTATTTTGATTTTTTCTAACATCCCTTCTCTCCTTTAAACGACGGGTTTTCCCTGTCTGCCGCTATGGTTGTTTCTGTCTTACAGACATGAAGACAACATCGGTAATTCAACAGGTAAGCTGTGTTTTTCATCAGAAGTGGTCTATCCACTCGATAAGTGGAAAGCCTAATAGTTTTATAACGAAAGGATGTTGATATAGGTCAGGCTGTGTACCGTAATGATTCGTGTCCCTGATTCTCAGCGGTTGCCATATTAGTTAGTCTGGTATCGTTTATGTCTATTGCTTCTGCATCCTTGCATGAGGTTAAGTACAAAAAATGCCTACTATTAAGCATGATGATAAAATGTAATTTTTGTCACAAAAAGGTGCCGTTTATATTTTTTTTATTAAATGGGTTAATCGGGTATTTTCTTTACGTTGTCATGCTATCCGAATTATTTAAGAGATGGGTTATTAAATAACGTGAATGACGGAAGGTTACGTGTTTGTTGATGTAGGTATTATTACTTTACTTTATTTTTTTATCATGAATATATCATTTGGCTATTTAAATATTATTTAATTAAATGACGGAGAAGTTAGGCCGATATATGGAGTGGCATCTTAAATAGCGTAGGCGGTATACCTGATATACTTCAGGTTACAGGCATCCTGATCGCCAACTCGGTTCATTTCATCAGTTCTTATCATGAAGACGTAACTCATGGTGGTGTTCAAAATGCCAGCATATTATCTGGCTACTAGAATTATTCGAGCGGTAATATTATTTAAAACAAGGAGAGTTAACTAAAAATGGCTATTCAATATAACCTTATAAGAAAAAAAGACATATTTTTTCATTTCAGGGGTGCAAAATGAGTATTATTCGTAACATCCGAATTAAAATTATGATGCTGGCTATCCTGGTTACATTTACCTTGTTATGGGGTGGGGTGTCAGTTTTCTCTCTGTATTCACTAAATAGCCTGACAGATGAGATTGGCCTGACGAATGTACAGCAAATTAACGGCGATATTATCAATGGTGCCAGCGATAGTTACTACAAAGTCAAATTATTGATGGATGAAGTTGTTATTGCTGAAAATAACAGCGAACGTGAGCGAAAATTGCTTAGTGACGCAGCGGCGGACGTGGAATTTCTGAAAGGCGGGTTGGCGCAGTTCAAGGTTACAGATCATGCTAATATCAGTAGCAAATCCATTGATGATATTTATAACAGTTCCTACCAGTTGTTCAGCGAGGCGATTGTGCCGATGCTGGATGTGGTCAGGCAGAATAATCACGATGTTTATGCAAAACTCGTTGCGGAGAAATACAACCCGCTGCGGGTGAAATTCACCACCGCCATCAACGAATATAATCAGATTATTAAAAATCTGAAAACAGAAGCGCAGGCTCGCATTTCTGCCTGGGTGTACTGGTGTAAGGTTACGCTAATCGTTGCCATGATTGTCGGATTAGGCGTGCTGGTATTAACGGATCGTTATCTTGCGATTCAGATGGGACATCCGCTGGAGAAAGTTAAAGCCCATTTGCAAATTCTGTCGAATGGGAAACTGGACGTCACGATTGGCGAAATGGGGAATAATGAGGTTGGGCAGCTTATCCCGTTCGTTAACGCCATGCAGCATAGCTGGATAAAAACGGTGGCTGAGATTCGCCGAAGCGCCAGTGAAATCTATCACGGCAGCAGCGAAATCGCTGCTGGCAACAGCGATTTGTCCTCGCGTACTGAAGAACAGGCAGCTGCCTTGAGTGAAACGGCTGCCAGCATGGAACAATTGGGCGCGGTGGTGAAACAGAACGCCGATAACGCTCAACAAGCCAGCGTACTGGCCAAAGATGCATCAGCCGCGGCCAACAACGGCGGCGAAGTGGTGCACGCAGTGAGCACCAGTATGCAAAATATTACCCACAGTTCGCAGAAAATCGCCGACATCATCAACGTCATCGATGGCATTGCCTTTCAGACTAATATTCTGGCGCTGAACGCGGCGGTGGAAGCGGCGCGAGCCGGAGAAGCCGGGCGTGGGTTTGCGGTGGTGGCGAGCGAGGTCAGAAATCTGGCTCAGCGCAGTGCTCAGGCCGCGAAAGAAATCAAAACCTTGATTGACGAATCAGTGGACAATGTCAAAAACGGTTACGAGCAAGTGTCTCTGGCCAGCAAGTCGATGGAGGATATCCTGAAGTCGGTCACCAATGTGACGGATATCATGGGGGAAATCGCCTCGGCGTCCAGCGAGCAGAGCAAAGGGATTTCTCAGGTGGGAACCGCCATTACGCAAATGGACAGCGTGACGCAGCAGAATGCGGCGTTGGTTGAACAGTCTTCAGCGACCTCGTCTTCGCTGGAAGAGCAGGCGCACCACCTGAACGAAATTGTAGCGGTGTTTAAACTGCCGGGCGTAGCCGCTGCGCAGACAGCGCGCCGGGAACACAAACCGGCTGAGAAGGTAGCGGCGCTGGCTAACCTGAGTCCGGTATCACGGCAGGGAAAATCCAGCGACGACTGGACATCGTTCTGAATTTTACGGCGTCAGGCGTGACGCAGGGTTAAATCGGGATCAAACTGACAGGCGCGGCGATGCGCAGGGTGCCGCGCCTGTTTTTTGGTATTTTAAAATCTAAATCGTTTGCTATTTAATTTTGAGCGATGTAAAGTGGCGACCATGAACAGAAACGATACCAACACCAAACCGATACTGAGTGACGAGGCTTTCCGGCTGGATGGTCAACTCTGTTTCGCGCTCTACTCAGCGAATCTGGCGATGAACAAGTTGTATCGCCGTTTGCTCGCGGAGCTAAACCTCACTTATCCCCAGTATCTGGTGATGCTGGTGCTGTGGGAACGCGATGGGGTCACGGTATCTGAACTGGGCGAGCGCCTTTTTCTGGATTCCGCTACGTTGACGCCGCTGCTCAAGCGCTTGCAAACCGCGGGGCTGGTAACGCGCCGTCGTGGCACGGAAGATGAACGCCAGGTGCTGATTGAGCTGACTGATGACGGGCATCGTTTGCAGGAGAAAGCGAAGGCGGTGCCGCAAGGCGTATTCTGTGCATCAGAATGTAATATCGAGCAGCTGCGTGCCATCAAGCGCGAGTTGGAAATGCTTCGCGCCAGTCTCATCAGACATATTTGATGGCGTGGTGTTCATTTATTGACTATATTTTTCATAATCAATTAAATAGTGTGCGATTTAATTTTTAACGATTAAATTCGCCAGTTTCATTTACTCAAAGGAGTCACATGATGTCTATTGAAAAAGTTCTCTACGTTGCCCATGCCGAGGTTACCGGTGGTCGTGATGGTCGTGCGGTTTCTTCCGACCAACAGTTGGATGTTAAATTGACTACTCCGCGTGAACTGGGTGGAGCCGGTGGTGCGGGGACTAACCCTGAACAACTGTTTGCTGCTGGTTACTCCGCCTGCTTCCTGGGGGCGCTGAAGTTTGTCGGCGCACGCGACAACGTATCGATTCCGGCGGGCACCACCATTAATGGCAGCGTGGGGATCGGTGCGATCCCGAACGGCTTCGGCATCGAAGTGGAGTTGAAAATTACATTACCGGGTCTGGACCGTGCGACAGCGGAAGATCTGGTACAGAAAGCACACATTGTCTGCCCGTACTCCAATGCGACGCGCGGCAACATTGATGTAAAACTGACGGTTATCTGAGTCAGGTGAAAGCAAACATAACGTATTTCTCCCCGGCGTCAGCCGGGGAATCTGTACACAGGCTAAGGGTTGATAAACTAAAGTACCTTTTTGAGAAAGCGAGCGGTGCGCGGATGGGCCGGATGGTTCAGTACCTGATGTACGCCGTGTTTACCTCGATTCTGCCGTCCACGATACACATCACTTAAACGCCACTTTCTACGAGTAATCGCAATCCGTTTTTCTGCATTGAATATACCGGGGTAAGAAAACTTTTCAGGATGGGCGTTGGTGACTCAGGAATGGTTATGCAACCGAGATAAGAATATTTGTTGAACAATATCATGATGAAAAGCAAGCCAATGAGAATAAAGGGGTCACGACATCGGTTATTGTGATTCTCTTTTTTATGATAAAGCGATGTTGTACTCGCTAAATTTTATTGGGTTATTTATGGAGTGGTATTGACTATAAAAATATATAGAAAAACAAGCTGCTACAAATAAGGAGAAATATAGGCGTTATCGTCCTGGTTTGTTCGATCATCGCCTGATTGCAAGTGATGGCGGTTGGTTCCTGAACCCGTCGAACAGTAGTTTGAAAGCCAGGCTCAAGGTGCAGGGTTGACCGTCGGTGACGATGTTTCCTGCCGGGGGTTGCCTTGCCTGATAGTAAGTAGCATTTCCAACAAGCTTGGATAATCGACCAGACTGGAAAAATCCAAGGGGTAAGCCTTGTCGCGGTTGGGAAGGATATGGCATTGCAATTCCCGTTCGTAGTGGCGTGGGTATTGCGCTTTTTCAATCGCAGGTAACGAGCGATAGTTTTTCAGTACTTCGGTAAAAAAGCGTATTTGCCATTGTGGCTGACCATAGTTGAGACGAGCCTGTGTGACAATGTGCTGACGCCAGGCCTGGTCCTGTGCATAAGCTTCACTCCAGGCGGCACGGCGTTCATTTAGGGTAAACACGCCGCTATCGTCGTAGACTATCAACGATAATTGCTGATAAGTCAGCCCATTGAACGGGTTTGTACCTATGCCATTGGCAAAAGCGGTGGCCTGACGGACTCGCGCCAGACGCTCGCGGACATCGGCAGTTGGCTGGCCGGTGTCGCCCTGAGCGCTATCGCCGTCTTCTATACTAGTGAGCTGATCGAGCAGCGCTCGCGCTTTTTGCTGTAATTCCTGTCGGCTCATCGTTGCTTCCCGTGCGCGGGAACGCACGGCGGCGTCATGTAATTGCCGTTCAAGCAAGGAAGACAAAAATATATTAACGTCCGGCATCAGCGTACTCTCCAGAAATGGGCCAGCAACCTGCTTTTTAAAACGGCTTTTTAAAAGTCCGCATAAAAAGAATTAAAGGGTGGTTGTGGTGTTGTCGAGTAATAACGCTACTGGAAACTGACAGTATTATTCTGATTTTGATGTGTCAGTCATTGATGTTTTATTCAGTGTCGGCTTAATTTGCCAGAACAAAGGTTCGCACTCAATCAGATTTTATAGCTAAAACATCTTATTTTTTCGTTGGCGGAAAAACTGGCGGAAAAATAGTGGCGCCTGTGTCGCCTGGTACTGACTAGTCATCAGTGACGGTTTCTTGTGTAGGTGTCGTGTTATTCGATTGGCGATATTATAAACAAACAAAACAATGGGTATGAAAAAGGGCTTGCCATAGAGAAACAACCAGTCCATAATCAGCGCCATTCCAAACGCCTTAAAGTGTTAAAGCCTTTATAATCAATAGATTACAAAGAATTAGATGCTTAAAGGCGCTTTGAATAACCCTTCTACGCGGGAATAGCTCAGTTGGTAGAGCACGACCTTGCCAAGGTCGGGGTCGCGAGTTCGAGTCTCGTTTCCCGCTCCAAATTTTTCTTCTTTCTATCAGTAAATACTCTTTTATCTCAATCTATTAGTCAACAAGCTACCGTTATTTGGCGTTGCCGTAGTTTCATATATCATCAGCGGCATGATTATTCACTGGTGATAACAATGATATCCATTTTGCTGTTGGATTCCCGTGCGGATGAACTACGAGATATGCTGCATAACGTGGCGCCAGGCTTGCCGCTGGTGATTGGCTCAGGTGAACCTGCTCAGGCTGCAACCTGCGACATCTGGGTAGGCGAGCCAGACAAGGCTGCCCGGTTGCTGGCTCAGGGGGTGAAACCTCTCTGGCTGCAGTCAACCTGGGCCGGCTATCAACCTTTGCTGGCCGCAGGGCTACCGCGTGATTATCGCTTAAGTCGGGCGGTGGGGGTATTTGGTCAGCCTATTGCTGAATACGTAATAGCCTATCTGTTGCAGCATGAGTTGCATCTGGCGCAACGTTATCGGAGTCAGCGGAGTGGTGAATGGAAAAAGGTATTGCCGGGATCACTGTTTGGGCGTCGGGTGTTGATTGTCGGCGCGGGGGATATAGGCCGTGAAGTAGCGGTTTTTTTGCAGCCGTTTGGCGTAGTGCTGCACGGTATTGCTCATTCACCGCGTGAGATGCCACTGTTTGAGCGCGTGGAAGGATTATCGTCGCTTGAACGGGCTGTTGCATCAGCTGATTATGTCATCAACATCTTACCGGATACGCCAGAGACGACGAATATCTACCATGCGAAGGTGTTTGCTGCGATGAAGCCTTCGGCATTATTTATTAATGTGGGTCGCGGTACTGCAGTGGTGGATGCCGATTTGTGTACTGCCTTGAGCGAGAGGCGGATCGCTGCGGCGGTGCTGGATGTGTTTCGGCAAGAACCGCTACCGGAGTCGCATCCTTTCTGGCAGACGCCGAATCTTACGATCACCGCACATGTTGCCGGACCTCTGGTGCCAGCCCGGTTGGGGGAATTGTTTTTGGATAATCTGCCGCGCTTCCGGCAAGGGCTGGCGCTGGTGGGTGAGGTGGATTTCTCACGGTCTTACTGATGATAAAATGTTGGTTTCTGAATAAAGGGGATAAAATTGTTTTTTCCCTCTTGTCAGCGTGGGCAGATTGGTTCATAATGCTGCCCTCTTTGCGATGCAGTGTTTAAAGTTCAATTAAATCAATGAGTTAGTTGCACAATTACAAGGGTGGCGCAAAATATGTCCACGCCAGTTTGCGTTTGTTGAAAAAACGTCAATACTTAAGCGTTGCATGTGCGGGAATAGCTCAGTTGGTAGAGCACGACCTTGCCAAGGTCGGGGTCGCGAGTTCGAGTCTCGTTTCCCGCTCCAGTTTTTCACTCTCCTATTCTTTTTCAGTTGTCATATCGTTTTTCTGCATATGTTCATACTTTTCTGAACAGACTTATCCACAGCCTAAAAACAGGCGTCGTGTACTTACGTTGAAACATCATGAAAAAGATTTTATTTCAAAACATTGAAATAAAAAGATAATTTTATGATAAAAAACGATATCCAGATCACTTGTACTTTTTGTGATGATTGATTGACAACGTTTTTTTAAAATTATCCACAGATAAATCGTTCAGCCTCGTCAAACCATTGCAATGCAAAATTTCAGGCATCTCGTGGCAAACCTTTCTCGACTGCGCGGATCAATCGCTTTTTTTGCGGCAACTGAATGTCAACAGCGTACTGCTCACGTCGTACCAATTGTTGGCTGATTGCCCAGTGAATGTGTTCGTCCAGCAAGGCGCTTTCCCCTAATCGGGTTTGCAGCGCCAGAACAATGCGATCTTCGTAGGGGGCGTTGCCCAGCGCGACTGCAATATTGCGCAGCCAACGTTCGTGGCCGATGCGGCGAATGGCTGAGCCTTCAGTGACTCGCAGGAAACGGGCTTCATCCCAGCTAAATAATTCCAGTAACTCCGGTGCGTGCAGCGCCGCCCGTGGGCTGAAGTCGGGTTCATCGGTGAGTTGTGAGAAACGGTTCCAGGGGCAGATCAACTGACAATCGTCGCAGCCGTAAATGCGGTTTCCCATTAAAGGGCGCAGGGACTCCGGAATGGGGCCTTCCAGTTCAATCGTCAGATAGGAAATACAACGGCGGGCATCAACGGTATAAGGTTCGACAATAGCGCCGGTAGGGCAGGTCGTCATACAGGCGACACATTTGCCACACTGTTCTTCAACCGGCTGGTCTACCGGCAAAGGAAGGTCAATCAACAGTTCTCCCAGAAAGAACCAGGAACCAGCCTCCCGGTTCAACACCAGTGAGTGCTTGCCAACCCAGCCAAGCCCGGCTTTAGCAGCCAGTGGCCGTTCCATGATCGGCGCGGAATCGACAAAGGGGCGAAATTGCAATTCACCGCAGTGCTCTTGAATCCGGTCGCCCAGTTTTTTCAGCCGCTGACGCAGTAGCTTATGGTAGTCGCGCCCCAAGGCGTAGCGGCTGACATAACCGAGGTGCGGGTTTTTCAGCGTGCTGGCAAACGCGGCTTTGGGAGGCAGATAATTCATGCGTACACTGATGACGCGTAACGTACCGGGCAGCAGTTCATGCGGGCGTGCTCGCATCATGCCATGACGCGCCATCCATTCCATTTCGCCGTGATACTGCTGGTCTAGCCACGCCTGAAGCCGGGGTTCTTCATGAGACAAATCGGTGTCGCAAATTCCCACTTGCTGGAAACCCAATTCAAGCCCCCATTGTTTAATGAGTTGTGCGAGTTTGTGGAGATCGTCGGGGTATGTCATGGGTAACCATCAAGAAGAAACCGGGAAGCTGATTTTATCATTTGTTTCTCTGACACCGCTTGTGCTGAATTGAATTCAGCGTATTCGTTATCTTTTTCCGTTTATCGGTGTATGGCCCTTCCCGGCAGACCTTGCTAAGTTGGGGCGCACTATCCTGCTTACCGACTGAGGGATGAGATGCATCAAAACCAACGCGTGTATCAGCCCGGCGGATCCTTAGCCGACCTGCCTCATACTGTTTTTTTGCCTGACTGGTTGCGCCGTGAGGAACCCAGAGCGGCGGAGTTTGTCGGCGTCTCATTACATACGCTTATGCTGCGTGCGGGCGATGCGGCTTTTCGTATTGCACGGCAGCAGTATCCTGCTGCCCGGCACTGGTTGATTCTGTGCGGGCATGGCAACAACGGCGGCGATGGGTACGTGGTTGCCGCGCTGGCACACAATGCCGGACTGACGGTAACCGTAGTCGCGCAGCGTGGCAATCAGCCTCTGCCGGCAGAAGCGCATCTGGCGCGTCAGGCATGGCGTGATATGGGCGGCAGCGAACAGCATGTGGATGCGCCATGGCCTGATGGTGTAGATTTGATCATTGACGGACTGCTGGGAACCGGGCTAACGTCCGCTCCCCGCGCACCTTATGATGCGCTGATTATTCAGGCTAACCACCACCCGGCACCGATCATCGCGTTGGATATTCCCTCTGGATTGAATGCGCAAACCGGCGTTTACTCAGGGGCTGTGATTCACGCCGCGCACACGGTGACGTTTATTACGCTCAAACCCGGCATATTAACCGGACAGGCACGGGATGTCGTCGGGCGGCTTCACCACCATGATTTGGGATTGGGCGACTGGCTGGCGCAACAGACAGCGCCGATTGCGCGTTTGACAGCGTCCTCGCTGACGCAATGGCTGAAGCCGCGACGTCCAGGCGCGCACAAAGGCGAACATGGCCGATTGCTGATTATCGGCGGCGATGAGGGCACCGGCGGTGCGGTTTTTATGGCGGGAGAAGCGGCACTACGTAGTGGTTCGGGCTTGGTGCGAGTGCTTACTCACAGGCACTATCTGGCCACGTTACTGGTGGCGCGCCCGGAACTGATGGTGCAGGAACTGACCACGGATTCGGTCAACGCGGGCATCGAATGGGCTGATGTGGTGGTGATAGGACCGGGGTTGGGTCAGCGTGAATGGGGAAAAAACGCACTACGAATCGCAGAAAATTGTAACAAATCCATGTTATGGGATGCTGATGCGCTCAACCTGCTGGCAATCAGTCCGCATAAACGTCAGAATCGCGTTTTGACGCCTCATCCCGGTGAAGCGGCCCGTCTGTTGAACTGCCGGATTGCTGATATTGAGAGTGATCGCTTACTTGCTGCGCAACGTCTGGTAAAACGCTATGGCGGCGCTGTTGTGCTAAAGGGTGCTGGTACGGTGCTGGCAAACGAACAGGGCGCACTGGCGATTGCCGATGTGGGGAATCCAGGCATGGCGACTGGCGGCATGGGGGACGTGCTGGCGGGTATGATTGGGGCGATGTTGGCGCAAGGGCTGTCGTTGTATGACGCGGCCTGCGCTGGCTGTGTGGCTCACGGCGCGGCAGCAGATTGGCTGGCGCAGCGACAGGGCACACGCGGGATGTTGGCAACCGATTTGATGGCGGTATTGCCGCAGTATGTAAATCCTGAGCGGATATCCTTAGAAAACACAGAATGAAGACGCTTTTGTTACCTTTGCCGGATGAGGCAGCTACGATTGCGCTGGGGGCGGCGTTAGCCAGAGCCTGCGAGTGCGCTACTATTATTTATCTACTGGGTGATCTGGGGGCGGGTAAGACCACGTTGAGCCGCGGATTCCTGCAGGCGTTGGGTCACCAGGGTAATGTGAAAAGCCCGACCTATACGCTGGTGGAGCCTTATGCGCTGTTGCCGCGCCCGGTATATCACTTTGACCTTTATCGACTGGCGGACCCTGAAGAACTGGAGTTCATGGGGATTCGTGACTATTTGTCGCAAGATGCTATCTGCCTGATTGAGTGGCCGCAACAAGGCGCAGGCATCCTGCCGGATGCGGATATTGAGTTGCAGCTCGGTTATCAGGGCGTGGGCCGACAGGCGGAGATTAAAGCCCGTACACCAGAAGGTGAACGGATTGTGGCGGCATTGGCTGCACAACCGGAGCAGGAAGCGCCATGACTATGCGGTTGATGAGAGCGTTGTCAGGGCTATTGCTGATGCTGTCATGGCCGCTGTGGGCCAGCAGCCTGACCGATATTCGTGTGAATAACGCAGCCAGTGAGGCGATTGTTACGCTGAGTTTCAGTGGTCAGCCAGTATATGAATATTTTTCGTTGAGCAACCCGAATCGGGTGGTTATCGATATCAGTCAGTCCGGCGTCATGAAAGGATTGCCGCTGGCGTTTAATGGCCAGAATCTGATTGGCCGCATCCGTACCAGCAACGCCAAAGACCCTAAAAGCCTGCGTCTGGTTATCGACCTGACGCAGAAGGTACAGGTCAGGGCGGCGAAGGATGGTGCGAGTGCAGTGTTTACTCTGACTGGTGAGCGCAAACCTACAGCCCGTAAGCCTATAGCGCAGCCGTCGGCGCAGGTCGGGCGCAATCCGCTGGTACCTCAGACATCCACTGCCGCCGTCGCGTCGGTGCCGACCCGTGTGTCAGGGCGGTCAGGCAACGGCGAGAAAATCATTGTAGCGATTGATGCCGGCCACGGTGGTCAGGACCCCGGCGCGACCGGGCCGGGTGGGCTACATGAAAAAAATGTCACTATCTCGATAGCGCGTAAGCTGCGCGCCATTATGAGTGCCGACCCGGAGTTCAAACCGGTTCTGACCCGTGATGGCGACTACTTTATTTCGGTGATGGGGCGTTCCGACGTAGCGCGCAAGCAGGGGGCTAACCTGCTGGTTTCGATTCATGCCGATGCCGCGCCTAACCGTGGCGCGACGGGGGCATCGGTATGGGTATTATCCAACCGGCGCGCCAACAGCGAAATGGCCAACTGGCTGGAACAACACGAAAAGCAGTCCGAGTTGCTGGGTGGCGCGGGCGATTTGCTGGCCAACAGCGCTGCTGACCCTTACCTGAGTCAGGCGGTGCTGGATTTGCAGTTCGGCCATTCACAGCGGGTAGGCTACGATGTGGCGGTAAAAGTGTTGCGTGAATTGCAGCGGGTGGGCAGCTTGCATAAGCGCCGGCCAGAGCACGCCAGCCTGGGTGTACTGCGTTCACCGGATATTCCGTCTTTACTGGTGGAAACCGGGTTTATCTCTAATCCGAGCGAGGAACGGCTGCTGGGCAGCAACGAGTATCAGGAAAAAATTGCCAACGCTATCTATCAGGGGTTGCGCAGCTATTTCCAGACTCATCCGTTACAAAATGTCCCAAAGCAGGAAAACCGTCCGCTCGGTTTGCAGACGGTGAAGAAAAAGACCACAGCCACTGAGCCTGTTCAGGCAGCAACAGGGGCAACGGGGCGTCATACTGTGGTGACCGGAGAAACGTTATCGGGAATCGCCGCGCGTTATGGTGTCAGTATGGACGCCATTCGTGACGTTAACCACCTGAAGAAAGACGTGGTCTGGGTGGGGCAGCGGCTGAAGATTCCATCCGACGCTTCATCGGTGGCTGGAACAGCGTCAGCGACGAAGAGCAAACCCGTTGTGACCACCCTATCCCCGCGCACGAAGAAAAGCGCAACCGTGATAAAACACAAAGTAGTGCGGGGCGATACGCTGAGTGACATCGCTAGCCGGTATGGCGTAAGTATGAAAGTTATCCAGCAGGCGAACAACATGTCTTCCGGTACTGTGCAGTTAGGGCAGACGTTGATTATCCCTTCTGCCTGATCCGGTTGAAACGAGGAGAATCCATGTCGATTCAGGTGCTGCCGCCCCAGTTGGCGAACCAGATTGCTGCCGGTGAAGTGGTAGAGCGGCCTGCGTCGGTCGTTAAAGAACTGGTGGAAAACAGTCTGGATGCTGGCGCGACGCGAATCGATATTGAAATCGAACGCGGCGGTGCGAAGCTGATTCGCATTCGGGATAACGGCTGCGGTATTGATAAGTCAGATCTGGCGCTGGCGCTGGCTCGTCATGCCACTAGCAAAATAGCCACGCTTGACGATCTGGAAGCGATTGTCAGCCTGGGATTTCGCGGCGAAGCGCTGGCCAGTATCAGTTCCGTCTCCCGGCTGACGCTCACATCCCGCACTGATGCGCAGACTGAGGCGTGGCAGGCTTATGCCGAAGGGCGTGAGATGGCAGTGACCGTCAAGCCGGCGGCACATCCGGTTGGCACGACACTGGAAGTGCTGGACCTGTTTTACAACACCCCAGCCAGACGCAAGTTTTTGCGTACCGAAAAAACCGAATTCATGCACATCGATGAAGTGGTGCGGCGCATTGCGCTGGCCCGTTTCGATGTGGCGATCACGTTACATCACAATGGCAAGTTGATCCGGCAATATCGCGCCGTGTCGGAGCCGGCGCAGCGTGAAAGGCGGCTTGGCAGCATCTGTGGCGCGGCGTTTTTGCAACATGCGCTGGCCGTTTCCTGGCAGCATGGCGATCTGAATATTCATGGTTGGGTGGCGGACCCCGCCGGGTCGCGCCAGTTGCCGGAAATGCAGTACTGCTATGTCAATCGGCGCATGATGCGCGACCGCCTGATCAATCATGCGATTCGTCAGGCGTATCAGGATCAATTGCGAGACGAACAGCAGCCCGCTTATGTGCTGTATCTGGACGTCGATCCCCATCAGGTGGATGTCAATGTGCATCCGGCCAAGCATGAAGTCCGCTTTCATCAGGCCCGGCTGGTGCATGACTTTATCTATCAGGCGGTGATGACGGTATTGCAGCAGGCTGCATCACCGGGTTTGAGTGGTGCTGGTGATACGCAGGCGTCGGCAACGCCATGGCAGCCGGAAAACCGCATCGCTGCAGGTGAAAACCATTTTTCCCGGCCAGTCCAGCCAGCGCCGGAAACGTCGGGAATCGTAGCCTCGTCGAGTCACTCAGGGCGTCATGCTCGTGACCAGTCGTCTGCCCGAACGCAGACGACTGGTTATCAAAAGAAGCAAGGCGAGCTGTACCAGCAGTTGCTGCATACAGAATCTTCGCAGCCGCAACATGTCGCTCGTGAGGCTCCGCCAGTAAGGGATAAGGTTACGCCAGTAAAGGATGCGCCAGCGGTGCAGCCTGATGTAACGGAAAAAGCCGCGGTCTTCGATGCCCCTCCGCTGGAGAGTCATGTACTGAGCTTGGGACGTGTGCTGACGGTGTACCCACCTGATTATGCGTTGGTGGAGTATCGTCAGGGGTTGGCATTGTTGTCGTTGACGGTAGCTGAGCGTTTCCTTCGTCAGGCCCAATTGACGCCGCCGGAAACCGGCGAGGGATTGCGGCCTCAGCCGTTGTTGATTCCCCAACGGCTGACGTTGAATGCATCTGAACTGGTGGTTATGCAGCAGCAACAATCATTGTTGGCCTACATGGGGATAGAGGTTGACGTTGCACCGCCGCGTGCCACGTTGCGGGCGGTACCTTTACCTTTGAGGCAACAAAATTTACAAAACTTGATTTCTGACCTGTTAGGCTATCTTGCTGATTATCAAGACGCAAAGCCTGATATGGTGGCGGGGTGGATAGCCGGACAGCTCGATAACGAGCGTGAAAGCTGGACACTGGCTCAGGCCGTACAGTTGCTGTCCGATGTAGAGCGTTTATGTCCTTTTCAGGTAAAAACGCCGCCGCCAGAATTGTTATATGTGATGGATATTGAATCTGCCATCAGGGCGTTGAAGCATGAACGAGTTTGAAACAGCGCAGCATCCGCCAGTCATTTTTCTTATGGGGCCGACGGCGTCTGGGAAAACCGCGCTGGCGATGGCATTGTGCGAGCACCTTCCTGTTGAGTTGATTAGCGTGGATTCGGCGCTGATTTATCGTGGTATGGATATCGGCACGGCAAAACCCAGTCAGGAAGAGCTGGCGCGCGCCCCGCATCGCCTGCTTGATATCCGTGATCCGGCGCAGGCCTATTCCGCCGCAGATTTTCGGCGCGATGCGCTGCAGGCGATGGCGGAGATCACTGCCGCAGGGCGTATTCCGCTACTGGTGGGCGGCACTATGTTGTATTTCAAGGCATTGCTGGAAGGGTTGTCGCCGTTGCCGCCAGCGGATGCGCAGGTACGTCAGGAGATAGAAGAACGTGCCCGAACTGAGGGATGGGAGGCGTTACATCGTCAGTTGAGTATCATTGATCCGGTGGCGGCGGCTCGGATTCATCCAAATGATCCGCAGAGACTGTCGCGGGCACTGGAAGTTTTTTTCGTTTCAGGTAACACTTTAACTGAGTTGACAAAGACATCCGGTGAAGCGTTGCCCTATCGTGCTCATCAGTTTGCCATTGCTCCGGCAACCCGCGAATTGTTGCATGAGCGGATAGCGCTACGCTTTCGGCAGATGTTGGACGCAGGCTTTGAAGCAGAGGCGCGGGCGCTGTTTGCACGGGCGGATTTGCACCCTGCGTTGCCGTCAATTCGTTGTGTCGGATATCGCCAGATGTGGTCATATTTGTCGGGAGAAATAGATTACGATGAAATGGTGTATCGTGGTATCTGTGCCACCCGTCAACTGGCAAAGCGCCAGATTACCTGGTTACGAGGCTGGGAAGGGGTTCGCTGGCTTGACAGCGAGCAGCCCAAAGAGGCGTTACGCGCAGTGATTCAGGTTGTTAGTGCATAGGTTAGTCGATTGTGTACAATTGCCTGTCGCTGCAATTAACTGATTCCCGGAAAAATTTTTATAACGTTATTTTAGAACCGCAGGGTTCTTTGTTACAAACAACAAGCAAATAAGGAAAATATAGAATGGCTAAGGGGCAATCTTTGCAAGATCCGTTCTTAAACGCTTTGCGTCGTGAACGTGTTCCGGTTTCGATTTATTTGGTTAATGGCATCAAACTGCAAGGCCAGATTGAGTCTTTCGATCAGTTTGTGATTTTGCTAAAAAACACGGTCAGTCAGATGGTGTACAAACACGCCATTTCAACGGTAGTACCGTCTCGCCCGGTGTCGCATCACAGTAATAATCCTGGCTCAAATAACTACCATGCCAATAATCAGGCGGCACAGCAACAGCCGCAGCAGGAAAGTGATGACGCTGAATAACGCGTCCTTACCAGTTTACCACGGCGGGAAAGTCACTGATTTCAGCGGCTTTCACTGCCGTGGTCGCTTTTTTCTGAGAGGGTGCCCGGTTGTTTGACCGTTATGAAGCCGGTGAACAGGCCATACTAGTTCATATTTATTTTTCGCAAGAGAAAGATACTGAGGACCTGCTGGAGTTCGAATCCCTGGTGTCTTCAGCCGGAATAGACGCGTTGCAGGTAGTTACCGGCAGCCGTAAGGCACCGCATTCCAAATATTTTGTCGGCGAGGGCAAGGCGGAAGAGATCGCGCAGGCGGTCAAAGCGACCGGTGCCTTTGTCGTATTATTCAACCATGCATTGACACCGGCGCAGGAACGTAATCTGGAGCGATTGTGTGAATGCCGGGTGATTGACCGCACTGGGTTGATTCTGGATATCTTTGCTCAACGCGCCCGCACCCACGAGGGGAAACTGCAGGTTGAGCTGGCGCAATTGCGTCATCTGGCGACGCGTCTGGTGCGTGGCTGGACCCATCTTGAACGCCAGAAAGGCGGTATCGGTCTGCGTGGGCCGGGTGAAACCCAGTTGGAAACCGACCGACGCTTATTGCGCAACCGCATCAGCCAGATTTTGTCACGCCTTGAGCGGGTGGAGAAACAGCGAGAGCAAGGGCGTCGTGCGCGTACGCGTGCCGAAGTGCCGACCGTTTCGCTGGTGGGATACACCAACGCCGGCAAATCGACCTTGTTCAATCGTATGACATCAGCAGATGTTTATGCCGCTGACCAGCTGTTTGCCACGTTGGACCCGACATTGCGTCGCATTGATGTCGATGATGTCGGCGACACTGTGCTGGCGGATACGGTCGGATTTATCCGTGATTTGCCGCACGATCTGGTGGCGGCGTTCAAGGCGACATTGCAGGAAACCCGTGAAGCAACCCTGTTGCTGCATGTGGTCGATGCCTCTGATTCACGCGTGGATGAAAATATTGATGCGGTGAACGAGGTGTTAGCTGAAATTGACGCGGACGAGATTCCATTTTTGTTGGTCATGAACAAAATTGACCGGCTTGAGAATATGGTGCCGCGTATCGACCGTGATGAGGAAAACCGCCCGGTTAGGGTGTGGCTTTCTGCTCAGACCGGGGAAGGGATTCCATTATTATTTCAGGCGTTGACTGAACGGCTTTCCGGGAAAATTGCACATTATTCTCTGCATCTTCCTCCGGATGCCGGGCGTCTGCGAAGCCGTTTTTACCAATTGCAGGCTATAGAGAAAGAGTGGATTGAGGAAGACGGCAGCGTAGGGTTGGTGGTCAGAATGCCCATTATCGACTGGCGGCGCCTGTGTAAGCAGGAGCAGAAATTGCAGGATTATATTGTCTAATCGACACAGACAGTCTCGTAACTCTGGGACATTGACCCCGAAAAATACCTATCATAATGAATGGAGCTAAACATGGCGTGGAATCAGCCCGGTAATAACGGACAAGACCGCGACCCGTGGGGGAGCAGCAATAACAATAGCGGCAACTCTGGCGGAAACAATAAAGGTGGACGGGATCAGGGACCGCCTGACCTCGATGATATATTCCGTAAGTTGAGCAAAAAGCTCGGCGACTTGGGGGGTAAGTCATCTGGTTCTGGCACGGGGTCTCAGGGCGGCAATGGGAATACCAGCCGTATTCTGGGTCTGGTCGTGGCGGCAGTCGTAGTGGTGTGGGGCGTGAGTGGTTTTTACACCATCAAAGAAGCCGAGCGTGGCGTGGTTACCCGTTTTGGTAAATTCAGCCATTTGGTTGGTCCGGGTTTGAACTGGAAGCCGACCTTTGTTGATTCGGTACGCGCTGTAAATATTGAATCTGTCCGTGAGCTGGCGACGTCCGGCGTTATGCTGACCTCTGACGAAAATGTGGTACGGGTGGAAATGAACGTCCAGTACCGCGTCACCCAACCGGATAAGTACCTGTTTAGCGTCACCAATGCCGATGATAGCCTGCGTCAGGCTACCGACAGCGCGTTGCGTGGGGTAATCGGCAAGTACACCATGGACAAAATCCTGACGGAAGGGCGCACTATCGTGCGTACGGATACCCAGCGCGTGCTGGAGGAAACGGTACGCCCGTACGATATGGGCATTACTTTGCTGGATGTGAACTTCCAGACTGCTCGTCCACCTGAGGAAGTCAAAGCCGCGTTTGACGATGCGATTGCCGCCCGCGAAAACGAGCAGCAATACATTCGTGAGGCGGAAGCCTACGCTAACGAAGTCCAGCCGCGCGCTAATGGTCAGGCGCAGCGAATTCTGGAAGAATCCCGCGCTTATAAAGACCGTACGGTGCTGGAAGCGCAGGGTGAAGTTTCCCGTTTCTCTCGTCTGTTGCCGGAATACAAGGCTGCGCCGGAAATTACCCGTGAACGTCTTTATATTGAGATGATGGAGCGTGTGCTGAGCCATACCAACAAGGTATTGGTGAGTGACAAGAGCAACAACCTGATGGTTCTACCGCTTGATCAACTGATGCGTGGCCAGTTAGGTGTTTCAAATAATGCGCCGATGAGCGGCAATGCTGTGAATCCAGCGCCGTTGCGTCTGCCGTCAACCTCATCGGGCAGTAATGGTGTCGGCTATGCACCACGCTCTTCCGGTAACAACGGCACTATTATGGATCAGCGTCGCGCCAACGCGCAGCGTGATGAGATCATTCGCGTAGGGAGAGAATAATAATGCGTAAGTCAGTCCTCTTTATTCTTGTCTTGTTACTGCTGGTGGTCTATGCCTCGCTGTTCGTGGTGCAGGAAGGTCAGCGTGGTATTGTCATGCGTTTTGGTAAAGTGTTGCGTGACAATGAAAACAAGCCGCTGGTGTATCTGCCTGGCCTGCATGTGAAGATCCCTTTTCTGGAATCGGTAAAAATGCTGGATGCCCGCATCCAGACCATGGAAAACCAGGCTGATCGCTTTATTACCAAAGAGCAGAAAGACCTGATTGTCGATTCCTATATCAAATGGCGCATCAGCGATTTTAGCCGTTACTACCTGGCTACCGGCGGTGGTGATGTGTCTCAGGCGGAAGTGTTGCTGAAACGTAAGTTTAGCGACCGTCTGCGTTCCGAGATTGGTCGGCTGGATGTAAAAGGTATTGTGACCGATTCTCGTGGTCAGTTGATGTCTGATGTGCGTGAAGCGCTGAATGCCGGTACCGGTGAAACCACGGAAGCGGACAACGCGATTGCTTCAGCGGCAGCGCGGGTAGAACGTGAAACCAGCGGTGAGATGCCGCGGGTGAATCCCAACAGTATGGCAGCGCTTGGGATAGAAGTGATCGATGTACGTATCAAGCAGATCAACCTGCCTGCTGAGGTATCGGATGCTATCTACCAACGTATGCGTGCTGAACGTGAAGCCGTAGCTCGCCGTCATCGTTCTCAGGGACAAGAGCAGGCTGAGAAGATTAAAGCGGCGGCTGACTATGAAGTGACCCGCACGCTGGCAGAAGCCGAGCGTCAGGGGCGTATTATGCGTGGCGAAGGGGATGCTGAAGCGGCTAAGTTGTTTGCCGCTGCATTTAGTCAGGATCCCGCTTTCTATAGTTTTATTCGTAGCCTGCGAGCTTATGAGCACAGTTTTAGCACGAATCAGGATGTTCTGGTGCTTAGCCCCGATAGTGATTTCTTCCGTTATATGAAATCGCCTGATAAGAGCCTCTCTGCTCGCTAAGGTTGTTACTACTACTTTATCAAGCCCGTGTTTACGGGCTTTTTTCTGTCTGGAGTGTTTATGGATGTGAACATCTGGCTTTCACTGGGGTTAGTGTTGATTATGGAAGGTTTGGGGCCTTTGTTGTTTCCACGTATCTGGCGGCGGATGATCCTGACCATGTTGCAGCTACCCGATAATATTTTGCGTCGGTTTGGCGGTGGTATTGTGGTTGCAGGGTGCGTGATCTACTACATGTTGCGTAGCCGAACAGGCGGCTGAAATTTCCGCTAAAAATGTGCGCAAACGTGTGCTAAAAGTACTGAAAGCCGAAAGATGAGATGCTAGAATCCATTTTTAACCAATCTGGTGATTCTTGAGATGGGTAAGAACGTTGTCGTACTGGGCACCCAATGGGGTGACGAAGGTAAAGGCAAGGTCGTAGACCTGCTGACTGAACGGGCCAAGTATGTTGTGCGCTACCAGGGTGGTCACAATGCTGGTCACACGCTGGTTATCAACGGTGAAAAAACCGTTCTTCATTTAATTCCCTCCGGTATTCTGCGCGAGAATGTCATTAGCATCATCGGTAACGGTGTTGTGTTGGCGCCGGATGCGCTTCTGAAGGAAATGACCGCACTTGAGGCGCGTGGCGTGCCGGTACGTGAGCGTATGTTGCTTTCCGAAGCCTGCCCACTGATTCTGCCGTACCATGTGGCGCTGGATAATGCCCGCGAAAAAGCACGTGGCGCGAAAGCTATCGGGACGACTGGCCGTGGTATCGGCCCGGCATATGAAGACAAGGTGGCGCGCCGTGGTTTGCGCGTTGGCGATCTGTTTGATCGGGAAAGCTTTGCCATCAAGCTGAAAGAAATCATGGAATACCATAATTTCCAGCTGGTGCATTACTACAAAGCGGACCCGGTGGATTACCAGAAAACATTGAACGACGTGCTGGCGGTAGCTGACATCCTGACCGGGATGGTAGTGGATGTGTCAGATTTGTTGTACAAGGCGCATCAACGTGGCGATTTTGTCATGTTTGAAGGGGCGCAGGGAACGTTGCTGGACATCGACCACGGCACTTACCCGTACGTGACCTCTTCTAATACCACCGCGGGTGGTGTAGCGACCGGTTCCGGTTTAGGGCCGCGTTACGTCGATTATGTGCTGGGCATCGTCAAAGCCTATTCCACTCGTGTGGGTGCCGGTCCGTTTCCGACCGAGCTGTTCGACGATGTTGGTGAACATCTGTCGCAGAAAGGCAACGAGTTCGGTGCGACCACGGGGCGCCGTCGCCGTACCGGCTGGTTGGATGCGGTTGCTGTGCGCCGTGCGGTACAGATCAACTCTCTGTCTGGTTTCTGCCTGACCAAACTGGATGTTCTGGACGGCCTGAGCGAGGTGAAAATCTGCGTTGGCTACCGTATGCCGGATGGCAGCAACGTGGATGTGACCCCGCTGGCCGCCGATAGCTGGGAAGGGATCGAACCGATTTATGAATCCTTGCCGGGCTGGTCTGAAAGTACCTTTGGCGTGAAAGAGTACAGCAAATTGCCGCAGGCTGCGCTGAACTACATTAAACGCATCGAAGAAGTGACCGGTGTGCCGGTGGATATCATTTCCACAGGTCCGGACCGTGAAGAAACCATGATTTTGCGTGATCCTTTCGACGCCTAATCGCAAGTGGTGATCGTGACTGCATAAAAAAGGACGGGCTGGCCCGTCCTTTTTGCTATCTGCTTGCCGGCAAGTCTGTTGCCGGTGACCTACGTCGCTTGTGATAACCCGTTACTCTTGGTTGGCTTGTGCCTTGGCGCTTAATGCATCCAGCAGTTTGTTGTGGATATTACCGAAGCCGCCGTTGCTCATCACCAGAATATGATCGCCGGGTTGAACGGTTTTGCTGATCATCTCCACCAGCGTGTCGATATCTGCGCTCCACCAGGCTGGCTGAACACAGGCATCAGCGACTTCAGCCACCTGCCAGGGAATATGCTGAGGTTGGAACAGGAAGACCTCGTCAGCGCGCCCAAGCGCTGGTGCTAACTCGTTTTTGCAATGACCCATTTTCATGGTGTTGGAGCGAGGCTCCAGCACGGCGAGAATCCTTGCGGTGCCGCCCACTTTGCTACGTAGGGCGGCCAGTGTAGCGAGAATGGCGGTCGGGTGATGGGCAAAATCATCGTAAACCGATACGCCATACGCGGTGCCGCGTAGTTCCAGCCGACGGCGGGCGTTAATAAATCCGCCGAGTGCGCGACAGGCTTCTGCCGGTGTAATGCCGACATGGCGTGCCGCCGCGATGGCCATCAGGCCGTTATGCATGTTGTGTTCGCCCACCAGATTCCAGGTGACTTCTCCCGCCAACTGGTCATTGAGATACACCTGAAATACGCTGGCGTCGGTGGTGATTTTTTTCGCCTTCCAAATGCCTTCTTCCCCCACCAGTTCCTGTTCGCTCCAACATCCCATGCTCATCACCTGTTTCAGATGCAGGTCGTGAGATGGAACGATGATGCGACCTTTGCCCGGCACCAAACGCACCAGATGGTGGAATTGTTTTTGGATAGCTTTGAGGTCGTCAAAGATATCGGCATGGTCAAATTCCAGATTATTCAGAATGAGCGTACGCGGGCTGTAGTGAACGAATTTGGAGCGTTTATCAAAGAAGGCGCAGTCGTATTCGTCTGCTTCCACTACGAAGAACGGGCTGTCTCCCATACGGGCAGAGACATTGAAGTTGCCCGGCACGCCGCCAATCACGAATCCAGGCTGGTAGCCGCAATCTTCCAGAATCCAGGTTACCATGCCGGCGGTGGTGGTTTTGCCATGGGTGCCGGCGACGGCGATAACCCAGCGCTCGCGTAGCACATGATCATGAAGCCATTGCGGACCGGACATATACGGGATATTTTGTTCCAGTACCGCCTCAACGCAGGGGTTGCCGCGGGTCATAGCATTGCCAATGATGACCAGATCAGGCGCGGGATCTAACTGTGCGGGATCGTAGCCTTGGATCAGGGTGATCCCTTGTTCTTCCAGTAAGGTACTCATTGGCGGATAGACGTTAGCATCCGAACCGGTTACCTGATGTCCTTGTGTTCGGGCCAGCAGCGCCAGTCCTCCCATGAAGGTGCCACAGATTCCTAAAATATGAATACGCATACGTTTTCCATCTATATTCAGAGAGTCTGCCGTCCATTCTAACGCTTGGAATACGTCATAAGAAATGGATTTGCTAGGTACTCGCTTTCTCTTTGGGCTACACTGCAGACGCAAACGCTGGCGGTACAAAAATAAAACCGCTTTTCATTCGTAGATTCTGGAATAGTGTTATGAAAACGTTAGGCGAATTTATCGTCGAAAAACAGCACGATTTCTCTCATGCCACTGGTGAACTGACCGCATTGCTGTCGGCTATTAAACTGGGTGCGAAGATTATCCACCGTGATATCAACAAGGCTGGTTTGGTGGATATTCTGGGGACCAGCGGCGTTTCCAATGTTCAGGGCGAAACGCAGATGAAACTCGATCTGTACGCCAATGAAAAGCTGAAAGCGGCGCTGAAAGCACGCGGCGAGGTGGCCGGGATCGCTTCCGAAGAAGAAGACGAGATCGTTATCTTCGACGGTGAGCGCGCCGAAAACGCCAAATACGTGGTATTGATGGACCCGCTGGACGGTTCTTCCAATATTGACGTCAATGTCTCTGTCGGAACCATTTTTTCTATTTACCGCCGTATTACCCCGCTGGGTATGCCGGTGCGTGAAGAGGATTTCCTCCAGCCAGGCCACAAGCAGGTCGCTGCGGGTTATATCGTTTATGGCTCTTCCACCATGTTGGTGTACACCACCGGTCATGGCGTACATGCCTTTACTTATGATCCTTCGCTTGGGGTGTTCTGCCTGTCTCACGAACGCGTGCGTTTCCCGGAGAAAGGCAACATGTACTCCATCAATGAAGGGAACTACATTAAATTCCCGCTGGGCGTGAAGAAGTACCTCAAATACTGTCAGGAACAGGATGAGGCGACGCAACGCCCATACACCACCCGTTACATCGGTTCGCTGGTGGCGGATTTTCACCGCAACCTGTTGAAGGGCGGCATTTATCTCTATCCGAGTACGGCCAGCTATCCAGAAGGGAAACTGCGTTTGCTGTACGAATGCAATCCGATGGCGTTTCTGGCGGAGCAGGCGGGCGGTAAAGCCAGCGACGGCAAAAACCGCATTCTGGACCTCGTACCGCAGAAATTGCATCAACGTGCGCCGTTCTTTGTCGGTAATACCTCGATGGTAGAAGATCTGGAAGGATTCCTGCGCGACTACCCGGACGCGTAACGCACGTCTGCCATCATATTCAGGCCCGCTTATGCGGGCCTGAGTCGTTTATGGTATCGGTAGTCAATACGCCGGATTTATTCGGGCCGGGCTAGCTGCTGTTCGAACCAACTTTCCAGGATAATGACGGCGGAAGCGGCGTCTACGCTCCCTTTGTCGAGTGCCCGGAACCCGCCGCGTTCAAACAGGTCCGCGCGTGCCTCCACGGTGCTGAGCCGCTCGTCGTGCAACTCAACGTTGACGCCGAAGCGGCCATGCAAACGCTGAGAGAATTTGCGTGCGCGTGTGGTTAGCGGTTGCTCGGTGCCGTCCATGTTGAGCGGCAGGCCAACGATAACCAGTGCGGGTTGCCACTCCTTGAGCAGTTTTTCCACTTTCTGCCAGTCGGGTACGCCGTCCTGCGCTTTTAGCGACGTCAGTGGGCGGGCGGTGCCGGTGATCTCCTGACCGATAGCGACGCCAATGCTGCGGGTGCCGAAGTCGAAAGCCAGTAAAGTCCGATTTCCCATCAGGCGTGCCCTGCTTCGGCGGCGATATTATGAATATCTACGCCCAGTTTTTTGGCGGCGGCGCGCCAGCGTTCGGCAATCGGCGTGTGGAACAACAAATTATGGTCCGCCTGTACCGTCAGCCAGGCATTTTCCAGCAGTTCGTTTTCCAACTGACCACTTTCCCACGCAGAATAGCCCAACGCGACCAGCGTATTACGTGGTTGGTCCGGCGTTCCCAACGTTTCCAGCACATCTTTTGACGTGGTTATCATGGTTTCATCGGAGATACTGATGCTGGACGCGAAGCCAGAGCGCGGCGTATGCAGGATAAAACCACGATCATCGGCCAGCGGACCACCGGAAAAGACCGGTTTATCAAGGCGAATCGCCGTATCCCGCGGGTTAGGCGTGATTTTCAGTTTCTTGAGAATATTTTCTACAGTGAACTGCTCCATGGGTTTGTTGATGATAAGGCCCATCGCGCCGTCTTCATTGTGTTCGCAGATGTAAATCACTGTCCGCCTGAACACGGAGTCCTGCAGAGAGGGCATCGCAATCAGAAAATGGTGCTGTAAATTCATCGTCTTTATTATCGCTTCTCTGTCGGATTGAATATTTCCGGTTCACTGGAGCGCCGTGAACCGGGCAGGGCTATATCAGCGACCAGGATAGTCCATATTTTGTTAACGTTGAGCCAGGCGGCGTTCAATCGCGTCCATTAGCATACCGGTAATAGAGACATCCGGATAAGCGGACTCGATTTCACGCACGCAGGTTGGGCTGGTGACGTTGATTTCGGTCAGGCGGTCGCCAATGATGTCCAGACCAACGAAGATCAACCCTTTCTGTTTCAACACCGGCGCTACGGTACGGGCAATCTGCCAGTCGCTTTCACTCAGTGGGCGCGCTTCGCCACGGCCACCCGCCGCCAGATTCCCACGGGTTTCGCCGCTTTTCGGAATCCGCGCCAGACAGTAAGGCACCGGCTCGCCGTCCACCACCAGTACGCGCTTATCACCGTCTTTGATGGCAGGCAGGTAGTTTTGCGCCATGCAATAACGGCTGCCGTGTTCGGTCAGCGTTTCGATGATGACGGATACGTTCGCGTCTTCCGGTTTCAGGCGGAAAATCGATGCGCCGCCCATGCCGTCGAGCGGCTTGAGGATCACGTCGCTGTGTTGTTGATGGAACGCTCGCAGCCGCTCAGCATTACGGGTTACCAGCGTATCTGGCGTCAGTTGCGGGAACCAGGCGGTAAACAGTTTCTCGTTGCAGTCGCGCAGGCTCTGCGGTTTATTGACGATGAGCGTCCCTTTTTCTTCTGCCCGTTCCAGAATATAGGTAGCGTAGATGAATTCGGTGTCGAATGGCGGATCTTTACGCATCAGCACCACATCCAATTCATGCAGAGCGATGTCCTGCGTGGTGTCGACGTCGTACCAACGGTTGTAGTCGTACTGAACGCTCAACGTACGTGTTGTGGCGCGTGCTTCACCTAAATGCAGATAGAGATCGCCCATTTCCATATAGTGCAGTTCCCAGCCACGGCGCTGGGCTTCCTGCAACATCGCAAAGCTGGTGTCTTTCTTGATATTGATGGACGAAATCGGGTCCATCACGATACCGAGTTTAATCATTATTATCTCCTTTACCCCAGATCGCCGAATCGTACCTGCAGTGCAGTGATTGCGGTGAGCGCGGTGGTTTCTGTACGCAGAACGCGAGGCCCCAGCAGGATATCAGTAAAGCCCTGGGTTGCGGTCATGGCGATTTCGTCTGCCGACAATCCGCCTTCCGGGCCAATCAACAACCGGATGCGCGATACCGGCAGCGGCAACGTGTTGATGCTTTGCGACGCTCGCGGATGCAGGTTCAGTTTTAACCCATTGTCTGGTTCTGCGCACCAGCTTTCCAGTGTTTGGAGGGGGCGAATTTCCGGCACGCGATTTCTGCCGCACTGTTCGCAGGCCGCAATGGCGATCTTCTGCCACTGCGCGATTTTCTTCTCCAGCCGTTCGCCATCCAGTTTGACGCCGCAGCGCTCGGATAACAGCGGGGTGATGACGTTGACCCCCAGCTCGATGGATTTTTGGATAGTAAACTCCATTTTCTCGCCGCGCGACATTACCTGGCCAAGATGAAGGTGCAACGGTGACTCCCGGTTTTCAGTTTGCCCGGCAGCGTAGCGGACCCGTACGCTTTTTTTCCCTGCCTGCACAATCTCGGCGTCAAATACCTGATTGCTGCCGTCGAACAGTTGCAGCGGCTGGCCGGCGTTCATGCGGAGCACCCGGCCCACATGGTTGGCGGCGTCTTCGCTCAGGTCCGTCTCACCCCCCAGCAGGGCAAGCGTATCGGGATGAAAAATGCGCGGTATTCGCATGAATAATCTGGCCTTAGGTGGTTGTAGTCAAAGAAGCGAAAGCCACCGTGCGGCGACGGTAGCGACAGCGGCAATCATTATATAAGAGACAAGCCGTTATAGTAGGGAGCGGCGTCAGGGCTGGCAAGCCTGTTGCACGTAGGGGTTATGGTTGCCTTGTACGGCGGCGATACGTTTTTCACGGGTACATTCCCATGCGGTGACCGGGTACTGCTTGTCCCAGACATCAAACAACTGGGTTTGCTGGCGGGACAGGTTCAGGTGATAACGGTCGCGCATGTAAAAGTAGGTACGGGCGATAGCACCGCGGGCGCGTTCGGGCGGCTCTGCCAGCTGGTTTTTAAAATCAATCTTCATCTCGCACTGGCCGTACTGATGTTCGCCGCCATTCCACTGGCTATACATGAAATTGCCGCGATCACCATTCACTTCACCAATAGACGGTTGCAGGTTGTGCAGATCGGTTTCCATCTGACGATAAACGTCGTCTTTGGTGCAGTTCTTGCGGCCTCCATCCTGCCAGCACTGGCGCTGGTTGCCGAATTGCCACGCGGGTACCACATGTTCCCATTCGATACGGCTGGCGCGGTTGGCATCTTTGCGAACCTGATAGCCGCAGGAGTCCAGGTCCGGCGTCCCTTTTTTGCCCTGCCAGTTGATCTTGCAGCCGCAATAAAAGGAACCGGGCGCATCCTGATGGATTTTTGCCGCGGCGGCCTTGGCTTGCGTAAAGTTGTTGATGTTCTGACCAGCAGCGGCCAGCGTCGTCAGGCCCGTGCCCAACACCGCGAAAATGACAACATTGCGAAGCATATTCCAGAATCACCCACAGGGTTGAAAAAGGGCAGCGTACCTGAAGCGCACCATGTAGGCAAACGCAAAAAAATCAGCATGAAACGCTGGTTTTTTGATTTAAACAGAATTTGTTACGATGGCGTGTAACCGTTCGCCGCAAGAGCGACAACGGTACTCCGATTCGCCCCGGACAACCCGGTTATGTCGGCGCAGCGTGAGTTCATGGCGGCGGCAGGCGCACTGATAAGGGAAGGTTTTGCCTTGCACTGAGGCGAGTGCAAACTGGTGAGTACGGCGGGCGGGCACGTTCAGCACGCTTTCCATCATCCAGCGCCACTCCCGGCCATGCGGCGCGGTTTTACCAAAGTGGGCGTAGACCAGCAGATGTGCCAGTTCATGCGGGACGACTTCATCAATAAACGCCTGCTGGTTTTCCAGCAACAATACCGGGTTAAGGCGGATTTCCCACTCTTTCAGCCAGGCGCTGCCAGCAGTGGAGCCGCGTTGCTGGTAGTTGATGGCAGGTTCGGGATAATCGCCGCCCAATGCGGTATTGGCCTGTTGAAGTTTGTCCCGCAGACAGCGCATCACCGCTTGCTGCAGGGCGATAGGGAGTCGGGGTGTGTTCATGCTGGCAGCTTACGTTCTGGGTGAATGGGATGCAATATCGCCCGTTGCAGGTCCGGTAATAAAAAAACGGCGAAGCAGACGCTTCGCCGTTTAGCATGACAGTAATGCAGGCGATTATTTCAGGCCGGCAGCATCACGTAGTTTTTCTGCCACGTCGGTTTTTTCCCACGGGAATTCTGCACGACCAAAGTGACCGTAAGCGGCAGTTTGCTGGTAAATCGGGTGCAGCAGGTCCAGCATCTGGATCAAACCGTACGGGCGGAGATCGAAGAACTGGCGCACCAGATCGACCAGACGATCACTGGAGACTTTCTCCGTCCCAAACGTTTCCACCATGATTGAGGTCGGTTCCGCCACGCCGATAGCGTAGGACACCTGGATCTCACAGCGATCCGCCAGTCCGGCTGCCACGATATTTTTCGCCACATAACGGGCGGCGTAGGCTGCGGAACGGTCCACTTTGGACGGATCTTTACCGGAGAATGCCCCACCGCCGTGACGCGCTGCGCCGCCGTAGGTATCGACAATGATTTTACGACCGGTCAGGCCGCAATCGCCCATTGGACCGCCGATAACAAAACGGCCAGTCGGGTTGATGAAATATTTGGTATTGGCGGAGAGCCATTCAGACGGCAGGACCGGCTTGATGATCTCCTCCATCACCGCTTCCTGCAGGTCTTTCTGAGAGATGGACTCTGAATGCTGGGTAGACAGTACAACAGCATCGATGCCGACGATGCTGCCGTTGTCATACGCGAAGGTCACCTGGCTCTTGGCGTCCGGGCGCAACCACGGCAGGGTGCCGTTTTTGCGCACTTCAGACTGACGTTGCACCAGACGGTGTGCGTACGTGATAGGCGCAGGCATCAGCACGTCGGTTTCGTTAGTAGCGTAACCGAACATCAGGCCCTGATCGCCAGCACCTTGCTCCAGCGGATCTTTACGATCAACGCCCTGATTAATGTCTGGAGACTGCTTGCCGATGGCGCTCAGTACGGCGCAGGAGTTGGCGTCAAAGCCCATTTCGGAGTTGACGTAACCAATTTCGCGGACGGTGCGGCGCGTGATCTCTTCGATATCCACCCAGGCGCTGGTGGTGATTTCGCCACCAACTAACACCATACCGGTTTTTACGTAAGTTTCGCAGGCAACTCGCGCTTTGGGGTCCTGCTCCAGAATCGCGTCAAGGACGGCGTCGGAAATCTGGTCAGCGATTTTATCAGGATGTCCTTCGGAGACCGACTCGGACGTAAAAAGGTGTTTAGCCATGAGTTTCTTTACCTTATAAGCTAAAGCCGTTAAGCAATTTATCAGTTAACCGGTATAGATGGATTAACATCTGGACGTCTATTCTAGGTCACACTGTAGCCCCATGCCAGCAGTTTTTATGAAAATGGTAGCTTTTTTTACCATTTTCATTTTGCTTTTCCGGGTATGGATAGGTATAAACGGCGGGCGGTTTTGTTGTCCGTTTTTCGGGTGATTTCGACCGGTGACGCAACGCTTATCCGGTGAGGGTTCGTGGGCGCTGGCGATTGATTTTTTCCCGATACTGTTTGACCGTTTTCCTGATGGTTTTTCGTGATAGCCTGACCGCACATCTGCGGCGAGCGTGGAGGTGATAGGATTAATGATCCGTTGTTTATTGAGTGAGCCGCGCCCGCTGCGCTCTTTTTCTGACGCCATCGCGTCACTGACTCAATCCTTTCTGCCATTTGCCCGAAGTTGCCTGTCCCGCAGCGCAACGCAGGACTCCAGAGCTGGCTAACCTGCTTTTTTCTCCGTGCCAGTAAATGCGTTTGCGTTATTTCTGGCGGTGTTTTCTCTGGTTTTCACCGACCCGAACCTCGGAGTCCGACATCGTGTTTTACACTAATAAGAGTCATAAAACGACGGCATACTACTGTCCGTCGGTTTTTTCACTGCCATCGTTGCACGCTTTTGCCGCACCGCTGGTATTTGTTGCGGGAAAAAATGTGATTATTCATCAAGAAGTGGAAGAAGGGGATCGCCATGTCTGACGATATGATTCAACCGTACTCGTCAGCGGCGGGTAAACACGATCATCTGCGCTCCATGCAGGAGGTAGCCATGAATGACCGCGACGCCAGCGAGATGCTGAGAACCTATAACATTGCCTGGTGGGGTAATAATTATTACGACGTCAACGAACTGGGCCATATCAGCGTGTGCCCGGACCCGGACGTGCCGGAAGCCCGCGTTGACCTCGCCAAGCTGGTTAAAGCCCGTCAGCAGGACAACCAGCGCCTGCCTGCGTTGTTCTGCTTCCCGCAGATTCTGCAGCACCGCCTGCGCTCCATCAATGCGGCGTTCAAGCGCGCACGTGAGTCCTTTGGTTACGAAGGCGGTTATTTTCTGGTTTATCCCATCAAAGTTAACCAGCACCGCCGCGTAATTGAGGCGCTGATCAATTCCGGCGAACCGCTGGGGCTGGAAGCCGGTTCCAAAGCCGAACTGATGGCAGTGCTGGGCCACGCTGGTATGACCCGCTCCGTGATCGTCTGCAATGGCTATAAAGACCGCGAATACATCCGTCTGGCGTTAATCGGCGAAAAGCTGGGCCATAAGGTGTATCTGGTTATTGAGAAGATGTCGGAAATCAATTTGGTGCTGGAAGAGGCCGAACGATTGAATGTCGTGCCGCGTTTGGGTGTGCGTGCGCGTCTGGCATCGCAGGGTTCCGGCAAATGGCAGTCGAGCGGCGGCGAGAAATCCAAATTCGGTCTGGCGGCGACGCAGGTGTTGCAACTGGTAGAACTGCTGCGCAAGGCCAATCGTCTCGATAGCCTGCAACTGTTGCATTTCCACCTGGGGTCGCAACTGGCGAATATCCGCGATATCGCCACCGGCGTACGTGAATCCGCGCGTTTCTACGTCGAGCTGCATAAGCTCGGCGTCAACATCCAGTGTTTTGACGTGGGCGGCGGGTTGGGCGTCGATTATGAAGGCACCCGTTCACAGTCGGACTGTTCGGTCAACTACGGCCTGAACGAATACGCTAATAATGTTATCTGGGGTATCGGCGATGCCTGTAATGAATACGGTTTGCCGCATCCGACAGTGATCACCGAATCCGGGCGTGCGGTTACCGCGCATCACACGGTGCTGGTATCCAACATCATCGGGGTGGAACGCAACGAATTCAGCGACCCGACCGCACCGGATGAAGATGCGCCGCGTGCGCTGGAAAGCTTGTGGAGCACCTGGCAGGACATTCATGAGCCGGGTAACCGCCGTTCGCTGCGTGAATGGCTGCACGATAGCCAGATGGACCTGAATGATATCCACACGCAATACACCCACGGTATGCTGGATTTGACCCAGCGGGCGCAGGCGGAGCAGCTGTATCTGAACATCTGTCAGCGCCTTCAGCAGCAGCTTGACCCCAGTAACCGCGCCCATCGACCGATTATCGATGAACTTCAGGAACGTATGGCGGATAAGCTGTATGTTAACTTCTCGTTGTTCCAGTCGATGCCGGATGCTTGGGGGATCGATCAACTGTTCCCGGTATTGCCGCTGGAAGGGCTGGATAAGCCGCCGCAGCGTCGTGCGGTGCTGCTGGATATCACCTGCGATTCTGATGGTGCCATCGATCACTATGTGGACGGCGACGGTGTTGCCACGACCATGCCGATGCCGCCGTACGACCCGGAAAATCCGCCGTTGCTGGGGTTCTTCATGGTTGGCGCGTATCAGGAAATTCTTGGCAATATGCACAACCTGTTTGGCGATACGTCTACGGTGGATGTTTTTGTGTTCCAGGACGGCACCGTCGAGCTGGAAGAGTCGGATGAAGGCAACACCGTGGCTGACATGCTGGAATACGTGCAGCTTGACCCGCATGTGCTGATGTCTCGTTTTCGTGATCAGGTGAAGGAAACCGATCTGGCTTTGGAACTGCAAGCGCAATTCCTTGAGGAGTTTGAAACCGGCTTATACGGTTATACTTATCTGGAAGACGAATAATATTCGTTATGGAAAGATTGAGTGCTGTTGAGGGACTCAATCTTTTTCTTTTCCAGGCATGGCAACATACCTGCCCTTGGAGAGCACTGCGGAATCAGGATATCTGGTTAATCTGTCGTTGCGTATGTGTGACCCATAAACACGTTGATAATAACGTTATGGCGCAATGTTTATATCGGGAACGGTATATACCCTAAATAATTCGAGTTGCAGGAAGGCGGCAAGTGAGTGAATCCCGATGAACTTACTCAGGTAAGTGATTCGGGTGAGCGAGTGCAGCCAATGCACCTGCAACCTGAAGTATGACGGGTTAAGGTTGCGTTTTTTATATTTATGACAGGAAGGATATATGTCTGATCTCAATCGTCAGCGGCTGTTTTTTACCAGTTGCTTTTCCTATGCGTTGACCGGTGCGCTGGTTATCGTGACCGGTATGGTCATGGGGGATATCGCGCAATATTTCAATGTCCCGATTGCCAATATGAGCAATACCTTTACGTTCTTGAACGCCGGTATTTTGCTGTCCATTTTTTTGAATGTGTGGCTGATGGATATTTTCCCGCTGAAAAAACAGCTGGTCTTCGGTTTTATTCTGATTGTGCTGTCGATTATCGGGTTGTTTGTCGGTAAATCACTGGCCGTCTTTTCCGCCTGCATGTTTACGTTGGGCGTGGTCAGCGGCATCACTATGTCGATCGGCACGTTCCTGATTACACAACTCTATTCTGGCCGTCAGCGCGGCGCCCGCCTGCTGTTTACCGATTCGTTTTTCAGTATGGCCGGCATGATTTTCCCGATTGTGGCGGCGGCGTTATTGTCTCGCCATTTTGGCTGGTACTGGATTTATGCCTGCATTGGGTTGCTGTATGTGGCGATTCTGGTGTTAACGCTGTTGTCTGACTTTCCTGCCATCGGCACGGATAAAACCAGCGACCAGAACGCGCCTGTCGAGGCGGAAAAATGGGGCATGGGCGTGGTATTTCTGTCGATAGCCGCCTTGTGCTATATCCTGGGGCAACTGGCGTTTATTCAGTGGGTGCCGGAGTATGTGACCAAATCTTTTGGCATGAGCATCGGCGATGCTGGCGGGCTGGTCAGCAGCTTCTGGACCTCATATATGATTGGTATGTGGGTGTTTAGTGTTGTGCTCAAATTCTTTGATTTGCAGCGTGTTGTTACGGTACTGGCTATTCTGGCGACAGGAGCAATGTACCTGTTCGTGAGCAGCGATCAGCCCCAACTACTGAAATACTTTATCTTCGGCCTGGGTTTTATTTCCAGCGCTATCTACACTACGTTGATTACCCTGGGTTCCCAGCAGACCAAAGTGCCGTCGCCGAAACTGGTGAATTTCATTCTGACCTGCGGAACGGTTGGGACCATGCTGACCTTTATCGTCACCGGGCCTATTGTGCAGCACTTTGGCGTACATGCCGCACTGGTGACCGCCAACGGCCTGTACTTTGTGGTGTTCGTTATGTGCTTCCTGCTGGGGCTGGTGACGCGTCACCGTCTGCACGGGCATGAGGCTGCCGCGCATTAATCAGCGATGACTGGTGAATCAGCGATGATTTGCGGCAATCAATGATGTTAGAGGGGCATCCTGCGGGGTGCCCTTTTACATTATGGCTGCCTGTAGACGAGTATATTGACGGAGTGAGGCGATGCCTGGCGTGAATCACCAATTTCCCTTTTCGTTGTGGTGGAAAATGGCGGCTGTAAACAGGTAAAGCTGCTACATCGTGTGAGCTGGGGCAGATAAAACCGTCCTGATGAAGAAAAAAGCCTGCTATCCGGCCTGCATGTTAGCAGGTTAGTACGTCTTTTCCGCTTGCTGTTCCATGTGCAATCGGCTGGGTTTTCATGTACATTTGTAAACATCTTTTCTTTGCCTTTTTGAGCTAACGCATTGATTAATATGTTTTATGTTCGGCAGGCAACTATTCAATCCGATCTGGAGTAAAGCATGTCCTCTCGTAAAGAACTTGCCAATGCTATCCGTGCGTTGAGTATGGATGGCGTGCAGAAGGCCAAATCTGGTCACCCTGGCGCACCGATGGGTATGGCGGATATCGCTGAAGTGTTGTGGCGTGACCATCTGAATCACAACCCGGCTAACCCGAACTGGGCCAACCGCGACCGTTTTGTGCTGTCCAACGGTCATGCATCCATGCTGATTTACAGCCTGCTGCACCTGACTGGTTATGATTTGCCGATTGAAGAACTGAAAAATTTCCGTCAGTTGCATTCCAAAACGCCGGGTCACCCGGAAGTGGGCTATACGCCGGGCGTAGAAACGACCACTGGTCCGCTGGGCCAGGGGATCGCCAACGCGGTGGGTATGGCGATTGCTGAACGTACGCTGGCGGCGCAATTTAACCGTCCGGGGCACAACATCGTTGACCACCACACTTACGTATTCCTGGGTGATGGTTGCATGATGGAAGGGATCTCACATGAGGTCTGTTCACTGGCGGGTACCCTGAAACTGGGTAAACTGATCGCGTTCTACGATGATAACGGCATCTCTATCGACGGTCACATTGAAGGCTGGTTTACTGATGACACCGCTGCCCGTTTTGAGTCCTACGGCTGGCACGTGATTCGTGGCATTGATGGTCATGATGCTGATGCCATCCAGCGCGCCATCAAAGAAGCGCAGAGCGTCACCGACAAACCGTCGCTGCTGCTGTGCAAAACCGTGATCGGTTTCGGTTCGCCGAACAAAGCCGGTACCCATGATTCCCACGGCGCACCGCTGGGCGATGCTGAAGTGGCTGCCACCCGCGAACAGTTGGGCTGGAAATATGGTCCATTCGACATCCCGGCTGATATCTATGCCGCCTGGGATGCCCGCCAGACTGGTCAGAGTAAAGAAGCGGCCTGGCAGCAGGCATTTAATGCTTACGCCAGCGCTTATCCTGAACTGGCTGGCGAATTCACCCGTCGCGTGAGCGGCGAGCTGCCGGCGAATTGGCAGGCAGAGTCGGCTAAGGTTATCGAACAGTTGCAGGCTAATCCGGCCAAGATCGCCAGCCGTAAAGCCTCGCAGAATGCGCTGGAAGCCTATGGCAAGCTGCTGCCGGAATTCCTGGGCGGTTCTGCCGACCTGGCGCCAAGTAACCTGACCATTTGGTCTGGCTCCAAAGCGCTGAATGAAGACCCGGCTGGCAACTACATCCACTACGGGGTGCGCGAATTCGGCATGACTGCCATCGCCAACGGTATCTCGCTGCATGGCGGCTTCGTACCATACACCGCCACCTTCCTGATGTTTGTCGAATATGCCCGTAACGCGGTGCGTATGGCGGCGTTGATGAAAGTGCGCAGCATCTATGTCTACACCCATGACTCCATCGGTCTGGGCGAAGATGGCCCGACTCATCAGCCGGTAGAACAACTGGCCAGCCTGCGCGTCACGCCGAACATGAGCACCTGGCGTCCGGCGGATCAGGTAGAAACCGCGGTAGCCTGGAAATACGCTATTGAACGTAAAGACGGCCCGACTGCGCTGATTCTGTCTCGTCAGAATCTGGCGCAGCAGGAGCGCACGGCTCAGCAGCTGGCCGATGTCGCCAAAGGCGCTTATGTGCTGAAGGACTGTGGCGGCCAGCCGCAGCTGATTTTTATCGCTACCGGTTCCGAAGTCGAACTGGCAGTTGCTGCCTGGCAGAGGCTGACCGATGAGGGCGTCAAAGCGCGCGTGGTGTCCATGCCGTCTACGGATGTATTCAACAAACAGGATGCAGCCTATCGTGAAGCGGTGTTGCCGTCTGCTGTCACTGCCCGCGTGGCTATCGAAGCCGGGATTGCTGACTACTGGTACAAGTATGTTGGCCTGAATGGCGCGATTGTGGGTATGGAAAGCTTCGGCGAATCTGCACCGGCGGAAAAACTGTTCGAGGTATTTGGCTTCACAACCGACAACGTGGTGGCGAAGGCAAAAGCGCTGCTGAAATAAGCAGAGCACGCTGTTAGCTATGTTTGTAAGGCTGGGATTGTCTCCCGGCCTTTTTTGATCCCGCTAGTTTGGGGTTAACACATGGGTTGAACAAACTGTGCGGTAATTATTTGACGCGGATCACTCTTCTGGCATCCACCCTGCCGCCATATTTCTTTTGCCTGGCAATTCGTTTATGCTAGCTGAAGCGTTTCAGTTGTTGGTGTGACGGCGTTTAGTCATCAAGCTCAAGCCAGAGTGGCGGTGCAACACACCGCGTATAACAAGCGGTTTATTCCTGACGACGTACTGATTATTCTATGATGCGCAGTGCTGTTATCACTCTACACAGGGAATTTCATGACAATCCGTATTGCGATAAATGGCTTTGGTCGCATAGGTCGTAGCGTATTGCGCGCGTTGTATGAGTCCGGTCGGCGAGCCGAAATTACGGTGGTGGCGATTAATGAGTTGGCCAACGCCGAAGGGATTGCTCATCTGCTCAAGTATGATAGTAGTCATGGTCGTTTTTCATGGGATGTGCGTCAGGAATGCGATCGTTTGTCGGTAGGGGATGACACTATCCGCTTGTTGCATGAACCGGATCTCCGCGCACTCCCGTGGGGAGAGCTTGGGGTTGATATCGTGCTGGATTGCAGCGGTGTGTACGGCAGTCGCGCCGATGGTGAAGCCCATTTGGCGGCGGGAGCGAAAAAAGTACTGTTCTCCCACCCCGGCGCGCCGGATCTTGACGCCACCATTGTGTACGGTGTGAATCATCAGGATCTGCAACGGGTTCACCGTTTGGTATCCAACGCCTCCTGCACCACCAACTGTATTATTCCGATTATCAAGCTGCTGGACGATGCCTACGGCATTGAGAGCGGCACCGTGACGACGATCCATGCATCGATGAACGACCAGCCGGTGATTGATGCTTATCATCACGATCTGCGACGCACGCGCGCAGCCAGTCAGTCGATAATCCCGGTGGATACCAAACTGGCGGTGGGCATTACCCGCTTCTTTCCGAAATTCGAAGACCGTTTTGAGGCGATTTCGGTGCGGGTACCAACCATCAATGTAACGGCCATTGATCTTAGCGTCAGTGTGCAAAATGCAGTAAATGTAAGTGAAATCAATACGCTGTTTCGCCAATCAGCGCAGAATACATTTCGTGGTATAGTTGACTATACCGATTTGCCGTTGGTTTCCGTGGATTTCAATCACGACCCGCATAGTGCGATAGTGGATGGGACACAAACCCGGGTCAGCGGAGGGCATCTGATCAAGACGTTGGTCTGGTGTGATAACGAATGGGGCTTTGCCAACCGGATGTTGGATACAACACGAGCGATGGCGGCCTGCGGTTTCTGATAGGCGGTGCCGGGAGACCGGCGCCTCACTCAAGCAACTTTAAACAGAATCAACAAGAGGATTCACCATGGCTGTAATTAAGATGACCGATCTGGATCTGGCTGGCAAACGCGTGCTGATCCGTGCGGATCTGAATGTGCCGGTTAAAGATGGCAAAGTGACGTCTGACGCCCGCATCCGCGCTTCTCTGCCGACCATTGAAATCGCCCTGAAGCAGGGTGCCCGCGTGATGGTGACATCCCACCTGGGTCGTCCGACCGAAGGCGAGTACAACGAAGAATTCTCCTTGCTGCCGGTAGTGAACTACCTGAAAGATCACCTGTCTTCACCAGTGCGTCTGGCGAAAGATTATCTGGATGGCGTTGACGTAGCAGAAGGCGAACTGGTGGTGTTGGAAAACGTTCGCTTCAACAAGGGTGAGAAGAAAGACGACGAAGTCCTGTCCAAAAAATATGCTGCACTGTGCGATGTGTTCGTGATGGATGCATTCGGCACCGCGCACCGTGCTCAGGCTTCGACCCACGGTGTGGGCAAGTTCGCGCCGATTGCCTGTGCTGGCCCGTTGTTGTCTGATGAACTGGAAGCCCTGGGCAAAGCACTGAGCAACCCGGCTCGTCCGATGGTGGCTATCGTCGGTGGCTCCAAAGTCTCTACCAAGCTGACCGTGCTGGACTCGCTGTCCAAAATTGCTGACCAGTTGATTGTCGGCGGCGGTATCGCTAATACCTTTGTTGCGGCTCAGGGGCATAACGTCGGCAAATCGCTGTACGAAGCGGAACTGATTCCGGAAGCGAAAAAACTGCTGGAAACCTGCGATATTCCGGTGCCGAGCGATGTGCGTGTTGCTACAGAATTCTCCGAAACTGCCACTGCAACATTGAAATCCGTTACCGCCATTAAAGATGATGAACAAATTCTGGATCTGGGCGATGTGTCTGCTGATCGTCTGGCTGAGATTCTGAAAAACGCCAAGACTATTCTGTGGAACGGCCCGGTTGGTGTATTCGAGTTCCCGAATTTCCGCAAAGGTACGGAAATCGTGGCGAATGCCATTGCCAACAGCGACGCGTTCTCTATTGCCGGCGGCGGCGACACACTGGCAGCTATCGATCTGTTCGGCATTGCCGACAAGATCTCCTATATTTCTACTGGCGGCGGCGCGTTCCTGGAGTTTGTGGAAGGCAAAAAACTGCCGGCGGTGGTAATGCTGGAAGAGCGCGCTCGTCAGTAAGCGGTTTTTAATCCGTTATCCGAAGCGGGAGCGCCTCCCGCTTCCTGGTTCCCGGTTTAGGTCGGGTAACCGCAGCAATGAATCGTAGTAATGCCGGTAATCACTGTATTGCCGGTAATAAATGAGTAACAGACAAATCTCAAACCTTCCACGGCCAACGAAACAGGACGCGTGACATGTCTAAAATCTTTGATTTCGTAAAACCTGGTGTCATCACGGGTGATGATGTTCAGAAAGTATTCGCAATTGCCAAAGAAAATAACTTTGCACTGCCAGCGGTTAACTGCGTCGGTACTGACTCCATTAACGGCGTTCTGGAAGCGGCAGCTAAAGTTCGCGCGCCGGTAATCGTTCAGTTCTCTAACGGTGGTGCGGCGTTTATCGCGGGTAAGGGCCTGAAAGCTGAAGGTCAGCAAGCGGCAATTCTGGGTGCGATTTCTGGCGCTCACCATGTACATCAGATGGCTGCACACTATGGCGTGCCAGTGATTCTGCACACCGACCATTGCGCGAAGAAACTGTTGCCGTGGCTGGACGGTCTGCTGGACGCCGGTGAGAAGCACTATGCCGCTACCGGTAAACCGCTGTTCTCTTCCCACATGATTGACCTGTCTGAAGAGTCGCTGGAAGAAAACATCGAAATTTGCAGCAAGTATCTGGCGCGTATGGCCAAACTGGATATGACGCTTGAAATCGAACTGGGTTGCACCGGCGGTGAAGAAGACGGCGTGGACAATAGCCATCTGGACAACTCCGCGCTGTATACCCAGCCGGAAGACGTAGCTTACGCCTACGAAAAACTGAACGCCATCAGCCCTCGCTTCACTATCGCCGCATCCTTCGGCAACGTACACGGTGTGTACAAGCCGGGTAACGTGCAACTGACGCCGAAAATCCTGCGCAACTCTCAGGAATATGTATCTAAGAAGTTCAATCTGCCGCACAACAGCCTGGATTTCGTATTTCACGGCGGTTCCGGTTCTTCTGCGGAAGAAATCGCCGAAGCAGTTAGCTACGGTGTGGTGAAGATGAATATCGACACCGACACCCAGTGGGCTACCTGGGAAGGCATCCTGAACTATTATAAGAAAAACGAAGGTTATCTGCAGGGTCAGCTGGGCAACCCGGAAGGCGACGACAAGCCGAACAAGAAATACTATGACCCGCGTGTCTGGCTGCGTGCTGGTCAGGCGAGCATGGTGACTCGTCTGGAACAAGCGTTTAAAGAACTGAACGCAGTCGATGTACTGTAATTATCGGACTGGCTGTCATTATTCGACAGATAGTTTGACTAAGGCTCCTGCGGGAGCCTTCATTTTATCTGCGCACAGGTAACGCTAATCATGTTAACAGGAGCGAACAGATGGAAGAACTCAACGTAGCTGAAAGCATGGGGCAATTGCAGAGCTGGCTGGTTAACAATCAGCATATCTTGTTGCAGTACGCGGTGAATGTCGTTGCCTCGCTGGTGATTCTGAGTGTCGGGATGCTGGTCGCCCGCATTATGTCGAACATGTTAAATCGGCTGATGGTCGCCCGTGGTATTGACGTCACGGTGGCGGATTTTCTGTCTGCGTTGGTGCGTTACGGCATTGTCGCGTTTGCGCTGATCGCTGCGTTAAGCCGGGTGGGCGTGCAAACCGCATCGGTCATCGCGGTATTGGGTGCGGCCGGTCTGGCGGTCGGTTTGGCTCTGCAAGGCTCGCTGTCGAATTTTGCCGCTGGGTTGCTGCTGGTGGTGTTTCGGCCCTTTCGCATCGGAGAAGCGGTAGATTTGGGCGGGATTGCCGGAACTGTCACGCAGGTGCAGATTTTTTCCACCACGCTGCTGACTGCTGACGGCAAAGTCATCGTGGTACCAAATGGTAAAATTATCGCCGGCAATATTATCAACAGTTCCCGTGAACCACATCGTCGTACCGAAATTATTGTTGGTGTGGCGTATGACGCCGATATTGATGTGGTGAAAAAAGTGCTGGGAGATATCGTAGCCGCAGATAATCGCATTCTGCGAGATAAAGGCGTCACTGTTCGGCTTAATGAGATGGGGTCATCTTCGCTTAATTTTGTGGTTCGGGTATGGACTGACAACAGTGATGCGGCATCGGTGTACTGGGATCTGCTGGAAAACTTCAAACGCGCTCTGGATGAACACCGCATCGGTATTCCTTATCCCCAGATGGACGTGCACCTGCATTATGCTTCGTTGCCTGCGCAAGCCGGTTCTGGCGAGGCAGCTACGCGGTAAAGGCATTTACCCGGTAATAGCAGGTTTTTTACGTTGGTGGCGGTCAGTGGCGGCACGAAGGTCATTGCCGCTATTGCATCGCACAACATGCAGTTTCATGATGGTTCTCGTATCGTCAGGTTGATGTCCTGACGGGCGTAATGAGAGGCGGCCAGACGTGATAAATGAACACAGCGTTGAGGAAGAGGGAAAAGCGGATAAGCCGCTGGGCAGCCAAAGTTTGTTTCGTGGTTTGCAGTTGATCGAAATTCTCAGTGATTATCCCAATGGGTGCCCACTGGCGCGGATTGCCGAGTTGTCCGGCATGAATAAAAGCACTGTTCACCGCTTGTTGCAGGGGTTGGCTGGATGCGGCTACGTAGCGCCTGCCAGCCAGCCGGGCAGCTATCGGCAGACCACCAGGTTCATCGCTATCGGCCATAAGGTGCTCTCGTCGCTGAATGTGTTGCACGTAGCGGCGCCGCATCTTGAAGAGCTAAACCTGATAGTAGGTGAAACCGTCAATTTCTCAACGCGTGAAGATGACCACGCGATTCTGATTTACAAACTTGAACCCACTACCGGCATGATGCGCACCCGTGCCTATATTGGCCAGCATATGCCTTTGCATAGTTCGGCAATGGGGAAGATTTTCATGGCCTATGGTGCAGATGACTACCCGGCTGAATACTGGCGTAACCATCAGCACAGTATTTTCCCTCTGACCGACAATACCATCATTGCGTTGCCTGCCATGGAACGGGAACTAGCGGAGATTCGTCGCCAGGGGTTAGCGATGGACAGGGAAGAGAATGAACTGGGCGTTTCCTGCATTTCTGCGCCGGTGTTTGATATTCAGCATCGGGTGGCGTATGCCGTTTCCATTTCCCTGTCGATGGCGCGTTTGCAACAGATTGGTATTGATGCGCTGGTTGCGCCGTTGCGGAAAACAGCACGGAATATCTCTCTCGAACTGGGGTTTACGCCGCCGGCGTAAACGCTCGGATTCCATCCGGTTATGTTATCCGTAACCGGTATTCAGGTATTCACCGACTTATTCAGACATTCACCTATTCAGACATTCACCTATTCAGACATTCACCTATTCAGACATTCGCCTATATTGAATACGGCCTGCCTGGAGTAGGCTTTTGCACTTATTCACTCACTCGCCAGGGAGATACTGTGAAGCTGAACGTGTTGGTATTGACCACGCTGCTTGGCCTGTCGTCGATGGCGGTTCAGGCCGGCAATGAATTACCCAACGGACCGCACATTGTGACCTCCGGTACTGCCAGTGTTGATGCAACGCCGGATATTGCCCGGCTGGCGATAGAAGTCAGCGCGTCATCCAGGGATGTGTCCGACGCCAAAAAGCAGGTGGATGAACGGGTTGCACAATATTTTGCTTTTCTGGATAAACACGGTATCGACAAGAAAGATATCAACGCGGCCAACCTGCGTACGCAGCCGGAGTACGATTATCTGAAAAACGGCGGCTCGGTACTGAAAGGCTATCGGGCGGTGCGTCAGGTGGAAGTGACGTTGCGCCAGTTAGATAAGCTCAATGAATTGCTGGATGGTGCGCTCAAGTCTGGTCTTAACGAGGTTAGGGCGGTGGAGCTGGGGGTGTCTAACCCGGATGCTTATCGTGAACAGGCGCGCAAAAAAGCGATAGCGCAGGCGATATTACAGGCGCAGTCGCTGGCAACCGGGTTTAGTGCCGCGCTGGGACCGGTCTACAGCATCCGCTATCACGTTGCCAACTACCAACCGGTGCCGGTCGCCCGCTTGTTCAAGGCTACCAATATGGTGGCGCAGAGTGACGTTTCGCAGACTTACGAGCAGCAGACCATTCACTTTGACGATCAGGTGGATGTGGTGTTTGAGTTGCAACGTGCGCCCTGAACCGGGCGCAGCGCTGTTTTGGACGATGAGTTTTAAAAGCTGATTTTTGGGTCAGGATTGATAGTTGGGTCAGGATTGGCGCAACACCTGATGTCCGTGTGTGAGCAGGGCATCGGTGACCCGCCGCATCATCCGGCTCTCCGGTGCGAAGCGATGCCAGTAAAGCATACGGCGCTGGAACAGGCCCGGCGTCAGGTCGATCAGCTCGCCGTTCGCCAGTTCTCTCTCGATCTGTAAATGCGGGATCATACAGCAGGTGGTGCCCTGACGAGCGAGCTGTACGAAGGCCTCGGATGAGTTAACGATGTGGCAGGGTACGCTACCGGGCGACAGGTCGAAGTTCTGCTGCAAAAATGCCTGATGCATGTCATCCAAATGATCGAACGCGACTACCGGTGCGCGCAGGAGCGCAGAGCGGGTTACGCCGTTCGGGAAGTAGCGGTTGGCGAATCCCGGCGAGGCCACGAACAGATAATCCAGCGCACCCAGCTTATCCACCAGACAGCTGGGCAGCGGCTGCGGCTGAATACTCACGGCTCCCACCACTTCACCCCGGCGCAGGCGTTCCTGAGTACGGGTTTCGTCTTCCACCTGCAAATTTAGTCTTATCGGTGAATCCACCAGCACCGGTTGCAGCGCGGGTAATAACCAGGTTGCCAGACTATCGGCGTTGACCGCCAAAGACAGCAGCAGCGGCGTTTCGTTGCTGTTTTCGTTGCCCAGCCACTCTTCTTCCAGCAATTCCACCTGATGCAGCAGCGCTAACAACTTCTGCCCTTGTTCCGTCGGACGCGGCGGAATCGTTCTCACCAGCAACGGCTGGCCGAACAGGTTCTCCAGCTGTTTGATGCGCTGTGATACGGCGGACTGCGTAATACAGAGTTTTTGTGCGGCGCGCTCAAAGCCACGCTCTCGAATTACGGCGTCCAGCGCCTGAAGCGTGCGGTAGTCCGGGCGTTTCATAAAGGTGAAGATTCCTTTGCGTAAAAACTATATTCGGCAATATGCCACATTTTTGTGAGGTATCGCCGAAAAAAATCGCCAGGTCTGCTGCAACGAGACGGAAATATTGCCATGCCCGACGGACAAATCCCTCCTTTTGAGCATGTCATGCCCTATAATACGCACACGTTTTCGTAGCTACAGGCACAAGCACATCATGACGCAGGATGAACTGAAAAAAGCCGTTGGCTGGGCAGCGCTCGATTATGTTCGCCCCGGTACTATTGTTGGGGTGGGAACCGGTTCCACCGCCGCCCACTTTATTGACGCGCTGGGTTCTATCAAACACCAGATCGAAGGCGCGGTTTCCAGCTCGGATGCTTCCACCGCCAAACTTAAAAGCCTGGGGATCCCGGTCTTTGACTGCAATGACGTGGAGGCACTCGATGTTTACGTTGATGGTGCGGATGAAATCAATCCACACATGCAGATGATCAAAGGGGGTGGCGCCGCATTGACCCGCGAAAAAATCGTGGCGGCGATCGCCCGTCAGTTCGTATGTATTGTTGATGCGACCAAGCAAGTGGATGTGCTGGGGCGCTTTCCGCTGCCGGTGGAAGTGATTCCGATGGCGCGTGCCTATGTTGCTCGTGAGCTAGTCAAAATGGGCGGCCAGCCGGTATACCGCGACGGTGTGATCACCGATAACGGCAACATTATTCTGGATGTACACAATATGAATTTGTCGGATGCGGTGGCGATGGAGAACCGTATCAATAGTCTGGCTGGTGTGGTTACCGTAGGCTTGTTCGCTAATCGTGGTGCGGACGTCGCACTGGTAGGTACTGCGGACGGCGTGAAGACCGTACGTCTGAAATAAGCCATTCCTGAATTAACGTATTGTTGTTTCTTGCAGTGATCCGGTCATGCCAGCAGTGGCCGGATTTTTTTATCTAAAAAATCCGACTTTCTCTAACGTCTCATTTTTGGTACTTAATATCAGCTTTTCTTATTTCGCATCATCCCTGTGTGGCCCGTTTGGTGGTTGGCAGTATTTTTTACCATGAAAAGGTCGGACAGAGGGGCGATGGAAGTACGGATAGGCAATCGTTTGTATTGCCGCTTGCGTATTTTTTGTTATGTTTGCAGGAATCGGTTCGCAAACCGCTATGGCTGAAGTCTGAAAATAAGGTCGGGAAATGGCAAAGGTATCACTGGAAAAAGACAAGATTAAGTTTCTGCTGTTGGAGGGGGTACACCCTAATGCGCTGGAGGATCTGCGCGCTGCAGGTTACACCAATATTGAATACCATAAGGGGGCGCTTGACCCGGAAGCGCTGAAAGCATCGATTCGTGATGCGCACTTTGTGGGGATTCGATCACGTACGCATCTGACGGAAGAGATTTTCGCTGCGGCTGAAAAACTGGTAGCCGTTGGTTGTTTTTGCATCGGTACCAACCAGGTTGAGCTGCCTGCGGCCACCAAGCGTGGTATTCCAGTCTTCAACGCACCTTTTTCCAATACCCGTTCTGTGGCCGAACTGGTGATCGGTGAATTGCTGTTGCTGCTGCGCGGTATTCCGAGCGCCAACGCTAAAGCTCACCGTGGTATCTGGCACAAACAGGCCGTTGGCTGTTTTGAAGCACGCGGCAAGAAACTGGGCATCATTGGTTACGGTCACATCGGTACTCAACTGGGTATTCTGGCCGAAAGCCTGGGAATGCACGTCTATTTCTATGATATCGAAAGCAAACTGCCGTTGGGTAATGCCCAACAGGTGCGTGAGCTGTCTGAACTGTTGAACATGAGTGACGTGGTCAGCCTGCATGTGCCGGAAACCGACAGTACCCAGAATATGATCGGTGCCGCTGAATTGGCGCAGATGAAGCCGGGTTCGATCCTGATCAACGCATCACGCGGCACTGTTGTCGATATTCCAGCGCTGAGCAACGCGCTTGCCAGCAAGCATCTTTCCGGTGCGGCTATCGATGTGTTCCCACAGGAGCCAGCGACCAATAGTGATCCATTCCAGTCGCCGTTGTGTGAGTTCGATAACGTTATCCTGACGCCGCATATTGGCGGTTCCACTGAGGAGGCGCAGGAGAATATTGGCGGAGAAGTTGCCGGGAAACTGGTGAAATATTCCGATAACGGCTCCACCTTGTCCGCTGTCAACTTCCCGGAAGTCTCGCTGCCGACGCACAGTGATCGCGCCAGCCGTTTGCTACACATCCATGAAAACCGTCCCGGTATCATGACGCAAATTAACAACATCTTTGCCGAGCAGGGAATCAACATTGCGGCTCAGTACCTGCAGACTAGCCCGACAATCGGTTATGTGGTTATTGATGTGGAAACCGATGGTGCCGACACCGCGCTGCAACTGATGAAATCCATCCCTGGCACCATTCGTGCGCGCCTGCTGTACTAAGTGGTGGGGATAGTCAGTGAGTGATGACCGATAATTCGGTCTTATGAGGAAGCCAGCCCTGACAGGCTGGCTTTTTTACTGCAGTCTTTAGAGAGTAATAACGGCTTTACCACGCATATGCCCAGCCAATACGGCTTCGTGCGCCTGCTTTAGCGTCTCGGTGGTGAGCCCGCTAAAGGTCTGGCTGAGTGTACCCTGCAATGTGCCGTTATCGACCCGTTGCGCTACCTCACGCAGAATCTCTCCCTGACGAGCCATGTCTGGCGTGGCAAACATGCTGCGAGTGAACATAAATTCCCAGTGCAGTGCAGCACTTTTCAATTTCAACGCGTTCTGATCCAGCGGACGCGTATTTTCCACGATGGTGCAGATATGTCCCATTGGGGCGATTAACCGGCTGATGGCATCCCAATGGCCGTCGGTATCATTCAGGCAGAAAATATAATCAACCTGCTCGATCCCCTGTTTTTTCAATTCATCCACCAGATGGCGATAATCCACCACCAGATGCGCACCGCGGTCACGGCACCATTGTGCGGAATCGGGACGTGAAGCGGTAGCGATGACCGTCACCTCACTGCGCTGTGCCGCCAGCGAAATAGCCAGCGAGCCGACGCCGCCCGCACCGCCGATAATCAACAGCGTTTTGCCTTTAGCTGCGTCCTGAATATTCAGATGCTCGAATAATCCTTCCCAGGCGGTCAGGGCTGTCAGGGGCAGGGCGGCAGCTTCAGCCCAGTTGAGTGAAGTGGGTTTATGCGCGGCGATACGTGCATCAACCAGTTGGTGCGAGCTGTTGCTGCCGGAGCGTGTGATATCGCCGGCATACCAGACTTCGTCGCCTGCTTTGAAACCACTCACCGCCGAACCGGTTTTTATTACTATTCCACTGGCATCCCATCCAAGAATACGTGGATGTTGCAGGCCGTCCCGGCGTAGTCCCGCGTGTACCTTGGTATCTACCGGATTAACCGATACCGCTTTTACGGCTACCAGCAGGTCATGTTCACCGGGATGCGGTAATTCAGCGGTGATTTCTACAAAGTTCTCAGGTTGCCTGGGATCAACGGCGATTGCTTTTACTGTCATGATCAATGTTCCCATCGTTACGTGTTGGACTGGATAACAGTGTAGACCCTGTCGATAGTGCTGATAAGATGGACAATTACTAACGACGTGTTCGGCTGAGAAGAACAATCATGTTCAAGCAATTACAGGATATGGCGCTATTCGCATTAGTGGCGGAATGCGGCAGTTTCACCGAAGCGGCCAGACAGGCGGGTATGGCCAAGTCGAGTCTCAGTCTACGAGTCAGCCAACTGGAGCAATCGCTGGGGTTGCGGCTGTTCAACCGTACTACCCGCAAGCTCAATCTAACCTTTGCTGGCGAACGCTATCTGGTGCATTGCCGGGAGATGCGACAGGCCAGTGAACGCGCCGAGATGGCAATGCAGCATTTGCGCGATAACCCCAGCGGACGCCTGCGGATAACCAGCCCTGCCGGATTGGGCGCTACTCTGTTGGCGCGTCTGATAGCGGAGTTTCAGTCACGCTTTCCGGTGGTTTCGCTGGATATTGTTATTGCTGATCGGGTCATCGACCTGGTGGAAGAGGGGTTTGATGTTGCGTTGCGCACCGGTAAACCACAGGATTCTTCCCTGATTGGCCGTCCTCTGGGTCGAGTGTCGCACTATCTGGTCGCTTCGGTTGCCTATCTGGCGGGATTTTCGCCGATTACACATCCGCGTCAACTGCAGTCGCACCGGTGTATCGCGCACAAAGCCTGGCCAGAATGGGGGTTTCACCGTGAAGCGGAGTATTTTCTCTGGCGGTTGCCTCAATCGCACATCACCGATAATTTGCTGTATGCTCGCGCTTGTGCACTGGCTGGCGGCGGTATTACGTTGTTACCGGCATTTTTGTGCCGCGAGCAGATAGATAGCGGTGAGCTGGCTTGCCTTTTGCCTGAATGGCAGGCAGATACCAACGATCTCTATTTGATTTATCCAGGCCGCAGATTGAACTCTCCCGCTCTCAACTGTTTTATTGATTTTGCTCTGAGTTTTACCGCATCGTGCGACTATTCTGCACCTTAGGCGTAACCTCGTTATGTTATGAGCCAGGATATAATACCGGGCTAAAATCTGTGCCTTCTGACTGAAAGGGGATGCTATTCCGGACAGATGGCGGGATAACTCAGCAAGAAAAAGCAACCTGAGCATTTCGGTTGGTTATTTATTAGCACAGCGTGCTACCGTCATCACGGTTTTTCTTTCTAAAAGAAATAATAATGCAATTTAATTAAAATAATGTTTTAATTTTTCTGAGGCGATGTTTGTTGCCTTATCTGATAGTTATGTGGCAGTAGGTTTTGGTCGCCGGGAAATAATGAATAGCATAAAGCTTACGTGCTTCTGCTAGTGATATAGTGGGAGTGATCGGCATCTTGTAGTGAAAGTGAGAAATCGGAATGGCAGAACAAAAAGGAAATGTCTCTTCTATAAATAACGTTCGTCTTGTGACACTGTTTATCACGCTGTTAACTATTATTCTGCTGCTCTTTGCCCTCTCAATTGGTACTGCCAGTTATTTTCTCAAGCAGAGTAATTCATCTCTTGATCGGGCTAACCTGATTTCTGATATTCGCGCCGGGATTAGCAGCAGCATGGATCAGTTCCGTGTTTCCCGTCAGTTACTGGTACAAGCCGTAGCGGCGTCGCGCATCGGTGATACTGAAGCCTACAATCAGACTTTTACTGAGGGGGCGGAGCGCATCAAAAGTTCACAGAAGCGTTTTGATGAGTATATGGCCCGTACCGACAAGTCGAGCGTAGAGAGGGATCTGGATGCTGAGTTGACTGCTAACTATATCGCTTATCGGGACAAGGTAATGATACCGATGGTGGATTTGGTGCGTAACGGTCAGTTCGAAAGCACCATTGAGCTGGAAACGACGCTGGCGCGCCGGTTAGATACTAATTATGCTGTTCTGGTGCGCAAGGAAGTGAAATACCTGACGGAACATGCAAACAGTATTAATGCGCTGGCTGATGCTAATGCTCGTCTGGGCAATATCCTGATGGCGGTCTCGTTCATTCTGGCAATTCTGCTGGCGGGGCTGACTTATCTGGTCATCCGTCGGGCGATTCTGGTGCCCGTTAATGTGCTGATTGCTCGTATCCAGAAAATTGCGCAGGGTGATCTGACACAACCTGCTGAAAATCTTGGACGCAACGAAATTGGTGTTTTGGGGCAAAACCTGCAGCATATGCAGGAATCGCTGACGAATACGGTGACTATCGTCCGTGAAGGGGCCGACTCTATTTATCAGGGCGCTTCTGAAATCAGTGCCGGTAATATTGATCTTTCTTCCCGCACTGAGCAGCAGGCGGCGGCACTGGAACAGACGGCAGCCAGCATGGAGGAATTGACTTCCACGGTTAAGCAGAACTCGGATAACGCTAATCATGCCAGTCAACTGGCGCGTAATGCATCCAGCAAGGCGGAGCAAGGGGGCAATATTGTTCAGGATGTCGTGAAAACCATGGGCGATATTTCTTCCAGTTCGAAAAGAATCTCTGAAATTACCAGTGTTATCAATGGTATCGCTTTCCAGACGAATATCCTGGCACTGAATGCTGCTGTAGAGGCAGCGCGTGCTGGCGAGCAAGGCCGTGGCTTTGCGGTGGTCGCCGGAGAAGTGCGCAGTCTGGCGCAACGTAGTGCGCAGGCAGCAAAGGAAATTGAATCATTGATTGGTGAATCAGGCAGACTGGTGGATACCGGTTCGGAACTGGTGGCAAAAGCTGGCGAGACCATGGAAGAGATTGTGAAGGCGGTAGTCAGTGTGACGGATATTATGGGTGAGATTGCCTCCGCATCTGATGAGCAAAGTCGGGGAATTGGTCAGGTGAATCAGGCTGTGCTGGAAATGGAAGGTACGACCCAGCAGAACTCAGCGCTGGTTCAGGAGGCCTCAGCCGCGGCTTCCTCACTGGAATCGCAAGCGGAACGTTTGACCCAGGCGGTAGCGGTGTTCAGGATAAGTCATGGCAGGAACAATCAACCGGTTCGTACGTCGTTGCCGTCCCGGCCAACTTTACAGGCAATTCCCGCAGTGGCGGTTATAGGTGCGGCCAAAGGGAGCCGTAACGACCAGAATTGGGAGACATTCTGAGTACTGCTATGTGTGGTTGAATCAGTCACACAACAGGATGTCCTATATGTTCTATGAAAAAGCCCACCAGACTGTGGGCTTTTTTGTCTGTCCCGGCAAAAACACCGCGACAGAAATGGGGTGGCACGGTGTCACGCCATTTTTTTATACTTGATGCGATGCGGTTCCAGCGCTTCTGCACCCAGTGTGCGTTTTTTGTACTCTTCGTATTCTGTGAAGTTGCCTTCAAAGAATTCCACCTTACCTTCATCCTGATAGTCGATGATATGGGTGGCGATACGGTCCAGGAACCAGCGGTCATGGGAAATGACCATGGCGCAGCCGGGGAATTCCAGCAAGGCGTTTTCCAGCGCTCGCAGGGTTTCGATGTCCAGATCGTTGGTCGGTTCGTCAAGCAGCAGCATATTGCCGCCAACTTGCAACAGTTTGGCCAGATGTACGCGGCCACGCTCGCCACCGGAGAGTTCCCCGATACGCTTGCCCTGATCGACGCCTTTGAAGTTAAAACGACCGACATAGGCGCGGCTTGGGATCTCGAAATTGCCGATGCGCATGATGTCCTGACCGCCAGAAACCTCTTCCCATACGGTCTTGCTGCCGTCCATTTTGTCACGGAACTGATCGACTGACGCCAGTTGAACGGTTTCGCCCAGCGAGATAGTACCGGAGTCCGGCTGCTCCTGTGCGGATAGCATACGGAACAACGTCGATTTACCGGCGCCGTTGGGGCCGATAATCCCGACGATGGCACCTTTAGGAATAGAGAACGACAGGTTGTCGATCAGCACCCGGTCACCATAGGATTTGGTGAGATTCTGTACATCCAGCACTTTGTCGCCAAGGCGAGGACCCGGCGGAATAAACAGCTCGCTGGTTTCGTTACGCTTCTGGTATTCCACGCTGTTAAGTTCATCGAAGCGAGCCAGACGGGCTTTGCCTTTGGCCTGACGACCTTTTGGATTTTGGCGCACCCATTCCAGTTCTTTTTCGATGGATTTGCGTCGGGCAGCTTCAGTCGCCGCTTCTTGTGCCAGACGCTGGTCTTTCTGCTCCAGCCAGGAAGAATAGTTGCCTTCCCATGGAATCCCTTCGCCACGGTCCAGTTCCAGAATCCAGCCCGCGACGTTATCAAGGAAGTAACGGTCATGGGTGATAGCAACGACAGTGCCTTCGTAGTCGTGCAGGAAGCGCTCCAACCAGGCGACGGATTCCGCATCCAGGTGGTTGGTCGGTTCGTCGAGCAGCAGCATGTCGGGCTTTTCCAACAGCAGGCGGCAGATGGCGACACGACGGCGTTCACCACCGGAGAGGGTAGCGATTTTGGCATCCCACGGCGGCAGACGCAGCGCATCGGCGGCCCGTTCCAGTTGGTTATCAAGATTATGGCCGTCGTGGGCCTGAATAATAGCTTCCAGCTCACCTTGTTCTTTTGCCAGCTTATCGAAGTCGGCATCCGGATCCGCATAGGCGGCATAGACTTCGTCCAGACGGGTCAGTGCATGTTTCACTTCGCTGACCGCCTCTTCAATCGCTTCGCGGACGGTGTGCTCCAGATTCAACTGGGGCTCCTGAGGCAGATAGCCGATCTTGATTCCCGGTTGTGGGCGAGCCTCGCCTTCGATGTCTTTATCGATCCCTGCCATGATGCGCAGCAGAGTAGATTTACCCGCCCCGTTCAGACCCAGCACGCCGATTTTGGCGCCGGGGAAGAAACTAAGGGAGATATTTTTCAGGATATGGCGCTTCGGCGGAACGACTTTTCCGACGCGATGCATGGTGTAAACGTATTGAGCCACGTTGCTCTGAGCCTCTTTTCTGTCCAGTTTAGCGTTATGCCATTAAAAGCATGGCGCCTGTAGGGGCATGATACCGGAAGAGCAGTGATGCTCCGCCAGCAAAAGGAAATTTATTGTCGACGGAGTTTATCTGTTTTCGCCTCATGATCCCAGCCATCCTGTCACGGTGTTGTTGACTCTGAGAAGCTGCTTCCATCCTTGGTGGCATAGTTGATGCGGGTATCAGCCGAAATTGCGAATTTCCTTGGAAATAAAGGGGAAACGCTGTGAATTTCACTCTGTTTTAGGGCGCTTTCGGCGTATTGTTACCAGGCAGTATGATATGCCACACTGATTTGGTTTGAAAAAAAGCCAATCAGTCAATGCCATGCGGTCGTTGTTGGCGTGGTATTGATGCTCGGTGGTATTGGCGACAGCGTTCGGCGCAATGGCAGAAACGATAGCGAGTGAGGTCAGGGCAGTATGTTCAAAATAGGGTATTGGCGCTATGTAGCCGCCGTGCTATGTCTCGTTGGGGTATCGTGCCAGGTACTGGCGGACTCGCTGGATGAGCAGCGCCAGCGCTATCAGCAGGTCAAGTCTGCCTGGGATAACAATCAGATGGATGTGGTTTCCCAATTGATGCCGACGTTGCGTGATTACCCGCTTTATCCTTATCTGGAATACCGTGCGCTGACGCAGGACCTATCGGTGCTGAGTACTGCGCAGGTCAGGCAGTTTATGGCTTCACACCCGACGCTGCCCGCCGTGCGTACGCTCAATAACAGTTTTATCAATGAACTGGCTCGTCGTCAGGACTGGAACGGTTTGTTGGCTTTCAACCCGGAGCAGCCTAAGCCGGTCGCTTCCCTCTGCAATTATTTGTATGCCAAAGTCATGGTTGGGCAGCCGCAAGGTGTCTGGGAGCAGGCGCGCGATATCTGGCTGACTGGTCGTTCACTGCCGCCCACGTGTGACAAGCTGTTTTCCGCCTGGGAGCAACAGGGGGGATTGACATCGTTCATGGTGCTTGAACGGATGCGGCTGGCGATGGATTCAGGCAGTGCAGGTCTGGTGAATCATCTTGCCAGACAATTACCGGCAGAGTACAAAACCATCGTTGAAGCGTTGCTGAAATTGCAAAGTAATCCTAAAACGATTGAGCGCTTTGCACGGTCAGTCGGCCCAACGGATTTTACCCGCAAGGCGGTATTATCGGCGTTTAACCGCATTGCCCGCGAAGACCCTGATGCGGCGCGGGCATTGTTGCCACAACTGGTTCGCTTGCAGAAAATGCGTCCGCAGGAGCGCCAGACCATGGAGGATGACGTTGCCTGGCGTCTGATGAACAGTGATGCGACTGAAGAACAGGCACGCTGGCGCGATGCTGTAATTTTGCGTAGCAATTCGGCGCCGCTGCTGGAGCGGCGTGTTCGCATGGCTCTGGGGCAGGGGGATAGACTAGGGCTTGCCCAGTGGATAGCGCGTTTGCCGGTGGATGTGCAGCAAAAGGATGAATGGCGTTACTGGCGAGCCGTACTGCTGATAGAACAAGGGCAAAAGCAAGAGGGCGAGAATCAACTGCGTGACCTGATGAAAATCCGTGGTTTTTACCCGATGGCCGCTGCGCAGAAGCTCAATGTCAATTATCCGCTGACTATCATGATTGCTGCCAAACCTGAGCGATCAATTGGGCAGTTACCTGAGGTCGTTCGGGTACGTGAATTGATGTTTTGGGGACTGGAAAGCCTGGCTCGTTCTGAATGGTCAGGGTTGGTGGCCAGCCGTGATCGCGCACAGCAGGAGGCGCTGGCGCGCTTTGCGCTTGAGCAACGCTGGTATGATTTGAGTGTGCAAGCCACGATTGTGGCGAAACTGTGGGATAATCTGGAAGAACGCTTCCCGCTGGCATGGAGCGACGATTTCCGTCAGGCTACGCAGGGTAAAGGCATCAGCCAGAGTTATGCTATGGCAATTGCCCGTCAGGAAAGTGCCTGGAACCCACAGGCTCATTCCGCGGTAGGCGCATCTGGGTTGATGCAACTGATGCCTGCTACGGCGCAGCACACTGCCGAGATGTTCAACATCGCCAGTTATACCAATAGCAGCCAGTTGCTGGACCCGCAGACGAATATCCAGCTTGGCACCAGTTATCTTGACTATGTCTATCAGTCGTTCGGTCAGAACCGTATTTTGGCATCTGCCGCTTATAACGCTGGGCCGTCACGGGTGAGTAGCTGGCTAAAAGACAGCAATGGCCGGATTGACGCTATCGCGTTTGTAGAAAGCATCCCGTTTTCTGAAACGCGAGGATACGTTAAAAACGTGCTGGCGTATGACGTTTTCTACCGTAGCCTGATGCAACAGCGCCAGACCGCCTTATTGATGGACAATGAGTGGCTACGGCGTTATTAACCGGGGAATGATTAACCAGACAATTATTACCCAACCAATAGCGAGGGGGCACACCCGGCTCCCTGTTTTAGCTGAGAACGGGGGCGTCGTACGGGTAATGGTTGTTTGAACACCCGCTTTACCGTGGGAATGCATCCTCTTTTCTGCGCTTTTTCTCGTGATGAAGACTGTGTTATGCTGTTGTACTAGCTAAATAGTATGGCGGTTGTTATGACATCATCTTCATTTCACGATCCGACGTTGTCCGAACAAGACGATGAAAATTGGCGAGCTTTTGTCAGCCTGTTTCAACAGGCCATGGCGGAAGGGTTAGAGCAACCGCTGTTACAACTGCTGTTAACGCCGGATGAGCGGACAGCGTTGGGAACCCGGGTGCGTATTATTCAAGAACTGATGCGTGGCGAAATGAGCCAGCGTGAATTGAAAAATGAGCTGGGGGCTGGTATTGCGACCATCACCCGCGGTTCAAATAGTCTTAAGTCTGCCCCAGCCAGATTGAAAATCTGGCTGGAAGATCAGTTGTTGCCAGAGAATAAGGTGTAGCTTTTTTGGGGCTGCTATCAAACAGATGGCGCGTGGATTGGGTGTTGATAAACTGGATTATGGAAAGGCACCAGCGCCAGTAACAGCGCCTGATGGTATACGCTGGTTCTGGACAATTTTCCATCCGTGAAAACGCCAATCGCGCCGCCTTGACGTTTGATATCCTGGATACCGGTCAGGCGCGCCATTTCATCACCCAGTTCGCGGCCTTCATCGATTCCCTGAAGAATGCTTTTCGGCAATACCAGACTGGCTGAACGAGATTCGCCGCGGATGGTCGCGTTTTCAATCACCATCCAGGCGAAGGTCATACTTTCTTCGATTCCGGCTTCCACGCCAACCCAGAAGTCAGCTTCCGGACGAACCTGTCTCGCTCTCATCACGCGATTCCTCGCGCCTGTGCGGGTTTCAACAGAACCCTGAGGTTGACTGGGCACTCCACTGTCTACATCAACCCCTTCGATACGGCAATTATCTGCACCAAAAACATCGGTAAATGCTAAAGTGATGGCGTTAATCTTGGCCGGGTTGGTCGTAGATGCGACAACATGGTACATAATGTTTCCCTACCTTGTAGTTAGTTTGACGCAGTATAACGGAAAAAAATCATGTTACAGGTATATCTTGTTCGTCATGGTGAAACTGAGTGGAACGTGGCAAGGCGCATCCAGGGGCAGTCAGACAGTCCGCTTACCCTGGATGGTGAACATCAGGCCAGGTTGGTTGCCGACCGGGTAAAATCATTGGGGATCACCCATATTTTTACCAGTGACCTGGGGCGTACCCGACATACTGCCGACATTATTTCGCAGGCTTGCAACGGCTGCGCCGTCATCATGGAACCGGGCCTGAGAGAGCTAAACATGGGCGTTCTGGAAAAAAGGCTGATTGATTCGTTAAGCCCCGAAGAAGAACGCTGGCGTAAGCAATTAGTGGATGGGACTCAGGATGGTCGCATCCCTGATGGTGAGTCTATGTCGGAATTGGCGCTGCGTATGCATCGCGTGCTGGAGAAATGCCTGACATTGCCGCAAGGCAGTCGGCCATTGTTGGTGAGCCACGGTATTGCGCTGGGCTGTCTGATAAGTACGTTGCTGGGGTTGCCTGCCTGGGCAGAACGCCGCTTGAGACTGCGCAACTGCTCGCTGTCGCGTGTGGATTATCAGCAAAGCCCTTGGTTGGCGCCGGGATGGATAGTGGAAACGGCCGGAGACGTCTCTCATCTTGACGCTCCAGCGTTGGATGAATTGCAGCGCTAACGCTGAATCGGAATCAGATATTCGCAGCGGATGATTTTGGGCGGTTCGGCTTCTTTAGGGCCTTTGGGATAGAAACGTTCCGCATCAAAGCCTTTGCGACGGGTCAGTTTATAGGTCGGCAAGCAGGTATCGTACAGTGTGATGATGAAGTCCTGCAAATCGTCCGCCGGGCCTTCGTAGATAAACAGGGCATAATCACCGCCTGGTAATGTCACCGGTTCGCCGGAATGAACACTTTCCGGAACATGATGTGGCTCCAGCGCGGTGGTATACAGCACTTCATGCTCATCATCCTTCTCCTTACTGGGGCGAGAATGATGCAGTCCGTAAAGTACCGGCGGAACCTCCTTGACCTCTCCTAAATATTGCCGCCAGAAATGAACGCGTATTTCAGTACGAAAGCAGGTAATTTGTTCCAGATTACAGGTGTAGCTCTGAGTCAGCCCAACTAACTGCGTTTCCGGCATGGTGACAAATTGTGGTTGCGGCATAGTAAAGGCACCCAGCCGAATTGGCGGATGGATACCAATAGTGTTCCAGTCATCCGCACGACGGTAGGAGGCTGGCGTCTGGGCAAACTGTTTTTTGAATGCCCGTGTGAAGGTCTGCTGCGAATCGAAACGGTACTGCAAGGCGATATCAAGAATTGGGCGACTGGTCAGGCATAATGCAACAGCCGCTTTGGTAAGCCGACGGGCGCGAATGTAGGAGCCGATGGCATGACCCGTTACGTCCTTGAACATTCTCTGTAAATGCCACTTGGAATAGCCGGCCTTGGCTGCAACATTATCCAGTGATAAAGGCTGGTCCAGATGACCCTCCAGCCAGTTGAGCAGGTCACGTATGATACTGGCTTGATCCATAGATCGTCCTCATAGAACACACCGAGAGCTAAGCGTATAAGCTCGGCATGATAGCAACTTTTTCCCCAGGGTACTTACCAAGATTTTTGTGCCTTATGAATAAAGAATCTGATTAACATAGGCTGTTAAAGCAATCTATCTGACAAACGGTTTTTGGACTACAGAAACTACGTTATGACGGCAACAAAGTGAGAGAAAGGCAATGATGAAAAGACGAGTTGTGTTGACGGCTGCGGCCCTGCTCTGCGGCGTAACATCAGCCTGGGCTGAGGAAATCGGTTCAGTGGATACGGCTTTTAAATTGTTAGGGCCAGACCATAAAATTATCGTGGAAGCGTTTGATGATCCGGATGTGGCAAACGTAACCTGTTATCTGAGCAGGGCGAAAACCGGTGGAATCAAAGGTGGGCTTGGTCTGGCGGAAGATACGTCGGATGCGGCTATTTCCTGTCAGCAGGTGGGGCCCATTACCCTGAGTGATAAGATCACCAACAGTAAAGGAAAAGGCAACGTGGTATTTCAGCAGCGTACCTCGTTAATTTTCAAGAAATTGCAGGTGGTGCGCTTTTATGACGCGAAACGCAATGCGTTGGTTTATCTGACCTATTCTGATCGTCTGGTGGAGGGATCGCCGAAAAACGCGCTGAGCGCGGTGCCGATTCTGCCCTGGAGCAAGTAACAGACGTTATCTACAGTGCATAAAAAAGCCGGGAGGGTATCCCGGCCATTGCATTATTACCTTGAGGTGTCAGGTAATCAGTCTTCCAAATCGCCGCAGAAGCGATAACCTTCACCGTGGATGGTAGCGATGATTTCCGGCGTATCGGCAGTAGACTCGAAATGTTTGCGAATGCGGCGGATGGTCACATCGACTGTACGGTCATGCGGTTTCAGTTCGCGGCCAGTCATTTTCTTCAGCAGCTCAGCGCGGGTTTGGATTTTTCCCGGATTCTCACAGAAGTGCAGCATAGCGCGGAATTCGCTACGCGGCAGTTTGTACTGTTCGCCGTTTGGGCTGACCAGTGAACGGCTGTTGATATCCAGTTCCCAGCCGTTGAAACGGTAGCTTTCCACCAGACGACGTTCTTCGGTGCCGCTGCCCAGATTCATGGTGCGAGACAACAGATTGCGCGCGCGAATGGTCAGCTCGCGTGGGTTAAACGGTTTGGTGATATAGTCATCTGCACCGATTTCCAGGCCCAGAATCTTGTCGACTTCGTTATCACGCCCGGTCAGGAACATCAGTGCTACGCTTGCCTGCTCGCGCAATTCACGCGCCAGCAACAAGCCATTCTTGCCCGGCAGGTTAATGTCCATGATGACCAAATTGATATCATGTTCGGACAAAATGTTATGCATCTCGGCACCGTCGGTGGCCTCGTGAACAACGTAGCCCTCAGCCTCAAAAATACTTTTGAGAGTGTTACGAGTTACCAACTCGTCTTCGACAATAAGAATGTGGGGGGTCTGCATGTTTGCTACCTAAAATTGCCAACTAATAGAGATTCGAAAGTACAGAAGTCCTGGTTCTCTCGGGCGCTTTGGGAAACCATGTTCACCGTTTTTCCGCCGACTGACTCAAGTACGTAAATACGTTTTGATGCACTTGTTTCCACCTGACTCTTCGCTTGATAACAGGTGGCGATGAGGCTTTTCAACAGAGCCTATTGTGGCGCACAGTTTAACCTTATTAACAGCAACATAACAGTGAGCACTGATTTCACCGACGGGCAAATCAACGGTCCATTGACATATATCAAACTTCATTGTAGCACGTTAGTAATTTGTGGAAAACGCGCACTGAATGCCGCTATCTATCACAATTTAACATTTTTATATTCACCACGGCATAATAAATGCTGATAGCTGAAGCGTTTCCATTTTCACTATTACGGCATTGGTCACATGCCATTCGAAAGTGACAGGGTGTTAAGGTTGTGTTTCAAGTCATATGCCGCAGGCGTGAAAACCTGGCAGACGTGCTATTCCAGCGTAATTATCGCTACATTCTGAATCGTCAGCGCACCTGCCGGGTGCTGACTGGGAGGTTGTGTGCAGTTTTATATCATTTTGGTGTCGCCCGCACGGGCCGAGAACGTGGGTGCAGCGGCGCGGGCCATGAAAACCATGGGGTTTGGCCAATTGCGGATTGTTGATAGCACTGCGCATCTTGAGCCTGCGGCACGTTGGGTGGCGCATGGTTCAGGCGATATTCTTGATGGCGTAGTGGTTTTCCCGACACTGGCTGATGCTCTGGCGGATGTTGAATTTACGGTAGCGACGACTGCCCGTAGCCGTGCGCATTTTCATTACTACTGCTCGCCAGTACAACTGCTGGGGGTGCTGGAGGAAAAACAGCAGTGGGTGAAATCAGCAGCACTGGTGTTCGGTCGTGAAGACTCCGGGTTGACCAATGAGGAACTAGCGCTGGCGGACATCCTGACCGGCGTGCCGATGGCGGCGGATTACCCGTCATTGAATCTGGGGCAAGCGGTGATGGTGTATTGCTATCAACTGGCGCCGTTGATGCAGATAGCCGCCGCCGAACCGACGCCAACTGATTCAGGGCAGCTGGCTGCGTTACGTGATCGGTTTTCGCGTTTGTTGGTTCGGGTCGGTGCGCAGGAGGATGAAAAGCTGCGTGATTGGCTCCAGCAGCGGCTTGGTTTACTGGAGCATCGGGATAACGCCATGTTGCATAGGTTATTGCACGATGTGGAAAAAGCGTTGTTGGCAGAAGATAAGGAATAATGAAAGCAATGCGGCGGAACATGTTGGTAAGCTGATTTTTCTGCGTTATTGCCCTGCTTTTTTGTTTTTGTATAGAGCTTTTGTCCGTTACGGCTGGCGTTGAGCGAACAGAGAAATGAAGAAATCCGTTGACTTAGCAAGGCGATTGCCCTAACTAATAGGGAAGATAATTTTTCGAATCACGAGAACGTTACGTAATGCATTATATCAGCCTGGTCACCACCATTATTATTACCACCGGTACTACCAGTAACGGTGCGGGCTGACGCGTACAGATGAATCCAGAAAAAGCCCGCACTTCAGAGTGCGGGCTTTTTTTTTACAGTTATTGCGGGCTTATTTCTGTCCGTCAACGATACAAGGCCGTTGCAAACGGTTTTCAAAAACGCCACCAGCGTTTTTGACCACTGAAAATTCAGGAGAATAGACAAAAATGCGAGTGCTGAAATTTGGCGGAACCTCGGTAGCTAACGCAGAACGATTTGCGCGCGTTGCCGATATCATCGAAAGCAATGCACGTCAGGGACAGGTCGCTACGGTGCTGTCGGCACCGGCGAAAATCACCAACCATTTGGTGGCCATGATTGAAAAAACCGTGGCTAAACAGGACATCCAGCCAAATATCATCGAAGCGGAAGTTATTTTTGCCGATTTATTGCAGGGACTGGCGCAATCGCAACCTGGGTTCGCCTATGACAGGCTGAAAGCGCGGGTGGATGAAGAATTCGCGCAACTCAAGCAGGTGCTGCATGGCATCGCGTTGCTGGGGCAGTGCCCGGATAGCGTTAACGCTGCCATTATCTGCCGGGGCGAAAAACTATCCATCGCCATTATGGAAGCGGTATTTCAGGCGCGCGGTTATCAGGTGTCGGTCATCGACCCGGTGCGCAGTCTGCTGTCGCAGGGGCACTATCTGGAATCTACGGTAGATATCGCTGAATCCACTCGTCGTATCAATGATCTGGTGATCCCGGCGAACCATGTGATCCTGATGGCGGGTTTCACTGCCGGCAATGATAAAGGCGAACTGGTGGTGCTGGGTCGTAACGGCTCTGACTATTCAGCGGCGGTGCTGGCAGCATGTTTGCGCGCCGATTGTTGTGAGATTTGGACGGATGTCGACGGCGTATATACCTGTGACCCGCGTCAGGTGCCTGATGCACGATTACTGAAGTCGATGTCCTATCAGGAAGCGATGGAGTTATCCTACTTCGGCGCCAAAGTTCTCCACCCTCGCACTATCGCCCCCATCGCCCAGTTCCAGATTCCCTGCCTTATCAAGAATACCGAAAACCCCCAGGCGCCAGGTACATTGATTGGGCTGGAAATCAACGATACTCAGTATCCGGTTAAAGGCATTACTAACCTGAACAACATGGCGATGATCAACGTCTCCGGTCCCGGTATGAAAGGGATGGTCGGGATGGCGGCGCGGGTATTCGCCGTCATGTCTCGCGCGGGTATTTCAGTGGTGCTGATTACCCAGTCCTCGTCTGAATACAGCATCAGTTTTTGTGTATCTCAAAATGAGTTGCCGCGTGCGCGTAAGACGCTGGAAGAGGAGTTTTATCTGGAACTGAAAGAAGGCGTGCTGGAACCGCTTGATGTGGTGCAGCGGCTGGCGATCATTTCCGTAGTGGGCGACGGTATGCGCACGCTGCGTGGCCTGTCTGCTCGCCTGTTTACCGCGTTGGCCAGCGCCAATATCAATATCGTGGCGATAGCGCAGGGGTCGTCCGAGCGTTCAATCTCGGTAGTGGTGAGTAACGATGTAGCGACCACCGGCGTGCGAGTGGCGCATCAGATGTTGTTCAACACCAATCAGGTGCTGGACGTGTTCGTGATTGGCGTGGGCGGTGTGGGCGGTGCGCTGTTGGAACAGATTCAGCGCCAGCAGTCGTGGCTGAAGCAGAAACACATCGATGTGCGGGTGTGCGGCATCGCCAACTCTAAATCGATGTTGACCAACATGCACGGTATTCCGATGGATCGCTGGCGCGATGAGTTGGCGCGGGCACGCGAACCGTTCAGCCCGGCGGCGCTCAGCCGTCTGGTGAAAGAGTATCACTTGCTGAACCCGGTAATCATTGACTGCACCTCCAGTCAGGCGATTGCCGATCAATACGCCGCTTTTCTGGCGGATGGCTTCCATGTTGTCACGCCTAATAAGAAAGCCAACACGGGCACGCTGGAGTATTACCATCAATTGCGCCAGGTGGCGGCAAAAGCTCGTCGCAAATTCCTGTATGACACCAACGTGGGCGCGGGTTTGCCGGTGATTGAAAATTTGCAGAACCTGCTGAATGCCGGCGATGAACTGATTCGCTTTAATGGCATTCTCTCTGGCTCGTTGTCATTCATCTTTGGCAAGCTGGATGAAGGTATGTCGCTGTCTGCCGCTACACTGTTGGCGAAAGAGAAAGGCTTTACCGAACCGGACCCGCGTGATGATCTTTCCGGAATGGATGTAGCGCGTAAACTGTTGATTCTGGCGCGTGAAGCGGGTTATGCGCTGGAACTGGGCGATATTCAGGTCGATTCTGTGCTGCCAGCGGAATATGCACAGGGTGATGTGGCGAGTTTTCTGGAGCGCTTGCCAGCGCTGGATGCCGAGTTTGCCCACCGGGTTGAAGCGGCACGCGCTGAAGGTAAAGTGCTACGTTACGTCGGCAAAATTGAAGATGGCAAATGCCAGGTAACGATCAGCGCAGTCGGCGGAAACGATCCGCTGTTTAAGGTGAAAGACGGTGAGAACGCACTGGCGTTTTATAGCCGCTACTATCAGCCGCTGCCGCTGGTGTTGCGAGGATATGGTGCAGGTAATGATGTGACGGCGGCCGGGGTATTTGCAGACCTGTTGCGTACGCTGTCATGGAAGGTGGGAGTGTGAGAATGGTGAAGATTTATGCCCCGGCATCCATCGGGAATGTGAGCGTGGGGTTTGACGTGCTGGGCGCGGCGGTATCGCCGGTAGACGGCACCCTGCTCGGCGATTGTGTCACTGTGCGGGAAGCTGACCTGTTCAGCCTGCACAATGAAGGACGTTTTGTCAGCAAACTGCCGGATAACCCGAAAGATAACATCGTTTATCAATGCTGGGAGCGGTTCTGTGAGGAGATTGGCAAGACCGTGCCGGTCGCCATGACGCTGGAGAAAAACATGCCGATTGGTTCCGGGCTTGGCTCCAGCGCCTGCTCGGTGGTCGCCGGGCTGATGGCGATGAACGAATTCTGCGGCAAGCCGCTGGATGACACCCGGTTGCTGGCGCTAATGGGAGAGCTGGAAGGGCGTATTTCCGGCAGTGTGCATTATGACAATGTGGCGCCATGCTTCCTGGGCGGCATCCAACTGATGGTGGAAGAGATGTGCATCATCAGCCAGCCGGTGCCGGGATTCGATGACTGGTTGTGGGTGATGGCCTATCCGGGCATCAAGGTGTCTACAGCGGAAGCGCGGGCTATTCTGCCGGCGCAGTATCGTCGTCAGGACTGCATTAGCCACGGTCGTTATCTGGCGGGCTTCATTCATGCCTGCCATACCGGCCAGGCGGAACTGGCGGTTAAGCTGATGAAAGATGTGATCGCCGAGCCGTATCGTACGCGTCTGCTGCCCGGTTTTGCCGAGGCGCGTCAGGCGGCAGACGAGTTAGGTGCGCTGGCTTGCGGCATTTCCGGCTCCGGACCGACGCTGTTTTCCGTGTGTAATGACATGGGCGTTGCACAGCGTCTGGCAAGCTGGCTGCAGGAAAACTATCTGCAGAATGACGAAGGTTTTGTTCATATTTGCCGTCTGGATACCGCAGGCGCGCGACAATTGGGATAACGCATGAAACTGTACAATCTGAAAGATCACAATGAACAGGTGAATTTCGCCGAAGCGATCCGCAAAGGGCTGGGGAGCAATCAGGGCCTGTTTTTCCCGTTGGAGCTGCCGGAATTCGAACGCACCACGATTGACGAACTGCTGGAACAGGATTTTGTGACTCGCAGCAGCCGCATTTTGTCGGCATTTATTGGTGATGAAATGTCCGATGAAACTATTTACCAGCGCGTTAAAGCGGCCTTCCGCTTCCCTGCGCCGGTGGTGCCGGTGAGTGATGACATCGCCGCGCTGGAGCTGTTCCACGGCCCGACGCTGGCGTTCAAGGACTTTGGTGGCCGCCTGATGGCGCAAATGCTGGCGGAAGTGGCAGGCGATGAACAGATAACGATTCTGACCGCCACGTCGGGCGATACCGGTGCGGCGGTTGCACACGCGTTCTACGGCCTGAAGAATGTGCGGGTGGTGATTCTATATCCGAATGGCAAGATCAGTCCGTTGCAGGAAAAACTGTTCTGTACGCTGGGCGGCAACATTCACACCATCGCTATCGACAGCGATTTTGACGCCTGTCAGGCGCTGGTGAAGCAGGCGTTCGACGATGAGGAATTGAAACGCGCCATCGGGCTGAATTCCGCCAACTCTATCAACATCAGCCGTCTGCTGGCGCAGATCAGCTACTATTTCGAAGCGGTGGCGCAGTTGCCGCAGGAAGCGCGCAATCAACTGGTGGTCTCGGTGCCGAGCGGCAACTTCGGCGACCTGACCGCCGGTCTGCTGGCAAAATCGCTGGGCCTGCCGGTGAAACGCTTTATTGCCGCCACCAACGCCAACGATACCGTGCCGCGTTTTCTGCAAAGCGGCGAATGGCAGCCAAACCCGACGGTGGCGACGCTCTCTAACGCCATGGACGTAAGCCAGCCGAATAACTGGCCGCGGGTGGAGGAGCTGTTCCGCCGTAAGAACTGGCAACTGAAGGAACTGGCGTTCGGCGCGGTGAGTGATGAAACCACCCAAGCCACTATGCTGGAACTGGACGCGCTGGGATACACCTCCGAGCCTCATGCCGCGATTGCTTACCGGTTGTTGCGTGATCAGTTGCAGCCGAGCGAATATGGCTTGTTCCTGGGCACCGCCCATCCGGCTAAGTTCAAGGAAAGCGTGGAGGCGATTCTTGGTAAAGCGTTGCCGCTGCCGCAGGCACTGGCTGAACGTGCCGAGCTGGCGTTGCTGTCGCACCACTTCGCGCCGGACTTCGCATTGCTGCGTAAATTCCTGATGGAATTGCCGTACTAACTCAGCCAGGCTGGACGACTGAACATAGCGTTCGGCCAGAAACGTAATAGGGCCGGAAGGTGGGAAACCGCTTTCCGGCCCTATTCGTTAGGTGTGGTTCATCTGGATTGTCAGGCATCGCGTTCGCGGCGCTTAAAAATCAATTCGTCTGCTGAGGAGTCAGCGGCATCAAAATAATAGCCTTCGCTGTCGAAATTTTTTAGCTGTTCCGGTTGGGTCAGGCGGTTTTGAATGATGAAACGGCTCATCAGGCCGCGAGCCTTTTTGGCATAAAAGCTGATTACCTTGAACTTGCCGTTCTTTTCATCCAGAAAGACCGGTTTTATCAGCCGCGCCTTGAGCCTGGCCGGTTTGACGGATTTGAAATATTCATCTGATGCCAGATTGATCAGAATATCGTCGTGCTGCGCGGCTAACGCCAGATTGAGCGTTTCGGTGATGGTATCGCCCCAAAACTGATACAGGTTGTTACCCACGTCGTTTTTCAGCCGGATGCCCATTTCCAGACGGTAAGGTTGCATCAGATCCAACGGCTTCAGTACGCCATACAAGCCGGACAAAATGCGCAGATGCTGCTGGGCGAAATCAAAATCCGCCTCGCTGAAATCTTGCGCCGCCAGACCGGTATAGACATCACCTTTGAATGCCAACAGCGCCTGACGTGCGTTATCCGGCGAAAATTCCGGTTGCCATTCCTGAAAGCGAGCTGCATTCAGGTCCGCCAGTTTGTCGCTGATGCTCATCAGCGAAGCGATATTTGCCGGGGTCAGTTGTTTGCAGTGCCGTATCAGTTGCAGGGAATGCGCCAGCAGGTCAGGCTGTGTGTAGCGTTGGGTGGGCAGCGGGCTGGTGTAATCCAGCGTCTTGGCAGGTGAAAGCGTGATCAGCATAAACGTATCCCGTTGGTGTTTTTACTGGCCTTACTGTAGCAAAAGCCGCTAAAAAAAGGGCAATGGCTGTGACAGGCACCATAAATCAGCGTTGTGTGAGGCATCATGCTTTTTGGGGCTGGAAACGGGAGGAAACAAAAATGAATAGCATTTATTTTATTGATTTTTAATATTAATCTTTTATTTTTCGCCTTCCCGTTTTTTTGTTGGTTCGCTTGCGTGGTCTTGGGTGCGTGTTATTATCAGACTCTGGCGATAGTTCCTGCCACCAGTTCATGCACAAACAATGAGAAAGGCCAACATGACGGATAAACTGACTTCCCTACGTCGATTCACCACCGTAGTGGCGGATACCGGCGATATCGCGGCAATGAAGCTTTACCAGCCGCAGGACGCCACTACCAACCCTTCCCTGATTTTAAATGCAGCGCAAATTCCGCAATACCGTGCGCTGATTGATGACGCCGTGGCCTGGGCACGTGCGCAGAGCAGCAAACGCGAGCAGCAGGTTGTCGATGCGACAGACAAACTGGCGGTTAATATCGGCCTGGAGATTCTCAAGCTGATTCCAGGACGTATCTCCACCGAAGTAGATGCTCGTCTTTCCTATGATACCGCGGCCAGCGTTGCCAAGGCGAAACGCCTGATCAAACTCTACAACGACGCCGGTATCAGCAATGACCGTATCCTGATCAAACTGGCTTCGACCTGGCAGGGTATTCGTGCCGCGGAGCAACTGGAAAAAGAAGGCATCAACTGTAACCTGACCCTGCTGTTCTCGTTTGCTCAGGCGCGTGCCTGTGCCGAAGCGGGTGTGTTCCTGATTTCTCCGTTCGTGGGCCGCAATCTGGACTGGTACATCGCCAATGGCGACAAGAAGGAGTTCGCAGCGCACGAAGACCCAGGCGTTATCTCTGTGACAAATATTTACGCATATTATAAGGAACACGGTTATGAAACCGTGGTCATGGGAGCCAGCTTCCGTAATGCGGGTGAGATTCTGGAACTGGCCGGCTGCGACCGTCTGACTATTGCCCCGGCGCTGCTCAAAGAGCTGGCGGAAAGCCAGGGTGAGGTAGTGCCTAAACTCTCTTATCAGGGCGAGGTGAAAGCGCGCCCGGCTAAGCTGACGGAGTCCGAGTTTTACTGGCAGCACAATCAGGATCCGATGGCGGTGGACAAACTGGCCGACGGTATCCGCAAGTTTGCGATAGACCAGGAAAAACTGGAAAAAATGATTGCCGAATTGCTGTAAGGCTTGATGCAAGGTGCAGAAAACGGTCAGCTGGCGCTGGCCGTTTTTGTTTCTGTGATGTCCTGCTGGAGCGGCGTTAGCGGCGTGGCGATGGTGCAGTTGCGGGTTCGTTTTGCCAGATAGAGGTTGATGTCGGCGCGGTTGATGAGGTCATCCAGCCCTTCCTCCGGCGACTCGACCGCCACCAGCCCAATGCTGACGCTAATTCCCGGCGATGCCGGGCAGCACGACGACAAACTCATCGCCGCCCAGGCGGCACAGGATGTCGTGATCACGAAACGAGTGACGAATAATGTCCGCGACTGCTTTTAGCGCCGCCAGCCGCATGTCCTAGTGTGTCGTTCACCTGCTTGAAGTGGTCAATATCAATCAGCATGACGCAAAGCAGCTTATCTTCCTGACGTGCTGTTTTCAGCGCGCGGTTGGCTGACTGGTAAAACGCGTCCCGGCGCAGAAAGCCGGTTAGATCGTCGTAACGGGCTGTGGCAGGCAGCTCAATCAGGTATTTTTTCGCAACCAGCGATAACAGGCTGCCCATGATGGCAATCATCAGGCTGATGCAAACCAGTGTGATGATTTCCGCAGAGGAGGTGACGATGTGGCTAAAGCCGGGCGTGCCTCCCAATGTTGTGACGCGCACGCGCACGCCGATCAGTTTATCGGTAGGCGAAAGGATGGGCGTGACGGTGGTGAGCTGATTTTTTTCCGGTGAATTAGCGGAGGACGGCAACGAATTCTGGCATACCCGGATAATCGCCATGTTGTTGAGCGAAAGGTTGAGTTCCGACAAACGGTTGATGCACTCATGGCTGGTGTCGCGGGTGTTGAGAGCCATAATACGTACTTGGGAGAACAGTGAATTACCGACTTTGTAGAAATGGTTGCTTTCGGTGACGTCACCACCGGAATTGTAGGACTCGTGCAGATGGATGATATTATCAAAATTACGTTTTTCTTCTTGCCAGTCTTTTTGCCGGGAATTCAGCAACAACAGGCTGGTCAGAGTGACTGAAAACAGGCCAAAAAAGATAAAAGCGGAAACCGGATTGGCAAACAATCTAACAATGTGACTTTTAATAACACTCATTCACTTTTTCCTGCACTACCCGGTGATGCGCTATTGCCTGACAACCCAGCCATACTTACAGAGCTAACTCCGCTAAGGCACTGCTCTTACCGGAGGGGGGAGTGCCTGGAATCCGCATATCCGTTATTCACGTAGTGGTTTCCGTTCACTTTTCCTGTTCAATCTGGCTGCGATAATGATATCGGCTGGGGTAGACTCTTAATGATTGTTGTGGTTAGAAATATTAATTGATAATCGACAGTTAGTTCGTTGAATCAGTAGACATTATGCACAGTTGCGGACTGGTTATGATGTCGCCGTACGTATTTCAAGCATTGTCTCATTTGTGAGCAGATTTTTGAATGATTTTCATGCATCAGATGATTAATTGGACTGATGGAATAAATTTTTTGATGAACAAGAGGTGCTTATGAACAGTCTGTGCGTTGGTTTGGTATCTATTTCTGATCGCGCATCCAGCGGCGTCTATCAGGATGAGGGTATTCCTGCTCTGCAGACATGGCTGACGGAAGCACTGCTCACCCCGTTTGAGGTGCAAACCCGCCTGGTGCCGGATGAACAGCCGCTGATTGAACAGACACTGTGTGAGCTGGTGGATGAATGCGGTTGTCATCTGGTGCTGACTACCGGCGGTACGGGACCGGCACGGCGGGATGTGACGCCGGACGCTACGCTGGCGGTAGCCGACCGGGAAATGCCGGGGTTTGGTGAGCAGATGCGTCAGATCAGCCTGCGCTTTGTGCCTACCGCTATTTTGTCGCGTCAGGTAGGGGTCATTCGCAAGCAGGCGTTGATCCTCAATCTACCGGGGCAGCCAAAATCTATTCGTGAAACCCTTACCGGCCTGAAAGATGCAACGGGTCAGGTTATTGTGCCGGGTATTTTCGCCAGTGTTCCCTACTGTATCCAGCTGCTGGAAGGGCCTTATATCGAAACCAATCCGGACGTAGTAGCAGCTTTTCGTCCCAAGAGTGCAATACGCGATATAAAAAGCTGAAGTTACCGTATTTAGATGATAACCATCGCATGGTGCTGGTGTGTCAAAAATCTGCCGCTATAGTAATGTTTTATTTACACGATAATGTAAGTTTGTTTTCTTATCGTACTGGTATTATGCGGTGATTTATGATTGGTGAGCAGCATCGTCGATTGAATCGACACGATTATCAAACCCTCTCGTTGGCGGCATTGGGTGGCGCGCTGGAGTTTTACGACTTCATCATTTTCGTCTTTTTTGCCGCCGTGATTGGTGATCTCTTTTTCCCGTCAGATATTCCTGAATGGCTGCGGCAGGTACAGACCTTCGGCATCTTTGCCGCGGGCTATCTGGCGCGTCCGCTCGGCGGTATCGTGATGGCACATTTTGGCGATCGTGTCGGTCGCAAGAAAATGTTCAGCCTGAGTATCCTGCTGATGGCATTGCCCACGCTGGGAATGGGTATGTTGCCGACCTATGCTTCCATCGGTATCGCTGCGCCGTTGCTGCTGCTGTTGATGCGGGTGCTGCAAGGGGCAGCGATTGGCGGTGAAGTGCCGGGCGCGTGGGTGTTTGTGGCGGAGCACGTCCCGCGTTCCCGTATCGGTATCGCCTGCGGTACGCTGACTGCTGGGTTGACGCTGGGCATTCTGTTTGGCTCGATGGTTGCCACCTTGCTTAATACCTTGCTGCTGCCTTCGCAGATTGTCTCCGGCGGTTGGCGTATTCCATTCTTTATTGGCGGCATTTTTGGGCTTATCGCGCTCTATTTGCGCCGCTGGTTACACGAAACGCCGATTTTCCGCGAAATGCAGGCGCACAAAGCGCTGGCGGCTGAGTTGCCGCTCAAGACCATCGTATTACGTCATAAGAAAGCGGTTCTGGTCAGCATGTTGCTGACCTGGATACTGTCTGCCGGTATTGTGGTGGTGATTTTGATGGCACCGGTATATCTGCAGAAGTTGCATGGCATTCCCACCGCGTTGACATTACAGGCCAACAGTCTGGCGACGGTCATGCTGATGCTCGGTTGTATTATCGTCGGGCTGGCGGTGGACCAGATTGGCGTTGGCCGTACCTTAGTCATCTTCAGCCTGATGTGTGCGGGGTGCAGTTGGTTCTTTTATTCCCATGCCGCTCAGAGTCATAGCTTGCTGTTTGTTAGCTATGCGCTGGCGGGATTGGGCGTCGGGGTGGTTGGTGCGGTGCCATACGTGATGGTGCGATCATTCCCGGCTGCGGTGCGTTTCTCCGGCATCTCTTTTTCGTACAATCTGGCTTACGCTATTTTTGGCGGCATGACGCCTATTTTCGTTACGCTGCTGATGAAATGGACGCCGCTGGCGCCGGCTTTTTACGTGCTGGCATTGTGCGCGTTGGGGCTGGTATTGGGGATTTACCTGCAAAGTCAGACTCACCGTGAGGTAGAGGCACAGGCGGAACAACAGGTGACGGCTCCTGCCAGCGTATAAGTCTATAGGCGTAAGTAGTCTATTATAGAGGCTGGTTGATGTGCTGGGGGGATAGCCCTCCTGGCTAAAATAAAGAGAGGCATACACTAGCCTCTCTTTTTTGTCTTTTATTTTATCTGCTTGATAACGCTTGTCGCATTTATCTGTCAGTGTGCGCCGCGTGCGCCAATCGGCAGTATGGTGCGGCCATACTGTTCGTTGAGCACTTCGGCCATCGCCAGATAGATAGCGCTGGCACCGCAGATAATCCCTTCATAACCCGCAAAGGTCAGCAGCGCGTGGTTGCCGGTAATGTTACCGATAGCCAGCAGCGCGAACAGCACTGTCAGGCTGGCGAAAACGAACTGCAGTGCGCGGTTGGCGCCCAGCGTGCCGAAGAACATAAACAGGGTGAAGATGCCCCACAGTGCCAGGAATACGCCCAGGAACTGGGCATCAGCTGCGTCCGCCAGACCCATTTTCGGCAGCATGATGATGGCGACCAGAGTCAGCCAGAACGCGCCGTAAGATGTAAAAGCGGTAACGCCAAAGGTATTGCCTTTTTTATATTCCAGCAGGCCGGCCAGGATCTGAGCGATACCGCCGTAGAAGATACCCATGCTCAGAATAATGGAAGTCAGTGGGAAAAAGCCTGCGTTGTGCAGGTTTAACAGAATGGTGGTCATCCCGAAGCCCATCAGTCCCAGAGGGCCAGGGTTTGCCAACGTTTTCTCGTGCATACATCCTCTGCAATAACAAAATGATCAATGTGGTGTTGTGCCTAAAGTTTGCCCGGCAGACGTGCCTGTGTGAGATGAATGGCGCATCGCGGGTACTCGCTGTCAGGCTGGGTTATCCCCTTTTCTGCAGTGAGCGCGGCATCATAGCTGGCGGGAATGGGTGATACAACCCGATAGGTTGCGAATAATTTGATCAAAAACCGGGAAGATGCAGTTTTTTTTGGTTAGTCCCCCTTGATGACGGAATTGTCGTCCCCATCTTAGAGACAACGACGCGGTTTGACTGAAAAGATAACGACGATTTCGGGGTATTGAAAAGTAGTATTTCGCCCGCATAGTAAGTTAAACCACCACCCCGGATATGACTTTTAAGTGGAGATGTTTAGATGGGTAAGATTATTGGTATCGACTTGGGTACAACCAACTCTTGTGTAGCGATTATGGACGGTACGCAGGTTAAGGTACTGGAAAACAGCGAAGGTGATCGCACCACGCCTTCCATTATTGCTTACACGCAAGATGGTGAAACTCTGGTTGGCCAACCGGCTAAACGTCAGGCGGTGACTAACCCCAAAAATACGCTGTTCGCCATCAAACGTCTGATTGGCCGTCGTTTTCAGGATGAAGAAGTGCAGCGTGACACCAACATCATGCCGTATAAAATCATCCCGGCTGACAACGGCGATGCCTGGGTGGAAGTAAAAGATCAGAAGCTGGCTCCGCCGCAGATTTCCGCTGAAGTGCTGAAAAAAATGAAAAAGACGGCGGAAGATTATCTGGGTGAAACCATCACCGAAGCGGTTATCACCGTACCGGCTTACTTCAACGATGCCCAGCGTCAGGCGACCAAAGACGCCGGTCGTATTGCCGGGCTGGAAGTCAAACGTATCATCAATGAACCGACGGCGGCTGCGCTGGCTTACGGTCTGGACAAAGGTGTCGGCAACCGCACTATCGCCGTGTATGACCTGGGCGGCGGTACGTTCGATATCTCCATCATTGAAATCGATGACGTAGACGGCGAAAAAACTTTTGAAGTGCTGGCAACCAATGGTGATACCCATCTGGGCGGCGAAGACTTCGACAGCCGTATGATCAACTATCTGGTTGATGAATTCAAAAAAGAGCAGGGTTTTGACCTGCGTAACGACCCGTTGGCAATGCAACGTCTGAAAGAAGCGGCGGAAAAAGCGAAGATCGAACTGTCTTCCGCTCAGCAGACTGACGTCAACCTGCCGTACATCACGGCTGATGCTACTGGTCCAAAACACCTGAATATCAAAGTGACTCGCGCCAAACTGGAATCACTGGTTGAAGATCTGGTGACTCGTTCGCTGGAGCCGCTGAAAGTGGCGTTGCAGGATGCTGGCCTGTCCGTTTCCGAAATCCATGACGTGATTCTGGTTGGTGGTCAGACTCGTATGCCGCTGGTACAGAAGAAAGTAGCTGATTTCTTCGGTAAAGAACCGCGTAAAGACGTGAACCCGGACGAAGCTGTGGCAATTGGTGCTGCAGTACAGGGCGGCGTACTGGCTGGTGACGTGAAAGACGTGCTGCTGCTGGACGTTACCCCGCTGTCTCTGGGTATTGAAACCATGGGCGGCGTGATGACTCCGCTGATTAACAAGAACACCACGATCCCGACCAAACACAGCCAGGTGTTCTCAACAGCGGAAGATAACCAGTCTGCGGTGACCATTCACGTGTTGCAGGGCGAGCGTAAACGTGCTCACGATAACAAGTCGCTGGGGCAGTTCAATCTGGATGGTATCCAACCGGCGCCACGCGGTATGCCGCAGATTGAAGTGACATTCGATATTGACGCCGACGGTATCCTGCATGTGTCTGCCAAAGACAAGAACAGTGGTCGTGAGCAGAACATTACCATCAAAGCGTCTTCCGGCTTGAATGAGGATGAAATTCAGAAGATGGTGCGTGACGCTGAAGCCAACGCCGAAGCGGATCGTAAGTTTGAAGAACTGGTGCAGGCGCGCAATCAGGGCGATCACCTGTTGCATAGCACCCGTAAACAGCTGGAAGAAACCGGCGACAAACTGGCGGCGGCTGATAAAACTGCTATCGAAGAAGCGTTAAAAGCACTGGAAACGGCGCTCAAAGGCGAAGATAAAGCAGACATCGACGCGAAAATCAGCAAGCTGGCGGAAGCATCGACCAAACTGCTGGAAGCCGCTCAGCAGCAACAGGCCCAAGCGGGTGCTGCTGACGCTGACAATGCGGCTCGTCGGGATGATGATGTCGTTGACGCCGAGTTCGAAGAAGTCAAAGACAAGAAATAATCGCCCTTAAGCGGGCGCAGTAGCGGTAGCTCATACTGTTGCTGGCAACCAGCACGGGCGTCGGGGAAACTCTGCGCCCGTGCACGCATGTTGAGGGCAGGAAAAAAGAATGGCGAAGCAAGACTACTACGAAATTCTGGGCGTTGAGAAAGGCGCGGATGAACGCGACATCAAAAAGGCTTACAAACGGCTGGCGATGAAATATCACCCGGATCGTAATCCAGGTGATAAAGACGCTGAGGCTAAGTTCAAAGAAGTCAAAGAAGCCTACGAGATTTTGACCGATGCTCAGAAACGCGCCGCCTACGATCAGTATGGACATGCCGCGTTTGAGCAAGGCGGTATGGGTGGCGGTGGCGCCGGTGGTTTCGGCGGCGCTGATTTTGGCGATATTTTCGGCGATGTGTTTGGCGATATCTTTGGCGGAGGCCGCCGTCAGCGTGCGAGCCGCGGTTCTGATTTACGCTACACCATGGAGTTGACGCTGGAAGAAGCGGTTCGTGGCGTCACCAAAGAGATCCGTATCCCGACATTGCAGGAATGCGACGTTTGCCATGGCAGCGGTGCCAAGCCGGGCAGTAGCGCGGTAACCTGTCCTACCTGTCACGGCAACGGGCAGGTGCAGATGCGCCAGGGGTTCTTCACGGTTCAGCAGACTTGTCCGCACTGTCATGGGCGCGGCAAAATTATTAAAGACCCTTGCACCAAGTGCCATGGTCACGGGCGTGTTGAGAAAAGCAAGACGCTGTCGGTCAAGATCCCCGCTGGTGTGGATACCGGTGATCGCATCCGTCTGGCCGGTGAGGGCGAAGCGGGAGAGTTCGGCGCTCCGGCTGGCGATCTGTATGTACAGGTGCAGGTGCGTGAGCACCCGATCTTCCAGCGTGAGGACAACAACCTCTACTGCGAAGTACCAATCAACTTCGCCATGGCGGCGCTGGGCGGCGAGATTGAAGTGCCGACGCTGGATGGACGGGTGATGCTAAAAGTGCCGCCGGAAACGCAAACCGGCAAGTTGTTTCGTATGCGCGGCAAGGGCGTGAAATCAGTACGCGGCGGCGCTCAGGGTGATCTGTTGTGCCGCGTCGTGGTGGAAACGCCGGTCAATCTGAATGATCGTCAAAAACAGCTGTTGCAGGAGTTGCAGGAAAGCTTCGGCGGCCCGACGGGTGAAGGCAACAGCCCACGTTCCAAAAGCTTCTTCGATGGTGTGAAGAAATTCTTTGATGATTTGACTCGCTGATTCCACCGATTAGCCAGTTGCAATAAAGACCAGTCTGGATAAATCCTGGCTGGTTTTTTTATCGGTATCATTCAATAGATCGGTTTTTACGAGTATTAATCCAGTTTAAAACTGCTTTTAACGATGAATTTTGTGGCTTAACCTTGCTATCCATTATCGGGCAGTGATGTCCGCCGATACGGTAAGGGAGAAAAAACGTGATAAAGCTATTCCGTTATCTGACAAGCCTGGAAGCAGCTGCTGGCATGATTCTGATTGTCGCAACGCTGTTGGCGCTGCTGGTCGCCAACATGCCGGCCACATTACCGTGGTATCACTCCTTTCTGGAGATACCGGTGGTATTCGGCATTGGCGCACTGGAAATCAACAAACCGCTGCTACTGTGGATCAATGATGGCCTGATGGCGCTGTTTTTCCTGCAGGTTGGGTTGGAAGTTAAACGTGAACTGGTAGTAGGGGCGTTGGCGAGTCGGCGGCAGGCGATGCTGCCGGTCGTGGCGGCTTTTGGCGGGATGCTGGTTCCCGCGCTGTTTTTCCTGCTGTTCAATGTTACCGAAGCGGAAACGCGTTCCGGCTGGGCTATCCCCACTGCAACAGATATCGCCTTCGCGGTTGGTATTCTGGTGTTGTTGGGTAAGCGCGTGCCGACAGGGTTGAAAGTGTTTCTGTTGGCGTTGGCGATCATTGATGATCTGGGTGCGATTGTGATCATCGCCTTGTTCTATACTCATCAACTGCATTGGATGGCGTTGGCAGTGGCGCTGGCAGCGATTGTGGTGCTGGCGTACATGAACCATCAGCAGGTGATGAAAACCTCTGCCTATCTATTGGTCGGCATCGTGCTGTGGGTCTGTATTCTGAAATCTGGCGTTCATGCCACGCTGGCTGGAGTGATCGTCGGTTTCTTTATTCCGCTGCGCGTTCCTGCTGGCTCCCCGTCACCAGCCAGTACGCTGGAGCATGGGCTGGCGAGTTGGATTGCCTTTTTGGTGATCCCGTTGTTTGCTTTCGCTAATGCCGGTATTTCGTTGCAGGGTGTTGTCGTTGAGCATTTGCTATCGCCATTAACGTTGGGTATCGCCAGTGGGTTACTGCTGGGCAAACCGATTGGCGTGTCGTTGTTTAGCTGGTTGGTGATTCGCCTTGGGTTGGGTAAATTGCCGGCAGGCGTAGATTTTCGTCAGGTGATGGCGGTATCGGTGCTGTGCGGCATCGGTTTCACTATGTCTATTTTCATTACCTTGCTGGCGTTTGGTGATGTGGCTGCGCAGGATATTCTGTATGCCAAACTGGCGATTCTGTTGACGTCATTGACGACAGCGGTGCTGGGTTACCTGACGCTGCGCGCGGTGTTGCCTGCCACGCAACGCTGAATTATGAGCGAAGGGGAGCGAGTGTATGTCGCACATCAACTTCAATCATCTCTATTATTTCTGGCAGGTGTGTAAGGCTGGTTCGATAGCAGGAGCTGCTGAAAGGTTGTTTCTGACGCCGCAGACCATTACCGGGCAGATAAAGTTGCTGGAAGAGCGTCTGCAGGGGAAATTGTTCAAGCGTAAAGGGCGTGGTCTGGAGCCGACTGAGCTGGGGCAGTTGGTGTTTCGCTATGCGGACAAGATGTTTGCGCTGGGCCAGGAAATGCTGGATATCGTGAATTACCGTAAGGAGTCCAGCCTGTTGTTCGATGTCGGCGTTGCGGATGCCTTATCCAAACGGTTGGTGAGCCGGGTATTGGAAACGGTGGTGAATGAACAAATGCCGATACACCTGCGCTGCTTTGAGTCTACCCATGAGATGCTGATTGAACAGTTGAGTCAGCATAAGCTGGATATGATTCTGTCAGACTGCCCGGTGGATTCCGGTCAGCAGGCAGGATTATTTTCCCGTAAGCTTGGCGAATGCGGGGTGAGTTTTTACTGTCGATGGCCGGGACCGGAATTACCTTTTCCTGCTTGTCTGTCGCAAAGTAAGTTATTAATTCCCGCTCGCCGCACGATGTTGGGCCGCAAGTTGCTTAGTTGGTTTAATGAGCAGAACCTGCCGGTAGATATCATGGGGGAGTTTGATGACGCGGCGCTGATGTCCGCTTTTGGCATGAGTCATAGCGCGATTTTCGTTGCGCCGTCGCTACATGCTCACGAAATGGTTGCACAAGGTGAGATTATAGAAGTCGGTCGTATCGATAACATTCAGGATGAGTATTACGTTATTTTCGCCGAACGAATGATTCAACACCCGGCAGTGCAGCGTGTTTGCAATGAAGATTTCTCTTCCCTGTTTCGAGAATAAAACGTTTTTTGCCGTCCGCAGGTACAAAAAAACCGGCCTTGGCCTAATGCCAGTCACTTAAGGTGACTGGCATTGTTTTTAAAAGGGTATTTGGGCTTTTTTTGCCTCACTTCTCTTTCATACTCCCGCTCCCGTCTCGGCGGCAGTTTCAGCATCGCGGCATTGCTGTAGAAGTGCTTCAGGTGTCCCGGCACTGCTCCCGGTGAGGACCATGGCAGCCCGATTAACAGCCGCATGATTTCTGCCACCGAACCGCTGAAGCTCAGCTGATACGGCAGATAATCTCCTTTCAGGCTGAACGCCATTTTCACCATCTGATACCGCACCAGGTTGTATGTCAGCAGTATCCCCCACAGCTCCTGTCTCACCATCTCCGGTAATTTACTTCTCAGCGTCCAGCGGTTGCCGCACAGGAACTGCTTCGCCTCACGATACCCCAGTTCGATTTCCCACCGGTGTTTGTAGAGTTCTGCTATGTCTGCCGCCGGGTAACGCATCGCGTCCGTCATCGATGTGACAACCTGACGTTCCACACCGTTAACCTTCCTGCTGATTAACCGGACAGTGAGCTCATCCGGCAGACCTTCCCACTGTTTTCTTGCCTGTGGCGAGGTCTTCAGCGTTATCAGTTCATCCTGCCTGCCCAGTCTGCGTATCACCTCATACTGCGTGCCCTTTTTCAGCGGCAACAACCAGTGGCGGTTCTCACCTGCCCTGTGCCAGTCATGCAGCAGGCCTGTTGACCAGAAGCCCCTGTCGAACAACGTCACGCTATTATCCGGTGCCTGCTTTGCCAGTCCTGCCGCCAGCCGCATCTCATTAACGTCATACCGGCCCATCACGCTGGCGCGCAGCAGGTGACTGCTCAGTTCCATCAGACACACCATGCGGACCTGCGGGAAGCCTTTTTCACCGTACTGATTTTCCGCTTTCGCGAAGGCAGCGGCATTTTCCGGTGTGTCGGGCGTTCGCCAGACCACGCCATCAACGGCGTTCAGCGTCAGCCCGTTCCAGAGCGGATGCCGGGATTCTTCATGCCAGTGCTGTTGTGTCAGTTCGAACAGCACTCTAATGGCATCCTCACCCAGCGTTTTGCGGCGGGCAATGACGGAGCTGGGTGCGGTAAAAGGTCTGCCAGTCCGGTCAGCGATGTCCATCAGATTGACGATATGGGACACAGGCTTGTTGTTGAAAATAGCCATACCTATAACCAGCCAGACCATGGATTCGAGGGGAAGCTTACGCTTACGTAGCGTCACGGTATCCGTGAGGGTAAAGGCCTGCTGAATAAGGTCGGGGGAAAGGAGGTCGGCAAGACTCTGAACTTCATCGGGAGCGGTAAGATTGATAATGCCGAGGGCCTGTGAAAGTTCCATTAAAAAGGGTCCATGTGAAGACATGAACCCTTTTTACATCAGCCACCGGATCGGTCAACCGATCCTTAAACGATCGGCATTAGGCCTTGGCCGGTTTTTTTAGCGATTTATCACGTAAACGTGATTACTGCATCGCGTTGATCTGCGCAGTCAGATTGGATTTATGACGAGCAGCTTTGTTTTTGTGGATCAGACCTTTGCTGGCCTGACGATCCACGATCGGTTGCATGTCATTAAATGCTTTCTGCGCAGCTTCTTTATCGCCGGTGGCGATGGCCGCATACACTTTCTTGATGAAAGTACGCATCATGGAGCGACGGCTTGCGTTGTGCTTGCGGCGCTTCTCAGATTGTACGGCGCGTTTCTTAGCTGATTTGATATTAGCCAAGGTCCAACTCCCAAATATATTCTATCGAGGACAATTCAAAGGCCGAGGAATATGCCCTTTTAGCCTTCTTTTGTCAATGGATTTGTGCAAATAAGCGCCGTTTGTACGCCAGCGCTTGTTACGTTGTGATGGCGCGGGATTTTAGCAGCTTAAGCGTCGGGAATACAGCCTTTCGCGTCATAAATTCACCCTTTGCCGCTGTTGCCGCGTCAACCGTTTGATTGCGGGTTAAAAGCTATGTATCCGGCGATGCGCCTGAGTTCTGGAATATGAAAAATTCTCATCGAAGCGGGGCGGCGAAATACGCCGGACTGGCAACAAAAGGCATGAATCGCGGGTTAACCTTGGTCGCTGTACAAGGTATAATCCGCCGATTTCCACTGTTTTGAGCCAGTTATGCAGCTAATCCGCGGTATACACAATCTCCAGACCTGCCATTATGGCTGTGTGCTAACTATTGGTAACTTTGACGGTGTCCACCGTGGGCATCAGGCATTGCTTGAGCGTCTGAAGCAGGAAGGGCAGGCACGCGGGTTGCCGGTGATGGTGATGATTTTCGAGCCTCAGCCGCTGGAATTGTTTGCTGCGGAAAAGGCGCCAGCGCGGCTGACCCGATTGCGCGACAAGGTGAAATACCTGGCACAGGCTGGTGTGGATTACCTGTTATGCGTAACGTTTGATACCAGTTTTGCCGCTAATCATGCCAATACCTTTATTTCCAACCTGTTGGTGGAAAAGCTAGGGGTGAAATTTCTGGTGGTGGGGGATGACTTCCACTTCGGGGCTGGCCGCGAGGGGGATTTCCTGTTATTACAGAAAGCCGGTGCCGAGCTGGGTTTCGAGGTGATCAGCACCACGACTTTTTGCAGCAGCGGCAAGCGGGTAAGTAGCACTGCTGTGCGCGAAGCGCTGGCGCAGGACAATCTGGCACTGGCGCAGGAACTACTGGGTCACCCGTTCAGTATCTCTGGCCGGGTGGTGCACGGCAATGAGCTGGGGCGCACCATCGGTTTTCCAACGGCTAATTTGCCTCTTAAACGCCAGGTCTCGCCGGTCAGCGGCGTGTATGCGGTTCAGGTGCACGGGCTTGGCGACGTGCCGTTGCCTGGCGTGGCCAACATCGGCACTCGTCCTACTGTGACGGGGGACAAACGCCAACAACTGGAAGTGCATTTACTGGATATAACACTGGATCTGTATGGCCGACATATAGATGTGGTGATGTGTAAAAAATTACGTAGTGAGCAGCGGTTTGCTTCGCTGGATGCGCTAAAGCAGCAGATCGCCAACGATGTGGTGGCCGCCCGTGAGTTCTTCGGGTTGAAGGCACCGGTTTAATTTTTCTCTAGCCAAAAACGAAATCGAGAATCGAATGAGTGACTATAAAACTACCCTGAATTTGCCGGAAACAGGGTTCCCGATGCGTGGCGATTTGGCCAAACGCGAACCTGACATGCTGAAACGTTGGTATGAGCAGGATCTGTACGGGATTATTCGTGGCGCCAAGAAGGGTAAAAAAACCTTTATCCTTCACGACGGCCCGCCGTATGCAAACGGCAATATTCACATTGGTCACTCGGTTAACAAGATTCTCAAAGACATTATCATCAAGTCCAAAGGGTTATCCGGCTATGACTCGCCATATGTGCCGGGTTGGGACTGTCACGGTCTGCCGATTGAACTGAAAGTAGAACAACTGGTCGGCAAACCAGGTGAGAAGGTGAGCGCCGCGCAGTTCCGCGAAGAGTGCCGCAAATATGCCGCTGAGCAGGTTGCCGGGCAGAAGAAAGATTTTATCCGCCTGGGTGTGCTGGGCGATTGGGATCGTCCGTACCTGACGATGGATTTCAAAACCGAAGCCAACATCATTCGTGCGCTGGGCCGCATTATCGAAAATGGGCACCTGCACAAGGGCGCTAAGCCGGTGCACTGGTGTGCTGACTGTGGTTCTGCACTGGCGGAAGCGGAAGTCGAGTATTACGACAGAACCTCCCCGGCGATTGATGTCGCGTTCAAGGCGGTTGACCGTGCCGCCGTGTTGGCAAAATTCGGCCTGACTGACGATGCGGTAAATGGCGATGTCGCACTGGTTATCTGGACGACCACCCCGTGGACGTTGCCGGCTAACCGCGCCATTGCCCTGAATGCCGAGATTGATTACGTGCTGATTCAGGTGGCGGGTAAAGCGATTATCGTTGCCGAAGGACTGGCCGACGCGGTTGCCAAACGCGTTGCCGGAAGTGACGCCAACGCCTGCTTGGGTCATGCCGTCAAAGGTAGCGATCTGGAATTGCTGCGCTTTCGTCATCCGTTTATGGGGTTCGATGTGCCGGCCATTCTGGGCGATCACGTTACGCTGGACGCCGGTACCGGTGCGGTGCATACCGCCGGTGGTCACGGCCCTGACGACTACGTCATCAGCCAGAAATATCAGTTGGAAATCGCTAATCCGGTCGGACCGAACGGCTGCTACCTGCCGGGAACCTTCCCAGAGCTGGATGGCTTGTTCGTGTTTAAAGCCAACGACAAGATCGTTGAATTGCTGCGTGAACGTGGCGCGCTATTGCACCATGAGAAGCTACAACACAGCTACCCGTGCTGCTGGCGCCATAAGTCGCCGATTCTGTTCCGCGCCACACCGCAGTGGTTCGTGAGTATGGATCAGAACGGCCTGCGCCAACAGTCGCTGTCAGAAATCAAAGGTGTGCAGTGGATCCCGGATTGGGGCCAGGCACGCATTGAGTCGATGGTGGCGAACCGCCCTGACTGGTGTATTTCTCGTCAGCGTACCTGGGGCGTGCCGATGTCGTTGTTCGTGCATAAAGAAACGCAAGCACTGCATCCACGTACGACCGAGCTGATTGAAGCGGTAGCGCAACGTGTCGAACAGGACGGCATTCAGGCGTGGTGGGATCTGAACCCCGCTGATTTGCTGGGTGCACAAGCCGCCGATTATGAAAAAGTGCCAGATACGCTGGATGTATGGTTCGATTCCGGATCAACCCACGCTTCGGTGGTGGATGTGCGCCCGGAATTCAGCGGCCACGCGGCAGATATGTATCTGGAAGGTTCCGACCAGCATCGCGGCTGGTTCATGTCTTCGCTGATGATTTCTACCGCCATCAAGGGTAAAGCGCCGTACCGTCAGGTACTGACCCACGGCTTCACCGTGGATGGTCAGGGTCGCAAGATGTCGAAATCCATCGGCAACACCGTCAGCCCGCAGGACGTGATGGATAAACTGGGTGCGGATATTCTGCGCTTGTGGATCGGCTCGACTGATTACTCCGGCGAGATAGCGGTATCTGATGAGATCCTCAAACGTTCCGCTGATGCCTATCGCCGTATCCGCAACACCGCGCGTTTCCTGCTGGCTAACCTGAATGGTTTTGATCCGGCGCTGCACAGCGTAAAACCAGAAGACATGGTGGTGCTGGATCGTTGGGCGGTAGGCTGCGCCAAAGCGGCACAGGATGAAATCGTCGAGGCTTACGAGAGCTACGATTTCCACCGTGTGGTGCAGCGTCTGATGCAGTTCTGTTCTATTGAGATGGGTTCGTTTTATCTCGATATCATCAAGGACCGTCAGTACACCGCGAAACACGACAGTGTGGCGCGCCGCAGCTGTCAGACCGCGCTGTTCCATATCGCTGAAGCGCTGGTGCGGTGGATGGCGCCGATCATGTCGTTTACCGCCGATGAAATCTGGGGGTATCTGCCGGGTAAACGAGCGCAGTTTGTGTTTACCGAAGAGTGGTATGACGGTTTATTCGGGCTGGCTGACAGCGAGCCGATGAACGATGCCTTCTGGGCGGACATGCTGAACGTGCGCAGTGAAGTCAACAAGGTGATCGAGCAGGCGCGTAACGACAAACGCATCGGTGGTTCACTGGAAGCGGCGGTGACATTGTATGCTGATGACACGCTGTTTGCGCCGCTTAACAGCCTGCAAGGTGAGCTACATTTCGCCTTGTTAACCTCCAAAGCACGGCTGGAACGTTACGAAAATGCGCCGGTGGATGCTCAGCAGAGTGAATTACCGGGTCTGAAAGTTGTCCTTAGTAAGGCCGACGGTGAAAAATGTCCGCGTTGTTGGCACTATGAAACGGATATTGGCAGTGATGCTGCGCATCCGGATGTATGCGGTCGCTGTGCGACCAATGTTGGCGGCAATGGCGAAGAGCGTAAATTTGTCTGATGAGTAAATCTACTGGAGCAACGGGTCTGCGCTGGCTGTGGCTGGCTGCACTGGTACTGGTGGTCGATCTCGGCAGCAAACAGTGGGTCATGACCCACTTTCAACTGGGCGAATCGTTACAACTGGTGCCGTTCTTCAATTTTACCTACGCCCATAACTATGGCGCAGCGTTTAGCTTTCTGGCAGATAAAGGCGGCTGGCAGCGCTGGTTATTTGCGGTGATAGCGTTGGTTATTGTTGTCGCGCTGCTGGCGATGATGCATCGCTCCAGTGCCAGCCAGAAGCTGAACAATATTGCCTATGCGATGATCATTGGTGGTGCCATCGGTAATCTGGCTGATCGACTGGTGCATGGGTACGTGATCGACTTTCTGGACTTTTATGTCGATAACTGGCACTACCCGACGTTTAATCTGGCGGATAGCGCGATTGTCGTCGGCGCACTGCTGATTGTGCTGGAGGGGTTTTTGACTCCTGCGCAAAAAAAGCAGGCGGAAGGTAAATAACGCATGGCGGAATTCGTGACAAACGGCAGTGAAGTGTTGGTGCATTTTACGCTGATGCTGGAAGACGGGTCAGTGGCAGAGGCCACCCGTGAAAGCGGTAAGCCGGCGATGTTCCGGTTGGGGGATGGCAGCCTGTCGGCGGCACTGGAGACGCAGTTGCTAGGCTTGCGGGTTGGTGATCGGCGTCAGTTCAGCCTGCCGCCGGAGTCTGCCTTCGGCCCGTCAAATCCGGATCTGATCCAGTTCTTTTTGCGTCGAGATTTTGTGCAAACCGGGGTGCCTGAAGTGGGCACTATCATGTTGTTCAGCGGTTTGGCCGGCAACGACATGCCGGGCATCATCCGCGAGGTGGCAGAGGAGTCGGTGACGGTGGATTTCAACCACCCGTTGGCCGGGCACACCATCACGTTTGATGTGGAAGTACTGGAGATTCGTCCCCCTTCTGACGGAGGCAACGCATGAAAATCCTGCTGGCTAACCCTCGTGGATTCTGTGCTGGTGTTGATCGCGCCATCAGTATTGTCGAGCGAGCGCTGGAAGTGTATGGCGCGCCGATTTATGTTCGTCATGAAGTGGTGCATAACCGTTATGTGGTGGATGGATTGCGCGAACGTGGTGCTATCTTTATCGAACAAATCGAAGACGTACCGGATGGCGCTATTCTGATTTTTTCTGCCCACGGTGTATCGCAGGCGGTACGAGCGGAGGCCAAAAGCCGGGAACTGACGGTGTTCGATGCTACCTGTCCGCTGGTGACTAAGGTGCATATGGAAGTGGCGCGTGCCAGCCGCAAGGGAACGGAAGCGATTTTGATCGGCCATGCCGGGCATCCCGAAGTGGAAGGCACCATGGGGCAGTACAATAATCCGGACGGCGGTATGTATCTGGTGGAAGACCCCGATGATGTCTGGTCGCTGCAGGTAAAAGACGAAGCTAATCTCTGTTTCATGACTCAGACTACTTTGTCGGTGGATGATACGTCGGCAGTGATAGATGCGCTGCGAGCGCGTTTCCCGCAGATTATCGGGCCGCGTAAGGATGATATTTGCTACGCCACTACCAATCGTCAGGAAGCGGTACGGAATCTGGCGGCAGAGGCCAATGTGGTGCTGGTGGTCGGCTCAAAAAATTCGTCCAATTCCAATCGCCTGGCTGAGCTGGCGCAGCGTGTCGGTAAACCTTCTTACCTGATTGATTCTGCTGATGATATTCAGGAAACGTGGCTGAAAAATGTAGCGTGTGTCGGGGTTACCGCAGGTGCTTCCGCGCCGGATGTACTGGTTCAGCAGGTGATTAAACGCCTGCAAAGCATGGGTGGACAGGTCGCCATGGAGATGCTGGGGCGTGAAGAGAACATCGTGTTTGAAGTGCCGAAAGAACTGCGTGTGGACATTCGTGAGGTGGAATAACACCTCCGTCTTATCGTGATGAGAAGATGCCAGACGATGAAAATCGTCTGGCATTTTTTTGGAGAAAACGCATGAACCGAGTTCCGATTATTCTGGATACCGACCCAGGTATTGACGATGCGGTGGCTATCGCCGCCGCCTTGTTTTCCCCCGAACTGGAACTGAAGCTCATCACCACGGTGGCGGGAAATGTGGCGGTGGAAAAAACCACCCGCAATGCACTGCAACTGCTGCATTTTTGGGGAGCGACGGTGCCGGTTGCGCAAGGCGCGGCAACGCCATTGGTGCGTGCGTTGCGTGATGCTGCCTGCGTTCACGGTGAATCGGGGATGGAAGGTTATGATTTTGTGGCGCATGATCGTGTCGCGCTGGAAAAAACCGCCGTGCAGGCCATGCATGACTGCCTTAGCCGTAGTCCTGAACCAGTCACCCTGGTGACCATCGGGCCGCTCACCAATATCGCCTTGCTGCTGACGCTCTATCCGCAGTGTAAAAAACAGATTAAACGCCTGGTGATGATGGGCGGTTCATCCGGGCGCGGTAACTTTACACCGAATGCGGAATTCAATATGGCGATTGACCCGGAAGCGGCGAAGCGCGTATTTGAAAGTGGAATCGATATCGTGATGTGCGGTCTGGATGTGACCAATAACGCGGTGCTGACGCCGGATTATCTGGTCACATTACCGGAGCTAAACCGCACCGGCGCCATGTTACATGCGTTATTCAGCCACTACCGTAGCGGCAGTATGGCGACCGGTTTACGTATGCATGATCTGTGCGCGATTGCTTATCTGGTGAAACCGGCATTGTTTACCCTCAAACACTGCTTTGTTGCGGTGGAGACTCAGGGTGAATACACCGCAGGCACAACGGTGGTGGATCTCCAGCATCGCCTGAATCGACCGGCTAACGCTCAGGTGGCGTTAGCGCTGGATGTAGCGGGTTTCCGCGACTGGGTGGCGCAGGTGCTGGCATTAGCACCTTAGGTTTCTATGGTGTCGCTAATATTACCAGACAACCGTGGCTAACCTCGTGCAGCGGTCTGGTTATTCTGGCTAAACGATAGCTTTTACTGATATCCCCACGGTTTTGTCGTAAATTTCTAATTATGGGGGTTTTAGGCTGGCAGCCCCTGGCCGGGCTGGTTAACCTGAGAGCCTTTTCTCATTCATCAACAGATAAAGAGTATAAATATGCGTGATGCACAAATCCGCGTCGCTATCGCGGGAGCGGGTGGCCGCATGGGGCGGCAGTTGATTCAGGCTGCGTTGCAGATGGAAGGCGTAGTACTGGGTGCGGCGTTGGAACGTGAAGGTTCGTCCCTGCTGGGGAGTGACGCGGGCGAGTTGGCCGGGGCAGGGAAAACGAATGTCACCGTACAGAGCAGTCTTGAGGCGGTGGTGAACGATTTCGATGTGTTTATCGATTTTACCCGTCCAGAAGGTACGCTCAGTCACCTCGCGTTTTGTCGCCAGCACGGCAAAGGGATGGTGATCGGCACCACCGGTTTTGACGATGCAGGCAAGGCGGCGATTCAGCAGGCCGCAGCCGACATTGGGATTGTGTTTGCCGCTAACTTTAGCGTTGGTGTGAATGTGCTGCTCAAGTTGCTGGAAAAAGCGGCTAAAGTGATGGGCGATTACACGGACATTGAAATCATAGAAGCGCACCACCGCCATAAAGTGGATGCGCCGTCGGGCACGGCTCTGGCGATGGGCGAGGCGATTGCCGGGGCGCTGGGGCGTGATTTGAAAGAATGTGCGGTTTATGCACGTGAAGGCTATACCGGTGAACGTGAGCCAAAAAGCATCGGTTTTGCCACTATTCGAGCCGGCGATATCGTTGGTGAGCACACGGCGATGTTTGCAGATGTCGGTGAGCGCATAGAGATAACGCACAAGGCTTCCAGTCGGATGACGTTCGCAAATGGTGCTGTTAGATCTGCATTGTGGCTAAGTTCTCATAATCATGGTCTTTTCGATATGAAAGATGTGCTTGGGCTTGATGATTTATAATATGTAGATGTCTGTTTTTTTATTAATTATTTGATTTTAATGGCGCTAAAAATGGCGCCATTTTTTTGTTTGATAAATGATGACTTGGTTGGTGTATTGGTCTGTGTTTTGTATTTTTCATTGTTATCTTTCTTTTTATCCGTCGTCTGTCGGCTATTTATGATTCAGGGTGGCGATTTTGGCGGGATTTTAATCATTCTTTCATTCATCGTTGCTGGCAACCGTTTACTTTTCCAAGTTGATGTGTGTTTTTACGGATGTGGCGATGTATTACTTCCTGAAGCCATAAAATAGTAAAAAAAATCCGGTTTGGCTAGACAACGGTCAGGGGCATCATTAAAATGCGCGCAATTTGCCAAAAATTTGCCTTACGGGTGGTTTTTGCATTGATTTAGTCCATCAAATCTGAATTAATATGCAAATAAAGTGATTCTTTATTCCTTGGAGGGTGTTTTGATTAAGTCAGCGCTATTGGTTCTGGAAGACGGAACCCAATTCCACGGTCGGGCCATTGGGGCAGAGGGAACGGCAGTGGGGGAAGTCGTTTTCAATACGTCAATGACCGGTTATCAAGAAATCCTCACAGACCCTTCCTATTCCCGCCAGATTGTCACTCTTACTTATCCCCACATTGGTAATGTCGGCGCCAATAAAGCCGATGAAGAATCCCCCGCCGTTCATGCTCAGGGCCTGGTTATTCGTGATTTACCCCTGATTGCCAGCAACTACCGCAGTGAAGAAAGCCTGTCTGATTACCTTAAACGCAACAACATTGTGGCGATTGCCGATATCGACACCCGCAAACTGACGCGGTTGCTGCGTGAAAAAGGCGCGCAGAACGGCTGCATCATCGCGGGTGATGTGGTGGATGCGGCGCTGGCGCAGGAAAAAGCCAAAGCTTTCCCCGGCCTGAAAGGTATGGATCTGGCAAAAGAAGTCACCACCCGTTCCAGCTATAGCTGGCTACAAGGCAGTTGGACGCTGGAAGGTGAACTACCGTCGGCGAAAGAAGAGAGTGAACTGCCGTACCACGTGGTGGCGTATGATTATGGCGTGAAGCGCAATATCCTGCGTATGCTGGTGGATCGCGGCTGCCGCCTGACGGTGGTCCCGGCGCAAACCCCCGCGGAAGACGTGCTGAAACTCAATCCGGATGGCATTTTCCTCTCCAATGGTCCTGGCGACCCGGAGCCGTGCGATTATGCCATCAAGGCGATCAAAGCCTTCCTGGAAACTGAGATTCCGGTGTTCGGCATTTGTCTGGGCCACCAGTTGCTGGCGCTGGCCAGCGGCGCGAAAACCGTCAAGATGAAATTCGGTCATCACGGCGGCAACCATCCGGTGAAAGATCTGGACGGCAATCGGGTGATGATCACCGCACAAAACCACGGGTTTGCGGTAGATGAGACGTCGCTGCCTGCCACGTTGCGCGCAACGCATAAATCGCTGTTCGACGGTTCGCTGCAGGGTATTCACCGCACCGATAAAGCGGCGTTCAGCTTCCAGGGGCACCCTGAAGCCAGCCCCGGTCCGCATGATGCCGCGCCGTTGTTCGATCATTTCATCGAGCTGATTGAGTCTTACCGTAGTCATACCAAATAATCAGAATCCGTTTAGTCACGCTGCGATAAAAGAACAGGGCGAAAACGCCGGCGCGGCGGTGAGTAAACGGGTTCGCTGGAGCGAAAAATGCCAAAACGTACAGACATAAAAAGTATCCTGATTCTCGGTGCTGGTCCGATTGTGATCGGTCAGGCGTGCGAGTTTGACTACTCCGGCGCTCAGGCGTGTAAGGCGCTGCGTGAAGAAGGCTACCGCGTGATTCTGGTGAACTCCAACCCGGCCACCATCATGACCGATCCGGAGATGGCCGACGCCACCTATATTGAACCGATCCACTGGGAAGTGGTGCGTAAGATCATCGAAAAAGAACGCCCGGATGCGGTACTGCCGACCATGGGCGGCCAGACGGCGTTGAACTGCGCGCTGGAGCTGGAACGGCAGGGGGTGCTGGCGGAATTTGGCGTGACCATGATCGGCGCGACCGCCGATGCCATCGATAAGGCGGAAGATCGTCGTCGCTTCGACATTGCGATGAAGAAAATCGGCCTGGAAACCGCTCGTTCCGGCATTGCGCACAGCATGGAAGAAGCGCTGGCGGTGGCGGCGGTTGTGGGTTATCCCTGCATCATCCGTCCCTCCTTTACCATGGGCGGCACCGGCGGCGGCATCGCTTACAACCGTGAAGAGTTTGAAGAAATTTGTACCCGCGGTCTGGATCTGTCGCCGACCAGGGAACTGCTGATCGATGAATCATTGATCGGTTGGAAAGAGTATGAAATGGAAGTGGTGCGGGATAAAAACGACAACTGCATCATCGTCTGCTCCATCGAGAACCTTGATGCCATGGGGATTCACACCGGTGACTCCATCACTGTAGCACCCGCGCAAACTCTGACCGACAAGGAATATCAGATCATGCGTAACGCCTCAATGGCGGTACTGCGTGAAATTGGGGTAGAAACCGGTGGTTCCAACGTGCAGTTCGCGGTCAACCCGAAAACGGGTCGCCTGATCGTCATCGAAATGAACCCGCGTGTGTCCCGTTCGTCGGCGCTGGCTTCTAAAGCAACTGGTTTCCCGATTGCCAAGATCGCTGCCAAACTGGCGGTTGGTTATACGCTCGATGAGCTGATGAACGACATTACCGGTGGCCGTACCCCGGCGTCGTTCGAACCGTCCATCGACTATGTGGTTACCAAGATCCCGCGTTTCAACTTCGAAAAATTCGCCGGCGCCAATGATCGCCTGACGACACAAATGAAGTCGGTGGGTGAAGTGATGGCGATTGGCCGCACCCAACAGGAATCATTGCAGAAAGCGCTGCGTGGTCTGGAAGTGGGCGCTACCGGTTTCGATCCCAAAGTAGATCTTGACGATCCGCAAGCGCTGACCAAAATTCGCCGCGAACTGAAAGACGCCGGCGGCGACCGTATCTGGTATCTGGCCGATGCGTTTCGTGCCGGGATGTCGGTTGACGGCGTGTTCAACCTGACCAACATTGACCGTTGGTTCCTGGTGCAAATTGAAGAGCTGGTGCGTCTGGAAGAGCAGGTAGTTGAGCAGGGCGCCAATAGTCTGACGCCTGAGTTCCTGCGTCTGCTGAAACGCAAAGGTTTTGCCGATGCCCGTCTGGCGAAGCTGGCTGGCGTGTCTGAAAGCGAAATTCGCAAGTTGCGTTACAAATATAACCTGCACCCGGTCTACAAGCGCGTTGACACGTGTGCTGCCGAGTTCGCTACCGATACCGCCTATATGTACTCTACCTATGACGAGGAGTGCGAGGCTAACCCGAATCAGGACCGTGATAAAATCATGGTGCTGGGCGGCGGTCCGAACCGTATCGGCCAGGGCATTGAGTTCGACTATTGTTGTGTGCACGCGGCGCTGGCGCTGCGTGAAGATGGTTATGAAACCATCATGGTCAACTGTAACCCGGAAACCGTCTCCACCGATTACGACACCTCTGATCGTCTCTACTTTGAGCCGGTAACGCTGGAAGACGTGCTGGAAATCGTGCGCATTGAGCAGCCGAAAGGCGTTATCGTGCAGTACGGCGGACAGACTCCGCTGAAGCTGGCGCGTCAGCTTGAAGCGGCTGGCGTACCGGTGATCGGCACCAGTCCGGATGCCATCGACCGTGCGGAAGACCGTGAGCGTTTCCAGCAGGCGGTCAATCGTCTTGGCCTGAAACAGCCTGCCAACGCCACTGTCAGCACCATCGAGCAGGCGGTGGAAAAAGCGGTCAGCATCGGTTATCCGCTGGTGGTACGCCCGTCTTACGTGCTGGGTGGCCGGGCGATGGAAATCGTTTACGACGAAGCCGATTTGCGCCGTTACTTCCAGACTGCGGTCAGCGTTTCTAACGATGCGCCAGTGCTGCTGGACCGTTTCCTTGACGATGCCGTGGAAGTGGATGTGGATGCAATCTGCGACGGCGAGCGCGTGCTGATTGGCGGCATCATGGAGCATATTGAGCAGGCTGGCGTGCACTCCGGCGACTCCGCCTGTTCGCTGCCGGCCTACACCCTGAGCAAAGAGATTCAGGACGTGATGCGTCAACAAGTGGAAAAACTGGCGTTCGAGCTTTCCGTGCGTGGCCTGATGAATGTGCAGTTCGCCGTGAAAAACAACGAAGTGTACCTGATTGAGGTTAACCCGCGTGCGGCGCGTACTGTGCCGTTTGTCTCCAAGGCGACTGGCGTGCCGTTGGCGAAAGTGGCGGCCCGCGTGATGGTCGGGCAAACGCTGGCCCAGCAGGGGGTTACCGAAGAGGTGATCCCGCCGTACTATTCCGTCAAGGAAGTGGTGCTGCCGTTCAATAAATTCCCAGGCGTAGACCCCATTCTTGGGCCGGAAATGCGTTCTACCGGCGAAGTGATGGGCGTGGGCCGTACCTTTGCTGAAGCTTTTGCTAAAGCGATGCTGGGCAGCAATTCGCCGATGAAGAAAACCGGTCGTGCATTGCTGTCGGTGCGTGAAGGTGATAAAGCGCGTGTGGTGGATTTGGCAGCCAAACTGCTCAAACACGGTTTTGAACTGGACGCGACCCACGGCACCGCTGTGGTGCTGGGTGAAGCCGGTATCAACCCGCGGCTGGTGAACAAGGTGCATGAAGGCCGTCCACACATTCAGGATCGCATCAAGAATGGCGAGTACACCTACATCGTCAACACCACGGCGGGTCGTCAGGCGATTGAAGACTCCAAACTGATTCGCCGCAGTGCATTGCAATATAAAGTGCATTACGACACCACCATGAACGGCGGTTTTGCTACGGCGATGTCGCTAAACGCCGACCCAACCGAGCAGGTGATTTCCGTTCAGGAAATGCATACCCGTATTCGTGGCTAAGGAACAAAAAAACCGCGCCTGAGTGCAGGTGCGGTTTATTGGGAAGCGTGAAACCGGTCAGTTATCTGGCCGGTTTTTTTTCGTCTGTATTTGGGGGAATGCTTAGCTTAAGGCGACTTTGATACCGAGGGTGATCAACACGCCGCCAAGCAGTTTGTCGATCAGTTTCTGGGCTTTGGTCAGACCGCGACGTACCGGCTCGCTCTGAATCAGAATAACCAGCAGTGGCCACCAGATGAGCGTCAGTCCCCAGATGATCCCGGCGTACCACAGTTTTTCGCCCAGGCTGGAGTTCAGGCTCAACACCTGGGTAAATACCGCCAGAAAAAACAACGTCGCTTTCGGGTTTAACAGGTTGCAGAGATAGCCTTGCATAAACGCTTTCCACAACCCGATACGTTGTGCTACCAGGCCAGACAAATCCAACTGACTGCCGCCACGTGAGCGTAGCGCCTGAATGCCTAACCAGATCAGATAAGCGGCGCCGACGTATTTCAGCAAGCTGAACAACCAGGGCGTGGTGGTGATGACCACCGCTAACCCGGCGACACAATAGGCCATATGAGTGGCGACGCCAGCGATAACGCCCATTGTGGTCATCATCGCTGCCAGTCGTGGGTAGCGGACCGCGTTTTTGATCACCAGAAAAAAGTCCGGGCCGGGAGAAATCATTCCCAGTGCTGCGATGGTTGCAACGAATAAAGAGGTTTCAAGCATGATGAATTACGTATGACAATCAAGGATTCCACGAAAAAAGGTGAGCATAATACCGTCAGTGGCATTTTTTCGCACTACCAATCATCAATTTGAAATGTTAATAAACTTATAAAAATCACGCTTATAGTGGTTGTATTCAGGCAAGGGGATGGAAACGTAACATGGTAAACGAAACGACACAGCAGCGGGACATCACCCGTTTGTGTATTCAATGCGCGCTGCTGCTGTTACAGCATGGAGCGGAAAGTATGCTGGTCGAGCAGCTATCTTCACGGCTCGGTGTGGCGCTGGGCGTGGACAGTGTGGAAAGTTCAATTTCGGCTAACGCGATTGTGCTGACCACCATCATGCAAGGACATTGCCTGACCTCCACACGTAAAAATGTGGATCGTGGCATCAATATGCATGTCGTGACTGAAGTGCAGCATGTCGTGATCATGGCGGAACATAAGGTGCTGGATGTGGACGGCGTAGCAAAACGTTTCAGCCATATCAAACCGTTGCGTTATCCGCGTTGGCTGATGGTGACGATTGTCGCGTTATCGTGCGGCTGTTTTAGTCGTCTGAATGGCGGCGGTTGGGATGCATTTCTGGTTACGCTGATTGCCAGCGGTATGGCGATGTATGTGCGACAGGTTCTGACCACGCGGCATCTTAATCCGTTGATTAATTTCTGTATTACCGCTTTTGTAGCGACGTCGGCATCCGGGTTGTTGATGCGTGTGCCCGGTCTGGAACACAGCTCCCCTGTCGCGATGGCGGCCAGCGTGTTATTGCTGGTGCCCGGTTTTCCGTTGATTAATGCGGTGGCGGATATGTTCAAAGGTCATGTTAATACCGGGCTGGCGCGCTGGACGATGGCCAGCCTGTTGACACTCTCCACCTGTATTGGTGTGGTAACGGCAATGGTGGTATGGGGGCTGCACGGATGGTAATTGAACTGATTTGGGCGTTGATTCAGGACATGGTGCTGGCTGCGATACCCGCGTTGGGATTCGCTATGGTATTTAACGTGCCGATGAAGGCATTGCCTTATTGCGCATTACTGGGTGGATTAGGGCATGGTACGCGGTTTCTGATGATTCGCTTTGGTATCCCCATCGAATTAGCGACCTTCGTGGCATCGAACATGGTCGGTATCATCGGTATTCGCTGGTCCCGCTGGTTTCTGGCGCATCCCAAAGTGTTTACCGTCGCGGCGGTGATTCCGATGTTTCCCGGTATCTCGGCCTATACCGCGATGATTTCGGTGGTACAGCTTTCCCAGCATGGATATAGCGAAGCGCTGATGCAAACGCTGATCACCAATTTTCTCAAAGCCAGCTTTATCGTTGGTGCGCTCTCTATTGGTCTGTCGTTGCCGGGGGTGTGGATTTATCGCAAACGACCGGGTGTATAGGTGGTCGGTGTTCTCTTAAATATTGGGCGACGACTCGGTAAGCATATCGACGCATGAACAGGCTTTCCGTATAGTGGCACCAATTTTGTAGCCTGTAGGGTTTTACCATGGTGATTAGTTTGATTGCCGCACTGGCAGTGGATCGTGTTATCGGGATGGAGAATGCCATGCCGTGGCAATTGCCAGCCGATCTGGCGTGGTTTAAGCGCAATACACTCAACAAGCCCGTGATTATGGGGCGCAACACATTTCGTTCTATCGGGCGGCCATTGCCGGGACGGTTGAATATTGTGGTGAGCAGCCAACCAGGTGATGATGATCGGGTAACCTGGGCGACGTCGCTGGAAGCGGCGCTGTCGGCAGCTGGCGATGTGGATGAAGTAATGGTGATTGGCGGGGGCAGCATTTATCAGCAGATGCTGCCGCAAGCCAGCCGCCTTTATCTGACCCATATTGACGCTGAGGTGGAAGGCGATACCCATTTCCCAGATTACGAGCCGGATCAATGGGTTTCCTCCTTCAGCGAGTTTCATGACGCGGATGAGCAAAACTCCCACAGCTATTGCTTCGAAATTCTTGAACGTCGCTGATTGCTGTTGGTTTGCCATCTTCAAACCCGCTCACACCGAGCGGGTTTTTCTTTTGTTATTTTAATGTATCTGTATGTGTAAATATTACACCATGACCCTCTTTCTATTTCAGTTGGGTTATTTGCAGGAAGAACATTGTCTAAATGGAATGAAGTTTAACTTATTCATAAGATTAATAGTCCAACGTGCTTATCAGGGCATCTGAAATGTTGGTGGTAAACAGGTTGATTGCGTCATGCCTTATTTGCTTTATTTTATTACAATGTCACTGGTATTTATTTTTTACTATTCTAATACGTTGCAAAATAACCTATAAAGACCTGTAACTCAAAAGCAATGTGATTGAAGGTCAAGGTCCTTCGGTATATGAAAATCGCATCAATTCAGTATTTGCGTGGTCTGGCTGCTTTGCTTGTCGTCGTGGCGCATAATTCCTCTCTGCTGGAGGGTAACTGGACAAAACACATTCCTGGCGCACTTGGTGTGGATGTTTTTTTTATAATTAGCGGCTTTATAATGACATTCATTACCTATCATGCACCTGACAGTCCGTTTGTATTTATCGTTAAACGCTTCTTTCGCATATGGCCAGTCTTTTTTTTCGTTTGGCTGTTTTCTTTTATTTTCGTGTATCCTGAAAGAAGTTTCAGTCAGATGGTCTGTACACTCTACTTTTGTCTACAGGATTACAGCCAACCTGGTCCAACCTTTGGTTATAGTGCTCTTGGTCCTCCATGGACATTATCCTACGAAATAATGTTCTACCTCATTTTTGCTGTTTCAATGAGTATCAGCTACCGCTATCGCAGCTACATTTGCACACTGGTTTTCGTGGCTGCCATGACAGGTTTCCAGCTGTATTACAACGGCAGTTTTAATTTTTCATCACAGGTATCGCCGAATGTTATTGTTATGCACTGGTGGCAGGCCTGGATTAAATTGGTAAGTAATACCATTGTGTTTGAATTCATCACTGGCATGTTGCTGGCAGAATTAATGGTCAGGAACAAAATCAGCAAGTTACTTTACAGCAGGATACTGGCGAAAATAGTGTTCGTTATTGCAATAGCAGGCGCTGTTATCGTTGGTCCACAGGTTTTCGGCTTGAGCGGTGGTTTCTGGTTGGCATCGGTGATCATGATTTCGGCTATTATATTGGGTGACCACAGTGAGGCAGGATATAGTCGAATACTGACCTTCATTGGCGATATTTCCTATTCACTTTATCTCGTTCACTATCCTGTAATGGTGTTTTTTAGAAACCATTTATCACACTCCGCGACATCCACTGAGAGAATAACAATATTTATGTTCTCTATTACCGTTAGTATCGTAATAGCATCAGTTATGTTCACATGGATTGAAACGCCTTCCATTCGGGCAGGGAAAAAGGTAGCGGGAATGTTATCTGTGACGATGAGACGCTATCAGCATTGAGCTTGAGAGATATTAACCTGAGAGATAGGGTGTGAAATATCCGGCAGCAACCGCTGCCGGATGCGTCAGATAGCGGAAGCTATATCGGTTTGCGGCGTCATTAGCGATGGCTGGGTAAAATAACGCTGGTCTTCCCAGCGCAGACAGGTGAGTTCCCCCCCCCAGCAACAGCCGGTATCCAGCGCGTAGATGCCTTCTGGTGTGCCTTTACCTTCCAGCGATGCCCAATGGCCGAACGCGATGGCGTATTCAGCGGGGACCGGACCCGGCAAGTCAAACCAGGGTTTCAGCAGTGATGGTGCCTGCGAGGGGGGTTCCTTACACAGCATGTCGAGCTGGCCGCCAGAAAAGCAGTAGCGCATACGGGTAAAGACGTTGGTGCTGAACCGCAAGCGCGCCAGCCCACTCAGCTCTGGGGTCCAGTGATTCGGCATGTCGCCGTACATCGCATCCAGAAACAGCGGGTAGCTATCACTGCTGAGGATCGCTTCCACTTCCCGTGCGCACATTTTGGCGGTGTCCAGATCCCACTGCGGTGTGATGCCGGCATGGGACATAACCAGTTTGCGTTCGTCGTCCACCTGTAGCAGCGGTTGGCGGCGCAGCCAGTTGATCAGGTCATCCGCATCCGGTGCCGATAGCAACGGGTCCAGACGATCCTTGGGTTTATTGCGGCTGATGCCGGCGTATACCGCCAACAGATGCAAATCGTGGTTGCCGAGCACCATGCGCACCGCATCGCCCAGCGAACGCACGTAGCGTAACACTTCCAGTGAGTCAGGGCCGCGGGCAACCAGATCGCCGGTTAACCATAGCGAGTCATGTTCGGGGTTAAAGGCGACTTGTGCCAGCAGCGCCTTGAGTTCGACAGCGCAACCGTGAACGTCGCCAACAAGATAGGTAGCCATAATCTTTCAGTGTATCAGTGAGGGGATGGCCAGGCGGAATACCGGAATAGGGACCTGAAATGCTTCACCCTGATGGTCAATCATCTGGTAATGGCCTTCCATTGTACCCATCGGGGTTTCCAGAATAGCGCCGCTGGTGTACTGGAATTCGCTACCCGGCTGAATGACGGGTTGCAGGCCGATGACGCCTTCGCCCTGTACTTCGGTTTGCTTGCCGTTGCCGTTGGTAATCATCCAGTAGCGGTTGAGCAGTTTAACCTCATGACGGCCCAGATTGCGGATGGTGATGGTATACGCGAAGACGAAACGACCGTCTTCTGGCTGAGACTGTGCTTCTACGTAGAAGCTCTGAACCTGTATACATACTCTGGGCGCATTCATCATGACGACAACTCCAGCTTATTCCTGCGATGTGGGGTGTGCGGTCAGCCACTCGGCCAGACGGCAGTATTGCGCAATAGTCACGTTTTCAGCCCTGGCGTTCGGGTCAATTTCCAGTGCGGTTAATTGCTCTGGCGTGAACAGATTGCCCAGACTGTTACGCAGCGTTTTGCGCCGCTGATTAAATGCCTCCGTGGTAATCCGGCTCAGGATACGGGTATCCACGACCGGGTAAGGCGATGTCATGTGAGGTACTAATCGCACCACCGCGGAATCCACTTTAGGGGCCGGTTTGAAGGCGGTTGGTGGTACTTCAAGCACCGGAATGACCTGACAATAATACTGCGCCATGACACTCAAACGACCATAAGCCTTGCTGTCCGGCCCTGCCACCAGCCGGTTGACGACCTCTTTCTGCAACATGAAGTGCATGTCGAGAATAGCCTGAGTATAGCTGAACAGGTGGAACATCAGCGGCGTCGAAATATTATACGGCAGGTTACCAAAAACCCGCAGCGGTTGTCCCGCCTGTTGTGACAGTGCGGCAAAGTCTACCGTCATGGCGTCCTGCTGGATGATGGTCAACTTGTCTCTGAGCGAGGGATGGACCTCCAGCCGGGCGGCCAGGTCACGGTCCAACTCCACCACGGTAAAGCGATCAATGCGTTCGCCGACCGGGATGGTGAGCGCCCCCAGGCCAGGGCCGATTTCCACCATAGCTTGACCCGGTTTAGGGTGGATGGCGGAAACAATACTGTCGATCACGAATTGATCGTTAAGAAAATTTTGGCCAAAACGCTTACGGGCGAAATGGCCTTGATGGACGCGATTATTCATTACGGTTAGCAATCATATGTAGAGCGAGATTCAATGCAGTGCGGAAACTGCCCGGATCGGCCTGGCCGCTGGCGGCAAGCTCCAGCGCGGTACCGTGATCGACGGATGTGCGGATAAACGGCAGTCCCAGCGTGATGTTGACAGCCCGGCCAAAGCCCTGATATTTCAGTACCGGCAGGCCCTGGTCATGATACATCGCCAGTACGGCATCGGCGTGTTCGAGATACTTGGGTTGGAACAAGGTGTCGGCTGGCAGCGGGCCGACCAGTTGGATGCCTGACTGGCGCAGTTCATCCAGTGCCGGGATGATGACATCCAGTTCTTCACGCCCCATGTGGCCGCCTTCGCCAGCGTGTGGATTCAGGCCGCAGACGTAGATGACCGGTTGAGCGAGGCCGAACTTGCGTTGCAAATCCTGATGCAGAATCGTGATGACTTCGTGCAGGCTGTCACGAGTGATGGCGTCTGATACTGTTTTTAGCGGCAGATGCGTCGTCGCCAGCGCAACGCGCAGTTCCTCGGTCGCCAGCATCATTACCACGCGCTGGCAGTGGCTGCGCTCGGCGAAAAATTCAGTGTGACCGGAAAAGGTAATACCCGACTCGTTGATAATGCCTTTGTGCACCGGCCCGGTGATCAGCGCGGCGAAATCCCCCCTCAGGCAGCCGTCGCAGGCGCGAGTCAGCGTATCCAGCACATAGCGGCTGTTCGCTACGTTTAGTTGCCCCGGCACCACGGTGGCGTCGGCGGTGACCGGCAACAGCGTCAGCGTGCCGGCGGCTTGTGGCTGCGCTACCTGATGCGGCTGGTACTCACGCAATGTCAGCGGTAGTTTCAGCGCCAGCGCGCGGCTTAACAGCAGCTCTGCGTCAGCGCACACTACCAGCTCTATCGGCCAGTCTTGCTGAGCCAGCGCGACGACCAGATCGGGACCAATCCCGGCGGGTTCGCCGGGGGTGATCACGACACGCTGTACCTGCGTTTCAATTGGCATCAGTTCTGACCATTCAGGATTTTCACGTAAGCGGCAGCGCGTTTTTCCTGCATCCAGGTCTGCGCTTCTTCGGCAAATTTGCGGTTAAACAACATACGGTAGGCGCGATCTTTCTGAGCGGCGTCGGTCTTGTCTACCTGACGGGTATCCAGCAATTGAATCAGATGCCAGCCAAATGATGAATGCACCGGTGCGCTGATTTCGCCTTTTTTCAGTTTGGTTAATGCATCACGAAACTCTGGGTCATACATTTCCGGCGATGCCCAACCCAGGTCGCCGCCCTGATTAGCAGAACCTGGGTCCTGTGACAGTTGTTTGGCGGCGGCAGCGAAACTGATCTTGCCGTTCTTGATTTGGTTTGCCACTTCTTCCAGCTTGGCTTTGGCCTGCGCGTCGTTCATGACCACTGATGTCGTCAACAGGATGTGACGAGCGTGCACTTCGGTTATCGATACCGGCTGATCGCCGCCGCGGGTATCGTTCACGCGCAGGATATGGAAACCGACGCCAGAGCGGATCGGCCCGACGATCTGGCCTTTCTGTGGATTAGTCAGACGTTCGGCAAACAGCGATGGCAATTCCTGCGGACGACCCCAGCCCATCTGTCCGCCTTTCAATGCTTGCGGGTCGGCGGAGTAGGTGATGGCAAGTTTGCCGAAATCGGCACCCTGAGAGGCTTCTTTTACCAGACGATTGGCCAGATTTTCTGCTTTATCAACCTGATCCTGGGTCGGATTTTCCGACAACGGGATCAGGATCTGACTCAGATTAACTTCAGGGCCGCTTGCTCCCTGGCTGGCAAGTTGTTGAGCCAGCGAGTCCACTTCCTGCGGTAGTACGTTGACGCGACGACGTACTTCGCTGTTACGCACATCGGCAATCATCATGTCTTTACGAATTTGGTTGCGGTAAGTATCAAAGCTGACGCCTTCAGCCGCCAGACGGCTGCGTAGCTGGTCCACGCTCATGCGATTTTGTGCGGCGATATTGGCGATGGAACGATCCAGTTGCTCATCGGTGACCTGAACGCCCATCTTTTGCGCCATTTGCAGGATAATGTTATCCATGATCAACCGATCCAGAATCTGGTGACGGAGCGTGGCGTCGTCCGGCAACTGCTGACCGGCTTCTTGTGCGTTCATCTTGACGGACTGCAGCAGGCTATTGATATCGCTTTCCAGAACCACACTATTGTTGACGACTGCGGCGATCTTGTTGACCTCCTGCGGGGCCGCAACCGCCATGTTGGCACTCAGTGCCAGTCCCAGAACAAGCGCTCTCCAGTTCTTCATACCTTTCCCGTTAATTTTATCCGCCAGAGCGGGTTACATGTTTAATCGCTACCAGTTATTAGACGTTTATTGCCGCCAGAGTTCCCGGCGTGACCTCATCAGAACGCACGCTGGTAAGGCAAAATGCCGTTTCTCAGCATTTTTTCCGTACCCAGGCTGTAATTGCTGCTCAGGCCGCGCAGTTCAAAGCTAAAGCCGATCTTGTTGTCGTAAACGCTTTGATTATTGGTGGTGTTCCACTTGGTTATTTTGCGCTCATAGCCAACGTTCACCGCCCAACAGCAGGTATTGTATTGCAGGCCCATCAACTGGTCGGCTGGTTGGTTGGCTTTGGTGTCGTAGTAGTAGGCACCCACGATAGCCCAGCGATCAGACAACGGCCAACTGGCAGTGGCGCCAACCTGAGAAATACCTTGCTGGAAACCGGGGTTGGCCACGTTGGGCAGTGTAGCCTGAATATATTTCGAACTGGCGAAACGGTAGTTCAACTGGAACAGTCGTTCGCCGCCACCACGGTATTCCAGCACGGCGTCGCCGAGCGTGAAATCCTTAAGGCGTTGATCGTATTGCGCCCCGCCACGGATGCCCCAGTTGTCGGCGAATTTCCAGTAAGAATCGCCAGCCCAACTCAGGCTGCCGCGGTCGTTGTTCCGGTCAATGCTTGAAGTGGAACCCGTGCGCGGACGTTCAAAGTAATAAATCTGCCCCAGAGAGGCGTTGAAACGTTCTTCCAGCGCATCATCATATAACCTGGTGGTCACCCCGCTTGATACCTGATTAGCAGAGGCGATGCGATCCAGGCCGCTGAAGGTACGATCACGGAATAAGCCGGCATAATCCGTCTGCAGCAAGGTAGAGTCATAGGCGCGAATATCCGACTGATTGCGGTACGGTACATACAAGTACTGCATCCGTGGTTCCAGCGTTTGGGTATAGCCTTTCGCCCAATCCATATCCCGCTCGAACACCATTTTACCGTCGGTTTTGAACTGCGGCATGACACGGTTGACGCTGCCTTTTAGCGGATTATTCGTATTGCTGGCGTTGTAGATATCCAGGTTTTCCTGCTGATAGTGGGTCGCCATCAGCTTGGCTTCGGTATTCAGGCTGGCCCACTGGTTGGAAACCGGCATAGAGAGTGTCGGTTCGAAATGCAGTCGGGTTGCATCAGGCAGGTTGGGATTAACGTTGGTAAATTTTACCGCCTGGCCGTAAAGGTGCAGATCGAAGGGGCCGATATCATTCTGATAGTAATTCATATCGAGCTGTGGCAAGGCCCGATAGATATCATTGGTAGCCATATTACTGAATATCTGGTACTGGCGGGTGGATACGGTGGCGTCCCAGTTCTGATTGGCGTATCCCAGGCTGAATCTTTGCGTGGCGTAACCGTCGGTGGTATTGCCGTAAACTGAATCCAGATCAGTGAAATAGTTTGGATCGCTCACCTTGGTGTAGTCAGCGCTAAAACGCCATACCTGATCCATTACGCCAAAGTGTTGCCAGTGGAACAACCAACGGGTGTAGTTTTCGTCGGGCGCATAACCCGATTTACTGGACGTTACGTCACTTTGGTACTGTTTGTCGTCCGGAAGCCAGTCAAATTCGACCAGACCTAAACCGGCGCGCGACAGATAGCGGAATTCGTTTTGCCATTGAACGCCGCGGCTGGTTTGTACGTGTGGCGTGATGGTGGCATCGTAGTTGGGCGCGATGTTCCAGTAGTAAGGCGTGATTAACTCAAAGCCGTTACTGGTGCCATACTTGGCATTGGGGATCAGGAAACCGGAACGGCGTCTGTCGCCAAGAGGCAGTTGCATGTAAGGGCTGTAGAACACCGGAACGCCGGCAATACGAAAGCGAGCGTTCCAGATTTCGGCCACTTCTTCCTGCCTGTCCTGGATCACTTCCGAACCGACTACGCTCCAGCTATCATCACCGGGCAAACAAGACGTAAATGAGCCATGATCCAGAATGGTGTAGCGATTATTTTCTCGCTGTTTCATCTTGTCAGCGTCGCCTCGACCCTGGCGTCCAACCATCTGATAGTCGCCGTCTTCCACGTCGGTATCTTTGGTGTTGAGGTTGGACCAGGCTCGCGGACCTTTCAGGATGATCTGGTTATCATCGTAGTGCACGTTACCGATGGCATTGACGGTACGGATAGGTTCAGCCTGACCAGCTTGCTGTTTCTGATGCAATTGCACCTGATCTGCGGTCAGTACACGGTTGCCTTGCTCGACATTCACATTGCCGGTAAAAACGGCGCTGTCAGGGTAGTTGCCCTGCGACTGGTCGGCTTTAATGTGTACAGGCAATTGGCTGGTGTCCCCGGTCACCAGCGGACGATTATATACGGGAACGCCCGACATACACTGAGAGGCGAGATCGGCCAGCGCGTGCTGGCTGTACAGCGCCGACCCAATTAATGAGGCCAGCAGAGTTGGAAAACTTTTTTTCATACGCGGTATCTGGTGTTCCGTCGTCAAGGGCGTCATGCCGGCAAACGGTCAGAGGCTATATTAGCCATCGGCGTGGTGCCATTGCAAAATCCCCGCCATTTTCTATGCGTTGCCGTTAGGAGCAAAGATAAATGACGGGTATGATAAAGCAATTTTTGGCCGACGGCATGGGGATTTGAGGAGTATATGCGGTATTGGGGAAAGTTGCTGGGGCTAGTGCTGGGGATTGCGTCCAGTGCTGGTGTCGGCGGGTTGATAATCGGGTTGCTGTTGGGTCATTTGCTTGACAGAATCCGTGCATCCCGTCAGCGCGACTTTTTTTCCGCGCAATCCACCCGCCAGTCGCTGTTCTGCCTGACGACTTTCCAGGCGATGGGGCACCTGACCAAATCGAAAGGCCGGGTGACGGAGTCTGATATCCGCATCGCAACTACCATGATGGACCGGCTGGAGTTGCATGGTGAGGCGCGCAATGCTGCGCAAAAGGCGTTTCGTGAAGGTAAAGCCAGCCAGTTTCCGGTGCGCAACAAGTTGCGTAAATTGCGTGATGCCTGCATTGGCCGTTTTGATTTAATCCGGATGTTTCTGGAGATTCAGTTGCAGGTGGCGTTTGTGGACGGTGCCTTGCACCCTAATGAACGGCGGTTGCTGTATGTATTTGCCGATGAACTGGGAGTAACCCGTGAACAGTTCGAGTTGTTTATGCGCAACATGGAACGCGGTAACTATCAATCCTCAAGACAGCAATCCTCAAAACAGCAATCGTCAAAACAGAGCAACAGTGGTTACCAGTCGAGGCAGGGCAACAGCTACCAGTCACGGCAGAATAACCAACAATCATCGCGGCAGGGCAATAAATCTTACCAGCGGCGTAACCAGTCCTATGGTGGGCAGTCTTATGGTCAACGACCGCCGATATCATCGCGCGGGCCGACGATTGAGAGCGCCTGTCGTACGTTGGGGGTGCGTAGCAGCGATGACGCCGCTACGGTGAAACGTGCTTATCGCAAGCTAATGAGTGAGCACCATCCGGACAAAATGATGGGTAAGGGCCTGTCGCCGCGTATGATTGAGATGGCCAAGCGCAAAGCGCAGGATATTCAGGCTGCCTACGAGTTTCTCAAAGTTAATAAATTTTCCCGCTGATTTTCTTATTATTTTTTCTTATTCTGTATATTTTCGCTAATTATTTCTTAATAACGCACTATTTGGAATCAAAGTTTCCAAATAAGCGAATTAGCGCATGGGTAGCATGGGTACTAGAAATCCGCTTCGCAGCGAAAATGCATCGGCGTATTAAAAGCGGGATGGGTGATCGCCAGTTCCTGTGCATGTAGCAGCAAACGAGGCGCCATCGCTTTGGCCTGCGGATGAGCGTAAAACCCATCGCCCAGAATCGGGTGCCCCAACGCCAGCATGTGGACGCGCAACTGGTGCGAGCGACCAGTTACCGGCATCAGCTTTACGCGGGTGGTGCCGTCACGGTCACGGGATAACACGGTGTAGTCGGTTTGGGCGGGTTTACCCTGTTCAAAGCAGACTTTTTGTTTCGGGCGGTTCGGCCAGTCGCAAATCAGCGGCAGATCCACCAGTCCGTCATCCTGCATCAGGTGTCCAAAGACGCGGGCGACATAGGATTTCTTTGGTTCCCGCTCACGAAACTGACGTTTTAATTCTCGCTCCGCCGCTTTGGTCAATGCCACTACCATCACGCCGCTGGTTGCCATATCCAGCCGATGGACGGATTCGGCAGCGGGAAAATCAGCCTGAATGCGGGTCATGATGCTGTCCCTGTGTTCTTCGGCGCGGCCAGGAACGGAGAGTAGTCCGCTGGGTTTGTTCACCACCATGATGTGCTGATCCTGATACAGGATATGCAGCCAGGGATCGCGTGGCGGGTTATAGGGTTCCATGATGGGCTCCGGCATCGCGGCAGGGGAGATCCTGCCGCGAAGTAGATAGACAACCGATGGGGCTTACTGGTGCGCCACCATCACCAGACGAATGGCATCCAGACGCCAGTTGGCCTGCTGCAGATTCACCAGTACCTGCTCGCGCTGTTCTTCCAACGCCTCCAGTTCGTCGTCGCGGATAGTCGGGTTGACGGCTTTGAGCGCTTCCAGTCGTTCCTGTTCACGACGCAACTGCGTTTCGGCGTTACGCTGCGCCTCGGCGATCAGTTCCTGCGCTTGCGCTTCTACCAACGGCTGGGCTTTTTGCAGCATATCGTGCACTTCGTCCTGCACCGCGTTCACCAACTTGCTGGAGGTGTGACGGTTTACTGCGCTCAGTTGACGGTTGAAGCTTTCGAATTCCACCTGCGCCGCCAGATTGGTGCCTTTGCGGTCCAGCAGGACGCGAATCGGCGTTGGCGGCAGGAAACGGGTCAATTGCAGTTTCTTCGGCGCCTGCGCTTCCACCACGTATATCAATTCCGCCAGCAGGGTGCCGACCGGCAATGCCTTGTTTTTCAGCAGCGATACGGCGCAACTGCCGGTATCGCCGGACAGGATCAGATCCAGTCCGTTGCGAATCAGCGGGTGTTCCCAACTGACGAACTGGGCATCCTCGCGGGACAACGCCTGATCGCGATCAAACGTGATGGTACAACCGTCTTGCGGCAGACCGGGGAAATCCGGCACCAACATATGATCAGACGGCGTCAGTACGATCAGGTTATCGCTGCGGTCATCCTGATGAATGCCGATGATATCAAACAGGTTGAGGGCAAAATTGACCAGATTGACGTCATTATCCTGTTCGGCAATCGCTCCAGCCAGCGCCTGTGCGTGTTCGCCGCCGTTGGAGTGCATCTCCAGCAGGCGGTCACGACCTTGTTCCAGTTGCGCTTTCAGCGCGTCATGTTGCTGGCGGCAGGTGTGGATAAACTCGTCCAGCCCGGTCTGTTCAGACGGTGTGGCAAGCAGGTTGATGAGTTGTTCGTAGTGGCTGTCATAAATCGACCGCCCGGTCGGGCAGGTGTGTTCGAACGCATCCAGCCCTTCGTGATACCAACGCACCAGCAGTGCCTGAGCGGTGTGTTCCAGATAGGGTACCAGAATCTGAATGTCGCGGCTCTGACCGATACGATCCAGGCGTCCGATACGCTGTTCCAGCAGATCTGGGTTAAACGGCAGATCAAACATGATCAGATGGCTGGCGAACTGGAAGTTGCGTCCTTCGGAGCCGATCTCAGAGCAGATCAACACCTGAGCGCCTTCCTCTTCCGAGGCGAAGTAGGCGGCGGCGCGGTCGCGCTCCAGGATCGACAGCCCTTCGTGGAACACGGCGGCGCGGATGGCTTCGCGGGTGCGCAGCACCTGTTCCAGTTGCAGTGCGGTGGCGGCCTTGGCGCAGATCACCAGTACTTTTTCATCACGATGGCTGGTCAGAAATTCCAGCATCCATTCAACACGCGGATCGAAACTCCACCAGGTGGCGTTATCGTCTTCGAATTGCTGATAAATCTGCTCCGGGTAGAGCATGTCACGCGCACACTCTTCGGCTGATTTGCGGGCATTCATGATGCCGGATACGCGGATCGCCGTCTGATACTGCGCCGGCAACGCCAGCTTGATTTGATGCAGCTCGCGTTTCGGGAAACCTTTCACTCCCTGACGGGTATTGCGGAACAGCACGCGGCTGGTGCCGTGACGGTCCATCAGCATGGTGATCAGTTCCTGACGTGCTGCTGCGCTGTCTTCGCTGTCGCTGGCGATGGATTTCAGCAATGGTTCGATATCCTGTTCGCCCAGCATTTCGCCAAGCGCGTTGCGCTCGCTGTCGCTGATGCTGTTGCCGCTCAGCAGCAGGGTGACCGCGTCGGCGACCGGGCGGTATTGCTGCTGTTCGGCGATAAATTCGTGGTAGTCATGGAAACGGTTCGGATCGAGCAGACGCAGGCGGGCAAAATGGCTCTCCTGGCCTAATTGTTCCGGTGTCGCCGTCAGCAGCAGTACCGCGGGGATGGCGTACGCCAGACGCTCAACCGCTTTATAGCCGGCGCTGGGTGCGGCTTCGCTCCAGGCCAGATGGTGCGCTTCGTCCACCACCAGCAGGTCCCAGTCGGCATCCAGCAGTTGTTCGAAGCGGGAGGGATTACGGCGCACAAAATCCAGTGAACAGATGATCAGTTGCTCGGTTTCAAACGGGTTGTCGCTGTCGAGGCGGGCTTCGGCGTAACGCTCATCGTCAAACAATGAGAACAGCAGGTTGAAGCGGCGTAACATTTCTACCAGCCACTGGTGTTGCAGCGTTTCCGGCACCACGATCAGTACGCGCTCGGCGCGGCCTGCCAGCAACTGCTGGTGGATAATCATGCCGGCTTCGATGGTCTTGCCCAGACCTACTTCGTCCGCCAGCAGTACGCGCGGCGCATGGCGCTGACCCACTTCGCGGGCGATGTGCAACTGATGCGGAATCAGGCTGGCGCGCATACCGCGCAGCCCTCCCCAGGGTTGTAGCGCCTGCTCGTGCTGGTGGCGATGCGCGCGGTAACGCAGCGCGAAGCGATCCATCCGGTCAATCTGCCCGGCGAACAGACGGTCTTGCGGTTTATTGAAGGTCAGTTTGCTGTCGAGAAACACTTCCCGCAGTTCGGCAGGTTCATCGGTATCCAGACGCGGACCAACATAGGTGCGCAGTCCATTTTCATCATGAACATCCTCCACCCGTAACTGCCAGCCTTCATGACTGGTGATGGTATCGCCAGGATTGAACATGACACGGGTAATAGGGGCATCGTTCCTGGAGTAGAGACGGTTTTCGCCACTGGCCGGAAACAGCAGGGTGACCATGCGGGCATCTATCGCCACTACCGTACCCAATCCTAAATCGCTTTCTGTATCGCTGATCCAGCGTTGACCAAGTGTAAAAGGCATAAATTCTAAGCTCGATACTCGTCGTTGTTGGAGAATGTCTGAACAGGAGGCCGCCGACCCCTGCGTTCGGCAATACCTTACCCGCCCTGCACGACAGTGATGGTGTCGCGCACAGCCTGTGATGCGGGTGTGGGGGGCGCCCCAGATGTAATTGACCGTTGTCTAACCGACAGACGCGGACTCACGCCTGATATTTTTGAAAGGGCGCTATGGTACTGGATGGTGGACTGTTCGTCACCTGTCAGGCACCATCAGATTGTCAAAATAGCCCCATCTGCCCGGTAATCAGTGTAGCAAAATCATCGTGAATGAAAGGCAGAATAGCATCCGCCACTGGTTGCAGTTGTTTTTCCACGTAGTGGTTGTAATCCAGCAGCGAGCGGCGATTCTCCAGTGGTTCCGGTCCATTTACCGTAATGACGTAGCTTATCCAGCCGCCGTTCTGGTACTGCAAGGGCCTGCCATGCCGGTGATTGTAGTCGTCTGCCATTCTGGCGGCGCGAACTTGCGGCGGCACATTGCGCTGATACTCGCTCAGTTTATGGCGCAGGCGTTTGCGGTATACCAGCAGGTCGTCGTGCTCGCCGTTCATCGTTTTCGCCACGTACTCCCGCACCCACTCCTGATACGGTTCACGGTGGAAGATGCGTTGGTAAAGTTGTTGCTGAAATTGCTGCGACAGCGGCGTCCAGTCGGAACGTACCGTTTCCAGCCCTTTGAACACCATCTGCTCACCCTGTGCCGTTATTGTCATACCGGCATAGCGCTTTTTGCTGCCCAGTTCGGCACCGCGAATCGTGGGCATCAGAAAACGGTGGAAGTGGGTTTCGTATTCCATCTCCAGCGCGCTGATCAAGCCGTGTTGCTGGTGCAGGTGCTGTTGCCACCAGTCGTTGATATAGGCCACCAGTTCACGACCAATGATGTTTGCTTCGTCCTCGTGGTGAGCACGCTTAAGCCAGACAAAGGTCGAATCCGTATCGCCATAAATCACCTGATAACCTTTGGCTTCAATCAGGGAACGGGTCTGGCGCATGATCTCATGGCCACGCAGGGTAATTGAAGACGCCAGACGCGGATCGAAAAAGCGGCAACCGCTCGACCCCAGTACGCCGTAAAATGCATTCATGATGATCTTCAGCGCCTGCGACAGCGGCTTGTTGTTTTCCTGCTTGGCGAGGTCGCGCTCATGCCAAATCTCTTCGACAATTGCAGGCAGACAGTGCTGGCGGCGGGAAAACCAGGCGCCGCGAAAGCCTTCGACCGCGTGCTGCTCATCAGGCTGCTGCAAACCGGTTATCAGCCCGACCGGGTCAATCAGGAAGGTGCGAATGATTGAGGGGTAGAGGCTTTTATAGTCCAGTACCAACACCGAATCGTACAGACCGGGGCGGGAATCCATCACGTAGCCGCCGGGGCTGGCTTCAGGCGGCACGCCGCCGAGGTTCGGCGCGACAAACCCGGCCCGGTGCATACGCGGCAGGTAGAGGTGAGTAAATGCCGCCACCGAACCGCCGCTGCGGTCTGCCGCCAGCCCGGTTACGCTGGCGCGCTCCAGCAAAAAAGCGATCAAATGGGTTTTCTCAAAGATGCGTGTCACCAGTTCGCAGTCTTTCAGGTTGTAGCGCGCCAGTGCGGGTTTGTCTTGCTGAAAGCGCTGTTCGATTTCTTCCAGCCGCTGGTAAGGATTGTCACTGGCTTTTCCTTCGCCAAGCAGCGACTGGGCGACAAACTCCAGGCTGAACGAGGCAAAATTCCAGGTGGCGGATTTCAGCGCTTCAATACCATCTACTATCAACCGACCCGGCGCACCGGCGAAAAAATGCCCTTGTCGATAGCCATGCTCGCGCCACTCCATCTCCTGACCGTCGCGTCCGAACCGTAATGGAATACGGTAGCGCTCGGCGTGTTGCTGCAATACCCGCAGGTCAAACTGCACCAGATTCCAGCCGATAATCACATCCGGGTCGTAGGTGTGCAGCCACTGATTGAGTTTTTCCAGCAGTTGTGGACGACTGGCGACGTATTCCAGCGTCAGGTCGCCAGCGTCGCTGGGGATGCCGTTTTCTGGTCCTAACATAAATACCTGACGCTGACCACACCCTTCCAGACCGATACAGTAAAGTTCGCCGTGGCGGCTGGTTTCGATATCCAGCGATACGGTTTTGAGTGACGGGCGGTAGTCGGGCGCAGGTTTCAATTTGACGTTGTCAATCAGCCCACCAGTGGTTTCTTCGCCGCTAAACCAGACCGGCGCGGTGATAAACCGCTCCATCAGAAGCCGCTCCGGCGGGCGGATATCTGCCTCGTATACCGGGATTCCCGCTTCCTGAAGTTTCTTCTCCAGACGTAACAACTGGCGGTAGTGCAGACAGTACAGCCCCAGTTGCGGTTCGTGGTGGAAGTTTTTCAGCGCCAGCGGTCGTAATTGCCAGTGCTTTTCACTACTTAACAGTTGGGTGATTTGTGCCTGATGTCGCATCGGTACAAACGCCACCGCCTGCTGCGGCGATAACCTGATCCGGCAGGGACCGTCATCGGTTGCCAGCCAGCATTCGACCTGAATCCCGGCAGGGGTATCCTGCCAGTGGCGGGTCAATACAAAGCCCTGACGCGGTGGGGAAAGGGTCATAGCGTATAGTCAGAAGGTCAGTGGAGTAATGCAACAAATTATGTATATATATACAGTTTTTGTCCAGTTTTAGCGCCGTTCTCAATAGCGCTGTCTACTGTGCTGTCAAGCCGTTGCAGAAAGAAGACCACACCCTATTCCCGTTGTTTCCTGCTATCATCCGGTTATCTTTGGTTATAAAAAACGCAGAAATGTAGAGAATTATGGAAGCCTGGCTGGAGCATCTGATCACACAATCGTTAGCGTATTCACTGACGGCAGTACTGTTGGTGGCGTTTCTGGAGTCGTTGGCGTTGGTGGGACTCTTGTTGCCCGGCACGCTGATGATGGCATCGCTGGGAGCATTTATCGGCAGCGGCGATATGGGGTTATATCCTGCCTGGGGCATGGGCATTATCGGTTGCCTGCTGGGAGACTGGATTTCCTTCTTCATTGGCTGGCGTTTTAAGGAGAAGCTGCATAACTGGTCTTTCCTGCAAAAACATCGAGCTTATGTGTATCGTACCGAAAAGATGCTGCATCAGCACAATATGGCGACCATTCTGATTGGGCGGTTTTTTGGCCCGACTCGCCCGTTGATCCCGATGGTGGCCGGAATGCTGGAGCTGTCGCCCCGGCGCTTTGCGTTGCCGAATATCATCGGCTGTCTCACCTGGCCGCCGGTTTACCTGATGCCCGGCATTCTGGCGGGCGTGGCAATTGATATTCCCAAACAAGCCGACAGCAGCGGCTTTAAATGGCTGCTGTTGATCACGGCGATGTTGCTGTGGAGTGCGGGCTGGTTGCTGTGGCGATGGTGGCGTGTGCATCGTGGCGCCAACGCTGAATCAGCCGGTTGGTTGACGCTGGCGCGCCTGCGCTGGCTGGCACCATTGACGGCGGTTATCGCGGTCATCAGTCTGTGGCAGTTGTGGCAGCATCCGTTGATGCCGGTTTACCGACACCTGTTGTGGCAGATTCTAATGGATAAATGAGCGAGCGCGATACCGGTTTTCCCGGTATCGCATCCCATCGGTTAGCGGTAAAATTCTGCCACCTGATCAAAGATTCGCATCTCTTCGCCGTGGCGAGTCACCTGCAACACGTCTTCCAGCTTTTCTACCTGACTTATCATCTGCGCCAGACGCTGATCGTCTTTTACCAGTAGCCAGATGCGGCTTTGATCGCTGTCCGGCAGCGGCATACACATGATGCCTTCTACGTTGAACGCGCGGCGGGCGAACAGCCCACATACGTGCGACATCACACCCGGATGGTTGCGTACCGAGAGTTCCAGCGTGACCTGTGCAGTCGTCGATGAAGTCTGCATAATTTAATCTCCAATCATCTCAATATTGGCGGCACCCGGCGGTACCATCGGGAATACTTTCTCGTTGATGTCGATAACGGCATGGATCAACGTCGGGCCGGGCCGTTGCAGGGCGTCGCGCAGGGCGGCTTGTGGATTTTCAACCGCGTTGAGATCGCAGGTGGCAAAACCGAATCCGGCGGCAATCGCCAGAAAGTTGGTCTGATACCGGTAGTCAGACGCTACGAAGTTTCGCTGATAGAACAGCTCCTGCTGCTGGTGCACCAACCCCAGCGACTGGTTGTTCATCAGTACGATTTTTACGTTCAGGTTCTCTTCCACGGCAGTCGCCATTTCCTGAATGTTCATCATCAGGCTGCCATCGCCGGAAAAACAGACTACGGTACGCTGCGGTTCCGCCAGTGCTGCGCCGATAGCCGCAGGCACGCCAAAACCCATCGTCCCCAGTCCGCCGGAGGTCAACCATTGGCGTGAGCGCCGCAGCGGGTAGGCTTGCGCCACCCACATCTGGTGCTGGCCTACGTCAGTGGTGATGATGGCCTGATCGTCCAGCTGATCCGCTACGGCGCGGATCAACCCGTAATGGCTGAGCGGATCGTCGGCGTTTGGCATATTGAATGGGAAATCGCGTTGCAGGGCGCGCACCTGATCGAGCCAGTCGGCACGCGGCTGACGCTCGACAAGCGGCAGTAACTGGTCCAGCGCCTGCGCCACATCGGCGTGGATCGCCACGTGTGGCTGGCGGATCTTACCGAGTTCCGCCGGATCGATATCGATATGGATCACCTGAGCATTCGGGCAGAATTCTTCTGCCTTGCCGATAGCGCGATCATCAAATCGTGCGCCCAGCACAATCAACAAATCCGATTGCTGCAGGATCATATTGGTGTAACGAGCGGCGTGCATACCGAGCATACCGAGCGACAGAGGGTGATCCACCGGCATGGCACCCAGCGCCATCAGTGTCATGGTGGTGGGCAACCCGGCGCGTTCCGCCAGTTCGATAGCCTGCTGATGCGCACTGGCGCTGATGATTCCGCCGCCCAGATACAGGATCGGACGTTTGGCCTGATTGATCATCGCGGCGGCAGTGCTTAGGTCGCTGGCATCGGCAGTGGGAGCGGGTGACTTCACTGCTGGTGCAGGCAGCTCCGCCAGATCGATAGTCGCCGTTTGTACGTCTTTGGGGATGTCAACCCAGACTGGACCGGGACGACCGGATTGCGCCAGCCGGAAGGCATCATTAATGACCTGCGGCAGCTCACTGATGTCGCGTACCAGATAGTTGTGTTTGGTGACCGGGATTGAGATGCCGTAAGTGTCCACTTCCTGAAAAGCATCAGTGCCGATCATGCCCGAAGGCACCTGAGCGGTGATGCACACCAGTGGAATAGAATCGAGCTTGGCGTCTGCAATGGCAGTGAGCAGGTTAGTGGCGCCGGGTCCGCTGGATGCCATGCAAACCGCCGCTTTACCGCTGACGCGCGCCATTCCCTGAGCGATAAAACCGGCTCCCTGCTCATGGCGGGCGAGGACGTGGCGAATAGTGCGGCTTTTTCCCAACGCATCGTACAGCGGCAGCGCTGCGCCGCCCGGAATACCGGTTACAGTGGTAATGCCTTGCTGTTCCAGCAGACGGATGATCAGCTCAGCTCCTGTATAACGCATAGTCATATCCTTTATCAGAGCCGGTGTCAGGAGGAGCGGGGTGGGTGACATAAAGAAACCCCGCTCGGCTTGCGCCGGCGGGGTTTGGAATCCAGGTTTGATTCGGAACCCGTTACGGCGCGCTGCCGACCACGACCACCACGCGCACGACGACGACCGCATCATGCTGCGCGGCGCTGTTTAGTAGTGCGAAAGTAGGGGTGGTGTGTTTCACGGGTAACCTTCATGTTCGTTTTGGTTAATTTGCGCTCCCATATAACCATGAGTGCGGAAAAATAGACAAGGTTTCAACACGGTAAAACCGCATAAATGCGATTAATGTCACGTTTTTTAATCGAGAATTTTTTAATCGAGAACGTTTTAAGGGCGCGTTGTTATTTCAGACCGAGTATTCTCGCTGCATCCGCGTGGTGCGCCAGCTCTGCGGTCGGGCCGTCGTGATAGATGCGGCCATCCACCACCAGTACGCTGCGCGGCGCGATGCGTATGGCATCTTCTAACTGGTGCGACACCATCAGCAGCGTTAACCGCCGTTCACGGCAAATTTCGTCTACTAACGCCAGCATCTCCTGACGCAACGCTGGGTCGAGTGCGGAGAACGGTTCGTCCAGCAGCAGGATCGGTTGCTGGCGAATCAGGCAGCGCGCCAGCGCCGCTCGTTGCCGTTGACCGCCGGAAACCTGTGATGGCAGGCGTTCCAGCAGCTCCGATAATCCCATACGACTGGCGATCATGCTTAGCGTATCCCATTGTTCCGCATTCAGTTTCAGGCCGGGGTGCAGGCCGAGCGCGATATTCTGCGCCAGCGTCAGATGGGGAAACAGATTGTTTTCCTGAAACAGGATCGACACCGGGCGTTTCGCCGGTGGTGTAGCATCGTGATCCTGTCCGTTCAACTGTAACTGGCCGCTATCGGCGGGTAGGAAACCGGCGATCAGGCTCAGTAGGGTGCTTTTACCCGCGCCGCTTGGACCCAGAATGGCAAGGCGCTCGCCGGGCTGCACCTGTAAATCGAAGCGCATCGGCAGGTGTTGGTAGAGGTAGGTCAACTTATGGAGTGCTATCATGTAAGCCCGCCAGTTTCTCAATCAGGGTAAACAGCATAAAGCACAGCAATAGCAGTAGCAGCGCTGTTACCGCGCCCTCAGCGCTGCGATAAGCACCAATCTGCTGATAAAGATAAAACGGCAGGGTGCGGAATTGCTCGTTGCCAAATAGCGCGATGATGCCGAAATCGCCCACCGACAACACTGAGGCAAAGGCCAGCGCCTGTGCGATGGGGGCGCGTAGCGCCTTCAGTTCCACCACTTTTAGGCGATGCCAGCCACGAATATCCAGTGACTGACACAACAAGCTGTAACGTGCGGCGGCGTCAGTCATTGGGTTTTCCAGCACTTTCATGGCATAAGGGATAGCCAGCAGCGCATTGGTCAGCACCACCAGCCCGTAAGGGGAAGAGGGTAACCCGATGGTGCGATTGAATAGCAGGAAAAACCCCGACGCCAGCACAATGCCTGGCATCGCCAGAATCAGCATTCCGCTCAGATCCAGCAATTGGGCGGCTAACTGCTGCTGGCGCAGTTTCAACTCCCGGCTGCTCCACAGCAGCATCAGCGTTAATGTCACGCTGAGCGCACCGGCAGCCAGCGCGATGCCAAGAGAGGTCCAGAATGTTTGCCATAAAGCGGGCTGGCGCAACACGTCTGGTAGCGAGCGGTTTAGTCCATCCACCACCACGGCCAGCAGCGGCGGCAGCAGCAGTAATAGCACCGCTGTAATCAGCAGCGTATCGGCAACGCGGCTACACAGGCTGTCTTGTGGGTCGCGCCAGTGCTGGCGATTACTGACACCGACCGCCAGTAACCGGCTCAGTCGCTGGCTGAGTAACACCAGCCCCAGACAACATACCATCTGTAATAGCGCCAACAGCGCGGCGCGCGCCGGGTCATAATCAAAGTTGAGCGCCTGATAGATAGCCAGTTCGATGGTCGTCGCCTGCGGGCCGCCACCCAGCGCCAGCACGGTAGCAAAGCTGGCAAAGCACAGCATGAAGATCAGTGCCCCGGCAGGTAAGAGCTGGCGGCGCAGCCACGGCCATTCCACCAGACGGAAGAAGTACCAGCCGCGCAGGCCGAGTTGTGCTGCCAACTGGCGTTGCTCGGTCGCAATGCCTTCCAGCGCCTGCAAGAACAGTCGGGTTGCCAGCGGCAGATTAAAAAAGACATGAGCCAGCAGGATGCCCTGCAAGCCGTAAGGCGAAAACCGGTATTCGATGCCCACCTGCATCAGCAAACGTGCCAGCCAGCCTTCCCGTCCATAGACGCTGAGAATGCCGAATACCGCCACCAGCACCGGCAGCACCAGCGTCATCGCGCACAGGCGCAGCAACAGACGATGGCCGGGAAAACGGCGGCGATACAACGCCCGCGCCAGAAACAGCGCGGGCAAGGTGGAAAGCAGTGCCGATAACAACGCCTGCCAAAAGCTGAAGCGGATGACATGCCAGAGGTAGCTGTCATTCCACAGCGACTGCCAGGGCACGCTGGGTGCGTCCAGCCACAGTGCGCCGAACGCCAGCACGGCGGTGCCAAGCAGTAAAACAGCCGCCAGCAGCCCCGGCCACAGCCAGCCGGGAATCAGCGGCTGACGGCGCGCTGCCATGCCTGAACCCAATTCGTCCGCTGTTCTGCGACTTGCTGTGGGGTAAACTCCAGCGCGCTGGCAGGCCGCGTCAGGGTGTTATAGCCTTCAGGCAACTCGGTTTTGATCACCGGGTACATCCAGTTAGTAGTCGGAATGATCTGCTGAACAGCAGGGCTTATCATAAATTGCAGAAAACGTGCTGCCAGTTGTGGGTTTTTACTGCCAGCCAGTTGGGCGGCGACTTCCACCTGCAGGTAGTGGCCTTCGCTGAAATTGGCCGCCGCATAGCTATCTTTCTTCTCGGCGATGAGATGGTAAGCCGGTGAAGTGGTGTAACTCAGCACCAGATCGGCTTCACCTTTCAGGAACAGGCCGTAGGCTTCGCTCCAGCCTTTGGTGACGGTGACGGTTTTCGCCGCCAGTTTCTGCCAGGCTTGTGGTGCTTTGTCGCCATACACGTTTTGCATCCACAACAGTAACCCCAGCCCCGGTGTGCTGGTGCGCGGATCTTCGTAGATAACCTTCCACGACTGGTTGCTTTCCACCAGTTCATGCAGGCTTCTCGGCGGGTTTTTCAGCTTGTCTTTGTTATAGACGAAGGCGAAATAGCCGTAGTCGAAGGGCAGGAAGGTGTCGTTGTGCCAGCCGCCGGGCAGCGTCAGCGTGCTGGTGTTGACGCCATGCGGGGCGAACAGGCCGGTCTGCGCCGCCGCCTGCACCAGATTGTTATCCAGTCCCAGCGCCACGTCCGCCGGGCTATTTTTGCCCTCCATACGCAGACGGTTGAGCAGCGCGACGCCATCTTCCAGCGCGACGAATTTCAGTTCGCAGTCACACTCTTTTTCAAATGCGGTTTTGACCGCCGGGCCGGGACCCCACTCCGAGGCGAACGAATCGTAGGTGTAGACCGTCAGGGTCGGTTTGGCGAACACGGGGGCGGACAGCAATAACAGACAGGACAGTAATTTCTTTAACACTTTGCGCTCCAAATTGTTGAAGGCGGCAAAGGTCTTTGAGCAAGCAGGATGCAGTCTCAAATCCCTTCGCCGGTATTAACCGGATCAGGTTCGACGGGTATTTTCTCAGCGGCGCAAACGTACATGATTGTTAGTACATGACTATTCGTACATGACTGCTCGTACATGAATGTTGGGGCCGCACCCCGTTGAGAACGGCGCTATTGTAAAGTGTTTGTCACATCAGTAAAAGCGTCATGACTGGCGGCAGAGGATCATGTTGGCGGGGCTGGCGGCGCGAACCAGGCGGACTTGAAATCGAACCAGCCCAGCGTGTTCATATGCAGTCCCCGCATGTTGGCTTGCCCTTGCAACCGCAGCCAGTGGTGGAACAGCGGATGAAGCTGCTGGCGGCTGACCAGTGACTGGCTCCAGTCCGCCAGTGATAGCTCGCCCTGACGCCACTGACGTGCGGTGTTATCCAGCTCGTCTTCCCCCAGACAATGCCGCAGCAGTGGCAGTTCATACAGCATGGCGAACAGGGAAAATTCCAGCGGCAGGTAGAAGTTAGCACTGCCGAGCCAGAGGTCGCTGGCGTCAGCGCCCTGACACCAGACGTCGAACTCCAGACTGCGTAGCGTCAGCGTGACGCCGTGCGATGCCAGCAGACGGCCTATGATGCTGCTTATCACCGCGTATTCGGGGTGATCGCGATAGCTGGTGAGGGTGAGGTGCGTCAGGCCGACGGGTTTTTCCCGCACTGCCCGCGGTGGGCTGTGATGCCAGCGCGGCAGCAGGCCATAAGCGGGAGACCAGTCGCTCTGGTACGGGCTATCGGCCAGGCCGAGCATCGCCACGGGGCTGAGTACCTGACATAACCAGTGACGAACCTCCGGGTCTGCCATCTGCGGCGAACGGCGGTCGAACAGCAGGAAATAGCAGCCTTCTTCAAGCCGATTTTCCAGTTCATTATCGATGGTGTCATCGCCTTGCAGCGTGACCGTGCAGGCGGGGATGATCGGCGCGTCCGGCAGCACCCAGATACTGACTTCGTCAATGAGCGCCCGGTAGCCGAAGTAATCGTCAAACGCGGCGATTTTTAACTGATTGGGGGAATTGCGTACCACTTTATACGGCCCGGTGCCGACAGGCTGGCGCATAAAATCCGGCAGTGTTTGCCATTCTTGCGGCAGGATCATCGCCGGTACGCTGCCGAGCAACCATGGCAGCCAGTTGTCCGGCGTATTGAGCCGGATATCCAGCACAAACGGTGTCGGTGACGATATATCGGTTAAATGGGAGAACAGCGGTAGCGTCTTCAGCCGGGACAACGAGGCGATCACGTCCTCCATGGTCAGTTCCCGACCATGGTGAAAACGAATGGCCGGGCGCAAATAGAAACGCCAGTGCCGCGGCGACAGCGCCTGCCAGTGGTGAGCGATATCCGGCAGCAGTTCCCCATTTTCCTCATTTAAGCTGGTCAGCCCGCTGAAAATCTGGCGGGCGATGTGGGTTTCCGAACGCCGTAACGCACTGCCGGGCAACAGGTTGTGCATGGGTCGGTAGTACAGGATACGCAACAGGTGGCGTCCTTGCCGTACACTGCGGCCAAGGTGCGACAGTAGCATCTGGCGTACGGTTTCTTTGTCGCCCACCAGTTGTACCAACTGGTCGATGCGATCCTGCTCCAGCAGGTCTTCGGCCCGCTGCTGTTGCAGCGTCAATCCAGTGTAGATAAAGCCGAGGTGCGAGCGTTTACCGCGTCCGGCTTCCGCTTGCCAGGTGAGCCAGCCTTGTCGCTGCATAGCACTCAGCAGTGAGCGGACATGACGGCGTGAGCAACTGAGCAACAGCGCCAGCTCTTGCAGCGTGGTATCGGTATCCTGACCTTGCAGGCATTGCCATAACCGGATGAATTGTTGTTGCAGGCGAGGGGAGGACATAAAAGGGGAACTCCACGATTCAAGGTCATCAATATATTTTTCCCTATATTACGCGGATACTGAATAGCAGTGAATGGTTCTGTGCGTGAACCGTCGTGAAGGGGAGGCTATATGTGCCGGTTATTCCGCTTTTATACCCGTCATACTTCAAGTTGCAGGTGCGTTGGCTTTCCTCGCTCACCCCAGTCACTTACTTGAGTAAGCTCCTGGGGATTCTCTGCGTCGCCGCCTTCCTGCAACTCGAATTATTTAGGGTATATCGTCGCTGGCTTTGCCGAGGCTGTCGTCGGGGATGGGGTGTACTCACCGCTACCCAGCGAATGGCATTGCTGTTACAGGTTACGCAGTGGCAGATCCAGGATATGGAGGAGGAAGACTATCGTCGCTGGCTGTAAAGCTGACGGCATCAAATGAGAGTGAGAACGTCGGCGGGAAACCGCCGTAGTGTTCTGAGTAATGGTGCTGTTCACCAGCCAGCGGCGTGTTCCGCTGGCTTTTTTTATGGCAGGTTTTCTGGTGGCGTGTTATTCCACCGGTTTCAGCCGGGCGACAAAGTGGCGCAATACCGGCGGCTCATAGGTGAAGGTCAGCCCTTTGATGCTGCTGGCTCTCTCCTTGAGTGCAATCAACGAATCGGCGATGTAATCCATGTGATCGTTGGTATACACCCGGCGTGGAATGGTCAGGCGCAGCAGTTCCAGCGGCGAGGGTTTCTGTTCGCCAGTATCCGGGTCCCGTCCCAGCAGTAATGAGCCGATTTCCACGCTGCGGATACCTGCTTCCAGATACAGCTCGTTATTCAGCGCTTGTGCCGGGAACTGTTCCGCCGGGATATGCGGCAGCAGCTTTTTCGCATCGACAAACACCGCGTGCCCGCCTACCGGGTACTGAATTGGGATACCACCGGCGCGCAGGCGTTCGCCAAGGTAGGTCACCTGACCGATGCGATAGGTCAGATAATCTTCGTTCATGCCTTCTTCCAGGCCGATGGCCAGTGCTTCCATGTCGCGCCCAGCCAATCCGCCGTAAGTGACGAAACCTTCCATCGGCACACAGCGAATGCGCACCTCGTTGAACAGTTCTTCGTCGCTGCGAAAACAGCACAGGCCGCCAATGTTCACCATCGGGTCTTTCTTCGCCGACATGGTCAGCATGTCGCCGTACTGGTACATTTCATGGACGATCGCTTTGATCGATCGGTTCTCGTAGCCCGGTTCACGTTGTTTGATAAACCAGGCATTTTCACAGAAGCGTGCGGAGTCGATCACCACCGGAATACCGTGTTGCTGCGCGATGCGATACACCTCGCGCATGTTGCCCATCGAAATCGGCTGACCGCCGGAACTGTTACAGGTGACGGTGGTGATGATCGCCACCACGTTGTCTGCACCATGTTGTTCAATGGTGGTTTGCAGCAGGTCAAGGTCGAAATCGCCTTTCCAGTCGTAATAGGTGGTGGTGTCGAAGGCTTTTGGTGTCACCACGTTGATGGCGCGCGCGCCGTTCAGCTCCACATGGGCAGCGGTGGTGTCGAAATGGAAGTTAGAAATAAACACCGGTTTTTTACCGCCACCTGCACGCTGCTTTTTGGCTATCAGACACGGGAACAGAATCTGTTCTGCCCCACGCCCTTGATGGGTTGGAATGGTAAACGGATACCCCAGCAGCGTTTGTACTTTTTCACACAGATGGTAGTAGTTGCGCGACCCGGCGTAGGCTTCGTCGCCCATCATCAACCCTGCCCACTGACGGTCGCTCATGGCGCCGGTGCCGGAGTCGGTCAGCAGGTCGATGTAGACATCCTCGCTGCGCAACAAAAACGGGTTATAGCCTGCTTCCTGCAAGGCTTTTTCCCGGTCGTCGCGGGTGGTCATACGGATGTTTTCTACCATTTTGATGCGAAAAGGTTCAGGGATGCGTTTCATGCAATATCTCCATGACGCCAGTCAGCAGGCAGGTTTGCCGCTGTATGACGTCAAAAATAATAAATTGAAATAAAAGGGGAAAAATCAGCGTCAGGCTGAATCAGGCATGAAACGAGCGTGGGAAATCGTCGGTAAGGCGGTGGTCGATGTTGAACCAGGGGCGACAGTCGCCGGAGAGGCTCAGGCGATAACACCGGATGATGCGTGTCATGAGGTCTCCTTATCTCGTGAATAACGAACAATCAGCATAGGCGAAAAGTGCCGGACAAAACCGTGATCCCACAGGCAATCCAAAGTGGGGAAGTCATGGTTTATTTGAGAATGTAAATTGAATTAATAATATTTCTCATTACTTATTTTAGATGGTAAAACTGTGCGGAGTTTGGCATCAGTACATCGTTTTCAGACCGTGTTGCTGGAGAATCACTAAAAAAAGAGGTAAGGGCGGGTTATGGCTGGGGTAAAGGAATATAAAGTATTTGATGTTAGGTTGGCTCACAAAACATTGCTTACTCCATCGCTGATGCGTTGTGTATTCAGGGGAGAGGCGGTGAAGATGATGAAGATTTGCTCGCCGGATCAACGTATTAAAGTGTTACTGCCCGCCGAAGACGGCACGCCGCCGCGCCTGCCGGATGTCGGCGAGTGGTATAAGCTGGTGCAGGCGATGCCCAAATTACAACGCCCAATCCCCCGCACTTACACCCTTCGCAGTCTGGATACCGACGCTGGCGAAATGGTGGTGGAATTCGTGGTGCATGGCACCGAAGGACCGGCTTCGGCCTGGGTACTGAGCGCACAACCCGGTGCAGAGTTGCAGGTGGTAGCGCCGCGCGGCGATTTTGCCGGTGATAATGGCGGCTACGAGTGGGTGCTGTCGGAAAACACCCGTCATGTGCTGCTGATGGGCGATGAAACTGCATTACCGGCGATCAAAGGCATTCTGGAACAGTTGGCGCAGCAGGATAACCCACCGCAGGTGCAGGCGTTTATCGAAGTACCGTTACAGGCCGATTGCACTGACGATTATCGCAATTTGCCGTTCGCCGAGGTGGTCTGGTTGCCGCGTGAAGGCACGGGCGCGACCTATGGTGAGCGTTTGCTGGAGGCGGCACGCCATTGGTCATGCCCGGCAGCGCAGGTAGCAGCACAGCCAGTGATGGTGGCGGATATCGCGGAGGGCGAGAAGGTCTGGGAACCGGCCAGCACGCAGCAAGGGCAGTTCTTCGGGTGGGTAGCGGCTGAATCCTCAGCGGTGAAGGCGTTGCGCCGGTATCTGCTGGCAGAAAAAGGCCTGGCGCAGGAGTCCGTCACCTTTATGGCCTACTGGAGCCGTGGTCCGCGTTCTCATTGAGGTTGTCGACAAACAACCGCGTTGTTTTTGTTGCTGACGAGTTTATGCAAGACCGGTGGGAGGTTTCGTGCGCGATAACGTCGATTCTCCCTTTGCAGCACCGCCGCACGCACGACAAGGAGAGGCTCAGACGCCGCCTCTCCTTGACCACTGGCTTGAGGGCTAAACTGTGCCGCTTCGCGGTTCCTTCGGCGTTCGCCTTCGCTGTTCGGGCCGCCCGTGACGCGTTCCAGACGCGGCACGGGCTTTCGCGGCATCCATGCCGCTCACCCGGCGAAGTCACCCACCTCAGCACAGTTTTTGACGCCGGAAAACCCTTTATCTGCACTTAAGTGGTTTAAAAGCCCACAAAGCCAAACTAGCGCAGAAACGCTGGTTGTTGCTGCTCGTAACGGGCGATGGCGTCCTCGTGCTGCAGCGTCAGGCCGATGCTGTCCAGACCGTTGATCATGCAGTGACGGCGGAAGCTGTCTATCTCAAACGAGTAGATGTTGTCACCCGCTTTAACCTGCTGCGCTTCCAGATCCACGGTGAAAGTGATGCCTTCATGGCTGGCTACCAGTTTGAACAGGTCGTCGATATCGGCATCGCTCAGTTTGACCGGCAACAGTTGGTTGTTGAACGAGTTGCCGTAGAAAATATCGGCAAAGCTCGGTGCGATCACCACCTTAAAACCGTAGTCGGTCAGCGCCCACGGCGCGTGCTCGCGGGAAGAGCCGCAGCCGAAGTTTTCGCGTGCCAGCAGAATGCTGGCACCTTTATAGCGCGGCTGGTTCAGCACGAAGTCCGGGTTAGGCTGCTGGCCAGCGTCATCCAGAAAACGCCAGTCGTGGAACAGATGCTGACCGAAACCGGTACGGGTCACCTTTTGCAGAAACTGCTTCGGGATAATCGCATCGGTATCGACGTTGGCGGCATCCAGCGGCACCACCAAACCAGTGTGTTGGGTAAATTTAGCCATGGATTGCCTCTCTTAATTCAGTTCACGAATGTCTGCGAAACGACCAGTAACCGCTGCCGCTGCCGCCATCGCCGGGCTGACCAGATGGGTACGACCGCCACGGCCCTGACGCCCTTCAAAGTTACGGTTGCTGGTCGAGGCGCAACGCTCGCCCGGATTCAGACGGTCGTTATTCATCGCCAGACACATGGAGCAACCGGGCAGACGCCATTCGAAACCGGCATCCAGGAAGATCTTATCCAGACCTTCGGCTTCCGCCTGCGCTTTAACCGGGCCGGAGCCGGGCACGACATAGGCTTGCACGCCGTCGGCCACTTTGCGCCCTTTGGCAATGGCGGCGGCGGCGCGCAAGTCTTCAATACGTGAGTTGGTGCAGGAGCCGATAAACACTTTGTCGATTGCCACTTCCGTCAGTTTTACACCCGGCTGCAAGCCCATATACGCCAGCGCTTTTTCCGCCGAAGCGCGTTCCACCGGGTCGTTGAAGGATTCCGGCATCGGAATGATTTGGTCAACGGCGATCACCTGACCGGGGTTAGTACCCCAGGTCACCTGCGGGGCGATATCGGCGGCGTTCAATGTCACTACTGCGTCGTAGTGGGCATCGGCATCGGCATCGGAACGCAGGGTTTTCCAGTATGCTACTGCGGCGTCCCAGTCGCTGCCGGTGGGGGCGAACTGACGGCCCTTCAGGTAAGCGAAGGTGGTGTCGTCCGGGGCCACCAGACCCGCTTTGGCGCCCATTTCGATCGCCATATTGCACAGGGTCATGCGACCTTCCATGCTCAGCGCTTCAATAGCTTTTCCGGTGAATTCCACGACATGGCCAGTACCGCCGGCGCTGCCGGTTTTACCGATGATTGCCAGCACGATGTCTTTAGCGGTGATGCCCGGTGCCGCGTCCCCCACGACCTCGATCTTCATGGTTTTGGCGCGGCCTTGTTTCAGTGTCTGCGTCGCCAGTACATGCTCGACCTCAGAGGTACCGATACCGAATGCCAGTGCGCCGAACGCGCCGTGGGTGGCGGTGTGGGAGTCACCACAAACGATGGTCATCCCCGGCAGCGTCATACCTTGTTCTGGCCCGATAACGTGTACGATGCCCTGAAACGGGTGGTTCAGGTCATACAACTGCACGCCAAATTCGGCGCAGTTCCTAATCAGTTCCTGCATCTGGATGCGCGCCATTTCGCCACTGGCGTTAATGTCACGCGTTTGAGTGGACACGTTATGGTCCATGGTGGCGAAGGTTTTGCCCGGCTGACGGACTTTACGGCCCATGGCGCGCAAACCGTCAAATGCCTGCGGCGAGGTCACCTCATGCACCAGATGGCAGTCGATATACAACAGCGGGGTTTCATTCGGTGCTTCATGCACTACGTGTGCATCGAACAGCTTCTGATATAAGGTCTTACCCATGATTACGCCCCTTCTGCTACAAATCGGGCAATGGCATCGCCCATTTCGTCGGTGGTGACGGCTTTGCCGCCGTTAGCCAGATCGCCGGTGCGGTAACCTTCCGCCAGCGCCTGGTTGACTGCCTGCTCAATCGCGGTGGCGGCGTCATCCGCCCCCAGGCTGTAGCGCAGCAGCAAGGCGGCGGACAGGATTTGGGCGATAGGGTTGGCGATGTTTTTGCCGGCGATATCCGGTGCGGAACCGCCCGCTGGTTCGAACAGACCAAAGCCCTGCTCGTTGAGGCTGGCGGACGGCAACATGCCCATCGAACCGGTGATCATTGCGCACTCGTCGGACAGAATGTCGCCGAACAGGTTGGAACACAGCAGCACGTCAAACTGAGACGGGTCTTTAATCAACTGCATGGTGGCGTTGTCGATGTACAGATGATTCAACTGGACATCCGGGTAGTCGCGTGAAATTTCGTTGACGATTTCGCGCCACATGATCGAGCTTTGCAGCACGTTAGCTTTATCGATGGAGGTGACGATGCGGCGGCGTTTGCGCGCCGACTCAAAGGCGATGCGCGCAATCCGCTCGATTTCGAAACGGTGATACACCTCGGTATCAAACGCGCGTTCATACATGCCGCTGCCTTCGCGGCCCTTCGGCTGGCCGAAGTAGATGCCGCCGGTCAGTTCGCGCACGCACAGGATGTCAAAGCCATTGGCGGCGATGTCGCTGCGCAGCGGGCAGAAGGCTTCCAGCCCCTGATACAAGCGCGCCGGGCGCAGGTTGCTGAACAGGCGAAAATGTTTGCGCAGCGGCAGCAGCGCGCCACGCTCTGGTTGCTCTGCCGGCGGCAGATGTTCCCATTTCGGGCCGCCGACCGAGCCGAACAGAATGGCGTCAGCCTGCTCGCAGCCTTCAACCGTGCCCTGCGGCAGCGGCGTACCCTGACGGTCAATGGCGATGCCGCCGACGTCGTATTCGCTGGTGGTGATACGCAGATCAAAACGCTGGCGAACCGCATCCAATACTTTATACGCCTGAGCCATCACTTCCGGGCCGATGCCGTCACCGGGTAAGACGGCGATATGGTAACTCTTGCTCATCACACTGTTTCCTGACTGTTGTGTTTGTTGTGTTGCTGCAAACGTTGCACTTCTTTTTCGACCAGTTGTGCACGTTTGATATTGTTTAATACGTTAACCATCGCGTTAGCGGAGGATTCGACGATATCCGTCGCCAGACCCACGCCGTGGAAACGGCGCTCTTGATATTCCACCACGATATCCACCTGGCCGAGCGCTTCTTTGCCTTGCCCTTTGGCGGACAACTGGTATTTGACCAGATTGATCGGGTAGCCGGTAATGCGGTTTATCGCCTGATACACCGCATCAACCGGACCGTTGCCGGTAGCGGCTTCAGACAGTATCTCGTCACCACATGACAATTTGACGGACGCCGTTGCCATCACACTAGAGCCAGACTGTACGCTAAAGTAGTCCAGACGATAAAATTCGGAACTTTCCTGCTGGTTGTTGATGAACGCCAGTGCTTCCAGATCATAGTCGAACACCTGGCCTTTCTTGTCAGCCAGTTTGAGGAAGTCGGCGTACAGCGTATCCAGATTGTAGTCGCCTTCTTTATAACCCATCTCTTCCATGCGGTGCTTGACCGCGGCACGACCGGAACGGGACGTCAGGTTCAACTGCACTTCTTTCAGCCCAATCGATTCCGGCGTCATGATTTCGTAGTTTTCGCGGTTCTTCAGCACGCCGTCCTGATGGATGCCGGAAGAGTGAGCGAAGGCGTTGGAACCCACCACCGCCTTGTTGGCCGGGATCGGCATGTTGCAGATCTGGCTGACTATCTGGCTGGTGCGATAGATTTCCTGATGATTGATGCTGGTATGCAGGTTCATTAACTGGTTGCGAACTTTGAGCGACATGATCACCTCTTCCAGCGCGCAGTTGCCAGCACGTTCGCCGATGCCGTTCAGCGTGCCTTCTACCTGGCGTGCGCCGGCGTGTACTGCCGCCATGGCGTTGCCCACGGCCAGACCGAGATCGTCATGGGTGTGTACGGAAATGATGGCCTTATCAATGTTAGGCACGCGCTGATACAGTGAGGCGATGATGTTGCCGAATTCGTGCGGCAGCGTGTAACCGACGGTGTCGGGGATGTTGATGGTACGGGCACCGGCATTGATAGCCGCTTCCACCACCCGGCTCAGATCTTCGATAGGGGTACGGCCAGCGTCTTCACAGGAAAATTCCACATCGTCGGTATAGTTGCGGGCGCGTTTGATCATGTAAGTCGCCCGTTCGATGACGTCATCCAGCGTGCTGCGCAGTTTAGTGGCGATATGCATCGGCGAGGTGGCGATAAAGGTATGGATACGGAACGCTTCTGCAACGCGCAAGGATTCAGCCGCCACATCAATGTCTTTTTCAACGCAGCGGGCAAGGGCGCAAACACGACTGTTTTTGATGTTACGGGCGATGGTCTGTACGGATTCGAAATCGCCGGGAGAGGAGACGGGAAAACCGACTTCCATTACATCGACGCCCATCCTTTCCAGCGCCAGGGCAATCTGGAGCTTTTCCTTCACGCTCAGGCTGGCCTGCAACGCTTGCTCACCGTCACGCAACGTGGTATCGAAAATAATCACTTGTTGGTTCATCGGTCTGGTTCCTTGTTCTGTTTGCTTTGGCGCCCGGCGAGTAAAAAAAAACCCGCGCAATGGCGCGGGTTTTTATGAGGTGTGACCTGAAATCAGCTTTGGATTTCGCCCACCGGCATACCGCGCACGTGAGATGCGTTTAGTAGTAGGCCTGGTAGGAGAGCGAAATTAAACATGCTGTTTCATTGTCCAATAGTAAGTTGAAAATTCAGTTCTGTTATTATTGGTACTTGATTCCAGTCAGGATGTCAATCACTGGATGCCAGCGCAGGGCAGGGTAGCCCGGTGCCTGATAGATCACACTCCTAACGGAAAAGCAGTGGAAAGGGCTTTGAGGTCGAGGGTGGGCGCGGTAGACTGCCTGCCCAATTTTTACCCTATCATTTTTGAGATTTCAGATCCGTACGCGCATGAAGACGAATTCACTCCCGCAATATCATCTGGTTCACCGCATTCAGCAGCAAATAGCCCAACGTCCTGACGCGCTGGCGTTTCGTGAATGGGAGGCTGGCCAGGAACAGCAACTCGACTGGCATCAGGTAGGCGAGCGTATCCGCCGTATCGCCTGCGGCCTGCTGGGTTTGGGCGTTGATGTTCAGGAACGTGTGGCGATCTTTTCCGATAACGCTATCAACTGGTCGTTGGCGGATTTGGCGCTGCTACATCTGCGGGCGATTACCGTGCCGCTTTATGCCACCAGCGCAGCGGCACAAGCGGCATTCATCCTGAACGATGCGGATATCCGTGTTGTGTTTGTCGGTGGTCAGGCGCAGTTTGATTTGCTGATGTCGCTGCGCGATACCTGTCCGCAACTGCGTACCATTATTCTGCTGGACGAGCAGATTAGCCGTCGTGGCTGCGATATGGCGGTATCGTTGCAGGAGTTTGAAGAGCAAGCGGAATTGTCGGTATGGGAGCCAGTGCTGCGCCAACGAGTGGCTGAGCGGGATTTGGGCGATTTGTTTACGCTTATCTACACTTCCGGCACCACCGGCGAGCCTAAAGGCGTGATGCTGGATTATGCCAACATGGCAACCCAACTGATGTTGCACGATGAACGGTTGCACACCAACGAGCAGGATGTATCGCTGTGCTTTTTGCCGTTGTCACATGTTTTCGAACGTGCCTGGAGCTTTTTTATCATGCACCGCGGCGCGCAGAACGTTTACCTGCGCGATACCAATCAGGTGCGTGCGGCGATGGCGGCGGTCTGTCCTACCGTGATGTGTGCGGTGCCGCGATTTTACGAGAAAGTGTTCAGCGCTATCCATGAGAAAGTGGCACAGGCCCCATGGCATCGGCGCACGCTGTTTAACTGGGGGATCGCACAAGGCAATACGTGGTCTTTACGCCAACAGGCCGGAAAACGCGCCAGTGTGTGGAGCGCGTTGACGTATCGTCTTGCTGATAGGCTGGTGCTGTCGCGCCTGCGTCAGTTGTTGGGGGGCAAGGTCCGTTTTCTGCCGGCGGCGGGCGCGCGCCTGGATGACAACATTATCGCCTTCTTTCAGGCAATCGGTGTGCGCATCATTTATGGTTACGGCCTGACGGAAACCTGCGCCACCGTGTCTTGCTGGGATGCCGACCACTATCGCCTGGGTTCGGTGGGTATGCCGCTATCTGGCGTTGAAGTGCGTATTGGTGAGCAAAATGAAATCCAGGTGCGCGGTGCTACCGTAATGCGTGGTTATTATCGCCGTCCGCAAGAGACGCAGGCCGCTTTCACGCCGGACGGCTGGTTCAAAACCGGTGATGTGGGCGAGGTGGACGACAAGGGTAACCTGTTCATCACTGAACGGCTTAAAGACCTGATGAAAACCTCAGGGGGCAAATACATTGCACCGCAGCATCTGGAAGGCGCGCTGGGGCAAGATCGCTTTATTGAGCAGGTCGCGGTGATAGCCGATGCACGCAAGTATGTCTCCGCGTTGATCGTTCCCTGCTTTGAGGCGCTGGAGGAGTATGCCCGCTCGATGAATCTGGGGTATCAGGATCGATTGGAACTACTGCGCCACAGCCATATTCTGTCGCTGTTTGAACAGCGGTTGCATGACATGCAGAAAGAGTTGGCTCGTTTTGAACAGGTTAAAAAATTTACTCTGTTGCCTGCGCCGTTCAGTCAGGAGGAAGGGGAACTGACCCCGACATTAAAACTCCGCCGAAAGGTCATTCATCAGCGTTATCAACTGGAAATTGAAGCCATGTACGCCGACTAGCAGGTGTTTTGATGGCGATGGTTTTCTTTGCGCCGCAATTTTATTATCAATATTTCACTCTGTAATGCCGGACCACAGCGGAATATTTTTTAACGCTGTGGTCGTACTTCAGCGTTTTATCTGCTTCTACCCTCTTTTAACAGTTGATTTACCATCAATTATGCTGCTCCCTGCCCAGCCGTGGCGTTTGCCTGCTTCATAATCTGGCGTTATGTTAATAAGTTATGTGTAAAAATGTGGGCGATGTTCTGCGAGCAGGTGGGCGTGCGAGTAAAAACTGAACATGCCGCTGCTTCATTCGCTGAACGTCGTGTGATACGCGCGGGGCTCCCCTGTCAATGCAGAAGCGACTCGTTATCTGAACAATAAGAGGCAAACCCATGGAGATGTTGTCAGGCGCCGAGATGGTGATTCGATCATTGATCGATCAGGGCGTAAAACATGTGTTCGGTTATCCGGGCGGTGCGGTGCTGGATATTTACGATGCGCTACACACCGTTGGCGGCATAGAACACATTCTGGTGCGCCACGAGCAAGGCGCGGTACATATGGCTGATGGCTACGCCAGAGCGACCGGCGAAGTGGGTGTGGTACTGGTGACCTCCGGGCCGGGCGCAACCAATGCCATTACCGGTATTGCCACCGCGTATATGGATTCCATTCCGCTGGTGGTGATTTCCGGTCAGGTTGCGACCTCGTTGATTGGGTATGACGCCTTTCAAGAGTGCGACATGGTGGGGATTTCCCGCCCGGTGGTGAAACACAGTTATCTGGTCAAACAGACCGAAGACATTCCCACCGTGCTGAAAAAAGCCTTCTATCTGGCGTCTACTGGCCGCCCCGGACCGGTGGTGGTGGATTTGCCGAAAGACATTCTCAATCCGGCCAAAAAACTGCCGTATGCTTATCCTGATCAGGTCAGTCTGCGTTCTTATAACCCGACGGTTCAGGGGCATAAAGGCCAAATCAAACGCGCATTGCAGACGCTGCTGGCTGCTGAGCGTCCGGTGATTTATAGCGGCGGCGGGGTTGTCAACGCCAATTGTCATCAGGAATTGCGCGAACTGGCGGAAAAACTCAATCTTCCGGTGGCCAGTTCGTTGATGGGGTTGGGCGGTTTTCCGGGTACCCATCGTCAGAGCCTCGGTATGCTCGGTATGCACGGTACCTACGAAGCAAACATGGCGATGCACAACGCCGATGTCATCTTCGCCGTTGGGGTGCGTTTTGACGACCGGACTACCAATAATCTCGCTAAGTACTGCCCGAATGCCACCATTTTGCATATCGATATCGACCCGGCGTCCATCTCTAAAACCGTGGCGGCGGATATTCCCATCGTCGGCGATGCCCGTCAGGTGCTTAGCCTGATGCTGGAGTTGCTGGCGCAAGGCGGCGAGGTTCAGCAGAAATTCGACGCCATGCGCGACTGGTGGTTGCGCATCGATCAGTGGCGCGCGCGTCAATGCCTGAAATACAACACCGATGGCGACGCTATCAAACCGCAAGCGGTGATTGAAACGCTGCACCGTCTGACCGCAGGCAAGGCTTATGTGGCATCCGACGTAGGGCAACACCAGATGTTCGCTGCGCTGTATTATCCGTTTGACCAGCCACGTCGTTGGGTCAATTCCGGCGGCCTCGGCACCATGGGCTTCGGTCTGCCTGCCGCGCTGGGAATCAAGCTGGCGTTACCGGAAGAAACGGTCATCTGTGTTACCGGTGATGGCAGTATCCAGATGAATATTCAGGAGTTGTCCACCGCGCTGCAATATGACTTGCCGATTGTGGTGGTAAGCCTGAACAACCGTTTCCTTGGCATGGTGAAACAGTGGCAGGACATGATCTACTCTGGTCGTCACTCCAGTTCTTACATGGAATCTTTGCCGGATTTCGTCAAACTGGCGGAAGCTTACGGCCATGTCGGCATCACCATTGATACCCCGGATGAGCTGGAGCCGAAGCTGAAGGCGGCGCTGGAGCAGAAGAATCGTCTGGTGTTTGTGGATGTGCGGGTAGACAGCAGCGAGCATGTCTATCCGATGCAGATCCGCGGCGGCGGGATGGATGAGATGTGGTTAAGCAAAACGGAGAGGACCTGATCATGCGTCGTATTTTGTCGGTATTGCTGGAGAACGAATCGGGTGCTCTGTCGCGCGTGATTGGCCTGTTTTCTCAACGCGGTTACAACATTGAAAGTCTGACCGTCGCCCCAACGGATGATCCGACCCTGTCGCGGATGACTATCCAGACAGTGGGTGACGAGAAAGTGCTGGAACAAATTGAGAAGCAACTGCATAAGCTGGTGGACGTGCTGCGGGTTAGCGAACTGGGTCAGGGTGCGTACGTTGAACGTGAACTGATGCTGGTGAAATTGCAGGCCACCGGTTATGGACGCGAAGAGGTCAAACGCAGTGCGGAAATCTTCCGCGGGCAGATAGTGGATGTCACGGCATCGTTGTATACCGTGCAGTTGGCTGGCACCAGCGAGAAGCTGGACGCGTTCCTTAACAGCGTGCGCGAATTGGCTGAAATTGTTGAAGTGGCACGTTCCGGCGTCGTGGGTGTATCGCGCGGTGACCGAGTCATGCGCTGACGCGGTGCTGAAATAGGGTCGGTTGTCTGATGATTTGCTGATTTTCGTACAGCAATACTGGCTTTTTTGATGGTAATATCTAGCCCGGCTATAACGCCGGGCTTTTTTAATTCTGATTGACGTAACTAATAAAAGCGGTTGCCCGCCAGTGTTTTCTGCGCTTAGATCAGTATTATATCCACCGTTAATGTATGGTTATCGGTTCATTCTTTACTTTTTATCCGGCTTATTAAGGGGTTGCCAGTGAAACTGGATGAAATCGCGCGTCTTGCTGGGGTTTCGCGTACGACGGCCAGTTACGTCATTAATGGTAAAGCGAAACAATATCGTGTCAGCGATAAGACCGTTGAGAAAGTGATGGCGGTGGTCAGGGAGCACAACTACCATCCGAACGCTGTCGCAGCTGGTTTGCGCGCCGGGCGTACTCGCTCCATCGGGCTGGTCATTCCCGATCTGGAAAACACCAGCTACACCCGTATCGCCAATTATCTGGAGCGTCAGGCTCGGCAGCGCGGTTATCAGTTGCTGATCGCCTGTTCTGAGGATCAGCCCGATAATGAGATGCGTTGCATTGAACATCTGTTGCAACGTCAGGTGGATGCGATCATTGTTTCGACGGCGCTACCGCCGGAGCACCCGTTTTACCAGCGCTGGGCGAATGATCCTCTGCCGGTGATTGCACTCGACCGGGCGCTGGATCGCGAGCATTTCGCCAGTGTAGTTGGGGCGGATATGGAAGACGCGGAAATGCTGGCGCAGGAACTGCGTAAGGTACCGGCGGAGTCGGTGATGTATCTTGGTGCACTGCCGGAGTTATCAGTCAGCTTTTTGCGCGAGCAGGGGTTCCGGCGTGCCTTTGCAGACGATGTGCGCCAGGTGAACTATATCTATGCCAACAGTTATGAACGCAGTGCAGCGGCAGCGGTGTTTGAAGAGTATCTGAACACTCACCCGATGCCGCAGGCGTTGTTTACAACCTCGTTCCCGCTACTGCAAGGCGTGATGGATGTGACGCTCCGGCGGAGTGGCCGTTTGCCGAACAATCTGGCGATCGCCACATTTGGCGATAATGAATTGCTGGATTTTCTGGAATGTCAGGTATTGGCGGTCGCGCAGCGTCACCGTGAAGTCGCGGAGCGGGTGCTGGAATTGGTACTGGCCAGTCTGGATGAGCCGCGCAAACCAAAACCGGGCTTATACCGTATCCGCCGTAATCTCTACCGCCGTGGTTTTCTGAGCCGTCGCTGACGGATACCCTGCGGCGATGGAGTAATTTTTTGCCTCTACGCCGCATAAGATAAATCCTATTTTTATCTCTATTTTTTCTTTCATTTATCTACCCAAAATAATTCGAGTTGCAGGACAACACGCTCGTGTGTTGAACAACGCAACCAACGTACCTGCAACTTGAGGTATGACGGGTATATTACTTACATGACTGTTTATTGTTCAGGGTTAATGACTGACGATTTGTGGATGAGAAGAAACGCTAACCCGGAACAGGCGACGACAATATTCCAGAAAATAACCGTACGCTACACCCATGAACATAGAAATTACCGCATTGCTGGCAACCGCTTTTAGAATTTGCGACGGTTCTGCGCCAATTGTCAGCAGAATAGCGGCATACACTGGCGATTGAAAACTAACGTAGGCAAACAGGTCCGCCATATTTTTTCCCCAGCGTAAATTAGCATTCAGGCGTAGCGCCAGAGCGACAATCCGATCCCGGTAAAGGCCGTAAGGCCAGGCAATAACAATATTGACTGGAATCGACAACAGCCGCGAAGAGAGCGATTGTTCGAAGGTCATGCCGGATAACAGTATTTCGATCACCATGCCGGTTAGAAAGCAATACACCACCATGGCAACGGTATCGGCAACGATGCCGCGAATACGGGAAAGGGGGGAAAACATATCGTACGGCTCCATGGTAGAGGATAATAACGTTAATTTTTTCGTTATTTTATGGTGTTTAGTTTTGCTTTATTGGTTTTTTTGTAGTTTACATGACTATTTATTATCTTTTAACTAGCTTAAAAAACTTATTTTTTCTTATTTTTTGTTCGGCGACGCAACTTTATGGGTTCAAATCGTTTTTTTCATTCGAAAATCGTGAGTTATGCAATTAAACCCATATAAAACAAATAATTAATTTAATATGTATGTCAGAAAAAAAACAAAGCTGAAAAACCATACGTTGCAGCGAAAAAGTTACTGACAGGTAAAGTGCAAGTGAATGTGATCGATACTGGAAATAAAGCCAGTTATTCTATTTAGTTTCGGGAAACGGCGGGCTAATGTTTCACTCGCGCATAGATAACCTAAGTTGAAGTGATTGACTGTGTGGTTCAGGTCAAAAAAATGGGATTTCAGGTTAAATAATTTCATTTTTCCTGCCATTAGCTGTGCTAAAAGGAAAAATAATTTTTAAAAAATCTTAAAAATCAGATGATAAAAATATATCGTGTGCAGAGAGAGATTTAAGAGATACCTATCGAACTGTGGCAGTCAAAATAATATTGCATTGAATAAAAAATTCTATATCTTTGTGCACCGCTCTAAAAGCCATTAATTTTCCTTAAATAATCACGACGTTAATACTAATTATTTCTTTATGGTGACTTTTTTGCGCTTTTTTCGCGCTCTCGCTCTGCGGGAAATAATGCCCAAGCGCATCCGTGCTGGCTTGACAAGCTTTTCATCCCCTCCGTAAACTCTCAATAGTGGGGATTTGTGGGGCAAAGTGGTAAAAAGGGTCATGAAGGGTTAAATACTGTCATGTTTCGTGGGGCGACGTTGGTCAACCTCGATAGTAAAGGGCGGCTTGCCGTTCCCACCCGTTACCGGGATTTACTAAACGAGGAAGCTCAAGGGCAAATGGTATGTACCATTGACCTGCATCAGCCCTGCCTGCTGCTTTACCTGTTACCCGAATGGGAAATTATCGAACAGAAACTTTCTCGCCTGTCGAGTATGAACCCCGCTGAGCGCCGCGTTCAGCGATTGCTGCTCGGACACGCCAGCGAATGCCAGATGGATAACGCCGGAAGGATACTGATTGCATCTACGCTGCGGCAGCATGTGGGTCTTACGAAAGAAGTGATGCTGGTTGGGCAGTTCAACAAGTTTGAACTGTGGGATGAACAGACCTGGTATCGACAAGTCAAGGAAGATATTGACGCTGAGCAGTCAACTCAGGAGCCCTTATCTGAGCGACTGCGGGACTTATCACTATAGTCATGGCAGAAACGTTTAAACACACTACCGTGCTGCTGGATGAAGCCGTCAACGGCCTGAACATTCGCAGCAACGGTGTCTACATTGATGGCACGTTTGGTCGGGGTGGTCATTCCCGTCTCATTCTGTCCCGCCTTGGGCCGGAAGGCCGTTTGTTGGCGATTGATCGTGATCCTCAGGCAGTTGAAGTCGCCAATACGATTGATGACGCACGTTTTTCTATTATCCACGGACCTTTTTCCGAACTGGCTGAATACGTCGAGGAGCGTGGGCTGACCGGTAAAATCGACGGTATCCTGCTGGATTTAGGGGTTTCTTCACCTCAGCTTGACGATCCCGAACGCGGATTTTCTTTTATGCGTGACGGCCCGCTGGACATGCGTATGGACCCCACGCGAGGCCAGTCGGCGGCAGAATGGTTGATGAAGGCGGAGGCGGAAGACATCGCCTGGGTGCTGAAAACATTCGGCGAGGAGCGTTTCGCTAAACGTATCGCCCGCGCGATTGTAGAGCGTAACCGTATCGACCCGTTGACCCGCACCAAAGCGCTGGCGGAATTAATTGCTGCCGCCAGTCCTATTCGGGAAAAGTATAAGCACCCGGCGACCCGCTCATTCCAGGCCATTCGTATCTATATCAATAGCGAACTGGAAGAGATTGAACGCGCGTTGGACGGCGCACTGAAGGTGCTGGCGCCAGAAGGCCGGTTGTCGGTAATCAGCTTCCATTCATTGGAAGACCGGATTGTGAAACGTTTTATTCGCCAACATAGCCGGGGACCGCAGGTGCCTGCCGGCCTGCCGCTGACGGAGGCGCAACTGCGCAGCCAGGGCGGCCAGACGCTCAAATCGGTAGGTAAAATGATGCCGCCTGATGACGAAGTGGCGGATAATCCGCGCGCGCGCAGTTCGGTGCTGCGCTTTGCCGAGAGACTGCCGTCGTGATCGGAAATGAGCGCCATTCGCTGGGTGGCGTCATCGGCGATGACCTGTTGCGTCATGGAAAGTTAGCGACGTTGTTGCTGATAGCGGTATTGGTGTCCGCCATTATGGTGGTGACCACCGCGCACCGTACGCGTCTGCTGACGGCAGAGCGTGAGCGGTTGCTGCTCGAGCGTGATGCGCTGGATATCGAATGGCGCAACCTGATTCTGGAAGAGAACGCCTTGGGCGATCACAGCCGTGTCGAGCAGATCGCTACCGAGAAGCTACATATGGTGCACGTTGATCCTTCACAGGAAAATATTGTGGTTAAACAGTAATGCATTAACAGGTATCGCCTAGATTATGAAAGCAGCGCGACCGGGAAAACTGAAACGTCAGGAAGAACATGCCAGCTTTGTCAGCTGGCGTTTTGCGTTGCTTTGCGGCGGTATTCTGTTGTGTATGGTGGGATTGATGTTGCGAGCGGCGTATCTGCAGGTGATCGCGCCCGACAAGCTGGTGCGTGAAGGAGATATGCGTTCTCTGCGCGTGCAGGAAATCCCGACCGCTCGCGGTATGATAAGTGATCGCGCCGGACGCCCGCTGGCAGTGAGCGTACCGGTCAACGCGGTCTGGGCCGACCCGAAAGACGTCAACGATCATGGCGGCATTTCACTGGATACCCGCTGGAAAGCGCTGGCGGATGCGCTGGAAATCCCACTGGATCAGATCGCCGCTAAAGTGAACGCTAACCCGAATGGTCGTTTTGTCTACCTCGCCCGTCAGGTGAATCCGGCGATTGGCGAATACATCCACAAGCTGAAACTGCCAGGCATCAACCTGCGGCAGGAATCGCGGCGTTATTACCCTTCAGGTCAGGTGACGTCGCACTTGATCGGCTTTACCAATATCGATGGTCAGGGCATTGAAGGTATTGAGAAGAGTTTTGATCGCTGGCTGACTGGCCGACCTGGCGAGCGTACCGTACGTAAAGACCGTTTTGGGCGGGTGATTGAAGATATTTCCTCAGTGGATAGCCAGGCGGCCCACAATCTGATGCTCAGTATTGACGAACGCCTGCAAGCGCTGGTGTACCGTGAGCTGAACAACGCCGTGGCATTCAATAAGGCCGAGTCAGGCACCGCCGTGTTGGTAGATGTCAATACTGGCGAAGTATTGGCGATGGCCAACAGTCCGTCCTACAACCCCAACAATCTGACCGGTACGCCAACCGATGTCATCCGTAACCGCGCCATTACCGATATTTTCGAACCTGGTTCAACCGTGAAACCCATGGTGGTGATGACGGCGCTACAGCGCAACGTGGTTAAGGAAAATGCGGTACTCAATACGTTGCCGTATTACATCAACGGTCATGAAATCAAGGATGTAGCGCGTTACAGCGAGCTGACCCTGGCCGGGGTGTTGCAGAAATCCAGTAATGTCGGCGTATCTCATCTGGCACTGGCGATGCCAGCTTCCGCGTTGGTGGACACTTACTCCCGTTTTGGTCTTGGCAAAGCCACCAATCTGGGGTTGGTAGGTGAAAGTCTGGGTTTGTACCCGAATCGTCAACGCTGGTCGGATATTGAACGCGCTACCTTTTCGTTTGGTTATGGTCTGATGGTGACACCGCTGCAACTGGCGCGCGTCTACGCCACCATCGGCAGCTTCGGTATCTATCGGCCACTTTCCATCACCAAGGTTGACCCGCCGGTACCGGGAGAACGTGTTTTTTCCGAACAGATTGTCCGTACCGTAGTGCACATGATGGAAAGTGTCGCATTGCCAGGCGGCGGCGGCACCAAGGCGGCGGTAAAAGGCTACCGCATAGCGATTAAAACCGGGACGGCGAAAAAGGTCGGCCCGGATGGCAAGTACATCAACAAATATATCGCGTATACCGCTGGGGTCGCGCCAGCCAGTAACCCGCGCTTTGCGCTGGTGGTGGTGATTAACGACCCGCAGGCGGGGAAATACTACGGTGGTGCGGTGTCGGCTCCGGTATTCGGTGCGATCATGGGCGGCGTATTGCGTACCATGAATATCGAACCGGATGCGCTGGCAACCGGTGAAAAAAGCGATTTTGTAATCAACAGAAAAGAGGGTTCAGGTGACAGATCATAACTTGCGCGATGTCCTGGCTCCGTGGGTGAACGACGCCCCGGATCTTGCGCTGCGGGAAATGACATTAGACAGCCGCATGGCGGCTGCCGGGGATCTGTTTGTGGCAGTCGTTGGCCACAAGACAGATGGGCGGCACTATATTCCGCAGGCCATTGCGCAGGGCGTCGCGGCGATTGTCGCACAGGCGGATAACGCCACGCCCGATGGCACCCTGACTGAAATGCACGGTGTGCCGGTGATTTATCTTGAGAATCTGAACCAGCGTTTATCCGCGCTGGCGGGGCGTTTTTACTGTCAGCCATCGACCTCGCTGCAACTGATTGGCGTCACGGGCACCAACGGCAAAACCACGACGACCCAGTTGATGGCGCAGTGGAGTCAGGCATTGGGTAAAACCAGCGCCGTAATGGGCACGGTGGGTAATGGGTTGCTGGGGCATGTGGTGCCGTCGGAAAACACTACCGGTTCGGCGGTGGATGTACAGCAGATTCTGAGCCAACTGGTGGCGCAGGGGGCAGACTTTGCCGCCATGGAGGTCTCTTCGCATGGGTTGGTGCAGCATCGTGTGGAAGCGCTGGCGTTTGCCGCCGTGGTTTTTACCAATTTGAGCCGCGACCATCTGGATTACCACGGTGACATGGCCAATTACGAAGCGGCCAAGTGGCGGCTATTTGCCGAGCATCAGGCAGGCCAGAAAATTATTAATGCTGATGACGAGGTCGGTCGTCGTTGGTTAAGCCGTCTGCCAGATGCGGTTGCGGTGAGCGTGGCGGGCGATGTTGATAGCGGTCGGGCGCATTGGCTGAAAGCTACCCATATCGATTATCACGACAGTGGTTTCACAGTGACGTTTGACTCCAGTTGGGGCGCAGGGGTTATCAACAGCCGCCTGATGGGGGCGTTTAACGTCAGTAATCTGTTGCTGGCGCTGGCAACACTGCTGTCACTGGGGTATCCGCTGGAACAGTTGGTGGAGGCCGGTTCTGCGTTGCAACCGGTCTGCGGTAGGATGGAAGTTTTTCTTGCCAGTGGTCGGCCAACCGTGGTGGTGGATTACGCCCACACCCCGGATGCGTTGGAAAAAGCGCTGGCGGCGGCACGGTTGCATTGCCGGGGAACGCTGTGGTGCGTTTTCGGTTGCGGCGGTGATCGTGATAGAGGTAAGCGCCCACTAATGGGGGCGGTTGCGGAGCAACTGGCTGACCGGGTGATCGTTACCGACGATAACCCGCGTAGCGAAGACCCGCAGGCGATTGTCACCGACATTTTGAGCGGATTGCTGGATGCTGGCCGGGTGCAGGTGATCGCCGGTCGTGCGCAGGCTGTCACCAGTGCGGTGATGCAGGCGGCTGCCGATGATGTGGTGCTGGTCGCAGGTAAAGGGCATGAAGACTACCAACTGGTAGGAAATGAACGGTTGGACTATTCAGACCGCATTACTGTCGCGCGTTTGCTGGGGGTTATCGTATGATCAGCGTTTCGTTGCGACAGTTGGCTGATGTGCTGGGCGCCCGGTTGGTGGGGGAAGACCTGACTATTAGCGATGTGTCTACAGATACCCGCAAACTTACCGCCGGGTGTTTGTTCGTCGCGTTACGTGGCGAAAAATTTGATGCTCATGATTACGCTGCAGATGCCGTTAATAATGGGGCGGCAGCATTATTGGTGAGTAAGCACTTACAAACTGAAGTGCCGCAACTGGTGGTAGACGATACGCGTTTGGCGTTGGGTGTAATGGCCTGTTGGGTGCGCCAGCAAAGTCGTGCGCGCGTCGTGGCGCTGACAGGGTCATCGGGAAAAACCTCCGTCAAGGAAATGGCCGCCTCGATTCTGCGTCAGTGCGGCAATGTGCTATTCACTGCGGGTAACTTCAACAACGATATCGGCGTGCCGCTGACGTTGTTACGCCTGACGCCAGAGCATGACTACGCGGTGATTGAACTGGGCGCTAATCATATTGGTGAGATTGCCTACACCACGGCGATGGTGCGACCGGAAGCGGCGCTGGTGAATAATCTGGCCGCAGCTCATCTGGAAGGGTTTGGTTCGTTGGAAGGCGTAGCACAGGCCAAAGGCGAGATTTTTGGCGGTTTACCGGCTCAGGGCGTGGCGATCGTCAACGCGGACAGTCACGATGAAACCCGCTGGCAGGACTTGCTGATGGGGAAAACCCTATGGCGCTTTGCTCCACAACAGCGTGACGGCATCGATTTTTACGCCAGCGATGTCAGTGTGAGCGAGCGGGGAACGGCTTTCGTGTTGCATACGCCGATGGGCAATATCGCCGTAACGTTGCCGTTGCCGGGACGTCACAACGTTGCTAACGCGCTGGCGGCAGCGGCGCTGGCGCTGGCAGTGGGGGCGACGCTGGACACGGTAAAAGAGGGTCTGGCGCAGTTACAGGCGGTATCAGGGCGGTTGTTTCCGATTGCACTGGCGCCGGGAAAACTGTTGCTGGACGACAGCTACAACGCCAACGTCGGTTCGATGACGGCAGCGGCGCTGGTGTTGGCGGAGATGCCTGGCTACCGGGTGATGGTGGTGGGCGATATGGCTGAGTTGGGCCAGGACGCGCAAGCCTGTCACCTTCAGGTGGGTGAAGCAGCCCGCAAGGCAAACATCGATAAGGTATTGAGTGTGGGAACGCTGAGCGCGTTGATTGGCGAAGCGAGCGGCACTGGCGAGCATTTTGATAATAAAGCAGCGTTGATTGCCCATTTGCGGGCGTTGGTAACGCAGCATAATACCATTACCGTTTTGATTAAAGGTTCACGCAGTGCGGCGATGGAACAGGTAGTACACGCATTACAGGAGAATGCTACATGTTAGTTTGGCTGGCCGAGCATCTGGTCAAGTTTTATTCCGGCTTTAACGTCTTTTCATATTTGACGTTTCGGGCCATTGTCAGCCTGCTGACGGCATTGATTATTTCCCTGTGGATGGGGCCGCATCTGATTGCCTGGTTGCAACGTTTACAAATTGGTCAGGTCGTGCGTAACGAAGGGCCAGAGTCCCATTTCAGCAAGCGCGGCACTCCGACCATGGGCGGCGTGATGATTCTGGCGTCGATCATTATTTCGGTGTTGTTGTGGGTCAACCTGGCTAACCCCTATGTCTGGTGCGTACTGTTGGTGCTGGTGGGGTATGGCATCGTCGGGTTTGTAGATGATTATCGCAAAGTGGTGCGTAAGGATACTCGCGGGTTGATTGCCCGCTGGAAGTACTTCTGGCAGTCGGTGCTGGCGTTGGCGGTGGCATTTTCCATGTACGCCATTGGCAAAGACACGCCGGCTACGCAACTGGTGGTGCCGTTTTTCAAGGACGTGATGCCGCAACTGGGTGTGATGTACATCGTGCTGGCTTATTTCGTGATTGTCGGTACCAGCAACGCGGTGAACCTCACCGATGGTCTGGACGGGTTAGCCATTATGCCGACAGTGTTTGTGGCGGCTGGTTTTGCGTTGGTTGCCTGGGCGACCGGTAACATGAATTTCGCCAGTTATCTGCATATTCCGTATATCCGACATGCCAGCGAACTGGTGGTGGTATGTACTGCGATTGTTGGTGCCGGACTTGGGTTTTTATGGTTCAACACCTACCCCGCGCAGGTATTTATGGGGGATGTCGGCTCACTGGCGCTGGGCGGAGCATTGGGTACCATCGCGGTATTGCTGCGTCAGGAGTTTTTGCTGGTGATCATGGGCGGGGTATTCGTGGTGGAAACCCTGTCTGTGATTTTGCAGGTGGGTTCTTTCAAACTGCGCGGTCAGCGGATTTTCCGCATGGCGCCGATTCACCACCACTATGAACTGAAAGGATGGCCGGAGCCACGAGTGATTGTGCGGTTCTGGATTATTTCGCTGATGCTGATGCTCATCGGCCTGGTAACGCTCAAGGTACGGTAAAAATGGACTATCAGGGTAGAAAGGTTGTCATTATCGGGTTAGGGCTGACAGGGCTCTCCTGTGTTGATTTTTTCCTTGCACGCGGGGTGGTGCCGCGCGTGTTGGATACCCGTATCAGTCCGCCGGGCCTGGATAAATTACCTGAATCCGTTGAACGTCATCTGGGCGGTCTTAATGATGAGTGGTTGCTGTCCGCCGACCTGATTATCGCCAGTCCCGGTATCGCGTTGGCGACGCCCGTGTTGTGCGAAGCGGCGGCGGCTGGTATTGAGATTATCGGCGATATCGAATTGTTCTGCCGCGAAGCGCAGGCACCGATTGTTGCGATTACCGGCTCTAACGGCAAAAGCACTGTGACCACGTTGGTGGGGCAAATGGCGCACGCTGCCGGTTGGGCCGTTGGCGTGGGCGGTAATATCGGCATACCAGCACTGGAATTGCTCAAGCAGGAAAGTGAACTGTATGTGCTGGAACTATCAAGCTTCCAGTTGGAAACCACTTATAGCCTGCACGCTGCCGCTGCCACGATCCTCAACGTAACTGAGGATCACACCAACCGTTATCCGCTGGGATTGCAGCAGTACCGCGCCGCAAAACTACGTATTTATGAAAACGCCAACGTCTGCATTGTGAACGCAGACGATGCCTTGACCATGCCGGTGCGCGGGGCGGACGCGCGTTGTCTGAGCTTTGGTGTGGATGTGGGTGATTATCATCTGAATCGGCAACAGGGTGAAACCTGGCTGCGTGTGAAGGGTGAGCGGGTATTGAATACCCGTGAAATCAAACTGGTTGGTCAGCATAACTACACCAATGCGTTGGCTGCCTTGGCGCTGGCGGATGCGGTGGGAATCCCCCGCTCGTCGGCGCTGACTGCGCTGACTACGTTTACCGGCTTGCCGCACCGTTTCCAACTGGCGTTGGAGCGGAGGGGGGTGCGCTGGGTTAATGATTCCAAAGCTACTAATGTCGGCAGTACCGAAGCCGCGTTGAGCGGGTTGCATGTCGATGGCACGCTGCATCTGCTGCTGGGCGGCGATGGGAAATCAGCGGATTTTTCTCCGCTGTTGCGTTACCTGCAAGGCGACCATATTCGGCTGTATTGCTTTGGGCGTGATGGCGGACAACTGGCGGCGCTGCGTCCGGACATTGCTGAACGGACTGAAACCATGGAGCAGGCGATGCGGCTTATTGCCAGCCGCACTCGGTCAGGGGATATGGTGCTGTTGTCGCCCGCCTGCGCCAGTCTCGATCAGTTCCGTAGCTTTGAGCAGCGTGGCGATGAGTTCGCTCGTCTGGCGGAGGAGCTGGGATAATGCGTGTTATCGGGGCCGGCATGGTTGAACGTCTGAAAAGCTGGGTGATGGGGACGCGCGAAAGCGACAACCTCAACACTGTGCTGTATGACCGGACGCTACTGTGGCTGACCCTGGGACTGGCGGTGATAGGTTTTGTGATGGTGACGTCGGCGTCGATGCCGGTTGGGCAGCGTCTGGCAAGCGATCCGTTTCTGTTCGCCAAGCGTGATGCGTTGTATCTGGGGCTGGCGTTCGGTTTGTCGCTGGTCACCATGCGAGTGCCGATGGAGGTCTGGCAGCGTTACAGCGTGGTACTGCTGCTGGCGTCGATAGTGATGTTGTTGATCGTACTGGTGGTGGGCAGCTCGGTGAACGGAGCATCACGCTGGATTTCTCTGGGGCCGTTGCGCATCCAGCCGGCGGAGTTATCGAAATTGTCGTTGTTTTGCTACCTCTCCAGCTACATGGTGCGCAAAGTCGAGGAAGTGCGGAACAACTTTTGGGGATTCTGTAAGCCGATGGGGGTAATGGTGGTGCTGGCGGTGTTGCTGCTGGCTCAGCCGGACCTCGGTACGGTGGTGGTGCTGTTTATTACTACGCTGGCGATGTTGTTTCTTGCAGGGGCAAAACTGTGGCAGTTCCTGGCGATCATCGGTTGTGGCATCTTCGCCGTCGGGTTGTTGATTATAGCGGAACCGTATCGTGTACGCCGTGTAACCTCGTTCTGGAATCCCTGGGACGACCCATTCGGCAGCGGCTATCAGCTGACGCAATCGTTGATGGCGTTTGGCCGCGGCGAACTGTGGGGACAAGGGCTTGGTAATTCCATCCAGAAACTGGAGTATCTACCGGAAGCGCATACCGACTTTATCTTCTCAATTTTGGGGGAAGAGCTGGGCTATATCGGTGTGGTTTTGGCGTTGTTAATGATATTCTTCGTCGCTTTTCGGGCGATGTCGATTGGTCGTCGGGCGCTGGAAATCGATCAGCGATTTTCGGGCTTTCTGGCCTGCTCCATCGGTATCTGGTTCAGTTTTCAGACGCTAGTGAATGTCGGCGCTGCTGCAGGTATGTTGCCGACTAAAGGGCTGACATTACCGCTAATCAGTTACGGTGGTTCCAGCTTGCTGATTATGTCGACGGCTATTGTGTTGTTGTTGCGAATTGATTACGAAACGCGCCTGACCAAAGCGCAGGCGTTTACGAGAGGTGCCCGATGAGTGGCGAAGGCAAGCGTTTGATGGTGATGGCAGGCGGTACCGGTGGGCATGTGTTCCCCGGTCTGGCGGTTGCGCATCATCTAATGGCGCAAGGCTGGCAGGTGCGCTGGCTGGGCACGGCTGACCGGATGGAAGCGGATCTGGTGCCGAAGCACGGTATCGACATCGACTTTATCCGTATTTCCGGTCTGCGCGGCAAGGGGCTGAAAGCTTTGTTGCTGGCACCGGTGCGTATTTTCCGGGCGGTGCGGCAAGCGCAGGCGATTATGCGCCGCTATCAGCCGGATGTAGTGCTGGGCATGGGCGGTTATGTATCTGGTCCCGGCGGCCTGGCTGCGTGGTTGTGTGGTGTCCCGGTGGTGTTGCATGAGCAAAACGGCATCGCCGGGTTGACTAACCGCTGGCTGTCGCGCATTGCCAAGAAAGTATTACAGGCGTTTCCGGGCGCATTTCCCCATGCGGATGTGGTGGGAAATCCGGTACGTACTGACGTGCTGGCGCTGCCTTCCCCCACAGAGCGGCTGGCGGAGCGAAATGGCCCGGTGCGCGTGCTGGTGGTCGGCGGAAGCCAGGGGGCGAGGGTATTAAACCAAACCTTGCCCGGCGTTGCGGCAAAGTTACATGGTGCCGTTACTATCTGGCATCAAACCGGCAAAGGAGCACAGGCAGAGGTTCAGGCCGCCTATGCGAAAGCTGGCGAGCCTCAACACCGGATTACCGAGTTTATCGACGACATGGCGGCGGCATACGCGTGGGCTGACGTGGTGGTGTGCCGTTCGGGTGCGCTGACGGTCAGCGAAATTGCCGCAGCCGGGTTGCCGGCGTTATTTGTGCCGTTTCAGCATAAGGATCGGCAGCAGTACTGGAATGCGTTGCCACTGGAGCAAGCGGGGGCGGCGAAGATTATCGAACAGGCCTCTCTGAGCGTGGATGCGGTAAGCGCGGTGTTGTCCGCCTGGGATCGGGCCACCTTGCGTGATATGGCGCAGAAAGCCCGGACTGTGGCGATTCCCGATGCAACGGAACGGGTGGCGGCTGAGGTAGCGGCAGCGGCGACGCAACGGGCAGCCCAGGCTGTCTGAAATTAATTGATGATGGCCGACAATAGTCGGCGTTGATGTAGGTTGCGATAAAAAATAGTGAATACTCAAGAACTGGCGAAACTGCGTTCAATCGTGCCTGAGATGCACCGCGTCCGGCACATCCATTTTGTCGGCATCGGCGGTGCTGGCATGGGCGGTATCGCCGAAGTCCTGGCTAATGAAGGATACGAGATCAGCGGTTCCGATCTGGCGCCTAATGCGGTGACTCAGCAATTGACCGATCTGGGCGCACGGATCTATTTCCATCACCGCCCGGAAAATGTGAACGACGCGAGTGTGGTGGTGGTGTCCAGCGCTATTACGGCAGACAACCCGGAGATTATCGCGGCTCATGAGGCCCGTATTCCAGTGATTCGCCGGGCAGAGATGCTGGCAGAATTGATGCGCTTTCGCCATGGCATCGCCATTGCCGGTACGCATGGCAAGACAACGACCACCGCGATGGTGACCAGTATCTACGCGGAAGCAGGCCTGGACCCAACGTTTGTCAACGGTGGTTTGGTTAAGGCAGCGGGAACGCACGCCCGTTTGGGGTCGAGCCGTTATCTGATTGCAGAGGCGGATGAAAGTGATGCGTCGTTCCTGCATTTGCAGCCGATGGTAGCGATTGTGACTAACATCGAAGCCGACCACATGGACACCTATCAGGGCGATTTTGAGAACCTCAAGCAGACGTTCATCAACTTCCTGCACAACCTGCCGTTTTACGGCCATGCGGTGATGTGCCTTGACGATGCGGTGATTCGTGATCTGTTGCCGAAAGTAGGGCGCCATATCACGACCTACGGTTTTAGCGATGATGCGGATGTACGCGTCGCCGATTACCGTCAGGTCGGAGCACAGGGGCTGTTTACGCTGGCGCGTCAGGGTAAGCCGCTGCTCAACGTGACGCTGAATGCACCGGGCCGTCACAATGCGCTGAACGCGGCGGCGGCGGTAGCTGTGGCAACGGAAGAAGGTATTGATGACGAGGCTATCCTGCGGGCGTTGGCGCGTTTTCAGGGGACAGGGCGTCGATTTGATTTTCTGGGCGAATTCCCGCTGCAGTCGGTCAACGGTAAAAGCGGCAGCGCCATGTTGGTGGATGATTACGGACATCACCCGACGGAAGTGGACGCTACCGTCAAGGCGGCGCGTGCTGGCTGGCCTGATAAACGTCTGGTGATGATTTTTCAGCCGCACCGTTATACCCGTACGCGGGATCTATATGATGACTTCGCTCACGTGTTGTCGCAGGTAGATGTGTTGCTGATGCTGGATGTGTATCCGGCTGGTGAAGCGCCGATTCCGGGTGCAGATAGTCGGTCGCTGTGTCGTACCATTCGTGGTCGTGGAAAAATCGATCCGATCATGGTGCCGGATGTGGAGACGTTGCCTGAGCTGCTGGCGCAGGCGTTGCAGGGTGATGATCTGATACTGGTTCAGGGCGCTGGCAACATTGGCAAACTGGCGCGTCGGCTGGCGGAAAATCGCCTGCAGGCAAAGAACAAAGACTGAGAACAGGATGACTACGTTTGTGATGGTAGTGATGACTGACCACTGTGAAATCGGCCGCTGGCCGGTTGAGGTTGGTTATGCCGCTATTTCGTGTCCGGTCATGACAGACAACGGTTACCGCCGCGTACCCGTTGTGGAGTTAGCGAATTAGTATGTCGCAGGCGGCGTTGAATACACGCGGACGTGAGCAGGAAAAAGGCGCGCGACGCAGTAATGGTAGTCAGCTGGCAGGGATTTTTTTCCTGTTGATGGTGGCCGGTACCATCCTTTGGGGCAGTTGGATGGTGCTGGGTTGGATGAAAGATGCCAGCCGTTTGCCACTATCCAGATTGGTGGTGACCGGAGAACGGCACTACACCACCAATGACGATATTCGTCAGGCGATTTTGTCGCTGGGGGCACCAGGCACGTTCATGACGCAGGATGTCAATGTCATTCAGCAGCAGATTGAACGCTTGCCTTGGATCAAACAGGCCAGCGTACGTAAGCAGTGGCCAGACGAATTAAAGATTCATCTGGTTGAATTTGTTCCGTTTGCGCGCTGGAATGATCAGTTTATGGTTGACAGCGAAGGTAGCGCGTTTAGCGTTCCCGCTGAGCGTATCGGCAATCAAAAAATGCCGATGTTGTACGGCCCGGAAGGGGGCGAGGAAGATGTGCTGGAGGGATATCGCGAGATAAGCCAGACACTCGCGGCAGGCAAATTTACCGTGAAGATGGTGGCGATGACCGCGCGTCATTCATGGCAGGTTGGGTTGGATAATGACGTCCGCCTTGAACTGGGGCGTGATGACAGAAGTCGGCGTCTGGCGCGTTTTCTGGAGCTTTATCCGTTGCTGCAGCGGCAGGCTCAAAATGAAAACAAGCGGATTAATTATGTTGACTTACGGTATGACACCGGCGCTGCAGTAGGTTGGAGCCCGGCATTTATTGATCAGCAAAAAGACATTGATCAGCAAAAAAACAGTACTCAGCAACAGAATCAGGCACAGGCTAAACAGCAATGATCAAGTCGACGGACAGAAAACTGGTAGTTGGGCTGGAAATCGGTACAGCAAAAGTCGCTGCACTGGTCGGTGAAGTTCTGCCTGATGGCATGATCAATATCATCGGTGTGGGAAGCTGCCCGTCACGGGGCATGGATAAAGGCGGCGTCAACGATCTGGAATCGGTGGTCAAATGCGTGCAGCGCGCCATCGACCAGGCGGAACTGATGGCTGATTGCCAGATCTCTTCGGTGTATCTGGCGTTGTCCGGCAAGCACATTAGCTGCCAGAACGAGATTGGCATGGTGCCTATCTCTGAAGAAGAAGTGACGCAGGACGATGTAGAAAGTGTGGTGCATACGGCCAAATCTGTCCGGGTTCGTGATGAGCATCGCATTTTGCATGTTATCCCACAGGAATATGCCATCGACTATCAGGAAGGGATTAAAAACCCGGTTGGGTTGTCTGGCGTGCGGATGCAGGCCAAGGTACATCTGATCACCTGTCATAACGACATGGCGAAGAACATTGTTAAAGCGGTGGAACGCTGCGGTCTTAAGGTGGATCAACTGATTTTCGCCGGTCTGGCATCCAGTTATGCCGTATTGACCGAAGACGAGCGTGAACTGGGTGTGTGTGTCGTGGATATCGGTGGCGGCACCATGGATATGGCGGTGTATACCGGCGGCGCGCTGCGTCACACAAAAGTGATTCCTTATGCTGGTAACGTCGTCACCAGCGATATAGCCTATGCGTTTGGCACGCCCCCCACGGATGCGGAAGCGATTAAGGTGCGTTACGGTTGCGCACTCGGTTCTATTGTCAGCAAGGATGAAACCGTGGAAGTGCCGAGCGTCGGCGGGCGTCCGCCGCGTAGTCTGCAGCGTCAGACATTGGCGGAGGTAATTGAACCCCGCTATACCGAATTATTGAATCTGGTGAATGACGAACTGTTGCAGTTGCAGGAGCAGTTGCGTCAGCAAGGTGTGAAGCATCATCTGGCAGCAGGCATCGTGCTGACCGGTGGTGCAGCGCAAATCGACGGCCTGGCGGCCTGCGCGCAGCGTGTGTTCCATACACAAGTGCGTATCGGCCAGCCGCTGAATATCACCGGATTGACGGATTATGCGCAGGAGCCCTATTACTCGACAGCGGTGGGGCTGCTGCATTACGGCAAAGAGTCTCATCTGAGTGGTGAACACGAAGTTGAGAAACGCGCTTCGGTCAGCAACTGGTTTAAACGCCTGAACAGCTGGCTGAGAAAGGAATTTTAACGTTTATCAAAAGAGATCATTAGCACGACTTTTTTGATCTTGAAGTAATACAGGCACAAGACGGAGAGAAACTATGTTTGAACCAATGGAGTTAACCAACGACGCGGTGATTAAAGTCATCGGCGTCGGTGGTGGCGGCGGTAACGCCGTCGAACACATGGTGCGTGAACGCATCGAAGGTGTTGAATTCTTTGCGGTTAACACCGATGCTCAGGCACTGCGCAAAACGGCGGTCGGCCAGACCATTCAGATCGGCAGCGGCATCACCAAAGGCTTGGGGGCGGGTGCTAACCCAGAAGTAGGCCGCAATTCCGCCGAAGAAGATCGCGAAGCATTGCGTTCTGCTCTGGATGGTGCGGACATGGTGTTTATCGCAGCGGGCATGGGCGGTGGTACCGGTACCGGCGCTGCGCCAGTGGTGGCGGAAGTTGCTAAGGAACTGGGCATCCTGACTGTTGCGGTTGTCACTAAGCCCTTTAATTTTGAAGGCAAAAAGCGCATGGCGTTTGCCGAACAGGGGATTGCGGAGCTGTCCAAGCACGTTGATTCGCTGATTACTATTCCCAATGATAAGCTGTTGAAAGTATTGGGTCGTGGCATCTCTCTGCTGGATGCGTTCGGTGCGGCTAACGACGTGCTGAAAGGCGCAGTACAGGGCATTGCCGAACTGATTACCCGTCCGGGTCTGATGAACGTAGACTTCGCCGACGTGCGTACCGTGATGTCTGAAATGGGTTATGCCATGATGGGGTCCGGCGTGGCTCGTGGTGAAGATCGTGCGGAAGAAGCGGCGGAAATGGCGATTTCCAGTCCTCTGTTGGAAGACATTGATCTTTCAGGCGCTCGTGGTGTGTTGGTTAACATTACTGCCGGTTTCGATCTGCGTCTGGATGAATTTGAAACGGTTGGTAATACCATTCGCGCATTTGCATCTGATAATGCAACGGTAGTGATTGGTACGTCGCTGGACCCAGATATGAATGACGAACTGCGGGTGACCGTGGTGGCGACCGGTATCGGCATGGACAAACGTCCTGAAATTACGCTGGTTACCAACAAGCAAAGCAGCCAGCCGGTTATGGATCACCGCTATCAACAACATGGCATGGCACCGCTGACGCAGGAAAAACCTGCCGCCAAAGTGGTGAACGACCAGAGCGTGCAGACCAATAAAGAGCCGGATTATCTTGATATTCCTGCTTTCCTGCGTAAGCAGGCGGACTAAGGTCTGGTTGGAATCTCCGCTCTTTGTGCTAAACTGTGCCGCCGGCCTTAGTGTAATCTGAGGTCGTAGGTTCAGATGAATGCGAGATAATACGATGATCAAACAACGTACATTAAAACGTATCGTACAGGCGACAGGGGTCGGTCTTCATACCGGCAAAAAAGTCACCCTGACTATGCGTCCTGCACCGGCAAATACCGGGGTCATCTATCGTCGTACTGACTTGAATCCACCGGTTGATTTTCCGGCTGATGCCAAATCCGTGCGTGATACCATGCTCTGTACTTGCCTGGTTAATGAGCATGACGTGCGTATTTCAACGGTGGAGCATCTGAATGCGGCTCTGGCGGGATTAGGCATCGACAACATTGTTGTTGAAGTGAATGCGCCTGAAATTCCGATCATGGACGGTAGCGCCAGTCCGTTTGTTTACCTGCTGCTGGATGCTGGTATCGAAGAGCTGAACTGTGCCAAGAAGTTTGTTCGACTCAAGCAACCTGTACGTGTAGAAGACGGCGACAAGTGGGCAGAATTAAAACCGTTCAACGGGTTTAGCCTTGATTTCACCATCGATTTCAATCACCCAGTGATTGATGCCGGTTCACAGCGCTTCAAGCTGGATTTCTCCGCCGATGCGTTTGTGCGCCAGATCAGCCGCGCGCGTACCTTTGGTTTTATGCGCGATATCGAATATCTGCAGTCTCGCGGCTTGTGTCTGGGTGGCAGCTTCGATTGTGCGATTGTGGTGGATGATTACCGTGTGCTGAACGAGGACGGTTTGCGCTTTGACGATGAATTCGTACGGCATAAGATGCTGGACGCGATTGGCGACCTGTTCATGTGCGGCCACAATATTATTGGTGCATTCACGGCGTTCAAGTCCGGCCATGCATTGAATAACAAACTGCTGCAGGCTGTTCTGGCTAAACAGGAAGCATGGGAATTCGTGACCTTTGAAGACGAAGCTGAAATGCCGCTGGCTTTCAAAGCTCCGTCTACTGTTCTGGCCTGATATAACACTATGACGACTGGTTTTTGCTGGTATTCTCTCCGGCCAGTGAAGCCAGTCGTTTTAATATCTTCTGTAACCGCTCCGGGCTTTGTTCCGCCAACCCCTTCAATATTTCCGCACTCTGCGTACTAAGAATTCTTGTAGTTGTCGTAGTCTTTTCATTCGCTTCATTCACTGCCTTGGCAGCATGAGTTTTTTCGTTTTCATGCATTTTTGCGGCCAGCGCTGGATTAATCCTGATGTCGATCGCCGCCAATGATGGTAGTATTTGTGCGCGCAGGGCGGAAAGCAGGGCGGGTTGTTCATAGCGTAATCGCATTAACCAATTGGCGCTGGCGGTTTCCAACACCAGCAGTCCATGGCGATAGTTGGCTACCCGACAATACGGACGTAGCGCTGTCGGCAACAGAGCATGAACCGCCCGATTGAGCTTTAGCAGTGCGAGCGCACGTTGTTGAATATCGTGCAGCGGGCCTGACCCGGTTTGCGATGCACCATCAAAAAATGACTCCAGTGATTGTGGACGGTTATCACGCATAACGCAGGCTCCGACGGAAAGAAACTTGTGATTGGTATTTTAAATCGTTGGCGACAATTTGGCAGACGTTATTTTTGGCCTCACCTACTGCTGGGGATGGTGGCGGCAACGCTCGGCCTGCCTGCTAATTTCACCGAATCGCGTGATGCTGCTACCGAACCCAATTCCGCCTCGACAGTTAGCCGACCAAATATATCTTATTTCAATCTCACCGATCTGGTGGCGTTAAAAGATTCTCGCCGGCGTTCGCTATTCAGTCACGATTTCTGGCATCAACATGCTATCCGTACGGTGATCCGTCACCTGTCGTTTGCTTTCACTCCACCTGCTACTGTAGTTGAAACCGCAGAAGCTTCCAGATTACACCACCAGGTATTACTGGAAACACTGAATGCCTTGCTGACGAGTGAGGCAACTCCGCACAATTCTTCCTGTTGCGCCGAGCTGGCGCCAGTTCATGTTTCACCTTCCTATCATACCGGCCTGTGGTTAGCGCAGGTTCAGGGTATCCGTGCCGGGCCGGCCTTAGCCTGATCTCGGCAGTGTTTACCCTACGGCAAGTGGCCGTAGATTCTTTTTGTGATGTCGTGCCAGCATTGATAGACTGGCGCTATTGAGAAAAAATTACTATGTTAATCAAACTATTGACTAAAGTTTTCGGTAGCCGTAATGACCGTGCGTTGCGTCGTATGCGCAAAATTGTGGATGTGATCAATCGCCTCGAACCGGACATGGAGAAACTCTCCGATGATGAGCTAAAGGCGAAAACCCAGGTGTTTCGTGACCGTATCAAGAAAGGTGAAACCCTGGAGTCATTGTTGCCCGAAGCCTTTGCCGTAGTACGTGAAGCCAGTAAACGTGTTTTTGGTATGCGCCACTTCGACGTGCAGTTGATAGGCGGCATGGTGCTGAATGAGCGTTGCATCGCAGAAATGCGTACTGGTGAAGGTAAAACCCTGACTGCAACGCTGCCGGCTTACCTCAATGCCTTGACTGGCCGCGGTGTGCATGTGGTGACTGTCAACGATTATCTGGCGCAGCGCGATGCTGAAAACAACCGCCCGCTGTTCGAATTTTTAGGGTTGACGGTTGGTATCAACCTGCCGGGTATGCCGGCGCCAGCCAAACGTGCCGCCTATGCGGCCGACATCACCTACGGCACCAACAACGAATACGGTTTTGACTACTTGCGCGACAACATGGCGTTCAGCCCGGAAGAGCGCGTGCAGCGTGAGTTGTATTATGCCCTGGTGGACGAAGTTGACTCCATCCTAATAGATGAAGCGCGTACTCCGTTGATCATCTCTGGTCCGGCAGAAGACAGCTCCACGCTTTATATGCAGGTGAACAAGATCATCCCGCATCTAATCCGTCAGGAGAAAGAGGACTCTGATACCTTCCAGGGTGAAGGTCATTTCTCGGTGGATGAGAAAGCCCGCCAGGTCAACTTGACCGAACGTGGTCTGGTTAAAATTGAAGAGTTGTTGGTGCAGGGCGGCATTATGGAAGAAGGTGAGTCGTTGTATTCGCCAGCTAACATCATGCTGATGCACCATGTGACGGCGGCATTGCGTGCCCATGCACTGTTTACCCGTGACGTCGATTACATCGTTAAAGACGACGAAGTGATTATCGTTGACGAGCATACCGGTCGTACCATGCAAGGGCGTCGTTGGTCCGATGGTTTGCATCAGGCGGTGGAGGCTAAGGAAAACGTCAAGATCAACAACGAAAACCAGACACTGGCTTCGATCACTTTCCAGAATTACTTTCGCATTTACGAAAAACTGGCCGGGATGACCGGTACGGCAGATACCGAGGCGTTTGAATTCAGCTCGATTTATAAGCTGGATACCATTGTGGTGCCGACTAACCGCCCAATGATCCGTAAGGACCTGCCGGATCTGGTGTATATGACCGAGCAGGAAAAGATCAACGCCATCATTGACGATATTAAGGAGCGTACAGCCAAAGGGCAGCCGGTGTTGGTGGGGACCATTTCTATCGAAAAATCCGAAGTGGTATCACATGCGCTGACCAAAGCCGGTATCAAGCACAACGTGCTGAACGCGAAATTCCATGCGATGGAAGCGGATATCGTGGCTCAGGCCGGACGCTCTGGCGCGGTAACTATTGCTACCAACATGGCGGGCCGTGGTACGGATATCGTATTGGGCGGCAGCTGGCAGGCTGAAGTAGCACAACTGGAAAGCCCGGATGACGCTCAAATTGCCGCTATCAAATCAGACTGGCAAAAACGTCATGATGACGTGTTGGCAGCGGGTGGTTTGCATATTATCGGTACTGAACGCCATGAATCTCGCCGTATTGATAACCAGTTGCGTGGCCGTTCTGGTCGTCAGGGGGATCCAGGTTCCTCCCGTTTCTATCTGTCGATGGAAGATGCGCTGATGCGTATTTTCGCCTCGGATCGTGTGTCTAACATGATGCGCAAACTGGGGATGAAAGAAGGCGAAGCGATTGAACACCCTTGGGTAACCAAAGCGATAGCCAATGCGCAGCGTAAGGTAGAAAACCGCAACTTCGATATTCGTAAGCAGTTGCTTGAATATGATGATGTGGCTAATGATCAGCGTCGTGCTATCTACACCCAGCGTAATGAGCTGTTGAATGCCTCTGATATCAGCGAAACCATCAACAGCATTCGTGAAGACGTGTTCAAAGCTACTATTGATGCTCATATCCCCCCCCAGTCTCTGGAGGAAATGTGGGATATTCCAGGGCTGGAGCAGCGTCTGAAAAATGATTTTGACCTCGAACTGCCGATTGCCGAATGGCTGGATAAGGAACCAGAACTGCACGAAGAAACGTTGCGCGAGCGTATCTACGAGCAGGCGGTAGATGTATACCGTCGTAAAGAGGAGGTGGTCGGCAGCGATGTCATGCGTAACTTTGAGAAAGGCGTGATGTTGCAAACGCTGGATTCGCTGTGGAAAGAGCATCTGGCTGCAATGGATTATCTGCGTCAGGGGATTCATCTGCGTGGTTATGCACAGAAAGATCCGAAACAGGAATACAAGCGTGAGTCGTTCGCGATGTTTGCCGCTATGCTAGAAGGCCTCAAATATGAAGTCATCAGTACTCTGAGCAAAGTTCAGGTGCGGATGCCGGAAGAAATTGAAGCAATGGAACAGCAGCGTCGTGACGAAGCTGAACGTCTGGCTCGCCAGCAGCAGTTGAGCCATCAGGATGACGTGGCTGGCGATTCGCCTTATGCTGATCGTAAAATCGGTCGTAATGATCCTTGCCCGTGTGGTTCGGGTAAAAAATATAAGCAGTGTCATGGGCGCCTTCAGAAGTAAAGCGAAGAGCGTAGTGATATATTCAAAAGGCGGTCATTGACCGCCTTTTTACTGGTTGAAAGGACAATGATGCAAAAGACTTTATCTGTGGCGGTAGGGATTATCCGCAATCCGCAGCGGGAATTTTTCATTGCCTGTCGTCCGGCTGGGGTACACATGGCCGGAAAATGGGAGTTTCCCGGCGGTAAGGTTGAAGAGGGAGAAACACCGGATCAGGCGCTGGTACGTGAGCTGCATGAAGAAGTAGGGATTGAGGTAATTAATCCGAAATCACTGGGGAGCAAGACGTTTTCTGCCGGGGAGCGTTTGATTACGTTGCACTTCTTTTTAGTAGAACAGTGGCATGGCGAGCCGTATGGTCGTGAAGGTCAGCCTTCTCGTTGGTTAACGGCTGATGAATTGAATGAACAAGAGTTTCCACCGGCCAACGTTGAGATGATTCGCCAATTGAAAGCAGGCGTGGTGTAGCCCTAAGCCGGGTTTTCTTTTCAACGATTCATGCCTGCTGGCATGAATCGAGATTATGAATGGCAGGACGCGATATTGGGTTCAGTGCTGTGTTTCACCCCAGGCGTCGCTGTCAGAGACATCTTCCGCGCTGGGAATGCGTTTTTCTTCGTCAGCCCACTCCCCCAAATCGATCAATTGACAGCGTTTGCTGCAAAATGGTCGATAAGGGCTATTTTCACTCCATTCCACCGCCTTGGTACAGGTGGGGCATTTTACAACGCTCATTTCGTCATCCACGGTGCATTTATCTCCAGAAAACATTTAGTTCCAGAAAACAGCTATCTTCAGAAAAACAGCTATCTCCAGCAAGCAAAGGCTTGCCTAGCAACATGCCAGCTCGAATTCCAGCCGTGCAGGGGTTTGCCCATCGCTATCTAATGGCAGGAAACGGATGGCATAACGAGTCTTATGACCAGATATCTGCGGATAGAGCTGATGCTCAAGACCAATCCTTAAACGCAACAGGTCAGCATCGGTTGCGTTATCCTGATAAAAACCGTTAAGACTGGTTTGCTCTTTGAAGGCACCCGCATGGCGAATCAACTCCAGTATGCTGTCGAGTGAACGTTTAAGCGGCAATACGCTCTCCAGCCAAATATTGATGTGTCGCTGTTTTTGCTCAGGCAACTGGTGTAGCCAGATATGCAAGGTGGGCAGGTCAAAGCTGCAACATCCGCCTGGCAGACTCAGACGCTGGCGTACCATGCCGATTAATTTGTCTTCACGCAGCCCTTGCCCCATGCGCGGAGCAGCAATCAGTTCGCTGGACAGGTTGCGTAATTTTTGACGTAACGTGTTAATACGCAAAATATCCGCTTCCGGCAGTTCACCCCATTGCGCTAATTTCTGTTGCTGGCGTTCCAGCTCTTTGAGCAGGTCTGGGCGAGCATCTCCCCGTTCCAGAATATCCAGTAACTCCGACACGGCGCGGAAAAACGTTAGAGCAACACCGATGTCTTTCAGGTCGTGGTTGTCGAACATTTGTTGCAGTAAAAATTCCAGGCGTAACCAGGTACGCATTTTTTCATTTAGCGGATATTCAAAAAGAACTGTTGAGGAAACGTCACTCATTATAGGTCGTCCTGTCGGTTGCGGATGCGGCCAGCTCAAGATAATGCTGATGTAGAGCGGCAATCCGCGGAGCCAGTAAGCTCGGATTGCTGTTGTTATCGATAATATCATCAGCGCAGGCCAATCGCTGTTCACGGCTAGCCTGCGATGCCAGAATATTTTCCGCCTGAGTGCGGGAAACACCATCTCTGCTCATGGTGCGCTGTAACTGTGTTTCCAGAGGGACATCTACCACCAGAATGCGGTGGGCTTTTCCCTGGAGTTGATTTTCCACCAGTAATGGCACCACCCATAATACATAAGGAGTGCTAACGGCTGCGAGCTGACGCCGGGTTTCTTTCTGGATCACTGGATGCAGCAAGGCGTTGAGCCAGCGTTTGTCTTCCGGGTTAGAAAAAATGCGTTCACGCAGAGCGCTACGATTTAATGTACCGTCTGGTTGTAATATTTCCCGACCAAAATGTTCTACGATAGCGGCGAATGCGGATTGTCCCGGCGCAACCACCTGGCGGGCGATCACGTCCGCATCGATAATGGTGGCTCCAAGCTTCGCAAATCCCTGAGCAACCGTGCTTTTCCCGCTTCCTATGCCGCCTGTCAGCGCGACGATGTATGCCATGGTAATCAATTAAATGGCTGGGTAAATTTATCGGATTTTAGCCCAAATTGAGGGAAAATCGCAGTCTTGCCGCTGGATTATTCGGGCGTATTATCATTATGAGTAGGTGCACTATATAAGTCGGTGCACTATCGCCCATTCTTCCCTGAACCATTATCCTCACTTCATCGGGTCGTTCATCATGCGTATTGAAGAAGATATTAAACTGGGTTTTAAAGATGTGCTTATTCGTCCTAAACGCTCCACTCTGAAAAGCCGTGCAGAGGTGGAACTGACACGCGAGTTTAGCTTCCTGCACGCGGGTTGCGACTGGTCTGGCGTACCCATTATCGCAGCCAATATGGACACAGTGGGGACTTTCCAGATGGCGCGGGTACTGGCGTCGTTTGAGTTGCTGACAGCCGTACATAAGCACTATTCCGTAGCGCAGTGGCAACAGTTTATCGATAGCACGCCTGCTGCCGTTTTACGTCATGTCATGGTATCGAGTGGAACTTCTGATGGCGATTTCGAGAAGATGAAGCAGATTCTGGCGTTATCGTCGGAGTTGAAATTTATCTGTATTGATGTCGCTAACGGGTATTCGGAACATTTTGTTAATTTTGTGCAGAAAGCACGCGATGTCTTCCCTGATAAGGTGATTTGTGCCGGTAACGTGGTGACCGGTGAAATGGTGGAGGAACTGTTGTTGTCGGGGGCGGATATTGTCAAGGTGGGGATCGGCCCCGGTTCTGTTTGCACGACGCGAGTAAAAACCGGCGTTGGTTATCCGCAGTTGTCAGCGGTGATCGAGTGTGCTGATGCGGCTCATGGTCTGGGTGGACAAATTGTCAGTGACGGCGGCTGTTCCGTGCCAGGAGATGTGGCTAAAGCCTTTGGCGGCGGTGCTGATTTCGTGATGCTGGGTGGGTTGCTGGCGGCTCATGAAGAGTGTGGTGGTGATATTGTTGAAGAAGATGGCCGCAAAATGATGCTGTTTTACGGTATGAGTTCTGCCTCAGCAATGGAGCGGCATGTTGGTGGTGTTGCCGAATACCGCGCGGCGGAAGGTAAGACGGTGCGTTTGCCGTTGCGTGGCCCAGTCGAACATACGGTACGCGATATCCTCGGTGGATTGCGTTCCGCCTGTACTTATGTGGGAGCGGCACGCTTGAAAGAACTGACCAAACGAACCACCTTTATTCGTGTTGCCGAGCAGGAAAACCCAGTGTTCAATGGCTGAGCCGCATTGTTATGTACTGGTAAGCTCAGGAGCCTGCCAGTACATTCCCCAACTGGAAAATCGGCAGATACATGGCGATGACCAGCGTTCCCACCAGTCCGCCGACGATGACCAGCAATAACGGTTCCAGTGTTTGCGTCAGTGTATCTGCAAACTGTCGGGTATGATTTTCATACCAGCCTGCCAGTCGGGCAAATAGCTGATCCAGCGCACCTGTTTCCTCTCCGACACTAATAAGTTGCTGGCAGGGCGCAGGGTAAAGCAACGGATAACCATGGATGGCTTGCCCAAGTGGAATGCCTTGTTCAAGCTGGCTTTGGAGCTCCGCGAGCGATTGCCGGTAAACCGGGTTGTTTAATGTTGCAGCCGCGCTGAGTCCGGACGGGAGTGTTAATCCCGCCTGTTGTGTCATAGCCAGGGTATGAAAGATTTGGCTCAGACAATGGCTTCGTACCAGTGTGGATAGCAGCGGTAGTTTCAGTAGTAGCTGTTGCTCTCGTGTTTGCCATGCTACTTTTTGCCGCCGTAATTTCCGATAAGCCAGTAACATTACCGTAGGAAAAGTGAACAACAGCGCACCATAACGGCTTAATCCATCCGATAAACCCAGCATCATGCGCGTTAGCCAGGGAAGCGGCGCGCCAAAGGAGGCGTACAATTCAGCGAATTCCGGTAACACCAGCGTCAGCATCAGTAGTGTGACCAGTAGCCCTACAACAACGACAAACACCGGATAGCGCAAGGCTTTTATAACTTTTCCCGTTAACTGGTGTTGCATCTCCTGGTAATTTGCCAATCGGGCACAGCATTCATCCAGTTTTCCTGTCAATTCGCCGACAGATATCAACGAGCTGCACATCACCGGGAAGACGTCGGGATAATCCAATAGCACTTCTGACAGCGAACGCCCCTGACCGACTTGCAGGCGGACTTCCTGCAACAGGCAGCGCCAGCCTGCTTTTTCGTGCTGACGGCCAAGTAGGTCCAGTGCATCCAGTAACGGTAATCCGGCTTGTAGCAGTGTAGCTAACTGCCGGATGATGATTGATAACTGGGGACCTTGCCAGTAACGCGGGGTTAGGTACTGCCCGGTTTTCAGGTGCAGAGGCTGGTAGCCAAGTTCCAGCAGGTATTGGTAAATCTCCCCCCGCCCAAAGCCGATACGTTCGCCGGAGCAAGGTTCACCATCGCTGCGAAGCGCTTGCCAGTGGTAGAGTTTTTGTACTGCCATAAACAGTCCCTATTCAATGTCATCCCCTACAACACGATAGACTTCTTCCAGCGAGGTGATGCCTTCGTGAACCAGCGCCAGCCCGGCGGAGAGCAGTCGGTTGTCCGGTCGTAAGGGGCGTTGTTGTAAGGGGAGTGGCAGGCCGTTGTCAGATAATGCGGCAGAGCCGGACAAGGACTGCTGTATCTCAGGTGTGATCGGTAGTAGATCATAAATAGCTGCCCGACCGTAGTAACCGGAAAAGCAGTGTTCACATCCTGACGCCCGCCATTGCCGTAGTGGGCCGCGCCATAGCGTATCAGGCAAGGTGGTCATGTCTTCGTCCAACTGGCGACAGTGTGGGCATAATCGTCTGACCAGTCGCTGGGCGATCACCAGTTTGAGCGCCGCGGCCAGTAGATAACCGGGGATGCCCAGATGCTCCAGACGAGCCAGCGTATCAAGAGCAGAGTTAGTATGCAGGGTGGACAGGACCAGATGACCGGTCTGTGCAGCCTTGACGGCAATCTCTGCGGTTTCGGCATCGCGGATTTCGCCAATCATGATCACGTCTGGGTCCTGGCGCAGTAGCGCGCGCAATACTCTGGCGAAATCCAACTGACCTGGCGCATGGATAGCCGTCTGGTTGATTCCTGATAATGGAATCTCTACCGGATCTTCCACGCTGCAAATATTGCGACTGACGTCATTCAGCCAGCGGATCGCGCTATACAGCGTGAATGTCTTGCCGCTGCCGGTGGGACCGGTAACCAAAATCAGGCCTTGTGGCAGGTTTAGCGTTTGCTTGAGTTGCTGTAGCGCGTGATGTTGCAGGCCCAATGCATCCAGCTCCAGTGCTTGTTGCTGTGTCTGCAATACCCTTAACACAACCTTCTCGCCGCCCTGGACGGGCAGGGTAGCGATGCGTAGTGAATAGACGTGTTGTTCCAGCCGGAGGCTGAACTGGCCGTCTTGTGGCAAGCGCCGTTCTGCGATATTGAGTTTCCCCATAATTTTGAGGCGGGCAATCATTCGGTTTGCTGGCAAATCCGGGGCGGATGGGATTTCATGCAACACCCCGTCAATACGTAGCCTGACGCGATAACCGGCAGGTAAGGGTTCGATATGGATATCGGAAGCACGCCGTTGGACTGCCAGTTTCAGCATCTGGTTGATGAACTGGACTACTGGCGTATCATCAGGTTCTTCTGACGTTACCGCGTCGGCTTGATAAGGCGCGGTAATCTCTTCAGCCTGTGGCGAGGTGAGCTGCTGCTCTAGTCGTGCGGCGGGCCATTGTTCCACCAGCACTCGCCGATGGCTGGCGAACCGCAGTGCAGCAATCAGATCTTCCGCAACCGGTCCCGCCACGGCAACAGAAATCACCTGTTCGTCCATATCCAGCAGCAGAGCGTGATAACGTCGGCAAAGTAGTTGTAGCTCAGGATGTTGTGTGTCTTGAGTCATCATTATCACCCACCGGTAGCGTCAAAACGAAAGACGTCTTCACATGCCTGACGCAGGCTCTCTGCATCGGTACTGGTGCGGCAGGCCCTTGTCCAGCGAGATGCGCCGTTCTGCGCATCCAGAGCCGGTGTCATGATGACGCTCAGTCCTTGCAGTGTCGATTGACCCGTCAGGGTAATGACGCCCTGATTGATCGAAACCGCGCTGACATAGCGTGATGTTGTCGGTGTTGGAATCCCCTGGCTACCTGCATTACATCCTTCTAATCCTGCATTGCTGAGGCTGCAGAGATCCACCGCGGTTTTATAGGCGCTCATGGTTTGCAGCATGTCAGTCATGGCGGCTTTTTGCAGATAGCCTTGATATGCCGGAATCCCCAGTGCGCTAAGAATGGCGATGATGACGATGACCACCATCAGTTCAATTAATGAAAATCCTTGTTGTGTCATGTTGTTGGTTCCCTGGTGTGGCTGGTGGCGGCAGGATAATGGCAACAAGCCGGGCTGGCGATGACCTTGTTTTCAATCAGGAATCCGCTATGCAAACAGGAGGGCGCAACGATAAGCAGTTGCAGAAAACAGGCGAGCAGGCTCGCAAAATGACGGTGTAAAGCCAAAAGGAGGCTGGCGGAAAGGCAAATACCTGAGCAGGATAACCATCAACCCGGAGACACCGAGCTGATGGAGTTGAGCAGTAATGAGACGAGAGGGATTAACTGAAACGCATCGACAGATCGAGTGCCTGCACATGTTTGGTCAGTGCGCCGACCGAGATATAGTCGACACCGGTGGCGGCGTAATCCGGCAGTGTTTGCAATGTCACATTGCCGGAGACTTCCAACAGAGCACGCCCATTTGTCAGTGTTACTGCTTCGCGGATGGCCGCCAGAGTGAAGTTGTCCAGCATAATGATATCCGCGCCAGCGTTCAGAGCGTGTTGCAATTCGTCCAGTGTTTCTACCTCAACCTCTACCGGCACATCGCTACGCAGTTGGAAGGCTTTCTCGACAGCCTGTTTGATAGAGCCGGCGGCGATAATGTGGTTTTCCTTGATCAGAAACGCATCCGTCAGGCCGAGGCGATGATTGCTTCCACCGCCGCACAATACCGCGTATTTAAGTGCAGTGCGCAAGCCAGGCAACGTTTTTCGTGTATCCAGCAACCGGGTGCGGGTCCCTGCCAGTTTCGTTGCATAACGGCTGACTTCGGTAGCTACGCCACTGAGCGTTTGCAGGAAATTCAGTGCGGTGCGTTCACCGGTGAGCAGTATGCGAGACGGCCCGTGCAGTCGGCACAGCGGCTGGTTTTCCGTCAGGATATCACCATCGCGGACTAACCAGTCGATGGTGATCTGGTCGCCTAACTGGCGGAACACTTCGTCGAGCCAGCGTTGCCCACAGAAAATGCCAGCTTCGCGGGTAATAATGACTGCGTTGGCTGCCGTTTCTGCTGGCAATAATTGCGCGGTGATATCGTGCTCCGGGTTGACGTCTCCCCCCAGGTCTTCACGCAGTGCCAGCTGTACACTGACGGGGATATCCTGCTCAATGCGGCTGAGCAGCTCAGCCTGACGCTGTTCCTGACTATAACGACGTGTTGTCATCATGCTACTCCGAGGGAAATCCGGAATTTATGCTATCCCGTTTAACGGGCCGTATTTTTTAAATATTATCTCAATTCAACGCATTATTGCGTTAGTTTTGTCCGTATCCCGACAATAGTCGGGATACGTAATGACAAGTAGCAACGGATTAGAAGTTGTAACCGGCCACCAGATAATAACCCCATCCGGTGGTGCGGACGTTGAATGGACCTCGGCCAAAATCCAGCTCGGTGCCGTCGGCCCACTGGCCGCCGTTATGGAAGTAACGGGCGACAACCGAGTAGTGCCAGTGGTCATAATTCAACGCCAGAATATGGCTCGAAGCAATGGCATTGCTGGTACGAGACGGACCGGCGTTATTAGCCAGATCGGAGCCGAAGTCGAAGTTGGTGAAGCCGATATAGGTCAGCTTGCCGCCCCACAACGACGTGAGTGGGTAGAAGTATTTAATTTTGAAACGGTAACCGTCCCAACGATCTTCATTCGGCGCGCTGTAGTTCTGCCCCTGGTATTTGGCATAGATATTAGCGGACAACGACAGATCGGTGCCGGTATTGATATCGGTACCCAGACCTACGTACCAGGTGCTTTGGCGTGAGTCGTTATTACGGCCCTGATCGTAGATGATGTTATTAGCGACGTACCACTCTTTGAATGGGCCGAAGCCTAACTGTGTATTGGTTAACTTATCAATCGAGAAGCGGGGTTCAATTTCCATGAACAGCGGAGAACCTTTATCCCAGATACCACGGTCAGGCGTGTTGCCTGCACCAAAGGTTTTTGGCACATCGACGTAGCCATAAAAATCAAACCAGTCCTTGCGGGCGAAGGCTTCGTATTCCAGATACACATCATTGTTTAACTGAGGTCCGAAACGCGTGTGATAACTGCCTACCACATTGATGCTCTGGTGCCACCAATCAGAGAGGTATTGCGGCGCGTTGTTATCTGCAAGGGTGGGTAAACTGTATGACAATGTGCTGATTGCACAAGCAGCAAGGATTTTCTTCATGACGATTCTCTGTATTGTCCGACGCATTGTAGCAGCCCGGCCTGACTGCCTGGGTTGCAAGTAGCGATTCGGGCGGTAATAACAAAATGGATGCTGAAAAAACTTTCCGGCGATAAGCAGAAGACGAAAACGTTTGCCTGTGATGGCGGAATCATCGGGTACTTGCCGAAAAGAAGGGGCGCAGCATACCAGAAGATGAGAGGAACATCATGGTTTGTGTGCGTACCCTGACGAGCGACGGCGGATAAATCACCAGGTTTTTTTAACCCCTCAGGAATATCGCAGATGCGGTAAGATGTTGGCTCAATGAGTGTAATCAGTCGGTTAGTCTTGCTGGTGAGAGGCCCGGTTATTGTCAGGCAAAAAATACTGGGGTGATGATGGTTTGTTGAATGGCAGAGCAACGAAAAGGAGTGTTGATGAAAGTGGAGCATGGCTGGCTGACCGGTGTCAGACGCGTTCTGTCACCACATCAGGATGAGCGTCCGCAAGGGGAGTTACCTTCTTTGCTGGTGATTCACAACATCAGTCTGCCTCCGGGGGAGTTTGGTGGACCTTACATTGATCAACTCTTTACCGGTACGCTGGATGGGGAAGACCATCCCTATTTTGCGGCAATATGTCATCTGCGAGTGTCAGCGCATTGCCTGATCCGACGTACCGGTGAAATCATACAATATGTGGCGTTTGATCAACGGGCCTGGCACGCAGGGCTATCACAGTTTGAAGGACGAGAGCGCTGTAATGATTTCGCTATTGGTATTGAGCTGGAAGGTACCGATATGCTGCCGTTTACCTCAGAACAGTATGCCCGGCTGGCGGAGGTTACCTTCTTGCTGAGTGCAACCTATGGTATTACGCCTGAGCGTATTACCGGGCATAGTGATATTGCGCCGGGACGTAAGACTGATCCCGGTCCCGCATTCGATTGGGTACGATATCAACAGTTATGGCAGACGCTACCGGAACAAGGGGAGTAATCACTGATGACGTTGTTTAGCTTATTGCTGGTCCTGGGGTGGGAGCGGTTGTTTAAGCGTGGTGAACATTGGCAATTGGATCACCATCTGGAACGGATGTTCCGTCATCTTTCCGCGCCATCGTTGTTGCAAACATTGCTGTTATCTATTATGGGAATGGCGGTGGTGTTGGCGGCGCAGTGGGTGCTCAGCGGCTGGCTGTTTGGTTTGCCGTTGTTACTGTTGTGGATCGCTGTCGGCTTGTTGTGCATCGGCGCAGGCGAAATACGCCAGCATTACCACCGTTATATTCAGGCTGCTCAGCGCGGTGAAGTGGATGCCTGCCGGGAAATGGCCGAGGAACTGGCGTTGATTCATGGTTTGCCATTGGATGCCAGCGAACATGAGCGGCTAAGGGAATTACAAAATGCGTTGTTGTGGCTAAATTTCCGCTTTTATCTGGCCCCGTTGTTTTGGTTTATCGCCGCAGGCCATTACGGCCCGGTGGCGCTGGTCGGTTACACCGTGTTGCGTGCCCGGCAGTGTTGTCTGGCTCGTCATCATACACCGCTGGAACGGGCGAATTCCGGTGTCGATACTTTACTGCATTGGCTGGACTGGATTCCGGTAAGGTTGGCGGGTGCGGCTTATGCACTGTTGGGGCACGGTGAGAAAGCATTGCCGGCCTGGTTTGCCGCCATTATGGATGTGCATTCTTCTCAGTATTGGGTGCTGACAAAGCTGGCGCAGTTTTCACTGGAACGGGAATCGCATGGCGACCCGATTGCTACGCCGAGAGCGGCAGTCTCGCTGGCGAAAAAGGTTACGTTGGCGCTGGTGGTGGTCGTGGCGTTGCTGACTATCTACGGTACGCTGGTATAACGCAGAGATGAGGTGACAGATCCAACGAAAACAGTATGGCCACTGCGACGGCCATACTGAAAGGGAACGGATTATTGATGCTTTTTAAAGCGATAGCCGATGCCCAGCACTAACAGCCAGACTGGAATCAATAAGACGGAAATCTGGATGCCCGGCGTCAGGTACATGATCACCAGAATGCCAGCCATAAACGCCAGACACAGGTAGTTGCCGAAGGGGAACCACAGTGCTTTGAACCGGGTTGTGGCCCCTTCGCGCTCTTTGGCGGCACGGAATTTCAAGTGCGCCAGGCTTATCATCGCCCAGTTGATCACCAGAGCAGACACCACCAGCGCCATCAGCAGTTCAAACGCTTTGCCCGGCAGCAGATAGTTAATCAGTACGCACAGTGCGGTAGCCAGTGCGGAAATGCCAATCGCTACGACCGGCACGCCGCGGCTATCTACTTTCAGCAGAGACTGTGGGCCATTCCCCTGTTTAGCCAGACCGTACAGCATACGGCTGTTGCAGTAGACACAACTGTTGTATACCGACAGCGCCGCTGTCAGCACCACGAGATTCAGGATGTTGGCGACCAATTCACTGTTCAGTGCATGGAAAATCATGACGAACGGGCTGCCGCCTTCCACGACTTTACCCCATGGGTAGAGTGACAGCAGGACAGTCAGCGAACCGACATAGAAAATCAGGATACGATAGATGACCTGATTGGTGGCGCGAGGAATGCTTTCTTCCGGTTTATCTGCTTCGGCAGCAGTAATACCCACCAGTTCCAGGCCGCCAAAAGAGAACATGATAACCGCCATTGCCATCACCAGACCGCTGATGCCGTTGGGGAAGAATCCCCCCTGTGCCCAGAGGTTGGTGATGGTGGCTTCAGGACCACCCTGACCGCTCAGCAGCAGCCAACCGCCGAACACGATCATGCCGACAATAGCCACCACCTTGATAATCGCAAACCAGAATTCCAGTTCGCCGTACATTTTCACGTTGGCGAGGTTAATGGCGTTGATCAGCACAAAGAATACGGCAGCGGAAACCCAGGTGGGAATGCCGGGCCACCAGTATTGAATGTAGATGCCGACGGCGCTCAGTTCCGCCATAGCGACCAGCACGTAGAGCACCCAGTAGTTCCAGCCAGAGGCGAAACCGGCAAAGTTGCCCCAGTATTTATAGGCAAAGTGGCTGAATGAACCGGCAACCGGCTCTTCCACCACCATTTCGCCTAACTGGCGCATGATGAAAAATGCGATCAGACCACCTATCGCGTAGCCCAGCAGGACGGATGGCCCAGCCATTTTGATTGTTTGCGCGATACCGAGAAACAGCCCGGTACCTACCGCGCCTCCCAGAGCAATCAACTGTATGTGACGGTTTTTTAAGCCGCGTTGCAGCGTACCGTCTTGTTGATCTTGCATGTGTTTACCCCCTGCCGATGACAAGACAAACTGTCCACCAACAGTGTGGTTGGGGCGGGTTTGTTTGTCTTTTTACGTATATGTAATTTTATATTTACGACGCTGGCAAACCTAAATTGTTGCCGATGCTATCGCGCGTCAGAGAATAGTGATAAGCGCAGAGGATTGCACTGATTTATTGCGAGGCATGGCATAAAAGTGTGATGTCATGATCACCATCATCTGTACGTTATGATTTTGCGCTTTTATCGTCGTGGGGGACCGGTGCTGGTTATGGCCGCCTTATCCATATCACAAATGCGATAGGTTAGAATAACGGCAGGCAGAGTGAAGGCAATAGCATTTTTTATTTCATTAAAATTCATATTTAATGAATTTTAATTCACATTGTTTCGGGTTGAACGGTTCAGCTTTGCCTGATTATGGTTTCAAAAAAGTTAAAACGTATACCCTTCTGAAATGGTCATACCTCTGACCTATTTGCGCTTTTGTCACAATATTCCAGGCATTTGTTAAAATGTGGGGTGATTGGTGATTTCACGCAAGGTCTGTATAGACAGAAGGTGAATACTTTGTTACTTTGTGCGTCATGTTTTTGAAATTGGTATTACCAATTGACTCCGCGCTTTTTCGCCGGGAAGAATTCACATGGCTTACAGCAAGATCCGTCAACCCAAACTGTCAGATGTGATTGAACAACAACTGGAGTTTTTGATCCTTGAGGGAACCTTGCGCCCCGGTGAAAAGTTGCCGCCGGAACGCGAACTGGCAAAACAGTTTGAGGTTTCCCGTCCTTCCCTGCGCGAGGCGATTCAGCGGCTGGAAGCAAAAGGGTTACTGTTACGCCGTCAGGGTGGCGGTACCTTTGTCCAGAACAATCTTTGGCAGAGTGTTAGCGATCCGCTGGCGGAACTGCTGAGTAATCATCCAGAATCTCAGTTCGACCTCCTTGAAACCCGTCATGCCCTTGAAGGTATTGCTGCTTATTATGCCGCGTTGCGTGGCACAGAAGAGGATTTGCAGCGCATCCGTGATTGTCATGCCCATATTGAAACGGCGCGTGAAGCTAGCGACCTGGAAGGGGAATCAGAGGCGGTCATGCATTATCAGGTAGCGGTGACCGAGGCGGCGCATAACGTAGTGCTGTTGCACCTGTTACGCTGTATGGGACCGATGCTCGAACAAAACGTCAGACAGAATTTTGAGTTGCTTTATCTGAGTCGTGAAGTGCTGACGCAGGTGAGTAGCCATCGTGCCAGAATTTTTGAGGCGATTGTTGCCCGCGAGCCAGAAAAAGCACGCGAAGCATCGCATCGTCATCTGGCTTTTATTGAGGAAGTATTGCTGGAACTTAACCGGGAACATAGTCGGCGGGAACGCTCGTTACGCCGGCTCCAGCAACGCAAGGATTAGGCCGTCGACTGGCGGTCGTTTGCGGTAACAAGACGAAGAGCCTGTCTTCCTGTGTTTTCTCCACAGGACCAGAGTGCAGGAAGACAGGCTCCAGACAAATCCACTGATTAGAAACAGATAAGGAATACACCATGTCAGAACGTTTGAACAATGACGTGGATCCGATCGAAACGCGTGACTGGCTGCAAGCGATCGAATCGGTTATCCGTGAAGAGGGTGTTGAGCGCGCTCAGTTCCTGATTGATCAGGTATTGACTGAAGCACGTAAAGGTGGGGTGAAAGTTGCTGCGGGCAGTGCTGGCAGTAACTACATCAACACCATCGCGGCAGAAGATGAACCCGCGTATCCGGGGAACCTTGATCTGGAGCGTCGTATCCGTTCCGCAATCCGTTGGAATGCGGTGATGACGGTACTGCGCGCATCTAAGAAGGATCTGGAGCTGGGCGGTCATATGGCGTCTTTCCAGTCTTCCGCTACCTTCTATGAAGTGTGCTTCAACCACTTCTTCCGTGCTCGTAATGCACAAGACGGCGGTGACCTGGTGTTCTTCCAGGGGCATATTTCTCCTGGCGTTTACGCGCGCGCTTTCCTGGAAGGTCGTTTGACTGAAGATCAAATGAACAACTTCCGTCAGGAAGTGCACGGCAATGGCCTGTCTTCCTACCCGCATCCGAAATTAATGCCGGAATTCTGGCAGTTCCCGACCGTGTCGATGGGGTTGGGGCCAATTAACGCGATTTATCAGGCCAAATTCCTGAAATATCTTAACAATCGCGGCCTGAAAGACACCACGAAGCAGACTGTATACGCTTTCCTGGGCGACGGTGAAATGGATGAGCCGGAATCTAAAGGCGCCATCACTATCGCGACCCGTGAAAAACTGGACAACCTGGTGTTTGTCATCAACTGTAACCTGCAGCGTCTGGATGGTCCGGTTACGGGTAATGGCAAGATCATTAACGAGCTGGAAGGCATCTTCGGTGGCGCTGGCTGGGAAGTGATCAAGGTTATCTGGGGTGGTCGTTGGGATGAGCTGCTGCGTAAAGACACCAGTGGCAAGCTGATTCAACTGATGAACGAAACCGTTGACGGCGACTATCAGACCTTCAAGTCCAAAAACGGTGCCTACGTGCGTGAGCACTTCTTCGGTAAATACCCGGAAACCGCTGCACTGGTCAAAGACTGGAGCGATGACGACATCTGGGCACTTAACCGTGGCGGCCACGATCCGAAGAAAGTCTACGCTGCACTGAAAAAAGCACAGGAAACCAAAGGCAAGCCGGTGGTTATTCTGGCGCATACCATCAAAGGTTATGGTATGGGTGATGCGGCTGAAGGCAAGAACATTGCTCACCAGGTCAAGAAAATCAACATGGACGGCGTGCGTTATTTCCGCGACCGTTTCAATGTGCCGGTTGCTGACGCTGATGTCGAAAAACTGCCGTTCATTACCTTCGACAAAAATTCCGAAGAGTACAAATACCTGCATGAACGTCGTCAGGCGCTGGAAGGCTACCTGCCGTCCCGTCAGCCGAGATTTGATGAGAAACTGGACCTGCCGACGCTGGAAGATTTCAGTTCTCTGCTGGAAGAGCAGACCAAAGAAATCTCCACCACCATCGCCTTTGTGCGTGCACTGAACGTGATGCTGAAGAACAAGTCTATCAAAGACAGACTGGTTCCGATCATCGCCGACGAAGCGCGTACCTTCGGTATGGAAGGTCTGTTCCGTCAGATCGGTATCTACAGCCCGAATGGTCAGCAGTATACCCCGCAGGACCGCGAACTGGTCGCTTATTATAAAGAAGATCAGAAAGGTCAGATCCTGCAGGAAGGGATCAACGAACTGGGTGCAGGCTCCTCCTGGCTGGCGGCGGCAACGTCTTACAGCACCAATAACCTGCCGATGATCCCGTTCTACATTTATTACTCCATGTTCGGGTTCCAGCGTATCGGCGACCTGTGCTGGGCTGCTGGTGACCAACAGGCACGTGGCTTCCTGATCGGCGGTACATCCGGTCGTACCACGCTGAACGGCGAAGGTTTGCAGCATGAAGATGGTCACAGCCACATCCAGTCGCTGACCATTCCGAACTGTATTTCTTACGACCCGGCTTTCGCTTATGAAGTGGCGGTCATCATGCATGACGGTCTGGTTCGTATGTATGGCGACGCGCAGGAAAACATTTACTACTACATCACCACACTGAACGAAAACTACCACATGCCGGCGATGCCGCAGGGTGCCGAAGAAGGCATCCGCAAAGGTATCTACAAGCTGGAAACCGTGGCGGGCAGCAAAGGCAAAGTTCAGTTGCTGGGTTCCGGCTCTATCCTGCGTCATGTGCGCGAAGCCGCACAGATTCTGGCCAACGATTACGGCATCGGTTCTGATGTGTACAGCGTTACCTCCTTCACCGAACTGGCCCGTGACGGTCAGGACTGTGAACGTTGGAACATGCTGCACCCGACCGAAGCGCCGCGCGTACCGTACATCGCTCAGGTGATGAACGACGCACCGGCAGTCGCGTCTACCGACTACATGAAACTGTTTGCCGAGCAGGTACGTACCTACGTTCCGGCCAGCGATTATCGCGTACTGGGTACTGATGGTTTTGGCCGTTCCGACAGCCGTGAAAACCTGCGTCACCACTTTGAAGTGGATGCTTCCTACGTGGTTGTTGCTGCACTGGGCGAACTGGCTAAACGCGGTGAAGTTGAAAAATCTGTGGTGGCTGAAGCCATCAAGAAATTCGACATCAATCCTGAAAAAGTTAACCCGCGCGTAGCATAAGAGGGAAAGAGTAATGGCTATCGAAATCAAGGTACCGGATATCGGTGCAGATGAAGTTGAAGTCACCGAAGTGCTGGTCAAAGTGGGTGACAAAGTGGAAGCCGAGCAGTCGCTGATTACCGTTGAAGGTGACAAGGCTTCTATGGAAGTCCCCTCTCCGCAGGCGGGGGTGGTTAAAGAGATCAAAGTAGCGGTAGGCGACAAAGTCGAGACCGGCAAACTGATCATGGTCTTCGAAGCAGAAGGTGCGGCAGCCGCCGCACCGGCTCCGGCGGCTGCGCCAGCACCTGCAGCGGCACCTGCCGCTGCCAGCGCGGTGAAAGAAGTTGAAGTACCGGATATCGGCGGCGACGAAGTCGAAGTGACCGAAGTGATGGTTAACGTCGGCGACACCGTAGCGGCAGAGCAGTCGCTGATTACGGTGGAAGGCGACAAAGCCTCTATGGAAGTGCCGGCGCCGTTCGCGGGTACGGTAAAAGAAATTCGCATCAAGACCGGTGACAAGGTGAAAACTGGCTCACTGATCATGGTGTTTGAGGTTGCGGGTGCAGCGCCTGCTGCTGCTCCGGCTCCTGCCGCGAGTGCACCTGCTGCCGCGCCAGCGGTGAGCGGTGGTGCTAAAGACGTCAACGTGCCGGATATCGGTGGCGATGAAGTCGAAGTGACGGAAGTATTGGTCAAAGTCGGTGATAAAGTGTTGGCAGAACAGTCGCTGATCACCGTGGAAGGCGACAAAGCGTCAATGGAAGTTCCGGCACCGTTCGCCGGTACCGTGAAGGAAATCAAGGTTAGCACCGGCAGCAAGGTGAAAACCGGTTCGCTTATCATGGTCTTCGAAGTGGAAGGCGCCGCACCGGCTGCGACTCCTGTAGCGGCAGCACCGGCTCCGGCCGCAAGTGCACCAGCACCGGCGGCAGCGACACCAGCTGCAGCGAAAGCCGATAGCAAAGGTGAGTTTGCTGAAAACGACGCCTACATCCATGCCACACCGGTCATTCGTCGTTTGGCGCGTGAGTTCGGCGTCAACCTGGCGAAAGTAAAAGGTACTGGCCGTAAAGGTCGTATCCTGCGCGAAGACGTACAGGCTTACGTGAAAGAAGCCGTGAAACGCGCTGAGTCTGCGCCGGCAGCGGGGGCGACTGGCGGTTCTCTGCCGGGTCTGTTGCCGTGGCCGAAAGTTGATTTCAGCAAGTTTGGTGAAATTGAAGAAGTGGAACTGGGTCGTATCCAGAAAATCTCTGGTGCTAACCTGAGCCGTAACTGGGTGATGATCCCGCATGTTACGCACTTCGATAAAACCGACATCACTGATCTGGAAGCGTTCCGTAAACAGCAGAACGTGGAAGCCGAGAAGCGTAAACTGGATGTGAAGATCACGCCGGTCGTGTTCATCATGAAAGCGGTTGCCGCTGCGCTTGAGCAGATGCCTCGCTTCAACAGTTCGCTGTCTGAAGACGGTCAGCGTCTGACGCTGAAGAAATACATCAACATCGGTGTTGCGGTTGATACCCCGAATGGTCTGGTGGTGCCGGTGTTCAAAGATGTGAACAAGAAAGGCATCATTGAGCTGTCTCGTGAACTGATGACCATCTCTAAGAAAGCCCGTGACGGCAAGTTGACCGCTGGTGAAATGCAGGGTGGGTGCTTTACCATCTCCAGCATCGGCGGCCTTGGCACGACGCATTTCGCACCGATTGTCAACGCGCCGGAAGTGGCTATTCTGGGGGTATCTAAGTCCGCCATGGAACCGGTCTGGAATGGTAAAGAGTTTGTTCCGCGTCTGATGATGCCGATATCTCTGTCCTTCGACCACCGTGTCATTGACGGCGCTGATGGTGCACGCTTCATTACCATCATCAACAATACCTTGTCCGACATTCGTCGTCTGGTGATGTAATCGAAAAGCCGGCCTGACGGCCGGCTTTTTTCTGATAAGCTGTTATTTGTGACAACAATCAGTGATTAAGGACAAATCGTTAGCCGCTTGTTGTTTCAAGATTGTTAACAATTTTGTAAACTATAACGGTAAAGACACGTCCCGGTGGAAGAGGGCGTTAAGACTCAACAATAATGACGTCACAGACCCGCCGGAAATTAATTTAAGAGGTCATGATGAGTACTGAAATTAAAGCTCAGGTGGTGGTACTTGGCGCGGGTCCCGCAGGTTACTCCGCGGCGTTCCGTTGTGCAGATTTGGGTCTGGACACCGTGCTGATCGAGCGCTATTCCACGCTGGGTGGCGTCTGTCTGAATGTAGGCTGTATTCCTTCCAAAGCACTGCTGCATGTAGCGAAAGTTATCGAAGAAGCGAAAGCGCTGGCTGAGCACGGCATCGTGTTTGGCGAACCGCAGACCGATATCAATAAAATTCGCACCTGGAAAGAAAAAGTTATTAATCAACTGACTGGCGGTCTGGCGGGTATGGCCAAAGGCCGTAAAGTCAAGGTCGTCAACGGTTTTGGTAAGTTTACCGGCCCGAACACCCTGGTGGTGGAAGGTGAAAACGGCAATACCACGGTGAACTTCGACAACGCGATTATCGCGGCGGGTTCCCGTCCGATTCAACTGCCGTTTATTCCGCATGAAGACCCGCGCGTTTGGGATTCTACCGATGCGCTGGAACTGAAAACCGTTCCAGGTCGTCTGCTGGTCATGGGCGGCGGTATCATCGGCCTGGAAATGGGTACGGTGTACCATGCGCTGGGTTCGCAAATCGACGTGGTTGAAATGTTTGATCAGGTGATTCCGGCTGCTGACAAAGACGTCGTCAAAGTCTTCACCAAACGTATCAGCAAGAAATTCAACCTGATGCTGGAAACTAAAGTGACTGCGGTAGAAGCCAAAGAAGACGGCATCTACGTATCAATGGAAGGCAAGAGCGCCCCGGCAGAACCGCAGCGTTATGACGCGGTGCTGGTGGCTATCGGTCGTGTGCCGAACGGCAAACTGCTGGATGCCGGTCAGGCTGGCGTGGAAGTTGACGATCGTGGTTTCATCCGCGTTGACAAACAAATGCGTACCAATGTGCCGCACATCTACGCTATCGGCGATATCGTCGGTCAGCCGATGCTGGCGCACAAAGGCGTGCATGAAGGTCACGTCGCGGCTGAAGTCATCTCCGGTAAGAAACACTACTTCGATCCGAAAGTGATCCCGTCTATCGCCTACACTGAGCCGGAAGTGGCATGGGTTGGCCTGACCGAAAAAGAAGCGAAAGAAAAAGGCATCAGCTACGAAACCGCCGTGTTCCCGTGGGCCGCATCGGGCCGTGCGATTGCGTCCGATTGCGCTGACGGTATGACCAAACTGATTTTCGACAAAGAAACACACCGTGTGATCGGTGGTGCGATTGTCGGTACCAACGGTGGTGAACTGTTGGGTGAAATCGGTCTGGCTATCGAGATGGGATGTGATGCAGAAGATATCGCACTGACTATCCACGCTCACCCGACGCTGCATGAATCCGTAGGTCTGGCTGCTGAAGTCTTCGAAGGTAGCATCACCGACCTGCCGAACCCGAAAGCCAAGAAGAAATAATTCGTTTCCCCGCAACCGCGGTTGTGGGGAACAAAAGTCTTGTCTGTTCCATGCGAATCCGGCACCTGTTGCCGGATTTTTTTTACCTTCCTTCCAGCATCCAACGTTTTTTGTCAGCGTTATCTGCTTTGTTTATAAGCAAAACCGTCGAAAAAACAGTTGCGTCCTCCCTGGTCGGTTGTTGTGCTACCTGACGAGTTGCTGCCAGCTATGACAGCAGCCGAACCAGCGCTGCAAGTGCGCCGGGCGTGCGCAACTGGCTATGGCTGATCACGTCGTCAGCCGGTAGCCACGGCATCAGACTTAGTGTCTGACGCAGTTTAGCCGCAACATCTGTTTTTACGGCTGCGGTTTGCTGCCAAGTGACTCTGGCGTCAAGATGTGAGCCATCTTTCATCAGCAGGCTGACGTCATGGAAGCGACCATCTGGATTGTGTTCATCCGGTGGTGCACTAAGGTCAGCCTGGCGCGAGACCTTATCGGCCAGCGCCGCAATTTCGGGATCAACCCGCTTTTCGGTAAATCGATCCAGCCGCAACTCACCTTCCAGTAACGCGGCGGCAATCACGTATTCGAGGCTAAATCGGCTTTCGACACCGGTAGTGGCCTTCCGGATAAACGGCGCTGCGTCGCCACCCGGCGGGAACATTACCGTAATGTGGTCGATAGTGTCTGGCAGAGCGTCTGGCTGTTGCCCATAACGTGCCAACCACTGCGTTCTCAGGATAAATGTCGCTTCCGCCGCGCTGTGAGTGCCGCCGCAGGTGGGATAACGCTTGAAGGTCAACCCTGGAGAAACCATGCGCCATGGTTTGCCCCAATCGGCTATCAACGCGTCGTTGTGGTGCTGGCCGTCGCCGTGAGCAGCGAGAAACGCATCCAGCACGGTGTCGTGATTGCCGAGGAACCCAGCCAATGCCAATTGAGCGGCGCTTAACCCAGCCCTTGCCGCCAGTCCTGCGTGCAGTGGTTTCATTGCAGAGCCGAACTGTGCGCGTAGCCCGGCCGCTTGTGAGGCGGCCAGCCCCAACGCATTGGCGGTTTGGTCTGGCGTGGCGCCGATCAGGCGGCAGGTCGCAGCGGCTGCGGCGATGGCGCCTAACGTGGCGGTATTGTGATAGCCCAGACTGTAATGGCGAGGCCCTGCTGCCAGCCCCAGCCTTCCTGCGGTTTCCACGCCGATAACATAGGCGGTGAGAAAATGCGCTGGCGTAAGCGTTGGTTGCTCGCCAGCCAGTGCCAGCAACGCCGGCAGAATAACTGTGCTGGGGTGGCCGCGAAACCCTGAGTGAAAATCGTCAAAATCCAGTGCGTGACCGGCATAGCCTAGCAGCAGGCTGCGATTCTGACTGTTGTGGTCGGGATAGACCGATTTCAGCGGCGCAAGCCCACTGTCTACAACTGCACCGTGCCAGACCGGCAGTGCGCAGGCGAGGAAATCCGTTACCCCGCTGCGAGCAAGATCAAGGGTGGTGGCATCCGGCTGGGTGGTGATAATCAGGCGCGCCAGTTGGGCGGTTATACTGGGATAGTTCGACATAACGATATTTGTAGTGTGGCTTAAATAAGAAAGAAGACAATGCCGCGAATGACGCGCGAAGCATAGCGATTTTTCATCAAGTTTCTCAGACGTAGTTTTGTTTCGGACGTAGTTTTGTTTCGGTCGTAGTGTTGTTAACTGCTCTGGAGTGGGACTGTGCGGTAGTAACGTTAGCCGTACTGGTGTAACTGGCAATATTGACGGCTTGGGCGACGCTGACCCCTTCACTTTCTTTCTGTATCCTTATCGTTTCTGTGGGGTAACCGATGTTTGATTTTGTTGCTAACTGCTATGCTGAGATGAGTCAGGATGTCTGGATTATGTTGCTGAACGTAGCAGTGCCTCTAAAGACAACGTATTTGCAAAATGTTGCCTTAATGTAAACGAATTAACAATCGGTTTGAATTCTGATATGCTCAGCAGGCTGGATCGGGCACTCTGACCTTACCTATCCATACGCTGATAATCAGCCTAAAGCTGGAACTGAGCGCCGGACATAATTAGACAATGAGAGCGAGGAGAACGTCGTGCTAGAAGATTATCGCAAGCACGTAGCCGAGCGGGCTGCACAAGGGATCGTACCCAAACCGTTAGAGGCTTCGCAAATGGCGGCACTGGTGGAGTTGTTGAAAAATCCACCTGCCGGAGAAGAAGCGTTTTTAGTCGATTTATTAGTCAATCGTGTGCCGCCGGGCGTTGATGAGGCGGCTTATGTTAAAGCCGGTTTTCTGGCTGCCATCGCCAAAGGCGAGACGGTTTCTCCCCTCATCACCCCAGAAAAAGCGACTGAGCTGCTGGGCACCATGCAAGGCGGCTACAACATTCAGCCGCTGATCGAAGCGCTGGATAACCCCGCCCTGGCTCCGGTCGCCGCCAAAGCCCTGTCTCACACCCTGCTGATGTTCGACAATTTCTATGATGTGGAAGAAAAAGCCAAAGCCGGCAATCCCCACGCGCAGCAGGTAGTTAAATCCTGGGCGGATGCCGAGTGGTTCCTGTCCCGTCCTCAGCTGTCGGAAAAAATCACCGTCACGGTATTCAAGGTGACCGGCGAAACCAATACCGATGACTTGTCCCCGGCACAGGATGCCTGGTCGCGTCCGGACATCCCGCTGCACGCGTTGGCAATGCTGAAAAATGCCCGTGAAGGCATCGAGCCGGATCAACCCGGCGCTGTCGGCCCAATCAAGCAGATCGAGGCGCTGAGCAAGAAGGGCTTCCCGTTGACTTACGTCGGCGACGTGGTCGGCACCGGTTCTTCCCGTAAATCCGCGACTAACTCGGTACTGTGGTTCATGGGTGATGATATCCCGAACGTGCCGAATAAGCGTGCTGGTGGCGTGGTGCTGGGCGGTAAAATTGCGCCGATCTTCTTCAACACCATGGAAGATGCCGGTGCGCTGCCTATCGAAGTGGATGTCACCAAACTAAATATGGGCGATGTGATTGATGTCTACCCGTACAAGGGCGAAATCCGTCACCACGACAGTAACGAGTTGCTGGCGAGTTTTGAGCTGAAAACCGATGTACTGCTGGATGAGGTACGCGCAGGTGGCCGTATTCCGTTGATTATCGGTCGTGGTCTGACGGCCAAAGCGCGCGAATCGCTCGGCCTGCCGCACAGCGATGTGTTCCGCCATGCTAAAGACGTGGCGGCGAGCAGCCGTGGTTTCTCACTGGCGCAGAAGATGGTTGGCCGCGCCTGCGGTGTCGCGGGCATTCGCCCTGGCGCTTACTGCGAGCCGAAAATGACCTCGGTCGGTTCTCAGGATACCACCGGTCCGATGACCCGTGACGAACTGAAAGACCTGGCTTGCCTGGGCTTCTCTTCCGATTTGGTGATGCAATCCTTCTGCCATACCGCTGCTTATCCGAAGCCGGTCGATGTTAATACCCATCACACTCTGCCGGACTTCATCATGAATCGCGGCGGCGTGTCGCTGCGCCCAGGCGACGGTGTGATCCACTCCTGGCTGAACCGCATGTTGCTACCAGATACGGTGGGTACCGGTGGTGATTCCCACACCCGTTTCCCGATTGGGATTTCCTTCCCGGCAGGTTCCGGTCTGGTGGCGTTTGCCGCAGCAACCGGCGTAATGCCGCTGGATATGCCTGAATCGGTGCTGGTACGTTTTACCGGTAAAATGCAGCCGGGGATTACCCTGCGTGATCTGGTTCATGCTATTCCGTACTACGCGATTAAACAGGGCTTGTTGACCGTAGAGAAGAAAGGCAAGAAAAACATCTTCTCTGGTCGCATTCTGGAAATCGAAGGATTGCCGGACCTGAAAGTGGAGCAGGCGTTCGAATTGACCGATGCCTCGGCGGAGCGTTCTGCGGCGGGCTGTACCATTAAGCTCAACAAAGAACCGATCATCGAGTACCTGAACTCCAACATCGTTCTGCTCAAGTGGATGATTGCCGAAGGTTATGGTGATCGCCGTACGCTGGAGCGTCGTGTGCAGGGGATGGAAAAATGGCTGGCTGACCCGCAACTGCTGGAAGCTGATGCCGATGCCGAATATGCCGCGGTGATCGACATCGATCTGAACGAGATCAAAGAGCCGATTCTGTGTGCGCCGAACGATCCGGACGATGCGCGCCTGCTCTCCACGGTGCAGGGCGATAAGATCGATGAAGTGTTTATCGGTTCCTGTATGACCAACATCGGTCACTTCCGTGCCGCCGGTAAGCTGCTGGATCAGAATAAAGGGCAGCTGCCGACCCGCCTGTGGGTGGCTCCGCCGACCCGCATGGACGCCGCACAGCTGACCGAAGAAGGCTATTACAGCGTATTCGGCAAGAACGGCGCTCGTGTTGAAATCCCTGGTTGTTCGCTGTGCATGGGTAACCAGGCGCGTGTGGCAGACGGCTCGACCGTGGTGTCAACATCGACGCGTAACTTCCCGAACCGTCTGGGTACGGGTGCGAACGTCTATCTGGCCTCGGCTGAACTGGCGGCGGTCGCCTCGCTGCTGGGTCGTCTGCCGTCGCCGGAAGAGTACCAGCAATATATGGAGAAAGTGGACAAGACGGCGGATGATACTTACCGCTATCTGAACTTTGACCAGTTGCAGCAGTACACCAACAAAGCGGACAAGGTGATCTTCCAGACTGCCGTGTAAACCGCTATAGTTCGTTGGAATTAACAGGAAGGGAGGCCGAAAGGTCTCCCTTTTTTTACTGTTGTGGCAGGCGATAGCGAATCAGGCAGAGGAGAATGATCGTGGACTATGAGTTTTTGCGTGATGTAACCGGGCAGGTGATTGTCCGGATGTCGATGGGCCATGAAGCAGTAGGGCACTGGCTGAATGAAGAAGTCAAAGGTCAGCAGGCGGTGCTGGATGAAGTGGAAGCCGCAGTTCGTGAACTGGCCGGTAGCGAGCGTCAGTGGGAACGCATGGGTCACGAATACACGTTATTGCTGGACAGCGAAGAGGTGATGGTGCGCGCCAACCAACTGGCGATTGAAACCGATGAGCTGGAAGAAGGCATGAGCTATTACGACGAAGAAAGCCTGTCGTTGTGCGGTCTGGAGGATTTTCTGGAATTGCTGGAGAGCTACCGGGCATTTGTCGATAAGGGATGATGTGTGCCCATCGATATCAAATACTATTCGGGTCGCAGAGATTAACTTGAGTGCTGAACGCGCTGTCGCTACGTGGCAAAATGACGGGAAGAGGATAATAAGAGAGCGTTCAGAATTCTGTGTCACGTTAAAAATTCTACAGCGTCATCACGTTATTTAGTCGCCCTTCAAAATAAATGGCCAACTGTGACAATGTCAAATTCCAGCTCTGGATGGGCATTGTCCATTTTTCCTGTGCGTTCATCAGCCCCAGATAAAGCAGCTTCAACAGACTGTTTTCATTCGGGAAAGCACCTTTGGTTTTGGTCAGCTTCCTGAACTGTCTGTGCACCGATTCGATAGCATTTGTGGTGTAAATGACTTTGCGGATATTTGCCGGATAGCGGAAGTACGCTGACAGATTGTCCCACTTGCGTCGCCACGACTGGAGCACCACCGGATACTGCAACCCCCATTTCGCTTCCAGCTCATCCAGTGCCATTTCGGCCGCTTCTTTTGACACTGCACGGTAGACTGGCTTCAGGTCGGTCATGAAGGCTTTATGGTGCTTTGAGGCCACATATTTAATCGAATTGCGTATCTGATGAATGACGCACAACTGCACTTCCGTCTGCGGATAAATGCTGTTTATTGCCTCTGGGAAGCCGGTCAGCCCGTCCACGCAGGCAATCAGAATGTCTTTAACACCGCGATTTTGCAGGTCGCTTAATACCGACAGCCAGAAGTTAGCCCCCTCACTTTCTGACAGATACAGGCCCAGAACTTCCTTTTTACCTTCCAGATTCAGGGCCAGCACGGTGTAAACCGCTTTGCTCTGATAGCGGCCATCTTCCCGAATTTTATAGTGAATAGCGTCCAGCCAGACGAAGGGATAAACCTGCTCCAGCGGGCGCTGTTGCCACTGTTTTAGTTCAGGGATGACTTTATCGGTTACTGCACTGATGGTGGCAGTGGACACGCTGAAGGCATATAAATCTTCGATCTCCCGGCTAATGTCCTGATAGCTCATCCCCAGTGCAAACAGGCGAATGATCTTGTGTTCGATCTCGTCGGATAACGTGGTCTGATGTTTTTTCACCAACTGGGGTTCAAAAGTGCCATTACGATCGCGCGGAGTCGCCAGTTCGAAGCTGCCCGTCGGGGCTTTAATGGTCTTTTTGCCGGAGCCATTTTTACGGTTAGCTTCAACGTCCTGAGCCAGATGAGAGTCCAGTTCCGCAGAGAGGGCAGCTTCCGTTAACTGTTTGATTAAAGGCGTTAAGATACCATCTTTGCCCGTTAATGCCTGACCGGACTGGAGGGCTTTAAGCGCTTTATCGAAATCGAAGGGCTGGGACATATGTCATTCCTTTTTGATTGTATATTACTGGAATGACACAGAATTTCTAACACTCCCGATAATAAAGCCAACACGCCTTATCTATTGAAGTATGTCCGATATATATCAATTATCCCAATTGTATTAATAGTGTGATCCGATGCTCTGCCCTATCGATTATGATGCCAATTTGGCTTAGTATAAAATGAAATCATGATAGTTATTAAAACATGATGGTTATTAAAAAATACGGTAATCATTTATCTCACAGGCTATTTTATTTGCTATTTGTGACCTGAGCAGAGCCAGAAATCATCACGTACTATGTGTACATTCTGGTTTTCTCTTTACTCCTGTGTCCAAATAGCGTGCATCATGCCTGTTGAGATAATTTCTACACGATTAGGTTGGCATCGGAGGATACATGAAAAATACCATGACGGTAAAAAGACAAATTGTAGTCGGTTTTATTATTCCTATATTAGTGAGTGTCTTGTTAGGTATTTCGGGTCTGATCACTATTCGTCATATTAGCAATATATTAACTGAAGTTAATGATGAAAATAGTGTTAAGCAATTCTATGCAGTGAATTTACGAGGCAGCGTACATGATCGGTCAATTGCGGTACGGGATTTATTGATAGTTGATCAACAAGAAAAATATAAAATAATAAACAATATCAATGAACTGGATTCTATCTATCAACAGTCGGATGTTAAGCTTAATGCGATGTTGCGCCAGTTTGCTATATCTGAACAAGAAAAAAATTTATATCAAAACATACAGCAGTCGAATAATAAAACCAGCGCAATTATTGCCAGATTGATTGCTTTGAAGAATGAAGGAAATACGGAGTCTGCACGTAATCTGTTATTGAGTGAAGGGCGGGGTGCATTTGTGCAGTGGTTGGCTGATGTGAATGCTTTTATTAATTATGAGGCTGCACAAAATAACCAGTTAACGAATACGGCAAGAGACACGGCAAGGTATTTTTCCGTGGCTATGCCGATTATTTTAATCGTCGCTATCTTACTGGGCGCTTTAGCGATGTTTACCACTCGCCACCGAATTTTTCAGGCGTTGGGCGCAGAGCCTGCGGTATTACTGACGATGACCCGTGCAATCGCATCCGGTAATTTGGCGGAAAAAACCATCATTAACGATAAACATCAGCACAGTGTGATGGCAGCTATCGAAACTATGCGCCAGTCATTAATTTCTATTGTCGCTAATGTATTGGAACATGCCGATGGCGTGACGGTCGCCAGCGAGAATATCAGCAAAAGCAGTGTGGCGTTGTCGCAACGTACCGATATGCAGGTTTCGGCATTGCAGCAAACCTCGGCGGCGATGGGGCAGGTGTCGGAATCGGTGAAGGACAACGCCGCCAGCGCCAGACAGGCAAGCCAGTTATCTGAAAACGTGGCGAATGAAACGCATCAGGGCTACCAGCTGGTGAGTAAGATCGTGAATACGATGGAAAACATCAAACAGCATTCAGACAGTATTTCGTCGATTACTAAAGTGATTGAGGATATTGCGTTCCAGACCAATATTCTGGCGATTAATGCCGCGGTGGAGGCGGCGCGTGCAGGAGAGGTTGGTCGCGGGTTCTCGGTCGTTGCAGCTGAAATCCGCACCTTGTCGCAGAAAACCACCGCGTCGGCGCATCAGATAAAAAACTTAATTGATGCGTCATCAGGGAAAATCGGCGAGGGATACGATGAAATCAATCAGGCATCTGAAGTGATGCAGAAAATTAATCAGGCGGTTGATCTGTCGAGCGAGTTTATCCGCAAGATAGCGGACACCTCGGCGGAACAGTCTGTCGCCACGCAGGAGATTGCCCGGTCGCTGGCCGACATGGAGCGCACAACGCAGCAGAATGCCGCGATGGTTGAACAAACCGCGACGGATACCACCTATCTGGAAACGCATTCGCAGGAATTGAAGCAGTCCGTTAGTCGCTTTACGATTGCTGATTCGATGAATTCTGACTCGATGAGCGCCGACTCGATGAGGGGCAGTAGAACTCCGCGACTAGCGTTGAGCGTCGCCAGCCGCTGAATATCTGAATGAATCGACGAAGGAATAGGTGTGCGTCCTGGCCACACGGCATAGCGCTGTGTGGCCAGGTTACCACGAGGCAGTAGCATAGCGGCGTTATAACGAGGCACCGCCGCAGATCACCAGTTGTTGCCCGGTGATGGCCGATGCCGAAGGCGACAGCAGATACGCCACCAGATCCGCCACTTCCTGCGGCTGGATAAACCGGCCAATCGGCGGCAGTTTCGGCGGCGAACTTTGTCTTCCTGGCTGGTTGAGCATCGGTGTTTCGGTAGCGCCCGGTGCCACGATATTCACGGTGATGCCGCGCGGCGCTAGCTCTGCGGCCCAGCTTCTCACCATACCAATCATCGCTGATTTGGTGGTGACATACTGACTCCGTCCGGCGGCACCGCTGGAGGTTCTGCTGCCCAGCAGGACGATGCGGCCACCCTGCGGCAGCTTGCTCACCAGCCGGTCGGCCAGCACTTCGGCCACCTGAATGTGCAGCTTCCATAATTGCTCACTGTCGGCGTATGACAGTGTGCCCAGCGTAGCGGCTTTCATTACCCCGGCAGCGTGGATCACCGCATCGACGGTATTCAGGCTGTCCAGCAAGGCGCAGAGCGCAGGCGTATCGGTGATATCCAGCGGATAATGTGTGAAGTTCGGATGCTGATGCGGGCTAGGTTGACGCGACAGCCCGATAACCTTCCACCCCGCCGCTAACAGGGTAGCGGTAATAGCGGCGCCGATACCGGAACTGCTGCCGGTGATCACCGCCTGTTTTTGTTCTGACATACGTTTACCCCTGCGCGTGCAGTAATTCGACCGGCACCTTGAACACCGCTTTTTTCACCGGGGCAGGCTGGTCGTTGATGGCACACAGCGCCTGATGCGGTTCACCCGGATAGAAGGTGACGAAATCCCCGGCGGCCAGCTGAATGGCGTGCGGTACCTGCGGTTGCTCCAGAATGAACAGGTCCGGTTTGCGTTCGGTGGCGGCGCGATCACCTGCGTCATTCAGGTCGTAGCCGATGATCTCTTCCCCTTCCAGAATCAACTGAATATCGAGAAAACGGCGATGGAATTCGGTATGGCGTTCGGCTTTCGGGGCGGTGGATACCGTGCCGATGGAGTAGAACCAGTCCACACCCTCCGGCTGGTATTTACCTTCCGGCAGCGCGTTCAACTGCGCCAGCGTGAAGCCGGAAAGAATGCGCCACAGCGGTTCGGGCAACGTTGCCAGTGGCAGATGATTCAGATTACCTGCGATCATAAGTGGTTCCTTAGCAAGTAGACGTGAAGCGGTAAGAATCTCCCTCCCTGCAAGAGGGAGGGAGGCAGAGGGCTAGCCTTTAACCCACGCTTCGCTGACGCAGACGTACTTAATCGCCTGGCGGAAGTAGGTAAACGCGATGTGCAATTTGCCGTCCGGCCCTTGTTTGATGCTGGGGTAGGAGAACTCGCGGTTGCGTTTCTCGGTTGAGTTGTTGGTCATGCAGTAACCGTCACCCACTTCCAGATTGCGCTGCCACGGCCAGGTTTTCCCACCGTCTTCAGAAATCGCCAGTGTCATCGGCGCACGTGGCGCGCCCCAGAAGGCGCTGCGTCCGGTGGCGATTTCCGGCATTTTGGCATCGCTCTCTTCTTCATCTTCGATTTCGTCATACAGCGACAGACGGCGCTCGGTGGCGCCATCGGCGTTCATGGCGTTGAACACCAGCGCCAGATGACCATTGTCCAGCGTGGTTACCTGAATCGACGAGTTGTTGTTCGGAAGATTTGTCGCCTCTGGCTCAGACCAGGTTTCACCGCCGTCGGTAGAGTGGCTACGGTAGATGAAATCGGCCCAGCGGCTGCGGAACAGCGCCAACAGGGTGCCGTCTTTAAGCAGGGTGATGTTCATGTGCACGCAGCCGGTGCTGTTCGGCACCACCGATTCACGCCAGGTTTGTCCGCGATCGCTTGAAATCTTCACCGCGCTGATGTCGTCGTTGCCAACCCACTTTTCACCCGGCTGGACGCGGCAGTAGAACACCGGCAGCAGCCAGTCGCCGTTGGGCAGCACGGTAATCGGCTGGCGGATAAAGGTGCCGGGTTGTTCCAGCAGTACGCCAATTTCACCCCAGGTGTAGCCCTGATCCAGCGACTGGCGGTAACGCACGATAGCGGTATCCTGATTGCCGGATTTCTGCGCGGTGTACAGTAACCACAGTACGCCGTCCGGTGCCAGAAACAGCACCGGGTTTTGCTCGGAACGGGTCGGGTCGTCGGAGAGCTTGACAGCAGGCGTCCATTGCCCGCTCCCTTTCACCAGCCGTGACAGATAAATCGATATGTCCGACACCCCTTCCTGGGTGCCGCCGAACCAGACGCACAGCACATCGCCGTCAGGCAGATGCAGCAGGTTAGAGGCGTGGTTCTGCGGGCATTCTGACGGGATGTAGGCGTCAAGACGTTGGCTGTCGCCTTCTGCCTGGCGGACCAGCCCGTCACGTTCAATGGTAATAGTTTCGGTCGTCATGACTACTTATACTCCAGAATGAGGTACGGATGATTCGGTGTGCTGTTGGGTTTTAGCCGCGTTATTAGGAATCAAGCGGTCAATGACCATCACCACAGCCGGGGTCGCCAGCGCAATGTACATGTTATCGATGCCGAACGGGTTACCCATAATGTACCAGACTGAGGTGACCACGCAGGACAGGATCAGCCCGGCGTTGACGCCACGGGCGCTACTGAAGAACGGCAGGTAGAAGGCGACCATCGCCACCACGGAAATCGACAGACGAATCGCACGGGTGAAGAACGACAGTTTCAGTACTTCCGGCACCAGCAGCACGAACACCAGCGGCAGGAAGCCGATGATCAGCGAGAACACGCGGGTCATCTTGAACTCTTTTTCCGGCGTTGGTTTGCAGTACGGCACATAGAAATCTTTCACGATCAGCGAGGCGATAGCCAGCGCCACGGTACTCACGCTGATGAAGATAGAAGCGACCAGCGAGGTGGTGACCACACCAGCCAGCCACGGGTTCATGTCCTGCAGGAAGATGGGCAACGCGTACAGGCTCTTGATTTCCGGGTGTACGAATTTGGCGGCGACACCGATGATGGCAATCGCAATGGCGATCGGCATACAGAACAGGAACGCAATCCAGGTCGCACGTTTGGCGGATTTTTCATCTTTAGTGGAGGCGATAGCCTGAATCACGAACTGGGTACAGAAAATGGAGCCGATGGTGCCGATAAGCCACGCACCGATGGTGCTGGCGCCGATAGATCCATCCCAGGTCCAGTAAAATTCCGGCATTTTCTCGACCATCGGCGTGATGCCGCCGGTCATTTTCAGCGCCACGAACAGAATGATCATCACCCCGATGTACTTCAGACCGCTGTGGATCAGCGTGACGTAGGCAACGCCTTTAATACCACCGAAGTAGAAATAGAAGGTACTGACGATGGCGGTAATCAGTGCGGCTACCGGCAGGCTGACTTTCAGCACGGTGGAGATGGCCGCCGCGCCGCTGACGTAGTTACCCACGTTAACCAGCAGCAGTGCGTAGATCATGATGATGGAAATAATGTTTTTGGTGGTATTGCCGTAACGTTCGGCGATAGCGCCAGAAATGGTGATTTTCCCGGTGTTATAGATCTTTTTCACCAGAATCATCCCGAACAGCAGGAAGCCGATGGCGGCGCCGATCACCGACCAGGAGGCCGCGATACCGCTTTCAAAGGCGGCTTGCGAGGTACCGACCGTAGACTTGGCGCCGATAAATTCGGTCATCAGCAGGATGCCGACGATAAAGGCCGGCAGCGCGCGTGAGCCTTCCATGAACTCCGCGTTGGAGTTACTGCGCAGGCGCAGGGTTAGCCAGGAGGTGAGGGCGATATAGCACACAATTATCCCAACGATAATCAGTGTGTCTGTCAGATCAAAATGGTTCATGGTTTTCGATCCTGTAGCTGTAGAAGTTTGTTTTTATTCACTCAGCGAACGGTGCGATGATGGCGCGAATGGTCTCTTCGTCTTGTGCTGAGAACGCAATCGGGTAGCGGCTGACGCCCACGTCCTGCCCCATCAGTACCAGCGCTTTTTTCACCACAGCAGGTGAGAACGCTACCGCGTAGAGCGTTTTACGCAGTTCACTCACCTGTTCCTGCGCCTGACGGGAGCCTTCAATATCTCCGGCGTGGAAGCGATGCCAGATCTCGCTGATGGCTTTGGGCGCCACGTTGGCAAGACCGGAAATACAGGCGGAACAACCATCGACAAACCCCTGATGGATCAGCGAATCCGGGCCGTTGAGCACGTCGCAGTTCGGCATATCTTTCACGGCCTGCAGGAAACCGCTCAGGCTTTCGTAGCTGCCGGCGCTGTCCTTGATGCCGATGATGTTCGGGTGCTCGGCCAGAATCCGCACCGTTTCCGGTTGCAGCGTATTGCCGGTACGAGCCGGAATGTTGTACATGAACACCGGCACCGGTAGCGCGTCTGCCACGGCACGGTAGTGGTCGATCAGCTCGCTTTGTTTGAGCGGCACGAAATACGGGGTGATCACGGATACCGCATCCACGCCCAGCGCAGCGATGCGTTTACCGAGCTTGATGGTTTCACGGGTAGAGATTTCGCCGATATGTGCGACGACCGGCACCTTACCTGCGGCTTCATTGACGCAAGTTTCGGTAACGGCCACTTTCTCATCGGTGTGCAATACAAAGAATTCACCGTTGGTGCCGTTACAGAAAATGCCGTTGCCGTAGCGCATCTGGCGTTGAACCTGCTGGCGCATGGCGGCGGGGCTGAACTCCCCCTGATGGTCAAAAGGCGTGACGATTGCTGTCAATACGCCTGTAATCGCTTTAGTCATCGTTATTGTTCCTCGTTATCTTCATCATCCAGAGCGACGTTGTTAAACACGTAGTTCAACCATTTGTTAAAACAAATGGTGAAAACCCACGGTTAAAACAGCGTTGAATAAATGGCGTGAACGTCTTGTGCCGTCACGGCAGTCGGGACGTTTTTCATCAGCCGCTGTACCTGCAGTGCGGATTCCACCAGATACGGCAGGTGATCCGGGCTTATCCCCAGTTGCTGCAGCGAAGATGGCAGATTCAGGCGTTTCACCAGCGCGGTGAAGTAGTCCACCAATGCGGCGGCTTTTTGTTCGGTGGTGAGCGACGGGTTGGCATCCGGCAGCAGGTCATAGGCTTGCGCGAATTTTTCCGCCGCAGCGTGTTGAACAAAGCGCATACAAGGCGCCAGCAAAATGGCGTTCGCCACCCCGTGTGGAATGTGGTATTTGCCGCCTAACGGATAAGACATGGCGTGCACCAGATGGGTGCCGGAGTGGGCGATAGACGCGCCGCCATAGTAGGAGGCCCACAGCATATTCAGGCGCGCTTCCAGATTGGAAGGTTCGTTCACCGCGGTATCGATGTTGGCGAACAGCTTTTTCATGCCGATCAGCGCATAGTTGTCGGCCACCGGGTTGGCGATGGTGGCGGTGAAGCATTCGATCAGGTGGCACAGCGCGTCAATGCCGGTTGAGGCGGCGATGTGCGCCGGCATACTGGTGGTCAGCTCCGGCACCAGCGCCACGTAATCCGGCAGCATCACCGGGGTGATAATCCCGACTTTGGTTTCTTTTTCCGGAATAGCCAAAATGGCATTCGGCGTGGCTTCGGAACCGGTGCCCGCAGTGGTTGGAATCAGCAGCGAGGTGGTGCGTCGTGTCGGCTTGCGGCCTTCCAGCAAACTATCGAGCGTGATGCCTTCTTCACCGGAGCACAGCAGCGACAGCAGCTTGGCAACGTCCAGTACGCTGCCGCCGCCCACGCCGACCACCAGATCCGGCTGCGTGGCCGGCAGCTGTTGCAGTACGGCGGCAACGTCATGCTGGCTGGGTTCGGCTGGCACGTTATCAATCAGGGAAAGTTGCGGCACGCCTGCCTTTAATTGCGCAATCAGGGCCTGTACCCCGGCCAGCCCCACGATATTTTTGTCCGTCACCAACAGTACGTGCTGCCTGCCGTGCAGGAGATAACTCAGATCCTGAAGTGCCTGATAACCGCTGATGAGGGTGCTGTTGATATTCATACTGGTACCTTGTCTTTTTGCTGTGACTTCAGCTGGATAGGTCTGATTTTTTTCAATCACATATCTACTTATTGATAGAAAAAAATCGTTTTTCTCGCATTCTGTGGACTAATTTATAGGTGAAATTGGTTTTGAATAATTTGATTTTGTTCACATATAATCAATCGTGATTTAATATAATCAAATGCAGGTGATGGAACTGATGGAGAACGGCTATGCCGGACGGGCGTGAATTGACCCAGGTAATGGTGGTGGCAGATGACTTCACCGGCGCGAACGATGCGGGCGTCGGGCTGGCGCTGCAGGGGGCGCGGGTAAATGTGATGTTTGACGCCGCGGCGATCCATTCCGGGCAGTCGGATGACGCGCTGGTGGTGAATACCGACAGCCGTGCCGTCGCGGCTTCACTGGCGGCGGAGCGCACCGCGCAAGCGGTGGCGCAGTGGTGCAAAACCGGTGCGCGCGGCTGGATTGTCAAAAAGGTGGACTCTACCCTGCGCGGCAATCCAGGCGCGGAAATTGAAGCCGCGCTCAACGCAGCGGGTTTATCGCTGGCATTGATTGCACCTGCCGCACCGGCGCTGGGCCGTATCACTCGTGGCGGTCAGGTATGGGTGCACGGCAGAGTGCTGACCGACACCGAATTCGCCAGCGACCCGAAAACGCCGGTGCGCTCGGCGTCCGTTGGTGAGCGTCTGGCAGAACAGACGGCACTGTCTCAGACGACGCTGTCCCTGAACGAGGTTCGTGACGACAAGCTGGCGACACGCCTGCAACAGCTAAGCGATAGCGGCGTGCGGCTGGTGGTGCTGGATGCTGAGTGCCGCCAGGATCTTGACCATATTATTCACGCCGCGGCTCAACTGGCAGAAAAGCCGTTGCTGGTTGGCTCGGCTGGGTTGAGCGAGGCGCTGGCGCAGCATCTGACGTTTCCGGCCTCCTGCCGCGCCTTGCTGGCAGTGATTGGTTCGATGAGTGAAATCGCTCAATTGCAGATTAATGCAGTCAGCCAGCGACCGAATGTTCAGCTAATCGATGTGGATATTGCCGGATTACTGGCGGCTGGCGACAGCTTGCTGGTGCAGATCAGTCAGCAGGCGGCGGCGGAACTAGCGGCGGGTCACCATTGCGTAATTCGTACCTGCCGCGATGATAACCAGCGATTTGAGGTGGACGCGCTGTGCCAGCGCTACGGCATGAGCCGCCAGCAACTGGGCGAGACTATCAGTCGCCGACTGGGGGAACTGACGCGGCGCATTGTGCAGCGTCAGCAGCCGGGCGGACTCTATTTATCCGGCGGGGATATCGCCATTGCCGCGGCAACGACGCTGCAGGCCAGCGGATTTCGCATTAAAGGGCAGATTGCTTCTTGTGTACCCTGGGGGCATCTGCTGGACAGTCTGGTTGGGGATATTCCTGTCATGACGAAAGCGGGCGGGTTTGGCGATGAGGCCACCCTGCTGAATGTATTGCGTTTTATTGAGGAGAGCGTGTGTGAGTAAAATTATTGCGGTAACCATGGGCGACCCGGCTGGCATCGGTCCGGAAATCATCATCAAATCGTTGGCCGAAGGTGAACTGTCCGGCGCGCCGGCGGTGGTGGTGGGCTGCGTACAGACGCTGCGCCGTATTCTGGCGTTAGGTGTTGTACCGCAGGTGGAGCTCAATGAAATCGAGCGTCCTGCCGATGCCCATTTCGCTCCCGGCGTTATCAACGTGATCAACGAACCGCTGGACGACCCGCAAGGCCTGAAGCAAGGGGTGGTGCAGCCACAAGCAGGCGATCTGGCGTATCGTTGTGTGAAGCGTGCGACCGAATTAGCGATGGCCGGTGAGGTTCATGCTATCGCCACCGCGCCGCTTAACAAGGAAGCGTTGCACTCCGCCGGGCACCTCTATCCGGGGCATACTGAACTGCTGGCGAAGCTGACCCACAGCCGTGACTACGCCATGGTGCTGTACACCGACAAACTGAAGGTGATTCACGTCACTACCCACATTGCGCTGCGTAAATTCCTGGATACGCTTAACCGTGATCGGGTGGAAACCGTGATTGCCATGGCGGATACCTTCCTGAAACGCGTCGGTTATCAGGCGCCGCGCATCGCCGTAGCCGGGGTGAACCCGCACGCGGGCGAAAATGGTCTGTTCGGCGACGAAGAGATCAAGATTGTTGGCCCGTCCATCGAGGCGATGAAAGCCAAAGGCATCGACGCTTACGGCCCGTGCCCGCCGGATACCGTCTACCTGCAAGCGTACGAGGGGCAATACGATATGGTGGTGGCGATGTACCACGATCAGGGCCATATTCCACTCAAGCTGCTGGGCTTTTATGATGGCGTGAATATCACCGCCGGGCTGCCGTTTATCCGCACTTCGGCGGATCATGGCACTGCGTTTGATATCGCCTGGACAGGTAAAGCGAAGTCTGACAGCATGGCGATCTCCATCAAACTGGCGATGCAACTAGCCTGATAGAATTTGCGGTAGGGAACCTGTTGAATACGTTGTGGGGTACACATTGACTGATACGTTGCGTGTAACTGGAGAACGAGTGAGAGGACAAAGCCGTCTCGATCAGATTCTGGATTATCTGAAAAGCCATAATCTGGTGACGGTGGATGAACTTGTGACGGTTATTGATGCGTCCCCGGCGACGATTCGCCGCGATTTGATCAAGCTCGACGAGCAGGGCGTCATCAGCCGTAGCCACGGCGGGGTGACGCTTAATCGCTTTATCCCTTCTCAGCCGACCACCAATGAAAAGCTGCAACGTAGCCTGGTGGAGAAACAAGCCATCGCGCGACAGGCGGCGACGCTGGTGCAGCCGGGCAACGCAGTGGTGCTGGATGCCGGCACCACCATGCTGGAGCTGGCGCGCAACCTGACGCATCTGCCGCTGCGGGTGATTACCGCCGATTTGCAGATAGCGTTGTTTCTCTCAGAGTTCAAACAGATTGAAGTGACGATCATTGGCGGACGTATCGACGACAGCAGCCAGTCGTGCATCGGTGAGCATGGCCGCCGTTTACTGCGCAGTATCTATCCGGATATTGCATTTATCAGCTGCAACTCCTGGAGTCTGGAGAAAGGCGTCACCACACCCACCGAAGAAAAAGCCGGCATCAAGCAGGATCTGGGCATGAACGCCAGCCGCCGGGTGTTACTGGCTGACAGCAGCAAATATGGCGCTTACTCGCTGTTTTGCGTGTCGCCGTTGTCTGAACTGACCGATATCATCACCGACAGCGCATTGTCGCCGGAGGTGGAACGTCAGTTGCGGGCGCAGCCGTTTACGTTGCAACTGGTCAACGTGGCAGACCGCTGAGCGGCGGTTTTCGCCTGTCGATACGGTTATTTATCCCACTTGGCTTTGGGCGGCTGATAAGACAGCGCCTTGTCCAGCACCGTTTCGGGGCGGTCTGAAATGATCAGCATGTCGAGATAATCCTGCTTCATGAAGCCATCCTGAACGGTTCGGGTGACAAAATCGATAAAGCCGTCATAGTAACCGTTGACGTTGAACAGGATGCAGGCTTTGTGGTGCAGGCCCAACTGCGCCCAGGTCCACTGTTCGATGATCTCTTCCAGCGTACCGGCACCGCCCGGCAGCGCGATAAACACGTCTGACAGCGCCGCCATTTTCGCTTTGCGTGCGTGCATGTCTTCGGTGATCACCAGTTCGGTCAGCGCCGGGTGCGCCAGCTCCTTATCCACCAAATGTTTTGGGATAACCCCGGTTACCTGGCCGCCGCAGGCCAGTGCGGTATCCGCCACCAGCCCCATCAGGCCTACTTTTCCGCCGCCGTAGACAATTCCGGCGTTGTGGCCGACCAGATAACGGATCAGAGCTTGCGTTTGTTGCTGGTAAATCACATTGTTTCCGGGGGCGGAACCGCAAAATACGCCGAATTTCAACATAGTCTTCCTTCATGTGAACAGAGTTTCTCGGTGCTGTCGGCGGGGCGAATGCTGTATGAATCCGCACGATGAACCGCAGAGTTAACGCGCGCCATCAGCATAATCGAAACCGAAATAAGGGGCTATCGGACGATAATCGGATTTGTGGCGCGGCAGGAACGGGGGAGCGTGGTGCGGAGGGCACAGAGTGGAGGATAGCTATACGGTTGCCGGTTGCCCGGCGATACCGGGCAACCTGATGATTTATTTCATGCCGACTGCGATGGTATCGACATTGTGCCTGAACGCCGCGGTGTAAGTGGCGGCAGGGCCGTTGCTGTCGGTCAGCGCTTCCGGGTACAGCTCGCCGCCCGGCTGCGCGCCGCTGGCATCAGCAATCTGCTTCACCAGCCGTGGGTCGGTCTGGTTCTCAATAAAGTACAACTTCACATGCTCTTTCTTGATCTGATTAATCAGTTTAGCCACGGTTTTGCTGCTGGCTTCCGACTCGGTGGAGTAACCGACAGGCGACAGGAACTGTACGCCGTAAGCGGCGGCAAAATAGCCAAACGCGTCGTGACTGGTCAGCACTTTGCGCTTTTCTTTGGGAATGGCGGCAAACGTCTGGGTAGCGTAGTTATCCAACTGTTGTAACTGCTGAATGTAGCTATCGCCCTGTTTGCGGTAGTCGTCGGCGTGTTCCGGGTCCGCTTTCACCAGTGCATTAACGATGTTGTGGGCGTAGGTGATGCCGTTTTTCATACTGTTCCAGGCGTGCGGGTCGGTTACCGTTTTGCCGTCTTCTTCCATTTTCAGCGTCTTGATGCCTGTGGAGGCGGTGATCACCTCGCCTTTGTAGCCGGAAGCGTTAACCAACCGGTCCAGCCAACCTTCCAGCCCCAGCCCGTTGACGAACACCACGTCGGCCTGCGCCAGGGTTTTGCTGTCTTTTGGCGATGGCTCGAATTCATGCGGATCGCCGTTCGGCTGCACCAAATCGGTGACGTGTACGTGCTGACCGCCAATCTGGCTGACCATGTCGCCCAGCACCGAAAAACTTGCCACCACATTCAACGCCTTTGCCATTGCCAGTGGGCTTAGCAGCAGGCTGGACAGCGCCATAATCAAAATAGAACGTTTCATTTTTTCCTCTTAGCGTGTTTGTCATGCAAAATTGTCATGCAAAACCATCAGGTGTCAGCGGCGCCTACGCAACATGCCGCCATTGGAACCGAACAGAACCGAAAAACAGAACAACAACGTCGTGGTGAGGATTACCGCCGGGCCGGCGGGCAGGTCGGCGTAATAAGACCAGGTCAGCCCTACCAGACTGGCGCCAGCGCCGATGCCTACCGCGGTCAGCAGCATGACCGGCAGGCGCTGGGTCCAGAAACGGGCGCAGGCGGCGGGCAGCATCATCATGCCGACCGCCATCAGCGTGCCGAGCAACTGAAAGCCTGCTACCAGATTCAGCACCACCAGCGACAGAAACAGGCCGTGGATCAGTGCTCGTGACCGGCGCGACAGGATCTTCAGGAAGGTGACATCGAACGATTCGATCACCAGCGCCCGGTAGATCAACGCCAGCACCAGCACTGAACAGGAACTAATCATGCCGATGGTGATCAGCGCATTGGCGTCGATAGCCAAAATAGAGCCGAACAGCACATGCAGCAGATCGACGCTGGAACCGCGCAGCGATACCAGGGTGACGCCCAGCGCCAGCGAACCGAGATAGAACCCGGCGAAACTGGCGTCTTCCTTCAGTTCGGTATGGCGGCTGACCACGCCGGACAGCATCGCCACCGCCAGCCCGGCGATAAAGCCGCCCACACCCATCGCTACCAGCGACATGCCGGAAATCAGGTAGCCTATCGCCACGCCGGGTAACACCGCGTGAGACAGCGCATCGCCGATCAGGCTCATACGGCGCAGCAACAAAAAACAGCCGAGCGGCGCGGCGCTCAGCGTCAGCGCCAGACAGCCCACCAGCGCCCGGCGCATAAAACCGAAATCGCCGAACGGTTCAGTCAACAGATGCAGCAGCGTCATGGCACCAGCCTCAGTTGCGGCGCAGGGGCAGCGAAAGATGAGGTGGGCAGCACGTCGTGGCTGTCGCCCCAGCAGTGACCTTCGGTGCGGAGCATCAGTACGCGGGGGAAATGGGCTTCTACCTGTTCCAGGTCATGCAGTACCGCCAGAATGGTGCGCCCTTGGTGATGCAATTGCTGGATTACCGCCAGCAGGGTGCGGGTGGTCTGGGCATCGATACCGGTAAAGGGTTCATCCAGCAGGATCACCGGTGACTGCATCACCAGCAGCCGGGCAAACAGCACCCGCTGTAACTGGCCGCCAGAAAGCGTGCCGATGTGCGCCTGAGCGAATTCCGCCATACCGACGGTATCCAGTGCGTCGAGGGCTTTTTTTCGCCATGCGCCGGAAATACGGCCAAACATGCCGCAGTGCGGGATGCACCCCATCAGCACCAGATCGTTGACGCTGAGCGGAAACTGGCGATCAAATTCAGCCAGTTGCGGCAGGTAACTCAACTGGCGACGCGACGGCGCGGCCATGCAGAAATGACCGCCAAGCGGCGGCAACAGACCCGCCAGCGTTTTGAGCAGGGTAGATTTACCGGTGCCGTTAGCGCCGATAATCGCGGTCAGCGAACCGCTTTCAAAGCAACCGTTCAGCGTACCCAACGGGGGCTGGCCCGGATAGCCAAACGTCAGCGTATGTAATGCAATCATGCCAGCGCTACCGCCCAGGAAATCAAACCCCATAACAACGCCAGTAAAACACTGGCGATACCCAGCCGGGCCACGGCGGAAAAAGCGTAAAGACTGGTCACATCACCCTCCTGTTTATTTTAATGTTATAACATAACAATTTTGGTGAGGGAAGGGAGCGCTAAAAAAGTGCGTTTGACGCATCAGGGGATGATGAGTCAGATATTGCAGGGGGAGGCAGAGGGAGAAGAGACGTGGAGTGTATCGCCGTTGCGCCGTTTCCGTTGGGCATTTTACAGGCACGCGTTACCTTCGCGCGCCTTGCGATCAGAGAACAAGAACGTCAGGCGTAGAGCGCGTAGCCGTGTACCGCGAGCAGCCGTGCGCCGTCCAGCGCGTCGCCATTGGGGGGTGACAACCGTTGTTGCCATGTTTCGGACAGCCAGGGCCGGATATGCAAGCCGATGCTGCCCATCAGCGACAGGCGGGGTGGTGCATGTTCAGCCACTGCCGCCAGCAGCCCTTCAATCTCGCGGGCGGTCTGTTGCAGCAGGCTGGTTGCCAGCGCATCGCCCTGACGGGCGCAGTCAAACACTGTCCGGGCGAAGCGGGCGTAGTCGCCCGGTTTGGCCTGCTTCAGCCAGGTTGTAGCGTCTGCGTCGTTATCAAACGGTAGCGCCTGTTGCCGACTGAATGCCGACGGCGTAGCCCAACCTTGCCTGACGCCCCATAAGTATTGCAGGGCCGCCAGCCCAAGACGTGCGCCGCTGCCTTGATCGGATATCGGGAATTCGTGGCCGCCGTAGGCGGTGATGATGTGTTGATGCCATGCCAGCCCACAGGAACCGGTGCCGGCGATGACCACGCCGGCGTCATCCCCCTGATTGACTGCCAGGCAGGCCCCCAACGCATCGGTATTCAGCACCTGCGCGGCGCAGGCGTGCGGCAAGGCCAGAAACGCCTGATAAGCGCTGCGGTGTTCCGCGCCAGCCAATGCCAGCCCAACGTGCAGACGCGCACGGTCCTGTTCACTCAATCCGCTGTGTTTCAGCGCGTGCAGCAGGGCTTCGTCTACCGCCTGACGCACCGTTTCCACGTCCAGCAACAGATTGGCGCGGCCTCCGGCACCTTGTCCGAGCGGCGTGCCGTCAGCCCGATAAATACGCGCCCGGCAGCCGGTACCGCCGCCATCAACACCGGCGTACAGCGTTTCATCGGCATAAGGTGTTTTACTGGCATCAGATGCGGTGGTTGCGGTCATAAGCGGCTCTCCTGAGCAAGATAGGGGAGACAGGCCGCCGCCAGCGCGCCGCTAAAGCAGACTTGTTCCAGCGGGGGCGCTTCGGGCACCCTTAGCAGCGCCGCCAGTTCACCGGCGCAGCGTTGCAGCAGCGGCACCGCCAGTGCGTCGTCCGGCTGCGCGAGAATGTCGGCGGCCAGCGCGGCGTAATCATCGGCCTGCGCCAGCTTCGACCAGTCCACCACCTGTTCAATGTGGTGGTTGAAACGGGCAAACAAGGTATCAGCTAGTGGCGTCAGCGGCGTTATGCCTTCCACCGCCTGTAGCATCGCCTGCACGCCCCACAGCCCAAGCCGTGCCTGACTGGCCGGGTCGCCCACCGGAAACAGGTTGCCGCCATAGCGTTGCAGCCGTCCCTGCCGCCAGCACAACAACCGGGTGAAGGTGCCGGTGACGACCAGAAAACGGTCTTCATCCGGCCAGCGTTGCTGGCAGACGGCATTTTCCGTCTGCCAGTCAAACGGGGCGTCGCCATCGAAAGGTAGATGAATCAGCGGGTGTTCCATACCGTTGCGTTACTGGGCTTTCTGCTGTTGCCGGTTGGCGACGATGGTTTGATTGAGCCGTTTCACGTCGTTTTCCGTCAGGCGCAGGAACTCGTCATACGACACCTGATTGTTCAGGTACTGGGTAAAACGGGTCAGGATGATCGGGTAAAGCTCGTTGCCGCCCAGACTTTCCATTTTTTCCCAATCGAACACATAAGCCGGGATCTTGGCTATCTCGGCGCGGGCGGTGTTCAACCCGTCGATAACGTGCTGATCTTTAGTCTGGTAGTGCAGATCCGGAATATCGGCGCCGACGATGATGTTGAAGTGCTCGGCGATTTCACGCTGGATAGCGTCGCTGCCCAGCCATTCCATGAACTCCGCCACTTCTTTCGGGTGCTTGCTGGTTTTGAACGGCATGATGAAGGTGGCGCCGCCCATCGAAATGCATTTTTCCTTGCAGGGAGCGGGCAGCATTTTCCAGTCGAAACCGTTGCCAATCTGCTTGCTGAACTGGTTCAACTGCCAGTTGCCGGAAAAATAGGTGACGATGTTGCCATTCACAAAGTCGTCCGCCATGCTCTTGTACTGACCGCCGCCGGCGGCGCCCCACATTTCACGCGGGAAAATCCCCTCGTCTGACCAACGTTTCAGGTCTTTGATCCACGCCTGCGCAGCGGCGTCCGGGAAATTAATCTGGCCGTCTTTGTCGTAGCGCGTGCCGTAGGAGTATGCCGGGCCGGAGAAGCGAAAACCGCTGCGGTCGATGGTAAAGGGAATGGCGACGCCGGTTTTGGCTGCAACCTGTTTCGACGCCTGCATCAGTTGTTCCAGGGTATAACCCGGTTGCGGCAGCGGCACGCCGGCTTGCTGGAATAACGTCACGTTGACGAACGGCAGGTCGGCAGTCCAGGAGGCGACAAAGCCGGGCAGCGCGTTATCCTTGTGTACCCCTTTGATGCGCATAATTTTTTCAATGCCGGCGCCGTAGCGTTTTTCAAACCCGGCAGGGTCGGCCAGATAAGGGCGCAGGTCGAGGGTGTAGGAGAGCAGGCCCATCTGGGTGGTTTTAGCGATATCCGGTCCCAGACCGGCTGCCAGTTGCATCGGCAGTTGGGTTTGCAACGCGTTATAGCCGGTGCTGACGAAATTCACGTCAATATGATCGTTGTTTTGTGAAAACGTCTTCACCTTCTGTTCCATAAAATGGACCAGTTCCGGGTCGTCGTCGCTGTATAAAAAAGTAATTTGTGTTTTGGCGGCAATGGTGTTGCTGCTGGCAAAAGCGCCCAGCGTCATGAAGGATAATAACAGCGCGTGCTGATAGCGATTCATCATTTTCTCCCACCCATTATGGTTCTGGATATATATACCCGTCATACTTCAAGTTGCAGGTGCGTTGGCATTATTACGCTATTACTTCGGGTATATTCGACAATCCCTGATGTATACCCGTCATACTTCAAGTTGCAGGTGTGTTGGCGGCGTTCGCTCACCCGAATCACTTACCTGAGTAAGCTCATCGGGATTCGCTCACTTGCCGCCTTCCTGCAACTCGAATTATTTTGGGTATATGAATGCAAATTTGCATTAATAATGCCGTGTGGCAGTTTATCATGAACAAAAATGGCATTCTTTTTTGTGAGGCATATTAAATATATTTCGACATAACACTGAGTCAACATCTTTTTGTGATAAGAATCGCATATTGTTCATGCGATAATTTACTCTATAATGCAAAAATACGATGTTAAGTGCAAATTGCCTGATAATGCAAAATTTGCATTATCAGTGTGCTCATACTGAGTCTGGTATTGGAAAATTGCATTGCGCCAAATAAAGGCATGGCGCGCACGATAATAGTGCAAATAAATACTGTCAGACGTTTATTATTTATTGGATTTTTTTATTGGGTAATAAGTTTTTTAGGTAATAGGTTTTCGCTATTCCATTTATTCGTTCGAACCGTAACAAGGATTCGCCATGAATATCGGTTGGGTATTAAAGAAAAATAACGTGATTAACCGGTTTATGATTACCGAGCTGCAGGAAAAATATTATCCCGCAGAAGCGGATACCTTGCCGGATACGGTCAATTATCGTTTTATTAATGGCTTTGTGGATGTCGGTGTATTGCCTTGTCGGGTACGTTTTCTGCGGGAAACGGCGCCGCGCACTATCAGCCTGCCGGAGCAACTCCGCTTTCATACCCTGTGGAGCGGCGGCGATGACAGCCAGTCGGTCAATTTCAGCGACTTCTGGCCGTGCCCGACGCATGTGCAACGTTTCGCCCGCTGCTATTTGCACAGCGACGGTCTGAAAACCGCGCGCTTTCTGCTGTCCACCTGCGGTGGTGTCACCATCTGGCTCAACGGCAGCCAGATCTGCCGTTTTACCCCGTTTAGCCGCAATACCGAGCAGCAATGCGAACTGACGCTGCCGCTGCAACTGGGGCTGAATACCTTAGTGGTGCACGCCGAAGAGTTGTGCGAGCGCGATACCGATTACCTGTTCAGCCTGCGTTATCTTGATGACACGCCGCTGCGCTGGCAGGTTGCGCCGGATGCGGCCTGCAACGAACGCATGTGGGCGCTGGATCGCTGGCTCAACAGTCTGTCGCTGGTCGATAACCTGACGGATACCGATACCCTGACCCTGCGCGCCGCTACGCCGTTACCGGTGCCGGTTGATATCCGGCACCATCTGGTGTGCAACGTCAACGAGTCGGTACCGCCCTGGCAGCAACAGCTGTCACTGGCGATAGACAATACCGGCTGGCAGGTCACGCTGCCGGACGGACTGGCGGGGTATTACGATCTGGTCTGCCGTGCGGTGTGCGGCGGTATCACCCTGATGCGCAGCATCAGCTTTGGCCGCCTGCCGAAACAAACCATGCCTGCGCTACCGACGCTGGCGGCCAGACGCGACTACCTGCTGCGCCACACCGCTTTGCATGGTTTTGAGCGCATTGGCCGGGTACTGGCAATTTTCGCTACCGGTGAAGGGACGGCGAACATCCTGCCTGTCCTCAATCAGGCGCTGCACAAAATCAGCCGCCGGGAAGATTGCGCCGACTTTCAACTGGTGCCGCTGATCTGGCTGTGGCAACGCTATCAGGGTCAGCGGCTGGCGGCTCATGACTGGCGGCGCGTGCGCAGCGCGATCCTGGGTTTCCGTTACTGGATCGATGAGCCGGGCAACGACACCATGTGGTTTTGGAGCGAAAACCACTGCCTGTGTTTTCATGTGGCGCAGTATCTGGCCGGACAAAACTTTCCCGATGAAGTCTTCGTATGTAGTGGCCGTCAGGGCCGCGAGCAGCAGGCTATCGCCCGTCAGCGGCTGGACAGATGGTTCGATGCCATTCTGGAACACGGGCTGGTGGAGTGGAACTCCGCGGCGTATTACCCCATCGATCTGATTGGGCTGGTGGCGTTAGCCGAACTGGCCAGCGATGAAAGCCTGCGTGAACGCGCCCGCACGGTGATCGACCGTATTTTCCTGATGACCGCCTGGGTGCACCAAAATGGTGTGGCAGTCGGCACCATGGGGCGTGCTTACGATAAAGAACTGCGCTCCGGCATGTTGACTGAATTGTCCGGGTTGTGCGCGCTGATGTGGGGCGAAGGCTGGCTGATTCCGCATTGTGCCGCGTTGCCGTTGCTGTGCCTGAGCCAGTATCAGCCGCCTGACGAATCCTGCGCCATTGCCCACTGGCCGTCACCGCAAGGCGGGCAGGCGCGCTGGGTTCAGGGGCTGAATCGCAGCGCCCGCGTCATTGCCTGGAAACAGCAGGACGTGGCGTTTTCTTCCGTATTTGACCATCACCCCGGTCAGCCGGGGCATCAACAGCATGTGCTGGATATTCGTCTGGGTCGTCATTACGCCGCGCGATTGTGGGTTAACCATCCCGGCGAGGATCGCCCGGATGGCGTGCACCGCCCGTCTTACTGGGCGGGGAATGGCCGCCTGCCGCATGTGATGCAGCATCGCAATCGTGCCTGGATGATCTTCGACTTGCAGCAGGATCTGCGCCGCTGGACCCACCTCTACTTGCCGCGTGCCGCGTTGGACGAGGTCGTGCTGGAACCGAACTGGTGCTTTGTGCGCGGCGGCAACGGCTACGCCGCGCTGCACAACCCGGCTGGACTGCAAACCCATACGCCGGACGGCGGGCAGCCGGATAGCGAAGTGCGTGCGCCGGGCGAGTGCAACGTCTGGTACATCGCGGTGGATAGCGGACAGGGCGCCACAGATTTCCCGGCGTTTATCGCACGTTTCCGCCATCGTCAGGCACAACGGTCTGACGACGGCGCAGCACAGTTTGACGACCCGGATTACGGCCTGATGAGCTGGCATCCGGCGAGCGGGTTCGCGGTCAATCATCATCCTTTCGTCTTTCCCGACACGGTGTCGGTAATGCCTGAGCGTACCGAGGAGGATCGGTAACATGACAACACCATCAATAAACGGAGCTGCTGGCAGCCAGCAGATTGATGCGCTGCTGGATAAGGTGGCGCTGGCGTTTTGTCGCCTGAAGGCCATCAACAGCGTGACCGACGGCGCACCTACCCGCGAGACGCTGACCATCCAGTTCGAAGAGTGGGACTGGGAGGTAGGCGTCGGGTTGTACGGCTTCTGGAAGCTGGCGCGGCAACGGCAGGACCACGCCATGCTGGCGGCGCTGGAGCAGTGGTACGAACAAAAATTACAGGCCGGGCTACCGCCGCGGCAAATCAACTCCACCGCACCGATGCTGGTGCTGGCGCTGTTGTGTCGTGATAACCCGCGTCCGCACTGGCTGGCGGCGGTGGCAGAGTGGGCAGACTGGCTGCTGCATTCACTGCCGAAAACTGAAGACGGCGGCTTCCAGCACACGGTGAAAGAGCGCCCCAACACCGGGCAACTGTGGGACGACACGTTGTTCATGGCCGGGCTGTTTCTGGTGGTCAGCGCCGGGGTACTCAAACGCCGGGATTTGCTGGAGGAAGCGGAATACCAGGTGCTGACCCACGCCCGCTATCTGGCGGATGCCGCCACCGGGTTGTGGTATCACGGCTGGACTTTCCTGGGCCGCCACCATTACGCCGGGGCGTTCTGGGGGCGCGGCAATGCCTGGGTCACACTGGTGCTGCCGGAAATATGCTGTCTGACGGACTCGCCGCTCTCAGCGCCGGTGCGCCGTACGCTGGAGGCGATTCTCACCCAGCAGACCCGTGCGCTGGCACGCTGTCAGCATGAGTCCGGGTTGTGGCACACCTTGCTTAACGACCCGGATTCACCGCTGGAAACCTCCGCCAGCGCCGGCTTCATCGCCGGGATTCTTACTGCTCGTCAGCTCGGCATGTTGGCGGATTTTCCACAACAGGTGCTGGACAAAGGGCTGGCGGCGGTGGTGGCGCAAATCGATGAACAGGGTGTGGTGCAAGGCGTGTCGGACGGCACCGCAATGGGTCATGACCTGCAATTTTATCACGATATCCCCAATGTCGCCGTGCCGTACGGGCAGGCGCTGGTCATGCTGATGCTGCTGGCGCAGCGACATTCTGTTTGAAAAACAGAAATGGATTTGAAAACAGAAACAGGTTTGAGGAAACGGTGATGGCGAGTCTGGAACTAAAAAACGTCCATAAAAGCTATGGGTCGGTACAGATTATCAAAGGCGTGGATCTGACCATCCGCGACGGGGAGTTTATGGTATTCGTTGGGCCTTCCGGCTGCGGCAAATCCACGTTGTTGCGGATGATCGCCGGTCTGGAACCCATCACCGACGGTGAGCTGTGGATCGGTGATCGCAAGGTGAACGATCTCAGCCCGGCGGAACGCAAAATCGCCATGGTATTCCAGTCTTACGCGCTGTATCCGCATCTGTCGGTACGCAAAAATCTGGCATTCGGGCTGGAAAACCTGCATTTCCCAAAGCACGAAATAGAGTGCCGCATTACGGAAGCGGCCCGAATGCTGGGGCTGGAGCCGTATCTGGAGCGCAAGCCGCGTGCGCTGTCCGGTGGGCAGCAGCAGCGTGTCGCCATCGGTCGTGCCATTGTGCGCGACCCGGACCTGTTCCTGTTTGACGAGCCTTTATCCAACCTCGACGCCAAACTACGGGTGCAAACCCGCGGCGAACTGACCCGGCTGCACCAGAAGCTGCGCACGACCATGATTTACGTCACCCACGATCAGGTCGAAGCCATGACCATGGCGCAGCGCATTGTGGTGCTCAACGGCGGGCGTATCGAACAGGTGGGGACACCGCTGGAGCTGTTCAACCGGCCCAAAAACAAGTTTGTGGCCGGGTTTATCGGCTCGCCGCGCATGAATATATTCCGAGTCACCATCAGCAGTGCGTCGGATGACGGGGTGGAGGTGCGCTGCCCCTCCGGTAACCTGTTACGCCTGCCGTTTCGCGGTGAAGAGGGGAAAACGGTGGAACTGGGTATCCGGCCATCACACTGCCAACTGGTGCAGGAGCATAGCGACGGCGTGTCGCTGTGCATCGACCGTTGCGAAATGATGGGGCACGAAACCTTTATCTATGGTCGCTGCGCCGGTATTGAAGACGAACTGATTGTGCACCTGCCGGGGCACCATGAATTCCGCACCGGCGAGCTGGTGTTTGTGCGTTTCCCGCACGCCTATTGCCACCTGTTTGACGCCGACACCGGTCAGGTGCTGCCGCGTCTGGCGGAACCGGATGCCTGAAGGCGTAAGACCGTAGTGAATGCAAAACAGTTATAAGCGGGAAACAGCCATGAGCAGGAGACAGCCATGAGTGAAAACAATCATGATTGGGGGACGACCATGAACCGAAAATCGCTGATTCAGCCCGGTGCGTCGCTGGTGGATACGCTGGTGACGCCGGTGGAAAAATCGGTCAATCTGCTGCAAAAATTCGGCGGTCGCCGGGTGATGCCGTGGTTTTTCATTGCACCGAACATGCTGTTGTTCGCCGTGTTCGTATTTATTCCGATCCTGCTGGCGGTGTGCTACGCCTTTACCGGCGGCACCAACATTCTGTTGTGGGACCGGCCCTACGTCGGGTTGCAGAACTTCGCTACCCTGCTGCGTTGCGAGCAGTACACTGTGCCCGCCAGCTGCGAGCAGGACCTGTTCTGGACGGGAATTTACAACACCGTCTCATTCACCTTTTTTAATGTGACCTGCACGCTCGGCGTGGCGCTGGTCACCGCGCTGATCCTTAATCGCAAGATCATCGCCCGCGGTTTTTTCCGCGCCATCTTCTTTTACCCGGTGTTGTTGTCGCCGGTGGTGGTGGGGCTGGTGTGGCAGTGGTTCCTTAATCGTAATGGGCTGCTGAATCTGGTGCTGTCGTCGCTGGGCGGCCAGCCAGTGACGTTTTTGCTGGAGCCGTCGCTGGCGCGTTTTTGGGTGGTGTTCGTCTCGGTGTGGTTTCACGTCGGTTTTTATACCCTGATTCTGCTGGCCGGGTTGCAGGCGATTCCGCGTGATATCTATGAAGCCGCCGCGGTGGACGGCACCTCGCGCTGGCGCGGTTTCTATCGCCTGACGCTGCCGCTGCTGGCGCCCAACATTCTGGTGGTGGTGATCCTGTTGACCATCAACAGCGTGCAGATCTTCGATGAAGCCTGGGTGCTGACCAACGGCGGTGGGCCGGGTACCGCCAACAACTTTATTGTGCAGTACATTTATCAGACGGCGTTTTCGTCCAATGCCTCGCTGTACGGGCTGGCGTCGGCGGCGTCGGTGCTGATGGGGCTGGTGCTGATGATCCTGACGGCGTTGCAGTTTCTGCTCACCCGCCGTCTGGAAGGCAAAAAATAACCGGGAGTCGGCATGATGAAGATAATCGCGTTTCTTACCCGTACCCGTTATCCGGGGCGGATTCACGTCACCGACATTCTGAGCTGGGTGTGGCTGGTGGTGGGTACGCTGCTGGTATTGATCCCGGTGATGTGGGCGGCGATGTCGTCGCTGAAAACGCCGTCGGAGATCAACCGTTTTCCGCCCAGTTTTTTGCCGGAGGCCGCCAGCACCGTCACGCTGCCCGACTACCCGAAACCGCTGGAGCTGTGGCAGGCGAAGCAGGACGACGGCAGCAGCAAAACACTGGCGATGGTGCGCCGCATCGGCCTGCTGGCGCAGATGGTGGACCCGAAAGCGCCGCAGGCGGTGGTACGGGTGCCGGTGCAGAACCTGACGCCGCAGAAAACCCTGCATCTGGAAACCGACAACTACGCCACGCCGATGTCGAAATTTCACTTCGCCACCTACCTGAAAAACACCGTATTCGTAACGGTGATGGCGACGCTACTGACGCTATTGCTTAGTTCGATGGCGGCGTTCGCCCTGGCGAAATACGAATTTCGCGGGCGCGGCACGGTGCTGACGTTATTCTTGTCCACCATGATGATCCCGCTGTCGGTGGTAATGGTGCCGACCTTTCTGGTGGTGATTGGCCTGCGCATGGGCGATAACCTGTGGGGGGTGATCATCCCGACTATCGCCACGCCCACCGGGGTGTTTTTGCTGCGCCAGTACATGCTGACCATTCCGGATGAGTTGATCGAAGCGGCACGCATCGACGCCGCCAGCGAATTTCGCATCTACTGGAAAATCATCCTGCCGCTCACTGCGCCGGCGCTGGCAGTGCTGGCGATCTTCTCGGTTATCTGGCGCTGGAACGACTTCCTGTGGCCGCTGATTGTGCTGTCCAGTCAGGATAACTTTACGCTGCAAATCGGCCTGAATGCGTTTCAGGGGCAGTTCTCGGTACAGTGGCACTATATTCTGGCGATGACCATGCTGTCGCTGCTGCCGGTGACGGCGGTATTCGTGTTCCTGCAAAAATACATCACCACCGGTATTGCCAACACAGGAATGAAATAAATGAAGACGCTCAAAGATATTGCTGAGCGTGCGGGCGTGTCGATCAGTACGGTATCGCGGGTGCTGAACGGCACCGCGCCCATCAGCGCCAAAGTGCGCCAGCAGATTATGGCGATTGCCACCGAGCAGGGGTATCCGCTGCACAAGGCGAGTAAAATGGTCGAGAACCCGGAGCCGCTGCGCCACATCATGCTGGCGACGCCGCGTAATCTGATGCTGGAAAGCGACCTTAATCTGGTGTCGCTGACGTTGATCAACCGGCTAAAAACCCTGTGCCAGCAGCGCAACATCCAGCTCAGCCCGTTTGTCGGCGAGCCGGACAGCATCAACGAACAGCAACTGTTACAGGCGCTGCGGGGCGATAAGGCCAACGGTATCCTGATAGTCAATGACGATCATCCCGCCTTACTGAATGCAGTGGCGGAAAGCGGCGTGCCGGCGGTGCTGATTAACGGCGAAGACCCGACCATGCGGCTTAACGCCGTGATGCCTGCCAACCACTATGCAGCCGCCGCCGCAGTACGTTATCTGATAGCGCAGGGGCATCGCCGCATCCTGCATCTGACCTGGCCTTCGCGTCAGACTATCCGTGAACGCGAGCGCGGCTATCGGGATGCGCTGGCTGAAGCCGGGATCGCACCCGATGAGCGGCTGATTCTGTCGCTGCCGGATTTTCAGCCGCTGACCGCCCGCGACGCGCTGCTCGACTGGCTGGTGCGCCACCCGGACCGGCTCGGCGTCACCGCCATTTTCTGCGCTGCCGATAATCAGGCCATTGGTGTAATCGACGCGCTCAGTCAGCACGGCTTGCGGGTGCCGGATGATTTTTCGGTGATGGGCATGGACGACATTCTGCCGCTCGACATGTTGCCGCTGTCGCTTACCACCGTGCATCTGCCGTTCGAAGAGATGGCGCGCGCCGCGCTGCACCTGCTGACCCAACAACTGCTGCCTGCACAGGCGCTTGGCGTCGCCCAGCGCATCGAGCTGGCCGGGCATGTGGTGATCAGGGAGTCGGTGCGGGGGGCACTACATGTTTAAGCGCTAAATAAAAAATAGCATTGCTGATGGTGCTAACTATATCAGTTTATGAGGATGTGTCTGATGGAAACAATAATGGAAGATTTTGTTGTTATATTTAACGCTTTCTGGTATCAGGATTTTCCTGCTCCAAACAGAAAGTATATCTATAGCGTGAATTGGACGAATCATATTGGGTGTGCTGTTAAGAAATATGCTGATTTACTAGGGTGTTATTTATTTTTTGAGTCTGGTAATAGAACAGGTTCAGTAATTCGTGACGCTAACGGTACGATAATGGCCAACGTCGAATGGACGTGGGTTGAATTAGGGAAAAAAGGGAATGATAAAATTGAAAAACTTAAAAAAATTGAATCCGATAGCGATAAAAAACATTTCTCTGCGTTCATTTCCTACTGTAAATCTGGTCGTGTAGATGATGAAGTCAGGAAGGTTAATAATATTTGGCGGTCTGAAAATAACCCCCTTTTGCTGTTTGTTATAACATTCAAGCCGGATGGAAAAGATCGTCATTTCTTAGAGTTGATTTCGTATCATTTCTGCAATGGCGAATACAAAAAAATACGCACACAGCCTGCGCTGCCTTGGGATGTTCCGAATTCAAAATGGTGGCAAGGAACGGAGTAGCGGTTGTTGAAGGGGAATATAATCAGAGCTACCTACGTCCGGTTTTATACCCGTCATACTTCAAGTTACAGGTGTGTTGGCTGCGCTCAGTCACCCGAATCACTTACCTGAGTAAGCTCATCGGGATTCCTTCCCTTGCCGCCTTCCTGAAACTCGAATTATTTAGGGTATAAAATCATTGCCTGCGAGAACCTGTAGGCACAGCAATGGTATGCCCGTTTCCATCCTCCATTAGTGAATATCCGCTATTCACCACGAGCATCGTAATATAAATGGGCTGTCGCTTTCTCTGCGACAGCCCACTAACAATCAGAACCGTTTTAAAAAATGCCAGGGTGTTTTTTAAAACGGAATATCGTCGTCAAAATCCATCGGCGGTTCGTTGCCTGGCATCGGCGCGCTTTGCTGCGGGCGGGACTGGGACTGACCGCCGCCGCTGAACTGGTTGGCTTGCTGCGGCTGTTGCGGTTGACCCCAACCACCTTGTGGCGCGTTACCACCACCCATATTACCGCCCATGCCGCCACCGGCTGGTGCACCGCCGCCTGCGCGGCCACCCAGCATCTGCATACTACCGGAGATATCGACCACCACTTCGGTGGTGTAGCGATCCTGACCGCTCTGGTCCTGCCATTTGCGGGTGCGCAACTGGCCTTCGATATACACCTGAGAGCCTTTGCGCAGGTATTCGCCGGCGATTTCCGCCAGCTTGCCGTACAGCGCAACGCGGTGCCACTCGGTGCGCTCTTTCTGCTCGCCGGTCTGCTTGTCGCGCCAGCTGTCCGACGTGGCCAGAGTCAGGTTAGCGACTGCGCCGCCATTCGGCATGTAACGGACTTCCGGGTCCTGCCCCAGATTCCCGATAAGAATCACTTTGTTAACGCCTCTGCTGGCCATGTTGGTGTCTCCTGAACAATCACGTTTTAAAAGTTTAAACGAATAATTCTAGCACGTCAGCGTTATAGATTATACCGGTGCGAGAGCCGCGAGCCAGCTTGCGTCTTTATTTGCCATATTGCTGTTATTGCAGTCAAATACTGGATATCCATTCAGTTTTGTTTATGCCATAATCGGCCTTTTCTATCGCTTTCCTTTCTTTCGTAAAGGATAAAAAACAGCGTCTATTGCGGGAAAAGTATGCATGGATAAGATCGAAATTCGTGGTGCCCGAACCCATAACCTGAAGAATATTAACCTGATTATTCCACGCGATAAGTTGATCGTCGTGACGGGGTTATCCGGTTCCGGCAAATCCTCGCTGGCGTTCGATACGCTGTATGCTGAAGGGCAACGTCGTTATGTGGAGTCGTTGTCGGCCTACGCGCGCCAGTTTCTGTCGCTGATGGAAAAACCGGATGTGGACCACATTGAAGGGTTGTCGCCCGCCATTTCCATTGAGCAAAAATCCACCTCGCACAACCCCCGTTCTACCGTCGGCACCATCACTGAAATCCACGATTACCTCCGTCTGCTGTTTGCCCGTGTCGGTGAGCCGCGCTGCCCGGAACACGATATTCCGCTGGATGCCCAGACCGTCAGCCAGATGGTGGATAATGTCTTATCGCAGCCGGAAGGCAAGCGGCTGATGCTGCTGGCGCCAATGGTTAAAGACCGCAAGGGCGAACACACCAAGACGCTGGAAAACCTGGCGACGCAGGGCTATATCCGTGCGCGTATCGACGGCGAAGTGTGCGACCTGTCGGACCCGCCGAAACTGGAGTTGCAGAAAAAACACACCATCGAAGTGGTGGTAGACCGCTTTAAAGTGCGTGACGATTTGGCGCAGCGTCTGGCCGAATCGTTCGAAACCGCGCTGGAGTTGTCCGGCGGCACCGCCGTGGTGGCGGATATGGATGAGCCGAACGCGCCGGAACTGCTGTTTTCCGCCAATTTCGCCTGTCCGGTGTGCGGCTACAGTATGCATGAGCTGGAACCCCGGCTGTTTTCATTCAACAACCCGGCGGGGGCCTGCCCGACCTGCGACGGGCTGGGCGTACAGCAGTTTTTCGACCCGGCGCGTGTGGTGCAAAACGGCGAGCTGTCGCTGGCTGGCGGCGCCATTCGTGGTTGGGATCGCCGTAATTTCTACTACTTCCAGATGCTGCGTTCACTGGCGGAGCACTATGAGTTCGATGTGGAAGCACCGTTTGATAGCCTCAGCCCGGCGATTCACAAGGTGATTTTGTACGGTTCCGGCAAGGAAAATATCGAGTTCAAGTATATCAATGATCGCGGCGACACCTCGGTACGTCGCCATCCGTTCGAAGGGGTGCTCAACAATATGGAGCGCCGCTACAAAGAGACGGAATCGACCGCGGTGCGCGAGGAACTGGCGAAGTTCATCAGTAACCGGCCATGCGCAAGCTGTCACGGCACCCGCCTGCGTGAAGAAGCGCGCCACGTCTATGTGGAGCAGACAACGCTGCCGCAGATTGCCGATATGAGCATCGGCCACGCGATGGCGTTTTTTCATAACATCAAGCTGAGTGGTCAGCGGGCGAAAATCGCCGAAAAAGTGCTGAAAGAAATCGGTGATCGGCTGCGTTTTCTGGTTAACGTGGGTCTGAATTACCTGTCGCTGTCGCGCTCGGCGGAAACCTTGTCCGGTGGTGAGGCGCAGCGCATCCGTCTGGCCAGCCAGATTGGCGCCGGTCTGGTCGGCGTGATGTACGTGCTGGACGAGCCGTCAATTGGTCTGCATCAGCGCGACAATGAACGCCTGCTGGAGACGTTGATTCACCTGCGCAACCTCGGCAACACGGTGATTGTGGTAGAGCATGATGAAGACGCTATCCGTGCCGCTGACCATATTATCGATATCGGTCCCGGCGCAGGTGTTCACGGCGGGCAGGTGATTGCCGAAGGTACGGCCACGCAGATTATGGCGGTGCCGGAATCGCTGACCGGGCAGTTCCTGAGCGGCGCGCGCAAAATCGAGATCCCGGCGCAGCGGGTGCAGGCCGATCCGACTAACGTACTGAAACTGATTGGCGCGCGCGGCAACAACCTGAAAGACGTGACCCTGACGTTGCCAGTCGGGCTGTTCACCTGCATTACCGGCGTGTCCGGTTCCGGCAAATCGACGCTGATCAACGATACGCTGTTCCCGATTGCCCAGCGTCAGCTTAACGGCGGTGAACTGAACGAACCCGCACCGTACCGCGAGATCCAGGGGCTGGAGCATTTCGACAAGGTGATCGATATCGATCAAAGCCCGATCGGTCGTACCCCTCGCTCGAACCCGGCCACCTACACCGGTGTGTTTACGCCGATCCGCGAATTGTTTGCCGGCGTGCCGGAAGCACGCAGCCGTGGCTATAACCCTGGCCGCTTCAGTTTTAACGTGCGCGGCGGGCGGTGCGAAGCCTGTCAGGGTGACGGTGTTATCAAGGTGGAAATGCACTTCCTGCCGGATATTTATGTGCCCTGTGACCAGTGCAAAGGCAAACGTTATAACCGCGAAACGCTGGAGATTAAATACAAGGGCAAGAGCATCCATGAAGTGCTGGAGATGACCATTGAAGAGGCGCGCGAGTTCTTTGATGCCATTCCGGCGCTGGCACGTAAGCTGCAAACGCTGATCGATGTCGGTTTGTCCTACATTCGGCTGGGGCAGTCCGCCACCACGTTGTCTGGCGGTGAGGCGCAGCGTGTGAAGCTGGCGCGTGAGCTGTCGAAGCGTGGCACCGGGCAGACGCTGTATATTCTGGACGAGCCGACGACTGGCCTGCATTTCGCCGATATTCAACAGTTGCTGGCAGTCTTGCATCAGTTGCGCGATCAGGGCAACACCATTGTGGTGATAGAGCACAATCTGGATGTAATCAAGACCGCGGATTGGATTGTCGATTTGGGACCGGAAGGCGGCAGCGGCGGCGGCGAGATTCTGGTGTCCGGCACGCCGGAAACGATGGCGCAGTGCGAGCAATCTCACACCGCCCGGTTCCTGAAACCGATTCTGGATCGGGGTTAATCAGTTTAGGTTATTGATAAACCTTCCTATTTGACGGAAGTGGTTTTTCCAGCGTCAAAACTGTGCTGAGGCTAGCGGATTCGCCGGGTGAGCCGCATGGACGCGGCGAAAGCCCGTGCCGTGCTGGGAGCACGTCACGGGCGGCCCGAACAGCGAAGACGCTTGCCGAAGGCACCGCGCCAGCGGCACAGTTTAGCTATCAAGCCAGTGGTCAAGGAGAGGCGGCGTTGAGTAACCTTGTTTTCAGGTATGACTACCGGCGGTATGCTGCGATTGAGCATACCGGACCGGTTGTTAATGTTGTGCCAGTGACATATCTTCAGAGAGATATTCCACTACCACCTGATTACGTCCGCTGTTTTTGGCTTTGTACAGCGCCTTATCCGCCGTTTTAATGGCGATATCCAGCGCTGCTTCCTGTGGGTTAAAGGTGGTCACGCCAATTGAAATAGTGACCTGATGGTGATGCGAACCTGGTATATAGACCGTGTTGGCGACATTATTGCGCAGTCGTTCGGCGATTACTGTGGCGACGGTAATGTCGGCACCCGGCAGCAGAATCAGAAATTCTTCACCGCCAATGCGGCAGATCAGATCGGTTTTACGGTAGTTTTTGCGGATCTGTTGGCTCAGTTTACGAATGACCTCATCACCAACGTCATGACCAAAAGAGTCGTTAATCGCTTTGAAGTGATCGATATCAATGGCGATCACGGAGACTTTTTTATATTCGCCACGGATCTCCTCCATGCTTTCCAGCATACCGCGGCGGTTCAGCATACCGGAAAGCGGGTCGGTATGGGCTTCCGAGCTAAGGCGGCCAATACGTTTATGCAACAGCACCGTACCTATCAGCAATACCCGTTTTAACTGTTCGACTTCCTGATACCAGGCTTTGACCGCGCGGATTTTGTTTATCACACCGAGCTGTTCCATGCTGCTGGCTGATTTCGCCAGTCGGCGTAGCGGTTTGGCAATGTAATAGGCCAGCAGGCTTATCGCCAGCAGCGTGAGGATGCCTGGCGGCGTACCCTGTCTGAGCACATTGAGCATCACGTCATTCAGCGCTTCTTCAATGGAGTGAAATGACTGCTGAGTGATGATAATCCAGTCTGATTTTTGTGTGCGAATAAATGAAGCCGGTGAAGGGATACCCTGTTCATCCGGCATCATAAAACTGCCTTTATTCTGACTGCTAATCGTGGACAGGGCATGTGAATCGTTAAATTTAGCGCCAATTTGGGTAATGTCGTGGTGATAAATGATGGTGCCTTCTTTATCAATCACATAAGTATTAAAACTGTCATTGCTGAATTGCGTATTCATAAACTCATTCAGAACCCGCTGGCTATTCAGATAAAGGGAACCACCGATATAACCGAGATAATTGCCTAAATTATCCACAATAGGTTGTGAAATAAAAATAATATAATTGCCGTTCAGGGAGGTATAGGGTGGGCTGATAGAAAATCGTCTTTCTTTCAGCCTGCTGAAATGCTGACTGGAGGTCAGGGTGATGCCGGTCAAATTAAGCGATGTTGGCGAGGCGGCGATAATCTGGCTATTTCCCGCTACCACCACCATCGAGTTAAAGGCATGGCTTAACCGATGAATGCGTTGCAACTCGGCTTGCAGGGCGCCAAGATTTCCTGACTTCATATGGCTGGCGATAAGTCTCGCGCTGTAAGACAGTTGTTCTTCTGACGTAGAGAAAAAATTATCTACAGTTGCAGATAATTTGTATGAATAACTTGAGTTCACTTTTGTTGCCTGTTCAATAAGCAGTTTTTTTTGCACGTGATAAAAAGTGAAATAGCTATTCAGTAATGTAACAAACATACTGGTAAGGGAAATAAATAAAATTAAATGCAATAGATTTATTTGTGGCAGTTTTTTTGTTCGCATGTAGTTATAGTTACCGGATTATTATCATTTTTAGTTGCTAACGATATGCAACTTATCTATTCCCCATTTAAGGTTAAGGTGAAGAAAAAACACCTGTTTGACCTTAGTATTTAAGTATTAGTCAAGGTTTAAAATAGTGTCAACAGACGGTAAAGGAATTTTTTAGTTGGAACGATTAGTTGGAACGAAAAGAAAAAAAGAAACTGTGTTCTAATAAGCGTTATAAGTATAAATTAGAAAGTAACCTATAAGAATAATTATCATCTATTCGAGCAATTGTTAATCAATATGCTGTTGCTATTTTTTTGCGCGGTTTACCCATTATGGTAGCCGGAAGGGCGGTTTTATCGTGATGTGCAGCCTCTGTGTGCCTCTTTCACGGGGTTGCCCATACAGGGTCAGGCGATTTACTGACTCCTTGATAAAACCTCATGTTATTCCCTTTCTTTCTTAACCGAGGCGGCTCATCACTGGGGCTGTTTCTCATGCACGACGGATGCCCGCCTGTAGATTTCTTGTTATTAACCATACAAAATGTAAGTGATTTATGTTGTTATTTTTGATCAATAACAATTAAACGATAATATTTCCCCATATCTGGTTAATTTTTGAGTGTTTTTGCCGATCCCGATATAAAGGTTTATAGACAACAGCCGATAGCAGCTCTGGGTCAAGCCAGGGGATATTAAATGGTTGCTGGAACAGATGACGTTGAGTCTGGTCTTAGTCTGCACTACGTTTTACACCTCTTTTTTAATGTTTTTGTTTTACCCACTGTGGAAAAGAAATGATTTTTGTCGCCAGGAATGGGAACGAGAAACATTTCATTATGATGGCTGGTTGAACTATTTGTCTGGCTGTTGTTTTTCCCTTATCACGATCAATGACTGTAACGGATGAGATGTCTGTTTTAGCCATAGCTCTGTGCGTTGCCCTTGAGAATCATCTTTGTTGCATTGTGTTCTTAATAAAGGAGTGAGGAACTGAATATGCGTTTATCTGATTGGCGAATAGGGTATCGGCTGGGGGCTGGTTTTGCCGTGCTGGCTATTATGTTGGTCTGTGTGGGTATATTATCAATAGCAAAGTTGTCAAGTTTTCATGATAACGCGCGTGACATTGTGCAGGATATTTATCCTCAAACTGTTAATGCCAACGCGCTGATAGAAGATGTGAATGAAGCCGTCCGAATTTCTCAGCAGTTAATGTTGGTGTCGGGCGATGACCGTATCAAGGCGATATCCGACCAGATTCCCCTGCTCTCAAAAGACATTACCCGGCTGATGGATGCATTGGTAAAACATGCTAATGAATCTCAGGATGCGAAGAGTCAGGAGTTGATCAGCGATATACAGCGTATTCGCGCTCAGTTTCTGGCATCGGGGCTAAAAGTCGGCGAGCTGGTAAAAAACCACAACCGGGAAGCGGCGTTTGATGAATTTAATCAGCATCTTGACCCGACTCAGCGCGAGTACCGTAATGCGGTGCGCCGGTTGGTGGATTACCATAACAAAGCCATGTTAGGCACCATTGATACCATGTCGTCCACTTACCTCAACATCCGGCTGATTCTGCTAACGATTCTGGGTGCTGGTGTGTTGCTCAGTATCTGGGTGGCGATGGCGATTACCCGCAGTGTCACCCAGCCGATTCAGCAGGCGCTGGCGATGGCAGACCGTGTATCGCAAGGCGACCTTTCCTCACACATTTCCTCCAACCGTAAAGATGAAACCGGGTTGCTGTTGCAGGCGTTGGATCACATGAATGCCAGTCTGCGGCAGATTGTCAGCCAGGTGCGCGATGGTGCGGAGGCTATCTCTAGCGCTGCTTCGCAAATTGCTGCGGGTAATCAGGATCTCTCTTCCCGCACCGAAGAACAGGCCAGCTCGCTGGAGCAGACGGCGGCCTCCATGGAAGAGCTGGCCTCGACCATCAAAAACACCGCCGACAACACCCAGCAGGCGACGTCGATTGCGAATCAGGCATCGTCAGCCGCGAATCGCAGCGGTGAAGTGATGCTGTCCGTCACCCATAAGATGCGGGGCATTCGTGAAGCGTCGATGCGTATGGCTGAAATTATCGGCGTGATCGACGGTATTGCGTTCCAGACCAATATTCTGGCGCTCAATGCGGCGGTGGAAGCCGCACGTGCCGGCGAGCAAGGGCGCGGTTTCGCGGTAGTGGCGGGCGAGGTTCGCTCGCTGGCGCAACGCAGTGCTACGGCAGCGAAAGAGATAAAAGAACTGATCGATGATTCGGTAGACAAGATTCAGGAAGGGATGGATCTGGTGGATAACGCTGAATCCACCATGAATGACCTGACCAGCCACGTTAACGATGTGCATGGCATCATCAACGAGATCTCGCAGGCCAGTCATGAGCAGAGTGATGGCATCAGTCAGCTCAACATTGCGGTCGGGCAAATCGACACCACCACCCAGCAGAATGCGGCGCTGGTGGAAGAGTCGGCTTCCGCTGCGCTGTCGTTGCAGTCTCAGGCATCGCTGCTGGCTGAAGCGGTGAGCGCATTCCGCCTGTCGTCGCAAGGCGGCAAGGCAGCAACGCCGCCCACCCGTCGGCCTGCGGCGGCGTTATCCCCCGCGGCGTTGCCGGTTCGCCCGGCTGTAGCCGAAAAACGTGCCGCCGCTACTGCCTCCAGCCATGATGATTGGACATCGTTCTGACAGAATATCCCTGAAGCGGGGAAAGCGCTGTTGGATTAAGGGCGTAGTGTATAGGGTAGTGTGGTGAAGGGTTTCGTGCGTGATTAACCGCATCACGCCGACACCGAAGGCGTGCCTGAAAGCGTGAAGAGTTTCGTGCGGGATAAACCGAGTCGCTTCTTTGCCACATCATCGCACGCACGACAAGGAGAGGTGCAATCGCCACCTCTCCTTGACCTCTGGCTGGGTGGCTAAACTACGCCGCTAACGCGGTGCCTTCGGCGTTCGCCTTCGCTATTCGGACCGCCTGTGACGCTCTCCCGGAGCGGCACAGGCTTTCGCGGCATCCATGCCGCTCATCCGGCGAAGTCGCCCACCTCAGCGTAGTTTTAACGCCAGTAAACCCGTCAACCACCGCTTGTACGGCAGTGAAAATCTAATTTAATCCCCTTAATCGCCAGAACTGTTTTCTAAGCTGCCTACTCGGCAGTGAACGATCTGGCTGCGCCGGTTGACTACCGCGAACATTTCTAAGCTGCCTACTCGGCAGTGAACCTCGCTCGGCGTTATCCAGTTATTTCCGGCTGTTTCTAAGCTGCCTACTCGGCAGTGAACGGTTAAAGCAGGCTGTCATCATCTTTGCTGTCTTTCTAAGCTGCCTACTCGGCAGTGAACGGATGCATCGGCTGTGCAACGAGTGGAGAGGCTTTCTAAGCTGCCTACTCGGCAGTGAACCTGCGAGGCTCGCCCGTTGAGAGAGAGTGACATTTCTAAGCTGCCTACTCGGCAGTGAACATCAACTTATCCCACGGGATTTGAGACAGTTTTTTCTAAGCTGCCTACTCGGCAGTGAACACCTTTCCTGAAGCTAAAGCGCAGCAGGGGAATTTCTAAGCTGCCTACTCGGCAGTGAACATCGCACTATGTCAGCGGGGGTAACTTCACCCTTTCTAAGCTGCCTACTCGGCAGTGAACGAAAACGTGAGGTTTGCACCGTACGGTATACTTTTCTAAGCTGCCTACTCGGCAGTGAACAAGTGCGTCGCAAGATTTCCGGCACGCTTCTCTTTCTAAGCTGCCTACTCGGCAGTGAACTGTAGCCCGTTGACTCTAACTCTTTGTATTCTGACTCGCAATTGGCGATTTTTGCCCTCAGACCCTTTTTTTTCGGTTGTCGGTAACTTGTTGATTTTTCAATATCGAAAAAGACGCCTGAAAAAAAGGGTATGAAAATACGAAAAGTATTTTGGCCGTCATTCACTTTCTCGTTTTGGCTGTGCTAGGCTAATTCTCGTTACTTTCCAGTGCATTACGTGTTTTCCAATTAATTATTAGCCTGCGTTTTATTACGCGGGTGGTGCTGCTTTATCACTACGACAGAGAAACCGTTTTATGGATAACGTATTCAGCCCGTCGGATTTAAAAACCATTCTGCATTCCAAACGCGCCAATATTTATTACCTCCAGCATTGCCGTATTTTGGTCAATGGTGGGCGGGTGGAATATGTCACCGAAGAAGGGAATCAGTCGTTGTACTGGAATATCCCGATTGCCAATACCAGCGTGGTGATGCTCGGCACCGGTACCTCGGTGACGCAGGCGGCGATGCGGGAATTTGCCCGTGCCGGGGTGATGGTCGGGTTTTGTGGCGGCGGGGGAACGCCGCTGTTCGCTGCCAATGAAGCCGAAGTGGCGGTGTCATGGCTGTCGCCGCAGAGTGAATACCGCCCTACTGAGTATTTGCAGGATTGGGTCAGCTTCTGGTTTAACGAAGAACAGCGGCTGGCGGCGGCGATTGCCTTTCAGCAGGTGCGTATCGGCCAGATCCGCCAGCACTGGCTGGGCGGACGGCTGGAGCGTGAGTCGCGTTTCGCCATCAAACCCGAACATGTGGATGCGCTGCTTAACCGCTATCAGCAGGGGCTGACGGCGTGCCGCACCAGTAACGATGGCTGGTGCAGGAAGCGATGATGACCAAAGCGCTGTACCGGCTGGCGGCCAACGCGGTGAGCTACGGCGAGTTTACCCGCGCCAAACGCGGCGGCGGCACCGATCTGGCGAACCGTTTTCTCGACCACGGTAATTATCTGGCTTATGGGTTAGCGGCGGTGGCGTTGTGGGTGCTGGGCCTGCCGCACGGGCTGGCGGTGCTGCATGGCAAAACCCGGCGCGGCGGGCTGGTGTTCGATGTGGCGGACCTGATCAAAGACGCGCTGATTCTGCCGCAGGCGTTTATCGCCGCCATGGAAGGGGAAGACGAGCAGGACTTTCGCCAGCGTTGCCTGACGGCGTTTCGTCAGGCCGGGGCGCTGGATGTGATGATAGAGAGCCTGCAACAGGTGGCGCAGCAATTAAGCCAGGTGGCGAAAAGCAGGAGTCAGGGGGCGCAATGAACATCCTGCTGATTTCCGAATGCAATAAGCGAGCGCTGGTGGAAACCCGCCGGGTTCTGGATCAGTTCGCCGAGCGCAAAGGGGAGCGCACCTGGCAGACCGCCATTACCGAAGAGGGGTTAAAAACGCTGCGCCAGTTGCTGCGTAAAACCGCGCGGCGCAACACTGCCGTGGCCTGCCACTGGATTCGCAGCGCCAATCACACCGAGCTGTTGTGGATTGTCGGCAATCTGCGGCGTTTCAACCCGCAAGGCAGCGTGCCGACCAACCGTACCGAGCGCGATATTCTGCGCCGCCACGACGAAAACCCGTGGCACAGCGCCGAAGCCTTCAGCCTGCTGGCGGCGATTGCCGGGCTGTTTCACGACATCGGCAAGGCCAATGCGCTGTTTCAGGCCGGGTTGCGGGGCAAGGGGCCGCGCAGCCAGCCGCTTCGCCACGAGTGGGTGTCGCTGCGGCTGTTTCAGGCGTTTGTCGGTGAGCGGGACGATACCGGCTGGCTGACGGCGCTGGCCACCGTCAGCGCGGAGGATGAAGCGGCGTTGCTGGCACGCTTGCAGCAGGATGTGAAAATACCCAAACCCTCGCCGTTTAACAGCCTGCCGCCGCTGGCGCAGGTGGTGGGCTGGCTGATTGTCTCGCACCACCGCTTGCCGATGTTTTGGGATGATAAGAGTGGCAATCCCAGCCCTGATCTCGCCTATATTGATGAATGGCTGACCACGCAGGTGTCGCCCAACTGGAATGCGGTTAATCACCTGCGCCCGGATATCAGCGCGCAGGAATGGCAACAGGTGTGGCAGTTCCCGCACGGCACGCCGTTGCAAAGCCGCGTCTGGTGTGAAAAGGCGCGCAAATTCGCCGCCCGTGCGCTGAAGTTACCCTCGCTGATGACCTTCGGCCAACTGGACCAACGGCTGACGGTGCATCTGGCACGGCTGGCGCTGATGCTGGCAGATCACTACTACTCCTCTTCCGATGCCACCTCCGGCTGGCAAGACCCGCGCTTTACGGTGTGGGCCAATACTGATCGGAAAACTGGCAAGCTCAAACAACAACTGGACGAGCACTGCGTCGGCGTGGCGCAGAATGCGCTGCTGCTGGGCCGTAGCCTGCCGCACCTGTGCGACACGCTGCCGGCCATCACCCGCCACAAAGGCTTTCGCCAGCGCAGCACCGATGCGCGTTTCCGCTGGCAGGACCGGGCGTTTGATCAGGTCTGTGCGATACGTGAGCAGGCGGCCCGCCACGGTTTTTTTGGCGTCAACATGGCCTCTACCGGGCGCGGCAAGACGCTGGCGAATGCCCGCATCATGTACGCGCTGGCAGAGGAATCTGCCGGGTGTCGCTTTTCGGTGGCACTTGGCCTGCGCACCCTGACGCTGCAAACCGGCGATGCCCTGCGCCAGCGCCTGACGCTGGATGAAGACGACCTGGCGGTGTTGATAGGCTCGCAAGCGGTACAGGAACTGCATGAGCTACGCCAGCAGGAAACGCGTGCGGCGCAAACCGGCAGCGAATCGGCTGAGTCGCTGTTTAGCGAGCATCAGTACGTCAGTTACGACGGCTCGCTGGATGACGGGCGGCTGAAAACCTGGCTGGAAAAATCGCCGACGCTGCATCAACTGCTGAGTGCGCCGGTGCTGGTCACCACTATCGACCACCTGATGCCCGCGACCGAAAGCCTGCGCGGCGGCCACCAGATTGCGCCGATGCTGCGGCTGCTGACCTCTGATCTGGTGCTGGACGAGCCGGACGATTTTGGGCTGGAAGACCTGCCTGCGCTGTGTCGGCTGGTGAACTGGGCGGGGATGCTCGGTTCACGGGTATTACTGTCATCCGCCACGCTGCCACCGGCGTTGATCCGCGCACTGTTCGAAGCCTACCTGAAAGGGCGCGAAGCCTGGCAGCAGGCTTACGGTGAGCCGGGTACGCCGTTGAGTATTTGCTGCGGCTGGTTTGATGAATTCGACAGCCAGTGCCAGACGATAGCCGATACCCGCGCTTTTGCCGATCAGCATCAGGCGTTTGTCACCGGGCGTATCGACAAGCTGCAACAGCAGGAGCAGCGGCTGCGCTGGGCGGAGATTGAACCGGTGGCAAGTCCGACGCAAGAGGCGAGCGCGGTGTGCCAGGCGGTGGCGCACACCCTGCACCAACGGTTGTTTGCGCTGCATCAGCACCATCACCAGACGCATTCCGGCGGCAAAACCGTGTCGCTGGGGTTGATTCGCATGGCGAACATCAACCCGCTGGTGGCGGTGGCGCGTGCGCTGATGGAGATGCCTTCCCCGCCGGATTACTGCGTGCATTATTGCGTCTATCACAGCCAGCATCCGCTGGCGATGCGCTCCCACATCGAAGCGCGGCTGGATGCGGCACTGATGCGTAAAGACCCGCAGGCACTGTGGCAGGTGGCGGAAATTCGTGATGCCATCGCACAGCAGCCGCAGCAGAATCACCTGTTTGTGGTGCTGGCAACCTCGGTGGCGGAAGTGGGCCGGGACCACGATTATGACTGGGCCATCGCCGAACCCAGCTCGATGCGTTCTTTTATTCAGTTGGCCGGGCGTATTCTGCGCCACCGCCAGCGTGACGAGAATGTGCCAGCCTCACCCAACTTTTATCTGCTAAGCCATAACGTGCGGGCGCTGAAAGGCGAAAAGCTGGTGTTTCTTCGCCCCGGTTTTGAGTCGGAGCACGGCTTCACCCTCGCCAGCCACGACCTGCGGGAACTGCTGAAACCGGAGGACTACCAGCACATCAGCGCTGCGCCGCGAATTCAACAGCCACCGGTACTGAAAAAACCATTCACGTTGATTTCGCTGGAACATGCGGCGCTGGCAACAAAACTGTTTGGGCCGAAAAACGCACCGCTTTCACAGGCGACAGCCGTACTGTGGTGGCGCGAGTCGTTGCACTGGAACGGCGAACTACAGCGCCGTACGCCGTTTCGCCGCTCAGACCCGCAGCAGCGCTACTGGCTGCGGCTGGAAGAGGAGGGCGAAAAACCGTGCTTTATGGTGCAGGACGACGGGCCGAGCGGCTGGAAAGACGTCGATGTGATCCGAACCGTGCAACAGGCCATGGCCGATGGCGTCAGCCAGTGGGTAGATATGGATTACACCGCGCTTTACCTGCAACTGGCGGAGGAAAAACAGTGGGAGTTAGCCAGAGTCAGCGACCGCTTTGGTGAAATCAGCCTTAGCACGCGAGATAACCTGGCGTGGTGCTGGCATCCGCTGTTGGGGGTGTTTGGAGAAAAATCATGATGACAGGAGGAGGCATGGAAGAGAGTGAATTAACGCAGTTTATTGTCAGTTATATCGAAACCCGAAAGCAGGCCAAGCTGGATGCCTTCGATAAAGCCGCCGACAAACAACGAGCGGCGTTAAGCGGTGAGGCGCTGGCCGCAGCGGAGTTAACGTTGGCGCAGAAGCGGCGCAAGATAGAACATGCTTACGAGGTACGTACTTGGTTGACGGATGCCGCCTCTAAAGCGAACCAAATAAAACGAGCAACGCATGTTTTGAAATTTACCCACAGTTCAGCAAAAGGAAGTAGTCGATTAGATTTGTTCAAGGATCTATCGCTACCTTTTTTATCCACGGCATCATTAAGTCACCCAGTTTTAGATACTGCGGTTGATACGGCGGCGGTTCTTGGTATTGCAACATTCTTGACCGAAGAGCATCAGGGTGATTCGCTGGTGGCGGCGTTACAGCGCGGTGACCACCGCGCACTGGAAGCGCTGGCGGAAAACGCAGAGCAGCTTACACAGTGGCTGGCCGGGTTCGGGCAGGTGTTAAGTGATAAGCAACCCAGTTCCCACAAGCTGGCAAAGCAGATCTATTTTCCGGTGGGTGACGGCGAATACCACTTACTCAGTCCGCTTTATTCCTCTTCACTGTCGCAGGCGCTGGACCAACGCCTGAACGCGGTGCGCTTTGGCGAGCAGGCTAAAGCTATTCGCAAGGCCCGGTATGAGAAGCGCTGGCACGATGAGGTTGATGTCAGCTACCCCGGTATTGCAGTGCAAAATATGGGAGGTGGTAACCAGCAAAATGTCTCTGCCCTAAATGTCAAACGTAATGGTCGCTCCTATCTGCTCAGCTGTGCGCCGCCACAGTGGCGCAGTCAGGATAAACCGCCGCTTGATCATGACACCATCTTTCGTGAACGAGGCGAGGTGGATGCACTGACCTATGCCGATCGCCGTGATATGCGGCAATTCCTGCTCAGCGTCAAAGACGTGGACAACAACCGCGATATTCGCAATCAGCGTCGGCGCTACCTCGACCAGTTGATCGATACCTTGTTTGGTTATGTCGCCACGGTGCAAAACCTGCGCCCGGCAGGCTGGAGCAAGGATTCCCGCCTGAATATTCCTCTGCAACTGTGGCTTGACCCATTTCGCTGTCGGCAGGATGACGCTTTCTGCTATGCACGCGAAGGGGGGGACTGGAAGGAACAGGTCGCTCGCGAGTTTGGCCTGTGGCTGAATGCGCGATTGCAGCATGAAAAACTGATTTTCGGCGAGGTGGAGCGCCGCGAGTGGTCAACCGCCGCGCTGTTTAAGCAGCGCCTGCGGGAAACTGAGCGGACGCTGAAGGAGGAACTGGCATGAGCAGCCTGATGATTCTGCGGCGTATTGTGGTGGAAAACGCCAGCGCCATTGCCGGGCACACCTACGGCTTTCCCGCCATCAGCCATTTTCTCGGCTTTACCCATGCGTTGTCGCGCCAGTTGCAGGCATCCCACGGTTTGAGGCTGGAAGGCTGCGGCGTGGTGTGCCATCAGCATCAGGTTCACGCTTACGGCAACGGCTGGAACCGCAGCTTTGCGCTGACGCGTAACCCGCTGACTAAAGAAGCCACTACCGCCTCCTTTAATGAAGAGGGGCGAATGCACCTCACCGTGTCGCTGCTTATCGAATGCCACGGCATGTTGCCCGGTGAAGACGGGCGCGAGGCGCTTCGCCAGCAGGTGCGGCAACAGGCACAACAGCAGCGGCTGGCGGGTGGGCTGATTGTGGATATCGAACAGGTGAGCTTCCATGACATGCCTGCCGATGAGGGCAAGACCCGCAGCCTGATGCGTCGTTTACTGCCGGGCTTTGTGTTGCTGGACCGCACGGCGCTGTTATCGTCGCATCTTGACACCCGGCAACAGGCTGATGCACAGGCGGACATGCTGGACGCCTGGCTCGATTTCGCTGCCCTGAAATTCCAGGCGGTGCGATCTTCTGATGATGTGGTGAGCTGGCAGCCACTGCCGAAACCGCAAGGCGGCTATCTGGTGCCGCTGATGACTGGCTACCGCGCCATTTCGCCGCTGTACGCCCCCGGCGAGGTGGCGAAAACCCGCGACCCGTCCACTCATTTCTGTTTTGCCGAAGCGATTTACGGCATTGGCGAATGGCGCGGCGCACACCGCATTGACGACATCAACCGCCTCTTTTGGCGTTACCACTATCAACACGACAATCAACACCACACCTACCGTTGTCTGCAAACCGTCAACGACGCAGACGGCACGGCAGATGATGATTATCCAGAACTTGAATTCAACTACTGAGACAAGGATTGAAACCATGGCAAAAGCAGCAACCCCCTTGAAAACCGCATCGGTACTGGCGTTTGAGCGCAAACTGGCGAACTCCGATGCGCTGATGCTGGCGGGTAACTGGCAGCAGGAGAACTGGAAGCCAGTGGTGATTCAGGAAAAATCGGTACGCGGCACCATCTCCAACCGGTTAAAAAACGCCATCAGCAGTGACCCGGCTAAACTGGATGCCGAAATTCAAAAACCCAACCTGCAAACGGTAGATGTAGCAGCGCTGCCGTTTGATGCCGACACGCTGAAAGTAGCTTTCACCCTACGGGTGCTGGGTAATCTGGCGCTGCCGTCGGTCTGTAACAGTCAGGATTATCAGCAGGCGCTGACGGAACTGATTAACGGTTACGCCCGCGAGCCGGGCTTTGGCGTGCTGGCAGCACGTTACGCTGAGAACATCGCCAGTGGTCGTTTTTTGTGGCGCAACCGTATCGGCGCAGAAGCGGTGCAGGTGGTGGTGACGCAACCGCACAACGATAAGCGCTGGGCATTTAACGGCGAAGACTACTCGCTGCGCCAGTTTAGCCAACCTTCAGGCGCATTGGCTGAGCTGGCTGCGGTGATTGAGCAGGCGCTGGCGGGCAGCGATTCGGCGTTTTTCCGTGTGGAAGCGCAGGTGAAACTGGGCAACGGGCAGGAGGTGTTCCCTTCGCAGGAACTGGTGCTGGATGAGCGCGCCCGCAACGGCAAGAGCAAAATTCTGTATCAGGTTAACGGTGTGGCGGCGATGCACTCCCAGAAAATCGGCAATGCGCTGCGCACGGTGGATGACTGGCACCCGGAAGCGGCAGAAACCGGGCCGATTGCGGTTGAACCCTATGGTTCTGTCACCAGCCGTGGCCGTGCGTATCGCCAGCCGAAAGATAAGATGGATTTTTACACCCTGCTGGATAACTGGGTGATCAAGGGCAACGTGCCAGACGTGGCGCAGCAGCACTACGTGATCGCCACACTGATTCGCGGCGGGGTGTTTGGCGAAAAAGGCGAGTAACCCTATGGATCACTATATCGAGATTCGGGTGTTGCCCGACCTGGAGTTCAGCGCGGTGCAGTTGCTAAGCGCGCTGTTCGCTAAGCTGCACCGGGCGTTGGGGCAGCAGGCGACAGGCGCCATCGGTGTGAGCTTTCCGGATGTGAGCAAAACGCTGGGGGAACGGCTGCGGTTGCACGGTAGCGTGCAGGCGCTGACGGCACTGGAACAAACCGGCTGGCGCACAGGGCTGCGCGACTATAGCACCATCACCAATGTATTACCGGTGCCAACTGGTGCGCAGTACCGCACCGTGCGGCGGGTGCAGGTGAAAAGCAACGCCGAGCGCCTGCGCCGCCGGGCGGTGAGCAAAGGCCGGATGACTGCGGACGAAGCCGCCACCCGCATTCCCTACGCGGTGGAAAAACGCACCTCGCTGCCGTATCTGCCGCTGCGTAGCCTTTCCAGCGGACAAACGTTTTTACTGTTTGTCGAGCACGGCCCGCTGCAGGACAAACCGGTCGCCGGTACCTTCTCCAGCTACGGCTTAAGCGCGACCGCCACCATCCCGTGGTTTTGACCCTTTTTTTGCGGCCAGTTGTAACGTATTGATTTTTAATACCGCAATCTGGCCGCCAGAAAAAAGGGTTTTCCCGGAAAAACGGCGGTTTTTCTTTAACAATCAGGCAATAAGCAATTATTTGCTACAGTTCACTGCCGCACAGGCAGCTTAGAAAAGTTGGCATCGAATTCAAAAGAGCGATTGATTGTTCACTGCCGCACAGGCAGCTTAGAAAAGCAAAGCAGCGCTCACCGCATCGGACAAGATGTTCACTGCCGCACAGGCAGCTTAGAAATCGCTGAGGCAAAATTGAAGGCGTCGCAGATCGTTCACTGCCGCACAGGCAGCTTAGAAAAGTTGGCATCGAATTCAAAAGAGCGATTGATTGTTCACTGCCGCACAGGCAGCTTAGAAAACTCTCGCACGTTGATTGTGTCTATTGGGTGGGTTCACTGCCGCACAGGCAGCTTAGAAAAGCAAAGCAGCGCTCACCGCATCGGACAAGATGTTCACTGCCGCACAGGCAGCTTAGAAAAAAAATCAATCGTTTTGGCGCGTAGCTTCGCCGTTCACTGCCGCACAGGCAGCTTAGAAAATCATTAAAGCGGCTCTGTTCCGGCCCTTTGGGTTCACTGCCGTACAGGCAGAGGTTGACGGGTTTACTGGCGTTAAAACTACGCTGAGGTGGGCGACTTCGCCGGATGCACGGCATGGATGCCGTGCAAGCCCATTCCGCGTAAGGAACGCGTAATGGGCGGTCCGAACAGCGAAGGCGAACGCCGAAGGCACCGCGTCAGCGGCGTAGTTTAGCCATCAAGCCAGAGGTCAAGGAGAGGTGGCGCTTGCACCTCTCCTTGTCGTGCGTGCGATGATGTGGCAAAGAAGCGACACGGTTTATCCCGCACGAAACCATCCACCGCCCTTGCATACATTCGACAGGCATATTCGCCAGCAACCCCCGCTGTTTGCCAACAGCCCATCCCCGGCGGGCATAGCCGTTTCCTGCAAGGAAAAAAATCCCCCAACCGTTACCGGCTGGAGGAAAAGGGGCGTAAAAAAGTGAAAGGAATAACTTACTGTACGGCAGCGAAAGCCGCCGCCACGCGCTGTACGTTGTGATGATTTAACCCGGCGATGCAGATACGGCCACTGGCGATAAGATATACGCCGAATTCTTCGCGCAGGCGGTCTACCTGTGCGGCGCTAAAGCCGGTGTAGCTGAACATGCCGCGCTGGGTCAGCAGGTAGTCAAAGTTGCGCTCCGGCAGCGCTTTTTTCAGTTCGTTCACCAGCGTCTGGCGCATTTCCAGAATACGCAGGCGCATTGCTTCCACTTCTGCGTGCCAGTTGGCGTTGAGCGTGCTGTCGTTCAGTACGCGCGATACCACCTGTGCGCCGAAGTTCGGCGGGCTGGAGTAGTTGCGGCGCACGGTGGCTTTCAACTGACCGAGTACGCGACTGGCCGCGTCCTGATCTTCACAGACTACAGACAACCCGCCAACGCGCTCGCCATACAGCGAGAAGATTTTGGAAAACGAGTTGCTGACCAGCGCAGGCAAGCCGGCGCTGGCGATAGCGCGGATGGCGTAGGCATCGTCGTCCATGCCGCCGCCAAAGCCCTGATAGGCGATATCCAGAAACGGCACCAGCTCGCCTTTGATCAACACGTCGATCACGCGGTCCCACTCGGCGTGGGTCAGGTCTGAACCGGTCGGGTTGTGGCAGCAGGGGTGCAGCAGCACGATGCTGCGCGGCGGCAGCTGTTTCAGTGCGCCTATCATCCTTTCCACGTTCACGCCCAGCGTGTCGGCGTCAAAGTACGGGTAGGTATGCACCTGAAAACCGGCGCCGGAGAAAATGGCGATATGGTTTTCCCAGGTCGGGTCACTGACCCAGACTTCGGAATCCGGAAAATAACGTTTGAGGAAATCGGCCCCCACTTTCAGCGCGCCGGAGCCGCCCAGCGTCTGGATGGTGGCGACACGCTGCGCGCTAAGCGCCGGGTGGTGCTCGCCGAACAGCAGCGTCTGTACGGCGCTGCGGTAAGCGGCCAGACCTTCCATCGGCAGGTAGACCGATGCCTGCTGCGCTTCGTCCTGCATCTGGCTTTCTGCGGCATTGACCGCGTGTAACTGAGGAATAACGCCCTGGCCGTCGTAATACAACCCGATGCTGAGGTTCACTTTATCAGTACGGGGGTCCTGCTTGAATTTCTCCATCAGGGACAGGATAGGGTCGCCAGCGTAGGCATCGACATTTTGGAACACGGTTGGTCACTCTCCTCAGGTATAAAAAATCAGGCTGTTCGCTAGGCGGTATAGCGGCCAGGGCGATGATTCATGGCGATAATCAGATTCAGCGCCGCTGCACCCAGCACCGAGGCGATCAGCATCGGTATGCTTACCACGAACAGGGAAGCCAGTACAATGGTCACATCTACCGCCATCATGAATTTTCCGGCGCGGATTCCGCTTTTATCTTGTAAATAGAGCGCCAGAATATTCATCCCGCCCAGGCTGGCGCGGTGGCGGAACAGTACGATAAACCCCAGCCCCATAATCAGGTTGCCAAACAGCGTGGCGTAAATCGGTTGCAGGTGGTCAAAGTGAATGAATAACGGGTGCAGGTCGGAAAACAGCGACACCAGCGCCACCGCGCAGAAGGTTTTGATGGTGAACTGCCAGCCCATGCGCCGAATGGCGAGGTAATAAAATGGCAGATTCAGCAAAAAGAATGCGGTACCAAACGAGAGGCGGGTGGCGTAGTGCAGCAAAAATGCCATTCCGGCGGTGCCGCCGGTCAGCGCGCCGGCCTGACGCAGCAAAATCACCCCGAAAGACACCATCAGGGTGCCGATAAGTAGCGCCAGAATGTCTTCCAGCAGCGTGTGTGAAACGGGTTGTGGTGTAATGACGTTATCCATGAAAACGTGCCTGATAAAAGAAGGAATACCTGTCTTTTCAAGCAAAAAGCACACCATCTGGCACGGCTGATGTGGCGAGTTGCCGTTTTTTTACGCAGGAATAACGTTAACTTATTGAAAGAGCTAAATGAATTTATTTACACGTATCGTGTATTTAACTTTTTATTTGTGTATATCTTGTGCGTGCTGGCATCGATTTGTGCGGGAATGATGTGACCCGCACCATCATGAAGCAATGCCTGCACCAAATCAGAGCGCGGAAACCGTTGAGACCATTAACCCATTCTCTTTCAGGCGGTTGAGCACCACCGAGGTTTTCAGGTGCGCCACGCTTTTGTTACGCGCCAGAATCTCGCTGATTAACTCGCTCAGGCCGTGCAGGTCCGCCACCGCGACTTTGAGCATGTAATCTGCGTCGCCAGTGGTTTTGTAGGCATCAATAATGGCATCGACTTCACCCAGCATCTGGTGAAAGTTGTCTACGCACTCCTCGGTGTGATTGAGTAGTCGTACTTCTATCAGGCTCATCAGGTCCAGCCCGACGGCATCCGGCGCCAGCCGGGCGTGATACCCCATAATCAGTTGTGCCTGTTCGAGGGCAATGCGACGACGAGAACACTGTGAGGCCGATAGCCCCACCAGATCGCTGAGCTCCTGATTAGTCAGGCGTCCATTTGCCTGCAGCAGTGTGAGGATCTTCAAGTCAAAATCATCAATGTTGTACATAGCCCTGCTTTCCCAGAAATACAAAAGCTACAGACTAGCAGCTTTTTTGGCTTCCGAAAGTTTGTTGTTTGGCATCCTGATGGGGTCAGCGTGTTTTTTCTGCTGCCCGGCAGCACTGTTCTGGTTCATGGTAGTGCATAGCGACCCGTCAATATGTCGGTTGTGTGCAGATTTTGAACTATTTACACACTAAATCAACGTGATAATCGCATTGCTGCAATAAACGTGAGGTTGAGGATTTTTTTTAGCTGATTCAGTTTGTTAAGTACCTTAAACACGCCCTGCTGGTAAATGGTGTTGGGGTTGGCCTGATAATTGCTGCGTGTGTGACGATATCTGATGCGCCGCTTGTCTTTTCTAAGCTGCCTACGCGGCAGTTCACGATTTAGACAGAGAAGTCAGATCCGCGATGGCTTTCTAAGCTGCCTACGCGGCAGTTCACAAACAATGTCTGTATATTCGCACCCCGGTGTTGTTTCTAAGCTGCCTACGCGGCAGTTCACCGACCGTGAAGCCAACTGACCTGATGGCCTACTTTCTAAGCTGCCTACGCGGCAGTTCACTGTAGCAATTTATCGCTTATGGCTTGATGTTGAAAGGGAAAATTGTGTTTTGGGCTGTGAAACCCTTTTTTTATACCTGCGATTATCATGATTAAAAATCAACAAGTTATACGTAGTCGAAAAAAAAGGGTCAAAACCGACACTCGCTGAAACGGCATGTTACAGTGGCGCGTTTGTCAGACAGCTTTGCAAGGAACTTTCATGAAAAAACGGTTTTCACTGATTCTGTTGTTGGGGCTGGCCGGTAGCGCCAGCGCGGCGTCTCATCTTGATCAGGTTCAGGAACACAGGGTGCTGAAGGTCTGTACCACCGGGGACTATAAGCCGTATACCTCGCTACGTGCGGATGGCAGTTACGAAGGCATCGATATCGCCATGGCACAGTCGCTGGCGAAAAGCCTGGGCGTGAAGGTGGAATGGGTGAAAACCAGCTGGAAAACCCTGATGCCAGATTTTCAGTCCGGTCAGTGCGATATCGCCATGGGCGGGATTTCCGTCACGTTAGATCGTCAGAAAAAGGCGTTCTTCTCCAGCACGCTGGATGTGGATGGCAAGATCCCGCTGGTGCGCTGCGACGACAAGGACAAGTACCAGACAATAGCGCAGATTAATCAGCCGTCGGTGCGGGTCATCGAACCGGCGGGCGGCACCAACGAGGCATTTGTTCACGCCCATTTGCCGAATGCCCATCTGGCGTTGCATGACAACGTGACCATCTTTCAGCAACTGGTGGATAAGCAGGCGGATGTGATGATTACCGATGCGTCGGAGGCGTTGTACCAGCAGAAGCGTTATCCGCAGTTGTGTGCGGTTAACCCCGCTTCGCCAATGCAGTATGGCGAGAAAGCTTACATGTTGCCGCGTGACGACATGAGCTGGAAGTTATATGTGGATCAATGGCTGCATCTGTCGAAATCGACCGGTGAATATCGGAATATAATTTCTGATTGGTTGGGTAAAGTGGAATAAAAGTTGGCTAAATGCGTTTAACGTAATGTAAATTTTTGTGGTTTACCGTATATATCGGAATAATGAACCATTGTTGTGCACCATGAGATAGTTTTTGCTTATCTTTTGGTGCTTTTTTTATTCAATTTTTTTGAGTGCAATCGGCAAATTAACCCGATTTTAACAGCCTGCTAACGGCGCTATCCTGCTTCACATCGAAGGCAATCACGTCTTCCCGACCCGAATAATGTGAAGAGGCTTATCATGAAATCAATCAAAACTGTTGTTGCTGCTATCGCTCTGGCTACTATTTCTTTCGGTTCTATGGCGGCGACTGAAGTGCAGTCGGCATCGAGCCGTGACCTGGGTACCGTTTCCGCCACCGGTTATAATCTGGATGATGTGCAGGCTCAGTTGTCTGCCAAAGCCGATGCCGCTGGCGCCAAATCTTTCCGTATCATCTCCGCTACCGGTGATGACCAGATGCGCGCCGTTGCTGAGCTGTATAACTAATTATTGAGTGCGTTTTTATTCGCTGAACGGCTCAGTGGTTAGTGAGAAAGCCCGAACCCCGGATTATCCGGGGTTCGGGCTTTTTGCGTGATGAGAAGAGGCGATGCTTCGCCATGAGCGCCAGGAGGCTAGCCGATGTACTCCAACTGGGTGCGTGTGGTCAGTCGGGTAACCAGCTCATAGGCGCTGGTGCCGTTGTGGGCGGCGATTTTCTCTACCGGCAGTGGGCCACCCCACAAAATCACTTCATCACCGACCTTATCCTGTGCGTCTGGTCCCAGATCGACGGTAATCATGTCCATCGAGACCCGGCCAGACAGCGGGACTTCGCGGCCATTGATCCACACCGGGGTGCCGCTTTGGGCGTCGCGCGGATAGCCGTCGCCGTAGCCGATGGCAATCACGCCGAGGCGGGTGTCGCGTGGGCTAACCCAGGTGCTGCCGTATCCCACGGGTTCGCCGGCGTGGTGTTCGCGCACCGCAATCAGGTGTGAGGTCAGGGTCATCGCCGGTTTGAGCTGCCATTGGCTGGCATCGCCCTGCGCCAGCGGCGAGACGCCGTACTGGATAATGCCGGGGCGGATCTGATCACGATGAGACTGCGGCCACAGCAGAATCCCGCCGGAGGCGGCGATGGACTGGCGACCCGGTTTGCCTTGCACAAAGGCGTCGAAACAGTCGAGCTGGCGTTGGGTGGTGTCTGCCTGTGGTTCATCGGCGCGGCAAAAGTGGCTCATGATGTTCACCGGTTGCACTACGCTGGAGCAGGCGCACAGTCGGGCATAAAACACGTCGGCGTGTTCCGGCAGCACGCCAAGACGGTGCATTCCGGTGTCGATCTTCATCCAGACGGTCAGCGGGTGCGTCAGGCGCGCCTGTTCCAGCGCCGCCAGTTGTTCTTCGCAGTGCACGGCGGTTTCCAGCTGGTGTTCGACCAGCAGCGGCAACTCCTCGGCGGCAAAAAAGCCTTCCAGCAGCAGGATGGGTTTGGTGATGCCGGCGGCGCGTAGCGCCAGTGCTTCGCTGAGACGGGAAACGCCATAACCGTCGGCGTCGGAAAAGGCGTGGGCGGCTTCCACCGCGCCGTGCCCGTAAGCGTTGGCTTTGACGATGGCGATCAGCCGGCTTTGTGGCGCCATCTTCCGGATACGTTGCAGATTATGACGCAAAGCCTGACGATCAATGACGGCGGTTGCCGTTTTCATTCTGAGTCCTTAGTGCATGTATTTATCATCGACGGTGATGTCGTTATCCGCGTGATGTATTCATCAGCGTAATTTATTCATCATCATATTGTGGCCCGGCGTAATTGTCGAAACGCGACCACTGCCCGTTAAAGGTCAGGCGTACGGTACCAATCGGCCCGTTACGCTGCTTCCCTATAATAATTTCCGCGATGCCTTTCAGATCGCTGTTTTCGTGATAGACCTCATCACGGTAGATAAACATGATCAGGTCCGCGTCCTGCTCGATGGAGCCGGATTCACGCAGGTCGGAGTTGACCGGACGTTTATCGGCGCGCTGTTCCAGACTACGGTTGAGCTGCGACAGCGCGATAACCGGTACTTGCAATTCTTTTGCCAATGCTTTGAGCGAGCGGGAAATTTCAGCGATTTCCAGCGTGCGGTTGTCAGACAATGAAGGAACCCGCATCAATTGCAGGTAGTCGATCATGATCAGGCTCAGCCCGTCGTGCTCGCGGAATACCCGGCGGGCGCGGGAGCGCACTTCGGTAGGCGTCAGGCCAGAGGAGTCGTCGATGTACATGTTGCGCTTTTCCAGCAGCAACCCCATGGTGCTGGAAATGCGCGCCCAGTCCTCGTCGTCGAGCTGGCCGGTACGAATGCGGGTTTGATCGACGCGCGACAACGAGGCCAGCATACGCATCATGATCTGCTCGCCGGGCATCTCCAGACTGAAGATCAGTACCGGTTTTTCCTGCGTCATGGCGGCGTTTTCACACAGGTTCATGGCGAAGGTGGTTTTCCCCATGGAAGGACGTGCCGCCACAATAATCAGGTCTGATTTCTGCAAACCGGCGGTTTTCTTATCCAGATCCTGATAACCGCTGGACACGCCGGTGACGCCGTCATGCGGGCGCTGATAAAGCTGTTCGATGCGCGACACGGTATCTTCCAGAATACGGTCGATACTTTTGGGGCCTTCATCCTTGCTGGCGCGGTTTTCCGCTATCTGAAACACGCGTGATTCGGCCAGATCCAGCAGTTCTTCGCTGCTGCGGCCTTGCGGGTCGTAGCCCGCATCGGCGATTTCGTTGGCGACGGCGATCATCTCGCGCACCACCGCACGTTCACGCACGATGTCGGCATACGCGCCGATATTCGCCGCACTGGGGGTGTTTTTCGCCAGTTCCGCCAGATAGGCGAACCCGCCGGCGGATTCCAGCTCGCCTTTTTGCTCCAAAGACTCTGACAGGGTGATCAGGTCAATCGGCTTGCTCATTTCCAGCAGGCGCTGCATCTCGTTGAAGATCAGCCGGTGGGCGCGGTTGAAAAAGTCGTTGGCGGAGACGCGCTCGGCGACGTTATCCCAACGCTCGTTGTCGAGCATCAACCCCCCTAGCACCGACTGTTCCGCTTCGATGGAATGGGGCGGAAGTTTTAGCCCTTCTACCTGACGGTCGCGGGATTCTGCCGGTTTAGTTGGTTTTTTTTCTGCCATGAAACGCGTTCTTTACGGGTTGATTTACCTTAAGTGATGGGAGCATTGTATATCCTAAACACAGAATGACATATCGTCCGATGACCAGAATAGAGCGAGGAGATCATCATGGCCAAACGTATTCAGTTCAGCGACCACGGCGGGCCGGGAGTGCTGGAGTATGTGGATTACACGCCGCGTGAGCCGGGCCTTAACGACGTTCAGGTGGAAAACCGCGCCATCGGCGTGAATTTTATCGATACCTACTTTCGTTCCGGGCTGTACTCGCCGCCGTCGTTTCCTTCTGGTCTGGGCACCGAAGCGGCTGGCGTGGTGGTCAAAGTCGGGGCTAATGTGCAACACCTCAACGTGGGTGACCGCGTGGTGTATGCCCAGTCTGCGCTGGGCGCGTATAGCGAGCGGCATAACGTACCGGCGGACAAAGTGACGTTGTTGCCGGATGACATCAGCTTTGAGCAGGCGGCGGCGTCCTTCCTGAAAGGGCTGACGGTGTATTACCTGTTGCGCCAGACCTATGAAGTGAAGCCGGGCGAGATATTTTTGTTCCACGCGGCGGCAGGCGGCGTTGGGCTTATCGCCTGCCAGTGGGCGAAAGCGTTGGGGGTGAAGCTTATCGGCACCGTCGGTTCTGATAGCAAGGCCGAACTGGCAAAACAGGCGGGAGCCTGGGCCACCATTAACTATCGCAAGGAAGATATCGTCCAGCGGGTGCTGGAATTGACCCACGAAGAAAAAGTCTCGGTGGTGTATGACTCGGTCGGTAAAGACACCTGGGAAGCCTCGCTGAACTGTCTGAAACGGCGCGGGTTAATGGTGAGTTTCGGCAACTCGTCTGGTCCGGTGACCGGGGTCAATCTCGGCATCCTTAATCAGAAAGGGTCGCTGTATGTGACCCGGCCCTCGTTGTTCAGCTATATCACCAACCGGCAGGAGCTGGAACAGGCCAGCCGCGAGCTGTTCGGGTTGATAGCCAGCGGCGCCATCAAAGTGGAGGTGCCGGATAGCCAGAAGTTTGCGCTGGAAGATGCGCAGTCCGCCCATCGCGCGCTGGAAAGCCGCAGTACTCAAGGATCATGCCTGCTGATTCCGGGTTCCGGATCATAATGAAGCGTGTGGTGATCCGTTAGCACGTGCGCCTTGTTGTACTTCACGTAAGCAGGCGGCGGGATGAAGAGCGGGTTATTCAGAGAGGGTATCTGGAAAAAATAACACCGGCTCGTTAAGAACCGGTGTTATTCCGCAGGCGGTTTAGCCATGCGGTTAATTTCATCAACTGTATGTAGGGTACAGTGTGGAACTCGTCATGAAGGTGCCGCTGTGTGGCTATTATTTTCCTGACGATGATGAAATCGTGTATACCCAAAATAATTCGAGTTGCAGGCAGGCGGCGACGCAGCGAATCCCCAGGAGCTTACTCAAGTAAGTGACTGGGGTGAGCGAGGAAAGCCAACGCACCTGCAACTTGAAGTATGACGGGTATAGTGGGTTTCCCTTGAACCGGGAACCACTAAACAGTAAGCGCTATGCTAACAGCCACAATAAGGAAAAAATATTTGCTGGCGCACAGTTTCATATTTAATACGTTTGCCGCCAGCGTGGTATTACCTGGTATTTTCGTTTGTGATTCAGTCGTTTCCTTCTTCTTTTCTTACCAGTCATTGCCCCGGCGGTGACGCCAGTCGTATTTTTTGCGATACCGGTAGCGGTATGTGCCGCACACTGGCCCGCCCTGATACCCGCGCCACAGCCACACCACCACGATCGCCAGCAGTAGCCACGGCAGTACTTTTATTGCTATCGCAAACAGTCCGGCAGCCAGCATAAAAATGGCGGCAACAAACAGTGCCGCCATCACCCCCAGCAGTGACACGCCGGTAACCAGCAGCATGATAAAAAAACCAATAACGAAGAAAATTTCCAGCATGGTGTGCTCCTTAGCCGTTAGATCGCGTCTTGCGCAGGGGAAACGATTATTCTGCGTGCCGCATGATGCTTACAGGAGGGGTATTACAAGAAGCGTGCCAGAAGTTGTCGCTGATAACTGATTGATTTATCAGCGACAGTCAGCAGAGTGGCGATACTGTGTTAGTCAAAAAGACCAATAGTTGGTTTTTTTCAGGCTACATTAACCAGCGCCAGCGCGCGTTCCACCACGGTGGCGTCTGCGCCGGGTTTATGGGCATTTTCGCTCAGATAACGCCGCCACTGGCGTGCGCCGGGCACGCCCTGAAATAAACCCAGCATGTGACGGGTGATATGGCCTAACGCGGCGCCGCCGGAAAGCTCACGTTCGATATACGGGTACATCGCCTGCACCACGGCGGCCTGATTCGGCACTGCTGTGTTTGCCCCAAACAGCTCGCGGTCAACCTGCGCCAGTATGCCGGGGTTTTGATAGGCTTCGCGGCCCACCATCACGCCATCTACGTATTGCAGGTGCTGTTGCGCCTCAGTCAGCGTTTTGATGCCACCGTTAATCGCCAGCGTCAGCGAGGGGAAATCGCGCTTGAGTTGATAGACGCGCGGGTAGTCCAGCGGCGGGATTTCCCGGTTTTCTTTCGGGCTTAAGCCGGAAAGCCAGGCTTTGCGGGCGTGCACGATAAAGGTATCGCAGCCGCCCTGTTCGGAAACGGTGCGGATAAAATCGCATAAGAATTCGTAGCTGTCCTGATCGTCGATACCGATGCGGGTTTTCACCGTGACCGGAATGCTGACGCGCTCGCGCATCGCTTTAACGCAGTCTGCCACCCGTTGTGATTCCGCCATCAGGCTGGCGCCGAAACGGCCATTTTGCACCCGGTCGGACGGGCAGCCGACATTGAGGTTGATTTCGTCATAGCCGCGCTGTTCCGCCAGTAGCGCGCATTGCGCCAGCGCTGCCGGATCGCTGCCGCCAAGCTGCAACGCCAGCGGATGCTCTTCCTCGCTGTAGGCCAGATAATCCCCCTTGCCGTGCAGAATCGCCCCGGTGGTCACCATCTCGGTGTACAACAGCGCGTTATGACTCAGTAACCGGTGAAAGTAGCGGCAATGGCGATCAGTCCAGTCCAGCATCGGGGCAATTGAGAATCTCTGACGGTGGGCAGGCTTGCCGGGTGCGGTCTCAATGCCTGATTTCACGGGGTTTTCACTGATGGGTTTCTGAGTCATTTACGGGTGTTTCCAGACACATGTTGATTAAATCATCTCCCTCGCAGCGCCATAGCGGCGGCACGCCTCACGGTTGTGGTGTTCGGCGAGGATACAAAACATCACGCCGACACAGGCACAAAACGCGAGGGCCTTACCGTCAGGGAATATACAGGCGAACGGGTAGTATAGCGGGAATCCCATCTCTTTGGCAGACAGCGTGTCCCAACGTCTTCCACTCCACGTCACCATCTTCAAAACGCAATAACTGGTCGCGGTAGTGGTTGTATTGTTTTTTGCGGGCGGTAAGCGCGGTGAAGGTGTCCAGTATACGGACGATTTTGGCCTGGATTTCCAGCGATTTTTTAGGGTTATCTGGGCAGGGGATGGGGATTTGAAGTTTCTCAACCGCAGCTATTGATAAGCGTGGGATACTTGCCCTGCGAACCTGAGATGAAATCTCATGCTGTTTTGTTAAAAGAAAATGATACAGGTATTTGTTGTTAATAGCATTTACTTCTGGAAAGGAATAAACATCATCTGCCGCCCAGAATGCAATATTGCTAAAACCAATCTCGCCAGCTGCTCCTGCCACAATCACAAAGGCTGTTCCAGCTTGCACATTACTTTCATGGTAGTAGCCGAGCGGCTTCATGCTATTCTGATATACGGCATAACTGCCGACTTCTTCTAATTGGCTTTTGACGAGTCGTCTCCCGCGCTGAGGTGAAATTAACTCGCCCACCTTGATCCACTCCACCCCAACCCCATCCAGCAACTTGTCCAAAAAATTCATTGCGCTCATTTTTTTCGGCTCTCTTTTTTCGCCTGTTTTTCCAGCGTGGTAATGGTTTTCAGGTAGTCTTTTTCCACATTGGCGAGCGTTTTGGCTTTATATTTCTGGTATTCCAGCTTGGCTTTATTCACTGCTTGGGTGTGCGATATGTTGCCGGCATTGTCCAGTAGTTTTCTCCCGGTGGAGTTTAAAATACTGTCCAGCTCGCGTACATAATCAGCCATGCGCATTTCACGCTGTTCTATGGCGTTTAATTCGGCCAGATCAAAATAGGCTGAAACCAGATTATTCAGTACACGCAGTTCTTGCTCGCTGAGGTAGTTTTTGGCAATCATGGCTTCGGCCTGAGTTGGGTGGCTACCTTTGAAATTGCTTAAACCCGCAAAAGGTTTATCGCTATCTACGCGTAGATAGATAATTTCACTAGCGGTATGACCATGAGCAGCATAGTGCAGTTTGTTTTGTACGATTTTAAAAAACTGAAAACTTTGTTGGCTGTTAGGATCGTAATCGGTTGCGGTGGCATACAGATCCAGCACCTGGCGGTACATGACTTTTTCGCTAGAGCGAATGTCACGAATGCGATCGAGCAATTCTTTCCAGTAATTGCCACCGCCAAGATTTTTTAGGCGTTCATCATTTAAGGCAAAGCCTTTTTCCAGATACTCTTTCAATACCGTGGAAGCATAGCGCCTGAACTGAACGCCGCGCACTGAACGTACACGATAACCCACAGCCAGAATCATATCGAGGTTATAGTATGCGATACTTCGCGAAACCTCGCGTTCTCCCTCTTTTTGAACTGTCAACTCATGGTTGACAGTTGCCTTTTCATCCAGCTCCTGGTCATCATAAATGGCCTGAATATGCTTGCTGATATTTTGCTTAGTGGTTTGAAAAAGCTCGGCGATTTGCAGTTGTGATAACCAAACTGTGCCGTTTTCCAGTCGTAAATCAATGTTCGTTATACCGTCTTCGGTGGTATAGATGATGACGTCGCTCATGCCTCCGGCTCCTTGCCTTCAATCTCCGCGACGATGGCGTCAATGTCTTTGCGTAGTTGGTCTATTCTGGCCACGGTGGCTTTCAGCTCGGCATTAAGCTCGGCAATATCCACCACTTCTCGGTTGTCTTTGGCTTCCACATAGCTGCTGACCGACAGGTTGTAGTCATTAGCAGCCACCCTCTCAAAAGGTATGGATTGAGCAAAATGGTCCACATTCGCTTTGCTGGCGAACACCTGCATAATTTGCTCAATATGTTCGTCCAGCAGCACGTTATTATTGGTCTCTTTTTTAAACAGACCGCTGGCGTCAATAAACTGGGTATGGGTATCGGTTTTGTGTTTCGAGAGCACCAGAATATTCACCGCAATGGTGGTACCAAAAAACAGGTTGGGTGCCAGAGAAATCACGGTTTCAACATAGTTGTTATCGACCAGATATTTCCTGATCTTCTGCTCGGCCCCGCCACGGTAGAAGATGCCGGGAAAGCAGACGATGGCCGCGCGGCCTTTGGCTGAGAGGTAGCTGAGTGCGTGCAACACAAAGGCAAAGTCGGCTTTGGATTTAGGTGCGAGCACGCCTGCCGGGGCAAAACGGTCATCGTTGATCAGGGTCGGGTCGTCTGAGCCTATCCATTTCACTGAATAGGGCGGGTTGGAGACGATGGCATCAAAAGGTTTATCGTCGCCAAAATGCGGTTCCCTGAGGGTATCACCCAGTTGGATATTGAACTTGTCGTAGTTGATGTTGTGCAAGAACATGTTCATCCGCGCCAGGTTGTAAGTGGTGTGGTTGATTTCCTGGCCAAAGAACCCCTCTTCGATGATGTGGGCATCGAAGTGCTTCTTGGCTTGCAGCAGCAGTGAGCCGGAACCGCAAGCCGGGTCGTAAATTTTGTTGACGCTGCTCTGACCATGCATAGCGAGTTGCGCGATCAACCTGGAAACATGCTGGGGGGTGAAGAACTCGCCACCGGATTTACCGGCATTGGCGGCATAGTTGGAGATAAGGAACTCGTAGGCATCGCCAAAAAGATCGATATGGCTATCTTCAAAGTCACCAAAATCCAGCTCGGCGACCCCTTTTAGCACCGCTGCCAGACGAGCGTTTTTGTCTTTTACTGTGTTACCCAGGCGATTGCTGGTGGTATCAAAGTCGGCGAATAGCCCCTTGATGTCTCGCTCTGACGGGTAACCGCTAGCCGACGCTTCAATGTCAGCAAAGATGTAGGCGAGATCGGTATTCAGGCTGTCGTTGGTATGGGCATTTTTAGCCACGTTGACGAAGAGATCGCTGGGGCGGATAAAGTAGCCCTTGGTCTTGACGGCATCTTCTTTGATTTCTGGTGTGATGACGCTATCGGGCAGTTCTGCGTAGTTGATGCTGTCATCACCCGCTTCGATATAGTTGGCAAAGTTCTCGCTGATAAAGCGATAAAACAGGGCGCCCAAGACATACTGCTTAAAATCCCACCCATCGACAGCACCACGTACTTCGTTGGCAATGGCCCAGATCTGGCGTTGCAGGGCGGCGCGTTGCTGGCTACTTGTCATGCAGTTATTCCTGTTTTAATCCGTTTTATTGGTGTCACTGAGTGTCATGCTTGAATGAGTATTAGCTTTTAAAATAAGCGTATTTAAGGGGGAGTCAGTTCGAGTAGTTCTCCTACCTGGCACTCAAACAGTAGGCACAGCTTTTCAATGGCTTCCAGATCCACCTTCTGCGCCGTCTCTTTGTAGAGCAGCGTCACTGTGGCGCGGCTTAGCCCGGTTTCTCTGGCAACGTCGGCAATACGCATTTTGTGTTCACCCATCATACGAGCGAGATGGCAGCGGATCATTGAAGTCCTCTTGCGGCAAGTGCCATGGTTGGCTGCGAGTATACGACGTGTTTTAGTGTTGTGCGGTATTTTGCAAGTTAAAGTGATATTTTGCCAGTTTAAACGGCGAATTACTGCCGTTAATCACTTCTTATGAGCTTCCTTTTGCGATTGTGACAAGTATCGATTCTTTTTCAGTAAGAATATCTCGCCCATCACGCCTGCACATCAATATACAGCGCGTCGTAACGCCAGTATTCGCAGTCGCAGTCGATGATGCGGTCATGCTGGTCGCGGTTGATGCGGGTGATAAACAGCGCCGGGCTGCCGGGGGCGAGCTTTAACGCCGGGGCTGCGACCGGCGGCAGCGGCGTCGGCAGCATGGTGAAGCGCACCCGGCCATAGCGAATGTCATATTGAGACTGGTAAAGCTGGGTGAGCGAACGCGTCAAATCACTGTTGAGCAAGCCTGGAAACCAGGCCGGGTTCAGGTAGTGTTCCACATACAGCACCGCTCGCCCGTCAAGGCGTCGCAGGCGACGGATGCGGTAGATCTCCGTACCTTCTTCCAGTTCCAGATGGCGAGCGATTGCCGTGCTCGCGGCAATCATGCCAGCCTCCAGCACCTCGGTGGCGGCTTTACGCCCCTGTTTTTCCGCCATTTCATGAAAGTGACTTCTGTGCAGCGGATTATAGCCAAGCCGCGGTGGTGAGATGAACCAACCGCGCCGCAGTTCCCGATAGATGATGCCTTGCGATTCGAGCAGGGTGAGCGCTTCGCGCAGGGTAATGCGGGTGGTGGAAAACTGCTCGCTGAGCACCCGTTCGGACGGCAGTCGTCCGTTGGCGAACTCGCCTCGTTGCATTCGTTTGAGCAGCGTATCGGCAATCTGGGTGACGGCGGTCGGTTGTGTTTTTGTCATCTGTTAGAGCCTTGATGTTGTGCAGCCTGCACCATAGCAGGGATTGTTGACGCCATGGTTGCACGCCTGCCGGAGCGTCGCAGCAGATGGGCCACACATCACAACAAATGGCGGCAGAACCGGTGCTGCCACCATTTTGTCACGTTGCTGACATAAAAACGTCATCGCCGTGTGCTGAATTGGCGTACTTATTGCTGGTCTAGACCAGAAGCGTTCAGACCAACAGCGTATCACTCCCCTTGCTATGGAGCATTATGATGAAAAGATTGTTGTCTTCTGTGTTAATCAGCAGCGCGTTGTTTTCGAGTGCCGTGATGGCGCAGGATGTGGCCGCGCTGGAAAAAGCCGCTCGCGCCGAAGGCGAAGTTAACAGTGTTGGTATGCCGGACAGCTGGGCTAACTGGAAGGATACCTGGAACGATTTGAGCGCCAAATACGGCCTGAAGCACAGCGATACCGATATGTCCTCCGCGCAGGAGATTGCCAAATTCGCCGCTGAAAAAGAGAACGCCAGTGCCGATATCGGCGACGTAGGCGTAGCCTTCGGCCCGGTCGCGGTGCAAAAAGGCGTGAGTCAGCCGTACAAGCCGACCACCTGGGAACAGGTGCCGGACTGGGCGAAAGATAAGGACGGTCAGTGGGCGATGGCCTACACCGGCACCATTGCGTTTATCGTTGATAAACAGCAGGTAAAAGACATTCCGCATAGCTGGGCAGACCTGCAAAAAGGCAACTACGTAGTCACCATCGGCGACGTGGGCACCGCATCTCAGGCATCCAGCGGCGTGCTGGCAGCTAGTTTCGCGCTGGGCGGCAATGAGAAGAACCTGAAACCGGCGCTGGATTTCTTTGCCAAACTGGCCAAAGCAGGCCGCCTCGGTCTGACCAACCCGGCTATCGCTAATATCGAGAAAGGTGAAGTGCAGGTCGGTGTGGTGTGGGATTTCAACGGCCTGAACTACCGCGATACGATCAACAAAGATCGTTTCGAGGTGCTGATCCCGTCTGACGGCTCGGTGATCTCCGGTTACACCACCATCATCAACAAATACGCCAAACACCCGAATGCCGCCAAACTGGCGCGCGAGTACATCTTCTCCGACGCCGGTCAGATCAATCTGGCGCGCGGTTACGCCCGCCCGATCCGCGCGCAGTACATTACCCTGCCGGATGACGTGAAAGCCAAACTGCTGTCGCAGGAGCAATACAAGAATGCCCGTCCGATTGCTGACGCCGGCGCCTGGGACAAGACTGTGAAAGCACTGCCGCGTCTGTGGCAGGAAAACGTCATCATCAACATGAAGCAGTAAGAACGCCTTCGGGAGTGCGGGATGAAAACGATTCTGGTGATACTGGACGGGCTGAGCTTTCAGGTCGGACGCGAGGCGATGGGCTACCTGCAGGCGGAGTGCGCCGCCGGGCGCGGTTGTCTTTATCTGCTGGAGTGCGAGCTGCCGTCGCTGTCGCGCCCGTTGTATGAGTGCATTCTTACCGGTGTGACGCCGGTGCGAAGCGGCATCATCCACAACGGCGTTGACCGGCTGAGCGGCGAGCGCAGCATTTTCCATTACGCCCGCGAGGCCGGGTTAACGACGGCGGCAGCGGCGTATCACTGGATCAGCGAGTTGTACAACCGCACGCCGTTTGATGCGGTGCGTGATCGTCATACCGTTGAGCCGTCGCTGCCGATCCAGTACGGCCATTTCTACCATGATGATGGTTATCCCGACTCCCACCTGTTTGAAGATGCAGAAAGTCTGCGCCTGCGTTACCAGCCGGACTTTCTGCTGATTCACCCGATGAACATTGATGACGCCGGGCACCGCTACGGCCTGTCTACCCCGCAGTACCGCAATCGGGCGCGTATGGCGGATGGCTACCTGTCGCACTGGATGCCGCGCTGGCTGGACGAGGGCTACCAGGTGCTGGTGACCGCTGATCACGGCATGAATGATGACCGCAGCCACGGCGGTATGTTGCCGGAAGAACGTCAGGTGCCGTTGTACGTGTTCGGCGACGCATTCTCACTGCACCCGGACGCCGCGCCGCAGCAAACCGAGTTGTGCGGCACGGTGTGCCAGTTGCTTGGCGTGACGCATGACAAGCCGGTGAGCCGCGATCTGCTGGCGAAAGGCATGATGGAGGCGCGCGCGTGAGGACTCGATGGCTGGCGGCGCTGGTTCTGTTGCCGTTTTTGGGGGTGTTTATCGCCTTTCAGATAGCCCCGCTGGTGTGGATGGCGATCAACAGCTTTTACAGTGACGCGGAAAGCGCCTGGGGGCTGGCGAATTACCGTGACCTGCTGACCTCGCCGTTCTATTTACAGGCGATGCGCTTTTCGCTGGATATCTCGTTCTGGTCGAGTCTGTACGGGCTGATTATCGCGCTGGTGGGAGGGTATTCGCTGCAACAGCTGGGAGAAGGGCGGCTGCGACGCGTTGTGATGGCGTTCGCCAACATGACCAGCAATTTCGCCGGTGTGCCGCTGGCGTTTGCTTTCGTGATCATGCTGGGGCTGAACGGTTTTATTACCCTGTTGCTCCGGCAGAACGGGCTGTTGGATGGCTTTAATCTGTATTCCCGCAACGGGCTGATCCTGATTTATACCTATTTCCAGATTCCGCTCGGCATTTTGCTGCTCTATCCGGCGTTTGACGGGTTGCGCAGCGAATGGCAAGAGTCGGCGGCGCTGCTGGGCGCCAGCCGCTGGCGTTACTGGCTGCACATCGGCATTCCGGTGCTGACGCCGGCGTTGCTCGGCACCTTCGTCATCCTGCTGGCCAATGCGCTGGGGGCGTACGCCACCTTGTACGCGCTCACTACCGGCAACTTCAACGTGGTGCCAATTCGCATTGCGGCGCTGGTGTCCGGCGATATCTCGCTGGACCCTAATCTGGGCAGCGCACTGTCCATGTTGCTGGTGTTGTTGATGGCGCTGATTACCGTGATTCACCAATGGCTGCTGCGCCGGAGTTACCTCCATGCTGCCCGTTAATTCTGTCACCGGAGACCGCCATGTCCCGTGCTGAGCGCCGTTACCACCTGCTGGTGGTGTGGTTTATCTTGCTGATACTGATGTTGCCGTTGCTCGCCACGCTGGGTTATGCGCTGGCGACCGAGTGGGGCGCGACCATTCTGCCGCAGGGGCTGACCCTGAAATGGTTTACGGAACTGTGGAGCGACAGCCGTTTTCTGGTGGCGCTGGGCCACTCGCTGCTGATTTGCTTCGGCGCATTACTGTTTTCGTTGCTGCTGGTGCTGCCGGCGATGTTTGTCATCGCCTGGGCGTTTCCAAAATTGGACGGGCTGATGAATGTGCTGATTCTGCTGCCGTTTGCGGTACCGCCGGTGGTGTCGTCGGTGGGGCTGTTACAGCTTTACTCCGCCGCACCGCTGGCGTTGACCGGCACCCCGTGGATTCTGATCGGCTGTTATTTCACCATCGCGCTGCCGTTTATTTATCGTGCCATTGCTAACAATATGCAGGCCATCAATTTACAGGAACTGCTGGACGCGGCGCATCTGCTCGGTGCCAGCACCAGGCAGGCGGCGCTGTGGGTGGTGCTGCCCAACCTGCGTAAAGGGGTGATGATCGCGGTGCTGCTGTCGTTTTCGTTCCTGATTGGCGAGTTTGTGTTTGCCAATCTGCTGGCGGGCACCAATTACGAAACCTTGCAGGTCTACCTTTATAACAAACGCAACGACAGCGGGCATTTCACCAGCGCGCTGGTGATCTCCTATTTTCTGGTGGTGCTGCTGGTGACCTGGCTGGCGAACGTGCTGAATCGCAATCAATGAATTACGTAATAAATAAAAAGGGACTCGCTGAACATGGCCTACCTTGACGTCATCGATCTAAACAAACACTACGGGCCGACCAGGGTGTTTCAGGATATCCGGTTTTCTGCCGACGAAGGCGAGTTTGTCACGCTGCTGGGGCCGAGCGGTTGCGGCAAATCGACGCTGTTGCGCTGTCTGGCTGGACTGACTGCGGTGGACAGCGGCCAGATTCTGCTACAAGGCCGTGATATCGTGCCGCTGTCGCCGCAACAGCGCGATATCGGCATGGTGTTCCAGAACTATGCGTTGTTTCCCAACATGACGGTTGAAGGCAACGTGGCGTTCGGCCTGAAGATGCAGAAACTGCCCACTGGTGAGATGCACCGCCGGGTGGAAGAGGTGCTGGCGCTGGTGGAACTGGGCGATTACGCTCGCCGTTATCCGCATCAGTTATCCGGCGGTCAGTGTCAGCGCGTGGCGCTGGCGCGCTCGCTGGTGACGCGCCCACGGCTGTTGTTGCTGGATGAACCCCTGTCGGCGCTGGATGCCCGTATTCGACGCCATCTGCGCGAGCAGATTAGGCGCATCCAGCAGGAACTGAAGCTGACGACGATTTTCGTCACCCACGATCAGGAAGAGGCGCTGACGTTATCTGACCGCATTGTGCTGATGAACAAAGGTGAAATCGTGCAAAACGGCGACGCCGAATCGCTCTATACCCAGCCTGCCAGCCTGTTCGCCGCCGGGTTTATCGGCAGCTACAATCTGCTGAGCGCCGACGAGGCGATGCGCCTGACCGGCGAGCGGTTTTCCGGCCAGGTGGCGCTGCGCCCGGAGTCCGTGCTGCTATGCGCACCGGAGCAGGGGATGGCTGGGGAAATCATCGGTCACAGCCTGTTGGGCAACGTGGTGCGCTACCGGATACGTATCCGCGAGGTGGAATTGTCGGTGGATGTGCTCAATCGCGCGATGGCCGATCTGCACCCAGCCGGTAGCCGGGTTGGAGTACAGATAGACCTCAGCGCGTTGCGTGAGGTGGCGTAAAGGGCGTGTTTTTAGACCGGGTTAGCCGCCAGCACGCGCTGTAACCGTGCGGGAAAGTGCCCCGCGAAGGCGAGTAGCTGTTCGGTAAATTGTTCCACCAGTGCCGAGGGGGGACGGTGCAGCGGGCGAATCAGGCTGACGGTAAACGGCACATCGATGCTGAAACGGCGTACCACTACCGCGCCGCTGCTGGCGTAATCCACCGCAGTGAGTGGATTGACTATCGATAATCCTACTCCGGCGCGCACCATCGCGCACACCGAGGCGGCGCTGTGGGTGTCCAATACCAGTCGCCGCGCTACATTCGCCTGCTCAAACTGCTGGTCCAGCAATTGCCGGTAACTGTCGGTGCTGGACAGGCTGACAAACGGTTGGTCGCGGAAATCTTCCGGCGTCAGCACCGCCTTGCGCGCCAGTGGGTGACCGACAGGCAGCACGCAGACTTCATTTAATTCCATCAGCGTTTGCCGTTCGGTGCCGGCGGGCGTCATCAGGTTTTCCGTCAGCCCCAGATCGTGACGTTGCGCCGACAGCCACTCTTCCAGCAGCGGCGACTCCTGCGGGATGACATGCAGGTTGAGTTCGGGGTAGCGCGTCAGCAGCGGCTGGCAGACTTCGGGTAGCAACGACTGGGAGAACACCGGCAGACACGCTACCGAGAGCGGTGCCTGCCGGAACTGGCGGATATCACGCGCCGCATTGACGATGCGTTCCAGCCCATAATAGGAGTGCTGCACTTCTTCGAATAATTGCAATCCTTGTACGGTAGGGTGCAACCGCCCGCGGATACGTTCGAACAGCGGCATCTGCACCAGATGCTCGAAACGCGCCAACTCACGGCTGACCGTTGGTTGTGAGGTATTGAGCAGGTCCGCCGCTTCTGTCAGGTTGCCGGTGGTCATTACTGCATGAAAGATCTCAATGTGGCGCAGAGAAATATCAGCCATGTTTCCCTCTTTTTGTTCAGTATTCCTATATCAAAAATGAATGGAACCTGCGAAAAAGGATATTGGCATTATAGCCTGCGGGCCAGCACAATTTAGCTATCTAATAACGTTTCGGTAATATATCCATGCCACATGATCTGAATGACCTTTCTCATGCGTTGAACGTGCAGAGCCTGCGTGCGCTGCCGGAGCGTTTTGGTTGTCCGTTATGGGCCTACGACGCTAATACCATCATTGAGCGTATCGGTCAGTTGCGCCAGTTCGATACCATCCGCTTCGCGCAGAAAGCCTGTTCTAACCTGCATATTTTAAAGCTGATGCGCCAGCAGGGCGTGAAGGTGGATTCGGTATCGCTGGGAGAGATCGAACGCGCACTGGCAGCCGGTTTTGAGCCGGGTACTGACGCACATGAGATCGTATTTACCGCCGATGTGCTGGATGACGCCACGCTGCAACGGGTGCACGCGCTGAACATTCCGGTGAATGCCGGTTCCATCGACATGTTGCACCAACTGGGCGAGCGCTCGCCGGGTCATCCGGTGTGGTTGCGTATTAATCCGGGATTTGGTCACGGTCACAGCCAGAAGACCAACACCGGCGGCGAAAACAGCAAACACGGTATCTGGTATGCCGATTTGCCGCAGGCGCTGGAAGCATTGAGTCGTTACCACCTGAAATTGGTTGGTATCCATATGCATATTGGCTCCGGCGTTGATTACGGGCATCTGGAGCAGGTATGCGATGCGATGGTGCAGCAGGTGCTGGCGGTGGGGCAGGATCTGGCGGCGATTTCCGCGGGTGGTGGGTTGTCTATTCCGTATCGCCATGGTGGTGAGCGCATTGATACCCAGCATTATTATGGCTTGTGGAACCGGGCGCGGGAGCAGATTGCTGCTCATCTGGGTCACCCGGTGACGCTGGAAATCGAACCGGGGCGTTTTCTGGTGGCGGAGTCCGGCGTGCTGGTGGCGCAGGTGCGTGCGGTGAAAGACATGGGCAGCCGTCATTTTGTGCTGGTGGACGCCGGGTTCAGCGACCTGATGCGCCCGGCGATGTACGGCAGTTACCATCACATTACCCTGTTGCCGGGCGATGGGCGCGACCTGAGCCAGTCAGCGTTGCGTGACACCGTGGTCGCCGGGCCGCTGTGCGAATCCGGCGATGTGTTTACCCAGCAGGCCGGTGGGGGGGTGGAAACGCTGGCGTTGCCAGCGGCGCAGGTGGGCGATTATCTGGTGTTCCATGATACCGGCGCCTACGGTGCCTCCATGTCTTCCAACTACAACAGCCGCCCGTTAATCGCCGAAGTGCTGTTTGAGCAAGGGCAGCCGCGGTTGATTCGCCGTCGCCAGACGCTGGACGAACTGCTGGCGCTGGAGCGGGTGTAACCGTAACCGCCGCCAGGTGCTGCTTCAGTGCGCGTAGGGGCCTTTTGTCACCGATGCGCGCTGTTTCAACTCGCCGGTAAATGGGGCGATGGGCTGGACGGGATTGCCCTCGCTCAGTTTTAGTGCCTGCGTGATAGCGGCGCTGGTCATCTCTTCAATCGGTAAATACACCGTAGATAGCGCCGGGCTGAGATAAGGGGCGCTGGGGATGTCGTCAAAGCCGAACAGCGATACGTCTTGCGGCAACTGCTTGCCCGCTTCGAGCAGCGCTTTCATCGCACCGATGCACATATCGTCGTTGCTGACGAAGAGCGCAGAGAAATCGACGCCATGCGCCAGCAGTTCACGTACCGCCTGATAACCGCCGGACACCAGATTGTCGCCGTTGATCACCCGCAGCGGATCATAAGCAATATGATGGTGATCCAGCGCCTGCCGATAACCTGCCAGACGTGCATGGGCGGTTGGGGTATTGATTGGTCCGGTGATGCAGGCAATGTCGCGGTGCCCTTGCTGTACCAGATAGTCAATCAACTGAAACACCGCCTGCTGTTGTTCAAACCAGACACAACGGTCTGGCGCCATTGGCAGGTGACGGTTGATGACGACGATAGGCACTCTGGATTGTTCCAGCAGCGACATCAAAGCGGCGTCGGACATGTGGCGGGTGTAGAGCACGATGGCGTCGCAACGGCGATCAATCAGTAGCTGCACCGCCTGCTGCTCGTCTTCCGGCGTATCGTGACCGTCGGTCACGATCAGGTGTTTGCCGCTGGTTTCAGCGCGTTCCGCCGCACGGCGCAGCAAGCGGCCAAAATAGGGACCGTCGAAATTGGATACCACCAGCCCAAGGCTATTTGAGCTGCGTTGTGCCAGCGAGCGCGCCAGAAAGTTGGGGCGATAGCCCAGTTCTTCCATCGCCCTGAATACGGCATCGCGTGTGCTTTGTTTCACCTGGCCTGTACCATTCAGCACCCGTGATACCGTTGCTTTGGATACGCCAGCATGATTTGCCACATCAAGCATGGTTATCATCGTTTGTCCCTTCCCTGTTTTACCGAAGTCTTTCACAGAGTTGTTATCAATTATGCTCACATACTAGCATACGGGAACGGCGTCAGTGGCGCGGGCGCAGAATATTACCGTCTTTCAGCCGTGGTGTGAGTCAGGCTGACGGGCGGCCACACAGTTCCTTGCGCAGCAGCACCAGTTCTTCAGCCAGATCCCGGCATAGCATCGCGGTCATCAGATGATCCTGTGCGTGTACCATAATCAGGTTAACCGGCACTTTGCCTTCGCCTTCATCCAGCCCGATCAGCCGGGTTTGGATCAGATGAGCTGCTTTTGCGGCTTCCTGCGAGGCCAGCAACTGCGCCTCGGCTTGCGACCAGTCCTGCGCTCGCGCGGCCTGAATCGCCATCATGGCGCAGGAACGCGCTTCGCCGGCGTTGATCAGCAGTTCCATCACGGTTTGTTCCATATCCAGTTCCATCAAACTGTCCTCTTGGTATGCCAGATTTGCTGGTATACATGCTATTGGAATTCCAATATTGGCTTGTGAGAACAATGTCACAGAAAAATTATTCGTTTGTTTTATTTTTTGGTATGCCAAACGCAAAAGCGCTGAACCTGACGTCTATTCTTCCGCGCGTAACGGCCACTACGGGGGCGATAGCCTCTGATAACAACAACCCCTGACATGCCGGTAAATCAAAGAGGTGGAGTTATGTCATTCAAGGATCAGGCCATCGATGCATTGGGATCGTTTGCCAACCAGTTCAATAGTCTGAGATACATCATGGCGATCAAAGCCTCGTTTATCACGCTGATGCCGGTGATCATCGTGGGGGCGTTCTCTGTGCTGATCTCCAACATGGTGCTGGACCCCAGGAACGGGCTGGCGAGTTTCGCCCTGTTTTCATTTCTGGCGCCGCTCAAGCCGATTATGAGCGGTATTAACTATGCCACGCTGAATTTTCTCACCATTGGCGCGGTGTTCCTGATTGGCATTGAGCTTGGGAAAATCAACGGCTCCCGCAGCCTGTTTCCTGGCTTGCTGGCGGTGATCTGTTTTATTTCCATCACCCCTACCACCATCGATATGGTGATCAACGGCCAGACGTTGCCGGTGAAAGACGTACTGGCGCGCCAGTTCTCCGATACCAAAAGCCTGTTTCTCGGCATGTTTATCGCCATTGCCTCGGTGGAAATCTATTCGAAGCTGGAATCGGTAGAACGACTGCGTATCAAGATGCCGGACAGCGTGCCGCCGAATGTGTCCGCGTCGTTTTCGGCGTTGATCCCGGCGATCATCACCGTCACGCTGGTGGCGACCTTCGGGTTTACCTTCCAAAATGTGACCGGTATGTACCTGTATGACGCCATCTACAAAGTGGTGCAGCAGCCGCTGGAATCCGTGGTGCAGAGCCTGCCGGGGCTATTGATCCTGATGTTCGTGGCGCAGTTGTTCTGGGTTATCGGCATCCATGGCAACCAGATGATCAAGCCAATCCGTGAGCCGCTGCTGTTGGGGGCGATTGCGGTGAACATGACCGCGTTTGAGCAGGGGCACGAGGTGCCGAACATTATCACCATGCCGTTCTGGGATGTGTACATGAGTATCGGCGGGTCCGGGTTGACTATCGGCTTGTTGCTGGCGGTGATGATCGCCTCTAAACGCCGTGAGATGAAAGAGATTGCCAAAATCTCCTTTGGCCCGTGCGTGTTCAACATTAATGAACCGGTGATTTTTGGTATGCCGATCATGCTCAACCCGATTCTGGCGATCCCGTTCATTATCACGCCGCTGGTTACCGGCACCATCGGTTACTTCGCCACCAGCATGGGTTTTGCCGGCAAAGCGGTGGTGATGGTGCCCTGGACCACGCCGCCGATTATCAACGCCTGGTTGTCCACCGCCGGTTCCATGGGCGCGGTGGCAACCCAGGTGGTCTGCATCATTGTCGCCACCCTGATTTATCTGCCGTTCGTCAACGTCGCCTCTCGCCGTGCCGAGCAGGCGCAGCGGGAAGCGGAGGCCGGACAGGTCAGTGAAGCGAAGCATTAGCGAAGTGAAGAACTGAGCAACGTGAAAAACGAAGCGAATCGAAAAACGCAAGGGAGACAGGCATGAGCAAGGTATCAATCACCCTTCCTGAGGGCTTCATTTTGGGGGCGGCGGCGTCCGCCTGGCAAACCGAGGGGTGGTCAGGCAAGAAAAACGGGCAGGATTCCTATCTGGACCTGTGGTACCAGCGTGATCGTCAGGTGTGGCACAACGGCTACGGCCCGGCGGTCGCCACCGACTTCTATAACCGCTACCGCGAAGATGTGGCGTTGATGAAACAGACCGGGCTGACGCACTTTCGCACCTCCATCAACTGGTCGCGCTTTATGCTGGACTATGAAAACGGCGTGGTGGATGAGGAGTACGCCGCTTATATCGATAACCTGATTGACGAACTACACCGTCAGGGCATCGAACCGATGCTGTGTCTGGAACACTATGAGTTGCCAGCGGTGCTGTTTGAGAAGTATCAGGGCTGGTCGTCGAAGCAGGTGGTGGAGTGGTTCGTGCAGTACGCCGACGCGGTGTTCGCCCGTTATGCCGGCAAGGTCAAACGCTGGTTCACCTTTAACGAACCGATTGTGGTGCAAACCCGCGTCTATCTGGACGCGGTGCGCTACCCCTACCAGCAGGACACCGGCGTCTGGATGCAGTGGAACCACCACAAGAATCTGGCAACCGCCAACGTGGTGCAACTGTTCCGCGACAAAGGTTATCACCAGCAGGGCGGCAGCATCGGGGTGATCCTCAACCCTGAGGTCACCTATCCGCGCTCCAGCGCTGTACACGATGTGGAAGCAGCAAGGCTGTATGACCTGTTCTACAACCGGGTATTTCTGGACCCGGCGCTGAAGGGCGAATACCCGGCGGAATTACTGGCGCTGCTGGAAAAGCATCAGGTGAACTGGGATTACAACGCCGACGAACTGGCGATTATCCGCGCCAACACCGTGGACGAGGTCGGGATCAATCTCTACTACCCGCACCGGGTCAAAGCGCCCAGTCGGGCCTGGAACAGCAACACGCCGTTCCATCCAGCCTGCTACTACGAGCATTTCGAGTTGCCTGGCCGCCGCATGAATAAGTCCCGTGGTTGGGAGATCAATCCCCGCATTATTTACGACATGGCGATGCGCCTGAAGGATGACTACGGCAACGTGCCCTGGTTTGTGTCGGAAAACGGCATGGGGATCGAAAACGAAGGCCAGTTCAAAGACCGCCACGGCGTGATACAGGACGACTACCGTATCGCGTTTATCGCCGAGCACCTTTACTGGACGCTGAAGGCGCGTGAAGAGGGTGCCAACTGTCTGGGTTACATGCTGTGGGCGTTTACCGACAACGTCTCGCCGATGAACGCTTTTAAGAACCGTTACGGCCTGATTGAAATCGATTTGGAGCATGACCGGCAGCGGCGGCCTAAGAAATCGGCAGGTTGGTTCCGTCAGGTGCGGGACAGCGGCGTGCTGGCATTCGAACTGGACGATGAAGATAAATAGGGGGAAAGATGAAACGGATTGTACTGGCCTGCTCGGCAGGTATGTCCACGTCGCTGGTGGTGACTAAAATGGAAAAAGAAGTGGCTGCACGTGGCATGGAATATCAGATTTACGCCATTCCTGAACAGAACCTGCGGGATGAATTACAGACTTATGGCGACGATATCATCGCGGTGCTGCTGGGACCACAGGTGCGCTTCAAACTTGCGGAAAACAAAAAGCTGACCGACGAGTACCACATCCCCATCGCGGTGATCGACCCGGTAGCCTACGGCACCCTGAACGGTGCAAAGGTACTCGATCAGGCGCTGAGTTTGGTAAACTGAATTTCTGATTGCTGTAGTGTATGGCCGGGGGCCGGATTTCCCGGCCATGCGGTTCTCCGGCCCGACGTCGGTACGGCAGCGATGTTCAATTCTTGGCCGTTCAGGGTGACATTGTGGCAAAGGTTGTGGTTCTACAAGAAAGAAAGCAATACCAGGAGATAGGGTGTGACCTGCGGGAGAAAATCCAGCAGGGGGAGTACCCGGTTGGGGCGCGTCTTCCGCCGGAGCGGAATATTGCGGAAACCTACGGCGTGAGCCGTACCATCGTGCGTGAAGCGTTGCTGATGCTGGAACTGGAAGGCACGGTGGATATTCGTCAGGGTTCTGGCGTCTATGTGCTGCGCGTGCCGTCGGTGGAGGAGCCGTCCCCTAATGCGCAAAACCGCATCGGCGCGTTTGAAATGTTGCAGGCGCGTCAATTGCTGGAAAGCAATATCGCCGCGTTTGCCGCGCGCATGGCGACCCGCAATGATATTGATATCCTGCGGCGCACGCTGGAACAGGAGCAGGCGGCTATCGCCGCTAATGATTACCGCAGCGACTTCGATAAAATTTTTCATCTGCAGGTGGCGGGTGCTACCCAAAATCAGATGTTGCTGGAAACCGTCAGCAATATCTGGTCCTGCCGGGATGAAAGCCCTATCTGGCAGCAGCTTTACAGCCATGTCGGCAACCATGGTTACCGGCTGAAATGGCTGGCGGACCATCAGACGATACTGGCGGCGCTGCGTCGTCGTGATGTCAGTGGGTCGTATCAGGCGATGTGGCAGCATCTGGAAAACGTCAAAACTACACTGATGGAGATTTCCGACGCACAAGCGCCGGAGTTTGACGGCTATCTGTTCGATTCAGTGCCGATTTTTCAGGGAAAACTGGTCTGACGTATGACGATGATGGAAATTAAGCCAACCATTGGCTATCTGGCGGATTATCCGCATTGTGAGGCGCAGGTCGTCGACTGGCTGTGGCAGGCGTTTGGCGACGGGCTGAGTCGGGATTTTTTTGCCAGCGTGGTGCACCACAGCATGGATAAGAGCGCGTTGCCGCTGACGTTCGTGGCGCTGGCGGGCGACCAACTGGTCGGTACGGTCGGGCTGTGGCGTTGTGATTTGATAAGCCGCCAGGATTTAACCCCGTGGCTGGCGGCGCTGTATGTGGACGAGCGCTACCGCGACCGTGGTCTGGGCGCCGAACTTCAGCGTTTTGTCATCGAATTCAGCCGCGAGCGCGGTTTTGACTCTCTCTACCTGTACGCTGGTTTCAGCGGTTACTACGAGCGCCACGGCTGGCGTTACATCGGCGATGCGCCGGATTACCCCGATAAAACCGTGCGGCTGTACCACCGCTCTCTCGGTTGATTTTGTGCTGTTGACAAACAGCCTTGTTGTTTTTTACTGCCGATTCATTTGAGCGTGGTGAGAGATTTCGTGCTTGATGACGTTGGTATCCCTTTGCAACATCGTCGCACGCACGACAAGGAGAGGCTCAAACGCCGCCTCTCCTTGACCACTGGCTGAGGGCTAAACTGTGCCGCTGGCGCGGTGCCTTCGGTGTTCGCCTTCGCTATTCGGGCCACCCGTGACGTGGTTACTCGCCCCATCCCTGGGGCTCGCCCTTCGGGCCAGCGTAACCGCTGTTCAAAAACGTTCCCGACGTTTTTGTCCCGGCACGGCACGGGTTTTCGCGGCGTCCTGCCGCTCACCCGGCGAAGTCGCACGCCTCAGCACAGTTTTTGACGCCGTAAAACCATCACCTTCAGCTAAAGGGACTTACCAGTGTCTGCTGCGTCTTAATGCCTTACTAATTTAGTGCCCATTATTCAAACTGGCGACGGAATGCCGTCGAATCAACGTGGGATTGAACAGGTTGATGGCATTGGGCAATGGCGTGTCGTTGGCCAGCGCCAGCGCAATTTGCGCCGCCTGCGTCGCCATGGCGGTAATCGGATAACGGATGGTGGTCAGTCGCGGGCGCAGGTAACGCGACAGCAGTACATCATCGAAGCCGATCAGCGACATATCTCGCGGCACCTGAATGTCGTTATCACTCAGTACCGCCAGCGCGCCGGCGGCCATTGGGTCGTTGTAGCAGGTCAGCGCAGTGACTGGCCGGCCACGCTCCAGCAGCGTGGTCATTGCTGCCTCACCGCCGCTTTCGTCCGGCTCGCCGTAGGCAATCAACTGTTCATTCAGCGTAATATTATGTTCGGCCAGTGCATCCCGGTAGCCAGCCAGACGGTCATCGGCGTCGGAAATGGCATGGTTGGAACACAAAATGCCGATTTGACGATGCCCTTGCAGGATTAAATGACGGGTCGCCAGCCAGGCGCCGTAGCGGTTATCCAATGCCACGCAACGCGCTTCATACCCCGGCATAATACGGTTAATCAGCACCATACCCGGAATCTGTTCCATCAACTGCGCCAGCTCTTCATCCGGTAGCGCCTTGGCGTGAACCACCAGCGCCGCACAGCGGTGACGAATTAGCTGTTCGATGGCCTGACGCTCTTTGTGCGCCATATGATAACCATTGCCAATTAACAGGAAGTTACCGGTACGGTAGGCTTCCTGCTCCACCGCCTTGACCATGGTGCCGAAAAACGGGTCGGACACGTCGGATACCACCAACCCCAGTGTTTCGGTTGACTGCTGGGCCAGCGCACGGGCGTTGGCATTCGGATGGTATTGCAACTGCTGCATGGCTTGCAGTACGGCGCTGCGCGCTTGTTCGCTGGCTTTGGGCGAATCATTGATGACGCGTGATACGGTGGCGACCGACACACCCGCCAGCCTGGCGACGTCCTTAATGGTGGCCATGGAAGTTTCCTGTGGTTCCTGGTGTAAAAATGGTGCGCTGAATCGAGTGACTGTCTGAGTGTCACGGAATTAGGCCACGACCGCAAGAGGCGGGGATCGCAACTTTCAGCGCTGGTGCGTTGCTGTCTGTCATTAAACGGTCACAATCGCGCAGGGAAATGTGACAAAGTCGTTGCCAGTAATGGTTGGATAAGTTAATCCGGTTTTTTCATCTAATGCACTGATTTGCATACTGGCGTATGTTGAGCGAGCTATCGTTGCTTTTTCACCGCTTTATTACAGCTCATCCGAGAATTTTACAGTTGGTTTCACTTAGAGCGTTTATCTTTCGATTATGAGCTAGTGATTCAGGGGGACTCTCTTTAAAGTAACAAGTCCCAGAGGTATTGATGGGTGACAATCGATGTGTTCTCCACATTGAACCATTAAAATTTCACCGACCTACGCGGATGCGTAGGTTTTTTTTTGCTTGCGACTGGTAGGATCAAAAATAATACGCTTGTCACCAATAAAAAATAAATCCCATCACCCTAAAACACCTTGATTAAAAAGATAAAATATGGTTGAGACGGTGTTGCCGGAGGCTTACGTTTGTCGTTTGTTCGCTCGATAATTTATAATATTGGATTTGACGATAATATCGGTAATATAAAACAAATGACGCAATTGATTTATTAGATACCAAATATCGCTCAATATTATTTTCAGGTATCACTGAATAAAAATAGCAAAAATAATCACCATCTTTATTGCCCACCTGATGTTTTTCCCCGACAAGTAATAGAAGACGTCACGCTGGATAATGCAGTCGGGCGAAGCCATTACCCACCCGCTCTTTTTACACAGCAGCCTAATGATTTTGGGCTGTTTTTTACTCGCCTTCTTCGTTGCTGTGTTAGCGTTTTCATCACCAGTATTGATGCGGTTTATGGTATTGTTGAACCCTTTAACATGATGTGTCGTTGCGGTGTGTGCGTCGTCCCGATATTGCGGTTATTCCGGTGGTGAATGTGAATGATCGCAGGGGACGATCATGAACAATGGGCGGCATGTGCGTCCAGACCGGGCTGCATTGTTGTTTACAATACATTGTTGTTTACAATAGGGAGGTGGGATGATTTATACCTTTTTACGCTGGATACTGAAACACCTGTATCGCATCCAGATCACGGGTGATGAAAGCAGTTTCCAGCAGCCGAGGGTATTGATTACCCCAAACCACGTTTCATTCCTTGATGGCGTGTTGATGGCGCTGTTTCTGCCGGTGCAAAACAAACTGGTGTTTGCCGTCTATTCTCGTATTGCCGAACATTGGCTGATGCGTTTGTTAAAGCCGTACGTCGATTTTCTACCGCTGGACCCAACCAATCCTCTGGCTATCAAACAGTTGATTCGACTGGTGGAACAGGGGCGCCCGGTGGTGGTATTTCCAGAAGGGCGTATCACAGTGACCGGTTCACTGATGAAGATTTACAGCGGGGCGGCGTTCGTCGCTGCCCGTTCCGGCGCAGCGGTGGTGCCGGTGCGTATCGAAGGGCCGGAGTTTACCCATTTTGGCCGCCTGGGTGGGGTGTTGCGCCGCCGGCTGTTTCCTCAGTTTTCTCTGCACTTTCTGCCGCCAACCCGGTTACCGATGCCGGTAGCGCCGTCGTCGCGTGAGCGCCGCGAACTGGCCGGCGAGGCGCTGCACCGCATCATGATGGACGCACGTATGGCGGTGCGTCCGCGCCATACGTTGTATCAGGCGTTTCTTGCTGCCTGTGATCGTTATGGCTACCACTCGCCCTGTATTGAAGACATCAACCTGAACGAAGATAGCTACCATGGTTTGCTGAAAAAATCGCTTGGGGTGGCGCGCATTCTGCAGCGCTTTACCGGCGAGCGTGAGCATGTCGGGTTGTTGCTGCCCAATACGACGGTTACCGCTGCCGCGATTCTCGGTGCCTCGCTCAGTAGCCGGGTGCCGGCGATGCTGAATTACACTGCCGGGGTGAAAGGGATTCAAAGCGCGATGATCGCCGCGCGGATCAAAACCATCGTCACCTCGCGGCAGTTTCTGGAAAAAGGCAAACTGACCCACCTGCCACAGCAGGTGAAAGAGGCTAACTGGGTCTATCTGGAAGATTTGAAAAATACCGTCACGCTGTCGGACAAACTGTGGATTTTGTTCCACCTGTTGTTACCAAAGCGCGCTATGCAGCCGCAACAGCCGGACGACGCGGCGGTAATTCTGTTCACCTCTGGTTCGGAAGGCCATCCGAAAGGGGTGGTGCACTCCCATAACAGTGTGATGGGCAACGTAGAGCAGATCCGCACCGTGGCTGATTTCACGCCGCGCGACCGTTTCATGTCGGCATTGCCGCTGTTCCACGCCTTTGGGCTGACCGTCGGGCTGCTGACGCCGCTGATGACCGGCGCGCGGGTATTCCTCTATCCAAGCCCACTGCATTACCGCATTGTGCCGGAACTGGTGTATGACCGTAACTGCACGGTGCTGTTCGGTACCTCCACCTTTCTTGGGCACTATGCGCGCTTCGCCCACCCGTATGATTTCGCCCGCCTGCGTTACGTGGTGGCCGGTGCGGAAAAGCTGTCTGAACAGGTGCGAACCCTGTGGCAGGACAAATTCGGCATTCGCATTCTGGAAGGCTACGGTGTGACTGAGTGTGCGCCGGTGGTCGCTATCAACGTACCGATGGCCTGTAAACCGCATTCCGTTGGCCGACTGCTGCCGGGCATGGAGTCGAGATTGATTCCGGTGCCAGGTATCCACCACGGCGGTCGTCTGCAATTGCGTGGGCCGAACGTGATGAGCGGCTATCTGCGGGTGGAAAACCCCGGTGAGCTGGAACCACCCGCCGCGGAGAATGAACAAGGGTGGCGTGAAGCGAACTGGTACGACACCGGTGATATTGTCGATTTTGATGAACAGGGTTTCTGCACCATCCTTGGCCGTGTTAAGCGTTTCGCCAAACTGGCCGGAGAAATGGTGTCGCTGGAGAGTGTGGAGCAACTGGCGAATCAGGTGTCGCTACAGGCGCAACACGCTGCCAGCGCCCGCAGCGACAGCAGCAAAGGAGAAGCGCTGGTGCTGTTTACCACCGACGCTACGCTGACCCGCGACCGCCTGTTGACGCAAGCGCGAGTAAGCGGCGTGCCGGAATTGGCGGTGCCGCGCGATATTCGTTATCTGAAAGATCTGCCGCTGTTAGGCAGCGGCAAGCCGGACTTCGTTACGCTGCGTCAACTGGCGGAACAGCCTGCCGATGCGGCGCAAGACGTTGCGGACGCACAACCGGAGCATGATGCATGAGTCACCAGATGTCTTCCTCGTCGTCGCTGTTTTCCCGCGGTATGAATGCGGTGATGGTCGCGCAGTTTTTCTCCGCCTTCGGCGATAATGCGCTGCTGTTCGCTACGTTGGCGCTGGTGAAATCGCTGGCGTATCCCGACTGGAGCCATCCCTTCCTGCAAATGGGGTTTGTCGCCGCCTATATTGTACTGGCGCCGTTTGTCGGTCAGTTTGCCGATAGTTTCGCTAAAGGGCGGGTGATGATGCTTGCCAACGCCCTGAAACTACTCGGTGCGTTGCTGATCTGCTTAGGGGGCAATCCGTTTTTGGGCTACACGCTGGTGGGGGTGGGCGCAGCGGCCTATTCCCCGGCTAAGTACGGTATTTTGGGCGAAATCACCCGTGGCGATCAGTTGGTGAAAGCCAACGGTCTGATGGAAGCCTCTACCATCGCGGCCATTCTTATCGGTTCGGTATTCGGCGGTGTTCTGGCTGACTGGCACATCTATGGTGCGCTGGCGGTGTGTGCGCTGGCTTATGGCATCGCGCTGGTCGCCAACCTGCTGGTTCCGCGATTGGCAGCCGCTCGCCCTGGTGCTTCCTGGCGTCCGGTACGCATGACCCGATCATTCTTTGACGCCTGCCGTGTACTGTGGCGCAACGGTGAAACCCGTTTTTCGCTGGTCGGCACCAGCATGTTTTGGGGGGCGGGCGTGACGCTGCGTTTCCTGTTGGTGCTGTGGGTGCCGCTGGCGCTGGGTATCAACGATAATTCGACGCCGACGCTGCTCAACGCCATGGTGGCGGTGGGGATTGTGGTCGGCGCAGCCGCTGCGGGCAAACTGGTGATGCTGAAAACCGTGCGGCGTTGTTTGCCCGCCGGGGTATTGATCGGCGTTATGGTGGGGGTATTCACCCTGCAGCATAATTTGCTGAGTGCTTACGCCTGCCTGTTGGCGCTGGGGGCGTTGGGCGGCTTTTTCATCGTGCCGCTTAATGCGCTGTTGCAGGAACGCGGTCGGGAAAGCGTGGGTGCAGGTAACGCTATTGCCGTGCAGAATTTAGGTGAAAACGGTGCCATGTTGTTGATGCTGGCGCTCTACTCGCTGGCGGTGAAGCTCGGTGTGCCGGTACTGGCGATAGGCGTTGGCTTTGGCGTGCTGTTTGCACTGGCGATTGCCGGACTGTGGGTTTGGGTGCAGGTGACTCAGTGGCGGCGTCGGCCAACATCTGCGGCCATGGATACGTCCGATGAGCGTGAATAACGGGAGTAGCGATGAGTCTGATTTGGCATGACTGGGGTGTGAAAGACCTGAATCCGTACGCGTTGTATGACATTTTGCGCCTGCGCAACCAGGTGTTTGTGGTGGAACAGCAATGCGTTTATCAGGACCTGGATGGGCTGGATCTGGTCGATGGCAATCGCCATGTGACGGCCTGGCAAAACGGCAGATTAATGGCCTGCGCGCGGCTGCTGGCGCCTCATGATCGACAAGATGTCGTGACTATTGGCCGGGTGGTCGTTGCCCCTGAGATACGTGGTCAGCGGCTTGGGCACCAGTTATTGATGCATTCGCAAGCAGTCTGCGCCCGACACTGGCCGGGGCGGGCGCAATATCTTTCCGCGCAGGCGCATTTGCAGCATTTCTACCAGCAATTTGGTTTTGTGGTCTGCGGCGACGGTTATGATGAGGATGGTATTCCCCATGTACCGATGCGAACGGCGGGATAGTGCGGCGGCAGGTCGTACAGTAGCAGGCGTACAGAAGCATGAGTACAGCGGCATAGTGTTCGGTTGCGGCGCTGCTGGCCTATGGTGTGCCGTAGCCCTCGGTCAGACTGTCGTCGGGCTGGTTTGGTCTGGCGTTAGTCAACTGGCGGAATGGGAAATGGTGCTGCCTAGCTTCTGAATGTCCTGACCAAAGCCGCGAGCAGTGTTGCATCCGCTCAGCGTGGTTGCCATGAAGGCGGTTGCGATCAGTAACATAACAATTTTCATGGTAGTTTACCTTGATGTGGAGTTTTATTCTGGATAGGGAAAATCCTGTGTTTACTTTGTCATAATCTCAAGTTTCGATTCAATGCTTTGTCAGTCTGTTAGCTTAGATAGTTGTGCTGAACCGCGTTTGCGGGCAGGTTGATGGTATCCCTGCCGTAGGATGTTGGATGTCGGTTCGGTTTATTCAGTTACAAGGAGCGTCATGTCTGGTCTGTTTCGCTGGTTAAACGCGTTTTGGTCAAGAAAACATCGACAACAAACGATGCCTGCAATCGAGGGCGCCGGACAAATTGTATCGGCCTGTAGTTCGTTGCTGATGAATGCCCCAACGCAGGCGGCGATTATTTCCACTGATCCGGATAATCAGATAACGCTGTTCAATTCGGGAGCAGAGCGGTTGTTTGGTTTTCTCGCCAGCGAGGTCCTCGGTTGTGATGCCAGTACGGTCGTGCTGCGTCAGGGCGAAATGGGTCAACTGTCGCCACAAGAACTGCTACGCGATAACCGGCAATTTTCTGCATGGTGTTACCGGAAAAAAAATGGCGAGACGTTCTGGGGGGAGTTGAGTTTTCATGAGGTCCGCTTGCCTGAAGGGACGTTACTGGGCTACCTCAGTATTATTACTGATATTACCGAACGTAAACGGTTGCTGGAGCAGCTACAGCAACAGCAAAAAATGATGAATCTGCTGTTGCAACGCGTTCCGGCGGTGCTCTACACGTTTCTTATTCGTGACGATGAGTTGCGATTTGTCTACTGTAGCCCGGTATCCGACCGTGTGTTGGGCCTGACGCCTCAGGAAATGACCGCCCTACCGTTCGGCCCCGGTCATCCGCTGCAAAACATGATTCTGCAAGAAGATCTTGAGCATATCGTCGATCATTACGCCAGTGACGATGGTCGGCACCATAGCTGGCGCAGTGATTTTCGCATCCGTACCGAAAACGGCGAGATACGCTGGATTCATGCCGAAGCGGTAACGCCTTACCCGGAAGACGACGGCATCGTGTTTTATGGTTCGATGCTCGATATTACCGATCTCAAACAGTCCGAGACATTGTTGCAGGTATTGGCACAGACCGACTTTCTGACGGGTGTTGCTAATCGTCGTTATGTCGATGAACGTTATCAACAACTATGGCTACAGCATGAACCTACCCGGCAGCCCTTGTCGTTACTGATGATAGACATTGATCGCTTCAAGCGCTTCAACGATAGCTACGGCCATAGCCAGGGGGATGCCTGCATTAAGTCGGTCGTGAAAACGCTGGCGGATCAACTGCCATCACCAGAATGCTTGCTGGGGCGTTATGGTGGCGAAGAGTTTATTGTGGTATTGCCGCAAACTGACTACCAACTGGCGTTGTCGCTGGCGGAGCGCTGCCGTCAGGCCGTCGAGTCGATGGCGATTCCTCATAGCGCGTCGTCACAGGGGGTGGTGACGGTGAGCATTGGCGTTGCGGTAGCAAGGCCGGGCCGCGATGGTTGCAGCATCACGCAGTTAAGCAATGATGCTGATCAGGCGCTTTACCGTGCTAAGCATTTGGGCCGCAATCGGGTGGAGGGCGCAGGCGAGCCGGAACCAGAAGGCTGTGCCAGCCTGATAACGGCTCACCCGCAAGCGTTGTGACAAACATAAGCGTTGTGACAAACATAGCGGGTCACTCTTTTTATTCTTCCGCCAGAAATAGCTCCAGCAGCGAGTTGAGAAACAGCTTACCGTGCTCGGTCACCTGCCAGTGCTGCCCGGTTTCCGTCAGGTAACCTTGCGCCAGCGCGGCATCCAGTTGTGTTCTGATGACGCTTTCCGGCAGTCCGGTGTAGGCAGTAAACTCGGTACGCGGCGCGGGTTCCAACAGCCGCAAGCGGTTCATAAAGAATTCGAAGGGCCGGTCGGCCAGCGCGACTTCGCTGCGTTGTTGCAGATAGTTTCCCTGCATATAGCCGCGCGGGTGGCGGGTTTTCACCGTGCGCACGATAGCGCCGTCGGCGAAGGTGATTTTGCCGTGTGCACCGCATCCAATGCCCAGATAATCACCGAAGCGCCAGTAGTTGAGATTATGCTGGCACTGGTAACCCGGTTTGGCGTAGGCCGACGTCTCATACTGCTGATAGCCGGCGTCGCTCAGCAAACGGTGGCCTTGCTCGAAAATATCCCACAGTGCGTCGTCGTCCGGCAGCACTGGCGGCCTGGAGCCAAACAGCGTATTCGGCTCGATGGTGAGCTGATACCAGGACAGGTGCGGCGGGTTGAGCGCTATCGCCTGACGCAAATCGTCCAGCGCTTCATCCAGCAATTGTTCCGGCAGCCCGTGCATCAGGTCCAGATTGAAACTGCGCAACCCCAGACCAGCAGCCAGACGAGCAGCGCGTTTGGCCTCTTCCGGGCCGTGGATGCGGCCTAGCCGCGTTAGCTTATCCGGGCTGAAACTCTGTACGCCGATGGATATTCGGTTAACGCCCGCCCGCTGGTAGCCGCTAAACCGGTCGGCTTCCACCGTACCGGGATTGGCTTCCATGGTGATTTCCGCATCCGGCGTTAGTGGTAACCGCGCCCGTACGCCGTCCAGCACGTGTTGCATCGCCCCGGCGCTGAGCAGGCTTGGTGTGCCGCCGCCAATAAAAATGCTGTGCAGGGGGCGACCACCCGCCAGAAGCAGGTCAGCATCCAGATCCGCCAGCAGGTGTGCCACATAATCGTCGTGCGGCACCTCGCCTTTGAGCGCGTGGGAGTTGAAGTCGCAGTAAGGGCACTTTTGCACGCACCAGGGAATGTGGATGTACAGGCTGAGCGGCGGCAGATTAAGCATGTCGCAGCGCATCCAGTAACTGGCGCAGCGCCTGACCACGGTGGGAGTGAGCGTTTTTCTCTCCATGGCTGAGTTCTGCGGCGGTTTTGCCGAGTTGCGGCACGAAGAACACTGGGTCATAGCCGAAGCCGCCTTCGCCGACAGGCGCACGGGTGATGATGCCCTGCCAACTGCCATGGCACACCAGCGGCGTGGGGTCGTCGGCATGGCGCAGATACACCAGTACGCAGTGGAAGCTGGCCTGACGCTGCTCGTCCGGTACGTTATCCAGCGCCACCAGCAGTTTGTCCAGATTCTGCCGGTCACTGGCGTCTTCCCCGGCATAGCGGGCGGAATAGATGCCCGGTGCGCCACCCAATGCGTTGACCGCCAGCCCCGAATCATCGGCGATGGCGGGCAGGCCGGTTTCACGTGCGGCGTGGCGTGCTTTCAGAATGGCGTTTTCGATAAAGGTCAAACCGGTTTCTTCGGCGGAATCGACGCCCAGCGTGGTTTGCGCCACCACGTCAAGACCGAAATCCGCCAGCAGACCGGCGAGTTCACGCACTTTACCGGCATTGCCGGTGGCTAAAACCACGTTTTGCATCTGTTGTTCCTGCAATCTGTTTCAGGGTGTTGGTTCAGGGAATAGACTCAGACGATGAGGCCCGCGACATCGGTCGGGATGGCTTGCGGGTTGACGATTCTAATCTGTTTATGACGCCCAAGCTCCCCTTTTTCGATGGTCACCATGCTTTTGGCGACACGGAACTGTTTGGCAAGAAATTTGATCAGGTGGGCGTTGGCCTGGCCGTCTACCGGCGGTGCGGTGATGGCGACTTTGAGTTCGTCGCCATGCAACCCGATAATCTGGTCCCGGCTGGCTTTCGGCTGAATATACAGCCGAATCACCAGCCCGTCTTCACAGCGACTGACGGCACTCACAGCAGGAACCACAGCCCCGGAAAAAAGTCCATGCCGAGATAGTTCAACAGGTACAGCACTAAAATGACGATCATCGGCGAGAAATCCAACCCGCCGGCTGATGGCAGAATGCGGCGCAGCGGTCCTGTCAGCGGTTCGGTCAACTGATACAGCATGTAGTCTACCGGGCTGCGGCCCTGGCTGACCCAGCTCATCAGCGAGCGGATAATCACGACCCAGAACACCAGATAACCGGCGGATTTAATCAGCGCCAGCAGTCCGACCAGCAGGTTGATCGGGCTGAGCGACAGCGAGCCGACCTGAATCAGCAACAACAATGGATATTTCAGCGTAGTAAGCAGAAACGCCAGCAGCAGCGAGGCGCTGTCTATCGGACCCAGCGACGGAATAATGCGGCGCAACGGGCCGATGATCGGTTGGGTGAGTTTCACCACGAACTGGGCCAGTGGGTTGTAAAAATCACTGCGCGCCCACTGCATCCAGATACGCAGCAGCAACACCATTACGTACAGGTCAATCAGGGTCTTGACCAGAAAAGTCAGGGTAAGCATGAGACAGTCATTCCTTCATTTAAAGTCATGTTTCAGACGGCATCAAAACAACGATTCCATTTCTTTTGCACGGTGCACGGCGGCCTGCATGGCATCAGCGACAATCTGTCCCAACTGGCGTTCGTTGAACACGCGTAGCGCCTCGGCGGTGGTGCCGCCTTTAGAGGTCACATTTTCCCGCAATGTCGATAATGGCGTATCCGGGCTTGCCTCCACCAGCGCCGCCGCGCCGCTGGCCGCCTGTTGCACCAGCAGGCGGGCGGTATCGGCGTCGAATCCCTGACGAATCGCTTCCTGCTGCATGGCTTCCATAAACAGGAAAAAATAGGCGGGGGCGCTGCCGGCGGCAGCAATCACGCCATTAATGTGCGACTCGTCGGCGACCCAACACAGCTTACCGACGCTGTTCATCAGGTCGGCGGCAAACGCGCGATCAGTTTCGCTAACCTCGGCTGGCGCGTACAGACCGCTCATGCCCTGGCCCACCAGCGACGGGGTATTGGGCATAATACGTACGATATTGAGCGATGCGCCCAATAACTGGCGGAACCGGGCGATGCTGACGCCGGCGGCGATTGACAGTACCAGTTTACCGCTGAAATCCACCTGCTGTGCCAGCTCCCCGCAAACCTCGGCCATCAGTTGCGGTTTAACCGCCAGCACCACAACCGCGGCATCACGGGCGCAGGCGACATTGTCGCTCAGGCTGGTAATGCCATAGCGGGCGGCCAGTGTGTCCCGGTGGGTGGCGGACGGTGCGCTGACGCTGATGTGGCTGGCCGGATAACCGCCTGCCATCAGACCGGCGATGATCGCCTGCGCCATATTGCCCGCGCCGATAAAGGCTATTTTACGGTGTTCCATCAGATTCTCGCTGTTCTTATTTGTCCGTTAAGGTTAACTGGTGGGTGAGTGGTAATCACGTGCGCCAAAAATCGCGGTGCCGATCCGCACCAGTGTGCTGCCTGCTTCAATAGCGGCGGCCATGTCGTCGGTCATTCCCATCGACAAGGTATCCAAAGTGCCATAATCCGCTTTCAGTTGCAGAAAAAGTTCGGTCATTTGACGAAATACCGCCAGTTGACGGGTGTGATCCGTTTCCGGTGCGGGGATCGCCATCAACCCACGTAGCCGCAGATTCGGCAACCGCGCCACGCTGGCTGCCAGTTCCGGCAGGTCGCTGGCCATCATGCCGGACTTGCTCGCTTCCTGACTGATATTGACCTGTAACAGCACGTTGAGCGGCGGCAGATGTGCCGGGCGCTGTTCGTTCAGTCGCTGGGCGATGCGCAGTCGGTCGATGGTGTGACACCAGTCGAAATGCTCTGCCACCAGGCGGCTCTTATTCGACTGCAACGGCCCGATAAAATGCCATTCCAACACGGTATCCGGCTGGGCGGCCTGAAAATGAAGGATCTTATCCACGCCTTCCTGTACATAGTTTTCGCCAAACGCCCGTTGTCCGGCTGCAATAGCTTCTTCGAGCGCGCTCACAGGTTTGGTTTTGCTGACGGCAAGCAATGTAATCTCTTCTGAAGCACGGCCACAACGTTGCGCCGCCGCTGAGATTTTCTGCCGGACGTCCTGTAGATTTTGCTGAACTGTCGATATCGTCGCTACCGGTGTCATCGTCATAGTGATTTAAGGAGGCCAATCAATGGATGTGAGTGAATGGGTGAGCGCTAGTGTAAAACAGAATGTATCCGATCTGCACCTGTGTAGCGGTCACCCGCCGGTGTGGCGTATCGACGGTCAACTGGTGACGGATGTCGCCCAGCCGCCGTTGCACAATGCTGAGCTGGAGCAGTGGTGCCGCAGTTGGCTGGACCCGGCCTGCGATCAGCAACTGCGCCAATACGGGCAGACCGACTGTGCGCTGACGCTGCCGGAAGGTCAGCGGTTACGGGCAAACCTGTTTATGCAGCGTCACGGTTTGTCGGCAGCACTACGCTTGATCCCGCAACATCAGCCTGATTTGCAGGTGCTGGGTGCGCCGCCGGTGATAGCGGGTCTGGTCACCTGCACCGATGGCCTGATTCTGGTGACGGGGGCGACCGGCAGCGGTAAATCCACCACGCTGGCAGCGATGATAGCCGAACTTAATCAACGCCGTGCTTGCCACATCATTACGCTGGAAGACCCGATAGAGTTCCTGCATACCAGCACGCGCTGCCTGATCCAACAGCGGGAAATGGGCCGTCACAGCGAAGGGTTCGCCAGTGCGTTGCGAGCCGCGTTGCGTGAAGACCCGGACGTGCTGTTGCTCGGTGAGCTGCGCGACAGCGAGACGATTCGACTGGCGCTGACGGCGGCGGAAACCGGTCACCTGGTACTGGCTACGCTGCATACCCGGCGGGCTGTACAGGCGGTGGATCGGTTAGTCGATGTGTTCCCTGCCGAGGAGAAAGCGTTTGTGCGTGCGCAACTGGCTGCGAGTTTGCAGGCGGTGGTGGCGCAGAAATTAGTACCGGGGGTGCAAGGCGGACGCGTGGCACTGTTTGAGGTACTGACTGCTACGCCCGCGGTCAGCAACCTGATCCGCGAAGGCAAAACTCACCAGTTGACCAGTGTGCTGCAAACCGGCAGTCAGGTGGGGATGCAAACCTTTGAGCAGAGCTATCAGCAGCGGTATCGGGAAGGCGTGTTGCCGGATGATGCGCCTGACGGCGCATCATCATAAAGGCATCAGCTCATCTCTCGGCTTGGCGTGTTGCGGTGTTTAGTCCGACTTCGCCACAGCAGTGTCGGCTATGGTTTGTAGCATCGCCGTAAACTCAGGAGCGGGCACCGGGCGCGAAAACAGAAAACCCTGAGCATAGTCGCAACCGATGCGGGCGAGGGTGTCGCACTGTTGCTGTGTTTCAATCCCTTCCGCCACCACTTTGAGGCCAAGGCTGTGCGCCATGGCGATAATCGCCACACAGAGTTCAAACCCGACACCATCGATATCCTCAACAAAGGAGCGATCGATTTTCAGGCAATCAATGTCGAATTTTCTGAGATAGGCGAGTGAGGAATACCCGGTCCCGAAATCATCAATGGCGATCTGGATGCCGGTGTCACGAAACAGATGCAGGTTGTTGTTGACCCGCAGTTCGGCATTCAACAGCAAACCTTCTGTGATTTCGATGATCACGGCGCTTCCGTCCAGCCCGTGTCGCTCCAGTTCCTGGACCCAGCTCATGTCAGAGAAGTCTTTGCTGCGCAATTGGATTGGTGACTGGTTGATGGCGATTTGGAAATTCGGGTCGAATGTTTTACGCCACTGTGCCAGTTGGGTGATGGCCTGCCGGGCGACCCAGTCACCGAGTGGCACAATCAGGCCGGTATCCTCGGCAAGAGGAATAAACTCCGCCGGGCTGACCATACCGCGTGTGGGATGGTGCCAGCGCACCAGCGCTTCGGCTTTGACTACGTTGTTGCTTGCCAGTTCGATGATGGGTTGGTAATACACTTCGAATTGGTCGCACTGGATGGCATCACGCAAATCGTTGGTCAGACGTAAACGGGCGCGTGCCGCCTGTTGTAAGGCTGGAGTGTAGTAATTAAAACAGTTGCGCCCGGCTCCTTTGGCGGCATACATGGCCTGATCGGCATTTTTGAACAACCCTTCCAACGTGTCGCTATCGTTGGGAAATAAGGCAATACCGATACTCGCTGAAACCAACATGCTTTCTCCGTCGATATTGAACGGGCGTGCCAGATGTTCCAACAGGGTTTTGGCTATACGTTCGCAATCGTCGGCGCGGAGCAGATCAGACAAGATGATCGCAAATTCGTCGCCCCCCAAACGGGCGATAGTATCAGCCCCCTGAATACAATCGGTAATGCGGTTTGAAACCGCAAAGAGCAGCGCATCGCCGGCACTGTGTCCCAGGCTGTCATTGACCGATTTGAAATGGTCAAGGTCAATCAGCATCAGTGCCATTGGGCGTCCGGTACGTTTAGCGCATTCAACCGCTCGCTCAAGCTTATCCTGAAACATATGCCGGTTTGGCAGCGTGGTCACCGCGTCATAGTTGGCCTGTCGCCAGATCAGTTCCTCCTGCTTTTTGCGCTGTGTGATGTCGGAAAACATGCCGACATAACTTAACGGCGTGCCTGCTGCGTCTTTGACTACATTAATCGTCAGCTCTTTGAGGTAGGGAGTGCCATCTTTTTTGCGATCCCACATTTCACCGATCCACAACCCTTCTTCGTTCAAGGTACGCCCCATGGCGTTATAGAAATCGTCATCGTGTTGGTCGGATCTAAACATGTGCGAAGGTTGCCCGACTATTTCGGCTGGGCTATACCCGGTCAGGTGGGTGAACGCTGGGTTGATGGCAATCACTTGATTATTGGTACCAATAACGATGATGGCTTCCTGACTGCTTTCATAGACTGTGGCGGCAATCTTCATCTGTTCTCGTGCTTTTTGACGCTCGGTAATATCAAGCACGTATACCAGTCGGTCCGCCCTGTGCCCATGCTGCGCAAAAGGGACGGATTCTGACCAAACAGTAATAACGGCGCCATCATGGCGAACCACAGTCCATTCTCCCCCCAGCGTGCTGCCTTCATTCAGAAATAACTGATGACGAGCCAGTACGGATTCGCGGGCGGACTCCGGAAAAACCATGGTAAAGGAGCGGTTAATCATTTCTTCTTGGGTATAGCCATAGATGGCGCTATAGGCTGGGTTGACAGTGACATAATTTCCGTCGTAATTGATAACGGCAATACCTACCGGGCAGCGGTCAAGAATGGCCTGAAACAGACTTTCTGAATTCCATGGATAACCTGTCATCATTCACCTCATCATTGATGCTGCTTTTGTGACAAACCGTGTTGACTGACGGGTAATCGCGTTGCCATGCCGCCAGCTTATGGATGGTACGCAAGCCTGGTTTGTACGCTTCGTCTTGTGGTTAATTTATTATTTTTAATGTGAATCTTTCTGTATGCATCAAACTGGCCATAAGCGCTGCCGTCGTTCCGTTTCGATGAAGGTGTTTGTCTCATTCATTTTCTTTTAGCTCATTTTGCAGAAACTGTCCTGACAGAGAAATTATCGACCACTGACAGCAACTTCTGAGAAGTCTGTATTGAATTAAGGAAAAAAAATAGGTTTAGAGAAAAACAGAAGATGATGTACGGTGGGCTGCCTACGCGTGTGGTCAATGTATCTTCTTGGAAAAGGGTGATGATTTTCCATCACCCAATCGTGTCTTTCCCGTTTATTGCGCTATAGCGGCTATTTTGCGCTATTGCGGCATGATGATTATTGCAGCATGGAGGGATAGCGTACGCGTTCAGGGTCGCGCTGCATGATGATACGCCCGTGGCGGATGGACAACCGCGCTTTAGCCTGACGCTGCACGGCGTCGTAGTCGTTTTCCGCATCCAGAATCAGTAGGTTGGCCGGGCGGCCAACGGCGAGACCATAGCGTTCGCCCAGATGCAGTGCCTTGGCGCTGTTGTCGGTGACGAAATCAAGACAGCGTTGCAGGTCCTGGTACCCCATCATGTGGCAGATATGTAGCCCGGCGTCGAGAATACGCAGAATGTTGCCGTTGCCGAGCGGATACCAGGGATCTTTGATGGAATCCTGTCCGAAGCAGACGTTCATGCCGGCGCGGTCCAGTTCGGCTACCCTGGTGACGCCGCGGCGTTTGGGGAAGCTGTCGAATCGGCCTTGCAGGTGGATGCTTTCGGTTGGACACGACACGAAGCTAATGCCCGAACGCCGTAGCAGACGGAACAGTTTTGAGCAGGACGGAACAGTTTTGAGCAGTAAGCGTTGTCATAAGACCCCATGGCTACGGTGTGGCTGGCGGTGACGCGCGCTCCCATATCCCGCATCCGCGCCTCCTCTGCCAGCACCTCCAGAAAACGTGAGTGTGGATCGTCGGTTTCGTCGCAATGTACATCGACCAGACAACCGGTACGCTCCGCCAGATCCATCAGAAATTTCACCGAGCTGACCCCTTGTTCGCGGGTGTTTTCAAAATGAGGAATGCCACCGACCACGTCGGCACCCAGCGTGATGGCGCGCTCCATCAACTGGCGGCCTTCCGGGTATGAGTCGATGCCCTCTTGCGGAAAAGCGACGATTTGCAGGTCGATCAGATCTTTTACTTCGTCTTTGACGTCCAGCATCGCTTCCAGCGCCGCCAGCGATGGATCGGTAACATCGACATGAGTGCGAACGTGCTGGATGCCGTGGTCGCGCAGCATACCGATCGCCGTATGAGCACGACGCCGGGTGTCTTCGCGGGTAATCGTGGCTTTGCGCTGGCTCCAGCGCTCAATCCCTTCAAACAGCGTGCCACTCATGTTCCATTCCGGCTCGCCTGCGGTCAGGACGGCATCAAGATGAATGTGCGGCTCTACCAGCGGTGGGATGACCAGTTGCCCGGCGGCATCAATGGCGTCCGGCGTGGTGGGCAGCATAGTGGGTTGGACATCTATCGCAGCAATCAGGCCGTTGTGAAGTTGCAGCGTGTAAAACCCAGCCTGATGACGCAACGCAGCGTTGATAATCTTCATAACGACTCCTGTTCCTGTGGGAGGATATTGAACAGCGGTATCGCGGTTTCCTGCGTCGGTGAACCGGACAGACGCCAGATTAACAGTGCAACGGTAGCGCTGAGGCGAAACAACGGGTCATTCAGGCTGCTGCCCGACAGCTGTTCAATACGTTGCAGACGTTGATGCAGTGTATTGCGATGGATGTCCAGTCGCTCGGCGGCTTTGAGCAGATTGCTGTTTTCCTGCAATACCGCATCCAGCGTTTCAATCAGCAAATAAGGTGATTTGCGGCTATTTTCCATCAGATTGTCCAGTATGTTGTGCATAAATCGGGTGAGCAATGCCGGGTCGCTGACGGCGTTCAGCAATTGCAGCACCCCTGGTTCAGTGTAGTCGCACAAGCCGGTTTCAGGCCGCATAGCCGCAGCGGCGTTCAGCGCTTGTCTGGCTTCGTTGAGTCCGCGCCGGTAGTGCGAGGCCGTGCTGACCGGGCCGGATATCCCGCCGTGCAACGTCAGTGGCGCGATATCGGCGTTGACGGCCTGGCGGAATGCCGCAAGCCCATGATGCCGTTGTTGCAGCAGCGGACTGTTGGCCGGTAACACCGTAAGCCATAGATCACCGAGCGTGACCGGCGGCAGGGCGTCGGGCATCCGTTTCTGTAGCTGTTGCTGCAACTGCTGGTGCGCCCCATGCAGTTGTGCTTCTGGGTAAGTTTGTGCTTCCGGGCAAGCGTCATGAGGTGAAGAAAACAAGGAGGCTATGTCGCATAAGCGCCATGCTATCACCCGGTGCGGCTGGTCCAGCGGCCATTGCAACCGGGCGGCGCGCAGATAAATAAGCGACAGATCCAGTGAGTCGCTGGTCAGCAACTGGAGCAGAATATCGCTGCGCCATTTATCCCGGTCGCTTTCGCTATGACGATAAAACACCTTCCTGTGATGAGATGCCGACATGATGATCCCTCTGACTTTGTCCCGATAGGGGAAACGGCAATGTCTGTGAAACGCAGCAAGAAACGTGCCGGTTTTGCTGTGAGCGGCGGTGCGGTGATGGGGGAGCAATCCTGTGCAGGCTGCATGATTTGGCGTCAAAATATGGCATGTCATGCCCGTTTGCTGTGCGTTGTGCTGTGTTATGCACCGCAAGTGTGACGCTGTCGGACGATCGAGAAGACGGGTCGCTAAGACTAAGAAACGGCAGTGGCCGTGATGGCCACTGCCGAAGCAGAGGGGGAATCAGCGTGTTTGCAGCAGAGGCGTATGCTCTTCAATACGGAACATCGCCATTGCCTGCACCAACTGGCGAGACTGCTCTTCCAGCGATTGGGTAGTGTCGGTCGATGCCTTGACCAGCGAAGCATTCTGCTGGGCTACTTTGTCAATCTGGGTGAAGGCGATATTCACCTGTTCAATGCCGCGATGCTGTTCCTGAGAGGCGTAGGAGATCTCTTTCATCAGGCTGGTGATGCGGTTGATCTCTTCCGCTACGTCGTCCATGGTTTCACCCGCTTTGGCCGCCAGATCCAGCCCTTGCGACACATGGGACTGAGAGTCCAGAATCAGCGTGCGGATCTCTTTGGCGGCCTGGGCGCTGTGCTGCGCCAGATTCCGCACTTCGCCTGCGACCACGGCAAAACCTTTGCCCTGCTCACCGGCGCGGGCGGCTTCCACGGCGGCGTTGAGCGCCAGAATGTTGGTCTGGAAGGCAATGCCGTCGATAACGCCGAGAATATCGCTGATGCGTTTGGCGCTGGTGGCGATTTCACGCATTTTCTCCACTACATAGTTAACGGATTCATTGCCGCGATCCGTGGTGTCGGAAACCTGATTGGTCAACTGGTGGGCCAGTTCAGCGTTATCGGCATTGCGTTTAACCGTCGCACTCAGTTCTTCCAGGCTGGCGGCTGTCTGCTCCAGCGCCGCGACCGACTCCTCGGTGCGTTCTGCCAGATGGCGGTTACCGCTGAACAGTTCACGACTGCCTTGATCAATCTGATAACTGGCGTCACGTACCTGACCGACTGAATTCAGCAACGCCAGTTGCATACGCTCGATGGCATCGTTCAGCCGCCCCAGTTCATTGTTGCCTGCAGGCGTAACGCGGCGGGTCAAATCACCGGAAGCCACGTGCTCCAGTTGCTCAATAGCGTTGTCCAGCGGTTTGAGCAGCATGTGGCGCAATGCCAACCAACCCAGCAGTACCAGCAGCAAAGATAACAAACAGGCAAACCCGATCAGCATCAGCATTAACCGTTCGTTGCTATTGGCCTGTTGGATGTGTTGTGCGGAGAGTTGTTGGGAGTAGCTGCGGAAATTCTGGATGGATTTATCAAACGCATCGCTAAGCGGGGTCAGATTGTTTTCCAGCAAGGTGTAATATTCGTCGGTGTACTGTCTTTTCAGGGCGTCTAACATCGGTTTTAGCCCCTGGTTCAGGTAATCCTGATAACTTTTCAACACCTGTTGCGCCAGTTTCTGTTCTGGTTCGCTCGTGGTTTCCACACTGCTGAACTGGCGAATTTCCTTGTCGGATTGTTGTACGTAGCTGTCCAATTTATCCGTTTCTTTGGCGCCTACGTCCAGCAACCCGATTTCTATTTTACGTACCGCCAGCGTAGCGGACGCTCTGGCACGTAACGTCAGGTTATAACCATTCATCAACGCGCCCAACTGTTCACCCTGGATCTGATTGAGCGACGTCAGGGAAGCGCGGCTCTTATTGATAGCCTGAATCCCCATACCGCTGACCAGCAGTAATAACAGGGTGATAACGGCCAGCAGCGTCAGCAGACCGGTACGGATGGAGATATTTTTTAAACGCATGGTTCCATTTCCTATGTGTGTGCAGAGAACAAAAAAACCACTGACAAAGCCTGTTTATGGCTCGCCGTACGTTAAGGTGCTGTAGGGGTAATTTTGTTCAGAACATAGCAGATGAAACAGTCCGTTAGAAAGTGAGATTCTCTTATATTTTGTGAATGGAAATATATATATATTCGGGGAATTAATCTTTAGGGAAGATCAAATGGCGCTAAATAAATTCGCCCGGCGCTGATCACTGGTTTATCATCTGCTGATAAAAAATGAACATAATGGGCCGATGCCTTGGCTGGCGAGCGCCATACCAGTTCTGGTCCGCGTTTTCCGGGGCAGTCGAATGAATGTCCGGCAAGGTTTCCGAGGTTTCTGTGCAGTTAACAAGTTTTACAGATTATGGTTTGCGAGCGCTGATTTATATGGCGTCACTGCCGGAGGGCAAAATGACCAGCATTTCAGAAGTCACTGAAGTGTATGGCGTGTCACGCAATCATATGGTGAAGATAGTCAATCAACTGAGTCATGCCGGGTTGGTTATGGCCGTACGCGGTAAAAATGGCGGCATCCGATTGGGACGCGATCCGTCTGCTATCCGCATTGGCGATGTGGTGCGGGAATTGGAGCCGCTCTCTCTGGTTAACTGTAGCAAGGAGTTTTGTCATATCACCCCCGCCTGCCGTTTAAAGCAAGCCTTGCATCAGGCGGTACAGAATTTCCTGAAAGAACTGGATAATTATACGCTCGCCGATATGGTGGAAGAAAATCCGCCCCTCTATAAATTACTTCTGGTTGATTAAGCCTGTTCAGCCAACTGCTGATGACAACGGAGGAACCGCAATGTCACAAGATCCGTTTCTGGAACGTGAAGCAGAAAAATACGAATTCCCTATCCCCAGCCGCGAGTACATTCTGGAGCATCTGGCAAAACGAGATACGCCTATCAGCCGCGAGGAGTTGGCTTCTGATCTACAACTGACCAGCGATGAACAACTGGAAGGGTTGCGTCGTCGGCTGCGCGCCATGGAGCGTGATGGACAACTGGTGTTTACTCGCCGCCAGTGTTACGCGCTGCCGGAAAAACTGGATTTGCTGCGCGGTACGGTGATTGGTCATCGTGATGGCTATGGTTTTCTGCGGGTGGAAGGGCGTAAAGATGACCTTTACCTGTCCGCCGAACAAATGAAAACCGTGATTCATGGCGATGTGGTGCTGGCTCAGTCGCTGGGGGAAGACCGCCGGGGACGTCGGGAAGGGCGCATCGTACGCGTACTGGAGCCGCGCAACAGCCAGATAGTCGGGCGTTACTTCACCGAAGCCGGCACCGGTTTTGTGGTGCCGGACGACAGCCGCCTGAGTTTTGACATCCTGATTCCGCCGGAATTTATCGCCGGTGCCCGTATGGGGTCGGTGGTGGTAGTGGATCTGACCCAACGTGCGACCCGCCGCACCAAGGCTATCGGCAAGATAGTGGAGATTCTCGGCGATAACATGGGGACCGGGCTTGTGGTAGACATCGCGCTACGCACCCATGAGATCCCGCATAGTTGGCCGCCCAAAGTGGAAGAGCAGGTGAGTGACCTGACGGAAGAGGTGCCGGAAGACGCCAAACAAGGCCGGGTCGATTTACGTAAACTGCCGCTGGTCACCATTGACGGTGAAGACGCGCGCGATTTTGACGACGCCGTGTACTGTGAGAAGAAACGCGGCGGCGGCTGGCGACTGTGGGTGGCTATCGCTGACGTCAGCTACTATGTGCGTCCTGGTACGGCGTTGGACCATGAGGCCCGCGCGCGCGGCACCTCGGTTTACTTCCCGTCGCAGGTGGTGCCGATGCTGCCGGAAGTGCTTTCCAACGGGCTGTGTTCGCTCAACCCACAGGTAGATCGCCTGTGTATGGTGTGTGAAATGACCGTTTCCGCGCAGGGCAAATTATCCGGCTACCAATTCTATGAAGCGGTGATGAGTTCTCATGCCCGTCTCACCTACACCAAGGTGTGGAATATTTTGCAGGGCGACGACGCGTTGCGCGAGCATTACCAGCCGCTGGTGGCACCGCTGGAAGAGCTGCACCGGATGTATAAGGTGCTGGAACATGCGCGTGAGGTGCGTGGCGGTATCGCATTTGAAACCGAAGAAGCCAAATTCATCTTTAACGCTGAACGTCGCATCGAACGGGTGGAAGCGGTGGTGCGTAACGATGCGCACAAGCTGATTGAAGAGTGCATGATTCTGGCGAATATCTCGGCGGCGAAGTTTGTCGAGAAGAGCGAAGAGCCGGCGTTGTTCCGTGTGCATGACCAGCCCAGCGAAGACCATGTGCTGGCGCTGCGCAGCGTGCTTGGCGAGCTGGGGCTGACGCTGAACGGCGGCATGAAACCGCAGCCGAAAGATTATGCCGAACTGATGAATTCCATCGCTGAGCGGCCCGATCATGAAATGTTGCAGACTATGCTGCTGCGCTCAATGAAGCAGGCTATCTACGACCCGGAAAACCGCGGTCACTTTGGGCTGGCGCTGACCTCGTATGCACACTTTACCTCGCCTATCCGGCGTTATCCGGACCTGTCGCTGCACCGTGCCATTAAGTATCTGTTGAGCGACCGTAAAGCCCGCTGGACTCACAGCGGTGGCTGGCACGCCGATTTCAACGAGATGTTACAACTGGGCGAGCACTGCTCGATGACGGAACGCCGGGCCGACGAAGCTACGCGTGATGTGGCCGACTGGCTGAAGTGTGACTTCATGCAGGATCATGTTGGGGAAACCTTTACCGGCATTATCTCCAGCGTCACCGGTTTTGGTTTCTTCGTACGCCTCAATGACCTGTTTATCGATGGTCTGGTGCACGTCTCCACGCTGGATAACGATTATTATCGCTATGACAACGTCGGCCAGCGTTTGATCGGCGAATCCCGTGGTCAGACTTATCGACTGGGGGACGAGGTGGAAATCCGTGTTGAAGCGGTACACATGGATGAACGCAAGATTGATTTTGCGTTGATCTCTTCCACCCGTAAGGTGCGTGGTGCAGGCAAAACCGCGCGTGATCGGGTGAAGAAAGGCAGCGATGCAGGCGCGAAGCCACCGCGTCGTCGGCGCACCGGCCAGCGCGCCAACTTTGAGCCGGATAGCGCGTTCCGCCCTGAAGGCGACGGTAAAAAACGCCAGCCTGCCAGCAAGGATAAAGGTAAGGAGAAAACCGGCGGTAAAAAGAAGGCGGCAAAATCGCAAAAGAACGCTGAAAAAACGCGTAAGATTGCGGCAGCCACTCGCGCTAAGCGCGCCAGCAAAAAGACGAAACCGGCAGAGTGACGCAGGTCGCCTGACCGTTGTATGTGTATCATGGGCAGCCGGGTTGGCTGCCTTAACCTGTTTGAAGCGTATTATTAAAGAGTAGTAATGAGCGAAATTATTTACGGCATCCATGCGGTGAAAGCGCTGCTGGAACAAGATCCCCAACGTTTTCTGGACGTGTTCATCCTAAAAGGGCGTGAAGACCGCCGCCTGCAACCGCTGATCACCGAGCTGGAAGCCAACGGCATCGCGGTGCAGGTTGCCAGCCGCCAGTGGCTGGATGATAAGGTGGATGGCGCGGTGCATCAGGGCATTGTCGCCAGGGTGAAAGAAGGCAGACAGTATCAGGAAAACGACCTGCCGGGGCTGCTGGCATCGTTGGATACTCCGTTCCTGCTGGTGCTGGATGGGGTGACCGACCCGCACAATCTGGGTGCCTGCCTGCGTAGTGCTGACGCGGCGGGGGTTCACGCAGTGATTGTGCCGCGTGATCGTTCCGCCCAACTGAATGCCACCGCGAAGAAAGTCGCCTGCGGCGCAGCGGAAACGGTGCCGCTGATCCGCGTCACCAATCTGGCGCGCACGCTGCGTTTCTTGCAGGAACAAAACGTCTGGATCGTCGGTACGGCGGGCGAAGCGGATCATACCTTGTATCAAAGTAAACTGACTGGCCCACTGGCGTTGGTGATGGGGGCTGAAGGCGAGGGAATGCGTCGCCTGACCCGTGAGCATTGCGATGAGCTGATCAGCATTCCAATGGCGGGTAGTGTGTCGTCGCTGAATGTCTCGGTCGCCACCGGCGTCTGCCTGTTTGAGGCGGTGCGTCAGCGTTTGGTGTAACGGTGGCGGGCGTGCGCTAAAAGAAACCGACACCGGGGAGATATCCGGCAACAGGGCAACCGTCACGGGTTGCCCTGTTGCTATCGGATGAAGTGCTATCGGGTGAAGACAGGCGTTATTTCTTCAGGCTGGCGATTTTCTGTTCTACCGCCGCGCACCATAGTACCGAATTGCGCGATGGCCAGGACGAGGCGGGTAAACGGCTTTCTACCGCCTGCTGCCACACCAACGACCCGATATCGACATTACCCAGCAGTTCGCGTGTGTTGACCAGCGATTCTATCCAGGCATTCCATTCCGGGCTGCGGCACGGATACTCCGAAGCCGCGACCGCACCGCTAAAGCCGCTGGTCAGCAGTAACAACGCGATGGCGGCAATCTTTGTTTTCATCCTTATCCTCTCAATCTTGCTGTAGTGGTACTGATTTTGTCTGAGCGGTTCATGGTCGTGGCGCGGTTGGCAATGGCCGATAGAAGACCGCATAACCGTGCCAGCTATTCCGCAGCACATGTTCGTTTTCTGTCAGGCTGACGACCTGGTAGTAAGGCATACCACGTGCGTTGGCCTGACGCTGTATTTCCTGTACCGCATCATCCAGGCTGCCGTATACAGTGACCGAGACAGACCCGGTCTTTTGCAGTAGATAGCTTTGCTCTCTGGAGACTTCGACTGCCTGTTTTGCGGGGGGTGGTGGCGGAACCGGTTTGCCAGCCAGCAACGCGCAACTGCTGAGTAACATCGACAGCGTGGTGCTTAACAATACCTTGCGCCAGAGCGTCGGACTAAACAGCCATGATAGGCGAGCCATAATGCAATGCTCCACTCAGTTCAGTGTGAAAGTACAGGTAGTGTAACCGCTTGAGGAAAAGAGAGATACCGCTGGCGTGTAAAGGGGAAAACGCACTACGGCAAACCTCCGCCGCTAGCCAGCGGAGGTTTGAAACGATCCGTGCCTGAAACGATCAATGCTGGATGGCGAACACGCTGACGACATCGCTCAGATGGTGGCCTTTCTCACGTAGCCCTTGGGCCGTGTTTACCGAGTTTTGTACCAGCGAGGCGTTCTGGTGAATCGCTTGTCCAATCTGGCTGATAGCCACATTAACCTGCTCGATTCCCAGCGCTTGTTCGCGTGAGGCGAGATCAATATCGTTGACGATTGTGCTGACCTGCTGGCTGCGTTGCAGCAGATCGTCCATGACCGTGCGGGTTTTTTCCGAGAAATGGTAGCCGGTTTCGATCTGATGCAAAGATTCGGCAATCAGCGCTTCGATTTCCTTCACCGCTGAAGCGCTGCGCTGGGCCAGCGAGCGTACCTCGGCGGCGACCACGGCGAAGCCCTTGCCGTGCTCGCCAGCGCGAGAGGCTTCCACGGCGGCGTTGAGCGCCAGAATGTTAGTCTGAAATGCGATGGACTCAATAGTGGTGGTGATGTCGGCTATCTTCTGCGATGAGCGTTTGATTTCACTCATGGTTTCCACCGAGTCCGCCACGGTTTTGCTGCCATTTTGCGCGGCGCTGGCGCTTTGCGCCGCCAGATTTTTGGCGGCGGAAACGTTGTCGGCATTTTGTTTCACTGTTGATGCCAACTGTTCCATCGTCGCTGAGGTTTCTTCCACACTGCTGGCCTGACGAGAAATCTGCTCGCTGATATTACCGCTGTCTTCGGCCAGCGCATCAGTACCGACGGCGATCTCCTGCTCAGCATCACGCACCTGCGACACCAGCCGGGTCAGGCCGTGTCCCATACCGTTGATGGCGTCTACCAACCTGCCTACTTCATCCTGACTCTGGGTGGTAAGCGTAGCCTGTAGATTCCCGGCGGCGAACTGTTCCGCCACGTTAACCACTTCATCCAATGGCCGGCTTAACCAGCGGCGGATGAGATAGACAAAGAACAGGGCAAACAGTGCTACCAGCGCGATACCACCGCCTAAAAACAGATTGCGGATAGTGGTGATTTCCGCAAGCAGGCTGGCTTTGCTGATGGTGCCGACGACAACCCATTTCCATTGCGGTACGCTGCGGTACACCATCACTTGGGTACGATCATCGCCGTTCAGGCTGTTATCGGCGTATTCCAGACTGCCGCTGTCATTTTTCAACACCCGTTGCAGTACATCGCCAGACCAGTTCGGTTTTTGCCCGATCAGCGTCGGGTGTACCAGATAGGTGCCGGCTGCGGCGTCTGCCTTGTTGAGTACGATAAAATGGCCGGTATCACCAATTTGCTTATCCAGAATGCGTTTTTGCATTAGGGCAAATTCTTTGCTGATATCAATCCCGACGAACAGAATGGCGATGACGTTACCGCTGGCGTCGGTAACCGGTTGGTACTGGGTGATATATTGTTTGCCGAACAGTACCGCCAACCCGCTAAAAGCGTTGTTGCCGGAGACTGAGGTAAACGCCGGACTGGTGCGATCCAGTTTGGTGCCGATGGCGCGTGAGCCGTCCTCTTTTTTTAGCGATGTGGCGATGCGTACGAAGTCGTCGCCATCGCGCACGAAAATGGTGGAGATAGCGCCGGTACGGTTGAAGAAATCGTCGGTAACGGCGGTATTCATATTGAGAATGGTATCACCGGACTTCAGTGTCGGCGCGGTGGTGCCGCTGATGGGTAAACGCGCCTGATTATCTACGGTGAAACGAGAAGGAAGAAAGCTGGCAAACAGATTGGTGTAGTTGTTGACGCTGGCCTGCAGGCTCGTGTCGTACATGGCTATCATATCCGTAATACCGGTGACCTGACTTTCCATGTCATGCATTGTCAAGGATTCCAGCTTATCGCCTGCTGAGCGCGTCAGACTGAGGCTGAAAGCAAGAAACAGCACTGCCACACTCAGGGAGGCAATGACCGAAAGTTTGACACCGAGGCTCCAGCGTCTAAAAGCAAGCTGCATGATGATTCTCTTTACTGTGGGACATGATTGGGGGTTGATTAATGCCGTTAACGACAAAAAAGCGCAGAATTTTACACTAATTGATGTTTTTGTAATTAATTTGATTAAAGTCATTGCAAGTTGTCGTGTGGGTTATCTGTCGGGTGGTGAGAAAAAGGAGACGATGATGGTAGAGATGGGAAGTGAGAATGTTTCAGGAATAGAGGTGCTACATGCTTTTCCATCTGGTTGCAGAATGCGGCCATTACCGACCATTTTCTTTTTTCATGGCTATACCTCGTCGAAGGAGGTCTACTCGTATTTTGCCTATGCGCTGGCGAAGGCCGGATTTCGTGTTATCGCACCGGACGCGTTGATGCATGGCGCACGGTTTGACGGCGATGACGCGCGGCGCTGGCGCTGTTTTTGGGATATTTTGCTGAATAATGTGCAGGAGTTGCCAGGGTTTCGGGTCTGGTGCCGTGAACACGGGCTGATTGACGGTGATAGAGTCGGAATGTGTGGCGCGTCGATGGGCGGGATGACGGCACTGGCTGCGATGACGCAATACCCCTGGCTGCGCTCGGTCGCGTGTTTTATGGGTTCCGGCTATTTTTCGTCGCTGTCGCAGACGCTGTTTCCGCCGGTAATGTCGGATGAACCGCAAGCGCAGGCGCAGTTGCAAGCGCTGGCTGAACGGGTCGCGCCCTATGATGTGCGCCATCAGTTGGATAAGCTTGCCGACCGACCCCTGTTGCTCTGGCATGGTCTGGCGGATGAACTGGTACCGGCGCAGGAGAGTGAACGATTGTACCGGGAACTGAGCGCCCGTCAGTTACAGCAGCACCTGACTTATCTGACCGAGGCTGGCATTGGTCACAAGATTACCCCGACCGCTCTGGAAGCCTGTGTGGATTTTTTCTCTCGAACACTGTGATTTTTTCTCTATCAGGCCCACCGGCAGCCGATTCGCTCTGGTTTTCCGGTTTTCTCATGCCGGAAATCAGCAATATGGCTTGTTTTCCCATATGGAGGTCATTATAATTACGCGTCATTTTTTCAGCCGTACACAACACGTTCCTTGCTTCCATGGGCCACGGCTGACCCTGACAGGAGGCTGAATAATCCGTAAGGAGCAATTCGATGCGTCATTACGAAATCGTTTTTATGGTTCATCCTGACCAGAGCGAACAGGTTCCGGGCATGATCGAGCGTTACACTGGTGCCATCACTGGTGCAGAAGGCAAGATCCACCGTCTGGAAGACTGGGGCCGCCGTCAGCTGGCTTACCCGATCAACAAACTGCACAAAGCCCACTACGTTCTGATGAACGTTGAAGCGCCGCAGGAAGTGATCGATGAGCTGGAAACTAACTTCCGCTTCAACGACGCCGTTATCCGCAGCATGGTTATGCGCGTTAAACACGCGGTAACTGAAGCATCTCCGATGGTGAAAGCGAAAGACGAACGCCGTGAGCGTCGTGACGAATACGCTGAAGCTGATGATGATGCTGAAGTTGGGGATTCTGAAGAGTAATTGTTGTGGTGACGGCCAATCGGCTGGAATTGTCTGGCACGGTGTGCAAGACACCCATTCGAAAAGTCAGTCCGTCGGGTATTCCTCACTGTCAGTTTGTGCTTGAGCACCGTTCAGTGCAGGAAGAGGCCGGACTTAGCCGACAAGCATGGTGCCGTGTGCCCGTGATTGTCAGTGGACACCCGTCACAAGCATTTACCCACAGTATAACGGTCGGTATGCAACTCAGGGTTCAGGGGTTCATCAGTTGCCACCAAGGGCGCAATGGCCTCAGTAAATTGGTGTTACATGCCGAGCAGATTGAATTGATTGATTCTGGAGACTAGCCAAATGGCACGTTATTTCCGTCGTCGCAAGTTCTGCCGTTTCACCGCGGAAGGCGTTCAAGAGATTGACTATAAAGACATCGCAACGCTGAAAAACTACATCACTGAAAGTGGTAAAATTGTACCGAGCCGCATCACTGGCACCCGTGCAAAATACCAGCGTCAACTGGCCCGCGCTATCAAGCGTGCGCGCTACCTGTCTTTGTTGCCGTACACTGATCGTCATCAGTAATCGGCCACTGTCCATTAACGAGACTTTGAGAGGATAAGGTAATGCAAGTTATTCTGCTGGATAAAGTAGCAAACCTGGGCAGCCTGGGTGATCAGGTTAACGTTAAAGCGGGCTACGCTCGTAACTTCCTGGTTCCGCAGGGCAAAGCCGTGCCGGCAACCAAGAAAAACGTTGAGTTCTTCGAAGCCCGTCGCGCTGAACTGGAAGCCAAACTGGCTGACGTTCTGGCTGCTGCTGAAGCCCGCGCTGAGAAAGTTAACACGCTGGCTTCCGTGACCATCGCTTCTAAAGCGGGTGACGAAGGTAAACTGTTCGGTTCTATCGGTACTCGTGACATCGCTGATGCGGTGACTGCTGCGGGTGTTGAAGTAGCGAAAAGCGAAGTTCGTCTGCCGAACGGCGTTCTGCGCACACTGGGTGAGCACGAAGTGAGCTTCCAGCTGCACAGCGACGTATTCGCTAAGCTGAACGTTGTCGTTGTTGCTGAGTAATTTTTACTTCGCTGCATGATAACGCGTAAAACGCTGGCCTTGTGCCAGCGTTTTGCATTTCTGCACTATCATCATGTCTGCGCTATCATCATTTTTGTATCACCATCATCTTTGTACTCTCTCATCGCTATTAGCCATTCACTGGAAAGATCATCAGCACCTATTTCCAGTATAAAGGTAGGGCTATTTAGCTGCCTTTCTCTGATTTTTTACTCTATTTTATTGATATTTAAATATTTAATTAATTTCATCACTGTGTTTTTTCTGCTTAATAATTTTCTGTGATGTTATTCACATATATTTTTTTCACCTGAAAAGCGACGTCGAATAAATGTCAGGTGGCGATACTCATCACACTCCATGCTGAAATTTTCATCGTCTTCTTGACAGTGATACGCCCTTCATCGGAAAAATATGCAAACGTTCCTGCAAACGTTTTATAAAAAAGAATGTATTAAAAAAACCCTACAGAAGAAAGAGGACACGATGAAAAACATCAATATAGCGATGGGCTTATGCTGCGGCAGTTTACGTATGAGAGGAAACGGTAGCGCCGGTGTAAAACCGGCGGCATCACGCCATGGTGCGTTTGTTACCAGAACAAAGAGGGTAAGAGGAAGACCGGACGGTTATACGGCGAACTAAACAGCCTCACCGTAACTGTTACAGCGTGCTGAACATCATTAAGCCAGTCAGGGAAATAGCGAGAAGTCTTTTCCTGAATGGGTAACCCACAGCACATCCTCACCATCCTTTCTGGAGAAAAACCTATGTCAACGCATGACATGAGTGTCGGCGCGATGAGTGGTGCCGTCAGTACTGTTGCCTCTGGGGGCACAACATCGGCTGAATTGGTAGCCCGCCTTGAACGAATGCCGATTACCCGCCAGTTGATGACAATTCGTGTAGTAGTTGGTCTTTCAACCTTCTTTGATGCTTATACCGTACTGGCAATCGCATTTGCCATGCCGCAACTGGCGGCAGAATGGGGATTGAATGCGACGGATATTGGAATGATTATCGCCGCCAGCTATGTCGGGCAATTAGTCGGAGCCGTATTTTTTGGTTCTCTGGCCGAAAAAATTGGTCGTCTCGGCGTATTAAAGATAACGATTGTTCTTTTTGTGATAATGGATGCATCCTGCCTGTTTGCCTGGAGCGGTACCTCAATGATGGTATTCCGTTTCCTGCAAGGCGTGGGTATTGGCGCTGAAGTGCCGGTCGCCAGTTCCTATATCAATGAATTCGTCGGTGCCAAAAAGCGTGGGCGATTCTTTCTGTTGTATGAAGTCATTTTCCCAATAGGCATGATGTTTGCGGGCATCGCTGGGTATTTTCTGGTGCCGATTTATGGCTGGAAGGCGATGTTTATCGTGGGGCTGATTCCATCCATCATCACGGTGCCGTTACGCTGGTTTATGCCGGAGTCACCTCGCTGGCTGGCTTCCAGGGGACGCCTGGCCGAAGCGGACGCCGTGGTAAAAAAACTTGAGGATGAAGTGATTCGCCATGGCGGCACGCTGCCTGAACCGGTGGTTCGCCAAACTGAGGAGAAAGCTGTTGCCCGGCAAGGGTGGCGTGAATTGTTTCATGGTATTTACCGCAAGCGTACGTTTACCATTTGGGCACTGTGGGTGTGTGGATATACCATCAATAATGGTCTGGTGACCTGGTTGCCAACGCTGTATAAAAAGGTGTTCGGATTACCGATTGAAACCGCACTGGCGTATGGCTGGACGACATCGGCGTTTGGTGTGTTGGCCTCGATTGTCTGCGCGTTGTCGATTGATAAAGTAGGGCGTAAGCCCTGGTATGCAGCAGCATTCCTATTGGCGATCATTCCTCTGGTTACGCTGACCGGGCTGGGAGCGACCAGTCCGATGCAGATTCTGGTTTGTGCGACGGCGGCATACGCCATATTACAAACCGTCACCTTCTCTTTGTATCTCTACTCTTCAGAACTTTATCCGACGCGGTTACGCGCCATCGGCACCGGGCTTGGTAGCGCATGGCTGCGAGCAGGCTCTGCCGTTGGCCCTATGCTGGTCGGTATTATCGTCAGCGATTTTGGTATTCGGTATGTGTTTGTCGCCTTTGCGTTGATAGCCTTGATCGGGGGTGTGGTAACGCTGTTGTACGCGATTGAAACCAAAGGAAAGGTCCTGGAGGAATTATCGCCATAGCGGCTCCTGATCTCGTTTGCCCCGTGTCTGCGGGGCAAACCCATCAGTGACTGATCGTTAATTGGGCTGATTCTATATGGAGAAATTGGCAGTGGTCGTTTTGCCATACCTACTGCCTGTTGCTAAGACAATACGATTAAGGATAGTTATCTGCATCAGATGATTGATTTTATGAATAGCGTTTCAGGCACCCAATGACAATAATAAAGATAAGATACGGTAGACTGTCGGGGGATAACAGACGCTCTTATCTTTTAATTTATTGAACCCGTAAGCATTAATAGACTTGATATTGTTAGACCCGTCACGTTTCTGTATTTTTTTTGACGAAAAATGTAATTTTGTCGTGCCCTAAGCAAAACGAATACAGCATATTCAATGCACCAAAACCGTTACCGATAATATGACAATATAACGTAATTTTTCTCTTCTGGTCGTCAAGGGTGGGATAGATATGGGTTTTATTAATAAGCTAATGAATAGAATGAAAGTGTCTCATAAGTTATATGGGGGCTTTTCGGTCGTTCTCATGTTGGTGATTATCGCCTCAGGATTTGCTGCGGTTCGTTTTTTTACTATCCGTGATCTCTATATAAAGACGACGATCATGAATGAGATGAACCATTACCTTGATCAGTCGAAAATCGCGAGAATTAAATATTTCTTTTCCTTTGACGAGTCCAATCTTAATAATCTGGTGAATTATAACAACCAGATAGTTGGGAGTATTAATAAAACCAAAACGTTATCATGGGACGATGAATATTCTGCTTCTTTGAATAGCCTTGATCTGAATATGAAGCAGTACTGGCTGGATCTGGATGTGGAGAAGGCGGCATTAAATAAAGTCAGGGAGACGAATAATACTATTGATGCGCTGGGTGGGGGGAATCAACTGACTCAGGCTATCGGCAGTGTAGTGCTGAAGCCCGATGAGACTGGCTTGCTGGCAAAGCGCGATGCGATGTTGTTGGCAATCGCTAAACTGAGCGTCAGTACGCAGGTATTGCAGCGGGTCGGTAATGCAGATTCGCTAAAAGCGCAGCAGCGTAATTATGATGAGGCGCTGAAAGCGCAGGCCGATCTTGCCGGGGCGCTTGATAGTGAGCGAAAAGCCAGGCTGGCCGATGCTGCTGCCTACATTGACAGTTATGGTCGGGTCGGCAAACAGTATTTTGACAACCTGACCAACCTGAAGACCGCTGATACGAAATTTCGCGCTACGGGGGATAAAATCACTGCAGATATTGCCAGCATTGTCAACAATATAGATGCAAAAAATAGCGTGATCGTTAACAACTCGGTATTGCAGATGATAATCCTCGGTGGGGTTGCCGTATTGTTCGGTTTGCTGATTTCCTGGTCGATAACCCGACAGATCACCCGCCCTATTATGTCCAACCTGAAACTGGCGGAAACCATTGCCGATGGCGATTTGTCTACCTCAGTGACGATTGAACGTAACGACGAACTGGGAATGCTGACGAGCGCCATGATGGATATGACATTACGATTGCGCAAGCTGGTGGCGGATATTCGCCACAGCGTCCATCGTGTAGCAGGCGCATCGACGGCTATCGCTTCAGGTAATAATGATCTTTCATCGAGAACGGAACAGCAATCCAGTGCGATTGTGGAAACGGCAGCCAGTATGGAACAGCTGACCTCAACGGTGAAAAACAATGCCGATAACGCCCGCCATGCCAGCCAGATTACCAGTCAGGCATCCAATATTGCTAATCAGGGCGGCGATATTATCCGGCAGGTGATTCGCACTATGTCCGATATTTCCGGCAGTTCCAAGAAGATTTCCGATATTACTTCCGTCATTAATAGCATCGCGTTTCAGACCAATATCCTGGCGTTGAACGCCGCTGTGGAGGCAGCTCGTGCCGGGGAGCAAGGCCGTGGATTTGCGGTTGTCGCCAGCGAAGTGCGCAGTTTGGCGCAGCGCAGTTCTCAGGCGGCCAAAGAGATTGAATCGCTGATTTCTGAATCGGTTTCCCGTGTGGATGTGGGGGCGGAGCTGGTGACGAAAGCGGGCGCGACTATGGATGAAATCGTCGAGTCGGTAAACTCGGTCAATAACCTGATGAGCGAAATCGCTATCGCGTCTGATGAACAGAGCCGTGGTATTTCGCAGATCGGTAGCGCTGTGACCGAAATGGATTCGACCATCCAGCAGAATGCCTCCATGGTCAGTGAATCCTCGTTAGCGGCACATGCGCTGGAAGAGCAAGTGGCGCGTCTGGCTGAATTGATTGCGGTCTTCCATCTGCCTGAAGGCAGTGATGATGATGCGGAATCAGACTATGGTCGCCCTGCGGCGCTGGTGTCGGCGCGTCGGTTGTTATCGTAACGCAATCCGCTCTGGCCGCTCTGGTTAACAGAGCGGCCTGTTTTTTTAGTGAGTCAGCGCCTGAAAGGGGTGCTGGAGCTGCGGGGGATCAGGCTGGGAATCACCCGACTGATGGGCGCATCGCCATGTGGAGGTGAAAGCAACAGATCCACTGCCAGCGAGGCGACATGATCCAACGGCACATGCACCGACGAAAGCGGCACCGGCAGGCGCGCTACCAGCGGAATATCGTTATACCCTACCAGCGACAGATCCTGACCAATTGCCAGGCCGACACGGTGTGCGGCAGCCATGACGCCTATCGCCAGATCGTCATTGATCGCAAAAATGGCGCTGGGGCGGTTTGTCGGCGTGAGCAGTGCCAACCCTTCCTTTTCTCCTGATTCAATACCAAAGCCTGACTCACGAATCCATTCGGGGCGTATTGGCAATCCTGCTTCTTGCATAGCACGCTGAAATCCCAGGCGGCGATCACGCGCACCTGAGGTGAAATGAGGACCAGCAATCAGACCGATATCCCGATGGCCTAAATCAATCAAATGGCGGGTGGCCAGATAACCGCCTTGCTCATCATTACCAATCGCCGAAGGACTGATGCCGTCGGTGCGCAGTACCAATACGTGGGAAATATTCTGCTGACGCAACTCAGCGGGTAATTGGTCGTCAAGTCGGCTGGTAGCCAGAATCAGGCCATCAACACGGCGGTCAAGCAACGATTCTACGGCCTGTTTTTCCTGGGCCGGATCATCGCCGCAGGTGGCAACGATAGTGAAATAGCCGTGCCGTTCTGCGGCGCGAAAAATAGCTTCATACAACAGAGCCATGACCATATCGCTTAAGCGTGGCACCAGTACACCGATAGTCCCTGTGCCGCCACGACGCAGACTGGATGCCATGATATCTCGTCGGTATCCCAGCTCTTGCGCCACCTGCCGCACCCGTTCTGCGGCTTTACTGCGCGAAGGGGGCAGACGTTCATCCAGTACGCGCGACACGGTAGACACACTCACACCGGCTGCTGTTGCTACGTCCTGCAGTGTTACCGGTTTATTGCTCAACTTCCGGTTTGCACCAGGTTGCGAAAATGCGTTTGAATCCATGTCGTCCTTAGTATTAAGTCAGTAGGGGAGTCTCCCCGATCAGACTCCGGGTGTCTGGGGTTATCCGCGTGGTGCGGATGGCGTAAGCAGCCAGGGAAACGGCTGTGTTAATGCCTATTTATTATGTAATGGCACCTGTGAATTAGCCATATTTTTGGCATTGTGCCGCAGATAGCGCTATGAAATTCACTGGATGAGAGACGCGCTGGATGAAGGGATGCATGACATCAGGGACTGTGTGCGAAGTGAAATACGGCGTCACGAAAGCGGGTTGCCCTCATTGTGTCAGAATATGTGGATGCCCACACCGGGTAGCGGCGGGCATCCACATAGTGATGGAGAGCATCAGCCAACGCGAGGTAGCTCAGCCGCGCGGATAGCGGCCATGATTTCCTCTGCTGCGCCCGCTTCGAGCGGCATCAACGGTGAGCGTACCGTTGCGTGATCCAGAATGCCCCGTGCTACCAGCGCATGTTTCAGCGCCACTGTCCCTTCCATATGCGAGCCGCGATGGTACACGCTCTTCGTGACTGGCAGCAGGCGGTCATGGATAGCGCGTGCAGCGGCGTAGTCTTTCGCTTTGCCTGCTTTAATCATTTCCACCAGCAGCTCCGGCGCAATATTGCCATAACCGACCAGGAAGCCATCCACATCAAATACCGTTGACAGCAGGTATTCGTCATGGCAACTCAGGATTTGCAAATCAGGGCGTTCGCGGCGAATGACCGGAATTTCAGTATCCCAGCGGCGCATGTTTCTCACCCCGTTCTTCATCGCAAAGACGCCGGGCTGCGCTGCGATATCCAGCATTGTCTCCAGGTTGTAGGTACATTTGGTCGCATCTGGATACTGGAACAGGATAAGCGGCAGACCGCTTTCCTCATACACATGGCGATATTTGTCCTGTGGCGCACCTTTCTGATAACCGAAACGCAGCCAACCGTGGGAAGGGTACAGCAACCCAGCAGACGCACCCGCTTTGACGGCACGTTTGGCTTCTTCCGCCGCTACTGCGGTTCCTTCCAGGGTAATGCCTGCGATAATCGGGATAGCGCCGTTCACTGCTTCGGCAAAGGCTTCAATGACTTTCATCTGCTCGTCTTGCGACAGGAAGGTACCTTCCCCGGCGTGGCCCAGCACGGTCAGGCTTTTCACGCCGTCAATGCTTGCCAGCCAACTCCCCAGTTTTTTACAAGCTGCGTAATCCACCGCCCCGTCGCGGGTGAAAGGTGTGATCGGTGCTGGGTTCAGGCCACGTAAATCGATATTGATGTCTTTCATAATGTCCTCTTTTTTTCTGTAGGGTATTTTCAAGTACATCGCAAATGAAACGTTTGCGGGAACGTTTGCAGTTTTTACCAAACCAGCAGATCCTGTCAAGGATTATTTGCGAGAGATTAGATCTGGGGTCTATTCAGCAACATGTCCCCGTGTGTGGACGGGACGGTGGCGCCGGATCATGAATTGCGGCGCTGGTTTCACGCCAATTCGCTGCAATGGGAAACCTTTGTTGGGATGTACCGTGCGCAGTTGCGTCAGCACACGGCGTGGCAGCCGTTGGTGGCGTTACTGCGTCAGGGGCAATCCATCACCCTGCTGTATGGCAGCCGTGATAGGGAGCGGAATCATGCGATAGTCTTGCGTGATTTTCTGATAGAACAGGTAACGCTTAGCGAACGCGGATAAAAGAGCCGTCTTGCTGACGGGAGAATTGTACCTGCTGACCATCCGGGGTATCGATTTCAAGCTGGCTCACCATGCCTTGCATATTAAGCTGCAACTGAACTTTCTGCCCGGCCCGCAGATTGCTAAGCGGCTTGCTTTGCCCCTCTACCTGCGCCATGGCAAAGACATCGTTGACGGGAAGATTGTTGTCTCGAAATAGCTGGGCCAACGTCTGGCCGGGGGCGATCTGGTAGGATTGCCAGTGGATGCCAGACGTCGCCGGGGGCGGCGTCTGGCTGGCGGTGGCCGTAGGGTCCACCAGTTGCGCCTGTATCGGCGCGGTCTGTGAGCTGAGCGGTACCTCTACCTGACGGGACGGCGTGGACGCTGGTGGCGAAACCGGCCACAGCAGCACCAGCAACAGCATACATAGCAAGATCAGAATGCAACGACGGTGAAAATAGGGCAGTGGTTCCATCCAACTGAAATCATCCGGCAGATGCCACAGGCGTCGTAGCCAGGATGATTGTCCGCAGCGACCCAGGTGGCGCAATGCTGTGGCCGTGGCAAGCGTTTGTGCCTCGTCTATGCGTTCTTCCGGCTCACCGGGACTCTCCTTACGTTGGCGCCACTGGGCTAACCAGTTCATGCAGGACTGCCACTGCGTCGGGGGATTCCAGGTGGATTGCTTTCTCCTGGGCGCGATTCTGCCCATGGTGACCTCTCTTAGAACCGTATTAAAGGTGAAAACAACCTAATTATATCGGCAATTGACGACAGATAACCAGTTAAGGCCATCGTCATTCGGCGTCAGCGCTGTAAACGTAAGCGTTTTGAATCGATAAGGTTGTGAGATAGCGACAGATTGTTTTACCCCCAATCGACTCGCTGTTATGCTGCGCTTTGTCACTTTTACAGATTTCTTATTTCACAGATTTCTGCTTTTCATTGATTTCTTATTTTACAGATTAAAAGGAACATTCATGACTACGCCTTCTTATGACAGCGTCGAAGCACAGGCAAGCTACGGCATTGGCCTGCAGATTGGTCAACAACTGCAGGAGTCCGGTCTGCAAGGGTTGATTCCTGATGCGTTGCTGGCAGGTCTGTGCGATGCACTGGAAGGAAAAGCGCCTGCGGTGCCGGTTGATGTGGTACATCGCGCGTTGCGCGAAGTTCATGAGCGGGCAGATGCTGTGCGTCGTGAGCGTCAGCGTGAGCAGGCGGCTGAAGGGCTGCGTTTTCTGGAGGCTAACGCCGCTAAAGAGGGTGTCAACAGCACCGAATCCGGCCTGCAGTTCCGTGTTCTGACGCAAGGTGAAGGCGCGATTCCGGCACGACAGGATCGGGTTCGGGTTCACTATACTGGTCGTTTGATTGACGGTACCGTGTTCGACAGCTCGGTACAACGCGGTCAGCCGGCGGAATTCCCGGTCAGCGGCGTTATTCCCGGCTGGATCGAAGCACTGACGTTGATGCCGGTCGGTTCAACGTGGGAACTCTATATTCCTCAGAATCTGGCGTATGGCGAACGTGGCGCAGGCGCGTCTATCCCGCCGTTCAGCACGCTGATTTTTGAAGTAGAACTGCTGGAAATTCTGTAAGTTTCTCCGCCGGGTTCACTCGTGACCCGGCATGTTTTCCTCTGAGTTCTCAGGCGCGGGTCGCGCCAGCTCCATGGTTTTTCATCGGCTATTCACCCATGTTGGCAGGCGAATCTTGTGTTGTGTAACGGTTCGATACACCTTGTAAATGTAGGCTGACGATTGTCTCGTTAGACTGAATTTCGCCAACGGTGCTAAAACCCGAATTGCTTTCCTGAAGTTATTAATATTTAGCCATTTTCTGATGGCGATTTGAGGGTGGCGCGCCGTATAAGTGAGTCATCCGCCGCATTGCGGTGAATCAGAGGTTAACAAAATGATTAAGCCACTTTTATTGGGTGCCATCATGACGGGCGTGCTGCTGTCGGCGATGCCTGCTGCACAGGCTAATAGCCTGAGTCTGGCGCTGCCGGGTGTGTATCTCCACATTGGTGATCGTGATGCTCGTGGCTATTACTGGGACGGCAATCGATGGTGTGATCCAGACAGCTGGTATCGTCGGCCCCATCATGTCCGCCAGGTTTATTACTACGACTATGCACCGCCACCCCCGCCACGTGTTGTGGTGGTTGAACCACAGCCGGTTTATGTCCTTCCTGCTGAGCCACGCGGTTATGGTCGGGGATGGGGGTGGGGACCTCACCACCACGGCGGCGGCCCGCGCTGGTAAACCGTGATTGATAGCGAACCTAAAATAAAAAACCGCGCCGGACAAGCGCGGTTTGGTGAGGGGATTATTTTTGCAGATCCAGACGGTATACGGCGAATCCGATATCGTCGTTACCCACCTGTGTCATCGGGTACTGCGATTTTTCCTTGATGAAGGTTGCCGCCTTTGGCGATGGCGAGGTTTCCACCCGGATATCCAGCGGAATATCGCTGACAATCTTCGCCAGACGCCAGTTGTTGTCTGCTGATGGGGTGACCTCGCCGGCTTTTTGGGTTTCAGAACTGATATAGGCGGCCAGTACTGCGCGGTTTTCATCCGGTGACGCGAACGCGACCTGTTTTTCACCGGTGCCGGCAAATTTCTCACCGTAGGCACGGTAGTTATTAGTGGCGACAAGGAACGTAGCCTGCGGATCGATAGGTTTGCCTTTAAAGGTCAGATCCTTAATGCGATGCGCATGACTGTTGATCAACTGACACTCGCCGTCATAGCGGGCGGGCTGAGTGACATCTATCTGATAGTTTACGCCGTCGATAACGTCAAAGTTGTAGGTACGAAAGCCGTCCCAGTTAATAAGCGATTGTGGTTCGCGTTTTTGCACGTCAATCTGGTTGAACTGACCGGCGGAGCATTCCAGCCATTCCTGCACTTGTTCGCCCTTAACTTTCACCACCACCAGCGTGTTGGGGTAGAGGTAAAGATCGGCGGCGTTACGGAAGGTCAACTGGCCTTTCTCCACTTCCACGTAACTCGCCGGGTCATTCTTGCGACCACCCGCCTTGAATGGCGCGGCGGCAGAGAGCACCGGCAGTTCCGCCAAATCCGGGTCGCCCTGAATAAAGTGCTCGACGTAAGCTTTCTGCGCATTATTGACTATCTGGACTGTCGGGTCGTCCTGAATCAGCGACAGGTAGCTGTACATGTTGTCGGAGGATTTACCGATAGGCTGGCTGACAAATTCACGGGTTTTCTGATGGGCATCCGCCAGTACGTTAACCAGTTGCGCATCTTCCGCCGCCAGTGATTTCTTCTGGGCTTTGTCGAAGATCGGGCGGGCTTCCGCCTTGCCTTCAGTGACTTTCCACTGGCCGCTGTCGTTATTTAGTACCAGATCGACGACCCCAAGGTGATCACCCCACTGGCCGGGCATGACGGCGGGAATGCCGTTCAGCGTGCCTTTGGCGATATCGGCGCCGTGGATGCTGGCGAAATCCTTGCCTGGGAACACTGCGTGGGCATGGCCGAACATAATGGCATTAATGCCGGGGATCTGGCTTAAGTAGTAGACCGAGTTTTCCGCCATCGCTTTGTATGGCTCTGCCGACAGGCCGGAATGCGCAATGGCAATCACCATATCCGCCCCTTGTTTTCGCAGCTCTGGCACCCATTTTTTTGCGGTTTCGGTGATATCCGCCACGGTGACTTTACCGCTCAGGTTAGCTTTATCCCACACCATGATTTGCGGCGGCACGAAACCGATATAACCGATGCGCAGTTCGTGGGATGCGCCATCCCGGTCTTTCACGATTTTCTTTTCGATCAGGTACGGCGTAAACAGCGGCTTACCGGTTTTGGCGTCCAGCACATTGGCGTTGATGTAAGGGAAATGGGCACCAGACAACGCATTATGCAGGTAATCCAGCCCATAGTTGAATTCGTGGTTGCCGATATTGCCGACCGAATAATCCAGCGTGTTCATCGCCAGGTAGACCGGGTGCACATCGCCCTTATGCAACCCTTTGGCCGCCATGTAGTCGCCCAGTGGGCTGCCCTGAATAATGTCGCCGTTGTCCACCAGTACGCTGTTGATGACCTGCCCACGGGCAACCTGAATCAGGCTGGCGGTACGGACCAGTCCGAATTTATCCGTTGGACTGTCTTTATAGTAATCGTAGTCCATCATATTGCTGTGGAGATCGGTAGTTTCCAGCACCCGTAAATCGACGGTGGCTGCCTGGGTAGCGGTAGTGATAGCCATCGCAAGCAGGCTCAGCACCAGCTTATGCTTCATAAAAGTCGCTCCTGTGACGAGGTATTGGCATGACGACGCCTGCACAGTCAGGTAGTCGTGCGTTGACTGGCGACGGGGCCAGAATGTATATCGCAGATTTTGATGAATATCGTGTTAAATATCAGCCTGAAGTGTGAAGCATGGCATAGAATTCCGGGTATAGAGATAAAAAGGGCCTGTGAGTATAACGAGGTGAAACGATGTTAGAGCAGATCTGCCAACTGGCGCGTGAGGCAGGCGATGCCATCATGCAGGTATATAACGGTCAACAACCCTTGAATGTGGCGCATAAAAAAGATGACTCGCCGGTAACAGCGGCTGACCTGGCGGCACACCGGGTAATTGCGCGTGGGCTGGCTGAACTATCTCCCGATATTCCGATGTTATCAGAAGAAGATCCGCAGGCGTGGTCCGAACGTCAGCACTGGCAGCGTTACTGGCTGGTAGATCCGCTGGATGGCACGAAAGAATTTCTTAATCGCAACGGCGAATTTACCGTTAATATCGCGTTGATTGATAACGGCCAGCCGGTGCTGGGGGTGGTATACGTGCCGGTAACCGGCGTAATGTACGCGGCGGCGGACGGCAAAGCCTGGAAGGAAGAGAAAGGGACGCGTCGCCCCATTCGGGTCAAAGATGCCAGGCCACCGCTGGTGGTCGTGAGCCGATCCCACGCTGATGCAGAGCTGGATGATTATCTGCGCCAGTTGGGGGAACACCAGACCGTATCCGTCGGTTCGTCGCTGAAATTCTGTCTGGTGGCGGAAGGTAAAGCGCAGCTCTATCCGCGGTTCGGGCCGACCAATATCTGGGACACCGCCGCCGGACACGCGGTGGCGCTGGCTGCTGGCGCACAGGTGCATGACTGGTGCGGGCGCACGCTCTCCTATTTGCCGCGTGAATCTTTCCTGAATCCGGGGTTCCGCGTGTCGCTATTCTGATGTGTATGTTCTGATGTAGATGTTTATGTTCTGATATATCGCTCTGCTGGTCGTGATGCGTCGGCCAGACTTTTCCTGATGTTATCGACGGCAGGCGGGTCGCCTGCCGTTATTCCTCCCTCCATGCCTTCATCTTTAACACGACTTACGACGAACTGTCGTTTTTGGGTCACATTCTCACGCTAGATTGGCGGCCTTTAATGCGTTCGCCATGGCATGTTCGAGTTTGCGGCATATCGCTCATACGGCAATAACTTGAAGGTTTATACTGATTTAAAAATTATGGCATTAGTCTGTTCTGTAAAATTATGTAATTGCCGTAAATAATTCTGTCATCGCGGGAACTAACCGCAGAATAAAAGCACTAATCAGTTGTACGTGATTGCTGCGCTGAGTGTCATCCGGCTCTCATTAGGGTTGGGGAGGCGCGGCGGAAAAAACGGGAGGAGAGGAAGACGATGAGGATCTTCGAGCGGTACAATCCCCTAAAAGTGGCCAAGTATGTGAAAATCCTGTTTCGGGGAAGACTTTACATTAAGGGTATTGGCGCTTTTGAGTTTGATCAGGGGCGTATCCTGTTGCCCAAAACACAGGATAAACAACATCTGGTGGTGATGTCCGAAGTCAACCGTCAGGTACTGAAGTTGCAGGCTGATCTGGGTTGATGGAACCGCCCCTGCGACAGGAAAACCGCCCACTACGGGCTAATGCCAGCCAGTTAAGCCACTGACTGGCTTTTTTTATGTGCTTTTTATTGTGTGATTTATATACCCAAAATAATTCGAGTTGCAGGACAACACGCTAGCGTGTTGCACAACGCAACGCGTTGGCCCGAAGGGCGAGGCCCATTGATGGGCCGAGTAACGTAGCCAACACACCTGCAACCTGAAGTATGACGGGTATAGACACCGTTTCCATTTTCTCAGTTCAGGTTCAGGTTTGTAATTTTGCGCCGCTATATGCGCTTCATCGGGATGATAGTTCGCATGAATGCATCAAAGTATGGATTTCATCAAGGCTCACGATGTCAGATGTTCACGTAATGTCCTTCCTGTATATTCCTGGCGAAAGAGTCCCCGCCGTCTTAATTCGGGAACGACCCATTGAGTAAAATCGTTAAATCCACCAGGCAGCCAGGGCGACATAATATTAAAACCATCCGTTGCGTTCTGACGGAACCAGTATTCCATCTCGTCTGCAATTTGCGAGGCCGTACCGACAAGCTGCCAATGGCCTCTTGCTCCTGCCACATGTCGGCATAGCTGACGCAGGGTATATCTCTCCCGCCTGGCCAGTTCAATGAGTAAATGACGACGGCTGTGACTGGCGTTACTGGCCGGAAGTGGTGGAAGAGGTGCGTCCAGGGAGAACGACGACAGATCCACACCACCGAGTTGTACCTGAAGAAGTGCCAGGCTGACGTCATCATCGATCAACGCCTGGAGCTGTTCGAATTTCTCCTGCGCTTCTTGCGTACTGCGCCCTACAAAGGGAAACAACCCTGTCATGATTAATGGGGCACTGCGTTCAATTGCCGCAGCCCGCTGATGAATATCCTGGTAAAAATCTTTTGCACTGGCGAAATCATGCTGTGCGGAAAAGATAACCTCACTGGTTCGTGTTGCGAGTCTGCGACCCGCATCGGACGCACCAGCTTGTACGATGACCGGATTTCCACCTGGACAGGCGGGAACATTCAGTGGGCCTTTTACCCGAAAATACTCCCCCTGGTGATTAAGGATATGAAGTCCGTCAACATTGAAAAATGTCCCTTGAACCTTGTCATAGCAAAATGCATCCTCATCCCAGCTTTGCCACAGTCCTTTGACGACATCAAAAAATTCCTCGGCACGCTGGTAGCGCTGATGATGATCAGGATGGTTTTCCAAACCAAAATTGCCAGCCTCAAACGGATTTTGCGACGTCACCAGATTCCAGCCCACCCGGCCTTTACTAAGATGAGCCAACGAGGCAAACTGCCGCGCCAGCATATAGGGACTGTTGTAAGTTGTAGTAGCCGATGCAACAAGGCCGATACGCGTGGTTACGGTACTCAAGGCTGAAATCAGCGTCAGGGGTTCAAACTGCCCCACATAGCGATGCGCTCCTTTACTGAGCACGTTCCAGTCATCTCCTTTAACGGCAAGGCTATCTGCCAGAAAAATAAAATCGAAGGCGGCTTGCTCTGCCTGTTGGGCAAATGCAATGCAGTGTTCGATGTTCACCCCAGCGTTAGCTGGCACGTCTGGATGCCGCCACGCTGCAATGTGGTAACCGGTCGGATACCAGAAAGCGCCAAGTTTCATCATCGGATTGGCTGTTTGCATATTTTATGGTTCCAGGTCAGGTGTGAGCTGGAAGAACGGAGCATTGATGACACTTTGCAAATACTCAGTCTCTTCATCACTGAAAAGGCCAACACCGCCCAGCAGAAACGTGCCTGCCGGGGTTGTCAGCAGTAAATAGTGCCGATGTTTTATCAGGTGCAATGGGTGTGGATAAGTATTCAGGTGAATACCGTAAACAGGGAAGGCAAAACGCATCGCAAGGCGAATAGCCCATGGCCTATCTAGCAGACTGAGTAGGCGCAGTGCCAGATTCCCCGTCTGACACGCGCGATCTAGTGCCTGTCTTAGCCGGTTACGCCAGCCGAGCTTACCTTCCGGGGAAAGAGAACGTATTTTTTCCGCCAGATGAACCAGTTCGTTTGGCGGTGACTGATTAAATTGGAAAAAGGCCGAGAGCAGTTTAGTTACCTGAGCGCCGAGTCCTTCATCATTAAGTGTTGTGGCCAGTGCATCGATATCGTTTTTATCCGTAAGCGTCATGCACAGACAATAACCATCGTAGAGATCCCGCAGCATACATTCCGGGCGAGTGGCTAGCTCCATAAAAAAAATGACGAGCATCATTCGGCTATCAGGTACGCAAAGCGGGAGCGACTCAATGCATTTTTTCACGGCGTGCTGACGCAACATCGGCCATGTGATCACATGGTGTTCGTCAACGGCAAACTGCCCAATGTGCAGTTCAATGCCTCCGTCTTCATTGCCATTACGATGAATGAAACGGGCCAGTCCTTGCCAACTCTGCTGCTCTTTTCGCCAGACAAACTGTGCCATAAAGGGTAAATGAAAGTCGCCATGGAGTAACTCGGTTGCTATCCGGCAGAATGTGCTGAAATCAGCCACTACTATGTCCAGGTCTTTGGCAAACCTGTCCATTTTTTCAGGGTAGAGAATTTCATGGCCAAACCCCTTCATCAACATGGCGTCAGCAGTCTGGCTAAACGGAGTGGTAATACGCAGAGCATCAAACCAGCTGCGTCGCTCCACTTCATGAGTGTGCAAAATGCTCTGATACTTTTCCGGCAGTGGCTCATCATGATACAGATGATAAAACGCGGCGACGTGCGGCAGGATTTTATGGCTGACAGCACAGTCAAGGCTAAGTTGCCACTGTTCGGTCGTCAGCGTTCGTGCCAACTCCTCGGTACGCTGGGGATCAAACAGAAAGCAGGTCAGTACACGATCAATATCGGTCCGTGTTGTTGTCATCGTTTTTCTCCCTTCAGGACATTTTCCAGCCATAGCATCCTGCTTTCCTGTAACGGCACACTGAGGCGCAACAGCGTGGTGGTTGTGTCGGCTTCTTGCCAAAAATGGTGGCGCTTTGTACCAATACCGAGATGACGGAGTGTCGTTTCCTCATTTGTCGGCAGAAAAAGGTAGGGCATTGCATTACTGGAAGGCATTACAGGCCACCCTTCAAACAACATGATCGCAGCCTGCTTTTGCTGTTGAATTCGCGCACGCAGCCACGCGGTGCTGTCCCCCATGGTCAACACATCGTGAACAATGCGCAATGTTAAAGAAGGGTTAAGCAATGGAGGAATGATTTCCCGTAGCGTCTCCTTTAGTGCTGGTGACGATATGCAGAGTCCCGTACGGAGACTGCCTAATCCCCACGCCTTTGATACCCCCCGTAACACGATGATATTTGGCAGATACGCCAGCAGATGAACCGCGCTGTAGGAGGGGGGCTGGTAGTTGGCATTAGATTCATCAATCAACAGAGTGATCCCGGCTCCCGCTAATGACATTCCCAGCTCATACACCGTATCAAGTGACATAAAAGTATCTTCCCGGACACCGGGACGCTCGATGAAAAACACATCCGCACCCAAGCTGATGGCCTGCTTCACACAGCCAGTTACGGTTTTTGCGCGGATTCGCCATACACTCCGGCCTGATTTCTTAAGCCACCAGGGAAAGTCAGGATAAATTTCATCGGCCACAGCGACACTGCCCTTTACGCTCAATGCCGGCAATACACTTAAGAGTTGAATCACTCCTGCGCCACAGGAGAGCGACAAGCCATCTTCTTTCACGCCAAAATAGCTACAAACTGCCGGGGTAAGACGCCGCTCTCCCCAAGGATCGTCTACGGCGTAATGCCAGATATCAGGTAACTTACGGTCAATTTCATGATACAAACTCTGCTCAATAAGGGAGGGAAGTGGCGGAGTAATAAAGTCACGTTCATCCTTTGTCCACGCCAGATTCAGCAACGTTGGCGTATCGTCAAGTGAGAGGTGACGATAAGAGTCAATAGCGCGATTTAACATTGTGCCTCCCATACCGCATAAAAGACATCAAGCTCATCTGCCTGGCGCGAGCCGTGCTCGTAGCACCAACCGATGGGCGCGATAAAGCGTTCACCGCGGGCGATAAGAAATAGATCTCCCGCTCGGTGTCCCACCTCGGCCAATTCCGTACCAGGCACGATGTCGGCAACATCGCTGAATGCCGTTATCAGAGCGTTCTGGAACGCCGGTATGTTCTCTTTAGCAACGTAAAACCAACGTGTTAGTCCGGCTCCTCCCATCGTCGCACCAAATTGATCACACAAAACGGCAATAAGGCGAGCCATCTCCTCATCATGGACAACAGGCACTAAACCATGATCGGAGTGCGCGATGACGTCATATCCCTGATGTGTCAGGTGCTGCGCTAGTTCATCAATGCCTTGCAGAAACGTTGTAACCAGGCTGTCGTAGCCATGGGTGTGAATGTAGTGATCGACATCAATAAACACCCAAATCAGGCAAGGCGTGGCTGACCGGGCAAGCGCCCGTTCGACAGCTGTCTCAACAGTCTCTAGTTGTGCCTTGGGATTCAATGGCGGAGTAAGCGTGAAAAAGGCCGTCGGATCGGTAAACTCGGCTCCTTGTAACAATGCGCGAGTCCAGGCTCCTTCAATGGGAAGCAGATCACCCATGATAGCCTGCGGTAGGTAGCCACTGCGGCGAGCGTCATGGAAAATGCTCTCCCCAGGAATCGCCAGTTTGTCTCCCTGATACTGGCAAATGTTGATAAGTGTCTCCTGCACACACTTGTCTTGAAATACTACGCCTGGAATGCCGTGTTCAGATACGCTTAAACCAGTCAGACTACTAAGCCAGCACGTTGTTGAGGTAGTAGGAAAAACGGCCTGCCAACGCTCGATAGTCGGTATGTGCCAGATCGCATCGGCCAATTTCCCAGGAATCCCATCTAACGCGAAAATAATCTGATGTCTGTTGCGTGGTAAGCGTGCGGCAATACGATGGCGAAACTGACGCAGGCTTAAAGGCACAGTGGTTTCCACGGTCATAAACTCTCGATTTCCTGTGCTGTTTGCGAAAATTGAGTCATCCATTCAATCAGCTCCGTTGCCCAGCCATGCACGGCAGTGAGGATAGTGCTGTTTGAGTCTGGACGTGCCGCCGAATTCTGAAAAAAGCAGAGTCCTTCAACTGGAGCGCCCAGGAAGGTCAACCGTCTTTCCACCCGGTTATCACAATCAATGGGATGAAAATCGGATGTTAAGTCAAGCGCGCCTGGAATGAAGCTCTCACCGCTCGCGCCACGGTTCTCCCATAAGCGAACCAGTCCTGCTGTCAACATGGAGGGGTAAAGCGGATTGTGTTGTCGGCGAGCGTCGAAAGGATGTAAACGAGCACAACACAAGTAATCGACCTGTTGGTGAAATTTTCGACCGACTAAACGGTATCCCTGGCGTTTTCCGGATGAGCGAATACGAGTAACTGCGGGAGCGATCATCACTCGCCCTTCACGTATCAATGTGCCCAGTTTCTCCATGGCTTCGATACCGGCACCATTAGACAGGCGATTATAGTGAGAGAGCCAATGTTGCATAAAATCCCGATGTGAGTCGGGTGTCAGGCCGCCAAAATCAGTGACGCTGGAGAACACTGCACGTAAATCACGCCACACACCATCACAGGCAGCCTTCATCGGATTCGAGAGATTTCCTTGTTCGGCATAGGCCAGATCTCGTTCCAGAGCCTCAAGAATAGCAGCCTTGTGCGAGCGGCCTGGCTGTGTTGTTGGGTGAAAAATTTCTTCCCAATCAAACAGATGATCGTTAATGTCGGGAGGGTGACGCCATTTGATGGCCTCAGGCGGAAGTGAGCGTAAACGTCTGATTGCGTCACCGGGTGCGACCGTCTCATCGGTCAACGTACGAAGAAAGGCTACCGCAGCCTCTTCAATGGCAGGCGTAGTTCGGGTTGTTACGGGACAGGCTGTTGTCAACGCTTGTGCCATCTGATGAAAACGCTGAGTCAATGTGGACAACAGGATGTCGATATCGCACTGAACACCGCGCGATGGTCGGGTCAGAAAATCTTGATAATGTACAATAAGCGTTGTACTAGCCTCCTGTACAAACCGATCACCAAGTAAGGTACGGTAATAGACCCACGCCATTTCCAGCACGATCAAAGGGAAAACATCGCGTTGAAAATCCAGCTGTCGGCAGATGCGTCCGTCTCTCTGAACGCTTGTTACACCGCGATAACGACGCAGAATGTCTATAGCATCAGGACAAAAAAAACGGGCTTGATGTGCATCTGCGGCATTTTTTTCATTACGGGGGCGGGCCGAATAGATCTGGCCGCTGCGACTAAACGCAATAATTTGTGCCGGTTCAGCACCGCAGGGGTGATAATGTAGCCCGCCATCCGCCGCGTTGACGAAATGCCCCCCTCGTCCTTCAGTAAGATGAAGACAAATGTCGATTGCAGTTAACCCCATGCCGCTCAATGCAACACGACTGCCTGGATATACGATATCCACTCTTTCCAGCGGATAAGCGTAAGGGATGTAGCGTAACCCGCGATGAAAACGAGCTTCTGCCGTTTTCCAGTGGGCGCGGCAGGGAGTATGCCCTGTGACAAATAGTGCATAATGGAAACGAAAGCCCGTCGGAAATCCCGTGCTATGCAGAACAAAAGCCTTATCGTCACGGCTGACACGGGTGACATCATCGCTATGGGTAGCAACGTCCACATTAGGCAGTTCTCGCAAGGCCTCGGAGTAAGCATCGAAATACTCGCGTAGCGCAAGGCCGTGCAGATAACGATGCGGCATATCGTGCGGCTGAAGATCAAACTGCTTATTACCCGTTTCGTAAAATCGCTGGCGACACCAGTGGTAAAAATTGAGACGTAAATAAGCAGGTAGCAAGGTATCTGTCGCGCTTACCGATTCATCGGCGGCAAACGCAATTTGATTGACCGGACGATTTAGATAACAGCTTTTACTTTGCAAATCACTGTGCGCCATCCCTGCGCCAAAACGTCCTGTATTATCGAAAATATGTATAGATATAGGGAACGCAGGAGGACTCGTGGTCAGCAGTGCCAGCAGACGCTCAAGCGCATACACCGAACGTGGGCCACCGCCGATAATCGCTACCACTACTTTTTCCATACATTCCTCATCCGTTAAGATTTAACCTTTTTGTGCCAGTGCAGGCCCTGAATTGTCATTGACGTGGTGTCGTTTGCGACGTCTAGCAGAGACTGTGCCCACAGTCGCAAGCGCTTGCGGTTATCCTGCTTTTTGAAGTTGAGCATGAAATCCATGTCCTGATAGTTTGAAAACTGTTCGCCAAAAAAAGCTGGGAAGGAGGAGTAATGCACGGTAATAGCATCCATACCTATCTGTTTTGCCGTCTCCAGAAACTCAGGTTTCATATAGCCAGCAACGCTGATTCGTCCGTCACTGAGAGTCTGGCGCAACATCGTTAGCATCCCGATGATCGCCGGATGGTTATGACGATCAAAACCGCTGCCGCGACTGGCACCGGCTACCAGGCTGCTTAGATCATTCATCCCGACCAGGAAATATTCCAGACCCAATCGCTGGATGTCCTTTGCGTGCCACAAGGCGGCGGGGGTTTCCATCATGCAGGACACTTTATTAGGGAAGTTAAAGCGACGTACGTAATCCATACCAAATTCGATTTCCGACATTTCACAAATGTACGGAAAGAGGATGTGTAAGTTTTTATGCTTTCTGGCAAGCGTAGTAACGACGTCAAACTCCAGATCAAAGGTACGTGGCAACTCCATAGCACGACGCATACCGCGCAAGCCTATTGTTGGGAACTCTTCCAACACGTATTCGTCGTAGCCCTCCAGCATGTTGATTTCATTCGCAGGTGCATCAATGAAGCGATACCAAACATCCTTATCCGGGAAAATACGGAGAACGTTTTCAATATACTCTTCCATAAGCTGGCGTCCGTCCGGTGCCGTCAGGTATTTTCCTGCGCGCCGGAAAATATACTCACCCCGGAGCAGACCGACAGCAGACACTTCCTCATAAAGACGGGCGTCAGGCAGTTCACCACTAAGAGAGACTTCAATATCCATAATAGGCTCCTGATAAAAAGTAATTACCTGTCAAATTGGGCAACGAAGGTGCGGGAGATGGCCTGGGTTATCTCCTGAAAAACCGCCGACTCCGGTTTTTTACCGTCGATTTTCGTCCAGTTTTGCTCTACTCCTTGTCGAAGCAAAATCTGGTATACCTTATTCATTTGAGCCAGGAAGAAGCCATCGCTACAGTCTGGCTGGTTTCCGCACTCGTAGGGCGCGTGGGTATCCTGGTTTTGCCGACGCCAATCGAGGATCGTCTTAGGATCGACATCAAGGAAAATCGTCAGGTCGGGACGGGGAAAAATGCTGATAAGATTATTGAGCCACTGCTCATCCAAACCCAATGCCATTTCAGTAGCGACATGCTTTTGCCAGCCGCCATCCAGTACCACGATTTCGTTATCCTGTACGGGCTGGTGGCAAAGGGGAATGGCGAGCAGATTAAAGATAAATAGAGCCCGGCTTGCTCCGCGCATCTCTGGCAGAATGTCATACATCAGCGTGTGATAGTCGCAGCCGAAGTAGCGAGCTTCAGGGATCGCTGCAATATTCAACGCATCTCTTTTTGCCAGTGTGCGTACTGGCAGGGAAAAGTGCATCTCAAGCCACGGTAACAATTTGCGTAGTTGGGTTGATTTACCACAGCCGTCGCATCCTAAAAGATTAATGAGCATAGAAAATCCTCAGGCTGATGTTGTCAGGCGCAGTGCGCTGAAGTCGGGATTAGTGCTGTGTGCGCAGAATCTCTTCTGCTTGCTCATCAAGGCTTTCACCTCTGGCATCGCTGAGCATCTTTTTGAACTGATGGCGCAGCGCCAGCGGTACCATTCGTTCAACGTAGAAGCCAAGTTGTTCGTCAAGGTGGTACTCAACAGGGTTCTGTTCCGCTAGCAGTGACAGTCCGCGTGCCATCTGCTCAGGAAAACCAGGATAGCCGGATTGAAGCGTATAAATGACGCTGTAGTACAGATTGCGCCCAAGAGAGAAACAGGGATAGCGTGCTTCATAGTTGTCAAGGGAGTATTTGGGGAAACAACCGTCGATTATCCGTTTTGGGCACATCCAGAGAGGCATCACCAGCGTCATGTCACCGATTTTGCGCGCCGGACATGAGGCGGGCTTGAGGCCGGTTGACACGCGATACAGGTTTTCACACAGAACATCTTCGAGGTTAAGTCCGGTGCTGATGTAGGTGGTATTAAGCTCGCGCGCATAGCGGGTCAGCGAGAGGCGTATTAGCAAGGTGCCGAGAAATTCAAAATCGTCACCAACGAAATGGCGTTCAAAACGATCAATAAGGCTTTCACTGTCGGGAGGGATACCGAGCAAGGATTTCACCTCATTTTCATCAAACACTTTTAGGTTGAACTGATATTTCTCACACAGCGCTTTGGCTCGAGGTACACCTTTATCCCAGTCGGGGATACCCATAATAATAACCGGATGAATATGCACGTAATCACGGATCAAGCTCAGTCCATGTAACATCGCATTGCTATCGCCACCTCCGCTAACACCCACGACAAGATGTGCGCCTTCTGGCATGTTCTCTTTAATAGTGTCAGCAACGCGTTGTGCAATAATGGTCTGGCATTCTTCCGGTGTCAGTTTTTTCAGGTAACTTTGAGCTGTGGCATCACTGTTTTGTAGATTCTGATAAATATATTCTGTCGATTGCTTCTCATCATCGACACTGGGAATAATACGAAAGTTATCAGGAGAAAATTTAAAAGGATTGACGTTGCGATTGAAGTAAAGGAGTAGCTCATCAGCATCGAACTCTGACATTCTCTTTTCAAGGCCAGAGCATAGGCGTATTGTTTTGTCATTTTCGTTACGCTGATAAATAGAAACAGCAGACCAGGGTACGTTATTGCGATTAAGGACTTCAATCAATCGCTCATCCTTATGGCTGACGAGTTGTTGGCGTCCATGCGCGGTAATTACTGAAATTTCAGGCCCCTCTACATTTAACGATAATTTTACCGACATTACATCACCTCACATTTACCCTGAGTCATTGGATGTTATTAGCGTAATAAACCGCCTCTTATCGGTTTATTAAACCATTAGTTATTAATATGTAATGAAAGTAAGGCCACGCAGAGACGTGGCCTTGGGTATTTATTTTATTGCGCACCCGTTTCGCAGCTGGCGCCACAAATAGTTTCAATACCGTATCGGGAAGCCGGAATAAATGCACGGCTTGCACGCATTGATTCCAGTTCGCTGACAGACAGGGCTGAATATTGGTGATGAGTACTATGCGCGATCAGATTTACAGTTTCGTTTTTCAGGTTGAAGTTATTGCTTTGGTTTTGTTTTAAAACAGTTTTTTGCATTCTCACATCCTCGTTTGAAAATGGAACACCCGATCTGTCACATGAATAAAACAAATAAAACAAATTAAAAACATACATGCAACAAATTTATTTATAGATCTAAATAGCTATTTGTCAATATCGATTATTACTTTCAAATTATAATTTTTATGTATTTCTTGAAGTAATTTACCCGCTTATATTATTACTTATGTAAACTATTTCGATTTAAATGTATTTTTAATGATACGGGATTGTGTGTTTTTTGCTTGACATTTGTTACCACCATGATAAGACTAAATTGCTGTTTAATTCTCCACCGCGTGAATAAACAGAACATAATGCATAAACCTGAATCTTTTTTAAGGAGAGTCGTTATGAATGCGAAGAAACTGAAAAAAGTACGTCGTGGTAGTGCAGCATTGTAATTTTTAATGACACGGTTAATGGCACAGATATTGTGCCATTAACCATAATTAAATATTACCGCTATTGCCTTTTATTAGGGGCTGCCAATGATCTATTTACCCGATTATATAAAAATAAAATCCCACGGAAATACACTATTCTTTTATGTTTTTGAACAAGTATTTGAAATCACCTTTGATGATGAGGTGCAATATATTGCTGCACAACAGCTTGTCAATGAGATAGAAAATAAAGGATGTACTGAAAGGGATAATACACCATTCTGTGAATATCTATTGGAAAACAATCTTGTTTTTGAGCAGGTCGATAATATTGTCCCGAACAATGCGTTTGGTAGCACAGGTAGTGCGTTTTATAACCGCCTGTTCAACATCGTCAATAATCAGTGGTTGTTAGAAAAAGGTGAGACACCACTAGCTCAAGCGCTACTGGAACCGGAGAAACACCGTGCGTTATTACTCGGTTGGACACTAGAGTATTTTCACGTTACTCGTTTAGCGATCACCTCACTTATAGGTATTCTTGGGCACGAGCTTTCTCCGGAATTAGCGGTGCTTGCCCACGACTTTGTAAAAGAAGAGTTGTTCCATGAGCGCATTATGGCAAAAGCGTTCATTGATACCCCATGGGATGAAAAGCAAGTGTTCGCCTCACGACCATTGCCTTCGACGCAGGCCTATATGGATTTCCTTAAAGATATTGCTTTCCGTCGTCCACACTCGTTTTTTGCCAGCCTGTTTTTCTACGAAGGTGACGATGAAGACATGCTGATGTTCTCTGAACTTATCCCTGATACACCAGAGTTTCGCCGAATACGTGACAGTCATCTCGCACACGCTCGTATTAATATTCAAGGAGAACACTCTGATTTTTCATACCTCTATTTCTCGCAGATACCGTTCCTGACTCACGAACAACAACATGAGATTCTTGATGATATGGCCTATCTCAATTTTTTGTTCTACGACATGCAGGATGACGTTTTTACTTTTTATCGGGATGAAATGGCGATAGAGGAGCGGCTATGTATCAATCAATGATATTCCAGTTGGTCAGCCTTGGGATTGCGATGAGTGCAGAGCCGTCAGTGGATTTACGTGGTGTATGGAAAAAGATGACCCTGCTGGATGACATTGAAAAAACCCTGAGTTTTGAGCAAAGGGCAATTGTAACGCGCGGACGTATATTGATGTTTGAAGGACAAACTCGCTTTTTCGCCTTTTTGCAGAGCGTCTGTCATGAACTTCCAGATACGCCGTGGAAAAGCGAGATGAGTGAATTGCTTGCCCAGGTAGGCTTGCCGGCATTTATTGAGGATCGGGAATTTATTTCCCACTATATAAAGGATAAAGCCAAATCATGACCGTACTGTTAATCATTGCCATGCTGAAAGCAGTTGCCGAAAAAATAAGTAATTTTATTTTGCCGCTATGGGCATTTCAGCAGACCCAGTCTAACGACCTGATGAGTTATGTACGCATGTTTGAATACCTCCCTTTTATGGTGTTGGGATTCATCATTGGTGCTCTGGTGGATAGGGTTGGTAGCCGACGTGGCTTTACGTTTGGTACGACGGGACAGGTTATCGTGCTGGCAGTGCTAGCCTGGTACGGTATCCAGTCACCACACCTGCTTTTCATGCTGGTATTCATGCTGATGGGGATGACCTATTTCGCCAACAATTCCCTTATCGTGCAATCCCGGCTCACGCTGCCAGACAACCGACTCATAACATATAATCGGTACACCAATATGGTGAGCAACGTTATGGAAAGTGCGGGGCCGGCGATCATTGGCGCTCTGTTATTGCTGTTGAGCTACACTCAGGCGTTGCATTTTTCGTATGTGCTGCTGTTTATCTCACTGTTACTTGGGGTTAACTCGTTCAGACAGGCCCCTCCTGTGGAAAAAAAACCATTTATTCCAGATATAATGCACGGTTTTCGTGCTTTATATCGTCTGCGTAACCTCTGGGTTCTGTCCTGGTGGACAGCGTTCGCCAATGCCATCATTGTGGTGTCTGAAGTCGTCGTCATGTACTGTGCGAAATCGACATTTTCCTTTACGGATTTTCAGGTCGGAGTATTGTTTGCGGTCGGCGGTCTGGGCGCAATAAGTGGATCATGGTTCTCTGAACGTATTGAGCAGCATTTTGGTGTGATTCGGGTACTAGCCTACAGTATCCCGCTGATTGGCCTGATATATCTCTTTATTAGCGTTCACATAACGCCTGTCACTCTGGGAATCATGCTTTTTTGTGAGTCCTTCCTTTTTTCCCTCTATATTGTCTGCGTTCGTACCTACAGACTGGTAGTCGCCCCCGCAAATGATCTCGGCAAAATAAACGGCATTACAGGCAGTATCTTTAAAATGTTTATTCCCGTTTCGCTCACACTCTATGCCCTGTGGGGAAACCAGATTTCAACAGGGACAGTGCTGGGAATAATGGGGATATTATTTGTGTCAGGATCGATTGCCTTAGTCGCCTCCAGCGCGCTCAAAATGCAGGAAAAATTGTCGGATAACTACTAATTGCCGGATCACTACTAAGTAAGAGGCGAATCATGGCGCAAGAATGGCTCGAATGGGTGCTGAATGAGAGCAATGAAACACGGATGCTCAACATCATTACTGCGCTGAGTGCATTTGATCGTTATCAGGCATCGCAGGGAATGTTGAACGCGGCAGCATTTGTCTCTCATGAAGCCAGAAAACGGATGATGGTGGATGTAGATATTCACCATTTTGATGCCGATGGTTCACGAAGTTGGTGGGATTTTCACGCCCCCGTAGCCTGGACACCGCTAAAAGCTGTTTTATCCCTGCCCCAGTTACCACAGTTCCTGGATCATCAGACGGAGCCTTTCACGTTAGCCACCTATTCGAGGGAAGCCAGCGGCTATTACCCCCTAGTGTTATATAAACACACAAGGGATGTATCAGGAAAAACAGATAGTTCGGGAAAGGTGGTGCTGATCACCGCGGCAGACTATCTCTGCAGCAGTGTACTGGAGCATCTAAAACAAACAGGAGCTGCTGGCTTTATAACCGATGCCTTTGCCCGATTTGACGCATTGTCCGGTTGCTACTGGCGTGGGCGTATTGAACTTGCACCAGATAGCGGGTTATTTGCCTTTAGTGTACTTCCCGATGAGCTATGCACCCTGAGGCGAGCGGCGGATGCGGGAGTCGAAGCGAACATTGAAATTACTATTGATCGTAACGCAACCATGCCAGTGGTGAGTGCGTTAATCCCAGGAAAGCATCAAGAACGGGAGATCTGGGTTACGGCACACCTGTGTCATGCACGTGCAGGGGCGAATGATAATGCGTCTGGGGTAAGCGCATCACTTGAGCTAACTGCTCTATTGCAACAACTGATCGAAAAAATGGGAAGGCTCCGCTATCCACTACGCACTATCTGGGGGCCTGAATTTTTAGGTGTCGCTGCAATGCAGCATAAAAGACGCCATCAACCCGGTCCGATCGCAGTCATTAATCTGGATATGGTGGGGGAAGACCAGCGCCTCTGCGGATCGCCAATGTGCGTTGAACTGCCACTCGAAGGATTTGCGTCACCGCTGGGTGACATGGCGCAAACGCTCATGCAGCGTGTTTTTGAATTGACGGCTGAACACTCCGGTTCGTGGTTGAGTATGCCATTTCAAGGTTTTTCCGATCACGCTCTATTTATGAACCATGGCGAAACGAATAATAACTGCCCAGCTGTGCAGTTGTGCCATATCAATGATCGATTCAACCATACCGCTGGCGATACGCCGGATAAAGTCTCACTGATAGAAATGAAACGCACTGTGGCTGTTGCGCTGGCACTCATCATGCAGTTGCAAAACCTTAGCCCTGAACAAATTAGTCCCCGGCGAAAACCATCAACGCGTAAGGAGGGCGGAATTGTGGGTTGCTGGACAGGGCCGCTTAATCTTCGAAGGCTTATCCAGCAGTTGGAAAATCCGCTTCGACAAGTGGTTGAACGGTTAATTGCGGAGGATAAACGTTATCTATCATTGCTGCATCACTGTGCGCTTAACGCTGATGGGCGTCAGCGCGAAATTCTCCTTGATGAATCTGTCCGCATAACAGGGCTTGAGTTGTCAGAGGAAAACGTTGCCACATTATATGCCGTTTTTGATGCATCTGATTATTTTCAGGTCTGCACGGCAGATCCTCTTTGAAGAGTGCACCTTATGGACCCAGAACAACTTTTTGAGTATTGCATTGCAAAAGAGAAGATCAGTGTGCCACAAGAATGGCGGGCTGGAACACTCCAGTGCGTCATGGAACTCCGTCGTGCGGTAGAACTGGTCTGTACTCAACGCTTTGATCAGGCAGAGCCGGCAAATGGCTTTTTTCCGAAAGCAATAGTTGACCATTATGAGGCGACGCGTGGATAAGGCACTTCATCTGCTTTCGCTTACAGAGCTGTCTCGATTGTTGCACCAGCGAGCATTGACATCGGTTGCACTGACCGAGTATTTCCTGGCACGCATTACACGATTTAACCCAGTGCTAAACGCCTTTATTTACGTTGATGCTGAGCGTGCCCTCCGCGATGCCCGGTGCGCTGATGAAGCGCTAAATCAGGGAAAAGCCAGCGGTCCATTGACGGGAATACCTTATGCACTAAAGGATATTTTTGACGTTGAAGGTGAGCCAACGACCTGTCATTCGCATCTGATGCTGCACCATCGCGCAGCGCGCAGTAGCACTGTAGAACGTCGCCTTTCAGCCTCCGGCGCGGTCTATCTGGGCAAGCTGGCGACGCATGAGTTTGCTCTGGGCGGACCAAGCCATGAACTACCATTTCCTCCCGCACGCAATCCCTGGAATAGGTCGCATTTTACTGGGGCATCATCTTCGGGGGCGGGGGCGGCAGTTGCCGCCGGACTTGTCCCCATCGCAATCGGCTCGGACACCAGCGGCTCAATACGCGGCCCTGCCTGTTTGTGTGGTGTTGTAGGTTTTAAACCAACTTATGGACTGGTTTCTCGTGCCGGGGTGTTTCCACTTTCATGGACATTGGATCACTGCGGACCATTAACGCGTTTTAGTGACGACGCACGGTGGGTAATGCAGGTGATTGCAGGATACGACTCCGCCGACCCCACCACACTCACTCGCAAGCTGGATTTTTCTCCTCGTACTGTAGCATGGCCTCAGCACAGAATTGCCTGGCCACGACATCTGCTAACGGATAACCCTCATACCGACCCCGCATTAATTGCCGCAATGGATCGTGTTGTCGAAAATCTTACTGATGCAGGGGCTCAGGTTGAGGAAATCACGTTTAAGGACTTTGCGCTGTTTAACGCCTGCGGACGCATCATCATGGCTGCAGAGTCTTTTGCCGTTCATCAACATAATCTTCGCGAACGTGGTAATGAGTATGGACGCTTCACATACCAGCGCATTCTGCCTGGCGCAACGATTTCAGCTGCGGAGTTGATGGATGCGTTACGTCTGCGTACAGCGCTGACAGGCTGGTTGAACAGGGAACTCTTTTCTCATTTTTCACTGCTTTTGTTCCCAGGAACATTACGCGCTGCGCCACGCTTCAGTGAGTTTTCGCCGGACTGGCCGCCAGCCAGTTACGTCGTACCAACACAAACCATCCCATTTAACGTCACTGGCAACCCGGCCTTGAGTCTGCCTTTAGGGCTCACGAATGAAAAGCTGCCGTTAGGTATGCAGCTCGTTGGCAGGCTGTTTGACGATAGCCGAGTGCTGGACGCAGGTGATTCAATGGAGAAATGGCTCACGATGCCAGCCCTGAGTGATGATGTCATTCTGCATCAGCAGATAGAACCCGCAGCGTAAAACGTGAATAGCTACGTGCAAGTAGTTTTTCAAGATGAGTATTCACCTGGCCGTGGCGCAAAATCAAATGAGCCAGACTAAGAAAATATTGGACATAAGGTACACCGGTCCAGACGAAAAGGGGGGCTTTTGTCAGCAGCCATTCCGGCGTTTTGCGACTGGAGCAATAAAGCGGATTGTTATCCAGAGCATAGCGAAAAGCGCGTTCGACGCCATATTCTGGCGCAAGAAGAGGGAAAAGGGCGAAGACAGATTGCTTGATGGCCTCCAGTGACCAGGCACGCAAATCGAGGTGAGGGGAGCTTGCTGTGCACAGACGCCACTCCTCTTCAAAAGCGGGCAACTCGGTGTCCCAGAAGGGAAGCGCAAAATCGCCGCAGGGATGGGGACAGGTGAGATGATTACGACAGTGACCAATCTCATGTGCCAGTTCGAGAGCCTCACGTGTAGTTAACTGGGTGAAATCAGCTGCGTTAAGCGCAATACTTGCGCTGCGCAGCCCTTCTTCAACACGTAGATCGGCATAGTTATCACTATCTGAGACAATTTCGATCTCATAACCATTAATATTAATGAGCGCAGAATCAGGCGCATAGTTAACGCAGTCAATATTCAAAGCCTGACAAACGTGTTGCACGGATGAAAAATTATGAAGAAAGGGGTTTAGATATTCAAATCGCATATACTCCGGATGCTCAGGAGAAAAATTAAGATCATCCCACTGAGTCTGTCTGGCAATATTCTGGGTTATTTCCACGATATCTTCTGCCAGAGCTGATCTGTCTACGTTGCAATAGCAGGAATTAAAATAGTGCTTCGTTTTGGCATAGATCTCATCAAATCGTTTAACTCTGTTTTTACTCTCAGGGTGTGAGAGTAAGTCATCGTACTTATCTAACAGTTTATTGTCTCTGACGTTAGCCAATATATACAACCACGATAATCGCTGTGGTAGTTCAATTTCTGTTGCCAGAGAGAGTAAACGTGCTTCAGAAATGTCATCGTCGAATAAAAGAGAAATATTTTTAGCTGTGATTATGTTCATTTTGTTAATCGTCACTAATTAATTTATCTTCCATTACCAATAAAATCATATTTTTGTCAATATACCCGCCATACTTCACGTTGCAGGCGTTTCGGCGTTGAACATCGCTTTTTCTTCCAATCGAGTGACCAGCAACTGGTCAATTTTGTAGCTGTCGATATCCACCACTTCGAATTTATACCCGGCGTAGCGAACAAAATCGGTACGTTTGGGGATCTTGCGCAGCGTGTACATCATAAACCCGCCGATGGTTTCATAGTTGTCGGAATGCGGAAACTCGTCAATGCTGAGTGCGCGCATCACATCGTCTATCGGCGTGCCGCCCTCGATAAGCCAGGAGTTCTCGTCACGGGCGACAATCTGCTCTTCCAGCCCCTGACCAACCAGATCGCCCATCAGCGTGGTCATCACGTCGTTGAGGGTGATGATACCCACCACCAGTGCGTACTCATTGAGAATGACGGCAAAATCTTCACCCGCGGTTTTGAAGCTTTCCAGCGCTTCTGACAGCGTCAGGGTATCCGGCACGATCAGCGCCGGACGAATCTGGACGCCGCTGGTTAGTTCCAGACTCTGGTTGCCCAGCACCCGGTTTAGCAAATCTTTGGAATCCACGTAACCGACAATCTGGTCGATGGTGCCATTACACACCAGAAACTTGGAGTGCGGCTGGTGCGCGATTTTCTCTTTGATCTGCGTTTCATCTTCATGCAGGTCGAAATAGACCACGCTTTCGCGCGACGTCATGGAAGATGGTACGGTGCGCGACTCCAGCTCGAACACGTTTTCGATCAGCTCATGCTCTTGTTTGCGCAGCACGCCGGCCAATGCTCCGGCTTCCACCACCGCATAGATGTCGTCGGGGGTAATGTCTTCTTTGCGCACCATCGGCAATTTAAACAGCCGAAAAATCAGGTTTGCCAGACCATTGAATAACCACACCAGCGGGCGGAACACCAGCAGGCAGAAGCGCATGGGGTTGATGATCCGAACGGCAATCGCTTCCGGGGCAATCATACCAATGCGCTTCGGCGTCAGGTCGCCAAACAGGATAAACAGGCTGGTAACCAGCACAAATGAGCAGATAAAACTGGCGCGGACGATCATGTCCTGTGGCAAAAAGCTGGCAAACAGCATTTCGAAGTAGGGTGAGAACGCCGCATCGCCGATGATACCGGCCAGAATGGCGACGGCGTTGAGACCTATCTGGATTACGGTGAAGAAGATGCCTGGCGTTTCCTGAAATTTCAGCACCAACGCGGCGTTCAGGTCTCCCTCGTCGGCCATCAGTTTCAATTTTATCTTGCGTGAAGCGGCCAGAGAAATTTCAGACAGCGAGAAAAACGCACTGATGGCGATAAGACATAAAATAATTAACAGACTGTTTAACATAGTTTTTTCGCCAAGTCGTCGCGGACGGCGAACCTCTGAAAGGGAATGATATTATGGGTGCTGTGGCACCGCATATGGGCGCGGCTGCGCCGCAAAAAGGACCGGAAACCGGTCCTGTGGCTGCACAGTATAGCAGGCGCGATCAAACTGCTGCCAGCCTCAGCCCTGTGGCGGCAGACAAACGCCGATACCGCCCAGCCCGCAATAGCCATGCGGGTTTTTGTGCAGGTATTGCTGGTGTTCGTCTTCGGCGTAATAAAACGGCCCGACAGGCTGAATTTCCGTGGTGATACTGCGGTTATCACCTGCCTCGCGCATGGCCTGTTGGTAACGCTGGTAACTGGCTTTCGCGGCGCTTTCCTGCTCTGGTGTTACATAGATAGCAGAACGGTATTGCGTACCGATGTCGTTGCCCTGTCGCATACCTTGTGCCGGGTTATGGTTCTCCCAGAACAACTGCAATAACCGGGCGTAACTTATCACCGCAGGGTCAAACACCACCCGTACCGCTTCCGCATGGCCGGTCTTGCCGCTACAGACTTCCCGATACGTGGGGTTAGGGGTGTAGCCACCGCAATATCCGGAGGCGGTGCTGTATACGCCGGGTTGTTGCCAAAACAGACGTTCCACGCCCCAGAAACAACCCATGGCGAAGAGCGCTACCTCCATGTGGTCCGGCACATGGGTCATGGAGTGCTGGTTTACCGCGTGCAGGCGGGCGACCGGCATCGGCGTTGTGCGTCCCGGCAAGGCATCTGACTGGCCGATTAGCTGCGTCTTGTCAAAATTCGCTATCACGTTTGGCTCCTGATTATCACCCGGTAATTCGTCATTTTCAGAGCATAACCGAGTTAATGCGCTCTGTCTTTATGGCGGAATAGCACAGCAATATGACAACGGTGTTGATACAGGATGCGATTGGGCAATCACACGTGCTTGTAGCGGGGAAATCCATCAACTGACCGGGGCGATGCCATTATGCGCGAGGCTGGTTGTGGGGGAGTGATAGCATTGTCGGTATGGCAACCACTATCTATAGTTAACGCGTTAACCTCTATCGTTAACTCGTTAACATTCATAGTGAATAGCACCGTTGCAGGTATACCTGTCTGTGGTTTATCAGAAAATACGTCGATTATGCTGACACTATCGGGACGTTAAGTGACACTTTTTATCAGGATAAAAAACACATTTTTCTGCGCTGGCACTGTGCTCTGCCGGGGGGTAGGCGCGGGGGGCCTGCTGCTGGCGTCGTCGGCGCTGGCCGCCTCGAACGTGCGTCTGCAACTGCTTGGGCTGGAAGGCGAGTTGCAGAAGAATGTCCGTGCCCGTCTTTCGACTATCACTCCGGATGAAGTCAACGCCGATGGCCGGTTTCGCTCACGGGTTGATGACGCCATTCGCAAAGGTTTGCGGGCGCTGGGTTACTACGATCCGGAGATCCGTTTTGCGTTTATTCCCGCGCAGGGGCGTGGCAGGCCGGTACTAAAGGTGACCGTCACGCCAGGGGAGCCGGTGAACATTGCCGGTTCCAGCATCGCCATTCGCGGTGGGGCTGAGCAAGATGCTGATTATCAAAAGCTGGTGCAACAGCGCCGGCCCGTGGTGGGCAGCCGCCTGAATCATGGCGCTTACGATGATTTCAAAAGCGAACTCAATACGTTGTCGATGCGCAAAGGCTATTTCGACAGTCACTTCAACAAAAGCCAGCTGGACGTGATGCCATCTACGCATCAGGCATGGTGGAACATTGATTACGATAGCGGCACACGTTACCGCTTCGGCAAGGTTAACTTTCGTGGGTCCCAAATCCAGTCGGCTTATTTGCAGCATTTAGTGCCGTTTCAGGAGGGCGACGTATACACGGCGGAGCAATTGGGGGAGTTTAACCGGCGTTTGTCCGCCACCGGCTGGTTCAACTCGGCAGTCGTGTCGCCTGATTTCGCTCAAGGTCGTAGCAGTAAAGTCCTGCCGTTGGAGGCGCTACTGACACCGCGCACCCGCAACAGTATAGAAACCGGGGTCGGTTACGCTACTGATGTTGGGCCACGGCTAAAAGCCACCTGGAAAAGACCCTGGGTCAATACGTACGGTCATAGCATGGAAAGTAGCTTGAGCCTGTCTGCACCGGAGCAGCAATTGGATCTCAGCTACAAAATTCCGCTGCTGAAAAGTCCGCTGGAGCAATACTATTTGGTGCAGGGGGGCTTCAAACGCGAAGATCTCAATGATACCCAGTCTGATTCGGCGTCGTTTAATCTGGCGCGTTACTGGGAGTTGTCCAGCGGCTGGCAGCGTGCCATTAACCTGCACTGGACGATGGATCACTTTACCCAGGCTAATGTTACCCATACCACCATGCTGATTTATCCCGGTCTTAGTTTCAACCGTACCCGGCAACGAGGCGGGTTGATGCCTGACTGGGGCGACACCCAGCGTTATTCGGTGGATGTTTCCAATACCCTGTGGGGTTCGGATATTGATTTTTCGGTGTTTCAGGCGCAGAACGTCTGGATTCGAACGCTGGCGGAAAAACACCGCTTCGTGGCGCGCGCCAATCTGGGCTGGATCGAAACCGGCAGCTTCTCCCGTGTCCCCCCGTCGTTGCGCTTCTTTGCCGGGGGCGATCGCAGCATCCGCGGCTATAAGTACAAATCCATTTCTCCACGCGACAGCGACGGCAAACTCACCGGCGCGTCAAAACTGGCGACCGGTTCGCTGGAATACCAGTACAACGTCACCGGAAAGTGGTGGGGGGCGGTGTTTGTCGATAGCGGCGAAGCCGTCAACGATCTGGTGCGTACCAACCTGAAGACCGGCGCTGGCGTCGGCGTACGTTGGGCGTCGCCGGTAGGACCGATCAAGCTGGATATCGCCCGGCCAATTGGCGATAACGACAAACACGACGTGCAGTTTTATATCGGGCTGGGGCCGGAGTTATGAGCAGGATGAAAAAAGCCGGAATGGGTCTGATGGCTGGTGCGCTGGCGCTGCTGTTGGCGGCGGTGTTGCTGGTGACGACGACACCGGGGCTACATCTGTTGCTCAGTGCCGCAGCGCGTTGGGTGCCGGGGCTGGAATTAGGGGCGGTTGACGGCGGCTGGCGGAATTTAACCCTGAAAACAATACGCTATCAGATGCCTGGCGTCACCGTGCAGGCGGACCGTCTGCATCTGGCGCTGGCGCCGGATTGCCTGTGGCACAGTCAGCTATGTATTGATGACCTGTCGTTGCAGGGGCTGTCGGTTGCGATCTCGACTCAGGAACTGCCGCCAGCCCAACCTGAAGCGGCAACACAAGCCGCGCCGGTGACTGAGATCCGCGCGCCCGTGGCGGTGGCGTTGCGTCATATCAATCTGAACGATAGCCGCATCATGGTCGATGGTGCCGGGGTGTCGTTGTCATTGCTGCAAGCCGGCCTGAACTGGCAAGGACGGTCACTGACGCTGTTGCCGACGTTGGTGTCGGGTCTTACCGTGGCGTTGCCCGCCGCAACGAAAACGCTACCTGCTCCGCCTGCTGAGACTGACAAGCCTCAACCGTTGGGCGAAATGTTGCGCGCCCTGTTTGCTGCACCGCTGTTGCCAGCGATGCCTGAGTTTACCTTGCCGCTGGATCTCACCATTGCCGATTTACGCGGCGAGTCCTGGGGGATGGTTCAGGGCGCTCAACTGGTAACCGTTTCCCGTTTTCAGTTGCAAGCTACCACCCGGCAGCAGACGTTAACGCTGCAACAACTCACGGTGCAATCACCGCTGGGTGCGCTGTATGCCCATGGCAACGCGGTCCTGTCGGGCGACTGGCCGGTGACGCTTAACGTTAACGGCATCGTGAACAGTGATTTGCTCAAGGGCGAACGCGTGCGACTGACAGCGGAAGGCGGCTTGCGCCAGCAGTTACGGTTGGCGGTGAATCTGTCCGGCCCACAGCGGGCACAGATAGATATTCAGACCGCGCTGGCCGAGCCGGGCTTGCCGCTTAACATAAGCTTGCGCAGCCCGCAGTTGCATTGGCCGCTGACCGGCGATGCCCAGTATCAGTTCAACGATGTGCGACTGAATATCGGCGGTAAAGCTATAGATTATTCGCTGTTGTTACAGGGCGATATTCGCGGCAGCGCGTTACCGCCCGGTACGCTGATGCTGGAAGGCCGCGGCAATGAGCAGCAATTCTCGCTGGCGCGATTGCAGCTGTCTGCCTTGCAAGGCACGGCGGATATCACCGGCCAACTGGACTGGCGCGATGCGATCAGTTGGAACAGTAACCTGACCCTGAAAGGCATCAATACCGCACAGCAGTGGTCGCAATGGCCGGTGCGGCTGGAGGGGACGTTGACCACGCGCGGCACGCTGGCGGGAGCGTCATGGCAACTGGATGTACCGCAACTGGCGCTGGACGGACAAATACGGCAGAGCAAATTGGTGGCGAAAGGGGCGTTGAGCGGTAACGCCAGCGGCCAGTGGTCCATTCCGGGCGTTACGCTGGTGTTAGGGCGTAACCAACTGACGTTACAGGGTGAATTGAAAGATCAGTGGCGGCTGAACGGTGACATCAATGCGCCATCCCTGAATGGGATTTTGCCCGGTCTGGGCGGGCAGGTGATGGGGAAACTGCGGCTGGAGGGTAAACGAGAGACACCGCAACTGCAGGTGGAAATGAACGCCACGGCGCTGCGCTGGCAGGAACTGAACCTTGGCAAACTGACACTCAATAGCGATGTGCAAGTCGATACACAGGTGCACGGCACGCTGACATTGCAGGTGCAGCAATTAACACAGGGGAAACTGCATCTGGCATCGCTCACTATGCGTGCGACCGGCGATGAAAATCAGCACCAGTTACGTGTGACCATGAGTGGCGAACCAGTGGGCGGCCAGCTGTTGTTGAGTGGTCATTTTGACCGCGGGCAGCAGCGCTGGCAGGGAGAGCTTAGCGATACCCGGTTTGATACCCCGGTCGGTGAGTGGCGGCTGGCGCCAGCAATGTCGCTGGTTTACCAGGTCGCGGCACAGAAAGCGACGATAGGCGCACATTGCTGGCGTAACCCCGATGCTGAGCTGTGCGTACCGCAACCGATTGAGGCGGGAAGTAGCGGCAAAGCGAGCGTCAATCTAAACCGGCTCAATCTGGCGATGCTGAAACCTTTCATCGGCCAGCAGACGGCGGTCAGTGGTTCGATTACCGGCAACGCACAGGTCAACTGGCAGGCAAACAGCGGTTTGCCACAAGCCCGTGTCACGCTGACCGGCAATGGCGTGACCATCCGTCAGCAGGTACAGGGCGGTACGCTGCCGGTGGCTTTTGATACCCTGACGCTGGACGCCGGGTTGCAGCAAGGTCAGGCGTGGTTGACATGGCTGATAGGGATTCAGGGGAATGGCCGTTTTCGCGGCGACGTGCAAATTACCGACCCGCAACGACGCCGTAACCTGAGTGGTACGGTGACGCTAAGCGCCTTGTCGCTCGACCTGCTGCGGCCAATTCTGCGCCAGAACGAGAAAGCTGCCGGGACTGCGAATGCCGATCTACGGCTGGGGGGCGATCTGCAACGCCCGCAGGTGTTCGGGCAACTGACGCTGGATAACCTTGATGTGGATGGCAACGGGCTACCGGTGGACCTGACCAGTGGGCGGCTGGCGCTATCGTTCAACGGTATGTCATCTACCTTGCAGGGGGTGTTTCGTACCACGAAGGGGCAGCTCAATCTGGCGGGGAACGCCGACTGGTCGGTGCCTGAGGCCTGGCGTGCACGGGTTGCCGTCAACGGTGATCGTATGCGGGTGACGGTGCCGCCGATGGCGCGGCTGGATATGTCGCCGGATATCGTGTTTGAGGCGACGCCGCAGTTACTGACGCTTAACGGTACCGTGACCGTTCCCTGGGCGCGGATCGTGGTGCATGAAATGCCAGCCAGCGCGGTGGATGTGTCACCGGATGAGGTCATTCTGGATGCACGGCGTCAGCCGGTATCGACTACTGCCAGCACGATTCCCATCGTCAGCAACCTGATCGTGCGGGTGGGCGATGATGTCTGGCTCAATGCCTATGGTCTGAACGCCCGTTTGCGCGGTGATCTGAACGTCACGCAGGATAAACAAGGGCTTGGGTTGAACGGCCAGATTTCGATGCCGGAAGGACGTTTTAAGGCGTACGGACAGGATCTGCAAGTGCGTAAGGGGCAACTGCTGTTCTCCGGTCCGCCGACGTTGCCGCTACTGGATATTGAAGCGATTCGGAATCCGGACAATACCGCAGATGGCGTCATCGCCGGTGTGCGGATAACCGGTAGCGCCACCACGCCTAAGCTTGAGGTGTTCTCCGAACCGGCCTTATCTCAGCAGGAAGCGTTATCTTATCTGTTGCGTGGCCAGGGGCTAAATAGCAGAGGAACGGATAGTTCGATGATGACATCGGCTCTAATTGGTTTAGGGGTTGCACAAAGTGGTCAAGTTGTGGGTAAAATTGGCGAGGCCTTTGGCGTAAGCAATTTAGCTCTGGATACACAGGGAGTTGGCGACAAATCGCAGGTTGTTGTCAGTGGTTACGTTCTGCCAGGCCTGCAGGTCAAATATGGTGTCGGCCTGTTCGATTCATTGGCAACGTTAACCTTACGTTACCGTTTAATGCCGAAACTATATCTGGAGGCGGTGTCTGGTGTAAATCAGGCGCTGGATGTGCTCTATCAGTTTGAGTTTTAGCAATGCGAATTATTGTCTACGGCAGTTTACGGCGCAAGCAGGGAAACAGTCATTGGATGACTAACGCTCAGTGGCTAGGCGATCACCGGCTCGATGGGTATCAATTATACGATCTGGGGCACTATCCGGCAGCGGTTGCAGGTGAGGGAGATATTTACTGCGAAGTGTACCGCATCAGTTCTTCTATTCTGACTGAACTGGATGAATTGAAGCTCAGAGGTGGGGCCTATTCGCGTGAGCTGATCGCCACGCCTTACGGCAGCGCCTGGATCTACCTGTATCAGCGCCCGGTCGCTGGTCTGCATCGCATCGTCAGCGGCGATTGGGTACAGCGTCAGGAAGAACCATAATCTTATATTTGAACAACGCACCGGCAACGTGAAGTATGACGGGTATAAATAATCCCGGTTGCTGACAACAGTAACCGGGATTATTTTTCCTGAAAAATAGTCACTGTTTTTTTTATTTTTATACCGCGTTATTTAACGCACCGGACGAGCGAAAATCCATTAAACAACAACACCGCCAGCGGCGGTGTTGTTGAAGAGGCATTCACTATGACGGTGAAGGCATTAAAAACGTCTTTTTCAGCGCGTCTTATTTATTTTTGGCGCGTTCGAAAGAAGACAGGATTTCGGCTTTCGCGGCGGCGGCATCAGCCCAGCCGTCCACTTTCACCCACTTGCCTTTTTCCAGATCTTTGTAGTGCTCGAAGAAATGGCCGATCTGCGCGCGCAGCAGTTCCGGCAAGTCGTTCACGTCTTTGATGTGATCGTACTCTTTGCTCAGTTTGGTGTGCGGTACCGCAACCACTTTGGCATCTTCACCGGATTCGTCGGTCATTTTCAGTACGCCAACCGGACGGCAGCGGATCACCGAGCCAGGCTGCAACGGATACGGCGTCGGCACCAGCACATCAACCGGGTCACCGTCCAGTGACAGTGTGTGGTTGATGTAGCCATAGTTGCACGGGTAGAACATGGCGGTAGACATGAAGCGGTCCACGAACAGCGCGCCGGTTTCTTTATCCACTTCGTACTTGATCGGATCAGCGTTGGCAGGGATTTCGATCACTACATAAATATCTTCCGGGAGGTCTTTACCCGCCGGTACGGTATTCAAACTCATGTCGGTTTCCTTCTTATTCAAACCAGAATGGAGTGGCGCTCATTATAGCCAACTGATGGCGAAAGTCGTGGTTTTTTAGGCTGGGTTGCATCGCACGCTGGATTGCCGCCCTCCCAATGAATAATAAGTAACGCATTAATCTGGTTAAACAACCATCGGCGGGATTCGGATAAACCTGACGCTTGAATTCCGTTGTTTGGCAGGGGCAACGGCCCGTCGGAGCCGCTACGTTTACCTTGATCTCCAGGTATCTTCAGGAGGCGTCGTGCTGGTCTGGCGTATCATCAGTTGGATGACGTTTACGGCGCAGTTTTTTCCAGATTTTGCTTTCCTGGCCGCGCCACAGCCGCTGAATATTATCGTGATGGCGCATCAGCACCAGACAGGAGAGCATGGCTACCGGAAAGGTGAACTGGGGTTTGAACCACCAGACATAGAACGGCGCAATCAGCGCGCTGATAATCGCGCCCAGCGAGGAATAGCCGCTTAGCAACACGGTCAGCAGCCAGGTGCCGGTCATCAACCCGGTTAAGTCCCAACCGATAGGTGCAATCGCGCCAAACGCTGTGGCGACCCCTTTGCCGCCACGGAAGCCAAAGAATATCGGGTAGATATGTCCCAGACAGGCGGCGATAGCGGTCAGGCCGAGATAGAGCGGTGAACTACCCAACGCGTAAGCGCCCCACACCGGCAGCATCCCCTTGAGGACATCGAAAACCAATACGGCGGCGGCAGCTGTTTTACCGCCAATGCGCAACACATTGGTGGCACCGGGGTTGCCGGAGCCTTGTTCGCGCGGATCGGGCAAACCAGCGATGCGGCAAATCAGGATTGCACTGGAGATCGAGCCACACAGATACGCGACGAGAATCATTCCGGGCGCGATAACACTCATAAACGGCTTCCGTTCAATAAAGGTCGTTTTAAGTTCAGTATCTGTGGATAATACGCACTTTCTGCCGGAAGTGGTATCCGGCGGCGGTAAAAACAGGGGATGACGTGATGGACATCGTTTTTATTGAAGAGCTTAGCGTAATCACCACTATCGGTGTTTATGACTGGGAACAAACCATCCAGCAGAAATTGATGTTCGATATCGAAATGGCCTGGGACAATCGTCCGGCAGCCGCCAGCGATAACGTAACGGATTGCCTGAGCTATGCCGACGTTAGTGACGCGGTGATTGAACTGGTCGAAGGTGGTCGTTTTGCGCTGGTGGAGCGGGTGGCGGAAGAGGTGGCAACCAGTCTGATGCAACGTTTCGGCATCCCCTGGTTGCGGCTGAAGGTCAGCAAGCCTGGCGCAGTGGCGCAGGCCCGTAGCGTGGGTGTGGTGATTGAGCGCGGTGTTCGCCCGTTGGCGTGAGTTGGGCTGCGATGATTAAACACAGACCCTTCTTAAAGTAATTAAAAGATAATATCTCTATTTTAAATTATGTCCTTAAGAGGGCATTATTTGATGCGCTTTACACGTTGCGGCTTGCTGATAGCAAGGCCGCTTTTTTATGTTGCAGGTGGGGGGTTTACGGTCGATGGCGGATCTGCATTCGTTGCTGGTGGCGTTCATTCTTGGGGTGGTGGAAGGGCTCACCGAATTTTTACCGGTGTCATCCACCGGGCATATGATTATCGTCGGTCACTGGTTGGGATTTGATGGAGATACCGCCAAGACCTTTGAGGTCATTATTCAGTTGGGGTCGATTCTGGCTGTGGTGGTGGTGTTCTGGCGACGGATGTTTGGGTTGATTGGCATTCATTTTGGTCAGGCTCCGCAGCATGAAGGGCGCGGAAAGGGGCATCTGACGTTGGCGCACATTGTGCTGGCGATGATCCCCGCCGTGGTGTTGGGGTTGGTGTTGCATGATGCCATCAAATCGCTGTTTAATCCGGTGACGGTCACTTATGCGCTGGTGGCCGGTGGCGTGCTGCTGCTGCTGGCGGAATGGCTCAAGCCCAAAAAACCTAAAGCGGAAGGGTTGGATGACATCAGCTATGTTCAAGCATTCCTGATTGGCTGTTTTCAGTGTCTGGCGTTGTGGCCGGGTTTCTCACGTTCCGGCGCGACCATTTCTGGCGGGATGTTGGTTGGGGTTGATCGTTATGCCGCTTCCGAGTTCTCCTTTATTCTTGCTGTGCCGATCATGCTTGGCGCGAGCGCGTTGGATTTGTACAAAAGCTGGCATTTTCTGTCGCTATCTGACCTGCCGATGTTTGCTACTGGTTTTGTGACCGCGTTTGTCGTGGCGATGATCGCGATTAAGACCTTCCTGCAATTGATTAAACGCGTCTCTTTTGTGCCGTTTGCTATTTATCGCTTCATCGTTGCAGCCTTGGTGTGGCTGGTGCTGATGTAATTATCGTCGCGATCACTCAAGGTATCCCGACGATAATCGCATGATGATTATAGCCCGGTAGCGTCGGCGCGCCGGGCTTTCCATTCCTCCAGTGCGGTGTGGCGACGGCGCTGCAACTCTTCTCTGATCGCGGCATGTTTGAACCCGGCTGCCACCACGTCTGCGCTGGTTATCTGGCTGGCGACAGCGAAGGCTTCGCGCAGATAGTCGCCCTGCGGATAGGGTTGTTGTTCCAGTCCGGCGCGTCCACGTGCGTCTGCTTCGCTGGTGAGGATCAACTGCTCCAGCCGATAGGGTTTACGCCAGACGTCAATAGCATCAAACAGTTTGAGCAGGGTTTTGGGCTGTAGCACTTGTACAGTGTGAATCAGGTCATGGTATTCGGCCACCAGACAGGCCAGATCGCGCAAGGCATTAGGTATTCGTAACCGCTGGCACAAGGCTTCCACCAGCGCCACGCCGGCCAGACCGTGGCCGTGGTGGCGCGGCCAGACTTCCGGTGGCGTCAAACCTTTGCCGAGATCATGACACAGCGTTGCGAAGCGGACATCTATCGCTGGGCTGAGACGGGCGGCCATCGCCAGACTCATCATCACATGAATGCCGGTGTCGATTTCCGGATGCCATGTAGCAGGGGCCGGTACGCCATAAAGGCGATCCACTTCAGGAAACAGGACTGCCAGCGCGCCACAGTCGCGCAGTACCTGAAAATAGACCTGAGGGTTCTCGGTGCCGAGCGCTTTTTCCGTTTCTTTCCACACCCGTTCCGGCGTCAGAAAATCCAGTTCGCCGTTGCGGGTCATGGCCTGCATCAGGTTCAGGGTTGCTTCGGCAATTTGAAAACCGAGGTGGGCGTAGCGGGCGGCGAAACGCGCGACTCGCAATACCCGGAGCGGGTCTTCGCTGAAAGCCTCGGAGACATGGCGCAGGAGCCGGTTTTGCAAATCATGCTGACCGCCGTATGGGTCGAACAACTGCCCGTCTTCATCCTGGGCGATAGCGTTGATAGTCAGATCGCGCCGTTGTAAATCTTCTTCCAGCGTAATGTCCGGTGTGGCCTGACAGATAAACCCGGTATACCCATTGCCGGATTTACGCTCAGTGCGTGCAAGCGCATACTCCTCTTTGGTTTCCGGGTGCAGGAAGACCGGGAAATCCCGTCCAACCTGTTGGTATCCTTGTTGCAACAGCATTTCCGGCGTAGCGCCGACCACGACCCAGTCACGTTCAGTAACGAGCCTGCCCAACAGACCGTCACGCACTGCGCCCCCTACAAGATAAATCTTCAAACCCGGCTCCCGATGCTAAACTGTGTCAATAACTGGCATAATCACCAGTCGTAACCAAGTTAGAGTTAACCATAATCTGGTTATGGTTAACTCTACTTTTGGTTATTGTTGATGAACATCCTCTCGAACACAATCTCAGACGCGACCGCGAAGATAATCGGGCATTGCGGCAACCAGTGATGTGGCATTCAGGGATTACCCCATCCAGCGATCATTCTTTTTGCGTCGGGGCAACAGGTGCGGCAGCAGCAAACCCAACACCAGACCCGCACCCGCCACGCCGCCGCCGTACATGAACCACTGCATGATCAGCGTGCGCTGTTTGTCGTCCAGTTGCAGGTTGGCTACTTCAAGTTTTTTTTGCGCGACGTCCAGTTGGGTTTTCAGCACCTGATTTTCTTTTTGTAACGCCTCGACAGTGCTGTCATGGGTAGCGACTTTTTGGCGCAGGTCGGCGGTGCGCTGTTTCCAGTCCTGATCAACGTTGTTGAGCTTGTCCGTCAGGTTTTTGACTTGATTCTCCAGTTCCGGGACACGGGTTTTCAGGCTGGGGGTCTGACGAAGTTGATCAAGCGCAATCCAACTGGTGCGGCCTTTGTCGTCACGAATCTGGGCGTAACCCGCGCTGTCATCGGTGCTGATAAGCTCGACGGCTTCGCCCGCGTTCAGGGTGCCGACGATACGGTATTGATTGCCCGGCCCACTGCGGGTGTAGGTGACAAGCTCGTCGGATATATAGCGTTTTTCTTGCGCATGGAGACCCAGGGTAGTGGACAACCCCAGGATGGCAGTGAAGAGTAAAGTTAATTTATTCATCATATTCAATATATTAAGTTCGCAGAGATTATGCAGTTAGCGCGCCCAGTCTGACGATGACGTTACTAAACCTGAATGAGAACAGTCTTACTCTTGATTACTCAATCTTGATTGAGCAATCAATGTGTTGCTTAACGCTTCATGGTGAATTCGAGGTGAAAAAGGCAAGGCGTATTCCGCTGCGAAAGAACACCGATTGCACAGGCTTTGCGAGCGCCTTCGCAGGGTAAACGCGCCGCCATGCCGTAACAGTGGCAACCTGCGATAAAATGTTATTTACTGGCGACATTTCTGCAATATCTGGTAGTGCAAGACGATGAGCGAAGAAATTGAATTAAAATTTATTGTTCACCCTGACGCGGTGGCGGCGATCAGACAAGGGCTGAAAAACTGGCAGAGCGATGTGGGGCACAGCAACCATCTGCATACCCATCAACTGGCGAATAGTTATTACGAAACGGCTGATGGATACCTGCGTCAGCATGGCATTGGGCTACGCATCCGGGGCGAAAATGGCCGCTATGAGATGACGGTGAAAACCGCGGGGAAAGTCGTGGGTGGGTTACATCAACACCCGGAATACAACGTGGAACTGCCTGGGCCGCATTTGAATCTTCATCTGTTGCCGGCGGAGATTTGGCCCGAAGGGTGCGACATTGAGGCGCTGGCTCAGGCGTTGCAGCCGCTGTTCAGCACTGATTTTCAGCGTGAAGCCTGGGTGGTGTCTCACCATCAAAGCCTGATTGAAATTGCTTTTGATCAGGGCCAAATCAGCGCTGGCGAATGGGTTGAACCGTTGTGTGAACTGGAGCTGGAGCTGAAAAATGGCCGTACTGAGGATCTGCTGGCGTTTGCTAATGAACTGTCTGATCTTGGTGGATTGCGGCAAGGGAGCCTGAGTAAAGCGGCCCGCGGCTATCATCTGGCGAAAGGTAATCCGGTTCGGCCTCGCTGCGAACTGACGTTTTTGTCGGTGGAGCCGAAAATGACGCTCGATCAGGGGATTGCTGCCGGGCTGGAACATGCGCTCAGCCATTGGCAGTACCATGAAGAGCTATGGGTGCGTGGTGATGCCGCCGCACGCCCGGCGTTGCTGGAGGCTGGCGCCATGATGCGGGAATTGCTGGTGCTGGTAGGCGGCGTGGTGCCACGCAAGGTGACCACAGAGTTTCGTGCGGCGCTGACCCAGCTTGAAGCGGGTATCGAGCGTACGCAAGCGGCAGATACGCTCTGCTATAGCGCCGATTACCTGAAGGGCAAACTGATTCTGACCTCGTGGCTGGTAAGGCATGGCTGGCGCGGCTACATGGACAACCGCGAACTGATGCGCTTACAAAGCTCCTGGAAGCGTTTTGCCGACATCATGATGAGCCGCGCGTTGGCTGAATTAAAAGCCGTATTCAGTCATGCGCTGGATGCTTTGCATTACACCCAGCAATTGCCGCGCTTGCAGCGTGGGGTGTATACCTTTTTGCTGCTGGGGGGAAGCTATCCGCAAGCGGAAGCCATTCGTTATCTGCAGCCATGGCGCGAACTGATGCAACTGATTGAGGCGTTGTCCGTTGGCCAGGGCATACCAAATGCTCTGGAGCTTTGCCGTAAACAGGCGCTCGCTCAGCCGCCGTTCTGGCTGCACAGCGGCCAATAGTCCGGATTATCGCTATTCGGGGGCATCGGTACTGGAACCGTCGCTCTCCGCTTCAACTCGTATTGGGCTGCCTGACGGGGCAGCTGTGCAAGGATATCGCCATGACCTGTCATTCCGCATCATTATTTCCGCTCTCTGAACCGCTTACTGAGCAGGCACGCCACGAGATAGATCGCTTATTGGGGGCTGATCCAACGCCGATGGCTGATAGTGCTGCGGCAGTGCTGGCTTGCAGTGAATTTGTCAGCGAGTCACTGGCACGTTGTCCGCAATGGCGGCAGGAGATAACCCAGTCCCCCCCGCAGCCTGAAGAATGGCGACAGTACGCCGATGGGTTGTCTCAGGCGTTGAACGAGGTTAGCGATGAGGCCGCGTTAATGAAGGCGTTGCGGCTGTTCCGCCGCCGCATTCTGACACGCATCGCCTGGGGGCAATGGTTGCAGCTCAGTACTACTGACGAGACATTGCAGCAATTGAGCGTACTGGCGGAGGCGCTGATCGTCGCTGCCCGTCAGTGGCTGTATGACGCCTGTTGCCGCGAGTGGGGCACGCCGTGTAATGAAGCGGGCGAACCACAGCCGTTGTTGATTTTGGGGATGGGAAAACTGGGCGGCGGGGAACTCAATTTTTCCTCGGACATCGATTTGATTTTCGCCTACCCGGAAAATGGTCATACCCGCGGTGGCCGCCGCGAACTGGATAACGCCCAGTTCTTCACCCGTCTCGGCCAGCGGCTGATCAAGGCGTTGGACCAGCCGACGATGGACGGTTTTGTTTATCGGGTGGACATGCGCCTGCGGCCATTTGGCGACAGTGGCCCGTTGGTGATGAGCTTTGCTGCGCTGGAAGACTATTATCAGGAACAAGGGCGTGACTGGGAACGGTATGCGATGGTCAAAGCCCGGTTGATGGGCGGCGATGACGACCATTACAGCCAGGAGCTGATCCGCATGTTACGGCCATTCGTGTTTCGCCGTTACATCGATTTCAGCGTTATTCAGTCGCTGCGCAACATGAAGAGTATGATCGCCCGCGAAGTGCGGCGGCGCGACCTGCGCAATAATATCAAGCTGGGGGCGGGCGGTATCCGCGAAGTGGAGTTCATCACTCAGGTATTTCAGCTGATTCGCGGTGGTCGTGAGCCTGCGTTGCAGGGGCGCTCTCTGTTGCCGACGCTGGAGCAGGTGGGCGAGCTGGCGCTATTGACCCCGGCGCAGGCAGCCCAGTTGCGCGAGGCGTATCTGTTTTTACGTCGGCTGGAGAACCTGCTGCAATCCATTGCCGATGAACAAACGCAAACCCTGCCGGAAGACGCGCTTAATCAGGCGCGGCTGGCGTGGGGGATGTGCTGTGACGACTGGTCGCAACTAAGTGAACGCTTACATCAGCAGATGCAGGCGGTGCGTGCGGTGTTCCATGAGTTGATTGGCGATGATGCGCCTGATGGCAGCGAAACCCCGGAGCACAGCCATTACGGCAGTCTGTGGCAGGATGGTCTGGAGAGTGCCGATCTGTCGGTGTTGTCACCGGAACTGACTTCAGAAGTATGTGAGCGTTTGCTGACGCGGGTGGCCGATTTTCGTGCCGATTTATCCCGTCGCACTATCGGGCCGCGTGGCCGCGATGTGCTTGACCAATTGATGCCGGCATTGCTGGCGCAAGCCTGCAACCATGCTAATGCCGATGTTATCGTCGCGCGGTTGACGCCGCTGTTGCTGGGTATTGTGACCCGCACCACCTATCTGGAACTGTTGCTGGAGTCGCGCCCGGCGCTGACGCAACTGATCCGGCTGTGCGCCGTATCTCCAATGATTGCCAGTCAACTGGCGCGTTACCCGTTGCTGCTGGATGAGTTACTGGACCCCGCTAGTCTGTATCAACCCATCGCGCTGGATGCCTATACCGATGAATTGCGTCAATACCTGATGCGGGTGCCGGAAGAGGATGAAGAGCAACAACTGGAGGCATTGCGCCAGTTCAAGCAGGCACAGCATCTGCGTATTGCTGCGGCAGATATTGTCGGCGCGCTGCCCGTGATGAAAGTGAGCGATCACTTAACTTATCTGGCGGAAGCCATCATCGCTGCAGTAGTGCAGCAGGCGTGGAACCAGATGGTCACACGTTACGGCCAGCCGGCTCATCTGCACGCTCAAGCCGGGCGCGGATTCGCCGTGGTGGGGTACGGCAAGCTGGGCGGCTGGGAGTTGGGCTACAGTTCCGACCTTGATTTGGTGTTTCTGATTGATTGTCCGGATAATGTGGTGACGGATGGCGAACGCAGCATCGATGGTCGTCAGTTTTATTTGCGGCTGGCGCAGCGTGTGATGCATCTGTTCAGCACCCGTACCTCGTCCGGCATTTTGTACGAGGTCGATGCCCGTTTACGTCCATCGGGAGCGGCGGGCATGTTGGTAAGCACCGTGGCGGCGTTCGATGATTATCAGCGCAACGAAGCCTGGACCTGGGAACATCAGGCGCTGGTTCGTGCGCGGGTCGTGTATGGCGAACCCGCTATTCAGCAGCAGTTTGAAGAGATTCGACAGCGAATTTTATGCCGTGAGCGAGACGGTGACGCGCTGCGTACTGAAGTCCGGGAAATGCGGGAAAAGATGCGCCAGCATCACGCCAGCAAAGACGCGGGTTTTGACATCAAGGCCGATGCTGGCGGCATTACCGATATCGAATTCATCGCGCAGTATCTGGTGTTGCGTTACTCGGCGCAGGAGCCGCGGTTGACACGCTGGTCCGATAACGTGCGTATTCTGGAATTGCTGGCTCGTCATGGCGTGATGGATGACGACGAGGCAGAGGCGCTACGGCTGGCCTACATTACCTTGCGCGATGAAATCCACCATTTGGCGTTGCAGGAGTTGCCTGGCCGGGTCGGCCAGGCGTGTTTCAGCAATGAGCGGCAGCAGATACAACAGAGTTGGAAGAAGTGGCTGGAATGAGGCGTGCTGCGCAATCGGCGCTGCTGGCTACCCGGTGAGTGTGGCAGTTGAGTGTGATAGTATAGCGCGCGTTAAAAATGAACCTGTTTTTGGAGCCAGGGAATGAAAGTAACGCTACCTGATTTTCGCCACGCCGGTGTTCTGGTTGTGGGTGACGTAATGCTGGACCGCTACTGGTACGGCCCAACCAGCCGTATTTCGCCGGAAGCGCCAGTGCCGGTGGTTAAGGTGGATACCATCGAAGAACGTCCCGGCGGCGCGGCCAACGTGGCAATGAATATCGCCGCGCTGGGCGCAGGGTCGCGTTTGGTGGGGTTGACCGGTATTGATGATGCCGCCCGCGCCCTGAGCGCCAAACTCAACGAAGTGAACGTCAAGTGCGACTTCGTTTCCGTTCCCACTCATCCCACCATTACCAAGCTGCGTGTGTTGTCGCGCAACCAGCAACTGATCCGCCTCGACTTTGAAGAAGGGTTCGACAGTGTCGATCCGCAGCCGATGATTGACCGCATCCAGCAGGCATTGCCGAAGATCGGCGCGTTGGTGCTGTCTGATTACGCTAAAGGCGCACTGGTGCATGTACAGACCATGATCCAGACGGCCAGAGCGGCTGGTGTGCCGGTGTTGATTGACCCGAAAGGTACCGATTTTAACCGCTATCGCGGTGCGACGCTGCTGACGCCAAACCTGTCGGAGTTCGAAGCGGTGGCCGGGCGCTGTAAAGATGAAAATGATCTGGTGGAACGCGGTATGAAACTGCTGGCAGAGCTGAGTCTCTCTGCACTGCTGGTGACTCGCTCTGAGCAGGGGATGACGCTGCTGCAACCGGGCAAAGCGCCGTTGCACCTGCCGACGCAGGCGCAGGAAGTGTATGACGTTACCGGTGCGGGCGATACCGTGATTGGCGTGCTGGCGGCGGCGCTGGCGGCGGGCAAGCCGATGGAGGAAGCCTGCTTCCTCGCTAACGCGGCGGCTGGTGTCGTGGTCGGAAAACTCGGTACCTCCACGGTAACGCCGATTGAGCTGGAAAACGCTATTCGTGGTCGTGCTGATACCGGTTTTGGCGTGATGACTGAAGCACAACTGAAAGGTGCGGTGGCGCTGGCGCGTCAGCGTGGCGAAAAGGTCGTCATGACCAATGGGTGTTTTGATATTTTACACGCCGGGCACGTTTCCTATCTGGCTAATGCGCGCCGTCTGGGTGATCGCCTGATTGTAGCGGTAAATAGTGATGACTCCACCAAACGCCTGAAAGGGCCGAGTCGTCCGGTTAACCCGTTGACACAACGGATGATTGTGCTGGGTGCGCTGGAAGCGGTGGACTGGGTGGTGGCGTTTGAAGAAGACACACCACAGCGCCTGATTAGCGAGGTGTTGCCGGATATTCTGGTGAAGGGCGGTGACTACAAGCCAGAAGACATTGCCGGCAGTAAAGAGGTCTGGGCCAATGGCGGCGAGGTGCGGGTGCTAAACTTTGAAGACGGTTGTTCGACCACCAATATCATCAACACCATCAAAGCCAGAGATTAACGGGCACGCTTATGCTGGAAAATGAGTCTAAGCCTGCTGACGATATCGCTACTGTTTCGGTGCAGATTGAGGCGCTGCGCGCCCAACTGCGCTATCACGAATACAAATACCACGTCGATGATGCGCCGGAAATTCCCGACGCAGAATACGACAACCTGATGAATGCGCTGAAAATGTTGGAGCAGGCACATCCTGAATTGGTGACGCCCGATTCACCAACCCAGCGAGTCGGCGCCGCACCGCTGGATGCGTTTGATACGGTAGCGCATGACGTGCCGATGCTGTCGCTGGATAACGTCTTTGACGAGGCCAGTTTTCTGGCATTCTGCAAGCGCATCAATGATCGGTTGAAAAACGATGGCGAACTGACGTTTTGCTGCGAGTTAAAGCTTGATGGGCTGGCGGTCAGCCTGCTGTATGAGAATGGTGTGCTGGTACGCGCCGCGACACGCGGCGACGGCACGACCGGCGAGAATATTACCGCCAATATTCGTACCATCGGCGCGATTCCGTTACGTCTGCACGGCGATAATATTCCAGCGCGGCTGGAAGTACGCGGTGAAGTGTTCATGAAACACAAGGGGTTCGAAGCCCTGAATGCGGACGCGCGTCGTACCGGCGGCAAGGTATTCGCTAACCCGCGTAATGCTGCTGCCGGTTCGTTGCGTCAGTTGGACCCACGTATCACCGCCACTCGCCCCTTGACCTTCCTATGCTATGGCGTTGGGGTGGTGGAAGGCGGAACCCTGCCGGATACCCACTGGCAGCGGCTGATGCAGTTCCGTGAATGGGGGCTGCCGGTCAGTGAACGCATTCGTCTGTGCACCGGCAGTGATGCGGTGCTGGACTTCTACCGTCAGGTGGAGCACGAGCGCGAAACGCTGGGGTTCGATATCGATGGTGTGGTGATCAAAGTCAACGAGCTGGCGTTGCAGGAGCGGCTGGGCTTTGTGGCGCGTGCGCCGCGCTGGGCGGTGGCATTCAAGTTTCCGGCTCAGGAGCAATTGACCTGGTTGCGAGACGTTGAGTTTCAGGTTGGCCGTACCGGTGCGATTACGCCGGTGGCGCGGCTGGAGCCGGTGACCGTCGCTGGCGTGGTGGTGAGTAACGCCACGCTGCACAATGCGGATGAAATCGAACGTCTGGGGGTTCAGATTGGCGATCGGGTTGCCGTTCGTCGCGCAGGGGACGTGATTCCGCAGATAGTGAGCGTCGTGCTGTCTGAGCGCCCGGCGGATGCCCGCCCGGTGGTGTTTCCGCCTCAATGCCCGGTGTGCGGGTCTGATGTGGAGAGGGTCGAAGGCGAGGCCGTTGCTCGCTGTACTGGCGGCCTGTTCTGCGGCGCGCAGCGTAAAGAAGCGCTGAAGCACTTTGTTTCTCGTCGTGCGCTGGATGTCGAAGGCATGGGCGATAAGATCATCGACCAGTTGGTAGAGAAAGAGTACGTCAAGACACCCGCGGATTTGTTTCGTCTGGATATCGGTATTCTTACACGACTGGATCGCATGGGGCCGAAGTCGGCGCAGAATCTGGTGAATGCGCTGAGCAAAGCCAAGTCCACCACGTTTGCTCGTTTCTTGTATGCGTTAGGTATCCGGGATGTGGGTGAGGCGACGGCGGCGAATCTGGCGGCGCATTTCGGTACGCTGGACGCGTTGCAAGCTGCCGATCTGGAAGTGCTGCAACAAGTGCAGGATGTCGGCATTGTAGTTGCGACGCATGTGCGCAACTTTCTTGATGAGGCGCACAATCAGCAGGTGATTCAGGAATTGATTGGCGATGATGTCGGTATTCACTGGCCAGACCCGGTAATAGTGGATGTTGAGGCGTCAAACAGTCCGTTTGCCGGTAAAACAGTGGTATTGACTGGCTCGCTGAGTGTGCTGTCTCGTGATGAAGCCAAAGATCGCCTCACGGCGCTAGGAGCGAAGGTGAGTGGCAGTGTGTCGAAGAAAACCAATCTGGTCATCGCTGGCGAAGCGGCGGGTTCCAAGCTGACCAAAGCACAGGAACTGGGTATTGAGGTCATTGATGAAGCGGAGATGATGCGTCTGCTGGGGTAAAGGTAATGCAAAAAGAGGATCTGCTGGCGATAGCCAATACGCCGATGCCATTTGGCAAATATAAAGGCCGTATGCTGATCGACTTACCGGAAGAGTACCTCTTGTGGTTCGCCCGCAAGGGCGAATTTCCGGCAGGGCGGTTAGGTGAATTGATGCAGATTACGCTGACTATCAAGATGGAAGGGTTACAAGGGCTGGTGAAGCCGCTGCGCCGCCCAACACCTTGATATCAGTAACCTGACAGGTATTGATGGTGCTGGCAATTCGCCGGTGCTGACACCGTTTTTAGCAAATAAAAAAGCATCATGAATCATCAGGATACATGATGCTTTTATTCATACCAGACAATATTCAGACAGCGAAAAAATTAGATGTAAATATTAACGCTGTTTTCATCCGTCGGCATGTTGACGCCTTCTTTGAGCGTAGACGACTGAATTGCAGAGGCACCTGACTGCTGAGCCTGTTGTGTTTTCTGCTGTTGCAACTGTTGGATTTGTGCCTGAATTTGTTGGATTTGCGCCTGAATCATCTTTTGCTGTTGCTCCAGCAACTGGCGCTCTTCATCCGTTTTTGTTTCTGTCATCTGCTGAGTCAGCTTGGTTGCTTGTTTGGTCAGCGATTGAATTTCCTTGTTTAACTGGGAAATCTGCTGATCAACATTGGCGCTATTACTGCTGCCTGATGATGCAGAAACGGCCGATGTTGCTGAGCCGATAGAACCTGCCATAAACTCCTCCTGAAAATAGCCATAATGGCTACACTGTTATCGGCATCGCACCGCGATAGCCTTATAGGTTTTTCGATTTCCTGACGAAGTGGATACAAATATGTCCGGATGGTAATGGTTTCTCAGATGATAGATATCAACCAAACTGCCAACGTGTTTTAGCCTTTCCCTGTTGGGTACTCAGCAAAGATAAGGGATTGCTATGCTGTTGTTTTGTTACTTACCGAAAAAACAGCCCACCGGGTTGCCAGTGGGCTGAGTTTTGCGAACTGACCTATCAGATGTAAATGTCGATAGCATGTTCAGCTGACGGACGGTTAACGCCTTCAACCGGTCTGATCATCGGTTTGCTTTCTTGCGGTGGCGGCACCTGCTGGTTTTGCAGTTGTGCAATCTGCCCCTGCATCACAACAATCTGAGCCTGCATCGATTGCTGCTGTCCATTAATCGTGGTTTCCTGCTGCTTCTTGGTGCTTTCACCTGATGCCTCATCGGCTTTCAGGTTTTGCAGATTACGCTCAGAAACCTTCTGTTCCGTGTTGGTTTCGACGCTGGTGGATGCTGGCACCGGCATCACTGCAAACGCAGAGCTGGTAATTGGACTCAGCATACATCCTCCTGATTAGTAGTCTGGGCAGGGGACTATCCCTGCTATCTCTATTATCGGCACCCGGCACGACATTATGAGTGATTATTAACCAAAAAGTGCGTTCTGGCTACTCTTTGTCCTGAGTGATGGGGTAAGAAATTGTATCTTTACGCCTGATATTATTTCCCATAAACATTAATTGCGTCGGTTAGCCGCACCGCCTGTCTGCTGAGGTTGGTGGCGAATTCCGCTGATTGATCAACCATCTCGGTATTACCGGCGGTCATCTGCTCAATTTGGGCGATAGAACCGTTGATCAGTGACAACGCTGCAGTTTGCTCACGGGTGGCGTTGCTGATCTCGCTGATCATGCTTGCCACTTGCTGCACATCGTTGACGATGTCCTGAATATGTTTGCCTGCTTTGTCTACCAGTGCGCTACCCGTTTCAACGCTGGTCATGTTGGCGTCGATCAAGGTTTTGATTTCGCGGGCAGCAGACGCGGAATGCTGCGCCAGATTGCGAACTTCCGCCGCCACAACGGCAAAACCACGCCCTTCTACGCCGGCACGCGCTGCTTCTACCGCCGCATTGAGTGCCAGAATGTTGGTCTGAAAGGCGATACTGTCGATAACGCCGATGATATCGACGATTTTGCGGCTGGCGTTTGAAATAGACTCCATCATACCCACGGCCTCGGCCATGATATCGCCGCCTTCGCCAGCGGACTGGCTGGCATGTTGCGCCATCTGGGTGGCTTGTGTGGCGGTGTCTGCGCTTTGTTGTACTGCTACGGTAATCTGTTCGATAGCCGCTGCTGTCTGCTGCAGATTGGCGGAGGTTTCCTCGGTGCGTGTGCTCAGATCATGGTTGCCATCGGCCAGTTGTTGGCTGATGCTGTTGATGCCAGCCACCTGTGTGCTGACATCATCCACCAGTGAATGCAGGTTGAGGCCGAATTGGTTGACCACCCGTAACAGCAGCCCAACTTCATCCACCCGGTTGAGATGGATACTGTCTGCCCGGCGACCAGATACGACCTGTTGTGCCTGACCCAGGATCAAACGCAGCGGATTGGCGATTTGTTGTTGCAGAAACTGGTCGAGTACTACCATCAGCAGCAGAATCGAGATGATCGATGTTGTTGTGCCAATGCCCAGCAGGATGAGAGCGAGCGGCATTAAACCGCCGAGCAATACGGCCAGTCGTAAGCGCCAGCGTACCGATAACCGCTGGAATAGCGACAAAACCGAGAACAGCCCGGTTCGGACTACCAGCCCTTTGTAAAACCCTAGATGACGAGCTTGTTTATTCTGTACTGCTTCATACAGCGGTTCAACAGCGCGAATTTCTTCTGCCTTGGGGGTATTGCGTACCGAAATATAGCCGGTGAGTTGATTATGGTGATAGACCGGCGTGACGTTAGCGCGTACCCAGTAATGATCGCCGTTTTTGCGACGGTTTTTGACCAGTCCGGTCCAACTGTCGCCTTGTTGCAGCGTGTACCACATGTCGGCGAAGGCTTCGGTGGGCATATCCGGATGACGCACAATATTGTGGGGGGTTCCCATCAGTTCGTGCTCATCAAATCCACTGACGCGAATAAACGCGGAGTTGGCATAAGTGATGTTGCTTTTAACATCCGTGGTCGACATTAATGTAGTGCCGTCATCCAACAGGTATTCTTGTTGTGTAATAGGTGTATTAACCCGCATTGAAAACCCCGATGCTGTGTGTCAGTTATGTCAGTGATGTAGAGAAGGGCCAGGGTGTGAGCACGGCCTGATTAATCACACAAATTCAGAACTTATCCCACAAGGTTATTTTGCTTGCCATTTTAGTGCAGGACAGTGCTCAACATCCTCACGCACGCTGTACGTTCGGGGGGGACGTGCTGTCAATGTCCATGCTGGCTGCGACATTACACCTGATGGGGTAGAGTCTGGAGGTGTGTTAAATCATCGTTTTTATTTTTTAACTCAAGGTTAAAAGATACGAAAAAAGGGCGCTTCAAATTGCAAAGCATCCCTGAGCAAACTTATTCTTTTTTTTCAGGTGGGGAATTTATGCTTTGGGTCTTTGTGTTGTCAATCAAATCATTTTTTGAACAGCATTTTTTTTAACTACTCTTTATTTGTTAATTATTGTTCGGTTTTTTCTTAATGATGTCATTACAATAAGAACGTTTTGTTAACATGGCTGACAAGAATGTCGTTCTGAAAAATAGAAGGAAATAAGGCGACTTATTAAATAAAATTAAATGATGATGTAATAAAAGAGACGGAAAGTTATTTTTCTATCGAAAATAAATTCACGTGAGTTATATACCCTAAATAATTCGAGTTTCAGGAAGGCGGCAAGGGAAGGAATCCCGATGAGCTTACTCAGGTAAGTGATTCGGGTGACTGAGCGCAGCCAACGCACCTGTAACTTGAAGTATGACGGGTATATGTCGAATTAATGTCATTGCTTTAAACAGTAATGGGTGGAAAGTGGCGGGTGAAAAATAGTGTAAAAACATTCGCCACTGGATGTTTCATCCAGTGGCGAATGCGTGGCTAACGAATAATACGTGTATCAGGTAACCGGTGCCGGGTTAAACACCGACAGTGCGTTGTGTAAACCCCATTGATCAGACCAGGTTTTTTTCCTGCCGCTAGCGATATCCAGAATAAAACGGAATAACTGCCAGCCCACATCTTCAATGGTTGCTTCGCCGGTAGCGATGGTGCCGGCGTTGATATCCATCAGATCATGCCAGCGTTCCGCGAGCGCCGTGCGGGTCGCCATCTTGATGACCGGCACCGCTTTCAGCCCGTAAGGGGTGCCGCGCCCGGTGGTGAACACCTGAACAGTGATGCCGGAAGCCAGTTGCTGCGTACCGCACACAAAGTCGCTGGCTGGCGTGGCTGCGTAAATCAGCCCGCGTTTGGTCGGACGTTGACCTGGCGACAGCACTTCGACGATGGCGCTGGTGCCGGATTTAGCAATAGACCCCAAGGCTTTTTCCACCACATTCGCCAGCCCACCTTTTTTGTTGCCGGGCGATGGGTTAGCGCTGCGGTCAGTCTTGCCGCTGTCCAGATAGTCGTCATACCAGGCCATCTCTTCCAGCAGACGTTTCCCTACCTCTTCATTGATGGTACGTGGCGTGAGTAGATGAATGGCGTCGCGTACTTCGGTGACTTCGGAAAACATCACCGTAGCGCCGCAACGCACCAGCAGATCAGACGCGAATCCTACCGCCGGGTTGGCGGTCACACCGGAAAACGCGTCGCTGCCGCCACATTGCATACCGACTACCAGTTCAGATGCCGGCACCGTTTCGCGCGCGCGGCGGTTGAGCTGTTGCAGATGCTTATCTGCCATAGCCAGAATATCGTCCACCATCGATTTGAAACCGATATGGTGTTCATCTTGCAATCGCACAATACTGGTATCGTCCAGCGAAATGGCCTGTACATCCGGCGTGCCTTGCAGCAGGCGTTCTGGCTGGAGTTTTTCGCAGCCCAGCCCGACCACCAGCACTTCGCCGCCGAAATTCGGATTGAGCGCCAGATTGTGGATGGTGCGGATAGGCACAACGGCGGCTGGGGCATTGATCGCCACACCGCAGCCATACAGATGGTTCAGTGCGACTACGCCGTCTACGTTAGGATAACGGGGCAGCAGGTCACGCTCTATCAGGTTGACGACATAATCCACCACACCGGCAACGCAGTGGACGCTGGTAGTAATGCCGAGCAGGTTTTTGGTGCCGACGCTACCGTCCGGATTACGGTAGCCTTCGAAGGTATACCCTTCCAGCGGCGGCAGTGTTGGCGGAACCCTGGTTGCCAGCGGCAGCGTTTCCAGCGCCGGCGCCGTGGGCAATTCCACCAGCGATTCATCGATCCAACTGCCGCGGACGATGTCCCTGAGGGCGTAGCCGATGATTTCGCCATAACGGACGATAGGCGCTCCGAGGGCGATATCGCGTAATGCGACCTTGTGGCCTTGCGGTACGTGTTCTTTCAGTTCCAGACCGCAACTGAATCGGGTACCGGCTTTCAGACCATTATTGTTGACGACAATGGCAACATTGTCAGACTCATGAACCTTGATATAAAGCGGCCGTTCATCGGCCACACCCGTTGTTGTATTATCTGACATGGCGCTAACCTTCATGAGTTATAACGCTGGTTAAAGCTATAACGTGCGGTTTATTTTCACTGTCGCTGCTAATAATGACTTTGCTCGGCATCAGTATAGGTGAGCTTTCTGCCGCTATGCATTATGCAATTGACTGACATCCTGACGCGCTGTGCTTAATTTCTCTGGCGAAGAAACAATAGGCAGTGAGACCTGTCACATTATTCCGTCCGTTGACTTATTCCCTCCTTAATTCTGACCGTCGCGCTTTGTGACTGAAGTGGCAAAAGCCGGTGTTTTCGTGAAATGACTCCCAAATGATTGGGCGATTGCTGCAACTCGTGTTGTTGATAGTGGTGATTGTTGGGCGCTTGTCCAGTGAGGCGTGCAGACGCGCCCTTTATAATCACTCCCAGAAGTCGAAGAGGTCTCGTGGTTTATTTTTGCTGTTCTGCTTTTTCTTTGCTCAAGTTTCAAACCATTACCGACTCTTGATTTCATTCTGGTAACTCAACCCTACGCAAGTGTGGTTATTTGGAATGAATGAGCTAACCGCTATCTAAAAGTAGGAGTTCATCATGAATACCGTCAGCACAGCAGCCGGCGTATTACAAAAGAAAACCAACGCCCGTTACTGGATTGTCGTGATACTGTTTATCGTCACGTCATTCAATTATGGCGACCGCTCTACGATTTCCATCGCCGGTTCCGCCATGTCCAAAGATATTGGTCTTGATGCAGTGGGCATGGGCTATATCTTCTCTGCATTTTCCTGGGCTTATGTGATAGGTCAAATTCCCGGCGGCTGGCTGCTAGACCGCTTTGGTTCCAAGCGCGTCTACTTCTGGAGCATCTTCTCCTGGTCGTTGTTTACCCTGCTGCAAGGGTTTGTAGATATTTTCCACGGCTCAGCCATCGTGATTTCGTTGTTTATGCTGCGTTTCATGGTGGGATTGTGCGAATCCCCATCTTTCCCCGGTAACAGCCGTATTGTAGCGGCCTGGTTCCCGGCGCAGGAGCGTGGCACCGCGGTCGCCATTTTCAACTCCGCACAGTACTTCGCCACCGTTATCTTTGCGCCCATTATGGGTTGGCTGACGCATGAAGTGGGTTGGGCACATGTGTTCTGGTTTATGGGGGGGCTTGGCATCATCATCGCTTTCCTGTGGCAGAAGGTCATTCATGATCCGAAAGATCATCCCGGCGTGAATAAGGCTGAACTGGAGTACATCGAAGCGGGCGGCGCACTGGTCAATATGGATGCATTAGCGACGAAAAAATCGGTCGCTCGCGGCGAGAAATGGCACCAGATTAAACAGTTGCTGACTTCCCGCATGATGATGGGCGTCTATCTCGGTCAATACTGCATCAATGCGCTGACTTACTTCTTTATTACCTGGTTCCCGGTGTATCTGGTGCAGGCGCGCGGCATGTCGATTCTGAAAGCCGGTTTTGTTGCGTCGATCCCAGCCATTTGCGGATTTGTCGGCGGCGTGCTGGGCGGGGTGATTTCCGATTACCTGATGCGCCGTACCCAGTCACTCACCCTTGCCCGTAAAACGCCGATTGTGCTGGGAATGCTGCTGTCCATGTCGATGGTGATTTGTAACTACGTCACCACGGAATGGGTGGTGATTGCGGTGATGGCGGCGGCGTTCTTCGGTAAAGGTATCGGTGCGCTGGGCTGGGCGGTGATGGCGGATACCGCGCCGAAAGAAATCAGCGGCTTGAGCGGCGGTCTGTTCAATATGTTCGGCAATATCTCCGGCATCGTTACGCCGATTGCCATCGGCTATATCGTCGGTGTGACCGGCTCCTTTAATGGCGGGCTGGTATATGTGGGCGTTCATGCGTTCGTCGCTATCCTGAGCTTCCTGTTCATCGTGCAGGACATCAAACGTATCGAACTGAAACCTTATAAACCCCAGTGATGAAAAGTAAGGACGAGCACATGAACAGTACGCAAGATACCCCCGTCATTACCGGCATGAAAGTCATCCCCGTCGCGGGTTATGACAGCATGTTGCTCAATATTGGCGGTGCTCACGGGGCCTATTTCACCCGCAATATCGTGATGTTGACAGATAACGCCGGCCACACCGGCGTGGGAGAGGCGCCGGGCGGCGAGGTGATTTACAACACGCTGACGGCGGCGATCCCTCAGGTGGTAGGGGCACAGGTGGCGCGTATGAACCATCTGGTACATCAGGTTCACAAAGGCAACCAGTCTTCGGATTTCGACTCGTTCGGCAAAGGCGCCTGGACATTCGAATTGCGGGTCAACGCTGTCGCCGCATTGGAAGCCGCCCTGCTGGACTTGCTGGGGCAGCACCTGAATGTGCCTGTCGCCGAATTGCTGGGGCCGGGTAAACAGCGTGATGAAGTCACGGTACTGGGCTACCTGTTCTATATCGGCGATCGTACTAAAACCGATTTGCCTTATCTGGAAGGCGAACAGGGTAAACACCCGTGGTATCACCTGCGTCACCAGCAGGCAATGAACAGCGATGCCGTGGTGCGACTGGCGGAAGCGGCGGCTGATCGCTACGGTTTTAAAGACTTCAAGCTGAAAGGCGGCGTGCTGCCGGGCGAACTGGAAATCGACACCGTGAAGGCGTTGAAAAAGCGCTTCCCGGATGCCCGCATCACGGTAGACCCGAACGGAGCCTGGTTGCTCGATGAAGCGATCCGCTTATGCAAAGGCCTGAACGGTGTGCTGACTTACGCCGAAGACCCCTGTGGCGCGGAGCAGGGCTTCTCTGGCCGTGAAGTGATGGCGGAATTCCGCCGTGCCACCGGGCTGCCGGTCGCCACCAACATGATTGCCACCAACTGGCGCGAGATGAACCACGCGGTGATGTTGCAGGCGGTGGATATCCCGCTGGCGGACCCGCATTTCTGGACCATGCACGGCGCGGTGCGGGTGGCGCAACTGTGTGACGAATGGGGCCTGACCTGGGGTTGTCACTCTAATAACCACTTCGACATTTCGCTGGCGATGTTCACCCATGTGGGCGCGGCGGCACCCGGCAAGCCGACCGCTATCGACACGCACTGGATCTGGCAGGAAGGACAGCACCTGACTAAAGAGCCGCTGCAAATCGTTAACGGCAACATCAAGGTGCCGGAACGGCCGGGGCTTGGCATTGAGCTGGATATGGAACAGGTAATGAAAGCCCATGAACTGCATAAGAAATTGCCGAGCGGCGCACGCAATGACGCCGCAGCGATGCAGTACCTGATCCCCGGCTGGACATTTGATCGCAAACGCCCGGTATTCGGACGTGAGTTACCTAAGAATTCAACGTTTTAACAGAAGGAAACTACCATGACGTCGCAAAGTTCCACCCCGGTTATTACCAGTATGCAGGTGATTCCTGTTGCCGGACACGACAGCATGTTGCTGAACCTCAGCGGGGCGCACGCGCCGTACTTCACCCGTAATATCGTGATACTCAAGGATAACGCGGGTCATACCGGTGTGGGGGAAATTCCTGGCGGTGAGAAAATTCGTCAGACGCTGGAAGATGCCGCTGCGCTGGTGGTCGGCAAAACGCTGGGTGAATATAAAAATGTGATGACGGCGGTACGCAACCAGTTTGCCGACCGCGATGCCTCTGGTCGTGGTCTGCAAACCTTCGACCTGCGCACCACCATTCATGTGGTGACCGGCATTGAAGCCGCGATGCTGGACTTGCTGGGGCAGTTCCTGAACGTACCGGTGGCCGCGTTGTTAGGCGATGGTCAGCAGCGTGATGCGGTAGAAATGCTCGGTTATCTGTTCTACATCGGTGATCGCAACAAAACTGACCTGCCGTACCAGAGCCAGCCGGATGAGCAATGCGACTGGTATCGCCTGCGCCACGAAGAAGCGCTGACGCCGGAAACGGTGGTGCGTCTGGCAGAAGCCGCGTACGAGAAATACGGCTTCAACGATTTCAAACTCAAAGGCGGCGTGCTGGCGGGCAGCGAAGAGGCTGAAGCGGTTACCGCGCTGGCTAAACGCTTCCCACAAGCGCGCATTACGCTCGACCCGAACGGTGCCTGGTCGCTGGAAGAGGCGATTCGTCTGGGCAAACAACTGCGTGGCGTGCTGGCTTACGCTGAGGACCCATGCGGCGCTGAGCAGGGTTTTTCTGGCCGTGAAGTGATGGCCGAGTTTCGTCGCGCCACCGGGCTGCCCACTGCCACCAACATGATCGCCACCGACTGGCGTCAGATGGGGCACACCATTTCCCTGCAATCGGTGGATATCCCGCTGGCGGACCCGCACTTCTGGACCATGCAGGGTTCGGTGCGCGTAGCACAGATGTGCCATGAATGGGGCCTGACCTGGGGTTCTCACTCCAATAACCACTTTGATATTTCACTGGCGATGTTCACCCACGTGGCTGCGGCAGCGCCGGGCCGTATTACTGCCATTGATACGCACTGGATTTGGCAGGAGGGCAACCAGCGTCTGACCAAAGCGCCGTTGCAGATTGTCGGCGGTATGGTCGAAGTACCGAAGAAACCGGGACTGGGCGTCGAGCTGGATATGGAACAGGTGATGAAGGCCCATGAGCTGTATAAAAACATGGGGCTGGGCGCACGTAACGACGCCGTTGGGATGCAGTACCTGATCCCTAACTGGACGTTTGATAACAAGCGCCCTTGTCTGGTTCGTTAATCCATCGTTGTTGGTTAATTATCGTAGGTCGTTAATGAAGAGTGCCGCTTCATCCGGGGCGGTGCGGTAAAGAGTAAGGACAAAACATGAAGACGCCACTGTTGCCTAACCCATTTCGCCAGAATTTACGCCAGGGAAACACCCTGATCGGTTGCTGGTGTGCGCTGGCTAATCCGATTTCTACCGAGGTATTGGGGCTGGCAGGGTTTGACTGGCTGGTACTGGACGGCGAGCACGCGCCGAACGACATCAACACCTTTATTCCACAACTGATGGCGCTCAAAGGCAGCCACAGTGCGCCGGTGGTGCGTCCGCCTTGTAATGAGCCGGTGATTATCAAGCGTTTGCTGGATATCGGTTTTTACAACTTCCTGATCCCTTTTGTGGAAACCGAAGAAGAGGCGGTTCGCGCCGTGGCGTCAACGCGTTATCCGCCAGCGGGTATTCGCGGCGTGTCGGTCGGTCATCGCAGCAATGCCTACGGCACCGAGCCGAACTATTTTGCCACCATTAACGACAACATCACTGTGCTGGTGCAGATAGAAACCCAGGATGGGGTGGACAATCTGGATGCGATTGCTGCGGTTGATGGCGTTGATGGCATTTTCGTCGGTCCGGGTGACCTGTCAGCGGCGTTGGGGTACCTGGGCCAGCCTAACCATCCGGAAGTGCAGAAAGTGATTCGTCACATTTTTGAACGTGCGGCTGCCCACGGCAAACCGAGTGGCATTCTGGCGCCGGTGGAAGCGGATGCCCGTCGTTATCTGGAATGGGGCGCGCGTTTTGTGGCGGTCGGTAGCGATCTGGGTGTGTTCCGCGGCGCTACGCAGGCATTGTGCGACAAATTTAAAAAGTAATTCGGATGAATCAGGGCCGCATCGGCCATCAACATATCTGACCATGTCACTGAATGGACAACGAGGTTATTGCAATGAAAATTGGTTTTATTGGACTGGGCATCATGGGAAAACCGATGAGTAAAAACCTGATTAAAGCGGGTTATTCATTGGTGGTGCTGGACAGAAATAGCGAAGCAGTTGCTGAAGTGATTGCCACGGGCGCCACCTCGGCGGCCACACCGAAAGCGGTTGCAGAACAGAGCGATATCGTCATTACCATGCTGCCGAACTCACCTCACGTGAAAGAAGTGGTGCTGGGCGAAAACGGTGTGATCGAAGGCGCACGCAAAGGTACGGTCGTTATCGACATGAGTTCCATCGCGCCGCTGGCCAGCCGTGAAATTGCTGCCGCATTGGCGGAAAAAAGCGTCGATATGCTGGACGCGCCGGTCAGCGGCGGCGAGCCGAAAGCCATCGACGGTACCTTGTCGGTGATGGTGGGCGGCGATAAAGCGGTGTTTGACCGTTGCTATGAGGTGATGAAGGCGATGGCCGGCTCGGTGGTGCACACTGGTGATATCGGCGCAGGCAACGTTACCAAGCTGGCAAATCAGGTCATTGTGGCGCTGAATATCGCTGCTATGTCCGAAGCACTGGTGCTGGCAACCAAAGCCGGCGTGAATCCGGATCTGGTATATCAGGCGATTCGTGGTGGTCTGGCAGGCAGCACCGTGCTGGATGCCAAAGCGCCGATGGTAATGGACCGCAACTTCAAACCCGGTTTCCGTATCGATCTCCACATTAAAGATTTGGCTAACGCACTGGATACCTCTCACGGCATCGGGGCACAACTGCCGCTGACCGCTGCGGTGATGGAAATGATGCAGGCGCTGAAAGCCGATGATCTGGGTGGTGCCGATCACAGTGCGCTGGCTCGTTATTATGAGAAGCTGGCGAAAGTGGAAGTCACTCGGTAGTCGATAGGGCGGCGTCGGCGTCAGGCGCATCGCCGCCCGGTTGACGGAACATTTTTGACTAGCGCCGGTTCTGCAGCGCGGGTAGTTGATGACGCGAGTCGTTTATGAAAATAGTTATCGCACCGGATTCTTACAAAGAGAGCTTATCTGCCCAGGAAGTGGCGACGCAGATTGAGGCTGGTTTCCGGGAAGTATTCCCTGAGGCCAGCTACGTAAAACTGCCGGTCGCTGATGGGGGAGAGGGAACCGTGGAGGCCATGGTGGCGGCAACCCGCGGTAAAATCATCAGAGTGAACGTCACCGGTCCGCTAGGCGATGATATCGACGCCTTTTTCGGGCTGTCAGGGGATGAAAAAACGGCGTTCATCGAAATGGCGGCTGCCAGTGGGTTGGAGCGTGTGCCGCCGCACCTGCGTAATCCGCTGTTGACCACCAGCTATGGCACCGGCGAGTTGATTCGCAGCGCGCTGGATCATGGCGTTCGCCATTGCATTATCGGCATCGGCGGTAGCGCCACCAATGATGGCGGTGCGGGGATGGTGCAGGCGCTGGGCGTACAGTTGCTGGATGACGCCAGGCAGCCGATAGGGTTTGGCGGCGCGGAGCTGGCGCGGCTGGCGCACATTGATACCTGCTCACTGGACCCACGCGTTCGGCAGTGTCGGTTTGAGGTGGCGTGCGATGTCACCAATCCGCTGACCGGCAGACTGGGGGCGTCCGCGGTATTCGGTCCGCAAAAAGGCGCGAGTGAAGCGATGGTGGAACAGCTGGATCAGGCATTGCAGCATTATGCGGGGATCATACGCCACGATTTAGACATCGATGTCGAGCAGGTGCCGGGCGCAGGCGCGGCTGGCGGCATGGGTGCGGCGTTGCTGGCGTTCTGCGGCGCGGAATTACGCCGCGGTATTGAGATTGTCACCGAGGCGTTGGGACTGGATGAACTGGTCCGGGACGCATCGCTGGTGATCACTGGCGAAGGCCGTATCGACAGCCAGACCATCCACGGCAAAGTGCCGATTGGCGTGGCGTCTGTCGCCAAACGTTACCACAAACCGGTGATCGGCATTGCCGGCAGCCTGACGGCTGATGTGGGCGTGGTACACGACCATGGGCTTGATGCCGTATTCAGCGTGCTCTATAACATCTGCTCGCTGGAGGAGGCACTGGATAACGCTGCCGACAACGTAAGAATGACGGCGCGCAATATTGCCGCCACCATCAAACTGGCGCAGGCGATGGCCTGATCAAGCTATTTTCTGTCAGCATGACGACTGTCCGTCGGCATGACGGCTGACCCACCAACCGGCAGGCGCTGCCTTTGCGTGCATCCGCCTGCCTGATGATATTGCTGGTTTTTTCATCGCCACACGGCGTTTAAGGCTGAAATTTCAGGTTTATGTTTTGAAATTTTAGGTTTATGTTTTGAAACTTCAGAGTGACGTTTCCAGCTGTTTGCGCGCCGCCTTTTCCACATTCGCTATTTCATCCAGCAATTCCAGCCATTCCGGTTCCAGCTCTTCAACTGGCAAACCTTTACGCAGCGATTGTTCGAGATAATGACAAATCTGTTTGAGGCGCGGTACGCCGCTGTAGCTGCAACTGCCATGCAGTTTGTGAATGATGTCGATCAGATTGTCCGGCGTATTACCAGCCAGCACCGCATTGACCTGCTGGCGCACATCCGGCAGAAAATCCAGCAACATCACCAGCAGGTCGCGCGCCAGATCCGGTTTGCTGGCAGCTTGCCGTAGCGCCAGGTCCCAATCCAGTGATAACGGTGAGTGCGCGATGATGGCAGGCGGTAATTCGGGCAATTCACATTGTGATTTACCGGTATGGTTGAGCAGCGTCTGACGCAGCATCTGTTCGTCAATCGGTTTGGCCAAGTAATCATCCATACCTGATTGCAGCAGGATTTCCCGTTCGCCATTCATGGTATGCGCGGTCACCGCCACGATGGGGGTGTGCGCATGTTGCGGCAACCGGCGAATATGCTCGCTGGCTTGCAGGCCGTCCATGCCGGGCATTTGAATATCCATCAGGATGATATCCAACTGGGTTTCCTGCGCACGAGCGATGGCATCAGCGCCACTCTCACACAAGATGATGTTCTCGACCTGTTCTTCCAGCAGGGTGCCAATTAACTTCAGATTGGCCGGATTATCGTCTACCGCCATCACGCTAAGTGGTAAACGATCAAGCGATACGACGGGTGACGGCGTAAGTTCGTCATCGTCCTGACTGAACAAATTGTTATCTTGCAGCATCGACAACAGCCGCGGTGCAGTGATGGGTTTGCTCAGGCTGGCATGGATGCCGAGCGCTTTTAACTGTTCCGCTTCCATCTCTGCCATGCTGGGCAGCGCCAGAATCACACAGGATGCCAGACGGCAGAAGTCACGAATCAACGGTGTGAAATCCAGCAAGGTATTGCGGTAGTGAAGCGGTACGCCGATTAGCAGGATATCGAAGGTGCGTTCCGGTAACTGCTCCGGCGTCGGGCTGTAGCTGACGGTGAGCGGCGTATGCACCAGAATATCCAGCGTCGCCTGTGCCGCCGCCGGGTTGATTTCCACGTAGGCCAGTTGTTTGCCCCGCAAGCCTTCAAAAGGATAGTCAGGTTCCAGTACATGCGGATTCAACTGCAGGGTAAGGGTGCACCAGAACGTCGTGCCCTGATTCAGCTTACTGTGGAAACTGATATCCCCGCCCATTTCCCGCACCAGCCGCTGGGTAATCACCAGCCCCAGACCGGTGCCGCCGTGTTGGCGTGAAATACTGGTATCTGCCTGACGGAACGCTTGAAACAGTTGGGTCTGTTGCGCTTCGGCGATACCAATGCCGGTATCTTTAATCTGGATTTCCAGCAGCACCTGCAGGTTTTCTTGTTTGCGTTTTTCGATGCGGATATCAATGTTGCCCTGCTCGGTAAATTTAATCGCGTTACCCAGCAGGTTAGTAATGATTTGCTGCAAACGTAGCGGATCGCCGACGAACTGTTCCGGCACGTCGTTTTGAATGTTCAGCGTCAGTTCCAGCCCTTTTTCGTGGGCGGTATGCGCCAGCAGCATAATCACTTCATCCAGCGTGTTGTGCAAAGAGAACGGGATATTCTCCAGCACCAGTTTCCCTGCCTCCAGTTTGGAAAAGTCCAGCACGTCATTGATGATGTTGAGCAGATTATTGGCGGAACGCTCAATGGTTTGCAGATAATCTTTCTGAGTGGTCGTCAGTTGGGTTTTCAGCGTCTGGCGGGTGAAACCAATGACGCCGTTAAGCGGCGTGCGCAGTTCGTGGGACATATTGGCCAGAAACTCGGATTTGATGCGTGCGGCTTCCTGCGCCCGCTTTTTAGCCAGATCCAACTCGACGTTCTGGATCTCCATCTGTTCCAACGTTTCGCGCAGGTCATACGTCGCCTGATCGATGTTTTGCTGCATCTCCTCGTGATAAGCGGTGAGCGACATCGCCATCGAGTTGATGCCGTTTTTCAGCATATCCAGCTCGCCCAGCATATGGCCTTCCACCCGGCTGTCCAGTTGGCCGCGACGGATGCGGTCCACCGTTTCCACCATGTTGCGGATGGGGATTGTCACATCGCGCATCAGGCGATAAGCCAGCAGCATCGCTACTCCCATACAACACAGCAACAGTATCGCCGCCATGAACATTTCCCGGTATTGCTGCAACCGAATAGTGGTCAAATCCAGTTCAACCGCCACATAACCCATCGGCGCCTGTCGGCTGACCAGGGTATTGGTGGTGAGCGTGCCTTCGTTTTCGATTGGCATCTGCAACACCAGCCGCTCTCCCTCGTCTTGTAGCCGTAGCGTAGTGGGCAGTGGATTGCCCGGTGCTATCTGCAACAAATGACCATCGGGGTTGTTGGGATTGCTGGTGATAATCAGTTGGTTGCGAGCATCAAATACGCTGATGGTACGCACAATACCGGAATGATGACGATGCAGAATGTTGACCAATTGGCGTAGCGAATCCGGCTGGCGCTGGGTCAAGGCGTAGGCACTGTTGATAGCCAGCGGTTTAATGATGCTGGCACCGGCGTCGGCCAACTGTTCCTGCAACTGGTTATAGCGGTGGATGACGAAAAAACTACTGAGCAGCAGCCCGATCAGCATCGTTGGGGCCAGAATCAGTATCATCATACGTGCGCGCAGACTGTATTTGGTCATGGGGTTCCAATGTGGGACAATTAAAGTCGACTATTCCATTAAATCAATGACAGCACACTTATGGCGCAATTCTACTCTCCAAACCGGCGCGTGACGACCCGGCAAACCCTTACCGTGACGGTGAATGATCTGGACCTATTCGGACAAGGCGTCGCCCGTCATCAAGGGAAAACGGTATTCATTCCCGGCGTGTTGCCAGGTGAGCAGGCCGACGTGCAGTTGACGCAAGAGAAACGCCAGTTTGCCCATGCCAGACTGCGACGCTTGCTGACGACCAGTGAAGAGCGCGTGGTGCCGCGCTGCCCCCATTTTTCCGTGTGCGGCGGTTGCCAACAGCAACACGCCAGCCAGCCATTACAGCATCGCAGCAAAGCCGCCGCGCTGAAACACCTGATGACGCGGGAAACCGGCGAAACCGTGCCGGAACCCGCGATTATCGATGGCTCGGCTTATGGCTACCGCCGTCGCGCGCGCCTTGCATTATACTATCAGGCAAAAACGCGCCGATTACAGCTGGGCTATCGGCAGGCAGGATCGCACGATTTGGTGGACATCAGCGCCTGTCCGATTCTGCGACCGGAACTGGAGGCGCTGATAGCGCCTTTGCGCGATTGCCTTGGGCAATTGCAGGCCGTACGGCGGCTCGGACACGTCGAACTGGTGCTAGCCGAGCAAGGACCAGTGGTCATTTTGCGCCATCTGGAACCGTTGCGTGACGCCGACCGACAGGCGCTGACAGCGTTTGCCGCATTGCACGGCGTGGCGCTGTTTGCAGCATCAGACGCTGATGCGCTGGAATGCCTGCACGGCGACCTGCCGTCGTATCGTGTTGCCGGGTTATCGCTGGCGTTCAGCCCACGGGATTTTATCCAGGTTAATGACGAGATCAATCAGCGGATGGTGGAGCAGGCGTTAACCTGGCTGGACGTGCAGCCGCAGGACAGGGTTCTCGATCTATTCTGTGGCATGGGCAACTTTACCCTGCCGCTGGCGCAGCGTGCTGGCAATGTGGTCGGCGTTGAAGGCGTGGCGGCGCTGGTGGATAAAGGGCAGGAGAATGCCCGGCGTAACGGGTTGACCCAGGTCACATTTTATCATCATAACCTCGAAGAGGACGTCACCCGGCAACCGTGGGCATCAATGGGATTTGATAAAGTATTACTTGATCCGGCGCGTGCCGGCGCACCGGGTGTGATGCCGCAGATTGTGAAACTGGCTCCCCGGCGGGTGGTGTATATATCCTGTAACCCCACCACCCTGGCGAGGGATAGCAAGGTGTTGATGGCCGCCGGGTATCGTCTGGAACGGCTGACCATGTTGGATATGTTTCCACATACCGGACATCTTGAGTCAATGGCACTGTTTTTGCTTGGTTCCGATGGCTCGGTAAAGTAGGGAGAAATTATGGTTGCGGTAAGAAGTGCGCATTTGAATACCGAAGGCAAGTTCGTGCCGGACGCGTGGATTGCCTCACTGGGTATCGCCAGTAAAACATCGTGCGAACGCCTCGTCGATACCTGGCGCTACTGCGAAGAAAAAACGCAAGGCCACCCGGATGCGATGCTGCTGTTGTGGCGCGGCATTGAGATGGTGGAAATCCTCTCTACCCTGAGTATGGATAACGACAGTATGCGCGCGGCGATGCTGTTCCCGCTGGCGAACGCTAATGTGGTTGATGAGGATACGCTGCGGGAAACCTTCGGCAAAAATATCGTCAATCTGGTGCATGGCGTGCGCGATATGGATGCGATTCGCCAGCTTAAAGCCACTCAGCACGACTCGATGGCGTCTGAACAGGTGGACAATATCCGCCGTATGCTGCTGGCGATGGTGGAAGACTTTCGCTGCGTGGTGATAAAGCTCGCTGAGCGTATCGCCCACCTGCGCGAAGTGAAAGACGCGCCGGAAGAGGAGCGCGTACTGGCGGCTAAAGAGTGTACCAATATCTATGCGCCGCTGGCTAACCGGCTGGGCATCGGCCAGCTGAAGTGGGAGCTGGAAGATTTTTGCTTCCGTTATCTGCACCCGGATGAGTACAAGCGCATCGCCAAACTACTGCATGAACGGCGTATCGACCGTGAGCAGTACATTGACGACTTCGTTAAAAACCTGCGCACCTCGATGGCAGCCGAGGGGCTTAAAGCCGATGTCTATGGCCGTCCCAAGCATATTTACAGCATCTGGCGCAAGATGCAGAAAAAATCGCTGTCGTTCGATGAATTGTTCGACGTACGGGCGGTACGCATCGTGGTGGATCGGTTGCAGGATTGCTACGCTGCGCTTGGGATTGTGCATACCCACTATCGTCACTTGCCGGATGAATTCGACGACTATGTCGCCAACCCCAAACCCAATGGTTATCAGTCGATTCACACCGTGGTGTTGGGACCGGGCGGCAAAACGCTGGAAATTCAGATTCGTACCCGGCAGATGCATGAAGATGCAGAACTTGGCGTTGCCGCACACTGGAAATACAAGGAAGGTGCCGCCACCAGCGGGCGTTCCGGTTACGAAGAGCGTATCGCCTGGCTGCGCAAATTGCTGGCCTGGCAGGAGGAAATGGCCGACTCGGACGAAATGCTCGACGAAGTACGCAGTCAGGTATTCGACGACCGCGTCTACGTGTTTACGCCTAAGGGCGATGTGGTGGATTTGCCGACTGGCTCCACGCCGCTGGATTTTGCTTATCACATCCACAGCGATATTGGCCACCGTTGTATCGGCGCCAAAGTGGGCGGACGTATCGTACCCTTTACCTATCAGTTGCAGATGGGCGACCAGATCGAGGTCATCACCCAGAAGCAGCCGAACCCCAGCCGTGACTGGCTGAACCCTAATCTGGGCTATATCACTACCAGCCGCGGGCGGTCAAAAATCCACAACTGGTTCCGCAAGCAGGACAGGGACAAGAATATTCTGGCGGGCAAACAGATTCTGGATGATGAACTGGCGCATCTCGGCGTGAGCCTGAAGATGGCGGAAAAACTGCTGTTGCCGCGTTACAACATCAACTCGATGGATGAATTGCTGGCGGGCATTGGCGGCGGCGATATCCGTCTCAATCAGTTAGTGAACTTCCTGCAGTCGAAGGTGAATCAGCCGAGTGCGGAAGAGCAGGATCGTGAAGCACTGCGCCAGTTGACGCAAAAGTCTCAGCAGCCGGCTCAGCGCGTCAGCGCCAAAGACAATGGCCGGGTGGTGGTAGAAGGGGTTGGCAACCTGATGCATCACATCGCGCGTTGCTGTCAGCCGATTCCGGGGGATGACATCATCGGTTTCATCACCCGTGGGCGCGGCATTTCTATTCACCGTGCCGATTGCGAACAGCTTGATGACCTGCGCAGTCACGCGCCGGAGCGGATTGTCGAAGCGGTATGGGGTGAAAGCTACTCCAGCGGCTACTCGCTGGTAGTGCGCGTTACCGCCAATGACCGCAGCGGCCTGCTGCGTGATATCACCACCATTCTGGCCAACGAAAAGGTCAATGTGTTGGGAGTATCCAGCCGCAGCGACGTGAAACAGCAACTCGCTACCATCGACATGGACATCGAAATCTACAACCTGCAGGTGTTGGGCCGGGTGCTGGCTAAGCTCAATCAACTGCCGGATGTGATTGACGCCCGGCGCTTGCAGGGCAATTGATTGATGTTGTGACCACCATTGTTGTTATCACCATTGTTGTTACCACCGTAAGGCGGGCTGGCCCCGCCTTTGCCATGTCATTAGCAGGATTATTATGAATTCATCCGCAATCGAACGGTTACTCCACATCATGCAGCAACTGCGTGACCCGCAAACCGGTTGCCCGTGGGATCGCGAACAGACGTTTGACACCATCGCCCCTTACACGCTGGAAGAAACCTACGAGGTACTCGACGCCATCAGCCGTAAGGATTTTGAAGACCTGCGTAGTGAACTGGGCGACCTGTTGTTTCAGGTGGTGTTTTATGCCCGTATGGCGCAAGAGCAAGGGCTGTTTGATTTCTCTGATGTGTGTAATGCCATCAGCGACAAGCTGGAGCGCCGTCATCCGCATATTTTTGGCGATGTTACCTTGTCTGATAGTGCGGCGGTGCTGGCTAACTGGGAGCAGACCAAGGCGCAGGAGCGGGCAGAAAAAGATCGCCATTCGCAACTGGATGATATTCCGCAGGCGCTGCCTGCGCTGATGCAGGCGCATAAAATCCAGCAGCGCTGTGCCGCGGTCGGTTTCGACTGGACTACGCTTGGTCCGGTGGTGGATAAGCTGTATGAAGAGATCGACGAGGTGATGGCCGAAGCACAGCAGGCGGTGATCGACCCGGAAAAACTGGGCGAGGAGATCGGCGATATGCTGTTTGCTGCGGTCAATCTGTCGCGTCATCTGGGGCATAAAGCGGAAACGGCGTTGCAGCAGGCAAACCGCAAGTTTACCCGCCGTTTCCAACAAGTGGAGCAACGGATTGCTGCGCAAGGCAAAACCCTGAACGACGCTACGCTTGAAGAGATGGAAGCCGCCTGGCAACAGGTAAAAGCATCAGAAAAAAAGCACTAAACATATTTTCTGAATGAAATCGTGATTTTATGCGGTTTTTATAACTATCTTTATAATTTAAAAACAGAATATCGTCTCCCGCTCAGGCGGGAGACACCTGATGAGCCGGAGCCTGTCAACGTCACAAAGGTGAAAACGATCATTTGTGGCGTCTCCCAGGTTCGGGTATACTACTTTCCCGTCTTGGTCTTTCCATCGTCCTTAAACCTAAACTTTCAGGTTCAGCATGACAACTAATTATATTTTTGTGACCGGCGGGGTCGTATCCTCTCTGGGTAAAGGCATTGCCGCAGCCTCCCTCGCGGCTATTCTCGAAGCCCGTGGCCTCAACGTGACCATCATGAAACTGGACCCGTATATCAATGTGGATCCGGGCACGATGAGCCCGACACAGCACGGTGAAGTATTCGTTACCGAAGATGGCGCCGAAACCGATCTCGACTTGGGTCACTATGAGCGCTTTATTCGTACAAAGATGACGCGCCGCAATAACTTTACCACCGGACGCATTTACTCTGACGTTCTGCGCAAGGAGCGCCGGGGCGACTATCTGGGTGCGACTATTCAGGTTATTCCACACATCACCAATGCTATTAAAGAACGTATTATCGAAGGCGGTGAAGGCCATGACGTGGTGCTGGTGGAAATCGGCGGTACGGTTGGCGACATTGAGTCGCTGCCGTTCCTTGAAGCGATTCGGCAGATGGCGGTGGAAGTGGGCCGCGAACACACCCTGTTCATGCATCTGACGCTGGTGCCTTACATGGCGGCGGCAGGCGAAGTGAAAACCAAGCCGACCCAGCACTCGGTGAAAGAACTGCTGTCTATCGGTATCCAGCCTGATGTGTTGATCTGCCGTTCCGACCGCACGGTGCCGGCTAACGAACGCGCAAAAATTGCGCTATTCTGCAACGTGCCGGAAAAAGCCGTTATCTCGCTTAAGGACATTGATTCCATTTATAAAATTCCAGCGCTATTGAAATCTCAGGGGCTTGATGATTATATTTGTAAACGATTCAGCTTGAATTGCCCGGAAGCAAACCTGTCAGAATGGGAACAGGTTATTTATGAAGAGGCCAATCCAGGCGGCGAAGTGACCATCGGCATGGTCGGCAAGTATGTAGAATTGCCGGATGCTTACAAATCAGTGATTGAAGCGCTGAAGCACGGTGGTCTGAAAAACCGTTTGACGGTTAATATCAAGCTCATTGATTCGCAGGATGTAGAAACACGCGGCGTCGATGTGCTGAAAGGGTTGGACGCGATTCTGGTGCCGGGTGGGTTTGGCTACCGCGGGGTGGAAGGGAAAATCATGGCGGTGCGCTATGCCCGCGAGAACAACATCCCGTACCTCGGCATCTGTCTGGGGATGCAGGTAGCGCTGATGGAGTTCGCTCGTCATGTCGCCGGTATGGAAGGCGCCAACTCTACCGAGTTTGTGCCAGACTGTAAGTACCCGGTGGTCGCGCTGATTACCGAATGGCGTGATGCCGACGGTAACGTCGAGGTGCGCAGCGAAGAGAGCGATCTTGGCGGTACCATGCGCGTAGGCGGGCAGCAGTGCCATCTGACTGAAGGCAGCCTGGTGCGTCAGATGTACGGTGAACCGACGATCATTGAACGTCATCGTCACCGTTATGAAGTCAACAATATGTTATTGAAACAGATTGAGGCGGCGGGATTACGTGTTGCTGGTGTTTCCGCTGATCGCAAGCTGGTAGAGATTATCGAATTCCCTGATCATCCGTGGTTTGTGGCCTGTCAGTTCCATCCGGAATTCACCTCCACGCCACGCGACGGGCACCCGCTGTTCGCCGGCTTCGTGAAAGCCGCTGGGGCGTACCAGAAACGTCAGGTGAAGTAAGGTCTTACCGGTGCCGGAGTTTTGCAGCAACGCGCGGTCCTGTGATCGCGCGTTGCTGTCTGAGGTTTTAGTTAAACTTGTGACTAGAGGAAAATCTGATGTCCAAAATCGTTAAAGTCATTGGCCGTGAAATCATCGACTCACGCGGAAACCCGACCGTTGAAGCAGAAGTTCATCTGGAAGGCGGTTTCGTTGGTTTGGCTGCTGCACCGTCAGGCGCATCCACCGGTTCCCGCGAAGCGCTGGAACTGCGTGATGGCGACAAGTCCCGTTTCCTGGGCAAAGGCGTCACCAAAGCCGTTGCTGCGGTAAACGGTCCGATTGCACAGGCTATTCTGGGTAAAGACGCTAAGGATCAGGCTGCTATCGACAAGATCATGATCGATCTCGACGGTACTGAGAATAAATCCAACTTCGGCGCCAACGCCATTCTGGCGGTTTCTCTGGCTAACGCTAAAGCGGCTGCGGCGTCAAAAGGTCTGCCGCTGTATGCCCACATCGCTGAGCTGAACGGCACCCCAGGCAAATACTCCATGCCGCTGCCGATGATGAACATCATTAACGGTGGTGAGCACGCCGACAACAACGTCGATATTCAGGAATTCATGATTCAGCCGGTTGGCGCTAAAACCGTTAAAGAAGCCATCCGTATGGGTTCTGAAGTGTTCCATCACCTGGCAAAAGTACTGAAAGCCAAAGGCATGAACACCGCTGTAGGCGACGAAGGCGGCTACGCGCCGAACCTGGGTTCCAACGCCGACGCGCTGGCGGTTATCGCTGAAGCGGTGAAAAACGCCGGTTATGTACTGGGTAAAGACGTTACTCTGGCGATGGACTGTGCGGCTTCCGAATTCTTCAACAAAGAAACCGGTAACTACGAGCTGAAAGGCGAAGGCAAAACCTTCACTTCTCAAGAGTTCACTCACTACCTGGAAGGTCTGACCAAAGAGTTCCCGATCGTGTCTATCGAAGACGGTCTGGACGAATCTGACTGGGATGGTTTTGCTTACCAGACCAACGTGCTGGGCAACAAAATCCAGCTGGTGGGTGACGACCTGTTCGTAACCAATACCAAGATCCTGAAAGAAGGTATCGAGAAAGGCATCGCCAACTCTATCCTGATCAAGTTCAACCAGATCGGTTCTCTGACTGAAACGCTGGCAGCTATCAAGATGGCGAAAGACGCGGGCTACACTGCCGTTATTTCTCACCGTTCCGGTGAAACCGAAGATGCCACCATCGCTGACCTGGCGGTAGGTACTGCGGCTGGCCAGATCAAAACCGGTTCTATGAGCCGTTCTGACCGTGTTGCTAAGTACAACCAGCTGATTCGTATCGAAGAAGCACTGGGCGACGCTGCACCGTTCAATGGTCTGAAAGAAGTGAAAGGTCAGGCTTAATCGCCTGCCACCCGGTGAGTTGACTCGCCGGAAATCACCTCTGCTATCCGGAAGCGTTCTCGCTTCCGGATTTTTTTTGCCTGTTGGGTGGGGCGTAGAGCGGTACTCTACCGTGCGGGATTCGGACGTGGCTGAATCACTTGATGTACGAATCGCCTGTAGCTTCCTGACCCATTCTCACAACCCGGACAGGCTGTAATTGACCGGTAACCAGCGATAGCCGTTGGTTTTGCCGCTGGCGTCGTGTTGTAGCGCGACGTGACCGATACCGGGGAACGGCAGGTGTGCACCCGCTACCCAGTACCCTTGTTTCACTGTTTCTTTCAGCAACGCATCGCGGGTGCGAACAGCCTGATCACTGTCGGAGTCAAACGCGATAGCGGTGTCCGGCAGCGGCATTTGCACCGCTTCGGCGTGCACGATGTCACCCCACAACAGGATTTTCTGACCATTGCTGTTTACCAGAAAAGCGGTATGTCCAGGAGTATGGCCTGGCGTAGGCACCGCGGTAATACTGGCCGGTAGCGACTGGTGATCGGTAAAGGTCTTCAGTTTGCCCGCTTCGCGGATATGGCGGAAGACTTCCTGCACCCGTTCAAACCCGGCTTTTTTGTCTTGCGGCGCTTTTTTCAGATTGTCTGGACTCAGCCAGAAGTCGGTGTCTTTCTGATTCACGTAAATCGTGGCGTTGGGATAAACCAACTGGCCGTTGCTGACCAGCCCACCGAAATGATCGGCGTGCAGATGCGTGATCAGTACGGTATCGACCTGCTCCGGTTTGTATCCAGCCGCTTTCAGGTTGGTCAGCGTCTTGCCGGTGGTTTTACCGCCCAGCGCGCCAGTGCCGCTATCGACCAGAATCAGGTTGTTGCCGGTGTTGATCAGAAACGCATTAATCGACGTTTCCACCTGTGGCTTCAGGTAGCTGGCATCCAGCAGGCTGATAATTTTCTCCCGTGGGGTACGGGTGAGCAGCTTGTCCATCGGCATCGTATTGGTGCCGTCGGACAGTGCGGTCACTTCATACTGCCCGACCATGAGGCGATAATAGCCGGGCTGAGTTTTGACCTGTGCGACAGCTTCAGCATGGGCAAACGCCGGGGCCAGAGATAATGACAAACAGAAAACAGCAACGGGTTTTAAGAACGTCATCTCACATTTCCTTATTTGAATTGAGTTATGGTTGTATGGCTTGTTGATTATTAACCGTGAGCGGCGCGGGCACAAATATTCAGCGAGTGTTCTTTTTTGCTATCGTACCCGTCGGTTTGGCATGACATCCACTATCGGCGATAATGGCGGTTTGGCTAGAAGGAATAATCAATCATAATGCGTTACCCGATTAACGAAATATTCCAGACCTTGCAGGGCGAGGGTTTTTTTACCGGCGTCCCGGCGGTGTTTCTCCGTTTACAGGGCTGCCCGGTGGGGTGCAGTTGGTGCGATACCAAACATACCTGGGACATGCTATCGGAGCGGCAGATATCGCTGACAGAAGTTTTGGTGAAAAACGGGGAAAGCGATGCCTGGTGCAGTGCCAGCATTGAGGAATTATTGCAGCAGATGAGTTTACAAGGGTACAGCGCCAGACACGTGGTGATTACCGGCGGTGAGCCTTGTATCCATGATCTCACTGCGCTGACGCAGGCGCTCGAACAGCAGGGATTCAGCACCCAAATTGAAACCAGCGGCACCCATGAGGTGCGTTGTTCATCCCGCTGCTGGGTGACGGTTTCCCCCAAAGTGAATATGCGCGGCGGTTTGGTGGTGTTGGATCAGGCGTTGCAGCGTGCGGATGAAATCAAGCATCCGGTGGCGCGTGAGCGGGATATCGAGGCGCTGGATGCCTTACTGGCACGGTTGGATGACGATAAATCGCGGGTTGTGGCTTTACAACCGATAAGCCAGAAGGACGATGCCACCCGGCTGTGTATTGAAACCTGCATCGCCCGCAACTGGCGCTTATCGATGCAGACCCACAAATACCTCAATATTGCCTGATTGCCTGACGACGCGTTCATCTCATAGCGGCGCAGGCCGCTGTTCAGTTGTCCTCACCGCGGTAGACGCAGCCAGCGGTGCAGGTTTCCTTGACGGTTACCGTGCTCAACAGCGGCAGTGTCGGTTTGAGTTGCTGCCAGATCCAACGCGCCAGTACTTCACTGGTGGGGTTTTCCAGTCCAGGAATATCGTTAAGGTAGTGATGATCCAGCCGTTCCCAAGTGGGTTTGAACGCGGCTTTCAGCTCAGCGAAGTCCATCACCCAGCCGGTATAAGGATCGATCTCACCGGTAATTTCCAGACGAACCATGAACGAATGACCATGCAGGCGGCCACATTTATGGCCGTCCGGCACGTGGGGAAGCCGGTGCGCGGCTTCAAACTGGAAGTCTTTAAACAGTGTGGTGGGCATGGTGATGCTCTCATGTCATACGAAAAACCGTCGCATACTACCGGAAAGTGGGGGGTGACGCACGTTTCCTGACAACCCAAACCGCTTTTGCTATCCGTCTCAGAAGCAAACGTTGGTGTGGGCAGCGCTGATTAACCGGAATCAAGTTGAGTAGAGAAATGATCACCTAATCAATGTTCTACATTGCATTCGATAACACTTAAAACAATAAGTATTATCAAAAAAAACATTTAGTCGTTTTGGCTATTAAATATGTCCATCATGTCTTTAATTGTTAAGATAGGGATGGTTACCTTATATCCATCTATACCCGTCATACTTCAAGTTGCAGGTGCGCTGGCTGCGCTCGTTCACCCGAATCACTTACCTGAGTAAGCTCATCGGGATTCATTCACTGGCCATCTTCCCGCAACTCGAATTATTTAGGGTATAACTTTCTATTTTATGAAATTGGCTATTGCGGCAACCCGGCATTCGCGCCCGTGGCCAGAACAAGGATACCGACACGACAATGACAACCCCGGCTTCTCCGATTCCGCCGCTCCCGTTGAGTGCGGAGCAACTTTCACGTCTTCAGGCAGCAACGGGTGATCTTTCACCGACGCAACTGGCCTGGTTGTCCGGCTATTTCTGGGGTGTGATTCAGCAACAGCCCGGTGCGCTGGCCGCACCGGCGCCGCAAGCTGCGCCACCCGCTGCCATTACGTTGATTTCCGCTTCTCAGACAGGTAACGCACGCCGTGTGGCGGAGCAGGTACGTGACGACCTGCTGGCGGCTAACCTGCCGGTGACGCTGGTGAATGCCGGTGACTACAAGTTCAAGCAGGTCGCACAGGAAAAACTGCTGTTGATCGTCACCTCGACGCAAGGCGAGGGTGAGCCGCCGGAAGAGGCGGTAGCACTGCACAAGTTCCTGTTCTCGAAAAAAGCGCCGTCGCTGGCCGGAGTGGCGTTTGCAGTATTTGGTCTGGGCGATACCTCTTATGAGTTCTTCAGCAAGGCAGGTAAAGATTTTGATGGTCGTCTGGCTGAATTAGGCGCTGAGCGCTTGCTGGAGCGCGTTGATGCCGATGTGGAGTTCCAGCCTCTGGCGGAACAGTGGCGACGTCAGGTGGTCGAGGCGCTGAAGGGGCGTTTCGCCAGTCAAACGGCGGTGCAGGCTGCTGCCAGCGGTCAGGTTAACGTGAGTACTGCCAGCCCGTATCACAAAGATGCACCCTATACCGCCTCGTTGTTAACCAACCAGAAAATTACTGGCCGCAACTCGCAGAAAGATGTCCGCCATATCGAAATCGATTTGGGGGATTCCGGTCTGCATTATCAGCCAGGGGACGCGCTGGGCGTGTGGTATGAGAACTCACCAGAACTGGTACAGGAATTGCTGGGGTTGTTGTGGCTGAAAGGCGATGAGCCGGTTGCCGTAGGCGGTGAAACGTTGCCGTTGGCCGAGGCGCTGCAACGCCATTTTGAACTGACGCAGAATACGGCGCCGATTGTCGCCAGCTATGCGGCGTTGTCTCGTAACGAGACGCTGCTTGGGCTGGTGGCGGATAAAACTGCCTTGCAACAGTACGCCCAACGTACTCCACTGGTGGATATGGTGCGTGAAGCGCCGGTGGAACTGACACCGGAACAACTCATCGGATTGTTGCGTCCGCTGACGCCGCGTCTCTACTCCATTGCCTCTTCGCAGGATGATGTGGGCAGCGAAGTGCATGTCACCGTCGGCGTGGTGCGTTATGAGTATGAAGGCCGTGCACGTAGCGGCGGCGCGTCAGGTTATCTGGCCGACCATCTGGAAGAAGACGGTGAGGTTCGCGTGTTCATTGAGCACAATGACAATTTCCGCCTGCCTGCCAACCCCGATACGCCGGTGATCATGATTGGCCCTGGTACCGGCATCGCGCCATTCCGGGCGTTTATGCAGCAGCGTGAGGCTGACGGTGCCGGTGGTAAAAACTGGCTGTTCTTCGGTAACCCGCACTTTACTGAAGATTTCCTTTATCAGGTGGAATGGCAGCGTTACGTCAAGGATGGGCTGCTGACTCAGATTGATCTGGCCTGGTCGCGCGATCAGGAACATAAAGTTTATGTACAAGACAAGATCCGAGAAAAAGGCGCGCAAGTGTGGCGCTGGATTCAGGATGGCGCCCATATTTATGTTTGTGGTGACGCCAATCGCATGGCGAAAGATGTAGAAAAAGCATTGCTGGCTGTTGCGGTTGAACATGGCGGTATGGATGCCGAACAGGCGGATGAGTTTTTAAGCGAGCTGCGTCTTGAGCGGCGTTATCAGAGAGATGTGTACTAATGAGCGAAAGATATTCTGGTCCGCTGGTGGTCGAGGGTACGCTGGCGGATGCTGAACGCATGAAGCGGGAAAGCCATTACCTGCGCGGTACGATTACAGAAGATTTGAGCGACGGTCTGACCGGCGGCTTTAACGGCGACAACTTTCTGTTGATTCGTTTTCACGGCATGTACCAGCAGGATGACCGTGATATTCGTGCCGAACGCGCCGAACAAAAACTGGAGCCGCGTCACGCCATGATGCTGCGCTGCCGCCTGCCGGGGGGCGTCATGACGCCGCAGCAGTGGCTGGCTATCGACAGATTTGCGGGTGACAAAACGCTGTACGGCAGTATCCGTATCACTAACCGCCAGACGTTTCAGTTTCATGGCATTCTGAAAAGTGATCTGAAATCGGCTCATCAGTTGCTGCATGAAGTGGGACTGGATTCGCTGGCAACCGCCAATGACGTTAACCGCAACGTGCTCTGTACTTCCAACCCGGTGGAGTCGGTGCTGCATCAGCAGGCCTATGAGTGGGCGAAGAAAATTTCCGAACATCTGCTGCCGCGTACCCGCGCTTACGCCGAAGTGTGGCTGGATCAGGAAAAGGTCGCCACCACTGATGAAGAACCGATTCTGGGGCCGACCTATCTGCCGCGTAAGTTCAAGACCACGGTGGTGATTCCGCCGCAGAATGATGTGGATCTGCACGCTAACGATTTAAACTTTGTTGCCATTTCCGATAACGGTCAACTGGTTGGTTTTAATGTGCTGGTGGGCGGTGGCCTCTCCATCGCGCATGGCGACAAGGCAACCTATCCGCGTACGGCCAGTGAGTTGGGCTATGTTCCATTGACTCACACGCTGGCCGTAGCTGAGGCGGTAGTCACCACCCAACGCGATTGGGGCAACCGTACCAACCGTAAGAACGCCAAGACTAAATACACGCTGGAGCGGGTAGGCGTTGACACCTTCAAACAGGAAGTGGAGCGTCGTGCCGGCATCACGTTTGACGCGGTTCGTCCGTACGTGTTCACCAGTCGCGGTGATCGCATCGGTTGGGTGAAGGGGATCGATAATCAATGGCATCTGACCCTGTTCATTGAAAATGGACGCATTCTGGATTATCCGGGGCGTCCGTTGAAAACCGGCATGGCGGAAATCGCCAAAATCCACAAGGGCGATTTCCGGCTTACCGCTAACCAGAATCTGATCGTGGCTGGAGTTGTCGCTCGTGACAAAGCCAAAATCGAGGCGCTGGCGCGTCAGTACGGTTTGATCGACGATAGCCTCACCGAGCAACGGCAGAACTCGATGGCCTGTGTTTCGCTGCCGACCTGTCCGCTGGCGATGGCGGAAGCAGAACGCTTCCTGCCGGAGTTTGTCACACAGGTGGAAGGCATTATGCAGAAACACGGCGTGGGTGATGACCATATCGTGTTGCGCGTGACGGGCTGCCCTAACGGTTGTGGTCGCGCCATGCTGGCGGAAATCGGTCTGGTGGGTAAAGCCATCGGTCGCTACAACCTGCATATCGGCGGTAATCGTGAAGGTACGCGTATTCCACGCATGTATCGGGAGAATATCACCGAAAAAGAGATTCTGGCGGAGATCGACCAACTGGTCGCGCGTTGGGCCGGTGAGCGCGAGAGCGGCGAAGGGTTTGGCGATTTTGCAGTCCGTGTCGGCATCATTAAACCGGTGCTGGACCCCGCTGTTGATTTTTACGACTGACAGGAGAGAGTGATGCCGAGGTTGAATCTGGAGGCGTTACGCGCCTTGCCCCAAACGGAACAGACCGCCGCGCTGGCGGAAGTTAACCAACAGCTGGAAAGCCTGTCTGCCGAGGAGCGTGTTAGCTGGGCGCTGGAAAACCTGCCGGGTGAGTTCGCACTGTCTTCCAGTTTCGGCATTCAGGCGGCGGTGTGTCTGCATCTGGTGACCCGGCAACGGCCAGGTATTCCGGTGATCCTTACCGATACCGGTTATCTGTTTCCGGAAACTTATCAGTTCATTGATCAATTAACCGAGCAGTTGAACCTTAACCTGCACGTTTACCGTGCCGTACAGTCACCAGCCTGGCAGGAGGCGCGCTACGGCAAATTGTGGGAACAGGGTCTGGAAGGGCTGGAAAAGTACAACCAGATCAATAAAGTCGAACCGATGAACCGGGCGTTGCAGGAATTACAGGCCGGCACCTGGTTTGCCGGGTTACGCCGCGAGCAGTCGGGCAGTCGAGAAGGGTTGCCGGTACTGGCTATCCGGCGTGGGGTATTCAAGTTTTTGCCGATCATCGATTGGGATAACCGCACGGTGTATCAGTACCTGAAAGCCAACGGATTGAGCTACCACCCACTGTGGGAACAAGGTTACCTGTCAGTCGGCGATACCCACACCACCCGCAAATGGGAACCGGGCATGAGCGAGGAAGACACGCGTTTCTTTGGTCTGAAACGTGAATGCGGGCTGCATGAGGGTTGAGTTGCCAGTCAATGCATAACGACATAGAGGTTGCAAACAGCGGCGTGTCAGTCACCTGGTTATCGTTGAACGTTGCTGCTGGTAGTTGGCTGGCTACCCGTGCAGCGTGTTCATCGCCTGCGTGCTGACTTCGCTCTGCCAGAAATAAGGCAGAGCGAACGTGAAGGGTAAAAAGAGTCATAAAAGGCGTTATTAAGTATTTTTATTCTTTCACACCCCATTTGTTATTCCATTACGGAACTAATCATGCTAATTCGGCATTTCATAACCTTTCTTCTCACGTTTTATAGTCGCTTTATAAAATTTTTAGCTTAGTAAAGGCATCTGTGAACTATCTCCCTATATTCGCCGATCTCCGGCAGCGTCCTGTGCTGGTCGTCGGTGGCGGTGAGGTGGCGACCCGCAAAATTGATCTGCTGCTGCGTGCCGGGGCTGATGTCCGGGTGGCGGCACGGTCATTGTGCGAGCCGCTTCATGCGCTGTATCAAGCCGGGCAACTGGCATGGGTTGCGCAGGATTTTTCGCCTGCGCTGCTGGATAACGTGTTTCTGGTGATTGCGGCGACGGATGATGGGGTGCTGAACGCCACTGTATTCGAGCAAGCCAATCAACGGCAGTTACTGGTCAATGTGGTGGATGATCAGCCTAAGTGCTCATTTATTTTCCCGTCGCTGATTGACCGCTCGCCGCTGATGGTGGCGATTTCGTCCGGCGGTCAGGCGCCGGTGCTGGCGCGTTTGCTGCGGGAAAAACTGGAGGCGTTGCTGCCTACCCGCCTGGGGCAGATGGCGGAGCTGGCCGGAAAATGGCGTGGCCGCATTAAGCAGCGGCTGGTGTCGGTAACGGAGCGCCGTCGCTTTTGGGAACGCATTTTTACTGGTCGTTTTTCCAGTCTGGTTGCTGCCGGGCAACTCGCTGAGGCTGAACAGGAACTGACGCTGCAACTGACGCAGCCTGATGCCCGACAGGGTGAAGTGGCGTTGGTGGGAGCCGGACCGGGCGATGCCGGTCTGCTGACATTGCGCGGTTTGCAGGTCATTCAGCAGGCAGATGTGGTGCTTTACGATCATCTGGTCAGCGATGACGTGTTGGATCTGGTGCGGCGTGATGCGGAGCGGATTTGCGTCGGTAAACGCGCCAGTGCACATCTGCTGCCGCAAGAGGACATTAATGCGCTGCTGGTGACGCTGGCGCAGGAAGGTAAACGGGTGGTGCGGCTAAAAGGCGGTGATCCGTTTATTTTTGGTCGCGGCGGTGAGGAGTTGCAACAGGTGGCGCAGGCAGGCATTCCGTTTCAGGTGGTGCCGGGGATTACTGCGGCGGCTGGCGCAACGGCGTATGCCGGCATTCCGCTGACGCACCGGGATTATGCCCAGAGCGTGATATTTATCACCGGACACTGCCGGCCTGATGGCGATGAACTGGACTGGTCAACGCTGGCACGTGGCCGACAGACATTGGCTATTTACATGGGAGCGATGAAGTCGGCGGAAATCAGCCGGCAACTAATTGCACATGGCCGGGCGCCGCATACGCCGGTGGCGGTCATTGGCCGTGGTACGCGACAGGATCAACAGGTGCTGACCGGTACCCTGTCGGAACTGGAACAACTGGCGCAGCAGGCCCCGTCGCCAGCGCTGCTGGTGATTGGCGAAGTGGTGAATTTGCATCAACACATTGCCTGGTTTGGTGAACAAGTGCGGATGACGCCGACTGACGCGCGCTCTGCCGTGGTAAATCTGGCTTAAGGTTAAGGTTATGGACGAGAAAAGACTCACGCATTTAAAGCAGCTTGAAGCAGAAAGTATTCATATTATTCGTGAGGTGGCGGCGGAATTCAGCAATCCGGTGATGCTGTACTCCATCGGTAAAGACTCCTCCGTGATGCTGCATTTGGCTCGTAAAGCGTTTTTTCCTGGTACGCTGCCGTTCCCGCTGCTGCATGTGGATACTGGCTGGAAATTCCGCGAAATGTACCAATTCCGTGATCGGACCGCCAAAGCCTATGGCTGCGAATTGTTGGTGCATCGCAACCCGGAAGGGGTTGCGATGGGGATGAACCCGTTTGTGCACGGCAGTGCTAAGCATACCGACATCATGAAAACCGAAGGGTTGAAACAAGCGCTGGATAAGTACGGGTTTGACGCCGCGTTTGGCGGTGCCCGCCGTGACGAGGAAAAATCCCGCGCTAAAGAGCGTATCTATTCTTTCCGTGATCGCTTTCATCGCTGGGACCCAAAAAATCAGCGCCCGGAACTGTGGAATAACTATAACGGCCAGATCAACAAGGGTGAGAGCATCCGTGTGTTCCCGCTATCCAACTGGACCGAACTGGATATCTGGCAGTACATCTATCTGGAAAATATCGACATTGTGCCGCTGTATCTGGCAGCGGAGCGCCCGGTGCTGGAGCGCGACGGCATGTTGCTGATGGTGGACGATGACCGCATTGTTTTACAGCCGGGCGAGGCTATCTCACGGCGTATGGTGCGTTTTCGTACGCTCGGTTGTTGGCCGCTGACCGGCGCGGTGGAGTCACTGGCGCAGACGTTGCCGGAAATCATTGAAGAGATGCTGGTTTCAACCACCAGCGAGCGTCAGGGACGGGTGATTGACCGCGATCAGGCCGGTTCGATGGAACTGAAAAAGCGTCAAGGGTATTTCTGAGGAATCGTCACATGAATCATAGTATTGCAAAACAGATTGCCGATCAGGGCGGCGTTGAGGCTTATCTTCACGCACAGCAGAACAAAAGTCTGCTGCGCTTTCTGACCTGCGGCAGCGTTGACGATGGCAAGAGCACTCTGATTGGTCGGCTGCTGCACGATACGCGTCAGATCTACGAAGATCAGCTTTCCACACTGCATAACGACAGCAAGCGGCTTGGCACCCAGGGTGAAAAGCTGGATCTGGCGCTGTTGGTGGATGGCCTGCAAGCAGAGCGCGAGCAGGGTATTACCATTGATGTTGCCTACCGTTATTTTTCTACTGAAAAACGTAAATTCATTATCGCGGATACGCCGGGGCATGAGCAGTACACCCGTAATATGGCGACCGGCGCGTCTACCTGCGAACTGGCGATTCTGTTGATCGACGCCCGTAAAGGCGTGCTGGATCAGACCCGCCGCCATAGCTTTATCGCCACGCTGTTGGGTATTCGTCATCTGGTGGTGGCAGTCAATAAGATGGATCTGGTGGGATACCAACAGGCGGTTTTTGACCAGTTCAAACAAGATTATCTGGACTTTGCCAGTCAGTTGCCGACGGAGCTGGATATCACTTTTGTGCCGATTTCCGCACTGGATGGCGACAATGTTGCCACGCCAAGCCATACCATGAGTTGGTATCACGGCCCGACGCTGTTGGAGGTACTGGAAACGGTCAATGTTTCTTCGCGCGGTTTGAGCCAGCCGATGCGTTTCCCGGTGCAGTATGTCAACCGCCCGAATCTTGATTTTCGCGGTTATGCCGGTACGGTGGCATCTGGCGTAGTACGGGTCGGGCAGCGTGTGAAGGTGCTGCCTTCTGGCGTTGAGTCCAGCGTCAGTCGCATCGTCACCTTTGATTGCGACCTGCAACAGGCGCAGGCTGGCGAAGCCGTAACGTTGGTCTTGTCCAGCGACGTCGATATCAGCCGGGGTGATCTGGTGGTTTGTAGTGAGGAAACGCTCCAGCCGGTTCGCAACGCGAAGGTCGATGTGGTCTGGATGGCGGAGCAGCCGATGGTGCCGGGACAGAGCTACGATATTAAGATTGCGGGTAAGAAAACGCGTGCGCGCGTGGAAAACATCGACTATCAGGTGGAAATTAATACCCTGACTCAGCGGGTCGCTGAATCGCTGCCGCTTAACGGCATTGGTCTGGTGGAGCTTACCTTTGATGAACCACTGGTATTGGACAAATATCAGCAGAACGCGGTTACCGGCGGCATGATTTTTATTGATCGTCTGAGTAACGTGACGGTTGGTGCCGGACTGGTGCGTGAACCCGTCGAACAGCTTGTGCAGGAAACCGCTAATTATAGTGAGTTTGAACTGGAGCTGAATGCGTTGATTCGTCGTCACTTCCCGCATTGGGGTGCGCGCGACCTGCTGGGAGGAAAGTAACGTGACGCAAGCGCACTCCCTGTCGGTCGATGAAAATGTGGTGTGGCATGACCATGCCATAGCCCGCGAAGATCGAGAACGCCAGCATGGGCACCGTGGCGTGGTGGTGTGGTTTACCGGGCTGTCCGGTTCAGGTAAGTCTACGCTGGCCGGGGCGCTGGAGCAGGCGTTGTTTGCCCGCGGCGTCAGCACCTATTTGCTTGATGGCGATAACGTCAGGCATGGTCTGTGCCGGGACTTGGGGTTCAGTGATGATGACCGGCGGGAGAACATCCGCCGGGTGGGAGAAGTCGCCCGTTTGATGGTCGATGCCGGGTTGGTTGTATTAACCGCCTTTATCTCTCCACACCGTGCTGAACGGCAGATGGTGCGGGAACGGCTTGGGCAAGGGCAGTTTCTTGAAGTTTTCGTTGATACGCCGCTGGCTATTTGTGAAGCCCGTGACCCCAAGGGATTGTACAGAAAAGCCCGTGCCGGTGAGTTGCGCAACTTCACCGGTATTGATGCAGTTTATGAGGCACCGGAACTGCCGGAATTACATCTGGATGGTCAACAATTGGTAACAAATTTAGTTGCCGAATTATTAGATATGCTGCATGGTCGAGCTATCATCTAAGCCTCAGCTAGCCCCTTCATCGGCGCGGTACAAACGTCTTTTTCCCGCTGCTGGTTTGCAGATGAAGGGGCTCTTCAGGCCCAATGTTTACCCGGTGCGGGGGTAAAGCAGGAACGATGATGCAGAGTGTGACGCCATTAGCTAATAGCAGAACACAAACTGGTTATGACGAAGAGGAAGATTCATCCCCTGGATCTTTCAGTCCGCTAGTGGGTGCGCTGGCTGGCTTTTGCTTTTACTGGCTGGCATTTTCCCTGCCATTTGTGTTTTACGGTCTGAACTCCACACTGTTGCTGATGCTCTACACCTGGCCTTTTTTTCTGGCGCTAATGCCCCTTTCGGTATTGATCGGTATGCTGTTTCGCGTGCTGTTGCCACACCATGTGGTGTGGATGATGGTATGCTGCGCTGTCACCATTCCAGGCGTGTTTTGGCTGGTATTCTTGCTCATTACCGGATGGTAGCCGTACCTCGCTATGTGTTGATTCTTGCGACACTGATTTCAGATTATTTTTAATTGAATCTATTTTTTATACGTTATTCGTGTTTTCCAACACAGCCTGGCCTGTGCCTGACTTTTCTTTGCCAAAGTAATGCTGTTGGTGAAGGTGGAGTCCTGACCAAAGTTATGGGATGATTAGGCGGCTTTTCAGGGGGCTGGATGGGAAAACTTTCGCTGTTATTGTTGATTATTCTCGGTTGGTTGCAATATTCGCTCTGGCTGGGGAAAAACGGTGTTCATGATTATGTGCGGGTGAAGGATGACGTGGCAGTACAACAGGCCAACAACGTCAAACTGAAATCCCGTAACGAACAGCTATTTGCGGAAATAGACGATCTCAACGGCGGTCAGGAAGCTATTGAGGAACGGGCGCGCAACGAATTGGGCATGACCAAACCCGGTGAAAGCTTTTATCGTTTGGTGGCCGATCAGGCGGATCGCCGTATTGGCGCAAGCGCGTCATCGACATCGTCGTCCTCAGCTTCTTCCACTCCATCATCGATGTCTCGTTAGGTATGTCTATTCTGAATCAGTCTTTGGCTGAGGTGGTTGCTGTCTTGCCGGCGGCGGGTAACGGCAGCCGGATGCAAAGCGACCGCCCCAAACAGTATCTTTCCATCGGCAGTAAAACCATTCTTGAACACACGGTCGCAGCGTTGCTGTGCCACCCGCGTATTCGGCGGGTGGTGATCGCTATCAGCGCCGATGATCCCTATTTCCCCACGTTGCCTCTGGCCGCCGATCCTCATATTCAGGTGGTGGTAGGCGGTAGTCAACGGGCTGACTCGGTGCTGGCTGGTCTGAAGCATGTGCAGCAGGCTGATTGGGTATTGGTGCATGACGCGGCACGACCCTGTTTACATCAGGATGATCTGGCGCGTTTGCTGACCTTGACCAGCCTGAGTGAGGTTGGCGGCATTTTGGCTGCGCCAGTGCGTGATACTATGAAACGAAGCCGTGATGGTGTGATTGACCATACGGTAGAGCGCGAAGCGTTATGGCACGCCCTGACACCGCAACTGTTCCCGCTGGCGCTGTTGCGGGGGTGTCTGGAGCGTGCATTGCGTGAGGGAGCAACCATTACCGACGAAGCGTCGGCGTTAGAATATTGCGGTTATCGACCGCAGATTGTCCCTGGGCGGGCAGACAATATTAAAGTCACACGTCCGGAAGATCTGGCGCTGGCGGAGTTTTACCTGACGCGTCAGCCGGATCATTATCAACACCAAAATAAAGGAGCCTGAGTGATGCGTATCGGTCACGGTTTTGACGTGCATAAGTTTGGCGGCGAAGGTCCGCTGGTGATCGGTGGAGTCCGTATTCCCTATGAGCGAGGCTTGCTGGCGCATTCCGATGGTGATGTTGTGCTTCATGCGGTTACCGACGCGCTGCTGGGGGCGGCGGCGATGGGCGATATCGGAAAACTGTTTCCCGATACCGAACCGGCTTACCGCGGTATCGACAGCCGCGAGCTGTTGCGTGAGGCCTGGCGGCGCATTACCGATAAAGGTTACCAACTGGGCAACCTTGATGTCACTATCATCGCTCAGGCACCGAAAATGGCGCCGCATATCCCGCAGATGCGCGTCAATATTGCCGAAGACCTGCAAGCGCACATGGATGACGTTAACGTGAAAGCGACCACGACGGAACAGTTAGGCTTTACGGGTCGTGGCGAAGGGATTGCCTGTGAAGCGGTGGTGCTGCTGGTGAAGAGTGATGTTGCTGGCGTGGTGGCATGGTAATGGCGCGTGAATCACTGTTTTGGTTACATGGTGAGCCTGTTGCTACGGGCGTGTTAAAGGCGTCGCCGGACGATTTTTTTGTCGCTGAAGATCTGGGATTTACCGCGGATGGCGATGGTGAACATGTGCTGGTGCACCTTCGCAAACGAAACTGCAATACGACGTTTGTGGCCGAGGCACTGGCGAAATTTGCCGGGATTCCGGCGCGTTCAGTCAGTTACGCGGGATTGAAAGATCGTCATGCGGTAACCGAACAGTGGTTTTGTCTCCATCTGCCAGGTAAAGCGGAACCGGTATGGTCAGCATTGGCGCTTGAAGGGTGTGAAATTCTTGAAGCGCAGCGCCATCGACGTAAACTGCGTATTGGCGCGCTGCGAGGCAACCATTTTAGGCTGGTACTGCGTGAAATTAGTGACCGTGCCGAGGTCGAAACCCGTCTGGCGCTGATAGCGGCTGGAGGCGTGCCGAATTATTTTGGCAGCCAGCGTTTTGGCCGCGACGGCAATAATCTGGAACAAGCCCGGCGCTGGGCGAATGACGACATTCGGGTCAAGGATCGTAGCAAGCGCAGCTTCTACCTTTCCGCGGTTCGCAGTGAGTTATTTAATCTCATGACCAGCGCGCGTCTGGCGGCTTATGGCGCAACGCAGGTGTTGGCAGGTGATGCGTTGCAACTGACGGGCCGCGGTAGCTGGTTTGTGGCTCAGCCGCAAGAGCTGGCCGAGGTGCAATCGCGTGTGACGGCGGGTGAGTTGCAGATTACCGCCGCGTTGCCGGGGCAGGGGCAGCCAGGCGTGCAAGATCAGGCGCTGGCGTTCGAGCAACAATGCTTGCAGGAGCAGACGCTGCTGTTGTCATTGTTGAGCCGCGAACGGGTGGAAAGTGCCCGCCGCGCTATCATGCTGTATCCGCAAGAGATGCGCTGGTCATGGCTGGATGATGCCACGCTTGAATTACACTTTTGGCTGCCAGCAGGGTGTTTTGCCACCAGCGTGGTGCGCGAACTGTTGCTTGCTGTGCCGCAGGAAGATGCGTGGTCGGCCTGACAGTCGCTAAGTGTTCGGTTTCAGACGCTTGAGTTATTCTGACATAGACGGTCGGTTTTCTTTGCTATCGGAGGACGGAGCGAGTTGATGAAGTGTGCTAACGCTGGAGCTGGCAAGGGATGGTGAATAAACGCGTGCAAACGCTGCTGGTACAGCTGCGTCAGCAGGGAATTCAGGACGAACGCCTGTTGCAGGCCATGGCTTCGGTTCCCCGCGAACGCTTTGTTGACGAGGCGTTCGAGCACAAAGCCTATGATAACGTCGCCCTGCCGATAGGCTCCGGACAAACCATTTCTCAACCCTATACCGTAGCCAGAATGACCGAGTTGTTACGCTTGACGCCGGTGTCCCGTGTACTGGAAATTGGCACCGGGTCCGGTTATCAGACAGCAATTCTGGCGCATCTGGTGCGGCATGTGTTCTCGGTTGAGCGCATTAAGGGCCTACAATGGCAGGCAAAAAGACGCCTCAAACAACTGGATCTGCACAATATCTCCACCCGGCATGGCGACGGCTGGCAAGGCTGGGCATCCAAAGGGCCGTTCGATGCCATTATTGTCACGGCGGCACCACCGGAGATTCCTGGCGCACTGATGGCGCAACTGGATGAGGGCGGCATTATGGTGTTGCCGGTCGGTGAGCAGCAGCAAACATTACAGGTGGTTTTGCACCGCAATGGCGAATTTATCGTCCAGACGGTGGAAACGGTTCGGTTTGTTCCGCTGGTCAAAGGTGAACTGGCTTGATACCGTTGCACTCGCGGTAATGTATTCGCTGGTAAAACATCCGTCTTTAAAATTTCAATACAACTGTCTTATGGTGATAACGGATTGATATTGATAGGCTGTGTCCCGTCGTTGTCCGTGTATTAACCCTGTGGTACGGCATGACTGCCAGACAGATTCGGTGCGGTATCGCCTGTTTGCGTCAACGAAGAACATGAGCGGTGGTCGCTTTTTCTTTCCTTGTCCCGCATGATCGCCAGTTTTCATCAGGGGGCCTGAACGGCAATTAACGTCGGGACCGGACAGATTTCGTTATTTTTGGTTATAGGGGGAATTTGGCGCATGGGAAGCCAAATCGTGAACTGGCGTCAGATCGCTGTGTGTTCGGTTATTACTCTGGGATTGGCTGGTTGTGCAAACGACAATAATCAGGCAGCCCCGATCAGCAGCGTAGGAGATAACGGCGGGGTAAGCCGTTCGGGCAGTACGACCGCCTATTCTCCGCCGCCGCGCATTTCCAGCGTGAACAATAACGTGAACAACACAACACAAATCGTTCCTTCGGCGGGTATTAGCCACCCAGTCAGTGAGGCGCAGATCACCAACCGCGAAGGCAAAATTGTCTATAACCGCAGTTATAACAGCATTCCCAAAGGGAGCTATACCGGCAATAACTACACCGTAAAGCGTGGAGACACGTTGTTCTATATCGCCTGGATTACGGGTAATGACTACCGCGAATTGGCGCAGCGCAACAATATTCAGGAGCCTTACAGCCTGAATGTCGGCCAGACGTTGAATCTCGGCAGTAATATGAATGCCGGAAGCAGCACGCAGGGCATGGCGATTGCCGGTACGCCGACATCGACGACATCATCTGTGCCGGTAACGCCGGTGACAAGCAGTCCGTCCAGCAGCAGTGGTCACATGCTGCCTGAAAATGCCGCCAAAGCCTCTGGCGGTGGTCGTATGCTGTCAGGCAATAATACGGCCAGCAGTAGCGGTCATATGTTGCCAGCGAATGCGGCCGCAGCTGGCGTTGTGTCGCCATCGTCTTCAGCACAAATGCAAACTACGCAGGTTGATTCTCAACCAACTAATGCGTATTCTGACGATTCGGGTAAACAGAATGCGGGCGGTAAGATGCTGCCTGCGGCAGGGGCGGCAGCTACGCTTCCAGCCACCGAACCGACGCAGACCAACACGGCAATTGCTAGTTGGCGTTGGCCTACAGATGGGAAAGTCATAGATAGTTTCTCAGCCTCAGAGGGGGGAAATAAAGGGATTGATATCGCCGGCTCACGTGGGCAATCCGTTGTCGCTACCGCATCCGGGCGCGTAGTGTATGCGGGTAATGCGTTACGCGGTTATGGTAATCTGATCATCATCAAACATAATGATGATTACCTGAGCGCCTATGCCCATAACGAAACCATGCTGGTCCGGGAACAACAAGAGGTAAAGGCGGGTCAACAAATCGCTACCATGGGTAGCACCGGAACCAGTTCAGTACGCTTGCATTTTGAAATTCGTTACAAGGGGAAATCCGTAAACCCGCTGCGTTTTCTTCCGCAGCGATAAATCGGGCAGAGTATTTCGGTATTCTGCCAAGGGATCACGGGTAGGAGCCACTTATGAGCCAAAATACGCTGAAAGTTAACGAGTTGCATGAAGATGCTGAATTTGATGAGAATGGAGTCGACGTTTTTGACGACAAAGCGCTGGCAGAGGAAGAAACCGTCGATAGCGATCTACTCGATGAGGAATTGCTCTCGCAAGGAACTGCACAGCGCGTGCTGGATGCCACTCAGCTCTATTTGGGAGAAATCGGCTACTCGCCTCTGCTGACTGCTGAAGAGGAAGTCTATTTTGCCCGCCGGGCGCTACGCGGCGATGTTTCTTCTCGCCGCCGTATGATCGAGAGTAACCTGCGGCTGGTGGTGAAGATCGCCCGTCGCTACAACAATCGAGGACTGGCGCTGCTGGACCTGATTGAAGAGGGGAACCTTGGTCTGATTCGCGCCGTTGAGAAATTTGACCCTGAACGTGGGTTCCGTTTTTCAACTTACGCCACCTGGTGGATCCGTCAGACCATTGAACGGGCCATCATGAACCAAACCCGCACCATCCGCTTACCTATCCATATCGTCAAAGAACTCAACGTATATCTGCGTACTGCACGTGAGCTGTCTCATAAGCTTGACCATGAGCCTAGTGCGGAGGAGATTGCTGAACGGTTGGATAAGCCGGTGGATGACGTTAACCGTATGCTGCGCCTTAATGAACGTATCACCTCGGTAGATACGCCACTGAGCGGGGATTCGGAAAAGGCGCTGCTGGATATTCTCGCCGACGAGAAAGACAATGGTCCGGAAGACACCACGCAGAATAACGATATGAAGCAGAATATTGTTAAGTGGTTGTTTGAACTGAATGCCAAACAGCGCGAAGTGCTGGCCCGCCGCTTTGGGCTACTAGGATATGAAGCGGCAACGCTGGAAGATGTTGGTCGTGAAATTGGATTAACCCGTGAACGGGTTCGTCAGATTCAGGTGGAAGGGTTGCGTCGCCTGCGCGAAATCCTGCAGGTACAAGGGTTGGACATCGAAGAACTGTTCCGCGAATAACACCTACAATAGTTAACATGGCGCAAAAAAATGGTGGGTTGCCCCACCATTTTTTATATCTGCAATCGCTTCGTTTGTTATCGGGTACACTGAGACAGCAGGAACTCGACGATGTCGCCGGCCTTGATCATCTCTTTTTCGCCTTTACGGCGGTGCTTGTATTCAATCTCGTCGTTGTCAAGATTGCGATCGCCGATCACGATAGTGTGCGGAATACCAATCAGCTCCATGTCAGCAAACATGACGCCGGGACGCTCTTTACGATCATCCAGCAGTACATCAATGCCATTAGCACGTAATTGCTGATAGATGTTCTCGGCCACTTCCTGTACACGGAAGGACTTATGCATGTTCATCGGCAGAATGGCGACCTGGAACGGTGCAATAGCGTCAGGCCAGATAATACCGCGGTCATCATGGTTCTGTTCAATGGCGGCGGCAATGACGCGTGTGACACCAATGCCATAGCAACCCATCGTCAGGATTTGGTTGCGGCCATCTTCGCCCTGCACCGTTGCTTTTAACGCTTCGGAGTATTTGTTGCCCAGTTGGAAGATGTGACCTACTTCAATACCGCGCTTGATAAGCAGCGTACCTTTGCCGTCAGGGCTGCGATCACCTTCTACTACGTTGCGGATATCCGCAACCTGCGGCAGTGCAACGTCGCGTTCCCAGTTGATGCCGAAGTAATGCTTACCATCAATGTTGGCACCGGCGCTGAAATCGCTCATGGCCGCCACTGTTCGGTCAACGACAACCGGTAGTGGCAGATTTACCGGTCCCAGTGAACCTGGGCCTGCTTTCACAGCGGCACGGATTTCATCTTCGGTAGCAAAGGTCAACGGGCTGGCAACCTGCGTCAGTTTTTCCGCTTTGACTTCGTTTAGTTCGTGATCGCCACGTACCAGCAACGCAATCAGTTTATGGCCACTCTCTTCGCTCGCTTTCACCAGCAGGGTCTTAACGGTTTTTTCCACGGGCACGTTGAACTGTTCGACCAGCTCGGCGATGGTTTTGGCGTTCGGGGTATCCACCAGCGTCATGGCTTGAGTCGGTGTCGCTCGGTCATTCTCCGGTGCGACAGCTTCAGCCAGCTCAATATTGGCGGCGTAATCCGACTCAGTGGAGAACACGATGTCATCTTCACCGCTGCTGGCCAGCACCTGGAATTCGTGTGAGGCATTGCCGCCGATCGAGCCGGTATCAGCCTGTACCGGGCGGAAATCGAGGTCCATCCGGCTGAAAATCTTGCTGTAGGCCGCGTACATGGCATCGTAAGTGACCTGCAGCGATTCCTGAGTGGTATGGAACGAATAAGCATCCTTCATCAGGAACTCGCGGGCACGCATCACGCCAAAACGTGGGCGAACTTCGTCGCGGAATTTAGTCTGGATCTGGTAGAAATTCAGCGGTAACTGTTTGTAGGAGCTGATTTCGTTACGAATCAAGTCCGTGATAACTTCTTCATGCGTCGGGCCGAGCACAAACGGACGGTCACCACGGTCAACAAAGCGCAGTAATTCCGGACCATATTGTTCCCAACGGCCACTTTCCTGCCACAGGTCGGCGGGTTGAACCACCGGCATCGAAATTTCGATGGCACCGGCGTTGTTCATTTCCTCACGCACGATATTTTCGACTTTTTTTAGCACTCGTAATCCGGTTGGCAGCCAGGTATAGAGTCCGGAGGCCAGTTTACGAATCATCCCGGCACGCAGCATCAGCTGATGACTGATGACTTCGGCATCGGCGGGCGTCTCCTTCAGCGTGGAGAGCATGTATTGACTTGTACGCATGATGTTTTGAGTTCCGTCAGAACAAATAAATAGCATTAACCACAACGTGGTTCAGGCAGAAAAAGTGGTTCAGTTTACCAGTGTGGGCGGCTCCCCAAAAGGCGCTGCCGCGTTTTTTAACCGGCATCAAGGCTGATGACTTCTGTTTGCCCATCAGTTACATGCCATTTGACATTAAATTCCAGCAACCGTGCGGCATAAATCTTGGAGTCATCTTCCCCTTTGCGGTAAGCCGGGCGGGGGTCTTGCGCTAACACTTGGGTAATAAAACGTCGCAAATGAGGGTGATTGTATTGCTGCTCAGCCAGTTGTTGCTCAGCTACCACGGAAAAATGAACGGGCATGTCGGCTTCTGGGGCTAACTGTGCAAAACCGGCGTGCGCCTGTGGCTGGCTTTCCGCAAACGGCAAATAGGGCTTGATATCGATGACGGGCGTGCCATCCACCAGGTCCAGACTCCCCAATTCCAGTATCACGCCATCTCGCGTTGTGCGTACCGCTTTGAGTTCAACCAGCGACATACCTATCGGGTTAGGGCGAAACGTTGAACGGGTAGCAAACACTCCGATGCGGGTATTACCGCCCAAACGAGGTGGCCTGACTGTTGGTCGCCAGCCTGCCGAGGCTGTCTGGTGGAAAATGAACAGCAACCACAGGTGGCTGAAGTTTTCGAGTCCGCGCACGGTTTCGGGTTGGTCATAGGGCGAGAGGAGATGTAACTCCCCGCCGCCATCCTTAATCAGACCGGGTTGCCGAGGGACGGCAAATTTTTCTTTGTAAGGCGAACGAATTACGCCGATCTGATTAAAGCAAAATTGGCTCATTGCGCGGAAACTTTCAGTGCGGTGCCCTGACAAACAGCCTGACGGTAACATCCTGCTGCGTTGCTGATGATCTGGCAATCATGCAATAGTACGGCATTGGCTTTCATTGTAGTGGCGCGAGTTTGCATCTTTCTACGAGCCGATGGAATGCTGGGAGGTGTATCCTGCGCGCTTGATTGACAGGATGAGCCGGATACTTCGCCCATATCACGGAACGGTTTGCCTACCAGTTCTTCAGCGCTTTTATACAGAACCGCAGGAGCCGGATGCGTGACCGGTTTTGGTTTCGGTGGCGCTTCCATTGCTGCCGCGGTTTGCGGTTGGGGTGCTGGTGCCGCGGGCTTGTGCAGCAAGGAACATCCTGTTAGCGACAGCGCCAACAGTAGAACAGGTACAGCACGCATAAATTTTCCTCTGGCTTGGATAAAGAGCGGTTATTGAAGCAAGCAATACAGAAAATAACAAGACGGGCCGATGCCCGTCTTTCATCACGTTTGTGCAAGAAAGTAAGTATTAACTTACCAGCCTTTCACTGCACCACCGTTAAATATTTTCTGCGCCGCCTGGTTTACTTCATCAGACTGGTAAGCTTTGACGAATTTTTTCACGTTTTCGGCGTCTTTGTTGTCTTCACGTGCAACCAGCAGGTTAACATACGGCGAGTCTTTTGCTTCCACGAACAAGCCGTCTTTGGTTGGGGTCAGGTTGATCTGGCTCGCGTAGGTGGTATTGATGATGGCCAGAGCAATCTGATCGTCATCCAGAGAACGTGGCAATTGCGGGGCTTCCAGTTCGACCAGTTTCAGGTTTTTCGGGTTTTCAATCACATCCAGCGCGGTCGGTAACAGGCCAACATTGTCTTTCAGTTTGATCAATCCCACTTTCTGCAGCAGCAGTAGTGAACGGCCAAGGTTAGTTGGGTCGTTTGGCAGGGCGATTTGAGCGCCATTTTGCAGATCATTCAGTGATTTTATTTTTTTTGAGTAACCTGCGATCGGATACACAAAAGTGTTGCCGACAGACACCAGCTTGTAGCCGCGATCTTTGATCTGTTGGTCAAGATACGGTTTGTGTTGGAAGGCGTTCAGATCAATATCGCCTTTGCTCAGCGCTTCGTTCGGCAGCACGTAGTCATTAAAGGTAACCAGTTCAACATCCAGACCGTATTTTTCCTTGGCTACTTTCTGCGCGACTTCTGCCACCTGCTGTTCGGCGCCAACAATGACGCCGACTTTAATGTGGTTAGGGTTTTTCTGCTCCTGACCGCATCCCGCCAGTGCCAGCGCACCAATCAACGCACCAACAGCAGCGAGAGATTTCAATTTAATTGCCATTTTTTACCTCTGTTTAATGTTTTAACCTGCATCAAAGAATAGAAGAATAACAGACGCGATGATAATTCCCGTTATTTGTGGGTAACCGCGTGAACAGCCCTGTCACCAACGAATTGAATGAGATAAACCAGCACCACCAGCAGGACCAGGACGGTATTCATCACGGTAGCGTTATAGCCGACATAACCATACTGATAGCCGATCTGCCCCAGACCACCGGCACCGACCGCACCGCCCATGGCTGAATAACCTACCAACGTAATCAAGGTAATCGTCGCGGCATTGAGCAGACCGGGCAGTGCTTCGGGGAGCAGAATCTTACGGATAATCTGCATCGGGGTAGCGCCCATCGCACGTGCCGCCTCAATCAATCCGGTTGGAATTTCCAGCAGGGCGTTTTCTACCATACGGGCGATAAACGGCGCTGCACCTACCGTCAACGGTACAATCGCAGCCTGTAAGCCAATCGCGGTTCCTACAATTATCCGTGTGAACGGAATCATCCACACTAATAAAATAATGAAGGGGATCGAACGGAAAATATTTACCAGAGCGGAAATACTGCGGTAGAGCTTGGGGTTGGCGATAATCTGCCCTGGCCGGGTGATGTACAAAAGCACGCCGATAGGCAAACCCAGCACAAAGCCGAAAAAGCCGGAAACGAAAGTCATAACTACGGTTTCCCATACGCCGCGGGCAAGCAACCAGATCATGGCTTCAGACATAACCCAATACCTCAATATTGACATGATGTTGCTGCAAAAATGCGATAGCTGCCTGAGTGTCGGTTTCCTGCCCGTGCATTTCGGCCAGCATGATGCCGAATTTAACGCCGCCGGCATAATCCATCTGCGCACTGATGATGTTGTTGTTGACGTTGAATTTCCGGGCCACTTCGGACAGTAACGGTGCGTCAACCGACTGACCGGTAAATTCCATTCGCAGCAGCGGCACGCTATCCTGACGAGGCGTCGTTGATAGCCGTTGCTGATAGTCATCTGGAATATCCAGATGTAGAGTGGACTGGATGAACTTCTGCGCCAGCGGCGTTTTCGGGTGTGAGAACACCTCGCTTACCGTATCTTGCTCAATCAGCTTTCCGTCACTGATAACTGCCACCTGGTCACAAATACGCTTGACCACATCCATCTCATGCGTAATCAGTAGAATGGTCAGGCCCAGTCGACGATTAATATCTTTCAGTAATTCAAGAATAGAACGCGTGGTGGCTGGGTCCAGCGCGCTGGTGGCCTCATCGCACAGCAATACTTTGGGATTGCTTGCCAGCGCACGAGCAATAGCAACGCGTTGTTTTTGCCCTCCAGACAGATTGGCTGGGTAGGCATCATGCTTTTCGGCCAGTCCGACCAAATCCAGCAACTGATGCACTCGCTGCTTGATTTCAGATGCTGGCGTGTTATCCAGTTCTAACGGCAGCGCCACGTTGCCGAATACGGTACGTGAAGATAACAAATTGAAATGTTGGAAAATCATCCCGATTTGGCGGCGGGTACGCGTCAATTGGCTTCCCGACAGGCTCATCAGATCTTTCCCGTCGATAAGTACTTTCCCCTGAGTCGGTCTTTCCAGAAGATTCACGCAACGAATCAAGGTGCTTTTACCTGCGCCCGATGCGCCAATTACGCCATAAATCTGGCCAGCAGGAACACGTAATGTCACATCATCAAGCGCGGTGACGACGCGTTCCTTTTGCTGAAAAACCTTTGTAATATTAATCAGTTCAATCATAAGTTTTATCAAGAATGACGATGGCCGGATTTAGGAGCCGTGATGTTCCGACCCAATGTGAAGGGGATGTTAAGGCGTCTAGACGTCTAAGTCAATCAAGATCCCGCAAGGATGGCATTCTCCCTTATGATGAAAACATGCAATACTAAGCACAATTTATGCCATCAGGAGCAAAGGTAAGTGGCGAATAGCGTTCCAGCAATTTTTCTCGACCGCGACGGTACTATTAATGTCGATCATGGCTATGTCCATGAAATCGATCAGTTTCAGTTTATTGATGGGGTGATTGATGCCCTGTATGAACTTAAAAAAATGGGCTTTGCCCTGGTGCTGGTAACTAACCAGTCGGGGATTGCCAGAGGCAAGTTTACTGAAGACCAGTTCATGCAGCTTACCGAATGGATGGACTGGTCACTGGCCGATCGTGGTGTTGATTTGGATGGTATCTATTATTGTCCGCATCACCCTGATGCCGGTGAAGGGGAGTACCGCCAACAATGTGACTGTCGTAAGCCTCAGCCTGGCATGTTCCTCTCCGCGCAGCGTCATCTGCATATTGATATGGCTGCTTCCTATATAGTAGGCGACAAAATGGAAGATATGCAGGCGGCACAGGCGGCAGGAGTGGGAACCAAAGTCCTGGTAAAAACGGGTAAGCCGGTAACTGAAGAAGGTGAAAAACTGGCTGATTGGGTAATTGATAGCCTGGTAGACCTGCCTAAGACGATAAAACAGCATGGAAAATAGCCGTAAGGGTGGAAAAACGTGCGAACGGAAAAAAAGATCGAAAAAGTGGTTGTGTAACCCGTTCGGATCCCTATAATGCGCCTCCACTGACACGGCGACAGCGGCAACGCAGCGCGGTGTCAGGAAGAGAAAGCGAAAATAATCGTTGACACTTCATGAGGAAAGCGTAGTATACGCCACCTCGCGACAGCAGGCTCAGGCCGGTCGCACTGCTCTTTAACAATCAATCAGACAATCTGTGTGGGCACTCGCAGGACACTTCACTAAAACTATTTAGTGAAAGTCTTGAAGAGTGACAACAGTTAATTCATTACGAAGTAACAGTAAATTCTTTGAGCACGGTTTTCTTCGGAAAACACATCAAACTTTAAATTGAAGAGTTTGATCATGGCTCAGATTGAACGCTGGCGGCAGGCCTAACACATGCAAGTCGGGCGGTAGCACAAAGGAGCTTGCTCCTTGGGTGACGAGCGGCGGACGGGTGAGTAATGTCTGGGAAACTGCCTGATGGAGGGGGATAACTACTGGAAACGGTAGCTAATACCGCATAACGTCGCAAGACCAAAGAGGGGGACCTTAGGGCCTCTTGCCATCGGATGTGCCCAGATGGGATTAGCTAGTAGGTGGGGTAAAGGCTCACCTAGGCGACGATCCCTAGCTGGTCTGAGAGGATGACCAGCCACACTGGAACTGAGACACGGTCCAGACTCCTACGGGAGGCAGCAGTGGGGAATATTGCACAATGGGGGAAACCCTGATGCAGCCATGCCGCGTGTGTGAAGAAGGCCTTCGGGTTGTAAAGCACTTTCAGCGGGGAGGAAGGGGGCAGGCTTAATACGTCTGTTCATTGACGTTACCCGCAGAAGAAGCACCGGCTAACTCCGTGCCAGCAGCCGCGGTAATACGGAGGGTGCAAGCGTTAATCGGAATGACTGGGCGTAAAGCGCACGCAGGCGGTCTGTTAAGTTGGATGTGAAATCCCCGGGCTCAACCTGGGAACTGCATTCAAAACTGACAGGCTGGAGTCTCGTAGAGGGGGGTAGAATTCCAGGTGTAGCGGTGAAATGCGTAGAGATCTGGAGGAATACCGGTGGCGAAGGCGGCCCCCTGGACGAAGACTGACGCTCAGGTGCGAAAGCGTGGGGAGCAAACAGGATTAGATACCCTGGTAGTCCACGCTGTAAACGATGTCGATTTGGAGGTTGTGGTCCTGAACCGTGGCTTCCGGAGCTAACGCGTTAAATCGACCGCCTGGGGAGTACGGCCGCAAGGTTAAAACTCAAATGAATTGACGGGGGCCCGCACAAGCGGTGGAGCATGTGGTTTAATTCGATGCAACGCGAAGAACCTTACCTACTCTTGACATCCAGAGAAGACTGCAGAGATGCGGTTGTGCCTTCGGGAGCTCTGAGACAGGTGCTGCATGGCTGTCGTCAGCTCGTGTTGTGAAATGTTGGGTTAAGTCCCGCAACGAGCGCAACCCTTATCCTTTGTTGCCAGCACTTCGGGTGGGAACTCAGGGGAGACTGCCGGTGATAAACCGGAGGAAGGTGGGGATGACGTCAAGTCATCATGGCCCTTACGAGTAGGGCTACACACGTGCTACAATGGCGTATACAAAGAGAAGCGACCTCGCGAGAGCAAGCGGACCTCATAAAGTACGTCGTAGTCCGGATTGGAGTCTGCAACTCGACTCCATGAAGTCGGAATCGCTAGTAATCGTAGATCAGAATGCTACGGTGAATACGTTCCCGGGCCTTGTACACACCGCCCGTCACACCATGGGAGTGGGTTGCAAAAGAAGTAGGTAGCTTAACCTTCGGGAGGGCGCTTACCACTTTGTGATTCATGACTGGGGTGAAGTCGTAACAAGGTAACCGTAGGGGAACCTGCGGTTGGATCACCTCCTTACCGAGTAGAAGTGCCTGCGTGGTGTCCACACAGATTGTCTGATGATAAGAAAGAGTCAACAGCGTCTTGCGAAGCTGACAAGTGATGTCCCCTTCGTCTAGAGGCCCAGGACACCGCCCTTTCACGGCGGTAACAGGGGTTCGAATCCCCTAGGGGACGCCAGAATGACGGACAGTGGGTGAAAGGCACGGTCAACGCTAACCTAAAACTGATTAGCAATAGTCAGGTTTATGTTATCTGCTCTTTAACAATCCGGAACAAGCTGAAAAATTGAAACGACGGCATGTGAGTAAGAATTCATGTGTTGTTCGAGTCTCTCAACATACTCATATCCCGAGACACTTTCGGGTTGTGAGGTTAAGCGACTAAGCGTACACGGTGGATGCCTAGGCAGTCAGAGGCGATGAAGGGCGTGCTAATCTGCGAAAAGCGTCGGCAAGGTGATATGAGCCGTTATACCCGACGATACCCGAATGGGGAAACCCAGTGTGACTCGTCACACTATCATTAACTGAATTCATAGGTTAATGAAGCGAACCGGGGGAACTGAAACATCTCAGTACCCCGAGGAAAAGAAATCAACCGAGATTCCCCCAGTAGCGGCGAGCGAACGGGGAGGAGCCCAGAACCTGAATCGGCTTGTGTGTCAGTGGAAGCGTCTGGAAAGTCGCACGATACAGGGTGAGAGTCCCGTACACGAAGGTGCACAGGTCGTGAGTTCGATGAGTAGGGCGGGACACGTGGTATCCTGTCTGAACATGGGGGGACCATCCTCCAAGGCTAAATACTCCTGACTGACCGATAGTGAACCAGTACCGTGAGGGAAAGGCGAAAAGAACCCCGGCGAGGGGAGTGAAAGAGAACCTGAAACCGTGTACGTACAAGCAGTGGGAGCACCTTTAGGGTGTGACTGCGTACCTTTTGTATAATGGGTCAGCGACTTATATTCTGTAGCAAGGTTAACCGCATAGGGGAGCCGCAGGGAAACCGAGTCTTAACTGGGCGTTAAGTTGCAGGGTATAGACCCGAAACCCGGTGATCTAGCCATGGGCAGGTTGAAGGTTGGGTAACACTAACTGGAGGACCGAACCGACTAATGTTGAAAAATTAGCGGATGACTTGTGGCTGGGGGTGAAAGGCCAATCAAACCGGGAGATAGCTGGTTCTCCCCGAAAGCTATTTAGGTAGCGCCTCGTGAAGTCATCTTCGGGGGTAGAGCACTGTTTCGGCTAGGGGGCCATCCCGGCTTACCAACCCGATGCAAACTGCGAATACCGAAGAATGTTATCACGGGAGACACACGGCGGGTGCTAACGTCCGTCGTGAAGAGGGAAACAACCCAGACCGCCAGCTAAGGTCCCCAAGTCATGGTTAAGTGGGAAACGATGTGGGAAGGCCCAGACAGCCAGGATGTTGGCTTAGAAGCAGCCATCATTTAAAGAAAGCGTAATAGCTCACTGGTCGAGTCGGCCTGCGCGGAAGATGTAACGGGGCTAAAACCATGCACCGAAGCTGCGGCAGCGAACGTATCACCCAAGACAACTTTGCGGAGTTGAATGACGATTGACGGAGCGACGCGACGTCAATGCGTCCACAACGTCGAGTTGGCTTAGGGATACGTTCGTTGGGTAGGGGAGCGTTCTGTAAGCCGTTGAAGGTGGACTGTGAGGTCTGCTGGAGGTATCAGAAGTGCGAATGCTGACATAAGTAACGATAATGCGGGTGAAAAACCCGCACGCCGGAAGACCAAGGGTTCCTGTCCAACGTTAATCGGGGCAGGGTGAGTCGACCCCTAAGGCGAGGCTGAAAAGCGTAGTCGATGGGAAACAGGTTAATATTCCTGTACTGGGTGTGACTGCGAAGGGGGGACGGAGAAGGCTATGTCATCCGGGCGACGGTTGTCCCGGTTTAAGCGTGCAGGTGGGTGGACCAGGCAAATCCGGTCTGCTGTGAACACTGAGGCGTGATGACGAGGCACTACGGTGCTGAAGTGACAGATGCCCTGCTTCCAGGAAAAGCCTCTAAGCATCAGGTGACATTCAATCGTACCCCAAACCGACACAGGTGGTCAGGTAGAGAATACTCAGGCGCTTGAGAGAACTCGGGTGAAGGAACTAGGCAAAATGGTGCCGTAACTTCGGGAGAAGGCACGCTCCTGTGGGTGAAGTCCCTTGCGGATGGAGCTGACGGGAGTCGCAGATACCAGCTGGCTGCAACTGTTTAATAAAAACACAGCACTGTGCAAACACGAAAGTGGACGTATACGGTGTGACGCCTGCCCGGTGCCGGAAGGTTAATTGATGGGGTTATCCGTAAGGAGAAGCTCTTGATCGAAGCCCCGGTAAACGGCGGCCGTAACTATAACGGTCCTAAGGTAGCGAAATTCCTTGTCGGGTAAGTTCCGACCTGCACGAATGGCGTAATGATGGCCAGGCTGTCTCCACCCGAGACTCAGTGAAATTGAACTCGCTGTGAAGATGCAGTGTACCCGCGGCAAGACGGAAAGACCCCGTGAACCTTTACTATAGCTTGACACTGAACCTTGAACCTTGATGTGTAGGATAGGTGGGAGGCTGTGAAGTGTGGACGCCAGTCTGCATGGAGCCGACCTTGAAATACCACCCTTTAATGTTTGATGTTCTAACCTGGGCCCGTAATCCGGGCCGGGGACAGTGTCTGGTGGGTAGTTTGACTGGGGCGGTCTCCTCCCAAAGCGTAACGGAGGAGCACGAAGGTTAGCTAATCCTGGTCGGACATCAGGAGGTTAGTGCAAAGGCATAAGCTAGCTTGACTGCGAGAGTGACGGCTCGAGCAGGTGCGAAAGCAGGTCTTAGTGATCCGGTGGTTCTGAATGGAAGGGCCATCGCTCAACGGATAAAAGGTACTCCGGGGATAACAGGCTGATACCGCCCAAGAGTTCATATCGACGGCGGTGTTTGGCACCTCGATGTCGGCTCATCACATCCTGGGGCTGAAGTAGGTCCCAAGGGTATGGCTGTTCGCCATTTAAAGTGGTACGCGAGCTGGGTTTAGAACGTCGTGAGACAGTTCGGTCCCTATCTGCCGTGGGCGTTGGAAGATTGAGGGGGGTTGCTCCTAGTACGAGAGGACCGGAGTGAACGCACCGCTGGTGTTCGGGTTGTCATGCCAATGGCACTGCCCGGTAGCTACGTGCGGAAGAGATAACCGCTGAAAGCATCTAAGCGGGAAACTTGCCCCGAGATGAGTCTTCCCTGGGAACGTGATTCCCCGGAAGGGACGTTCGAGACGAGGACGTTGATAGGCTGGGTGTGTAAGCGTAGTGATACGTTGAGCTAACCAGTACTAATGACCCGAGAGGCTTAACCTTACAACACCGAAGGTGTTTTGGAGAGAGAGACGGAAAGTCGAGTCAGCTTGTTCGAGGATTGGATGGCGTGGTGTGCGGCAAACAGAGAGCACACGGCGACATAAAGGATGATGACGTTGAAAGACGTTGAAAGAATTTGCCTGGCGGCGAGAGCGCGGTGGTCCCACCTGACCCCATGCCGAACTCAGAAGTGAAACGCCGTAGCGCCGATGGTAGTGTGGGGTCTCCCCATGCGAGAGTAGGGAACTGCCAGGCATCAAATTGTGGTGTAAGAAGCACCGGTTATCGAAATGACCTCTTCGATAACATACAGAATCGGTGGTGCGGTAGTTCAGTCGGTTAGAATACCGGCCTGTCACGCCGGGGGTCGCGGGTTCGAGTCCCGTCCGCACCGCCAACATATAAAGCCCTGAGCATAAGCTCAGGGCTTTTCGCTTTTGAAACCGTTGATGAACCTATTCTTACTTGCCATCAGTTGTATTGTCTACGATTTCATTGTTATTCCATATTTCTCATCTATCTTGCTGCTTGCACCCATTGAAACGCGAAGATAAAAACCCTATAACGATTAATAGTTCACTGGTATAGCAGGAACAATGTGCACAAGAAAACCTATGCAATAAGGTACGTTGCCGGGCAACCGGTTGAGCGTATTTTTCAGCCTTCGGCAATGCATTATTTAAAACAGCAGTCTGCATTTTCAGCTCCTCTGATAGCAACAGAGGGTTTCTTGCGGATCATGGTGTGGAATATTTTTAAGCAACAGCGTACAAACTGGCTTTCTGTTCTGAAGCATTTTGGTGAAAACACACAGCTGATGTTATTGCAGGAAGCGCAATCTACCCCCGAACTGATTCGCTTTGCCACCACACACTATCTTTATGCTGATCAGGTGCCTGCTTTCGCACTTCCACCTCATCCTTCGGGGGTGATGACACTATCTTCCGCTCAGCCGATGTACTGCTTTCCGCTACGTGAACGAGAGCCATTAATTCGTCTGGCTAAATCAGCACTGATCACGGTGTATTCGTTGAGAAATGGACGCTTGTTAATGGCCATAAATATCCATGCTGTTAATTTCAGCCTCGGAGTAGAGGCGTATATTAATCAACTTGAAACCATTGGTGAGCAATTGAAACGTCACCAGGGACCGGTGATTATGGCGGGAGACTTTAATGCCTGGAGTCGACCTAGGGTCAGCGCGCTTTATCGGTTTGTCCAGCGAATGGGACTTGATGAAGTGTTATTTTCCGACGATCAACGACGTCGGACGTTTGGTCGGCCATTGGATTTTGTTTTTTATCGCGAGTTGGACGTGACGAATTCGTCGGTACTGGTTACTAATGCATCTGATCACAATCCTTTGCTGGTGGAGTTTGATGTTGCTTGAACTCTACACTTGCACTAATAAAAAAACCGCCTGGATGGCGGTTTTTATTTTATCAGTATCAGGAATCTGGTGATTCTCTTCTGGTGACATACAGTGTCAGCCGATCTCCAGGTTGAAGATTGGCATCTCTGATAACCGTATTCCAGCGCATGACATCAGCAATGTTAACACCGTGACGTTTGGCAATACTTGCCAGCGAGTCACCTTTACGAACTTGATAAATGATCGAGTTCGATTTGTTTTTTGCAACAACACCTGCCGTCACGGGTGTTGTTACCTTGGCAACTTGCAATGTCTGACCCACTTTCAGCGCGTTGCTCTTGAGGTGGTTCCAGTGTTGCAGATCCTGAGTACGAACATTCATTCGCTTAGCGATACTGGATAATGTATCACCAGTGCGAACCTTGTACCCTACAGAGCGAGTCGTGCCTGCCGGTTTTACAGATTTAGCCGGTTGTATGGATGCAATATCACCATCAGCCAGCGAGTCTTTCAACTGTCCCACATGAGACTTGGGTATCATAATGTAATGCGGTCCGTTAGGCGCAGTGACATCACGTGTGTAACCCGTGTTGTAACTCTTGAGCTTGGTGACAGATAAACCCGCCAGTTCGGCTGCTTGTGTCAATTCCATCTGCTGACCTAAGTCGACCCTTGCCAACGCTCGGTTTTCGTTAGGTTTAGGCAACTCAACTCCGTACTTTCTGCTGTGCTTGAGAATATCGCTTAGCGCCAACATCTTGGGCACATAGGTTGACGTTTCGTATGGCAACGCCAGCGCCCAGTAGTTAGTTGGACGGCCTTTCGCTTTATTCGCTTTCACCGCTTGCATGATTCGCCCTTCACCCGCATTGTAGGCAGCTACGGTTAATAACCAGTCGCCGTCAAACATACGGTTAAGACGCTGCATCATATCCAGTGCAGCGGTCGTGGAGGCAACAACATCACGACGCCCATCATACCATTGGGTACGTTTTAACCCGTAATTGCGCCCGGTGCCAGGAACAATCTGCCAAAGCCCTACGGCGTTGGATGCTGATCTGGCGTTTGGGTCAAAAGCGCTCTCCACTATGGGTAGCAGTACCAGTTCCATCGGCATCTTACGTTCTTTAATCTGCCCGACTATCCAGTACATGTACGGCTCTGCCCGTAATGTTACATCGTGGAGATAGCTCTTATTTTTTAAGTAACGCTGTTTCTGTTCGCGGATCCGGGTATTCTCCGGAACCTCCATCTTCAGCTCGTCGCCAATGAAGTTCCACAGATCTCGTTGTGCGATGCTATCATCATCCAGCCATCGCGCGCCGGTCTCTCGACCATCTGTGTACTTTCCTGCTTCACCTTGACCTGCCGAAGACAGACTCTGTGCATGTTGCCTGGGTTGAGAAGTGTCATTAGGCGGCACCTGACAACCCGTCAACACGACTGAGGCGATAAGTATCGCTTTAGTCTTCATATCTGTGTCAATAGTTGCTTAAAAGACAGGCAATCATACTTTGATTGGCAATTCAGTACAACAAAAACCGTTAAAATTGGTCTTTCAGAGCGCGTAAGTGCGCAAAAATGTGCCAATCCCCCTTGGTGTCCGAGTTAATGGACAATTTTCTTTTTAAATCAACGTCATGATAACGTAAAAAAATATTTATTCTCCGTTCCTGCCCTAGTGTGGAAGGGAGGGATGATTCTCCTTTTTCACGTAATTGTCTGATTTTAAGTAGATAATCATGAATATCCATATCTTCTGGCCAAATATGGTGAGCGAACTCCAGATTCGATAATGTGTATTCGTGCGCACAACATACTTGGGTTTCATCAGGTAAATCAGCCAACTTGATCAATGATTCGAACATCTGTTGTGCTGTACCTTCAAAAATGCGACCACATCCGGCAGAAAATAAGGTATCGCCACAGAATAGATATGGATGGCTATAATATGCGATATGTCCTGTAGTGTGTCCGGGTACGAAAAAAATAGAAAATTCCGAGCCAACAGCAGTAATCGTGTCTCCTTCTTGCACTGTATGTGTCACGCCGCATTGCTTGGTTTCTGATGGGCCGTAAACGTGTATGTCAGGATAGTGATCCTTCAGTTGCCGCACGCCGTCAGTGTGGTCGTTGTGATGATGGGTCAACAGAATGGCGGCGGGTAAGAGTCCGTAGTTTTTCAGTGCCTGTAATACGGGGGCTGCCTCTCCAGGATCAACAACCACACATTGCTTTTCATCATTGGCCAGTAGCCAGATATAGTTGTCTTTGAAGGCAGGTACACTGATAAGATCCATACTGTATCCTCATTTTTGCGATTAGCTTGCGGAAGATTCTAGAGCATGAAGCCAGCACAAACATCTCAGAAGATCGTGGCGCCTGACAACTGGAAGGCGATACCCTGGGGAGAGTACTATCTTCATACTTTGAATAGGGTGCTTGACCCTTGGTGGAGCCGGATATTTGGGTTTCATTTGCTGAAAATCGGGGGATTAAGCACTGAGATTGATAGTCAAATGTGTACCATTCCACATCAGGTGAACGTTAGTCGTGAGCCGCAGGCACATGTTATTGCTGAACCCTATCAATTACCGTTTATCGAGAAATCGGTAGATGCCTGTTTGCTTGCCCATGTGCTGGCTTACTCCGCAGATCCTCATCGGATTGTGCGCGAAGTTGATCGGATTTTGATTAACGATGGTTGGATCATTATCAGCGGTTTCAACCCTGTGAGTCTGGTAGGGTTGGGGCGTTTAGTTCCCGGTATGCGTCAACGCCAGCCATATTGCAGCAGAATGTTCAGCCAAATGCGGGTGATGGACTGGCTGAGCTTGCTCAATTACGAGATTGTACATCACAAAAGTTTTCAGGTTTTGCCCTGGCGCCAGCCAGAACAGGGCAAGTGGAACAATACGCTGCCATTGCTGGGGTGCCTGAATCTGATCGTCGCGCGTAAACGTACGATTCCGCTGACGATGACGCCGACCAAAACCTTGCTAAGAAAGTCACCATTGAATCGCCCGGTGGGGGCGACGAAAAGTTATCGTTCCTGGCATGATTGACGGCTTGTCAGATGATTGATTCGTTACGGTTTAGGCTACTCTGGCTGATAGCCGGTGTCATCAAGGGTTGGTGCGTTGGCAGCCTGGCGGGCCAGTTCATCGCAGCGTTCATTCTCAGGATGACCCGCATGGCCTTTGACCCATTGCCAGTGCAGGGTATGGCGCTGAATGGCTTTATCCAGCCGTTGCCATAGATCGATGTTTTTTACTGGCTTTTTCTCCGCAGTTTTCCAGCCGCGCTTTTTCCAGTTGTGAATCCAACTGGTAATCCCCTGGCGGACATATTGGCTATCGGTACTGAGTGTAACATCACAAGGAGAGGTCAGGCTTTCTAGTGCGATGATCGCCGCCATCAGTTCCATCCGGTTGTTAGTGGTTAGCCGGTAGCCTGCGCTCAGTGTTTTTTCGTGCTGCTTGTAGCGCAAAAGTACCCCGTATCCACCTGGGCCAGGATTGCCGAGACAGGAACCGTCAGTGAAAATCTCAACCTGTTTTAGCATCTCTGGTAGACTCTTATTCATGGTCAAAAGCATAAGTCTGACATAAACGAAACTGATGAGCACTGCAATTACACGACAAATCGTTCTTGATACGGAAACCACCGGTATGAACAAGCTGGGGGTTCACTATGAAGGGCACAAGATTATTGAGATTGGTGCGGTCGAAGTCGTGAACCGTCGCCTGACCGGACGCCACTTCCATGTTTATCTTCGACCAGACCGTCTGGTCGATCCGGAAGCCTATAAGGTTCATGGTATTAGCGATGAATTTTTGGCTGATAAGCCGACTTATGCTGATGTTGCCGATGATTTTCTCGATTTTATCCGCGGTGCGGAATTAGTGATTCATAACGCATCGTTCGATATCGGCTTTATGGACTATGAGTTTCGGCTGCTTGGGCGTGATATCCCGAAAACTGAAACCTTCTGTACCATCACTGATAGCCTGCTGATGGCACGCCGCTTATTTCCAGGTAAGCGTAATAACCTGGATGCATTGTGCGATCGTTACCAGATAGATAACAGCAAGCGTACGCTGCATGGCGCGTTGCTAGATGCCGAGATTCTGGCTGAAGTTTATCTGGCGATGACCGGTGGTCAAACGTCACTGGCTTTTTCGATGGAAGCGGAGGGCCAGCAGCAGGCGGTGCAAACAGAAACCATTCAGCGTATTTCGCGCCCGGCATCGGCTCTGACTGTGTTATATGCCAGTGACGAAGAGCTGGTGGCGCATGAGCAAAGGCTGGATTTGATTATGAAAAAAGGCGGTAGCTGCCTGTGGCGTAATTGAGTGGTGAGCCATTGATGACAAAATCAGCGCCGCGCTGAAAATGTAAGCAAACAGAAGCGGTTAGTGATAAAAAGCGTTGACGCAATCGATGACGGGCCGTAGTATTCACCTCGCTCAATGAGCACAGCGCGGTGCGGTAGTTCAGTCGGTTAGAATACCGGCCTGTCACGCCGGGGGTCGCGGGTTCGAGTCCCGTCCGCACCGCCAATCATTTTGAAGCCCTGAATCAACTGGTTCAGGGCTTTTTCGTCTACGGAACGCCTAAAATTACTTTTTTTCTCCGAATAGTGATTCAGGTCTATCTGGTAGGAAAACAAGAAAATTCGACTGCTAAAGCCTGAGGGCGAATGCCCTCAGGTCGCTGCTCATACGGTTGCGATGTTTCTACCGTAATAGATTTCCTGCATTTCTCGATACAGTAAGTCAGTGATGCGCTTGCGCTCTTCGGCGCTTAACTCTTCAGGACTGACGTTAAACAAGTAGTGCTTCAGGTCGAAATCCTTCAGCAACATTTTGGTGTGAAAAATATTTTCCTGGTAAACATTCACGTCCATCAGATGATAGAGCGATTTCATGTCGTCAGACATGAAATTTTGAATCGAGTTAATTTTATGGTCGATGAAATGCTTGACGCCGTTAATGTCGCGCGTAAAACCGCGCACACGGTAGTCAATGGTCACGATGTCCGATTCTAACTGATGGATCAGATAGTTAAGCGCCTTGAGCGGTGAAATGACACCGCAGGTGGACACCTCGATATCGGCGCGAAAGGTGCACAGACCACCGCCAGGGTGGCTTTCCGGATAGGTGTGCACACAGATATGGCTTTTGTCGAGGTGCGCGACGACGGAGTTCGGCAGCGGACCAGGGTGTTCGGAGGTATCCACATCGCGGGGGTCCATGGGTTCTTCGCTGACCAGAATGGTGACGCTGGCACCCTGGGGTTCATAATCCTGTCGGGCAATATTCAGAACATTAGCGCCGATGATGGAACAGGTTTTACTCAGGATTTCTGTCAGACGGTTCGCATTGTACTGCTCGTCAATGTACGCAATATAGCCATCGCGATCAGCTGGCGTTTTAGCGTAACAGATATCGTAGATACAAAAACTCAGGCTCTTGGTCAGATTGTTAAAGCCATGTAGTTTCAGCTTTTGCAATTTAATTCACCCCCTTATGGATGCCGATGCTCAGCGGGCGGCTGACAGGGCATTCAGTAAATATTGTGGCAGGGCAAAGCTGCCGATATGAATGGCCGGATTGTAATAACGGCATGTAATTTCTGATGAGTCAAACCGCTGTTGCAGGCTATTTTGATCGATGGCACGCAATGCCGGATTGTTACTAGCCCAGGCAAAGGTCATGATTCCGCCGTAGTAAGTCGGAATGGCTGTCTGATAAAAACTGACGTCACTGAAGTAGTGGCTCAGCTTCTGATGGCTGTTGACCGCCTCATCCTGCTGCAGGAAGCTGACGCCATTCTGTGCGACAAAGATCCCACCATCATTCAGGCAGCGTGCGCATCCCTGATAAAAATCAGAGGTGAACAAACTTTCACCAGGGCCGATGGGGTCGGTACAGTCGGAAATAATGACATCGAACTTTTCCTGGCAGGCATTGACGAAATTAACACCGTCATCAATTACCAGACGAAAGCGCGGGTCATCGTAAGCGCCAGCGCTGTGATTAGGCAGATACTGGCGACAAAATGCCACCACGCCGGCGTCGATTTCCACCATGGTGATCTGCTCAATGTGACGGTGCCGACAGACTTCGCGCAGCATACCGCCGTCGCCGCCGCCGATGATCAGCACGCGTTTGGCGCTACCATGAGCCAGTAGCGGAACGTGGGTCATCATTTCGTGATAGATGAATTCGTCGCGCTCGGTGGTCTGTACAACGCCATCCAGCGCCATTACCCGGCCCAGCGCAGCGTTTTCGAAGATGATTAGATCCTGATGATCGGTTTTTTCATGATAGAGCACCTGTTCTATCGAAAAATACTGACCAAAATTGGCATGTAGCGTTTCATACCAAATTTCTTTCTGGGACATGTTAGGGCTTCCTCCGCGATAACAGCCATGAAAATTGGCGCGATATGATAGCTAACTCTCATGGCGCTTGCACGGTCAAATTTCAAGCAATACAGAGGATTTTACGCTTTATTGCGTATTTGCGAGTAAACTGAGCGAATTTCGGGCCAGAGACTGGCATTTTTTCGGGATGGGAATAGCGATGCCGCTCAGATCGCGGTAGCTGGCTTCGCCGATGGCGATCATATCGAACTGATTGTAATTGCTGAGATCCCAGCGATTTTGCTGGGCAAAAGTCACGAGTGCGCGGCGGATCTGCTCGTTGGGAAGATCTTTGTAACCACAGTTGTTTTTCAGATAAACGAAAACGGCGGTCAGATCGGCGAGGTCTTCAGCCTCAAAATCATTCAATGCCCTACTGGCGGAGGAGAAGCCCAACAACGAGAGCAAGAGCAGCACCAGCGCGGAATGTTTCATAATTCAACCTGTTTCATACTTTATCAGATGACGTTATCACAGTTACCGGCCCGGATTTCAAGTTTTATTCAGATCATCGTGATATTACCAATCGGTGGGGGCTGCACCGGATGGGGCAAACAGAGGGAGTGTGTGTACAATGGCACAATTACCAGCTATTTATCGGCGATTGATACCATGACGCCAGCGTCTGGCTTTGATATTAATAGTGCAGTTTAAATTTATTTCACCGATTTCTCATGACTTCAGGTATCTGGCGCATTAGTAGTGTGCTGTTAGCAGGAATCCTTTTGTTCCCGCTTGTAACCATGATCGGGATGGCATTGTCCACTCCTGGCGATGCAGTGTTGGCGTTATGGCATGTTCTGCCCATTTATGGGAGGAACTCGCTGATGCTGGTGGTGGGCTGTGTGATCTTCAGCCTGTTGTTCGCGTTGCCGCTGGCCTGGCTAATGTCACACTACCGTTTTACGGGTCAGGTGTGGCTGCACCGGGCGTTGCTATTGCCGTTGGCGATGCCCGGCTACTTACTGGCGGCGGTGTATGGCGACATGTTGGGATATGAAGGGCCAGTCAAGCAGACGCTTTACGCTTTATCATTTGATGTGGACATTGTGCCCCAAACATTCTGGCAGCAGGTATGGATGGTGACGTGTGCCAGTCTCTGTCTGGCTCTGGTGCTGTTCCCTTATGTTTATTTGCTGGTGCGTACCGCGTTGATGTCACAATCAGTCAACTTGCGGCAGGCTGCCCGGTTGATGAATCACACCCATGCTCAGGTTTTCTGGCGTGTCGTTTTTCCCATGACTCGGCCTGCTATCGCGCTTGGCGTTGTGTTAATGGCCTCGGAAGCGCTGGGTGACTACGGCATTTCTGCTTATTTTTCTTTGCAAACTATTACCACGGCTGGTCTGGATTTGTGGCGTGACAAGGCACAACACGGTACGGCGGCACTGTTAATGTCGTTGTTGTTACCCCTGGTGTTCCTGATCTGGTTTCAGGCGCGTCGATGCCGTGCACGTCAGTTGCGTTACCAGAAAATCGGTAGCGTGTGCCCGAAAGATCTGCCGGTATTACGCGGATGGCAGTGTTTTCTAACCGTGCTGTTTGGCGGTGCGCTGGTCGTGATTGCGTTTGTTGTGCCGGTCGGTCGCCTGGTGGGATGGTCGATGTTATCTGAAGCGCCGCTCTGTAGTTTGCCGTTTTTGCTGGCATTGACCAGCAGTGTTATGGCGGCTGCTTGTGCCACATTGATGGTCATCGGGCTGGCGATTGTGTGTTCGTTTGATTTCCAGGCAACGGGAAATCCGGCGTATCGCAACCCACTGCGTTGGCTCAATATCAATCGGTTGTTGCCCTCAACCGCGCTGGGAATGGGGTTGCTGGTGCCGTTTTTAGGTCTGGATGCCTGGCGTGCGTCGACCAGCGGCGTGGTGGATGACCCTTGGGCTGGCTCGGTACTGGTGCTGATTTTGGCCTACTGTATGCGTTTTAGCTGCTTGCTGATTGACCGGTTACAAATTCACATCTCCCGTCTGCCGCGTGCAATGAACCATGTCAGTCAGTCGCTGGGTTACACGTCTTTACAGCAAGTGCTGTGGGTTTATCTGCCTCAGTTGCGCCATTGCCTGATTGTGGGGGTGCTGCTGGTGTTTACCGAAAGCTTGCGTGAGCTGAATGCATCACTACTGCTGCAGCCGTTTGAAGTGGAAACCATAGCAACCTACGTGTTTCGCTTTATGATGGATGAGCGACTGCCGCTGGTGGCAACTCCTGCGCTGATGTTGGTGGGCGTGGGTATGATTCCGCTGTTTGGGATAACCCGATTGATGAGAATGGAAGGATAGGTAAGTTATGGCGACCCCGGAGATTCTGGCGATAACCTCACTCAGTTGCGGCTACCCGCGACTTTCCGTGCTGGAGAATGTGAATTTTTCCGTGCATGAAGGGGAGATGGTTTGTCTGTTAGGGGCAAGTGGTGATGGCAAAACTACACTGCTGAAATCGATAGCGGGTCTGCTGCCACATCAACAAGGTCGAATAGTGATCGCTGGTCAGAAAGTGGGGTCTCCAGAGCAAGGTGGCGAGACATCGCCAGCAGCGGTAGGGATGGTGTTTCAGGATGATGTGCTGTTTCCTCACCTGACGGTTATGGGGAACATCACTTTCGGTTTACACGGTAAGTCATCCGAAGAAGTGTGTACCCTGGCGATGGATGTGGTGGGATTGATGCAACTAGAGACCCTTACCCGTAGCTATCCTCACGAGCTTTCTCAAGAACAGTATCAGCGGGTGGCGATAGCCAGGGCGCTGGCGTGCCAGCCTAAATTGTTGCTGATGGATGAGCCTTTTTCTTCGGTTGATAGTCAAATTCGCTACCGTTTGATCAGCGAGCTACGCCAAATTCTGCGGCAGCGCCGGATTGCCACGTTGTTTGCGACATCTGACCGGGAGGATGCCTTTGCTTTTGCCGATCATCTGATTCTGATCCATGACGGCGGCATTGTGCAGCAAGGGTTTTCCGCCGATCTTTACTACCGACCGGTTAATCGCTATGTGGCTGGTTTTATGGGGAACGCCAATTATCTGTCGGTGAAGATCTGCGGCGACAGACAATGGCAGAGTTTTCTTGGCGAACATCAGGCAACCAGGGCATTAAAATTGCCGCATGGTGCGCAATATGACTGGTTGATTCGCCCACAAGAGATTGCGCTGGCGTTGGATGAAGATGGGCCGGGCGTGATTGAAGATCGGCTATTTATGGGGAACAGCAATTTTTACCGTGTTCGGGTCAGTGAGCTGGAACTTCAGGTACAAAGCGGCAACTGGTTTGAGCCGGGGCAACCTGTTCGGCTGAGTATTCGCACTGATCAACCGGTTCTGTTCCCACCTGAATCGACGGTAAATTCACAGGACTAGCGGGCGTCAGGCCCGCTTTGTTTATCCCTGTTCAACATTGGTGCAACGCCGTGCTGTTCTTCTCCTCACTCCCTGTTGCGGGGCTATGTGACACTATCTGATTACATTTGGCGCCGGCGGCTCAAGGCGCGGCTCTGGCGGGATTTCCCTCACACTGATGCTGACTTCATAGGTTTTACCATTGCCTTGCGGTATGTTGGCAACCAGTTTATTGGCAGCCGATATGGGATCGGTCGTCTGTAATGACGCCTGATAAAGCGCAGGTATTGGTGGTGGTGGTAATCTGGGAGGCGGCGGTGGGAACCCCGGTGGTGGTGGCATTATCTCCTGTCTGTCTGGTCCTCGCGGTTCCGGGTTTTCTGGATTGGCAGATGCCACAGACAAGGCCGAAAGCAGGGAAATACCGGCAATCAGCGCCACAGTACGGCAGGTTTTCGTTAGTGCTGTCATGTTACACCTCGTTTCGGTTGGCCGAAGCCTATCAGAAACCTTTTGTTGATACCGCGCAATCCGCTTTACCCGATTTTATGCTGCGATAACGAAATCCTCACGTTCTTGTGAATACGTTGATATTTCCGTCACAAGATAAAACGTTTGGTTTCAGCCTTTCAGCGCAAGAAAATCACTCGCCAGAATGTGCCAGGCGCTGGGATGCGCCTCAAAGCCGATTTTGGGGTAGTAATCCACCGCTTGGGGGGCGGCAATCAGAATCAGACGGCATTGCGGTTTCAGTTGCCGCATCGTGTGTTCGATAAGCTGCTGGCCTATGCCGTTATGCTGAAAAGCTTCATCCACCGCCAGATCGGACAGATAGCAGCAAAAGTGATAGTCCGTTACGCTGCGCGCCACACCCACCAGTTCATCGCCACGCCATGCCGTTACCAGTAAGTCCGCTTGCGTTAACATGCCGACGAGGGTGTCGCGTTGCTCCAGAGGCCGTCTTGGGCCGAGCGAGGTTCGGTTAAGCAGGTGGATAAACTGGTCAACGTTAATAGGGTCATTCACTTTATAGGTAACGACATTGTCAGCCGTTGAAGACGATAAGGATGTCATATTCTCTCCGCTATACGTGGGGGATTCCGGGCTTTCTGTTATACTGCGCGCCGTGATAAATGCGGCACAGCCTGACTGTGAGTCAGCATTGGAGTATGGCCACTGCGGCCAATACAGGATATCTTTTTTCTGTGAGTTGTCAGTATGATGAAACATACGGTGGAAGTCATGATCTCCGAGCTTGAGGTCAGGGCGCGGGTGACTGAACTTGGACGACAGATCAGCGAACATTATCGCAATAGCAGCTGCGACATGGTGCTGGTAGGGTTATTGCGAGGATCTTTTGTATTTATGGCCGATTTGTGTCGTGCCATTGACCATTCGCATGAAGTCGATTTCATGACCGCATCCAGCTACGGCAGTGGTATGAATTCAACCCGCGATGTGAAAATCCTTAAGGATCTGGATGAGGATATCCGCGGCAAAGATGTGTTGATTGTTGAAGATATTATCGATTCTGGTAATACGTTAAGCAAAGTGCGGGAAATTCTGCAACTGCGCGAGCCGAAATCGCTGGCTATTTGTACACTGCTGGATAAACCGTCACGCCGTGAAGTTCCGGTGCCGGTGGAATGGGTCGGTTTTTCTATCCCTGATGAGTTTGTCGTGGGGTATGGTATCGACTATGCCCAGCACTATCGTCACCTGCCGTTTATCGGCAAGGTCATCCCGCTATAACTCATAACATCACGCCCATGATGGCATGGGCGTGATTAATACTGCGGTGTTTAAAGCTAATTAGTGTCTTTAAAACAATCAGTATGCTTAAAATAATCAGTGTGTTTAAAACAGCGCTGAAACTGCACGGCGATAACGCTGCTCCAGCGTTTCGCGGCTGGTGGCGGTGACTTCCAGATCGCGCAAGCGCCCATCCTGAATCCCATAGACCCAGCCATGAATCGTCACTTTCTGACCGCGTTTCCAGGCTGACTGCATGATGGTAGAGTGGCCGAGGTTGTACACCTGTTCCACCACATTGATTTCACACAGTTTGTTAAATCGTTGTTCGGGCGGCAATTCCCCCAGCAATGAGCTGTGCTTATACCACAGGTCACGAATGTGGAGCAGCCAGTTGTTGATCAACCCCAGTTCCGGATTTTCGACCGCTGCCTGCACACCGCCGCATCCATAGTGGCCGCAAATGATAATGTGTTCTACTTCCAGCACTTCAACCGCATACTGCACGACGGACAGGCAGTTAAGATCGGTATGGATCACCAGATTGGCGACATTGCGGTGTACGAACAGTTCACCCGGTTCAAGACTGGTCAGGCTTTCGGCGGGAACGCGGCTGTCAGAGCAGCCAATCCACAGAAATCGAGGGCGCTGAGCTAATGCAAGTCGCTCAAAATAATCAGGGTCTTCTTTCACTATCGTTTCAGACCATTGCTGGTTATTGGCGATAAGCGTTTCTATGGTTTTCATGAAAGTAAATGACCTGTAACAACAAAAGGGCGGTGCAGGGTAATATAGAGCAATCACAGGGGTTTTGAAATCGAAAACTGGGTCCGACCAGGACTCGCTCAACTGATAATAAGGCACGCTTTCAGCTATGACATATGCACTGGAATTGGCGAATGTGACCAAGACTTACCCAGGGGGCGTTCGCGCCCTGCGCGGCATTGACCTGCGCGTCGAAGCGGGGGATTTTTATGCTCTGCTGGGACCTAACGGCGCGGGTAAATCCACCACTATCGGCATCATTAGTTCACTGGTTAACAAAACTGACGGCAGCGTTCAGGTGTTCGGTCACGATCTGGACCGGGATATCGTGAACGCCAAACGGCAACTGGGGTTAGTGCCGCAGGAGTTCAACTTCAATCCGTTTGAGACTGTGATGCAAATCGTAGTCAATCAGGCTGGTTACTACGGCGTTCCCCGGCAGGAAGCGGTACAACGCGCCGAAAAATACCTCAACCAGCTTGATTTGTGGGGTAAACGTAACGAACGCGCGCGTATGTTGTCCGGCGGCATGAAGCGTCGGCTGATGATTGCGCGTGCGTTGATGCATGAACCTAAACTGTTGATTCTTGATGAGCCGACTGCCGGGGTGGACATTGAATTGCGGCGTTCAATGTGGGGATTTCTCAAAGAGCTTAATGGGCAGGGCACGACGATTATTTTGACCACCCATTATCTGGAAGAAGCGGAGATGTTATGCCGCAATATCGGCATCATCCAGTCTGGGCAATTGGTGGAAAACACCTCAATGAAAGCGCTGTTGGCCAAGTTGCAATCAGAAACCTTTATTTTCGATCTGGCGGCGAAGAGCGCCTTGCCGCGGTTGGAAGGCTATCAGCACCGGTTGGTGGACACTTCCACGCTGGAAGTGGATGTCAGAAGAGAGCAGGGGTTGAACGGCATTTTCAGCCAGCTCAGCGCGCAGGGGATTCAGGTTCTCAGTATGCGTAATAAGGCCAATCGTCTGGAAGAACTGTTTGTTGCTCTGCTCAATAACAACGGAGATAAAGCATGATGGGGTTATATTGGGTGGCGTTGCAGAGTATCTGGATCAAAGAGGTCAACCGTTTCGCCCGGATCTGGATTCAGACATTGCTGCCGCCGGTGATCACCATGTCGTTGTATTTCGTTATCTTCGGCAACCTGATCGGCAACCGAATCGGCGAGATGAATGGCTTTAGCTACATGCAGTTTATCGTGCCGGGGTTAATCATGATGTCGGTGATTACCAACGCCTATGCGAATGTCGCGTCGTCATTTTTCAGCGCCAAATTCCAGCGCAATATCGAAGAACTGCTGGTAGCGCCGGTGCCGACGCACATTATTATCGCCGGCTATGTCGGTGGCGGAATGGCGCGCGGCATTTGCGTCGGCGTGCTGGTAACGGCGGTATCGTTATGCTTTGTGCCGTTGCAGGTTCATGCCTGGTGGATGGTGGTGGTGACCTTGTTGCTGACGGCGATGCTGTTTTCGCTGGCGGGGCTTATCAATGCGGTGTTTGCCAAAACCTTTGACGATATCAGCCTGATACCCACCTTCGTGCTGACGCCGCTGACTTATCTGGGTGGTGTGTTCTATTCGCTGTCGTTGTTATCGCCGTTCTGGCAGACGGTATCCAAACTTAACCCGATCGTTTATATGATCAGCGGTTTCCGCTTCGGGTTTCTGGGTATTCATGACGTGCCGTTGCTGCTGACGTTGGCTGTGCTGCTGACGTTCATCGTGGTGTTCTATGGGCTGAGCTGGTGGCTGATTGAGCGGGGACGCGGATTGCGCAGTTAATCTGTTTGTTATCGTTTGATGCGAAGCGAGACGGTGTTGTCGTCTCGCTTTTTTTATCGGCGCAATAATTCAGGCAATCTGCACCGGAATGGCTTTGGCGGTACGCTGCAGCTCATTATTGTCGCCAAAATAGGCGACTTTGGGATGATGCGTGCGGGCCTGCTCATCCGGCATTTCCACATACGAGCAGATAATTAGCTTGTCGCCGACGCAGGCGCAACGCGCGGCGGCGCCATTGACGGAAATAATGCGGGAGCCGCGTTCAGCGGCGATAGCGTAAGTGGAAAAACGGTGGCCGTTGTCCACGTTGTAGATGTCGATCGCTTCGTATTCAAGAATACCGGCGGCATCCATAAAATCCTGATCGATGGCGCAGGACCCTTCATAATGTAAATCTGCCTGGGTTACTTTTACCCGGTGCAGCTTACCTTGCAGCATGGTTCGAATCATCGGTCTGTCACTCTGGTTGGTTAAATCAGGTGGTTAAATCTACCTGCTGGTTATCAATCAGGCGCGCTTTGCCCAGCCAGGCCGCCATCAATACCACGGCATGGGTACTGTCGGTTGTCAGTGGCTGCAACGTTGCCGCGTCGCGGATAAACAGTTCATCGGGGGTGAATCCGGCGTGGCGTAGCGCTTCTGATGCTCTGGCGAGCATATCATCAATTTGCCGATCACCGCTGGACAATTGCTCCACCATGTCGTTCATGATGCGATGAAGTTGTGGTGCCTGTTGGCGTTCTTCGGCGGTGAGATAGCCGTTACGTGAACTGAGCGCCAGGCCGTCTTTGGCGCGCACGATAGGCACGCCGACGATGCTGATGTCGTAATCCAGGTCGGCTACCATCTGACGGATCAACGCCAGTTGCTGATAATCTTTTTCGCCGAAACAGGCGACATCCGGTTGTACCAGATTAAATAACTTGCTGACGACGGTAGCAACGCCACGAAAATGACCAGGGCGGCTGGCACCTTCCAGTATCTGCGATAGCCCCGGTACTTCCACAAACGTCTGCTGTTGTAGGCCATTAGGGTAGAGGGTGTCCGGCGCTGGCGCAAACACCAAATCAACCCCGCGGCGCGTCAGCTTTTCGCAGTCTTCCTGCAAGGTTCGTGGATAGCGGGCCAAATCGTCCGCCCGGTCAAACTGTAGCGGATTGACAAAAATACTGACCACGACGATATCAGCCCGTGAGCGGGCTTCGTCCACCAGCGTCAGGTGGCCGTCATGCAGATTGCCCATGGTAGGCACCAGCGCGATGCGTTTGCCATCCTGACGCCAGCGGCGGAGTTCACGGCGCAGCAGCACCGGCGTTTCAATAATCAACACTCGCTTGCTCCTGTGTTAAACAAAACTGTATTTCTCATCAGGAAAGGTTCCCTGTTCGACTTCCTGCACGTACAGACGAATAGCCGCACGGATATCCCCCGCCGCCATAAAGTTGCGGGCGAATTTCGGCGTATGCCCACCGGTCACGCCAAGCGCGTCGTGCATCACCAGAATCTGGCCATCGGTGACATTGCCTGCGCCGATGCCGATAACCGGGATGCTGAGTGCTTGCGTTACCCGTTGTGCCAGCGAAACCGGCACGCATTCCAACACCAGTAGCTGAGCGCCTGCCTGCTCCAGCGCCAGTGCGTCTTCCAGCAACAGGCTGGCGGCAGCTTCATCACGTCCCTGAACTTTATAGCCGCCAAAGATATTGACCGACTGCGGGGTCAGCCCCAGATGTCCACACACCGGGATGGCACGTTCAGTCAACATGCGCACCGTTGGCGCCAGCCAACTGCCGCCTTCGATTTTGACCATATTGGCACCGGCGCGCATGAGTTCAGCGGCTTGCTGGCAGGCGTGTTCCGTCGTGGCGGCCCCCATAAAGGGGAGGTCGGATAACAGCAGACAATGTGGCGCACCGCGTCGCACGCAGCGGGTGTGGTACACCATGTCATCAAGGGTAACGGGCAGAGTTGAGTCGTGGCCCTGTACGGTCATACCGAGAGAGTCACCCACCAGCATGACGCGAATTCCCTGTTCATAAAACAGTTGGGCGAAGCTGGCATCGTAAGCCGTCAATGTGGCGAACTTTTTCTGTTCCTGTTTCCACTGGCGCAGGTGGGAAATCGTCGTCGCTTTCATGGCAACCTTCCTGAGTCAACGCAAGGGTAGTTCAAGGGTGAATCATTCTAATGGATGGCATACATCAGGAACAGCAATCTATTTCTATTGGTAAAACAAGTGATTGGTATGAATTCTGCGGCAAGCGTGCATTGTGTCCGGTGGGATGGAGAAGGAAAACGGTTATTGCTCATCCCACAGCGTCAGGCCGTTGCGGGGCACCTGGTGTAACCGCGTCGCCAGTGCTTCGCCGTCGGGAAACACCAGATCAGGCGCCAGTTCCGCCAGCGGATAGAGCATAAACTCGCGGTTTTTCATGTCGTAGTGCGGCACCGTGAGCCGCTCGGTATGTAGCGTCAGGTCGCCAAACAGCAAAATATCCAGGTCGAGAGTACGTGGTCCCCAACGGTGTTCTTTGCGCACCCGCCCTTGTTCCTGCTCAATGCGTTGGGTGTGGTCCAGTAAAGACTCCGGTGACAACCCGGTCTGCAATTCGGCGACGGCGTTGAGATAATCAGGCTGATCCTGAGGGCCGAGCGGGCGGCTGCGATAAAACGGCGAACAGCGCACCAGCCGGGTATGCGCAATAGCGTCCAGCGCCGTGAGCGCTGCACGCACCTGTTGCAATGGCTCAGACAGGTTACTGCCCAGCGCCAGATAAACGCGGATCACCGGGCATTATCCCGATGGATTGGGCGCTTGCGCGGACGGCGTGAACGACGATGCGGCGTCGGGCCGTCATCCAGTGTGTTCAACATGGCTTGCTGGCGCGGCGGTGCGGCGACCTGAAACTCTCCCCACCACTGTGCCAGGCGTTGTAGTTCCTGGTGGTTTTCGGTCTCCGCACGCAGGCACAGCAGGTCATAAGCGGCACGGAATTTCGGGTGTTCCATCAGCTTAAAGGCGCGTTTGCCCTGACGACGCGACAGGCGCAACTGCAACTGCCAGATATCGCGCACAAGCGACGTGATCCGTTTGGGAATTGCCAGCGAGCGGCACTGCTCATCGAGAACGTCGTTCATAGCTAATGCAAACGCTTCGAAGTAGGCAAGCCCACTCTCCTGCGTCAGTTTCTGAGCGTGTTCTACCAGCGGATACCACAGCATGGCGGAGAACAAAAACGCCGGGTTAACGCGCATATCGTTCTGGATACGCTGATCGGTGTTTTTCAGCACCTGTACTATCATCCGCTCCATCGTGCTTTCGCGGTTAGCGGTGAAATAGCGGCTAATCAGCGGAAACAGGGGCTGGAACAACTGGTATTCACACAGCAGCTGGTAGGTGGGGTAACCGTGACCTGCCTGCAAGAGCTTCAGCGATTCTTCAAACAACCGCGCTGGCGGAATGTCATGCAGCAATGAGGCCAGACGAGGAATCGGCTCGGCGGTTTCCGGGCTGATGTGCATACCGAGTTTGGCGGCAAAACGCACGGCGCGCAGCATACGAACCGGATCTTCGCGGTAGCGGGTTTCCGGGTCGCCAATCAGGCGAATCAATCCCTGACGCAGATCATGCAGACCATTGGTATAGTCACGTACGGTAAAGTCGGCAATGCTGTAATAGAGGCTGTTGATGGTGAAGTCGCGCCGCTGCGCATCTTCTTCAATAGTGCCGAAAATGTTATCGCGCAGCAGCATACCGTTGTGGCCTTGCTGGGCGGCATTTTTGGTTTCCTGTTCCTGATGCTGCTCGTGGTGACCACGGAATGTGGCGACTTCAATCACCTCAGGGCCGAACATGACATGCGCCAGACGAAAACGGCGGCCCACCAGTCGGCAATTGCGGAATAACTTGCGAACCTGCTCCGGCGTGGCGTTGGTGGTAATATCGAAGTCTTTGGGCTTTTTGCCCAACAGTAGGTCGCGGACGCCGCCGCCTACCAGATAAGCCTCATAGCCCGCTTTGCTCAGGCGATACAGTACTTTCAGCGCATTCTCACTCATGTCGCTGCGTGAAATGGCATGTTGGTCACGGGGAATGACCGTCATCGCTTGCGGCGGATTGTCCGCCCTGGCTGGCTCATTCTCACGATTCAGTACCTTGCGGCAAAAATTAGCTACCCGGGTAAAGATAATACACCTCGATAATCATTGAAAAATTAGCGGTACAACAAAAAATAGCGGCTAATCATAGCTCACCCTCAGCCCTTTGAGAATGCTGATGTTATTTCCGGCGATATAAGGGCGGATTCGACAGGAACTGTAGTCAGCGACCAGTGCGAGATGGCCCACGCGAGCAAGGCGTCCCGGTCAAGATCGCGCCAGTGCGTTGGCAGCGGCTGGCGCAGAAACGCCAGTGCCTGTGCCAATACGATTCGCGGATCGCCGTCAGGCAGCGCCGGTGCGTGATTCTGCTTGGAGAGCTTATTGCCGTCGGTATTAAGCGCCAGCGGCAGATGCACATAATCTGGTGCCGGATAATCCAACTGTTGGTACAACGATAGCTGCCGCACCGTCGGTTCAATCAAGTCTGCGCCACGTACGATTTCAGTCACGCCCTGATCGTGGTCATCCACCACCACCGCCAGATTATAGGCAAACAAGCCGTCACGACGATGAATGATAAAATCTTCTTTCGCCAGCATCGGGTCGGCATCAATCTGCCCACGCAAGCGATCGTGAAAGTGCATCACAGGACTGGTCTGGCGCAGGCGTAGTGCTGCGTTGTTCGGTGGCAGGCTGCGAGCGCGGCAATAGCCGTCATAGTGACCGCCAATTTGCTGGATGCGCTGTCGGGTACAGGTACAGTAATAGCATTTGTCCTGATGTTGCAGGTCCGCCAGCACCGCACGGTAACGATCATGGCGGCGAGATTGATACACCACATCGCCGTCCCACAGCAGACCGTACTGTTCCAGTTGTCGGAGAATACGGGAAGCGGCACCGGGTACTTCGCGCGGCGGATCGATGTCCTCAATACGCACCAGCCAGCGCCCGTGACAGGAGCGGGCTTGCAGGTAGCTGCCCAGCGCGGCTATCAGGGAGCCAAAATGGAGATCGCCAGAAGGAGAGGGCGCGAAACGTCCGACATAAGGGCGTGATTCAGGCATACGACAATATCGTGCCGGTTAGGATAAATGATGACGGGTCATAATCGGTAAAGATCCGGCGGCAGGGCTGTAGGCTCTCCCGCCGGAGGATATTATCCAGCCATCTGCTTTTCGCGGATTTCGGCCAGTGTTTTGCAGTCAATACACAGATCGGCGGTGGGGCGCGCTTCCAGACGGCGGATGCCGATTTCCACACCACAGGACTCACAATAGCCAAAGTCCTCGTCTTCGATTTTCTGCAGTGTTTTAGCAATCTTCTTGATCAGCTTACGTTCACGATCACGGTTGCGCAGTTCAAGGCTGAATTCTTCTTCCTGAGCGGCACGGTCTACTGGATCGGGAAAGTTAGCCGCTTCATCCTGCATGTGCGATACGGTTCTATCGACTTCATCCCTGAGTTGATTGCGCCATGCTTCAAGAATACGCCTGAAGTGAGCCAGCTGAGCGTCGTTCATGTATTCTTCGCCCGGCTTCTCCTGGTACGGCTCCACTCCGGCAATTGCGAGAATGCTCAGAGAGGATGTCTTACGATTTTGCCCTTCTTGCATGTTGCTTCTCCTACATAACACGACACGCAGTATCGCCCCCCTAGGGGGAAAAACAGGCCGCTATAAATAACAGATGGAGGTGTGGTTGGCAATGATTCCCGACACTGGCCTGACAAAGTGTGAGAAACGACATAATCTCATCAGATAATACATAACGCGTGGCAGAATTAGTCCGCTGTCGTCACGTTATTGAACGGTAACCGCGTCCCCAACGTCATACTATCTGGGCATATATGGGCACCGTAACACAGAATTTCAACCCCTTGCTGCCGGGAGAGTTGTAATAATTCGGCGTAATGTCGGTCAATGTGTTGCGCTGCGGCAATCTGGCTGATGCCGGAATGCAACGCGGCAAAACACAATACGGCGCTACAGCCCTGTTCTGCCATCTGTTGCAGTTCCCGCAAATGCTTCTGCCCTCTGAGGGTCACTGCATCGGGAAAGTAACCACATCCATGTTGCAGCAATGTGACTGATTTGACTTCAATATAGCAGTCAGCTCGCCCCTCTGCCTGTAATAACACATCTATCCTGCTGTTTTCCGAACCATAACGCACTTCGGTGCGGATAGTGGTGTAACCTGTGAAATCGGCAAGTCGGCCTGCTTGCAGTGCCTCAAGCACCAGTTGATTCGCGCGCAAGGTGTTTACCCCGATCCAGTGCCCTGGTGCGGTTTGCGTCAGTTCCCAGGTATGCGGATACTTGCGTTTCGGGTTATCCGATGTGGAGTACCAGACGGTATCGCCGGGCGCGCCGCAGCCAGTCATGGCGCCGGTGTTGGGGCAGTGCAGGGTCAGGAATTCTCCGTCAGGGGTGACGACATCCGCCAGAAATCGTTTGTAACGTTTGAGCAGTGTGGCGGGGCGCAGGCGTGGGGAAAATTGCATGGATGATGTCTCTCAGGAAGTCAGCAACGGCCAGTGGGCGACAGGCTGATAATGGGTTCGACCCGCTTCGGTTCGTGATTCATAAAGAAAGAATTGCTCGGCGCGCATCGTCCAACCGAAGGTGGCGGCTGGCAGCGGCAGCGGACGTGTGGCGCCGCGCAGCAGCGTGATGTGTGGGTGAAAGGGCTGGGGAGGCTGGTAGCAGCCGTTGCGCGCTGCCTGTGAACGCAGCATGTCTGCCAGTTGCAGCAGCCCGCGCGGCGCCTGACGGCAACCGAGCCATACCACGCCGGGGCGCGGCCAGTGACCGGCATCGTTCAGATTAAGGGTAAACGCCGGCTGGCGGATACGACCGGCCAGCGCCGTTAACACCTGCATTTTTGCGTCGCTGACCTCGCCGAGGAAGGCTAGCGTCAGATGCAGGTTTGCCGCCGCCACCGGACGCCCGGCTTCCGGGGAGAATTGCGTCGCACGCCAGTGTACGATCTGCTGGCTGACAGCGTCTGGTAACGACAGGCCAAAAAACAGGCGGCGGGTTGAGGTCATGGCAATCTCTCTGTTCTGTGGGGTTCCGATGCTACAATGCTCACCCAATAATGCCCACTAAATTAAAGTTAAGGCTGTGTTCCGCTTCCTAATCGCCAGTGGATGCATGGTTGGCGTTATTTCTATTTATTATTGTTGAGAGTGATTGGTTACGGCTGATCATGGTTGCGTCAGTGAGTTCAGCTGTATGATTACGGAGCTTTATGTGAATCAACCCCCCGTCAGCGCTGTACTGGATGAGGTCATCCAGGCGTTGCATACCGCGCCGCAGGTGCTGCTACATGCCCCAACCGGGGCGGGAAAATCCACCTGGTTGCCGCTGCAGCTGTTGCAGCAGGGCGCATTTTCTGGCCGCATCATCATGCTGGAACCGCGTCGGCTGGCGGCTAAAAGCGTTGCTTTCCGGCTGGCGCAGTGGCTGGGGGAAACGCCGGGACAGACTGTCGGTTACCGTATGCGTTCGGAAAATCGGGTCAGTAGTCAGACACGGCTGGAAGTGGTGACGGAAGGCATTCTGACCCGTATGTTGCAGCATGATCCGGCGCTGGATGACGTCTCGCTGGTGATTCTGGATGAATTCCATGAACGCAGTTTGCAGGCTGATCTGGCGTTGGCGCTGCTGCTGGATGTCCAGCAGGGGCTGCGTGATGACCTTAAGCTGTTGATCATGTCCGCCACGCTGGACAACTCCCGTCTCTCTTCCTTATTGCCGCAATCGCTTAGCGTATCGTCGCAAGGTCGTTCCTGGCCAGTAGAGCGACATTATCAGCCGGTCGGCTCGCAGGAGCGTCTTGAAGAGGCGGCTGCCCGACTCGTGTACCGTTTGTTGCAGGACGAAACCGGTTCGTTGCTGATATTTTTGCCGGGCGTGGCGGAAATCAAACGGTTACAGGCACTGCTGGAAAGCGCGGTGTCGGCTGAGGTGGACGTCTGTCCGCTGTATGGCGCGCTGACGCTGGCGGAACAACAGAAAGCGATTCTTCCGGCTGCCGCCGGGCGACGCAAAGTGGTGCTGGCGACCAACATCGCCGAAACCAGTCTGACCATCGAAGGTATTCGGGTGGTGGTGGACTGTGGGCTGGAGCGGGCGGCGCTGTTTGATGTTAAAACCGGGCTGACCCGCCTGACGACGCAGCGCATCAGTCAGGCCTCCATGGTGCAGCGTGCCGGACGTGCCGGGCGACTGGAACCGGGCGTGTGCTGGCATCTGTTCGCCCGCGAGCAGGCTGAGCGCGCTGCGGCGCAAAGCGAGCCGGAAATCCTGCACAGCGATCTGTCAGGCTTGTGGCTGGATCTGCTGCAATGGGGTTGTCATGACGTCGCACAGCTTTGTTGGCTGGACAGGCCGCCCCAACCGGCATTGCTGGCGGCAGGCCGTTTGCTGATGCAGTTGGGCGTGTGCGATGCACAGCAGCGGCTGACGACGGACGGGCGTCACATGGCGGCGTTGGGCAGTGATCCGCGGCTGGCGGCGATGCTGCGTACCGCCGGGCACGACCCGGATGCGCTGGCGACGGCGGCGTTGCTGGCGGCGATCATCGAAGAGCCGCCGCGCGCAGGGTCGTTGAATCTGTCCGATGCGCTGCATCGCCCTGCCGGTCACTGGCAGCGTCGGGCGCAACAACTGACGCGCCGTGCCGGCAGGGCATCAGGTCAGGTGGATACCGGCAAGGTGAATGAAGCGCTTGCTGCATGGTTGTTGTCGGCAGGGTTTGCTGATCGCATCGCCCGGCGGCGTGGTCAGGATGGGCGCTATCAACTGGCGAACGGTACCGGAGCCAGCTTGCCGCCGGAAGAGGCGCTGGCGGCATCGGAATGGCTACTGGCGCCGGTTCTGATGCAAAGCCCACATAGCCCTGATGCCCGTATGTTGCTGGCACTGCCGGTGGATATCGACCAACTGGCGCGGCAGCGCCCGGAACTGGTGACTGAACAGAATCTGATGCACTGGGACGAAGAAAAAGGTACCCTGCGCGCCAGTCTGCGAACGCAAATCGGCAGCCTGACGCTATCGTCCCGGCCGCTGGCTAAACCCTCGGATGAGGCGTTGCAGCAGGCGCTGCTCAACTGGCTGCGGGAGCAGGGGCTGTCGGTGTTGAATTGGGATGAACCGGCGCAACAGTTGCGTCAGCGCTTACTGTGCGCCCGGCAGTGGCTGCCGGAGGTGACGTGGCCTGAGGTGGATGACGCTTCTCTGCTGGCATCGCTGGAGTTGTGGTTACAGCCGTCGCTGAGCTGGGTGCGGGATCGTCGTACGCTCAATCAGGTCAATTTGAGTGAGGCACTGTGGCGCTTGCTCGACTGGCCGCTGCGTCAGCGGCTGGATAGCGCGCTACCCAGCCATTATACCGCACCCGGCGGTAGCCGCTTGCCGATCCGTTATGAGTCCGATAAACCACCCGTGTTGGCGGTGCGGTTGCAGGAAATGTTCGGTGAGCAGGCCAGCCCGCTGCTGGCTGAAGGTCGGGTGGCGCTGGTGCTTGAATTATTGTCTCCGGCGATGCGACCATTGCAGATCACGCGCGATCTGGCGGCGTTCTGGAACGGCGCGTACCGGGAGGTGCAGAAAGAAATGAAAGGGCGCTATCCCAAACATGTCTGGCCGGATGATCCGGCGAATACGGCGCCAACCCGGCGTACCAGAAAATACCAGAACACCTAATTTCAGATGTTTCCCCCTTCCTTGTGCAGCGTGGGAGACACAGAGTAGACGGCCTCGGCGGGTAACCGATGGCCGTCAGTAACCTGATGGAGATGTCACTGTAATGTCTCAGGATGACCGCGAACCTATCGGGCGCAAACGTAGTGCGTCACGACCCACTCCCCCTCGCAGGCAAGCGACGCGACGCCGCAGGGATGATGACTACGACGACGATTACGAAGACGAGTACGAAGACGACTATGACGAGGATGATGAGGAAGACGTCATGAGCAAGCGGCCACGTAAAAAACGCCGCTTGCTGGGGTGGTTTATCCGATTATTCCTGATTTTTGTGGTGGTGATGTCGATTTACGGCGTTTACCTTGACGGAGAGATCCGTAGTCGTATTGACGGTAAAGTGTGGCAGCTACCGGCGGCGGTATATGGCCGCATGGTCAGCCTTGAACCGGGCATGGCCTACAGCAAGAAAGATATGGCTAATCTGCTGGAAGGGATGCAATACCGCGAAGTCAGCCGCATTACCCGACCGGGTGAGTTTACGGTGCAGTCCAACAACATTGAAATTCTGCGCCGTCCGTTTGATTTCCCGGACGGCAAGGAAGGCCAGATTCACGCCAAAATGATCTTCAGTAACGACCGGTTGTCGCAGATCCAGAACATGGACAATCAGCGTAACTTTGGGTTCTTCCGGCTCGATCCGAAATTGATCACCATGTTGCAGTCGCCCAACGGCGAACAGCGACTGTTTGTGCCGCGCTCCGGTTTCCCCGACCTGTTGGTGCAAACGCTGGTTGCCACCGAAGACCGCCATTTCTACGAGCATGACGGCATCAGTTTCTATTCTATTGGCCGCGCGTTGATCGCCAACCTGACCGCAGGTCGGGCAGTTCAGGGCGGCAGTACGCTGACCCAGCAGTTGGTGAAAAACCTGTTCCTGACCAACGAACGCTCGTTGTGGCGTAAGGCCAACGAAGCCTATATGGCGTTGATCATGGATTACCGCTACAGCAAGGATCGTATTCTGGAGCTGTATCTGAACGAGGTGTATCTCGGTCAGAGCGGCAATGATCAGATTCGCGGTTTCCCTCTGGCCAGCCTTTACTATTTCGGGCGACCAGTCAACGAGCTGAGTCTCGATCAACAGGCGATGCTGGTGGGGATGGTGAAAGGCGCGTCGCTCTATAACCCGTGGCGTAACCCGCAGGTGACGCTGGAGCGCCGTAATCTGGTGTTGAAGCTGCTGCAGAACCAGCAGGTCATCGACGAAGATCTTTATAACATGCTGAGCGCCCGCCCGTTGGGTGTTCAGCCGAAAGGTGGGGTGATAAGCCCTCAGCCGGCGTTTATGCAGATGGTGCGTCAGGAGTTGCAACAGCGGCTGGGCGACAAAGCTAACGATCTCTCCGGGGTGAAAATCTTCACCACGCTGGACCCGGTGTCTCAGGATGCGGCGGAAAAAGCGGTGGAAGACGGCATTCCGGCGCTGCGTGCGGCGCGTGGCGTCAAGGATCTGGAATCGGCGATGGTGATTGTCGATCGTTTCAGCGGCGAGGTTCGGGCGATGGTAGGCGGTTCTGATGCCCAGTTCGCCGGTTTTAACCGTGCTATGCAGGCGCGTCGTTCAGTCGGTTCGCTGGCGAAACCGCCGACATATTTGACGGCGCTCAGTATGCCGGATCGCTACCGCCTTAACACCATCCTGCCGGATGAGCCGATTTCGCTTAAACAGCCGAACGGTACGATTTGGGAGCCGAAAAACTATGATCGCGAGTTCCGTGGCCGGGTGATGTTGGTGGATGCGCTGGCGAATTCGCTCAACGTGCCGACGGTCAACCTTGGGATGGCGGTCGGGTTGGATCAGGTCAGTGATACGTTGCAGAAACTGGGTATCCCGCAGAATCAGATTCAGCCAGTGCCGGCGATGTTGCTCGGCGCGATTAGCCTGACGCCGATGGAAGTGGCGCAGGAATACCAGACTATCGCCAGCGGCGGTAGCCGCGCACCGCTTTCCGCACTGCGTTCGGTGATTGCTGAAGACGGAAAGGTACTGTATCAGAGCTTCCCGCAGGCTGAACGGGCGGTGCCGTCACAGGCCGCCTACCTGACGCTATATGGTATGCAACAGGTGGTGGAGCGCGGTACTTCGCGCTCGCTAATGGTGAAATTCGGTAACTACCATCTGGCGGGGAAAACCGGGACGACCAATGACCTGCGCGACAGCTGGTTTGCCGGTGTTGATGGCAGAGAAGTGGTGATTACCTGGGTTGGTCGTGACAATAATGGTCCGGCGAAGCTGACCGGCGCTAACGGCGCACTGACCATCTATCGTCGCTATCTGGAAAATCAGACGCCGTTGCCGCTGATGCTGACGCCGCCGGAAGGCATTACCACCATGTCGGTGGATGGCAGCGGCAACTTTATCTGTAACGGTAGCGCAGGCCGGGCATTGCCGGTGTGGACTGATAATCCGCAGGCGTTGTGTCAGGCCAGCCAGCAAGTGGTGCAGCAGCCAGCCGCATTGTCGGGCGGTCAGAGTCAGCCGCAGCCAAATCAGCAACAAGATGGTGGCAGCGTTCCTGATTGGATCAAACAGATGTTCGGGCAGTAACGACCCGCAGCAGATATGTTAATAACACGCCCGGCTTGCCGGGCGTGGTTTTTTCTGTTGTTTGCTTACAGTGCGGCGAAGCAACGACGCGCGGCGTCAACGGTGTGTTCGATATCCTGCTGACTATGAGCAAGCGACATAAAGCCGGCCTCGAATGCTGACGGTGCCAGATAGACGCCTTCTTCCAGCATCAGGTGGAAGAAGCGTTTGAACCGTTCCACATCACACTTCACCACATCCTGATAGCAGGTCACCTGCGGGGCATCGGTAAAGAAAATCCCGAACATGGCGCCGACATGATTCACTACCAGCGGGATCTGTTGCGTTTTCGCCGCCGCCAGCAAACCTTCTGCCAGTTGCGTGGTCAGGTTGGTCAGTGTCTGATGAACGCCGGGTTTAGCCACTTCACTCAGGCAGGCGAAACCGGCCGCCATGGCAATCGGGTTACCGGAGAGCGTACCGGCCTGATATACCGGGCCGGTCGGCGCCAGCGCTTCCATCACGTCGCGGCGGCCACCAAATGCGCCCACCGGCATCCCGCCGCCAATAATTTTGCCAAGACAGGTGAGATCAGGACGCACACCGTAATGCGCCTGTGCGCCACCCAACGCCACGCGAAAACCAGTCATCACTTCGTCGATGATCAACAGCGCGCCGAATTCGTCACACAGTGCTCTCAGCCCCGGCAGGAACTCTGGCAACGGCGGAATGCAGTTCATGTTGCCCGCTACTGGCTCGACGATAATCGCGGCGATATCCTGCGGATACTGTTCAAATGCCGCACGCACCGAGTCCAGATCGTTGTAGGTGCAGGTCAGGGTATGACGAGCAAAATCGGCTGGTACACCGGGGGAGTTGGGTTGCCCCAGCGTCAACGCACCGGAACCCGCTTTTACCAGCAGGCAGTCGGCATGGCCGTGGTAGCAGCCTTCAAATTTGATGATTTTGTCGCGGCCAGTGAAACCACGCGCCAGGCGGATAGCGCTCATGGTGGCTTCGGTGCCGGAGTTCACCATGCGCACCATCTCCATGCCCGGCACCAGCGAGGTGACCCGTTGCGCCATCTTCACTTCCATTTCGGTGGGCGCGCCAAAGCTCAGGCCGCGCTCTGCGGCCTCAATCACCGCCTGACGAATGGCTGGGTGGTTGTGGCCCAGAATCATCGGTCCCCAGGAGCCGACGTAATCGATATAAGATTTGCCGTCTGCGTCGTAGAGTCTGGCGCCTTCTGCCCGTTCGATAAATAGCGGCACGCCACCGACGCCGTTAAACGCACGCACCGGCGAGTTGACTCCACCGGGAATCAGTTGACGGGCGGCGGCGTACAGACTTTCAGATTTATTCATTGCGGCTTCCTGATTGGATTTGCATAGCGAGTGGCGTCCATTCTAATCATCTGTTCCGCATTGTGAAATCGCCGGAAACACTTTAGCTCGCCACTGGCAGGATTCCTGCTGGGCAAGTGAGTTGATACATGACTAGAATGGTGGTCTTGTCTGTCCTGCTAATCCTGATATTGCCATCATGTCTTCTTCCTTTTCTCTGCCTGCTGCGGTACGCCGTGCCGCTATCCGCCAGCTGGTCCGCCGTGACAAAACACCCGTATACATATTAGTGATGGCCGCGCTGACCGGCACGTTGGTTGGTTTGATCGGTGTGGGGTTCAATCAGGCGGTCAATGCGGTGCAGCATTGGCGGTTGTCTTCGCTGTCGTCTTTGTCTGGTAGCGGCTGGGTATGGCCGTTGAGCATAATGATATCCGCTCTGCTGGCGGCGGCTGGGTACGGGCTGGTGCGGCGCTTTGCGCCAGAAGCGGGCGGTTCCGGCATTCCTGAAATCGAAGGTGCATTAGAGGATTTACGCCCGGTGCGCTGGTGGCGGGTGTTGCCGGTGAAGTTCGTTGGCGGTATTGGAACGCTGGGGGCGGGCATGGTGCTGGGGCGGGAAGGGCCAACGGTACAACTGGGCGGAAATATCGGCGCTATGGTGGCGGCGTTGCTCCCGGCGCGCAAATCGGACGTGCGGCATTCATTGCTGGCGACGGGTGCCGCTGCCGGGTTGTCGGCGGCGTTTAACGCGCCGCTGGCCGGGATTTTGTTCATCATTGAAGAGATGCGCCCACAGTTTCGCTACAACCTGATTTCCATCAAAGCGGTGTTTATCGGCGTGATTATGTCCAGCATCGTCTACCGGGTGCTGGAAGGCGAAAGTGCGGTGATTGATATTGGCCAATTGCCGTCTGCGCCGGTGGGAACACTGTGGTTGTATTTGTTGCTCGGCATCCTGTTTGGTGCTGTGGGGGTAATCTTCAATGCGTTGGTGCTGGGTGCGCAGGCGCGCTTTTTACGTTTTCACGCTCAGTCGATGCCGCGCTTTTTGCTGACCGGGTTGGTGGCCGGCGGTGTGTCCGGCCTGATGACGCTGGCGTTCAGCGATGTGACGGGCGGCGGGTTTTCGCTTGTCCCGATAGCGGCGGCGGAACACTATAGCGTGGGAATGCTGCTGGTCATTTTTCTGGCGCGGGTCGGGATGACGTTGCTCTGCTTTAGTTCCGGCGCGCCGGGGGGCATTTTTGCGCCGATGCTGTCGCTGGGCACCTTGCTGGGTGCGGCGTTTGGCATGGTATGTGCGCATTTGTTCCCTGAATGGGGTCTTGGGGCCGGGACGTTTGCCGTAGCGGGGATGGGCGCACTGTTCGCCTCGTCGGTTCGCGCTCCGCTGACCGGCATCGTGCTGGTGCTGGAGATGACCGATAACTATCAACTAATTTTGCCGATGATCATTACCTGTCTCGGTGCTACGCTGGTAGCGCAGTTCCTTGGCGGCAAGCCGCTTTACTCCTGTATTCTGGCGCGTACGCTGGAGCGTCAGGCACAGCAAGAAGCGTCAAGCGTTGCGTCGGGCGTCGGCATCAAATCTTGAACGTTGCCGGGGGCTGGAGGATAATAAAAAAATAATGAAGGCGGTTAAATACTGTCTGGTATTGGATTGGGAGTAAAAAAAATGAGCGATGATGTAGCATTGCCCCTGCAATTTACGGATGCGGCAGCTAACAAGGTGAAACTCCTGATTGCCGATGAAGAGAATCCGGAACTGAAACTTCGGGTTTACATTACTGGCGGCGGTTGCAGCGGCTTCCAGTACGGGTTTACCTTTGACGATAAGATTAACGATGGTGATATGACCATTGAAAAGCAGGGAGTATCCCTGGTGGTCGATCCGATGAGTCTGCAATACCTGATCGGCGGTTCGGTGGATTATACCGAAGGGCTGGAAGGTTCCCGCTTTGTGGTGACCAACCCGAATGCGAAAACCACCTGTGGTTGCGGTTCCTCGTTCAGTATCTGATGATACGTCTTATATAAAAGATACGCTGTATACAAGAAAAACCCGTGGCCTGATTGGCCACGGGTTTTTTTATCCGTTCCCGATGGCGTGTTCGCGCCGCCACGCGTCAAGTTGCTGGCACAGCTGTTCTGCGGCGAGCATCAGTCGTGGGCCGGTGCGGCTAAACCAGTCTTCGTTGACCGCTATCACCTCTGGGGTCAGTTGCGGCTGCCAGAAGGTCTTGATGTGTTCCACCGCGTTGGGTTGTCCGCTGATGACGATGACCTGTGGTTGACGTCGAATAACCTGCTCGCGGCTGACCTGCGGCCAGGGCGCCGGGCTGTCGGCAAAGATATTACTGCCGCCGCACAGGCTGATTACCTGGCTTTGTAGCGTAGCCTGCGATGAGGTAAACAGCGGTTGGCTGCCGAACTGCAGGAATACCCGTACCGGCGCACTATGGCTGTACTGCTGCGTCAGCACCTGTTGTTGCTGGCGGAATTGCTGTGCCGCTGCTCGCGCCTGTTCCGGATGCGGGCTGTACTGCGCCAGCGTTTCCAACTGGCGCGGAATATCGTCGAGCGTAGCGGGGTCGAGGTACAGAATGTGGATGCCGAATGACGCCAACTGCTCCAGTGGTCGCTGTGCGTTGCCTTCGCGCCATGCCAGCACCAGATCCGGCTTCAAGGCCAGAATACGTTCCAGATTGATGCCCTGCCAGTTGGCGACCTGTTCGATGTGTTCCGCCTCTGGCGGATAATTGGACCAGGCGCTGACGCCGACCAACTGTTGACCCAGCCCGGCGGCAAAGGCCATTTCGGTAGCGTGCGGTGCCAGACTGACGACGCGCTGTGCGATCGGCTCTGCCCGACAGGGTGTGAGCCATAACAGTGCCAGTAGCCATAGAATACGAAAATAAAAGGATTGCAAGGGGGCGCCTCGATGGCAAAAAACCGGGGCTGATCACCCCGGTCAGGTCCGATTTAGCGATGTTTCGCCAGTGATTGCAGCATCGTTTCCACCATACGGGTGGACTGTTTGGCGGCAGTAACCAGAAACTCGTCGAAACTGAGGTGAGACTCTTGATCCGCCACGTCGGAAATAGCACGCACCACCACAAACGGCACACCAAACTGATGGCAAACGTGACCGATGGCGGTCGCTTCCATTTCTACGGCGATAGCCTGTGGGAAGGTCTGACGGATACGCGCCAGCGGCGCTTTACCGTTGATAAAGGCATCACCGCTCACCACCAGTCCGCGAACCGCGTTTAACTGCAACTGGCTGATGGCATCTTGTGCCAGTGCGATCAGTTTTTCATCGGCAGTAAAGGCAGCCGGGCAGCCGGCCATCTGGCCTGGCTCGTAACCAAACGCGGTGACATCGGCATCGTGGTAACGCACTTCGTCGGACACCACGATATCGCCTACCTTGAGTGATGGCGCGAGACCGCCGGCAGAACCCGTGTTGATAACTACATCTGGCTGGCAGTGCTCCAGCAGCAGCGTGGTGCCCAACGCCGCTGATACTTTGCCGATGCCGGATTTCAGCAGTGCGATTTCCACGCCGTGCAATTGGCCGCTGTAAATTTCGCAGCCTGCGCGCTGTATGGTCTGGCGGTTTTGGATCTGCTCTCTTAACAGCGTCACTTCTTGTTCCATTGCGCCAATAATGCCAACTTTCATAGGATTCCCCACCGATTTGTCAAAAGTCACAAAAGTTTAGTCTATCATGGCTTAAGACGTGCAGCGATTGTCCCCCCGTCGGGGACGTGCTATGACATTGGTCATGTCGTGTGCCATCCGCGCAACAGCCCGTCGGCCACTCGTTATTCGCCTGCAGCCCCTCTGAACAGGGCATTACATGGAGAACAGTATGTCTGCTATCGATTTTTCAACCAAACTCAGTTTCCAGCGACGTTTTGGCAGGAAGAAAGATAAAAAGGATGAATACGGCATCGTGCAGGAGTTTGAGAGTGATCGGGGGCGGATCATCAATTCCGCCGCTATTCGCCGACTGCAACAAAAAACCCAGGTTTTTCCGCTGGAACGTAACGCCGCCGTGCGTTCCCGCCTGACGCACTCTATGGAGGTGCAGCAGGTTGGGCGCTATATCGCCAAAGAGATTTTCCGACAACTGCGTAAAAATGGGCAACTGGATGCACTGGGGTTGGAACTGCTGGAAACGCCGTTTGAGAGTCTGGTGGAAATGGCCTGTCTGATGCATGACATCGGCAATCCGCCGTTCGGGCATTTCGGCGAAGCGGCGATCAATAACTGGTTCAGTCAGCGCTTGTCGCCGGGAGAAAGAGCGCGAGATTCACAGCCTGACCCCTGTCAGGTGCCGTGCCTGAGACTCAACGAGAAAGACAGTGCCGAACTGAACGCGTTGCGTGACCGTATCCGTCATGATCTCTGTCACTTTGAAGGCAATGCCCAGGCAATTCGGCTGGTGCATTCGTTGTTAAAACTCAATCTGACCTATGCGCAGATCGGCTGCATACTGAAGTACACCAAACCCGCCTATTGGGCGCAGCCAACGCCGCCTGATTACAGCTATCTGATGAAAAAGGCCGGTTTTTACCTGTCGGAAGAGCCGTTTGTTAAGCAATTGCGCAGTGAACTGAACATGGCGGAGTTTCACCGCCATCCGCTGACTTACATCATGGAGGCGGCAGATGATATTTCTTACTGCATTGCCGACCTGGAGGATGCGGTAGAAAAGAAAATCATCACTTATCAGCAGCTGTATGAACGACTGGAGGAGGCCTGGGGAGAACGAGCGGAAAAAGATGTGTTTAACCGCACTGTCGATCTGGCCTATGAAGAGCGAAAGCATTTGCCGGGGCGCAGCGAAAGCGATCAGTTTTTCATGAAACTACGGGTGAACACCGTCAACACCATGGTGTGGTACGTGACGAAGCGTTTTATCGATAATCTACCGGCGATTTATGACGGCAGTTTCAACCACTCGCTGCTGGAGGAAGATAAGGACGACTACGGGCGATTATTAAAGATCTTTAAAGATGTCGCCAGAAAGTTCGTGTTTAATCATCATGAGGTCGAGCAACTGGAGCTACAGGGGGATCGTATCATTAGCGGTCTGCTGGAGATTTATAGCCCGCTGCTGAACATGCCTTACCGCGATTTCTGCCAGTTGGTGGCTGACGATACCCACAAGCGTTATCCGATAGAAACCCGGTTGTACCACAAACTCTCCAGTAAGCATTGCCATGCTTACCGCGAGGCGACGCGCGCCCTGGCCGCGTTATCCGACACAGAACAAGAGATGTGGGAGTATTACTATCGTGCCCGGCTGATTCTCGATTACATCAGCGGCATGACCGATTTATACGCCTATGATGAATACCGGCGGCTGATGGCGGTGGATTGAATGCGCGCAATAAAAGGAGATGTTTTGTAAAGGTGGTCAATATTTCCTTACCCTTCACCATATTGCACAAAACGAGCGCTGCCGCGCATAGTGATTTCATTCCGCCTGACCGCTGAAAGTAGCCGTCAGAATTCACCTGTTGACTGAATGTGAGACAATCGCTATGAAACAAAAATCATTGATGCTGAGCGCGCTGGCGCTGAGTCTGGCGATGGCTGTGGGGACGCTACCAGGCACTGCCGCCGCCGCAGAATCGGTATCGTCATCCGGTGCTCAGTTACCCAGCCTGGCACCGATGCTGGAAAAAGTGATGCCATCGGTGGTGAATATCTCTGTGGATGGACATACCTCTGCCAGTCAGGGGGCCAAAGTACCGCCGCAAATGCAGCCTTTCTTCGGTGAAAATTCGCCGTTTTGTCAGGACGGCTCGCCTTTCCAGTCATCGCCGATGTGTCAGGGTGAAGACGACGATGATGAAGGTGGTGGGAGCGCGCCACAACAGGCATTCCAGGCGTTGGGCGCTGGGGTTATTATCAACGCCGCCAAAGGGTATGTGGTGACCAACAATCACGTGGTGGAAAATGCCGATAAAATTCAGGTGCGCCTCAATGACGGTCGCAAGTATGACGCTAAGGTGATCGGCAAAGATCCTCGCTCTGATGTGGCGCTGATTCAATTGAAGGACTTCCGCAATCTGACCGAGATTAAAATGGCGGACTCCGACCAACTGCGCGTGGGGGATTACGCCGTCGCCATCGGTAACCCTTACGGTCTGGGAGAAACCGCCACGTCAGGGATCATCTCCGCGCTAGGGCGCAGCGGCCTGAATATTGAAAACTATGAAGACTTTATCCAGACTGACGCGGCCATCAACCGGGGTAACTCTGGTGGCGCGCTGGTTAACCTTAATGGCGAGTTGATCGGCCTGAATACGGCGATCCTCTCACCGAGCGGCGCCAACACTGGGATCGGTTTTGCTATTCCCAGCAATATTGTGAAAAACCTGGTTAGCCAGATAGTTGAATACGGCGAGGTCAAACGTGGCGAATTGGGGATTTTGGGTACTGAGCTGAATTCCGATATCGCTAAAGCCATGAAGGTGGATGCCCAGCGTGGGGCGTTCGTCAGCCAGGTGCAGCCCAATTCCGCCGCCGCTAAAGCCGGTATCAAAGCTGGGGATGTGATTGTGTCGATGAACGGTAAATCGATCAGCAGCTTCTCTGCGCTGCGTGCGCAGATTGGTTCGTTGCCAGTAGGCAGCAAACTGACGTTGGGACTGATTCGTGAAGGTAAGACGATGACGGTGGACGTGATGCTGCAACAGAGCACGCAATCTCAGGTGGCATCCGGCAACCTGAACTCCGCGATTGAAGGGGCTGAGTTGAGTAATACCCAAATCGACGGTCAGAAAGGCGTTAAGGTTGATAAGGTGAAACCCAATTCCGCGGCGGCAAAAATTGGCCTGAAACCTGATGATGTTATCCTCGGTGTCAACCAGCAGCCGGTAGAAAATATTGGTGAGCTGCGCAAGATCATCGACAGCAAACCGCCGGTACTGGCGTTAAACATTCGACGCGGCAACAGCGATCTCTACTTGTTGATTCAATAAGTTGACTGTCGGCATGGCCCGGTGTTTTGACACCCGGCCATGCCACTCCCTGCCTGTTCTGTGATTTCTTCCACACTTTTTGCGTGATTTTCCGGTTTTTGTTCATTTGCACAATGTCTGGTGTAATCTCCGGCGTTATGCTGGTGCGGTTGTCTCCATTCCTTGAGGTTGATATGGCGTCATACCACCTGAATAATAAACTGGCACAGGAGATCGTCGCCCGCACAATGAAAATCATTGATAGTAATATCAATGTGATGGATGCGCGTGGGCGAATCATTGGCAGTGGCGACCGGGAACGTATTGGGGAATTGCATGAAGGTGCGCTACTGGTGCTGTCGCAGGGACGGGTGGTGGATATTGATGACGCCGTCGCGCGTCATCTGCATGGCGTTCGGCCCGGCATCAACCTGCCGTTGAAAATTGACGGTGAAATCGTCGGTGTGATTGGTCTTACCGGTAATCCCGGTCAGTTGCGCCAGTACGGTGAGCTGGTGTGCATGACGGCGGAAATGATGTTGGAACAGGCGCGGCTATTGCACATGCTGGCGCAGGATAGCCGCTTACGGGAAGAGCTGGTGCTGAACCTGATTCGCGCCGATGAGCTGTCACCGGCGCTGATGGAATGGGCGCAGCGTTTGGGTATTGATCTCAATCAGCCGCGAGTGGCGGCAGTGGTAGAGGTAGATAGCGGTCAACTGGGTGTGGATTCAGCGATGGCGGAGTTACAGCAATTGCAGACGTTGCTGACGACACCAGAGCGCAACAATCTGATTGCTATTGTCTCGCTGACGGAAATGGTGGTGCTGAAACCGGCGCTCAATAACCATGGGCGCTGGGATGCGGAAGAACACCGTCGGCGTGTTGATACGCTGTTATCACGTATGGAAGAAAGTAGCCGGTTACGGGTGCGGGTCGCCCTGGGAAATTATTTTACCGGGCCTGGCAGCATTGCCCGTTCTTATCGCACCGCCCGTACTACCATGAGCGTCGGCAAACAGCGAATGCCGTCGCAGCGCAGCTATTTCTATCAGGATCTGATGCTGCCAGTGCTGCTTGATAGCCTGCGTGGTGGCTGGCAGGCTAACGAACTGGTGCGTCCGCTGGCCAGACTAAAAGCAATGGACAGCAATGGCTTGCTACGCCGCACCCTTAACGCCTGGTTTCGCAACAATGTGCAGCCGGGGGTGACCGCTAAGGCGTTATTTGTGCATCGCAATACGCTGGAATACCGGCTAAATCGCATATCCGAACTCACCGGGCTGGATCTGGATAACCTTGATGATCGGCTGTTGCTGTATGTCGCGCTGCAACTGGATGAAGAACAGTAATGCTTATATGCCCGTCCTACTTCAAGTTGCAGATAAGCGAAAAAGGGGGGATGGCTGTTGGCAAACCTGTCGTTCACCTTAGATTAAAATGCATTACTTAAGCGAAAATAATATAACCCGAAAGTATAAATTATCTCGAAACAATATTTTTTACCTCCTGCCTTATCCTCTATTGTCCCTCCCATAGATAAAACCGGAAACAGTGGCGTCGCTTAGCCGCTGTGCCGATTCGTATGATGGCTGGATGCTATCGTCTGGGGTTCTTTTGATAGCCTGCGCCGTTACTCGGTAGGCTAGGGGAGTAATAATAATGTCAATGCGTCGTTTACGATGGTCTCTGGCTACTGCCGCGTTGTTATTTTCGGGCATGGCGTCTGCCGCTACGGAATTATTGAATGTGTCCTATGACCCGACCCGCGAGTTTTATCAGCAATATAATGCGGCGTTTATCAAGCACTGGAAAGAAACCAGCGGCGAAACGATTTCTGTCAAAAATTCCCACGGCGGCTCAGGCAAACAAGCGCGTTCTGTCATTGACGGCTTGCAAGCGGATGTTGTGACGTTGGCGTTGGCAGGTGATATTGATGCGCTCAATCTGAATCAGCCGTTGATTGACCCTAACTGGCAGGCGCGCCTGCCGGACAACAGCACACCTTATACTTCCACCATTGTGTTTCTGGTGCGTAAAGGCAATCCGAAACACATTAAGGACTGGGGCGATCTGATTAAACCTGACGTGCAGGTGATTACGCCGAACCCGAAAACCTCCGGTGGTGCGCGCTGGAATTTCCTGGCGGCATGGGCCTATGCCAAACACCTGCCAGGTGGAACGGATGAGAGCGCGCAGAAATTCGTGACCGAGCTTTACAAACATGCGCCAGTACTGGATACCGGTGCGCGTGGTGCGACTATCAGTTTTGTACAGCGTCAACTGGGCGATGTGCTGATTGCCTGGGAAAATGAGGCGTATTTATCGCTGAAAGAGCAAGGGGGCGACCAACTGGAAATTGTTACGCCGTCCTTGTCCATTCTGGCAGAACCGCCGGTAGCGGTGGTCGATAAAGTGGTAGATCGCAAAGGAACGCGCAAACAGGCAGAAGCCTACCTGAACTACCTCTACAGCGACGAAGGGCAGCGTATCATCGCGCAGAATTTTTACCGCCCACGCAATGCGAAAATTGCCGAGGAGTTTACATCCCAGTTTGCTCCCGTGAAGCTGGTGACTATCGATGGTGAATTTGGCGGCTGGAAAAACGCGCAGCCCAAGTTCTTCGATGATGGCGGCGTGTTCGACACCATCTTTAATCAGATTAATAAATAAACGGTCCGTTGACCGCCAAAACCGCCTCCAACGGGGCGGTTTTGACACGTTAGTTGCCTGAGCGGGCACGCTATGTATTTTCATTGAAAGGCTTGTTATGTCACGACGTATTTCACCGGTCATTCCCGGTTTTGGCCTGACTCTGGGGTTTAGCCTTACCTATCTGGGATTGCTTGTGCTGATCCCGCTGGCCGCCATGTTTTTGTACGCCAGCCAACTGACGTTGACCCAGTTTTGGGATCTTATCACCAGTCGTCAGGTGCTGTTTTCTCTGAAATTATCCTTTGGTTCTGCACTGACGGCGGCATTCGTCAATGGCATTATTGGAACGCTGCTGGCCTGGGTGCTGGTGCGTTATACCTTTCCCGGTCAGAAGATTATCGATGCGATGATCGATATGCCGTTTGCCTTGCCTACTGCTGTAGCGGGGATTGCGCTGACGTCGCTGTATGCGCCGCACGGGTTGATCGGTTCGCTGTTTCCGTTTCGCATTGCCTACACGGGGATTGGCATCACGCTGGCGCTGATTTTTGTCACCCTGCCGTTTGTGGTCCGTACGTTACAGCCGGTACTGGCGGATATTCCCAAAGAAGTGGAGGAGGCTTCCGCTTGTCTGGGGGCCAGCCCCTGGCAGACTTTCTGCCATGTTCTGCTGCCGGCTATTTTGCCTGCCTGGTTGACCGGGTTTGCACTGGCGTTCGCACGCGGTGTGGGGGAGTACGGCTCGGTGGTATTTATTGCCGGTAATATTCCATTCAAGACGGAAATCTTGCCGCTGCTGATTGTCTCCAAACTGGACCAGTATGATTACAAGGGCGCGACCGGTATCGGCGTGTTCATGCTGGTGGTCTCTTTTATCATGTTGTTGCTGATTAATCTGCTGCAACGGCGTATTCAACCGAAGTTATAAGGGATGAGTATGGAGCACAGTATTTCTGCACCTGTGACGGAGCGCCCGCTCGCTGCTAAACGACCGACAACCTTCTATGTACTGACAACGTTGGCGTGGTTGGTGTTTGTGCTGATTTTGGTGCTGCCGTTGGTCATGGTGGTGACGCAAGGGCTGCATAACGGCATTAGCGCATTTTGGCGTGCTATCAGCGAGCCGGATGCGGTGTCTGCGCTCAAACTGACGCTGCTGGCAACGGTTATTTCAGTACCATTGAACATGATCTTCGGGCTGGCTATCGCCTGGTGTGTAACCAAGTTTGAGTTTCGGGGCAAAGCGCTGCTGCTGGCATTGCTGGATTTACCCTTTTCCGTATCGCCGGTAGTGACGGGTTTGATGTATGTGTTGCTGTTTGGTGCGCAGAGCAAGCTGTATCCATTCCTGACTGAACATAATCTGGAAATTGTCTATGCCGTACCCGGCATCGTGCTGGCGACGATGTTCGTCACCCTGCCGTATGTGGCGCGTGAACTGATCCCGTTGATGGAACAGCAGGGCAGTCAGGAGGAAGAAGCAGCCAGATTACTGGGGGCCAACGGCTGGCAAATGTTCTGGCACATCACTTTGCCGAATGTGAAATGGGCGTTGATTTATGGCGTGGTGCTGTGTACTGCCCGTGCCATGGGCGAGTTTGGCGCTGTGTCGGTGGTATCGGGCCATATTCGCGGCCTGACTAACACCTTGCCGTTGCATATTGAGATTCTTTACAACGAATACAACATCGTTGCGGCGTTCAGTGTAGCGATTTTGCTGCTGGTGATGTCACTGGTGGTGCTGTTGCTGCGCCAATGGAGTGAAGCGCATTTGTCGAAACAACATGAGAAACAACAGGAGCTGACCGGTAATGAGCATTGAAGTTCACAACGTTAACAAGCAATTTGGTCAGTTCCGGGCACTCAACCAGATCAATTTGTCGATTCAGAGTGGTGAACTGGTGGCGCTACTGGGGCCGTCTGGCTGCGGTAAAACTACGTTGTTGCGTATTATCGCCGGTCTGGAAAAGCCGGATAGCGGCAACATCGTTTTCCACGGCGAAGACGTGTCGGGGCATGATGTGCGCGACCGTAATGTCGGCTTTGTTTTCCAGCATTATGCGCTGTTTCGCCATATGACCGTGTTCGATAACGTAGCGTTCGGATTGCGCATGAAACCGAAGGCGATACGGCCATCTAAGCGGGATATCGAGACAAAGGTGCGCGAGTTGCTCAATATGGTGCAACTGGAGTGGCTGGCGGATCGTTACCCTGAGCAGTTATCTGGCGGACAGCGCCAGCGTATTGCACTGGCACGGGCGCTGATTGTGGAGCCACGCATTCTGCTGCTTGACGAGCCATTCGGTGCGCTTGATGCCAAAGTACGTAAGGAACTGCGCCGCTGGTTATCGCGTCTGCACGAAGAAATCAACCTGACATCGGTATTTGTCACCCATGATCAGGAGGAAGCGATGGAAGTGGCTGACCGTATCGTGCTGATGAACAAAGGTGTGATTGAACAGATTGGCACGCCTGATGACGTGTATAACCGTCCGGCTACCGAGTTTGTTTACAATTTCCTGGGGGACAGCAACCAGCTGAAACTGGCAGGGCATGATCAGGCTATTCAGTTCCGTCCGCACGAAGTGGCGCTGTCGAAACAGAAACAGGCCGACTTCCAGCCGGTGGTGGTTAAGGATATTCGTCCGCTGGGGGCACTGACCCGGCTGGTACTGAAGGTTGATGGCGATAATGAACTGATTGAAGCGGAAGTGGCGCATGATGATGCGGTGTTGAACGATTTACACCGTGGTGATGTCGTGCAGTTCAAACCGAAGCGTTATAACCATGACTGGGAAATTTGAGCATAAAAAAACGCCCGTCAGGGTAATGCCAGTCACTTAAGGTGAGAGAGCGTTCAGAATTCTGTGTCACGTTAAAAATTCTACAACGTCATCACGTTATTTAGTCGCCCTTCAAAATAAATGGCCAACTGTGACAATGTCAAATTCCAGCTCTGGATGGGCATTGTCCATTTTTCCTGTGCGTTCATCGGCCCCAGATAAAGCAGCTTCAACAGACTGTTTTCATTCGGGAAAGCACCTTTGGTTTTGGTCAGCTTCCTGAACTGTCTGTGCACCGATTCGATAGCATTTGTGGTGTAAATGACTTTGCGGATATTTGCCGGATAGCGGAAGTACGCTGACAGATTGTCCCACTTGCGTCGCCACGACTGGAGCACCACCGGATACTGCAACCCCCATTTCGCTTCCAGCTCATCCAGTGCCATTTCGGCCGCTTCTTTTGACACTGCACGGAGACTGGCTTCAGGTCGGTCATGAAGGCTTTATGGTGCTTTGAGGCCACATATTTAATCGAATTGCGTATCTGATGAATGATGCACAACTGCACTTCCGTCTGCGGATAAATGCTGTTTATTGCCTCTGGGAAGTCGGTCAGCCCGTCCACGCAGGCAATCAGAATGTCTTTAACACCGCGATTTTGCAGGTCGCTTAATACCGACAGCCAGAAGTTAGCCCCCTCACTTTCTGACAGATACAGGCCCAGAACTTCCTTTTTACCTTCCAGATTCAGGGCCAGCACGGTGTAAACCGCTTTGCTCTGATAGCGGCCATCTTCCCGGATTTTATAGTGAATAGCGTCCAGCCAGACGAAGGGATAAACCTGCTCCAGCGGGCGCTGTTGCCACTGTTTTAGTTCAGGGATGACTTTATCGGTTACTGCACTGATGGTAGCAGTGGACACGCTGAAGGCCTATAAATCTTCGATCTCCCGGCTAATGTCCTGATAGCTCATCCCCAGTGCAAACAGGCGAATGATCTTGTGTTCGATCTCGTCGGATAACGTGGTCTGATGTTTTTTCACCAACTGGGGTTCAAAAGTGCCATTACGATCGCGCGGAGTCGCCAGTTCGAAGCTGCCCGTCGGGGCTTTAATGGTCTTTTTGCCGGAGCCATTTTTACGGTTAGCTTCAACGTCCTGAGCCAGATGTGAGTCCAGTTCCGCAGACAGGGCAGCTTCCGTTAACTGTTTGATTAAAGGCGTTAAGATACCATCTTTGCCCGTTAATGCCTGACCAGACTGGAGGGCTTTAAGCGCTTTATCGAAATCGAAGGGCTGGGACATATGTCATTCCTTTTTGATTGTATATTACCGGAATGACACAGAATTTCTAACACTCCCTAAGGTGACTGGCATTGTTTTTAAAAGGGTATTTGGGCTTTTTTTGCCTCACTTCTCTTTCATACTCCCGCTCCCGTCTCGGCGGCAGTTTCAGCATCGCGGCATTGCTGTAGAAGTGCTTCAGGTGTCCCGGCACTGCTCCCGGTGAGGACCATGGCAGCCCGATTAACAGCCGCATGATTTCTGCCACCGAACCGCTGAAGCTCAGCTGATACGGCAGATAATCTCCTTTCAGGCTGAACGCCATTTTCACCATCTGATACCGCACCAGGTTGTATGTCAGCAGTATCCCCCACAGCTCCTGTCTCACCATCTCCGGTAATTTACTTCTCAGCGTCCAGCGGTTGCCGCACAGGAACTGCTTCGCCTCACGATACCCCAGTTCGATTTCCCACCGGTGTTTGTAGAGTTCTGCTATGTCTGCCGCCGGGTAACGCATCGCGTCCGTCATCGATGTGACAACCTGACGTTCCACACCGTTAACCTTCCTGCTGATTAACCGGACAGTGAGCTCATCCGGCAGACCTTCCCACTGTTTTCTTGCCTGTGGCGAGGTCTTCAGCGTTATCAGTTCATCCTGCCTGCCCAGTCTGCGTATCACCTCATACTGCGTGCCCTTTTTCAGCGGCAACAACCAGTGGCGGTTCTCACCTGCCCTGTGCCAGTCATGCAGCAGGCCTGTTGACCAGAAGCCCCTGTCGAACAACGTCACGCTATTATCCGGTGCCTGCTTTGCCAGTCCTGCCGCCAGCCGCATCTCATTAACGTCATACCGGCCCATCACGCTGGCGCGCAGCAGGTGACTGCTCAGTTCCATCAGACACACCATGCGGACCTGCGGGAAGCCTTTTTCACCGTACTGATTTTCCGCTTTCGCGAAGGCAGCGGCATTTTCCGGTGTGTCGGGCGTTCGCCAGACCACGCCATCAACGGCGTTCAGCGTCAGCCCGTTCCAGAGCGGATGCCGGGATTCTTCATGCCAGTGCTGTTGTGTCAGTTCGAACAGCACTCTAATGGCATCCTCACCCAGCGTTTTGCGGCGGGCAATGACGGAGCTGGGTGCGGTAAAAGGTCTGCCAGTCCGGTCAGCGATGTCCATCAGATTGACGATATGGGACACAGGCTTGTTGTTGAAAATAGCCATACCTATAACCAGCCAGACCATGGATTCGAGGGGAAGCTTACGCTTACGTAGCGTCACGGTATCCGTGAGGGTAAAGGCCTGCTGAATAAGGTCGGGGGAAAGGAGGTCGGCAAGACTCTGAACTTCATCGGGAGCGGTAAGATTGATAATGCCGAGGGCCTGTGAAAGTTCCATTAAAAAGGGTCCATGTGAAGACATGAACCCTTTTTACATCAGCCACCGGATCGGTCAACCGATCCTTAAACGATCGGCATTACCCGTCAGGGCGTTTTTTTCAGGTATACCAGGCAATTAACGGTAGTCTTCGTTCGATGCCACAGAATAGCGGCCACTGCCCAGTAGCATGATGACCAGACTGCACAGGAAATAAAACGCTTCCCCTTCCAATCCCCATGCACCGACGTTAGTAATAGTGAACACTTTGCCCAGTGTGACCAGCAGCGTTGCAACCAGCAGATTAAATGCCACTACTGCGGCAGAAATACGGGTGAACACGCCAAGGATAATCAGGATCGGAGCCACAACTTCGCCGATGTAGGCACCGTAGGCAATAAAACCGGGTAAACCATGTTGTGCCAGCATCCCAGAAACCCAGCCTACGCCGTGTTGAATTTTAGCAACACCGTGGAATAGCAACAGAATGCCGACGGTCAAACGTAGCAGCAGTTTGCCGCCGTCCGGATGGTCGGTTAAACCGGTAAAGAACTTATTGGTTTTTACTATCATTGTCTTACCCTTAATTCAGGAATAGGTTTTATTGTGATGCTAGTGTCATCTTTTGGCGGCAGAATAAAAAACCAATACATTTGACCCTCCTTATCAAAAATTTTGCGTCATAGGTCTGTTGGTTTTAAAAATCGATAGGAATCCGGATTAAGAGGGATGTGAATTATTGCGAGGGATGTTAGCCCCCTGAGCGGTACAGAAGAATCGGGGGAGCAGCAGTAAAAGTCGTGAGAAAAAGGAAATAAGGCGTAGAAATATTATCTGGCGATAACGTAGTAAAAATAACTAAGAATATTTCAGGCGAATTGACCGGCGTGGTCAGGGTAATTCTCACCTGAACGACATCGTGCGCTTATGAAATGTCAGTGTGAATAATAGCGAAAGGTGATTTATTTAGCGGTGGTGGGTCGTGCAGGATGACTCGGCCTGTGGCCTCGCCCTTCGGGCCAGCGCGATGCGCTGTTGTCTCGCTTCGCTCGACTCGAACCTGAACGCAGGTTCTCACCTGCACAACATCGTGTGCCTATGAAACGTCAGAGTGAGTAATTGGGGAAGGTGATACATTTAGCGGTGGTGGGTCGTGCAGGATTCGAACCTGCGACCAATTGATTAAAAGTCAACTGCTCTACCGACTGAGCTAACGACCCGCAGAAGTGGTGGGTGATGACGGGATCGAACCGCCGACCCCCTCCTTGTAAGGGAGGTGCTCTCCCAGCTGAGCTAATCACCCACTTCTGTACTTCATTATCGTAAGAAGATAGCTGGTATGAGAGTGGTGGGTGATGACGGGATCGAACCGCCGACCCCCTCCTTGTAAGGGAGGTGCTCTCCCAGCTGAGCTAATCACCCAATCTCAATTCTTCTTACTTTACACAGCGCGACACTCTATGAGTGGTGGGTGATGACGGGATCGAACCGCCGACCCCCTCCTTGTAAGGGAGGTGCTCTCCCAGCTGAGCTAATCACCCCCGCTGTGTGGAGTCGCATTATAGGGATACTTGACTATGAGTCAACGCTTTTTAAAACGAAAATGGTCGTTCGTTGTAAAATTAGTCGATGTGCCGTATTTCTGGGCGTTAGCGTTGAATCCCTACGCATTTTAGCCAGAAGAGACCGGCCTCGACGCGGTTATGGCGTTGAGGAATCGGGGGGGAGTGATAGAATATTGCCCACATTTAAACAGGCTGTGTCTCGCGCTGACAGCGCGCATCCTTGATGGCGGGGCACAGTTCGGAATCCTGGTTGGTGTTAACCGACCGTTGCTGTCCAATTAAGGCCGTAATCCCAATGAAAATCAAAACCCGCTTTGCGCCCAGCCCGACTGGTTATCTTCATGTTGGTGGTGCTCGTACCGCCCTGTATTCCTGGTTGTTTGCCCGTCATCATGGCGGTGAGTTCGTTTTGCGTATTGAAGATACCGATCTGGAGCGTTCGACCAAAGAGGCGATTGACGCCATTATGGATGGCATGAACTGGTTGAATCTGGACTGGGATGAAGGCCCGTATTATCAGACCAAACGTTTTGATCGTTATAATGCGGTTATTGATCAGATGCTGGAAAATGGCACGGCCTATAAGTGTTATTGCTCCAAAGAGCGCCTGGAAGCGCTGCGTGAGCAGCAGATGGCTAACGGTGATAAACCACGGTATGACGGCTGCTGCCGGGATTCTCACGAACATCACGCCGATGATGAACCGCATGTGGTTCGCTTTCGTAATCCGCAAGATGGTTCAGTGATCTTTGATGATCGTATTCGTGGTCCGATTGAGTTCAGCAACCTTGAGCTGGACGATCTGATCATTCGCCGTACCGATGGGTCGCCGACCTATAACTTCTGTGTCGTGATCGATGACTGGGATATGGGGATCACCCACGTAATCCGTGGTGAAGACCATATCAACAATACACCGCGTCAGATCAATATCCTCAAAGCGTTGGGCGCGCCGGTGCCGGAATATGCACACGTTTCCATGATTTTGGGCGATGACGGCAAGAAACTGTCCAAACGTCACGGCGCGGTAGGCGTCATGCAGTATCGTGATGATGGCTATTTGCCGGAAGCGCTGCTCAACTATTTGGTACGCTTGGGGTGGGCGAATGGCGATCAGGAAATCTTTTCTATTGATGAAATGAAGCAGCTGTTCTCGCTGGATGCCGTCAGCAAATCAGCCAGTGCTTTTAATACCGAAAAGCTACAGTGGCTGAACCATCACTATATTAACCATCTGCCGCCGGAGTATGTGGCGACTCACCTGTCCTGGCATATCGAGCAGGCTGGCATTGACACCCGCACTGGTCCACAGTTGAGCGAACTGGTGACGTTGCTGGGGGAGCGCTGTAAAACGCTGAAGGAAATCGCCGAATCCTGCCGCTACTTCTATGAAGAGTTTGCTGAGTTCGATGCCGATGCCGCGAAGAAACACTTGCGTCCGGTAGCGCGTCAGCCGCTGGAATTGGTGCGCAGCAAGCTGGCGGACATCACTGACTGGACGCCGGAAAACATTCATCATGCTATTCAGGGTACTGCCGACGAGTTGCAGCAGGGGATGGGGAAAGTGGGGATGCCGCTGCGAGTCGCGGTAACCGGTGCGGGTCAGTCTCCAGGTGTGGATGTGACGGTACATGCGATTGGTCAGTCTCGCACATTGCACCGTATTGATCGGGCATTGGCGTTTATCAGTGAGCGTGAAGCCCAGCAATAATAATTGAAGCAAGTTTGTGAGTAATGAAAACCCTGGCAAGCCAGGGTTTTTTACTCTCAGCCATTACTATCTTTTTGAACGATGGCGATGGTTTTTAACTGGCGGCCTGTACCTTGCGTATCAGGCATTGAGTGCCTGATTCAGATCGTCCAGCAAATCTTCTATCGCTTCGATACCGACCGACAGGCGAATCATTTCAGGTTTGACGCCTGCCTTAGCCTGTTCTTCCGGCGTCATCTGGCGATGCGTAGTTGAAGCCGGGTGGCAGGCCAACGATTTGGCATCGCCGATATTGACCAGCCGTTTAAAAATTTTCAGTGCATCATAGAAGCGTACGCCCGCGTCGTAGCCGTCTTTCAGGCCAAACGACAGAATGGCGGATGGCGTACCTTTCATGTATTTCTGTGCCAGCGCGTAATGCGGGTGATCTGGCAAGCCGGCATAACTGACCCAGGCCACGCTGGGGTGTGATTGCAGGTATTGCGCGACCTTTTGGGCGTTTTCCACATGGCGTTCCATACGCAGAGAGAGTGTTTCCAGACCTTGCAATAATAAAAAGGCATTCATGGGTGCTAGGGCCGAGCCGGTATTGCGCAGTGGAACGGTGCGAGCGCGGGCAATAAAAGCGGCAGGGCCGAATGTCTCGGTATAGACCACGCCATGATAAGCCGGTTCGGGGAGGTTCAGGCCCGGAAATTTTTCTGGGTATTGGGTCCAGGGGAATGTGCCGGCATCCACAATGACGCCACCCAGCGAGTTACCGTGGCCACCAACATATTTGGTGATCGAGTGCACTACGATGTCTGCACCGAATGCAATCGGTTTGCATAGTACCGGCGATGCTACGGTGTTATCCACGACCAATGGCACCCCATGTTGATGGGCAACCTGTGCCAGCGCTTCGATATCGACAATGTTGCCAGCAGGATTGCCGATACTCTCACAGTAGACCAGCCGGGTTTTATCATCAATCAGTTTTGCGATGGCTTCAGGCGAATCATCCGCAGCGAAACGAACTTCCACCCCAAAACTTGGCAACATGTGGGCAAACAGCGTATAGGTGCCGCCATATAATTGCGGGGTTGACACAATATTGTCGCCCTGACGGGTCAGCGTTTGAATTGCATAAGTAATGGCGGCGCTCCCAGCGGAAACCACCAATGCCGCAATCCCGCCTTCCAGTGCCGCCAGCCGTTGTTCCAGCACATCGTTGGTGGGGTTCATAATCCGTGTATAGATGTTACCCGGTACAGCGAGGTTGAATAGATCCGCACCGTGTTGTGCATTGTCGAATTCAAATGCGACATTTTGATAAATCGGCACGGCCACGGCTTTGGTAACAGGGTCGGAAGTAAAACCATGGTGTAGGGCGAGTGTGGCGTCTTTCATATCTGGAAAACTCCGGCAATATATAGAAGAGATGACGCATTGTTGGTTTTTTTTGAAAAGTAAGAAAAACTTTTTTTGCATAAGCTAATACCAAACGCGCTTGATTTGCTGTGGTTTTGGCGTCTGAGATAATGCGTGTTTTGTCGTATGTGCCATCCTTGTGCTACGTTGACGGCTTTTTCAGCGGTTGATCGGATAAATAGATTTTGGCGTTGACAGGGTTAGGGGGGTTGCATATCATGCGACCCGTTCACACGATACAGTGTCGATACGGGGCTATAGCTCAGCTGGGAGAGCGCTTGCATGGCATGCAAGAGGTCAGCGGTTCGATCCCGCTTAGCTCCACCAAACTTTCATCCCATACAAGTTTGGTTGTTGACAGTATCATCATATGTGGGGCTATAGCTCAGCTGGGAGAGCGCTTGCATGGCATGCAAGAGGTCAGCGGTTCGATCCCGCTTAGCTCCACCATATTCCCTCGCAATGTCTTCCTTTTTATTTCCTTGACGATTAAATCGATCTTATTTTTCACATTTATTTTTTTACATTTCTGTAAGAATTACCGCCATTGTCCCTGACTGGCAAAGACAATGACGCACATCCTGTTATCAATTTTCTGGCAAACGGGGCGTCCAGTCGATGGGGGAATCACCTTGTTGTTCCAGCAACTGATTAGTTCTGGAAAAATGATGGCATCCTAAAAAACCACGATGGGCAGATAACGGTGAAGGATGCGGTGCTTTTAGTACATGATGCCGCTGTGTATCAATAATGCTGCCTTTCTTTTGCGCATGTGACCCCCACAGCAGAAAGACGATCCCTTCCCGGTGTGCATTCAGTTTTGCTATCACCTTATCGGTGAAGGTTTCCCAACCCAGATTAGCGTGTGAATGTGCTTTGCCCGCTTCCACCGTCAATACAGTATTCAGCAGCATCACACCTTGCTGCGCCCAGCTTTGTAAAAAACCGTGCGAGGGGATCTCAAATCCGGAAATGTCGTTGGCCAGCTCTTTGTAGATATTGACCAAAGAAGGCGGAGCCGGTACACCTGGGCGCACCGAAAACGATAACCCATGCGCCTGATTAGGGCCGTGGTACGGGTCTTGCCCCAGAATCACTACCTTGACGGCGTGAAACTCAGTAAAACGAAAGGCGTTGAAGACATCTTTTTGGGGCGGATAGATCACCTTGCCTGCTACGCGTTCCTGATGAACGAACGACAACGTATTGACGAAATAGGGCTGTTCTTTCTCTTGGGCCAGCACATCGTGCCAGGTCAGGGAAGTGGTCATGGGCGGCTCTTTGTTCAATCTGCTAAGTGGCGGCAACCTGGTTGTCCGGGTCTGGCCTGATTAATCAATCCTGATGGCTAAGCTTAGCGTCAAACGCGGCAGAGTGAAAATCATTCACCGTCTTCTGCTATAGATGAATAGTGATTTGCTGAATTTTTTTAAAATTTACAAAAATAATTGCATTGCAGGGTTTGATATAAATTGATGTAAAACAATTGATTATGAATTTGGCACTAAAAGGCGCTCAATCGAAATTGACCTATATCAAAGAGTGGGTGAGTAAGGGCTGGTATACAGGTAATCAGATTCGATTGGTTTTGCGCTGACGTTAATGCCGTTGGCGAGTTGTTATCAATCGTGGATTTTGCATTCGGTTCAATAAAACGCCGCTTAACGGAGGCAATAAATGGTTACAGGTATTCAAATCACCAAAGCAAATAACAATGCCCTGGTTAATTCTTTCTGGTTGCTGGATGAAGAGAAATCTCAGGCGCGTTGCGTATGTGCCAAAGCAGATTTCAATGAAGATCAAATCGTTGCTATCAGCGAACTGGGGCAGTTCGAATATCGTGAAGTACCGCTGGAGATTAAACCGGAAGTGCGTGTGGAGGGTGGTCAGCATCTGAACGTAAACGTATTGCGCCGTGAAACGCTGGAAGATGCGGTTAAAAACCCGGAAAAATATCCGCAGCTGACCATTCGTGTGTCAGGTTATGCCGTGCGCTTCAACTCGCTGACACCTGAACAACAGCGTGACGTGATCGCCCGTACTTTTACCGAAAGCCTGTAAGCGCGAGTCGGTAAAAAAGACAATCGTCTGATCAACGCTGGTCACGAAAGTGACCAGCGTTTTTATTGGGCGTGGGGTTGGGGGCGCGGCTTTTGCCATCGCCATTTTGTGTAATGACTCATGCGACAGGCCACAATGTGTCACTAAACACAGACGCCTGCGTTGCTACACACATTACCTCGGTTGCCCCTAAACGTAAAAGGGAGCCGTTTGACTCCCTTTCCTGGCATCAACTGCCCAGATTCAGCTGTTATCCGCTGGTTTTTCTGTCGGTAGCTCAACTGATGCTGTGGCGCTGGGTTGACGGCGTTTACCAATATTTTTGCTGTCGCGGTGGCGTACCTTGACCTTCGTTTTCTGCTTTTCTTTCTCTTTTTGCTTCTGCTCTTTGCGCTTAGCCAGCACTTTTTTCGATGGCTTGCCGTTAGATTTAGGGCTTGGCGCACGGGTAGTCGGTCGTAGTTCATCCACCACGCGGGCTTTCAACGGTTCATTGAGATAACGGCCAATTTTTTCAAGCAGCAGATAATCATGCGCTTCTACCAGCGAGATGGCGCAACCCTTACGCCCCGCCCGCCCGGTACGCCCGATACGATGCAGGTAAACGTCTGACGTTCGTGGTAAATCGAAGTTGAACACGTGGCTGACGTCCTGAATATCCAGTCCGCGTGCGGCGACGTCGGTGGCAACCAATACTTTCACCCGGCCTTCGCTCAACCGTTTGATGGCTTCGTTGCGTTTAGCCTGTACCATTTCCCCTTCCAGATAGCAGGATTCGATACCAGCAGAGCGCAACCAGTCTACCAGTTCATGCACCCGCTCGCGTTTGCGCACGAACACGATGGAACGGGTTACGTCCGGCTGTTTGAGCAGGTGGCTCAGCAGTGCGGTTTTGTGCTGCACATCATCAGCGCGGTAGTACCATTGCAGGATTTTTTTACGCTCGCGCCGTGACGGTTCGGCTTCCACTTCGATAGGGTCGTTCAGCAGTCGCTCGGCAAAATCCTGAATAGCGTCGCCTTCCAGCGTTGCGGAGAACAGCATGGTTTGCTTGCGCCAGCGGGTTTCTCCGGCAATATGCTCAATGTCCTGGGCGAATCCCATGTCCAACATGCGGTCGGCTTCATCCAGAATCAGGGTTTCTACTGCACGACAGTCAAAATTTTCTTCTTTGATGTATTGCAACAGACGTCCGGTAGTGGCGACCACCACATCCTGATTCTCGCTGAATACTTCGGCGTGATTCATATAAGCCACACCGCCGGTGATGGTCGCAATATCCAGATGGGTATGTGCAGCCAGCGCCCGCGCTTGATCCGCCACTTGCATCGCCAGCTCTCGTGTTGGTGTCAGAATCAGGATTCGTGGCGGACCGGATTTTTTACGTGGAAAATCCAGCAAGTGTTGTAAAACCGGCAGCAGGTAGGCGGCGGTTTTGCCGGTTCCGGTCGGTGCGGAACCCAGCACATCCCGCCCTTCCATCGCTGGGGGAATGGCCTCGGCCTGAATGGCGGTTGGACGGCTGAAGCCCATGTCGCGCAAGGCGTCAAGCAGGCTGTCATCAAGATCAAACTCGGAAAAATTGGTCGCAGTCATGGTCTACCTCTGTTCGGGGCGCTGATTATAGACGCATTGGCGGGGTTGTTCATCTGTTTAAGCGGTATTCGCCACTTTTCCCAAGATTCTGTTTCTCCTATGCTAACCCCGTTTTGACAACAATATGGCATAGCAATGACCTTCCAGCAGCATACACCGGCTCCGCGTGCCGGCGGATTTACTTTTAAACAGTTTTTTGTGGCGCATGATCGTTGTGCGATGAAAGTCGGAACCGATGGCGTGTTGTTAGGCGCATGGGCGCCACTGCATAAGGAAACCCGGATACTTGATATCGGTTGTGGTTCAGGTTTGGTGGCCTTGATGTTGGCCCAACGCAGCGGCGGGCGGACTCCAGTAGATGGTGTAGAGTTGGATACCGCCGCCAGTGCGCAAGCCTCGGACAACGCAGCGTTATCCCCCTGGGCTGACTACATACGAATTTATCAGGCTGATATTGCCGCTTATGCTCAGGCAGCTACAGCGCGTTACTCGCTGATTGTGAGTAATCCGCCCTATTTCTCTGTGGGCGTCGATTGCGCTTCTGCCCAGCGTGCGCAGGCGCGTTATACCACTACCTTAACGCACGACGCGTTGCTGGATTGCGCCAGCCGGTTGCTTGAGTCAGGAGGGCGATTTTGCGTCGTGTTGCCGTTACAGGTGGCGGATAGTTTTTTGAGGCTGGCGCAACAGTTGGCATGGTATGCCGACATCTGGGTTGATGTGGCGGATAGCCCGGCCCGGCCAGTCAATCGGGTGCTGCTATCGTTGAGGCGACATGCCGTAGCGCTGACGCGAGCATCGTTAATCATTCGTGACGATAATCGTCACTATTCGGCGTCATTTCAGGCGTTGACGCGGGATTTCTATTTGTCGATGTGAACATTTTGTCGATGTGAGTGCTCGTTGATGTAGTTTGCCGGGTGAAAACCCGGCATGAAAACCGGCTGTATCTTCAGGGATGAAGGATGGTTGGGTATGCGTTTTCCGCGCGTTGCGGATAATCAAGCGTGTAGTGCAGTCCACGGCTCTCTTTACGTTCCAGTGCACAACGTACAATCAGTTCCGCCACCTGAACCAGATTGCGTAGCTCCAACAGGTTGTTGGAGAGGCGGAAGTGGGCATAATATTCGTTGATTTCCTGCTTTAGCAGCGTGATGCGCCGTAGCGCACGTTCCAGCCTCTTGGTTGTACGCACAATGCCTACGTAATCCCACATAAATAGCCGTAGTTCGTGCCAATTATGCTGAATCACGACCCTTTCGTCAGAGTTTTCCACCTGGCTTTCATCCCAGCGGGGCAACGATTCCACCAGCGTTTTTTCGGGTAAATGCTGCTGAATGTCTTCAGCAGCGGACCAGCCGTACACCAGACATTCCAGTAGTGAGTTCGACGCCATGCGGTTTGCGCCGTGCAGGCCGGTATAACTGACCTCGCCAATCGCATACAGGCCGTCCAGATCGGTACGCCCTTGCTGGTCAACGACCACGCCGCCGCAGGTGTAATGTGCGGCGGGAACGACAGGAATCGGCTCCTGGGTCAGGTCAATTCCCAGCGACAATAACTTCTCGTAAATAGTCGGGAAATGCTGTGTGATGAAGTCTGCGGGTTTATGGCTAATATCCAGATACATGCAGTCTACACCCAGCCGTTTCATTTCGTGGTCTATTGCACGGGCGACAATATCCCGCGGCGCCAGTTCCGCCCGTTTATCAAAGTCAGGCATAAAACGGCTGCCGTCAGGCCGTGTCAGCCAGGCGCCTTCACCACGCAGTGCTTCAGTCAATAAAAAATTGCGTGCCTGTGGGTGATACAGGCAAGTGGGATGGAATTGGTTGAACTCCATGTTCGCTACCCGGCAACCCGCTCGCCAGGCCATGGCGATACCATCTCCGGAAGAAATATCGGGGTTGGTGGTGTATTGGTAAACTTTGGCAGCGCCGCCGGTAGCGAGCACCACGGCTTTGGCGCGGCATGATTCGACATGTTCTTTTTCGCGGTTCCACAGGTAAGCGCCAACTACCCGTTTATGGCCCGGCAAGCCGAGTTTACTGGAAGTTATCAGGTCTACTGCATTGCACCGCTCCAGCAACACAATATTGGGATGCTGCCTCGCCTGATTGACCAGCGTGGTTTCCACCGCTTTGCCGGTGGCGTCAGCCGTATGAAGGATACGACGGTGGCTATGGCCCCCTTCGCGCGTAAGATGGTAGCGAGCCTCGCCGTGCGGTGTAGTTTCGGTATCGAACAACACCCCTTGATCAATCAACCACTGTACGCAATGACGAGCGTTACGGGCAATAAACGACACCGCTTCCTGATCACACAAACCGTCGCCGGCAATCAAGGTATCGTTGATATGGGCGTCGATGCTGTCGGTTTCATCGAATACGGCGGCGATCCCTCCCTGAGCGTAAAAAGTGGCACTTTCACTTAACGGTCCTTTGCTAAGCACTATCACGCGGGCATGAGGAGCCAGACGGAGCGCCAGCGATAATCCTGCTGCGCCGCTGCCGATGATCAGCACATCACAAGAGTAATCTGTAATAGAAGACATTATGGCTGTTGTTTAGTTTATAAAACAGTATTTTTGAATTTAGCACGATATTTATCTTAAATGTATTTTTTTGTTTTTTATATTAAACAACGTTGGTAGGTAAAGGCAGAACGGGGTGCCAGCAGCGGGCTTTTGACGTATGATTTGCCGGTTATGTGGGGAAAGGAACGAGAATAAAACCCCGCGGAAAGCGGCACTGTGGCGTGTGGCAGGCATCTGGCTGAATGCAAAAAATGCTTCATGTAGCGGAACTTTATGACAGAAAAAGACTCCAACCCAGTGCTTGCTCGATTTCAGACATATGGCTGGCAGTACGTGACTTAGGCGTGGTGACACGGTTTTGGGGAGACATGATCTCGGATGAGCGAGCAGTTAGCGGATCAGGTGCTGGTTGAGCGGGTCCAGAATGGCGATAGTAAGGCGTTTAATCTACTGGTCGTTCGTTATCAGCATAAAGTAGCGAGTCTGGTATCGCGTTACGTTCCAGCCGGGGATGTGCCCGATGTGGTGCAGGAGTCGTTTATCAAAGCCTATCGCGCGCTGGAATCGTTTCGTGGCGAGAGCGCCTTCTATACCTGGCTGTACCGTATTGCCGTCAACACGGCGAAAAATTATCTGGTGGCTCAGGGGCGGCGTCCTCCCTCCAGCGATGTGGACGCCAACGACGCTGAAAATTATGAAAATGCCAGCGCGTTGAAAGAAATATCGAACCCTGAGAATTTAATGTTGTCTGAAGAGTTACGACGAATCGTTTTCCATACTATTGAGTCATTGCCTGAGGATTTACGTCTGGCAATTACATTGCGTGAATTGGATGGGCTGAGTTATGAAGAAATTGCCGACATTATGGACTGCCCGGTCGGCACTGTTCGTTCACGCATATTCCGCGCACGGGAAGCGATTGATAATAAAGTGCAACCGCTTATTCAGCGTTAGCTTGTTCTTAACGTTACTCATGACGGATTTGACAAGGTAAGGTGAAGTTATGCAGAAAGAAAAGCTTTCCGCTTTAATGGATGGTGAGGCAGTGGACAGTGCGCTGCTGGGTGCCTTGTCGAAAGACGACAAGTTGCAACAACACTGGCAGCGTTACCATCTGGTCCGCGACACACTGCGTGGCGATGTCAGCGAAACGCTGATGCATGTCGATATCGCTGCACGTGTGGCTGTCGCTATCGAACAAGAGCCGGTGCAGTTCAAGGCGCAGGTGGTAACGGAATCCCAGCCTCATCCCCGTACCTGGCAGGCGTTGTCGTTCTGGCACAACGTTCGTCCGCTGGCCAGCCATCTGACGCAAATTGGCGTGGCGGCGTGCGTTTCGCTGGCAGTGATTGTGGGTGTACAGCACTACCAGCAAAACAGCGCTATGGGCGATAATAGTGTAGCGGAATCGACGCCTGCGCTTAGCACGCTGCCGGTAATGGGTGGCTCGGCTTCCCCGGTCAGCCTGAGCGTGCCGGCAGAGAATAGTGTGGCGCATAGCGGGCAGCGTCAGATGCAGGCGCAGCATGAGCGCATCAATGCGTTGCTGCAGGATTATGAACTGCAACGCCGTGTGCATTCCGATCAACTCCAGTTGCAGCAGCAAGGGAGCCAGCAGCAGGCTGCCGTACAGGTGCCTGGTACTCAGTCATTAGGAATTCAACCGCAGTAATGAAGCGTTACTGGTTTGCCGCATGTGTATTGCTGAGCAGCCTGTCTTATTCCTCTCTCGCCCCGGCAAGCGATTCCGGGGCGTTGTTGCAGCAGATGAGCAGCGCCAGCCGGTCATTGAGTTACGAGATTTATTACATCAGTGTTTCCCGGCAGGGCATTGAGTCATTGCGTTACCGTCATTCGGTGCAAAATGGCGAAGCACTGGCTGAACTCATTCATTTGGACGGTCCTAAGCGCGAAGTGATTCAGCGTGGCGGGGACATCAGCTATTTCGAAGCAGATGCTGAACCCTTTACCTTGTCAGGCGATCATATTGTTGATGCGCTGCCAGCCTTGATTTTCGCTAATGTGGAGCGACTGTCCGCTTATTACGATTTTATCCCTACCGGTCGTATTCGTCTGGCTGATCGTCAGGGCGATGTGGTGAGAATCGTCTCCAGGGACGGCACCCGTTTCAGTTATATCGTCTGTCTTGATGCGGAGTCACGCCTGCCGTTACGTGTCGACCTGCTTGATCAAAATGGTGAGCTGCTGGAGCAGTTTCGGGCTATTTCTGTCACGGTGGATAAAACGGTGCAGATTGCCATGAAGCCGCTGGATAAGGTTACTCAGCCGCCGTTGCTCAGCATCCCCACCTCATCTGGCGCTAATTTCAACTGGATGCCGGAATGGTTGCCGGTTGGTGTGGAGGAGGTGTCACGTAGCCAGCGACCGTTGCCGGGAATCACTGGCCTTGCGGAATCGCGTCTTTACAGTGATGGATTGTTCAGTTTTTCCATTAATATCAGCCCGGCAGGAGAGAATCACCCTGATCAAAATGCGTCGCTGGGCCGCCGAACCATCCACACCGAAATACGAGATAATCGGGAAATTACTGTGATTGGCGAATTGCCGCTGGCAACCGCCAAGCGTATTGCAGATAACGTGTTATTCAAGGCGCAGCCATGATCAAAGAATGGGCGACGGTGGTTTCCTGGCAGGCGGGCACCGCTGTGTTGCGCTGTGAACAACGTTCTGGTTGCCAGAGTTGCCAGTCTCGCATGTCCTGTGGTACTGGTGTGCTGAACCAGATTGGTGGAGCCGCAATACATCAATTGGCGGTGTCGTATCCGCAACCGTTGCTGCCAGGTCAACGGGTCGAAATTGGTCTGGCAGAATCCAGTTTGTTGCGTTCTGCGATGCTGGTTTACCTGTTACCGCTGTTGGGGCTAATGCTGGGGGCGGCGTTGATGCAGCACTGGCTGCACAGCGATCTGATGGCTGTGGTGGGTGCATTCGCTGGTGTGGCGGTGAGTTTCGCTGCGGTAAAGCGGTTATCAGCGAAAATTGACAATAATCAGCGTTATCAACCGGTGATTCTGCAGGTCTGTTTGCCCGAAAACCTGTTGCGAACCGATGTCACCTTGGAGCGCTGAAACGCCCTCAGTCAGCCGGATTGCTGGCGAGTTGGTATTCTGGTTTTTTCCTTTTAATGACTTTTTACCTCTGCTTTCATCTTCTCATCCATAACCTTGTCATAATCAATGAATTGATTAGATGCGCCATGACTAGGTTTTCCACCGTATGGCATGTAGAATGCTGCGATTCAGGTATATGACGACAGTAGCTATGGCTGTCATCACATTGCGGTGCCGTTCGGCAAGAATTTCAGAAATACCAAGGTAGAAAAATTTTTATAATGAAGCATATACGAAATTTCTCCATTATTGCTCACATCGACCACGGTAAGTCGACACTCTCTGACCGCATTATTCAAATTTGTGGTGGCTTGTCTGAACGTGAAATGGAAGCGCAGGTGCTGGATTCCATGGATCTGGAGCGTGAGCGCGGTATTACCATCAAAGCTCAGAGCGTGACGCTGGATTACAACGCTTCCGATGGTCAGACCTATCAGTTGAATTTTATTGATACCCCTGGACACGTTGACTTTTCCTATGAAGTTTCCCGCTCGCTGGCAGCCTGTGAAGGGGCGTTGCTGGTGGTGGATGCCGGGCAAGGGGTTGAAGCCCAGACACTGGCTAACTGTTATACCGCGATCGAAATGGATCTTGAGGTAGTGCCGGTGCTGAACAAGATTGACCTGCCGGCAGCGGACCCTGATCGCGTCAGCCAGGAAATCGAAGATATCGTGGGGATTGATGCGACCGATGCGGTGCGTTGCTCCGCCAAGACTGGCGTAGGCGTACCGGATGTTCTTGAGCGTCTGGTGCGCGACATTCCGCCGCCGGAAGGCGACCCGGAAGCGCCGCTGCAGGCGCTGATTATCGACTCCTGGTTCGATAACTATCTGGGCGTGGTATCGCTTATCCGTATCAAGAACGGTACTCTGCGTAAGGGTGACAAGATCAAGGTGATGAGTACCGGTCAGGTGTATAACGCTGAACGCCTGGGGATTTTCACGCCTAAGCAGGTGGACCGCGATGTCTTGCAGTGTGGTGAAGTCGGCTGGTTAGTGTGTGCCATTAAAGACATCCTCGGCGCGCCGGTGGGCGATACCCTAACGCTGGCGCGTAAACCGGCTGAAACACCGTTACCGGGCTTTAAAAAAGTAAAACCGCAGGTGTATGCCGGCTTATTCCCGGTTAGTTCCGACGACTATGAAGCTTTCCGTGACGCACTGGGCAAACTCAGCCTGAATGATGCTTCCTTGTTCTACGAACCGGAAAGCTCTACCGCACTGGGTTTCGGCTTCCGTTGTGGTTTCCTTGGGCTTTTGCATATGGAGATCATTCAGGAGCGTCTGGAGCGTGAATACGATCTTGACCTCATCACCACTGCGCCTACGGTGGTATACGAGGTTAAAACCACCAGTAACGACGTTATCTATGTTGATAGCCCGTCCAAACTGCCGCCGGTCAATAATATCGACGAGTTGCGTGAACCGATTGCCGAGTGCCATATGCTGTTGCCGCAGGAATATCTGGGCAACGTGATTACCCTGTGTGTAGAAAAACGTGGCGTGCAGACCAATATGGTTTATCACGGCAACCAGGTGGCGCTGACCTATGAAATTCCAATGGCGGAAGTGGTGCTTGATTTCTTTGACCGTCTGAAATCGACTTCCCGCGGTTATGCCTCGTTGGATTATGGCTTTAAGCGCTTCCAGGCATCGGACATGGTGCGAGTGGACGTACTGATCAACAGCGAACGTGTGGACGCGCTGGCGTTGATCACTCACCGTGACAACTCGATGTACCGTGGTCGTGAGCTGGTGGAGAAGATGAAAGATCTGATCCCGCGTCAGCAGTTCGATATCGCGATTCAGGCAGCCATCGGTAACCATATTATTGCTCGTTCTACCGTGAAACAGTTACGTAAAAACGTTCTGGCAAAATGTTACGGTGGTGACGTTAGCCGTAAGAAGAAATTGCTGCAGAAACAGAAGGAAGGGAAGAAACGCATGAAACAGGTAGGCAACGTCGAGCTGCCGCAGGAAGCGTTTTTGGCCATTCTGCATGTTGGAAAAGAAAGCAAATAACCCTGAGGAGTTGGCATGGCCAATATGTTTGCTCTGATTTTGGCATTAGCAACGCTGGTGACCGGCGTTGTCTGGTGTCTGGAGCGGTTCAAATGGGCGCCAGCGCGGCGCTCTAAAGTTTCCGCACTAAGTCAGCAGGTTAATGGTGTCGTCGACGAGAAAACGCTGGCGAACAGCATCAAACAGCCGGGTTGGATTGAAACGTTTGCGTCGGTTTTTCCGGTGTTGGCGTTGGTGTTTGTGGTGCGTTCGTTCATTTTCGAGCCGTTTCAAATCCCTTCTGGTTCGATGATGCCGACGTTGTTGATCGGGGATTTCATTCTGGTCGAAAAATTTGCCTACGGTCTTAAAGACCCGATAACCCAAACCACTCTGATTGAAACCGGACATCCTAAGCGCGGCGATATTGCGGTATTCAAATACCCTGGAGATCCGCGTTTGGATTACATCAAGCGTGTTGTGGGGTTACCGGGTGATCGCGTCAGTTATGACCCGATAGCCAAGCAGGTTACTATTCAGCCTGGATGTGGTGACAAGCAAATCTGTAGCAGTGCCCTGCCGGTGACCTACAGTAATGTCGAGCCTAGCGATTTTGTGCAGACATTTAGCGGGAGTGGCCGCGAGATGACCAGTGGTTTTTATCAGATTCCGCTGGAGCAGAAAAGTGAAGGCATCCGTATGGCCGCACGCAAGGAAACATTGGGTGAGGTGACGCATAACATCCTTACCGTACCCGGCGCTCAGGATCAGTTAGGCATGTATTACCAGCAACCCCGTCAGTCGCTGGGGACGTGGGTGGTGCCAGCAGGGCATTACTTCATGATGGGGGATAATCGCGATAATAGTGCAGACAGCCGTTATTGGGGATTTGTGCCGGAACGAAATCTGGTGGGTAAGGCAACGGCCATCTGGATGAGCTTTGAAAAACAAGAAGGTGAATGGCCTACTGGCGTACGGTTAAGCCGTATTGGCGGTATTCATTAATCGAATGTAAATAAACTCGCAGCATATTTGCGACTTCCGTTGTAGAATATTTCTGAATAATAAATGCTGGCTCCCGGGCGGGAGCCACTGCAAACGAAACAGTTTTGACTTAATTAAGTGGCAAGGCAGGGCTGTTCCGTATGCTGTTGTTTAAAAAGGCATTATAGATCTATTGGTAACACATGAACCCCATCCTGATAAATCGTTTACAAAAAAAGCTGGGCTATACTTTCCAACAATATGACCTTTTATTGCAGGCGCTAACTCACCGCAGTGCCAGCAGTAAACATAACGAGCGACTGGAGTTCCTGGGGGATTCCATTCTGAGTTTCGTTATCGCTAATGCGTTGTATCACCGTTTTCCTCGTGTGGATGAAGGCGATATGAGCCGAATGCGTGCGACATTGGTGCGCGGTAATACGCTGGCGGAAATTGCCCGAGAGTTTGAATTAGGTGAATGCCTGCGTCTTGGTCCCGGTGAATTAAAAAGCGGGGGCTTTCGTCGGGAGTCGATTCTCGCGGATACCGTGGAAGCGTTGATTGGTGGCGTATTCCTGGACAGCAATATTCAAACCGTTGAGCGACTGATTCTGACGTGGTATCAGACCCGTCTGGATGAGATAAGTCCAGGCGATAAGCAAAAAGATCCGAAAACCCGCTTGCAGGAGTTCCTGCAGGGACGCCACTTGCCATTGCCTACCTATCTGGTGGTGCAGGTTCGCGGCGAGGCGCACGATCAGGAATTTACTATTCATTGCCAGGTCAGCGGGTTCAGCGAGCCGGTAGTGGGTACTGGGTCAAGCCGTCGCAAAGCTGAGCAGGCTGCGGCGGAACAGGCCTTGAAAAAGCTGGAGCTTGAATGAGCGAAGAACAGACCTACTGCGGCTTTGTCGCGATTGTTGGCCGACCAAACGTCGGTAAATCCACGTTGCTGAACCAGTTGCTGGGGCAGAAGATATCCATCACCTCCCGCAAGCCGCAGACGACCCGCCATCGTATTATGGGTATCCACACAGAAGGACCGTATCAGGCTATCTATGTGGATACACCGGGGCTGCACATCGAAGAAAAGCGTGCTATCAACCGCCTGATGAATCGTGCCGCCAGCAGTTCAATCGGTGATGTGGAACTGATCATCTTCGTGGTGGAAGGCACTCACTGGACTGATGATGACGAAATGGTGGTAAACAAACTGCGCGAACAGAAAGCGCCGGTGCTGTTGGCCATCAATAAAGTGGATAACGTGGCGGATAAAACGAAACTGTTGCCACATATCCAGATGCTGAGTGAAAAGATGAATTTCCTCGATGTGGTACCGATTTCTGCTGAGAAAGGCACCAATGTTGATACCATCGCGGCGATTGTGCGCAAGCATCTGCCACAGGCTATTCACCATTTTCCGGAAGATTATATTACTGATCGCTCACAGCGGTTCATGGCCTCGGAAATCATTCGTGAAAAGCTGATGCGCTTTCTGGGTGAAGAACTGCCGTACTCGGTTACGGTGGAAATCGAACGTTTTGTTGCCAACGAACGTGGTGGCTACGACATCAATGGCCTGATTCTGGTGGAACGCGAAGGGCAGAAGAAGATGGTGATTGGCAATAAAGGCGCCAAGATTAAAACCATCGGTATCGAAGCACGCCAGGATATGGAGCAAATGTTTGATGCGAAAGTCCATCTGGAACTGTGGGTGAAGGTGAAATCCGGCTGGGCGGACGATGAGCGTGCGCTACGTAGCCTGGGTTATATTGACGATCTCTAAGGCTTGTGCCGATGGAAGGCTGGCAACGCGCGTTTGTCTTGCATGGGCGACCTTACAGCGAAACCAGCCTGCTGCTGGATCTGTTTTCTGAAAATGAAGGCCGTGTGCGTGTGCTGGCGAAAGGCGCCCGTGCACGGCGCTCCAGTCTTAAAGGCGCTCTTCAGCCTTTTACGCCGTTGCTGGTACGTTGGGGTGGGCGAGGTGAAGTTAAAACCTTGCGTAACGCTGAGCCGGTTTCTCTGGCGTTGCCACTGAGTGGCTCGCTGCTCTATAGCGGCTTGTACGTGAATGAGCTGCTGACACGGGTGCTGGAACTGGAAACCAATTATTCCGCTCTGTTTTTCGATTATCTTCATTGTTTACAACAATTGGCGGCGGCCAGTGGCTCATCTGAACCTGCTTTGCGGCGCTTTGAACTGGCGTTGCTGGAGCATCTTGGTTATGGCGTTGATTTTCTTCACTGTGCCGGCAGCGGTGAACCGGTTGCCGATACCATGACCTATCGTTACCGGTCAGAAAAAGGTTTTATTGCGAGTTTGGTCGTGGACAACCTCAGTTTCACTGGACGTGAACTGCGGGCACTGGCGTCAAGGGAGTTTCCAGACATTGATGCCCTGCGTGCAGCCAAGCGTTTTACCCGTATGGCGCTGAAACCTTATCTTGGTGGTAAGCCACTGAAAAGCCGGGAGCTATTTCGGCAGTTTATGCCTAAGCCCTATAAAGCTGACCCGGATGAAAAGATCTAGAATTGCCTGGGTATCGTCAGATGCCGCTGGCGTGTACACTGCGGCAAAGACTTATTGTTGAAGGATGGATCATGGCTGAGTTGTTGTTGGGCGTAAATATTGATCATATAGCTACCCTGCGTAATGCCCGTGGTACGGCGTATCCCGATCCAATACAAGCAGCGTTTGTGGCGGAGCAGGCAGGGGCTGACGGTATCACCGTCCACTTGCGCGAAGACCGTCGCCATATTACTGATCGCGATGTACGTTTGTTGCGCCAGACCATACAGACTCGTATGAATCTGGAGATGGCGGTAACGGATGAAATGCTGGCGATAGCCTGTGAATTGAAACCACATTTTTGTTGTCTGGTGCCGGAAAAACGTCAGGAAGTGACGACAGAAGGTGGGCTGGATGTTGCAGGCCAGCTCGACCGTATCACTGCCGCGGTGACACAATTGCGTGACGCAGGTATTCAGGTTTCGCTGTTTATTGATGCTGATCATGCACAGATTGATGCCGCAGTTACCAGTGGAGCGCCTTATATTGAAATCCATACTGGCGCTTATGCTGATGCGCAAAGCGATGTAGCCCGGCAACACGAATTTGAGCGTATCCGCGATGCGGCTACTTATGCTGCGGCCCGCGGCATCAAGGTCAATGCTGGCCATGGGCTGACTTATCATAATGTGCAGCCGATTGCCGCGTTGCCGGAAATGCATGAACTCAATATCGGTCATGCCATTGTTGGACGCGCAGTGATGAGTGGTCTGGCACCGGCAGTGGCGGAGATGAAAACGCTAATGCGGGAAGCCCGACGCTAATGGCGATTTTGGGACTCGGCACGGATATTGTCGAAATCGCCCGTATTGAGGCGATCACTGGGCGTTCCGGTGATCGCCTCGCCCGGCGTGTACTCAGTGAGCAGGAGTGGTTGCAGTATCAGGCCCATTCGCAACCGATTCGTTTTCTGGCCAAACGCTTTGCGGTCAAAGAGGCCGCGGCTAAAGCGCTGGGCACTGGTATCCGTGATGGCCTGGCGTTTGCACAGTTTGAAGTGGCGAATGACGAACTGGGTAAACCCTGTTTACGGTTTCTTGCGCGTGCTGCTGAACTGGCTGAAAAGATGGGGGTTAGGCACGTACATGTATCGCTGGCGGATGAACGACACTACGCCTGTGCTACCGTGATTATTGAAGGGGGCGATTGTTCGCCCTTGCGCTGAACGTGATTACAGCTGGTCTGCATGGTGGAGCAGAACAAATTTTTCCCACAGTTGATCGTGGCTCTCTTGGTGGTTAATGTCTTTGAGGATGGTGTTGTCAATCGGGCAGACCTTCTGGCAAGTCGGGGTATCATAATGCCCAACACACTCGGTACAGCGTAGCGGGTCAATTTCATAGATCTCATCCCCCATCGATATGGCCTGATTGGGGCATTCCGGCTCACACATATCGCAGTTAATGCATTTCGCGGTAATTAGCAGCGCCATGTTTTCTTTCCTTTCATCAATCAGCCCTGATTATACGCTGCCGCGAGCCGGTTACACAGCATTGCTATGGTATAAACGACATAACGAGAGGTGAAGGGATAAAAAAAGGGTTTATTTTCTTGATTGAGAGACTATACGACGAAAAGATTAATCACTATTATGCGTTTATAGTGCATAATTTTTCATAGTAATTTGATATCAAAAAACAAAAATTCTCATGCAATGTATCCGTCATATTTACTTTGTACTGTAATTACAGCCTGCCTTTATAAAGATTGTTGAGGCAGAATCGATAAACTCATGTGTGCATATGGTATACTTTATTCGTAAGCATCTCCTTCAATGGCGGAACATATAGTGCAGCAAATTAGTCACTTTAATCAGCCCGGCTCTGAAGTCTCCGTCACCGGGGAGGTGCAGTGTGCAGATGCTGATTACTGGCACAGCTGCCACAGGCGGTACCGATTTCAACCTATTTATCGCACTTCTGGTCGTTTGATGGGGATTGAGTTGCTGACCGCCGTTTTTCACCCATCCTGTCCGCAGAAATTTTTATCTCCTGAACATTACTTTGCCCGCCTTAGTGTTGAAGAGCGCCTCAATATCGTTATTGAACAGTTGCAGTTACTAAACCAATGGCATGACCGCTTTGTCCAGGATGAATTACGCGCCTCTGTTAATATTGATGGGCTGACTTTGCTGGCTTTGCAGGAAAACAGCAAGGCCAAAAAGCTGCTGACGACAATGCCCTGGCTGCGTTTCGAACTGGTTGAAAGTCTGGCGGTTTTGCCTCATGACACACTGGCGATGTTGCCCGAAGCCGGGTTGCTCTGGTTGGATGATTTCGGCTGTGGTATGGCGAATTTTTCCTCGTTATCACGGGTAAAATACGACTGTATCAAGATCGCCCGCGAGCTTTTCATCATGTTGCTTAATAGCAAAGAAGGTAGGCAGTTGTTTCCGTCACTGGTGACCCTGCTTGCCACTTACTGCAAGGATGTTGTAATTGAAGGGGTTGAGACTGAAGAAGAGTGGGATATCATCAGGCAATCTGATGCTTCCGCAGCACAGGGATATTTTTTGTCTATGCCTCAACCATTTGAAAATATGGAAGATCTTTGTTCCGAGTTGTAATCATGCCTTCTTTATATGCCTGATATACCTGAATGAGCGCCTTTTTTCCTGTTTGTCGTGAAGTATTCTATTCCCCTCTGGAACCTGCCTTTGCTTCATCAACACCTTGAGGATAAAAGAAAAAATTCATATATCATCAATATACGGCATAAAGCAAATGATTAGATTGCTATTTATAGATTTCTCATTCTTTATGCCTTGTTTTTTATATAAATATAGTGTTTTATGTGGTATGGATTGCTTTTCCAGACTGGCAAAATCACGGTATTAGCTTAAAAAAGCAACAACCATAAGAAAAAGAACTGATCGATTTATAAGGTCCATAATAAATTGATTTATAAAGATAAAAAAATAAATCTTTGCTGGTAACGATCAAAAAACAACTTGTGATAGTTATTTTTGATTAAAATAGTAGGACTTATCGGTATAATTGATTTGCTTACGAAAAATTGATAGTCAAAATACTGCGCTACGAAATCGGTAATAGAACCGTATAAAAATATTAGCCAGGCTTATGTCTATTACTATCATTAATATAACTGATTAAGCTCATTCTCTTGATTCTATTATTTAGGTCTGCACACGGCGATATAATGGAGGCTTTATGCTGTCGTTTTTATGGCTATGAACCTGTCCTGCAGAGCTGGATAGTTTTTTCATTCATCCTTTCTACTCTCCGGAAATGTGCCAACCCTGAAAATCTATACAAGGGGAGTTATTACCGGGATTTTTCGTCTTCAGTGATGCGATTTGTTCGATCAGGACCGTTCCGGGCCTGAGGAGAGTGTTATTGTGTATGAAATTATAATAACTCTATTAATAGTGCTCTTAGGGATTTCTTCTGCCAGAAGCCGTAAATTTCAGGAAAAAGCCAACGCAGAACAAAAAAAGCAGGACTTCCTGAACATGGTGTTCTTTGCCGCCGAATACAGTCCATCATCCATTATGATCGCTAATGAAAGCAGTGAGATTGTGTACGTAAACCGCCAGTTTACCGTTATGTCTGGTTATGAAGCGGAAGAGGTGATTGGCCGGAAAACGAATATATTAAGCTCTGGCATGACCAACGCCAGTGTGTATGAGGAACTATGGTCTACCTTGAATAAAGGTGAGATCTGGAACGGCGAGTTTGTTAATCGTAAGAAAAACGGGCAGTTATATTGGGAAAAAGCCAGCATCGTCAAAATATATAATAAAGCCAGTGATGCCGTTCAGTTCGTTAGTATAAAAATGGATATCACCGAGCGCAAGACGCAGGAGCATCATGACAACTCCTACAACCGTGCGCTGGAGTTACTGTCGAGCGGTGCGCCGCTGAAGGATATTCTGGATGCGATTATCTTCAGTGTTGAGGAGAAGAATCCCGGCAGAATTGTCTGTTCCGTTCTGTTGGTTGACAAGGAAAATAAATGTCTGACCCTTGGCTCTGCTCCCAGCCTGCCGGGTTTTTACAAGAATGCTATCCACAACGTGAAGATTGCTGACGGTGCGGCTTCGTTTGGCTCTGCCGCCTATTCTGGCAAACGTGTTATCGCGGAAGATATTTCCACTCACCCCCATTGGACATTGTATAAAGGCCTGGCGTTGTATGCCGGGCTGCGTTCCTGCTGGTCTGAACCCATTTTTGGGCAGAACAAGGAAATTCTTGGGGTACTCAGTGTTTATCACCGCAAGGTCTATTCCCCGACAGAGGATGAAATTGCCTCTATTGAGAAATCTGCGCAACTGGTGTCGGTGGCTATCGAACGTTACCGTGCGATTGATATGCTGCGTCGTAGTGAAGAGCACTACCGGCAATTGGCCCATTACGATTCATTGACCTCGCTGGCCAATGGTTTGACATTTGCCGAGCAGATGGAGCAGGCTATCCAGTTATCCCGTCAGACAGGCAGGAAGATCGCGTTGATGTTCCTTGATCTGGATAAATTCAAGCAAATTAATGATACCTTCGGCCATGCAACCGGGGATTTGCTGCTAAAAGAAGCAGCAGCGCGTATGCGAGGTGCAGTGCGTGAAACCGATACGGTTTATCGCCGCAGCGGTGATGAATTTATTATCCTGTTGCAAGGGATAAAAGAAGTCGAGAATCCGCTGTACGTCGCCGACAAGATCCACCATGCCCTCAACGAGCCTTTCTATATTGAGGGCAAGAAATTAGATATCTCGTGCAGCATAGGTATTGCGCTGTATCCTGAACATGGAACGGATTCGCTGGCGTTAGCTATCAATGCTGATGCGGCGATGTATCAGGCGAAGGCGCTGGGACGCAGTCAAACTCAGATCTATCATGATCTGAATACTCACTAGTCGTCTTCGGCTGGCGTTATCGTTCCCGCAGCGCTTCTGTCCAGGCTTGCCGTATTGGTTTTAGCAAATAGCTAAGCAATGTTTTCCTGCCGGTAATCACATCAACATTGGCAATCATGCCGGGAAGAATCAACTGTGGGTTGTCGTGAGTCCCCAGGTCGTTTTTCTCTGTGCGTAGCCGTATAAGGTAGAAGCTGTTACCTGCCTGATCGGTCATTACATCCTGACTGATCTGATCGATATAACCTTTCAAGCTGCCAAATGTGGTGTAATCGTAAACGGCGAAAGTGATCATCGCATCCTGTCCAGGGCGCAAAAATGCTCTATCTTGTGGCTTTATACGCGCTTCAATCAGCAACTTGTCATCCAATGGGGCGATTTCCACCAGCGCACGGCCAGGAGAAATTTGCCCGGTAGTGGCATCGACAAGAATAGATTTGATAATACCCCGTACTGGCGCGGTGACCAGCGATAGCCTGTCCGCCGTATTTTCATTGGTATCAGGCGAGTGAGGCCGCTCACTATGCTCTAACTGCATCAGGGGATCACCTATGTTGACTATCTGCCCCTCGCGGATATGTAGCTTGCCCAGTTTACCTGCTTCCGGTGCCAGTACACTGTACTGAGGCGATTGACTGAGCGTTTTCCCTGTCGCCGATACGACTTCATCCACGTTGGCAACCGCGGACCAGCCCATCAGAAAAACCACGAAGGCCAACATAGTCCAGATCGATAACCGGATGAACATGGGTGTATCTTCCACCAGCGCCTGCCCGACATCCGGCAGCCCTTGCGACTCCTGATGGCGATGACCGAAGAAATATGTATTGATAGAGCGAGCGAATTTAGCGAGAAGCATTGATCTGTCCCTTCTTTAATGCGTCCAGTACGATGGCTTTGGGACCATCGGCGATAATACGTCCTTTGTCTACGATAACGAGTCTATCTACCAGTGTCAGCATGGAAACCCGGTGTGTGACCAACAGCAGTGTTCTGTTGGCGAGAATGGCTTGTAGGGCTTGCTTAAAGCGGTCTTCACTGCTGTTGTCCATGGCGCTGGTCGGCTCGTCAAGCAGCAGGATAGGCGGGTCAAGCAGCAACGCACGGGCAATAGCGACGGCTTGTTTCTGACCGCCCGACAAATGCATCCCTCGCTCACCAACCTGTAGGTTGTAACCATCCGGATGTAGTCGGGCGAAATCGTTGACGCCAGCGATATCTGCCACTCGCAGCATAGCGTCGTCTTCAACATAACGGGCACCGAAAATCAGGTTGTCCCGCAGCGTACCGCTAAACAGTTGAATATCCTGTGGCACATAACCGATGTGGTGGCGCAGGTCGGCGATGTCGAACTGACGTGCGTCAACACCGTCGATCAATAGATTACCGGTGGTTGGTTGGTAAAGGTTGACGATCAATTTTTCCAGTGAGCTTTTACCTGAGCCGGTACGACCAATAATGCCGACTTTTTCGCCAGCACGAATTGACAGATTAATATCAATCAGGGCGCGGTTTTTCTGCTCCGGATAGCTGAAAGTCACGTCGCAAAACTCAATGCTGCCCTGAATGCTTTCTCGTTTCAAAGGGGAGGGGTGATCGCCTCTCTCTTGCGGTAGCGCCATTAATTCATGCGTTTCTTCCAGGGTTAACCGGGTCTGCAGGTAGCGGATAAACAGCTCGGACAGTGTTCCCAGCGTCATCAACACCCGGCTGTTAAGCAGATAACAGGCGAACAGCGAACCTGGCGTCAACTGCGCGCTCAGCAACAGATAGACCCCTACGACCATCATGACGACGCTGGCGAGATGCTGGCATGTTTGGGTCAGATGGACGGCGAGGGCCGATAAGGTTTTCGCCCTTGAGCTGAGTCGGCTGATGTCACTGCTGATTTGTTCCCACTGACGCTGGCGTTCACCTTCGGCATTATGGATTTTAATGGTGTCTAGTCCGCTCAGCGTTTCCGTCAGCAGTGCTTGTCGTTGTTCAGTTAGTCGGCGGGAATGCGTGTGCGCCGTCAATATAGGCTTTTGCAGGAGTACATTGATCACTAAAACCAGTAGCAACGTCAGCAAGGGCACCCAGAGCAGCGGACCTCCCAGTATGCCGAGTAAGATCAGCATCAGCAGCGTAAATGGGAAATCGAGCAATGTTCCCAGCGATAACGACGATAACGTGTCGTACAATGACTGAAGTTCCCGCACCCGATGAGCGACGGTGCCGATGCGTGCCGGAAAGACCGAGCGCATCATGCCCACCAGACGCTCGAATAAGGTGGCGGAAAGCAGAAGATCGGTCTTTTTCCCAGCAATATCCAGGCAAACACTGCGTAATATCTTCATGATAAGCTCAAACAGCAGTGCGATGCCGAGGCCGGAAGCTAATACCCACAACGTATTTGTCGTTTGATTGGGGAGCACCCGATCATAGACCTGCATAACGAACAGCGGGATAAATAGCGCGATGATGTTGATCAACAGGCTGACGATGGCTGCATCCAGATACAGATTGCGTGATAGTTTCAACGTGTCGCGGAACCAGGCTTTACTTCGTGGCAGTAATGTCGCTGGCGATGCGTCGAAACGGGGGGCTGGCTGGGCAAACATGATTAACCCCAGATAGTTTTGCTGCAGCGTATTGTGATCAACCGTGATTTCGCCGCCTTCGGTTTCGCCGGTCATCAGACGCGCGTTACCGTCTGTTGTCCAACCCAGCAGGATAGCGGCACGGCCTTCGCGTAGTAACAACATTGCAGGTAGCGACATGGACGGAATGGCGTTTAACGAACGTTTAAGTATCCGGGCACGTAAACCTGCGCGTGCAGCAGCACGCGGCAGCAGGCTGGCAGGCAAACGTAGGTCTTCAAGCGGTAAGCCTGCGGTCAGCGTGGTACGGCTGGCTGGTTTTCCTTGTAATTGGCACAGGACCTGCAAGCTGTCGAGCAACGGGTCATCATGGCGGATACGAGGATCCTGATGTTGCGCAGAATGGTGCGGTTCTTCGCTGCCAGATGGCTGCTTATAGTGTGTATTCATGTCGCTATGCGTTCCTTAGCCACCAAGTGTTTGCTTACAGGTACATGTCATTTCAGGTGCATCAGTCAGAATAATGTCGGTTTTGAGGCCGCTTTATCGATCCACTTTGTTGAGAAACCTCGAATGGCGGTCAATATAACTGACATTTGGGTGCGACATAATACGCTTGTTAATCGGTATGCTGACAACTATTAGCTATGAATCATCTGCTATAAAATGCGAATGGCGGACAGAGAATCTGTGTGGATAGCTTGCCCACCGATGGTGAAAATGCCATGCTGATAAATGGCCTAACGTGATGTGCTGATGAGGGATCGTGAAGCGTGTTCTGGCCTCGCTGCAGGGAGTTCACTCGTGCGACGCCGCTGATTCCACCGGCAGACGACTATGCAATTATTGGCTTGCATCGCCTGCTGTGGGTGGAGACGATGGGTTTTCATGTCGGCATCTTGTGGTAGCTCATGTGTGAGATGTGTGCGTGGCTGCGGTTGCTAACCGCTGCCAAGTCGATGGTCACATGTGTCCTGATCCGCTTTGTCTGCCGACTTGCAGCACGGTATACAATAAAAACCCTAATCAGGAGCAAATTCACCCTGACGGTGTGCTTGCTATATTGTTCATAAAAAGGGCTAGATATGTTTTACATTCTGCGTGACAGCAACGGCCATATTATCCGAGTAGAAGAATTACCGTTTCCAGAAATGAACGGCGAGTTGCCGGATGATTCTGTAGAAGCCACAGCATGGCTGAATAATCAGCAGGCCATTATGGCTAAGATTGAGCGGTTGCGCAGTAGCGATCTGGAAATGGTACGTGTGCTGGAAGATCTGATTCAGGTATTGATCACCAAAGGGCAGATCAACATCACCGATTTCCCGGCCGCTGCACAGCTTAAACTCGTCAACCGGGCGCGGGATCGTGAAGAGTTGGGTAGTCTGGAGTCGTTGATCCGCGATGATGAGGACAAGCTCTTCTGACGTTGAGACGTGCTGACAAAACGGCTTGCCAGTTACCCTGCAAGCCGTTTTTTATTGGTTTGGCAGATGGTGAGCGCTCGTGTGCGACAATCGGTATAACCCGATTCAAGGTGGCTGAATAATGATAAAAAACGAAAAAAAGGTGGATTTCGGCACGTTACTATCAGAAACCCGCAATCCGGCATCCATGAATTTGGATCTGCTGTCCACGCTGGACATGGTGTCGTTGTTCAATCAGGAAGATCATCGTGTGCCGGAGGCGATCCGTGAAGTATTGCCTGCGATTGCTCAGGCGGTAGATGCCGCCGCCGATTGCCTGAAGGCTGGCGGGCGAATTATCTATCTGGGGGCTGGCACCAGTGGTCGTCTTGGCGTATTAGATGCCTCGGAATGTCCGCCCACCTTTGGGGTGCCGCATGGATTGGTGGTGGGGGTGATCGCTGGCGGCCCTGGTGCGTTGCTAAAGGCGGTAGAGGGCGCCGAGGATGACCCGTCGTTAGGCGAAGCGGATTTAGTCGCGTTGACATTAACCCCTCAGGATATGGTCGTCGGTCTTGCTGCGTCGGGGCGAACGCCCTATGTGATTGGCGGCTTGCGTTATGCTCGTGCATTAGGCTGCCGTACCGCCGCTATCTCCTGCAATCCACATTCACCGATTGCACAGGCAGCAGGGATCGCCATTTCTCCGCTGGTTGGGCCGGAAGTCTTGACGGGGTCTACCCGACTGAAATCTGGAACGGCGCAAAAATTAGTGCTGAACATGATTTCCACCGGTGCGATGGTACGACTGGGCAAGGTATACCAGAACCTGATGGTGGATGTGAAAGCCACCAACGTGAAATTGGTGGATCGTGCCTGCCGTATCCTGATGGAGGCTACCGGTATTGATCGGGATTCTGCACAGCGGTATTTGGTGCAGACTGATTATGAAGTCAAACCGGCAATAGTCATGGTGGTGACTGGCTGCGATGCGCCACTGGCCAGGCAACGTTTAGCGGAGACAAGTGGTTATCTGCGCGATGCGTTGTGCGAAGAACGGGCGAAAAGCTAAGAGGAAAAGCTAAGAGTAATGATGAACAGTCCGATGGGTGATGAGTTTTGGATGCGCCATGCATTGTCGCTGGCGCAACGCGCCTGGGACGAGGGCGAAGTGCCGGTTGGTGCAGTGCTGGTGCAAGGGGAAACGATTATTGGCGAGGGCTGGAATCGACCAATTGGCCGCCATGATCCTACCGCTCATGCAGAGATCATGGCGTTACAGCAGGGCGGGCAGGCGCTGCAAAATTATCGTCTGCTGGATACCACGCTATACATTACGCTGGAACCTTGTGTGATGTGCGCCGGCGCGATGATCCACAGTCGCATCAGCCGACTGGTGTATGGTGCGGCGGATGCCAAGACCGGTGCTGCCGGTTCGCTGGTAGATATTCTGCGTCATCCAGGCATGAACCACTGCATTACCATCACCGATGGGGTTCTGGCGGATGAATGCTCCGAACTGCTTAGCCGCTTTTTCCGTATGCGCCGTCAGCAGCAACGCGAAGCGCGTGCAGGGCGGGAAATCTCTGGTTGACCGGGCGTGCCTTAGCGGGGGTGGGCGGAATTGGCTGTCAACTGTTCTGGTGGTACGGCGGGGTAGGCACTGGCGGCCAGTTGTTGCTGTGATGCCCGGTTTTCTTTCTCTGCAAGATATCCGACCAGGCTGACCATATAGCGCCGGATATTTTCCACGTAATCATAAGCCTCCTGACCGCGGGCGTAACCGTTGGCGGTCTGGGTGTAATAGCGCTTTTGGGCCAGCATCGGCAAACGTATTTTGACATCGGCCCAACTGTCCGGATTGCCTTTCTGTGTTTCTGTGAGTTTACGGGCATCCATCATATGGGCGTATCCCATGTTATAGGCGGCTAGCGCAAACCAGATACGTTCGTCTGCCGGAATGGTGGCGGGTACCTGTTGCATCATCTGACTCAGGTATCTGGCACCGCCGCGGATGCTTTCCTCTGGATTAAGTCTATTTGCCACATCCAGGCTGTCAGCAGTATTGCGGGTCAGCATCATCAGGCCGCGTACCCCGGTTGGCGAGGTTGCCAGCGGGTTCCAGTGCGATTCCTGGTACGAAATAGCGGCCAGCAGTTTCCAGTCGATCTCTCTGGCATATTTTTCGAACAGTGGGCGCAGGCCCGGTAACGTACTGTCGATAGCGCTAAGGAACGTGGTGGTATCCACATAATCGAACTCACCGACGTGACCGAGGTATTTTTCTTCCAGACGGGCAAGGGTGCCGTCTTCCATTATCTGGCTGAAAAAATCCAGTAATGCGGCGGAGAGGCTGTCGTCATGGGTTTGTCGCAGATACCAGGTAACCGGTTCTTCATCGCTCAGGTCAAATGATACGGCTAACTGCGGGTGAATACGTTGCATCAGACCGATGTTGATGGAGTCAGCGATGGTGTAATCCAGTTTTCCTTCCGCCACCTGCTTTAGCAGATCCAGTTCGGACACATTGGTAGCGACTTCCCAGCTCAGTTGCGGGTATTTGCTCGCTTTAAGGTCACGCAGCATGGCGGTGTGCGCCGAACCGGACAGTACGGTCAGTTTACCCTGCAACTTGTCCAGCGAGTTGGGGCGAGCCGTACCCATGCGGTAGACCAGTTGCTGTGACACTGAATAATAGGACGGCCCTGCCTGGAAACGGCTCAGACGCTCCCGGTTATAAATCAAACCGGCAGCCAGCAGATCAGCCGTGTTGTTATCCAGATCGCTGAACAAATCATCGACATTTTGGCGCACCGATACCACCAGCCGCACGCCGAGGTAATCGGCGAATCGCTTGGCCAGTTCGTAATCCAGTCCGGTGGGGGAACCGTTACTGAGGAAATAAGTCAGCGGAGAGGTCACGGTGCTGATACGTAGCTCGCCACGTGAAAGGATTTGCCTTAGCTGAACGTCCTGGTCGCTGCGCCATGGAATATTTGGCCACAATGCCAGCGTTAACAGCAAAGCGATTACCCCGATGAATACATAATTTATCGTTAAACGCTTCAATGAGTTGTCTCTCGGCGGCCAGTTGGCCTGTCTGTCTGTAACGGCAGTTTCTTATACGTCTGTCCCAGAGTCGGGGGCATTTTGCTTAACAAACCGCCAGTGTGCAACTGTTATTCGTTTGTCTATAGTTTGACCGCTGCATGTCTGCAATGTTTAACAATCGCTACGCAAACGGTTTCGTCGCGCGTCACTATTCTCTATAATAGCGCGCGTTTCCCCCCTGTAGCGCCCTGACGCACTGTCTCCGGTGCCTCGAAGACGAGAGAAATTTAGATGATGGAAATACTGCGTGGTTCACCCGCCTTATCGGCTTTTCGCATCAATAAACTGTTGGCCCGGTGCAAAGAGCATCACTTGCCCGTTAGCGACATTTATGCCGAATACGTCCACTTCGCCGATGTGAACGCTCCGCTAAACCATGAAGAACAGTCACGGCTGAGCCGCCTGCTGAAATACGGGCCCTCTCTCGCAGAGCACGAACCTACCGGACGGCTGATTCTGGTCACTCCACGCCCAGGCACTATTTCTCCGTGGTCTTCCAAGGCAACCGACATCGCACACAATTGCGGTCTGCAGAAAATTCGACGCCTGGAGCGCGGTCTGGCGTTTTATATCCATGCGCCCACGTTAAGTGATGCGCAGTGGAAAGAACTGGCGGCGCTGCTCCACGACCGTATGATGGAAAGCGTATTTGATGACTTGCAACAGGCCAATCTGCTGTTTTCTCAGCATCAGCCTGCCCAGTTGAAACGGGTGGAAATTTTGTTGCAAGGCCGCTCTGCGCTGGAAGAAGCCAACCTGCGTCTGGGGCTGGCGCTGGCCGATGACGAAATGGATTATCTGCTGGATGCTTTTACCAAACTGGGGCGCAATCCAACCGATATTGAACTCTACATGTTTGCTCAGGCGAATTCTGAGCACTGCCGCCACAAAATCTTCAATGCCGACTGGGTCATCAATGGTGAAACTCAGCCTAAGTCGCTGTTCAAGATGATCAAAAACACCTTTGAGCACACGCCGGACTACGTTCTGTCTGCCTATAAAGATAACGCCGCAGTAATGGAAGGATCGGCGGTAGGGCGTTTCTTCCCTGATCAACAGGGCGCTTACGCTTACCATCAGGAACAGGCACATATCCTGATGAAGGTGGAAACCCATAACCACCCGACCGCTATTTCACCGTGGCCGGGTGCCGCGACGGGTTCCGGCGGTGAAATCCGCGATGAGGGTGCCACTGGTCGTGGCGCGAAACCGAAAGCCGGTCTGGTCGGATTCTCGGTATCTAACCTACGTATACCCGGTTTTATCCAACCGTGGGAGCAGGATTTCGGTAAGCCAGACCGTATCGTCAGCGCGTTGGACATCATGACCGACGGTCCGCTGGGGGGCGCGGCTTTCAATAATGAATTCGGTCGTCCGGCGCTGACCGGTTATTTCCGTACCTATGAAGAAGCGGTGGACAGCCATAACGGCGTCGAAGTGCGTGGTTATCACAAACCTATCATGTTGGCGGGCGGCATCGGCAACATCCGCGCGGAACACGTGAAGAAAGGCGAGATCAGTATTGGCGCCAAACTGATTGTGCTGGGCGGACCGGCGATGAATATCGGGCTGGGCGGTGGCGCTGCGTCTTCCATGGCATCAGGCCAGTCTGATGCAGATTTGGATTTTGCTTCGGTACAGCGCGATAACCCGGAAATGGAACGCCGCTGTCAGGAAGTGATTGATCGCTGCTGGCAGCTCGGCGAGCAGAACCCGATTTTGTTTATCCATGATGTGGGGGCGGGCGGCCTGTCGAATGCTATGCCGGAACTGGTTAGCGATGGTGGGCGTGGCGGTCGTTTCGAACTGCGCGACATTCTCAATGACGAACCGGGAATGAGTCCGTTGGAAGTCTGGTGTAACGAATCGCAGGAGCGTTACGTGCTGGCGGTAGCGCCGGAACAGCTGGCGCAGTTCGATGAAATCTGCCGCCGTGAACGTGCACCTTATGCCGTCATTGGCGAGGCGACTGAAGAACAGCATTTGACGCTCAATGATCGTCATTTCAACAACAAGCCTATCGATATGCCGCTGGACGTATTGCTGGGCAAAACGCCGAAAATGCTGCGTGATGTTGAACGTAAGAACGTGGAAGGCACGCCGTTGAATCGAGAAGGCATTTATCTGGCGGACGCGGTTGAGCGTGTGCTGCATTTGCCCGCAGTGGCCGAAAAAACCTTCCTGATCACCATCGGCGACCGTACGGTAACCGGGATGGTGGCGCGTGACCAGATGGTCGGTCCGTGGCAGGTGCCGGTGGCGGACTGTGCGGTGACTACCGCCAGTCTGGATAGTTACTACGGTGAAGCCATGTCCATCGGCGAACGTGCGCCGGTCGCGTTACGTAACTTCGCCGCTTCGGCGCGGTTGGCGGTGGGGGAAGCGCTCACTAACATTGCGGCAACGCATATTGGCGACCTGAAACGGGTGAAATTATCCGCGAACTGGATGGCGGCAGCCGGGCATCCGGGCGAAGATGCCGGCCTGTATGAAGCAGTACGGGCGGTTGGCGAAGAGCTATGTCCTGCGCTGGGATTGACCATTCCAGTGGGTAAAGACTCTATGTCGATGAAAACTCGCTGGCAGGAAAACGGTGAAGATAAGTCGGTAACCGCGCCGCTGTCGCTGGTGATTTCCGCGTTTGCCCGTGTCGAAGATGTGCGACATACCGTGACGCCACAACTGCGTACCGACAAGGACAATGTGCTGCTGATGATTGATCTGGGAGCCGGCCATCACGCACTGGGTGCGACGGCGCTGGCTCAGGTCTATCGCCAACTGGGGCGTAAAACGGCGGATGTGCGTAATCCGGCACAACTGGCTGGCTTCTTTAATGCAATGCAAACACTGGTAGCGAACAAGGCGCTGCTGGCATACCACGACCGTTCAGATGGTGGTCTGCTGGTCACACTGGCGGAAATGGCGTTTGCCGGGCACTGTGGCATCAAAGCGGATATCCGTTCCATGGGCGAAGATGCGCTGGCGGTGTTGTTCAATGAAGAGCTGGGGGCGGTTATCCAGATAGAAGCTTCCCGCCGCGCCGAAGTGGAGCAAGTACTGGCTGAGCAGGGGTTAGCGGATTGCGTGCATTATCTGGGGCAGGCGGAAGCCAGTAATCACTTCATCATTCACAGCGGTAATGAGGTGGTGTACCACGAAAGCCGTACGACGCTGCGTACCTGGTGGGCTGAAACGACCTGGCAGATGCAGCGTTTGCGCGATAATCCGCAGTGTGCTGATCAGGAACATCACGCCAAATCTGATGACAATGATCCAGGGCTGAATGTTGCACTGACTTTCGACCTGCGCGAAGACATCGCCGCACCGTTCATCAGCCGTCAGGCGCGTCCGAAAGTAGCGGTGCTGCGTGAGCAGGGCGTCAACTCGCATGTGGAAATGGCCGCCGCGTTCCATCGTGCCGGGTTTGATGCCATTGATATTCATATGAGCGATCTACTCGCTGGTCGCCGTAATCTGCAGGACTTCCAGGCGCTGGTCGCCTGTGGTGGTTTCTCTTACGGTGATGTGCTGGGTGCGGGTGAAGGCTGGGCGAAATCCATTCTGTTTAATGATCGGGTACGCGATGAATTCGCTGCTTTCTTCCTGCGCCCACAAACGCTGGCGTTGGGGGTATGCAACGGCTGTCAAATGATGTCTAACCTGCGTGAGCTGATTCCAGGGGCGGAGCACTGGCCGCGCTTTGTACGCAATAAATCAGACCGCTTTGAAGCACGTTTCAGTCTGGTTGAAGTGACCAATAGCCCATCGCTGTTCCTGCAGGATATGGCCGGTTCTCGTATGCCTATCGCCGTGTCTCATGGTGAAGGTCGTGTAGAGGTTCGTGACGGCAGTCATTTGACTGCGCTGGAACAACATCAGTTGGTGGCGCTGCGTTACGTGAACAATTACGGTCAGTTAACGGAAGATTACCCGGCTAACCCGAACGGCTCGCCGAATGGCATCACTGCGGTAACCAGCGCCAGTGGTCGTGCTACAGTCATGATGCCGCATCCAGAGCGAGTGTTTCGTACCGTGAGTAACTCTTGGCACCCGGAAGAGTGGGGCGAAGATAGCCCGTGGATGCGTATGTTCCGTAATGCACGCCGCCAGTTGGGGTGATGTAATAACGTAATGTATTGATCATAAAGGGACTCCGGTCCCTTTATTTTTTGTCTCAAATCAGCGACGGTGATATATTTTTTTGTCTCAAAAAGGAGACGTTTATTTTTTTGATTTTAAATGATTATTTTTAATGAGCACCAGGGTGTCTTTTTTTAGCGACAAAAAGCAAAATTTTCACCGGCCTAAACGGATGAATCGTGCCGTGTTCTGAAAATCCATGGTGTGATGATTTTATTTTTCATTTAATTTCATATTTTTGTGATTTGTGTTTGATAACTGGCACAACAAGTGCATAATAAGCGCGCTGCTCATTCAACTGGTTATGATGCGAATGCTAAATTCATGCTCATAACACTTGGAATGATGCCAAAAGATAAGGTGCCTATCGTCCAGCATTATTGATAATTGCCTTTGGGCTTTATCGAACATTGGGCGACACGTTGAGTGAGGCACCGCCTATTCAGAAACCCGGTCAGACAGTTACTGTGTGACCGGGTTTTGCTTTTTGGGGCCTGCATGGGCCTGCATCCTGCATATAGTTATGCCCGGCGTCATATTGTGAGCCTGTCCGCATCTGGTGGCAGCGTTTTGCATTACCAAATGAGATGATTGCGAATGATTTTCCGGGATACGGCACGCTGCTTTTGAGGTGATACGGATAACGCGTACAATGGCGCGTTATGATGAGCGATGTATCAAGCGGAGTGCTCTGGCAGGTAACGATATGATTTCGTTGAAACGTTGGCGTTTTTTTCCACGCTCTTTGCGGCAATTAGTCATTATGGCATTCCTGCTGGTTTTGCTGCCGCTGTTGGTACTGGCTTATCAGGCTTATGAGAGTTTAGATCACCTCAGTGAACAGGCGGCTGGAATTAATAACACCACACTGGCCGATGCCCGGCGCAGCGAAGCCATGACCAGTACGGCTATCAGCATGGAACGTAGTTATCGCCAGTTTTGTGTGCTGGGAGATCCGACCCTGTCACAGTTGTATCAGAACCAGCGTAAGCAGTACTCCCAGATGCTGGACGCTCATGCACCGATTCTGCCTGATCCCTCCTATTATCAGAACCTGCGACAGTATCTGACGCAACTGGCCGAGATCCGGTGCCAAAACAACGGCCCTGCTGTGGCATCGGTTACGGTGCTGGATAATTTTTCGCGTACTAATGCTCAGATGGTGCAGGTGACTCGTGAGATGATCTTCTCGCGTGGGCAGCAGTTGCAGCAAGACATTGCTGAACGAGGCCGTTTCTTCGGCTGGCAAACCTTGATGCTGTTTCTGGTTAGCGTACTGCTGGTAGTGTTGTTTACCCGGATGATAATCGGACCGGTGAAAGGCGTTGAGCGGATGATCAATCGGCTGGGAGAAGGCCGTCCGCTAGGCCAGCTTGCCAGTTTCAGAGGGCCGACGGAAATCCGTTCTCTGGCGCAACGGATCATCTGGCTAAGCGAACGCCTCTCCTGGTTGGAAGCGCAGCGTCACGAGTTTTTGCGTCATTTATCTCATGAATTGAAAACGCCGCTGGCGAGTTTGCGTGAAGGGACGGCGCTGCTGGCCGACGAAGTGGTTGGCACGTTGACGGTAGACCAAAAAGAGGTGGTGGCGATTCTTGATAACAGCAGCCGCCATTTGCAGCAACTGATTGAGCAATTGCTTGACTATAACCGAAAACTAGCGTATGCCCCGGCGGGGCTGGAGCGAGTGGATATCAACGACATCGTCAATATGGTTGTCTGCGCACACAGCCTGCCGGCTCGCAGCAAGCTAATGCAAACGCACATTGAACTGGATGCACCAGCGTGCCGGGCGGAAGCCACGTTGTTGATGCGGGTGATAGATAATCTCTATTCCAATGCGGTGCACTATGGCCGGGAATCCGGTAACATTTGGATTCGCAGTCGTCAAATTGAGAACCGGGTTCAAATTGATGTCGCCAACAGCGGCTCTCCTATTCCTGAGTCGGATAAAAGCATGATCTTCGAGCCTTTTTATCAAGGTACTCACCAGCGTAAAGGTGCAGTAAAAGGGAGTGGCTTGGGACTGAGCATTGCGCAGGATTGCATCCGTCGTATGCAGGGTGAACTGAATCTGGTCACGGTAGAGTATGCCGATGTCTGTTTTCGTATTGAATTACCATTGAACACTGAGAATTAGCCATGATTGCACGGTTGTTAAGCCTCCTGCTGTTCCGAGGGCCGGTGGTGTCGTTGTCCGGCCCGGAGGCGATTGCCGCGCTGAAAACGTTGCTGGCTGGCTTGCCATTGCTATTTTTGCTGGCTGGTTGTGCTCAGGATAGTGATAACCGGCCTGCCGGGCAGCGAGTGGCTGATATCGTCAGCCTGCCTAAAGAGCAGGTGGCGGATTATCGCACCATGTCGTGTGAGCAATTGTGGCAACTCCACAGCACCGATGCGATGAATAATGCACTGTACTGGTTGCGTGTGATGGACTGTGCTGCGCGCATGACGCCGACACAGGCCCGCCAGCAGACACTGATGGTGGGAGAAAATGACTGGAGCGGTTTGTTCCGTCAGGCCATCTTGCTGGACAATGCCGAAACCACGGCGCAGGAGCGTCATCAGATTATTGAACAGCTAAGCCGTCATCGGTTAAATGTGCCGCTGACATTGTTGCCGCTGTTTCAGCTCTGGCTGGATAAACAGAATTTGATGTTGACTCTGTCTGATGAGCGACAGCGTTTCCAGCGTACTCAGGAAAACAACGACAAGCAGCTGGAAATGATGCATGAGCAGCAAAATCAATTACAGTCTCAGTTGGAAACCACCACGCGTAAACTGGAAAATCTGACCGATATTGAACGTCAGCTCTCATCGCGCAAACCGGTGCAGAGCGATTTGCCAGATGGCGAGAGTCGTCGGGTAAAAAACGGTGAGAGTGAAACACCGCCTGCTGTGGTGAAAAAAGGAATGAAAAGCGAATGACCACCCGAAAGTCCGCCAGCCTGCTATTAGTGGATGATGATCCCAGCCTGTTGAAATTGTTGGGGATGCGTCTGACCAGTGAAGGATTTACCGTCACCACGGCAGCCAGTGGTCAGGATGCGTTGCGATTGTTGTTGCGGGAAAAAATCGATCTGGTGATCAGTGACTTGCGCATGGATGAAATGGATGGTTTGGCCTTGTTTGCTGAAATCCAGAAAAATCAGCCAGGGATGCCGGTGATTATCCTGACTGCGCATGGTTCTATCCCTGAAGCTGTGGCGGCAACACAGCAGGGTGTATTCAGTTTTCTGACTAAACCGGTTGATCGTGATGCATTGTATAAAGCGATTGATGATGCGCTGAAACTGTCGCCGCCGACAAGTGATGAAAGCTGGCGTGCCGCGGTAGTAACGCGCAGCCCGATTATGCAACGCTTGCTTGAGCAAGCCAAAATGGTGGCGCAGTCAGATGTCAGTGTGCTGATTAACGGCCAGAGCGGTACCGGAAAAGAGATACTGGCGCAGGCGATTCATGCAGCCAGCCCCCGCGCTGGAAGACCATTTATTGCCATCAACTGCGGAGCATTGCCGGAGCCTTTGCTGGAATCCGAGCTATTTGGCCATGCCAGAGGGGCATTTACCGGCGCTGTCAGCCAGCGTGAAGGCTTATTTCAGGCGGCGGAGGGTGGGACGCTGTTTCTTGATGAAATTGGCGATATGCCGCTTGCCTTGCAGGTAAAGTTGTTGCGTGTATTGCAGGAGCGCAAGGTCAGACCGCTGGGCAGTAATCGGGATATGGATATCAATGTACGGATCATCTCTGCGACGCACCGGGATTTGCCCAAAGCGATGGAAAAAGGCGAGTTTCGAGAGGATCTTTACTATCGTCTCAATGTGGTTAATCTCAAACTGCCGGCATTACATGAGCGAGCCGAGGATATTCCTTTGTTAGCCAACCATTTACTGCGTGAGGCGGCGGCCCGGCATAAACCTTTTGTGCGTAGTTTTTCGACTGATGCCATGAAGCGCCTGATGACGGCAAGCTGGCCGGGGAACGTGCGGCAATTGGTGAATGTGATTGAGCAGTGCGTCGCACTGACCAGTGCGCCGGTCATTGGCGATGCGTTGGTGGAGCAAGCGCTGGAAGGGGAAAATACGGCGTTGCCGACGTTTGTTGAAGCACGTAACCAGTTTGAACTCAATTATCTGCGAAAATTACTGCAAATTGCTAAAGGCAATGTGACGCAGGCGGCACGTATGGCGGGGCGAAACCGTACTGAATTTTATAAACTGTTGGCGCGGCATGAACTGGACGCCAATGATTTTAAAGAATAGTGTTAAGTTATTGTGAATTGCATGGCAGGTCATGATTTCGCCGTGCTGGCTCTGGCCGCTACATAGTGATGATTAGGATTCCACCATGAAAAAAATTGATGCGATTATTAAACCGTTCAAACTTGATGATGTACGTGAAGCGTTAGCCGAGGTCGGTATCACCGGGATGACGGTAACGGAAGTAAAAGGATTCGGACGCCAGAAAGGCCATACCGAGCTGTATCGTGGCGCGGAATACATGGTGGATTTTCTGCCGAAAGTAAAAATTGAGATCGTGGTGTCTGACGATATCGTTGATACTTGTGTGGAAACTATCATGCGTACTGCGCAGACAGGCAAGATTGGCGACGGCAAGATCTTTGTCTTTGATGTGGCGCGTGTCATTCGTATCCGCACGGGCGAAGAGGACGAAACCGCCATCTGACAACCTGTTGTTGGTGATGCAGCAAAACACAGCCAGCCGTTATCGGCTGGCTGTGTTGTATCAGATGCAGGATAACCTATCTATCAGGGTAATGTCGGTGTCCAGTCGCCCAGCACTTTGCTTTGGGTGTACTCTGCGGCTTGGGCGTCGCTCAGTTGCCGACGATCTTTGTTCACTGCCGCACCCGCACCATAGGATTTGTACTCGAAGAAACGAGAATCTGCCGGGTAGAACCAGATGGTGTTGCCGTCTTTGTCCTTGCCGGACATCTTGTCCCAGCCATAAATATGATTATCCATACTGGTGTTCAGGAATACGGTCTGCCCAATAGCGTTCGGATCGGCGTAGCGTCCATCGGAGAAGGTCGTTGTTGGGTGCCAGGGGCGGCCCAGTCCGTAGCTTTTAGCTGGCACTGAGTCACTTTCCCTAATCACACGGCTGTTGGTGATCACCAGACCGTACTTCTGATTGATATTGGTGCTGGGAGCAGTCAGGTAACCCGTGACGCCACTTGGCACATCGGCACGATAGCGAGATACCAGATCGCAGTTGTTGAACAGCGCGGTGCCGTCGCCGAAAATGAAGTCAACGGTGCCACTGATCCGGCAGTCAGAGAAGAAGCTGCGACCACCGGAAACATACAGTGTGTCCTGATAGCTGATCAGGCTGACGTCTTTGAAGTAGGCGCGGTCGCCACTTTTGGTGACATACAGCGCGACAGCCTGAGTATCTTTGATTTTACTGCTATCGCTGTCGCTCTTGGCCTGATTAGCCGGGAAGTCAAAGTCGTTGCGAATCGTCAGCGATTGGGCGCTGAAATCCTTAGCGCTAATCGTGACAGTGCTGCTGCCTGCTGTTCCCCATTTGCTACCGTCTGACTTCAGCGTACCTGCCGCGGTGGTAGCTGCAATGATTGTACCGTCACGGCTTTCACCTTTCAGATGCAGGTTATTACGGGTAATTGTCAGGCGCTCGTTATAGGTGCCTTTCTTGACCAGAATTACAAATGACGTACTGTCGGCTGGCGCGCTGGCGATGGCATCAGCAATGGTTTTGAACGTTTTGCCATCGTTGGCGGATTTTGATACTACCGCGTTGTAAGTTGTCGCAGCCTGTGCCTGATGTACGCTGGCAGCGATAATCAGCGACAGTGCTAGGGTTCCAGTGATCGTTTTTAACATACACATATTCCTTTAGTGGTGGGTAACTGAAGTCCAGGTGCTTTATGCACGAGTAGCGTCCTATAATCTCTTCTTGCTCAGCATTACCGCGCAGTGGCCTGCAGCTTGTCTGCCAATTCTCGCAGTGAGGGCGTTGCCTTAATCTGGTCAGCGACTATCGCTGCGACTGCCTGTGCCCCTTTTTGCTGGAAGTGAGTCGTATCAGGCTGAGTCAGGCTACCTGCCTGATCGCGGTAATAGGGATAACGTTCCGGATCGACGGCCAGCCAGTATTGTTGCCACTGCTGGCCGTCGCCCTGATTGGCCAGCGCCAGCGTCGCCGTTTCCACATCCAGTAACGGCACCTGATTCTTGCTGGCCGTATCGCGGATGGTCTGGCTGTAATCGCCAACAAAGGCATAACCACCTGCTTTGTTCTGTTTTGTCAGATGGCTGTGTACGGCTGGCGTTCCGCTCTTTCCTTCGGCATTTTTGACCCGTGCTGTTGGTGTTAGCAATACCGGTATCATCTGATGCGACCGTGCGTAATGGATGTAACGCTCCAGCGAGATCTGGAAGGACATCTCCGGTTTGCCTTGTGGGTATTGCGGACTGCCATCGGCGTTATTGGGGTAGGTGCAAAGGTTGGCGACATCCGCTGCACCACGAACGGCTTTCTGGCTGTCGCAGTTCTGATCATTGTGTCCCATACCAATAAACAGATAATCGCCCGGTCGCATAAACGATTCCATTTGGCGGAACCAACCTTCGTAGTAGAAATCACGTGAACTGCGCCCTGATCGGGCACCGTTGACGATGGCAATAGGGCTGTCGGGCAGGAACTGTTGTTCAAATACCTGGCCCCAGCCCATGCGGGGAAAGCGTGCTTCCTCGTAGGTTGCTGCGGTGGAGTCGCTAACGATGAAAATGCGGGTATGCGCCTGCTCCAGCGCGTTGCGGTATTGGCTGGCGCGGGTCAGATCCAATGGTTCGTAACTGCCGGAGGCATTCAATCCGATGATCGGGCGAAACGTGATGTCAGTTAACACGGTGTGCCCAGCCTGGCCGCTGTCGTTGTGGTAATTGCGTGCGTGGTTGATAACCTGAAGAATCTGTGTGAAGGCTGGCGTTAGTGCATCTGGATACGTCAACGGATCGAACTCGGATGGAACAGTCATACCGGCCTGTTTTAAGGCCTCATCAAAACCAGCGTGGAATTCGTGATAAGCGGTTTCCCAGGCAGTGGTCGATAAGGATGGCAAGGTAGTGGCATCAATCAGTTGTTGCGGGCCAATATAACCGACCGAGGCAGCGACATCGGACAGAATGCGATCAGTCAACGGGTTGATATTAATGCGATTGTCATGGCCGTTACGCAGTTGGGGAACCAACGCGCTCAGGCAGACGGCGCGGAGCTGGTTGCTTGCAAGGCAATGTTGTCCGCCAGCTTCAACGGCAGACAGGCGCAAGGGCGTGACCAGTGAGGAGACGTCGGCATAAAACCGTCCCTGAAGATCGGTTGTTACATTGCGCGCTATACCGCGTTGGTCTTTGATGAGTAACGTGGCAGGAAAGCGTATGTCACGATAGGCCACCTGACCGCTAATCAAGGTATTGGCTGCCAACGTAGTGATATTGAATGCTGGCTGAGAGGGGGAAACCGGTGCTGCTGGCGTGGTACTTTCAGCCTGTGCAAAAGACAATGGCAGACAAAACAGGGAACTGAGAAAAAGCGTCTGTTTCCATGTCGTTGCTAGCATGATGATCACCGTTTTTCCCTGCGACTGAATCTATGCAAAAAACGGCCACTTTTTCAGGTGGCCGCGGTTTTCTCTGGCAGAAAAATTACAGTTTGCCGTAACCTGCGTTGCTGTTGATGCTATCGGCAACGCTGCTGCTGATTTTCTGTACAGAATATTTGTACGGCAGCGTCGGTTTGTAGGCGGTAAAGCCGCAATTATCCAATCCGGCATCGCCGCCGTTAATCAGTGAACCATTATCGGAGAACACTTTGCTATTGAATGACTTCACAACAGCACAGTTTGATTTCAGATTGGCGATATTGAGGTAGTTGCCTTCAGATAAAATGCTGCCGCTGGTGCCAAGACCGAAGCTGTACAGGTATGGGTAGGTGCTGTTCTTCACATCGCCCAGATAGACGTTGTTGTAAGCGTGAATACTACCAAAGCGTACGCGTGGGGTACGTTCGGTAACGCGGTCAAACACGTTGTTGTGGAACGTCACGCGCAGTTTGCCAGAGTCTTGCGCACCATTGCTGTCACTGTGGCCGATCAGGATGGTCTTGTCGTGCAGTTCGAAGCGGCTGTAGGAAACGGTGATGTAGTCAGACCCTTTCTTGATATCCAACGAACCATCGTGCTGTACATATTTCTCACCGTTTTTGGTGGTGTATTTGTCGTCGGTGAAGCTGCCATCGCTGACGGTAACATGGTCAACCCAAACGTGGTCGGAGTTATCGATTACTGCTGCATCCCACTCGGCGTTCCAGCCATCCCCTTCTTCGTAATGCGGTGCTACATCTACCGGCGTTTCGAGGTACAGGTTACGCAGGATAATATTGCTCACGCCTTTGATAACCAAAGAGCCGTTAGTAAATTTGCCGTTGCTGCCGATGCCAATGATGGTGGTGTTAGACGGAATGCTGATCTGGCTGCGAGCTTTCTGATCATCAAAGCTGGTGTAGGCTTTTCCACCACTGATATCAATGGCCCCAGTGACCTGGATAATTTTAGGATCGGTATCCGAACCGTTCAGCGCAGCTTTAAATTCGCTGATATTTTTTACTGCATAGATTTTGGCTGACGCTGCTTTGGCGCCACCGGTGGTGCCGGTCGTCTGTGTTGCCCAGCCGGTTGAGGCTGTTTCTGTTGCTTTGGTAGTTTGCAGGCTGGCTGCGTGGGCGGCTGTAGTCATCATCGCGGTGGCAACAATGGCTGCCAGTACACTTTTGGTTCCAGCAGAAAATACGTGGGTGTTGTTCATAGACTATTTCCTTGCGCTGTTGGCGCTAATCCAAACTGGTTGTTAAAAAATAAAAAATCATTCTTTAAAAAATGAAACGACATTTCGGAATGTGGCAGGGCGAATTTTTAAGCATTTTTGATTAGGGTTTTTGCGATCAAAATCGCGTTTTTTTATGATGCTTATTAATTTAATCTAAAGTGTGATCGAGGCGGGTAACTTGTGTTCATAGAGGTTGAATTAATTTTTATTTTAAATTTAGTGTTTTTTTTCGGTATTTTTTCCTGAAATAAATAGGATGGCTAAGAATTGATTCTGTTTTTATTAAATAGGGTTTTATGAATTAGTAAGTGTTGCCAATGCCTGAAAACCTATAATGTTATAATAAAAAGCAAGCTAACTTTTAGTGGCAGTGTTGTTGAAAGCCAAAAAGTGATTTTCATAAATGTTATTTATTGATTTTTGCAGGCGGCTGATCATCGTTGAGTTCGGGAATAAACAGCGAGATCAAACTGTAGTCCCCCCTGGATTTTATTCCCCCCGGTATTTATCGTTGGGAAATAAAACAGTTCGGCAATATATCCATAACATAAATTAAATAACCTTGTTGATTATATTATCTTGTAATGTCGTTTTTCCGCTGGGTAAATACTTTTGCCAGTTAGCCGTAGTTTTGCCTCTGCTATCCAGTGTGAACGTCAGTATTGTTGGTGTCGTTAAGGTGGCATTTAAAACGGCTATTATTGAAATGGGTGTTGCCCGTAAATATTTTGCGCTGTGATGTTATGGAAAGCGGTGTAGTGAGACAGAATGCCGTGCATGAAAAAAATGCAGGTGGCAGATGAGAAAAAGTCAGCCAGGACGGTAAATCCCGGCAAGATGAAAAGCCTTGTGTGGCCTGAAGCTAATCGTTTGCGTAAAAACCTCTGTCAAGCTCTATCATCGCCAGTCAAAAACGGTTTACACTATGTGCCCACGCCCCTCTGGGTGATTTTTAATAAAGAAGCAAGTTAGCTGAGTCAGGAGATGCGGATGTTAAAGCGTGAAATGAACATTGCCGATTACGATGCCGAACTATGGCAAGCAATGCAGCAAGAAGTGGTGCGTCAGGAAGAGCACATTGAACTGATTGCGTCAGAAAACTATACCAGTCCACGCGTCATGCAGGCCCAGGGGTCTCAACTGACTAATAAATACGCCGAAGGGTATCCGGGCAAACGTTACTACGGCGGTTGCGAATACGTTGATGTGGTTGAGCAACTGGCGATTGACCGCGCTAAGGAACTGTTTGGCGCCGATTATGCCAACGTGCAACCGCACTCTGGTTCTCAGGCTAACTTTGCTGTCTATACTGCGCTGTTGCAGCCGGGCGACACCATTCTGGGGATGAATCTGGCGCACGGCGGCCACCTGACTCACGGCTCTCCGGTCAACCTGTCTGGTAAATTGTATAACGTCGTGCCTTACGGCATTGATGATAGCGGCAAGATCAACTACGACGAAATGGCCGAACTGGCTCGCACTCACAAGCCGAAAATGATCGTGGGCGGTTTCTCCGCCTATTCCGGCATCGTTGACTGGGCGAAGATGCGTGAAATCGCCGACAGCATCGGCGCTTATCTGTTCGTCGACATGGCGCATGTGGCTGGTCTGGTTGCTGCTGGTGTTTACCCGAACCCGGTTCCGCACGCACATATCGTGACCACCACCACCCATAAAACGCTGGCGGGTCCGCGTGGCGGCCTGATTCTGGCCAAAGGCGGCGACGAGGATCTGTACAAAAAACTGAACTCTGCCGTGTTCCCTGGCGGACAGGGCGGCCCGTTGATGCATGTCATCGCCGGTAAAGCCGTGGCGCTGAAAGAGGCGATGGAGCCGGAGTTCAAAACGTATCAGCAGCAGGTAGCCAAAAACGCCAAAGCGATGGTGGAAGTGTTCCTGTCTCGCGGGTTCAACGTGGTATCTGGCGGTACCGATAATCACCTGTTCCTGCTGGATCTGGTCAGCAAAAATCTGACCGGTAAAGAGGCGGATGCCGCGTTGGGTCGTGCCAATATCACTGTAAATAAAAACAGCGTGCCGAACGATCCGAAGAGTCCGTTTGTGACCTCTGGTATTCGTATTGGTACGCCGGCTGCTACCCGCCGCGGCTTCAAAGAAGCAGAAGTGCGTGAGCTGGCTGGTTGGATTTGTGATGTGCTGGACAACATCAATGACGACGCCGTTATTGAGCGCGTAAAACAGAAAGTTCTGGATGTCTGCGCCCGTTTCCCGGTTTACGCCTGATAATCAGCCGGATGTGTCCGACGGGTTCGGACGTGTTGCCAACGCCAGCCTTCGGGCTGGCGTTTGTTTTTTCTCTTCCCGTTGCGTCTGTTCCTGCTCTCTGCCAGAGTAATCGACCGCAGAGGGGAAACAACATGGTTCTTCAATCCACATACTGGCTGGCGCTCGGCTATTTCACCTATTTTTTCAGTTATGGCGTTTTTTTGCCCTTTTGGGGCGGCTGGCTCAAGGGAGAGGGGTTATCTGCCGAGGCAATCGGCATTCTGCTTGGCACCGGACTGGTGTCGAGATTCGTTGGCAACCTGTTCATTACACCGTTGGTGAACGATCCCGCCCGACTGATTACCGTACTGAGAGGATTGGCATTGCTGTCGGTGTTGACATTCGCTGGTTTCTGGCTGGGCAGTGCCTTGTTATGGCTAATGCTGGTGATGGTTGGTTTCAACCTGTTCTTCGCGCCATTGATTCCGCTTACCGATGCGCTGGCCGCGACCTGGCAAAAACAGTTCCCCCTTGATTATGGTCGGGTGAGACTCTGGGGTTCTATCGCGTTCGTGATAGGCTCCGCCCTTACCGGGCAACTGGCCACGTTCTGGGGACATCAGGCGATTTTGGCAACACTGGCGGCGGCGCTGTTATCGATGTTGCTGAGTATGGCGTTGAAACCGCATGTGATGCCTGCGTCAGCCACACGTCACCCTACGCAAACAACCGCTACGCCGTGGCTGGTCTTGCTGCGTGAGCCGGCAGTCTGGCGTTTTTTACTGTGCGTGTCCTTGCTACAGGGCGCTCATGCCGCTTATTACGGTTTCAGTGTGATTTACTGGCAACAGTCGGGGTATTCCGCCGCCGTTATCGGTTATCTCTGGTCGCTGGGGGTGGTAGCGGAAATCGTCATTTTTGCCCTGAGCAAGCGCCTGTTCGGCCATTGGCGTGCGTCCAGTTTGTTGATGTTATCCACGTTGTGCAGTGTGGTGCGCTGGAGTCTGATGGGAGCAACGGTGTCGTTGCCGTGGCTGATTGTGATGCAGATTTTGCATTGCGGCACTTTTACGGTCTGTCATCTGGCCGCTATGCGGTTTATCTCCTCACGCCACGATGCCGACGTACTGCGTTTGCAGGCGGCGTATTCGGCGCTGAGCACCGGTGGTGCTATTGCCGTGATGACGGTGGTGTCCGGTTTTCTGTTTGAGTACCTTCAGGGGGGAACCTTCTGGATGATGGCATTGCTGGTGTTGCCGGCGTTTATGCTGCGTCCGCAGGAGAGTAGCCACGCGTCATGAGTCAATCGGCGCGTTAGTAGCAGGCGAAAACGGTCAGGATAGAAAATGTTACATTATAACAATTCAAGCTTTTCATGGCGTTGGGTAAGCTGCCTGCTATTGACCATGGTAGCGGTATCCGGCCCGGCGTCGGCGCATCCGCACAGTTTTATCGATATGAAAACCACCGTGGAAGGGAAAGACGACCAGATAACCGGATTACGTATGAACTGGACTATGGACCCTATCACCTCTGCCGATTTGCTGTACGACGCAGGCAATGCCGCCAAAGATTCCGAAGTGTGGAAGAAACTGGCTGCTGACGTTATGGCGAATGTGCTGGGGCAACATTACTTTACTGATATCTACCGGGATGGAAAGCCGGTGAAATATCAGTCGCTACCAACGGAGTATCACCTTTCTCGTGCCGGTAACAAAGCGGTGCTGGAATTTGTGCTGCCGCTGGCTCACCCGCAGCCGCTGGCGGGCGCGCCGTTACTGATTTCCACTTATGATCCCACCTATTTCGTCGATATGTCCTATAACGATGACAACGCGATTCAGCTCAGCGCTGCGCTGGCCTCGCGCTGTAAAACTACGCTGAAGACGCCAAAACCTGATGCGTCGCTTCAGTCTTATGCGCTGTCGTTGGATAAAAACGCTAAACCCTCTCAGGACATGGAGCTAGGAAAACAGTTCGCTCAACAGGTTACGCTGCAATGTCAGTAAACCGTTCGCTTGTCTCCCGACATTACTTGTGCTGGTGGCCGCTGGTACTGTTTTTAGTGCTGCTCGGCATGGCCGCATGGCAGGCGCTGGTCTGGTGGCCGTCGATTCTGCTGCAAAGTATTGAATGGCAGAGAATGCTGCATCAGCAGATGTCGGATTTGATGGAGCAGGTGCGAGCCAGGCCCCATCAGGCAGGCTGGACGCTGGTGATGTTCAGTTTGGTGTACGGTGTATTACATGCAATTGGTCCCGGTCACGGTAAGGTGGTGATCGCCACCTATCTGGCGACCCACCCGTCCCGGCTGAAAAGCAGCCTGCAACTGACGTTTGCCTCTGCGCTGTTGCAAGGGGGAATGGCGGTGGTGCTGGTGACCGTGGTGCTGGCGGTATTGCAGCTTTCCAGCCGGGCTTTGCACATCGGTAGTTTCTGGATGGAGAAAAGTAGCTTTGTGCTGGTGACAGTGCTAGGAGGCTGGTTGTGTCTGCGCGCATGTCGGCGCTTGCTGGCGTCACTCTTCCCTCGTGCCAGGCCACGTATCCATTCGTTAACGCCGCTTGATGCGCCGGTGTCCGGCATCCCGTTGATGTCGACAGCTATGCGCCATCACCATGAAGAACAGTGCGGTTGTGGTCATCAGCATGTACCCGCAGCGGATACGCTTAACCACAGTGATGGCTGGCGCACCCGCCTGATGATCGTGCTGGCGATGGGGCTGCGCCCCTGTTCCGGTGCGATACTGGTGTTGTTGTTCGCTAAAGTGCTGGATGTGTTTGTCTGGGGGGTGATCTCCGCTCTGACCATGGCGTTGGGGACGGCGTTTACCGTTTCGCTGTTGGGGGTGGCGGTGCTGTTTTGTCGTCGTCAACTGGAACGGTTAAGCCGTACCAGTACCGCTTCCCGTTGGCAACCGCTGCTCTGGTCGGCCTTGTCGCTGGCGGGCGGTATGACACTGGCCTTCGCCGGCATTGTACTTTATCTCACCACGCAACCCGATGTTATGGGCGGAATCCGACCATTGATGGGGTAAAGACAATTGTTTGGTTAATAAAAAATGTCTGGTTAATAGAAAAACGCCCCGGCCTGTACATGCCGGGGGCGTTTTTAGGTTGTTACCGACAGAGGGTTTTACAGTCTTGGTTCCGTCACCAATCCGTCAATCATTACCTGTGGAATACCGCGTGAACAGCGTTCGATGCGGCCACGCACACCGTACACCTGTGCCAGATTGCCTTCGTTGATTACCTCGGCAGGCGCGCCATCGGCAATCAGTTTGCCATCTTTAAGCATCAGTACATGGTCGCCATGACGCAGCGCGATATTGATGTCATGCACGACCACTACCGTCACGATATTGCGCTTGCGGGTTTCCTGACGGACCAGATCCATAACATGGAACTGGTAATTGAGGTCGAGCGCGCTGAGCGGTTCGTCCAGCAATAACAGTGAGGGTTGACGGATCAGCGATTGTGCCAATCCGACTAACTGCTTCTGACCACCGGAGAGCTGGTCCAGATAACTCATCGCCAGATGCGAAATGCCCAGCTGTCTGAGCAGCGTCAGTACGTCGTCTTCACTGTAGATGTGGTGCAAACCGCCGGATGCTCGTTGGGCGACGATAATCGATTCCAGCACGTGAAGATGCACCCCGGCAGGCAACGATTGCGGAAGATACACCACTTTTTCCGCTCGTTTGGCAAACGGCAGCTGCATCAGGTTGACGTCATCCAACAGCAGTTCGCCTTGCGCTTGCCCCAGGCCGGCCAGGGCGCGCAGTAGCGTTGATTTACCGCTGCCGTTAGGTCCAAGCAGTACGGTGATCTTACCGCGCGGCAGCAGCGGTACCGACAGGTCGTTAATGATGGTTCGTCTGGGGTAGCCCGCAGAAAAATGGGAAATCGCCAGTCCGTTGTGACTCATACGTTCCCCCGGTTACGCAGAATGATACTGAGGAAGAAAGGAACCCCTACCAGCGAGGTCACAATCCCTACCGGAATGATGACCCCAGGCAGCAGATTTTTAGAGGCAACAGATGCCAGCGACAGCACCAGTGCGCCTGTCAGCGCGCTGGCAGGTAGATAAAAACGGTGGTCTTCGCCGAAAATTATACGGGCGATATGCGGGGCAACCAGACCGATAAAACCAATCGGCCCGACGAACGCGACCGATAGAGCCGACAGGAAACTGATGCGCAGCAACGTTGCCAGACGCAGACGACGTACGTTGATACCAAAGCTGATGGCGCGATCTTCACCTAAACGTAGCGCAGTGAGTTTCCATGAACTCATCATGGACAACGGCATCACCACAGCCAGTACTGCCAGCAAAATGCCGAGCTTTTGCCAGGATGAGCGCGCCAGGCTGCCCATGGTCCAAAATACCAGCCCTTGCAGCGTATCTTCGTTGGCGACGAACTGCAGCATCGACACCAGCGCGTTAAAGGTAAACACCAGTGCAATCCCGAACAACACCACGCCGGAGGTTGCCACCTTGGTCCAGCGAGTGATGCCGTCCAGCAGCAGTGCTGCCAGCAGCGCGAACAGGAAGGCGTTGGCCGAAATGAACCATTGCGCCGGAACGCCAGGAATACCGATCCCCAAGACAATTGCCAGCGCCGCACCAAATGCCGCGGCGGAGGAGACGCCTAACGTAAATGGGCTTGCCAGCGGGTTATTCAGGATGGTTTGCATCTCTGCGCCAGCCAACCCCAGCGCCAGACCGACCACCACCGCCATCAGGGCATACGGCAGACGGATGTCCCAGACGATGACGCGACTGCCGGCATCCGCGTTAGCGGGGTCGGTCAGCGTTTGCCACAGTACATTCAACGGCAGGCCGGAAGGGCCGAGTACAAAGTCCAACAGCAGAGAGGCGACAATCGCCACGATCAACACCGCCATTATTACCAGCCGATGGCGGATGACGTGTCGATAATCGATTATCGCGCTGTTTTCAGCTGTGCTGACACGGCTGATAGGGGATTCGGTGGTTACACTCATAGGTTACCTGGCCAGTTTACTAGCAAACACAAAGTTGTTGTCAGGCAAGGTAGTAAAGTGGCGAACAATATAGTGGTAGGTATCGTCCGGGTTCAGAGTGCTGAACTGCTTTGGATACACCGCTTTGGCCAGATACTCCATGCCGACGATGTTATACGGATGATTATAGAAATGATGGTAAACCCCATAGACCTGACCGGCTTTGATGGCGGGAACCTGATCGATGCCGGTACGGCTTAACAGCGCGTTGGCTTTTTCCTGAATATCGCTGCCGCTGGCACCATAACCGAACGGCAAAATTTTGCTGGTGCCGTTGCCGCGTTTGGAGCCGGTCATGATATAGGTATCGGGTTTTTCGCTGATCACTTTTTCCAGTGCAACAAAACCGGATGCGCCCGGCAACAGATCAGAACCGATGTTTTTCACACCGATGGCTTCCAGTAGACCACCCCAGCCGTTGTGAGCATGGGTAAAGCAGCAGGCGTCGGAGTTGCCGGCGATAGGCTCAATGAACACGGTGGGTTTGGTCGTGATACCTGCGGTTGCTTTTTGGATGTCGCCAACGTGTTGACGGTAAAAGTCGGTATAGGCTTTGGCGTTTTCTTCGCGGTTTAATACTTTACCAAGCAAATCAACACTGGGGGCGGTGTTTTGCGCCGGGTTGATTTCATAATCTACAAATACCAATGGAATGTGCAGCGCATTCAGTTTGCTGATCACGCCATTTTCCATCAGGGAGGGTTTGGCGCGCAGTTGAGCAATCATCAGATCCGGTTTTTTAGCCAGAATACTTTCCAGCTCCACGTCGCCTTTGTCGCTAAAGCCCATGTCCAGAATGCTTTCAGATTGTGGCCATTTGCTTTTCAGCAAGTCCCAGGTGGCGGTGTCCTGTTTTTTAGGCAGATTGTTCCAGGCAACCAGACGCTGGAACGGATTATCACGATCCAGCAGCGCCATGGCCATGATATCGCGGCCATCCTGCAACACAATGCGTTGAGGTTCCTGCGTGATGGTGACGCTTTGTCCGGCGATATCAGTAATATTGAGGGGGTATTGGGTGGCGAAACTGGTGAAGGAGGTCGTCAGTGTGGTAGCCAGCAAAATATGACGCCATGATTTATTTAACATAATGCTTCCTGTCATTAACCGCTGCGTGTCGGGGATAACCCCAAAATGAACGAATGAGTCTAATAATTATTATCATATAAGATTGAGATTTCGCTCAACAGGGCTGAGTTGTAAAGAAAAATAACAATAAGGGCATATCTGATTGACATGCCCATAGACTGGCTTAGCGCTTGAGTGCGTCGCTCAGTTGATCGCGGATGGTGGAGAGAAGGGATTTCACTACGCGTGGGTTACCCGCGACAATGTTGCCGGAAGCGATGTAGTTATGACCGCCGACGAAGTCGGTAACGATGCCGCCGGCTTCACGTACCAGCAGTTCGCCACCGGCGAAGTCCCACGGTTTCAGGCCGATTTCAAAAAAGCCATCTACGCGGCCTGCTGCCACATAGGCCAGATCAAGTGCGGCGGAACCGGTGCGGCGGAAGTCGGCACACTGACTGAACAAGGCTTCCAGCACACGCAGGTAGCTGGCGCTGTGCTGTTTGTGTTTGAACGGAAAGCCAGTCGCAAGAATTGTGCCGTCCAGATCGCGGGCATTACTGCCGCGCAGACGGTAACCATTCAACTGAGCACCCTGACCACGGGTGGCAGTAAACAGTTCGTTACGCATTGGATCGTAGACAACGGCGACTTCGGTGCGGCCTTTAACGCGAACCGCGATAGATACGGCAAAATGAGGGAGACGTTTAAGGAAATTGGTGGTGCCATCCAGGGGATCGATAACCCATTGTACGTCCTGATCCTCGCCAACCAGCTCGCCACATTCTTCACCAATGATGGTGTGCTGCGGGTAGGCTTTGCGGATTACCTCGATAATCAGGCGTTCTGCATCGCGGTCAACGTTAGTGACAAAATCGTTACTGCCTTTTTGGCTGGCCTCAACGGCGTCAGGCGTTTCATAGTTTTTAGCTATCAGGTTGCCGCCTTTGCGCGCTGCGCGCACGGCGATGTTAAGCATCGGATGCATGGTATCGTCCACAAGAATGTTAAAGAACAGAAAACGGCGCAAAGTATAGCAGATAGCAGGAGAAAGGGAAAACAGAGAAGTTTGTGTTAACATACGTCGGTTTCCCGTTTTGTATGACAGAGTCCGCATGTTACAGAATATACGCATTGTGCTGGTGGAGACTTCACATACCGGCAATATGGGGTCAACGGCCAGAGCAATGAAAACCATGGGCCTGACTAATCTATGGCTGGTCAATCCACTGGTTAAGCCTGATTCACAAGCCATTTCGTTGTCTGCTGGCGCCAGTGATGTGATTGGCAACGCCACCATTGTTGATACGCTCGATCAGGCGCTGGAAGGCTGTGGCCTGGTTGTAGGCACCAGCGCTCGTTCCCGAACGCTACCCTGGCCGATGCTGGAGCCGCGTGAATGCGGCGTACGCAGTATTCAGGAAGCGCAACACGCGCCGGTGGCAATTGTGTTTGGCCGCGAACGCGTGGGGTTAACGAATGAGGAACTGCAAAAATGCCACTATCATGTGGCGATTCCCGCTAATCCGGAGTACAGCTCACTGAATCTGGCGATGGCGGTGCAGATCCTGTCTTATGAGCTCCGTGTCGCCTGGCTGGACAGCCAGCAGCAGGGCGAATCCGCGCATAAGGAAAGCCCGTATCCGCTGGTGGATGATCTGGAGCGTTTTTATCAACATCTGGAAGAGACGTTGCTGTATACCGGTTTCATTCGTCAGGCTCATCAGGGGCAGGTGATGAATAAGCTGCGGCGGCTGTTTACCCGCGCCCGTCCAGAAAGTCAGGAACTCAATATTTTGCGTGGCATGTTGAGCGCTATCACGAAAACAGCCTCATCAGAAAAATCACAGGATAACAAACCACAGGGTAATAGTTGAGTTATTTACTCAGTTAAATAGTTGACTAAAACACTCAGGAATGTCAGACTCATGACTGTGCTATGTATACTTGATTCATAATACTTGTCTTAATAATACATGTTTATCTTACGGATACCACTAACATGAGACTGACATCTAAAGGCCGCTACGCCGTTACCGCCATGCTTGATGTGGCGTTGCATTCAAAAGAAGGCCCGGTTCCATTGGCGGACATCTCTGAACGTCAGGGTATTTCGCTTTCTTATCTGGAACAGCTATTTTCTCGCCTGCGCAAACATGGGCTGGTTGCCAGTGTGCGTGGCCCAGGCGGCGGTTATCTGTTGGGGAAAGACTCTAGCGAAATTGCCGTCGGCTCAGTCATCTCTGCTGTGGATGAGTCTGTGGATGCCACCCGTTGTCAGGGGAAAGAAGGGTGTCAGGGCGGTGATCGTTGCCTGACTCATACGCTGTGGCGTGATTTGAGTGATCGCATCAGCGAGTTTCTCAATAACATCACCCTGGATGAACTGGTTAGCAATAAAGAAGTTCTGGACGTCGCAGATCGTCAGGATGCTGACGTGCGTCGTACTACCAACGGACGCATACAAGAAACTATTAACGTCAACTTGCGTGCCTGAAAGAAAAAAGAACGAAACGCCTTGAACGTTTTGAAGTGATGTACGGAGTTTAAGAGCAATGAAGTTACCCATTTATCTGGATTATTCCGCTACGACGCCGGTCGATCCGCGTGTGGCTGAAAAAATGATGCAGTTTCTGACCCTGGACGGCACGTTCGGCAACCCGGCCTCGCGCTCTCACCGTTTTGGCTGGCAGGCGGAGGAGGCGGTGGATATCGCCCGTAATCAGATAGCTGAATTGGTTGGCGCAGATCCGCGAGAGATCGTGTTTACTTCCGGTGCCACCGAATCGAACAATCTGGCTATCAAGGGCGCGGCGAATTTCTACCAGAAGAAAGGCAAGCACATCATCACCAGCAAGACAGAACACAAAGCTGTGCTGGATACCTGCCGTCAGCTTGAGCGCGAAGGGTTTGAAGTGACTTACCTGGCGCCGCAGCGTAACGGCATCATTGATCTGAAAGAATTAGAAGCGGCTATGCGCGATGACACCATTGTGGTGTCGATTATGCATGTGAATAACGAAATCGGCGTGGTGCAGGATATCGCCACCATTGGCGAAATGTGCCGTAGCCGCGGCATTATTTTCCATGTCGATGCCACCCAGAGCGTGGGTAAATTGCCGATTGATCTTAGCCAGTTTAAAGTCGATCTGATGTCTTTCTCTGGTCACAAGATTTATGGCCCGAAAGGGATTGGCGCGCTGTATGTGCGTCGTAAACCGCGCGTACGTATCGAAGCGCAGATGCACGGCGGCGGCCACGAACGTGGTATGCGTTCCGGCACCCTGCCGGTGCATCAGATTGTAGGGATGGGGGAAGCCTACCGCATCGCCAAAGAAGAGATGGCTGAAGAAGCCGTACGTCTGCGTACCCTGCGTGATCGCCTGTGGAACGGTATTAACGATATCGAAGAAGTTTACCTGAACGGTGATTTGGACCAGGGCGCACCGAATATCCTGAACGTTAGCTTCAACTATGTGGAAGGTGAATCGCTGATCATGGCGTTGAAAGATCTGGCGGTTTCCTCTGGTTCGGCCTGTACCTCCGCCAGTCTGGAGCCTTCCTATGTGCTGCGTGCGTTGGGAATGAACGATGAACTGGCGCACAGTTCCATCCGTTTCTCACTGGGCCGCTTTACCACTGAAGAAGAAATTGACTACACCATCGATCTGGTTCGTAAATCCATTGGCCGTCTGCGCGACTTGTCCCCGCTGTGGGAAATGTTCAAACAGGGCGTGGATATCAGCAGCATCGAATGGGCGCATCATTAATTTGCAGGAATCGGGACGTATATTATGGCTTACAGCGAAAAAGTAATTGATCACTATGAAAACCCGCGTAATGTCGGCTCGTTTGATTCGTCGGATCCGAGCATCGGCAGCGGTATGGTGGGGGCGCCAGCCTGCGGCGACGTGATGAAACTGCAAATCAAGGTTAATGACCAGGGAATCATCGAAGATGCCCGTTTTAAAACCTATGGTTGCGGTTCCGCCATCGCCTCCAGTTCGCTGGTGACCGAGTGGGTGAAAGGCAAAAGTCTGAACGAGGCTGAATCCATTAAAAACACCCAGATCGCCGAAGAGTTGGAATTGCCGCCAGTGAAAATTCACTGCTCCATTCTGGCAGAAGACGCTATCAAGGCCGCCATCGCCGACTACAAGAGTAAACGTGGCGACAAATAACAGGCAGATGAAGTAGAGGTTTGCTATGTCGATTTCCCTGAGCGACAGTGCTGCGCAACGTGTAAATACTTTTATGGCCAATCGCGGCAAAGGTATCGGTTTGCGTTTGGGTGTAAGAACATCCGGTTGTTCCGGTATGGCGTATGTGCTGGAGTTTGTTGATGAATTGAACACCGATGATGTGGTGTTTGAAGACAAGGGCGTGAAGGTCATTATTGATGGCAAAAGCCTGGTTTACCTTGATGGCACCGAGTTGGATTTCGTCAAGGAAGGGCTGAACGAAGGCTTTAAATTCAATAACCCTAACGTTTCCAGCGAGTGCGGTTGCGGTGAAAGCTTTAATGTCTGATCAAGGCGTTATGTCTGATTAAGACGTTAATGTCTGATCGTTGGCCGGTCTGTTGACTGGTTTCCGCTGTGTTGTGTGTTTCAGCATGGTTTATTGCGGCATATAACGCGGCGGAGGCGCACCAATTGGTGAACTCAGAGCACACTATGGATTACTTTGCTTTATTCGGGCTGCCGATTCGCTATAACGTGGATGGCAGCCTGCTTGCTTCCCGGTTTCAGGAACTGCAGCGTCAGTTTCATCCTGACCGCTTTGCCGCCAGCTCGGAACGCGAACGCGTGATGGCGCTACAACAGGCTGCGACCATCAATAATGCCTATCAGGTGCTGAAGCATCCGCTGAAACGTGCAGAGTATATGCTATCTTTGCACGGCTTCGATTTGAGCAGCGAACAGCATACGCTCCGTGATACCGCATTCCTGATGGAGCAGATGGAACTGCGTGAGGAACTGGATGAAATTGAACGTCATCCGGATGCGGAAACCGTGCTGGAGGCATTTGCGCAGCGCCTGCAGGAGATGATCCGCCAGCGTAGCGAGCAGATGCAGCGCGAGCTGGATGCGGAATCCTGGTCAGAAGCAGCGGATACGGTACGTAAACTACGTTTTTTGGATCGGATCCGGCAGCAGGCTGAACAACTCGAAGAACAATTGCTGGAACGATAAGTAAAATTCAATCTGGCGGGACCGTTGTGGCCGTGTGGCTGACTGCATCGGTTCTGCCTGCCAATTGATGGAATCTCAATATGGCCTTATTACAAATCAGTGAGCCAGGGCTGAGTGCGGAACCGCATCAGCGCCGTCTGGCTGTCGGGATTGATCTGGGAACGACTCATTCTCTGGTCGCCACTGTTCGCAGTGGTGAGACACAGACATTGCCCGACCACAACGGGCGTCACTTGTTGCCGTCAGTTGTTCATTACACAGCAGATGGGTATACCGTTGGTTGGGAGGCTCGCCAGCAGGCAACTGCCGATCCGGTCAATACGGTCAGCTCCGTCAAGCGATTGATGGGGCGTTCGCTTTCCGATATTCGTCAACGGTATCCCCATTTACCTTATCGGCTGGAAGCCAGTGAGAACGGGCTGCCGGTATTGCAGACCTCCAGTGGTCCGCGTAACCCGATTCAGATATCGGCTGACATTTTGTCAGCGCTGACCCGGCGTGCCGAAGAGGCGCTGAATGGGCAGCCTGATGGTGTGGTGATCACCGTGCCGGCCTATTTTGATGATGCCCAGCGTCAAGGCACCAAAGATGCGGCTCGTCTGGCCGGCCTGCATGTGCTGCGGCTGCTTAACGAACCGACCGCGGCAGCGATTGCCTACGGACTGGACTCTGGTCAGGAAGGCGTGATCGCGGTGTATGACTTGGGCGGTGGCACCTTTGATATTTCGATCCTGCGTCTTAGCCGCGGGGTATTCGAAGTGCTGGCTACCGGCGGTGATTCCGCGCTGGGCGGTGATGATTTCGACCATTTGTTGGTCGAGTGGATTCGTGAGCAAGCTGGGATCACTGTGCGTGATGATCATCACTTGCAGCAGGCATTGCTTGATACCGCCATCCAGACCAAGATTGCCCTGAGCAATGCGCAACGTGTGCCGGTTTCGGTCGTGGGCTGGCAAGGCGATATTACTCGTGATCAGTTCAACACCTTGATTGCGCCATTGGTAAAACGCACGCTGTTGTCTTGCCGTCGCTCGTTGAAAGATGCGGGTGTAGAGCTGGATGAGGTGAAAGAAGTGGTGATGGTCGGCGGCTCCACTCGCGTGCCATTGGTACGTGAGAAGGTAGGCGAATTCTTTGGCCGCACGCCGTTAACCTCTATCGACCCGGACAAAGTGGTGGCTATCGGTGCAGCGATTCAGGCCGATATTCTGGTGGGCAACAAACCCGACAGTGAAATGTTGCTGCTGGATGTGATTCCGCTGTCGCTGGGCCTGGAAACCATGGGCGGGCTGGTCGAGAAAGTGATTCCGCGTAATACCACGATTCCGGTGGCGCGTGCGCAGGAGTTCACTACCTTCAAAGATGGCCAGACCGCGATGATGATCCATGTATTGCAGGGCGAGCGCGAACTGGTACAGGATTGCCGTTCGCTTGGGCGTTTCACATTGCGTGGTATTCCTGCGATGCCTGCTGGCGGCGCACATATCCGAGTGACGTTTCAGGTAGACGCAGACGGGTTGCTGAGCGTGACGGCGATGGAAAAATCCACCGGGGTGGAAGCGTCCATTCAGGTGAAGCCCTCTTATGGTCTGAGCGACGATGAAATCGCTACCATGATTACCGACTCCATGCAGAACGCCCAGAGCGACATGAGTGCCCGCAGGCTGGCTGAGCAGCGCGTGGAAGCGACGCGTGTGTTGGAAAGCCTCAACAGCGCGCTGGCGACGGATGCCACCTTACTGAGCAATGACGAGCGGGCGGAAATCGACGCTGCCTGTCTTGAGCTGCAGCAGGCCGCACAGCAAACTGACGCCTCAGCCATTGAGGCGGCAATTAAAAAATTAGATCAACAAACCCAGGAATTCGCTGCCCGCAGGATGGATGAGTCTATCCGCCGCGCGTTGGCGGGGCATTCCGTGGACGAGGTATAACATGCCCAAGATTGTTTTTCTGCCGCATCAGGACTTGTGTCCGGAAGGGGCGGTGTTGGAAGCGAATAGTGGTGAAACTATTCTGGACGTGGCACTGCGCAACGGTATTGAAATTGAACATGCCTGCGAAAAATCCTGTGCCTGTACCACTTGCCATTGCATTGTCCGGGAAGGGTTTGATTCGTTGCCGGAAAGCACTGAAGATGAAGACGACATGCTGGACAAAGCTTGGGGGCTGGAGCCGGAAAGCCGACTGGGTTGTCAGGCGCGCATTACCGATGAAGATCTGGTGGTGGAAATTCCGCGTTATACCATTAACCATGCGCGCGAGCATTGACGGAGTAACTTATGGGATTGAAGTGGACCGATAGCCGTGAAATCGGTGAGGCGTTGTACGATCTGTATCCTGATACTGACCCGAAAACCGTGCGTTTTACCGACTTGCACCGTTGGATTTGCGAGCTGGATGAGTTTGATGATGAGCCTGAGGCATCAAACGAGAAAATTTTGGAAGCGATCCTGCTGGTATGGCTGGACGAAGCCGAGTAACGGAACTGATCAACGGGCTGCCTTGGGGTGGCCCGTTTTCTCTTTTTTATCGTGGCGATAACGGGCTGATAATAACAAAGCCCAATCTGGAGTAGATGTATGACAACTGAAGCGATGCTGATTACCCTTTCCCATCAGCCAGCGGACGCACGCTGGGGTGAGAAAGCCTCGTTAACCGCCAATGAGCAGGGATTTACCATTCATTTGTCCGGCGACAAGCCGCAGACCATTATTCAGCGTGCGGCCCGCAAAATCGACGGGCAGGGCATCAAACACGTTAAACTGGCGGGCGAAGGCTGGGATCTGGAAAGCAGTTGGGCATTCTGGCAAGGGTATCGCAGGCCGAAGGGCAAGCGCACGGTGGAGTGGGCTACATTACCAGAGTCACAGCAGCAGGAGCTGGAACGCCGCCTTAAGATCGTTGACTGGGTACGCGATACCATCAATCTGCCGGCGGAAGATTTGGGTCCAGAGCAACTGGCTACCCGTGCTATCGATCTGCTGTGCAGCGTGGCGGGGGAAGCAATTTCCTATCGCATTACCAAAGGCGAAGATCTGCGTGAGCAGAATTACGCCGGCCTGCATACCGTAGGACGCGGTTCCGAACGTTCGCCGGTATTGCTGGCACTGGATTATAACCCGACCGGCAAGGCTGATGCGCCGGTGTTGGCCTGTCTGGTTGGTAAAGGCATCACCTTTGATACCGGCGGCTACAGTCTCAAGGGCAGCAGCTTCATGGATTCCATGAAGTCTGATATGGGCGGCGCGGCGCTGGCGACCGGCGCGCTGGCGATGGCTGCGGCTCGCGGTCTGCAGCAGCGCGTGAAACTGTATCTGTGCTGTGCTGACAACATGGTCAGCGGCAATGCGTTTCGTCTGGGCGATATCATTCGCTATCGCAATGGTAAAACCGTTGAAGTCATGAATACCGATGCCGAAGGGCGTTTGGTGCTGGCCGATGGCCTGATTGACGCCTGCGAGCAGAATCCGCAGTGGATTGTTGACTGCGCGACCCTGACCGGGGCAGCTAAAACGGCACTGGGTAATGATTACCACGCGCTGTTCAGCTTTGACGATGCAATGATTGACTCGCTGATGGACAGTGCTCGCCGCGAAGGTGAGCCGTTCTGGCGTCTGCCGTTGGAAGAGTTCCATCGCCAGCATTTGCCGTCTAACTTCGCTGAGCTAAATAACGTTGCTGGCGCGGCGCATACCGCAGGAGCCAGCTCGGCTGCGGCGTTCCTGTCTCACTTTGTGAAAAACTATCAGCAAGGTTGGCTGCATATTGACTGTTCTGCCACCTACCGCAAGTCGGCGGTGGATCAGTGGTCTGCCGGTGCAACCGGTCTTGGCGTGCGCACACTGGCCGATTTTCTGCTAAGTAAAGCGGGTTGAGTTGTCTATAGGCTGGCAAATGATGTGACAACAGGGAACAGCGGTTCCCTGTTGTCGTTATATTAATTGCTAACGTTCAGCGTCGTTGCCGTATGCAATATCAGGCAACGTTAAGCGTTGAGGAGAGTTATGGAGTTTTCACCCCACAATCGGCTGGAAGAGGTGTTAAAGCTGGCTGCATCGGAACCGGCACACCGGCCTGAGTTTTTCAGCGAACTGCTGGAGGCGACGGTGTATGTGTTGGGTCACAGCGAAGACGTGATGTCTGGCGAAAACAGCCTGCAGGCGGACAGTGAGCTGCAATTGCAGCATTGGGAAAAACCGGACGGTGATTCCGCTATCCCGTTTTTCTCTTCGCTGGAAGCATTGCAACTGGCTGTGACCAGCGAACAGGCATTTCTGGCATTACCCGCCAGAACGCTGTTCGATATCACCCGCGGCGCCACGTTGTTTTTGAACCCGAAGCTGCCGTATGGCAAAGAATTTCTGCCCCAGGAGATTGAACATGTGTTATCCGGTGAGGGTAGCGGCCTGGTACAACAGCATATTCTGGATGGCGATACCGAACTAAAAATCGGTATTCCAACTGAGATGCCGACACAGATGATTGATTCTCTGACTCAGTTGTTCAGTAAGCACCGCAACGTCAAACGGGCGTTTCTGGCGCAGATTCAGGAGCCAGATGAAGAACAACCGCATTTGCTGATTGGTCTGGATGTGTATGGCGATGATCTGGACGAGTTGATTCAGGCTGCCGGATCGGTGGCGACCGATACTCAGCCGGATGACCGCCCGATCGATATTTGTCTGGTGAATAACGAAGAACCCGGCATTAGCCACTTTTTAATTTGCCATACTACGCCGTTTTATGAGCGCAAATGGGGCAGTTTCCTGCGCGAGTTCAAAAATAGCGGTCAGGCATAACAGACTGTCAATAAACGCATGGTAAGTAAAAACGGCACAGGCGGGTTTGCCTTGTGCCGTTTTTTTACTGGCCCATCACGCAGTGTGGCGGGGCGGATAATCAACCGGTGATGACAGGTACATCATCGCGCGCGCCCCATTCGCTCCATGAACCGTCGTAGAGTGAAACCTGAGGAGCATTGAGCACAAACAGCGCCAGCATTACCACTGATGCTGTGACTCCAGAACCACAACTGGCGACAATCGGGCGTTGAATATCGACCCCGGCCTGATGAAAGAGAGTAGCCAATTCGTCTGCCGATTTTAGCGCGCCATTTTCAACCAGCAAGGTCCAGGGGACATTAAAACTCCCCGGAATATGGCCGCGTCGCAGCCCTGGCCGTGGCTCATCCACCTCCCCAAGAAAGCGCGGCGCAGGGCGGGCATCAACAATCTGCTCGTCACCCGTGCGACAAAGGAGCAACACCTCATCCAGCGAGCGGATAGCGCCAGCGGCAGGTGTTTTGGCGTTAAATACCTGAGCGGTCGGCGATACATCACCGTGTTCCAACGGTAACCCTTGCTGCTTCCAGCCTGCCAGACCACCACTGAGGAGAGAAATGCGCGAAGCACCCACCAGCCGTAGCATCCACCAGGCACGTGGTGCGGAAAACAAGTTGCCTTCATCGTAAATCACCAGATGCTGCTGTTCGCTCAGCCCCAGCTTGCCCAATGCATCAGCAAAGGTAGCGAGATCTGGCATCATATGCGGCAGCGAGGTCTGGTGGTCTGAGAGGGACTCGATATCAAAAAATACAGCACCTGGCAGATGCTCCGCACGATATTCGGCGGTGATATCGCGCGTATCGTTGCCTACCGGCAACATGCGGGCGTCAATCAAAGCGATATCAGCATCATGACGATGCGTATTCAACCAGGATGCGCTAACGAACAGTTCGACGGCAGATGATGTAGACATAAAATCTCTCCATGTGAGCCGATTATTCGGCTCCGAATGCGACAATATTCTTAATGCGACAATGTTCTTAATGTGACCATGTATGGCATTGTCTGGAATATCTTTGCCCTGAGCAAGACATCTGCGTTGATGCCGTGCGGGACCCACTCTGTTATATCGGTACAGGCCAATAGGCTAAATTTTTTTTACGAAAATGTTATTTTCCTGATGGGAAAGTCATGGCGGTGCCTCTATAATCTGCGCCACTTTGCACGGGCTGGTATTATAATTTTTCTAACCAGCTGTTATGACATGTTATTGGATGAGGCCACTATGACGGTAGAACGTACCTTCTCTATTATCAAACCAAACGCAGTTGCCAAAAACGCTATCGGTGCGATTTACGCCCGTTTCGAAAGCGCGGGTTTCACCATTATTGCCTCTAAAATGCTGCACCTGAGCCGTGAACAGGCAGAAGGTTTCTACGCCGAGCATAAAGGCAAACCGTTTTTTGACGGTCTGGTGGATTTTATGACCTCCGGCCCGATCATGGTGCAGGTGTTGCAGGCGGAAAACGCCGTACAGCGTAACCGCGATATCATGGGTGCCACCAACCCGGCCAACGCCCTGGCGGGTACATTGCGTGCCGATTATGCCGACAGTTTCACGGCGAATGCGGTGCACGGCTCTGATTCTATCGAGTCTGCTGAGCGTGAAATCGCTTACTTCTTCAGTGCGGACGAAATTTTCCCTCGTACTCGTTAATGTTGGCGAAACACCGCCTTCCCCGGTAAAAAATGCGGCTGAGGTAGCGCAGGTGTTATAAAATTTGTACAATGCCGCGCCCTGGGTGAGCACGTTCTCGGCCAGGGCGTTTTCTTTATCCGTATCCCTTTCGCGCCATAACGTGTAACAACGAGGCCATGAGTCAATTTATGTCTGAGCAAACCCTATCTCCCGTCGTGGCTATGTCCGACGCTATCGCCGTTGCCGCCAACAGCAATGAAAAAATCAACCTTCTGGATTTCAACCGTCAGCAAATGCGGGCTTTTTTTGCTGAATTGGGGGAAAAGCCGTTCCGTGCCGATCAGGTCATGAAATGGATCTATCATTACTGTTGTGATGATTTTAACCAGATGACCGACCTTAATAAGGTGCTACGTGGCAAGTTACAGGCGATAGCGGAAATTCGGGCGCCGGAGGTGGTTGATGAGCAACGCTCTTCTGACGGCACCATCAAGTGGGCGATTCTGGTTGACGGGCAGCGTGTGGAAACGGTGTACATTCCGGAAGAGGACCGCGCCACACTGTGCGTTTCATCACAGGTTGGGTGTGCGCTGGAGTGCAAATTCTGTTCTACGGCGCAGCAGGGTTTTAATCGCAACCTGCGTGTATCCGAAATTATCGGGCAGGTATGGCGTGCGGCGAAAATTATCGGTGCCGCTAAAGTGACAGGGCAGCGTCCTATCACCAACGTGGTGATGATGGGAATGGGCGAACCACTGCTGAATCTGACCAATGTAGTACCGGCGATGGAAATCATGCTTGATGATTTTGGTTTTGGCCTGTCCAAACGCCGCGTTACGCTGTCGACTTCCGGTGTGGTGCCAGCGTTGGATAAACTCGGCGACATGATCGATGTGGCGCTGGCAATTTCCCTACATGCGCCGAACGATGAAATTCGTAACGAAATCATGCCGATCAACAAAAAGTATGATATCGAAACCTTTCTGGCAGCAGTGCGTCGCTATCTGGAGAAATCCAATGCCAATCAAGGGCGCGTAACCGTGGAATATGTGATGCTGGATCACATCAACGACGGTACTGAACATGCTCATCAGTTGGCCGAATGTCTCAAAGATACGCCGTGCAAGATCAACCTGATCCCCTGGAACCCGTTCCCCGGAGCGCCTTATGGTCGCAGTTCCAATAGTCGGGTTGATCGCTTTTCCAAGGTGTTGATGGAGTACGGTTTCACGACCATTGTACGTAAAACCCGTGGCGATGATATTGATGCTGCCTGTGGTCAGTTGGCGGGTGAAGTGGTTGATCGTACTAAGCGTACGCTGAAGAAAAAGATGCAACGCGACACGATTGCGATAAAAAGCGTCTGAAAGTGATGTTAAATCAACCTGTTTTCTTAGGAAAGCAGGTGATAAATACGGTTTCGGGGCTTATCATACGGTAAGACTGTTGATGGCCTTCCGGCAACCATTCTGAACATGCTGTTATATCTGGCAAGCTGTCACGGGTGGTAGATTGCGGTAACATGTCACGGATTTGACGAGCCATGATGGCGCGTGTAGTAAGGAGTATCAGGGATGAAACGAATGTTGCTGGGTATGGTCACAGGTATAGCGCTGGTTGCCGATATAACGTTATTGACCGGATGCGCACAAACGCCGTCGAAGCCGGTTAGCTCTGCGGCGGCACAGACGCGATTACAACTGGGGCTGGAGTATCTGGCCCGTAATAATCTTGATGCCGCGCGTGATAATCTGCAAAAAGCAGAGCAACTTGCGCCGGATGATTACCGGATTCAGTTGGGAATGGCGCTGTATGAACAGCGTATTGGTGAGAACCAGGCTGCTGAAAAACGTTATCGTCGCCTGTTGCAACAGGCGCCCGCCAACGGCGGTGTAATGAATAATTACGGTGCGTTTCTCTGCGGTTTAGGGCAGTATGTAGCGGCACAACAGCAGTTCGCCGCTGCCGTGCAACTCCCTGATTACCATCAAGTTGCCGATGCACTTGAGAATGCAGGATATTGTTTTTTCAAGGCCGGGCAGCCAAATGAGGCAGGTCAGTGGCTCAGTCGTGCGTTGAGGTACGATCCCGCTAAAGGAAACCGGCTTCTGGCGCAAGCGGATAGTCATTTTACCGCTGGCCACTATGATCAGGCGCGATTGCTCCTGAGTATTTATCAGTCACAGCTTGCGGCAAACGCCGAAAGTTTGTGGCTACAGATTCGTTTCGCCGCGCTGGCGGGTCATCATGACGAGGTAAAACGTTATGGCGGATTGCTGGCGCAACGTTTTCCACAATCCAAACAGTACCAGCAGTTCTTAGCTAATGAATACTGAAGCCACTCAAGATAATACTGCAGCAACGATGATGACCCCTGGCGAACGTTTGCGTGAGGCGCGTGAGCAGTTGGGATTGACGCAACAGGTTGTTGCAGAACGGTTATGTCTCAAATTATCAACCGTTCGTGAAATAGAAGATAACAATACGCCCGCTGGTCTTGCTCCTACTTTTCTTCGCGGTTACATCCGCTCTTATGCCCGACTGGTTCACCTCCCTGAAGATGAATTATTGCCGATGCTGGAAAAGCAGGTTGTGCCAAGCCGTGTCTCCAACGTGGCACCCATGCAGAGAATGGCATTGGGTAAAAGCCGTAAGAAACGTGATGGTTGGCTGATGTTGTTTACCTGGCTGATTTTGCTTGGCGTATTGGGCCTGACGGTGGCCTGGTGGTGGCAGAATCATCAGGCGCAACAGCAGGAAATAAATTCAATGGTGGATCACGCCAACGCGTCGCAAGGCCATAAAGATGAGCAGGCCGTCGATGTTAACAGTGATCCGGAACCGGTAGATACGGATGAACATGCTGCGAATGCGCCAACCGGCAACGGGCAGCCTATCGATCTTCATTCACCTGCTGCTGCACCGTCGCAGCCAGTGGTTTCCTCGCCTGCCGCACCAACGGCGAATACGTCAACGGTAGCCAATCCTGCGGCTCAGTCTCCGGTACAGGCTTCCGGACAGCCGTTGCTGGATCAGTCGGCTACCGCGCCGGCCAGTGCTGCCCCAGCGGCTGACGTTTCCGCCGTGTCGGGGGCGATTGTGATGCGTTTTACAGCGGACTGCTGGCTGGAAGTTGTCGATGCAACAGGCAAGAAACTGTTCAGCGGCGTACAGCGTACCGGGAGTGTGTTAAATTTGACAGGTCAGGCGCCGTACCGGTTAAAGATCGGGGCGCCAGGCTCGGTACAGGTTGAGTTTCAGGGCAAACCGGTGGACTTAAGTCGGTTTGTCAAGAGCCATCAGGTGGCTCGTATTACGCTGACGGCTGAGTAACCGTGCCGTCGCGTTGGTCATTGTGGAGAAGAAGTGATGCATAATCCCGCACCCATCAACCGCCGTAAATCAACCCGGATTTACGTCGGCAAGGTGCCCGTTGGTGATGGCGCACCGATTGCAGTGCAGTCTATGACCAATACCCGCACTACCGATGTTGATGCCACTGTCAGGCAGATCAAGTCGTTGGAACGGGTTGGCGTGGATATCGTGCGCGTTTCGGTGCCGACCATGGATGCCGCCGAGGCATTTCGTCTGATTAAACAACAAGTGGATGTACCGCTGGTGGCGGATATCCATTTTGACTACCGTATTGCGTTGAAAGTGGCGGAATACGGCGTTGATTGTCTGCGTATCAATCCCGGCAATATCGGTAGTGAAGAGCGTATTCGTTCGGTAGTCGATTGTGCGCGTGACAAAAATATTCCGATCCGAATTGGCGTTAATGCGGGTTCACTGGAAAAGGATCTGCAGGAAAAGTATGGCGAGCCGACGCCGGAAGCGTTGCTGGAGTCCGCCATGCGCCATGTGGATATCCTTGATCGCCTCAATTTCCATTCCTTCAAGGTGAGCGTTAAAGCATCGGACGTGTTTCTGGCGGTGCAGTCTTATCGCTTGCTGGCGTCCCGTATCGATCAGCCATTGCATCTGGGCATTACTGAAGCCGGTGGTGCGCGTAGCGGTGCGGTGAAATCTGCCATTGGCCTTGGATTACTGCTCTCTGAAGGTATCGGCGATACCTTGCGGGTTTCGCTGGCGGCTGATCCGGTAGAAGAGGTCAAGGTTGGCTTCGATATTCTCAAGTCGCTGCGCATCCGCTCCCGCGGCATCAACTTCATTGCCTGCCCGACCTGCTCACGCCAGGAATTTGACGTTATTGGTACCGTGAACGCGCTGGAACAGCGGCTGGAAGATATCATCACGCCGATGGATGTGTCGATTATCGGTTGTGTGGTGAATGGGCCGGGGGAAGCGCTGGTATCGACGCTGGGTGTGACCGGTGGCAACAAGAAGAGTGGTTTTTACGAAGACGGTGTTCGTCAGAAAGAGCGCTTTGACAACGATGATATGATCGATCAGTTGGAAGCTAAGATTCGCGCCAAGGCGTCTATGCTGGATGAAACACAGCGTATAGCCGTCAATATGGTGGAGAAGTGAACCCGCTAGCCTGGATGCTGTCCGGCACGAATTCCTGAATTGAAGCGCCCGATGGTAGCGGCAACGACATTGAAGGCATGGCGTCGTTGCTCCTATAATCGGGTCTATTTTTTAACAGCGCATTACTTTCTGAAAACGCATAGAGAACTGACGTGGCAAAGAATATTCAAGCCATCCGTGGCATGAACGACTGCCTGCCAGCCGAAACGGCATTGTGGCAGCGTATTGAAGACAGCCTGAAACAGGTGCTCCGCGGCTACGGTTATAGTGAAATCCGCACGCCGCTCGTTGAGCAGACTTCGCTGTTTAAACGTGCAATCGGCGAAGTGACCGATGTCGTTGAAAAGGAAATGTACACATTTGAGGACCGCAACGGCGACAGCCTGACCTTGCGTCCCGAAGGCACGGCGGGGTGCGTCCGCGCCGGTATTGAGCACGGTATTTTGTACAATCAGGAGCAGCGGTTGTGGTATACCGGTCCGATGTTCCGTCATGAGCGTCCGCAGAAGGGGCGCTATCGCCAGTTCCATCAGTTGGGTTGCGAAGTGTTTGGTCTGAAAGGGCCGGATGTGGATGCGGAAATGATTCTGATGACCGCCCGCTGGTGGCGTGTGCTGGGGATTGATCAGCATGTCAATCTGGAGCTGAACTCTATCGGTTCTTTAGATGCCCGCGCCCGCTACCGCGAAGCGCTGATTGCCTTCCTTGAACAACACAAAGATCAACTGGATGAGGACTGTCTGCGCCGCATGTATACCAATCCGCTGCGTGTGCTTGACTCGAAGAATGCTCAGGTACAGGCATTGCTGGATAATGCACCGGTGCTGACCGATTATCTGGATGATGATTCTCGCGCGCATTTCGATGAATTGTGTGAACTTTTAACCCAGTCCGGTATCCCATATAAGGTTAATCCGCGGCTGGTTCGCGGGCTGGACTATTACAACCGGACCGTTTTCGAGTGGGTCACCAGTAGCCTTGGGTCTCAGGGAACCGTGTGTGGTGGCGGTCGTTATGACGGCATGGTTGAGCAGCTTGGCGGTTCCAGTACGCCGGCGGTCGGTTTTGGCATGGGGCTGGAACGCCTGGTGTTGCTGGTGCAAACGGTTAATCCGACATTTGCCGTGCAGCCGGGGGTTGATGCGTATCTGATTTCATCGGGTGCAGGTACGCAACATGCGGCGATTCAACTGGCTGAAAAATTGCGTGATGCGCTGCCGCAACTGAAATTGATGACCAACTACGGCGGTGGTAATTTCAAGAAACAGTTTGCCCGTGCGGATAAGAGCGGGGCGCGGGTTGCGTTGGTGCTGGGAGAAACTGAAGTGGCTGCCGGGCAGGTGGTGGTGAAAAATCTGACCAGCGGCGAGCAGGAAACCCTGGCTCAAGCGGATGTAGCGGCGCGTCTGGCGGCGTTACTGAATTAAGGAGAAAGGCAGCGTGGAAGTCTATACCACTGAAAATGAACAAGTTGAGGTAATTCGCCGCTTCTTTGTTGAGAATGGCAAGGCGTTGGCTATCGGTGTGGTGCTGGGTATTGGCGCCCTGGTTGGCTGGCGTTTCTGGCAAAACCATCAGGAAAGTAGCGCAATGGCGGCTTCCGCTGCTTATCAGCAAGTGACTGAAGCTCTGTCTGCTGGTAAGTCGGAAGGCGTCGCCAGCGCTGAAAAGTTTGTTGCTGGCGATCATGGCAATTATGGTGCGTTGGCTTCACTGGCGTTGGCGCACCAGTTCGTTGAAAAGAATGATATCGCCAAAGCCGAACAGCAGCTCCGTCAGGCGCTGAGCCAAACCAAAGATGGTGATTTGCAGGCGTTGATCAATTTGCGTCTGGCTCGCGTGCTGTTACAGCAGAAGAAGCCGGATGAGGCGCTGAAAACGCTTGATGCTATCAAGCTGGAAGGATGGGCGGCGATGGTGGCTGATGTTCGCGGTGATGTGCTGGCGAGCAAAGGTGATAATCAAGGCGCGCGTGATGCTTACAGCAAAGGCATGGCGGCGAAACCTTCTCAGGGGCTGCAATCCCTGTTGCGAATCAAACTGAACAATCTTCCCAGCTAAGAGGGACTTCATGCAACTGCGTAAAACACTTTTGGTCGGACTGGTTTCTGTCACCCTGCTGAGCGGCTGTTCGCTGTTTGACCGTGAGGAGGATGTGGTCAAAATGTCTCCTCTGCCGCAGGTGACTAACCAGTTTACGCCCACCAAAGCCTGGAGTCGCTCCGTTGGAAGCGGTACTGGTGAGTTCTACTCCAACTTGCATCCAACCTGGCAGGATAACCGCGTATATGCCGCTGATCGTCATGGCACGGTAAAGGCGCTGGATCTCAATAGCGGCGAAGAGAAGTGGCGAGCCGATCTGGCGGAGAAAACCGGTCTGTTGTCCAGTAATCTCCCGGCGTTGTTGTCGGGGGGCGTTTCCGTGTCGGGCAACCATGTTTATGTGGGGAGTGAACGAGCGCAGCTTTTTGCCCTGAATGCTGACGACGGTACTTTGCAGTGGCAGACCAAGGTGGCAGGCGAGGTGCTATCCAGCCCGGTGGTCAGTGATGGCGTGGTGATTATTCATACCGGCAATGGTATGTTGCAGGCGCTCAGCGAATCTGACGGTACCATCAAATGGACGGTGAATCTGGATATGCCTGCGTTGTCGTTGCGCGGCGAGTCTGCGCCGACCACCGCGTTTGGCGCCGCGATTGTCGGTGGCGACAACGGGCGTGTCAGTGCGGTGATGATTAATCAAGGGCAATTGATCTGGCAGCAACGTATCTCTCAGCCGGGTGGAGCGACTGAAATCGCTCGTCTGAACGATGTTGACACTACGCCGGTTGTTGCTGGCAACGTAGTGTATGCGCTGGGATATAACGGTAACCTGACCGCACTGGATCTGCGTTCCGGGCAGATTACCTGGAAGCGTGAGATTGGGTCGGTAAACGATTTTATTGTTGATGGTGATCGTATTTATCTGGTGGATCAGGATGATCGTATCACGGCGCTGAATACCAATGGCGGCGTAGTGATTTGGCGACAGGGAGACTTGTTGCACCGCAACCTGACTGCACCTGCGCTATATAACGGATATCTGGTCGTCGGCGATGCTGAAGGTTATATGCATTGGGTGAATACTACTGACGGTCGTTTTGTGGTTCAGCAGAAAGTGGATGGTTCTGGTTTGCTGAGTAAACCGTTGGTTGCCAGCGACAAGCTGCTGATACAGGCCAAGGGTGGCGAGGTTTACGCCTTTACCCGTTAACCGCTTCGCATGATCGGGGCAAACGGTGAATCCCTTGTCCCTGCAACGGCTCCTGATACTGTCAGGGGCCGTTTCGTCTTTTATCATCAGCAGGGTTTTCTGCTGTAACGAATTGAAATATAAGCAATGAGGTTGTAACAATGATACCTGTCGTCGCGCTGGTCGGGCGCCCGAATGTGGGGAAATCCACGCTGTTTAATCGCTTGACGCGTACCCGTGACGCATTGGTGGCGGATTTCCCTGGGCTGACGCGTGACCGCAAGTATGGTCGTGCAGAAGTAGAAGGGAATGAGTTCATCATCATCGATACCGGCGGTATTGACGGTACTGAAGATGGTGTGGAAACGCGTATGGCTGAACAGTCGCTGCTGGCGATTGAAGAAGCAGATATCGTGCTGTTTCTGGTTGATGCCCGCGATGGTCTGATGCCGGCGGATCACGCCATTGCCCAGCATTTGCGTACGCGCGAAAAAGACACGTTTCTGGTCGCCAACAAAGTGGATGGTATCGATATCGATACCGGCATCGCCGATTTCTATTCACTCGGTCTGGGTGAGGTATACCCGATTGCGGCATCGCATGGTCGTGGTGTTACCTCGTTGCTGGAAAAGGTGTTATTGCCGTTTGTCGTCGAGCCAGTGGAAGAGGCACGTGAACTGACTGAAGAAGAAGCGAACGCGGCTTACTGGGCCGAGCAGCTTGGTGAAGGTGATGATGACATTGAGGATGATGGCGACGATGCGCCGAATCTTGAAGGGTTGCCGATCAAGCTGGCTATTGTTGGTCGCCCGAATGTCGGCAAGTCCACACTGACCAACCGTATTCTTGGGGAAGATCGGGTGGTGGTATACGACATGCCCGGCACCACGCGCGACAGTATCTATATCCCGATGGAGCGTGATGGCCGTGATTACGTGTTAATCGACACCGCCGGGGTGCGCAAACGTGGCAAGATCACTGATGCCGTTGAGAAATTCTCGGTGATCAAAACATTGCAGGCAATCGAAGACGCCAACGTAGTGCTGCTGGTGATAGATGCCCGTGAAGGGATTTCCGATCAGGATCTGTCATTGCTGGGCTTTATCCTCAATTCTGGCCGTTCGCTGGTGATTGTGGTGAATAAGTGGGATGGATTGTCGCAGGAGGTGAAGGAACAGGTGAAGGAAACCCTCGACCTGCGCCTTGGGTTTATCGATTTTGCCCGTATCCACTTTATTTCAGCGCTGCACGGCAGCGGTGTGGGGAATCTGTTCGAATCCGTCAACGAAGCTTATGAGTGTTCCACCCGCCGTGTGGGTACCGCAATGCTGACTCGCATCATGCAGATGGCGGTAGATGACCACCAGCCGCCGTTAGTGCGTGGTCGCCGTGTGAAGCTGAAATACGCTCATGCCGGAGGCTACAACCCGCCGATAGTCGTGATCCATGGCAATCAGGTCAAAGAGTTACCAGATTCCTACAAGCGTTACCTGATGAATTACTATCGGCGTTCACTGGATGTGATGGGGACGCCAATCCGCATCCAGTTCAAGGAAGGGGAAAACCCGTTCGCTGACAAACGCAATACGTTGACGCCGAATCAACTGCGTAAACGTAAACGCCTGATGCAACATATCAAGAAAGGCAAGTAAACGTCGGTAGCGAAAAATCAAACATCATGTCGGGGCAGGAGCGATTCTGCCCCGTTGTTTTTCATGTGGTGATCCGGAGGAAGACGATGGATGCTTATTGTCCTGAATGTCAGCGACTGATGGTGTGGTGCGGCAATAATCAGCATAACAACGTTCAACGTAATAATGCTCAAGATAACAACGATCAATATTATTGTGAGGAGTGCCAGCACAGTTTCCTGCGTCTGACATTGTGCCCGGAATGTAAGCACCCCTTGCAGGTGCTGCGAGCCTGTGGTGCGGAAAGTTATCTCTGTGCCAATGGCCATGGCCTGATTTCACGTTCCCGCGTGGTCATTCGTTATCAGTCTCAGTAACCGTCAGCAGGTCTGTTCGTTATCCGGACCATTGCGCCATAAGGTTTCCAGCTCAGTTGGCGCACTCTGTTCAGGGATCAGCAACACCCAATCTGCCTGGCGGCTATCCTGCGCGTTGCCGTAGTGAATGTGGATACGGTAGTAGAATTGATCGCCATGACCGGGGGAGTCTGGCAGACCCGGCTCATGCGCTGACGGCAGCGCCTTGTGCAGCACGGTGCGGATCTTCTCTTTTTGCGGTGCCGTTACCTCTGCCAGCACGAAGCGACGCGAGCTGGCCAGCCTGGGCACCCAGGCAAAGCCGCCTTCACGAGCCAGTTCAATGATCACATCATCCGTCAGCTCCGGCAGATCATTCCTGTTCGTGCTCATTGATAATTCCCGTATCAATCCCAACCTGATGCCAGGCTCGCAGTACAGCGTCAGCGACGGCATGATTGAAGCGTTTTTTAGCGTGTTCTACGGTGAATTTGGCGAAGATGGAGAAATCTGCATTCTGCGGCAGCGCTTTGTCACATACGGTGTCATACCAGATATGACCGGCTTTTTCCCAGGAATAGCCACCCAGTGCCATCGCGGTCAGATAGAAGGCCCGGCTGGGAATGCCTGAGTTCAGATGCACACCGCCGTTATCCTCACGGGTGTTGACGAAATCTCGCATGTGGGCAGGTTGTGGGTCGGTGCCCAGCAGCAGGTCGTCATAAGCGGTTCCGGGGCGAGACAGTGATCGCAGTCCTTTACCATCGATGCCTTCGGCCAATAGCCCTTCACCAATAATCCAGTCCGCCTGCTGAACCTTCTGGTTACGGTAGTACTGTTTGACCATAGAGCCGAACACGTCCGCAAGCGATTCGTTGAGCGCACCGGACTGGCGGAAATACAGTAAATTGCATTCGCTTTCTACCACGCCGTGCGACAGCTCGTGGGCAATAACATCCAGAGCGATAGTAAAACGGTTGAATATTTTGCCGTCGCCATCGCCAAACACCATCTGCTGTCCATTCCAGAACGCATTCTGGTAATCCTTGCCGTAATGAACGCTGCCAGTCAACGGCAATCCTTTGTTGTTCAGTGAATTGCGACCAAAGACTTTCCAGAAAAAATCATAGGTAATACCCAGATAATTGTAAGCTTCATCCGCGGCGGTATCGCCGTTTCCCGGCTGGCCTTCTGCTCGTAATTGCTTGCCTGGTAACATTTGCTGGTGCTCTGCGTCGTAAATATCACGCTGCACCGTGCCGGCAGGGTGTTCCTCATGTTCAGCAGGATGAATGACTGGAGCCACCATCAGTGATTGCACGTGCATCAGTGTGTGTTGGGCGCAACGACGTTCCTCATCCGATCCATTGTTGATAATGCGATGCAGGATGTAGGGCGGAATGATGCTACGGGCGGATTGCATACTTCATCTCCTTATGCCGGGCAATTATGGTGCAACATAACATTGATCTACCACAGTTATCACACAGCAAGTATAGCCTAATAATTAAATATTTTTTGTCTGGCTTTTCGCGCGTGATTTGGTGGATTCTTTTTTCATTTCAGTTACCTGACTCTCAACCCAGCCATCCAACAACCGGGTTTTCAGGATATCGCCCCTGGTGACTTGAGCGGTTTTTTTCATGACCTTGCCGTCCGGAGCAGTGGTGACGCTGTAGCCACGGGCCAGTGTCGCCAGCGGACTGACCGCCTCAAGATGGGAACAGGCTTCGCCAAATCGCTGTTTATGCTGATTAAGTTGTTTTTCTAACGCGTGCTGCATCCGGTAGCGTAAGTGCTGTACCTGCTGCTGCGCACGGTGCAGGCGCGATTGTGGCTGATATTGCTGCAGACGCTGGACGAGACGTTCATGACGTCGTGCCTGCAGGCGCAGTTGCAACTGGATGGCTTCATCCAGACGCTGGTGCAGGCGAATCAATTGGGTCTGTTGACGAGCGAGCCGTAGTTGCGGGTGTTGCTGGTGTAACCGATGCTGCAGTTTGACGAATTGCTGCTGGCGCTGTGCCAGATAATAGTCCATCGCCATTTCCAGCCGCTGGCGTTGGGATTGGATTTGCCGCAACAACTCCAACTGGTTACGGCTAACCAGTTCCGCCGCTGCTGAAGGCGTCGGTGCGCGCAGGTCGGCCACAAAGTCGGCGATGGTTACATCGGTTTCGTGGCCGACCGCACTGACAATTGGGATGCGGCTGGCAAAGATCGCCCGCGCCACCCGTTCGTCGTTGAAGCTCCACAGATCTTCCAGTGAACCGCCGCCGCGACCGACAATCAGCACATCACACTCCTGGCGCAAGTTCGCCAGCTCAATAGCCCGCACAATCTGGTCTGGAGCGTCCGCGCCTTGCACTGCCGTCGGGTAGATAACCACCGGCAGCGACGGATCGCGGCGTTGCAGAATATGTAAAATATCATGCAGTGCTGCGCCACTGGCGGAGGTAATGACGCCAACCTGTCGTGCTGGTTTGGGCAGTAACTGCTTGTGCTGCTGATCAAATAGTCCTTCTGCAGACAGGCGCTGTTTCAATTGTTCAAACTGTTGTTGCAGCAGGCCATCGCCTGCCGGGTGCATACTTTCAGCCAGCAGTTGGTAATCACCACGTGGTTCATAGAGCGTGATGGTGGCGCGAATCAGGATCTGTTGCCCGTTTTGTGGCCGAAAGGCGACTCGCCGGTTGCTGGTGCGGAACATGGCGCACCGCACCTGAGCGCGTTCATCTTTTAGCGTAAAATACCAATGACCGGAGGAAGGCTGAGAGAAATTGGACATTTCGCCGGAGAGCCAGATTTGACCCATTTCGCCTTCCAGCAACTGCTTTACCGTCTGATTCAGGCGGCTTACGGTAAATATGGCGGCTGACGGCAATGAAGACATTGTGACCCAGATCAAAAAGTAAAACGGAGAGTTAATCCATCAATACTACCGGTCAATGGGCTGTTCGCAAGCATTTTTATAAAAAAATGCTGGAGGCAATCGATTTCGGCCTGTATAATGCCGCGGCAATATTTTATCTAATTCCCATCCTCAATCCCGGTGAGATATTGCCATGTTACGTATCGCTAAAGAAGCTTTAACCTTCGATGATGTTCTCCTCGTTCCAGCCCATTCCACTGTTTTGCCCAACACAGCCGATCTGAGCACTCAACTGACACAACGCATCCGTTTGAACATTCCTATGCTGTCCGCTGCAATGGATACCGTGACTGAATCCGAACTGGCGATTGCGCTGGCTCAGGAAGGCGGCATCGGTTTTATTCATAAGAACATGCCCATTGAGCGCCAGGCGGAAGAAGTGAGCCGCGTGAAACGTCATGAAAGCGGCGTTGTGGTTGATCCGCAGACGGTAACGCCGGAAACGACGTTGCGTGAAGTGAAGGCACTGACGGAGCGTAACGGTTTCGCCGGGTATCCGGTAGTAACGAAAGGCAATGAATTAGTTGGCATTATTACCGGTCGTGATGTACGTTTCGCCACCGATCTGGACCGCCCGGTCAGCGCGGTAATGACCCCGAAAGAACGTCTGGTTACGGTAAAAGAGGGCGAAGCCCGTGACGTAGTGCTGCAAAAAATGCACGAGAGCCGTATCGAAAAAGCACTGGTGGTGGATGCGCAGTTCCGTCTGGTCGGGATGATCACGGTAAAAGATTTCCAGAAAGCAGAACGTAAGCCGAATGCCTGTAAAGATGAGCATGGCCGTCTGCGCGTCGGTGCGGCAGTCGGGGCCGGTGCCGGCAACGAAGAGCGTATCGACGCACTGGTTGCTGCTGGTGTGGACGTTTTGTTGATTGACTCCTCGCACGGTCATTCCGAAGGCGTGTTGCAGCGTATCCGCGAAACCCGCGCCAAATACCCGAATTTGCAGATCATCGGTGGTAACGTGGCGACGGGCGCTGGCGCGCGCGCCCTGGCTGAGGCGGGTGTGAGTGCGGTAAAAGTGGGTATCGGTCCTGGCTCTATCTGTACTACCCGTATCGTAACCGGTGTGGGCGTACCGCAGATTACGGCCATTGCCGATGCGGTTGAGGCACTGGAAGGCACCGGTATTCCGGTGATTGCCGATGGCGGCATCCGTTTCTCTGGCGACATCGCCAAAGCTATCGCTGCTGGTGCGGCCTGCGTCATGGTCGGCTCCATGCTGGCGGGTACTGAAGAATCGCCAGGTGAAATCGAGCTGTATCAGGGGCGTGCGTTCAAATCTTACCGCGGCATGGGGTCACTGGGTGCAATGTCTAAAGGCTCGTCTGACCGTTACTTCCAATCTGACAATGCGGCTGACAAACTGGTGCCGGAAGGCATTGAAGGCCGCGTTGCTTATAAAGGCCGCCTGAAAGAGATCGTTCACCAGCAGATGGGGGGTCTGCGTTCCTGTATGGGTTTGACTGGTTGCCCGACTATTGATGCGCTGCGCACTAAAGCTGAATTTGTGCGCATCAGCGGCGCGGGTATTCAGGAAAGCCACGTCCATGATGTCACTATCACCAAAGAGTCGCCGAACTACCGCATGGGCTAAGCGCGTTATCGGCTGATTTACTGTTACGAACCCGGTAAACTCGCCGGGTTCGATTTTTCTTTCGCTCCGTAGTGGAATACGCCTCTCATGACAGAAAACATTCATCAACATCGCATTCTTATTCTGGATTTCGGCTCGCAATACACGCAACTGGCGGCACGCCGCGTACGTGAACTGGGCGTATACTGTGAACTGTGGGCATGGGATGTCACCGAAGCGCAGATTCGCGAGTTCAACCCGAATGGCATCATTCTTTCCGGTGGTCCGGAAAGTACCACCGAATTCAATAGCCCGCGTGCGCCGGAGTATGTTTTCCAGGCCGGCGTGCCGGTGCTGGGTGTCTGTTATGGTATGCAGACCATGGCGATGCAACTGGGCGGTAAGGTAGAAGGTTCCAGCGAGCGTGAGTTCGGTTATGCGCAGGTGGAGGTCAAGGCCAGCAGCGCGTTGATCCGCGACATTCAGGATGCGCTCAGCGCCAGCGGTGCGCCGTTGCTGGATGTGTGGATGAGCCACGGCGATAAAGTCACCGCTATTCCGGCTGACTTTGTGACCGTTGCCAGTACCGATACCTGCCCGTATGCCATCATGGCTAACGAAGAAAAACGTTTCTACGGTGTGCAGTTCCACCCAGAGGTGACGCACACGCGTCAGGGCCAGCGGATGCTGGAACGCTTTGTGCGCGATATTTGTCAGTGTGAAGCACTGTGGACGCCAGCAAAAATTATTGATGACGCTGTTGAGCGCATCCGTCAGCAAGTAGGTCAGGATAAGGTGATTCTTGGCTTGTCCGGTGGGGTCGATTCGTCGGTGACGGCGTTGTTGCTGCATCGTGCGATTGGTGATCGCCTGACCTGTGTGTTTGTGGACAACGGTCTATTGCGTTTGAACGAAGCTGAACAGGTAATGGAGATGTTTGGCGACCAGTTCGGCCTGAACATTGTGCATGTCCCGGCAGAAAATCGTTTCCTGTCGGCGCTGGCCAGCATTGACGATCCGGAAGCCAAGCGTAAAACCATTGGTCGCGTTTTCGTCGAGGTATTTGATGAAGAAGCGGGCAAGCTGACTGACGTAAAATGGCTGGCGCAAGGTACCATTTACCCGGATGTGATCGAATCTGCTGCCTCCGCTACGGGCAAAGCGCACGTCATCAAGTCGCACCATAATGTTGGTGGTTTGCCGGATGACATGGCGCTGGGGCTGGTCGAGCCGCTCAAAGAGCTGTTCAAAGATGAAGTGCGCAAGATTGGTCTGGAATTGGGCTTGCCGTACAACATGCTGTACCGCCATCCGTTCCCAGGACCGGGGCTGGGTGTGCGTGTGTTGGGTGAAGTGAAGAAAGAGTATTGCGACCTGCTGCGTCGCGCCGATGCTATCTTCATCGAGGAACTGCACAAGGCGGACCTGTACGACAAAGTCAGCCAGGCGTTCACGGTGTTCCTGCCAGTGCGTTCCGTGGGCGTAATGGGTGATGGTCGTAAATACGACTGGGTTGTCTCGCTGCGCGCAGTCGAAACTATCGACTTCATGACCGCGCACTGGGCGCACTTGCCGTATGAGTTCCTTGGCCGCGTTTCCAACCGCATCATTAACGAAGTAGACGGTATTTCTCGCGTGGTGTATGACGTGTCTGGCAAGCCGCCCGCAACCATTGAGTGGGAATGATCCACGGTCCTTCCGAGACTATCGCCAACTATCGAAAAACCGCCATAATTTTTTGATTTTTAATTAAATTTATTATGGTGACTATCGGTAACTATCGCCAGCCAGCGGAACAGGCTGGCGGTAGAAGTGACGGTAAGCGAAAAGACCTGAATTAAGACTCTGCCGTTGATGATTGATGCTTTTTCGGTCATGACGGTAAAAATTCCCTTCCAAAGCTAGACGTGATGCGGCTTTCGGAACATCTTCAGACTTCCTGACCCTTGACGGTAAAAACCGCCATTGAACAGGAGGAAAAACACGATGCTGACCGATGATCGGATTAATACACTGCGATGTTAGTAATGTTTTCATCAGCAACGTGAGGACATCTCCATGAAGAAGCGTTTTTCCGATGAACAGATCATCAGTATCCTACGCGAGACCGAAGCCGGTGGGTAATCTCCCCGAAAAATCAGTGCGGTGCTAAATCAGGACTCTTCGTCTTTTTGCAGACTCCAGATATTCAGCTGTAGTCATGCCATTAACGAAGAATGTGTTCTTTCATGATTGTATTTCCTGCGCCAGCGATCAAGTTTCTCCTGTATAGCCAGGGTACAAAAAATAATTCGGGACACAGCCTAAATAACTGATATGGACACCGACCTAATTGCAAGCGTGGTTCGGTGTCCATATCAGTTATTTAATCACCGCCATCGCCACCATTTCCCCCAGGCCCTCCATTGGCTCCTGGGCTTCCATTTTGGCCCAGGCCACCGTTACTACCTGCTGCAGCATCAATTAATATAATATGACCTGAACTGAAAATGTCCGTGCGGTAATCAGCCTTTGCCTGTGGAAGAAGAATTAATGGGCTTAAAAAAAATATCATTCTCATTGGAAAATCCTTTTCAAAATGCTTTCGCCGCCTTTGCCACCGGCTCCTCCTGCGCCAACAAAAATAAAGATGCTTTCGGGCTGCTTATGAGCAATATTGGTAGCACTGACATTGGCTTGCTGAGCGATTCCCTGAATCGGGTGAAATAAGATCATGCCTGCTAGCACGATTATATTTTTAAATTTCACGAAGCACCATTTCCAGTGACTAAATTAAATTTTAATTATATGCATCGATAAATACATGGGATTTTTCCCAAATTTTTATTTTGGCGTTTCGTGGTTTGTTTTGATTTTTCATTTCTACTTTATTGTTATATTTGATGTTTTTTGTATGTCATTTTTAAAGTTCGGCTATGTCACTAAATCTAATAATTGTTTTTTTTGTGTGTGTTATTTGGTTTTTTTAGTAATGGATGTAAAACTAAAAATAGGTAATTTACATTGATATGTTCAGGGGGGCTGTAGTAGCAGTATCTTCCGGGGTAAATACATGCATTATCATTGTGAATGAAGTGCTAAAATAAATTTCCAGGTTTCCCTCTAGTGCATTCTTAAGCACTTTTTTGTAAGCGGTGACTTATCACTTATTTTTTGTAATACATTCTGATTATCAGAAATTAATTAGAGGCATTACCGGAGAGACGATGAAATCGCAGACGAGAAAAATAAAGCGGTGGGGCATCTTTCTGAAAACCATCCATGACCATCCAGCAGTCCGCTATAATGAAACCTGATTGACAATGAGCCTGGAAACGTCAACGCCCCGCAAATTGCTCCATCTCCCGCACCAGCCAAAGATGTATGCGTTTGACGGTAAAAGTGACGGTATCGGTCCAGATCAATCACTACCAAATTATTATATTATTATAGGGCTTGATAAACGACTCAGATGAGCCGTTTACTGTATTACGTGATGGTATCATTTTGAGTTATCCAGGAATTATGCGTGGCAAAACCTACTTCAGATGCTGGTAAAGTGGTGACTGCTTAAGGCTGCAAGAATTATATTTTTCCTTACAGGTTATCTCTAGTTTTCTCGCCAGAAGAAAAGGGGAGTTAGTGTATCCATGACCAAATTTGGGGTAATAATATACGGGGTATTTGTTTTTTTGGGAAAAATCGCTGATGATGTTTTCATATAATTGTTTGCTTTTTTCATCCAGGTCATCTTTGTAGAATTGTCCAAAAATTATTGCCTTAGGATGGAAGTTCTTCTTATAGCTGAGTTGATGTAATGCCCGGTCAAGCTGCTGTGGCGCTTCATTGATATCTTCTAATAACAATATTTTTCCTGAGTATTGTTCTTCATACTTTGTTGAAAAAAATGATTTTATCAACGTCAGATTACTGCCACTTGCAATTCCAGTGGCTCCCGCATGTGCGGCAGCATTCATGGGTAAAATTTCATTGTATGTGACTCCCTTAGAAATGGCAGAAAATGTATCATTAATACTGCTATACATATTGATTTCTCTTTTGGGATCTATAGCGTGCATCTCTTTATTGTAAGATGCAAAAACTCCGTGAACGCTTGGCCATTTTATTACATTGTTGACATAATAATGAATTGCTGTGACATCACTGAATCCGATGAGTATTTTGGGTGTTGATTTAGCAATCTCTGCTTTTTTTGCATACAGATAAGGGTATAAATTAAGTGCGCCTTCTCCTCCTCTGACAAACCAAAGGTACTTTACTTTCTTGTCTGTCAGAGCCTTGATGAGTGTATCTGCACGCGCTTTATCGGTGTCTGTATAACCTAACGGTGTTGGGTTTTGATGTAGGTAGGTTGTATCAATATTATATCCGGAAGAGGAAAATATTTGCTTTATTTCTGGGATGCTATCCTCATCATACTGAGAAGAAACGGATATGAGATATATCAATTTATCGGGTGAAGGTGTATTATCTGGGGTTGTTTTTTCACAACAAGATGGAGATAGTTTACTATGAGGAGGGATAGCGAAAGCAGGATAATTAAAAAATAGCGATGTTAAGGTTGATAATGTGATTGCTATTAACCGAGGTTTCATTTTATTCTCCAGTGCGTTGCTTTTTTGACTCTCCATTTATAGCAATGTTTATCGATGATGTGATTCCTTTCAGAGAAATCTTAATTGTGTTTTTTTGTTAAGTGGTGTAATTCAATGTTCCTTTTTTGTTTTTTATTAATGTTTGCTTCGGTGGGAAGTTCTCTTGTCAGGAAAATTAGTTTGGGTTAATTGTAGGTGAATCATATTTTTCATCATAAATACATGGGGTTCTTAACCCCATGTATGTACTAAAAATAGCGAAAATATAGGATGAAATTATTCATTATTATTTATCTGAAAGCATACTCCAGACCGGCACTGACGCCATAGTTGCCTTTCTTGATATTATTACCATCAAACTGACTGGAATATTGCACCCATGTGTGGAGGTTGGTGGTAATATTCATCGTCATTCCTGCATCTACCGAGTTCCAGTTTTTCTCTGAATCAGCCCCTGGCATAGAAAAGTAGCCGCTCATGGAGTTCAAACCAGCTGTTATCTGCGGGGTATTAGCCATGTAATCGTGATTCCTGGCGATCTCGACGAACGGGATAGTTTCCAAACCGAATACAGACCACTGCCCTTGAGCTCTCCAGCCAATCCCTGAAACCAGAGAATTACGGCGTTGTGCCGAGAACCACATGGCAGAACTATCATCTCCGTGCTCACTGTAGCGGTATACCTTAACGAACTGACGCTCAAGGCGGGCAAAAGGGCCAGTTTTAACCGGCCCAAGACTGAACCACCAGCCGCCATCAATACCCCCTCCAAGGTGATGCCCGTTTACTGAACCAGATTCCTGACGATTGGCCGGGCCGATATGAATAGTGCGATAAACATCATTAAAGTTGGAGCGGCCAGCATTGAAGAAGGTACTCAGCCAGGCATTATCGATGTGATAGACCTCGTAAAGCGCGATACTGCTGTCATACAACTTATAACCCGCATCACTAATGTTTGCTGTTTGATTAGACTGGGTCACCACTGCACCTACGTTAAAATTTTCACTCAATTTCACGTCGCCGCCGACCGAGATAAAGCGATTATTACCGTTGGTTGACAAGGTATTGTCGGTTGAACTGGCGTGGCGGTAATCGCCACCCAAAAATACGCGTGTCTCATTCCCGCGGGTATCGGCCAGAATTTCATTGCGTAGCAGATTGTACTGTGATTTCGTGGCTGCCAGTGGACCCTGGCTCAGCAGCGAGATTTTACCGGGCGCTGCCATTTCAGACAAAACGACACTGGCAAGCATCTTGTAACCACCCGTGGTGGGATGGACATTATCTGCAAAAAGATAGGTATTTTCAGTTCCTTTGGCATAATCTCCGGTTGAGCAGATAAGTGATGATAGGGTGTCACAGGCGCCACGAGTCGTATTGATGATGCCATAGGCTGATGGATTAGCCATTATTTCAGCCATAATTTTATAGGTATTGACAGGAATGATATTAAGCCCATCTTTACTTAGTGTGTCGAGACCGTTGTTTAACGTCTGATTATATTGGCTAACCACGTCCTGATATTTTTTTTCCAGGTGATGACTTATGCCGTCAGGAGTTGCTCCAAGGTTAGGAAGGTTGTAAACCACTACATATTTCCCACCTGCATGATATAGGCTGTTCAATAATGATACTTCTTCCTGCGCTACGGGAATAATCTCCGCTGTTGCTGTGGTGGGGGCGGACTCGTAGATGGCATATATGTCATTGGAGCCTCCCCACATTTGATAAAGTGTTGACGCGCTGGCATGGTTATTTTGCAAGTAACTGTTAACCTGAGATTGGATCGTGCTTGAGAAAAGGATACCCAGCGAATAGTTATTAAGAATACCGGCTCCACCCCAGGCAAAGTCAGTCCCCCCGGAGGATGAAGCAGTGACGGATAAACCTAAGCCATCGGCTACATACATGGCAGTATTTTCTCCAGGATTAGTGGTAAACCTTGAAACACCTAGTCCTAATGCCTGTGAAAGATTACCTGCATCACTCAAACTATCACCAAAAACCACAGCGTTGTTGAACATTGCCGCCTGCACAGGCAGGGTATAAAGGAATAGCACAGTAAAAAGAGGTAATAGTCTTGATGTGACCCATGACATCCAACTTATGGTAATCATACTGTTTTTTATCTTATTAATGAGTAATATACTTTTTTTATTGTTATTTCCCTGGTGAGTTGCAAAGAAAATAGATCGGCGGAAACAATATGTTGTTTTTTTAATGAACTGAAATATATTGGCGATTTTTTTAATGGCCGACATAAGTCTGATGCTCCTGATTTTAAAATGATGAATGGCGTTATCTACACTGTGGCTTAAATTTTAAATGCAATGGCTCAGATTTATAATTTAGTGTTGTAATGACATTAATATTTCAGTAGCAATATATGAGATATATCTTATCTATACCCGTCATACTTCAAGTTGCAGGTGTGTTGGCTGCGTTCGCTCACCCGAATCACTTACTAGAGTAAGCTCATCGGGATTCACTCTCTTGCCGCCTTCCTGCAACTCGAATTATTTTGGGTATATATCTTTCATATTTCAGGTGGCGGGTTATTGGCTTTGTTGTTGATGTCGATTAAAGGATGGTGGTGCTGATTTGTGCCGGGCAAAATGATGAAGCTGGCTGATGCCTGCTACTAACCTTCTTTAATCTGTCATTGATCTTTTTCGCTAATGCTTCCAATAATGGCGTTCGTTGACTCGGGGTGCCCTTCTGCGTGAAGGCTGAGAAAAACCCGTATTACCTGATCTGGATAATGCCAGCGTAGGGAAGTCACGGTATCCCCACCGGTACCGCTTTCTTTCACGCTGGTTGGGAGGTTTATGAACGCTCGATCTGTACGTTTCCCCGCTGCATTCTTCGCAGATTCCCTTGATGCTTTCCGCTCACGCGCGCCGCTGACACATTGTTTTACCCATGAGATGGTGACTGATTTCTGTTCGCAGGAAAGGCACCGCCCCTGTCATGCTACCGCCGCTTGTGTTGTGGTGCTCCGCTTCGGGCAATGGGCGAGTGGCGCGGAGAGCTTCATCCACGCGTTTTCGGATGCGCTCTATACCCTGAACCGGGAGGCATTGGTATGAAACGTCTCAACGCACTGACTATCGCGGGTACTGATCCGAGCGGCGGCGCGGGCATTCAGGCTGACCTCAAAACGTTTTCAGCGCTGGGCGTTTACGGCACCAGCGTGATTACCGCGCTGGTGGCGCAGAATACACTCGGCGTGCAGTCGGTTTATCGCATTGAACCGGCGTTTGTTACCGCCCAACTGGATTCGGTGCTGAGTGATGTACGCATTGATAGCGCCAAAATCGGCATGTTGGTACAGACGGATATTGTGGAAGCCGTAGCGGACCGACTGTTGCGCTACCCGGTGCCTTATGTGGTGTTGGATACGGTGATGCTGGCGAAAAGCGGTGATGCGCTACTGGCGCCAGATGCGGTGGAGGCGGTGCGCCAGTTACTGTTGCCGCGTGTATCGCTGATTACCCCCAACCTGCCGGAAGCAGCGGCGCTATTACGGTGCTCGCTTGCCGACGATGAAAGAGACATGCGCCGGCAAGGGGAAGCATTGCTGGCAATGGGGTGTCAGGCGGTATTGATGAAAGGCGGCCACCTGAACGGCAGCGAAAGCCCGGACTGGCTGTTCATGCCGGATGGTGAGCCGGTGCGGTTGAGTACGCCGCGCGTTAACACCCGGCATACGCACGGTACCGGCTGCACGCTGTCGGCTGCGCTGGCAGCGTTGCGACCTCGTCATAATAACTGGCGGGATACCTTGTCCGCCGCGCGGGTCTGGCTGCAAGGGGCGCTGGAGCAGGCGGATTCGCTAGGGGTTGGTCACGGCATCGGCCCGGTACACCATTTTCACCGCTGGTGGTAAAGGTGATGTCCTGATACAAGCGATAAGAAATTCAGATAAATGGTAAACAACATTGCATAGACAGCCTGCAGATGACCCGGTAATTTTGTGATCTGTGTCAGATTATTGCCTGTATGGTGGGGCTAACGCTTACCGGGTTTTAGAGGCTTTTTTCTGAGCGGTGTTTTCTCTGAATGATAGGACCGAGGAGATGCTCATGGCGGGTTCAGCGCGTGCAGTCATGATTGCCAAAGGGCTACAGACGATACTTAATTTGGGTCTGTTACTGCTGGCGGTGATTTTGGTGATTTTTCTGGGCAAGGAAACCTGGCATTTGGCCTCGGTTCTGCTGGTCAGCAATGAAAAAGAGTCTTCGTATATGCTGATCGAAAGTCTGGTGATTTATTTTCTCTATTTTGAGTTTCTGGCGCTGATCGTGAAGTATTTTCTATCCGGTTATCACTTCCCGCTGCGCTATTTCATTTACATCGGTATTACCGCCATCGTGCGGTTGATTATTGTCGATCATAAAAACCCGGCGGATACCTTTACCTATTCCGGTGCGATCCTGATTTTGGTGATTACGCTCTATCTGGTGAATAGCCCACGCCTGAAGCGGGAGTAAGTAGCCAGAAAAGAAAAAGCCAGCTCAAGGGAGATTGAGCTGGCCAAGGAGGTGGTTCCTAGTAGCATTACTACGCTTATTTTACGTTTTGTATTTTCTCAGCGCTGCAATAATAGCCAGTTAACCATGCCATTGATGTGATCTGATTCTAAAAATTGTCACAATTAGCATTATTTTGTCACTTTTTTGTTATTTCGCGTGTGGATTGCGGGTACTGGTGCCGGGAAGATTACGCAGCAGTAACGCGTATTCCAGTGCGATATCATCCGGCACCGGCAGATACACGATGTGGCCGTCACCCGGTGCGACATCGATAGCCTGACCTTTTTTGTTGAGCAGGGTCTCGACAGTGAACTGAATGTTGCCGCCCGGCGTCATCATTTCCACGCTGTCGCCACGGGAGAACTTGTTCTTGACCGCCACTTCTGCCAGTCCATCGCGCCGCTCGCCGGTAAATTCTCCGACAAACTGCTGCTGGTCCGATACTGAGTAACCGTAGTCGTAATTCTGGTAATCCTCGTGGACGTGACGGCGCAGGAAGCCTTCGGTATAACCGCGGTGCGCCAGCCCTTCCAGCGTTTGCAGCAACGTCGGGTCGAACGGTTTGCCGGCTACCGCGTCATCAATGGCGCGGCGGTACACCTGCGCGGTGCGGGCGCAATAATAGAATGATTTGGTGCGGCCTTCGATTTTCAGCGAAGCAACCTGCATGTTGGTCAGGCGTTCTACATGCTGAATGGCGCGCAGATCGCGTGAGTTCATGATGTAAGTGCCGTGTTCGTCCTCAAACGCGCTCATGTATTCACCTGGGCGCTGCTTCTCTTCCAGCATGAATACCTTGTCGGTAGGTGCGCCGATGCCAAGCGTCGGCTCTGGCTGAGCGCTGTCGAGTTGTGTGACGGCAATCGGTTCATGGATGTGCACAATGTTGCCCACCACGTCTTCTTTGCCTTCCTGCACGTTATATTCCCAACGGCAGGCGTTGGTGCAGGTGCCCTGATTGGGGTCGCGTTTATTGATATAGCCAGACAACAGGCAGCGGCCTGAATAGGCCATACACAGTGCGCCGTGGACGAAAACTTCCAACTCCATGTCCGGCACCTGGTGGCGGATTTCCTCAATTTCTTCCAGCGATAGCTCGCGTGACAGAATCACCCGGCTCAGCCCCATCTGCTGCCAGAACTTCACCGTCGCCCAGTTGACTGCATTGGCCTGTACCGACAGATGAATCGGCATCTGCGGGAAGTTTTCCCGCACCATCATGATAAGCCCTGGGTCGGACATGATCAGGGCGTCCGGGTTCATCTCGACAACCGGTTGCAGGTCACGCAGGAAGGTTTTGAGTTTGGCGTTATGCGGCGCGATGTTGACCACCACATAAAATTTCTTGTCCAGCGCATGGGCTTCATTGATGGCTTGCGCCAGTGTCTGGTGGTTGAATTCGTTATTGCGCACACGCAGGCTGTAGCGAGGCTGGCCGGCATAAATTGCATCTGCGCCATAGGCAAAGGCGTAACGCATATTTTTCAGCGTACCGGCCGGAGAGAGTAATTCCGGTTTAAACATGGTGTTTTCTCAAGTCTGATCACAGGTCAGGCTGTTCCCGGTGGGGGAACAGTAAAGGCGGCAGATTCTAACGCCAACGGCGGGAAAAATCAGTAGTCAATGGAAAAAAACGGGGTAACAAAAGGCGAGTGGCTTAAAGATGGCTGGCTTGACGTCTGCAAGCCAGCGCCATGTTATTTTTTTAATGATGAGGCTTAGGGTTGCTGTTGAGTCTTTGCTAACCACTGTTGTTTTTTCTCTTTTAGCTCGGATAGAACATCCAGGCTCCGTGCTTCATCATGGGTCAGATCAGCAAAAAAATACTGCATGTGATGTTTTATCCATGCAAACAGATTAGGCATATCCCACCAGGCGATATCTAATAGCGCTTCCCGAACTTTTTCTGGAAAACGAAAGCGGATGAGTTTTGCAGGCGTTCCGGCATAGATTCCATACGCTTCACTTCTGAAATTGGGAGGAAGTAATGACCGCGCACCAATAACACATCCATTTTCAATAATACCACCACCCAGCATCATGGCTTCGTCCCCAATCCAGACATCATTTTTGATGACAGAGTCCTGGTATTGAGGTTGTTCGGGATTCATGAGTCCATCACCAAAGATGGCGAACATGGCTGTTGATATGGTTCGCATTTCGTGCTGCCCATTCAGTATGAATTTTAATCGGGAACCACCTGAAACAAATCTACCTATCCTTAAGCTTTGCTGGTCAGAGTCATATTTTACCATGGAGCCAACACCAACACCTGATGCTTTACCAATATGAAATAAGCCAACGTCAGATTGCTCACCTAGCCAGTTCTGGAAAAAATCATGTGGAATAGAACTGAAAAAGCCGTCGCTGTATTTGATGATTTTAAAATTTTTAGCATTAGGAGAGGTTGTATCGAACCCCAGGCAATCATCATCAGTTGAAATATTCATAATTTCCCTTTGAATTGATGTTTTTTTGGTCTGTATTACGATGTGCTCTTAGAAGTGAAAGGCATGATAAATGAATAGCTAACATGATGCTATTATTTGCGAGATTGTTATCTTATTAATATTAAAATTTTGAAATCATATGGCAATTACTGTAATTCAAAGTAATGTATATAAGTTATTATTTATGCCAGGTGAGATGGGGTAATATCTGTAAGTGATAGGGATGCGCTGGGGAGTAGGTAATATATAGGTAGGTGGTGTTAGTGAACCACCACCGTTAGATAGTTTTTTTAGCGAAGGTGATTTCTAAAAGACACGAATACCCGCTGACGGGCCGACCAGATCGCGCTGGTGTGGGCGCTCGAAGTCCACCTGCGGACCTTTTGGAATAATGGCGGTGGGGTTAAGCCAGAGGATGCTGTAGTAACCGGCTTTGATGTGATCCAGCCTGACCGTTTCTTTGACTCCCGGCCATTGGTACAGCTCACGCAGATAGCCGGAAAGGTGCGGGTAATCTTCCAGACGGCGGATGTTACATTTGAATGCGCCATGGTAAGCAGCGTCGAAACGCACCAGCGTAACAAATAGCCGCCAGTCAGCTTCGGTCAGGGTATCGCCAGCCAGATAGCGGTGATGGGCCAGATGCGCTTCCACCGTATCGAGAGAGGCAAACAGGTTGGTGACCGCCTGATCGTAATTTTCCTGAGTTTTGGCGAAACCGGTCTTGTACACGCCGTTGTTGATGTTGTCATAAACCAGGCTGTTCCAGCGATCAATTTCCGGTTGCAGGTCCGGCGGATAAAAGTCCAACTGGTTACCGGTCAGGTCGTTGAACGCGTGGTTGAGCAGGCGGATGATCTCCGACGATTCATTATTGACGATGCGGCCTTCTTTACGGTCCCACAGTACCGGCACTGAAACCTTACCGGTATAATGCGCATCGCTGGCGGTGTAGAGTTGGTGCAGGTAACGCACCGGCGCTACGTTGTCGCCTGCATCCTGCGGGGTGCTGAATTCCCACCCTTGTTCACCGATGCAGGGGTTTGCTACCGACAGTGCGATCACGTTCTGCAGGGCTTTCAGATTGCGGTAGATCAACGTGCGAGATGCCCACGGACAAAGATACGAGACGAACAACTGATAACGCCCAGCTTCCGGGGCCAGCGTTGTGTCACGGAACCGGGTTTCCTGACGGTGAAATGCGCCGCCTTTGATTTCTTCAGCCGCTACATCGCCATTGACCCACTTGCCATTGACTAATCCCGACATGTTTACCCTCATCATGATTATTATGTTTGATGAGTATGCTAGCAGCCCGAAGCTGAGAGGAAATTGCAAATTTTTAACCGAGTCAGACAGTTTCTTTGACGGCATGACCGCCGTCATGGCGTTACGTAGATATTTCCTGACTGGCGGCGGCTTCCCAGCGGTAACCAATGCCGTACACCGTGCGGATAAATGATGTTTCCTGATCAAAGGTTTCCAGCTTGCGGCGCAGGTTCTTGATGTGGCTGTCGATGGTGCGGTCAGTCACCACCCGGTAATCGTCATACAGATGATCGAGCAACTGTTCGCGCGAAAAGACCCGCCCCGGCTCGGCAGAGAGGGTTTTCAGCAGTCGAAACTCGGCGGGTGTCAGTTCCAGGTGTCGCCCAAGGTAGCTAGCCTGGTAACGGTTTTGGTCTATCAGCAATGCGGGCTGCGCATCACCTGGTAGCGGCTCATGTTGCCAGCGACAGCGGCGCAGCAGGGTTTTCACCCGTGCGACCACTTCACGTGGGCTGTAGGGTTTGCAGATGTAATCGTCAGCGCCGATTTCCAGCCCCAGCAGCCGGTCGATTTCGTCGGTACGTGCAGTCACCATGATAATCGGCACGTTGGAAAAACCGCGAATGGCGCGACAGAGCGTCAGGCCGTCACGGCCCGGCAGCATCAGATCCAACAGGATCAACTGGCAAGGATGTTCCCGTACCCAAGGCTCGACTTCCTCGCCCTGCGTCAGCCAGTGAGTGCGGTAACCGGATGCCTGCAGGTAATCCACCAGCAATTGGGCCAGTTTAGGCTCATCTTCAACGATCAACACCGGCAGGTTTTCATTACCCGCCGCTGCAGGAGACGATGCTGTCATGTCGATTCCTGTGTCAGGAGAGGTGCAACGGAATCTCGACAGTGATTTGTACGCCGCCGAGTGATGAATGCTCAGCATACAGGCGTCCATCGTGCGCCTCAATGATATTGGCGCAAATGGACAACCCCAGTCCGGAGCCGCCGCTGGCACGGTTGCGCGAGCTTTCTGCGCGGTAGAAACGCTCGAATATCAGCGCCAGTTGTTCATCGCTGATGCCGGGGGCGCTATCACGCCAGTGAATGACCAGCCGTTGCTGGCGTAATTCGGTTTCCACCTCCAGTTGTCCCGCATCATCAGTATAACGCAAGCTGTTTTCCAGCAGATTATTGAACAATTGGTTCAGTCGGTCCGGGTCGCCAAATACGACAGCTTCGGGATGAAAGCGGGTAGTGAGTTGGATGTTTTTGTGCTGAAAACGTTCCCTGAACGACGCTATCGACACCTGTAGCAGCGCGCTGACATTGACGGCGGTCTTGCGGTAAGCCAGTGCGCCAAGATCGGACAACGACAGTTGATGCAAGTCGTCCACCAGTTTGGTCAGTAACGCGACCTCCGTTTGTAGTGAGCTAAACGCTGCGGTATCGGGTCGGCGCACGCCATCCTGCAAGGCTTCCAGCTCACCACGCAGCACCGCCAGTGGGGTGCGCAACTCGTGGGATATGTCTGCCATGAATGCGCGGCGCGACTGTTCGTTTTTTTCCAGCGCTGAGGCTAACTGATTAAAGTCCTGCGCCAGACGATCCAGTTCATCGCGCCCACTGGCTGTTACGCGTGTGCTAAAATCTCCGCCCGCCAGTTGGTGGATGCCATTAACCAGCCGTTTGACCGGGGCCAGCAGCCCGCGCGACATCATCCAGGTCACCACTGCCGCTAACAGGGTAGTAAAAGCGACAATCAGCCAACTGGTACGCTGTTGCTGGCGGTCGAAGTTGATATCTGCGCTGCGGGTCAGCCCTTCTACCGGCGCAGTCACCAGCCAGCCAACGGTCTGTGTTTTCGCCATCAGCGGTTGCCAGTTGCTGCCAGCTGGCATCGGAATTGGCGGGCCTATCAGGCGGCGGCGGTTCTCGTCCGTGACCCAAAACCGGGTACGCCAGGCTTGCATCGCTTCATCGTTATTCTGTTCCATCTCCCGTAACATGGAGAAAATGCCGTGCTCGTTATTGTGCAGAAAATCCCAGTTGCCGTGTTGCTGATACTGATCTTCCAGCCAACTGCGAATTTGCACCACTCGCTGTTCGTTGCCGTGGCGGATGTAGTCGATAAACCCTTTCTCAAAACTGAGCCGGACACCCAGATGCATGATGACCAGCACCAGCATACAGGTGGAAAAAATCGCCAGAAACAGCCTGGCGGTGATGCCGAATCTCATCATTCACCTCGTGAAGCGCGCGTTAGCGTCGCCTGTTGAATGGTATCGGGCGGCACGTGGTTAAAAATCAGCGCCGGGAACGCCATCACCGCCACCATGCACAGATAGGTGTAGAGGAATACCGTATGGGTTTCCGGCGTGCCACTCACCAGATGCTGATTGGCGAAAATGCCCAGCAACAGACCGGCGATGGTCACCCCCATACTGGTGGATAATTGCATCGACATCGACAGCAGGCTGTTACCGCCACTGGCCAGATCGTCAGGTAAATCCTTGAGCGTCAGAGTATTCATGGTAGAAAAACGGATACCGTTCACCATGCCTACCAGCAGTAGTACTACCGGGGTCATCCAGTGCCAGTTCATCAGCGCCACCAGCGCAAACAGCAGGGTGGCTAACGCCAGCGTCAGGGTGGAGGCAATTAATACGGCACGGTAACCGAATCGGTTGACTATCAACACCACCAGCCGTTTCATCCCCATGTTGCCGAGCACCAGCGGGATCATCATCATACCGGCGTGAAACGGTGTGTACTCTAGGCCGATTTGCAGAAACACCGGCGTCATAAATGGCAGCATCCCACTGCCGATGCGCGCCAGCCAGCCGCCGAACAGCCCAATGGTAAAGCTACGGGTATTGAACAGACGCAGGTTAAACAGTGACTGTTCGTTGTTTCTGGCGTGCAGCCAATACCCCAGCAGCGCCAGCAGGCCGGTCAGCACCAGCGCGCTCAATGCTGGCGGACTTAAACCGAGGCTTTTCTGCCCGTCCAGCGCCAGCGTCAGCGTACCCATGGCGATGACCAGACAGATAAAGCCGCGCAGGTCGAAACGGCGTGGCGGCATGGTGAAGTTGGGCATCAGCCACCAGGTGGCGAGGGCGCCGAGCAGGCCGACCGGAATATTAATCAGAAAGATCCAGTGCCAACTGGCGTACTGCACCAAAAAACCGCCGAGCGTTGGACCCATTAGCGGGCCTATCTGCCCTGGCAGCGTGACGAAGGTCATCGCCGCCATGTACTGCGCGCGTGGCACCAGTTTCATTACCGTCAGGCGGCCAATTGGTACCATCATCGCACCACCGATACCCTGAATCACACGGGAAAACAGCAGTTCATTCAGGGTAATGGCGCGGGCGCACAGCAGTGAACCGAGGCTGAACAGCATGATGGCGGAAAAGAAAATATTCCGCACACCAAATCGATCCGCCAGCCAGCCGCTGGCGGGCAGCAGTATCGCTACCGTCAGCACATAGGAGACAATGACCGCGTGCATTCGCAGCGGGCTTTCATTCAGGCTGATAGCCATAGAGGGCAAAGCCGTGTTGACGATAGTGGTATCCAACGCTTGCATAAAAAAGCCGAAGGCCACAATCCACAGCTGCCAGCGAACGGAAGCGGGCTGATTGCTCATGTGCGGTATGACTCCTTGGAATAGTTTTCCCTTCTAGATGCCGGGGCGAACCCCGGCAAATGTTACAGCTACGGCAATCGCAGCTGTCGCAACGTCAGGCCGACGGTTCGGTATGCGCAGCTGTGCCAGACCGTTTGTGGCGACGCCATTGCAGGCGATCAAAAAACAGGTACACCACCGGCGTGGTGTATAGCGTCAGTAACTGGCTCATCACCAGCCCGCCGGCGATAGTAATACCGAGAGGCTGGCGCAGTTCCGAACCATCGCCGCTGCTCAGCACCAGCGGCAGTGCGCCGAAGAGTGCTGCCATAGTCGTCATCATGATCGGGCGAAAACGCAACATGCAGGCGCGGAAAATGGCCTCGTGCGCTGACAATTTCCCTTCCCGCTGCGCCACCAATGCAAAATCCACCATCATGATGGCGTTTTTCTTCACGATGCCTATCAACAGCAGAATGCCAATCAGCGCAATCAGACTGAACGGCTTGCCAAACAGCTCCAGCGCCAGCAGCGCACCAACCCCTGCGGATGGCAGCGTCGAGAGAATGGTTAACGGGTGGGCGACATTCTCATACAGTATCCCCAGCACGATGTAGACCGTCAGGATCGCCGCAATAATCAACACCACCTGCGAATGCTGAGATTGCTGGAACGCCAGTGCGGTACCGGCAAATTGCCCCCGTACGGTAGGAGGAACACCCAGCGAGGTCATGGTGCGCTCAATAGCCGTCGTCGCATCAGACAGGCTGGCGCCCTCTGGCAGGTTGAAGGAGATCGTGGCGGCGGCTGACAATCCTTGATGGTTGACCGCCAGCGGCGTATTGGCCGGTTGCCAGCGGGCGAAGAACGACAGCGGTATCGGTTTGCCGTCGTTGTTGATAACAAACATCTTATCCAGCGAACTGGGGTCCTGGGTGTAAGCCGAATCGACTTCCATCACCACTTTGTACTGGTTCATTGGTCGATAAATGGTGGAGATCTGCCGCTGGCCGAACGCGTTGTTCAGCAGCGCATTGACGCTGGAGACGTTGATGCCGAGACGCGCCATTGCATCACGATCATAGACCATCATCAGTTCGGCGCCTTTGTCCTGCTGGTCGGAACTGACATCCGCCAGTTGCGGCAGCTTACTCAGGGCATCGCGGATTTTTGGCTCCCAGGCTCTTAATACCGCCAGATCATCCGACAGCAGTGAGAACTGATAACCGCCGTTGGCTTCGCGTCCACCGATGCGTACGTCCTGCACTGCCATCAGATACAGGTTGGCACCCGGTTCTTTCGCCAGTTTGGCGCGCAGCCGGGTAATCACTTGCTGGGCGGTGACGTCACGTTGGGAAAGCGGTTTGAGGCTAATGAACATCGCGCCGCTGTTGGTGCGCATACCGCCGGTGAAACCGGTGACGTTATCCACCGCCGGATCGGCGCGTACGATGGTCATGAAGTCCTTTAGTTTGCGCTTCATGGCCTGAAAAGAGATGCTTTGGTCGGCCTGAATGAACCCCAACAACCGCCCGGTATCCTGTTCGGGGAAAAAGGTTTTGGGGATGCTGATATACAGCCAGACGCTCAGGGCGATAGTGCCCAGCAACATCATCATTACCCAGCGCGAGTGGTTCAACACCCATTGCAGGGTGCGGCCATAGCCCTGTTGCAGCCTGAACAGGAGCCGGTTGAAACCACGTGTGCGCGGCTGGCTGCGCGGCGTGTGGGAGCGTAGCAGCCGGGAGCACATCATCGGCGTCAGCGTGATGGAAACCAGCAATGAAATCAGGATCGCTACCGACAGCGTAACTGAGAACTCGCGGAACAGGCGACCTGGCAGGCCGGCCATGAATAGCAGCGGAATAAACACTGCAATGAGCGACAGGCTCATCGATACGACGGTGAAGCCGACTTCCCGCACCCCTTGCAGCGAGGCTTGCAGCGGTTTCATGCCCGCTTCGATGTGGCGAGAAATATTCTCCAGCACTACGATGGCGTCATCCACCACGAAGCCGGTGGCGACGGTCAACGCCATCAGCGACAGATTGTTGAGACTGAAGCCGCACAAGTACATGGCGGCAAAGGAGCCAATTAACGACACCGGCACAGCGATAGCCGGGATCACCGTGGCGCGCCCGGAGCGCAGGAACAGGAATACCACCAGAATGACCAGCGACACCGCGATGGTCAGCGAGCGTTCTACGTCGCGCAGCGACGCGCGAATGGTGGGAGAACGATCCTGCGCGATATTCAGCGTAATGGCCGCGGGCAACATGGCCTGCAGCTCTGGCATTGAGGCGCGAATGGCATCCACGGTGGAAATGATGTTGGCGTCTGGGGCCCGGCGGATTAGCACCAGAACTGCGGGTTTGGCGTTGCTCATCCCGGCGTTGAGCACGTTCTGCACTGAGTCTTTTACCGTCGCCACATCGCTCAGCCGTACTGGCGCGCCATTGTTGTAGTGGACGATCAGCGAACGATAGGCATCGGCGTTTTTCAACTCGTCGTTAGTTTGAATTTGGTAGTGAGTGCCGCCGCTGTCCACGCTACCGAGCGGCTGACGCACGTTGGACTGGGCGATAGACTGGCGTACGGCATCCAACGATACGCCCTGATTGAACAGCGCCTGTGGGTTGAGCGCCACCCGCACCGCCGGTAACGAGCTGCCGCCGATGGTGACGTCGCCGACGCCCTCAATCTGTGAAACCCGCTGGGCAATCTGGGTCGAGGCGTAATCATACAACTGACCGGGACCGTAGGTGTCTGACGTCAGCGTCATGATAACGATGGGGGCATCTGACGGGTTAACCTTACGGTAGTAAGGACGGCTCGGCATGTTACTTGGCAACAGGCTTTGAGCGGCATTGATCGCGGCCTGCACATCACGGGCGGCACCGTTAATGTCTCGTTCCAGCGCAAACTGCAGAATGATGCGGGTATTGCCCAGCGAACTCATTGACGTCATTTCATTGATGCCGGCAATGCGGCCTAACGAGCGCTCCAGCGGCGTCGCTACCGATGACGCCATGGTTTCCGGTGATGCGCCAGGCAAGGTGGCGGTGACCGAAATGACCGGATAGTCCACCTGTGGCAACGGCGACACCGGCAGCAACCGATAGCCGAGCAGGCCGCACAGCGCTATCGCCAGCGCCAGCAACGTAGTGGCGACCGGGCGATGGATAAACAGCGCGAAAAACTTCACTGTGCTTCCCCTTCCTGCAACTGGCGGCGACGCAGGCGATGCGCCAGACGGTCAAACAGCAGGTAAATCACCGGCGTGGTAAACAGCGTCAGCACCTGACTCATCACCAGCCCACCGACCATACAGATACCGAGTGGACGGCGTAGTTCTGCGCCTACGCCGGTACTGAACATCAGGGGAACGGCGCTGAGCAGTGCTGCCATGGTGGTCATCAGGATCGGGCGAAAACGCAGCAGACAGGCTTGATAAATGGCCTGATACGGCGTCATCCCCTGCTCGCGTTCAGCCGCCAGTGCGAAATCGATCATCATGATGGCATTCTTCTTCACGATACCGATCAGCAAAATGATGCCGATAATGGCGATAATGTTCAGATCGCTGCCTGCCATCATCAGCGCCAGCAACGCACCGACCCCGGCAGTCGGCAGGGTGGACAAGATAGTGACCGGGTGGATAAAACTTTCATACAGTACGCCCAGCACGATATACATGGCTATCACTGCGGCCACTACCAACCAGATGGTGCTGGTCAGCGCTGACTGGAATGCCAGCGTGCTGCCCTGGAAGCGGGTAATGATGTCGCTGGGCAACTGCATCTGTTGTTGCGTTTTCTGAATGACTTTTACCGCATCACCCAGTGCGTAACCGGGAGCGACATTGAACGAAATGGTGGTTGAGGGGAATTGGTCGATGTGATTGATCGACAAGGCTCCCTGACGTTCTTCTATCGTGGCGATGCTGCTTAGCGGCACCACGCCGCCACTGCTGTTGATAAGCCGGATATCACTCAATGCCACCAGCCCGTTGCTGCTGTCGTGGTGCTGTTCCAGTACTACCCGGTACTGGTTGGATTGCGTGTAAATAGTGGAGATCAGGCGTTGACCGAAGGCGTTGTAGAGGGCGCTGTCTACCTGCGACATAGTGATGCCGAGACGGCTGGCGTTGTCACGATTGACCTTGAGGTAGGCTATCGCGCCGCCGTCCTGCCAGTCACTGCTGACATCCTGTAACTGCGGCAGTTTCTGCAACTCTGCTATTAGTTTCGGCACCCAAGTGCTGAGTTCATCCAGCGACATGGTTTGCAGGGTAAACTGATACTGGGTGCGGCTGACTTGTGTATCGATAGTCAGATCCTGTACCGGTTGCAGATAAAGCTGAACGCCGGGCAGGGCGGATGTGCGCTGTTGCAGGCGCTCAATCACGCCTTGAATACGGTCGCTGCGCTCATCCAGCGGCTTCAGGTTGATCTGCAGCCTGCCGCTATTGAGCGACGGATTCGTGCCGTCAACGCCGATAAACGACGTGACGCTTTCCACCGCCGGGTCTTGCATGATAAGCGAGGTGACCTGCTGTTGTTTATCCACCATGCCGGAGAAAGAGATAGTTTGCGACGCCTGTACGGTGCCCTGAATAATGCCGTTGTCCTGTATCGGGAAAAAACCTTTGGGGATAACGATATACAGCAGAACGGTCAGCACCAGCGTGCTCAGCGCGACGCAAAGGGTAATCCACGGGTGGCTCAGCACCCGCGTCAGGCCGCGGCCATACCAGGCGATCACCGCATCAAAGAAGCGTTCACTGGCACGGGTAAAACGGTTTTGCTGGCTCAGTGAATGGTGGCTGAGCAGACGGGCGCACATCATGGGGGTTAGCGTCAGTGACACCACCGCGGAGATCAGAATCGACACCGCCAGTGTTACTGCGAACTCACGGAACAGGCGACCAATGATATCGCCCATGAACAGTAATGGGATCAATACTGCGATCAATGAAAAGGTCAGTGAAATAATGGTAAAGCCGATTTCGCCAGCACCTTTCAACGCGGCCTGCAGTGGTTTTTCGCCTTTTTCAATGTAACGGGCGATGTTTTCGATAACGACGATGGCGTCATCGACCACGAAGCCGGTGGCGATGGTCAGTGCCATCAATGTCAGGTTATTGATCGAAAAGCCGAGAAAATACATGGCGGCGAAGGTGCCCACCAGCGACAGCGGCACCGCGATGCTGGGGATCAGCGTCGCTACCGCGTTGCGCAGAAACAGGTAGATCACCATCACGACCAGCGCGATAGCCAGGATCAGTTCAAACTGTACATCGTCCACCGACGCTCGGATGGTCGTGGTGCGGTCGTTGAGCAGAGCGATATCCACAGATTTGGGTAAGCTGGCTCTTAGCGTCGGCAGCAGAGTGCGGATATGGTCAGCTGTGGCAATCACATTGGCTCCCGGCTGACGCTGAATATTGAGGACAATAGCCTGATTCTGATTGGCCCAGGCGGCCAGATGGGTGTTTTCTGCCGCCTGTTCTACCGTAGCGACATCCTGTAGCCGTACCGGGGCGTTATTTTTCCAGGCAATGATCAATTGTCGATAGTCATCAAGCGAGCGCATCTGATCGTTGGCAGATACCGTTACCGAACGCGCCGGGCCGTCAAAACTGCCCTTGGGCGTGTTGACGTTGGCGGCGGTGATAGCGGTGCGCACCGTTTCGCTGCTCAGCCCGTAGGCCGCCAGCGCCCCTGGATTGAGTTTGACCCGTACCGATGGCCGTTGCCCACCAGCCAGACTCACCAACCCAACGCCCTCCACCTGTGAGATTTTCTGTGCGATGCGCGTTTCGATCATATCCTGCACCTGGGTGAGCGGCAGGGCGCTGGACGTGACCGCCAGCGTCATGATCGGTGGGTCCGCCGGGTTGACCTTATTGTAGATAGGCGGGAAAGGCAGATCGGTAGGTAATAGGTTGGTGGCGGCGTTGATCGCCGCTTGCACATCCTGTTCTGCTACATCCAATGAGAGCGATAGTTGGAATTGGAGGGTAATGACTGACGAACCGCCAGAGCTTTGGCTCGACATCTGTTTGAGACCAGACATGCTGCCAAACTGGTGTTCCAGCGGTGCGGTTATCGCTGAGGTCATCACGTCCGGGCTGGCACCGGGGTACAGTGTAACGACCTGAATTGTCGGGTAATCCACCTCTGGCAGTGCTGAAACCGGTAAGGCGCGGTAGCCGACAATTCCGGCCAGCAGAATGGCGATCATCAACAGTGTGGTGGCAATCGGCCGGAGAATAAACAGGCGCGACGGTCCGCCACCGTTGCTCGGTGTGGCGTCCTGTAACGGTGTTGTCTCCTGCATCAGGATTTCTCCGCTTTATGCTGAGGTTTTTCTACGCCAGCAGTAGGCTTGGTCTCTGCCGTTGCAGGTGTCAGCACTTCAACATGCGCACCTTCAGTCAGTCGGTCTATGCCATCTGTGACCACTCGCTCACCCGCGTTAAGCCCGTTTGATACCACGGTTTGTTGACCGTACTGAATACCGGTAGTGACGATGTGTTTACTGACCTGATCTTTATCGTTCAACACCCAGACAAAACGCCCTTCGTTGCCCATCTGGATAGCGGCTGATGGCGCCACCACTACATTTTGCAGGGTATCGACTTTCATCTTGATATTGACGAACTGATTGGGGAACAGCGCGTCGTCGGTATTGTCGAAGCGGGCTTTTAGCCTGATGGTGCCGGTAGTGGCGTCGATTTGGTTATCCATGCTCAGCAGCCGGCCCTGAGAGAGGATGTGCTGACTGGCGCGATCCCAGGCTTCCACCAGCACCGGCTGACCGGATTTCTGTGCTTTTAGCACGGTAGCAATATTGCTTTCCGGCAGCGTGAATATGGCGTCAATCGGGTGGGTTTGCGTCAACACCAGCAGATTATCGGTGCTGGTGACATAGTTGCCGATGTCAATCTGGCGCAGGCCGACGCGGCCACTAAACGGTGCGGTGATGCGGCTGTAATCCAACTGCAATTGCGCGCTGGCGACCGAACCCTGATCCGATTTCACGGTCGCTTCATATTGACGTACCAGCGATTCCTGGGTGTCCAACTGTTGGCCAGAAACCAGACTGGTTTTGGACAGTTGCTGGTAACGAGCCAGATCCTGGCGAGCATTGGTCAACAAGGCCTGATCTTTGGCCAATTGACCTTGTGCTTGCGTCAGCGCCACCTGAAATGGCCGTGGGTCGATTTCCGCCAACAACTCGCCTTCTTTGACCTGCTGTCCTTCCTGGAAATGAATAGCCATCAACTGACCGCTGACCCGGCTGTGCACCGTGACGGTGTTGGCGGCGGTGACCGTACCCAGACCGGACAGGTAATAGGGTACAGAGGATGAGGCAGTGAGTGCGGCCTGCACCGGCGGTGGTGCCGTGGAGCCGCGGCGTCCACCGGCGTTACGGTTTTGTCCCTGACGTGAAGATTGCTGTGTAGTTGTCGCTTCGTTAGCTGATTCTGATTGCGATGTGTGGAAATAACGCCAGGCGAAAAAGGCTGCGGCAATAACGATGGCCAATAACAGAAAACGAAATAAGCGTGCGGCGTTCATAATTATGGAAGGAACCTCCAATCAGCACAGGCCAAGATAAGCCCATGAAACACTGAATATTATGATACTAGTTTAAACAGTAACCCAAGGGTAAAAAATGGAGGAAATATGGAAGATGCGTCAGGGTTTGTAGAAAAAGAATCCCCGGCGTGATAAACGCCGGGGATCGGGTGCCATGTGTGTCAGCGAGGTGTCGTTATCAAGACAACGGGATTACAACACCAGTCCGGCAACGGCAGCGGATAACAGGCTGACCAGCGTAGAACCGTATACCAGTTTCAGACCAAAGCGAGAAACGGTATTGCCCTGTGCCTCGTTCAGCCCTTTGATTGCACCGGCTACGATACCAATCGACGAGAAGTTGGCGAAAGATACCAGGAATACCGACAGGATGCCCACGCTGCGTGGCGACAACTGACCAGCCACTTTCTGCATTTCTATCATGGCGACGAATTCGTTAGACACCAGCTTGGTAGCCATAATACTGCCCACCTGCAGTGCTTCGGCTTTGGGAATGCCCATCACCCAGGCGAACGGATAGAACACGTAACCCAGGATTTCCTGGAAGCTCAGGCCGAACACGGCGCTAAACAGCGCGTTAATGCTGGCGATTAGCGCGATGAAACCGATCAACATTGCAGCAACGATAACCGCAACCTTAAAACCGGCCAGAATATATTCGCCCAACATTTCAAAGAAGCTCTGACCTTCATGCAGGTTGCTCAGGTGCAGTTCTTTCTCTTCGCTGGTGTCGTACGGGTTGATGAGCGACAACACGATGAAAGTGCTGAACATGTTGAGCACCAGCGCCGCCACGACGTATTTGGCGTCCAGCATTGACATGTAGGCACCGACAATCGACATCGATACGGTGGACATGGCCGTAGCGGCCATGGTGTACATGCGTTTTTCTGACATCTGTCCGAGAATGTCTTTGTAGGCGATAAAGTTTTCAGACTGGCCAAGAATCAGCGAACTGACGGCGTTAAAAGACTCCAGCTTACCCATGCCGTTAACTTTGGACAGTATGGTGCCGATCAGACGGATGATAAACGGCAGGACTTTTATGTGCTGCAATATGCCAATTAGTGCGGAGATGAACACAATCGGGCACAGCACTTTCAGGAAGAACACAAAGCTATTATTGCCGATGTTGCCAAAGACGAAGGTCGTACCTTCGCCTGCGAAACCAAGCAGTTTGTCAAACAGACTGGCAAAGCCTGTTACGAAACCCAGGCCTGCACTGGAGTAGAGAAAGAAATAGGCAAGCAGAATTTCAATGACTAAAAGCTGAACAATATACCTGACGCGAATGCTCTTGCGATCACGGCACACCAACAGTGACAGGCCGGCGACAACAATCAGTGCCAGGATAAATTGCAGAATATTGGACATATTTGCTCCAAATTATGATAGGGGCCGATTTTTGGTCGTCATTTTATGTAACGGCTGCGGCTAAAATGCGACCTAATACGCAAAAGCGGAATTATATCGCGGAAATTAACCTAAACTGAAGCGTGGGTCTCATAGCATTCACTTCTATCTGGGTGATCTATGAATGATTTCATCACATCTGACTGAAAAATATTGTGATGACAATTCCCTGCCAGCCATTTCGCCAGGCTGGGAAAACCTAACCACAAGGAGATGACAATGCCTGCGTCTGGCGTATTACGTGAACTGGGACATTCGGGAATTCGGGTACCGTTACTGACTTTTGGCGGCAACGTATTTGGCTGGACTATTAATGCGCCAACGTCGTTTCGGGTGCTGGATGCCTTGCTTGATCAGGGTCTCAACTTTATTGATACCGCAGATGTCTATTCGATCTGGTCGCCTGGCAATCAAGGTGGTGAGTCGGAAAACATTATTGGCAACTGGCTAAAACAGCGTGGAAATCGTGATCGGGTAATGATTGCTACCAAAGTGGGCAAGAATATGGGCGGTGACCGGCATGGGCTGTCGGCTGCTTATATTCGTCGGGCCGTGGAGGATTCGCTGCGCCGTTTGCAGACTGATTATATCGATCTGTATCAATCCCATGATGATGATAAAAATACCCCGCTGGAAGAGACACTATTCGCCTTCGATGCGCTGATTCGGGAAGGGAAGGTGCGCGCTATCGGTGCATCCAACTATGAAGGTGAACGTCTGGCGCAGGCATTACAGGTCAGTCAGGATAACCATCTGGCGCGTTACGAAACCTTGCAACCGGAATACAATCTGTATGATCGCCAGCACTATGAAACCACGCTGGAACCGGTGGTAAAGGCTAACGGTCTGGGGGTGATTGGGTATTATTCGCTGGCGAGTGGTTTTTTATCCGGTAAATACCGTTCGGCTGCCGATGCTGCGAAAAGCGCGCGTGGTCCAGGTGTGGTGGAACGTTATCTCAATCCGCGTGGTCTGGCGATTTTGAACGTGTTGGATCAGCTAGCCGAAGCGCACGCCGCCACTCCTGGTCAGGTAGCCTTGGCATGGCTGATTGCCCGGCCTGGAGTAACGTCGCCGATAGTCAGCGCCACCTCAGTTGAACAGGTAGCGGAGCTGGCTAACGCCACCCGGTTGGCATTAATGCCTCATGAAATTGAACAATTGAATGTCGCCAGTGCCTGAATGCCGGGTGTCGTTCTCGTGACGTTATTCTCATGACGGGGGAGCTTCGGTATCAGGCCGGATTGCCTCTCGGTTTTCTACTCTGTCGTTTGCATTATTTAGGATATGAAATTATTTAGGGTGTAGAGTTATTTTTCAGATGACAAGAGGCATGGAGTGGTCTGCTTTAATGATGTAATAAATTATTCAGCTTAGAATAGAACTATGGTCAGGATGGTATAAAAAATAACAAGTCATGAGAGTGACTAATATTATTTCCCACGGTTTTAGGTTTTCTGCAACAGAATAAAAAAACAGCCTCTGCAAAAACAGAGGCTGTTTTTTTGATTGGAATCAGCGGTAATTTATATCCATAGAACGACTTATCTATAGGACTACCGCCTCTTCCATCGACGTATGCCTGATAGCGATTAAGCCTGAGGCTGAGTCACGACGTCTTTGATGCCTTTCACTTCGATCTCTACGCGACGATCCGGTGCCAGACATTCGATCAGCGCTGCACGTGCTTTCACGTTAGCACAGTTGGAACCAGTAACCGGATTGGATTTACCCATACCACGAGCAGAGATCTTGTTAGACGGGATACCTTTGTGTACCAGGTAGTCAACAACAGTCTGTGCACGTTTGGCGGACAGAGTCTGGTTGTACTGGTCGGAACCCAGGCGGTCAGTGAAGCCCAGAACAACGACAGAACCATCTTTCGGGTCCAGAGAACTCAGCTGAGAATACAGCTGGTCCAGAGAGCGCTGACCTTCCGGTTTCAGAGTTGCTTTGTTGAAGTTGAACAGTACGTCAGACTTCAGCGTGAAGCGTTTGGTCTGAACAACCGGAGCTGGGGCCGGAACCGGAGCCGGGGCCGGTGCAACAACCGGAGCCGGGGCAGCAGTTTCCTGACCGAAACGGTAAGAAACGCCCACGCTCAGCAGACCGTTATCCGGACGACCACCAACAGTGGCAGCATCGCCAATGTTGTTCACCCACTGGTAGTCCAGACGGGTTGCCCAGTTTTTGGTGATAGCGTATTCAACACCCACTGCTGCCAGCGGAGACACGCCAGTGTCGTTATTGCTACGACCAGTGGCGTCACGGCTGTCAGCACGCCATACAAAACCACCCAGACGCGTGTAGACGTCCAGATCGTCAATGATCGGGTAGCTCAGTTTAGTTGCCAACTGAACGCCCTGCGCTTTGAAGCTGCCATTGTTGCTGCCGCTATACTTCATACGGCCCAGCCAGTCATAGCCCATTTCAAAACCCAGGTACGGGTTAACCTGATAACCACCGAATGCACCAGCACCCAGTTGGTTTTTCTGGGCATCGGTTGAATTGTAACCATTGCCGGTCAGGCCAGTATCATGGTACTGGGACCAGCCCAGCTTACCACCAGCGTACCAGGTGTTATCGTTCGGTGCGGCTTGTGCTACGGTAGCAAAGCCAGCCAGTGCCACTGCAATTGCGATAGCTGTTTTTTTCATTTTACGCCTCATTATCATCCAAATCGGCAATTAACTCTGAAAGCTAATCAGCCTTTGGTTAAAATCCTTTCTCGGAGATACTGCCCTTGGTCTAATTACGTGCTGCCAGTGAACTGGCATTATGAAGGGCAACTCCAGCGAGCTAAAGTCTACAACGTGGTGAGAAAGTTACAAGCATGATGTGACTGCTGCCATAAAAAAACCAGCCATTCATACATAATTATTAACAAATAATGGGCGATTTTATCAGATTACCCGAATATCTTTTAATTTTAATATACTGCAATAACTTGCTGGGCACGGTATTTCCGTGGGCTGCGGAGAATTTGCGATGCTTTTATAAGAAAAATCCTAATATTCATTTAATGATACAATCTTGGATGAATTTTTAGTGTAGAAAATGGTCCTGTGATCGACTTTTCCTCTGGACGCATAAGAAATCCATAGGTGTTTCCTTGCTGTGCCGCTCTTTGCAAGCGCATTTTTTGTTCATTCTCCAGATCACCCGGCAGCCAGCATAATACGACGCTGTAATTACCCGTCATTAACGCTTTCTCCATTACATCAGCGGTAGATACTGGGTTGATGCGATGTAATTCAATCATTTTTTCTAATGGTAATCCTGCTTGTTGTAACCACAGGCGGCTGAGCTTCTGCTGTGGTGAAAGCCAGAGTAGCCAGCGTGATTGCGTACCTAGTTGTTGCAACAACGGGAGTAGCAACGGTGTCAGCATGGGATGGTCGTCACCATAGACGATTTCACTGATAAACCCGCTGGAGGCCGTTTTTGGCATTGTGCCATGACTTAGGTCTGACCTATGGCCGATATGACGAGAACGAACAGTTTGAGTACGCATAGTTTCTTTACCTCACTGTCACACTGTATGTGTGTACAGTATATTTTGTGTGAGCAAAGATCAATCAGAATTTCTGAAAGCGCTTCGCATAATCACCAGACTATTGCCCACATGACATTTTTTGTATTTGAAGACACTGTTTCGCTGTGTTTAATTAATTGTTCCTGCTACGGATGTCTCTGGTAAACAAGAAAAAACACTCAATACAAGGAATAAGTAATGAAAAAACTATGCGAAAAAAGGATTTTACAGGCGAAAGCGTTATTTGCGCCGCTGGGGCATATTTTCTCCCGCTCACAATTTGGCGGTTACAGCATTGCGGCGGATGGTGTGATTTTCGCGCTTGTATCCAGCGGGGAACTCTATCTGCGTGCTGCGCCTCGTAACGAGGGTTTTTTCCTCGAACAACAGGCACCTAAACTGATTTATACCAAACGTGGTTTGCCGGTGCCGCTTAATTATTATCTGGTCAGTGAGGAACTCTGGCGAGATGAGTCGGCTTTGTTGGAGCTGGCATCGCTGTCGCTGCAGGGCGCTTGTCAGGACAAAGCAGCCAGAAAACGTTGCATCAGGCTGAAAGATTTACCGAATATCAATCACGATCTGGAACGTTTACTCTGGAAGGTAGGAATTAAGAATATCGATGAATTACATCGGTTTGGGGCGAAAATCAGCTATCTTAAACTGCGTTCTGTCAGCCAAAATCTGAGCGTTAATGTGCTGCTGGCGTTGGCAGGCGCTATTTGCGGCGTCCATCAAGCTGCGCTGCCGCAAGGAATGCGCAGTGAGTTGATTGAATGGTTTGAGAATACCAGTCCGCGAGCTTTCAGACCGCCCCGAATCAATTAGTGCTCTGAGGTCTGTTGTCGATTCCGATGCATCGTTTCCTGTGAGCGATTTTCTTCAGCAATCATTTGGTTTTTCAGTTGCGTCAGTTCCGGCAGCAGGCCGATGATTAAGTTAACCTGCTGTAATACCAGTTGTTCCCGACTATCCTGTTCCGGATACTGGGTATGGATACGGTTTTTCAGTGCTTCCAGCTCTCTGTCCAGCGCCAGCGTTGCCTGATCGCTGTTGTCTTGATGAAGTGCGTCATCGACATAACAAACGCCATCACTGAGTAATTGCAGGGTCTCGGCCGACTGAATATGCTCACGATGTGCTCCCAGCGTGGAAATATATCCCAGCAGTGTGTGGTTAAGGCACATCAATCTGAAGGCGTTTTCCAGTGTGTTGGGCCGGGCATGGGGTTCAGCTGACATGTTGGAAACCACCGAAGCCAGTTCCGCATCGCTGTTGTGAGCATCGCGGCGGGCGATACGATAAGGCAGTCCATTATCTTTGCCATGACGATACTGAATCATGATGGCGTCGAGATAACGACAATTTGTATTCATAGCCTTATTAATTACCGCAGGCAGTCCGCGGAATTTCCAGTCTGGCCAGATAAAACTGACCGCCGCCCAGGCAATGCCGCAACCCAGCAACGTATCGACCACTCTTGGAATGGCGACCTCAAACCCTTCGCCCAATAAATTAAAACACATCAGTACCAGCAGGGTGATAAACAGTGTGGCTTGTGCGTATTGCACAGTGCGAAAGGCAAAAAACAGTACGCCGCTGATAACAATCAGGGTTAGTTGCCCTTCCAGTGATGGCACGATATACAGCAGCGGTACGCCGATGAGTACCCCGCCCAGCGTTCCGACAATGCGCAATGCTAAGCGGCGGCGGGTGGCGTTGTAGTTTGGCTGGCAGACAAACAGACTGGTCAGCAGAATCCAGTAGCCATGGTGTAAGCCGGTCAACTGAATAATTGCGTAACCGATACACAGTACCAGTGACATACGCACTGCATGGCGAAACAGCGATGACTGTGGAGTAAGGTGACGGCTAATACGTAACCGGATGTCGCTCCAGCCGGTAATTTTATCGTCAGATAGCCGGCTTTCTGCCGGAAGGCGATGATTGTGGCGTTCAAGCGTCTGCTCGGATTGGATATTGATTAACTGAGCGTCAATCGCCCGTAAGTTATTGAGTAAATAGCGCAACGCCTTGATGTATAACGTTTCTACCCCTTGAGCTGCCAGCCGGTCGATAGCGGCGTCTAAATGGGAGAAGGCCCGCTCAATGCGGTAATCATGCTGGTATTTTTGCTGCAGTAAAATGGACTGTGATACCAGTTGGCAGGCGCGAGACAGCATGAATAGCAAACGCTGAAATCGAAAAGGTACATCACTGTAGCGCAGCATATGTCGCAATTGTTCATACTGGATGTGTACCGAACTGGCATGTTCGTGAATATCCTGCGCGACAAAATAATAGTGCAGCGTGCGCCGGGTGCCACGCTGGCCCCGATCACCACGTAGCCGAGTCAGTAACGATGCCTTGGCCTGATTGAGTGTATTCACCAACTGGCCGTTGGCCATCGCTACATCGATCAATGGTTGATCGTTGTCATCGATATCAGGGTCGAACAGGTTGGATTTGGTTTCCAGATAGTGCGCCAGTTGCTGATAGCACCGGGCCAGATTGTCCTGCAATGGACGAATGGGAAATAACAGGTGACCAAGCAGGGTCAATAGGTTGTACCACAGCGCCCCTAATAACAGTAGAAACGGTTGTTGGTACCAATCGCTGTAAAGCGAAATGCCCAGCATGGTATAAATGGCTATCAGCAATGCGCCGAAAGCGATAGTCGCGTAGCGCTTCCCCAGCGAACCCAGCAGAATAAAGCTCCAGGTTGAGAGCGCCAGTCCGATGGCAAATAACCACGGGTGTGGATAAAGCAGTTCGATCGACACCGAGGCGACCAGAAAGCAGGCAAGGGTAATCAGCAGGTTAAACAGGCGTCCAGACAACCGGTCATCAAGATCGGTCAGCGCTGCCGCGACCACACCCAGTGTTAAAGGGATGGTGCTGGTGGAGACATCTAACCACCAGGGGACAAGCGCCGCACCACTGAGTGCGATCAGTATCCGCAGGTTATACAGCCAGCTACTATTATAGATAACTCGCCGCAGGTTGGTTGTGACGCTCTGTTGCACGATGATAATCCGTCCTGGTTACTGATAACGCCGATGGGCGTTGGCTTCTCTGGCAGCCTGTGCCTCTTCCACTGATACCACGCGCCGGCCTACCGGCCACAGGGCAATGGCGGCAATTTTGAAGTTCGCTATCCCAACCGGGATGCCGATGATAGTCAGGCATTGGGCGATACCGCTGGCAATGTGCGACAGACACAGCCACCAACCGAAAAAGATCAACCAGAACACATTGAGCAATGTACCACTGGCATTGAGCAGCGTACTTTTTTGCTCTGGCCGTAGCTCATCAACGTGAATAGCTTCATTACCATATGGCAACAGCGAGAGCTTGGTAATTTCCCAGCATGAACGTGTCAGCGGCAGGGTAAACACCAGAACAAGGCTGACGACAGTAGCCAGCAACCAGGCGAGCGTCGTAAAAAAACCGCCCAGCACGAAATTCAGGATATTGAGTACGGCTCGCATGATATGACTACCCTCGGTCAAACCCTATGACTGGAAACGAATTATCACATTATTAGCCGGGTTATTCTAACGCGTTTTTCTGGCTAGAGCGCGAGGTCGGATAACGGTTACACTACAACTTTACACATTTCTTTTGAGCATGGCGCAGGACTCATGGAACTGAAATCTACCGCGTTGGGTAAGCATCTGGCACAGCACCCTTACAATCGCGTGCAATTGCTGAATGCCGGCGTCAATGTCAGCGGTGATCGGCATGAATATCTCATTCCATTTAATCAGTTGCTGGCGATTCGCTGTAAGAAAGGGTTGATTTGGGGCGAACTGGAGTTCGAACTGCCGGAAGATAAGGTCGTGCGCCTGCACGGTACTGAGTGGCAGGAAACCCAGCAGTTTTTTCGCCATCTGTTCAAGTCCTGGCAAAGCTGGAGCCAGGAGATGAGCGAGGTCTGCAAAGCGGTATTGCAGCGACTGGTCGATGAGATTGCACATCAGGAAGCGGCAGATGGTTGGTTCAGCCGTCAGATTCTGGTACGCGTCCAGCAGGATATTCGTGCAGGGTTTGCCGCACTGCCGTTGCCGCTGGTCCGTCTGGATGAGTTTGAGTCCTGCCGTGACAACTATCAGCGTTGTCTGCGTTGGCTGGAGCAAGGGGAGATGTTGCGCCAGCAAGCCAACCAGCGCTGGGCAGAAAATGTCCTGATCGAACAGCGTGCATTTTTCGATACGGTGGAAAGTTCGCCGTTGAATCTTAGCCAGTGTCGTGCGGTAGTGAATGGCGAGAATGCCGTACTGGTGTTGGCTGGTGCGGGCAGTGGCAAAACGTCGGTGTTGGTGGCGCGTGCTGCCTGGTTGCTGTATCGCACTGAGGCGTCTTCACAGCAGATTCTGTTGCTGGCGTTTGGCAGACAGGCCGCGGATGAAATGAACAGCCGCATCCGTGAGCGGCTGCCTGCCGACGATGTTCAGGCCATGACTTTTCATGCGCTGGCGCTGCATATCATTCAGCAGTGCAGCCGTAAAGCTCCGGTGATCAGTCAACTGGAAACCGACGGTGTACACCGGCGCGCATTTCTGATTCAGCACTGGCAGCAGCAATGTGACGAAAAGAAAACCCAGGCGAAAGGGTGGCGGCAATGGTTGACTGAAGAACTGGAGTGGACATTGCCTGAAGGGAATTTCTGGCAGGATGCGGCTATTGCGTCGAGACTGGCTGGTCGCCTGGAGCGGTGGTTAGGCCTGATGCGGATGCACGGTGGCACCCAAAGTGAGATGTTGGCGCTGGCTGATGACGAAACGCGCCCTCTGTTTCAGCAACGGTTGCGCTTAATGGCGCCGTTACTGAAAGTCTGGAAAAAAGCGCTAAAAGATGAAGGTGCTGTAGATTTTTCCGGTTTGATCCATCAGGCAATCAACTATCTTGATAAAGGGCGTTTTGTCAGTCCGTGGCGACATATTTTGGTGGATGAATTTCAGGATATTTCTCCCCAGCGCGCCCGATTGCTGGAGGCGTTGCGTCGGCAATCACCCGATAGCAGCCTGTTTGCAGTGGGGGATGACTGGCAGGCGATTTACCGTTTTAGCGGCGCTGAACTGACGCTTACCACAGCATTTGAACAGCATTTTGGTGACGGGGCGCAGTGTGTATTAGATACCACTTATCGCTTTAACCACCGTATTGGAGATATCGCCAACCGTTTTATTCAGCAAAACCCGGCCCAGTTGAAAAAAACACTCAACAGCTTGCGAAATGGTGATAAGAAATCGGTCGTGTTGCTGCCGCAAGAACAGTTGGATGCCTTGCTGGATAAGATGAGTGGCTATGTGACGCCAGAGGCACGTATTCTGGTGCTGGCGCGCTATCACCATTTACGCCCTGATGTGTTGGATAAGGCGCAGACTCGCTGGCCGCATTTGCACCTCGATTTCATGACGATTCATGCCAGCAAGGGACAGCAGGCGGACTATGTGATTGTGCTGGGGTTGCATGAAGGGCGTGATGGTTTTCCAGCACCACCACGCGAGTCGGTGCTGGAAGCGGTATTGTTGCCACGACCGGAACCCTTTCCAGACGCAGAAGAACGCCGTTTGTTATATGTGGCATTGACCAGAGCGAAACATCAGGTGTGGTTGCTGTACGATCACGATGAACCCTCGGTATTTGTGGATGATCTGCATCAGTTGGGGGTGCCGATACAGCGCAAACCGGGTTAACGTTATTTGTTTAAATTCTTGAGAAAAAAACTGGCCGGTTAGCGGCCAGTTTTAGCAGGGAAACGGTGGTTATTTCAGACGGCCCTGAAGGTAACGCTGATAATCCGGAATGGTGACGGAAACCGGCTGACGGAACAGCGCGGAATTAATCAGGAAGTCTGCTGTGGAGCGGTTGGTGGCGACTGGGATATTCCACACTGTCGCCAGGCGTAACAACGCTTTGACGTCAGGGTCATGCGGCACGGCATTGAGCGGGTCCCAGAAAAAAATCAGCATATCGATTTTCCCTTCGGAGATCAGGGCGCCCACCTGTTGATCGCCGCCCATCGGCCCACTCAGCATACTCCTGACAGGCAGGCCGGTATGCAGTTGAATCAGGTTGCCTGTCGTGCCGGTCGCATACAAATGGTGTTCCGCCAGTTGGGTCTTGTTGGCGCTAACCCATTCCAGCAGCGATTCTTTACAGTGATCGTGCGCAACCAGTGCAATGTGCTTGTGCACCTCGATTGTGCGGGTGGTGTACTCCATAGCGACATCCTTAGAACAGTATAGTTTTTACAGATTACGGAAACAGGGTTTCAGTGGAAAGCAGCAGACTGAAAAAATGCGAGCATCTTTCCAAAAGCGGTGTTTTTTGTCTTTAAAATCAGCATGATTAATGCGTTTTTCTTTCTTTAACCCATTCCAGAAAGCGCTGACGTGTTCCTTTGTCGGCTTGTTGAAGCCAGGATTGCATAATACCGAGCGTATCTGACGAATTGTCTGGCGTGCAGGTCGCGGCAGAATTTCTGGCAGGGGACGGCGGAGCGAAGGTAATGACGGCTGCGGGCTGGCCTGAACGATTGTAATCCGCCATACGTATTTCGATTTCACCTGCTAACGCTGATTCGTCAATGCGTAATACATCGGTGTGGGTAGCAATCGGCTGGTTTTTGCTATCGACCAGTTGGTAATCGGGTGACTGGCTGAAACGCTGCCATGCTCCGGAGTCTTCCAGGCCAGGAAGACGGATGGAAACTTCACTGAGGTTGTGAGCATCAAATGTGCTAATCAGGCCCGGAGAACGATAAGTCTGTCGGGTTCCCATTGATCTACCAACTGGTTTCAGGACCTGAAAAACAATTTGGTGGTAGCCTTTTTCCAGTTCGAGGCTGTCGGCGCCATTAAGTAACGAACCGGAGATTTTTTTCCCATCAATCATCATCAGCTCAATATCCGATCTGAGTTTTAGCGTTGTTGCCATCGCTGGAGAACTGAGCGTGAGCAACCACAGCATGGCGGCGATAGCGGAAACTGTTTTCATATCATGCCTCATTACGGATCTCATCGTTGTATTGTTCAGCAATGAATAGAGTGTGTCAAAATTTTAAAAATGAAATATTTTGTTATTAATAGGTGGCAAGGAAGTACGTCGTTACACCCGTTATTCGATTGTCGATTGATTTTGCCGGTACAACGTATTGATCTGGGTATTCTGCATTACACTGATAACAGACAACGCCAGTTTTTCTTGCATCAGCGCTGAAGTGGGCGTTGGTCGGATTAACAGTCACGGAGATAATAATGCAAGACAACGATATCAAAGCGTTACTTAATCAGGTAAAAACCATTGCGTTGGTTGGGGCCAGCGATAACCCTTCACGCCCCAGCTATGGGGTAATGGCTTATCTGCTTGGGCAAGGCTACCGGGTCATTCCGGTTAATCCTGGCCTGGCGGGAAACACGCTGCTGGGGCAGCATGTCTACGCATCACTGGCTGAAATTCCAGAACCGGTGGATATGGTGGATGTCTTTCGCCAGTCGGATGCCGTGTTTGAAGTGGCGCAGGATGCCATTGCGATTGGCGCGCGGGTGTTGTGGCTACAAATCGGCGTAATTAATGAAGCGGCGGCAGTACTGGCGCATGACGCCGGCTTGTCGGTGGTGATGGATCGTTGTCCGAAAATTGAAATTCCCCGCCTGGGGCTGGAAAAATAGGCTGGGCCGCCTCAGGTCCCGATAAGGAATCACACTGACCGCAGACGTGTGCTGCAATCATCCCATCGTCATATGTTAGTGCAGCAGACGCGGCGCACGGCGTCGGATTGTGGCGGCCAGTTCGTCCAGCGATGGATGATCAGAGGGATGGCGGTCCTCACTGATCATGTGTTCTTCTATCAATTGTTCTTCAGCCAGATAAGTGTGAATAGGACGACCGTGCTCATCTTCCATCACTACGTGATACCAGGGGGCGGTTCGCAAGGTATCATTGACCGAAAGCTCCTCCCACTTTGGTTGTTCGAGGGAATACTCAGGATCAATATCGATGACGACGCCAGGGTAACCCAGTAACTTATGACGAATCTGCTGTCCGATGGTGAATTTACAGTTAATCATATGACCTCCCGACTAAGCGCATTACGTACCCTAAATGGGGGAATGGCGTGTGGTTTTCAAGTCATCAGGCGCAGGGGCAATTTGCATCAGGGTGGTTAGCCTGTCAGTCTTTCTATTGTATTAATAATAGGCTGACCGATGGTAAAAAGGCGTTAACTCTGATGCATTTTTACACTGAACCCGGTACGCGATTAGAGGAGGACGATATGTCGACGGTATCTGTGATTGCCTGGGTTTACGGAATGGTGCAGGGCGTGGGGTTTCGCTACCACACTCAACTGCAGGCACGCCAGTTGGGCGTGCGCGGTTATGTCAGAAACTGTGATGACGGCAGTGTGGAAGTTGTTGCCAGCGGCGAGGACCATGCCGTAGAGCAACTGGTTGCCTGGCTAAAACAGGGGGGACCGCGTCATGCAAGGGTGGACAAGGTATTGGTGGAGCCGCATCCTGCCACCGATGAGCGTGATTTTAGCATTCAGTATTGATGAATTAGCCTGCAACTGACTATTCAGATGCATTTTACCGGCTTCGGCAGCCCGGCTATTTTAGTGGCCTGTTTGGCTGGGCCTTTGGGAAACAGGCGATAGAGATAGCGACTGTTGCCTTTTTCTTCGCCGTATTTCTGGGCCATCGCTTTAACCAACATGCGAATGGCCGGAGATGTATTGAATTCGATGTAAAACGCTCTGACAAAGCGCACGACTTCCCAGTGTGCATCAGTGAGTGTGATGCCTTCCTGCTCTGCCAGCATCGGGGCCATGTCTTCCTGCCAGTCGTTGCTGTCTTTCAGATATCCCTGAGCATCGGTTTCGATGACCCGCTCTTCAAACACTAACATATTGCCTCGGTATGACGTGAAAACGCGCCTAGTCTAGCAAACTTTGGCATGTGAGCAGAAGATGGTTTGTGGTACCGGTTTGCGCTGATGTCAGCTAAAAAGAAACCAGGCGCCGTAAAAGGCACCTGGTTGAGCGGTATGTATTGTGTGCTTTGATTATTCGCTGCGTGACATTCCCAACAGACTCAGGAGGCTGACAAACAGGTTGTAGATGGAAACATACAGACTGATTGTCGCGCGAATATAATTCGTTTCGCCGCCGTGGATGATATTGCTGGTTTCCCACAGAATGGCGCCAGCGGAAAACAGGATAAACATCGCGCTGATAGCCAGATGCAGCCCCGGCAAATGCAGGAACAGGTTGGCAATGGTTGCCACCAGCAGCACCACGAAACCTGCCATCAACATACCGGACAGGAAAGACATGTCCTTGCGGGTGGTCAGCACGTAAGCGGAGCAGCAGAAGAACACCAGCGCCGTGCCGCCCAGCGCCAGCATGATAATGTCGCTGGCGCCTGCCGCAATCAATGTGCTTAGCAAGGGACCAAGGGTATAACCCATAAAGCCGGTCAGCGCGAACGCGGCCAGAATACCTGCCGGACGTTCCGCCAGCCGATATGTCAGAAACATCAGGCCGTAAAAACCGACCAGTGTCAGAATCAGACCCGGCGCAGGCAGATTCAACACGGTGCTCATGGTGGCAGTGACGGCGGAGAAACCCAGCGTCAGCGATAGCAGGAAATAAGTATTGCGAAGTACTTTGTGAGTACTGAGCAGCGATTGCCCACGAGTGGCGGTGGAAATAATGCGATCCATAGTAACGACTCTCTCTGTTAAAGGGCCATTGTTGTTCTAAGCCATTGGTGTTTTTGAAGAGAGTAAGTAGTTGCATTATGTTATTAAAGCCGTTTTACCCTTCTTTACTCAGTTGACAATATGAGCATGATGGCGATTTTGTACGCTTTCAATCTGTTGCTGGCTGTTTTTCAGGCAATTGAGCGATGTACCGCTTTACAATATTCTGCACACTGTTTATAGTTCGCGTCGTTGCGGAGGAGTGGCCGAGTGGTTGAAGGCACCGGTCTTGAAAACCGGCGACGCGAAAGCGTTCTAGAGTTCGAATCTCTACTCCTCCGCCACTAATTAAATAAAATTAATGATTTAGTAATCGCTTTTGGTTTGTACTGCATAAGGTACGGAATAAAAGTCCCATATAGAAGGGACTTTTTTTGTTTCTGGCCTGCCTGTTTTTTTCGCCTTATTCTCCTGGTTGCCCACTCATCTCCTTTTAATTCATTTCTTCAAAAATCCATCTTCACCTGGTGCGCCATCATCACCTGCATCAAAAGAAGAAGGTACGCGCAGGCTGACCGACATTGAAACGCACCCACTGTATTTGTGGCTCAACATTCGGCTACTACGTCTCCTCTACCCTAACGACTCAGAAGTTATCAGGGGCGGCGCTCAAATCAAGGATACCGACAAACCGTTTGCTGATAAGGTTCTCACGCGTGAATTTGATCGACTGTTTAACCTCTGGCTGAGTAAAAATAACTATATGATAGATACCAAAGTAGCCGAAGCGATGAAGATGAACGAAAAAGAAGAAGAGGAAAAATAGTGGTATCAGCAGTAACGATGATGATTTATTGGTCTTTTCAGATAGTAATAGGTGGTGTTTTCTGACACCACCGAATGGAATTGTTATCCAATCAAAGCCTTAGCTTTTGCTCTGATGAGTTCTAACTCATCGGTAGTCACTTTGCCTTTCTTTGTTGCCTTATGGTTACGCCAGTCTACACAAGTGACCTGATCGGCGAGAGCCACGCTTTCACGGTCTCCAGATAATTCGACTTCGAAGCTATACCCTTTGCGCTGGGTTGTGCATGGGACGCATAAGCACATTCCGGTCAAATTATTATAAGCAAAGGGGCTAAGAACAACAGCGGGGCGATGTCCTCCCTGTTCATGCCCCACTACCGGTTCAAAATCTAACCAAATTAAATCGCCGGAATCAGGAACAAAACGAGAAACCATTAAAGCAGCTCCTTGCCGACAGGTGCGCCAAAATCAACTTTCTCATGGACATGTTCAGGCGTCATCCCTTCGAGCAACTCATCCAGCGTAAACTGATACTTGGGTTTTTTCTTGGGGATCAGAGCAATCTCTGTTTCCCTGATCTCCATGTCAAAGCTATCGTTAAATGTCATATCAAACGCTTGTATAACAGATGAGGGAAGACGTATTGCAGGTGAGTTTCCCCATTTTTTAACTGGAACATCGATCATAAAAAATCCTCATTGAACTGAACGTATATACAATGCAGAGCATTTAAATGTAAGTGTCAATCTACATTGTAGATACATAACAAGATCTGACATTTCTTCAAAACCAGCGAAATCCACAAACTTCCATTTTCCCCGAAAACCACGTCCTGCCATTTTCTCAAAAAATCTTGTTCGCCAATCTCTGCATCTTGTGATCTCAATTTTTCCTACTATAGCTCCTGTCGAAACAACAGAGGAAAAGACAATGAGAAATGAAATCGTAGGAAAAAGATTAATCCTTATACCTGAAGTGTTGAGAAGAGTTGGTTTTAGTCGAACCAAGATGTATGAGCTTATTAAAGAAGGTCGTTTCCCGGATAAGGTAAAAATCGGTTTAAGGTCTGTGGCGTTTGTTGAAAGTGAGATTGATGCATGGATTGATGGAATCATCTCTGATTCTCGTTACTCTCCTAAATAACTTATTATCCGTCCAGAAATGAGTTAATAAATCAATACTGAAATATAAAAGCATTTAACTATGAGGAACCAATATGTCTAAAGAAATCGTTATTGAAAATAAATCTACATTACAGGGGTATTGAGAATACAATTTATCACATAAATGAAAAGGAACCTGAAATAGCAATGAATATCTTATCAGATAATATATTTTTATACCCGTGATCATTGAAGATGCTTGATTTTGTCATGCCAGAGGATCATGCTGCCAGGATGAAAATCTTTATCACCGATACACAGAAAGCTGAACTTGAGCACCTTTGCGACCCCAGTTGTGATAAGCGTGTTTGTGATCGAGCCTATCCGTTTATCTGTGAATATAAAACGATTAATGAATACAACGTATCGCGCTTTTTCAATGAGATACGCAAGCACTATCCTGATTATCACCAGAAAGTGCATGTGATTCTGGATGGAGCGGGTTATCACCGTTCACAGTTGGTAAAAGACTGGGCAGAAGTGGTGAATATAACGCTGCATTACCTTCCGCCTTACAGCCCGAATCTGAATCCGGTGGAGCGAATGTGGAAATTAATGAATGAGCACGCCCGGAACAGTCGCTATTTCAGCAGTAAACGGGAGTTCAGGGAGGTGATGTTGACATTTTTTAGCCAGACGCTACCGAAGATAGCGGACTCGCTAACATCCCGAATTAACGATCATTTCCAGGTGCTCAAATCTGCGTCTTGAGGTTTATTGGGTATATAACACGATAACTGTAGGTTGGCAGGGAAAGGAGAATGTATAAATATGCGACAAGTGACGATTGTTCCTTGTGATGAGCTGTGGCCAGGTTTATTTGAAGCTGAAAGCGTGCTGTTACAGATAACACTTGGTCAGGTTATTTCACAGATTCACCATGTTGGCAGTACGGCGGTACCGGGATTGGCAGCAAAACCCATAATCGACATATTGTTAGAGGCCGTTGATTTGAATTAACTGGACGAATTAAACGCTGCAATGGATAATGCGGGATATACTGCGCGTGGTGAAAATGGTATTCCAAATCACCGATATTTTACTAGGGTGTGTCCCTTAATTTGACAACCATTATTTAGGGTGTAAATAAACTATTCTGAACATTATTTTCGGTGCATTGGGTTGCCAGTGGAGGGATAAAAATATTACATTTTTTTGTTATTGCTTCGCTTTCAATGTCGAGTCTATAACTTCGTTAATAAAAGGTGCTTTTTTTTCAAGATATTCTTTAATTCCAAATTTGTTCGTGGATTCAAGTTCAAGTTTTAAATTCTGATACTGTTGCCGGAGGATGGAATCTTGCCTGAGTATGTCACGGAATAATATCATGCGGAAAATTTCTGTGTGTCCAGTGAGGCATACGTGAACTTTATGAGTTCGAATTCCGTTTACATCACGGCGATAGAAATGGTGTCCTTCTGAGAGGTCCTTGCCTTTTATATATCCCAGTACCGCCATTTTATGAACTATATTATTCTCGTCTTCGTGATCTGAAACTTCCACTAAAATATCGATTTCTGGCTTTGCTGCAATGCCTGGTATTGCTGTGCTTCCGATATGATGAATTCTGATGATTTTAGGGCCGAAAACAGTGATGAGTCGAGTTTTTTCAGCAATGAACATGTCTGACCACTGATTGGTATATTCAACAATTTGGCTAGTCAGTGCCATAAAATCCTCCGTTTTTTATCATTCTCTCAGCGGATAATCAGGCAACACTCACTTGGTATTTACAACGGGTGTATAGCCTGAACGTCATGTTGAAAAACATAAGGATCAGATAAAAGAAAAAATTTATCATCTTCAGGATAGGTTACAGCAATATGATAATCCTCACCAGCAAAAGCTTTAACTGCACCAATGTCAGTCCAATACGTTGCCAGGAAGAAATGTTCCCAATCTCCTTGGGATACCCGTTTAACAAATGCTCCTCGATTGCCGTTGATACTCTGCGAATGCTCGACTCCTGTTAATTGGAGATGATTTGCAAAACTTTCTGCGTATTCTAATGGTACACAGCCATGCCATGTTCTTACTATCATTGTTTGGCTCCTGCGTAGTAAGGTTAATTAATCAAATAAATAAAGAGGGATATGTTTTCTTTCTTTATGTATTTTAAAATTACATGTTGAGAGAAAATTCACACTCGGTTATTTTTTAATATAGACGAATTTTGCATAATGCCTGATTTTAGAGGGTGAAGCAATATGTCATCAAAAAATAGATGGTGGCAATATATTAATAAAGTGAGTTGTGTTGGCGACTGTTGAACGTTATTGGGGGGGGGATTTTCATCAGAATTCTAACGGGTCAGCATTATGCTGGCCCGTTTTCGTTTGCACTGATTTTTCAGTTTTCAACCCCGGTTTCAATTTCCGTTCATGTGGTTATGCCAGCCTCCCCGGTAGCGCAGTATGATAATGGCTCGCGTTATGGGTTTCGGAGAAAAACATGCAGGTGTTAATCGTAGTCGATATGCAAAACGGGGTGTTCGCCACGCCGCGTTATCAGCAGGATAGCGTGGTTGAACGCATCAATCGGTTGATTGATGCGGCGGATCAGACCATTTTTATTCAACATACGGATGCAGCGATGCCGTGCGGCAGTGAAGCATGGCAGGTGTTGCCCTCGCTGCATCGCCCCGCGAACGCGATATCTGTCACCAAAACCGCCTGTGACGCGTTTTATCGCACCGATCTGGCAGAGACGCTGAATCGCCTTCATGTCCGGCACGTTACCGTATGTGGTTGTGCTACTGATTATTGTGTCGATGCCACCATCAAAAACGCCGCCAGCCGTGGTTATGCCCAAACGGTGGCGGGGGATGCCCATACCACGGCAGACCGCCGATCAGTGAGTGCTGCACAACTGATCGCTCAGCATAATGATGTCTGGCGCGATTTCATTATTCCCGGTAATACCTTGCTAGTGAAGGACACCGAGGTGATCTTGCATGAGTGGCAAGCACTGGCCTAAACGTACGTTTGGGGTGTTAGGTTAAAGGTGAGTTGAGTAGCTCGTTTTCAAGCCAGCACAGAATGACATCAACGAGATAGCGCTGTTCGTCATCGGTGAGTGGACGATGTTGCTCAATGTGATGCCATTTCTCCAGGCAGCCCCGGCAGCAGGTCGCGGTGGCATGTTGAGCGATAAACACCGGATGACCGCGCATCGGGGTCTGCTTGCCATCGTTCGCGGGTTCTGCCGGCGCCAGTCGTCGGGCGATGAAATCGGCGGCATGAGCGGCAATCTGCTCTTTCCCTTTGCTAAAGCAGTAGTCGCGCTCTTTGGTGCCCAGATGAAAACGCTGGCGGAAGCGGGAGCGTGATAGCCGTGAAAACAGCTCATCAAGTGTTGTCATGCCCGAAGTCTGCGGGTAATGGTCCGAATCAACCAAGACTACCCTTGTTGCTAAATGTGGGCAAGTTTTCTGGTTAAATTATTGTATTATATTGATAATTCTGTAATGGGAATCTGGTGTTGAGTCACAAACACCTCAAAAATGGCATCGTATGATCGCAAACGGGACTACCCTAATCAGTACAACGATGGCTTATTTAAGGGGGCGATGATGTATAAGACCATTTTAGTGCCTGTGGATATCGACGAAGCCGCGCTGACCCAAAAGGCATTATCACATGCCGTGGAACTGGCCAGACATTCCGGCGCGACTGTTCATCTGTTTCATGTGTTGCCGGATGCGTCGGCGTTTATGTCAGCGTATTCGTTTGGCATTAAGGAGTTTGAGAATGAAGCAGTGATCAAAGCGGATGAGAAACTGCATTCCTTGATGAAAACCATCGACCTGCCGGTGGATAAACTCTCCCACAGTATTAGTTTCGGTATTCCGCGCGATGAAGTGCTGGAACTGGCTCAGGAAATTGAGGCCGACCTGATTGTGATCGGCTCGCGCCGCCCGAATGTGAAAACCTATTTGCTGGGGTCAAATGCAGCGGCGATTGTTCGCCATGCGCAGACTTCGGTGCTGATAGTGCGGTAAGGTAAGATAGTGCGGTGAGTCGAACAGGCAACGTGTGGGGCATGGTGTCATGTCGGCATGAATGGCCCCATATTTCAACGTCACTGGCTGTCTGTGCTGACGCGCCGGTGATGGCCGCTGTTGAGGGCGTGCTTCTTATCTATTTTTTCTATCTTTTTTGGCACTGCGCACTTTTGCGGCTCTGTACACAAAAGAGTCATGGCAGCTTGACACGCACTGCATCAATCATCTCGGCGATAACAGGTCTATTCGCGTTGGGGCGTCACAATCGTTGAAGCAGCAGGAACAACAGACGGTTCAGTACGTTGTTGCTGAGTGTTCTGGTGGTGGAGAAAAGCGCCGATGGCGGAATAAGCAAAACGACCAAACAGAATAATAAAACTAATCATCAGTACAGTACGGGCGATGCGCGTACCGGATCGTCGTCGTTGGCGCAGAGCTATACGCCGTTTGTGGGTAATCGTAGCCATTGGTTCTCAGTTTCCATGTGATCGCGGACATTCGCTGTATTTTATTTAGGCACAAGCTGGCGGGATGGTCAACGATGAGTAGGGTAAAAAAGCGCGGTGAAGGTGGGCGGCAGACGTGTGGTTGATGATAACGCTGTGATTAACATCGTAGAAAAAGTGAAGGTGGATTAAGAACAGGCCGGACAGCAAACCCGCAGGTGCCGCCGGCCTGTAAAGATCAGGCTGGCTCTTCTTCGATGTACAGTTTCCAGCCGCTGACATCATCCCAATATTGTTGTTCCCGTTCCAGATCAAGTTGAACCAACATGTTCTGATTGAAAAACCCGTGTGGGAAGATCAGCGTCCACGCGGTTTCGCTGGCGATAAGGCGCAGTGTTTTCGGCGTGGTGGTCGCCTGCCGTTGATTGTTCAGCAGAGCGGCGAGGCGCAACAACTGCACCATCGGCAGGTACTGTTTCTTTTTGAACAGATTAAAGCGCGGCAACTCTTCAAGCTTAATCGCCTTGCGATGCAGCCGTACTATTAACGCCAGCAATTGCTGCTGTTCCTGATTGAAACCCGGCAGGTTGGTATTTTGCAGAATATAGGCGGAGTGGCGATGCATACCGCTGTGATTGATGCCAAGCCCCACTTCATGCAGCATGGCAGACCATTTCAGCAGTGCTCCCAGTTGCGGGTGCACCAATGAGGGATTCTGCTGCGCCCATTGGGTATAAAGCTGCTCGGCGGTTTCCCGCACGCGTTTTGCCTGCTCCCTGTCAATGTTGTAATGGCTTGCCAGACTTTGTGCGGTACGGATACGAATATCCTGATGGCGGAAACGCCCCTCCATCTCGTACAGCACCCCTTCGCGCAAAGCGCCGTCTGACAGGCGTAGCTCCCTAATGGCGAGCGCATCAAACACGCCGCACAGGATAGCTAAACCCGGCACCAGCACCGTCTGGCGATCTTCCGTCAGACCCGGCAGGCTGACCGCCCGAAAGTTTTTGAACTGTAGAATGCGCTCACGCAGCATTTCCAGCCGATCTGGGGTGATCAACCCGTCTTTTTCCCCCATCGCCACCAGAATTTCGCAGGTAGCCTTGATAGTGCCGGACGCGCCGAGTGCGTAGTCCCAGCCATAGATACGGTATTCCCACGCCAGTGTTTCCAGTTTCTGGGCGGCGGCGAGCCGGGCGCGCCGGAAGTTGGCTTCGCTAATCTCGCCGTTGGGGAAAAACTGTTGGGCGAAGCTAACACACCCCATGCGGCGGCTTTCCACCAACATGGGTTCAAAGTCTTCACCGATGACCAGCTCGGTGGAACCGCCACCGATGTCGATAACCAGTTTGCGGCCTTTTTCCGGCTGAGTATGTTCTACTCCCATGAAGATCAACCGAGCTTCTTCATTGCCGGAAATAATTTCAATCGGGTAGGGGATAATTTTAGCGGCGCGCCGCAAAAAATCCTGCGCATTGACCGCCTGGCGCAGTGCATGAGTACCGACAATCGAAACATTCGTGGCATTAAAGCCTTGCAGCCGTTCGGCAAACAGCGCCAGACAGCCCAGCCCGCGCTGGATAGACTCCTCGCTTAGCCGGTTCTGGCTGTCCAGCCCGTCGGCCAGATGCACGCGTTGTTTCAGGCGGCTCAACACTTGCAACGCGCCATTGACGACGCGGGCAACCACCATATGGAAACTGTTGGAACCCAGGTCGATAGCTGCAAATTCCTGCGGTTGTTCGGTAGTGTGATTCGTTAACGGCATTGGGTCAGGCCTGTTCTCCGGGTTGCTCAAGCGCCTTGATATAGTCATAGATGGCATTCTGGGCGCGTACTTTGCGCCGGTTACCGCGGGTGACGTAGCGATTGCTCAGTTCCTTGTCTACCACACGGGCTTTTACCGTATCGCTGAACAAAATATCCAGCATGTCCAGCACCCGTTCCTTCAGCCTGTTATCAAGTATTTCCACCGCGACTTCGATACGGTAATCAATATTACGTGTCATCCAGTCAGCGGATGACAGGAAGACCTTGTGGTTGCCACCGTTGTGGAACACATAGACGCGATCATGCTCCAGATAACGGTCAAGGATACTGATAACCCGAATATTATCGCTGATTCCGGGGAGTTCTGGAATCAGCGAACACATGCCGCGCACCAGAAGATTGATTTTTACTCCGGCAGTGGAGGCGGCATACAGCCGGTCTACCAGCCCTTTATCTACCAGATTGTTTACTTTCAGGGTGATTCTGGCTTCCTGACCTGCCTGCGCATTGGCGATTTCATCGTCGATCATCTGATAGAGACGGTCGCGGGAGTTTTGTGGCGACACCAGCAGATAGTCGAAACTGACAGGCCGATATGGGTTTTCAATGAAGTTAAATACCCGGCGGACTTCGTTGGTGATGCGTTCATCTGCGGTCAGCAACGAATAGTCGGTATACAGGCGTGCGGTTTTCTCGTTGAAGTTGCCGGTGCCGATGTGGGCGTAACGCACGATGTTGTCCCCTTCTTTGCGGGAAATGAGGAACAATTTGGCGTGGATTTTCAGCCCCGGTACCGAGAAGATAACGTGAACCCCCGCTTCCGTTAGCCGTTTGGCCCAGTGAATATTGGCTTCTTCGTCAAAGCGCGCCTGCAACTCCACCACCACAGTGACTTTCTTGCCGTTGTGAGCGGCGTGGATCATCGAATTGATAATGCGGGAATCTTTCGCCACACGGTAAATATTGATGCGGATCGAGAGCACGCTGGGGTCGAAAGAGGCCTGACGCAGCAGCTCAAGCACGTGTTCAAACGTGTGGTACGGGTAGTACAGCAGCACGTCGCGGTGGCGAATGGCGTCAAAACCGTTGCGGAACTGGCTGAACCAATGATGGCGCAGGCGCGGCATCGGTTTGTTGACCAGATTGGCGCGGCCAATATTCGGGAAGCCGATAAAGTCTTTGAAATTGTGGTAACGACCGCCAGGGATCACGGAATCATAGGAAGAGATTCCCAGATTATGCAGCAAGCGTTCCACCATGGCATCGGGCATGTCGCGTTGATAGACGAAGCGCACCGGCTTGGCGGTCAGGCGTTGCTTCAGGCTGGAGGACATCAATTCCAGCAAGCTGGATTCCATTTCGGTGACCAGATCGTATTCGGCGTCGCGGGTCATTTTCATCGAGTAGGCATTAAGCGAGTCGAATTCGAAAAAGCCGCGGAAAATATCATCGAGACAATAGCGCAGGATGTTGTCGATAAGAATCATCGTCTTGCGGCGATGTGGCGCTTCTGGCGGCAGGTCAACAAAACGGGGAACCTTGTCGGATGGAATTTCCAGCAACGCGTAATCGACTTTCTCGCCGCGGATGATTTCCACCGCCAGGTAGGTGTAATCGTCTTTCAGAAACTCTACCAGATTGGTTTCCGGCAGAAGCAGAATCGGTGTGATGTGTGGGCGCAGGTTCTGCCTGAAATACTCGCGCAGCCAGATTTGCTGGTTGGGGGAAACCTGACGCTCATTGACCAGAAAGATCTGGTTGCGTGCCATTTCCAATAGCAGTTCATTGTACAGGTTGTCGAACAGTTGGTCGGTTTTCAGTACCCTGGTTTGAATTTTGCCGAGTAAATGGCGCAGTTCGCCGGCGGAGCCTTGTTCTTCGTTGATTAGGATACGGCGTTTTAGGTCGGCAAAGCGGACTTTGTAGAACTCATCCAGATTGCTGGAATAGATCCCCAGAAATCGCATCCGTTCAATCAACGGATTCGTTTTGTCCGCCGCTTCCTGCAAAACTCGCTCATTAAAGGATAACCAACTCAACTCTTTTTCTATGTAGAGTTTGTCCTGATGCATTATCGCTCCATTACACTATTTTGACTTAAGTGCAGCTACTATCCACGTTCATTATGGCGCGCAAATGACGATAAAAGCGAATGCGCGTATCGACTTACCATTGTCATATTACAGGTGTAAAGGCAACATATGTTACCCCGTCAATGACGGGAATGTTCACTTCCTCTGTATTTATGCAAGGGGATTGGCAGGTTATCGACACGGCAGGAACAACGGCGACATATGGCGGACTCAGACGGTTTAGCGTATCGGGACAGGCGGCGGGCGTTGATCGACCGGCTGACGCGCCGGATTGTGGTGGGGAGCGGATGGCTGGTGTTGCTGGCGCTGCTGCTGATCTTTTTCTATCTGCTGTATGTGGTCATTCCCTTGTTTTCTCAGGCGTCGGTTCGCCAACTGGCACCGGTGGCTGTTGATATGCGCGAGCCGGCGTTGGCGCTGGGTATCAGTGACAATGGACGTTGGGCTTTCCGGGTGGATGCGGCTGGTTACGGTGAATTTATCGCGCTTGAACGCGGACAGGCGGTAGCGCGTGCGCCGTTAGCTAAGGCGGTAACGCTGGCCGCGATGAGTGTGGGTGAACGCCCACTATTGGTGCTGGGGCAGGCTGATGGCGCACTGAGCGTGGTGCGCCCGGAACTGCCGCTGTCTGGCGTGAGCACGCCGCAGTGGCGGCATCCTCTGGGCGAGCAACCTCTTCAGCTTGTCGGGGCGGTTCAACCGCTGCGGCAACTGGCGGTTACCGAGTCAGACGCGGTGCCGATAGTGGCGATAATTGACGGCGACAACCAGTTGCAACTCTATACGCTGACCACCGTTGGCGCGCAGTCCGTCTCGCAGGTCACGCTGACCGAACCTGTGGAGCAACTGGTGTTGACGCCGGACGGGCAGCAGCTTTATACCCTGAACGGTCATCGCCTGACGGTGTGGCGACTCCGTGAGCAAGTGCTTACCGCCCGTGAAACGGTGGTGCTGCCGGGAGCCGCGCCGTTGTCGTTGTCGCTGCTGGCAGGAGGGCATTCATTGCTGGTTAAATCCGCAGATGGGGATATCAGCCAATGGTCTGATATCCCAACCACTGTGGGTCCTCGCCTGAGTGAACTGCGCACGTTCCCTATTCATGGACGACAACTGCAACTGGTGACCGAACCGCGTCGCCGCGTGTTTGCCACCCTTGACCCGCAAGGGAATTTCTCACTGTTTGCCAGTAAACAATCCGACGAGTTGATCAGCACCTCGTTGGTGCCGCAGGCCCGGCTGGCGGTATTTTCTCCGCTTGGGCGGGCATTATTGGTTGAAACGGACTCTGGCTTGCAGCCCTATCAGCTCGATAACGCTTACCCGGATGTTGGCTGGCGTGGGTTGTGGCAACAGCTCTGGTATGAAAGCTATCCCGCAGCGGATTACGTCTGGCAGCCTACCGCCGCCGACGACAGTTATCAGGCCAAATTTAGTCTGGTTCCGCTGTTGGTTGGTACGTTCAAGGCGGCGCTCTATGCCATGCTGTTCGCAGCGCCACTGGCGCTGGCCGCGGCAATTTATACCGCCTGTTTTATGACGCCGACGTTGCGACGCTGGATCAAACCCGCGATGGAAATCATGGGCGCTTTGCCGACGGTGGTGATTGGGTTGATTGCCGCGCTGTGGCTGGCGCCGCACATGGCTACCTATCTGGCCGCGATTTTGCTATTGCCGCCGTTATGGGGGCTGGCGGTGTTGGGATGCGGCTGGTCACTGGAGCAATTACCTGCGCGCTGGCGCCGCGGCGTGTCGGCGGGGTGGGATGCGTTGCTGCTGATACCGGCGATGTTGTTGATGTTGGCGCTGGCGTGCTGGCTGGGACCCTGGCTGGAATTACGCTTGCTGGGGCAGCCGCTGTGGCAATGGATGGGCGATCATTTCAGCCAGCGTAATACGCTGGTGGCGGGGGTAGCGCTGGGGTTCGCGTTGATCCCGTTGATTTTTTCGCTGGCTGAAGATGCGCTGTTCAGCGTGCCGACCCGGTTGAGCCAGGGTTCGCTGGCGCTGGGCGCGACAGCCTGGCAAACGCTGTGGCGGGTGGTGCTGCCATCGGCCAGTTCCGGCATTTTTGCTGCCCTGATGCTCAGCTTTGGCCGTGCGGTGGGGGAAACCATGATTGTGCTGATGGCGACCGGCAATACGCCGGTGATGGACAATAGCCTGTTTCAGGGATTGCGATCACTGGCGGCCAATATTGCGATTGAAATGCCGGAAGCGGCGATGTCCAGTGCACACTACCGGGTGCTGTTTCTGGCTGCGCTGGTGCTGTTTATGTTTACCTTTGTGGTCAATTCGCTGGCGGAGGTGATTCGTCAGCGTCTGCGTCGTCGTTACCGCGATGAGGGAGACTTGTCATGAGGCGATGGTTTAGCACCGGAACGCCCTGGGTATGGCTAACGGCGTCCGCCATCACCTTTAGTTTGCTTGCCATGGTGGCGGTGTTTGCGCTGCTGGTCGGGCAGAGTGTGCGCTATCTGTGGCCGCAACCGGTGTGGCTGTTTAGTCTGCATGATGCACAGGGGAGTCTGCGCCAGTTGATTGGTGAGCGTTACGACGAACAGCCGTTGACCCGACAACAATTGACGGATGCCGGCATCGTTAATCCGCCCGCAGAAGGCGCTACCCGTTATTTGCTTAAAACCGGGTGGCGGGAGTTTTACGGTCAGAGCTTCCAGACGCTGTTGTCTACTTCGGTGATCGATGCCAGTCAGCCAACCGACGTGCTGGCGGTGCGCCGTACCGCCAACGGCATAGCGTATGGTTATCTTGATGGCATGACCGAAGACGGGCAGCCACTGGTGTCTGACAACCTGCCATCGACATTGCAGCAACGTATTGTGCTGGTTCGGCAATGGAAAGCGCGTGCGCAGACCTTGCGACAGGGGGAGATAAGTCGGGTTAACCAGCAGTTCGGCGCGCTGAGGCTGCAGGAAGGGAAGCTACGCCGGGAAAACCGGTTGAGTGAACAGGCACAGGCGCGTCTTAACGCTGAACGTATCGAGCTGGAGCATCATTTCAACGCGCTTAACCAACAACTGATAGCGATCAATGCCGAGATTAACCGGACTGCCGTTTGGTTGCGGGACGCACAAGGGCAGCGGCGTACTATTCCGGTCAGCATGATCGAGCGGGCCTGGTATCCCAATGCGATGACCATTTCTGAAAAAGCGCAGCAGACTTTGCAGGTGTTGGACACCATGCTGACCCGCTTCGAGCCGGATGACAGTAACCCCGGTCAACTGTTGCCAGCGATTTTCGGCACGGTGCTGTTGGTTATTCTGATGTCGGTTATCGTGATGCCGCTGGGCGTGGTGGCCGCGGTCTATCTGCACGAGTACGCCGACAATACCAGCCTGACCCGCTGGGTGCGGGTTGCGGTGGCGAATCTGGCCGGGGTGCCGTCGATTGTCTACGGCGTGTTTGGGCTGGGTTTTTTTGTTTATCTGGTAGGCGGTACGCTGGATCAGCTGTTTTACGCCGAGTCGCTGCCTAACCCGACCTTTGGCACGCCGGGGCTGCTGTGGGCGTCGCTGACGCTGGCGCTGCTGACGCTGCCGGTGGTGATTGTGTCCACCGAGGAGGGGCTGTCGCGTATTCCTGTATCGGTGCGTCATGGTTCGCTGGCGCTGGGGGCGACACGGGCGGAAACCTTGTGGCACGTGGTGTTGCCGATGGCGGTGCCAGCGATGATGACCGGGCTGATTTTGGCGGTGGCGCGGGCGGCGGGAGAAACCGCGCCGCTAATGCTGGTCGGGGTGGTGAAATCGGTGCCGGCGTTACCGGTGGATGATATCTTCCCGTATCTGCATCTGGAGCGGAAATTCATGCACCTGGGGTTCCAGATTTACGATCTGGCGTTCCAGAGTCCGGATGTGGAAGCGGCTCGCCCGTTGGTGTATACCACCGCGCTGCTGCTGGTATTGATTGTGGTGGCGCTGAATCTGGCGGCTATCGGTATTCGCCATGTGCTGCGGGAAAAATACCGGGCGATGTCGCTCTAAAGTGGAGGGAGAAGAGTAATGGGAATGCCTGGACAACTGGAACGACTCCCTGTGATGGATGTCCATCAGTTAACCGATGAGCAAACGGCGTTGTCGGTTGGTGGGTTGAATCTGTATTACGGCGACAAACAAGCGCTGTGCGATATCTCTCTGCGTATTCCGAAAAACCGCGTCACTGCGCTGATTGGGCCGTCTGGCTGCGGCAAGTCCACGCTGTTGCGCTGTTTTAACCGCATGAACGATTTGATGGATCACTGCCGTATTGAAGGTGATATTCGCCTGCAAGGCATGTGTATCAACGATCCTTCGTTAGATGTGTCGATGCTGCGCCGTCGGGTAGGCATGGTATTCCAGCGGCCCAATCCGTTTCCTAAATCCATCTATGAGAACGTAATTTACGGTTTGCGTTTGCAGGGGGTGAAAGACCGACGTCTGTTGGATGACGCGGTGGAAAACGCGCTGCGTGCGGCAGCGTTATGGCATGAGGTAAAAGACCGGCTCAGCGACAATGCGCTGACGCTTTCCAGCGGCCAGCAGCAGCGGCTGGTGATCGCCCGTGCTATCGCCATCGAGCCAGAGGTGTTGTTGCTCGACGAGCCTACTTCGGCGCTTGACCCGATCTCGACGCTGGTGATTGAAGAACTGATAGGGGCGCTGAAGCGCCGTTTTACGCTGGTGCTGGTGACGCATAACATGCAGCAGGCGGCGAGGGTGTCTGATTACACGGCGTTTATCCATCATGGCCGCCTGATTGAATACAACGAGACTGACTCACTGTTTACCGCTCCTGGAGAACGCCGTACCGAGGATTACATCACCGGTCGTTTGGGGTAGCCATTGTCAGGCGCTGTACCGACGTATGCGTTGCATGAGGCGTGATTATTTCCATATCTTTTTCTTATGAAAAATTGACCTGTGTCGAGAAACTAACGTTTAGTTACCCGACTGTCGCTGTGATTACACGGGGTGATGATAAACTGCGCACAGTTTAGCGTAGGGGCAGATAGCAGCATTATGAGATTCAGTACCATGAGCGAAGGTGACATCATCACCGAGCTTTGTCGGCGAATAAAAGACGCACGTATTCAGCAGCGGTTATCCCAGGTAGATTTGGCCGAGCGCGCCGGGCTTGGCATCGCCACTATCAAGCGGGCGGAGATGGGCGAATCCATTACCCTGAGCAGCCTGCTGGCGATTCTGCGCGGGTTGAATCGTCTGCATCAACTGGAAGGCGTGTTGTTTGATGCTGAAGTCGAGAATTTCAATGCGCGGCTAAATGGCGGGCAACCGCGTGCGCCGTTACGCATTCGTAAGAAAAATACCGACACGCCAGCGCCTGCCGCTGCATCGGAATCGATGCCGAAACCGGTCGCCAGTGCGCTTGACTGGTATGTTTCTGCCGCAGAAAACAACCTGATCTGGTCCTGGCCGGACAACGAGAAAAAACCTTCCTGAAGGCTCGCCGGGCTGATGGGGTTGCATCAGCCCGGCGGGTTACGTCTGTTTTTAGCGCAGGCGGTGCGTGGTTAAACGCACCGCTTTTTTATTCGCACTGCACTACCTTGATCGCCAGACCGCCGCGGGAGGTTTCGCGGTATTTGGCATTCATGTCCTTGCCGGTTTCGTACATGGTTTCGATCACTTTATCCAGTGAGACGCGGGGTTCGCTGGCGCGGCGAATGGCCATGCGTGCAGCGTTGATCGCCTTGACGGACGCAATGGCGTTGCGCTCGATACAGGGAACCTGAACCTGCCCGGCCACCGGGTCGCAGGTTAGCCCAAGATTGTGTTCCATGCCGATTTCGGCGGCGATGCACACCTGTTCCGGATTGGCTCCCAGCAATTCCGCCAAACCGGCGGCGGCCATCGAGCAGGCAACCCCGACCTCACCCTGACAACCCACTTCCGCCCCGGAAATAGAGGCGTTCATTTTGAACAGAATGCCGATGGCACCGGCGGCCAGAAAATAACGCAGGTACGTATCTGGCGTTACCGGTTGGATAAACCGGTCATAATAGGCCAGTACGGCAGGAATAATGCCGCAGGCGCCGTTGGTCGGTGCCGTTACCACCCGGCCACCCGCGGCATTTTCTTCCGATACCGCCATGGCGAACATATTGACCCAGTCCATAGCATCCATCGGGTCGTTGGAAAAACGTCCGTTGGTGAACAACAGGCGGTGTAGCGCCGAGGCACGACGTGGCACGCGCAGTGGGCCGGGCAACACGCCCTCGGTATTCATGCCGCGATGAATAGCGTTTTGCATGGTTTGCCAGACGCTGGCGAAGTAGGTTTCCAGTGCGTCGCGGCCATGCATGGCGATCTCGTTTTTCATCACCACGGCTGAGAGCGACAGGCAGTTATCGTGACAGTGCTGCAACAGCTGTCGGGCGGAATAGAATGGCCAGGGAGCGCGTTCTTCCTGCGAGATGGGCTGGCCGAAGTGCTCCTGATTGACGACAAAACCGCCGCCGATAGAGTAGTAGGTTTTGCTGTACAGCACGTTCTGGCTGGCATCGAGTGCGCGGATCGTCATGCCGTTTTCGTGCAGCGGCAGGTTTTCCGGCTGGAAACGCAGCGCGCTGTCCAGCGGGAAGTTGACCTCATAGCGTCCACCGAGCAACGGCAGGCGACGGGTGTGTTGCACTTGTTGAATAAACGCCGGAATAGCGTCGATATCCACGCTGTCGGGCAGGTTGCCGGCCAGTCCCATAATAATGGCGATATCGGTGTGGTGGCCCTTGCCGGTCAGAGCCAGCGAACCATAAACATCAACGATAATGGCATCAACCGATGAAATCAGAGACAGGTTGACCAGAGAGTCGGTGAACATGTTGCCAGCTTTCATCGGGCCAACGGTATGCGAACTGGAAGGGCCGATACCAATTTTGAAAATATCAAATACGCTGACCATAGGGGTTCCTTTACAGCTGACGCAGGCAGCAGATCCGCCTGCGTCGGGAGAGGATAGAGGCATTACTCGAACAGGGTGTAGACGATAGCGGTGATGGCGATCAGGCCCAGCAGGGTGACGAACACATTGCTCAACGCGCCGCTGTACTGGCGCATGGCCGGCACTTTCCGGATAGCGTACATCGGCATCAGGAACAGCAGACAGGCGATCACCGGGCCGCCCAGCGTTTCAATCATGCCCAGAATGCTGGGGTTAAGGGTTGCGACCAGCCAGGTGGTAAGCAGCATGAACAGCGCAGTGATGCGGTTCAGTTTGTCGGTCGGGATGGTCTTGCCGCGGCTGCGCAGCATTTTCACCATCATGCCGTTCAGACCTTCGCCTGCGCCCAGATAGTGACCCAGGAATGACTTGGAGATGGCGATAGTGGCGATGACCGGCGCCAGATAGCCCATCACCGGGTTGTTAAAGTGGTTAGCCAGATAAGACAGAATCGAAATGTTCTGTGCTTTCGCTTCCATCAGATCAGACGGAGAGAGCGCCAGTACGCAACTGAACACGAAGAACATGACCGTCAGCACCATCATGGTGTGGCTGCAGGCCAGAATGCGGGAGCATTTTTTCTCGGCGTTATCACCGTATTCACGGCGTTTAGCTACCGCGAAAGACGAAATAATCGGCGAGTGGTTGAAAGAAAACACCATCACCGGAATCGCCAGCCACAGCGTTGCCAGCAAGCCGTTGCCGGTGGTGCTGTTGGTTAGGGAAATATTATGGAAAACGCCAGTGTTCCAATGTGGAACTAAATACAATGCCAGCATCATTAATACTGCCACAAATGGATATACCAGCACGCTCATGGCTTTTACAATCATGGCCTCGCCGAAACGAACAATAAACATCAACCCCAAAATCAATATCAACGATAGAATCGCGCGCGGTGGCGAGGGTAAATGCAACTGGTGGGTAATAAAACTGTCAACAGTGTTGGTTATAGCAACACTGTAAACCAGAAGAATCGGGTAAATAGCGAAAAAATAGAGCAGGGTGATTAATTTTCCTGCACCAGTACCAAAATGTTCTTCTACCACTTCGGTAATATCTTCGCCGCCTTTTTTACCGGATAAAACAAAACGGCATAATGCGCGGTGAGAAAAATAGGTCATTGGAAAAGCAATAATTGCCATGATAATCAACGGAATCAGACCGCCGATACCGGCATTAATCGGTAAAAACAGCACGCCTGCGCCAATTGCCGTACCATACAGGCCCAGCATCCAGACGGTATCGCTTTTGCGCCAGCCTGAAGCGTGCTCCAGTACCTGACTGCTGTCTTGAATTGTGCTCATGCGAGTTTCTCCTTGGTGAAAACAGAGTATAAAAAATACCGTACCGGCAGCAGACCAATACAGAGATAATTGCAGGTGTCACACGCGATATCATGTGAATTAAGAGTAATCTTTGTTGTGGCGGCATTCTATATCCTGCTCGACGGAGAATAATAGTGAGGCGATCACAAAAATGATTGGGGGTCAATTATTTTAACCTTTAATGATTAAAAATAAAATATCAGGATTGATGCGTTAAATAATTTATTTTCAGAGGCATCTTTTTTGATGCGTTAATTTTGTTTAATTCGGTGAATAATAATACGGAAATATTCTTGTGTGGGATGGGTACGAATGAAATAAATAACCAATACAACGTATTTATTCTAAACGCTTTGAAAATAATAAACTCAATCATCACAATGTCACGTAAAAAAATTGACCAGACGATGACGAGCGGGCCGTGGCTGGTTCGCTCGTCATCGTACCGGCTTACTCTGCTAACCGTTGTTGTGCCCATGCCAGCCCGGAATGATAGACTTCCGGCAGCAACGGCGTCAGTGCCTGCAACGTCTGATGCAAACGTGCGGTATCCGGATGTGTGAGATTCAGGTGTCCCACCTTGCGTCCCGGACGCACCTCTTTCTCATACCAATGCAGATGCACCAGCGGCAGCGTCAGCCAGTCGATGTTCACATCCGTGCCGATCAGGTTGACCATCACTGCAGGGCTGGCGACCACCGGAGGCGGCAGCGGTAGATCGAGGATCGCACGCAGATGTAGTTCGAACTGGCTGATGGACGCGCCGTTTTGCGTCCAGTGGCCGCTGTTGTGTACGCGCGGCGCCAGTTCGTTGATGAGCAGGCGATCACCCACCACAAAGCACTCCATGGCCATGACGCCCACGTAACCCAGGCGATGCATGATTGACGACAGCATTTGCTCCGCCTGCTGTTGTAGTTGTGCTTGCGGTTGCGGCAGCGCCACACTGGTTCGCAGGATGCCATCTTCATGCAGGTTGTGAGTCAGCGGATAGAATACGCAGTCACCCTGTGTGCTGCGTGCGCCAACCAGCGACACTTCGCCGGAAAAAGCGATGCCCTGTTCGACAATGCAGTCACCGTAACACTCAGCCGGCAGGCTGTGCTCTTCGCCTGGGCGGATACGCCACTGGCCACGACCATCGTAACCGCCGACGCGGCGTTTAACGATTGCCAGCTCGCCCAGTGAGGCGAATACTTCAGTCCATTGTTGTGCCGAGGCCAGCAACTGCCAGGGCGCGGTAGCCAGACCCAGTTCATCCAGCAGCTGCTTTTGAGTGTAGCGATCAGCCAGACGTGGAAAGATATCACGGTTGACGAAGGCAGAATGCTGCGCCAACTGGCGGGTCAACGCCGTTTCCGGCCAGCGTTCGATTTCCGCTGTGATGACGCTGTGCTGCACCGGAACCGATTCCGGCTCCGCATCCAGCCCAACCGGATAAACAGCGATGCCGAGCGGTTCGCCGGCCTGACGCAGCATACGGCCTAATTGACCGTTACCCAGTACGCAAACCGGTTTCATGACTGTTCCCTCGGGTCCGGATTATTCAGCACGTCGTCGGTCTGTGCCTGACGCCAGGCCGCCAGACGCGAAGCCAGATCACTATCGTGGCGCGCCAGAATCTGTGCGGCCAGCAGAGCGGCGTTAGCGGCGCCCGCTTTGCCGATGGCTAAGGTGCCGACGGGAATGCCGCGTGGCATCTGCACGATAGAATAAAGGCTGTCAACGCCGCTTAACGCCGCGCTCTGCACCGGAACGCCCAGCACTGGCACCAGCGTTTTGGCCGCCAGCATACCCGGCAGGTGAGCGGCGCCGCCCGCACCGGCGATAATGACGTCAAAGCCATTCTGGTCCGCCTGTTCGGCGAAGCTGAACAGTTTGTCCGGCGTGCGGTGCGCGGAAACCACTTCAACGTGATAAGGCAGATTCAGTGTAGTGAGGATCTCTGCAGCAAACTGCATGGTGGCCCAGTCACTCTTTGAACCCATGACAATAGCGATTTTCGCCGGGGCAGCGTTGGATGACATGCCTGTAATGCTCCTGTGGTTTGCATGACGGTGGTGATTCATGTCGATGACGGGCAATGACGTAATGGTTCATGGTGCGGTCATTGCTCGGTGCAACGGCGACCTGAAGCCAGAGCCACAGGCCGCGAGGGCGTAGAGCATACCATGAGCCAGAAGGGAGGAAAACGGTTGCGTGGCGATGAAATGGGCCACTGATGAGGAAAATCAGTGTAAAGACAGCGTTACAATGGAAATGAAATCAGGCGGATATCACCCGCAGTCACTGCCAGCATAGACCCTTCCTGATGCCAGGCGCCCAGCACTGCACGTTCGGCGCATACACCAGCTTCGTCAATCGCGTGAATCGCCGGGCGGTGAGTGTGGCCGTGGATCATCAGTGTGGCCTGATGGTGGTGCAGACGCGCAATCACTTCATCCGCGTTGACATCCATAATAGCCATGGATTTGTGCTGGTTGGCCTGCTGGCTGGCGGCACGCATACGGGCGGCAATGCGCAGACGAAAAGACAACGGCAACCACAGGAAAAGCCGCTGGATGAACGGGTTATGCACTTTGCGACGAAAGTGTTGATAGGCGTGATCGTCGGTGCACAGGGTATCGCCGTGCAACAGCAGTGTGCGGCGACCGTACAGGTCAAGCACCGTTTCTGTGGCGAGCAATTGCAGACCGCTCTGGTGGGCGAAACGCCTACCGAGTAGAAAATCGCGGTTGCCGTGGGCGAAATAGCAAGGCACGCCGCTATCGGCCAGTGTCTTGAGCGCCGTTGCGACGGCTGCGTGCAGCGGGGCCGGGTCGTCGTCGCCAATCCAGGCGTCGAACAGATCGCCGAGAATGTAGAGCGCGTCGGCGCCGGGCGCATCTTCATGCAGAAAACGCAGAAAACCGGCGGTGATCGCCGGTTCCTGTTCGCTCAGATGCAGATCGCTAATAAACAGCGTGGTCATGCCGAAGGCGTTACTCGCTAACGGTTACGCTGGTGACGATCACGTCTTCTTTCGGTACATCCTGATGCATACCGCTGCGACCGGTGGACACCGCCTTAATCTTATCGACCACGTCCATGCCTTCCACTACTTCGGCGAATACACAGTAACCCCAGCCGTTCACGGTTTCAGATTTGAAATTCAGGAAATCGTTATCCACCACGTTGATGAAGAACTGGGCGGTGGCTGAATGCGGGTCATTGGTACGCGCCATCGCCAGTGTGCCACGGTTGTTGGCCAGGCCATTGTTCGCTTCGTTTTTGATCGGCGCATGGGTGTCTTTCTGGCTCATTCCGGGTTCAAAACCACCGCCCTGGATCATGAAACCATTGATTACACGGTGAAAAATCGTGTTATTGTAAAAACCGCTGCGGCAGTAGTTCAGGAAATTTTCCACGGTAACCGGGGCTTTTTCCGCAAAGGTATTGATGACGATGTCGCCGTGGTTAGTATGAAACGTAATCATAGAGAAACCTTACTTAGCCATAGTACACAGAATGATGAGAGAGATTCACCGAGGCGCCAAGCCGCCAAGAGCGCTCTTATAACATAAGTGAATGGCTGAGTCAGCACAGGGTGAAGCTGGTAACAAAATGAGGAAAAGTTTACGGAGTTAAATTCAAATAAATTCATTAAGATTATAATATTAATTGAGTTTATTTGAAAAATATTTTTATTGCGCTAAATCAATAACAGCTATTATTTAGGTATGTTTTTATACTTTATAAACATATTCTTGTTGTAGTTGATAGTCACTCTCGTTAACACGTTTCTCATTCAATAATTCATACAGGTAGGTAAACTATGTTGGATCGGATTAATCAGCTTTTAGACAACCCGGATTGTGGCAAGCTGGTTTTGCGACTGTCATTCAGTATTTTGGTTCTGTTTCATGGCGTTCATAAGCTGATTGCCGGTGTTGGCCCTATTCAGGGAATGCTGGCGGCGCATGGTTTGCCGGGTTTTATCGCCTACGGCGTGTTTATTGGTGAGGTGATTGCACCTATCATGATGATTCTGGGCATCCTTACGCGTCCTGCCGCGCTGGCTTTTGCCTTTACCATGATCGTGGCGTTCTTGCTGGCGCATCCGGAAGCGATTTTCACCCTTGATAAAACCGGGGCATGGGGGATTGAGAACGTTGCAGTTTACTTCTTTGCCGGTATCACCATTGCGCTGCTGGGCAGCGGCAAATACTCCGTAATGAGCAATCCTCGCTTGCGCTAAGCGTGCAATAGTGAAATTCGTCTGCACTGGCAGCGAGACAAACCCGGCAATATCGCCGGGTTTGTGCGTTTTAGGACGGTAAGAGCGTGAAACAACAGGGATGGCTAATATTCGGTACACCCGCTTGCAATAGCTCAGGGTTCAGGTTTCAATACGCAGCTAAGAGCCTATCCCAATTAGGCTATTTTACTTGCCATTTTGGCCCTGGGCAGTGCTCGAAATCCTCACGTACTCCGTGTACGCTCCGGTTTCTCCGCGCTGTCCGTGTCCAAACTGGCTGCGCCAATGACGCCTATTGGGATAGGTTCTACGTCCAAAAACCGGATAAAAACCGACTTTATTACGCGTAACGCAGATAACGATGCACATCTCCTGCGAACACCATGGAATGCCCTGATGCTAAAGATCTTTAATACCCTGAGTCGTCAAAAAGAGGAATTCAAACCCATCCACGCTGGCAAGGTTGGCATGTATGTGTGCGGGATAACCGTTTACGACCTGTGTCATATCGGTCATGGGCGTACTTTCGTGGCATTTGACGTGGTGGCGCGTTACCTGCGTTATCTAGGATATGACGTCAAATATGTGCGTAATATCACCGACATTGACGACAAAATCATCCGACGTGCGACCGAGAACGGCGAAACCATCGAGCAACTCACTAATCGTATGATTGGCGAGATGCATACCGATTTTCGCGCGCTGAATATTCTCTCCCCGGATGAAGAGCCTCGTGCTACGCATTACATCGCAGAAATCATTGAACTGGTTGAAAAATTAATAGCCCGTCGTCACGCTTACGTGGCGGATAACGGCGACGTGATGTTTTCGGTGGATACCGCACCGGGTTATGGCGTGCTGTCACGTCAGGATCTGGAGCAACTGAAGGCTGGGGCGCGAGTGGAAATCACCGAAGTGAAACGCAACCCGATGGATTTTGTGCTGTGGAAAATGTCCAAGGCGGGTGAGCCGAGCTGGCCGTCGCCGTGGGGCAATGGCCGTCCCGGCTGGCACATTGAATGCTCGGCGATGAACTGCAAACAACTGGGTGAACATTTTGATATTCACGGCGGCGGTTCTGACCTGATGTTCCCGCACCACGAAAACGAGATTGCTCAGTCTACCTGCGCGCACGGTGGTGATTATGTGAATTACTGGATGCACTCCGGCATGGTCATGGTGGACCGGGAGAAGATGTCCAAGTCACTGAATAACTTCTTTACCGTGCGCGATGTGTTAACGCACTACGATGCCGAAACCATTCGTTATTTCCTGATTTCTGGTCATTACCGTAGCCAACTGAACTATACGGAAGAGAACCTCAGGCAGGCGCGCGCGTCTCTGGAGCGTTTGTACACCGCGTTGCGCGGCACTGATGCCTCTGCGCCGGCATCGGGTGGCGAGGCGTTTGAGCACCGTTTCCGCGACGCGATGGATGACGACTTTAATACGCCGGAAGCCTATTCGGTGCTGTTCGACATGGCCCGTGAGGTCAACCGCCTGAAAGCGGACGATGCCGCGGCAGCCAATGGTCTGGCGGCGGCGTTGCGTCAACTGGCTGGTGTACTGGGTTTGCTGGCACAGGAGCCGGAATTATTCTTGCAAAGCGGCGCGCAGGCTGATGACAGTGAAGTGCAGGAGATTGAAGCGCTGATTAAACAGCGTAACGATGCTCGTCAGTCTAAAGACTGGGCGCTGGCGGATGCGGCGCGCAACCGATTGACGGAAATGGGTATCGTGTTGGAAGACGGCTCACAGGGCACCATCTGGCGTCGTAAGTAATCGCCGTTCAGCACCCTTCCAATAGTAAAGGCCCGAAAACCGGGCCTTTACTGTTTCAGGTGCTAATGAAAACCGGCGTTATGCCTGCACGGTAACCGACTCGCCGCCGAAGCGCACTACCTGACCGGCAACGATTTTGCAGCGCTTGCGAGTTTCGGTATGGCCGTCAACGGTCACCTCACCGGCGGCAATCACTTGTTTGGCAGAGGCGCCGCTTTCACTCCAGCCTTGCAGTTTCAGTAAATCGCACAGTTCCACGTGCGGGTGTTTATCCAGATGGAATACGTTCATGGGAATTATGCCTGTGCTGGGGTGTCGTGGTATTCCTCGCAAGCCTGCAAGGTATTCTGAATCAGTGTTGCGACAGTCATCGGGCCTACGCCGCCCGGCACCGGCGTGATATAGGCGGCGCGTTCTGCGGCTTCGTCAAATTTCACATCACCGACGACTTTGCCGTTTTCCAGCCGATTAATACCGACATCGATCACGATAGCGCCCGGTTTGATCCACTCGCCCGGAATAAAGCCCGGTTTGCCGACCGCGACCACCAGCAGGTCGGCGTGTTCGACATGGTGACGCAGATCCTTGGTGAAGCGGTGGGTAACGGTGGTGGTGCATCCCGCCAGCAACAGCTCCATGCTCATCGGGCGGCCAACGATATTCGATGCGCCGACCACCACTGCGTTCAGGCCGAACATGTTGACGTCATAGCGTTCCAGCAGTGTGACGATGCCGCGCGGGGTGCAAGGGCGCAGCAACGGCGCACGCTGGCATAGGCGACCAACGTTATACGGGTGGAAACCGTCTACGTCTTTGTCTGGTGCGATGCGTTCAATGACCTTGGTATTGTCGATTCCCGCTGGCAACGGCAACTGCACCAAAATGCCATCAATAGCGGCATCGGCATTTAACGCGTCGATCAGCGACAGCAGTTCTGGCTCGGTGGTGGTGGCTGGCAGGTCATAAGAGCGTGAAACGAAACCGACTTCTTCACACACCTTGCGCTTGCTGGCGACATAAATCTGTGAGGCCGGGTTATCGCCCACCAACACCACGGCTAACCCTGGCGCACGTTTGCCTGCAGCCAGGCGCTGTTTCACGTGCACGGCGACTTCATCCTTCACCTGCTGCGCAATCGTTTTACCATCAATAATTTTTGCAACCATGTACAGAAAATCCATCATTTTCAATGCGGGGAGATTGCGCCTATTTTGGCAGAAGCCGCGCAGGCTGTCAGGCGTTGTATGGTTATTAATTGTGATATCTGATTTATCAGTAACGTTATAGTTTCAACAATAGAATCGTTTGACCGTTTACTGGCTCAAGGTGCTGAACTGATGGAGCAGGTCACCCGGCAGAATGCGGCGTTGGTGTCAGAGGCGGCCACTGCCAGCTAATTGCTCGACAGGCAGGCCGGCGACATGAAAGAAACGGTTGATCGCTTTGTCGTTGCTGATAACAACGATGTTCGGATTGGCCTGCCTCGCTGAGAAACCGGCAGTCAGCGGTGATATAGCCTGGCTGCCGTGTCCATAAAGGCGCGTACGATGTGCTCCAGCATCCGTTGCAGCTCCCGCGCTTTGTCCGGTTGCCAGGCAAAAGGCGCCTGTTCACTCATGTAGTTACATTGTGCCAGTTCCAGTTGCATGGCGTGCTGATGTTGCTCCGGCTGTCCGTAAGCGCGGGTGATGTAACCACCACGGAAGCGGCCATTGATTATCCAGCTCCAGCGCTGTTGTGACTGGCATGTCTCCAGCAACGCCGATTCAATAGATGGCGCACAGCTAAGTCCGCCGTTGGTGCCGAGGTTCAGATCCGGCAGTCGTCCGTCAAACAGGCGTGGAATCTGAGAAGCGATGGAATGCGCGTCGAACAGCAATGCGTAGCCGTGGCGTTGTTTGATGCGCGCCAGTTGTTGCTGGATTTGCTGGTGATAAGGCTGCCAGATATCGCGCAGATAACCGTCGCGTACCGCTTTCGGCGGCGCGTCGCCGGGGATAAACGCTGGCGTACCGTCAAACAGGACGTCTGGAAACAGGCCGGTGGTGGCGGTGGTATACAGCGGTTGGTCATCCGCCGGGCGATTCAGGTCGATAACAAAACGCGAGTAGTTAGCCGCCAGCACGCTGGCACCCAGTCCGTGGGCAAATTCGTACAGTTGTGGGATATGCCAGTCGGTGTCCGGCAGTGGACGGGCTGCGGGGCTGAGCCGGTCAGCCACTTCCGGCGTCAGGTCGGTGCCGGCGTGGGGGATGCTGAGCAGCAGCGGGCTGTCGCCCTCAATAAGTGTAAATGGCGTCATGAGCGTCGTTCTCCGCGAAAAATTGTTGTACAGGGCAGTTGACCGCCCAGCCAGTAAACCAGTTCTGCCGGGCGTGCCAGCGGCCAGTGCACGAAATCCGCCACCTTACCGGTTTCCAGCGAGCCATGGCTCTGTTCCAGCCCCAGCGCACGGGCGGCGTGCAGCGTTACTCCGGCCAGCGCTTCTTCCGGCGTGAGCCTAAACAGGGTGCAGGCCATGTTGAGCATCAGCCGTAGCGACAGCGCAGGCGACGTGCCGGGATTGCAGTCGCTGGCGATAGCCATCGGTACGCCGTAGCGGCGAAACCGTTCGACCGGCGGGCATTGTGTTTCCCGCAGCAGGTAATAGGCGCCGGGCAATAGCACCGCTACGGTGCCTGCTGCGGCCATCGCCGCCACGTCCTGCTCGGTAGCGTATTCCAGATGATCGGCGGACAGCGCCTGAAAGCGGGCCGCCAGCGCGCTGCCGTTTAGCGATGAGAGTTGTTCGGCATGGAGTTTGACCGGCAACTGATGTGCTTGCGCGGCCTGAAACAACCGTTCTACCTGTGCCGGGCTGAACGCCAGATGCTCACAGAAGGCATCAACGGCATCGGCCAGCCCTTCGTTGACCACCGCTGGCAGCAGTTCGCGGCAGACCAGATCGATCCACGCCTCCGGTTGCTGCCTGAATTCCGGCGGAATGGCGTGGGCGGCCAGACAGGTGGAAACAACCTGCACCGGCTGTTGTCGCCCCAATTCACGGATCACCCGCAGCATTTTCAGCTCGCTGTCCATGTCCAGCCCATAGCCGGATTTGATCTCAAGCGTGGTCACCCCTTCAGCCAGCAGTGGCCTTAAGCGGATGAGCGCCGAAGTGAGCAGGCTGTCGTGGCTCGCCTCGCGGGTGGCGTTGACGGTGGCAAGAATGCCGCCGCCGGCTGCGGCGATATCGGCATAACTGACGCCATTAAGGCGTTGCTCGAATTCAGCGCTGCGATCACCGCCAAATACCAGATGGGTATGGCAGTCGATCAAACCGGGTGTAATGATGCCGCCACCGAAATCGGTGACCTGTGACGGCGCGAAGTCGGGCAAGGTGTGCCGTGCGCCCAGCCAGACGATGCGCCCGGCGGTGACGGCCAGCGCCCCATCCTCAATCACCTGATAGTGACCACCGCGTAGGGTGACCAGATCAGCACCCAGCCACAGGCTGTCGCACGGTATCGTCATCGTGTATTCCCTTGCTGTTATAGTCTTGTATAGACAAGTTATACGCCACCACAGCATTTCAGCAAGCTGTGACGGAATAGGAATTTCTTATTCACTTTCTCCGTCACAGTAGCGGCTGCGTTGCGGAATAAAAAAGCCTTATGTCCTGCGTTGCTGACTTTGGTGTATAGATATGTCTATACAATATTATTGATGACAATCACCGACAGGATCTTGCTATGTCCGTTTATTTTGCCGAACGTGCGTTACTGCCACAGGGAATGGCGCGCCATGTGCGTCTGGAAGTGGATGAACAGGGGTATTTACAATCCGTTACGCCGCAGGCGGAGCCAGAAGGCGCGCAGCGGCTCAGCGGCATCGTACTACCGACAATGGTCAACCTGCATTCACATGCTTTTCAGCGTGCGATGGCCGGGCTGGCGGAGGTGGCGGGTGATCCGCAGGATAGCTTCTGGACCTGGCGTGACCTGATGTATCGCATGGTGGCGAACCTGACGCCGGAGCAGGTCGGGGTGATCGCCACCCGGTTGTACATCGATATGCTCAAGGGCGGCTACAGTCAGGTGGCGGAGTTTCACTATCTGCACCACGACCCGCACGGCAAACCGTACCGTCAGAATGACATGTTGCGTCATCTGCTGGCGGCGGCGCAGCAGGTCGGCATCGGTCAAACTATGCTGCCGGTGCTCTACAGCTACAGCGGCTTCGGCGCACAGCCGCCGCAGCCGGGGCAGGCGCGTTTTATTCAGGATGTAGACCATTACCTGCGCCAGCAGGAAACGCTGGCGGCACTGATTCAGTCTTATCCGTTGCTCAATCATGGGTTGTGTTTCCATTCGTTGCGGGCAGTCAGCCAGAACCAGATGGAAGATGTGCTGGAAGCGACTGACAGCAGCCTGCCGGTGCATATCCATATCGCTGAGCAGCAAAAAGAGGTGAATGACTGCCTGAACTGGAGCGGTGAACGCCCGGTGCAGTGGTTGTTTAATCGGTTTGCGGTGGATGCCCGCTGGTGTCTGGTGCACGCCACGCATTTGGATCAGCAGGAACTGAACCGGTTGGCCGACAGCCTGGCGGTGGCCGGATTGTGCCCGACCACCGAAGCTAATCTTGGCGACGGTATTTTCCCGCTCGACCGTTACGTGGCGCTGGGTGGGCGCTGGGGCATCGGTTCTGACAGTCATGTGTCGCTGAATGTGGTAGAGGAGCTACGCTGGCTGGAATACGGGCAGCGGCTGCGCGATCATCGTCGTAACCGGGTGGTGACGGCGCAGCAAGCGGCGGTAGGCAGCCTGTTGTACGCTCAGGCGTTGCAGGGTGGCGCGCAGGCTTGTCGGGTACCGGTTGGCGAACTGAGCGCGGGCTGGCGTGCCGACTGGCTGGTACTGCGCGAGGATGCCTTGTTGAGTGCGGTGGCGGATAACAGCCTGCTCAACCGCTGGCTGTTTGCCGGTGATCGTCAGCAAATCCACGAGGTGTGGGTGGCGGGCAAACCGGTTATCGAAGAGGGGCGGCACGCGCTGGATGAGGATATCGACGCCCGGTTTATCGACGTGATGAAAACATTGCAGGCGGTGATGTGATGCGAACTTTCAGCCTGGATACGCTTTCGGTCAGCCGCTGGAAAAACGGCGGCGGCGAAACCCGCGAGATTTGCCGGATAACGTCGGCCCAGTCCGACGGTGATTTTGCCTGGCGCGCCAGTATCGCCACCATCGAGAAAGACGGTGATTTTTCCTGTTTCCCCGGTGTTGATCGGGTGATAACGCTGTTGTCCGGGGAGGGGGTAGACCTGTGCGGCGAGGGCTGGCGGCATCGGCTGACGCTGCATCAGCCGTTCGCTTTTAGCGGCGAACAGGCGATCACCGCGCGGCTGTGCGGCGGCGTCAGTCTGGACTTCAATATTATGGTGGATAGGCGCTGCTATCGGGCGGACGTTGCGGTGGTCAGGGGTACGGCGATGCAGACGCCAGATACCGGCGGCATCGCCTATGTACTGGCAGGCCACTGGTGTGCGAACACACACCGACTGGCTACCGGAGAGGGGGCATGGTGGCAGTCATCAGGTACATGCTGGACGCCAGATGACGACAATGCTGTCTTACTGCTTGCCACAATTCACGCACGATAACCCGCTCTGTGCATCGTCCTGATGCACAATCATTGGGCGCCGCCATTGTGCAGTGCAACCTGTAATAGTGCGGTGCAATCTGTAAATGCGCGGTGCAACCTGTAAATGTGTGGCGCCGCCTGCGAATGTGTTTCCCTGATGTGCTGCGACTTCCTGTTCACCGCTGCCGGGCGGGGTTGGCCGAATTTATCTACCCGGATTTCCCCATCGACTGAAATCATGGCCCGAATCTTGCTGCTTATCTGGTGTTGTATATACATGTAATGACTTTGAAGCGTAAACACCAGGGGGAAGACATGAAAAAGAGCAAGCTGGTTCAGTCTGTAATTGCCTTATGTGTAATAAGCACGTCGGCTGTTTTCTGCGCAGGCGCGCAGGCCAAAGAGTGGAAGTCGGTGACTATCGCAACGGAAGGCAGTTATGAACCCTGGAACCTTACCTTGCCCGGCGGCAAGTTGGGTGGATTTGAACCGGAGCTGATGACTCTCCTGTGCCAGAGGATGAACATCCAGTGCAAACTGGTGGTGCAAAACTGGGATGGCATGATAGCGGGTCTGCAGGCCGGTAAGTTCGATGTGATGATGGATGCCATCGTGATTACCCCGGAGCGCAAGCAAGTGGTGGACTTCTCCCTTCCCTATGCCTCCACCCCGGCCAGTTTTATTACCGTCAAAGGTAAGCTGGCGCTGCCTGTCGAAGCAGACAAAGCGATGATTAAGCTGACGGATGATCCTGCCCAGATTAAACCGGCGATAGCGGGCCTGCGCCGCGCGTTACAGGGCAAAACCATCGGTATTGCTTCCGGCACTGTCTATACGCCGTTTATCGACACCTATTTCCGGGATGTCGCCACCGTGCGTGAATACACCGCGTCCGCCGATGCCATTCTGGATTTACAGGCAGGTCGCATTGATGCGGTGTTTGACGATGTCACCTTCGCCAATTCCATCCTCAGCAAACCGGAAAACAGCAGCCTGACGTTAGGTGGCCCGCAGCTGACCGGGCCTATCTGGGGAGAAGGGGAAGCGTTGGGCTTTCGTAAAAGCGACCCGGAGCTGAAGGCTAAATTCGATGCCGCGATTAAAGCGGCGCTGGCGGATGGAACAGTCAAAACGCTCAGCGAGAAATGGTTCAAAACGGACGTCACTCCCTAAGACTTGAAGGAAACACTATGCTGGCCCTGTTAGATTTCAGCGATCAGGGGTGGGGCGGCCTGCTGGCGATGGCCGCGCTGACCACCTTGTGCCTGACGATGGCCGCGTTGCTGATCGGCGCTCTGGTCGGCGCGGTGGTTGCCGCGGCTAAACTGTCCACGCGCCGACTCTGGCGCGTGGCGGTGGAGACGTACTCCATCGTATTTCGTGGCATTCCGGAGCTGCTGATCATTTATCTGTTCTATTTTGGCGGTTCCGGTGTGTTGACGCAGATTGGGCGCTGGTTCGGTGCCGAGGGATTTATCGAACTGCCGCCTTTCCTGATTGGCGCGCTGGCGATTGGGTTAATTTCCGCATCGTATCAGGGCGAGGTGTACCGCGCGGCGCGTCTGGCCGTGAGTAGCGGTGAACTGGAGGCAGCCAGCGCGATGGGGATGTCGCGCTGGCGTATCGGATGGCGGATTCTGCTGCCGCAGGTGATGCGCTTTGCCCTGCCGGGCTTGTCTAATGTCTGGCAGATGAGTCTGAAGGATTCAGCGCTGGTGTCGGTCACCGGCATTATCGAGCTGATGCGCGCCAGCCAGATGGCCGCCGGTTCGACCCGCGACTATTTTCTGTTCTACTTTGCTGGTGCGGCTATCTATCTGATCCTGACTGTGTTTTCCAATACGGCGTTTGCCCGTCTGGAGCGGATCTTGTCCCAGCCTTATCAGCGCAAAGCGATGCAGGAGCCGTCATGATTGATATTGCCTTTCTGACTCAAACATTCCTGCGGTTACTGTCGGCGCTGCCGGTGACGCTGGGGCTGTTTTTTGCCTCGTTCGCTGTCGGGGCGATGCTTTCGGTGTTGCTGGTGGCGATGCGGGTGAGCGCTGTCTGGCCGCTGAGCGGGTTTGCTCGTCTGTATATGTTGATTTTTCGCGGGACACCGCTGCTGATCCAGCTATTTCTGGTCTATTACGGGCTGGGGCAATTCAGCGTAGTGCGTGACAGCCTGTTCTGGCCGGTACTGCGCGATCCGTTCAGTTGCGCCGTGCTGGCGCTGGCATTGTGCACCGCTGGTTATACCGCAGAAATTCTGCGCGGTGCGCTATTGTCTGTTCCCGCCGGGCAGATTGAAGCCGGTCTGGCGTGTGGTATGTCGCGCTGGCTGCTGCTGCGCCGCATCATTGCGCCGGTGGCGTTGCGTCACGCGCTGCCCGCCTGGTCAACCGAGGCGATCTTGCTGATCAAATCCACCGCGCTGGCCAGTCTGGTCACGGTGTGGGATGTCACCGGCGTCGCACAGCAGGTAATCCAGCGCACGTATCGCACGCTGGAGGTGTTTGTCTGCGCTGCGCTGATTTACCTGCTGCTGAACTTCATTATTGTCAGGGTGTTTGCCTGGCTGGAACGTGCGTTGTCGCCAAATCTGGCCGCTGTGCCGACGTCTTTTGGGAGAGATCATGAATAAAACCGCCCCCATCACCTTATCGATGATCGATATCCGCAAGTCATTCGGCGCGCTTGAGGTGCTCAAAGGTATTTCGCTGGATGCACGCAAAGGCGAGGTGATTTCGCTGCTGGGTGCCAGCGGATCGGGCAAGAGTACCTTTTTGCGTTGCATCAACCTGCTGGAAACGCCAGATGACGGCACGGTTGCCGTCAGTGGTGAAATGATCCTGATGAAGCGTCATAAACTCGGCCACCAGATCGCAGCTGACAGGCGTCAGGTGGAACGGCTGCGTACCCGATTGGGGATGGTGTTCCAGAATTTCAATTTGTGGAGCCATATGACGGTGCTGCAAAACGTCATCGAAGGGCCATTGCATATTCTCAGGCGCTCGCGCGCCGACTGTGTCGAACAGGCTGAGGCGTTGCTGGCGAAGGTCGGGCTGTATGAACGGCGGCATTTTTATCCGGCGCAACTTTCCGGCGGCCAGCAGCAGCGGGTGGCGATTGCCAGAGCGTTATCGATGGAGCCGGAGGTGATGTTGTTTGATGAACCGACCTCGGCGCTGGACCCAGAACTGGTCGGCGATGTGCTGAAAGTGATGCGCGGGCTGGCCGAAGAAGGGCGCACCATGCTGGTGGTGACCCATGAAATGGGGTTTGCCCGTCATGTTTCCAGTCGGGTGGTGTTCATGCATCAGGGGCGGATTGACTGCGAGGGCGCACCTGAAGCCATGTTCGGCGGCGACAGTTCGGCGCGTTTTCAGCAATTTATCGCCAGTCACCAGACGGTGTAAGGGGAACACTATGGTTACCGAGATTTGTTGGGGCGATGCACCACTAACATGGCGTGAACTGGTGCAGGTGGCCCGCCATGGCGCACAGCTTAGCCTGAGTGAGGCGGCCTGGCACCGCATGAACCAATCACGGCGTATCGTCGAACAGATTGTGGATAGCGAAACGCTGGCCTATGGCGTCAATACCGGGCTGGGCGCGTTATGTAATGTGGCCTTGCCGGTGGCGGATCTGGCGCGGCTGTCGCGCAATACCTTGCTTAGTCACGCTTGCGGCGTAGGGCCGCGGCTGCCTGTCGAACAGACCCGCGCCATCCTGTGTGCGGCGATTGCCAATTACAGTCACGGCAAGTCGGGGATTCAGCCTGATATCGTGCAGGCGTTGCTGACGCTGCTCAATCAAGGGGTGACACCGTGCGTGCCATCGCAAGGCTCGGTCGGCTATCTCACGCATATGGCACATATCGGGCTGGCGTTGATCGGCGTCGGTGAAGTGGAATGGCAAGGTCAGCTACTGCCTGCGTCGGAAGCGTTGCAGCGTATTGGCGTCACGCCGGTGACGCTGGGGGCGAAAGACGGGCTGTCGCTGGTTAATGGTACGCCGTGCATGACCGGACTGGCTTGTCTGGCGCTGGATGATGCGGCGCGGCAACTGGACTGGGCAGATGTGACCGGCGCGATGAGTTTTGAGGCGCTGCGCGGGCAGGCAGTCGCCTTTGACGCTGAGGTGCTGGCATTAAAACCGAGCGCCGGTATTCAACAGGTCGGGCAGCGCCTGCGCGCCCTGTTGGCCGGGAGCCGGATCATTGCCCAGAGCGAAGGCATTCGGACGCAGGATGCGCTGAGCCTGCGATCCATGCCGCAAATTCATGGTGCCTGCCGTGATCAGTTTGCATCATCGGCGCAACGCATCGAGATGGAACTCAATGCCGCCACCGATAATCCGCTGGTGTTGGGCACGCCGGAGCAGTGGCGGGTGATATCGCAGGCGAACCCGCATGGCGAAGCGGTGGCACTGGCGGCAGACAGTCTGGCACTGGCGTTATGCGAACTGGCAGGCGTGGCGGAACGCCGGCTGGACCGGCTGATTAATCCGCTGGTGAGCGGGTTGCCGCCGTTTCTGGTCGCTCAGCCGGGGGTGAATTCCGGCATGATGATCGCCCAGTATGTGGCCGCCTCACTCTGTGGTGAGAACCGCTTATTGGCCCAGCCTGCGGTGGTCGATAACTTTGTCACCTCCGGCTTGCAGGAAGACCACCTGAGTATGGGCACCCCGGCGGCGCTCAAATTGCTGAAGCTGACTGAAAACGTCTGGCAGGTGCTGGCTATTGAATATCTGCTGGCGGCGCAGGCGCTGGATTTTCTCGGTCCGAATAACGCCGGCGTGGGAACACAACTGGCCTGGCAACGGCTGCGCCAGCAGGTTGACGTCTGGCAGGAGGATCGCTGGCTGGCGCCGGATATCGCCCGTGCGGTAGCCGTGCTACGGCATCAGGATTTGGGTTGGGACGAATTGCCCTACCCGAACGGGCAGGGCAGCTCAGAAACGCGCGAATAACGGTGAACAGGAACCGGGGAGGCAGGCCAGTTAATTAAACGTTAACCGGTAAAATCGTTGGGGACGCCCGACGGTGCCGTGCTGAATATGTGCTTCCAGCAATTTAATATTCTTGCAGTATTCCAGATAGCGCCGGGCGGTAGATTTACTGATGCCAATCAGGTCGCTCAGGCTGTCGGCGGTGTGCTGGGTGTGTTCGCCGGAAAACGCCGCTCGCACCTGATTGAGCGTCAGCTCGTCGATACCTTTCGGATAGGTGAATCCGGCTGGCGCGCTATGAGGAAGGGTTTGTCGTATTACCCGGTCGATCTCTTCCTGTTGCAGATGCGATTTCTGACCTACTTTTTTGTTGAACATCAGGTAGTTTTTCAGTGCTTCTTCCAGCCGCTCCAGGATGAACGGTTTGACCAGATAGTCACAGGCGCCGTGCCGTATTGCCGTTTTGATGGTATCGATATCGTTGGCGGCGGTAATAAAAATAACATCAACTTCCGGTTGCGTGGCGCGCAGGTGCTTCATCATGTCGATTCCCGTGCCATCGGGCAGGTAGTTATCCAGCATCACGAGGTCAGGCTTTTGGGCCGCGATAGCTATCCGGGCATCAGCAAGGGTATCTGCACTGCCTAATAGCAGGAATTCAGGATGTTTCCTGAGGAAGCTTTCAATGAAGAAAGCCATATCGTGATTGTCTTCAACCAAAAATACGCTGATCTTGTTTGCCATAGCGTTAATCTTCTAACTATCTGTTAAATCTTGGGAATATAAACGGAAAACACCGCGCCGCCGTTGTCGTCGTCGGTATCAACCAGACACACGCCCTGGGCCTTTTGCACCAGCGACTGCACCAGATACAACCCTACGCCGTGGTGACGGCCAGATTTACTGGTAGTGCCTTTTATAAACAGTTCGTCTATCGCCATGTGATCGAGTCCTGGGCCATTATCCTGAATCGACAAGACGATTTCATCACTGCTGTCGTTAAGATAAAGCTCAATCGACTGAGCATGAGCGGGCATTTTCACCGTGGCTTCCAGCGCGTTATCCAGCAGGTTGCCGATGATGCAGGCCATTTCTTCGGCGCTCAGCGGCGCATCCGTTCCGGTGTAATAGGAGAGCGGATCAATTCGCAGATCGATGCCCAGTTCGCTCGCTCGCCCCAGCTTACCGAGTATCAACCCGGCCACACAGGGGCAGTGAAAGGACTTGATGATGGCATCATAAAGCTGCTGGAGCTGGGCATTTTCCTGTGCGACGTACTGACTGACCCGCTCATATTCCCCCAACTGGAGCAAGCCGTAGATAACGGCCAGCCGGTTTTTGAATTCGTGGCTGATAACTCGCAGCTCTTCGCTTTCATGTTTAATGTGGTTGACCTGCTTGGTCATTAGCGTTTCATTGGTTCTTTCTCTCAAACTGATCACAAAACCGGCAAACTCATCCTGCTGGTTGAGGATGATGGTGCGGTTGGCGATAAACGTCGAGCCATTGAACGCCACATCCACATCGTGGCACTCCTGACGCTCGTCGGATAAAAAGAAATCAGCCGGTACGACATAATCCGTAATGTTATGCCCGGTCAGCGGACCGTTGGGATGGTCGATGGCGAGCATCTTTTTAGCCGCGTTATTGATGGCAATGATGCGCCCTTCCGGGCTGACGGCGATCACACCATCGTAAATGGCGTGCAGAATGGCTCGGCGTACCTGGTATTTATAATTGATCATCTCCGGCGTCAGGCCGGACATCTGTTTTTTCAACAGGCGGTAGGAAAATACGCCGCTTAGCAAGATCAGGATAAAGACGGCGATCAGCAAGCCGAAGAATGGCGAGAAATAATCCTCCAGCAGGTTCCGGCGGTGTGCTTCCGTATACCCAACCGACACATAGCCGATGTATTTTTCATCAAGAAACAGAGGTGCGCGGGTCTTGACGGACGCGCCGGAGTAACCGGTGTTGTTGTCCGTATAGCTTTTTCCATCGTGCAACAGATCAACATTGCCGCTATCACTTATGGTCCGGTTTACCAGAGCTGGGTCCGGATGGTAGAGGCGGATGTTATCCGGGTCGCTGATGACGATAAAATCCGCATCACTGCGAGCGTAGCGCTGATCGATAAGGTTACGCAGTGCCGCCAGATCCCGATGTTCGACGGCCTGCTTGAGTGCAGAGTCTTGCGAGAGGATAAGCGCCAGATTCTTTGATTTATCCGCGACGTCGTGATAGAGCAGGTTGCTGATAATAAGGAAAACCGCGCAGCCGGTCGCCACAACCACAGCCAATGATGTGATGAAATAGTAGAGTATTATCTGATACTTATAGGAACTGCTCGGCTCGCTGCCGGTGGTTATGGCCTCTGACATGGTGTATTCCGTCAGTCATAGTTGTACAGAGAGGGTTGCACAGATAAAAACAGATAAAGACAGCCCAGCCGTACCCTGTGGGGCAATCCGGGCAACTATACCATCGCAAGACGAAAGGAAGGTTGATGATTGCTTACGAGCCGCAGGAAAACGGTGTTACGTGCTGCTATTTAAACAGACAGGCGGCCTGATTACACCAGGCCGCATCAATGTTTTGAGTGATAAATGTTGTGAGTGATAACGCTTGTTGCGATGACGTTTTTAGCGATTCAACAGTGACAGTACGCTGTGCAGCGAAAGGCCCAGCAACGTAAAATCGGTTGTCGAGTAGGTGGTCGGCGCATCAACGCCTGCGTCGTGAATCGGCTGGAAAATAAAGGCTGAGCCGGCAATAGAAATAATGCCACAGGCCACTGCACCGATGACCGCACCGCGAATGCCGCCGGTGGCGTTACCGATGATGCCTGCGCCGCCGCCGCTGGCAAAGGTAAACAGCAGGCTGGGAACCATCGCCGGATAACCGAATACCGGCAACAGAATCATGGTCAGGAACCCACTGATAGTGCAGCAGATAAAACCGATGAAAACGGCGTTGTTGGAATAGGGAAACAGTGAATAGATTTCAATGGCCGGAATGGATTTTTTGATGATTTTATCGCTGATGCCTTTAAACGCCGGAATCAGTTCTTCGATAAACATATGGACGCCACGGGTCAACATATAAACCCCCGCAGAAAATAACCCGGCTTGTTTCAGCAAAAACAAAAAGATGTTGGTATGGCTATGGTCTTTATGGCTGGCGTCTGCAATCGCCTGCACATGATCAGCACCGGCGACCAGTGAGGAGACAACAAAAAACAATAACATGACGAAGAACGTTGAAACTTGTTTGTCTTTTAAGAAACCGATGCTGGTTGGAATAGCCAGTTTTTCTGCGTCGTTTTCTTTATTGCCGAATTTTTCGCCCAACCAGCCCGCCAGCATATAACTGGTGGAGCCAAACTGGCCGATGGAGAAATCGCCGGACCGTCGCAGCTCGTCGCAGTTTTCAATTTGTCGGCAATAACGCACCAGCAAGGCGGGAGAGATAACGCACCATATTCCGGTAATAAATGTAGCCAGCATGGCTGAGTTGGAAACAGAGATGCCGTGCAGCATGGCAATAATCGTCAGGCAACTTACCATGAAAAAAACATGGTGCCCGGAAAGGACGATATATTTCAGTGGGGTGATTTTAGCCAGCACAATGTTGAAAAACATCGCGCCGATAAGCCCGGCGGCAATGGCTGAAGAATAGAGCTTGCCCAGTTTTTCCATGGCGACAACGATAACAACCTCGTTGTTAGGGACGATGCCCTGAACGTGAAAGGCTGTCAGGAATATTTTCGAAAAATTACTCAATGATGGAGAAATGAGCAAATCCGCGCTGGCGAAAAGAATGACAAAACCAAGATAGGTTCTGATTGTTGAAGTAATAATTTCATTGATATTCTTCTTTTGAATAATATTTCCCAACATGGTGAAAAGACTCACCAATATGGCGGCGTCTTTGAGTAACTCAATAAGAAATTGAAACACGGTTTTCCCCTTATTAATAAACTTCTACTCAGGATAAAATAGCCGTGTTCATGTCAGTGAAAATTGATCGGTGATCACATTGGTGGGTAAATTAAAAGCATTAAATGATTTTTATGCTTTTAATTATTATTCGATTGCTTTTTCATTTTTGTTTCTTTACCGTCGGCGGTGTTTGAAGCTGGTGCATTTTAGCTGTTCTATGTTAATTAATATCTCTGTGAATGTTAAGTGTGGTGATTGATTAATTTTCTTATTTCAGCATTGTTAAGTTTTTGGTCAATATTATCTTCGCTATAGCCTAAATAATTCGAGTTGTAGGACAACACGCTCGCGTGTTGAACAACGCCATGCGTTGGCCCTTTAGGGCAAGGCTCGTTAGAACCTTGTAACGCGGCAAACGAGTGACAAATTCGTCGGGAACGATTTGACCAGCCAATGCACCTGCAACTTGAAGTATGACGGGTATATAATAGCGTTGTCGTTTGCGCTCTGACATACCTGACAATCACACGACGCGTAACATAGCCAAACAGAATAAAAAGTAGGTGGTTTCGGCATTGATGTGGAACTTGTCTCCCCTCGTGATGCAACAAGGTCGGCTCCATCTGCTTTCTTCATGTATTGGCGGCGAAAGCGCCACATGTGGCGCTTTCGCCGCCATACCACAAGGTGTTTTTTCCCTGCGTACCGATACCGACGCAACGGCGACAAGTGATGCTGCCTAGCCGCCAAACCGCCCGAATAACTGATAACGAGATCCGGGGTAGAACAACCGGGCCGCGGTGACGATGCGCGAACCGTGCCAGGTGCGGCGGCGGATTAACAGGCAAGGCTCCTGTTCGCCCAGCGCCAGCAGGTCACGTTGACGTGGTTCGGCAGCGACGGCTTCGACCCGGTGCTCGCCAGCCGTCAGCGGGGCCACGCGGCTCAGGTAACTGTGCGGTGTGGCGCGGGTAAAATCCTGTTGCAGGTAGTCCGGTGCCGCCTGCGGGTTGACGTAGCGGATTTCCAGTTGTACCGGCACATCGTTTTCATAGTGCACAATTTGTGAATGGAACAGCGGTTGGCCGGGATTGATATCCAGTTGCGCTGCCTGATCGCCGTCAGCATTGAGGGTTTCCAGCACTAGCACCCGGCTGCTGTGACGATGACCGCGTGCGGCGATTTCATCGGCGATGTTGTGGACTTCCAGCATCGCGGTATGCGCCTTTTGTTCCGCCACAAAGGTTCCCACGCCCTGCATACGTACCAGAAATCCTTCGCTGGTGAGTTCCCGCAACGCCCGGTTGATAGTCATACGGCTCACGCCCAGTTCACTGACCAGTTCGCTTTCCGATGGTACGCGTTGGTGTGGTTGCCAGACGCCGCTGCGGATCTGAATGATAATAGCTTGCTTTACCCGCTGATAGATGGGAGCAGGGGTGTCACTCATGGCGGCGGCGAGCTGGGAAGCCGTTTGCTGGTCGGTCAAGGCGTTATCCTCAAAGACGATTGATAAGCGCAGTGTAGCGAACAAGGCGCAGTCCTGTATAGACAACCTGCGATGTGATAACTCCCTCTCGTTGGTAAATATATAAAAACATCGCTCCCTGACGTTATACTGACGATATATCTACGAAATCCTGAACATCAGTGTGGAATTCAGGCAACATTGCCATCAATTTGCTTGCGGATTCGTGTACGTATTTTAAATAAGAGTCGATCATCAAATGGATACATTATTTTCCTGCGTAGGGTGCGGCAAATGCTGCACGGGTCATCATGTTCCTCTGACCCTGGCTGAAGCGAAGCAATGGGCGCAGGATGGTGGGCAAATCATCGTGCTGGTCGAAGGTTTTTTGCAAAATGGCATCGGTATACAACCAGAACAGCGCCATCATGCTCAGTCGCGTTCCTGTGAGGTGATAAGCGGCGATACCAGAGCATTTATTGCTATCACCTTCGCCGCTTACAGTCCTGGCCCTTGTCGGCATCTGGACGAGGAATTGCGCTGCCGGATCTATGAACGGCGGCCATTGGTGTGTCGTATCTACCCGATGGAGATAAACCCACATATTCCGTTGCGGCAGGCCAACAAAGACTGTCCGCCGGAGGCATGGCAACAAGGTGTGGCGCTGATTGTTTCAGACCGGCTGGTGGATAACGACACTCAAGCGCTGATCGAACGCTCTCGTCAGGCAGACCGCGAAGACATTCACTTTAAAGCATCAATTTGCAACTGGCTGGGGATCGCCACCAGTGCGCTGAAAGGCGATGGTTTCACGGCTTATCTGCCGGATATGACGGCCTTTACATCAGCGATGGAGCTGGCCGGACAATTCACGGCTGAAGAACATGCTGAAGCCGCGGGTAGCCGGGCGTGGCAGTTCCATGTTTCTGGCGACGCGGTACTGGAACGCGTGAAACAGGCAGGGGCGGAGGCGATAACCGGGCCGTCTCAGTATTATGGTTTTATTGGCTTGCGTGCCGACTGATGCTGTCATACGTACCATGCACGCCATGATATCGGCGTTGTGGCCTAAAACAGGGCAGGGTGCACAATGATAGAGCAACCTGCCGCTGTTCGGATTCGTCAACCCCGCTATTACTTACCGCTTTTTCCGATGTTTTTCCCGCTGTTGTGCCGGTTGTTGCATTCTCGCCATGCTCTGGCATGGCTCTTGCTTGTATAGACAAGATTATACACTTGAGGGTGACCGCCTTTTTCTTTCCCGAACAGAAGCGGGAGCCGGTATGCTGCAACAGGTCGGCGTAAAACCAACATGACGGTGGATTTTCCCCGACCAGGCGGCTATACACTTAAAATCTCACCGGAATTTATAGCGCGCAACGCGTGGGAATGACGGTGATTCGTGGTGAAGCCTGACAGGCGCTGATGCATTGAAGGGCGCGTCTGTCGGGGAAAGCAGGATGAGACATACGGGCCGGCTGGATAATAGGAAATGAAGTCAGCTGGATTTTTTTTAGTCTTACTTGTCTATACAGGATTAGATATATGTCACAAACCCGAAACTATTGCCTGACGCCCGGCACGGTGGATCTCGCCACGCTGCGCGCTGTGTATCAGGGACATGTCACCCTGACGCTGGCACAACAAGCCCGCACAGCGGTGGCGACAGCACAGGAAACGGTGCAAGGCATTGTTCGTCAGGACCGGGTGGTCTATGGCATCAACACCGGTTTTGGCAAGCTGGCCCAGACTCGCATTCCGGCTGACAGGCTGGCGGAGTTACAGCGCAATCTGGTGCTGTCGCACAGTGTCGGCATTGGCGATCTGCTACCGGATGACGTGGTGCGTCTGGTGATGGCGACCAAAATCATTAGTCTGGCGCGTGGGCATTCCGGGGTGCGGTTGCAGGTCATCGACACCTTACTGGCGCTGTTTAACGCCGGGGTAATGCCCTGTATTCCAGAGAAAGGCTCGGTGGGCGCCAGCGGCGATTTGGCACCACTGGCGCACCTGTCGCTGCTGTTACTGGGGGAAGGGCAGGCGCGGGTCGATGGCGTGTTGATCCCGTCGGCTGAGGGGCTGGCGCGGGCGGGCGTCAAACCACTGGTGCTGGGGCCGAAAGAAGGGCTGGCGCTGCTCAACGGCACCCAGGTGTCTACTGCGCTGGCGCTGCGCGGATTATTCGAGGCTGAGCAGGTGTTTGCCGCCGGTCTGGTGGCGGGCGCGCTATCACTGGAGGCAATCAAAGGCTCGGTGAAGCCGTTTGATGCTCGCATCCATCAGGCGCGTGGCCAGCAAGGACAGATTGCGGTAGCGGCGGCGGTCAGCGCTTTGCTGGCAGATAGCGAGATTTTACAGTCACATGCCCACTGTGGCCGGGTGCAAGACCCGTACTCGATTCGTTGCGTGCCGCAAGTGATGGGCGCGTGTCTGGACAACGTACACCATGCCGCTCGTGTGTTGTGCATCGAAGCCAACGCCGCGTCGGATAATCCGCTGGTGTTTCCGGAAACCGACGAGGTCATTTCCGGCGGTAATTTTCATGCTGAGCCGGTCGCGTTTGCCGCTGACATCATCGCACTGGCGGTAGCGGAAATCGGCGCTATTTCTGAACGGCGCATGGCGCTGTTGCTGGACAGCACGTTGTCCGGGCTGCCGCCGTTTCTGGTTAATGACGGCGGCGTCAACTCCGGCTTCATGATAGCTCAGGTCACCGCCGCCGCGCTGGCGTCGGAAAACAAGTCGCTGGCTCACCCCGGCAGTGTAGACAGCCTGCCGACCTCCGCCAATCAAGAGGACCATGTATCGATGGCGACCTATGCCGCCCGCCGTCTCGGCAGCATGTGCTTTAACACCGCCACTGTGGTAGGGATTGAAGCCATGGCCGCGGCACAGGGCATCGATTTCCATCGCCCACTGAAAAGCTCACCGCTACTGGAACGTGAACTGGAACAGGTGCGTGAACAGGTAGCGTTTTTAGACCATGACCGCCTGATGGCGACCGATATTGACCTGATGCGACAGTGGGCCAGCAGTCATCGCTGGCCGTCTGTTATCACTGCATTGTTACCCAGTTATGCCTTTGCTCCGGCTTCTGTCTGATAAGGAATTTGCCATGACCACCTCTTCTTCAACGACGTCTTCTGTTGCTCGTGTTGTCCGTGCGCCGCATGGCACCGAACTGCACTGTGAAAACTGGCTGATCGAAGCCGCCTACCGCATGATCCAGAACAATCTTGACCCGGATGTGGCCGAACGGCCGGAAGATCTGGTGGTGTATGGCGGTATCGGTAAGGCGGCCCGCAACTGGGACTGCTTCAACGCTATTCTGACCAGCCTGCGCCAGTTGAAAGCGGATGAAACGCTGCTGGTGCAATCCGGTAAGCCGGTCGGGGTATTTCGTACCCACGCTGATGCGCCCAGGGTGTTGATTGCCAACTCTAATCTGGTGCCGCACTGGGCTACCTGGGAACATTTCCATGAACTGGATAAAGCCGGGCTGATGATGTATGGACAGATGACTGCCGGGTCGTGGATTTACATCGGTGCGCAGGGCATCGTGCAGGGTACCTATGAAACCTTCGCGGAGGCTGGCCGCCAGCACTATCACGGCGATCTGAGCGGCAAATGGATTCTGACTGCCGGGCTTGGCGGCATGGGCGGCGCGCAGCCGCTGGCCGGCGTGCTGGCCGGTGCGTCGGTGCTGGCGGTGGAGTGTCAGGAATCCCGTATCGATTTCCGGCTGCGTACCCGTTATCTCGACTATAAAGCCAATACCCTTGATGAGGCGCTGGCGATGATCGCCGATGCCTGTGCGCAGAAGAAAGCTATCTCTGTCGGCCTGCTCGGCAATGCCGCCGAGGTGTTGCCGGAACTGGTGAAACGCGCCAAGGCGGGGGGGATGAAACCGGATATCGTCACCGACCAGACCTCCGCCCATGACCCGCTCAACGGCTATCTGCCGGCAGGCTGGAGTGTGGAACGTTGGCAGCAGGAGCGCACCAGCCATCCGGAAGCGGTAGTCAAGGCCGCTTGTGCGTCGATGGCAGTACACGTGCAGGCAATGCTGGATTTTTGCCACATGGGCGTACCCACGGTGGATTACGGCAACAATATTCGCCAGCGTGCGTTGGATGAGGGCGTGCGTAACGCCTTTGATTTCCCCGGTTTCGTTCCGGCGTATATCCGTCCGCTGTTTTGCGAAGGCAAAGGACCGTTCCGCTGGGTAGCGTTGTCTGGCGATCCGCAAGATATCTACAAGACCGATGCCAAACTCAAAGAACTGTTTCCGGATAACCACCACCTGCACCGCTGGCTGGACATGGCGCGTGAACGCATCGCTTTTCAGGGGCTGCCGTCGCGCATCTGCTGGCTGGGGCTGGGAGAGCGGCATCTGGCCGGGTTGGCATTTAATGAAATGGTGCGTAACGGTGAACTGAAAGCGCCGATCGTTATTGGCCGCGACCATCTGGATTGCGGATCGGTGGCCTCGCCCAACCGGGAAACGGAAGCGATGCAGGATGGCTCGGATGCGGTATCAGACTGGCCGCTGCTCAACGCGCTGTTGAATACGTCAGGCGGCGCGACCTGGGTCAGTCTGCATCACGGCGGCGGCGTTGGCATGGGCTTTTCACAACATGCCGGAATGGTGATTGTCTGCGACGGCAGCGAACAGGCGGATGCCCGGCTGGCGCGTGTGTTGTGGAACGACCCGGCTACCGGGGTGATGCGCCACGCTGATGCCGGTTACGACGTCGCCAAAGCTTGTGCGGCGGCGCATCAGTTGAATTTGCCGATGGTGAAATAACACGGCGAGGTGGGTCCCGTACGCTTGCGAGACGGCGGGACGTCACCTGAGCGATGCTAACCGAACAGGCCAGAATCGATAAGACAATGATCTGATGTTTGCTGTGCTGTTTTATAGTAATAGTTTGCGGTTAATTCTATGTTTTATAACGATAGCAGACAGGAATCATCATAATGCAGCAGGTTTTCTTTCCAGCCACCGTGTTACGTGGCACCGGGGTGAGTCAACAGTTGGGCGACGTTTGCGCCCGGTTCGGCAGTCGGGTCCTGGTGGCAGGAGGGCATCAGGCTCTGGCGGCCACGCAGACTCTGATCATTGAGCAACTGCGGCAGGCCGGGGTAACGCTGACGGCGGTGGAGTGGTCCGGTGAGCAGTGCAGCGTCAGTCAGATAGAACGGTTGTGCGCGCGGGTGCGTGAAACGGACAGCGATGTGGTGCTGGCGGTCGGTGGCGGTAAAGCGCTGGATACGGGAAAAGCGGTGGCGTTTCAGTGCGGCATTCCGGTAGTGACGTTGCCGACCATTGCCGCCACCTGTGCGGCGGTGACGCCGCTGTCGGTACGTTACCATGATGACGGTCATTTCCATGATTTGTATCACCTGCCGGTGGCGCCTGCCGCCGTGGTGATAGACAGCGCGCTGCTGGTAGGTGCGCCACTGCGTTGGCTGGCTGCCGGGTTGGGGGATACGCTGGCCAAGTGGTATGAATTTCGCGCGATTGATAAGGGTGACAATAGCAATGGTTTTGCCGCGTCGTCACGTGCTAACAGCGAGATCTGCTTTCGCTTGATAGAACAGTACGGTGAGTCGGCTTGTCGCGCGGTGATGGATGGGCAACCCAATGATGCGCTGGACCAGGTGCTGGATGCCATTTTCCTGTTTGCCGGGCTGACATCGCTGATGGCCAGCGGCGCTCATGCGGCTGCTTCCCATGCGTTGTATGAAGGGTTTACCGTTTGTGATAAAACCCGTGAATTTGGTCACGGCTTGCTGGTCGGTTTCGGCAATTTGTGTCTGCTGGCGCTGGAACAACGCAGCGATGAGGAGTTGCTGGCGGCGATTCGGCTGGCTCATGCTTGTGCGGTGCCGCTGACGCTGGAGGCTATCTGCCCGGATCTGTCGGCAGACGAACTGGCGGAGATTGTTCGTGCCTCGATTGATGCGCCGGATATGGCGAACATGCCGTTTAGCGTGACGGAGTCGCAGTTGCATCAGGCGATTCGCCGGGTTGGAACGCTGGCGGTGTGCGTCACTGTCGGGTAATGCGTTAACGATGACGGAGCCGTATCGCCCTGCAGGTACGGCAATAACAAAGACCGGGCGAACCCGGTCTTTGTCTGATTGATACTTATGGAAGCCCGTGTAGTGTTTCAATCGGTCAGATGACCCTGTCAGAGTTTACTGACGCCGGAATGACTCACCTTGCAGTTGGCGGTGTCCCACTTTTCACCGTATTTTTCCGTTGACCCCTGGCCTTTCACCACGCCTTTGAATTCCTCGCAGACTGGCGGTTTGCCTTCTTTATAATTTTTGATTTTCAGACCACTGATGGTTGCCACATCACCGTAGTTACGGTTAACGCCGGCAATGCTGTCAATGGTGCCGTTAACGGTGGCGCTGATGACGTTCAGGAAGCGTGGGCCGCCATTGTTGGAACAGTCACCGCAGGAACGCCACAGTTTTCCGTGTTCACCGGTCAGGGTAAAGTTGCCCTTCACCACGGTGGTGCTGTTTTTGGAGTTGTGTTGCAGCACTTTGTCCGGTTTTCCGCCGTAACCATCTTTGGCGTTATGCGCTATCCCGCCAATGATGGTCAGGGTTTTACCGTTATTGGTTGCGGCATCTTCGCAGATGTCTTCCCAAATGACGTTTTCAATGGTGCAGTCGCCACTTTCACAGTGAATACCATCCGCACCGCCGGAGGCCGAAATGCGCAGGTTTTTCACCGTGGCGTTTTTCAGGATGATCAGCGGTTTTTGTTTATCGCTGTCATTCGGGCAGGAGGTACCAATGGTCACGCCGCCGCAATCGACGGTGCGGTTTTCGAATGTGGCGCCCGGTTTACACTCAGAGCTGGCTTTCGCTGCACGCAGCGGACCGGTGCTCGGTGCGGTGGTCACGGCATTCGAAACGGTCTGGCTTTGATTGTCGCTGACAACATCCACCCAGTACCAGTAGTTGACGCCGCTATTGGTATCGGCATCGTTAAAGGTGCGGGTTTCTGCATCCAGCACGGCGATGCGTTCACGCAGGTCAGGATTACTGGTTGTGCCGCGATATACTTCCTGACGCACGACTTTACTGGCATCGGTAGACCAGCCCAGATAATTGACATCACTTTTCTGGGACAACATCAGTGTGGTTTGGGTCGCAAGCGATGGTGCCGCCAGAGCGAGTGCACACAGAGGCAATACATACTTAAACATACAATCTCCTTGTAAATCCCACAGGTATTGACTCTCATTCAGTTGAGAGAAAGAAATAAATAAAAGCGGGTACTTCCTGAAAGTATCGAGATTACTATAGAACAAAAAATAAAAAATTTTATTAAAATAAAACGATGTTTTGAAAAATAATCTTTGGGGTGAGTCATCCGTCTTATTCTCTGATTATGAAAGGAGAATTCCATCATGATTATTTGTGACGTACGAATAAAAAATATAAAAACACATGTGACAAGCATCAATTTTTTATTTTTTTTGAATTGATTTTTATGTATGCAAGAGATTGCCTGGCAGGGATATAGGTAACGTGCAAATAATACGGTATGTGTTTTAATTTACTATAAGTGAGATGTTGACTTCTTACGCCACGGGCGAACCACCACGTGATAATTGAGTAGAAAATAATAGCTATCAATGTAATGTTGAATTTGATGTCACCCACCGCAAGTTGGAAATAAAAAAGAAACTGTCATGCTGATTTTCATTCCTGAAGGCAGAATGTGGAAACTACTCAAATATACCCGTCATATTTCACGTTGCAGGTGTGTTGCTTTATTACCTGGCTTATCCGAATAACGGGCTGTCGAGGTCGCCTCTGAGGCCGCAAAAGAAACCCGGCGGGTTGTATGACGCGCCGGGTTTGCAAAGCCTGTTTTATCGGGAAACCAGTACTACGGCGTTCCTGATAAGACAAAAGGCCATTACGCAGTGGTGTTGATATTGCGTCCAATTGCCGGATTGGCAGGCAGTGGTGGAATCGACTGGATGAGGCTATTTACGGTGTCTTTTTGATTATCCAGAGATTTTTTCAACACAGTGGTACTCAGCTCACCGCTAAGCTGCATGTTACTAAGACCAGTGGAAAGCATTGCAATCTGTGATGCATCCATCTTGATTATCCTATTGTCTGGGGCTGGGGAAGTACCGATATGCTGGCCGTGTATTGCACCAGCATCTTTAATAATATCGGCGTTTTTTGCTCAAACTTTACTCTAGCAGACGTTGCGTATAACTGCCGTTCTTTTCATCACACTATTGAGCGTCCGCAACGTCGTCGTCGAAGAACCAGTAGCCTTGATTGATCAATCCAGTTAATTCGGCAACGAAAGCCGGGTTGTGCAGTACTTCACCCAGTTCCTTTTTACCGATAGTGGTGTAACGGCACAGTGCATCGGCAGCGTCCGGAGCGACGGTATCCCATTTTTCACTATTAATGAAAAAATGGTTTCCGATATGCAGTACCCGTAACCCGTTTAAGCGGGTAAGGACTTCGCCGGCCAGCAGCGCATCGGCTATCTCATCCGGCTCGTAGGGGGGTTCTGCCGCAGCAATGTCCAGCTCATGGCGCGGAGTACTCACGAAGCGACCGAACCATTGTGTAAAATCTTCCGGCTGATTGATCATGTTGATCATCATCGTACGCAGGCGATCAAGCTCATACTGCTCCACCCGGCCTGGATGTTCCCGGCAGGTTAAATCCGGATCGCTGTAGTGTTCGCCGCCGAGATCGTTTTCCAGCGCATAGTCGGCAAAGCTGCTGATTAAATCCCTGCCGTTGGGTCCGCGAAAACCGACCGAGTAGTTGAGTGCGGTTTCAAAGGTGAATCCGTCGTGTGGGAAGCCCGGCGGAATATATAAAATATCGCCCGGTTCAAGTTCTTCATCAATGATCGGCGTGAAAGGATCAACATGCAGCAGTGCCGGATGCGGACAGAACTGGCGCATCGGCAGCTTATCGCCAACGCGCCAACGACGGCGACCCATACCCTGAATAATAAATACGTCGTACTGGTCGATATGCGGTCCGACGCCGCCGCCCGGTACGGAAAAGGAGATCATCAAATCGTCTAAACGCCAGTCCGGTAGTACGCGAAACGGGCGCACCAGTTCGGCTGACGGTACATGCCAATGGTTAACCGCCTGAGCTAACAGGGACCAGTCGGTTTCTCCTAAATGATCAAACTGCTCAAACGGCCCATTCCACGCCTGCCATTCGCCGTTGACATGGCTGACGATACGGCTGTCTACTTCCGGTTCCATGGCCAGGCCGGCCAGCTCATCCGGCGTAATCGGATCGATGAAGTTCGGGAAGGCGTTTTTTAGGACAACCGGTTGTTTTTGCCAGTATCTTTCTAAAAATTCAGGCCAGTTAAGGTTAAGTTGATAAGCCATACATTCACACCAGTGAGAAGACAAACGGGCTTGATTATAAAGAGGCTGACACCAGTAGCGCCTTGTCATTGGTCAAGGTCGTGTGTTGAGGTCGTCGTCACCGTGCTGGAATGCTGGTTATAGTCGTCATGATCCGAGTTGCAGGTGAGCGGGGTTGTCTGCAACTCGACTTATTTTGGGTATAAACATGTCGCGCCCCAAAAAGCACTGAGCGTTATTACACGTTAAGCTATTTTTTTATATTCATTGTTTTGTAGCGTAATGTTTTGTAGCGCAAAAAAATAATATAGGCACGAAGCGTGAAGAAACCGACAATACCACCGGAGACTAGCGCTAATAGCAGAACCATCGGGCTGCTAAGGATATGATCAACCGAGGTAGCCTGAAGATAGCCGAGATAATAGCGGAAAGGGAAATAGAATAAAAAAATTGTAATAACAGAATACGTTCCTGGCACAGTTACCGTGCCTTCCTTACGACCTGGGCGATAGGTTTGAGATGAAAAAAGTCGATTGGCTACCATGCCACCCACTATACAGCCTGATACCCACATGAGACAGGAAATGAGTATGTTGCCATGCTGCAGTAATGATATTATTGAAAAAATCATAAAGCAGCCTGGAATAAGCAACAACAGCTTAACGCTAACATCTTTCTGAAAACAAAAGGTCATACAATAGAATGTGGCTGAAGCTAAAATTACCAACACCCACCATGGCGTCCCTGTCACAATTTCTAACATAATCACTCCGTGTGTTAATGTACAACGCTATCACCAGTAAGAATGGCAATCGCCTGTATGGTATCTGACGGGCTTTTATTGAACAAATAAAATAATTTTAACGCTACGCTCGATTTGGTTGAGAGAATTAGATTCTATTATGACAGAGTATTGCTCTATTTTTCTCATAAAGGATGGCGTTTTCTGTTTTCCTTTCCCGGTTTTTTATGTAATACGCGTATAATTTTGTTTTATATGATGTATGCATCTCGGTTAATCTACCTGATTGCTACGTAATAAGACGAACTAGATTTGCCTGCTAATTATTGGTTGCTGCTTTTTTTTTGATGACGATTAAGTGGCGTTTTAGTGTCAGTTTTATGTCTATTACAAAAGAATGTTTAGTATCTGACTTTGCCCTGGTGAATGCACTAATACATTAATTAATAATCAACATTTAATTTCATGTAAATTATTCCCGGTTTGTGATTTTATTTGTGTGTTTTATTCTTTATTGTCGTTTTACATCCCGGACTTATCATAAAATATGTTTTTTTATTTCAATATAATAACAATATAAATCATGTGGTTATATTTTCAATTTATTCCAAAAGCCTTGTTTGTATTATTTAGTAACATTTTGAAAAAAAGAAGAATAAAATTGTATTAGGTGGGTGAATGTTTTTAATGCAATATTCCTCAATGTTGTTTGTTTAATGGTAATGGAATATCAAGTTATTTGATCTGCCAGAGTATGCCCTTGAATTTGTTACACGCTTGAAAAGGAAAAGAAAATAACCCGTTGTTGTGATTTTGGCACGACATCCAATGGGGGATTTTTAAAGTGGTTTCAAAGGGGTAAGACGCATCCTTTTTATTTTGTAATGTTTTACCTTTAATAAGGTTGCTTATTATTAGGCTCTGGTAGGCCGGAAATCCAATTAGAGTATTGGATAGCGCTGGCTACATCATTTCTTGCGAGAAATAATAAACATATGGATATGGATAATGGATATGGATATTGCAATTATAGGGATTTCTTGTCGGTTTCCTGATGCAAACAACTACAATGAGTTTTGGGAAAATATCGTACATCACCGCAATTCGGTTTCTAAAATTTCAGACGCTAATAACGTTGCGTTGCCTAATGGCCGAAAATCTTTAAAGTGGCCGGATGACCATGAAGCTCGGTGGGCTGCCCTTGTTAATAACGTAGATGGTTTTGACAACCAATTCTTCGGGATTATTCCTAAAGTTGCAGAAACCATGGATCCGCAACAGCGGATCATGCTGGAACTTACCTGGTCTTGTCTGGAGGATGCCGGTATTCCTCCGTCAGCGCTGCGGGGTCAGAAAGTCGGCGTTATTATTGGTGTCTTCAATAACGATTATAAAGAACTGCAAGAAAATACCCAGGCGCCAATAGAGGCGCATCATTCCACGGGTACTGCGACATCTATTATTGCCAATCGTATTTCACATTTCTTTGGCTTTCATGGCCCAAGCGTCGCCATTGATACCGCCTGTTCTGGCTCATTAAATGCCATTCACAATGCCATTCAAGCCATCGCTAGCGGAGACTGTGAGGTTGCTATTAGTGGGGGGATTAATCTTATTTTAACCTCCACCCGGCATCAGTCTTTTGCCAAAATGGGGATGTTGTCGCCGACTGGCGCCTGTCACTCTTTTGATAGCCAGGCTGATGGTTATGTCCGTGGCGAAGGGGCTGGGGTGTTATTACTCAAGCCATTAGATAACGCGCTGGCTGACGGTGACGTTATTCATGGCGTCATCAAAGGGAGTGCGGTTAATCATTGCGGCACAACCTATACTCTCACCTATCCGAGCGCCGAAGCACAGGCTGATGTGATCGTTGCTGCGAACACCCACGCGGGGGTGCCTGTGGGTTCCATTGGTCTCGTTGAGGCACATGGCACAGGAACACCGAAGGGCGACCCCATCGAGTTTGCCGGGCTGACCAACGCATTCCGCACGCTCGCCCGGCAACAGGGATCGACGCTGGACGAGGCTTTCTGCGGTGTAACCTCGGTTAAGAGCAATATTGGCCACCTCGAAGCGGCGGCTGGCGTCGCTGGCATCATCAAGGTATTGCAGGCTTTTAAACACCGTAAACTGCCGCCATTACGCAGTTTTTCTGCGATCAACCCTAAAATTGACACCACCGCAACGCCGTTCTTCTTCGTTGATGAAGTCCGTGACTGGCCGCGTGTCGATGCCAACACGCCGCGTCGGGCGGGAGTGAGTTCGTTTGGATTTGGCGGGACTAACGCTCATATTGTGCTGGAAGAAGCCCCGGAGTCGGCGAACCATCCGCATCAGACGAGCCAGCCTGCAACCGATGCCCCTTATTTAATTGCGCTGTCTGCCAAAAACCCGGCGGCGCTGTTGCAACGCCAAAAAGAATTGATCGACTGGCTGAGCGAGCATCCTGACGTATCGTTGCGTGACGTGAGCGCGACATTACTAACCTGCCGTGATCACTTTGCTTATCGTTATAGCGTCGTGGGCAGTGATGTTGAGACGATGATTCAGGCGTTAGCCAACGCGGTTGAACAAGGCCCACTGGAGCTAAAAGAGCAGACCGCAGATGACGCGAAACAGGTGGAAAAGGCCGGTGTTGAAGGGGCTGCACTGCTTGAAGCGATGCGTGACGCTGATGTTCAGGCGGCAAGCCAGATGTTGCAGCAACTGGGTGAGTATTATCAGCGTGGTGTACAACTTGACTGGAGCCGGTTATTTGATGGTGCCCATCCACAGCGCATCGCACTGCCTGGCTACCCGTTTATTCATACCTCTTTTTGGCTTAGCGATAGTCATCAGGCCAGTTCACCATGCTCGGCTTTGCGTGCCCAGCGTCACCGCGTGGTGAATGTCGGAAGTTCTCGTTATCAGGCTTTGCTTCAGGGGAATGAGTTTTTTATTGCTGGTCATCGGATCGGCGGTCAAACGATACTGCCGGGAGTCGCCTGTCTGGAGCTGGTTCGCGCCGCTTTCACGGATGCGATTGATGTCAAAGACGCCAACACCTTACATTTCACCCAGGTGAGTTGGTTAAGACCGCTTGAGTTTCACGATGCGGCATCGGACATATACATTCAGCTTGATCCGCATGAGCCTGGCAAATCGTGGTTATTTCAGGTTCTCGACAACGATCAAACGCTTTACTGCCAGGGCATGATTGGATTTTCCCATTCAGAGCGCCCTGTTGTACCGACCACGCTGATGGCTGATGATGCGCACACCAGCGATGCAACCACCTGCTACCAACTGCTTGATAGTCTGGCGATGTGCTACGGCGAAGGATTGAGATCAATTCGCCAGCTTACCTTCGATCAACGCACCTGTGTTGCACATCTGGCGCTGCCGAATGCGCATGGCACTGACTTTGTTATTCATCCCTCTCTGGCCGATGGCGCCTTGCAGGCGGCGGTGGTCTGGGCAACTGAAAAACGGCGTGCATCACGGCAGGAGAATCAGCCGGGTTCGCTGGTCATTCCCTTTGCGCTGGAAGGGCTGGAGTTATTGCATCCTTGCAGTTCAGCCATGAGCGCGACCATTACCTTGTCTGACGAGCACGCTATGCGTGACGGGGTCTTCAAGGTTGATATTCATGTCAGCGAGGCGAACAACCCTGAGCGCGTGGCGCTGATCTTCCGCGGTTTAAGTTTGCGTGTTCTTGATGACAGCCTTACCGCAACAGAGCGGACTAACGCTGAGCCTTCATCACCTGCATTGTCTGAAGCCGTCAACCTGTATCAGCCGTACTGGATTGAGAAAGCGGTGTCAGACGCTGATGAGCCGATGGATCAGGTGGTGCTGGTCGGCCATGAGCAGGATGTTGACTGGCTGGCAAACCTGATAGCACAGTCAGAAAATCCGCCGCAGATGCAGCGGATTCTGTTGGCATCAACGCTGGATGTCGCTAAAGCGGCGGATAGCGCATGGGTTCGTCCCGGCAATCATGACGATTTTATCACGGCGGTAGAGGCATTGTTGTTGCAGGGCGCAACGTTTGAGCGCGTGCTGTGGGTCAACCCGCAACAGGGTAGCGATGATATTGTCACGCGTTTGAATCATGGTCCGCATAGCCTTTTTGCCTTAACGAAAGCCATGATGCGTAAGGTTAAGAAGGCGCGCTTTGTCCATTTCCATTCTGGCGGCGAGAGCCTGCCGGATATCTCTGCCATCAGTGGTTTTTACCGTACGCTGCGTGTTGAGAAGCCCGCTTATATTGGCCGTGTGGTGCACTACGCTCAGGTTATTGACGGCGACAAAGAGACGGGCAAGGTTATCCCGGCGTTAATCAAAACCGAGTTTAGTGACGCCTCCAAAGATGCCGATGTGCGTTATGTGCAGGGCGTGCGTCTGGTGCGCCGTTTTGTCGCGGATGCGCCGTTATCCGCACATGCGCGTGCACCGTTAAGCCCGAAAACAACGGATGCGATTAACCAACCGGTATCCGTGCCGGCAACATTGCGCCAGCAGGGAACGTATCTGATTACGGGCGGGTTAGGGGCGTTAGGGTTGATTTTTGCTCGTTTCCTGTGTTCGCGTTACAACGCAACCGTTTATTTGAGCGGGCGTTCTGCACTGGATGAAACGCGGCAGCAACAACTTGATGCCGTTAATGCGCTTGGCGGCAATGCCATTTATCTGGCATGTGACATGAGCGATCCTGACAGCGTTCAGGGGTTGATCGAGGCGATCCGCGCATCGGGCCGCACGCTGAACGGCATCATCCACTCGGCTGGCGTCATCGAAGATAACTTTATTCTGCGTAAAAGCCCTGATGCATTTGGGCGCGTCATCACCCCGAAAGCCGTTGGCACCTGGCTGCTTGATGACGCCACGCGTGACGTGCCGCTCGACTTTTTTGTGCTGTTTTCTTCGGTTACCGGCGTGTTGGGCAATATGGGGCAATGCGATTATGCCTTTGGTAATGCCTTCGAAGATTATTTTGCTTATCAACGCAATACGCTGCAGCGGCAGGGAGAACGCAGCGGTAAAACGCTCTCTCTGAACTGGCCCTATTGGAAAGACGGCGGGATGCGCCTTACCGAGAAAGAAGAGGGCTTCCTTAAGAGCCAGTTCGGGATTGTGCCGCTGCTGACCGAAGACGGTATCGCCATTTTTGACTATGCCTTGCAAAGCCAGGCTTCGCAGATAGTGGTGATGCCCGGCGTGCCGGGCGAACGTGCGCGCATTGAAGAGGTGCTGGGCGTCGTGGAGCCGGTACAGCAGCATCCGCTGGTTTCGACTGATTCAACGGCCTCTGATGCTGACGACAGCCATTCGTTACAGGACGTGGTAATCCGCTATTTGTCCGACCTGTTTGGCAGAAAATTACAGATCCCGCCGTATTTCGAACGTCATGGTTTCTTTCGTGATTATGGCTTCGATTCGGTGGTGGTGATTGAACTGGTCAATGAGCTGAAAAAGACATTCGGCAGTGCGTTGCCGATGACGCTGTTCTTTGAATATCAAACCATGGAAGAGCTGAGCCGTTTCCTGCTGGAAAACTGTCATGACGCCTGTCGTGGCTTGCAGGGAACGGCGTCGGTAAATGGGACAGCGCCGGTAAACGCTGTCGTGAAGTCTGCTGCCAACGCCGCATCGCCTGCGCTGGAACGGGTCGCCGTGACAGCACAACCGCGACGCGCCGCGCAGCCTGCTGTAAACGATGACGATATTGCCATTATCGGCATCGCCGGGCGTTACCCGGAAGCGGAGAATCTTGAACAGTTCTGGCACAACCTTGCACAAGGGCGTGATTGCATCATCGATATTCCGTCTGATCGCTGGGATGATCGCTGGTTCCAGGAAGGGGCGGCAACACCAGGGAAAAGTTATAGTCGTTGGGGCGGGTTCCTTGCTGACGTCAGACGCTTCGATTTACGTTATTTCAATATTTCCCCGAAAGAAACGGAAATCATGGACCCGAACGAGTGGTTGTTCCTTGAGACAGTCACTCACGCTATTGAAGATGCGGGATACACCGCAGACAGGCTGGCGCCGTTGCAGGCGGGGCGCGAAAACCGCGTTGGCGTCTATGTCGGTATGATGTGGGGCGATTACCAGCTCCATGCCGTCACCAGTCCGGAGAACGAGTGGACCACTTCTCACTCGTCTTACTGGTCGGTGGCAAACCGTGTGTCGCATTTCTTTAACTTCTCCGGCCCAAGCATGGCGCTGGATACCGCCTGCTCATCGTCATTGACGGCGATTCACGTGGCGTGCAATGCCCTTCGCAGCGGCGATGTTCCGGTGGCGATTGCCGGTGGCGTCAACCTGTCGCTGCATCCTTATAAGTATCATCTGTTATCCAATATGCACTTCCTCTCGTCGGATGGCCGCTGCCGCAGTTTTGGTGAAGGCGGTACGGGGTATGTGCCGGGAGAAGGGGTTGGGGCGGTGATCCTTAAGCCGCTGTCTCGTGCGCTGGAAGAGGGCGACCATATCTATGGCATCATCCGCGGTACGGCGGTTAACCACGGTGGTAAAACCTCCGGCTTTACGGTGCCTAACGCGAAACGTCAGGCCGAATTGATCTCGGATGCGCTGGAGACGGCCAGGGTTAATCCACGGCATATCAGTTATGTCGAAGCGCATGGCACCGGCACCAAACTGGGCGATCCGATTGAAATCAGCGGGTTGAATAAAGCCTTTTCGGTGGCCGGGGACAACAGCAAATACTGCGCTATTGGCTCGGTGAAGGCCAATATTGGTCATCTGGAAGCGGCTGCGGGGATGTCGGCACTGACCAAAGTGCTGTTGCAGATGCAACACCAAACGCTGGTGCCATCCATCCAGTCAAAAGCGATCAACCCGTTTATCGACTTTCAGGGTGGACCATTCCGTGTTCAACACACACTGGAACACTGGCAGCGCCCGGTACTTGAGGTGATAGAGGAAGATGGTCAGCGCGTCAGTCGGGAAATTCCGCGTATCGCCGGCATCAGTTCGTTCGGGGCGGGTGGCAGTAACGCACATCTGATCGTTGAAGAGTATATTGCGCCGCCTGCGGCGGGTGAGGCGGATAAGAACAAACCGGCGTTAATCCTGTTGTCTGCCCGTCGTGAACCGGCGTTACAGGCGATGGCCGGGCAACTGGCCGCCTTTATCGAACAGCATTCTGAGCTGTCGCTACAGGATATGGCTTATACGCTACAGGTTGGGCGCGTGGCGCATGAATATCGCCTGGCGTTTGTCGCAGAATCGGCGGCGGATGCGGTCAACATGCTGCGAGCTTATACCCAACAGCAATTGTCTGGATTGATCACCGGGCATCGTGACAATGCGCGTCAGGCAACTTCGACGCCGCCGCTCGCTGAGTGGATAAAACAAGGGCGTCTTGGCGCATTGGGTGAGGCATGGGCCAATGGTCATGAGGTGGAGTGGCGCCAGTTACATGCGCCGCGCACCCGTCGGCGTGTTTCGCTGCCCGGTTATGCGTTCCAGCGTCAGGACTGTTGGGCGCCGTCTTTACCGGCGGCGTTGCTGGGCGCAGCGGTGTCAGGCGCTGCTGCGCTGCACCCGCTGATTGATGCCAATATTTCTACGCTGGCCTCGCAGGCATTCCGCAAACGGCTGCGTGCAGATGAATTTTTCCTGAATGATCACCGCCTTGGCGATAATCGCATTCTGCCGGGCGCCGCTTATATCGAGATGGCGTTAAGCGCCAGCGAGCTGGCGTTGCAAGGCCGTGCGCTACCGCCTGCTGGCGACAGACCGCTCCTGTCACAACTGCAAAATATTCAATGGCGTCAGCCGATTATGGTCGCCAGTGATGACCTGGAGGTAGAGATCGCGCTGGCGCCGTCGCAGGGTGGGCTTGATTTTGAGATTTATCGGGCGGATGGCGAGAAACGCCATGTCTACGGCAGTGGCCGTTTGTGTGAAGAAACCTCGCCTCAGTCAGATGCGGTTAACCTACAAAGGTTGCTGACTAATGCTCAGGTCTATCAACGTAACGACATCGATGCAGCGTTCAGGCAACGCGGTTTTACGCTCGGCCCAACGTTTCAGGTCATTGAGTGCTTATATGCTCATGCCGAAGAAGCGCTGTCGGTGCTGAAGTTCCCCGCAGGCTTACAGATAACCTCTGTGGTGCAGTCTTTTATCCTGCCACCGTCACTGCTGGATGGCGCATTGCGTACCGCGCTGGGTATCGGTGGCTTTAGCGCTACAACTTATACGCTCGACGTTCCGGTTGCGCTGGCGAAAGTGCAGATATTCCAGCCCATCGACGGGATTTGCTATGCCTATGCCCGCCGTGATAACGCCCCCGGCCTGGCAGCGGCGACAGCAAACTACCACATTGATTTGCTCGATAGCATCGGTAATGTCGTGGTCAGGCTCACCCAATTGCAGACACAAGCCGTGCCGCATCTGGGGATGAAATCTGCACGCGTTGCGAAACCTGCCGCTGTGCCAATGCGCGCAGACAACGCCAGTGCGCCTGCGCCTGTCAAAGCGGTGCCGGTTGCTGCTGGTGCCACCTCTTCGCGTGAGGCCATCGTCAATACGCTGATTGCGCATGTCATTGACGTGACCAAACTGGAGACGGGTGAAGTCACTGCCACCGGGCCGTTATCGAATTATGGCCTTGATTCGATGATGATTCTTGCATTGAACGAAAAACTGGCGGCGGCCTTTGACGGTCTGCCTCAGACACTGTTCTATGAGTACGAAGATCTCGCTTCACTGGCGGATTATCTGCTGGAAAACTACCCTGAGCAGGTGGTGGCGTTCGGTGGCGTTGCGCCTGCTGCGAGCAGCGTGGAGGCACCGGTGCCGGCGGCAGTGAATACCCGTTCAGCACGAGATGCCGTGCTGGATTACCTGATAGCCAGCATTATTGACGTCACCAGGCTTGATGCGGGCGAGGTGCGCCCGGCTACCCAGTTGTCGGATTACGGCCTGGATTCCATGATGATTTTGGCCTTGAACGGGAAGCTGGCCGCCACTTTTGGCGAGGTGTCGCAAACCCTGTTCTATGAATATCAGGACATTGACTCGCTGGCTGATTTCTTCTGTGAGAGCTATCCGGATCAGGTTGCCGCCTTGCAGCCTGCGACAGCGAGCGTGGCGTCGGCACCGGCGGCGTTGTCAGCGCCACATGTCGCCGCCGCGCCTGTGGCTGAAGCAGAGCCGGCAAACCCGGTATCAGCGGCCTGTGATGCGTTGTTTGATTGTTTGACGGCGGCTGTCGGTTCAGCAACGGCAAGTTATTCGCCGCTTACGCCGCTGTATCAGTGGCCGCTGGATACCATTAATCAAATTCACCTGCAGTATGAGCTGGATGCACGTTTCACCGGCGTCAATGCCACGGCTGTTTACCATTATCAAACCCTGACTGAGTGGGCTGAAGCCATGCTGGCCGGGCAGCGCCAGGCTGCTGATGCGCCTGTGCCGGTTGAACGCCCGACACTGGCCAGTCTGTTGAATCACTCCCGTATTGATGTTCTCAAACGCAGTGTGTCGGGTGAGGCGGCTGTGGCTGGTATGCAAGACGACATTGCCGTTATCGGGCTGAGTGGCCGCTATCCGGGGGCCAGCAACGTGGAGGCGTTCTGGGCTAATCTCACCGGTGGCGTAGACAGCATCACCGAAATCCCGCTGTCTCGCTGGGACTACCACCCCCATTATTCACCCGTGCGGGGACCGAAGAACAAGGTCTATAGCAAATGGGGCGGGTTTATCGATGATATTGATAAGTTCGATAGCCAGTATTTCAATATTTCGCCCCGTGAAGCCGAGCTGTTGGACCCGCAAGAGCGACTGTTTTTGCAAACCGCATGGGAATGTATGTCGGATGCCAGCTATTCCCGCCAGGCGTTAAGCAAATCACGCGTTGGCGTGTATGTCGGGGTGATGTGGGGACAGTATCAATGTATCGAAACGACGGAAAAACAGCATGAATCTGGCTGGGCCATGTCGTTGCATTCATCGGTCGCCAACCGGGTTTCTTTCTACTTTAACCTCAACGGCCCAAGCGTAGCGCTGGACACCATGTGCTCGTCGTCGCTCACTGCGCTCCATATGGCGTGTCAGGCGATCCAAAGCGGTGACTGCAACATGGCGATAGCCGGTGGCATCAATCTGATTGTGCACCCGATGAAGTACTACCAACTGGGGCAAAACCAGTTCCTCTCCAGTGATGGGCGTTGCCGCGCATTCGGTGAAGGTGGCGATGGCTATGTCCCCGGCGAAGGGATGGGCGCAGTGTTGCTGAAACCGTTGCAACAGGCGATAGCGGATGGCGACCAGATTTACGGCGTTATCAAAGCCACGGCTATCAACCACGGTGGCAAAACCAGCGGCTTTACGGTTCCTAATCAGGCAGCGCAAAGCAACGTCATCAGCACTGCGTTAGCGCGTGCGGGCTGGGCACCTGCTTCTGTCGATTACATTGAGACGCATGGCACCGGCACGATGTTGGGCGATCCTATTGAGATCTCCGGGCTTTCTAAAGCCTTCTCACAAATCAACGCGCAACGTGGGATCAGTCATGATCTGCTGCCGGGTCACTGCCGCATCGGTTCGGTGAAAAGCAATATCGGGCATCTTGAGTCCGCCGCGGGTATCGCCGGGTTGACCAAGATCCTGCTACAGATGCGCCACCGTAAGATTGTGCCGTCGCTGCATTCGCAAACGCTGAATACGAAAATTAACTTCGCTGCCTCGCCGTTTCGCGTGGTACAGGCCCTTGAAGCGTGGGAACCGGCGGCTGATCATCCGCGTCGTGCGGGCCTGAGCGCCTTTGGTGCCGGTGGGTCAAACGCGCATGTGCTGATAGAAGAAGCGCCGGCGTTGGTATCGGCCAGCGTGCAGGCTGGGGAACCGCGTCTGTTTGTGCTCTCGGCGGATAGCGATGCGCGTTTATCGCTGTATGTGGACCGGATGGTGAGCTTCCTCAGCGAGGCGGTGCGTGAACCGCAGACGGCGCCTGATTTTGACTCGCTGGCCTTTTCTTCACTGGTTGGGCGCGATGCGATGACGGAACGCCTCGCCGTGGTGGCGAGCAGTCTGGGCGATTTGCTCAGCCAGCTTGAGCAATACCGCCATGACGGCTCGGCAAAACAGCTCTTCCGCGGGCGTATTGCCGGCGGCAACGAACGTCTGGATACCATTCTGGACGGTAAGCAGCTTGATGACCTGGTCACGAGCCTGGTACAGGAGCGTCAACTACTGCGTCTGGGCCGCTTGTGGAGCACCCTGCTGGATGTGAACTGGCAGCAGGTCGCGCCGTTACTCTTTGCTGGTAACGAGGCGGCGGGTACGGTGCGCCGGGTTTCATTCCCGCCTTTGCCGCTGATGATGCGCAGCCATTGGCTGGCGCTGCCTTCAGAGCAAGAGGCTTCACACCGTGCGACCTCGCTGCACCCGTTGATCGACGCAAATATCTCAACCTTGTCGCAGCAGAAATTTATCAAGCAGCTGACCGGGCAAGAGAGTTATCTGCGTGACCATGTGGTGGGAAGCCGGGACGCACGGGTGATTTTGCCCGGCTCGGCCTACCTCGAAATGATCCATGCAGCGGGCCAACTGGCGATGGAGAACGAATGGGCTGTGGCTGCTATCCGTAATCTGATGTGGATGAATGCCATTGAAGTAGACGATGAGCCGGTGGACGTGGAAATCGCGCTGGCCCATGCAGACGGCGACAGCGTGCAGGTGGCTGTGCGTAATCGCCACACGGATGCGCTCTCGCTGGAAGCCGAGCTGGTTTATCGCCACGGTACCACAGCGCTTGCCGATGAATGGATCGATCTTGATGCGCTGCGTAATAGCGGCCAATACGAAGGTGATCAGGCCGTTATCTACGCTGATTTTGCCAGAATGGGTTTTGCCTATGGCCCAAGCTATCAGGTAACGCGTGAACGTTACCGCTTTGCAGACGGAGCACTGAGTCATTTGTGTCTGCCGGAAGCGGCGCACGATGCCGATGCGTTTTATCTGCATCCGTCACTGTTAGACGGGGCGTTGCGTACTTGTCTGGCAGTAGGGCTGGAGCCGGTGGAATATGCCACGCCTATCGTGCCGTTCTCTCTGGGCGAGCTGGAATTCCGCCACCCGCTCGGCAATGAGTGCTATGCCTATGTGACGCCGGCGCAATCGCATCGGTCTGACCAGAGTCTGGGCAGTTCGATTCAAAAACACGACATTACGCTGGTGGATACCCAGGGCCGTGTACTGGCGCGTTTGAACGATTTTGCCGCACGTCGGCTGGAGAGTGACGCCAGCGCGGCACAGCCTCTGACGTCTCACCCCTCGAAGCCACAGGACGTGCAGTACTATGCCTACGAGTGGCTGGCGTCGCCGCTGCCGGAGGTTGCACCGGATTCCGAGGCGGCTTCTGCCGCGGTGCTGGTGCTCAGTGATGATGAGGCTCTCGCCGGGGCGCTGCGCGCGCATTACGGCGACGCCGCCAGCGTGATTGCCGTGACGCCCGCCAGTGCGTTTGCCGAGCTTGGCGACCATCGTTTCAGCGTCGATACCCAGTCTCAGGCCAGTATGCAGGCATTGTGTGAGCAGTTGGACGCAAAACAGATGTGGCCTACCCACATTGTCCATGCGCCAGGCGCGGATACGCACTTTGATGACTTGCCGCTGGTGGGCGCCGCACCGCTCTTGCATAAGGGATTGCAGTCGTTGCGGCACCTGTTTGTGGCGCTGGAAACGGTAAAACCGGGGCAGGCGCTACGCTGTGTGAACGTCTATACCGCACAAGACGATCAGGTGGAGCCGCAGCATGATGCGGCAAGTGGTTATGCCCGTTCACTGCTGACGATTAACCACCGTTTCGAGCTGTTCACTTTGCGTAGCAATGCGGATAACGCCGCTGCGCTGGCGAGTGAGATTTATCAGGAGTTCGTACGGCGTCCGACCCCGCTGGCTGGATTAGAACTGGCCTACCGGAATGGAACACGTTATCAGCGTCAGCCTGGCGAAATTGTTCCTCCCGACGCCGACGGTTTGGGGAATCAACCGCACCTGCATTTCGTCCATCGCGGTCACTATGTGATAACCGGCGGTGCCGGCAAGCTGGGGCTGCTGATGGCGAACTATCTGGCATCCCGTTATCAGGCCCGCATTGTGTTGAGTGGCCGTTCAGCCCAGCCAGATGAGACGGTGCAGCAGCAGATGGTTGCGATGCGTGAGCACGGCGCCGAAGTGTGCTACATCGCCGCCGATGTGGCGCAGGAAGGGCAGGCCGATGCTTTGGTTGCACACGCCAAAGCGGTGTTCGGCGCATTGGATGGCGTGCTGCACTGCGCAGGCGTCGCCAGCGCAACGCCCATCACCACGTTGCAGGATACGGAGTTTTACGCGCTGATTGGGCCGAAGGTCGATGGTCTGGTTGCACTTGACCGCGCCACGGCACACGAGCCGATCTCGGTGTTTATCAACTTCTCATCCGTTTCCGCGGTACTTGGTGATTTGGGTTCAGGCGCGTATGCCGCCGGTAATCGCTTTATGGATAGCCACGCGGTATGGCGCAACCACATGGTACAAAAAGGGCTGCGCACCGGCCAGACGCTCTCTGTGAACTGGCCGTTGTGGGCCAGCGGCCAGATGAACATCGAACAAGAGGATGCCAGCCTGTTTGAGTTCTCCGGTATGAGCGCCTTAGGTCAGGAGGCGGGGATTATCGCCCTTGAGCGCGCTCTGCTGGCGCAGCGTTCTGAACTGCTGGTTGCGGTTGGCGAGCGTAACAAGGTTGCCCGTGCGCTGCGTATTCAGGCCGATGCGGCAGTGCCCGCTGCGCCGCAGGCGCAGGTGAATGTCGTAGCAGACGCGCCGCGTCACCAGCCAGCGCAGGCGGAGCCGACACGGCACGCTGACAGCGCTTATCAGCTCCGCGAAAACGCACTTAAAGAGCGGATCTCAACCATCATCAAACTGCCTGCCGCCGATATCGCGGTGGATGCCACCTTTGAGCAGTTGGGGATGGATTCCATCATGCTGATGGAGCTGCGTGCGGTGCTTGAGAAGGAGTATGACGGACTGCCGAAGACTGCACCGTTTGAGTTTAATACCACCGCCAAACTGGCTGGGTACCTGTGCGAGCGTTATGGCGCAACGCAGGCGAACCATGAGGTGTTGTCAGCAGCGCCGCCACGCCGTGCGACAGAGACGGCAGACAGCCATCCTGTTACTGCGCCGGTTGCGCCTGCTATCAAACGGACGATGCCAGCTGCTGCTGCGAACACCCTCAGTTTACGTGTGAGGCGTGCATCGTTGTCGCCGGTGGTCAGTGTTAATGCAGGGAATGCAGAAAATGACGCGGTGGCGATTATCGGTGTGGCGGGCGAGTTCCCCGGTGCTGAGAATCTGGCGGATTTCTGGGCAGCTATTCAGGCGGGTAAAGAAAACCTGACCACGATTCCGGATGCGCGTTGGGTGGCTTCGTCGGGGGATGACGGTAATCCGCGTTACGTGAATCGCGGCGGTTTCCTCAACAACGTGGATGTGTTTGATCCCGTCATGTTCCGCATGAGCAGCGAGGAAGCCAGCCGCCTTGATCCTCAGGTACGTGTCTTGCTGCGTAGCGCCTGGCACGCGCTGGAGGATGCCGGTTACACCCCGGCTGCGCTTAACGCGCAGCAGGTCGGCGTGTATGTCGGCGCGATGAACGAAGACTTCACTTGGGTAATGGCCGAAATTTACGCCCGTACGGGCCGTTATCCGGGCGCGGGTTCCGTTGTCAGTGAACTGGCTAACCGCATTTCGTTTTTGATGAACCTGCGTGGCCCAAGCTTCTGCGTTGCCACAACCTGTGCGTCATCGCTGACAAGCGTGCATATCGCGCGTAAGGCCATTCTCGGTGGTGAATGTGATATGGCGCTGGCAGGCGGCATTAATCTGAGCCTGCATCCCAGCAAATATATGCTGTTGCAGGAGATGAACGTGCTGTCCTCAGACGGCAAAGAGTACACCTTCGATGAGCGCGCCAATGGCCTGATTCCGAGCGAAGGCAGCGGCATGGTGGTGCTCAAACGTCTGAGCCGGGCGCTGGCCGACGGTGATCATATTTATGGCGTGCTGCGTGGTTCCAGCATCGGTCATGCCGGCACCGGGGCGGGGCAATATCTGCCGAATCTGTCTGTGATGGAAGACACCGCCGTTCGCGCTATCAACGAGGCGCGCATCGATGTCAACGAGCTGACCTATATCGAAAGCCACGGTGCGGCGACGGAACTGGGCGACCCGATTGAACTGAAAGCGTTGTCCAATGCGCTGCGTCGTCAGACTAACGCACAGCATTTCTGCGCGTTGGGCACCAAGGCCAACCTGGGTCACATGGAGGCGGCATCGGGCATCTGTTCGTTGATTAAGGTGCTGTTGAGTATGCAGCACGGGCGTCTGTCGCCTTGCGTCAACCTGCATCGTATCAACACCTCGTTTGAGCATGAGACTTCTGCGTTCCTGTTCCCACGCGAAGCGCAGGAATGGCACACCAATGCCAGAGGCACGCGTCTGGCGGGGATTAATGCCTACGGCATGGGCGGTTCTACCGCATTTGTTGTGGTTGAATCGCCCGAACAGGTACTGATGCAGCACGCTCGCCAAGGCGGTATGGGTAGCGAGAACGCACAGCATAGTGCGCAAATACATAGTGCGCAGATAGTGGTGTTGTCCGCCCACCATGCTGAGCGGCTGGCGGCTTATGCAGCCGGGATGCGTGACTTTATTCAGCGGCAAGGCAGCGCCGTTGCGCTCGCTGACCTTGCTTATACCAGCCAGATTGGGCGTATCACGCTGGATCATCGCCTGGCTATTGTGGCGACCAGCCTGGATGACCTGCTGGCGAAACTGGAATGCTTTATTGCTCAGCCAGCGTCTGAACACAGCAGGCAGGATGTGTATAGCGGTAATGTGCGCGACACCAAAGATGTTCCGCAGTTGATTACCGGTGAGGCGGGTCAAAGCTTTATCCGTGTGTTGGTACAAACGCAGCAGCTTGCCAAAGTGGCCACATTGTGGAGCCGTGGCTGTGATATCGACTGGAGCCTGTTACACCATGGAGAGCCTCGTCGTCGCGTGTCTTTCCCCGGTTATCCGTTTGCGCAGCAACCCTGTGATCTCTATGCGACGTTGCTCCTGGATGCTCCGCGTCCGCCAACGCCTCACAGTGAAGCTGCCGTGCAGGATGCTCCAGAGACGGCAGCGGTAAATCTGCCGCAGGCATGGTTTGCCCGCACACTGCGTACCGGCAACCCCGAAGCGCTGAACAAGGCGGCATTGCGGGCGTTCTGGAATGAGCAGCTTCACACCAAAGAGGACGTCGGCGCGCAGGTGGCGTCTGTGTTGCTCGGCGGCGCAGCCGTGCAGGATGCCGGGGCGGCTCAGCAGAATAACCTGTATGTGGAAAAGCACATCGATCAGGACACGGTAACGGCAGTGCAGCTCTGTACCCAACGCCATGAGATTGCTGTCGAGACGGTGGTGGCCGCCGGCTGGGCGCTGCTCGCTAATCGTCATGCGCGTACCAGGCATTCCCAGTTCGGCCTGATCCGACATGTGAATGATGGAACGATGCAGATAACTCCTGCGCGTATTCAGGTGGTGGGACGGCACAAAACCGCGGCCTGGCTCAAAGGCGTTGAGAGACAGCTGGAAAAATGCCTTAACCATGCCGGATCTACGCTTGAGCAGATAACACACTGGGCGGGGGATGCCGCGTTGTTTGATAGTGCGGTACTCCTGACTGACGGCAACGAGGTTGATGTGAATCAGGCTGTTCCCGCGCTGTTTGCGGCGCAACCGCAACTTCATCTGGCGCTTTTTGCCCGCATAGAGGAGAACAGCGTGCAGTTGCGTCTGGCGTGCCGCGGAATCGAGGCTCAGGCCGCGCAGCTCACTCAACTGCTTGAGCAATTCATGATGCTGCTTGAAGGGGTAGCCAGCCATCCGGATAAAAATCCGGCGGCGCTGCCGATGCGCAGTAAAGGGGAGGGGCGTAAAGCCTTCCTGAAAACGCTTGAAAAACTTAACCAGCAAGATCAAACACCATGAAAATACTGATCACCGGAGCAAATGGATTTGTTGGGCTTAACGTTGTAAAAGCCCTGGTCGCTGCCAATCATCAGGTAACGGCGTATGTACGGGCATCATCCAACGTCAGTTTTCTGGAGCCTTTCGGCGTCACCCTGGTGCGTGGCGAATTGCATGATGACCAGCGCCTGCGCGCAGCAATGGCCGGGCACGATGGCGTGATTCATACCGCGGGCAATACCAGCAGCAACCCCCGCGACTGGCCGCTGCTGGCGGCGGTCAATATTGAAGGGACGCGTTCAGTGGTGGAGGCGGCGCTGGCGTGCGGGGTATCGCGTCTGGTGTATACCAGTACCAGCTCGACGATAGGGGCGTATAACGACCCTGCCGCCGAGGCGACGGAAGAGACTGTGCTGGCGGGGTTTCGTGCCAAAAACCCGTATGCCAGGAGCAAATTACAGGCGGAAGAACTGGTGTACCGCGCCTGTGATCGCGGCTTGTCGGCGGTGATCCTCAATCCTGCCGAAGTGCTGGGCGGTTATGACTACTCAATGCAGTGGGGCCGCATGGTGCTGGCGGTGGCGCATAACCAGTTGCCGTTCCTGCCCCCCGGCGGCGCCAGCTTTTGCGGCGCAAGCGATGTTGGCGAAGTGCACGTCAGCGCCTTAACCAAAGGAAAGTCAGGCGAGCGCTACCTCATTGCAGGGGCCAATACGCGTTATAGCGAGCTTATCAGCACGATTGAAGCGGTTGTACCGTGCAAGGCCGACAGACCCAACATCCATTATTCATCGTTCTATCTGAAAACGTTGCTTCAGGAAAAGCTGCCGTGGCTGGTACGCGGTGAGCCGGTACTGGATGCGTATCGCCTGCGTGTCTTTGGCGGCGTTTATTACTTTAGCAGTGCCAGGGCTGAACGGGAGCTGGGTTATCAGCCTTCTTCCTTAAGCCAGATGGTGGAGGAGTGTGTGTCCTGGTATAGGGCCAATGGCTTTATTGCGCCTTAGTCATCATGAGTTCTTAGCAGTCAATAGGAATCATTCTCCTAGAGAGAATAACTAACCAAGGAGGTTTTTATAATGGATTTTCATGATCTGGTCGAACTTGAGCGTAAGCCTTTCAAAGAACGCGTAAAATTACGTTATGACACTTATCTCAAAGAATTAGAGAAAGGTTTCATGTTCAGCCGTCAAGGCATGGGACCGGTCGATGCGCGTATGGAATACAAAGACCTGCATAGCGATGAGTTCCGAAATGTTCTGGTGTTCGGCTCGAACAGTTATCTTGGTCTGGCTAACCATCCTTACGTCAAAAGCAAGGTGGTTGAAGCGGTAGAAAAATACGGTATTGGCACTGGCGGTTCACCGGCGTTTTCTGGTTATACCAAGCAACATCGTGATCTTGAGTTGCGTCTGGCGGCATTAGCCGGCCATGAAGATGCGGTACTGCTGCCGAGTGGCTATATGGCAAACCTGTGCTGGGTTAACGGGCTGATGAATCGTAATGACGTCATCATCTATGACCAGAACAGTCATGCCAGCGTGATCAACGCCATCAAAATGACTAACGTGCCGTTCTTTACCTTTGACCCGGAACGTCTGGATGAGTTTGAAGCCATGCTGCCGAAAATTCGGGCGCGTTTGAAACCTCAGACACAAATTTTTTCCACGGTTGAAGGGGTGCGTTCTACCGATGGTTCGATCATCGATCTCAAACGTTACATTGAGATTTGCCGGGCGAACGATATCGTCACCATTCTCGATGACGCGCATGGTCTGGGCACCTTAGGGCGCACCGGTAAAGGGACGCTTGAGCATTTGGATCTGATAGGTCAGGTTGATTTGCGTATGTCCACCTGCAGCAAATCACTGGGTGCGCAGGGCGCTTTCATTTCCGGCAGCCGTGAGCATATCTTTATGCTGCGCAACTTCTCTTACCCTTATCTGTTTACCTCTGGTTTGGCACAACCGACGATTGCGGCGATTTCCGCAGCAATGGACGTGATGGAACGCGAGCCGGAGCGTATTGAACGTCTGCATGAAAATGTACGTTACATGCAGGATCAATTGGAAACCCAAGGCTTTAACATCCTGCGCGGAGAATCAGGGATTATCCCGGTTTTCTTCAAGAAACCCTTTGTGGTGGGCAACATCAACCGCTGTCTTTTTGAACGCGGCGTGTTCGCCAATATCATGGAATACCCGATGGTTCCGCCTGATAAAGAACGCCTGCGTTTCTCTGTGATGTCTTCTCATACCAGAGAAGAGATCGATCACGTCGTTGAGATTCTCACTGAGATTGCGCGCGAGTTTGATGCGCTCTAATGGATTAGATGAAGGAGATTAAAAATGGACGCCCAGAAAGACACTCTCGCCGTTGTCCTCGACATTATCAATGGCATCAAGAATACCGGGTTTACGCCTGATGTCGTGGATCTGGAGGCATTTATCGGTGGTGAACTCGGTGTGGATTCGGTCGAAATGCTCGAATCCTGGTACGAGATTGAGAAGCGGCTCAACATCAAGGTGAATGACGGCGATAAGCGCGGTATTTACACGCTTGGCGACCTGATCAGCACGATTGAAGCTCATCTGCCGGCAGAAGCGATCAAATCCTGAATCGGCAAGCCGTTGGTGGGATAGACAAGCAACGTTACGTGACAATCCTAGGGAACAGTAATAGGGGATTTATGTCTTCTTCAATTTGGGTATTTCCTGGTCAGGGATCGCAGCAGAAAGGGATGGGGAAAGCGCTGTTCGAGCGTTTCCCCGAACTCGTCAACGAAGCCGATGAGGTGCTCGGTTTCTCCATACGCGAGTTGTGCCTTAACGATCCTCAAGGTGTACTTGGTGAAACGGAGTTCACCCAGCCAGCTTTGTTTGTTGTCTCAGCGCTCGGTGTTCTCGCCAATCGACAAGACGGCGTGGAAGCGCCGGATTGCTACGCCGGTCATAGCCTGGGGGAGTTTGCCGCGCTGTTTGCGGCGGGGGCGTTTGATTTTGCCACGGGCGTCGCACTGGTGAGAGAGCGCGGTCTGCTGATGTCGAAAGCGCCGCGCGGTGCGATGGCCGCTATCCTGGGCATCGATCTCAATCGGGTGACGGAACTGCTTGCTTCGTCACCGTTTAGCGGCATTGATATCGCCAACATCAACTGTGCGCAACAAATCGTCATTTCGGGACTTTATGACGACATTGTTGCCTGTGAATCACTGTTTACCGAGGCGGGTGCGCGTTATATCAAGCTGAACGTGAGTGCGGCGTTTCACTCCCGTTATATGCGTGATATCGAAGCGCAGTTTGCTGAATTTGCTCGTCGTTTTACATTTAACCCGCTCAATGCGCGGGTGATTTCTAACTACACAGCGCTCGATTATCCAACATCTGATTACCTTGAACTGTTGACGAGCCAGATAAGTCATCCAGTCCGCTGGTACGAAAGTATCTCCCGGCTGCTGCTGTCTGGCGACGTCAAACTGCACGAAATTGGGCCAGGGCAGGTACTCACCAGCCTGTTTGCGAAAATAAAAGCGCAGCCGATGACGCTTTCGCATGAGCCTGCGGTCAACAACGTTGCCGGCGCCCCCGCCGTAGCGGTTTCCAACCCTGCTGTGGTGTTTATGTTTGGTGGGCAAGGTGCGCAGTATTACGGCATGGGTCATGAGCTGTATCGCCGTAACAGCACGTTTCGCAGCCAGATGGACATCTGTGATGCTCTGTGTCGTAAACACACCGGCTACAGCCTGCTGGAGACGCTGTATGACGATGCTCATCGTCATCTGCAACTCTCTGATGTGGCGCTATCCAATGTGGCGTTGCTCAGTGTTGGCGTCAGTCTGACCGGTATGCTCAAAGCCGAGGGGATCGAACCTGATGCCGTGCTGGGGTATAGCCTCGGCGAGTGCATCGCCGCGGTGGTTGCCGGTGTACTGACGCTTGATGATGCCATGAAACTGGTGGTGTCTCAGGCGAACTTGCTGGGTGAGAAAACCGCAGGCGGCGGGATGATGAGTGTGCTGGCTCCGGTGGCGCACTTCCAGTCCCATGCCGGGCTGTATCAGGGAACCGAATTAGCCAGCATTAATTTCCAGAATAACTTCGTGGTGAGTGGTGATATGGCAAGCCTGTCGGCGCTGAAAACACGTCTGGCTCAACAGGATATTAACTCAATGCTGTTGCCTGTCGAGCAACCGTTTCACTCGTCAGGGATCGCGGTTATTGAGCAGGATTTCCGTGCATTAGTCGACACCTTGCCGAAAAGCGCCCCCAGGATGCCGGTGTATTCCGCCATGTCAGGGACAACGGTTGAACGATGGGATAACGAGTACTTCTGGCGAGTATTGCGTGAACCCGTTGATTTCTACGGTTTGATGCAGGCGTTCGGTGAGAAAAATCAGACATTTTTTGTTGATCTCAGCCCAACAGGCACGCTGTCAACGTTTATCAAATATGGCTTTGCAACGCGCTTTCAGCACGCTGCGATTATCAATCAATTCGGCAGGAACGCCGAAAGTGTATCCAACTTGCTGAGTGTTTTAAAAAACCATTCCCGGCACGTTGTGACAGAAGGAGCATGACTAATGACTATCATGCAGGACACGATGTTGTTGTCGCGTAAGGAATCTGCCGCGACCTATTGGCAGCAATATCTTGCTGGGGCACAAAAAACGGCAAATGCCAGTCTGGCTAATGCCACTGAGAGCGAGACGCCATCCTCTGCTGCGCAGGAAGCGCGTGTGCTCATCTCCCGCGTTGAGCCGGCGCTGAGTAACGCATTGCTGGCGCTGGTGCAGCGTGAGTCCACCTCCTGGGATGTGCTGATTACGGCGGCGTGGAGTCTGCTGCTGAGTAAATACAGCGGTGAAGATGAGGTACTGTTTGGCAAGCGGTTTAATGCCCATGATGCGGGGAAACGTCACGACTTGCCGCTGCGCTTGCATCTTGATGCGGGTCTGGCGTTGCGCGACTGGTTTAACGATCTTGCATCCATGTTTGAGCAGCACCAGCGTCACGCCGACCTGATGCCGGATGCGCTTTCGCACAGTGCCGGTGCTTCATCAACCCCGGCGCTTTTCGAGTCACTGATCAGTGTGCATGACGAGCAAGACGTAGAGAAGAAACACACTGTGCAGGTACCGTTGCAGCTTATGGTGCAGACCGGGGCGACCTTGTCATTCGCGCTGCATTATCGCGGCGGCGACATCAGCGATGCCGATGCGCAGAACATTCTCAATCGCTTGCAGCAGTTGCTGTCGAGCTTTGTGCAGGGCAGTGAACGAACGCTGGGCGAACAGTCACTGCTCAATAGCGCGGAAGTTGAGCGCGTTATTCATGAATGGAATGCGACGCAACTTGATGTGACGTTGGATCGTTCACTCTATGCGCTGTTTGCAGAGCAAGTCGCGGCCAGAAACGATGCCACCGCGCTGGTGGCAGGCGATGTGCGGTTAAGCTATCGCCAGCTTGCCGGACGTGCTGAACAGATTGCTGCGGGGTTGCGCCGTGTCGGCGTGACGCAGGGTGATCGTATCGTGCTAAGCATGGATAAAACGCCGAATCTGATCGCGGCCATGCTGGGTATCATCAAACTGGGTGCCGCTTATGTGCCTGTCGGTCTGGATGCGCCGGTTGAGCGCCGTGCGTTCATCATCAACGATGCGAAGGTGCGTTGGACGCTGACCAGCCGGGCTGATCAGTCGAACTTTAGCGAGGACGAAAGCAGCACCTTGTTGTTCGTGGAGGATTATCTGGATCAGGCGCAAACCGATAGCGGGTTGCGTGAGGATAACTCCGCCGACATCGTCGATTCGCACACCATTGCCTACATTATCTATACCTCTGGCACAACCGGTACGCCGAAAGGGGTGGAGATAGCACACCGCAGCCTGATCAACTTCTGCGCCTGGTGTGAACACATCGGTATTTTTAGCGTCGGACAACCTATTACCCAGTTCGCGCCTTATACCTTTGATGCGTCAGCCGGTGAGATTTTCGGCACCCTGACACGCGGCTGTGAGTTGCACTTGTTGTCGAATGCGTTGATTCAGAATCCGCCTGCGTTGATGGCGTACATGACTGAAAACGACATCCGTTTTTCCGCGTTTCCGCCGCCGTATCTCACGCACTTAGATCCCGCCGGTGTGCCGCAAGGGATGACCATTCTGACCGCGGGTTCAGCCCCGACGCTTGGGCTGATTGAGCGCTGGAGCGAGCGCTGCCGTTACATCAATGGCTACGGCCCGACAGAAACCACCATTATGTCGTCGGCCTGGATGCGTGGCTTTGAGAAAGCGCAGGACACTCGCCTGAGCATCGGTCGGCCAATTGCCAATACCCGGATGTATGTTGTCGATAATCTGGGACAACTTTGCGCGCCCGGTATGGCCGGTGAAATCTGGATCGGCGGCGAAGGCGTGGCGGTCGGGTACATGAACCGTCCTGAGCTGACGGCTCAGCAGTTTATCGCTGACCCCTGGGTTGCCGGAGGCCGGGTTTACCGCACTGGCGATATCGGACGCTGGTTTGACGATGGGCGCATCGAGTTCCTCGGTCGGCGCGATCACCAAATTAAGCTGAGCGGATACCGCATCGAGCTTGGCGAAATCGAATCGCGTATTGCGGCGCTGGAACATATCAAAGACGCGACGGTTATCGGTATCACGCCGGATGGCGGCGAGGCCCGTCTGGTGGCCTATGTGGTGCCAGAGGGCGAGGGCGGCAGTGCGGCGATTGCACAATGGCGCGAGGTGCTGGCCACGCAACTGCCGAGCTATATGATCCCGGCGGCGTTTGTGGTGATGGAATCACTGCCGCTGACCGCCAATGGCAAGATTGATCGTAAAGCCTTGCCGTTACCGGACAACAGTGCTTACGTGCAGCGTGATTTTGAAGCCCCCAACACGGGTACGGAAACGGTGCTGGCGCAGCTATGGCAGACGATTTTGGGTGTGCATCAGGTTGGTCGGCAGGACAATTTCTTCGAGCTGGGCGGTCATTCTCTGCTGGCGATGCAATTGCAGGCGATGCTGCGTGAACAGAAGCTCTACACCGACGTGCCAACCATTTTCACACATCCGGTGCTGGCTGACCTGGCGCTACAGGTGGCCCATGAGGAGGATGCTCCGCAGGCGTTCGTTGTTCCGGCTAATCGGGTGACGCCTGAAACCACTGAGCTGCATCCGGCGCATTTCCCGCTGGTGTCGTTGTCTGAACAGCAGATAGACCAGATCGTCGCTCGCATACCTGGAGGCGTTGCCAATATTCAGGATATCTATGCGCTGGCGCCGTTGCAGGAAGGCATCCTGTTCCACCATTTGTTCGATGAAGCTGGAGACCCCTACCTGCAGTGCGGTCATCTGTCGTTTGCACACCAGCAGACGCTGGATAAATACCTTGACGCTGTTCAACGCGTGATTGAACGTCATGATATCTTGCGCACCGCGTTTATCTGGGAAGGGGTAGAAACGCCGGTACAGGTCGTGCTGCGCAAGGCGCGTCTGCACGTAACGACGCTTACCCTGGATGCCCGGCAAGGCCCGGTGGTAGAGCAGATGAAAGCGCGCTTCGATCCGCTTGTCTACCGCATCGATCTTACCCAACCGCCGTTAGTCCACATGGTGGTGGCTTATGACGACGAGCAGGCACACTGGGAAGCCTTGATGTATATCCATCATTTGGTGGATGACATTGCCTCACTGCAGATTTTGCTCTCCGACATTCAGGCATTCCTCACCGGCCAGGGTGACGGTTTGCCTGCGCCAGTGCCGTTCCGCCACCATGTGGCGCGTTTGCAACACTATAGCGATAGCCAACAGCAACTGGCTTTTTTCAGCGGGATGCTGGCGGATATCACTGAACCATCGGTGCCGTTTAATCTCAAAAGCGGCCATCTCAACGGCCAGCGCATCACTGAAACACGGCGTCCGCTTGAGGCGTCGCTTGCTCAACGGCTGCGTGCTCAGGCCCGCCGTCTTGGCGTCGGCGTGAGTAGCTTGTGTCATTTGAGCTGGGCACGCGTGCTGAGCGCTGCCTGCGGCAGCGATACCGTGGTGTTCGGTACAGTCATGTCTGGGCGTATGCACGGTGAAAGCAGCGATAAAATCATGGGACCTTGTATCAATACGCTGCCGCTGCGTCTTGATGTGGGCGATGTTAATGCCACCGATGCCGTGCGTCAGGCGCATCAGCGTCTTACCGCCTTGATAAAACATGAACAGGCTACCTTGTCGCTCGCACAACAAGGCAGCGGGATTGTGGCACCGACGCCGATGTTCAGCGCGGTGTTCAACTACCGCCGTAACCGCCCAACCGACATGGACGTGTTAGGGAGTATTGAATTTGATGGCATGGCGTGGCATGGCTTTGAAGAACGCACCAACTATCCTATCGCCGTCTCTGTTGATGATGCCGACGATGGATTTGATATCGGCGTTCAGGTGATTGAATCGCTGTCTGGTGCGCGCATTATGGGCTACTTCCAGCAGAGTATGCTTAGCCTGGTGGAGGCGCTTGAAGCCGAGGCGGCGTCTTGTGCTGCGCCAATGCGGTTGAATGAACTGGCGATTCTGCCGCCAGAGGAGCGTCAGCAACTGCTGAAAACCTGGAATGATACGGCGCAGCCTTTCCCGGCAACGGTGACGATTCACCAGTTGTTCGAGCTGCAGGTCGCTCAACGTCCGCAGGCGCTGGCGTTGCAAATGGGCGATGTTCGTCTCAGTTATGCCGAGCTTAATCAGCACGCCAACCGTCTTGCGCATCATCTGATCGCTTGCGGTATTACGCCGGATACCTGCGTGGCGCTGTGTACGGAACGCACGGAAACGATGCTTATCGCCTTGCTGGCGATCCTCAAAGCCGGCGGGGCTTACATTCCGCTCGACCCGGAATATCCCGCGACGCGGCTGGCCTATATTCTCGACGATGCCAAACCTAAAGTGCTGGTGGTTGACCGGCGTGGGCGCGAAGTCTTTGGTTCCGCGCTGAACAGCGATGTTACGGTCGTTGACCTGGAGCATGATGGCGCGCAATGGGCAGCACGGCCTGACAGCAACCCTGATGTGGCGACGCTCAACGCCAGACATCTGGCCTACGTGATCTACACCTCTGGTTCTACCGGTAAGCCGAAAGGCGTGATGGTTGAACACCGTCAGGTGGTGAACTTCCTGACCGGGATGCAGGCATTGTTCAACCTTGGCGTTGAGGATTGTTTGCTCTCCGTCACCAGTATCTCATTTGATATTGCCGGGCTTGAGCTGTACTTACCGCTGATGACGGGCGCGTCGATTGTACTGACGAGTCGCACGCAGGCGATGGACCCTCACGCACTGTTGACGCTGTTGCAAACCCTGAACATCACCATTATGCAGGCGACCCCCACCACCTGGCGCTTGCTGGTAGATGCCAATTCAACACCGCACCAACAGCTGAAGATCCTTTGCGGCGGCGAAGCCCTGCCAAGTGATTTGGCCCGACGTCTCCATGCATTCGGTGAGTCGTTGTGGAACCTCTACGGGCCGACGGAAACCACCGTGTGGTCAACCTGCAATCGCGTTGGTGCCGGGGATGTCACGCAATACAACCAGTCGATTGGTCACCCGATTGCCAACACGCAAGTCTATCTGCTGGACAAGCACGGCAAACCGGTGCCGATGGGCGCTATCGGAGAGTTGTATATCGGTGGTGACGGGGTGGCTCGTGGTTATCATCAGCGCCCTGAGCTGACCGCCGAGCGTTTTATTCCTGATCCGTTCTCAACCGATCCGGCGGCGCGTCTCTATCGTACCGGCGATTTTGCGCAATTTATGGATGATGGCCGCCTGGTATTCCTTGGGCGTACCGACCATCAATTGAAATTACGCGGTCACCGTATTGAGCTGGGGGAAATTGAAGCGCGGTTGTTGAGCCATCCTTCGGTGCGTGAAGCGGTCGTGGTTGCCAGAGAAGATATGTCCGGCGCGGCGCGCCTGGTGGCGTATGTGGTGCCTGGAGCGACCGACGATGCTGATGCTGACGATGCTCAAGAAAAGGTATCGCTTCAACGTGGCAGCCTTGATTTTAGCCTGTTCTTCTTCGGCGCCCATACTGATGCCCTGCAAGGGTATCACCATTGCATCGAGGTGACGGAATTTGGCGACCAACACGGTTTCACCGCCGTGTGGACGCCGGAACGTCACTTCCACAGTGTTGGGGCGCTGTTCGCCAATCCGGCGTTGTTAAGCGCCTCGCTGGCGGCCAGAACACGCCACATCCAACTGCGCTCCGGCAGCGTGGTGTTGCCATTGCACGACACGCTCTGCGTGGCCGAAGACTGGGCGATAGTGGACAACCTGTCGAATGGTCGTGTTGGTGTCGGCGTCGCGTCTGGCTGGAATCAACGGGATTTTGCGCTGGCGTCGCAGAACTACGATGAGCGCCGGGAATTGATGAATAAGGGCATTGAGGAGCTGAGAACGCTGTGGCAAGGCGGCAGCGTTTCTCGCCGCGATCACCATGGGAATGATATCCCGGTACGGATTTATCCCCTGCCGGTGCAAAAAGAGCTGCCGATTTGGGTAACGGCTGCTGGTGCGCCAGAAACCTTTGAGTTTGCAGGCCGCAGTGGCGCGCATTTGCTGACCCACCTGCTCACGCAGAATATCGAAAAGCTGACGCAAAACATCGCCATATACCGCGTCGCGCGTGAAAAAGCGGGCTTCGACCCCAGCACCGGCATCGTGACGGTGATGATTCATACCTACCTGGGGGAGAATCTGGACGAGGTATTGCATCAGGCGAAAGGGCCGTTCCTTGATTATCTGGAAGGTCATCTCAGCTTGCTGTCGGGGTGGCTCAAAGAGCAGGACATTGACATCGAGAATCTCCCCAATGCCGATAAACGCAACATCCTGGAGTTCGCTTTCAGGCGTTATACCCGCGAGCTGTCATTCATTGGTACGCCGGAATCGGCGATGTCGGTAGCGGAAAATCTACAGGAAGCCGGGGTGAATGAGGCCGCGTGTCTGATCGACTGGTTCGTGCCTGAAAACCCGTTAGCGGCGCTGGAACATGTCGCAACGCTTAAAGGGAAGGTTCAGAGCCACTTCAGTCGTAAGGCATTGCGTACACATCTGCAGGATGCATTGCCGGATTACATGGTGCCAGCCGCTTTCGTCACCCTCAAAGCGTTACCGTTGACCCCGAACGGCAAGATAGACCGTAACGCCCTGGTGCCGCCGGATGAGCTGTCCTTTGCCCGGTCTGCTTATGTACCACCACAAGGTGATATGGAAGTCACGATGGCGTCTATCTGGGAAGAATTACTGGGTATCGAGCGCGTCGGGCGTCAGGATCACTTCTTTGAACTCGGCGGCTATTCGCTGCTAGCCGTGCGTCTGATTGAGCAGTTGCGCCGAAGAGGGCTAAGTATCGAGATACGCACGCTGTTTGAAACCCCGGTTTTGGCAGACCTTGCAGCCAGAACCATCGAACTTGCGGAGACTCGGCTGTGATGAAGACGCGGTTCCCCACATTTTGGCTAAACGGCTCTGCCCGTTTCGTCGCATTGCATGACGTCAATCACCATCGATTACAGGTTATTATCACGGAGGATAAAAAATGAGCGATTTCGAACAATTACTGGTGACACTGGAAGAGGCAAAAATCTCGATATCGCTGGATAACGATGATTTGGTTATTACCTCAGCCAAAGGTGCGCTCACCAGCGAGATTAAAAGCGCGTTACGCGAGCACAAAGCGACTATGGTGAATGCGCTGCGTAATGGGAAACGCCTGTCAAACGCGTTTGAGGTGGTGGTCCCAGCGAACAAGATTACGCCTGAGACAACAGCCATTACGCCAGAGCTGTTGCCGCTTATCGATTTTACCCAGAAAGATATCGACCATGTGGTCGAACAGGTGGAAGGCGGCGTAAGCAATATTCAGGATATCTACTCGCTGGCACCGCTGCAGGAAGGGATCTTGTTCCACCATATGCTGGCCAGCAAAGGCGACCCGTACCTGCAAACCGGGCAGATGACGTTTGATAGCCGCGAAAAGGTAGATAACTACCTTGCGGCGGTGCAAAAGGTGGTAGATCGTCACGATATCATGCGTACCGGTTTCTACTGGGAAGGGGTATCGACCCCGTGCCAGGTGGTGCAGCGTCAGGCAAAACTGCATGTGCTGGACGTTGAGTTAGACCCGGCGGATGGCCCTATCGCCGAACAACTGGCCGAGCGTTTTGACCCGTCACATTACAGCATCGATCTGGCTAAACCGCCGTTGTTGCACGCCTTTGTCGCTTATGACAAGCGCAGTGATCGCTGGGAGATGTTCCGTGTGCTGCATCACCTGATCGATGATATTACCTCGGTGCTGATCCTGTCCTCCGAGATACATACCTTCCTGGCGGGTCGTGGTCACACCCTGCCTCCTGCACAGCCGTTCCGCCGCCTGATTGCGCAGGTTCGTCTTGGCAAAAGTCCACAGGAGCATGAACAGTATTTCCGCTCAACGCTGGGCGATATCGATGAACCCACTGCGCCTTACGGCCTGGTGAATATGCTGGATGATTTCGAGATAGTCGAAGTTAACCGTAAGGTTCCCCAGCGTTTGAACGATTCCCTGCGTGCACATGCGCGTCGGCTGGGGGTGAGCCTCGGTAGTATCTGCCATCTGGCATGGGGGCAGGTTCTGTCCTGCATCAGTGGGCAGGATTCGGTGGTGTTCGGTACGATTTTGTTTGGCCGTATGCACGCCGGCGACGGCGCCGACCAGATCATGGGTCCATTCATTAATACATTGCCGATCCGCCTTGATATGCATGGCGACAGTGTGGAAGAAAGTGTGCGCACCACGCACAAACGCCTGGCGGAACTGCTGAGCCATGAACATGCGTCGTTGGCATTGGCGCTGCGTTGCAGCGGCATTAGCGGTTCGATGCCGTTGTTCAACACCCTGTTTAACTATCGTCATAACCGCGAATCAGAAAGCGGTTCGCTGGATGTGGTGGTGCCAGATGCTGATCAGTGGGATGGTTTTGAAGAACGCACCACGTATCCGATTACCCTGTCGGTGGATGACTACGGCAATGCGCTGGGTCTGAATATTCAGGTGGTGGACTCTCTGGACCCTGAACTGCTGTTCGCCTATACGCAGCAGGCGCTTGAGAATATTTCTACTGCACTGAATGAAGCGCCTAATACGCCGATCCAGCAGATCTCGATTTTGCCTGATTCAGAACGTCACTTGCTGTTGAACGAATGGAATAACACCGACAAGGTTTATCCTGATGTTGCCTATACGCATCAGATGTTCGAAGAGCAGGTGAAACGGACGCCATCAGCCACGGCACTGCGCTTTGGTGATCGTAAACTGAGCTACGCAGAGTTGAATGCCCTGTCTAACCAGCTGGCGCATCATCTGCACCAACAGGGCGTGAAACCGGATGATCGCGTGGCTATCTGTCTGGATCGCAGCATCGAGATGGTGGTGGGGTTGATGGGTATCATCAAGGCGGGCGGGGCCTATGTGCCGCTCGACCCTGATTATCCGCAGGAGCGCTTAGCCTACATTCTGCAAGACTCGGCGCCGAAGCTGTTGCTGCTCGACAAACGTGGCCGTGAAGTGACTGCTGAACTTGATACCACCGGTATCGTTAAGCTGGAGCTGGATGCGGCGTCTCTGGCTGATTCTGCGTTGTCGAAGGAGTCCTTGTCGCCTGCTGAACTGGGCCTGACGTCACGCAATCTTGCCTATGTTATCTACACCTCCGGTTCGACCGGCAAGCCCAAAGGCGTGGAAAACGAACACCGTGGCCTGATCAACCGCTTGCAGTGGATGCAGGATGCGTATCAGCTCGACAGCAGTGATGCCGTATTACAAAAAACCACCTTCAGCTTTGACGTGTCGGTGTGGGAATTCTTCTGGCCGCTCTCGGTCGGCGCAACGCTGGTGATGGCTCCTCCGGGCGCACATAAAGATACTCAGGCGCTTGCCGAGGTGATTCAGGCCAACAACATCACCACCATGCACTTTGTACCGTCGATGCTGAACCTGTTCCTGGCAAACGACAGCGTGGCGGCCTGCCGTTCGCTGCGTCGCATTGTGTGCAGCGGTGAGGCGTTGAGTTCCGCCAGTGTGGCACGCTGCTACAAGCTGCTGCCGAACACCGCGGTACACAACCTGTATGGACCGACTGAAGCGGCCATCGACGTGACTGCCTGGACCTGCCCGAAAGATTTGCCCGAAACGGCGATAGTGCCGATTGGCCGTCCTATCGCCAACCTGCGTATCTATTTGCTGGACCAGTATTTGCGTCCGGTCCCGCGCGGCGTCGTAGGCGAGTTGTATATCGGCGGCGTCGGCGTGGCGCGTGGCTACCTCAATCGCCCGGATCTGACGGCGGAACGCTTCGTTCACGACCCGTTTGCCGCCGATGCCGACGCCCGGATGTACCGGACTGGCGACGTGGCGCGTTATCTGGCGAACGGCGATATCGAGTACCTCGGACGTAACGATAATCAGGTCAAGATTCGTGGGTTCCGTATCGAATTGGGCGAAATTGACGCTGAGTTACTCAAACAGCCGTCGATCAGCGAAGCGGTGGTCGTGGCGCGCGCTGATGCGCAAGGCGACTTGCGTCTGGTGGCCTATGTGGTGCTCAGTGCGCAAGCACAGGCCGAAGAGGTGAGTATCTCTGATCATATCGCGCAGTGGCGCAGCAGCCTGGCCGCCCAGTTGCCGGAATACATGGTGCCTGCGGCATTCGTCAAACTGGATCAACTGCCGCTGACTGCTAATGGCAAGTTGGACCGTAAGGCGTTGCCGCAGCCTGATGATTCCTCCTTCTCCCGTCGTGCTTATGAAGCCCCGCAGGGCGACATTGAAATTGCGATGGCGGAGTTGTGGCAGGAACTGCTGGGCGTTGAACGCATCGGACGTCACGACAACTTCTTTGAGTTGGGCGGGCATTCGCTGTTAGCGGTGCAACTGATGGAGCATTTGCGCCAGCGCGATTTGAGCACGGAGATCCGCGCCCTGTTCGATAGCCCGACGTTGGCGGAACTGTCCGCTCGTACCATTGAACTCGATGAGATGAGATTATGACTGATTTTGATGACATTTTGCAGATACTGGATCAGGCCAACATCGCCTTATCGCTTGATGGTGATGCACTGGTCATCAAGGCAGCAAAGGGGTCATTGACCCCTGATATCAAAGCGGCGTTGCGGGAGCACAAAGCGGCTCTTGTTGACGCCCTGCGCCAGGGAAGAGCGCTCTCCTCGCAAGACGGGAGTGGTGGCTCAAGGGTGCCGGTGAACCTGATCACGCCGCAGACGACCCACCTGACGCCGGATATGTTGCCGTTGATCGAGCTAACCCAGGCGGATATTGCGCATATTGTTGCCAATGTGCCGGGTGGCGTGGCGAATGTGCAGGATATCTATGCCTTGACGCCGTTACAGGAAGGGATTCTCTTTTTGCACCAACTGAGCGAAAAAGGGGACCCGTACCTACAGTTTGCCCGAATTTCACTGGCTAACCGTGAGGTGATGACGCGCTATGTCGAGGCGGTTCAACAGACCGTGGATCGGCATGACATTTTGCGCACGGCATTTTTCTCGCACGGGGTATCGCGTACCGCGCAGGTGGTGCTGCGTAATGCGCCGGTGCAGGTGACGGAAGTTGAGCTGGACCCGGCCAATGGCCCGATCATGGCGCAGTTGGTCGAGCGTTATAACCCATCGCATTACCGTATTGACCTGACTCAGGCGCCGCTGCTGAGTCTGTATACTGCGCGTGACCCGCAAACCGGGCGTTTTGAGATGCTGATGCTGCTGCATCATCTGATCGACGATATTACATCGTTGCAGATCATGATCCGGGACATTACCGCCTTTCTGATGGGACGTGGTCAGATATTGCCTGCGCCGCAACCCTTCCGCCGTCTGATCGCTAAGGTGCGCACCGGGACGACGCAGGAGGAGCATGAGACGTTCTTCCGGCAGATGCTGGGTGATATTGATGAACCGACGCTGGCATTCGGCATGTCAGCCGGTACGGCGGATAACACTGGGGTGAAGGAGTTACGCCAGAATGTCGAGCCGGGCGTTGTCGCACGTTTGCGTGCGCAGGCGCGCCGTCTCGGCGTCAGCATGGGTAGCCTCTGTCATCTGGTGTGGGGACAGGTGATGGCGCGCGCCAGTGACAACGATACCGTGGTGTTCGGCACCATCCTGCTTGGCCGTTTACAGGCCGGGGAAGGGGCCGACCAGATCATGGGACCGTTCATTAATACGCTGCCGATCCGCCTTGATTTGGGGCATGTTGGCGTGGAAGAAAGTGTGCGTTTAACGCATAAGCGTCTGGCGGCATTGCTGGACCATGAACACGCCTCGCTCAGTCTGGCTCAACGCTGTAGTGGGATTGCACCGCCAACCCCGTTGTTCAATGTGTTATTCAACTACCGTCATAACCAGCAGTCTGAAGACGAAAGCGTGGATACCACTGGCGAGCGAGATGAGGTGGAATGGCACGGCTTTGAGGAGCGCACCGATTACCCGTTGAGCGTGTCAGTGGATGACTTCGGTGAGACGTTGCGTTTGAACGTGCTTGCGGCAGCGCCGTTGTCTGCACAACGGATTGCGGGTTATCTCCAGCAGACCATGAAAAGCCTGGCTGATGCGCTGGATAACGCTCCGGCAACACCGATGCATGAGCTGGAGATTCTCCCGCCCAGCGAACGTACCCAACTGCTGGTTGACTGGAACGCCACGACGGTACCGTATCCGGCGGATACGCCAGTTCACCGTCTGTTCGAGCAGCAGGCGGCACGGACCCCGCACGCGGTAGCAGTCATCGAGGGGGACGAGCAGGTAAGCTACAGCAGCCTGGAGCAGCGTGCCAACCGTCTGGCACAGGTGCTGGTTGCGCGAGGGGTGCAGCCGGGGGACTTTGTTGCGTTGCTGCTGCCGCGTGGCAGCGCCTTGCTGGCGGCGACGCTTGCCATACTCAAGGCGGGGGCGGCTTACGTGCCGCTGGACCCACTGGCGCCGCAACAACGCTTGAGATGGATTATTGAAGATTGCTCTGCCCGCTTGCTGATAAGCGATGCGCATCAGGTGCTGGCGGCAGATATTAACCTGCCGGTAATCGATGTGCATAGCGCGGAGGTGATGCAGGCGAGTGCGGACGCGGTTGAGGTGCATATTTCTGCCAGTGCCCCAGCCTATATCATTTACACCTCCGGCTCCACCGGGGTACCGAAAGGTGTCGTCACGCCGCACTATGCCATCAATCGGCTGGTCATCAATAGCGGTATTAGCGACTTTGGACCTGGTACGCGGATGACCCTGGATGCCAATACCGCCTTTGACGCCAGCACGCTGGAGATGTGGGGACCGTTACTCAATGGCGGTGCCTGCGTGGTGATCGATCAGGATACCTTGCTTAATCCGGCTGCGCTGGTTCGGACTCTGGAACGCCATGAGGTCAATCTGGTGTGGTTGACCATCGGTCTGTTCAGCCAGCTTAGCAACGAGTTGATTCCGGTATTTCCTCGCTTCAGGGCGGTGTTTTTCGGTGGGGATGTTATCGATCCCAATATCATTGCCCATGTGCTGCGCGCGGCACCAACGGCGAAATTGGTGAATTGTTACGGCCCGACGGAAACCACCACGTTCGCCACCGTTTATCCGATCCACGATGTGGTGGATAACACCTCCAGCATTCCTATCGGGCGGCCTATCGGCAATACCCGGCTCTATGTGCTGGATAAACACCAGCATCCGGTGCCCGTCGGTGCGGTCGGCGAGCTGTATATCGGTGGGGATGGCGTTGCGCTTGGCTATCTGAACCGGGAGGAGTTGACCGCCGAGCGCTTCGTCGCCGACCCGTTTGTCGATGACCCGCACGCCCGCCTGTATCGTACCGGCGATCTGGTGCGTTATCAGGACGACGGCAATGTGCTGTTTATCGGGCGTAACGATCAACAGGTCAAGTTGCGCGGTTTTCGTATTGAACTGGGTGAGATCGAAACGCGTCTGACGGAACATCCGCTGGTTGAGAATGCGCTGGTGATGGCGGTGGATAACGGCAGCGGCAAACGTCTGGTGGCATACGTGGTTGGCGCAGGCTTGCAGGCTTCTGAGTCCGCGTTCTCTGAGACAGAATTGCAGGATTACCTCAGTACACGCTTGCCCGACTATATGATGCCGGCACGTATCGTTGCGCTGGCGCAATTCCCGCTTAACGCAAACGGAAAAGTGGACCGCAAAGCGCTGCCTGCGGTGGAATTCAGCGATACCGCCGTCTATCGGGCACCGCGTAATACGCGTGAAGCGGTGCTGTGCGAGTTGTATGCCGAATTACTCCAGCAGCCGCAAATCGGCATTGACGATGACTTCTTTGCAATGGGTGGGCATTCCATTCTGGCTACCGGATTAATCGCCCGTATCCGTGGTCGACTGGGTATTGAGCTGCCGGTTCGGTTACTGTTTGAAAACCCGACGGTAGCGAAACTGGCGAAACAGCTTGATGAGCAGGTCAAAGTGCGCAAACCGTTGACCCGCGTGGAACCGCGACCGGATCTGCTGCCCATTTCTTACAGCCAACAGTTGATGTGGGTGGGGCATACTGTCCGTGGTGGTGCGTCACTTAATACGCCGATTGTGGTCTCGCTTGAAGGCGAACTGGATGTGGTCGCGTTAACGGCTGCGTTGTACGACCTGGTAGAACGACATGAACCGCTGCGCACCCGGTTTGCGGTGGTAGATGGCCAGTCGGTTCAGGTCATCGAACCCTTTGCTAAGGTGCATATCGATGTCCCGTACACGCAAGTGGAAGCCGGGCAGGTATCACAGGCGGTGTTTACGGCGATTACCTCGTTATTCGACCTGTCGAAAGATTTGCCGTTCCGTCCGTCAATACTGCGGGTAGGGCCGCAAACACATATTCTGGTGATGCTATTTCACCATATTGCCTGTGACGCCTTTTCACTGGCACCGCTGACGCGAGATCTCACTCTGGCCTACAAGGCGCGTCTTGCCGGTCATGCACCGCAGTTTACGCCGCTGCCTGTTCAGTATGCCGATTATGCGGTATGGCACCGCGAGCTGCTCGGCTCCCCTGACGATGCGAACAGCCTGTATGCGGAACAACTGGCGTATTGGAAAACCACCCTTGCAGGAGTACCGCAAACGCTGGCGCTGCCGCAAGACTACCCACGCCCGGCTAAACCCAGCTATCGTGGCGAACTGGTGCCGTTGCAGATCAATGTCGATTTGCACCAGCGGCTGAGTGAGTTGGCTCGTGAGCGCAACATGACGCTGTCGATGGTATTGCAGGCGGCACTCGGCATCTATTACACCCAGCTTGGCGCAGGTGTCGATATTCCGCTGGGCGCGATTTCAGCCGGTCGCAGCGATGAAGCGCTACATAATCTGGTGGGGTGCTTCCTGACGCAGTGGGTGATGCGTGTTGATACCTCCGGCGAACCCACCGTGAATGAGGTACTCGCACGGGTGCGCGCGCAGGCACTCAGTTCGTATGGGCATCAGGATATTCCTTACCTGAAACTGGTCAGTGAGTTACTGCCGGAGCGTCCATTGTCTCACTACCCGCTGTACCAGACCATGATGATCCTGCAAAACGCCCCATCGGAAGCCCTCAATGTTCCTGGGTTGAACGCGCAGCTTTATCCCGTACACAGCGGACATGCCAAGTGGGATCTCTATTTCACGCTGTATGAAAAATACGATGAGACGGGGGAACCGCAGGGGCTGGAGGGCATTCTGGAGTATGCCCTCGATCTATTCCGTCGTGAAACCGCCGAGCGTATGGCCGCCGGTTATCTCGCTACATTGGAAGCGATGGTCGCCAGCCCGGATGCGCCGATAAGCACGCTTAATGAGGCCAGTCATCAGGGGCCGGAGCTGGATGTGGTGCAACGCCCTGCGACACGTTCAGCGCCTGCATCAACAGCGGATTTCAAGCCGCTTATCACCTTGCAAAAAGGTACAGCCGCCGTCACGCCGCTGTTTTGTGTGCCAGGGGCTGGCGCAAGCGTGACGGATTTTCTGCCGTTCGTACAGGCACTGCCTGACGATCAGCCGGTTTATGGCCTGCTGCCGAAAGGGATCGACGGTGTCGGCGAGCCTGATCTGTCGGTTGACGCGGTGGCTGAACGTAACCTCGCGGCGCTTCGTCAGGCGGGTATCAATGAGAAGACGCCTGTTCACCTGCTTGGTCACTCCTTTGGTGGGCAGGTTGCCTTTGAAATGGCGAGCCGACTGGCGGCTCAGGGCGGCTGTGTGGCGTCTTTGACGTTGATTGATTCCGAAGCGCCTCTTGGCCGCAAGGAAGACGCCGTCACGCCGAGCCTGGCTACCTGTATGCGCGAGTATGTTGAGAGCATCGGATTCACGTTAGAGATGGCGCTGGCGATTGATGACTCGCTTTACGCCAACCACAACATTGAACAGATGCTGTCTGTTGTTCACCAACACTTGCACCGCGCAGGGAAAATTCCGGCCCATTCGTCTTCACGGCTGCTGCAAGGCCCGTGGCAAACCTTTTATGCCGCCAGACAAACGCAGTATCGACCGACCGCGCGCTACCACGGTCCGGTGAACCTGATTCAGGTGCGAGATCCATGGAAACAGCCTGATGCGGATCGCCAGCGTCGATATGACGATGCGGCAGGATGGGCCTATTGGGCAGACAAACTTGAAACCATCGCCGGGCCAGCACAGCACTTTACGGTGTTGAAGGCACCGCATGTGACTGAACTGGCGCGAGGGTGGCTCCAGTTTGTGCAGTCTGTGCAGGCTGATAGCGCCAAAACCGCTACGGTGAACGGTGGGTAGCAGGTAAATGAGTAGCAGGTGAATGAATAGAAGGGCTTGTCCCCGTACTGCAGCAAGGGCAGGGTTGGCTCTTTCTGCAACCCGGTGCTATCGCACTGTCGATGCAGATGTGGATGGTGCGGTAGTACGCTTTAAAAACGTAATGAGTGGATGAAAATGACTAAACAATTACAGGATGTTGTTGAAGATGTTAATGCTATCCCATTGGAGAAATTGAACCCTGCGCGTCGGGATCGTTTCGTGAATGCGACTGAATTGCCGGTGTTCGAGCGTCTCAGACGTGAAGACCCGGTGCATTTCACACCGGAAAGCGAGTTTGGGCCTTATTGGTCAATTACATTGTGGGACGATATCCGTGCGGTTGGAACCAATCACCGCGATTTCACCTCTACTCAAAATATCGATCTGAAATCGATTGAAGAGAAGAACAGACTCGAAGAGGCCATGCAGGCGCTCGGCCATGAACGGCGCAAGAACGTGGGTTTCATTACGATGGACCCGCCTGAGCACACCAAACACCGCAAGGCGGTAGCACCGGCGGTAGCGCCTTCCAATCTGTCGAAAATGGCACCGATCATGCGTGAGCGTGCGGGAGTTATTCTCGACGCCTTGCCGATTGGCGAACCCTTTGACTGGGTGGATCGGGTTTCCAAAGAGATGACGGCAACGGTGCTGGCAACGCTGCTTGATTTTCCTTTTGAAGAGCGCCGTAAGTTGACGTATTGGTCTGACCTGCTGATGTTCGAGCCGGGACATGGCCCGGTGACCAGTTGGGAGCAGAAGGCGGAAGAGACCATCAAATGCTATCAGGTGTTTGAAGAACTGTGGGAAAAACGTCGTAATGCGCAGCCAGGCTATGACCTTATTTCCATGCTGGCGCATCACCCTGATACCTGCGAGATGACCCTGGAGCAGTATCGCGGCACCATCGTGCTGCTGATTATCGGTGGTAACGATACGACACGTAATACCATTTCAAGCAGCCTGTACTTGCTGGATAAATACCCTGAGGAATTTGCCAAGCTGAAGGCTAATCCTGAACTGGTGATGCCGATGGTATCGGAAACGCTGCGTTTTCATCCCCCAGTCAACTTTATGAGCCGTGTTGCCAACCGCGATATTGAACTGCGTGGCAAAACCATCAAGGAAGGTGACCGTGTCGTCATGTGGTATGCGTCTGGCAACCACGATGCCTCGGCAATTGAAGAGCCTGAAGTTTTCAACATTGACCGTGAGCGTGCCCGCCGGCATCTCTCCTTCGGTGTGGGTATCCATACCTGTCTTGGCAGTCGGCTTGCCGAAATGCAACTGGCGATTGTCTGGGAAGAAATTCTCAAGCGTTTTTCCAAAATCGAGGTGCTTGAAGAGCCGGAACGTATTTACTCTAACTTTTTACATGGCTTTGAGAGCATGAAAGTCATCATTCCTAAAGAGTAAGTCTTAGAGGGTGGAAAGCGTGCTGAAATATCACTGTCGCTTCCAGAGACGAGAGTGGTTGAACAAGAATTGATGGATGGGGATTTGTCCTGCAAGGGCGTGAAAAAAATGTCGGGAGTCGTCAGTTAATTGATGTCTCTTTGGGGCAAACAGGCACAGACAATTGAAGCGGCTAGAAATAGCCGCTTGATCACCGCGGTGAATCAGGTTGTTCCACTGGCGAATCCATCGGTGAGAAATTCGATATTCCTGTGATGACGGTTTATTTTGCGCCTTTGACGCCATCGCGTTCAATTCCGTCGTTAACGGTTAGAGAAAACTATTACATTAACCGGAAATAGGTTCGGTGATATCAGCATAACACCTCCGGTGTTCGAGTTGACGTATTGGAGGTTCTTGAACACAACGATGCCTGGTGTTCATTCCCGGTTGGGGAATGAGGTTCTGTACGATTGACGGTTCGGAGTAAGTGCGATGTGGCTGGAAAATAAGAAGGTGTCGTCGTCGTTAATACGCACGACTTCATCAGACGATATTGCGGTGACGACGTTAAAAGTCAGTCGTGGTCGCTTTATTAATAACAACTATATGGTGCTTAACCGTCGCCTGGGCCAGGCGTTGTTGATTGATCCGGCATGGGAAATAGACACACTGGAAGCCATGCTGAAGAATGCCAATGCAGATCTGGCGGGAATACTGATAACTCATGCTCATCCTGACCATATTGATCTTGCTGAGTGTCTGGCAGATAAACATCATTGCCCGGTGTGGATATCACGTAAGGAGGTGGAGTCTTCGGGTTTTACTATTTCCTCTATGCGTGCGTTTGAAGAGCGTTCCTGGGAAACAGCAGGAATGTTGATTCGTCCAATAATTACGCCGGGCCATACGCCGGGAAGTACGTGTTATTGGATCGGTCAGCACCTATTTACTGGCGATACGCTATTCATAGAGGGATGTGGGCTGTGTTCCAATAATACAGCTGCTGCAAATTTGTTTTCGAGTATTGAACGTCTCAAGGCGATTTTACCTGGACAGGTTCGTATTTATCCCGGTCACAGTTATGTGCATCAGCCCGGTTTAATGTTTGAGCAGATATTTCGTTATAACGTTTATTTATCGTTTGATAATGCAGACATTTTTACAAAATTTCGGATGAGACAAGGCCAAAATAAAACCGGTTGGATGGCCTTTTCATAGACGAGTAATGTCGCTAATTTTAACCGACGGTTGCGAATGGAAGACACAGTTTATTGGAGTAGTGAACTGTGAGCATCCGGCGGATATGTTCATGCTGGAAAGGGAGGCTCGTGAATATGCAAGATGAAAATTATTCAATCGGCTATTTGAATAGTGCTGAAGAATACTCTATAGGAAGTGAAATAAGGGACATAACGCTATCCAAATTATATCTGGATGACCTTAAAATCGGCCAGGTTTTTTATAGCCCAGAGTATTATGTCAGTGCGGAAGAAATAATCGAATTTTCGATGAAATATGACCCGCAACCTTTTCATATGGACGATAAACTGGCAAAAGATTCCCTCTTCAGAGGGCTGGCGGCGAGTGGCTGGCATACAGTAAGTATCACTATGACTCTGCTGGTGAAAAGCTTACCTCTGGCACATGGTATCATCGGGAAAGGTGTTGAGAAGATTACCTGGCTTCGTCCTACACGACCTGGTGATGTTTTACGAATAAAAGCAAAGATTACCGAAATAGATATCTCACCCGCCAAACCGGACAGGGCACTAATGAGTATTCATATTTCCACTATCGGTCAGGATAATAGAATTCGGCAGGAGTTGCTCGGCAAGCTACTTATCTTCCGGGAGAGTAGCTTACCTGGGGGGGCTTGATCATGATGACGTAATCAAGTTGCATGGTGGAATGAGCCAATTATGCATATTTTATACCCGTCATATTTCAGGCTGAGGTCCGTTGGCTGCTTTGCCTCACTCCGGTGACTGATTTGAATAAGCTACCGGGGAATGGCTCAGTGGCCGCATTGCAAGGCTTATAATGAGCCTTGCTCTGAAGGAGCAAGGAGTTGCATTATTCAACATGCAATGCGCTTTGTTCTGAAACGCGAATTATTTAGGATATATAACCACTTATATTAAGGGATTAATTCTTGTCTTCTGAACTCGCTAATCAAACATCAAATACCTTGTTGCAAGGTTCAATATTACACTCACTGGTCAAAATAGGTGTTCCCGTTATTTTGGCCAATCTTTTACAGTCAGGATACATCATGGTTGATGCGTTCTGGGTGGGGCGTTTGGGTGAGAAGGCCGTGGCGGCGATATCGGTAAGTCAGCCCATCATTTTTCTTGCTTTTGCTTTCGGGTTGGGCTTGAGCATAGCGGGAACAACATTAGTCGCGCAGTGTATCGGCGCTCGCCAGCATGGGCAGGCAAATGATATTGCAGCCCAGGTATTCATGCTGGCATTGTTATTTGCAATACCTATCTCGGTGGCGGGGTATTTTCTTGCCCCCTGGATGTTGCACGTGCTGGGCACTCCGGAAGACGTCTTTCCTGATGCCCTTGGCTTTTTGCGTGTGCTCCTCGGTGGTCAAATGTTTACCTTTGGTTTTGTCATGCTGCAATCTTTGATGAGAGGCGCGGGTGAAGTGCGTATTCCATTATTGATAACGTTGGGCACGCTGATTCTTAACGCCATCATGGACCCGCTATTTATCTTTGGTTATGGGATTATTCCCGCATTTGGCGTCATGGGCGCGGGTCTTGCCACTCTGATTAATCAGGGCATCGCAATGGTCGCAGGGCTGCTGGTGTTACGCCTTGGTCGTGTTGGCCTTAAGATATATTTTCGTGCGATGAAGCCCAGAGTTGATATGGTTAAATCTGTTATCAAGCTGGGTATGCCTGCGTCAATTGAACTGTGCACTCATGCATTAAGCGCAAGTGTTATGATGTTTCTGGTTACTGGACTAGGAACTGTGGTCACAGCCGCTTACGGCGTCGTCATTAATATTAACGCGCTGGTTATTGTACCGGCTATCGGTATGTCAATTGCTACGGCAACACTTGTTGGGCAAAATTTTGGCGCCAGACAGTTTGAGCGTGCACGTGCTATTGGTCGCTTGAGCGCAACCATTTCATTTTTAACGCTCACCATGATTGGCCTGATAGGGCTGGTGTTTACGCCTTATATTATTGGAACATTTGCCCCTGACCAACCTCAGGTTATTTATCACGGATCGAATTTCTTTCATCTTATCGCGCCAAGCTATGGATTAATTGGATTGCAGATGGCATTAAATGGGGCTTTTCGTGCAATCGGACGTACCATGACAACGATGATACTGGCGCTGGTTTCTCAATGGCTGATTCAGATCCCGCTGGCATGGGGATTATCGAACTATACCTCGCTAGGTATTTTTGGCCTGTGGTGGGCATTCCCGATTACAAATCTGGTAGTAGCCGCTATGACGCTTATTTTGTTTGAACGGCTTGATTGGAAAAACGCTAAATCCTTACCGGATGCGCATTAACCACGTATCTACCTGTGGCTTGTTCTTTATGCGCCTGAATTGGTATCAGGCAGATATTTAAGCATCAGAAATCTTCTCTGATTTTCTCATCAGACAGCTTTCTGGTGCTTATGACATCAGGCGTTTACGTATCATGCGTTCTGGGCAGCAACGATCATTCATTCTGTTTCTTCTTTGTTATAACGTGGAGGGATAAAAATATTAATTAACTTCGAATTTTCATTTCTATTGTTTATGGCGCTATGAAACTCATTTTCCAGGCAAAAATATGATTTTCCAAATTTCATGGTCGTATTAACATCTTCTATGGTCATGTCATATTCTCCACCAATACAGATCCCTATTTGCTCATGCTTATGTCTGTGCTTGGGCATCATTCCTCCGTTACAAGGTATGTCGACTAGCATTATCTCTGCCCAATTAGCATGGAAGAATTGAACATCCATGACGTTCATTAATTTTTCTTCTTTATGTATAGTTTTAAAAAACCGATTTTCTAAAGAGTAATCCTCACCTTTTTTGAATCTTTTAATATCAATCGCAATAACTTCCTCATCGGTCTTGTTTTCACCACCATGCAATATATTTGGTGGTGAAACATAAATGGATTCCAGGGGCGTCATAACTCTGGATTCGCCGCCAACCTCCATGTAAAGCTCACCTTTGAGGATCATACCGATTTGGGCCTGGTGATGACCATGGGCTTTTACAATAGTCTTTGGTGGGATATAGCTAATTAAAATTTCGGTATCGCCACGGCTTGTACTATACTGGCGGACACCATTTTCCCATTCAATCAGGGTTGCTTGCGGAAAAAATTCTTTTTTCATATACAAAATCCCTTTTAGTATATTAGTTAATAAATGGTGGCGAATTCATACTCTGCCGAAAAGTGACCAACTCATTGAAATTCTCTTAAACTCATACACAAATCTCAGACCAAATTTTTTCACAGCTTCTTCATTTGTGATAGCTAAGTTGAAATCGCCATTAGAAACCAATTCAGCAGCCTTGCTTGTTGAGTTTACTATATGGAAATTTGCTTTTTTCCCCAGGTAATTAGTTACTAATTCCAGAGGTGCTGAATGGCTCACGATGACTTGTTCTTCAAGATCTTTATTTTCAAATGAATAGTCTTGCCTTACTGCTACACCATACATAGGTGTATCACATTGAAATATCTCTATCAGAGAGATGAGAGGGCTCATATAAAAATCGTTTATTTTTTTATAAGCATGAGGGCAGAGTATATAATTTATTGAACCATCAAGGAGTTTTTCTCTGGCTTCTTCGAATGTGTTATATAATTTTATTTCACATTCTGTATTATTGCTGTCTAAATGATTTTTTATGAATTTTTTAGCTACGTATTCACTACTGGTTCCTTCTGGGCCGAGTGTACCAAGGCGGATGTGTGAATCACGGATGCTATTAACACGATCACTTACAATAATCATGATGATAGATTCCTTTCATGTAACAATAATGTAATAATAATTCATAAACCTAACGGTCTGAACGTATAATTACTACTGATAGTCCATTTAATCAGTAAGGCGATTTTAACAATTAATTAAGGCTTGCAGTTGTAATTTATTATTTGTAATTGTAAACGTCCCTGTAAGCTGATGTATTCATTTCTAGAGATCTTGCGACATGCTGATTATGTCCCTTTGAGGAGCTCGCTATGCGCAAAGCTCGATTTACTGAGCACCAGATTATTGCCGTTCTCAAGTTCGTTGAAACCGGCCATATCGTCAAGGATGTCTGCCGCGAAGCAGGGATAGGTTGATGTCGGTAGAGTTCGATGGAGTGAAAAACGAATATTTGAGGTTAATATTATGATTTTAAGGAATAAAACAGACGTCGGTTGATGTCTGTTTACTTCGAGATGGTACGCCCTACAGGATTCGAACCTGTGACCTACGGCTTAGAAGGCCGTTGCTCTATCCAGCTGAGCTAAGGGCGCCTTGAATAGGGTAACGCTTGGCGATGTGGGCTGGATTATACCCGGCATCACTGATGAGTCAATGAATTGGCGCGTGATTCGGACCGGTCGGCGAATCCCTGAACAACCATCGTATTGTCCCTTGCTATGACGGCAAATAACACCGGCATATTGGATGCGGATTCGCAATCTGAGCAGTTTCGGCGATATCTGTTTGAGTTTTACTTCCATTGCTGAGTAAGTTATTAACCATCTCGCCTGCAGGTAGCCCTGTAGGCTTATTAATAGGCAACCTGCGCAGAGAGATTGCTGTGTTGGCTGACTACCGTATCAAGGGCAAGGGCACATTGAGTGATGCGTAAAGGTCTGGTTGGAGTGTACGGGGGTATATTGCTGATGGCGCTGTTTGCCTTCAGCTCGGTAAGTGTTGCGGCGACGGACCCTGCGCCTGATGGGCAGGGCGAAACCACGGAAAAGGTGAATGTGGATACCGAACTGGTGAAGCTGCAAAAACAGCTGGACGGTATCAAACAGCAGGTTTCCGGCGCTAATGCCGACGCCAAACTCAACGCACTAAATGATACCACGCGGGAACTGGTTGCCAGTGCGGATAAGCTTGTCGGTGTTCTGACGCCGATGCGTGCGCAGTTGCAAGCTCAACTGGACGTACTGGGACCCGCGCCACAGCCCCAGGCTGCTGTGAGCGAAACCGCAGAAGTTACACGTAAACGTGCCACGCTCAATCAACAAAAGCAGAAACTGGATTCGCAGTTCAACCAGGTGCAGGCGATAAAAACCGGCGCTGAGAACCTGTCTACGCAGATTCTGGCATTGCGTCGTAATCTACTGAAGAACCAGTTGGCGCTTAACTCCGGCAGTATTCTTGGCAGCCATTTTTGGTCACCTATTATCAAGCCGGTACAGGAAGATATTGAGCGGTTATCGGATTTGAAAGACGACCTTAAGGCGTCGTTTATTGAAGCCTGGCAACCTGAATGGCGTTATGGTTCGGCGTTTTTCCTGTTGCTGGCGGTGGCACTGGGTACGGCAGGGCGGAAGCTGCTGGAGAAATATCTGGCGCTTGCAGGCATTCACCTGCTGCCAAAGGGGCGTCTGCGACGCAGCTTCCTGGCTATCGCCGTGGTGTTTTCTACTGTGCTGATGATGGGGTGTGCGATCCTGTTAGTGGATTATGTCTTCACCCGTCATGGCGATGTGACTGACCGCGCTGAAGGTTTTATGGATGGGCTGGTGCGGCTGGTTGTGTTCTGCTCCATGATTTCTGGAGTCGGACGAGCCTTTCTTTCTAATGAACGCCCATCGTGGCGGTTACCGGCGATTGCGAACCCGGTGGCGAAAGCGATGAAGCCTTTCTCGGTAGCGGTTACCAGCTTTATTGTCATTTTTGGCGTCATTGAACAGATCAATACCGTCAGCGGTATTTCTGTGGGGGTGACAATAGTAGGTAGCGGATTATCGTCACTGTTTTTGGCTCTGACATCCGGGGCGATAGCCCTGCGCAGCGATCAGGTTCGCCGGCGTATGGTGGAGGCGGGTGAAACGCCTGAAGCCCGTTCAACACTGGCGGGGTTGATTCATCTGGCCGTTCTGTTGACTACGATTTCGGTACTGGTGGCGCTGCTGATTGGCTATATCTCGCTGGCGAGCTTTCTGACGTACGAACTGGTGTGGGTTGGCATGGTGTTATCCCTGCTGTATCTATCGACCACCTTTGTGGAGGATGTGTGCGAAAGCCTGTTTTCACCTGAATTCGCCTGTGGCCGACAGATAAAGCGCACGCTGAATCTGGATGATCGTCATCTGGATCAGGTGGCGACGGTTTTGTCCGCTGCGTTGAAAGTCCTGCTGATTTTCATGGCTGTTGTAGCATTGCTGAATGGTACATTCGGTTCCACCACGCCGGTTGAATTGGTGCAGAAAGTAGCAGAAATCTGGGGCGGGAAAGGTCTGGAATCCATCAGCATTGTGCCTGCTCATCTGGTCAATGCCGTCATCTTGCTGGTGGTAGGTATTTATAGTTTGCGTGAGTCTCGCCGCTGGCTGGAACACAAATTCTTCCCGAAAACGATGCTGGACGCCGGTATTAAAGCCTCTTTGGTGACCTTGTATTCCAATATCGGCTACATCCTGATTATTTTACTGACGTTGGCGACGCTGGGGATCGAGTGGAGCAAACTGGCGTGGATTGTCAGTGCCCTGTCGGTTGGGATCGGGTTTGGCTTGCAGGAAATCGTGAAGAACTTCATTTCCGGGTTGATTTTGCTGACGGAGAGACCCGTCAAAGTGGGCGACCTGGTCAACATCAGTGGGGTGGAAGGGGACATTCGCCGTATCAATGTGCGTGCTACGGAAATTCAGTTAGGAGACCGCTCTACTGTGATTGTGCCTAACTCCCAGTTCATTTCGCAGAATGTGCGCAACATTACGATGGGTAACCCACAAGGGGTGGCAACACTGGCATTGACCTTCCCGCTGGATATTGATCCGGAAATGGTCAGAAACATTCTGCTGAATGCCTACGATGAGCATGAAAAAATTCTGGAAGCGCCAGCACCGTCGGTGATGTTCAGCCAACTGACGCCAAACGGCATGGTGCTTAGCGTGACCGGTTATGTAAGCAGTCCGCGAGTGGTGGCGTCGGCTAAGAGCGATCTGTTGTTCGATATCATCAAGCGCCTGAGAGCAGAAAATATTCCGCTGGCCGTGCCGCAAAAAATGGTGCTGGAAAGCAACATCGATATTTCCGCGCTACAACCAATAGATGCGTTACCCAACAAATAGATACGTTACCCAAATAGTAGTAATACGTGGCGATTGTCGTGGAACAAGTGCTGCGATGCAGAAAACAGACCGGCTTTTATCGTTCATCGGGGAGCCGGTCTGCAACGTGGTGAGGCCGTTAACGTAATGGCGTGCGTGTCTGAGCGTGAGCCATGTCGATGTAGATGTCACGCAGACGGCGAGTGATAGGTCCTGGTTTGCCGTCACCCACCTGACGACCATCGATTTTCACAACCGGCAGCACCAATGACGTGGCTGAGGTGATAAATATTTCCCGTGCCTGCCAGGCTTCTTCTGGCGTGAAGGGGCGCTCTTCTACTGAAATCTGTTGTTGTTCCGCCAATGCCAGCAGCGACTGACGAGTGATGCCGTGCAGGATATCGTGGCTCAGCGGACGGGTAACTACGGTATCGTTTTCCAGCACGATGTAACCATTGCAGGAGGTGCCTTCGGTGATGAAACCGTTTTCGACTAACAGGGCATCGTCTGCGTGACGGGCATGTGCGTATTCTTTAGCCATACAGGCTGCCAATAAACTGACGGTTTTGATATCGCGGCGGTGCCAGCGGATATCTGGACAGGTGACCACTGACAACCCGGTTTCTGCTTTGGGATGAGCAATAATCGGGCGAGCCTGAGTGAACAGGACTAGCGTAGGTTTGACATCGGCTGATGGAAAGTAGAAATCGCGATCACCACCGTTGCCACGGCTGAGCTGAAGGTAAATCGAGCCTTCCTGCAGGGTGTTTTGTTCAATCAGTTGCCGGTGGATGGCTTTGAGGTCATCATTCGACACCGGTAGCGACAAAGAGAGTTCGCGGCAGGAGCGCTGTAGTCGCGCCAGATGGGCATCCAGATCGATCAGGCCGCCGTTAATAACAGACGTCACTTCATATACGGCATCGGCAAACAGAAACCCGCGGTCGAACACTGAAATGGTGGCCTGGGATTCCGGCAGATAATGGCCATCAACATAAACTATTCGCTGCATGACAACACTCCTTAATGATGTCGGACATAAAAACCATGTCACAGCGCCGTATTGATGAGATGCGACGGCTTCAGACATGCGGAGAAAAAATTCAGGAATCAGACGGGCAGTTCTGCCGGCAGCAGTCAAAGGCATTAGGGGCAAAGCGTATCGCACGTCGTAATCGCGCATAAAGATACTGATTTCCCCGTGTGGGTGAAAGCGTGTTGCTACGGTCTTTCATAGGAAAACGATCTGTGAAGATACCGACAGTCATTACCCTTGAAAACCGACTGGCAAGGCGCAAAACGATTGGTAAAAAATAATCAGTGCACTATCGACAGCACCAGCTAACTCCGATAGGGTGAATAACGGCCCGTTGCACAGGCCAGGCGTCGCTCGGACGGTCCGGGCGCTCACGTTATTCTGAGGATATTATGGCTGATTCTAATTCCCCGCGCCGTTTTGCGCGCATTGATCGTCTCCCTCCTTATGTTTTTAATATTACCGCTGAATTAAAAATGGCTGCCCGTCGTCGGGGCGAGGACATTATTGATTTCAGCATGGGCAATCCAGATGGTCCCACACCGCCGCATATTGTCGAGAAGCTGTGTACGGTAGCCCAGCGTGAAGACACCCACGGTTATTCCACATCGCGCGGTATTCCCCGATTGCGCCGGGCGATTTCCCGTTGGTATGCCGATAGATATCAGGTAGAGATTGACCCGGAAAACGAAGCGATTGTCACCATTGGTTCGAAAGAGGGGCTGGCGCATTTGATGCTGGCGACACTTGATCACGGTGACACGGTGTTAGTGCCTAATCCCAGTTATCCTATCCACATCTATGGTGCGGTGATTGCCGGCGCGCAGGTGCGTTCGGTGCCGTTGATCGACGGCGTTGATTTCTTCAACGAGCTGGAGCGGGCGATCCGCGAGAGCATTCCAAAACCGAAGATGATGATTCTGGGTTTTCCATCAAACCCGACTGCACAGTGTGTCGAGCTGGATTTTTTCGAGCGCGTCGTAGCGCTGGCTAAGCAGTATGGCGTGTTGGTGGTCCATGATCTGGCATATGCCGATATCGTCTACGATGGCTGGAAAGCACCGTCGATCATGCAGGTTCCCGGTGCTAAAGAGATCGCAGTAGAGTTCTTTACGCTGTCCAAGAGCTACAACATGGCGGGCTGGCGTATTGGCTTTATGGTGGGTAACCCGGAATTGGTGAGCGCACTGGCGCGCATCAAAAGTTATCACGACTATGGTACGTTCACGCCGTTGCAGGTAGCGGCGATTGCGGCACTGGAAGGTGATCAGCAGTGTGTGCGCGATATTGCCGAGCAGTATCGCCAGCGCCGTAATGTCCTGGTGCGAGGGCTGCATGAAGCTGGCTGGCTGGTGGATGAGCCGAAGGCGTCAATGTACGTGTGGGCGAAAATTCCGGATGCCTATGCACACTTGGGGTCGCTGGAGTTCGCAAAGCGTCTGTTGGCGGAGGCGAAAGTCTGTGTCTCTCCCGGTATTGGCTTTGGCGATTACGGCGACACGCATGTGCGTTTTGCATTGATCGAAAATCAGGACCGTATTCGTCAGGCGGTACGCGGTATCAAAGCCATGTTTCGGGCTGATGGCGTGTTATCTGGCAAATAATAGCCAATAGGTTCTAATAGAATAGGCTCTAAGTCTTCCGGGTAGACGGGGAGTCATGTTTTTCTGATAGTGTGATCACGCTGCCCTTTGTCGCTACTTGTGGCGACAAAGGGATAATGCTTTGCTAAAAGGGTGCCCAGGTTGGGCCTTCCATAGATGGAACTTAATCAATAAGAAGAGTCGATTCATGCATTTATCTTCATTAAACGTCGTTCTTTTGGGTGTCTGTTGCCTGAGTCTGTCGGCCTGTCAGACGTCAGCGCCGGTGAAAAATACCACTTCCTCCCGCAGCACCACCAGCGTGCCGGTCAATGAACAACTCAACCAGTTGGCATCATTAGTTGCGGCCAGCAAATATCTTCGGATGCAGTGTGAGCGCAGCGATTTGCCGGATGACAGCGTCATGCTGAAAACGGCGGTGAAGGTGGCTGCGCAAAAAGGCTGGGACACGACGCGTTATCAGTCGTTACCGCAATTGAGTGAGAATCTGTATCAGGGGTTGTTGAAGGATGGCACGCCCAGGAATTCACAATGCTCCTCGTTCAACCGCTCCATGACGCCGTTTCTTGACACTATGCGCGCCGTTCGCTGAGATGGCCATTCACTGAATGGTCGTTCACTGAGAGATGGAAGCAACTGCATATCTGGCAGTTGCTGTATTACTTTTTCGTGGTTATGACGGTTTTTTCTGGTTTGGCGGTAGTTTTTGGCATATTCCCTTCTACGACACCGGTTCCCGGTTTTCCACCTGGCCAATCCTGTAATGAATCAAGAATGAACGGCTCACCATTGAAGCTGAAGATCACCATATCCTGTTCAATCTGCTCGATCACCAGCCCCTGATACGGGCTATCTCCTTCCTGATAACGCTCACCGTTCAGTGTGACGCTGCGTTTGTCTGGTGTGGACGTATAGACATGTGCGCTAAAGGCGATATAGGGCAGTTCGCCGGATTTGGCTTTTTGCCAGCCTGACGGCGCTTTTTGCGACTTTTCTATTGCGACGGCGATATCTGATGATGCCGCTGCGGCTTCCTGGCTTTCCGTGAGTGTCTTAGTTGCCGGTGGAGCCGTCATGTTGATGGGTTTTTCGTGTGCCGCAGTTGTCGTCGTTACAGGAGTGGGTGGCGAAGCGGCAATCGCATCGACAGGAGCGGGAGGAGAACTGACATCTGCCCAATGTTGATGAGCAAGCCAGCCCAGCGAAAACAGCAGCAGTGCGTAGACAGCCAGCACATGACCGGGAATACGGTAACCTGCCTGAGACGATAATGACACTTGCGGTGTATTTTTCACGTTTTACCTCAAACGTTATGCAATCTGACGCTTTTTGTGAACACACCCTGGCGCGAATGCCTTATTCTTCAGGGAATGATAAAGGAATAATCAATGTATTATCCCATTTATGTGACCTGAATGTCATTTCGGCGATGTTTTATTACGATGATCACTAATACCAGTAAAAGTTTGAGGCTGGTCGCAAAAAAAAATCCTGAAACGTGTGTTAATGAAACAGTGTTTTACTATCATGTCATTGCTGTTTCGTTTTGTTGATTTCACCGGATGGACGACAGTGGCGCAGACAATGCAGATAATGAACCCGTGGCGAAGTAACTAATAACACTTGCTGATTACTGTGTGGTTATGAACGGTTAATGTGTCCACAGCTCAGATTGCTATCGTCCTTATCTTCAGCATCGATAACCGGGTGTCAAAATAAAAGGATGACGCCACCCTGGGATGCGCGTGTCGGCAATATTACGTATTCAATGTGTTGCAAGGTTATTTTATTTTCTGCGTTATTAGGTAATATTTAGCTGCTTAATGGAATGAGTGCGTGAAAGTGTAAATAATGTTCGATTTTATGCGGCGTAGAATATATACCCTAAATAATTCGAGTTGCAGGACAACACGCTCGCATGTTGAACAACGCAACGCGTTGGCCCGTTAGGGCAAGGTTCATTAGAGCCTTGTCACGCGGCAACGGGGTAATAAAGCCAACGCACCTGCAACTTGAAGTATGATGGGTATAGGCCTGTTCCTGATTCAGCGACAGACGAGCGTTATCGGTTACATAGGGCGCGGTTATCCAGAGAACAGGAAAAAATAATAATTTCAAACCGGAATAATTACCTTGCCATTCACCCAGGTTATCCTGAGTTCGATTGCTGGGCGATTTATATAGCTGGTACCACATCAATACGGCATAAATGCAGAAGGTACGGTTTTTAGACAAGGGTTTCTTCAAAAATCGTGCCGTATGGCCCTTATTCCACGTTACGAAGTGACAAGGATAATCGGCGAACACAAGGGAAATGTTTGCAGATGAGTATCTCGAAACTGCCACCGTTATCGCCGTCTGTTATCAGACGGATTTTATTTTATCTGCTGATGCTGCTCTTTTGTCAGCAATTGGCCATGATTTTCTGGCGTATTGGTTTACCGAACAGTACACCGGTTGCCAGTGTGCAGATCATCCCGGCGCAGGCTAAGCAGCAACCAGTCACCCTGAATGACTTCACGTTATTCGGCGTTTCTCCCGAAAAAAGCAAAGCGGGTACGCTGGATGCGTCGCAAATGGGCAATTTACCACCTTCTACGCTGAATCTTTCCCTCACCGGTGTCATGGCCGGCAGTGATGCTTCGCGTTCTATTGCCATCATCAGCCAGGGTGGTGAGCAGTTTAGCCGTGGCGTGAATGAAGAGGTTCCCGGTTATAACGCCCGGATTGTGTCGATCCAGCCAGATAAAGTCGTGCTGCAGTATCAGGGGCGTTATGAAGTGTTGGGATTATACGGTCAGGAAGAAACCAATCCGGACGGCGTAGTCGGTGCTCAGGTCACTGAGCAACTTCAGCAACGCGCTTCTACCGCCATGAGCGATTATGTCTCTTTCTCCCCGGCTATGAACGGCAGCAAGTTGCAAGGGTATCGGTTGAGTCCGGGACCGAAAAGCGATTCGTTCTACCGCGTCGGGCTTCAGGATAATGATATGGCTGTTGCCCTAAACGGGTTGGATTTGCGTGACGAGGAACAAGCTAAAAAAGCCATGGAGCGTATGGCGGATGTGCATAACTTTACCCTGACGGTGGAACGCGATGGTCAGCGTCAGGATATTTATATGGAATTAGGTGGAGACGAGTAACGTGTTTAGCAAAGGAATAAAAAAAAGCTGGGGGTGGCTGGGGTTAACCGTTCTCCTGCTTGGTTCGCCGTGTGGCTGGGCCGCTGAGTTTTCAGCCAGTTTTAAAGGAACCGATATTCAGGAATTCATCAATACAGTCAGCAAAAACCTGAACAAAACGGTGATTATTGATCCGACGGTTCGCGGCACCATCAGCGTACGCAGCTATGACATGATGAACGAAGATCAGTACTACCAGTTCTTCCTTAGCGTGCTGGATGTCTATGGCTTTTCTGTGGTGCCGATGGATAACGGCGTATTGAAAGTCATCCGTTCCAAAGATGCTAAATCGTCTTCCATTCCGCTTGCCAATAACGAACGGCCTGGCATCGGCGATGAATTGGTCACCAGAGTCGTGCCGCTCAATAATGTGGCGGCACGTGATCTGGCGCCATTGCTGCGGCAACTCAACGATAACGCCGGCGCCGGTACTGTCGTGCATTATGAACCGTCCAACGTGTTGTTGATGACCGGGCGTGCTGCGGTGATCAAACGGCTGGTGGATATTGTCAATACCGTGGATAAAACCGGTGATCGTGAAATGATTACCGTCCCGTTAACCTATGCGTCGGCAGAAGATGTTGCCAAGCTGGTGAACGATCTCAGCAAGAGCGATGAGAAAAACGCGTTGCCCAGCACTATGCTGGCCAACGTGGTGGCGGATAGCCGCACCAACTCGGTGGTGGTGAGCGGTGAAGAAAATGCCCGCCAGCGCGCAGTAGAAATGATCCGCCAGTTAGATCGCAAGCAAGTGGTGCAGGGCGGCACCAAAGTTATCTATCTCAAATATGCCAAGGCGTTGGATCTGATAGACGTACTGGCCGGTAATGGAACCAGCGGCAGCCGTAATTCATCATCGACGAATTCATCACATTCCCCTTCCTCTTCTGCTTCGCGTTCGGGCAACAATTCAAACAGCAGTGGTAACGTGAGTTCGTCTAACAGTGCTTATGGCAGCTCGTCCTCGTCGTCCAGTTCCAGTATGGGATTTGGGTCTGCGTTTGGCTCAACCAGCAGCTCAGGTGGCCGCACGATTATGATTCAGGGTAAAGAAGTGACGGTTCGCGCCCATGATCAAACCAATTCGCTGATTATCACTGCGCCGCCCGATATCATGCGCGACCTGGAGCAAGTGATCAATCAACTGGACATTCGTCGTCCGCAGGTGCTGGTGGAGGCAATCATTGCTGAAATTCAGGATGCAGATGGCCTGAATCTGGGGATTCAGTGGGCCAACAATCGCGCCGGAATGACCCAATTCACCAATACCGGTATCCCGGTTTCAACGGCAGTGATCGGAACCGAACAGTTCCGCAGAGATGGCTCGTTGACAACAGACTATGCCAATGCGATCAGTAACTTCAATGGTATTACAGCCGGCTTTTATCGTGGCAATTGGGCCATGTTGATGACGGCGCTATCCAGCAACAGTAAAAATGATGTGCTGGCGACGCCAAGTATTGTGACGCTGGATAACATGGAAGCGACCTTCAATGTGGGCCAGGAAGTGCCAGTCTTGACCGGCTCGCAAACCACGGTTGGTTCAGGAAACAACATTTTTAATACTGTCGAACGTAAGACCGTCGGCATCAAACTGCGCGTCAAACCGCAGATTAACGAAGGCGATTCGGTGTTGCTGCAAATTGAGCAGGAAGTGTCCAGCGTGGCAGACAGCAATAGCAGCGCCAACAGTTCACTGGGTGTGACCTTTAATACCCGAACGGTGAATAACGCAGTTATGGTGAGCAATGGCGAGACGGTCGTGGTGGGCGGGTTGCTTGATAAAACCACCGATGAAAATAACAGCAAAGTGCCTTTATTGGGCGATATTCCGGTGCTGGGCAATTTGTTCCGTTCGAAGAGCCAGAGCGTGAAAAAACGCAATCTGATGCTGTTTTTACGACCGACCATCATCCGCGACCCGAAACAATTCCAGGATGCATCGATCAGTAAATACCGCAGTTTTAACAACGAACAGCAACAGCAGCGCGGTGAAGGCAGCGGCGTGCTGGATAGCAACACGGTGCGCTTACCCGGTGGCAACACCTACACCTTCCGACAGGTGCAGTCATCCATCGCCGCGTTTTATCAACCGGAGGGGCGATGAGCGCTCAGCCCGCCCACACGCCTGACTTGCGACCTGTATTGCCGTTTGCGTTTGCCCGTGCACAGCAAATTCTGTTGCTGCAAGATGAGTCGGCGACAGTTGCAGAGGCGGTTTGTGTACCCGGCACCTCGGCACTGGCGTTACTAGAGGCTCGCCGGGTCGCCGGGGTAGCGTTGGTGGTCAGTCAGGTCAGCCCGGAAGAGTTTGAGCGGCAACTGGTGATGCGTTATCAGCGTGATTCAGAAGAAGCACGCCGCCTGATGGAAGACATCGGCAACGATATCGATTTCTACACGCTGGCCGAAGAACTGCCGGACAGCGACGATTTGCTGGATGCCGACGATGATGCGCCGATAATTCGGCTTATCAACGCCATGCTCACCGAAGCTATCAAGCACAAAGCATCCGATATCCATATCGAAACTTTTGAGCGCCACCTGTTGATTCGGTTTCGTATTGATGGCGTGCTACGGGAAATTTTGCGGCCACAACGCCAACTGGCGTCGCTGCTGGTATCCCGTATCAAAGTGATGGCGAAGCTGGATATTGCCGAAAAGCGCGTCCCGCAGGATGGACGTATGGCGCTGCGCATCGGTGGCCGAGCCATTGATGTACGTGTCTCGACCCTGCCATCCAACTATGGCGAGCGCGTGGTGCTGCGTCTGCTTGATAAAAACAGCGTCCGACTGGATTTGGAGACGCTGGGGATGGCTGAACACAATCGCCGCCAGTTGGATACGCTCATCCACCGTCCACACGGCATTATTCTGGTGACCGGTCCTACCGGTTCGGGGAAAAGCACCACCCTGTACGCGGCACTGAGCCGCCTCAATTCCGCCGAACGCAATATCATGACGGTGGAAGATCCTATTGAATATGAACTGGACGGTATCGGGCAGACTCAGGTCAACCCCAAGGTAGACATGACGTTCGCTCGTGGTTTGCGCGCTATTTTGCGTCAGGACCCGGACGTGGTGCTGGTAGGGGAAATCCGTGACGGCGAAACGGCACAAATCGCGGTGCAGGCGTCGTTGACCGGTCATTTGGTGTTATCCACATTGCATACCAATAGCGCGCTGGGCGCGTTGTCCCGCTTGCAGGATATGGGCGTTGAGCCGTTTCTGCTGTCCACGTCACTGCTGGGGGTGCTGGCACAGCGGCTGGTGCGCACATTGTGCCCGTCATGCCGCCAGCCTTATAGCGTCAACGACGAACAGGCGCAACAGACCGGTCTGGCGGTGGGAACCACGCTCTATCATCCCGGTGGTTGCGAACAATGCGGTTATAGCGGTTATCGTGGCCGTACCGGCATTCATGAGCTGTTGTTGATCGACGATACGGTGCGTACCGCTATTCATCGTGGTGAAAGTGAACTGGCTATCGCTCGGATGCTGGGCGACACGCGAGTCTCGATTCGTCAGGATGGGCTGGACAAGGTACTGGCGGGCGTTACCTCCTGGGAAGAGGTGGTACGTGTAACGAAAGAGGAATGACATGGCGCTGTTCCAGTATCAGGCATTGAACGCTCAGGGAAAGAAAAGTCAGGGAATGCAGGAGGCGGACTCTGCCCGTCACGCGCGTCAACTGCTGCGTGAAAAAGGGCTGGTGCCGGTCAAAATTGAGGAACAGCGTGGCGAGGCGGCTCCCCGCAGCGGTTTTTCCCTGTCGCTACGCCGTTCGCATCGTATCAGCGCCAGCGATCTGGCGCTGCTGACCCGTCAGTTGGCGACGCTGGTGGCGGCGGCATTGCCGCTGGAAGAGGCGCTGGATGCGGTGGCTAAGCAGAGCGAAAAACCGAAGCTGAGCGCGCTGATGGCAGCGGTGCGCGCCAAAGTGGTGGAAGGGCATTCGCTGGCTGAAGCGATGGGCAATTTCCCCGGCAGTTTTGAGCGGCTGTATTGCGCCATGGTGGCGGCGGGCGAAGCATCCGGTCATCTGGATGCGGTGCTGAACCGGCTGGCGGATTACACCGAACAGCGCCAGCAGATGCGCAGTCGTATTCAGCAGGCGATGATTTATCCCTGTGTGCTGACGCTGGTGGCGATTTCGGTGGTGTCCATCCTGCTGTCTGCCGTGGTCCCCAAAGTAGTCGAGCAGTTTATCCACATGAAACAGGCGCTGCCGCTCTCCACCCGGCTGCTGATGGGCGCCAGCGATGCGGTAAGGGCCTATGGACCCTGGGTGGTTTTAGCGCTGGTGCTGGCGGTAATGGGATGTCGTGTGTTATTGCGTCAGGAAAAACACCGTCTTGTCTTCCACCGGCGTTTATTGTTCCTTCCTGTGATCGGGCGTGTGGCGCGGGGCCTCAATACCGCCCGTTATGCCCGAACCCTGAGCATTCTTAATTCCAGCGCCGTACCGCTGTTGCAGGCGATGCGTATCAGCGGTGATGTGCTGACCAACGATTACGCCCGCTTCCGGCTGGGGCAGGCGACCGATGCGGTGCGTGAAGGGGTGAGCCTGCACAAGGCGCTGGAGCAGACATCGCTGTTCCCGCCGATGATGCGCCATATGATCGCCAGCGGTGAACGCAGCGGTGAGCTGGATGGCATGTTGACCCGCGCGGCGGATAACCAGGACCGCGAATTCAGCGCCCAAATGACGCTGGCTCTGGGCTTGTTCGAGCCACTGCTGGTGGTCAGCATGGCTGGCATTGTGCTGTTTATTGTGCTGGCTATCCTCCAGCCGATTCTGCAGTTGAATACCCTGATGAGTATGTAGTGAAAATTGATACGTTAATGAGGTAAGGAAAACATGGAACAACGTCAGCGAGGTTTTACCCTGTTGGAAATCATGGTGGTCATCGTCATTCTTGGCGTACTGGCCAGTCTGGTTGTCCCGAACCTGATGGGCAACAAAGAAAAAGCCGACAAGCAGAAAGCCATCAGCGACATTGTTGCGCTGGAGAGCGCACTGGATATGTACAAACTGGATAACAGCCGTTATCCGACAACCGAGCAAGGGTTGGGAGCGCTGGTGAAAAAACCGACCACGCCGCCGGAGCCGCGCAACTATCCGCAGGATGGGTATATTCGCCGTTTACCACAAGACCCGTGGGGTGCGGAATACCAATTGGTCAGCCCTGGCCGTCACGGCAAGATAGATGTGTTCTCTTACGGCCCGGATGGTATGCCGGATAGCGATGACGATATCGGTAACTGGAATGTCGGCAACGGTGCGCACAACAACGGTAGCAACGGTAGCGGGAACCCCTGATCGTGCGCCAGCGGGGGTTCACGCTGCTGGAGATCATGCTGGTGGTGTTGCTGGCCGGCATTGCCGCCACGCTGGTGATGATGGCGATTCCTGCGCCTAAGCAGCAGGACAGCGGCTGGCAGGTAGCCCGCTTCAAGGCACAACTGCAATACGCGGTGGAGGACAGCCAGATGAATGACCATATTCTGGGCATTTATATGCAGCCTCACCGCTGGCAATACGCGTTGTTGCAGCGTCAGGTGGTGGAGAATTCGCCGCAAGAGCAGCAGCGCTTGCGTTATGTCTGGGTGCCCTGGCAGCCGTACCGCATGTCTTCACCCAGCGAACTGCCGGATGGCTTTCAAATTGAGCTGTCTACACAGGTGGGGGCTGCGGGTGATGGCGCCGGTTTTTCGCCGGGTAATGGCGACCCTAACATTCTGATTCTGCCGGGCGGAGAAGTGACGCCATTTCGTCTGACCTTGCGCAACGGCAGCAACTCTGCCTGGCTGCAGGTGGATACCAATGGTCAGGTACACACCTCGCCGGAAGCGGAGCAGTAAGCGATGAGACAACAGGGAATGACGTTGCTTGAAGTGATGGTGGCGTTGGTTATTTTCGCGCTGGCTGGTTTGACGGTGCTAAAAACAACCGCGCAGCAGGCAAACAGCCTGGGACGCCTGGAAGAGAAAACCTTCGCGCTGTGGATTGCGGAAAACCAACAGGCGGTGATGCGGTTGGAAAAACAGTGGCCGCAAACCCAATGGGTGCAAGGTGAGGTCAATTTTGCCGGTTCACCGTGGTTTTGGCGTATTCAGGGCGTGGCGACGGCAGATACGCGGGTACGCGCAGTAGATGTTGAGGTTCGTCATGAACGGGACAGCCGGAGCGCTGATGCCGTATTACGTAGCTATCAGGTCCAGCCGGGGGAACCCGAACAGTGAGGCGGCCAGAGAGCGGATTTACCCTGCTGGAAGTGATGCTGGCGCTGGCAATTTTCGCCGCGCTCAGTCTGGCCGCGTCGCAGGTAATGAATGGCGTGATGCGCAACGACGAGGCATCGGCGCGTAAAGAAGCGCGTCTGGCAGAGTTACAGCGGGGGTTTTCCCTGATGGATCGCGATTTTTCACAAATCGTTCCGCGTCGTAATCAGGGTTATGAGCTGGGGTTTTACGCTGAACGTTATCAGTTAGGTAGCGCCGACTGGGCAGTCAGTTTTATCCGCAACGGCTGGCTCAACCCGTTGGGTATTCTGCCGCGCTCTGAATTGCAGCGGGTCGGGTATCGGTTGCATGGCGATACGCTGGAACGGCTGTTCTATGATTCTTCCGAACCCTTGACGACACAGGAACCGGCGATACGCCCGGTGTTAACCGGCGTGAACGGTTTCGTATTGCGTTTTTTCGGCAAAGGCGGCTGGCAGGAGCGTTGGGATGACCCGGCGTATCTGCCGAAAGGCATTGCGGTCATCGTTACATTGCGGGATTACGGTGAGATTACCCGCGTGTTTTTGGTTACGCCGAACTATGTGGAGACACAGCCTAAGGCCACCCCGAATGGCAGCAATAGCGATGAAAATAAGGATACGAACAATCAGGATGCGCCGCCGGAGAATACCGACTCGTCTGGCGAGCAGAATCCGGCGTCACCGGATGATAACGAGGGAGCTGGCTCATGAGTCGTCGGCAACGTGGCGTCGCCTTGTTGATTGTGATGCTGATGCTGTCGCTGATGGTGACCATCGCCGCCTCCATTACCGAGCGCAGCGGCAAAGCCTGGCTGCGCACCAGCACCTTGCTGAACCGTACTCAGGCTCGCTGGTATGCGCTGGGTGCGGAAGCATTGATTTCCAGTACGCTACAGCGAGATGCCCATGCATCGCCGGAGAGCACCTTTATCGGTCAATCCTGGTCGAAGGTGGATCATCAGATGATGGCGGACGGCAGTGAAATTCGCGCCCAGGTGCAGGATGGCCAGGCTTGTCTCAATCTTAACGCGCTTAGCCCGACCAAAAAGCTGATGCTTGATGGCGCATCTGGCGACGGCAATACGGGCAACGACGGTAGCGGCAGTAATAGCAGCAACAGCAATCAATCCTCGCCTGCTAAAGGCGGTCCCCCTGAAAAAATGCCCTATGCCGCGCAGGTTTTTCGGCAGTTATTGATGGTGTTGGGCGAGGAGCAGCGGCAGGCGGAGCGTATCACAGACGCGGTACGCGACTGGATCGACGAGGATAGCGAACCCTTGATGAACGGTGCGGAAGACGACAGCTATGTCAATTTTCATCCCGGTAACCAGCGCATGACGGATGTCACGGAGTTACGGGCAGTCATGGGGGTAGATGCGGGGTTATACCGCCGGTTACTGCCTTATGTCTGCGTGTTGCCGGTAGATAAGCTGACGGTCAACCTCAACACCCTGACGCCAGAAAGCGCGCCATTGTTGTCGGCATTGTTCATGGGAGAGATAAACACGGAATCAGCCGTGCGAATTTTACAGCAGCGTCCCCCTCAGGGATGGCGCAATCTTAATGATTTTATGGGAATGTCGGCACTGCCGGAAAAAGCCAAAACCAGTGTCCGTCAGGCGCTGGTTCTCAAGAGCGAGTGGTTCTTCGCCGACATTCAGATACGGGTGGACGACAGTGAATTCTATCAACGCAGCCTGTTTCATCGTGGTAAACAGACTGAGGTGGTACAGCGTCAGTATGGCGGATATAGGACGGTGAATCCATGAACAAGTCAGAAAACGCCAGCGCTAAACAACAGCTGATTTTGCGGTTGTCCGCAGAGGCATCGGACAGTCTGGAGTGGCTTATCTGGTCGGTCAGCCGTCATCAGACCCTGACTCGCGGTAGTGGAACGCAGGAAAGCCTTCAGGCCGTGCTGGCGGATTATCCGGTGATGTCGATGCGGGTGCTGGTGCCGTCTACCGATGTCACCTTCCATAACCTGTCACTGCCGCGTCAGTCTCGCCGGCAATTATTACAGGCTATTCCCTTCATGCTGGAAGAACAGGTGGCGAGCGATATTGACCAACTGCATTTTGCCGTCATGGACATTCAGGGAGATAACGCAACCGTTGCGGTGGTGCAGACATCACGTCTACAGGCATGGCTGAATCAGTGTCAGGCGCTGGATGTGCCGGTAGAGATGGTGGTGCCGGATGTCATGGTATTACCGCGCCTTGACAGCGCCTGGAGTGCCGTCAGCCACCAAAATTTGTGGCTGTTTCGACTGGATAACGGTATCGGTATGGCGGCGGAAGAGAGCTGGTATCAATCGCTGCTGGCCGGGTTTCAGCCGCTGCCTGCCATACATTGTTATAGCCCGTTGCCAGCCTCGGCGCTGACCTGGCAGCCGCAACCGGTGACGGATTTGTTGTCGCTGGCCGCACAGGCTAGTCTGCCGATGAGTATGGATCTGCGTCAGGGCGAATACGCGCCGGTGAAACCCTGGAAACAAGCGTTGCTGCCGTGGCGTAATGTGCTGATTGCGTTGTGCGCCTGGCTGTTGTTGCTGCTGGGGGAGTCGGTCTGGAGCCATTATCAACTGTATCGTCAGGCAGATTACTGGCGTCAGGAGAGTGTAAGGGTGTATCGCAAACTGTTTCCGGATGAAAAACAGATAGTGAACCCGCGCGCACAGATGCAGCGGCATTTGCAGGAAGCGCAATCCGGCGTAAGCGACTTTGCATTAACGGAACAGATGAACCGGTTGCAGCAACTGGTTGCACAGAATGATGGGGTATCGCTGCAATCGCTGTCGTATGATCGCGGACGTGAAGAATTGCGCCTCAATCTGCGGGCGACATCCTATGCGCAGATGGAGCAGTTCCGCCAGCAGGCTCAGGTCTATTTCCAGATCCCGCCGGGTGAAATGAAGCAAGAGAAAGACCATGTGGAAGGTCAGTTAACCCTGAGGAGTCAGCCATGAATGAATTGCGTCGTCGCTGGCAGGTAATGAGCCAGCGTGAGCGGATGATGACGCTGGTGTGTGCCGGTCTGGTGTTACTGTGCCTGCTGTATTACCTGTGTTGGGTACCCTGGCAGGAACAGGCGCGACAATGGCAGATGGCCATTGATCGTGAGCGCCAAACCGTGCGCTGGATGCAACAACAGGCCTCGCGTTTGCCGGCGCAGGACGGCGCGAGGCGGCAAATAGCAGGGCGGGATATCAGCCTGACGGTGTTAGTGCCGCAAAGCGCGGCCCGTTATGGCATTACCGTGTTGCGTATGCAGCCGCAGGCGTCGCAGATGTCGGTGACGCTGGCCCGTAGCGATTTTAACAACCTGTTGCACTGGCTGGCTGAACTGGAGCAGAAAAACGGCGTCATTACTCAGGGGATGGATGTGACCGCAGTCCCCAACAGCCCCGGTATAGTAGAAGTCACCCGTCTGTCGTTGGAGCGTGTGCTCTAACGACAGACGCGGCTGCCCTGCCTGATATCTGGCGGGTGCATCAACGTAATGCTGTCGCTGATAATCAGCCAGTCTGCGCGCTGGCGCGCAAAAAACGATACCTACTGCCTGCTGGTCTGGCACCTGACTTGTGTATTGTGTCAGCATACCGGGTCATCAGGGATCGGGATGGAGAATGATATGGATCTGCTCGCTTTTGCCAGTGCATTCCCGCGTATCTGGCTGTTCGCGTTGTTCGTGCTGGGGTTGATTGTCGGCAGTTTTCTCAACGTGGTTATCCATCGGTTGCCGGTCATGCTGGAACGAGGCTGGCAGCAGGAAGCGCGTATGCATCTTGGCTTGCCAACCGGCGAACCCTCTGCCCGTTATGATCTCATCTGGCCCCTTTCTTCCTGTCCGCATTGTCATCAACAATTGCGTGTGCGTGACAACATTCCGCTGCTGAGTTGGATAGGGTTGCGTGGGCGCGCCCACTGCTGTGGCGGCGCGGTGTCCTGGCGTTATCCGCTGATTGAATTGTTGTCTGGGCTATTATTTCTGCTGGCCGGTGTACTCTGGCACCCAGGGCTGGCATTGCTGGGGGCGTTGCTGTGTTTTGGGACGTTGCTGGCGCTGGCGGTTATTGATGCCCGAACCCAGTTACTGCCAGATGTTATGACATTGCCGCTATTGTGGTGCGGATTGCTGTTCAATCTGTCAGATACGTTTGTCCCGCTTGAACATGCTGTGATCGGTGCCATGGTGGGGTATGTGTCGTTATGGCTGATTTACTGGGCTTTTCGTCTGTTGAGTGGGCGTGAGGCGTTGGGATACGGTGATTTTAAGCTATTGGCCGCGTTAGGTGCCTGGCTGGGCTGGCAGGCGTTGCCTAATCTGGTATTGATTGCGTCGCTGACCGGGCTGGTAGCGACGCTACTGTGGCGACGTATACAGCGCATCAGTATGCAGCAACCGTTGGCGTTTGGTCCCTGGCTGGCGGTAAGCGGTGTAATCGGTTTGGTATTCAATGTACTGGGCGGCTGGGGCCACTGAATCCACATCGGGCAGAGCAAACGTCTGTTACGGTGGGGCACCGTCTCTGGTGCGGCGTATCGCTACCGTAACTGGACTTATCCCTAAAAAAACAGGCTGGCAGAAGCGCTGCCAGCCTGTCGTTTATTCGTCTTTCGTATACTGATAATTATGTTTTGTTGTTGCTTCGACAGGAGCCTGCTGCCGAAGTGGATGAGGAATCACCGTCAGGGTTATTCCAGCATCAGTAAAAAAGTGCCTACCCACAAAAACAGAATGAATGAAACGCCCATGAATAAGTACTTCACTGATTTTTCTCCAGCAATATCACGCCAGCAATGATTCCGATTGTGCGTTTACCGTTCAGGAACCGCCTGATTTTGGGCTGTTCCTCCAGCCATCGCTGCAATGCAGGCCGATGACGGAATCGGCGCTAATCTACGCCGGGTGAAGGGCGAAGTTCAAGAGGGATAACGCGAGATTCGATGGGAATAGCATTAAAACGCATCCGCTGTTTAGTTTTCATCCGGATTCACTACTGGTGGCTGACCCCATGCTGTGTAGCCGGTTTGATGAACGGGCGTTCAATGCCGGTTTATTAAGGTGTTCAGTGATCCTTAATACCGAAGATTATCGTCGTATTGCCTGCCCTCGTGAGCTGCCATTTTCTCATTCTGTGGGATGACTCAGCAGGTTATACGGTGGCAAGTAGCAGATATAAAAAGAAAAAATGGTTAAATTATGAAAAAGGAACGGAATGTAAATTGCTGTGCTGAATCAGGATACAAATTAGAAATCCCGTGGTAGGCTGTAAGCCGGTGCTGATATTGTTATAGAATTGTAATGGAAAGGGTGTGGCGGATGGCGGTAATAGCGATGCTGTCGGTGTCAGTCACCCTGACAGGCAATCAACAGGGAGACACAGAACCTGATGCAGACAACAGAAGTAGACCAGCGTCTGATAGACATCGACCCGCGCCTGACCATGGTGCTGGTGCCGGGATTGCGTGATAGCGATGAAGATCACTGGCAGAGCTACTGGGAACGTCGGTTTCCCTTCTGGCGGCGTATCCGTCAAAAAGAGTGGTATCAGGCGGATCTGGATCGGTGGGTCCTGGCTATCCGTCGTGAACTGGCGACGTGCGACCGGCCAGCGGTGCTGATTGGTCACAGTTTTGGTGCGTTGGCCGCCTGCCACGTGGTTCAGCAAGGTATGGAAGGCATCGCCGGCGTAATGCTGGTAGCCCCCGCTGAGCCGATGCGCTTTGAAATTGAAGACCGAATTCGCCCTGAGCAACTGGCGGTGCCCAGTCTGGCGTTTGCCAGCCACAATGACCCATTGATGACCTTTTCCCGTGCCGAGTATTGGGCGAAAGTCTGGGGCAGTGATCTGGTGGATGTAGGCGAAGGCGGGCATATCAATGCTGAAGCTGGGTTTGGTAAATGGGAGTATGGGCTGCAACGTCTGGCGGCGTTTGGTGAGTACCTGTCGCCTGCTGGTTGATGCAGCAAGGCTCGTACTCAGGCTGGTGTACTGTGTGGCTATCCCTACCTATCTTCGTCATTGATAGGCTACCAACGCGTTGGTTTGCTTACCTGACGTATAAATTGGCCCATCGGGCGATGGGCCAATGTACCATGAGTTAAGCCAGTGGACGATTTGCCTGCCACCTGGCGTATTGAGCGTATATAACCTGATGAGTCGTCATTAGCACCGAATGGTATGGCGGCTGTTCCTGCAATAAGGTATATCCCTTGTCCTGAGCCGTTACCGATAACGTCGTTGTTACTGGATCGTCGTTACCGGGTATTCGGCTATCGCTGATCGCTCTGGTATCACATTACTGTTCGCTAAAAATACATGGCGGCGGGGTATCACCACCCGTATCGACCGCCAACAAATTAAGGAAAACGCTATGTCAGGTTTGTTTGATCCTATCCATATTGGTGCTATTCAGGCTGAAAACCGTATTGTCATGGCACCGTTGACCCGAATGCGTGCTTTTGATCAGCGCATCCCAAGCGCGCTGTCGCAGGAATATTACGTTCAGCGCGCCAGTGCCGGGATGATCCTGACGGAGGCTACCGCCGTCACCCCACAGGGTGTCGGCTACCCCAATACCCCAGGCATCTGGTCGGATGAACACATTGAAGGCTGGCGCCGCATCAATGCGGCGGTACACGCGGCAGGCGGCAAAATGGTGTTGCAGATGTGGCATGTGGGGCGCATTTCAGACCCCGTCTATCTGGACGGCGAGTTACCGGTGGCCCCCAGCGCTATTGCGGCAGAAGGGCATGTGGCGACGATTCGTCCCTATAAACCCTATGTGGTACCACGCGCGCTGGAAACGGATGAAATCCCAGGGATTGTCGAAGACTTTCGTCGGGCGGCGGAAAACGCCAAACGCGCTGGGTTTGATGGGGTGGAAATCCACGCGGCCAACGGTTACCTGTTCGATCAGTTCCTGCATGATGGCTCAAACCAGCGTACTGATCAGTACGGCGGCTCGATTGCCAATCGGGCGCGTTTCCTGTTGGAAACCGTCGATGCCGTGCTGACCGTCTGGCCAGCGGATCGGGTCGGCGTGCACCTGAATACTATGTCTAACACCCATTCTATGCAGGACTCCGAGCCACAGGCGCTGTTCGGCTATGTGGCAGAACAACTCAATGATCGTAAACTGGCATTTATCTTTGTGCGTGAAGCGTTGGATACCCCACAGCGTATTCTGCCGCTGATCCGTAAAACGTTCCGTGGCGTGGTGATCGCCAACGATGGCCTGACCCGTGACACGGCTGAGCAGCTGTTAGTGGATGGCGAGGCGGATGCGGTGTCGTTTGGGCGAATGTATATCGCCAACCCGGATCTGGTTGAACGCCTGCGTCGTGGCGCACCGCTGAATGAACTCAACGGCAACACGATCTATGGATCGGGGGCGGAAGGCTATACCGATTACCCGGTATTGGCGGAATAAAACCAACGAGGAGGCCATCGGCCTCCTTTTTCCTGGTTACGACCTTTACGGCTGAATCACCGCCGTAGTCAGCCGGGCGACGCAGCAGCGCCGCTGGTGCTCGTCGAGTATCTCTATCTGCCAGACCTGCGTCTTTCGGCCCAGATGCAGCGGTTGACAGATACCCCGTACCTCGCCTTGTGTAACCGCCCGCAGATGGCTGGCGTTAATCTCTACACCCACCACGCTGGCACCCGGTTCGGTACATAGCCAACCTGCTACCGAGCCGAGAGATTCTGCCAGCACCACCGATGCGCCGCCGTGCAACAGGCCGAATGGTTGCCGGGTACGCTCGTCTACCGGTAGCGTCGCTTCCAGGCTGTTGTCAGTCATGTGGGTAAAGTGAATCCCCAGGTGAGACAACATGCAGTCGTCACTCATCTGATTAAGCATGTCCAGCGTGGTGACGCGTTTCCAGATCAATGTGTGTTTCCTCCATCAAGAGCGAATGCCAACGTCACGCGCCCAGCGTGGCGCCGCCGTCGATCACCATATCCTGTAGCGTGACGTGACCAGCCAAATCGGAGGCCAGAAACAGCACCGCATCGGTAATGTCGCGTGGGTGGGCAATTTTGCCGAGCGGAATCCCCAGCTTGAACTGTTCAGGAAAACCAGCGATGGTCTGCTGTTCTGAAGCCGGTGAGTGCCACAAGCTGCGTTGCATCGGGGTATCGGTAGAGCCGGGCGAGACCAGATTGCAGCGTACGCCGTAGGGCGCCAGCTCCAGCCCGACAGTCATGCACAGGCTGCGCAACGCCGCCTTGGAAGCACAATAGGCTGCCATGCCGACCCGCGGCACATGTGCGGCGTTGGAGCCAATTGAAACAATTGCACCGCGGCGTTGTTGCTGAAATTGCGGAATCAGTGCCTGAAAAAAGTGAAAGGCACCGCCAGCGTTGACGTTCAGGCAATCCTGCCAGTCTTGCTGGCTGAGCGCTTCGGTCTGGCCCATACGCAGAATCCCGGCACCGTTAATCAGTACATCCAGATGCGGCGTGTGCGCCAGTTGTGTTGCACAGACCTCAGCAACGACAGCGGCATTGCTGATATCCAGTTCGATGGCGCGAAACGGCTGTTCGTCAGCGGAAAAAACGCGGTCAAACCCGGTGACGGTCGCTCCCGCCTCGGTAAAACGACAGGCAATATCATAACCGATGCCGCGCCCGGCACCGGTTACCCACACCTGCTTACCGCTGAAATCCAGCGTGACGCTCATGCTTCCTCCCGTTGAGGCTGGCTCAGCAACTGATGCCAGTGGCGCAGCGTGGGATTTTTCACCAGCGCCACGAAATCAAGGTCATGACCTTGCTGACGCCAGCGGGTGACCAGCGACATGATGCGTACCGAGTCCAGACCATAATCCAGCAGGTTGTCGTCGTCGCTAATGTCGTCGTCGTCATCCAGCAGCGGCAGCAGTTCGGCGCGCAGGCGTGCCAGGCCGGTGTCGGCCTGCGGCACCAGCGCGTTCAGCAATTGCTCGCTGGTCAGGACCCGGCCACAACGACCTGCGGTGTAACGCAGCGCCATCAGATGTTCTTCCTGAGAAAAGTCCGCCAGTGCATCGGCTACCATGAACGGTTTAATATCGCGCATAAACGCATCGGTGGCGGTCGTCAGGCAACCGATATGCGCGTATACCCCACAGATAATCAACTGATCGCGGCCTGCGGTTTTCAGCCGTTGTTCCAGATCGGAACGCTGGAAGGCGCTGTAACGCCATTTCACCAGCACGGTGTCGTTGGCGTCCGGCGTCAGGGCGGCGGTGATTTGCTGTTGTTCCGGATGACGGTTCAGGCCCGGTCCCCACATGTCGTTGAGCAGCGCCCGGTCAGCATCGCTTTGTTGGTTGGGTTGGGCAGTATAAAACACCGGGATACCCAGCTGATGGCACGCTTGCCGAATACGCACGACATTGGCGATCAACTGTTCGGTCAGCGGACTGTTTTCTCCCCAGAAATTGAGAAAATAGTTCTGCATATCGTGAATCAGCAAGGCAGCGCGCGAGGCGTCAACCGGCCAGTTAACCTTGTTGACCGGCACCTGCTCGATACCGGGAAGCGGATAGGCGTTTAGTTTTGGAATAGCCATGATTTATTCTCCTGCAGCGGTGGCCGCTACGCGCTGTTGCGCCAGCTGGCGTAGCCGCTGTTTATCGACTTTACCCACCGCGGTTTCCGGCAGAATGGGCAGTTGTTCAAATCGGTCCGGTAATTTGTAGTCGGCGATACCCTGCTCGCGCAGATGACGGCGCAGCGCCGCTGCTTTGAGCGGTTCGCGGGTGACCAGAAACGCGCAGCTTTTCTCGCCCATCATTGCGTCGGGCACCGCCACCAGTGCGGCGTTGATCACCGCTGGGTGACGGAGCAACAGGTTCTCGATCTCTTCGGCGGCGATCTTTTCCCCGCCGCGGTTAATCTGATCTTTTTCGCGCCCCACTACTTGCAGATAGCCATCCGCCTGCTGGATAACCACATCGCCGGAGCAGTAGAAGCCCTGATTGTCAAACACCTGGCGGTTATGTGCCGGGCTGCGGTAGTAGCCGCGGAAGGTATACGGCCCACGCGTCATCAGGCGACCCGGTTCGCCGTGCGGCAGCGGATTACCGGCGGCATCGGCCACCCATACTTCGTCATCGTCGCTGATAGGGCGGCCCTGCGTGGTGAATTGATGGGTATCGTCGTCGTCCAACCGGGTGTAGTTCACCAGCCCTTCCGCCATGCCGAATACCTGTTGCAACTGGCAACCCAGCTCCGCCGGTATGCGTCGCGCCAGCGATTCGCTTAACCGTGCGCCACCGACCTGCAATACGCGCAGGCTCGCCAGCGCGTGACGCTCGCCCGATAACGCCACCGCCTCCAGCCACAGTGTGACGGCGGGTGGCACCAGCGCGGTCAGGGTGATGCGGTGCTGTGCAATTAACGGGAAGCAACTGGTTGGGCTGGGGTCGCTTGCCAGCACTACCGTGCCGCCGGCATAGAACACGCCCAGTGCGCCCGGTGAACTGAGCGGGTAGTTATGGGCGGCGGGCAGAGCGCACAGGAAACGGGTGTGGGCGTCAACCTGACAAATTTCTACGCTGCCGCGAATGCTGTAGTAGTAATCGTTGTGAGTGCGGGGAATCAGTTTTGGGGTGCCGGTGCTACCGCCGGAAAGCTGGAAAAATGCCACCTGATCGGCAGGCGTCGGGGTAGCTGGCGTGAGTTCGCCCTCTTCCTGCAACAACTGCGACAGATCCTGTGCTGGGTTGCTGTCGCCGCGCAGGATGACCTGCCGTAGCGATGGACAGCGTTTTTGTAGTTCGTCGATAAAGCGATCATCCGCAAACAATGAATGGCTACGGTCGGCGATTAACAGCGTTGGCGCGATCTGGTCGGCATAGGCGCACAGCTCGCTGCGCTGATGGCTGAACAGGGCGTTGACCGGCACGATGCCTGCACGCAGCAACGCGAAGTAAGTGAGGTAAAATTCGGCGATATTGCCTAACTGTACCAGCGCGGTTTGCCCCGGCGTTATTCCCCGGCGTTGCAGCACGTCAGCCAGTTGCGCCACGCGCTGATTCAACTGGCGGTAACTGAACGTGCGGTCACCGTCGATCAAGGCAATATCGTCATTGTCGGCGTGCCGGGTGAGGATGTCGCCCAGCGGCACATCCAGCCAGTAGCCCCGTTCCCGGTAGCGCTGTTCCAGTTCGGGCGGCCAGCGGGTGAATTCAATCATCATGCTGCACACTCCTGATCCTGTCGCAGACCAAATGCACGCAGCATGGTGCTCAATTTAACGCCGGTTTCGTGCCATTCAGACACGGGCTGAGAGTCTGGCACGATGCCAGCGCCGGCAAACAGTCGCACCCGGTTTTGCTGTACTTCGCCGCAGCGAATGGTCACCACCCATTGACCGTTGCCTTGATCATCGCACCAGCCGACGATGCCGCCGAACAGGCCGCGTGTGAACGGCTCCAGTTGGGCGATGCGATCTCGCGCCGCTTCAAACGGCACGCCGCATAGCGCCGGGGTAGGGTGCAGCAGGCACGCAATCGACAGCGCATTTTCCCGTGCGTCCAACACGTCGCCTTGAATCCGGGTCGCCAGATGCCACAGCACCGGCGTGCTCAGTAGTTCCGGCGTGTCCGGAATAGTGAGCGTCCGGCAGCGCGGTGCCAGCACCCGGCGGATATCATCGGTGACCAGCCGGTGTTCGTGGCGATCTTTGGCTGAGGCCATCAGCGTACGGCGCAGACGTTGATCTTCCACCGGGTCGTCGCTGCGACGGGCTGAACCGGCCAACGGTTGCGACACAATCAGGCTACCCTGTTTATGCAGCAGCAATTCCGGGCTGGCGCCCAGCAGCGCGCCCTGTTCCAGCGGCACGTGGAAATTGTAGCTCCAGGGATTTTGCTGGTTGATCTGTCGCAGCAGGCGGATTGAGTCGAGCGGCTGCTCGGTATCGATATCCAACAGACGAGACAGCACGATTTTATTCAACTCACCGTTACGGGTGGCGGCGACGCCGGCGCTGACCATCTGGCAAAACGCATCGTGACCCGGCACTTCACGTATCCGGCGCGCCCTTATCGGCGTGGCGGGTTGTGTGTCGGGCGGTAGCGTATCGCGTGCGAACCAGTGAGACTGTTGCGGCACGAACAGGCGGGCAGGCTGGCGTTTGTCGAACGGGATAGCGCCCACCAGCAATGGCCGGGCGATACCATCCTGCCTGGCACGGGCAAACAGTGCGTTTACCTGCTGTTGAACGCTGCCTTGCAGGTGGCCGCCATCTGCCACGGGCATCGACAAGGCGGCATAACATCCGCGGGTATGCAGGCTGTTGTCGGGAGACAGAAACAGAAAATCATCGTGCTGAAGCGTGCGAACATCCAGCGATGAAGAGGTGGCTGCGAGCGTTGACACGGGGTTTTCCTTATGTCGGAAGTGGAACAAAATAGTGATGCGCCGGCGTCACCGCAGGGCGGGAAACCCCGCCCTGCTGCCTATTACCAGCTATAGTTGACCGTTGCGACGACAGTACGTCCGCTGCCGTAGAAGCAGGCGGTATCGCTACCGCATGACGCCACGTAGCGCTTGTCGGTCAGGTTGTTGACGTTCAGTTGCACGGTGGTGCCTTTCAACTGCGGTGTGAGTGAACCCAGCTCGTAACGCGCCATCGCGTCGTACAGGGTATAGGCCGGTACTTTGAAGCTCTCGGCGTTATCGCCGTAGGTAGAACCGACATAGCGCACCCCGGTGCCGAGCGTGACGCCTTTCAGCGGACCGTTCTGGAAGCTGTAGCTACCCCAGGTGGAAGCGGAATGGCGTGGAATAGACGACGGTGCTTTGTTGACCTGGTTGGCGGTGTTGCTTTCCTTGGTGACCGCATCGGTATAGGTGTAAGCCGCCATCAGGCTGATTTCCGGCGTCAGTTGCGTATGTACTTCCGCTTCCGCACCTTGGGATTTCACCTTACCGATCTGCTCCTTGTATTGGGTCACGCTGTTGTACGAGGTGATATTTTTCTGCGTGATATCAAACAGTGAGACGGTCAGCAGGGTATTGCTGCCCTTGGGTTGGAACTTGATACCCACCTCGGATTGTTCACCGGTGGTCGGTTTAAACGCAGGTGTGCCGGGTGCGCCGGAGTCCAGGTTGGGTTCAAACGAGGTGCTGTAGCTGACATACGGCGAAATACCGTTATCGAAAGCGTAGAGCAGGCCGGTACGACCGGTGAATTTACTGTCGTCTTGCTGTGTTGACGTACTAGTTATGTGGTTTTGCGTGCGTATTTGGCTCCAGTCATGGCGACCGGACAGCAGCAGGTTCCACTGGTTCCATTCCATCTGGTCTTGCAGATAGACGCCAACCTGATCGAGTTTTTTCTTGTAAGACGTGTCCAGTGCTAGCTGACTGTCGCTGACCAGATAAGAACCACCGTAGCTGGGGTTCGCCCAGTCAAAGTTGTACTGGTCGCCGCGCTTGAGCCAGTAGTTGTAATCGCGATCCTGCCATTTGTAATCCACCCCACTGAGTACAGTGTGTTGGACATCGCCGGTTTCCAGTTTGACCTTAATCTGGTTATCCAGACCGATTTCGTCGGCGTCAAGTTCTTCACGGATCTGACGGCGGGCCAGCGAGGTATCGGAGATTTCCGGGTTACTCGTACTATAAACCAGATACTTGTAGCGCTCCCTCAACTGGGAGTAGCGGAAGTTTTGCTGGAAGGTCACGTTGTCATTGAATGAATGATCAAAAATATAACCGATACCGACCTGCTCGCGTTTTGACCGATTATAGTAGGGGTCGCTGACGTTCAGGTCATAAGGGACATAGCCAGCGCTGGCTTCGGTCACAGTGCCGATTTTAGGCAGGAAGTTGCGAAAGCCCGCCTTAGGATCGTTCTGGTAGCTGGTCAGCAGCGTAAAGCTGGTGTCGCTGTTAGGCAGCCAGGTGATCGCCGGCGCGATGGCGACACGTTTTTCTTTGTAATCCTTGACGAATTCGTCACGGGTGCTGGCGATGCCGTTGAGGCGGTAGAGCAGGGTTTTATCGTCATTGAGTGCGCCGCCAAAATCAAACGCCGCTTCGCCCAGACGCTGATTACCCGCGCTGAATTGCACTTTGTGGATATCTTCTGCCGTCGGGCGTTTGCTGGTCATGCTGATAAGCCCGCCGGGGTTGACCTGTCCATACAATACCGACGCCGGGCCGTGCACCAGCTCTACCCGCTCCAGCAACCAGGGATCTATTTTCCCCAGTGCTGCACCCTGACCACTCAGGCCATAGCTCAGGCCGTCAAGGAACTTTGGCGCGTAACCGAAGCCGCGGGAAATGACTTCATCGTTACGGTTGGAGGAGCCACGGTAGTTGCTGACCACGCCGCTGGAGTAATTCAGCGCGTCGGACACGGAAGAAACCGCCTGCGCATCCATCTGGTCGCGGGTTACTACGGTGACTGTTTGCGGGGTTTTTATCAGTGGTGTGCTGGTTTTGGTGCCGGAAGCGCTCTCTTTCGCCACGATGCCTTTCAGCGGAGCGGTAACGCTCTCACCAGCCGTGGCGGATACGACCATGGTGTCGGTGCCGCTAATGGTGTCCGCCGCCTGTGCGTGTGCTGCCACCAGCAAGGTGGAAGCCAGCACGGCTGGCATCGCATTTTTATTTTTTTGCCAAGACTTTAATTTTGCTAATTGGTTATTCCTGGTGCTACGCATCAGTTCTCCCCTCCTGAGAAAGACCTTATTTTTTATATGTTTCAGGTTATATATTCCCGGCCTTGCCGTTCATCGCATTTATCCAGTTAATTAACTTTAAATTCATGCTGTTAATTTTATCTGTCATACGTTTTTGACCGGGATATCAGTTTTTTATCCCGACAGACATCGGGATTTACATCTTATTGCAAATGTAAATGGTTCTCAATATTATTTCTCTTGTCTAAGAAACTGTAAGTTCACAAACGAATACATTAGTTCTGTTAATTAAATGTAAGTGAAACGTAAAGGGCAGCCCCAGGAGGTTTTGATGTCGGCAGCACAGCCGTCAGGTTTCGCCGCAACACTTTTGTCATCGCCTCAGGCAGGGGAAGACGTTTGGTGGCAACAGATAGCCAGACAGGGAACACCGTTGGTGGAAGCACTGGATGCCGCGCGGGTGCGGGTTACCTTTCTCTGGCGCGACCCGGACGGTGACGAACGCCATTCCGCTATCCGACGGGTGTATGCCGATATCAATGGTGTCACTGATCACCACAGCACCGATCCGCAGAGCCTGGAGCGACTCCCCGGTACTGACATCTGGCACTGGTCGATGGTGATTGAGCATGACTGGCGCGGCAGTTATTCCCTGATCCCGATTGAAGCGGCGCGCTTGCCGCCGGTATTTAGCGACGACGAGCAAGTGCGTAATAAGCAACAACGGGAGTGGTGGTGTTCGCTATTTCCCTGCGCGATTGCTGATCCACTCAACCTGAACCAACCATGGCGAGAACGGTTATCGGCGGCGCATATGCCGGCAGCGTTGCCACAACCGGCCTGGCAGGCGGTGGACAACGGCTCGGCATTGCCGCCGGACGCCACCCGGTTGACGGTGTTTGACTGGAAGAGCGAACAGCTCGACAACCAGCGCCGTATCTGGCTGTACACCACCGGGGTGAGCGATGAACCGGCACAACGGCCATTATGCATTGTGCTGGACGGGCAGAAATGGGCCGACGATACGCCGCTATTTGCCGCACTGGATACGGAAACCGACGCCGGATATTTACCACCCGCGGTCTGGTTGTTTATCGATGCGATTGACGGGGAAACCCGTAGCCGGGAACTGCCGTGCGATGCCGCGTTCTGGCAGGCGGTGCAGCAGGAACTGTTGCCGCAGGCAGCGCGCCTGACACCGTTCAGCAACGACCCGGATCGTACGGTGGTAGCCGGGCAGAGCTATGGTGGGCTGGCGGCATTGTACGCCGGTCTGCACTGGCCGCAGCGTTTTGGCCGCGTGTTAACCCAATCCGGGTCGTTCTGGTGGCCGAACCTGCAATTCATCACCGACTTTGATCAGCGCGACACGCTGGAACCCGGTGTGTTGATCACCGAGGTGCGCCAGAGCGGCCAGACGGCATCGCCGCTGGTGATTTTTCAGGAAGCGGGGCGACGCGAGGCGGATATCGCCTTCGTCAATCAACAGATGCATGAGGCGCTGATAGCGGCGGGGCATCAGGTTCACCAGCGTGTGTATGCCGGCGGACATGACACCCTGTGCTGGCGCGGCGGATTGATTGACGGATTTCGCTGGCTGCTGAACAACGACAACGCCCGATAATGCGCGGCAACTCTTATCACATGAGGTAACAACAATGAGTCAGGAACAACTGAATCCGTTTGACGATGATCGTTTGACGTTTCTGGTGCTGGTCAACGAGCAGCAGCAATACAGCCTGTGGCCAGAGTTTGCCGCGGTGCCGGCGGGCTGGCAGGCGGTATACGGGCCGCAATCCCGTGAGGCGTGTATCGCTTATACCGAAACTCACTGGCAGGACATGCGTCCGGCCAGTCTGCGCACCCGCGAAGCCTAACCGGCGTTCCCAGTCAGACTGTTTCCGTTGACGGAGTAAGGAAAACAACGTGTCAGAGCGATTTAACCAGGCGCAGTCACCCAGCACAGCGCAGTTACCCAACATAACACTTGCACCCAACATGGCACTTTCACCCAATCAAGCCGAATTACCCTGCCAGCCAGCTTCCTCCCACGAATCAACGCTGACGCCGTCGGTGGATTGGCAGGCACTGCCGCTGGCGGCGGCTCAGCCTGGTATCTGGATGGCCGACCAGATAGCCAGCCAGTCGAATGCCTTTACCGTGGCACATGCGCTGGAACTGAACGGCCCGGTCGATCCGGCTCGCCTGCTGGCGGCCATCCGTCAGGGGCTGGCGGAAGCGGATACGGTGCAGGCGCACTTTGGCCTGAATGATCTCGACGAGCCGGTGCAGTGGCTGCCATCCACACCGGGTGCTGTGGCGATGGACGAACCGGAATGGCTGGATTTCAGCGACCCGGCGCAGGGCGAACACGCCGCCTGGGCGCTGATGCACGCGGATCTGGCGGCACCGTTGCCAGCCGATGGCGGGCAACCGCTGTATCGGCAGGTGATTATGCAGGTGTCGGCGCAGCCGGAACGATGGTTCTGGTATCAGCGCTTTCATCACCTGATGGTGGATGGTTTTAGCTTTGATGCGCTTACCCGGCGGATGGTGACGATTTATAACGCGCTTATCGCCGGTGAAACGCCACAGGCGTCGCCGTTTACGCCGTTTGCCGATGTGGTGGCGGAGTATCAAGCGTGGGAACGCTCGCCCGCCTGTCAGCAGGCGGCGGCGTTCTGGCGCGATCATGCCAGCCAGTTACCGACACCGGTGTCATTGGCGGCGGACGTGTGTGAGACCGCGCCAGCAGGCACTCGTACGCTGCACCAGCAGGTGACGTTGCCTGCCGCACCGTTTGTTACGCTGGCGGAGCAACGGTTTGGCGGTAAGGTGCAACCGGCTGAAATCGCTATGGCGGCGCTGGCGGTGTACCTCTATCGTATGAGCGGCGAGCCGCGTTTGTCGGTCGGTTTTCCGTTTATGCGGCGGATGGGTTCAGCGGCACTGTGCGCCTGTGGCCCGGTGGTCAACGTGCTGCCGCTGCAATTGACGCTACAACCTGCGATGACGTTAATCGATGCCGCTCAAATGTTACAGACGGAAATCAAGGCGGTACGGCGTCATCAGCGCTATGAAGCGGAACAGTTGCGGCGTGATCTCGGTCTGGTTGGCGGCAGCGAGGGGTTGTACGGGCCGGTGATTAACTTCAAGGTCTACAACGCCGGGTTGACGCTGGGGAACACGCCGGTAACGACGCACGTGCTGGCGATGGGTCCGGTGGACGACATGGAGTTTACCCTCGGCGTGCAGGACGGCGAGTTACAACTGGAACTGGTCGCCAACCCGGCGCGTTACGACCGCCCCGCCTTGCAGGGGCACGCGCAGCGTCTGCAACACCTGTTGGCGCAACTGGTAGCGCAACCGGATCAGGCCATCGGCGCACTGAACCTGCTCTGCGACAGCGAATGGCGGCATATCGACGGCTGGGGCAGCGGCCCGCGCCTGACGATACCGGCGACGCTGCGCTCAGTACTGGACTGCTTGCAACAACAGGTACAGCAACAGCCGGATGCGCTGGCTGTCGCCTGTGGGCGCGAGCAGCTTAGTTACCACGAGTTGTCGGCGCGGGTGATGCAACTGGCACGCCGGTTGATGGCGCAAGGAATTGGTTCGGGCGATGTGGTGGCGATCGGCGTGCCGCGCTCGGTGTCGTCGGTGGTGGCGATTTTCGCGGTGCTGGCCAGCGGCGCGACTTACATGCCGCTGGATCTGGATTATCCGCGCGAGCGTCTGGCGTTGATGTGCGACGACGCGCGTCCGGCGCTGCTGCTGACCCACAGCGCGGTGCGTGCACAGATGCCGGAATTGCCGCAGATATTGTGCCTGGATGAGTCCAGCTTGCGGGCCGAGTGCGCACGGTTGCCCACCCACCCGGTGACGGATGCGGAACGGCGCGAACCGCTGTGCGGCGACCATCTGGCCTATATGATCTATACCTCCGGCTCTACCGGGAAGCCGAAAGGGGTGATGAGTACCCACGCGGGTTTGCTCAACCTGATGATGTCGCATTCAAGCTTCCTGTTCGGCCCGGCAATCGCCCGTTTCTCACAACAACATGGCCGCCGTTTGCGTGCCGGACACACGGCGTCATTCTCCTTCGATTCCTCCTGGGAACCGCTATTTTGCATGATGATGGGCAGTGAATTGCACATTTTCGATGAAGAACTGCGTAAAGATGCCTGGGCGCTGGTGCAGCATTTTAATCAGATGCCTGTCGATTTATTGGATATCACGCCGTCATTCTTCACCCAGATGATCGACAGCGGTTTGCTGGAATCGGATAACCACCAGCCTGCTTTCATCATGATTGGCGGCGAAGCGGCCACGCCGCGGCTGTGGCAACTGATGCGTCAGCATCCGCAGATGGAAATTCATAATTATTACGGACCGTCGGAATACACCATCGATACGCTGGGCGCACGGGTTACGGTGGCGAGTCAGCCGGTTATCGGCCAGCCGGTCGCTAATACCAGAGTCTGGCTGCTGGATAACCAATTGCGCCCGGTACCGGTAGGGGTACCCGGCGAGCTGTATATCGCCGGGCCGGGGTTGGCGCGCGGCTATTTACGTCGCCCGGATCTCACTGCTACGCGCTTTGTCGCCTGCCCGTTTGTTCCGGGCGCGGTGATGTACCGCACCGGCGACCTGATGCGCTGGCGTCACGACGGTCAACTGGCGTTTATTGGCCGTGTTGACCATCAGATCAAAGTACGTGGTTTCCGCGTGGAACTGGGTGAAGTGGAAAACGCGCTGGTAGCGCTGGATGAAGTCAGCACGGCGGTGGTGATCGCCGAACCGCTCGGCGCGACGCATCGGCTGATTGGTTATTGCTCGGTGCCGGACGATGCCGCCCGCGAACAACCGGATTGCGCCGCCCGCCTGTTGGCCCAACTGGCAGAACAACTGCCGGACTACATGGTGCCGGCGGTATTGATGGTGATGGCGGAGCTGCCGCTGACCGTCAACGGCAAGATTGACCGTCAGGCGTTGCCGAAACCACAGCAGGCCGCTGCGATGATAGGACGCGAACCGGCCACCGACGAGGAACGGTTGATTTGCCAGTCCATCGCCAGCCTGCTGAAGCTGGAGTCGGTCAGCGCGGAGGCGGATTTCTTCGCACTCGGCGGCGACAGTATTTCCGCCATGGGGCTGGGCACACTGTTGCGACGCGCTGGCTGGCAACTAAGACCGAAAACCATTTTCGCCGAACGTACACCGGCGCGTATGGCGCAGGCGATGCAGCCATTGACGGCTGTTGCTGCGCCGGTGCGTACGGTACGGCATGGCGTGGTGGACGGTCTGTCCATCGTGCATAGCTTCGCCCGGCTGGCGGACATCAACCAATTGTTTGCTCACGGCGTATTCCTGTCGGTGCCTGACTCGCTGCAACCAGCACAGCTGGCACAGGCATTAACCGCGCTGGTGCAGGCACACCCGGCGTTAACCTCGCTGACCCGCGACGGGCACCTGGTGATTGAAGCCGCTTCATCACCGACTGTATCACTACAGTGCGACAGGCTAACCGCACAAGAGCCGGTTGAGGTTGCAGCGGAGCGAGCATTTGAAGCGGCAGTGTCGCGTCTTGACCCGGCGGCAGGGAAAATGATGCAGGCGGTATTACTGCAACGCGATGACCGTGCTTGCGGACTGGTGCTGGTTATCCACCATCTGGTGGTGGACGGCGTGTCGTGGCGTGTGCTGCTACCGGAATTGCGTCAGGCGGCTGAAGCGGCGATGGCTGGTCAACTGACCGTGTTGCCCGCTGAAGAGTGTTCGTTGGTTGACTGGTCTGCCAGCCTGAAAGGGCAGGTAACGGCACGCCGTGCTGAATTGCCGTTCTGGCAATCTGCGCTGGTGGCATCGCTGCCACGGTTGGGGCAGCGGCGTCTCGACCCGTCCTGCGATCAGGAACAGACCCGACAGCAGTCGCGCCGGGTACTGGATGCCGGGCTGACCCATGCGGTATTGACGACCTTACCGGAACGTTATCAGGCGCGGGTGGATGAGATCCTGCTGGGGGCGCTGACGCTGGCCTGCCAGCGCCACTTTGGCGTTCAGCCGCTGCGACTGGCGTTGGAATCCCATGGTCGCATTGACACGCCGGAGGGGCTGGATCTTGGTCGTACGGTCGGCTGGCTGACTGCCGAATACCCGGTGTGTATTACTGCGCCAGCTGAACCGGACGCCACGCCGTGGGCTGTGTTGCGGTCAGTGAAAGGGGTGCTGCGGGCGGTGCCGGATCGCGGCATTGGCTATGGCGTGTTGCGTTATCTGGATACACAGAGCGCCGATATACTGGCAGCGCTGGATGCACACGCGCCGGAAATTCTGTTCAACTATCTGGGACGATTCGACGCGAGCGAAGGGCCATGGTCGCCGCGTCGCAGCGAGCGCTATTTCCGCGATGCCTTTGCCGTGATACAGGCACCGACGATGCCGCTCAGTCACCCACTGGACATCAATATTTTTGTTGACGAGCAGGGCGAACAGCCACAGTTGGCTATTCACTGGGGATGGGCGCATGGGGTGTTCGACGCTGATGATATCGACGCGTTGCATCAGGGGATGACGCAGGCGATTGAGGCGTGGCGAGATCTGGCGGATTGTCCGCCGCTGTCCGATACGCTGGTATCCGCTGACGTGGCGCAGGACGGCGTTAGCGACGCGGTGCTGGAACGCCTGCGTCAGCATTACGGGCCGCTGTCGGCGGTGTTGCCGGTGCTGCCGTTACAGCAAGGGCTGCTGTTTCACGCGCAACTGGCGCAGACCGCGGGGAGTTATAATTCGCTGACCCGGCTGTCGCTGCGCGGCCCGCTGTCGGTGGCGCAACTGAGCCAGGCGCTGGAAGCGGTGGTACGTCATCACCCGCAGCTGGCGGCGCGCTTTGATACCGAACAGGCGTCGGTGCCGTTGCAGGTGTTGCCGGTGCTGCGTGACGACCAGTGCTACTGGCCGCTGGAGAACCAGACGTTACCGGCCATGTCGGCAGATGAGGAAGCTGATGCCTTGCTGGTGCTGGAAAAAGCTGAACTGGCGCGCGACCTGTTCCATCAGCCCTCATCAATGCTACATGCCTTGCTGGTCAGCCACGCGGACGGGGAACGGCATACGCTGTTTCTGAATGCGCATCATCTGGTGGTGGATGGCTGGTCAACCCCGGTATGCCTGCGCGACCTGTTCACTGCGCTATATCAGGGGAGTTACGCGCTAACACCGCACCGGGTGGCGTATGCCGACATTATTCGCCAACTGGCGGCCCGCGACGCGCAGGCGTCACGTCAGCGCTGGCACGACGTGCTGATGGGTGCCCGCCCGACCCTGCTATTTGGTGACGGACCGCATCATGGTGATGGTTCGTATCATGATGAAGTGCGTGAGTTGGAGTTACTGCCGGAACCGCAACTGGAACAAGGCTTACTGGCGCTGTGTAAACAGTATGGCCTGACGCTCAATAGCGTAATGCAAGGCATCTGGGGGATGTTACTGTGCGCCAGTAGCGGCGCGGACGATGTGCTGTTCGGCTCGCCGGTGTCCGGTCGCTTCGGGCAGATTGACGGCATCAGCCAGCAGGTTGGGTTGTTCAGCAATACGCTGCCGGTGCGGGTACGGCTGGATGCGTCGCGGGCGTTGCCGCCGCAGTTGGCTGAATTGCAGGCGCAGCAAATCCAGTTGATCGAACATGATGATGTAGGGCTGGGGGAAATCCAGCAACTGGCTGGCACCGGTACGCTGTTCGACACGCTGCTGGTGGTGGAGAATTACCCGGATGGCGATGAACTGAGTCAGCCGGGGCAGGCGCTGCGCTGCGAGGCGGTCAACAATCGCGGCTATACCCACTATCCGCTGACGCTGTTGGTACTGCCCGGCAAGCGGCTGCGATTGTTGATGGAATACCGCGACAGCGTGACGCAGCCGCAGCGGCTGGCACAACGCCTGTTGCTGCTGCTACAACAACTGGTGGCTGAGCCGGAACGCCCGCTGTCGGCCTGGACGTTGCAGCTGCCGGAAGAACAGGCGTTACTGGAGAAGGTCAACCGCACCGAACAGCCGGTACCGCCGGGGACGTTGCATCAGGCATTGGCGGCGCAGGCGCAACGCACACCGGATCGCATCGCGCTGGTGGATTGGCAGCATCAGTTGACTTACCGTCAGGTTCAACGTCAGACCCGGCTACTGGCTGACCGGTTGATCGACGCTGGGGTGCGCCCCGGCGACATCGTGGCGGTGGCGCTGCCGCGCTCGGTACGCCTGAGCCTGGCGTTGTACGCCATTCTGGAAACCGGTGCCGCCTGGCTACCGCTGGATACCGGCTACCCGGATGAACGGCTGGCGCTGATGGTGGAGGATGCGCAACCTCGCCTGATGATCACCGAAAGCAGTTTGCAATCGCGCTTCGCTGAACTGGCCGATGTGCTGCTGCTGGATACGCTGGCGGATGAACGCCAGTCGCCACGTCACTCGCCGCCACCGGTCGCGGAACAGCAGGCGGCTTACGTCATTTACACTTCTGGTTCCACCGGTCGCCCGAAAGGGGTGGTGGTCGGCCATCAGGCTATCGTCAATCGTTTGTGGTGGATGCAACATCAGTACCCGCTAGCGGCGGATGACGTGGTGTTGCAGAAAACGCCGTGCAGCTTCGATGTCTCGGTATGGGAGTTCTTCTGGCCGTTGATGGTCGGCGCCCGGCTGGTGATGGCGCCGCCGGATGCACACCGTGATCCGGATGCGCTGGTACAGTTGATCAACGACTACGCGGTGACCACCATGCACTTTGTACCGTCGATGCTGGCGGCCTGGGTGAGTGCGCTGGAAACACGCCCGCGTACGGAAATCGGCTGTGGCAGCCTGCGGCGGGTATTCTGTAGCGGTGAAGCGTTGTCACGTGAGCTGGCGCTGAATTATCAATCGATGATTGCGGCGCCGTTGCATAACCTGTACGGCCCGACCGAAGCGGCGGTGGATGTCACCTGGCAGCCGGCATCCGGCGAGGCGCTGGAACGCTGTCAGTTGCCGGGCATTCCCATCGGCCTGCCGGTGTGGAACACCCAACTGCGTATTCTGGACGGCGCACTGCGGCCAGTGCCGGTCGGTGTACCGGGCGATCTGTATCTGTGCGGTGTTCAACTGGCGCAGGGGTATCTGCGCAGGCCGGATTTGACCGCCAGCCGTTTTGTGGCGGACCCGTTTGCCCACGGCGAGCGGATGTACCGCACCGGCGATATCGCACGTTGGCTGGAAGATGGCATGGTAGACTACCTGGGGCGCAGCGATGACCAGTTGAAAATCCGTGGTCAGCGCATCGAACTGGGGGAAATTGAGCAGGTACTGCTGGCGCAGCCCGGCGTGGCGCAGGCGGTGGTTGGTGCACGTGAGCTGGGCGGGAAACCGACTCGTCTGCGCGGTGCCGATGCCCGGCAACTGGTGGCGTGGCTGGTGCCGCAGGCCGGTATCTCGCTGGATGTTGACCAGTTACAACAGGCGCTGTCCCAGCAACTGCCGGCCCATATGGTGCCGGTGAGTTATGTGCTGATGGCGTCATTCCCGCTCAGCGCTAACGGCAAGCTGGATCGCAAAGCGCTGCCAGCGCCTGCCGGGCAGCAGGCTGCCGGACGCGCACCGCAAACTGACGGCGAACGGGTGATCGCCGCATTGTTCGCTGAATTGCTGGCGTGCGAGACAGTGTCGGCAGATGACGATTTCTTCGCGCTGGGCGGCCATTCGTTGCTGGCCATGCGGCTGGCTGCCGAGATTCGCCGACAACTGCAACGGTCGCTGACGGTGGGGCAGATTATGGCGGCGCGTAGCGTAGCCAGCATTGCCGCGCTAGTGGAGGGCAATGCTGACAGCAACCACCCGGATGGCAATGGCGAAACGCTGCCGTTGCGTCCCGGTCGTGGATCGGTATTGTTCTGTCTGCATCCGGCGTCGGGATTTGCCTGGCAGTATGCAGGGTTGTTGCGGTATCTGGATGGAGATTACCCGATTGTCGGGTTGCAATCACCACGGCCAGACGGGGTGATTGCCCGCTGCGAATCGGTGGACGAGATGTGTGATCGCCATCTGGCGACCATCCGGCGTATTCAGCCGCAGGGGCCGTATTTCCTGCTGGGTTATTCGCTCGGCGGTACGCTGGCACACGGCATCGCGGCGCGGTTACGGCAGACAGGTGAAACGGTGTCGTTCCTCGGCTTGCTGGATACGTATCCGCCGGAAGGACAGGACTGGACCGCGCCGGATGAAGCCGATGCCCGCGAGGAAGTGGAACGCGAACAGGCCGGGTTTATGGCCGACACGCAGGCGGAGGACGACCTGCAACTGCGGGTGGAACGGGAGGCGATGTTTGGCAATATCGTCGCCAACTATCAGGATGCGGTACGGCTGTTGTCATCGGCCCGCTCACACCGTTACGACGGTGAAGCCACGCTGTTTGTGGCGACCCGCACCTTGCCGGTTGATATGGATGTTGACGCCACCTGGGCGCCGTATGTCGGCACACTGACGCAGTATCCCCAGCCTTGCGAGCACGCTGACATTCTGTCGCCGGAATCGCTGGAAAACCTGGGGCCATTGCTGAATAAGCTGCTACATCGATGAGTGGGAACATGGCCGACAGCAGTCGGCCATGGAGGCTGTAGACAACCATCTTAATCGTCAGCAATGGGTCTTTCTGGCGTCAAAAACTGTGCCGAGGTGTTCGTCTTCGCCGGGTGAGCCGCATGGACGCGGCGAAAGCCCGTGCCGTGCCTGGAGCACGTCACGGGCGGCCCGAACAGCGAAGGCGAACGCTGAGGGGACCGCGCCAGCGGCATAGTTTAGCCACCAGCCAGAGGTCAAGGAGAGGCGGCGTTTGAGCCTCTCCTTGTCGTGCGTGCGATGATGTCGCAAAGGGATAACGGATGTCATCAAGCACGAAACCTCTCGCAACTCCAACATAAATCACCAATAACAAAACAACAGCGCTGTTTGTCAACAGCGTCAAGGGGCTGGGTGATGGCGGCCACAGGGGACGATAAGGGGCGTGTGGGAAACCGGATCGTCGATGATGACGCAGGCCATGCCAAATACCTCCTGCACCAGTTCGGCGGTGATGATATCGGCGGGGGCACCCTGAGCCATTACGCTGCCTGCGCGCATCACGATCAGGTGATCGGCGTAGCGGCAGGCTTGATTGAGGTCATGCAGCACCGCCACCAGCGTGCGGTCGTGTTGCTGATTCAGTTCGCGGAACAAATCGAGCAAATCAATCTGATGGGCGATATCCAGCCAGGTGGTGGGTTCGTCCAGCAATAACAGCGGTGTTTGCTGCGCCAGCACCATCGCAATCCACACCCGCTGGCGCTGACCGCCGGAAAGCTCGTCCACGCTGCGTTCCGCCAGTTCGCTGACGTTGGTCGCCTCCATCGCCTGTTCTACCGCCGTCTGGTCCGCTTCGCTCCACTGACGCAACAGCGTCTGATGCGGATAGCGCCCACGTGCGACTAAATCCATCACGGTGATGTTGTCCGGTACGATAGCGTGCTGCGGCAACAGGCCCAGTTGCCGGGCCAATGTTTTAGTAGGAATACGGTGGATGCTGGTGCCGTCCAGCAAGACATCGCCTGCCATGGGTTTGAGCAGACGGCACAGCGCACGCAGCAGGGTGGATTTACCACAGGCGTTAGGGCCAATGATGACGCTGAATTTTCCAGCCGGTATCGCCACGCTCAAATTTCGGGCAATGATTTTGTTGTCGTAGCCCAGCGTTAACTGCTTGGCATGTAAAAGCTGTGTCATCAGAATCACTCTTTACAGACAAATTAACAGTGCTGATTACCGACGCGATTCACGAATCAGCAGCCAGATTAGATACAACCCGCCGATACTGATCGTTACCGAGCCGACCGGTAACTGTCGGCCAGTAAACAGATGCTGGGCGACAATATCGGCGGCCAGCAACAGCAGCCCTCCCACCAGCGCCGCAGCGCATAACGGCATGGTGCTGGCGCGGGTCAGACGGCGTGCTATCTGCGGCGCGGCCAGTGCGATAAAGGAAATCGGCCCGGCACTGGCGGTCACTACCGCAATCAGCACGATGCCGCACAGCATCAGCCACAATCGACTGGTTTCCGCGTTAACGCCCAGCGCTCTGGCGCTGTCGTCGCCCATTTCCAGCAGTTGCAATCGCCGGATCAGCAGCAACGCTGCCAGCAGTGTCAGTGGAATCAACAACAGCGCTGGTGTTGCTTTGGCCCAGGTCATACCGTTCAGCGAGCCTGCGCCCCACAGCGCGGCGGTCATCACCGTTTCCAGCGCGCCGGTGATCATTAGCCAGGTGTTGAACGCCGACAGTACCGCACTGACCGCGATACCGACGATGATCAGCCGAAAGCCGCTGATTCCCCGTCGCCACGCCAGCAGGTAGACCAGTAGCGCGGTTGCCAGACCGCCGAGCACTGCGCCGCCTGCAATCTGGTAGTAGCTGCCGTGCAGCACAATGATCGTGACCAGCGCGCCGGTATAAGCGCCGGTATTGAAACCAACCACGTCCGGGCTGCCCAGCGGGTTGCGGGTCAGTGACTGGAAAATCGCACCGCTGACGCCAAGCCCGGCACCGAGTAGTAACGCCACCACCGCCCGTGGGGCGCGCCATTGGGTTACCACGGTAACGGTGCTGGCGTCGCCGTGGCCGGCCAGCGCCTGCCATACCGTGAGCGCCGACAGCGGCAGGGTGCCGAGGCTGACCGCCAGCGTCAGCAGTACAGCGCTGCCCAGCAGCAGCGACAGGTTGATCCACAGCGCACGCAACGGCAACTGGCCGCTCATCAAGCCGCCGGGCGCGCGCAGGAACAGGGTTCGGGTAGACATAGCGTGTTTCCTAAGATTTGCGCTGGCGCACCAGCCAGATCAGAACCGGCGCGCCGATAAAGGCGGTGACGATGGAAACCCGCAGTTCACCCGGCACCAGCAGACGACCAATAATATCGGCGCAGAGCAGCAGTATCGGTGCGAACAGCAGCGAATAGATCAGAATCCAGCGTTGATCGGGACCGGCCCACCCGCGTGCGATGTGGGGAATCATCAGACCGACGAACCCAATCGGGCCAGCCAAAGCGGTGGCGGAACCACACAACAGCATTACCGACAGCATCGCCATCATGCGGATCAACGCAACATGGGTGCCGAGCGCGGTGGCGAGATCTTCCCCCATGCTGAGCGTATTCAGCGAACGGGCGGAAAGAAAAGCCAGTGCGCAGCCCAGCAGCACGGTGGGCGTCACCCAGGCAACGTTGCTCAGCGAGCGGATATCCAGCGTACCGGCTTCCCATAAGCGCAACTGATCAAACGCCTGCGGGTTGAGCAGCGACAGTGACGAGGTAAAGCCCGACAACACCGCACTCAGTGCTACGCCAGCCAGCGTCAGGCGTATCGGGTTGACCCGCCCACCACTCAGTGTGCCGATGATCCACACCATCAGGCTGGCTGCCAGTACGCCGAGCCAGGCGAAACCCAGCCACGAGGCTATGCCGGTAATGCCGAAGACGCTGATGCCGAGCACGATGGCGAAGCTGGCACCGGCATTGACGCCGAGAATACCGGGGTCAGCCAGCGGATTGCGGGTCAGCGCCTGCATCACCGCGCCGGCGGCACCCAACGCCATTCCCACCAGAATGCCCGCCAGAGTACGCGGCAGACGAGCCTGTAAAACGATGATGCTATCCGGGCCTTGCAGAGTGCCGACCAGACTATGCCAGACGACTTCCGGTGCGATAGCGTGCGCGCCCAGCATCAGGCTGGCGAGACAGATCAAGGCAAGCAGTAGCAGGCAGGGAATAACACCGGCGATACGTCGGCCTGTTAACGATAGCCGCACGCGCGGCAAGCCGGCAGGTATGCTTGCCTGACCGGGAAGATGTGGACGCATTGATAAGAATGGCTTTATTAAAAAATGCATATGATTATTATTATCATTAATATTGTGGCATGACTAGGGTAACATACGGGTTTCGGCAAAGACATTGACCTGAAGCCGGGTTAGCGCCATTTTACTGCGCCGCGCCTTGCCCGATGTGGGATTCTGGCAGTCCGCGAATGGTAGCGGCACTGTGCGACCCATACCGCATTTTCATTAAGAACAGGAATTCAACCAACCTCATGGCTAAATCTTCTTTTTTTCTTGATTTCAGTTTGCTCAAGCAGAATGCGCATTTTCGCGCCATTTTTGTGGCCCGCATGTTATCGGTGTTTGCGCTCGGTATGTTGACCGTCGGCGTGCCGGTGCAGATTCAGGCAATGACCGGTTCTACGTTGCAGGTCGGGATGGCGGTGGCGCTGGATGGCATCGGCATGTTTATCGGGCTGATGTTGGGCGGGGTACTGGCGGACCGCTTTGATCGTCGCAAACTGATTTTATTTGCCCGTGGCACCTGTGGACTAGGTTTCGTGGCGCTGAGTCTGAATGCATTTTCCGGCTCGCCGTCATTGCTGGCGCTCTACGTGCTGGCTGCCTGGGACGGCTTTTTCGGCGCACTTGGGATGACCGCCCTGATGGCAGTCATCCCATTGCTGGTCGGGCGTGAAAACTTACCTGCTGCCGGGGCGCTGACCATGCTGACGGTGCGGCTGGGAGCCATTTTATCGCCGGCGCTGGGCGGCGTGATTATTGTCGCGGGTGGGGTGGGCTGGAACTTTGCCGTTGCTGCTGCCGGAACGCTGGCGACCTTGATCCCGCTGGTGCGGCTACCGGCAATGAAGCCCGCGTCGAGCGAGCCGGAGCACCCTTTGCAGGCGCTAGCTGGCGGGGTGCGTTTCGTTTGTACGCATCCGGTGGTGGGATGCGTGGTGCTGCTGGGTATGCTGGTCAGCATAGTCGGGGCAATGCGGGTTCTGTTCCCGGCTCTGGCGGGTGATGCTTATCATGCCGGGCCGTCGGCGGTGGGGTTGATGTATTCTGCGGTGCCGCTGGGCGCGATGTTGGGCGCGTTTACCAGCGGTTGGGTATCGGGCGTGCAGCGACCAGGATACATCCTGCTGGGGTGCGCGACAGGTGCGTTTCTGGCTGTGGGGTCGCTGGGGCTGTTCAGCCATTTATTGCCTGCGCTGCTGGCGTTGGTCTGTTATGGCTATTTCAACGCCATCACGTCCTTATTACAGTTCACCCTGATCCAGAGCCATACGCCGGATCATCTGCTGGGACGAGTCAATAGTCTGGGAACGGCGCAGGATGTCACTGGTGATTCAGTCGGGGCACTGATTCTGGGCATTATGGGCAAGCTGCTGGCGCCTGCGACCAGTATTCTGGCTTTTGGTACGGCAGCAGCATTGCTGGGTAGCGTGATGGCGTTGCTGGTGCGTCCGCTGCGTCAGTGCCGTTTTGGCGAACCGGCAGCCGCGCCGGAAGAAGAGCAGACCAGCGACGTAGTGCACGAAGGGTAAACGCCGCTGGAGAAGGCGCTCCGTCAGCCAGACGCTGGCTGACGGAAGCGCTGTTCGATTTTGGTCAGCATGTTGCTGGCACTGTAGTAATCGAGCCTGAAGGTATCCGGACCCATCGCCCAGATGCGGTGTTGCATGACCGGTTCCAGGTGACTGAGGAATGGGTTGGCGATGACTCGCTTAACGGTATCGTCGTCATTGGCGAACAGCAGCAATGACTGGCCGTTAAGGCTACTGGCCATATTTTCGCCGGAAATCTGCACGATATCCTGCCGTTTTCCCATCCGGGTTTCGGTCGGCAGATTATCCGGCAGCGACGCCAACTGGAAGCCCAGCTCTGAGAGCAATTGCCCTTGTGCGGACGAGCGGGTCCACAGATTGACCCCGCGGCCATCTTCGTAATACACCAGCGCCGATACCGGTTGTGGCGGCAACTGAATCGTCTGCTTCACCTTCTGCACTCGTTGTTCGAAACGTTCAATCACCTGCCGGGCCTCGGTTTCGTGACCAACAGCTTCACCCAGATAGTCCGCCAGCTGCTGCCAGCTTTTATCACCGTAATCCACCACCAGCGTCGGCGCGATGACGGAAAGCTGTTCATACAGTTTCAGTGCGGAGTCGCCGCCGGTCGCGGCAATGATGATCATATCCGGCGCGGCGGTGGCAATGGCTTCCGCATTGGGTTCGGTAATGTAGAGCGGTTTGACGCCGCGCGCTTTCGCTTCTGCGCTCCACTGACGAAAGAATCCCTGTTCGTCGGCCACGATGGTATTGGGGCTGGTAGCGCCGGAGCCGACCAGCGGTGCGTTAATCGCCAGCAGGGTACCGCTGATGGTCACGCTGGTAGAAACGATGCGCTGTGGTGGGCGAGTGAGCGTGACCGGTCCTTTTGGCGTTGCTATCGTGCGCGGCCAGCCCGTTGAAGAAGAAGCCAACGTAGGCTGGGGGGGCGCCGTTGAGGCGACGTTATCGCAGCCAGCGAGCAGCAGCATCGCCAGCGAACCTGCTATCCACCGCAAACCTAACACCCACCGCATACCACAGTTCTTCTTATTCCCTGAGAGCACGCCCGTTGCGTGCCTGCCTGATCCCATCATTCGATTACCTGTCGAGCATGAAAACGTGCTGCAAGGTTATCGATAATGCGTCTCATAAACAACATGGTCCGTTAAATCATCAATGATATTACGGTTAATGCGGTGAGATTATCGGTCAACCTGGGCAGGGAGTACCCATCCTGGCGCGACTTTTGCGGATAAACAGCGGGGCAGATGATGCCCCGTTGTTCTTGTTGGCCGACGACGATGATTACTGTCCGTTCCAGGCGCGGAGCCGTTGGTCGCGTACCTGTAACTTTTGTTCCGGCGTCAGAGCATTATAGTTACTGCTAAGGCCGCTTTCCCAGTCGCCGTACAGCGGGTTAGGTAAGACGATGAACTGTGTGCCGAATTTTGCCCGGTTCGCACTGACGAAGGCACGACGTTCATCATTCTGTTTGTGGTACGTTGCTGTGCCGAAATCATTGAGGTTATCACCGACATACAGCACGATCTGGTTGCCTTTCGCGCTGATTTCATCAAAGCGGGCTTGCTTGTTGCTGAGCCCTTTGCTCAGCCACAGTGTCTGGCTGTTCACATCCGGGAAGCCGAGTTTGAGCATGTTTTCACGGGTATCCGTCGCTTCGCTCTCCAGCCGGTTTGAGACATAAAACACTTGCCCGCCATGACTATTCACATAACGAGCAAACTCCACCGCACCGGGTACGGCAAGCGCCTGACGGGCATGGGACCAGCGGTTCCAACTGGTTTGGCTGAATGGTTGATGTGCTTTGGCTTGCCAGCCGCTGTAGGCGCTGTTGTCCAGCATGGTTTCGTCCAGATCAACGACGACAACTTTTTTCTTACCGGCAGTGACCGGTGCGGCATCAAATGCCACGCGAGCGGTGTTGAATGCCTGATAACACAATGCCTGATATTCACCCGACTGCTGGAACCAGTTCAGCGCCAGTACCGATTGGTTGGAGAGCGTTGTCTGAGCATCCTGAGTCCGGGGAGTGCTGCAACCGGTTAGCGCCAGCATTACCATCAAGGCACTGGCACTGAAAGTCAGCTTTTTCATGGGGTTTCCTTGTTATTTTATGGGCTGCGCAAGGTAGCCGAGGATAGTGGTGCAGTGAAGTATCGAAGCAGGAATAGCGTGGCGAGTAAATACACTTGTTTTGTTTGTTCGCACTTTTTTACATAAGTATGTGGCTGGCGAACTGCAACAACAGCGACTTGCTCTACTGAAACTACCTGAGCTAATCGTTCAAAGAGGGGCTGACTCCTGAACTAAGATAAAGCCTAAACTTCCTATCATGTCATGCGGTTGCAGTTATCTAACGTGATAAATGCTTGCAGAATATAAGCTCTGCACCTGCAACTTGAAATATGACGGATATATAAATTTTTATTGCCATAATTCAGTATGAGTGTGCAGGTATTAGTTAATGTTGCTGAATAATGAACGGAAGTATTTTAAACTTTAAAAATAGACGAAAGCTTGTGGTCGAATATTCCATTTTTATATTGTTATTTTTATTTTTGTTCTGGATTGGTGTGTTTAATCAGCTATTAACCCTATCTGATATTTAACAATTGGTTGGTAAAAGTATACAGAAATAACCTAAATTGAAACGTTTCTCATGATTAAAGTTCGTAAAAGCAGTGCTAAGTTGAGATTGTTATTTCACCCACACTCATTAGTTAGCTTCTTTGACTTTCACTGAGGTGTGTAATGAGCAATCAGATTTTCAATAGTAATGACGGAAATTTTGATGATTATCATCATAGAACAACTTCTTCTATAGGGATTTATTGTACGGTAAGTAGTGATGAGCTGCAACTTGCTCTCCATACACTCTCAATTGCAGCATGTTCAGAATATGTTTCACATATCCTCATCCTCATAACGGACAGAGAAACCGTAGATCGAAAACTTTTATCTTTGAATTTTTTAGGAAGTTCAGTAGATAAATTGATTATCGCATGTGGCGATTACGGTTCTGGTTATGAAATCTCACTGAGTGATGGAGGATATGATCAGGTATCAGCGCGTAATGATGCTTTGGAGATGATTTATAAAAAAGATGTTGATTGGGTCATGCAACATGATGCGGATGATATATACGATTCAGCTTTTTATGCGAAAATCTGCAAAGATTGCGGTGCCTATGAAGCGGTTATGACAGAGTGCTATACCTTAAATTCACTGTCATCGTATGTTGTAAATTCAAAGTTATTGAAGAACATATATGGCAGGACACTAATTAACCCTCACATTAGGGTTTGGAAGAAAAAATTAGGTTTGAAATATAAAAGATCAGCATTAGTTTCAAAAACATATGCTAATGAAACAAGACACTGTGGTGTTGAGTTTCCCGATAGAATGAATTTACTCCTTGTTAAGAAACCATCGCATTATCACTTACATAGATTACTTAATAAAAGACATTCGGGTTTTCTTGATGCAGGAGAAACTCTCGACATTAAATTAGATGATCATATCAAAGAGAAAGTGAAAATGTTAATACTATAGAACAGATGAGGTGAGTTATGAGTTCGTCAGATCATAAAGTATTAAATACACCTATGTATTATTTTGAAGGAGATGATGGGCTCATATATTCTCATCTGCCGCTACGAGGTATAGCATTTAAGAGTCGTAAAACCTCATTACCAGTACTTGAAAAGCTTGCTAATCATCAAGAATTGAGTATTGAAGATCAAAGGCATCCTATTATCAAAAAACTGTCTGACTGGAATGTCATCGGTGAACATGTAAAAGAGCTACCTGTAATAGACGATCTTGAGGAGTTTAAGCCATTCGAAGCCACGTTGCTTCTGACAGAAACTTGTAATCTGGCTTGTAGCTATTGCTATGCCAGGGCTACAGGAGAGAAGAGTGAAGCAATGAGCAAAGCAATAGCTAAAAAAGCCGTTGATACTGCTATTGAGAATGCAAAGTCAATTTCAAGTCGCACCGCAGAATTTCGATATCTTGGTGGGGGTGAGCCTACAACTGAGTGGGAATTGATTGTATGGATAAATAATTACATCAAGTATAAAGCTGACGAGGCTGGGGTTAATACTTATATCAGGCTGATAACTAACGGCGTTTTAATTAATGATGAAAAAGCAAAGTGGCTTAAAAATAACGTTGATTTTGTAACCTTATCATTTGATGTCTTACCCGACCTTCAATTAAATCGCTCTTTTCCTAACGGGAAAAGTTCACAAAAAGCAGTCCTCAGAACAAGTGATTTATTAACCAAGTACGGTGTGCCTTATCATTTCAGGACAACACTGTCGAGTGAATCAACAGGCCGATTGGTCGAAATGGTTGAGTATATAATAGCTAATACATCAGCTAAAGAAGTTCGAATGGAACCAATGGCTGAAATTGGGAGAGCTACAGATAGCGAACTGTCAAAGCCTAAACAACAAGAGTTTATAGACCAGTTTAAAAAGGCGTATTTTCTGGGAAAAGAAAATGGTATCAATGTAACTAATAAGCTAATAAGAAATGTTGATCGTAGAGGTGGGCGTTTTTGTAATGTCGAATTTGCTGTTACTCCTAAAGGTGAAGTAGCTGGTTGCCATAGATATAGTAGAAGTGAAAATGAAGGTTATGATCTATTTCACGTTGGAAGGTTCAGTAATGACAATTTTAAATTTGATATCAATAAAATAAATGCCTTAAGACAAATCAACAATACTTCTTTTAGTGATTGTTCTCAATGTTTTGCCAGATGGAGTTGTGCATCAGGATGCTTATCTGCTCGTTACGATAAAAATGGTATCGCCGAGCATGGTCCGATATGTCATATCACTAGAGAATTGCTTAAGTTTGGTGTTCAGCAATCTCTGGCGGAATGATGTGTGCGTAGTGTTTTTTCCAATCAAAGGAGAGTAATATGATTTTTGATTCGAAATTGCATAATGGCGAAAATAGTGTGAATTTTGAAGATGAGGATGTTGAAATTACCTTTATTTCAACTAACCCTGAGGATGAAGAAGGTAATTTTGAGTTTCTATGCTGCCGAGGCGGTGGAATTGGAATCGGTGGTGGAGGTCCAGGGATCGGTTAATAAAACTGTAAGTTTAAGATTATAAGATAAGCAACAGCGTTTAGGCGCTGTTGCTTAAATTGGGATGAAATATGCTAACATTTATTTTTAAGAAATTTGAAAGCTGTATCGACCCTTTTAATGTTAAAAATAATATTTTTGATCAAAAGAACGTGCTTAAAGTATTAATAACTCTTGCTGGTAAATTCAAGCTATTAGCATTTTATCTGTTCATGCTTGGACTATTATGTTCAGGATGTGAGGTTTTTATCATTCATTCTTCAGGTAAGCTTGTTGATATGATCAGTGAAGCAGGTATAAGCCGGGCGTTCGTGGCTGAATCTTTAAAAGAAAACTATGCCTTTATCTGTATATTTGTTTCAGTTCTATTTGTTTTAAGGCCTATATTAAGAAGCGTAAACTTACTAACAATTAATCAATCAGTTTATTCGAGATTGAGTGCGCTGGTAAGATTTCAGTTATATAATGAAACGTTGAAAAATAAAATGGTTTTTTTTGATGAGAATAACCCAGGAAAAATAACTTCTTCGATATGGCAGGCCGGTCAGGCAGTCAATGAAATGGCTTCTTTGTTTTTTCAAAACATATGGATAACGATAGCTTTTTTTATTTTCTCCTTCTCGGTTATGGCTTCAATTAATCTGTACCTTTTCGTGCCTATATTAATATGGATGATTGCAAGTTTTTTTGTCGCTAAAATTTATGTGCCGCGAACAAAAAAATTAGCTCGTGAATCTGCAAATGAAGCAGTAAATGTGAATGGCACAATGAGTGATAACTTTAATAATATTCTAACAATAAAGTTATTTTCTGGTTCTGATGTTAAACACAAGTTTAACAGAACAGAGATGTCTTTAAAAATTTTTATCATGAAGTCAGCTTTCTATCTAAGAGCAATTACCTCAGCAGAATCAATTATGATCCTGGTTAGTTCATTCATCATTGGGAGCATAACCTTACTAATATTATATCTTTGGGTTTCAAATGGCATTTCCTCAGGAGAAGTTGCAGTAGTATATTCGTTAATATTCAAACTGGAAGGGCTTTTTACTACTCTGATGGATCAGTTTACGGCTTTATTTCGTGCCTATGCTTTGTTCAGTAATAGTGTTAGCACATTGCTTAATAATGATAAGGAGTCTGAGGGAAAGATAACTTTCAATATGATTGAAACAATCGAATTTAAAAATATTTCGATGAAATATGGTGATAAGTTGGTTTTAAAAAATTTGAGCTTTAAAATAAAAGCAGGCGAAAAAGTTGGCGTTGTTGGCGCTACAGGGTGTGGTAAATCGACGATTTTTAAATTGTTGCTAGGTTTGTATGATTATGAAGAAAGTGGGGAGGTGTTAATTAATACCTATAAAATAAAAGATATTGATTTATCCTGCCTCAGGAAAAATATTTCCTATGTTTCACAGGATGCTAATTTTTTTGACGAGACTTTAGAGTATAACATCAAAATTGCAAATAATAATTTAGGCAAGAGTGATATAGAGAATATATTTAAAAAAGTATGCCTGGAAGAACTTTTTGATGAAAGTACTCGTTTTCATAGCCTTTTGAATACTAAAGTTGGAAATAAAGGTGCTACTTTATCTGGTGGGCAATTGCAGAGGTTAAATGTAGCCCGTGGGTTAATTAAAGAACACAATGTTTTATTGTTAGATGAAATGACATCATCACTGGACCCTAACACAAGATTCAGAATGATGGCTAATATCAGGCAGTGCTTTAAAAATAAGACGGTTGTCTGCATTTCTCATCAACATGATATTCTGCTTGAAATGGATAGGGTGATATTTATAAAAAACGGTCGTGTAATGGCGGAAGGAAATCATCACGACCTGTTATTGAGTTGTAATGACTATGCCCAACATTGGGAGAGTGAAACGATGAAAGTGGAGCAATCTTGATGCACTCCTTTGATGCTTTGATGAACGCGTTGAGGAATAACTTACTGCATGATCACCAATGGCATCTGCATGGTAAGCATCCATCCTTTGCGACACGTTCGTTATGTTCAGTACATGCTGATAAATTTTGGAATGACAACAGACGTTTTGGGGATAGTAGTATAGTCATTGCCGTTGCTGACGATGGGTGCATGATTGACAATTTTTCAAACGAATACTCAGATAATATTGAAGGATTCGCCTATATTGAAAATGGTAAACTTAATCTTACTAAAGATAAGTCTAAAAAAAATAAGATTTTTTCAAGTAAATTTAAACACGGAACTGCAATTTGTGGTTTGATTGCGGCACCTATAAGTAGTGTTCTTCCTGTGGGGGTTGCCCCTGGAGTAAAAATCCTACCGATCCGATGGCCTTATGATAATGGATTTATCATTAATCAGCTAGGGTTTCAGCAATTCGTGATGGCTCTTTCAGATAAGATTGATATATTTGTCAATACATGGTCAAAATTACCTGATTTCATTTTAAATAAAGAAAGCGTCGAGATGATTTCGTCTTTTTCCTCAAAAGGAGGCAGGAGAGGAAAAGGTATTCTGTTTCTTTGGGCGGCTGGTAATAGCAACTGCCCTATTAACTATGCTGGTGAGCAGAAGATTGTTTACTCATGCGATGCTAATAATAAAATTAGTTATTCATCTTCATTCAGTAATAATCTTAATGCTCATGATAATGTTTTAGTGATTTCAGCCATAAACTCTTTTTTTGAAAAGGCATCTTATTCTTGTTTTGGGCCTGGGGTTGACTTGTGTGCTCCATCGAATGATTTATATTTATCAGAAGGTGAAAATAAGTATTTAGGTCTTACTACATTATCCGCTGACTTGAATAATTTCACCTATAATTTTAAAGGTACAAGTGGAGCCTGTGCCATCGCCGCAGGTGTTGCAGCGTTAAATTTGTCGGTCTCTATGGATCAAACCGCTAACCAACTTGCTTACAATCTCAAACTCAATGCGTTAAGAGACTTAGATAGAAAATACGAAAAATATAAATGTGACGTTTTTTATGATAATCATAAAGTCAAACGTGAATTTATTTTTGATCTTGAAAAGCAAGATGATGAAATTTTTGAATTATTTTATGGTTGTGGAAGGATAAATTCCTTGTGTTTTTAATATAAGTAAGTTTTCCTTCGCTATACCCAAAATATTCGAGTTGCAGTGTAGTCCCCCGGTTTTTAGTACCATCGTCACCTTGTTTTCATAGGCCCATGGATCCACGACCTGGAAATAAATTCGCTGCCGTTGTCGGTCTGCAGCCGTCCCGGCACGCGCTTGTGTAACTGTTTCAAACGCTCCATCACGGCGACCACATCCTCGCCGCGCAGCTCCGTCACGCCCATGCCGCCGAACTTCTTTTTCCAATTAATGGGAGGGACTACAAAAGCATAAAACAAATACTGATATTATTAAATTTTTCATTGAGTTATGCTATATAGCAGTACGTACTTCATCAGGGTCGGATACATATTGACTTCTCTGCAAATTCAGCAATGCATAGTATTCTCCTCGTTTTGCTTCTAGTTCTGCGGGTGTTCCACTTTCTATAATCTCACCTTCTTTAAGTACAACTATACGCGTGGAATTTTTTACAGCACTCAGGCGATGAGTCACCATTACAGAAGTTCTTCCCTGAACAAGTTCTGAAAAACGGGAGAAAAGCTCAGTTTCAATTCTTGGATCCATCGCACTTGTAGGTTCATCGAGTATGATTAATTCACCGTCGGAAAACAAAGCGCGTGCCAGAGCAAGACGCTGCCATTGGCCACCGGAAAGTTCGGTTCCCGCGTATTCTTTACCAATAAAGCAATCTTCATCGTGTGGGGGTTCAAGTGGAAATTGTGCTTGTTGACAAGCTATTAAAAAGCGCTGATGTTCGAATGCATTCATATTTGTCTTAAATGTGACATTGTCCTTAACTGTCATATTGTAGTGACCAAAATCTTGAAAGATGGCACTGAGTCGACGATGCCATGTAGCTATATCGATGCTTGAAACATCAATTCCATTCCAAGTAATGCGGCCCGATGTTGGTTGATATAAACGGCATAGTAGTTTTACAAGCGTCGATTTCCCCGCTCCATTTTCACCAACAATAGAAAGATGATCACCAACTTTAATAGTGAGATTTATGTTTCTGAGTATAGGATGTCCATCTTGATAAGAAAAAGAAACATTTTCAAATCTGATCTCGTCAAGAGCTGCAATTTCTGTATAAGAATAATTGCTTTTTTGAACAACGTTTTCAAGGTCCCTTAGCCTTGCAAAGAAGCTAAAACAAACCCCAACATTTGCAAATGAATATACCATCCACTGACAAGAAAGCCCAAAGAATGAAATTGACTGAATAGTGCCCAACAGACCCCCGACAGAAATTCTTCCCGCCTGGATATACTCAACAAACCAGTACATCACACCTAATGCACAAATTAGATATAAAATATTCCATGGTTGAGGACGTAGAAGCTGCTTATGTCGAACTTGATTGAGTTCATTTTCTAGTTCTTCAAAAGCTTGTGCATGCTTTGTAAAAAAGAATGTGGCAGAGCGAAATGTCCGAATTTCTTTGGCCAGTTTTACATCAAGTAAAACGGAAAGATAATACCTTATAAGACGTGCCGATTTCCCTTTGCCGAGTAAAGCGCGAAAAATATCAATCTGTGAAAGCGCTACGGTAAATGTAACTGGAATAAGAGGGAGAAGGAATGCAAATGGAAGCCACCACACAACGGAGGCAAGAACAAGAGAAAGCGACGAAAGTGTCAATAAACCACGAAAAATATCAACAAGATTTACAAGGAGATTAAGCGGGCGATGCGCTGCCTCCCTGGAAAGTACTTCCAGGTTATCGTGAATATCGGGTCTTTCTATAATTTTCAAATCATCAATGCGACATGCCGCCTCCATTACCGTCCGTTGTGTAAGATAGGTTGCATGCTGATTAAGAATACTTTGTAATGTGCTTGTTATGGGGGCAAGTATACCGGGGAAGACAAACGTTAAAACCCAGAATATTGCAACTACTAATAGTTCAGAATGATCAGAACTAGTGACAATATTACCCAATTTTATACTAGCCATCACACTCATAGTAGGAAGTAACCCCTGCAGAGCTATAAGAATGATGAATAAAACGGATAACCAAGGCGATTTCCTGAACAGTAAAGAAAGTGAATAGGTCACTAGATTAATTTTGTCTCGTATGTCTTTCATTAAAAAAGCTCCATATTCAGACTTTCCCCATATGGGAAAATTACAAATTCATTAAAATGATAAGGAGCGCTTAGAATTAACTCCATTGAATCACATTTTTCTGTTCTATAGTGAGATGATATCATCTTTACTTTATAGGTTTTACTATCAATTCCTTCGCAGGCACGCTCTATAGTGTTTAACGTTAATGAATGTCCGTCTGGTGTGGCAAGGAAGTTCATATTTGCCGAAAAAAGTCCATAGGATGTGATGCCAACACTCTCATTGAACCTGCTTTCAATAATTTGGCACAATGAAGGATAGTCGAGCCATGAAGCACGAGTTGCATGAAAGTTATGGCAAATGACAACAATTGATTCAAAGCCAAGCGCTAGAGCAATTTCGATTTTTTTAGCCATACTAGTTTCACGTTGCTCTGGCGTTGCATCAGTTATACACAATGCATTACTAAGGTCAAAATTTAGCAATTTAATTAACAACTTTTTCTCAGGAAGAGCTAAAGATTGAATGTATTTGATATGATCCTTATGCTTTGTTAACGATAAAGGTAAGTCAAATCCCGCGATAAACGCACTCTCTGGTAAAGCATGAAGAAATACTGCAAATTCCATTGAGCGCATCCACCAGTAAGTTGAGTATTTCAGGAAAGACATTTCTCCAGGTTTAGTCTTTCTGAATTTTCGTAATGCATAGACAATCAGATCAACGGTTGGGCATTCAACAAGAACAAGTACTGGTTTGTTGGTCAGTTCTGTATTGATAAAATTGTTACGGAAAGGCCACGATTCATCCGAACCATGACTATTCTGCCCAATAAAATAAATGTTCTGTTTATGCTGCATCATATACAATGTTCATACTCCGTGATATAAGTTCTTGCTGTCTTTGAAGATACTCTTCATTTCGAGAAAAATATTTGTCTATTTGTTCAATAGGGGTAATAGGAAAAAAATCAGGGAACTCATTGAGATTACCATCAAAGAGACTACGTGAATTTACGTCAATATGAAAAATTGGTATATCGTATTTCAAAAGGCAATCTGTTTCATAAGAAATTAAATCCGAAAATTTGGGGTGAGCTCCTGGATATCGGAGAAAATCATCTATCAATATAGGTAATTTTTCTTCTATATTAAGACTAATGTTCGGGCTTATTATTTTATTTATTACAAGAAGATAATACGCTGTGGTCCTAACCAGATAACGGGGTTTGATATTTATATGGATTTTAATATATTCAACGATGTCAGAATGATTCTTCTTCAACTTGATAAAAGTATCTGCGTAACCTTCAATAACATCTGGAATATACTCTCTGGAGGGTACTGGTTGTCCTTTATAATGTGGGTAATTTTGTGTTCTCCTGGAAAAGCCGCGCTCATATCGAACTTGAATATTTTCTGTGGCATCATTGATGGCATATGGGTATGTAAACGACTGAAAAAATGAGGTTACAGCAGTGAGTGCAGATGTATGACCTAATCCATTTATGACAACGTCCGGGTTCTGAAGTAAGCCGGTTTGGTATATAGAACGCTCGAAATTTTCCCCATCATCAAAAAAGTATTGGAAACTGGTCTCAGGGTCAATTAACCATACATTATTGGCATCAACAATAAAATTGTCAAAATGGCAATCATTAATATTTAAAAAATCAACCAACGCAAGAATATTACCATATTTACGATAGACATCTTTTGCATCATTTTTCGATGCTAACTCTCTGTTCTCAATAAATCTCTGCCATAAATGTGTTCCCATACTTAAGGTTTTAGGACAGACTTTTCTAAGATTTATGATATCGCAAATATTATTAAGGGTGTTTTCAATTCCTGAGTCTCTTGGTTTATAAACAATTTTGAATTTCCCTAAGGTCAAAATCACGGGCTGCTCTCCGTTATTATGCCGATCACCAGCTGCTGTAGCTAATTTCCCAGGAGAATTCAGTGGCGGACAATTAAAAGAATCGATAAGTAAAGTATGGTCCGAGCTCAACCTTTTCAGAAAATTATTAATGTTTGATATAGTGCTTGCACAAATATTTAATGATAATGTGTCAATGAATTTGTTATTTTATCTAATATCTGATTTCCAACTATTGTCATTGTTTTTGAAATAAGAAATATATCTGTCAGTGTCTAATGGCGACTGGTTTTTTAGCCACGTATCGAATCTGACCACGAAATCAGGAAGATGAATTTGATCTAACGTCTCTGAAACAGTCAGCATTATATCTGTATAATCCAGATGTGACATACCAAAACTTTCCAGAAGTCCTTGTAACTCTTTTTTAAAATTTATGAGATAAGGGAAGTAAAGGTAAGCACGATATGGTTCTGAAAATTTATAAAGCATACTTCTTATCCTTACATTTGGTAAAGGGCAGCCACTGGCCGCCCTTTTTATCACTTAAAGAAAGAAGTCTTCTGAAATTTCTTCAAGTTCTTTAGTTAGTACTTCTTCTGAAGAAATACTCAAGCCACCACCGCAGTCACAAGTTCCACTGGCACAGTCGACACCACTGTTTGCCATGTAACCACGAATTTCAGAGATCTTGGTTGGTGCTACTTCGATAATGCGTTCCATTTGTTACCTCATTATTTGAGTAGGTGGAAAATATATTTCTACGAGAGATAAATCTGTGTGCGCACCACTAAAACAATAAGGGAAATAAAAACCAAAAATGTGATGGCTATCACGTATTTTTTTAGATAGGGATTTGATTTTTTAATTTATTGATTATTTGAATTTTTGTAATTTATGTATTCTTTCTTTATAATTTGATTTCATTGCTATTTATTGTAGATGAAAACCATGGGCGAAATTTTTATTTATCTTTTGTTGCATTTTGAGCATAAAAAACAAAACTGATATTATGATCTGTTAGCAAAGAGATAATTATATACCCGTCATACTTCAAGTTGCAGGTGTGTTGGCTGCGTTCGCTCACCCGAATCACTTACTAGAGTAAGCTCATCGGGATTCACTCTCTTGCCGCCTTCCTGCAACTCGAATTATTTTGGGTATAGATATTAAATATAATGTTCTATTTTTTTTGGGATGCATTCAGCGTTTTATCCTATTTATAAATCTGCGGGCGCGATTGGATTCTTACAGATTTTTCTTGTTTTTGATAAATAAAATTAATTACCTATCATAAAGTAACATTGGTGTATAGTTTAACTATAAAATATTTTATTTAGAAAAGTAATAATGCGAACTAACTCTTCCATATTCCCTCTTACTGGATTTATTACAAAATTAGGAACTTAACCGCCTGGGCTTGAGAGAGTGAGATCACCATGACCGGGCACTGTCTATACGCCAAACCACTCTTAGATATTGATCTCTTCCCTTTGTTCAGTACCGCGTAAAGTAGAGTTTTCGGCCCATTTTCTCCGTAAAAAAGAGGTCATCCGGCATGAAAAAGTCGCGATTCACCGAAGAACAGATTGCGTTTGCCCTGAAGCAGGCCGAAACCGGCAAGCCGTTAGCGGAAACGCCAGCCTTTCGTACCGGTGCTGTCGATCAGCAAAGACAGCCCATTGCCGTCATTGAGGGTATAGGGTTTATCCTGGGTTTTGGCCTTTTTGATTTTGATGTCAGTCAGCAGCATAGGTGTATAGAAAAAAGATCGAACCTGTCATATACACATAGTTGCCGGGCTTCTATAGGCTTTCGTTGGATGGGGTAAGACTGGATTTTCTTCTTTTTATTTATTTTTAAAGGATTTTTAGACTTACTGAGAAGGTGTGAGACGGGGCGATGGCGTCCCCAGCAGGGATCGAACCTGCAACTAGCCCTTAGGAGGGGCTTGTTATATCCATTTAACTATGGGGACCAGACCGGCGCCGCATTATACCCGATTTGGTTGCTTCTATAAGCACTTGTCGGTGCGTTTGCTCAATCTGCCACCAGTTTTGACCTGAATACCTGCCTTAATCATGATATCTTCCGTTTTTCTGAAAGCCCTGACATGGGGAAGGCTGATGGTGCAAGTCGCTGATTCGGCTGTGATCGCAAAATAGGTATTGGAATAACACCGGTGCTTGATGCAGTATCCACATCTCTTCAATGTTGACCGTTGCGTCAACCGGCAGTGTGGATGGCGATTATTTTTCGCACAAGGCTATCCGATATGAACCGGACGATTCTGAAGCGCTGATGAGAGGCGCGCCACGTCTGGCATCGTTATTAAAGGCGTGCAATTTTTCCAACAGACCGCCGCAGGCGGCACGGGTAAACCAGAACCCGGTGTATTAAAATGATAGCATGTGGTTTTGCGCGCTGCGGTACGAAGGCAGGTCGTACGAACCTCATGAAAGCTCATCAGGGAGATACTTTATGAATTTTCGTCTGGGTGGTGTGGTATTGGCGAGCGTGGTGCTTGCCGGCTGTGCCAGCTCCAAAACTCCAGCGCCGGAGCAACGTTCGGATCCGCTGGAAGGATTCAACCGTACCATGTTCAGTTTTAACTATAATGTGCTGGATCCCTATGTAGCGCGCCCGGCAGCGGTTGTATGGCGTGATTATATGCCACAGCCTGCGCGTAATGGACTGACTAATTTCTTTGTCAACTTGTCCGAGCCTGCCACCATGGTGAATTATTTTGCCGAAGGGAAACCCTATCAGGCGATGATTCACCTCAACCGTTTCTTCCTCAATACGTTGTTGGGGATGGGTGGCCTGATTGATGTTGCGGCGATGGCGAATCCCAAACTGGCGAAAGGTGAACCGCACCGTTTCGGCAGCACGTTGGGATATTACCAGGTGGGTTACGGACCTTATGTGGTGTTGCCTGGTTATGGCAGTGCAACGCTACGTGAAGATGGTGGCGGGGTAGTGGATACGTTGTATCCGCCATTAAGTTATCTCACGTTCTGGATGTCTGCCGGTAAATGGGTCGTGGAAGGTTTGGAAACCCGCGCCCGTCTGCTGGATTCCGATGCGTTGCTGCACAATTCGTCCGACCCGTATCTGATGGTGCGGGAAGCCTACTTTCAGCGGCATGATTTTCTGGCTAACGGCGGTAAGTCTGTTCCCGTGGTTAACCCGAATGCCAAAGCGATTGAAGGCAGCCTGGACGAAATTGATTCAGGTAAGTAAGTGGTTTTGAGTTAACTACGTGTTTTTAGTATTGCAAGGGCACCTTCGGGTGCCTGTTGCCACGAATGCATCAGTGAAGCTGAAATACACAATCCGCTTTGATAAAAACCAAAGGCCGCAATTGCGGCCTTTGTTACGAACGGGGTGAAGTGAACGGTTAGAAACTGTAGTTGAAGTTCACGCCATACAGCCACGCTCGACCTTCAGAAGTAAAGGTGTAAGAGGGCAGGTTAGCTGCAACGCCGGGTTCGTGAATAGTAACTTTCTGGCCGTGCATGTAAGACACACCCACATCGACCGACATGTCTTTATTAAAGGTGTAAGTGGTGCCTGCGCTCAGCCACAGACGATCTTGGTCTGGAATAGAGATGGTGCGTTTATCAGCCGGAACCGGGCTGTCGTCAAACGCGATACCGGTACGGAATGTCCAATTATTGTCGTAGTAGTACGTTGTTCCCAGCGCAATGCGGTAGGCATCGTGGAAACCTTCATCTTTCTGGAACAGCTTATTGCCGTTACTGTCGTTAGCGCGCAGCTCCTTGAACGTACTCCAACTGGTGTAGGCCAGACTGTAGTGAACTGCCCATTGTGGGGCAACGCGGTGGTAAGCGGAGACCTCCCACATTTCCGGCAGGTTGAGCGTCAGCTTGCCAGGGATGGTAACGCCATTAGTACCGCCAAACGGCACCGTCGGCAGAGCACTTCTGAAGGAACCGTTGAAGTCGATATCGACTTTGGAACGATAGCTCAGGCCGAAACGGTTGTTTTTATCCAGCTCATACAACACGCCGGCGTTCCAGCCATAACCCCATTCCTTGCCATCGAGATGGGTGATTTCAGCGGTCGGAGTCACTCGCAGCGCAGGGGCAACTTCACCCGCATTACGCACAATCTTGGCATCGGCGTACACGGCGTTGACGCCGAGACCAAAACTGAAATGCTGATTGAGGCGATAGGCGGCACTCAGGTTCAGGTTAGAGGTTTTCAGGTCGGTTTTGCCAGCGATGGAGCCGGCGCTGAAGTCATCGCTAAATTCAGTTGCCAGACCGAAGTTGGTGGTAGCGGAAGCGCCGACTGCCCACTGGTCGTTCAGCGGCATAATGAAATGCAGGTTGGGTACCCAGGCGTGTGGCGCGATGTTGCTGGCGCTGGCATCGCGACCAGTGCTGCTGCTGCCGCGCAGGTCGATGTCCGGGTTTATATAGGTCACGCCACCGGAAAAGGTCGGACGATCAAACATCGTCATCGTTGCCGGGTTGCGGCTGCCTGAGGCGGCGTTGTCTGCGATGGCGCTTTCACCTGAGAAGGCGCGCCCCAGACCGGATGAGGAAAACTCATTCAACTGGAAACCGGCAGCGGTTGCATTGGATGCCATTAGCGCCAGCGCCACAGCAAGTGATGTTTTCTTTAACAGGACTTTCTGGCTCATGACCGAAACCTCACTGAACGTTTGTAATTTTTGTTAAGCGTGTAACAAGGGACGCGCATTGTAGGGGGGGCTAGTGGGCTGACAAATCAGACCAGTTGCGAGAAGTATAAAAGTAAAAACACGAAATGTTTTATTTTGGTTCCGCAAATGTTGCAAAAATGATTAAGAAATTGGATCTGGTTAACAAATTGTGTGATTTTATTTGAGTTTTTTATCTCATTTAATTGAAAGTTAACGAAAAATTGTGATGGTGGTCACGTAGTAACCCTTTAATTGGTAAGTGCTAGTGATAGACGGTCGGGGTGAGTAAAATGGGAGCCAGATTACATTGATAGCCGGACTGGATTGATAGTTTGCTTCCAACCGTGGAAGCGACTGTTGCCGCAGAGGAGTTTTGCCATGACAAATGCGATTAACAAATGTAGCGCGGAAGAAACTGCCGCCTGTTGCTGTGTGGATGTGGGAACCGTAATGGATAACACCGACTGCACCGCTTCCTACAGCCGTGTGTTTACCAGCCGCAGCGACGCAGAACAAACACAACAGCAATTGACGGAAAAAGCCCGTTCGGTTGAGTCTGAACCTTGCGTGATTGATGTTCGCCTGTCTGAAGCGGAAGGGGGTTTTAAACTGGATATGGATTTCACGTTCAGTTGTCAGGCGGAAACCCTGATCTTCCAACTGGGCTTGCGCTAACTGTCCTTCTATCGTGCTAACCGCACACCCGACCTCGCTTTGCGCCTGATTCGTTGAGCGAGGCCGTGTTCCCCACCACGTTCCATTTCATTATTCCCTCTGCGTGGATTACCTTTAGTTGCCTTATTTCCGGCGATGGATGCGTGCGGGAAGCGTGGCGAGGCTCGCTGTTTGATATCGGTTTGTTTGCATAATGTGATCTTCGGGTTAACAATGAGTTCAGGCCCAATCGGTCTCTGAAAAGGGATGGACTTCATGGTTATGCGCGACGTTACGCCGCTGCTCACCCGGCGCGGTGATCGCATTGCGATTGTCAGTGGATTGAGAACACCGTTTGCCCGGCAGGCAACGGCTTATCATGGGATTCCGGCGCTGGAATTGGGTAAGCTGGTCGTTAATGAATTGCTGCTTCGTAGCGGCATTGAGCCGGAGCAGGTAGAGCAACTGGTGTTTGGGCAGGTAATTCAGATGCCCGAAGCACCTAATATTGCGCGTGAAATCGTGCTGGGCAGCGGCATGAGCGTGCATACTGACGCTTACAGCGTTTCCCGTGCCTGCGCCACCAGTTTTCAGGCGGTCGCTAACGTGGCGGAAAGCATTCTGGCCGGTACTATCAACATCGGCATTGCTGGCGGCGCCGATTCGGCTTCGGTGCTGCCGATTGGCGTTAGCAAGGCGTTGGCGCGAACGCTGGTAGACCTGTCGCGTGCCAGAACGCTCCGCCAGCGGTTGTCGCTGTTCAGCCGTTTGCGTCCACGGGATTTACTGCCGGTGGCGCCCACCGTAGCGGAGTATTCCACCGGGTTGCGCATGGGGGATACCGCTGAGCAGATGGCGAAAGATTATCGTATCAGTCGTGACGAGCAAGACGCTTTTGCCCATCTCTCCCATCAGCGTGCTACGCAAGCCTGGGCTGATGGCGTATTGCGTGATGAGGTGATGACCGCCTGGGTGCCACCCTATAAACAAGCCATCCATGAAGACAACACGATTCGTCGTGACAGTGCACCGGAACAGTACTCCCGTCTTAAACCTGCCTTTGATCGCCGCTACGGCAGCGTCACCGCTGGCAACAGTTCGCCGTTAACCGACGGCGCAGCCGCCGTGTTGCTGATGAGCGAATCTTGCGCCAGCGAACTGAAACTGACGCCGCTTGGTTACCTGCGCAGCTATGCATTTAGCGCCATTGCGGTACAGCAGGACATGCTGGCAGGACCGGCTTACGCCACTCCGCTGGCGCTTGATAGAGCTGGGATTCAGCTCGATGATCTGACGTTGATTGACATGCATGAAGCCTTTGCCGCTCAAACGCTGGCTAATCTGCATCTGTTTGGTAGCGCCGAATTTGCCCGTAATACGCTGGGGCGTAGTGCGCCGCTGGGCGAGGTGGACAGGACGCGCTTTAATGTCCGTGGCGGTTCGCTTGCTTACGGACATCCGTTTGCCGCAACCGGCGCACGTATGATCACCCAAACATTGCATGAATTGCGCCGACGGGGCGGGGGATTGGGGCTGGTTACCGCTTGTGCAGCAGGTGGACTGGGGGCAGCCATGGTGCTGGAGGTAACGCAATGACCGAACGGATGCTGATGAGCCAGGTGAGTGAACATGACCTACAAGCCGCTTTCCAACTGACATTACGCCCCGATCATATTGGGATTATCACCGTGGATGTTCCCGGTGAAAAAGTGAATACCCTGCGAGCGGAATTTGCTGAACAAATGCGTGCGGTGCTGGCACAAGCCGCTCAGCACAGTGGCTTGCAGGGGCTGATTATTCTTTCTGGTAAACCTGCGTCGTTTATCGCCGGGGCGGATATCGGCATGTTGGATGCCTGTTCCGATGTTGCGACAGCACAGCAGCTGGCTAAAACCGGTCAGGAAACACTGGAGATGATCGCTCGTCTGCCGTTCCCGGTGGTCGCCGCCATTCATGGCGCTTGTCTGGGCGGCGGGTTGGAGCTGGCACTGGCCTGCGATTATCGCCTCTGCACGCCGGATGACAGTACCCGCCTTGGGTTGCCGGAAGTTCAGTTAGGATTATTGCCGGGGGCGGGGGGAACCCAACGACTTCCGCGTTTGATAGGCGTGGATCAGGCGCTGGAATTGATATTGACCGGGCGACAACTGCGGGCTGCTCAGGCGCGGCGGATCGGGCTGGTGGACGATGTCGTGCCGCCGGGCGTATTGCTGGAGGCATCGCTGGGGTTCATCCGTCGTGGTAAACGGCAAACCACCTCACCCGGCTGGCGGCATCGGTTACTGATGCTGCCGTACGTGCGCCGCTGGTTGTTTGAACGGGTGCGCCGGCAGACTCGCCTAAAAACGCAGGGCAATTACCCAGCGACGGAGCGCATCATTGAGGTGGTGCGTCGTGGTCTGGAACAGGGGAGTCAGGCGGGTTATCAGGCTGAAGCCCACGCTTTTGGCCAACTGGTGATGTCGCCGGAGTCCGTGGCGTTGCGGCGACTGTTTTTTACCACCACGGCGTTGAAAAAAGATCCGGGGGCATCAGCTGCACCCGGTCCATTGCGCCGGGTTGGCGTACTGGGCGGCGGTTTGATGGGAGGTGGTATCGCCGGTGTTACCGCGCTTAACGGTCAGTTGCCGGTCAGGATTAAAGATATTCATGAGCAAGGCATCACTCAGGCTCTGAACCACAGCTGGCAACGATTAAGCAAGCAGGTTGCGCGTCGTCGCATGACGCCTGCGGAACAACGCAGACAAATGAGCCTGCTTTCCGGCGGCACCGATTACCGGGGGTTTGAGCATGTTGATGTGGTCGTGGAGGCGGTATTTGAGGATATGGCACTCAAGCAACAGATGGTGCGGGAAATCGAAGCAATGACGCCGCCGCATACTGTGTTTGCCACCAATACCTCGTCGTTGCCGATTCATCAGATTGCCGCTGATGCCAGTCGCCCTGGACAGGTGATCGGCCTGCACTATTTCAGCCCGGTGGACAAGATGCCGCTGGTTGAGGTGATTCCCCATGCTGGGACTAGCGAGCAGACGCTCTCCACCACGGTGGTGCTGGCGAAAAAGCAGGGAAAAACCGTGATTGTGGTGGCGGATAAAGCCGGATTTTACGTTAATCGCATTTTGGCACCTTACCTGAATGAGGCTGCTCACTGCCTGCTCGAAGGCGAACCGGTGGAGTCGATTGATAGGGCGTTGGTTCGCTTTGGTTTCCCGGTCGGTCCGTTTACCTTGCTGGATGAGGTTGGTATTGATGTGGCGATGAAGATTGTACCGGTGCTGGTGGCGGAACTGGGGGAGCGGTTTTGCGCCCCGCCAGCGCTGGAAGCGATTGCACGAGATAACCGCAAGGGCCGTAAGAATGGCCGTGGTTTTTATCGTTACGAAAAGTCTCGTTATGAGCGGTTATGCAGCCTGTGGCGGCGTCAGGGCAAGGTATCCGACAGCCGAATTTATCGATTGCTGGATGTCACGCCAAAGGCGCATTTGGAGCCGGCGCTGATTGCACAGCGTTGCGTCATGATGATGTTGAATGAGGCGGTGCGTTGTCTGGATGAGGGCGTGATTCGCTGTCCGGGCGATGGTGATATGGGGGCGGTGATGGGGATAGGTTTTCCGCCATTTTTGGGTGGTCCGTTTCACTATATGAATCAATTAGGTGTGGCGACGGTGGTGGACACGCTGCTGTCGTTGCAGAAACAGTATGGCGAGCGATTTGCGCCAGCAGCAGGACTGCTCCAACGTTACTCCCAACATACTGGCTTCGCCGATGTAACAGAATGCTGAATCGAAGAGTAATAAATTTGAATCTGCTACCATTTTTTATTCTATTTCGATGATGAAATAATAAATTTCACGCCTGTAAGGCAGATTTTTTGAATTAGATAACCTGATTTTGGTTAAAAAATTATTTTATTGATTAACGAGAAAGATTAATTGTTGGATGTGGTTTGAGGTGAAAGACGTTAATTAGTAAACATAATGAAAATGGTAGTACCTCACTGAGGTGGGTACGCCTTAGTTTACTGAAAAATTTTGTTTTTTTGTTTAAGCGTTCCGTTGTTCTTACCGCCCAATATAATGATTCCCTGAATGTTGGGCATAATAACGCGCTACATTATTTAAACATACTGTAATTGATGTTGACGTTTTTTCTATATTCACTATGAGTGAGACAGCGTATTTTTTCCAGTATTTCCCGCTGTGATAAGATGAAACAGTGTAAAAGTGTCAGCAAAATAAAACCGGCGTCGGTTTATTCTGTATTGTTGGAATTGGTGATTTTTTTATCCAAATAAAAATTATTTTCCAGTTTAAAATTCTATTAAATGAAACCAAAAGGATGGCTGGTAGCATATTATGATGACATGAGACTCGTTTCTCCCTGATAAAAACAAGGTTAATTGCCTGAAAACACGGGAGGTTGACGGCTATAGCCTGAACATATGGTAATAGCAGGCGTGCAGTATGGGGAGTGTTACATGGGGTTGGTTGCGATTCGCTGTTAATTGGGGTACAAGAGTGCGCTTTGCGCCGGTTAAAACACCATCAGCAGGTTGTGGCTGTTGCGACATCAGGCTGTGAGCTGCTGCAAAACGGCGTTGCGCCGATTCAGTTAATCTAAAGCTATCCTCAGGGTTTTATTGCCCTTTTTCATCAATATAGCGGTGTATTATGCAAGTTTTGATTATGCGTCATGGTGATGCCGTACCTGACGCCGCCAGTGATGCGCTCCGACCATTAAGCCGCCGGGGCGATGAAGAGTCTCGTCAGATGGCCGCCTGGCTTAACGATCAGGCGATTGGTATTGACAGGGTACTGGTGAGTCCTTATGTGCGGGCTCAACAGACGCTGCAGGTTGTGGCAGAGGTGTTGCCATTGCCAGAAAACGAGTGTCTGCCGGAGCTGACGCCGGGAGGCAGTGCCGAGTTGGTGTGTGATTATCTGTTGGCTCTGGCGAAAGAAGGCGCCAGTGCGGTACTGGTGATTTCCCACCTGCCGCTGGTGGGGTATCTGGTCGCCGGGTTGTGCCCGTCTGAGAATGCTCCCATGTTTGCCACGTCGGCGATTGCCTATGTCGAACTTGATGACGTTGTCGGCAAAGGCGTGTACCACTGGCAAGTCGCCCCATCTCAGTTAGGTTCCAAAGCTAAACACGGATCGTCGGATAGCCGTTACCGTTAGCCGCTGATTTGAATTTTATCACGTTCTGGGCTGCCCCCGATGTGCTGTGGTGTTATGGGGGGCCAGGAACGGTTATTCTTCGTCAGCGTTTTCTTGTGCCACCAGTATCAGCAAGGCTGCATCGCCGCCGAATTCTTTCGGTGCCTGATGAAACGCCAGCACGTCCGGATGTTGCGCCAGCCATAACGGCGTTTGTTGTTTGAGAATGTGTTTGCCGTGCCCATGCATTACGCAGGCACAGTAAACATGTTCACGCAGGCAGGCAGCCAACAGCGCTCCCAATTCTTGCTTGGCTTCCTGTTGCGTCAGCCCGTGCAGGTCCAGAAACAGCTCCGGCGAATAGTCACCCCGACGCAATTTCTTCAATTCATAATGGCTGGCGCCGGGCCGGACGTAACGTGTCGGTCCCTCCTCCAGTTGCGGCTGAAACTCGTCAGAAAAGTAGAAACTCGCATCCACCTGCTCCTGAATCATCCGCCGCGGCGGCAGTACGCTGGGTTTGTTACGGACAGGACGATGAACATAGGTATCCTGACGTAACCGGGTGGTGCCCGCCACCGACGTGCGGAAAAGTGCCTGCTCCTCGTCATCAAGCATGAATTTTTTTTTCATTAGTTCGTCACTCTGTCTCGTCGCCGTTTTGATAAGAATAATGAATACGGTATCGATGTAGTCTACCTGTTCCGTAGTGGTGGCTAAACAAAACCTTGATCGATTAAACAAAATCTTACCAGTTAAACAAAACCTTACCGGCTAAACAAACTTTCTCGTCATCCCGAACGTCATCATCATCCTGAATGTCCCCCCAGCCTGCGCTGCCCGGCGGTGATATCTGCTGATTTGTCATCGTCTTCATGGCAAACTATTACGATCACAGCAATATGTCATCACAGAAACATGCGATCACATAGACAGTAGTCTGCGGAGGACAAACTTGGACAAAATTTTCGTCGATGAGGCGGTCAACGATCTGCATACCATTCAGGATATGCTGCGCTGGGCAGTAAGCCGGTTTAACGCCGCTGACGTCTACTACGGCCACGGTACCGATAATCCGTGGGATGAAGCGTTGCAGTTGGTGCTGCCCACGCTGTTTCTGCCTATCGATATTCCGGAAGATATGTACCTTGCCCGGCTGACCTCCAGCGAGCGTCACCGTATCGTTGAGCGGGTGATCCGCCGTGTCAATGAACGTATTCCGGTGGCTTATCTGACGAATAAAGCCTGGTTCTGCGGACTGGAGTTTTATGTCGACGAGCGGGTACTGGTACCCCGTTCGCCGGTTGGCGAACTGATCAACAATCGTTTTGCATCGCTGTTGGCCAACGCGCCGCGTCACATTCTTGATTTGTGTACCGGTAGCGGTTGTATCGCCATCGCCTGCGCGCAGGCTTTCCCCGAAGCGGAAGTGGATGCAGTGGATATTTCTGCCGAGGCGCTGGCGGTGACCGAGCAGAATATCCAGCAGCACGGCATGGAATACAACGTTACCCCGATCCGTTCCGATCTGTTCCGTGACTTGCCGGCGATTCAGTATGATCTGATTGTCACTAATCCGCCCTACGTGGATGCAGAAGACATGGCCGACTTGCCGCAGGAATACCGCTTCGAGCCGGAGTTGGGGCTGGCGGCGGGCAGCGACGGCCTGAAGCTGGTTCGCCGGATTTTGGCGTGCGCGCCGGATTACCTTACCGAAGAGGGGGTATTGATTTGCGAAGTCGGCAACAGCATGGTGCACCTGATGGAACAGTATCCGGACATTCCGTTCACCTGGCTGGAATTCGACAATGGCGGCGATGGCGTCTTCATGCTAACGCGTGCTCAATTGCTTGATTGTCAGGAACATTTCCGTCTTTATCGGGATTAATCCCTTCGCAGGGCGGTGGGCGGCAGGTGTCCGTCTGGCGTCCTGATGTTTTTCAATGCTAAGGAGCCGTGATGGCAGGAAACAGTATTGGTCAGTTTTTCCGTGTCACCACTTTTGGTGAGTCCCACGGTATTGCGCTGGGATGTGTGGTAGATGGCGTACCGCCGGGTATTCCGCTGACTGAGGCCGATTTGCAGCGCGACCTGGACCGCCGTCGTCCGGGTACGTCCCGTTATACCACCCAGCGTCGTGAGCCGGATCAGGTACGTATTCTGTCCGGGGTGTTTGAGGGAGTCACGACTGGTGCCAGTATTGGCTTGCTGATTGAAAATACCGATCAGCGGTCGCAGGACTATAGCGCTATCAAGGATCTCTTCCGCCCCGGTCATGCCGACTATACCTATGAGCAGAAATACGGTATCCGCGATTACCGTGGCGGTGGTCGATCTTCCGCCCGTGAAACCGCAATGCGCGTAGCGGCTGGCGCTATCGCCAAGAAATATCTGCAACAGCAGTATGGTGTGATGATCCGCGGCTATCTGGCGCAGATGGGCGATGTGGCGTGCGAGCTGAAAGATTGGGCGCAGGTGGAGCAAAATCCATTCTTTTGCCCGGACCCGGACAAACTCGACGCACTGGATGAGCTGATGCGCGAGCTGAAAAAAGAGGGCGATTCTATCGGCGCGAAGGTCACGGTGGTAGCGGAGTCCGTCCCGCCGGGGCTGGGTGAGCCGGTGTTTGACCGTCTTGATGCCGATCTGGCTCACGCGCTGATGAGCATCAATGCCGTGAAAGGCGTGGAGATTGGCGACGGCTTTGCGGTGGTGAACCGTCGCGGCAGCGAAAACCGTGATGAAATTACCCCGGAAGGCTTTCAGAGCAACCATGCCGGCGGCATTCTCGGTGGCATCAGCAGCGGTCAGACCATCACTGCCCATCTGGCGCTGAAACCCACTTCCAGCATTACCGTACCGGGCCGCACCATTACCCGTGACGGCGAGGCCACGGAAATGATCACTCGTGGTCGCCACGACCCGTGTGTGGGTATCCGTGCGGTGCCGATTGCCGAAGCGATGATGGCGATTGTTCTGATGGACCATCTGCTGCGTCAGCGTGCGCAGTGCGGGGATGTCGTGTGTCAGGTTCCTCGCTGGTAAGCCGGCAAGACGACATGCGGCAATACACCAGTACGAATGTAATCACCTAACGACAACAAGGCATTAATTACAACAACGCCATGAAAATAAACAGGATTGGGATAGCTGCGCTGCTGTTTTGCAGCACTGCGCTGGCGAAGACACCGTGGCAGGCGATCACTCACCCGGTAGCGGGGCAGCCTCAGGCTATTGGTTCGTTTGCCAATGGCTGCATCGTCGGCGCACAGCCGCTGCCGTTGCAGTCGCCTGATTATCAGGTGATGCGTATTGATCAACGACGTTACTTCGGTCATCCGGACTTGCTGGCGTTCATCAACCGCCTCAGTACCAATGTGCACCGCACTACCGGCGGCATCGTGCTGATCGGTGATATGGGGATGCCGGCCGGCGGGCGGTTCAATGGCGGCCATGCCAGCCATCAGTCCGGGCTGGATGTGGATATTTGGCTGCAACTGCCGCGTCAGCGCTGGAGCCAACAGCAGTTACTGCAGCCGCAGCCGCTGGATCTGGTGCTGGCGGACGGTAAAAACGTTAACCCCCGCGTATGGTCGCCGGACGTCGTCAAACTGGTGAAAACGGCAGCGCAGGATAATGACGTCACACGTATCTTTGTTAACCCAGCCATCAAAAAACAGCTATGTCTGGAAGCCGGTAGTGATCGCAACTGGCTGCACAAGGTAAGGCCATGGTTTGCGCATCGTGCTCACATGCATGTGCGGCTGCGTTGTCCGCCAGAAAGCCTGGAGTGTCAGGATCAGGATGCGCCACCGGCGGGAGACGGCTGCGGCGCTGAGTTGAACAGCTGGTTCCAGCCACGTAAACCGGGTGTTGAACCTCCGGTCAAAAAGGCACCGCCACCGCTGCCGCCTTCCTGTCAGGCGTTGCTTGATAGTCATCTGATTGCGGAGTAATGCATGGAGTGGTTCATGGTGGGGCCAGACATTCTGGCGTGGTTGTTTCTGGCTAGCGTGATCGCCGGTTTTGTGGATTCAATTGCCGGCGGCGGCGGGTTATTGTCTATCCCAGTGCTGCTGGCGGCGGGGTTATCGCCTGCGCAGGTGCTGGCGACCAACAAGTTGCAGGCCGTGGGCGGTTCCTTTTCCGCCAGCCTGTATTTCATCCGTCGCAAAGCGGTGGATATGAAAATACTCCGGCTGACTGTGCCGTTGACCTTCCTGGGCGCGGTATTCGGCGCCTGGTTGATTCAACAGATTCATGCTGATTTCCTGCGAAAATTGCTGCCGGTGCTGGTGATCGGCATTGGTCTCTATTTTTTGCTGATGCCGAAAGTAGGAGATGATGATCGCCATGCTCGTCTGTCGCTGTTGCCGTTTTCTCTGTTGGGCGGTGCCTGCGTCGGGTTTTACGACGGTTTTTTCGGGCCGGGCGCGGGGTCGTTTTATGCGTTGGCGTATGTCACCTTGCTGGGGTTCAACCTGTCGAAAGCCACCGCACACGCCAAAGTGCTTAATTTTACTTCCAACTTCGGCAGCCTGCTGTTTTTCATGCTGGGCGGCCAGGTGGTATGGGGTATTGGTCTGGTGATGCTAGCTGGGCAAATTATCGGCGCCCGGCTGGGAGCCAGAATGGTGCTCACCAAAGGGCAGAAACTGATTCGCCCGATGCTGGTGATCATGTCTGCTTTGATGAGTATTAAATTGATTCATGACAACCACGGCAGCGAAATTGCGCGTTGGTTGGGACAGCTATTCTAATGACGATGTTGACTGAAACTGCAAGCACTCACCACTACGACCAGTTGATCACTATTTTCAACCAGTGTTTTAGTGAGGAATACAACACCCGCCTGGTGAAAGGCGACGATGAGCCTATCTATCTGCCTGCTGATAAGCAGGCGCCGTATCACCGGATTGTGTTTGCACACGGGTTTTATGCCAGCGCCATGCACGAGATTTCTCACTGGTGTATTGCCGGTGAAGAACGGCGCAAATTAGTGGATTTTGGCTACTGGTATTGCCCGGACGGGCGTGATGCCGCGACCCAAAGCCAGTTCGAGGTGGTGGAAATTAAACCGCAGGCGCTGGAGTGGATGTTTTGCGTGGCTGCCGGCTTCCCATTTAATGTCAGTTGCGACAACCTCAATGGCGATGTTGACCCAGACCGCATCGCCTTTCAGCGCCGGGTACACGCGCAGGTGATGATTTATCTGCAACAAGGGGTATCCAGCCGGCCTGCGCGTTTTATTCAGGAGTTACAGGCGTTTTACCACACTGCGCCGCAAACTGCGGCGAGCTTTCCTTATCCGGCTGATCTGTGATGATCGACGGGCAACACGATAACTAAGGACCATCAATGATCGCAGAATTTGAGGCGCGCATCCTGACGCTAATTGACAACATGGTGGAGCACGCCAGCGATGATGAATTGTTTGCCAGCGGTTACCTGCGCGGCCACCTGACGTTGGCGGTGGCGCAAGCCGAAGCGCATGGCGAGCAGACGGCGCAGGCGCTGTATACACGAGTAAAAGACAGCCTGAATCAGGCGATTAACAATGGCGAACTGTCGCCGCCGGATCAGGCGCTGGTGGCCCAGGTTTGGGACACGCTCTACCAGCAGGCGCAATCGTAGTAATAATGGTAGTAACAGGTCCGCGCTCCACAATGGGCAGCAGCTTGTTTTGACCCGTGAGAGCGAGCCGCCCCTGTGGAATAATTCCGTAACCGCACAAGTGCCGGTTACGATATCGTTATAAGTACGTTTTCTTCAAATCGGTCAGGTATGGCCAATGATTTGCAATGCGTCAGCCAGTTCCAGTGAGCGCGCTTTCGCCGAGGCCAGCCCTGGTCAGTAATGCGGGTAGGCGGTGATAATGACAAATCTCGATTTTCTTAAAACCGTCAGACCCGTGGTGCTTCTGAATGGTGTCCCGCCGGTGGTGGGCACAATCTAACGGAAACGTTCCACTTCAGACTGTGTTTTAGTCGGTCAGCTAGATTGGATACCGACAATCGCACCAGAGCAGGCTCTGATGCGATGTATTTCAGGTGGATGGAAACCGGTTGGCTACGATGAAACCAGATTACTCGACATCTGGACGATGAGAAATCGGACGATTAGAAACTTTCCCAACTCGTTTCGCTAGCGGTAACCACACGCTTTTTCGCCGGTGAAAGAAGGCGTGGTGCCGGTGCCGAGGGACCGCTCGCTAACGCGGGAGCCGTATGGTTACCGACCGTAAACTGCCCAACCAACTGGTTTAAGATCATGGCCTGCTCTTGCAGGGAATGAGACGCCGCAGAGGCTTCCTCGACCAGCGAGGCGTTCTGTTGAGTCACATCATCCATCTGATTGACTGCCTGATGAACCTGATTGATCCCCTTGCTTTGCTCTTCGGTGGCAGCAGAGATTTCACTCATCAAATCGGTGACTTGCTGAATAGCCTCTTTCATGGATGACATGTTTTTGCCTACATCACCTGCCTGCTCGGCACCGGTTAGGATCAGGGCGTTGGAGGTATCAATCAAGTCCTTGATTTCACGTGCAGCGGTGGAGGAGCGTTGTGCCAGTGTGCGCACTTCACCGGCGACGACGGCAAACCCGCGTCCTTGTTCTCCGGCACGCGCGGCTTCTACGGCGGCGTTCAACGCCAGGATATTGGTTTGAAACGCAATGCCTTCAATCAGTGCGATAATATCGGTGACTTTACTGCCACTGGTGCGGATCTTATCCATGGTTTCCAGCATGGTCGTGACCGAGTCGGCACTGTTGACTGATATCTTGCTGGCATTTCCCGCCAGCATACTGGCTTGCTGGGTGTTTTCCGCATTCTGGCGCACCGTCTCGCTGATTTGCGTCATGCTGGCGGCGGTTTCTTCCAGTGAGGCAGCTTGTTGCTCGGTCCGGGAAGAGAGGTCTTCATTACCGGCGGCGATTTGCATTGCGGCGCTGCCAACTGATTGCGCAGTGGTGCTGACGGAAGCCAACGTACTGGCGACGCGCTGCATCAGCGTATTAAATGCTCGTGCGGTGATGCCGATTTCATCTTTGCGCTGGTCGTCTGCTTTAATGGTCAGATCCAGGGTGGTGCTGGCAGTTTCCATGACCCGACTCATGTTGCCGAGGCTTTTTCGAATACTGAGAATGGTTTTTACTGCCAGAAAGCTGGTCAGCAATATAGTTAACAGTGCGCCACTTAATAAACTGACCCAGCTTTTGTTATAAATTCGTGTATTCGTCTGGCGCAGCTCATCACCAATTCTGACATTCAAAGCAAACTGCTTGCGGTAGGTGTCCAGCATGTCGCGCACGGCTTCACCCGGCCCGCCAGCGCCCTGCAACATGCTCAGTGAGAGATCTTTCTGATTGGCTTTTACGGCAGCCAGAAAAGTCGGTAACACCGACTGTAATTTTTTGACATTCTCCATTGACGCAAGGGTCAGATTTTTGTCTTCCTCATCGGAGATATTATTCTTCATATAGTAGTCATTGATCGATTTGATATCCTCAATGGTTTTATTAAGATTTTGTTCTATAGCAGGTAATTTACTGGCATCTGCTGTGGTCTGATAACGGTAGAGAAAAAGCACCAGAGCATTGGTTTTATCCACGGCGTTATTCAGGTCCTTGATACTGGCGACAGCATTATCCTGTACATAATCGGCGCGAGATTGAAAGCCGGATAACAGTGACAGGCTAATCATAACCAGTGCAATCAGTGCCAGAGATAACAATGAAAACGTTAGTAACAGGCGTTGCGTAATATTCATAACTTCTCCGTTTTATTCCTGTGGTGCGTCAGGTTACTGATGCGCTGGCTTTATTATTTTGCCCGCGGTAGACGGGGGTGTGGCACACCAGGTTCAACGTTGCTGCTTGCTCGCTGCGTTGCTTTTTCCTGGTCGTGATTGACCGGGTTCCCGTGAGGAGGCAGTGCCGTCACATTGTTAGGATCATCACGGGTCCTGATCTGAACGATTCGGAGCAGTCATCATGATGAAAACGCCAGTGTTTGTCCTGCAACCTGAACAGTTGCGGTATAGACCATGGTGTAAAGCGTATGTTGAATCGTGATAGGTCGGCGCCGAACAAACCGCTGACAGTTCGTGATTCATTATCTGTTATCGACACTGAAACCGGTATCTTGATAATTTTGATCGATAAAAGCATTGCATTTCCAGCTAACTGATATGTATAGATTATCAATTAACTGGAAATGATCGTTTTAATCGTTGGTTTTTTTGTCCTTGATCGAGAAAAAGGAAAACGTTTTTTATATAACAAAATGAAAAATAAAATAAAAAATTAGCGACAGTCCGAAAAGTACACAATGTTAATGATGGCGGATCTTATGATTGATAATTTGTTGTGGTGATGTATTAATTTTTTCATTGAGTCATCACATCGAATGTGTTGTTGCTGATAATTGATGTTATCGGGAATAGGGATTTTTGCCTTTGTGGTCCAGAATGAAGAGGGAACATTCAACCTGCGTTTACGGGCACCCTATAACGACAAGCTGTCTCAGCTTGAAGCGTTTCTGAACGGCTAATGTTTTCTCAATGACTAATGTTTTCTCAATGACTAATGTTGCCTGAACGCCGAAAGTTGTCTAACTGATTAATGTAAAAGCACCCAATAAAGGTGATGTGAGGAGAATTACGATGAAAATATTGATGGTATTAACGTCCCACGACCAACTGGGAAACACTGGCAACAAAACCGGCTTTTGGCTTGAAGAGTTTGCTGCGCCTTATTACGTGTTTAACGATGCGGGTGCCGACATTGTACTGGCATCACCCGCTGGTGGGCAGCCACCGCTGGACCCGAAAAGCGATTTGCCGGATTTTCAAACCGAGCATACCCATCGCTTCAAAGCGGATTCGGTAGCCCAGCAGGCACTGGCCTCTACGTTGAAACTGGACAGCGTCAGCATGGACGACTTTGATGCGGTGTTTTATCCGGGGGGCCATGGCCCACTGTGGGATTTAGCCGAATCGCCGACTTCAATTGCCCTGATCGAAGCGTTTGAACGCGCCGGGAAGCCCATCGGTTTCGTATGTCATGCTCCGGGCGTGCTGCGTCATGTCAAGGCGGCTAATGGCGAGCCGCTGATCAAAGGTCGCCGCGTCACCGGGTTTAGCAATGCGGAAGAAGCCGCGGTGGCATTAACCGATGTGGTGCCGTTTTTGATTGAAGATGAGTTTCAAAAACTGGGTGGCCTGTATTCCAAAGGGCCTGACTGGCACCCCTACCTTCTTGAAGATGGCAAGCTGATTACCGGCCAGAACCCGGCCAGCTCGGAAGCGGTTGCCAGCGCATTGTTAAAACAGCTAGCCTAATCAGTTGACACAAGGAAACGGACAAAAAATGGCCATAAAGTTACATCATCTGAATGAGTCGCGCTCCATACGTATCCTCTGGTTGCTTGAAGAAGCACAGCTTCCTTATGAGCTGATCCGCTACCAACGCAACCCGAATTCACATTTGGCGCCGGAAGAACTGAAAGTGATCCACCCGCTGGGGAAATCACCGGTAGTAGAGATCGATGGCAAGGTGATTGCCGAATCGGGCGCAATTGTTGAGTACATCATCAGCAAGTACGCGCCACATCTGGCCCCGGATGTTCAGGATGTGTGTTATGCCGACTACCTGCAATGGATTCATTTTGCAGAAAGCTCGGCCATGCTGCCTGTATTACTGAAAGTGTTTAATCAGTTTGAGAAGAAAAGTGGTCAGCCATTGTACTTTCTGGATGACTATGCTGAAACGGAATTCAGAAAAGTGTTTTCTTATCTGAACGACTACCTTGCCTCGCGTGAGTTTATTGTCGGGCAACGTCTGACAGGCGCGGACTTTATGTTGGGCTTCGTGGTGCAGTTGGTCACGGAGCGGTTTAATCTGGGGCAGCAATACCCCCATATTCTCCGTTATTCAACGCGACTGTCTGAGATGCCGAGCTGGCAGAAAGCGAAAAGTCTGGAGTCCGCTCAGGGCTGATAGTGCCAGTGTTGGACACTATTGACTGATATGACCTCAGTGATATTGTCTTAACTTCCCTGCCTCCGGTTACATTCCTAAAGCGTAGCTGGAGGACTGGCAGCCTGAGCTATTGCAGCCAGAAGCAGAGCAGATAAAACACCCCCAGACTTCCCATCACCGCCAGCATGGTATGGCGGACCAGCAAAGCAATCACTACGCTGCTCACCGCCCCCCACAAATACGGATTATCGGGGAAGGGGCGCAGCGCCTCCTGATGTAGCAGGATCACCGGGCCGCAAATGGCCGTCAGCAAACAAGGTGCTGAGTAGTTGAGCGCTTCCCGGAACAAAGCCGGTAGCCTGACCGGAACGCCGGGGTCCAGAAAAACGTAGCGATAAGCAAACACAACAAGCGCCAACAGCAGTAATAATCCCCAACTCATGATGTTGCTCCTGTAAGTCGTGCCGTCAGAACGGAAACGGCCATACCGCCCAATCCGGCAATCATGATAGCCCCTTCGATGCGCCAGCAGGCGAGCAGCATCGACATACACAGTGAAAACAACGTTCCCGCCAGCACCGGCAGGCGTTTCACCATCGGCACTACCAGCGTAATAAAGGTCGCCACGATGGAAAAATCCAGGTGGTAACGCTCAAGATTGGGAATTGCATGAGCCATTACTATCCCCGCCAGGCTGCATACTACCCAGCACAAATAGAACGTCAGCCCTGCGCCGAGCAGGTAAGCGGTGGTCAGTCGTGCTTTCGCTGCCATTGCCAGCGCAAACAGTTCGTCGGTCAGCAGAAAACCGAGCAACAAGCGATAACGCGCCTTCAACGGTGCAATAGTGGGGCGTAGCGTCAGGCCATAAATCAGATGCTGGGCGGTAATCACCATCACAGTCAGTAAGATGGTCACTGCGCTGCTGCCGGACATCAGCAGGCCAAGCGTTACCAGTTGTGCTGCACCGGCAAAGATAATCGCTGACATGCCTATCTCTTGCCAAAATGTCAGTCCAGCCTGAACGGCCATTGAGCCGGCGAGAATACCCCAGGGAATCACCGCAACACACAGTGGCAGCATGGCGACTGCGCCGCTGAGGAAGCGGCTGGATGCTGAGTTCGACGAGTATCGTCGTAATAAGACGGTGAAAGGTGAAAATGACATAACCACGACTCCCTGCTTCAACGAGTGAATCAGAAGCTTAAACCAGGGAGATGCGGTGGTATTGAAAGAAATTGCCTGATTATGTCAGCGTACGGACAAATTCACCCGGCGTGATGCCCATCGCGCGTTTGAAATGGCGATTGAAATGGCTCTGGTCGGAAAAGCCGCACCGGGAGGCGGTATCAGACAGACCGACGCCCTTTATCAAGAGCGAACGTGCCTGACGCAGGCGAGCCTGAACCAGATAAGCGTGTGGTGTCATACCCACCAGTGATTTAAATTGCCTGAGAAAATGCCACGGACTGAGACCGGTTATCTCTGCCAGTTGCAACAGCGTAGTATCCTGCTCCGGGTAGTCGTCAAGCCATGCTTTTGCCCGCAGGATGGCCGGGTTTGCTTGCGATAGCGTGCGTTCGTCGGCACGGGTTTTCCCATAACGCATCATTAGCCAGCTTAATGATGAAAACAGCAGCGTTTCCTTCAGCAGACTATTGCCGGTTTGTGGCAGCAGGGTAAAGGCCAGACGCAATTGGGCAGACAAACCGGGATCATGCACGACTGCGTCGGGAAACCACGGGGTCGCGCCCTGAGGCACGCGCAGGTCACGCGACAGATGACATAATAATTCCGGCGAAGGATAGATAGCGCGATAAGACCAGCCGCTGGCGACAGCGGCGTAGCCGGTATGAATTTCATCGGCGTTGACCAGAATAATATCGCCGGTAGGCGCAACATGTTCCCCGCCGGTGCGGTAAAAGCGCTGAGCGCCTGCTTCAATCACGCCAATACAGAAATTTTCATGCGAATGGCGGGAAAAACGCTGCTGGTGGTAACGCGCCTGCAGCATTTCCAGCCCACCTAATTCTTTCAGGTGGTGAAACTGTACTTCTTCCCGTGACGACGTTGTTTCCATCATCGGCCCCGAACCCCGTTTGGTATAAAATTGCTGCCGAATCGAATGTACTAACCAATATACTCAGTTATATCGCTTTGCCTTTCAGCAATTTTCTTACCCAAAAACGATTAGGATGTAACGCCGCCAGCGTGTCGCCATCCAGCGGCAGCGGTTCGCCAAACAGTTGCGACGCCAGAATTTCGGCGGCCAGCGGCGCGGAGCATAAACCGCGCGACCCCAACGCACCAATCAGATAGAGATTCGGCCACGATGGCGCGTCGCTCACCTCAGTACCCGCACTAAGCTGTCCCGGCAGATCCTGATAGTCGGTCAGTGTTTGCTGGTAATCCGGCACCTGACCGAGCAACGGCAGATGATCGCGGATGGCGCAACGTACGCCGCATCGCGCCTGCTGCCCGGAAATATCTATCGAGGCGGTCCAGTCGCTGTCGGGCAGGCAATCAATCAGCCGCTGACGGTTTTGCTGCTGATCGGTGTCGCGGTAATCGGTGTCCGTATCGCCCCGATGATAGCTGGCGCCGATGCAATGCGTGTGGTGGCGCGGGCTGACCGGCGTCAGATAACCATCGTAGCACAGCACCTGACGCAGCGTAGACAGCGCGGGCGTATCGGGAATATGGCTGACCTGGCCGCGTACCGCGTAGACGGGCAACTGCCGGGTCTGCTCCCAGTCGTTGATCTGATGACCATTTGCCAGCACTACCGCAGCGTGTTGTACCTGACGTCCATCCGACAGCGTTAGCTGCCAGCCGCCGTCGGTGCGTTTAAGTGTCGTCACGCTGACAGACAAATGCGCCTGAAGACCCTGCTGGCAGGCCAGAGCAAAAGCCGAGGCGGTCAATTCAGCCGGGCATAGCCAGCCGCCCAGTGGGTAGGTGATGCCGTGAGTGTGTAACGGGACACCGGCCTGTTCGCTCAGGGTGCTGGCGTCTGCCGGTCGCGCCAGCGTATCCGGCCAGTTGCCGGCCAGAATCTGTGCTATTTTACGCGTACTTTTTTCATCAAAGGCCAGTTGGCTGACGCCGCACCAGTCATGTTCAAATGCCACGCCTTGTGCCGCCAGAGCATCGTAACAGCGGCGAGCGAAGTCGAACGCGGTGGCGAAGAAACCTGATAATACATCCTGCTTGTCGTTCAACAGCGGATAGAGCGCCCCCTGACGATTGCCGGAAGCGCGCTGGCCCACCTGCCGGTCGGCGCAATACAGCGTGACCTGAGCGCCGCGGCGCAGCAGTGCCAGCGCTGTCAGCACCGCGGCGATGCCACCGCCGACGATAGCCACCTCTTGCGGGTTTGCCGCTGCCGGTCGCGCGTACCACGGCATGGGGTGCGGCTGTTCACTGCTGTGTTGCACGGTGCCGCTCAGCATTTCCCGCTTCTGCCCGAATCCTTTGATTTTGCTGACGTGGAATCCCGCCTGTTGCAGACCCCGGCGCACAAAACCAGCGGCGGTAAAGGTGGCGAAGGTCCCCCCGGTGCGGCATAGCCGCGCCATCGCGTTAAATAACGCATCGGTCCACATGTCGGGGTTTTTGGCCGGGGCAAACCCATCGAGAAACCAGGCGTCGATATGGTGAGTAAGACTGTTGTCCAGTTTGGGTAGCAGTGTGTTGACGTCGCCGAACCACAGATCCAGCGTGATGCGTCCTTGCGCCAGAATCAGCCGATGACAGCCGGGCAGGGCCTGCGGCCAGTGCTGACGCAGTTCGTCGGCGAAGGGAGCCAGCTCCGGCCAACGGGCGTGTGCGGCGGCGAGATCCGACTGACGCAGCGGAAATTTCTCAAAACTGATGAAGTGCAGACGTTGCAATGAGGCATTCGGTTGCTGCTGACGGAACTGGTCGAACGCCTGCCATAGCGTCAGGAAGTTCAGCCCGGTGCCAAAACCGGTTTCCGCCACGGTACACACCGGGCCAGCATGGTTAAGGAAACGCTGGGGAAAGCCGTTGCCTTGCAGAAAGACGTAGCGGGTTTCCGCCAGCCCGTCATGGTTGGAGAAGTACACATCATCAAACTGTTGCGACACAGGTGTACCCTGAGTATTCCAGTTCAGATCTGCGTGCTGGATGGAAGGGCTTGTCACGGTAACTAACTCATTGTTCAGACGGTGGCGCGATTCTAGCGACTGGTTGATTAAGTCGCAAATTTGAGAAAAGTTAGTCTGATCGGACTTGTTCAGCTTACATCTGTACGCTAAAGTGCGGAGCTAAATCCAAACTCTAACAAATGGAATGAGGTATTGAATGAAACGTGCGGTGATTACGGGTCTGGGGATTCTGTCTAGTATCGGTAATAACAAAGAAGAAGTGCTGGCATCCCTGCGTGAAGGCCGCTCTGGCATCACGTTCTCCCAGGAGTTGAAAGATTCCGGTATGCGCAGCCACGTATGGGGTAATGTTAAGCTGGATACGGCAGGCCTGATCGAACGTAAGATTGTGCGTTTTATGAGTGATGCCTCCATTTACGCATACCTGTGTATGGAAGAGGCGGTTAAGGATTCCGGGCTGGCGGAAGAAACGTATCAGAACAATCCGCGGGTCGGGTTGATCGTCGGTTCCGGCGGTGGTTCCCCGCGTTTCCAGGTATTTGGCGCTGATGCCATGCGCAGCCCGCGCGGCCTGAAAGCCGTTGGCCCTTATGTGGTAACCAAGGCGATGGCCTCCGGTGTGTCTGCCTGTCTGGCGACGCCGTTCAAAATCCATGGCGTGAACTACTCCATTAGTTCGGCCTGTGCCACGTCTGCACACTGCATCGGCAACGCAGTTGAGCAGATTCAAATGGGTAAACAGGATATCGTGTTTGCCGGCGGCGGCGAAGAGCTGTGCTGGGAACTGGCGTGTGAGTTTGACGCCATGGGCGCGCTGTCTACTAAATACAACGAAACGCCGGAACGCGCTTCTCGTACCTATGATGCTGATCGTGACGGTTTCGTTATCGCCGGCGGCGGTGGCATTGTAGTGGTGGAAGAACTGGAGCACGCGCTGGCGCGTGGGGCGCACATCTATGCTGAAGTGGTGGGCTACGGTGCGACGTCTGATGGCGCCGACATGGTTGCGCCGTCAGGCGAAGGTGCCGTGCGCTGCATGAAGCTGGCGTTGCAGGATGTTGACACGCCGGTAGATTATATCAATACCCACGGCACCTCGACGCCGGTGGGTGACGTGAAAGAACTGTGGGCGATCCGCCAGGTGTTCGGTGACAATGTTCCGCCGCTCTCTTCTACCAAAGCAATGACAGGTCACTCACTGGGTGCGGCGGGCGTGCAGGAAGCCATTTATTCGCTGCTGATGCTGGAGCACGGCTTCATTGCACCAAGCATCAACGTTGAAACGCTGGACGAGCAGGCGCAGGGTATGAACGTGGTTACTGCACCGACTGAACGTAACCTGACGACTGTTATGTCTAACGGTTTTGGATTCGGCGGCACCAATGCCGTGCTGGTAATGCGCAAATACGCACAGTAACCGTAAAGCAGTTATCATCGTCTAAGAATACCGGGCATTGCCCGGTATTCTTTTGTCTGACGTTCGTTGCCTTAATCCGATTTTCCCGTTTATTTTTTATTGTCTTACAACACTACCCACATCAACAGCGCTACCACCAGTATTGTCACCAGCACCAGCCCGATAGGTTTATTGACCAGTGACCGCCACTCCTGCGGCAAGGCTATGATTAACGGGTGGATAAACGGTTGTAGTGGTGTAGTGGAAGCGCCCTGTATCTGCTGGAGTCGCCGGCGGTACAAGAACGTTACCACATCACTGATTTGCGAAGGGGTAAGCGGCGTTTGCGGTGTCATATTCAGGGTGTTGCGGGTGAAATCCTGTAACAGTTGCTGTTCCTGTTGGTCGAGCGGTTGTTTCAGCGCTGCCTGCAGCGTATGCAACGTGGGTGGGGTATGTTGCTGTAACAGCACGCTTTGGGTATTGAGAAACTGGCTTAACACCTGAAAGTTCTTCGCCGGAATCGGATCGCCGGTTTTCAATCCCTGCATGTTCATCAGCGTGTGCCAGACTTTACCCGGTGATTCACCGCTTAGCGCCACCAGTTTTGCGACTAACTGGTTGAGCTGGTTGTGTTCTGCGGGCAGCAAGGCACGGTCTGGCAGCGTGATCGCTGACGGATTACCCGGTACGACGCCTGCCTGCAACATGGCCGCCAGTTGCTGAGATGTTTTCGGCAGTGGTGAGGGAATCGTGGCGGCGGTAGGGGTTTGGGGAAACGGAAGTGCCTGCCCGTTGGTGGTATTGCCAAACGGCAGTGCAGTCGTATTTCCGCCTGTGGACAGTAGCGTAGTGGCCTGCGGCAACTGGCCGTTTTGCAGCAGCGTCACCACCAGTTTCAGTTGCGAAGGTGTCAGCGAACTCAGCACGGTATGACCAAACTGCTGACGGATGAAATCACTGACGGCCTGGCGGTTATTTCCTTGCGACAGCAGGCTGGTCAGTTGTTGCAGCAGCTGACGCGTATCCTGTGAACCCTGTACGGTGATCAGCCGGTTCTGCAAACTCTGCTCGGCGGCGGGAAACTGGCTGGCGAGCAGTTCCGCGTTATTTTTGTTACCCAGTTCCGCCCGCGCGGTTGCCCAAATTTCCGCTGGGCTGGCACCGCTCAGGGTGGAGATCTGCGTCACCAGTTTTTCCAGCGTAGTGCGTTGCGCCAGCGTCAGCGGTAAATCGTCCGTCTGGGATGCCGCGTTTTTCGACAACGCGGTTTCCAACGTTTTTTCTCCCGGCAGAGGAACATTACCGGAGTTACTGATCGGTTGCATGGTGTGATCCTTACCGTAGACGCTCGACGGGATGTCGCCTCAGCCTGATGACGTTATCGCTATCGTAGCTGTCATCAGTACATCTGGCTTCATCATAACAACGGTGCGGTATTACTGATAGTCGTCGGAGATGAGCAGCGTAAATTCCGTGTTGCAAAGTCAACCGGTGAGAAAATGCATGGCTGGTGCGATCTCAACGGGTAAAGCGGCGCGCGGATGCGTCATCCGCGGCGCTCGCTGTATACCGCTGGTGTCAGGTTAGGTACGGGGAATGGACTGATGCTGGGTACGGCGGCGACGCCAGTATTTCAACACCGGCGGCACCAGCAGAATCAGCACTGCCATTGCCAGTAATGTCTGGCTGATATGGCCCTCCCACAGGATGGATAACCCACCGTTACTGATGGACAACGCCCGGCGCAGGTTTTGCTCCAGCATTTCCCCCAGCACAAAGCCCAAAATCAGCGGCGACATCGGGAAGTGCAATTTACGCAGCAGGTAACCGAACACCCCCAGCCCAACCATCAGCAGCAGGTCGAAGGTGGTGCTGTGCACGGCGTAGACGCCGACGGCGGAAATGGCGGCAATCGCCGGCACCAGAAGCCACATCGGAATAGCCAGCATTCGGGTGAACAGGCCAATCAGCGGCAGATTGAGCAATAACAGCATCAGGTTGCCGATCAGCATGGCGGCGATAAGCCCCCAGACGATATCCGGCTGCTCGGTAAACATGGCCGGGCCGGGCGTAATGTTGTACAGCGTCAGTGCGCCCATCATCACCGCAGTCGTGCCGGAGCCGGGCACACCCAACGTCAGCATGGGAATGAAGGAACCACAGGCCGAGGCGTTGTTGGCCGCTTCCGGTGCGGCCACGCCGCGAATATCGCCTTTGCCGAAGCTGTCGCTGTTGCCGCTGATTTTTTTCTCCGTCATCCAGGCCATGGCACTGGCGATGGTTGCGCCAGCGCCCGGCAGTATCCCGACAAAGAACCCCAGCAATGAGGAACGCAGCGTCGCGCCAACGCACTGCATCCCTTCCCGAACGTTGAACAACATGCGTCCGGTCGCTTTGGTTACCTTTTGTCCGCTGCCGGTTTGCTCCAGCATCAACAGGATTTCACTAACGGAAAACAGGCCAATTACCACCACCACGAACTGGATGCCGTCAGACAAATGAACACTGTCGAAGGTAAAACGATACACGCCGGTATTGGCGTCCACACCGACGGTTGCCATCGACAACCCAATCAGCGCCGCCAGAAAAGATTTCAGCGGGTTGTGGCTCATCATGCTGCCGAGGCAGGCAATGGCGAACACCATCAGGGCGAAGTATTCGGCGGGGCCAAACGCCAGCGACCAGTTGGCCAGCAAGGGCGCGAACAGAATGATGCCGGCAATAGCGATGCTGGAACCGACGAACGAACTGACGGCGGAAATAGATAACGCCACGCCGGCTTTGCCTTGTTGCGCCCTCTGGCACCGAGCCAGGGTGCAGTTACTGGATAGCCCGGAACTGGGCGGTCTGCGGGTGCGGATAGCCTTTGGCGAGCCGCCCTCCTGACGAGACACCTTTCGCCTGATTATTTCAGACAGGAAGCCGGTTCCTGTCGTCAGTGTTCCCGTCTGCCGGTTTGTGGCAGAATAATGCCCTTCGTTTTATCGCGGCGGCGTGGGTGTCGTCAGCGGTCTATCAGGAAAGCCAACGTGAAAATCCTAGTTGATGAAAATATGCCTTACGCTCAGGCGCTGTTCAGCCGTCTGGGCGAGGTAACGGCGGTGCCGGGACGGCCAATTCCGACGGATGCCCTGAACGGGGCGGATGCCCTGATGGTGCGTTCAGTCACGAAAGTGAACGCCGAACTGTTGACCGGCAAAACGGTGAAATTTGTCGGCACGGCAACAGCAGGCACTGATCATGTCGATGAAGCATTCCTGCATCAGCAGGGGATCGCCTTTTCCGCGGCACCCGGCTGCAATGCCATTGCGGTGGTGGAGTATGTGTTCTCCGCCCTGTTAATGCTGGCGGAACGCGATGGTTTTGCGTTGGCGGACCGTACCGTTGGTATCGTTGGGGTAGGTAACGTGGGTTCTCGCCTCAATGACCGGTTAAAGGCACTGGGCGTACGCACGCTGCTGTGCGACCCGCCGCGGGCGGACCGCGGAGACCGTGAGCCGTTCCTGTCGCTGGACGAGCTGGTGGAGCAGGCTGATGTGCTGACCTTTCATACCCCGCTGTTGAAAGACGGCCCTTATGCCACCTGGCATAGCGTAGATGCCGCGCTGCTGGCGCGTCTGAAAGACGGCACGATTCTGATCAACGCCTGTCGCGGCCCGGTAGTGGATAACGCCGCCTTGCTGGCCGCGTTGCAAGGCGGCAAAAACATCAGCGTGGTGCTGGATGTGTGGGAGCCGGAGCCGGCGCTGTCTGTTGAACTGCTCGAACAGGTTGACATCGGCACTGCCCACATCGCCGGTTATACGCTGGAAGGTAAGGCGCGCGGCACCACTCAGGTGTTTGAAGCCTGGAGCCGTTTTATCGGTCAGCCGCAACAGGTCGCTTTGTCGTCGTTGCTGCCGGTGCCGGAGCTGGCCGAAGTGACGCTGACAGTGCCGCTGGATGAGCATCAGCTCAAACGGCTGGTGCATCTGGTGTATGATGTGCGCCGCGATGACGCCTTATTGCGTCAGGTTGCGCACGTACCCGGCGAATTTGACCGGTTACGCAAGTGCTATCAGGAACGGCGCGAGTGGTCATCGCTGCATATTGTCTGCGCCGATCAGGAGAGCGCCGGGCAGTTGAACCGGCTTGGTTTCACTGCGTCGGTTAACGATCACTCATTTCCTGTATCAAAATCAGATTAATCCGGGCGATGTAACCATCGTCCGGTGTGTTTTATTCATTATTGTTGGGGAGAACGATCACATGTCCAATGGCTGGAATATCGCGTTGCTGGGTGCGACCGGCGCCGTCGGCACCGCATTGTTGGAGCTGTTGCAGGAGCGTGAGTTTCCCGTGGGTGAACTCTATGCGCTGGCGAGTGAAAACAGCGTTGGCGAGAGTTTACGTTTTAATGGTCGCTCGCTGCGCCTGGAAGATGCTGCGGATTTCGACTGGTCGCAGGTACAACTGGCCTTTTTCGTAGCGGGTATGGAAACCAGCGCCCACTATGCGGAAACGGCAGCCAACGCCGGGTGTCTGGTGATTGACAGCAGCGGCGTGTTTGCGCTGGAGCCGGACGTGCCGCTGGTGGTGCCGGGCGTTAATCCCCACGTGCTGGCGGATTACCGCAACCGCAATATCGTGGCGGTGGCGGACAGTCTCACCAGCCAGTTACTCACGGCTATCAAACCGCTCACCGAACAGGCTGGGTTGTCGCGTCTGCATGTCAGCAACCTGCTGTCGGTATCGGCTCACGGCAAGGCGGCGGTGGATGATTTGGCCGGTCAAAGCGCGCGTTTGCTCAATGGTATTCCGGCTGAACCGGGCCTGTTCCCGAAACAACTGGCGTTCAATTTGCTGCCGCTGCTGGCGGATAGCGAAGGCAGCGTGCGCGAGGAACGTCGGCTGGTGGATCAGGTACGTAAGGTGCTACAGGATGACGGTCTGCCGATTTCGGTCAGTTGCGTGCAGTCGCCGGTATTTTACGGTCACGCGCAGGTGGTGCATCTGGAGGCGCTGCGTCCGCTGTCTGCCGATGAGGCCCGCGACGTGCTGGCGCAGGCAAGTGATGTGGTGCTGAGCGAAGAAGAGGACTACCCAACGCAGGTGGAAGATGCTTCCGGCAATGTGCAACTGAATATCGGTTGTCTGCGCAACGATTACGGTATCCCAGAACTGCTGCAGTTCTGGTCTGTGGCCGACAATATTCGTTTCGGCGGCGCGCTGATGGCGGTGGAAACCGCTGAACGGCTGATTGAGGAGTACCTGGGGTAATGACGGCGTTGCAGCACGCGGGTGACGAGGCGCCGCTGAAAATCGCCCTGGGGATTGAATATGACGGTAGTCGTTATTACGGCTGGCAGCGTCAGGCTGAGGTAGACAGCGTTCAGGGTTGCCTGGAGGCGGCGTTGTCTCAGGTGGCGAACGAACCGATCGACGTATTTTGCGCCGGTCGTACCGATGCCGGAGTACATGCTACCGGGCAGGTGGTGCATTTCACTACTCATGCGGTGCGCAAAGACGCCGCCTGGACCATGGGGGTGAACGCCAACTTGCCGCCGGATATTGCAGTGCGTTGGGTCAAAACGGTGGATGAGGCGTTTCATGCTCGTTTCAGCGCCACAGCCCGTCGTTATCGCTACGTGATTTATAACCGGCGTTTCCGCCCGGCTATCTTGTCGCAGGGGGTGACGCATTATTATCTGCCGCTGGATGCCGAGCGTATGCACCGTGCCGGTCAGTGCCTGCTGGGTGAGAACGACTTTACCTCATTTCGGGCGGTGCAATGTCAGTCTCGCACGCCGTGGCGTAACCTGATGCACCTGCGGGTAACGCGCCAGGGGGATTACGTGGTCGTGGATATCAAAGCCAACGCGTTTGTCCATCACATGGTGCGCAATATCGTTGGCAGCCTGATGGAGATTGGGTGCGGTAACCAGCCGGAAAACTGGATGGGCGAATTGCTGGCGGCGAAAGATCGTACCTTGGCTGCCGCGACGGCAAAGGCCGATGGGTTGTACCTGGTTGCTGTGGATTATCCGCAGGATTTCGGTATTCCCTGCGTGTCGATGGGACCGCTGTTTCTGCCGGATGAGGCGATGTCATAGATAAGGCGATCTTATAGATAAGGTAATGTCATAAAAGGTAACCGGCGTGCCGTCGATAAACGGTTAAGTCGGCATTGAACTGGATAAGGACGCGATTATGCTGGATTTTGTACGGTTTATGATTGATTTTATCCTGCACATTGATGTGCATCTGGCCGAGTTGGTGGCGCAGTACGGCGTATGGATCTACGCGATTTTGTTCCTGATTTTGTTTTGCGAAACGGGGTTAGTCGTCACGCCATTCCTGCCCGGCGACTCGTTGTTGTTTGTCGCAGGCGCGTTGGCTTCGCTGCCGACTAATGACCTGAACGTCCACACCATGGTGGCGTTGATGGTGGTCGCAGCGGTGCTGGGCGATGCGGTGAATTACACCATTGGCCGACTGTTCGGCGAGAAATTGTTTCGCAATCCCCACTCGCGTATTTTTCGGCGCAGCTATCTGGACCGTACCCACGCGTTTTATGAACGCCACGGCGGCAAGACAATAATTCTGGCGCGCTTTGTGCCGATTGTGAGAACATTTGCGCCCTTTGTCGCGGGGATGGGGCACATGCGTTATCGAGAGTTCGCCCTGTACAACGTAACCGGGGCGCTGGTGTGGGTGTTATTGTTCACCTATGCCGGTTACTGGTTTGGCGATCTGCCAGTGGTGCAGGAGAACCTGAAATTATTGATTGTAGCGATCATCTTCATCTCCATTCTGCCGGGGTTGATCGAGTTCTGGCGGCATAAACGCGCCATAACGCGGCAAAATATGAAATAAGTGGAAAATTATTTTAACATCCGGTTTGACCAGTTTTTTATCCACACGCCCGGATCGTTATGGTTTAATGAGCAGCATTTACGGCTGTGTTCGTATGAACACGCCTGAATGCCAATGTCTTGCCCCGTTGTGCCGGGATGAGGTATCGCTTTATCGGCGGCGTTGCCAGGGATGGGGTAACGTGTACAGCGTACTGGCTTTTGCCAGGTTCAAGCAGAAAGGTTATCAATGAGCTGGATTGAACGAATTCTCAATAAAAGTAATGTCACACCAACCCGTAAGGCGAATATTCCTGAGGGTGTCTGGACCAAATGTGACAGTTGCGGTCAGGTGCTTTACCGTGCCGAGCTGGAACGTAATCTGGAAGTGTGTCCGAAATGTGATCATCACATGCGGTTGTCCGCCAGGGCTCGTCTCCATGCGTTTCTGGACAAGGAAGGCATGGTGGAGCTGGGCAGTGAACTGGAACCCAAAGATGTCCTGAAATTCAGAGACTCTAAAAAGTACAAGGACCGTATCGTTTCAGCACAGAAGCAGTCTGACGAAAAAGATGCGCTGGTGGTGATGAAAGGGACGTTGTACGACATGCCGGTGGTTGCGGCTTCGTTCGAGTTCTCCTTCATGGGTGGTTCCATGGCATCTGTCGTTGGTGCGCGCTTTGTCCGTGCCGTCGAGCAGGCGTTGGAAGACAACTGCCCGTTGGTGTGCTTCTCCGCCAGTGGCGGCGCGCGTATGCAGGAAGCGCTGATGTCGCTGATGCAGATGGCGAAAACCAGTGCCGCGCTGGCCAAAATGCGCGAACGCGGTTTACCGTATATTTCAGTGCTGACTGATCCGACCATGGGCGGTGTATCCGCCAGTCTGGCGATGTTGGGCGACCTGAATATCGCCGAGCCAAAAGCGTTGATCGGTTTTGCCGGTCCGCGCGTGATTGAGCAGACGGTTCGTGAAAAACTGCCGCCGGGTTTCCAGCGTAGTGAGTTCCTGCTGGAAAAAGGCGCTATCGACATGATCGTCCGTCGTGCAGACATGCGCTATAAACTGGCCAGCATCCTGTCCCGGTTGACTAACCGTCCGGAACCGCAGGAAACCGCCGTCGTGCGGCCGCCTGAACCACAGAGTGAAGCCTAATCAATGATGAACCGGGATCAGGGCGGCGTTGTTGCCGTGTTCCCGGCAGCAATCAACCGTAAGTCAGTGAACGGGACTCATGGACAATCTTCGAACACCTCAAGCCACGTCGCCTTTGGCCACGTGGCTTCACTATCTTGAACATCTGCACAGTCAGGCCATTGATCTGGGCCTCGATCGCATCCGGCATGTCGCGGAACGTCTGCAGCTACAACAACCCGCTCCTCGCGTATTTACCGTGGCGGGAACCAACGGCAAAGGCACGACCTGCTGTACGCTGGAATCCATTCTGAGCGCTGCCGGGTTACGTGTTGGTGTGTACAGTTCGCCACATTTGCTGCGTTACACCGAGCGGGTACGCATTCAGGGCCGTGAGTTACCGGAATCCCGCCATGCCGAAGCCTTTGCCGCGATTGAAGCTGGCCGTAACGGCACTTCGCTGACCTATTTTGAATTCGGTACGCTGGCGGCGCTGTGGCTGTTTAAACAGGTGCAGTTGGATGTCGTGATACTGGAAGTCGGGCTAGGTGGGCGTCTGGATGCTACCAATATCGTGGATGCCGATGTCGCGGTGGTAACCAGCATTGCGCTGGATCACACCGACTGGCTGGGTAATGATCGGGAAAGTATCGGTCGGGAAAAGGCAGGTATTTTTCGCGCCAACCGCCCGGCAGTGGTCGGTGAACCGGACATGCCGGCTTCGATTGCCGCCGTAGCGCAGGAAAAGGGCGCGCGCCTGTTTCGGCACGGGGCTGACTGGCAGTTTTCAGTGCAGGATAATGGCTGGCGTTGGCAATGCGGCGAGGTTGCTTATGACGCCTTGCCCATCCCCACCGTTCCGCTGGCTAATGCGGCCACCGCGCTGGCCGCGTTGCACACTTCTGATATCGCGTTGACGGCTGACGTTATCCGTCAGGGATTATGTCAGGCGCAATTGCCGGGGCGTTTCCAGATTGTGAGCGAAAAACCGTTGTTGATTCTGGATGTCGCCCATAATCCTCATGCGGCGGCCTATCTGGCGGCACGACTGGCTGATTTACCGCACGCCGGACAGGTACGGGCGGTGATTGGCATGTTGGCGGATAAAGACATTCCCGGTACGCTGGCGCATCTTAAGCCGCAGGTGGATGTGTGGTATTGCGCACCACTGGAAGGGCCGCGCGGCGCGAGCGTTGAACAACTGGCCGGGCATCTGGCGCACAGTACCCGGCATCCCGATGTGGCGACAGCCTGGCGACAGGCGATGCAGGATGCCGGAGAAAATGATGTGGTGATTGTTTGTGGTTCTTTCCATACTGTCGCGCATGTGATGGAAGCGTTGGACGGGAGCGGAACGCATGGCGAGTAAGTTTCAGAATCGCCTGGTGGGAACGGTTGTATTGGTAGCGCTGGGCGTTATCGTGCTCCCTGGGCTGCTGGATGGCAAAAAAAAGCATTATGAAGATGATTTTGCCGCCATCCCGCTGGTTCCCAGACCGGGCGATACGCTGGAGGCGGAGTCGATGCCGCCTGTCAATCAGTCGCTGCCTGCCCAACCGCCTGAGGGCGCTGAAGCCGTGTTGCAGAACAAAAGTGAGTCTGGTGCAGAGACGGCGGAAGAGCCGAACGTTGCCCCTGTGCCCGGTAGTCGTGGGGCATCTGCGCCATCGTCTTCCCGCCCGACGATTAGCGCAGCGCCGGCACCGGTGGTGGCAGAGCCACGCCAGCCGGTACAGCAGTTAGCGCCGCCCGCAATGAAGGCGCAGCCGGCGAAACCTGAAATCAAAAAGCCGGATACTAAACTGGAAACTCGCCCGAAGCCCGAAGCGAAAGTAACAGAGAGCAAAGTGGCTGAGGGTAAGGCGGTGGAGAGTAAGTCGGTTGAAAAGCCAGCTGATACCCGCACGGCGCAAGCCAAACCGGAACCCCGTGCGCCGGAAAATAAGCCGGCTGAAAATAAACCTACGGTGCAGGAGCAGGCGCCAGCAGGCCAGGCCTTTGTGGTGCAACTGGGCGCGCTGAAGAATGCCGATAAGGTCAATGAGGTTGTCGCTAAGTTGCGTCTTTCCGGATATCGGGCTTATACCGTACCGTCGTCGCCGGTCGCGGGGCAGATTACCCGCATTTACGTAGGGCCGGATGCCTCGAAACAGAAACTGCAATCGGCGCTGGGTGAATTGCAACAGCTCAGTGGATTGAACGGACAGGTTAGGTCATACAGTGCGCGCTGAGTCGGTTTGCAATCAGTAAGTAAAATTTGGGGGTAGGGGAGCGCAGCGACCTTGCCCCTTGTGTTTTATGAGGCGAATTAATACAGCCTTTACTCGCCGCGAGTGGCAGACAAGGGAGCGCTATTCGTATGGCGAAGAAAGGTTTTTTTTATTTCTTTGCTTATAGAAAAAATCGGCGGGAAATACGCTACGCAAACGTTTTCTTTTTCTGTTAGAATGCGCCGCGAACAGGATGACCGGCGCTATGATTGTCATCGTTCATTATTAGGATAGTTCATGGTTTGGGTTGATTACGTCATTATCGGTATTATCGGATTCTCGGCTCTGGTCAGTCTCATCCGGGGGTTTGTGCGTGAAGCGCTGTCACTGGTGACCTGGGGCGGGGCATTCTTTATCGCCAGTCACTACTATGTCTATCTCGCGGTCTATTTCACGCGGTTTAATGATGAACTGGTGCGCAACGGTATCGCCATTGCCATTCTGTTTATTGCAACGTTGATTGTGGGTGCTATCGTCAATTATGTGATCGGTTCGTTGGTTGAACGCACTGGATTGTCAGGCACTGACCGGGTACTGGGCATTTGCTTTGGTGCATTACGCGGTGTGCTGATTGTCTCTGCCGTGTTGTTTTTTCTGGATGCCTTCACCGGTTTTTCACAGAGTGCTGACTGGAAGCAGTCCCAGTTAATCCCGCAGTTCAGTTATATCATCAGGTGGTTTTTTGACTACCTGCAAAGCACGTCGAGTTTCTTGCCGCGGCACCTCTAGCCGCGGTAGCGCTGATGAGGAAAAGACCACATGTGCGGTATTGTCGGTATCGCCGGTTTTACACCGGTCAACCAGTCGATTTATGACGCGTTAACGGTGTTGCAGCACCGTGGGCAGGATGCCGCAGGCATCGTTACCATTAATGACGCCAACTGCTTTCGCCTGCGCAAAGCAAATGGTCTGGTGAAAGATGTATTTGAAGCCCGGCACATGCAACGGTTGCAGGGCAACATGGGGATCGGCCACGTACGTTATCCCACTGCGGGCAGTTCCAGTGCTTCAGAAGCCCAGCCTTTTTACGTCAACTCTCCATTTGGGATCACGCTGGCGCATAACGGTAACCTGACCAACGCCCATGAACTGCGTCAAAAGCTGTTTGAAGAAGGTCGTCGCCACGTTAATACCACCTCTGATTCTGAAATTCTGCTGAACGTATTTGCCAAAGAGCTGGACCGTTTTCAGCACTATCCGCTGGAAGCGGATAACATTTTTGCGGCGGTGGCGGCAGTGCATCAGTTGATCCGTGGCGCGTATGCGTGTATTGGCATGATTATCGGCCACGGCATGGTGGCTTTCCGCGACCCGAACGGCATTCGCCCACTGGTGCTCGGTAAGCGAGAACGGGAAGATGGGCGTAATGAATATATTGTAGCGTCGGAAAGCGTAGCGCTGGATACGCTGGGCTTTGAATTCCTGCGTGATGTGGCACCGGGCGAAGCGGTATACATTACCGAAAATGGTCAATTGTTTACCCGCCAGTGCGCGGAAAACCCGAAAAGTCATCCGTGCCTGTTCGAGTATGTGTATTTCGCCCGCCCTGACTCCTTTATTGACAAGATTTCGGTCTACAGCGCTCGCGTGCGTATGGGGCAGAAACTGGGCGAGAAGATCGCCCGTCAGTGGGAAGAGCTGGACATCGACGTTGTGATTCCGATTCCAGAAACCTCCTGCGATATCGCGCTGGAAATCGCCCGTATTATCAACAAGCCGTACCGACAGGGTTTTGTGAAGAATCGCTATGTCGGTCGTACGTTTATCATGCCGGGCCAGCAGACCCGCATCAAATCCGTGCGTCGTAAATTGAATGCCAACCGGGCGGAATTTCGCGGCAAAAATGTATTGCTGGTAGATGACTCCATCGTACGCGGCACCACTTCTCAACAGATTGTCGAGATGGCGCGTGAAGCTGGCGCGCATCGGGTCTATCTGGCCTCTGCGGCACCGGAAATCCGTTTTCCGAATGTGTATGGCATCGATATGCCGAGCGTTAATGAGCTGATCGCTCATGGCCGGGAAGTGGAAGAAATTCGTAAGATAATCGGCGCTGATGCGCTGATTTTCCAGGATTTGGATGATTTGATCGACGCGGTGCGTGAAGATAACCCGGAAATCGTTCAGTTTGAATGTTCGGTTTTTAACGGCGTTTATGTCACCAAAGATGTGAATCAGGACTATCTGGATTATCTGGAAGCGCTGCGTAATGACGACGCCAAAGCACTGCGCAGCCAGAATGAAGTTGAAGATCTTGAGTTACATAACGAAGGGTGATAATCGGTTATCGGGTGTTATCAACAAGGGAGCGCAGGCTCCCTTTTTTGTCGCTGTTATTCTTGCCAATCTTTTGGTGATGCGGCAAAGTCAGCGCACGTATTTTTACCGCCTCTGGGCGGTGGGTCCGCGAGGTGAAAATGAAGCGACTGATTGTCGGTATTTCCGGCGCCAGCGGCGTGATATATGGGGTGCGGTTGTTGCAGGTGCTGCAGCCGATTAGCGGGGTTGAAACGCATCTGGTAATGAGTTCCGCAGCCCGGCAAACGCTGGCGCTGGAAACCGATCTGACCGTGCGCGACGTGCAGTCGCTGGCTGATGTGGTGCATGACTGCCGCGATATTGCCGCCAACATTTCCTCTGGCTCGTTCAAGACGGCAGGGATGGCGATTCTTCCTTGCTCCATCAAGACATTATCCGGCATTACGCATAGTTATACTGACAGTTTGTTGACTCGTGCGGCGGATGTGGTGCTGAAAGAACGCCGTCCGCTGGTGTTGTGCGTGCGTGAAACGCCGCTACACCTCGGCCATCTGCGGTTAATGAATGCCGTGGCTGAAATGGGGGCGGTTATCATGCCGCCGGTACCTGCGTTTTATCATCGCCCACAAACTGTGCAAGATATCATCGATCAAACCGTTAATCGGGTGCTCGATCAGTTTGATATTGAATTACCTCAGGATCTTTTTACGCGCTGGCAAGGCGCGTAACCACCTCATTTGTAATAACAAGCCATGCTGTAGCGTTACCGGGTGTCTGACGATAGAAAGGCGGATTGCTCCATTTTGGAGCGGCGTGTTTTTCGTGGTGCATGGGTGTGCACTATTATTGTGCAGATAATCCAGGTCGGCGTCGTGGCGTTACTCTCCTCTATAGCACAGGTTGACATAATTCATTGATTATATTGATCTGGCTAACATTATCACGGCGACTGATTTTACGTGGAGTTGCATATTTTTTATGGCATAAAATTTGCTTTAGTTTGACAACTAGTATCATATTGACGTACATGGCAGACAGACGTAATCACAATAATTCGTAGTCGGATTTCATAAATCACTTAGGCATACACAATCATAAAATAAGGGTAACGCAATGAAAAAAATGTTGAAACTTTTGCCCCTTGCACTGGTATTCGCAGCAGGCAGTGCCCTCGCCGAGGTTCCTAAAAATATCAAAATTGGTACTGACCCGACCTATGCACCGTTCGAATCCAAAGACGCCAGCGGTCAACTGGTTGGATTTGATATTGATTTGGCAAATGAGTTGTGCAAACGCATTCAGGCTAATTGCACCTTCGTCGAGAGCGATTTCGACGCGTTGATTCCGTCGCTGAAAGCGAAAAAAATCGATGCCATTATCTCTTCCCTGTCGATTACCGAAAAACGTCAGCAGGAAATTGCGTTTACCGAGAAACTGTATGCGGCCAATGCCCGTCTGATTGCTAAAAAAGGCTCGCCGATTCTGCCGACGCTGGATGCACTGAAGGGGAAACGTGTCGGCGTGCTGCAGGCATCTACGCAGGAGGCTTACGCCAACCAGTATTGGCAGCCGAAAGGCGTGGATGTGGTGACCTACCAGAATCAGGACCTGATCTATGCCGACCTGACCGCTGGTCGTATCGATACCGCCTTTCAGGATGAAGTGGCAGGCAGTGAAGGCTTCCTGAAACAGGATGCCGGTAAAGATTATGCATTTGCCGGTCCGGCGGTGAAAGACGACAAACTGTTCGGCGTGGGCACCGGTATGGGGTTACGCAAGAACGAAACTGAACTGAAAGCCGCGCTGGATAAAGCCTTTGCCGCTATGCGTCAGGACGGTACCTACGACAAACTGGCGAAGAAGTACTTTGACTTCAACGTATACGGTGATTAAGCCTTCCTGATTAACCACTGCCTGCATTGTGCCGGCAGTGGTGTGTCTTTTCTGAACGGACTGATGTAATGCTTTATGGCTATTCCGAATTAATCCTGGATGGTGCACGCATGACGTTGCAGCTGGCGTTGTGTTCGCTGGTGTTGTCGCTGCTGATTGGTCTGGTGGGGGCGGCGGCGAAGCTGTCGTCCAACCGAGTGCTGTCTGGCTGTTTTTCTGGTTATACCACCCTGATTCGCGGTGTGCCGGATCTGGTTCTGATGCTGCTGATTTTTTATGGTTTGCAGATGGCGCTCAACAGCGCCACCGAATCGCTGGGCATGGATCAGATCGATATTGATCCACTGACCGCAGGGATCATTACGCTGGGATTTATCTACGGCGCTTACTTTACCGAAACGTTTCGTGGTGCTTATCTGGCGGTGCCGCGCGGCCAGATTGAGGCAGCGGTGGCGTTTGGCTTTACGCCGATGAAAGTGTTTCGCCGCATTATGTTTCCATCCATGATGCGTTTTGCTCTGCCGGGCATCGGCAACAACTGGCAGGTGATTCTCAAAGCGACCGCATTGGTGTCGTTGCTGGGGCTGAGTGATGTGATCAAAGCCACCCAACTGGCTGGAAAAGGAACGCATCATCCGTTCTTTTTCGCTATTGTCGCCGGTGTGCTGTATCTGGTTTTTACCACCCTTTCCAATGGGGTGCTGTGGTGGCTGGAAAAACGCTACTCGCAGGGAGTCCGGAAAGTAAATTATGAGTGAGATTTTACAACAATATTGGCAGGCCCTGCTGTGGAGCGACGGTTATCGTCTCACCGGGCTGGCGATGACGCTGTGGCTGCTGATTGTCTCGGTGATTATCGGTGGGTTGATGGCGATTCCGCTGGCGGTAGCCCGCGTGTCGCCTCGTCGGCGCTACTGGCTGCCGGTGTGGGTTTTTACCTATGTGTTTCGCGGTACACCGCTCTACGTGCAACTGCTGGTGTTTTATTCCGGTGTGTACAGTCTGGAAATTGTACGCGGCACCGATGTGTTGAACGCATTTTTTCGCAGCGGCCTGAATTGCGCCATTCTGTCGCTGGCGCTTAATACCTGCGCTTATACGACTGAAATCTTCGCCGGTGCCATCCGTTCAGTGCCGCATGGTGAAATTGAAGCGGCGCGCGCCTACGGTTTTTCACGCTTTAAGCAGTACCGCTGCATCATTTTGCCGGGTGCATTGCGCATCGCGTTACCCGCCTACAGCAATGAAGTTATCCTGATGCTGCATTCCACCGCACTGGCCTTTACCGTCACGGTGCCGGATTTGCTGAAAGTGGCGCGTGACATTAACGCCGCCACTTACAAACCGTTCTACGCCTTTGGCATCGCAGGCGTGATGTATCTGGCGGTATCGTTCGTGCTGATTTCGTTGTTCAGAAAGGCAGAACGCCGCTGGTTACGGCATCTTCACACCCGTTCATCCCATTAAAATAGTGCAGGAACAGACAAAGAATGCAGAATAATAAGCTGATGGTGACGGAATTACGTAAGCGTTATGGTCAGCATGAAGTGCTCAAAGGCATTTCATTACAGGCTAAAGCCGGGGACGTTATTTCTATTATCGGATCATCGGGATCGGGTAAAAGCACCTTGTTGCGATGTATCAACTTCCTGGAAAAACCCTGTGAAGGCTCTATCCATGTGAATGGACAGGAGATTCACATGGTGCGAGACAAGGATGGCCAGCTCAAGGTGTTTGACAAGAAGCAGTTACAACTGCTGCGCACCCGACTGACGATGGTGTTCCAGCATTTCAACCTGTGGAGCTTCATGACTGCGTTGGAAAACGTGATGGAAGCGCCGGTACAGGTGTTGGGGTTGAGCAAAGCAGAAGCGCGTAAGCGCGCTGAATTCTACCTGAACAAGGTGGGGATCACCGGTGCATCGCAGGAGAAATACCCGTCTGATTTGTCGGGTGGTCAACAGCAGCGTGTTTCCATTGCCCGCGCACTGGCGATGGAGCCGGATGTGTTACTGTTTGATGAGCCGACTTCCGCGCTGGACCCAGAACTGGTGGGTGAAGTGCTGCGTATCATGCAGCAACTGGCGGAAGAGGGTAAAACCATGGTGGTAGTGACGCATGAAATGGAATTTGCCCGCCATGTCTCCAGCCATGTGATCTTTTTGCATCAAGGACTGGTGGAAGAGGAAGGGCCGCCTGAGGCGGTGTTCGGCAACCCGCAAAGCCCACGTTTACAGCAGTTCCTGTCCGGCGCGCTGAAGTAATTTTTGTACTGCCATGCCTTCCCGCGCCGGATGAACCCGTTCAACTGGCGCGGGGATGCAATAAATCGTTAAGTGCCTCTTCCAGTTCAAAGAAGCGAAAGCCAAATCCGGCTTTCTCCAGTCGTTGCGGAATGGCTCGTTGCCCACCCAGCAGCAGCGTCGCCGCTTCGCCCATCAGTATCCTGAGCGCCCAACTGGGCGTACGCACAAAGCCTGGGCGATCTAACACGTTTGCCAGCATGGCGGAGAATGTCTCGTTACGCACCGGGTAGGGCGATACCATGTTGAAAGGACCGCTCAGAATCGGGCTATCCAACAGATACAAAATCGCGTTGGTCATGTCGTCAATGTGAATCCATGGCAGGTATTGCTTACCGGAGCCGATTGGGCCGCCCAATCCCAACCGGAAAATCGGCAGCATTTTTGCCAGCGCGCCACCTTCCGTAGAAAGCACCACGCCGGTACGCATCAGGCAGACGCGGGTTTGATCACTTTCCGCTTCCAGCGCCAGTGCTTCCCAGCGAGCGCAGAGTTCATGGGTAAAGTCATTGTGGGGCGTTTCATCTTCGGTCACCAGCGCTTGACCTTGATCACCGTAATAGCCAACCGCCGAGCCTGACAAAAATACTGAAGGTGGAGTGTGGCTGCGGCGAATCAGTTGTGTGAGTTGGCGAGTGATATCCCAGCGGCTCTGACACAGGCGCGCTTTTTGGGCTTTGGTCCAACGCTTGTCGGCAATCGGCTCACCCGCGAGATTGATGACGCCATCGAAGCCGTCCAGCGAGGTCTGATCTTCCAGTCCGCGCCAGTAATTAACCTGGTCGCCCCACAGCCGTCGCGCGCGCTCAACGGAGCGGGTCACTACAGTTACCTGATGTGACAGAGACAACAAACGTGTAATCAAATGACGCCCAATAAGGCCGGTTCCCCCGGTGATCAGTAGTTTCATAAGCTGGCCTCGCTTCGTATGTCGGGTTATTCCCTTGAGCCGGGCAACGGTGCTGTACCCGCTGGAATCGCCTTTATCCACTCTGGTTTCAGCATAGATGATTCATCTGTTTTTGCTGGTGATATTAACCACATCTCAGGGAGTTTTTATCAGCAGAACAAGCACTTTTTAGAGGAAAGCAGCATAGCGCGGCTGGATGAGCGCCGACAGCATAAGAAAACCACGCCCGGCGAATCGGACGTGGTAGTTCGCCTTGTTAGACATGAGCGGCGAGTTGGTAGGCGCGCTGTGTAGCCGGGCGTTCACCAATACGCTCAAACCAGCTTTTCACTGCCGGGAAGTCGTCAAGAGAGATACGCTGGCGTTCGTGAGAAACGACCCAAGGGTAAGTGGCGATGTCAGCGATACTGTACTCATTACCCGCCAGCCAGACATGGTCGTGCAGTTGTTGGTTCAGCACGCCGTACAGTCGCTCAGTTTCTTTCTGGTAGCGCTCAATGGCATAAGGCACTGGCTGGGAGGCATAGTGGTTGAAATGGTGGTTTTGTCCCAACATCGGACCAAATCCTGATACCTGCCAGAATAGCCATTGCAGGGTAGCGGCACGCTCCCGCACATCGGTACTCAATAGTTTGCCGGTTTTTTCCGCCAGATAGAGCAAAATGGCACCGGATTCGAACAAGCTAAGCGGTGCGCCCTGGTCTGCGGGTTGCTTATCCACAATGGCAGGAATCTTATTATTGGGAGATATTGCCAGGAATGCGGGTTTGAACTGATCGCCGGCGCTGATATCTACCTTGTGCAGTTGATAGGGTAACTGTGCTTCTTCCAGAAACAGGGTGATTTTGTGACCATTAGGGGTAGGGGCGTAATACACGTCAATCATGAATCATCTCTCCATTGAGAGAGTCGTTGGCCGGGGGACTGACGACTCTGAAAAACAGTTGGCAGGTAAAAGCCTAGCACTTTCACGCATAAAACATAAATAACCGTTATGGCTATTCTTTTCCTTTCATACAGCTATCCGCTGCGGGGAGAAACTGACCGGAAAGGCTGATAAGCCAATAATTTTGGCCTGTGATGACATGGGTTTTTGGTACTATAGCGAGACTGAATATGTTCACGCATCGGGATAGAACCATGAAACTGATGTTTGCGTCTGACCTGCATGGCTCATTGTCGGCCACTGAAACGCTGCTGGACCGTTTTGAACACAGCGGTGCCGACTGGCTGATTCTGCTGGGCGATTTTCTTAACCATGGTCCCCGTAATCCGCTGCCGGATCGTTACCAGCCGGCAGATGTGGCGAGTTTACTGAACCGCTACGCCTCACAGATTGTGGCGGTGCGGGGAAATTGTGACAGCGAAGTAGACCAGATGCTGTTGCAGTTTCCGATTACTGCTCCCTGGCAACAGGTATTATTGCCTAAAAACCGCTTATTTTTGACCCATGGGCATCTCTATCACCCGGAAAAACGACCGCCGCTGCATACCGATGATGTACTGGTATTCGGCCACACACATCTACCGGTGGCTGAGCGGCGTGATGATATTTTTTGCTTCAATCCCGGTTCCGTCAGCCTGCCTAAAGGTGGCTATCCCGCCAGTTATGGTTTGTTTGATCAAGGGGTATTACAGGTGGTGCCATTACAGGGCGGGGAGACTATTGCACAGGTTGTGATTAGCCACTAAGTTAGAGACTACACTCTCACATCAATAATTCTAAGAATTTCTAAAAACTGATGCGCATCACCGCGCCATGACGAAAGGGTTTCAGAGGATGGTGGAACAAACACAGATGGCAGCCATGGAGTGGGTCGATATCGTTGATGAAAACAACGAAGTTATCGCCCAATCCAGTCGCCAGCAGATGCGTGCTCAGCATCTGCGGCATCGCGCTACCTATATCGTTGTACATGATGGCATGGGCAAGATTCTGGTTCAGCGCCGTACCGAAACCAAAGATTTTTACCCCGGCTGGATGGACGCGACCGCAGGCGGCGTGGTGCAAAGTGGTGAGAATCTGCTGGAGTCGGCACGTCGTGAAGCAGAAGAAGAGCTGGGCATCGCCGGTGTGCCGTTTGCTGAACATGGCCTGTTTTACTATGAAAGTGATGACTGCCGGGTATGGGGGGCGTTGTTCAGTTGCGTAATGCATGGCCCGTTTGCCTTGCAGGCGGAAGAGATTGATGAAGTGAGTTGGTTGACGCCGGAAGAGATTACTGCGCGTTGCGATGAGTTCACTCCGGATTCGCTCAAGGCATTATCGCTGTGGTTAAGTCGTAACAGCGGCAGCAATGATTACGTTAAACCGCAACGCGTTGCGCCACGCATTCAGAACGATGATGTGACCGGGACTGAAGATAGTGATGCCGTAGAACAACATTCGTAGAACAACATTGAGTGTGGTTACTCAGACCGCTTTCATAAAAAACGCCAGCAGTTACGTTGCTGGCGTTTTTGTTTCCGTGTATCAGCGGTGTATCGAAAGATGCGCCGCTAATGCCGTCTATCAGGCAATCTGGGTAGCCTGAATAGCGGTCAGCGCTACGGTATAGACAATGTCGTCCACCAGTGCGCCACGGGACAAGTCGTTAACCGGCTTGCGCATACCTTGCAGCATGGGCCCGATGGAAATCAGGTCGGCAGAACGCTGTACTGCTTTGTAAGTGGTGTTGCCGGTGTTGAGGTCCGGGAACACGAACACGGTAGCTTTACCCGCAACCGGTGAGTTCGGCGCTTTGGACTGAGCCACATCTGCCATGATCGCGGCGTCGTACTGCAGCGGACCGTCGATGACCAGATCCGGGCGTTTTTCCTGCGCCAGACGGGTCGCTTCGCGGACTTTATCCACATCGCTGCCGGCACCGGAGTTACCGGTTGAGTAGGAGATCATCGCCACGCGCGGTTCAATACCGAAAGCGGCAGCAGAGTCGGCGGACTGGATAGCGATTTCAGCCAGCTGTTCTGCGGTCGGGTCCGGGTTGATGGCGCAGTCGCCATAAACCAGTACCTGTTCCGGCAGCAGCATGAAGAACACGGAAGAGACCAGTGAGCTGCCCGGCGCGGTTTTGATCAACTGCAACGGCGGACGGATGGTGTTAGCGGTAGTGTGAACCGCACCGGATACCAGACCGTCAACTTCGCCTTGTTCCAGCATCAGCGTACCCAACACCACGTTGTCTTCCAACTGCTCGCGGGCGACCACTTCGGTCATGCCTTTGCTCTTACGCAGTTCAACCAGACGCGGTACATAGCGCTCACGTGCTTCAGCCGGATCGACAATCTCGATGCCTTTACCCAGTTCAACGCCCTGTGCAGCGGCGACGCGCTGGATTTCATCCGGGTTGCCCAGCAGCACACACTGTGCGATACCGCGCTCGGCACAGATGGCTGCGGCTTTGACGGTACGCGGTTCGTCGCCTTCCGGCAGCACGATACGCTTGCTGGCCTGACGCGCCAGTTCGGTCAACTGATAACGGAACGCTGGTGGAGACAGACGGCGTGAACGCTCGGAGGTAGCGGTCAGGGAATCGATCCACTGAGAATCGATGTGGCGAGCCACGTATTCCTGCACTTTTTCCACACGCTCATGGTCGTCCGGCGGCAGTTCCAGATTGAAGCTCTGCAGGTTCAGTGAGGTCTGCCAGGTATTGGTCTTGACCATGAACACCGGCAGGCCAGTCTGGAAGGCACGTTCGCACAGCTTGCTGATAGCCGGGTCGATTTCGTAGCCGCCGGTCAGCAGCAGGGCGCCGATTTCAACACCGTTCATGGCAGCCAGACAGGCGGCAACCAGTACATCCGGACGGTCAGCGGAGGTCACCAGCAGCGAGCCTGGGCGGAAATGCTCCAGCATATGCGGAATGCTGCGAGCGCAGAAGGTTACCGATTTCACACGACGGGTCTGAATGTCGCCAGTGTTGATAACGCGTGCGTTCAGGTGGTTGGCCATGTCGATGGCGCGGGTCGCGATCAGATCAAAGCTCCAGGGTACGCAGCCCAGAATCGGCAGTGGGCTGTTGGCGAACAGCAGCTTCGGATCGATGTTGGCGACGCTGGCTTTGGTGGAGTCATCAAAAATTTCAGACAGATCGGGACGAGTACGACCTTGCTCATCCACCGGTGCATTCAGTTTATTGATGATGACGCCGGTGATGTTTTTGTTCTTGCTGCCGCCAAAGCTGGAACGAGCGATGTCGATGCGCTCTTTCAACTGTGCCGGAGAATCGTTGCCTAGCGCCAATACGAAGACGATTTCCGCGTTCAGCGTTTTGGCGATTTCATAGTTCAGCGCATTGGCGAACTGGTGTTTGCGGGTTGGCACCAGACCTTCTACCAGCACGACTTCCGCGTCTTTGGTGCTTTCGTGGTAGCGGGCAATAATTTCTTCCAGCAGTACGTCCTGCTGGTTGCTGCTCAGCATTGACTCCACGTAGCTCATTGCCAGCGGTTCAGCGGCTGGAATGGAGGAGGTGGCGCGGACGATAGCGGTGGTCTGATCCAATTTGCTATCACCGGAACGTGGCTGGGCGATGGGCTTGAACACGCTCAGGCGCACGCCTTTTTGTTCCATGGAACGAATGACACCCAGGCTGACGCTGGTCAGGCCCACGCTGGTGCCAGTAGGAATCAACATGATTATACGGGACACGGCTTAACCTCTGTTTGCGGTTGCTCGTTGTTCAAAAACGATGTTGCTAAAACAACTCCGTCAGCCGAAGCTGACAGAGTGGGGAGAGTTAATCAGGCGGTCAGACGCAGTGCGTCCTGAGCGATGACCAATTCTTCGTTGGTCGGAATGACCAATGCCGGGCGAGTACCGTCTTTGGCGATATTGCCGCCTTTGCCGAAACGTGCAGCCAGGTTACGGTCGTGGTCGACTTCAAAGCCCAGCAGGCCCAGTTGCTTCAGCGTTAACTCACGTACCATCGCGGCGTTTTCACCGATGCCGCCAGTGAAGATAACTGCGTCCAGACGACCTTCCATCAGCGCAGAATAAGAACCGATGTACTTGGCCAGACGGTGGCAGTACACGTTCATCGCACGTTTGGCGTCTTCTTTGGTTTCGTAGTTGTCTTCTACGTAACGGCAGTCGCTGGTTACTTCGGTCAGACCCAGCAGGCCGGATTCTTTGGTCAGCAGTTTGTTGATGCTATCTACACTCATACCCAAGGAATCGTGCAGGTGGAAAACTACCGCCGGGTCGATGTCACCACTGCGGGTACCCATCACCAGGCCTTCCAACGGCGTCAGACCCATGGAGGTATCCACGCACTTGCCGTTGCGAATAGCGCTAACGGAACCGCCGTTGCCCAAGTGGCAGGTGATCACGTTCAGTTCTTCCACCGGCTTGTTCAGGACTTTCGCCGCTTCACGAGAGACGAAGTAGTGGCTGGTACCGTGAGCGCCGTAACGGCGAATGTGGTGTTCTTTGTATAACTTGTACGGCAGGGCGTACAGGTAGGCTTCTTCCGGCATGGTCTGATGGAACGCGGTGTCGAATACGGCAACGTTCTTGGCTTTCAGGTGCGGGAATTCTTTCAGTGCTTCTTCGATGCCGATCAGGTGTGCCGGGTTGTGCAACGGCGCGAATGGAACGGCGTCTTTGATACCCTGCAGCACTTCGTCGTTGATAACCGCGGACTGGGTGAATTTCTCACCGCCGTGTACGATACGATGACCAATCGCTACCAGCTGAGCGGACAATTCAGGCTTCTGGCTGAGGATGGTGTTAACGATGAAACTCAGTGCTTCGCTGTGGGCGGCACCGGCACCCAGAGCAGCTTCCTGTTTGCCGCCATCGATTTTCCATTTGATGCGCGCTTCGGGCAGATTAAAACACTCGGCCAGGCCAGACAGGTATTCGTCTCCGCTGACGGCATCAATAATGGCAAACTTCAGGGAAGAACTGCCACAGTTAAGGACCAGTACTAACTTACTCGACATGGAAGTACCTACTTGTTATACATGGTTAAAAAAATGTCATACAACACTAGCGTAGCGCAGAAGGCTGTTGACATTTATGATTAACATCATGGCTGGGTGAAGTTTCCAGACATGACAGCGGAAAAATGCCGATGTGACGGACGAGCAGCAGCATCGTGACGCTCCTGAACGAGAGATACATCGACCAGCAAAAAACGGCGACAGCAGACACACATGACGCTTGCTGCACGCTGACTCAACAGTGGCCGGATTCGCCTGCCGGCACAGTAAAACCCTGTCTGAAACAGTAAGTGGCTAACAGCGAGTACAAAACGGCGTCAAACGGCTTTTATCACGGCTTTTATCGCAGCCCAAAAGGCTGTTTTAGGATACCGATAGCAACCATTAAACACAAAATATATTTTAAGCTTGTCAATTGCAGTTGGTGATTTGTACGAAAATTTTATTTTTTATATGTAAAGTTGAGGTCTAGCATGTCGACGAAACCCTCCGACAAAGACAAAGCAGGATGGCTGCAGCTATTCCATCTTGGCCAGCGTTATATGAAAACCTGGCCTGCGGATAAACGACTGGCGCCTGTGTTTCCTGAAAATCGCGTAGTGCATATCACCCGGTTTGCCATTCGCATCATGCCGCCGTTGGCTGTATTTACCCTGACCTGGCAAATTGCATTGGGTGGTCAGCTTGGCCCAAGTGTGGCGACCGCGCTATTTGCTCTTGGATTACCAATGCAAGGGTTATGGTGGCTTGGACGCCGTTCGGTTACTCCACTACCGCCTTCTTTATTACGTTGGTTTCATGACATTCGTAATAAGCTACTGGAGTCGGGTATGGCGCTGATGCCGGTGGAAGGGCAACCTACTTACCAGATGTTGGCCGACGTGCTGAATCGTGCCTTCAGGCAACTTGACAGGGCATTCCTGGACGATCTTTGATGTAAACCCGGTTTTTAGCCAAAGACGCTAACTTTTTTTCCATTGGATTCTGTTTTAAATCAAGAAACGAACGCCAGCCAGTATGCGATTCTGCTATTAATCCCCCTTTAGCCGGAATCAGATTCAGGAGTGCACCATGGAAATGACCAATGCTCAGAGACTTATCCTGTCCAATCAGTACAAAATGATGTCGATGCTGGACCCCGATAATGCGGAACGTTACCGTCGCCTGCAAACCATCATTGAACGCGGCTACGGGTTGCAAATGCGGGAACTGGATCGCGATTTTGGCGATTTGAGCGAAGATGTGTGCCGTACTCTCATTAATATTATGGAAATGCACCATGCGCTACAGGTTTCCTGGGCTAACCTGAAAGAGAAACCGGATATGGATGAGCGCCGACTGGCATTTCTTGGTTTCGATGCGGCTACCGAAGCGCGTTATCTTGGCTACGTACGTTTCATGGTACATGTTGAAGGTCGTTATCCTCACTTTGATTCTGGTACGCATGGCTTTAACTCGCAGACCAAAATGTGGGATAAATACATCCGTATGTTGGCGGTGTGGCAATCTTGCCCACGTCAGTATCATCTGAGCGCGGTAGAGATAGCGCAAGTCATCAATGCCTGAGAGGTTCAGAGGCATATAAATAAAGAAGGGGCTTTCTGTGGAGTGTAAAGGTTTTCTGTTTGATCTTGACGGCACGTTGGTAGATTCACTGCCCGCGGTGGAACGGGCCTGGAGCAACTGGGCAAAAGATCATGATATCGACCCGCAGAGTGTTCTGGATTTTATTCATGGCAAGCAGGCGATTACCTCGTTGCGTCATTTTCTGGCGGGAGCCAGCGAAGAGACGATTCTGCGTGAGTTTATCGCGCTGGAGCAGGTAGAAGCGACGGATACCACAGGTATTGCGGCTATGCCGGGTGCATGTGCACTGCTGAACAGACTGGATGAACTGGATATCCCATGGGCGATTGTGACGTCGGGAACGGTGCCGATTGCCCATGCCCGTCACCGTGCGGCGGGCTTGCCTTCACCGCGTGAGTTTATTACGGCGGAGCAAGTGGAGCGCGGTAAACCGAATCCGGATGCGTATTTGTTGGGAGCACAACGGTTGGGGCTGGCTCCTGCTGAATGCGTGGTGGTGGAAGATGCGCCGGCTGGCGTGCTATCCGGGTTGGCTGCTGGATGTCAGGTTATCGCGGTGAATGCGCCAGTCGATACACCACGTTTGGATGAAGTGGATGCCATATTACCTTCTCTTGAGCAATTGCAGATTTCGCGTGCACCGGATGGTTGGGTAAACATTACCCTGAAATGATGCTTTAAACCCAGATAAATATGATCAATACCCTGCTTTGTCAGGGTTTTTTTATGGCATTCTGATTTTAAGCGGTTTCTCCGAAAGAAACGTTGTTGTTCGGAATATCGCCTGATGAATAAGGACTGTTAATGTCAGGGGCGGCATGTTGAGCAGTTCACTTGTCTGGGTTGCCATTTTGCTATTGATTGCCATCGTGCTGTTTGCTACCGGCAAACTGCGTATGGATGTGATTGCACTGCTGGTGATTGTGGCGTTTGTCTTAAGCGGTACATTGACACTACAGGAAGCGCTGATTGGTTTCAGCGATCCGAATGTATTTTTGATCGCAGCACTATTTGTGATCGGGGAAGGGCTGGTGCGAACCGGGGTAGCTTATCAGGTCGGTGACTGGTTGATGCGTGTGGCCGGACAGAGTGAAAACTGTATGCTGATTTTACTGATGTGTACGGTGGCACTGCTGGGGGCTTTTATGAGTTCCACTGGGGTGGTGGCTATTTTTATTCCGGTGGTACTGAACGTTGCAGCGCGGATGAAAACTACCCCCGCCCGTCTGATGATGCCGCTGGCTTTCGCAGGGCTTATCAGCGGTATGATGACGCTGGTGGCAACGCCACCCAATATGGTGGTTAGTAGTGAGTTGATGCGTACCGGTATGAACGGGTTCAGTTTTTTCAGTGTCACGCCTATTGGTGCCGTTGTGCTGTTGACCGGGATTGCTTACATGCTGGTAGCGCGTTTCTGGCTGACGGCGACTGACAGCGATGGCCTCAAAGACGGGTGGAAACGCAAAACATTTCGTGATCTGATCCGGGAGTATCGCCTGACCGGGCGGGCACGTCGCGTGGCGATTCGCATCGGATCGCCGCTGATTGGCCAGCGCCTGGACGATTTGCAATTACGCCAGCGTTATGGCGCGAATGTGGTGGGAATTGAGCGCTGGCAAAAATTCCGGCGCATTATGGTGAGCGTCAGCAGCAATAGCGAATTGCGATTGAATGATGTGCTGCTGATCGATATGTCGGCATCCGATGTGGATCTGCGTGAGTTTTGCTCCACCCAGCGTCTGGAACCGATGGTATTGCGTGGCGAGTATTTCTCCGAACAGGCGCGTGATGTGGGCATGGCGGAAGTATCGTTGATCCCTGATTCGGGGCTGTTGGGTAAAACGTTGCAGGAAGTGGCGTTTCGCAGTCGTTACGGGTTAACCGTGGTGGGAATTCGCCGGGACGGCGAAGCGCTGGAAGGAAACCTGGCTGATGAGGCGTTAAAGCTGGGAGATATTCTGCTGGTCATCGGCGACTGGAAAAACATTCGGTTGCTGAATAAGCATAAGCGTCACTTTATTGTGCTCAATCTGCCGGCGGAAGTGGATGAAGTGGCGCCAGCCAGTAATCAGGCACCACACGCGTTGTTTTGTCTGGCGCTGATGGTAGCGATGATGCTGACTGATGAGATACCTAACGCCATTGCGGCGTTGGTCGCCTGTCTGCTGATGGGGCAGTTCCGCTGTATCGACATGGAAAGCGCCTACCGTGCGGTACATTGGCCGAGTCTGATTCTCATCGTAGGGATGATGCCGTTTGCTTTGGCATTGCAGCAAACCGGTGGCGTGGCTTTGGTCGTAAAGGGGTTGATGGAGATAGGCGGCGGCGCAGGCCCTCACGTGATGTTGGTGTGTCTGTTCCTGCTGTGTGCGTTGACGGGATTGTTTATCTCCAACACGGCAACGGCTGTGCTGATGGCGCCTATTGCCGTTGCTGCTGCGGAACAGATGCAGGTTTCGCCGTATCCTTTTGCAATGATTATTGCTATCTCCGCGTCTGCGGCATTCATGACACCCGTTTCCTCGCCAGTCAATACGTTGGTGTTAGCACCTGGTGGATATCGCTTCAGTGATTTTGTGCGGGTTGGGGTGCCATTCACGCTATTGGTAATGGTTATCAGCGTAGTGATGGTGCCGTGGTTGTATCCATTCTGAGCGCCGTCAATCGTAACAGCCTGAAGAGGGAGTCATCATCAGGCTGTCTGGCTTCATCCAGGTTGCGGGTTAAAGCGGTGATTCCTGACTGATTTCGTCCAGTGACAAACTAAAGCTCGGAATAAATACCGTCATGAAATAATCCATTTCCGGACTTTGGCGCTGCTGGAGTGTTTTTTCCAGCCGTGTTTTGGCCAACAGAAATTCATTATTGCCAGCGGATAGTTCTTCCAAACACTTCAAATATGCGCAAAGTGCATCAGCCTGTTTAACAATTGCATGTTCATCTTCGCTGATTTGTGATTCATCCAGCAGCGGCTTGAAGTCCTGCTGCAGTTCTGCAGGTAGCATCGCAATCAGATTATGGCGGGCAATCTTTTCAATTTTCTTATATTCGTGGGCAATTTGCGCATTGTAATACTTGATAGGGGTGGGCATATCGCCGGTCAGTACTTCGCTGGCATCATGGTACATGGCCAACAAGGCAATACGACCTATATTAAGATTCCCATTGAATTTGCGGTTTTTGATTACCGCGAGAGCATGAGCGACAAACGCCACCTGCAAGCTGTGTTCAGAGACATTTTCTGTCCGGACATTGCGCATCAGCGGCCAGCGGCTAATCAATTTCAGGCGGGACAAATGGGCGAAGAAATGACTTTGGACCATAAACATCTCTCAGTGTACGGCAATGGAGATTCATTGTGGCGGCTCCGTCATCAAGAAGCAAATCAGGTTGCGCCGACGAAAAAGAGGGAAAGAACATCGGGAAAAAGGGAGAATCCGGCACCTTGTTGGCACCGGATGCCGCTCCGATTACTGGTGATAACCTTCCAGAAAACGGCCAAACTTGTTGATTGCCATTTCCAGTTGATCAACACGCGGCAGGGTCACGATACGCAGGTGGTCCGGCTCCGGCCAGTTGAACGCGGTGCCTTGCACCAGCAGTACCTTCTCTTGCAGCAGCAGGTCCAGTACCAGCTTCTGATCATCATGGATGTTGAAACGCTTGGCATCAATGCGGGGAAACATGTACAGCGCCCCACTTGGCTTAACACAGGATACGCCAGGAATCTGATTGATCAGCTCCCAGGCGCGATTACGCTGCTCATACAGACGTCCGCCCGGATGAATGAATTCGCTGATACTTTGGTAACCGCCAAGTGCAGTCTGAATAGCATGTTGCATGGGGACGTTAGCACAAAGGCGCATTGATGCCAGCATTTCCAACCCTTCAATATAACCGCGGGCATGTTTTTTCGGGCCATTCAGGACCATCCATCCCTGGCGAAATCCGGCTACGCGATAGGTTTTAGACAGGCCATTGAAGGTGACGGTCAACAGATCCGGCGCCAGCGCAGCTATCGAATGATGTTGTGCATCATCGTAGAGGATTTTGTCGTAAATCTCGTCGGCAAAAATGATCAAACTATGCTGGCGGGCAATTTCAACCACTTCCAGCAACAGCTCTTTGCTATATACTGCCCCAGTCGGGTTGTTGGGATTGATAATAACGATCCCTCGTGTGCGGGGTGTGATTTTGCTGCGAATATCGTCCAGATCCGGGAACCAGCCTGATTCTTCATCACAGCGGTAGTGCACCGCATGGCCGCTGGAAAGCGCAACAGCGGCAGTCCACAGTGGGTAATCCGGCGCTGGCACCAGCATTTCGTCACCGGTATTCAACAACGCTTGCATCGACTGAACAATCAACTCGGACACACCGTTACCGATATAGACGTCTTCCAGCGTGATGTCTCGCATATCACGGGCCTGATAATGCTGTACGATGGCTTTTCGGGCGGAGTATAACCCCTTGGAATCGCAGTAGCCTTGTGCAGTCGGCAAATTGCGGATGACATCTACCAGGATTTCATCCGGTGCTTCAAACCCGAAAGGTGCCGGGTTGCCGATGTTCAGCTTAAGTACCTTATTGCCTTCTTCTTCCAGTCGTTTTGCTTCTTTTAATACCGGGCCACGAATATCGTAACAAACGTTTTCCAGTTTTTTCGATTTTTCTATCGGTGACATTTAACAAACCTTTTGCAGGATACTGTTTTCCTGATGAGTAATCGCCTAACACATCTAATGTACTCTTACCGTCGTGTGTTTTGAAGAATCATTACTGTGGCTGTGAAGTCGCTTCAATATTGGATTGTCACCAGTAAAGGCCACAATAAATGGTATTTATTGTTAATGAGGTGTTCATATTATGTAACATTATTTCTGTTTTTCAATCTAACGTTTGAAAGCGATGAGCAAAAAAGCCGCCTGAACGGCCAATTACACTGCCTGCCGGATCGCATAATGATGCATTATCCTCTTTCGTTGGAGTATTTAGGAATAATCTTATTTGTGGATGGTGGGGTATTTCTATCTTATTTAAGCACTGAAACCGGTATCATAAAATTTTCAGCGTCTCTGGCGTTATCAAAAATATTTTTAAATACACGAATAGTTGCAGGTCAGGCAAATGTCTTTCTATGTGGCAATAGGATGGGTTCTCTTTTTGGGGCTAAAATAAATGTAGGCCAACTTGCTGATAATAAAAAGCAGATTTATTTAATCGAATAGGGTAAGTGACAGCGTGGAAATAAAAAAAGGTATATACGCACGGTGGATAGGATATTTTTTTAGAAATAGTCCACCTCACGGCATAACTTCATGAAAATTTATGTTACATATAATATTTTAGTATATATTTTAACAAATTTACAAAAAAATATCTTCATTTACATAAAGTGTGAGTCGCATGGTGATAGTAACTCACTGTATTAATGGTGTTTGGTGGTAGTTGCTATGATATCGCTAACAGAGAATATGGTAGTGAATCGAAGACATTGATGAGGTGGATACATCAGATTGGTTGATGGTTTTTAACACTGTATTAAAACCAGATTCTGGATTGAATAGTGTGCCTTTGGTCTTGTTGATATTTTGAGCGTAATGTCCTTTTCAAGCAAACAAGGAATGAATGATGCACAAACTATGCGTCAAAGGTGAAAAATAAGAGATGTCGTATATTTTGGCGAATGCTCCTCGTAAAGTAAGCGCAATCAAAACCTTAATATCTCATGATTGTAAATTGCGGTTAAATGATATGGCTGGTGTTTTTTTTATTTTTATTTTATTATCTAAAATAAGAGAGTCCTTTTTGAAAGTCTGATTACCTAATAAGGTGCTTAAATTAAGGAGGCTAAAGGAGATAGACGATTCGGACAAGGGAATATCATTGTCTTTTGCCGTAGCCGTTCGTCTGCGATACTGTCCGTCTTTTATTGTGCATCCGGCCTTTGTCGGGGCATCAACATCAACACCAGGTATGTTTGTTAAAAATTAAAATAGATAAGTGAAGAGACGTATGACAAATACAAGTCGCCCTGTTCTCAACCTTGATCTCGATCTGTTGAGAACATTCGTCGCTGTTGCAGATTTGAATACGTTTGCGGCAGCTGCTGTTGCTGTGTGTAGAACGCAGTCAGCAGTAAGCCAGCAGATGCAGCGTCTGGAGCAGCTGATTGGTAAGGAGTTGTTTGCCCGTCATGGGCGAAACAAGCTGTTGACTGAGCATGGCATCCAGTTTCTTGGGTATGCCAGAAAAATCCTTCAGTTTAATGACGAAGCCTGTGCCTCACTGATGTACAGTGATATTCAGGGTACGCTGGCTATCGGTGCTTCCGATGACACAGCGGATACTATCCTGCCTTTCATCCTGCAACGTGTTACCAGCGTGTTTCCGAAGCTGTCGGTTGCGGTCAGTATCAAGCGCAGCGCCGAAATGGCGGAGATGTTGCAACAAGGGAAAATTGATCTGGTCATTACGACCAGCAATACCAATGAGTTGCCTCATGTGTTGCTGCGTACCTCACCAACATTGTGGTACTGCGCTGCCGATTACCAGTATCAGCCCGGAGAAACGGTTTCGCTGGTTGTGCTGGATGAGCCAAGTCCGTTCCGCTCGCTGGCGTTGGAGCACCTTACTGCTGCCGGTATTCCGTGGAAGATTTCCTATGTCGCCTCTACGTTGTCTGCAGTGCGTGCAGCGGTAAAAGCCGGTTTGGGGATCACTGTGCGTTCAGTAGAAATGATGAGTCCTGAATTGCGTGTGCTGGGTGAAGAAGAAGGTTTGCCAAAACTGCCTGATACCCGTTATTACCTGTGCAAGAATCCGGAGCATGACAACGAACTGACCAACGCTATTTTCAGCGCTATTGAGTCTGGCACACGTTCTCATTTGTTGCCGGTAAACTCAGGTGCTGATAACGATATGCAGGAACCGCCGACGGAATAATCCATTAAAAGATATTATTTGAATCCTAACGTAGCGGGGCAATACCCGTTACGTTTTGCCTTTCCCTTTCCACTTTCTTTTTCTATGGTTTTCACTCTGTTTTTTTAGCCGATTCACAGCTGCAACGCCTTGTTCTGTGTATTTAATTTACTGCTCTTGTTCCATTTTCATTAAAACCATGTTTCTTTTTTTTAGAGCTATATTGGTGCAATGATAAGCTCAATAAATGAGCAGCTTGCGTGATTTTTTTACTAACATAAATGAAAAAATGTGCGTTGGATCAAAAAATATCCCTATTAACACTATGGGGGAACAGGAATCTTTGCCGAAAATGGTATAGTCACCCTGCCAATAAGGGCTTTCTGTAGGTGGAATAGTTAACCTGAAGTAATTGACTGACTCGATTTAGTCATCATGTTACACACAAAATGTTAACGAAACCGCGTGCATGTAAAGTAATGTGCTGTTATTTTTAGTGGCGTTGAAAATAAGGTTACATAACAGGGAATCAGACCGCATTAAACAGCTACTTGACCTTGTAAGTTGTGGCGTTTTTGTGGCGAAAAATCCTTCCTTTTAATCGATGTGGCGACAAACTGCCGAGTAAAGAGCAGGGGTCTGATCACTTTTGATGAGTAAGCAAGAGTATGTCAACAACTACTGAAGTCCTCGCCCATCACTGGGCCTTTGCGCTATTCGTTATCGTTGCTGTAGGTCTCTGCGGCTTTATGTTACTTGGTGGTTTCCTGCTAGGAGGCAGAGCTCGCGCCAGACATAAAAACATTCCTTATGAATCAGGTATCGATTCTGTTGGTTCAGCACGGCTGCGCCTCTCCGCCAAGTTTTATCTGGTTGCCATGTTTTTCGTTATTTTCGACGTTGAAGCCCTCTATCTCTATGCCTGGTCCGTTTCTATCCGGGAAAGTGGCTGGATAGGCTTCGTCGAAGCTACAATTTTCATTTTGGTGCTGTTGGCTGGCTTGGTCTATCTGGTGCGTATCGGCGCGTTGGACTGGACGCCAGTGCGTTCCAAAAGACAAGTCATGAAATCCAATGTCGTGACGCAGACCACCAACACTCATCAGCAGTAATAGCGAGGCATTTAGAAGATGGATTATACGCTCACCCGTATTGACCCGGACGGTGAGAACGACCGTTACCCCCTCCAGAAGCAAGAGATTGTCAGCGATCCGCTTGAGCAGCATGTCAATCGCAGCGTTTTCATGGGCAACCTCGAACAGTCGCTGCACAGCATGGTCAACTGGGGGCGCAGCAATTCCTTGTGGCCTTACAACTTCGGTCTTTCCTGCTGTTACGTGGAAATGGCGACGTCATTCACCTCTGTACATGACGTTGCGCGCTTTGGCTCCGAAGTTATTCGCGCTTCACCACGTCAGGCGGATTTTATGGTCGTGGCCGGTACGCCGTTTTTAAAAATGGCGCCGGTCATTCAGCGTTTATACGACCAGATGCTGGCACCTAAATGGGTCATTTCCATGGGAGCCTGTGCGAACTCCGGCGGTATGTACGATATTTATTCCGTAGTACAGGGTGTAGACAAATTCCTGCCGGTTGATGTGTATATCCCAGGATGTCCGCCGCGTCCGGAAGCCTACATGCAGGCGCTGTTGCTGCTGAAAGAGTCTATTGGTAAAGAGCGCCGTCCTCTGTCATGGGTGGTAGGCGATCAGGGGGTTTACCGCGCCAACATGCAATCCGAGCGCGAACGTAAACGGGGCGAACGTATTGCGGTAACCAATCTGCGTTCTCCAGATGAAATTTGACCCCTGTGAGTGAGGGCTGTAGTGGCTACGTAAGATCACGATAAATTCATATCACGAGAAACGTGTGTAGCCATCATCAGTCACAGAAATAGCACATTTACTGTGGTGACATAATTTATGACAGATTTAACGACACACGATGTCGCTCTGCCTGCATGGCAAACACGTGATCACCTTGATGATCCGGTCGTCAGCGAGCTGTGCAACCATTTTGGACCCGACGCTTTCACCGTTCAGGCGACCCGCACGGGTCTGCCGGTGGTATGGGTTAAACGCGATCAGTTGCTGGATGTAGTGGTTTTTCTGAAAAAACAGCCTAAACCCTATGTGATGCTGCTTGACCTGCATGGTGTGGATGAACGTCTGCGTACCCATCGTCAGGGTTTGCCAGACGCCGATTTTACCGTTTTCTATCACCTGATTTCGATTGAGCGTAACCGCGATATCATGCTGAAGGTGGCGTTGTCGGAAAACGATCTCAACATGCCGACCCTGACCAAATTGTTCCCCAACGCCAACTGGTATGAGCGTGAAGTGTGGGATATGTTTGGCATCACCTTCAAAGGCCACCCTCATCTGACGCGCATCATGATGCCGCAGACCTGGCAAGGGCACCCGCTTCGTAAGGATTTCCCCGCGCGCGCTACCGAATTCGATCCTTTCGTGCTGACCAAACAGCGCGAGGACATGGAGATGGAGTCCCTGACCTTCAAACCTGAAGAGTGGGGGATGAAGCGCGGTACGAATAACGAAGACTTCATGTTCCTGAACCTGGGGCCGAACCACCCGTCTGCGCATGGTGCCTTCCGTATCATACTGCAGCTCGACGGTGAAGAGATCGTCGATTGTATTCCTGATATCGGCTATCACCACCGCGGTGCGGAAAAAATGGGGGAGCGTCAGTCCTGGCACAGTTATATCCCTTACACCGACCGTATCGAATACCTCGGCGGTTGTGTGAATGAAATGCCTTATGTTCTGGCGGTGGAAAAACTGGCGGGTATCGAGGTGCCGGAACGCGTGAAAGTTATTCGCGTCATGTTGTCCGAACTGTTCCGCATCAATAGCCATCTGCTGTATATCAGTACCTTTATTCAGGACGTCGGCGCAATGACGCCAGTGTTCTTCGCATTTACTGATCGCCAGAAAATCTACGATTTGGTCGAAGCGATTACCGGTTACCGTATGCATCCAGCCTGGTTCCGTATCGGCGGTGTGGCGCACGACCTGCCGCGTGGCTGGGAGCGTTTACTGCGCGAGTTCCTCGACTGGATGCCGGCCCGTCTGGATACCTATATCAAGGCGGCGCTGCAAAACAGCATCCTGAAAGGCCGTTCACAAGGAGTGGCTGCTTACAATGCCAAAGAAGCGCTGGAGTGGGGCGTGACTGGCGCAGGCCTGCGTGCTACTGGCATCGCATTCGATGTGCGTAAAGCCCGTCCTTACTCTGGCTATGAAAACTTCGATTTTGAGGTGCCGGTGGGTGATGGCATTAGCGATTGCTATAGTCGCGTGATGCTGAAAGTGGAAGAGCTGCGCCAGAGTATGCGTATTCTGGAACAGTGCCTCAAGAATATGCCGGAAGGTCCGTTCAAGGCTGACCATCCGCTGACTACGCCGCCGCCGAAAGAACGTACGCTGCAACATATTGAGACGCTGATTAACCACTTCCTGCAGGTTTCCTGGGGGCCGGTGATGCCGGCTAACGAATCATTCCAGATGATTGAAGCGACCAAGGGAATCAACAGTTATTACCTGACCAGCGACGGCAGCACCATGAGTTACCGAACCCGTATCCGCACGCCGAGCTTTGCGCACCTGCAACAGATTCCGGCGGTGATTCGTGGCTGTCTGGTATCCGACTTGATCGTATACCTCGGTAGTATTGATTTTGTCATGTCAGATGTGGACCGCTAATTATGCACGAACATAACAACACTCAGGATCCTATCGATGCTCCGGCGCAGGCCGCCAGCGATGTTTTTGTGTTAAGTGACACAGAGCGTGACGCTATCGAGCATGAAAAGCACCATTATGAAGATGCGCGAGCTGCGTCTATTGAAGCGCTTAAAATCGTGCAGAAGCAGCGTGGTTGGGTACCAGATGGCGCAATTGATGCGATTGCCGGGATTCTCGGTATCCCTGCCAGCGACGTCGAAGGCGTAGCGACGTTTTATAGCCAGATTTATCGCCAACCGGTTGGGCGCCATGTGATCCGCTATTGTGACAGCGTGGTGTGCCATATCACCGGTTATCAGGGCATTCAGGCTGCGCTGGAGAGGAAACTCAATATTAAACCTGGCCAGACTACCTTTGACGGTCGTTTCACGTTATTGCCGACCTGTTGTCTGGGAAACTGTGACAAGGGGCCGACCATGATGATCGACGAGGATACCCACAGTCAGCTGAAGCCTGATGATCTCGATTCGTTACTGGAGCAGTATCAATGAGTAAAAACATTGTTCTGACGGCTGAACAGCATCCTTTGACCTGGCGTCTGCGTGCAGACAAGCAGCCGGTGTGGCTGGACGAATACCGCAGCAAGAATGGTTATGCCGGCGCTCAAAAAGCGTTGACTGGCATGGCACAGGATGAGGTGGTGACTCTGGTTAAAGATGCCGGCCTGCGTGGTCGTGGCGGTGCAGGTTTTTCCACGGGTCTTAAGTGGAGCCTGATGCCGAAAGATGAAAGCATGAATATCCGCTATTTACTGTGTAATGCGGATGAGATGGAGCCAGGTACCTACAAAGACCGCCTGCTGATGGAGCAGATGCCTCATTTGCTGGTGGAAGGTATGCTGATTGGTGCTTATGCGCTGAAAGCCTATCGTGGCTATATCTTCCTGCGCGGCGAATATGTTGAGGCTGCTGCTAATTTGCGTCGTGCTATCGCTGAAGCGACAGAAGCAGGGCTGCTTGGCAAAAACATCATGGGCACCGGCTTCAATTTCGAGCTGTTTGTTCATACCGGTGCTGGTCGCTACATTTGTGGTGAAGAAACAGCGCTTATTAACTCACTGGAAGGCCGTCGCGCCAACCCTCGCTCCAAACCGCCGTTTCCGGCTTCCGCTGGTGTGTGGGGGAAACCTACCTGTGTCAACAACGTGGAAACGTTGTGCAACGTGCCTGCCATTATTGAGCATGGCGTGGAATGGTATCAGGGGTTGTCGGCGGGCAAGAGCAAAGATGCCGGTACTAAGCTGATGGGCTTCTCTGGCCGTGTGAACAATCCGGGATTATGGGAATTGCCGTTTGGTACCACTGCGCGTGAAATTCTGGAAGATTACGCTGGCGGTATGCGTGATGGCTTAACGCTGAAAGCCTGGCAGCCTGGTGGTGCCGGTACCGATTTCCTGACCGAAGCGCATCTGGATCTGCCGATGGATTTCGAAAACATCGGCAAGGCTGGTAGTCGCTTGGGTACGGCGCTGGCGATGGCGGTCGATAATGAAATCAATATGGTATCGCTGACCCGGAATCTGGAAGAGTTTTTCGCCCGCGAGTCCTGCGGCTGGTGTACGCCGTGCCGTGATGGTTTGCCCTGGAGCGTGAAGATTCTGCGTGCACTGGAGCGTGGGGAAGGGCAGCCGGGCGATATTGAAACGCTGGAGCAACTGTGCCGCTTCCTGGGGCCGGGCAACACCTTCTGCGCCCATGCGCCGGGGGCCGTCGAACCGCTGCAGAGCGCCATTAAATATTTCCGGGACGAATTCGAGGCAGGCATCGCCAGACAGGTTGTCAGTAACGCCAAACCGATTGGCGGCATTCAGCCTAACCTGCTGAAACAGCGCTGGTAATCGTGCTGCCTGGCGTGTTGAGCATCACGCCGGGATTAAACGCCGATTCATCCCGCAGACAGAATTTTTGATTAGTGCCCGCCTGAGGCGGGCTGTTATGGAAGCATGCTGACTATGGCAACGATTCATGTAGACGGCAAAGAATATGAAGTGGATGGAGCAGACAACCTGCTGCAGGCATGTCTGACTCTGGGGCTTGATATTCCTTACTTTTGCTGGCATCCGGCGCTGGGAAGCGTCGGTGCTTGCCGCCTGTGTGCGGTCAAGCAGTACCAGAACGCGGAAGATACTCGTGGTCGTCTGGTAATGTCCTGTATGACGCCAGCGTCGGATGGCACCTATATCGCCATTGACGATGACGAGGCAAAGCAGTTCCGCAAGACCATTGTGGAATTCCTGATGACCAACCATCCGCACGACTGTCCGGTCTGTGAAGAGGGGGGGAACTGTCATCTGCAGGATATGACCGTAATGACGGGGCACAACTTCCGTCGTTACCGTTTTACCAAACGTACTCACCACAATCAGGACCTCGGCCCGTTCATCTCCCACGAGATGAACCGCTGTATCGCTTGTTACCGTTGCGTGCGGTATTACAAAGATTACGCCGACGGTAAAGACCTGGGTGTTTACGGTGCGCATGACAACGTCTATTTCGGTCGTCCGGAAGACGGGGTGTTGGAAAGCGAGTTTTCCGGCAACCTGGTGGAAGTCTGTCCGACCGGGGTGTTCACCGACAAAACCCATTCCGAGCGTTATAACCGTAAATGGGACATGCAGTTCGCACCCAGCGTTTGTCAGCAGTGCAGCGTGGGTTGCAACACCAGCCCAGGTGAGCGCTATGGCGAATTGCGCCGCATCGAAAACCGCTATAACGGCAGCGTGAACCATTATTTCCTGTGCGATCGCGGTCGTTTCGGCTATGGCTACGTCAACCTGAAAGACCGTCCTCGGCAGCCATTGCAACGTCGTGGCGATGACTGGATTGCTCTGAATGCCGAGCAGGCATTGCAAGGTGCCGCCGATGTGTTGCGTCAGGCTAAACGTGTCATCGGTATCGGGTCGCCGCGCGCCAGCGTAGAAAGCAACTTCGCGTTGCGTGAGCTGGTCGGTGCCGACAACTTCTACACCGGTGTATCCCAGACTGAGCAGAATCGTCTGCAACTGATGCTGAAGGTTTTGCAAGAGAGCGGTGTTCGTACCCCGTCTCTGCGTGAAATTGAAAGCTATGACGCTGTGCTGGTGCTGGGAGAAGATTTGACCCAGACCGGGGCGCGTATTGCACTGGCGGTCCGTCAGGCAGTGAAAGGCAAAGCCCGTGAGCTGGCGGCAGCCCAGAAAGTCGCTGACTGGCAGATAGCCGCCATCCTGAATATCGGTCAGCACGCCAAACACCCGCTGTTTGTGACTAACGTCGATAGCACTCGTCTGGATGATATCGCTGCCTGGAGTTACCACGCGCCCGTGGCGGAACAGGCTCGGCTTGGTTTCGCCATTGCCCATGCACTTGACAATGCGGCTCCGGCAGTCAGCGATTTGCCAACTGATCTTAACCAGAAAGTGGACGTGATTGTTCAGGCTCTGGCTGGCGCTCGCAAGCCGTTGATTATCTCCGGCACCAATGCGGGCAGCGACGATGTGATAGCGGCGGCAGCCAACGTTGCTAAAGCGCTCAAAGGCCGTGGTTCTGATGTTGGCATTACGTTTGTTGCGGCGTCAGCCAACAGCATGGGCATAGCCATGATGGGTGGTGGGGCGCTGGACGATGCACTGTCTCAACTGGAAACCGGCGAAGCAGACAGCGTGGTGGTCTTGGAAAACGACCTGTATCGCCATGCGCCTGCGGCGCGTGTCGATGCTGCGCTGGCTAAAGCAGCCAATCTGATTGTGCTGGATCACCAACGTACCGCGATCATGGACAAAGCCAGCCTGGTGCTGTCTTCTGCGAGCTTTGCAGAGAGCGACGGTACGCTCATCAGCCAGGAAGGCCGCGCTCAGCGCTTCTTCCAGGTCTACGATCCGACCTATTACGACAGCAAGGTGGTGATGCTGGAAAGCTGGCGTTGGCTGCATTCCCTGTATATCACCTATAACAGCCGTCAGGTGGACTGGACACAGCTGGACCATGTGATTGATGCGTGCGTCAGCGCATTGCCGCAGTTGGCTGCGATCAAAGATGCCGCTCCAGATGCATCGTTCCGCATCAAAGGGCAGAAACTGGCGCGTGAGCCACACCGTTACAGTGGTCGCACTGCCATGCGCGCCAACATCAGCGTGCATGAACCACGTCAGCCGCAGGACCGTGACACCATGTTCGCTTTCTCAATGGAAGGGAACAACAGTCCGTTGGCCGAGCGCCAGCAGGTGCCGTTTGCCTGGGCACCGGGTTGGAACTCCCCGCAAGCGTGGAACAAATTCCAGGATGAAGTGGGCGGACATTTGCGTCACGGTGATCCCGGCGTTCGTCTGATCGAAGCTGGCGACGGTTCTCTGGCCTATTTCAGTCAGGTTCCGGCTCCGTTTGCTCCTCAGCAAGGGCAGTGGCAGGTTGCGCCTTACTACAATCTGTTCGGCAGCGAAGAGTTGTCCCAGCGTTCCGGCGTTATCCAGCAGCGTATGCCGCAAGCCTGCGCGGTAGTGAATCAGGCTGATGCGGCGTTGCTGGGTGTCAATACTGGCGCATTGCTGGAGATCACCTGTGGTGGTCAGACGTTGCGTCTGCCGGTGCGTTTGAGTGCCGAACTACGTCAGGGCCAGGTTGGTTTGCCGCTGGGTTTCCCGGGGATCGCTCCGGTGCTGGCGGGCGCGACCGTTGAAATGCTGCGGGAGGCTGCACAATGAGTTGGTTGACTCCGGAAGTACTGGACATTCTGGCCACCGTCGGCAAGGCAATCGTGATTCTGCTGGTCGTGGTAAGTTGCGGCGCGTTGATGAGTATGGGGGAGCGCCGTTTGCTGGCGCTGTTCCAGGGGCGCTATGGACCTAACCGTGTAGGCTGGGGCGGTTCGCTGCAATTGGTGTCTGACATGCTCAAGATGTTCTTCAAAGAAGACTGGACGCCGCCATTTGCCGACAAGGTGATTTTCACGCTGGCACCAGTGATTGCGTTTACTTCTCTGCTGTTATCGTTCGCTATCGTACCGGTTAGCCCGACCTGGCAGGTCGCCAACCTGAACATCGGGATACTATTCTTCCTGATGATGGCGGGTTTGGCGGTCTACGCCGTATTGTTTGCTGGCTGGTCCAGTAACAATAAATACTCACTGTTGGGTGCGGTGCGCGCCTCTGCACAAACCCTGAGTTATGAAGTGTTTCTTGGGTTGTCCCTGATGGGGGTGGTAGCACAGGCTGGCTCGTTCAATATGGCTGATATCGTCAACGCGCAGTCAACCGTGTGGAACGTCATCCCGCAGTTCTTTGGTTTCATCACCTTTGCGATAGCGGGTGTGGCGGTATGTCACCGTCATCCGTTCGACCAGCCGGAAGCTGAGCAGGAGCTGGCTGACGGCTACCATATTGAGTACGCCGGGATGAAGTTCGGTCTGTTCTTCGTTGGCGAATACATTGGGATCGTGACGGTTTCCGCATTGATCGTGACGCTATTCTTCGGTGGTTGGCATGGGCCTTTCCTGCCGCCGTTCGTCTGGTTTGCGTTAAAGACGGCGTTTTTCATGATGATGTTCATCCTGATTCGTGCTTCGTTGCCACGTCCGCGTTATGACCAGGTGATGGCATTTGGCTGGCGGGTGTGCCTGCCGCTGACGCTGCTGAACCTGCTGGCGACCGCCGCGGTCATTCTGTACAACGCTTGATAGGGGTGAATAAACCATGACACTGAAAGAACTTTTGATTGGTTTCGGCACCCAGGTACGCAGTATCTGCATGGTGGGTTCCAACGCGTTTAAAAAGCGTGAAACCAAAATGTACCCGGAAGAGCCGGTTAATCCACCGCCGCGTTTTCGTGGCCGTATCGTGTTGACCCGCGATCCGGACGGACAAGAGCGCTGCGTAGCCTGTAACCTGTGCGCGGTAGCTTGTCCGGTAGGCTGTATCTCCCTGCAGAAGGCTGAAATGAAGGATGGCCGTTGGTATCCGGAGTTTTTCCGTATCAACTTCTCCCGCTGCATTTTCTGCGGTATGTGTGAAGAGGCCTGCCCGACCACAGCTATTCAGTTGACTCCCGATTTTGAAATGGGTGAGTTCAAGCGTCAGGATCTGGTGTACGAAAAAGAAGATCTGCTGATATCGGGGCCGGGTAAATATCCGGAATACAACTTCTACCGGATGGCCGGTATGGCTGTTGATGGGAAAGAGAAGGGCGAAGCCGAAAACGAAGCCAAACCCATTGACGTTAAAGGCCTGCTGCCCTAAGGAGCCAAGCATGGAATTCGCTTTTTATGCGACTGCGATTATTGCGGTACTGGCAACGTTGCGTGTCATTACCCATACCAATCCAGTACATGCATTACTTTATTTGATTGTTTCGTTACTGGCGGTTGCTGGTGTGTTCTTCTCGCTGGGGGCGTATTTCGCCGGAGCGCTGGAGATAATTGTCTACGCTGGCGCCATCATGGTGTTGTTCGTCTTCGTGGTAATGATGCTGAACCTCGGCAATTCGGTGGATGAGCAAGAAAAGCTGTGGCTCAAACCGGGTGTATGGGTGGGGCCTGGAGTGCTTTCTCTGGTGCTGCTGGCCGTTATCGCCAAGGGAATTATCAGCGTCACTGACCAGAGCATTGTTGCTCATGTCGTCGATGCCAAAGCGGTGGGTATCAGCCTGTTTGGGCCGTATGTCCTGGCGGTGGAACTGGCGTCGATGCTGTTGCTGGCTGGCCTGGTAGTGGCTTTCCACGTTGGCCGTGAAGACAAGCGCGGAGAGCTGATTGCCAAAGATCAGGATGCCGATAAGAAAATAACGGAGGAACGCGCATGATTCCGCTACAACATGGTTTGCTGTTGGCGGCCATCCTCTTTGTACTGGGGCTGACCGGACTCGTGATTCGCCGCAATCTGCTGTTTATGCTGATTTGTCTGGAGATCATGATCAACGCTGCAGCGCTGGCTTTTGTGGTCGCAGGGAGCTACTGGGGGCAATCGGATGGTCAGGTGATGTATATCCTGGCTATTACGCTGGCCGCAGCGGAGGCCAGTATTGGCCTGGCGTTGCTGCTTCAGCTGTATCGTCGCCGTCAGACCCTGAATATTGATACTGTCAGTGAGATGCGCGGATGAACTTACTCTACTTAACTATTCTGTTTCCGCTGATCGGATTCCTGTTACTGGCTTTCTCTCGTGGACGCTGGTCGGAAAATGTTTCCGCGACTATCGGGGTGGGGTCGATTGGCCTGGCTGCGTTGGTTACCGGCGGAGTGGTGATGGATTTTCTCAGCCAGCAACAGCCTGGCGGGGTGACCTTCTTCAGTCAGCATCTGTGGAGCTGGATGACGGTAGGCAAGTTCGATATCGGCGTTACGCTGGCGTTGGACGGTCTGTCGTTGACCATGCTGTCGGTGGTGACTGGCGTGGGCTTCTTCATCCATCTGTTTGCTTCCTGGTATATGCGCGGTGAAGAGGGGTATTCCCGCTTCTTTGCCTACACCAACCTGTTCATTGCCAGCATGGTTGTGCTGGTGCTGTCTGACAACCTGTTGCTGATGTACCTCGGCTGGGAAGGGGTGGGGCTGTGCAGTTACCTGCTGATTGGCTTCTACTACACTAACCCGAATAACGGTGCGGCGGCGATGAAAGCCTTTATCGTTACCCGTGTGGGCGACGTGTTCCTGGCGATTGCGCTGTTCATCCTGTATCGCGAATTGGGTACGTTGAACTTCCGTGACCTGATGGTGTTGGCACCGCAGCATTTTGCTGAAGGTTCACCTGCTATCACCTGGGCAACGCTGATGCTGTTGGGTGGTGCGGTAGGTAAATCGGCTCAGTTGCCGTTGCAAACCTGGCTGGCGGACGCGATGGCTGGTCCGACACCGGTTTCCGCGTTGATTCACGCGGCAACCATGGTGACCGCTGGCGTGTATCTGATCGCCCGTACCCACGGCCTGTTCCTGCTGGCACCGGATGTGTTGCATCTGGTCGCTAATGTGGGTGCCGTTACGCTGCTGCTCGCGGGATTCGCTGCACTGGTGCAGACCGATATCAAGCGTGTGCTGGCCTACTCCACCATGAGTCAGATTGGTTATATGTTCCTGGCGCTGGGTGTTCAGGCGTGGGACGCGGCCATCTTCCATCTGATGACTCATGCGTTCTTCAAAGCGCTGTTGTTCCTGTCGTCCGGTTCAGTCATTCTGGCCTGCCATCATGAACAAAACATCTTCAAGATGGGTGGCCTGCGTAAGACCATTCCGCTGGTATACGCCTGTTTCCTGGTGGGTGGCGCGGCGCTGTCGGCATTGCCGATGGTAACTGCCGGTTTCTTTAGTAAGGATGAAATCCTGGCAGGCGCTTGGGCTAACGGCCATATTAATCTGGTGATTGCCGGTCTGGTGGGGGCGTTCATGACATCGCTGTACACCTTCCGGATGATTTTTATCGTGTTCCATGGTGAAGCAAAAACCAAAGCTCATGCAGGCAAGGGAATATCCCATCACTTGCCGTTGCTGGTGCTGTTGGTGCTGTCCACTTTCGTTGGCGCTCAAATTGCTCTGCCGCTGCATGGTGTTCTGCCTGCTACAACTGAGCTTGAGCATGGTCAGGTCATGACGCTGGAAATTGCCTCTGGCGTGGTAGCCATCGCCGGTATTCTGCTGGCGGCTGCGTTGTGGCTGGGCAAACGTCAGTTGGTGACCCGTGTCGCCAACAGTGCTCCGGGTCGCTTCTTCTCAACATGGTGGTTCCATGCATGGGGATTCGACTGGTTGTACGACAAGGTGTTTGTCAAACCGTATCTGGCTATTGCGACACTGCTGCAACGTGACCCGCTTAATGCGTTGATGAATATTCCAGCCATGCTGACCCGTTGGGGTAACCGTGCGCTGATTGTCAGCGAGAATGGGCAGGTACGCTGGTATGCCGCCTCAATGGGTATTGGCGCTGTGGTGGTGCTGGCGCTGCTGTTGCTGGTTTAAGCAATGCGGTAATGCAGAGGGGCGGGGCACTTGATAATTAGGTGGCCCCGCAGGCAGCAAGTTTTTCGTTTTCTTTAATTTAGGGACACAAAACGCCATGCTACTACCTTGGCTGATTCTTATCCCCTTTATCGGCGGTCTGCTGTGCTGGCAGCTCGAGCGTTTCGGCACGCGTGTGCCACGCTGGATCGCGCTGATTTCCATGGGGCTGACACTGGCGCTGTCATTGCAGCTGTGGCTGCAGGGTGGCTTTTCGCTGGCGACACCGACGGGCCTGCCGCAATGGCAGTCGGAGTTCGTGCTGAACTGGATACCCCGTTTCGGTATCTCTATTCATCTGGCGCTGGACGGCCTGTCGTTGCTGATGGTGGTGCTGACCGGCCTGCTGGGCGTGTTGGCGATTCTCTGTTCCTGGCGTGAAATTCAACGCTATCAGGGCTTCTTCCATCTCAACCTGCTGTGGATTCTCGGTGGCGTTATCGGTGTTTTCCTGGCCATCGACATGTTCCTGTTCTTTTTCTTCTGGGAAATGATGCTGGTACCGATGTACTTCCTGATAGCTCTGTGGGGGCACAAAGGTTCAGATGGCAAAACCCGTATTGCGGCAGCGACCAAGTTCTTCATTTATACCCAGGCAAGCGGCCTGGTAATGTTGATAGCGATTCTGTCGCTGGTGTTCGTACATCATAACGCTACCGGCGAATGGACTTTCGATTATTCCCGTCTGTTGAAAACGCCGATGTCCTACGGACTGGAATATGCGCTGATGCTGGGTTTCTTCATCGCGTTTGCGGTGAAAATGCCGGTGGTGCCGCTGCATGGCTGGCTGCCGGATGCGCACAGCCAGGCGCCGACCGCAGGTTCCGTTGACCTGGCAGGTATTCTGCTGAAAACGGCTGCTTACGGCTTATTGCGATTCAGCCTGCCGCTGTTCCCGAACGCTTCCCACGACTTTGCGCCGGTCGCTATGTGGTTGGGGATTATCGGTATTTTCTACGGCGCCTGGATGGCCTTCAAACAGACTGACATCAAACGCCTTATCGCCTACACCTCGGTGTCACATATGGGCTTTGTGATGATTGCCATCTATACCGGCAGTCAACTGGCTTATCAGGGTGCAGTGGTGCAGATGATCGCCCATGGCCTGTCTGCTGCAGGTATGTTCATTATCTGTGGTCAGATGTATGAGCGCCTGCACACCCGTGACTTGCGCCAGATGGGCGGTTTGTGGGGACGCATCCGTTATTTGCCGGCGCTGTCACTGTTTTTTGCCGTAGCAACGTTGGGGATGCCGGGGACCGGTAACTTTGTCGGCGAATTTATGATCCTGTTTGGCAGCTACCCGGTAGTACCGGTGATTACGGTGATTTCGACTTTCGGTTTGGTGTTTGCTTCCGTTTATTCGCTGGTGATGATGCAGCGCGCATTCTACGGCGCCGCTAAATCGGACGAGCCGCTGCAGGGCATGACCGTGCGCGAACTGTCACTCATTCTGTTGCTGGTGGTGTTGCTGGTGCTGCTGGGGGTTTATCCACAGCCGATCCTGGATACGTCCAGCGCGGCGATGGCTAATATCCAGCACTGGTTTACGTCATCGGTTCAGAGTTCAACAATTTCAACGACAGGGCTGTAATTCGCCATGACAATAACTCCTCAACAACTGATCGCGATGTCGCCACTGTTAATCGTCGGATTGACAGTCGTGGTTGTGATGCTGTGCATTGCGTGGCGACGCAACCATTTTGTCAACGCAACGCTCACGGTCATCGGCCTGAACATTGCGTTGTTATCTCTGTATTTGGTCGGCCAGGTTGGGCCGACCGACGTCACTCCACTGATTCGGGTTGACGGATTCTCAATGTTCTATACCGGTCTGGTGCTGGCGGCGAGTCTGGCGACCAGTACTTTTGCCTATCCATGGCTGGAAGGTTATCCGGACAATAAGGACGAGTTCTACCTGCTGGTGTTGATTGCTGCACTGGGCGGTATCCTGCTGGCAAGCGCTAATCATCTGGCCGCTTTCTTCATCGGTATCGAGCTGATTTCCCTGCCGCTGTTTGGCATGGTGGGGTATGCTTTCCGTCAGAAACGTTCGCTGGAAGCAGCCATCAAATACATGCTGTTGTCTGCCGCCGCGTCCTCGTTCCTGTTGTTTGGCATGGCGTTGGTATATGCCGATTCCGGCAGCCTGAGTTTCGCCAGCCTTGGCAAAAGCCTGAATGATCACCAGTTGCACGCGCCGTTGTTGCTGGCAGGCCTTGGTATGATGCTGGTCGGGTTGGGCTTCAAGTTGTCTCTGGTGCCGTTTCATCTATGGACCCCTGATGTCTATCAGGGGGCACCTGCACCCGTTTCCACCTTTCTGGCGACTGCCAGCAAAATCGCTATCTTCGGTGCGGTAATGCGTCTGTTCCTGTACGCACCGCTGGCGGATAGTGAGTCAGTTCGCACCACGCTTGGCATAATTGCCTTTGTGTCTATCTTGTTTGGTAACCTGATGGCGGTAGCGCAGAGCAACATCAAGCGTCTGCTGGGGTATTCCTCTATTGCGCATTTGGGGTATTTGCTGGTGGCGCTGATTGCTGTACAAACACATCAGCTGGCGCTGGAAACCATCGGTATCTATCTGGCTGGTTACCTGTTCAGCAGTCTGGGGGCGTTTGGTGTGGTTAGCCTGATGTCCAGTCCGTACCGTGGTCCGGATGCGGATTCGCTGTTCTCGTACCGTGGTCTGTTCTGGCATAAGCCCATTCTGTCTGCAGTGATGACGGTGATGATGCTGTCGCTGGCAGGTATTCCGATGACACTGGGCTTCTTCGGTAAATTTTACGTGTTGGCGGTAGGTGTGAATGCGCACCTGTGGTGGCTGAGTGCGGCGGTGGTAGTCGGTAGTGCTATCGGCCTGTACTACTATCTGCGTGTTTTGGTGAGTTTATATCTGAGCGCGCCGCAAACCCTGAACCGTGATACGCCAAGCAACTGGGCGTTGACCGCAGGCGGCGTTGTGGTACTGATTTCATCCATGCTGGTATTGATTTTGGGTCTTTACCCGCAGCCGCTGATCTCACTGGTGCAATTGGCGCAGCCGCTGATGTAATCTATCAATATCGCCATACAGAAAGCCGCGAATATCGCGGCTTTCTTATTTATTACGCGTTGATTATTTTTACCTCACTACGTTGTTCCCCAATATTATTTTTAATCTTAATTTTTCTTCTTTTTAAACAGTTATCAGCTTCTATTGTCTGTAGAAAGATATCGATACAGAGTCTTCAGGCGGTTTGGGGCGATATCTGATTGTCTGGCATCATCGTGTTATTTACTTTCCTTACATGCACTTCCAGCTTGGAAATAATGATAACGTTTTTCTATTTATAGTCCTTATACGATGGGTTTGAGAGTGAGTGGGTTATTTGTCTATTAAATTCAATGAATAATGAATTAAATCAGGTATGAGGATAGTGAAATGACAAACTGTGAGAAAATTAGATACAAAATGACATCCCGGTTTTTTTTTATTTTCTTGCTGACATCGTTGGTATTTGATAGTCGAGCTGATGGTGTGTCGATAGAGAATGAAAATACACTGAATGAAAATGAAGAGGCTGGCTTTTTATTCGAAAATCCGCCTCATTTGCAGCGATTGGTCAAGCCGCTATTACAGAATCACTTTAGCGGTATTCAGGAGGAAAATAGGGAAAAATATTATGAGCTGGACGTCGGGTATGTGGAGGGGCGAATTTATGATCCGTCACAAAACCGCTTTCAGAAGGTGCACTTGCGTGGATACACCGGCAGTACGGATAGACTACCGGTTATCGGCGCGCCGTTTGTTGCGCCACAGATAGATGTTATGCCCGGTGATACAGTAAGGATTCTGCTTAAAAATAATTTGCCGGTGGATAGTAGCTGTCAGCTGCATCAAATGGGGAGCGGAAATGCGTCATCAATGCTGATGCATTCTCATTCTACCATGGCACAGCCGGCCTCAGGCGCGTCGCTATCATCATCGGCGTTGTCCAATTCGCCCCACTGCTTTAATGGCACTAACCTGCACGCCCACGGTATATGGATCAGCCCGACAGGTAACAGTGACAATGTGCTACTGTCGGTGAATCCGGGCAACAGCTTTGAATACCAGTACAACTTCTCGCAGGATATTCCAGCCGGTACTTTCTGGTATCACTCTCACCGACACGGCTCTACCGCGTTGCAGGTTTCCAGCGGCATGGCGGGAGCGCTTATTGTGCATGGTGACCGCAAGCCCACCGCGTCGTCGAATGGCGATCTGGACACGCTGCTGATTGACCCCGACAGCCGGCAACCGTTCCCGGAACACACGGTATTGTTCCAGCAGATTGAGTATGCCTGTCTGGGGCGGGATGGAAAGTTGAAACGGGATCAGAAGGGTAATATTAACTGGGATTGCCGCCCTAACGAGACGGGTGTCATTGAAGATTACGCTCAGTTTGGTCCTGGCACCTGGCAGGCATCCGGTCGCTGGACCAGCATTAACGGCGTGGTATTGCCAACCTTTAAAGCGACTACCGGGCAGGTCGAGCGCTGGCGGCTGATTCACGGCGGCGTACGGGAAACCATCAATGTGGAATTCCGTAAGATAAAAGCAGGCATGAATCTCAATGAATTACATCGCAAAACTCATTTTGGCAAATTACGCCGTCAGGATGTTGATGCACTGATTAACGAGCTTTGTTCTGGTGAAAAGATCCCTTTCCAGGTGGTCGCTGCTGACGGATTAACCATGTCTCATTCTCTGACGGCGGAGAAGGTGACGTTACAGCCGGGGTATCGTTATGATCTGCTGACGATGTTTCCACAGGCAGGCGGTTATTGCATGATCCAGCCAGCGCAATCAAGGACGGGTAGCATTAGCGGTAAGGCTCAGGGTAACAGCTTGCTGGGGTTGGTTTCCGTATCTGGCACGGATAATATCGCGGTGCAGGATTTTGTGCCTACCTTACGCCGTAAGCTGACGTATTCAGCGCAGAAATTGATGCCTGAAGAGGTGAGGCAGAACATTGTTGATGAGCTGAATCGTAGCGATAACCAGATCTATCTCACCCGGTTCGCACCACATACGCGTGATGTGAGTGATGAAGAGATTGCCGGTCAACCAAAACAGAAAATCGTCTTTTTTGCTGGCGGTACGCAACCGAATAAAGCCAATATCTTCGCTATCGGCCATGACTTTGGCGTGGAGAAAGTGAACGGTGTATGGTTGCCGAAACAGCTCAACGCTTATGATCCTAAGCGCATTGATATGACGTTGCCATTATGGGCATCGCAAGAATGGGAACTGCGTTCATACAGTGTCAGCCATCCATTTCATATTCACGTGAATCCGTTTCAGATTGTGGCGATTTACGATCCTCAAGGGCGTGATGTCAGCTTGCCTGGTGCTACAGAAGCCGATGGTGACAGCCAGTTTGCTGGCTTGAAAGGGCAGTGGAAAGACACGATTTTCGTCAAAACTAATTTGCTGCCCGGCCAATTGACCGGTAAGCCGCAAAACTATTACCGCGTATTGTTAAGAACTCGCTATCAGCGCTATATCGGTGAGTTTGTACTGCACTGCCACATTTTGGATCACGAAGATCAAGGGATGATGGAAAATGTCGAGATTGTGCTGTCACAGGAGCAAAAAGCAGCGCATCGCCAGTGAAATCATCAGGAATCAGCGATGGGGATGACGAATGTTGTGGGGTAATGCTGAAAAGGGATGAAAAAACTAAAGCCGCCTGAATGCAAAAAGGCGGCTTTTAGTCTGCGGCGTTCATATCAAAACGGGCTAATGATGGAACCAATACGTTCGCAGTAGCCAACGTAGATATCGCCCAGTTTTTTGAAAAAATTGATCAATGCGCTCATGGTTGTCTCCATTATCGTCGTTAGTGTTTTATGTGATGCTTGTCACGGTTTTGATGATAATGGATAGAAAACGTCATTTCAACTTTTTTGTGACAAAAGTCACATTATTATTACGGCGATGGCATCGTGAGGTGAGTCACGGGCCGTCGTTTTGGCAGCGCTCCAACTGACAGAAACGTGCGTTATAAGGTAATTTCACCGTTAATCAACGTGTTACTGTGACCACCAATCCATGGCTGGCCGTCAATATAGGAAACATTGACCCGGCCATCGCGGTACAGCATGGTGCCCTGACGTACCCGATAACCGAGCTTGTGGTCCGCTTGTTCCGGCAACGAGCTGTGCTGAATCACTCTGGCGATGCAGGCGTTGGCACTGCCGGTCACCGGGTCTTCCACCACCGTATCATTGATCATAAAAAAGGCTCGTACTTCATAGTCGATTGGGCTGCCGTTGTCGTGCGGTCCGTAGATCGCTACGCCATTGGTTTGGCCGAGTTGTTGCAAGCGTTGCAGATGAGTGGCGTTAGGACGAGCCTCCAGGCAGGCGCGCGCGCTTTCCATTCTTACCGTCAGCCAGCGGAGCCCCATCTGTACGTTGACCGGGCGATGGCCTGGATGACGTAAATGGCTGCCGATCGCACTATCGAGCAACGCGTAATATTGCGGGTCGAGTTCTGTCATCGTGGCGTCCGGTGCGTGAAACGCAAGTTGGCCATCATCGCCAATCACCACCGGCACTAACCCGATACTGCATTGCTGGATGAGTTGATGCGGTACATGCGGCGTCAGGCCAGACTCCAGCAGTGCATGTGCCGTCCCCAGCGTTGGATGACCCGCGAACGGCAACTCTTCCGATGGGGTGAAAATACGCACCCGATAATCGGCCAGTGGGTTGTCCGGCGGCAGAACAAACGTGGTTTCCGATAAATTGGTCCAGTGAGCAATGGATTGCATCTGTTCATTGCTGAGGCCGTCGGCGTCCAGAATGACGGCCAGCGGATTGCCTTTAGCGGGATGAGAGCTGAACACATCGACCTGTTTAAAACGGCGTGATGACGGCATCTGATTTTTTTCCTTCTGCGATTCGTGACAATGCTCATTATGTACGCCTGACCATGTGCTGTCGTGTCTATTGTCGGTTGTGGGCAGCGCAAGGGAACGTAAAGGAGAGAGGTGACATTATTTTTGATTAAAAAATGCACGATGATCGCCGGGATTCTGCCTCCCGATTGTGGCATAATGCGCGCCAAATCACATTCCTAATCGAGTAAGTGCTGTGCTGGTAACCAATAATATTACGATGCAATTCGGCAGTAAGCCGTTGTTTGAGAACATTTCTGTCAAGTTCGGCGGCGGTAACCGCTATGGATTGATCGGCGCCAACGGCTGCGGTAAATCCACATTCATGAAGATCCTCGGCGGCGATCTGGTGCCGAGCGCGGGCAACGTCGCTATCGATCCGAACGAGCGGATCGGTAAATTGCGCCAGGATCAGTTCGCGTTTGAACAATACAGCGTGCTGGATACAGTGATTATGGGGCACGTCGAACTGTGGGAAGTGAAAGAAGAACGTGACCGTATTTATGCGCTGGGTGAAATGAGCGAAGAAGATGGCTACCGGGTGGCTGATCTGGAAGTCAAATACGGCGAGATGGACGGTTACAGTGCTGAATCGCGCGCGGGTGAACTGCTGTTGGGAGTGGGCATTCCGCTGGAGCAGCACTATGGGCCAATGAGCGAAGTTGCCCCAGGTTGGAAACTGCGTGTGCTGCTGGCGCAGGCATTGTTCTCCAATCCGGATATTCTGCTGCTGGACGAACCGACCAACAACCTGGATATCGATACCATCCGCTGGCTGGAGCAGGTGCTGAATGAACGTAACAGCACCATGATCATCATTTCCCATGACCGTCACTTCCTTAATATGGTCTGTACCCATATGGCGGATCTGGACTACGGCGAGCTGCGCATTTATCCCGGTAACTACGACGAGTACATGACAGCAGCAACACAAGCGCGTGAGCGTCTGCTGGCGGATAACGCGAAGAAGAAGGCACAGATTGCCGAATTGCAGTCGTTTGTCAGCCGTTTTAGCGCTAATGCCTCCAAATCGCGTCAGGCGACTTCCCGTGCGCGTCAGATAGAGAAAATCCAACTGGAAGAAGTGAAGGCTTCCAGCCGTCAGAACCCGTTTATTCGTTTCGAGCAGGACAAGAAACTGTTCCGTAATGCGCTGGAAATTGACGGACTCACGAAAGGCTTTGATAACGGGCCGCTGTTCAGTCAGATGAAAATGTTGATTGAAGTGGGTGAAAAGGTGGCGATTCTCGGTACTAACGGTATCGGTAAATCCACCTTGCTGAAAACACTGGTTGGTGAACTAGCGCCGGAATCCGGCACCGTCAAATGGTCGGAAAACGTGCGTATTGGTTATTACGCTCAGGATCACGAGTACGAATTTGACGGCGACTTGACGGTGTTTGACTGGATGAGCCAGTGGAAGCAGGAGAGTGACGACGAGCAGGCGGTACGCAGCGTGTTAGGGCGTCTGCTGTTTTCTCAGGATGATATCCGCAAGAAGGTCAAGGTGCTGTCCGGTGGTGAAAAAGGTCGGATGCTGTTTGGCAAGCTGATGATGCAAAAACCTAATATTCTGGTGATGGACGAACCGACCAACCACCTGGATATGGAATCCATCGAGTCGCTGAATATGGCGCTGGAATTGTATCAGGGCACGCTACTGTTTGTGTCGCATGACCGTGAATTCGTCAGTTCGCTGGCGACCCGCATTGTGGAAATCATGCCGGGTAAAGTGATTGATTTCAGTGGCAGTTATGAAGATTATCTGCGTAGTCGCGGAATCGAATAATATTCTGTGTTTCCAGAAAAAGCAGTCGCTTGTCGGCTGCTTTTTTTATTAGCTAAAATGTGAAACAGGATGAGGAACATCCTGAATAAAAAACAACCGCAGCGTACACTTTTATCTTTCGGTTCAACAGCGATATTATCTGGCGATTTTACTTTTAAAAGTAAAGTATCTAATGTAGCTATATTGGTTGGTGAAGACATGATGAATGTATACCCGTCATACTTCAAGTTGCAGGTGCGTTGGCTGCCTTCGCTCACCCCAATCACTTACTTGAGTAAGCTCCTGGGGATTCACTCGGTTGCTGCCTTCCTGCAACTCAAATTATTTAGGGTATAACTCAATAACAATAAAATAAAACCCGCCAAAGAGGATATTGATTAAAATGATTAAAAATCAAATGGATAATAATTTTATTATAACTGATATAAGTTACAGTTAAATCGATTAAGCTACTGTAGTTCACAGAAAAATATTTGATTTGTTACGTGTTGAGATGCCTTCTCATTTAATTTGGCAGATTGCGCGTTCGAAAAATAAATATCGCGGAGATCCTCACAGAAGACACATAAATAAAATGGTTATTCCCCGGCCAATTGATAGAGATCAAGTTGGTGATGTTATTCCCCTCATTATTCTATGCCGGCACGGAAATGTGTTACTCCGACTTGGCTACAGGAGAATAATAAAGAATGAATGGGGAAAATATGATGCTTTCCCGTCACGGCATCAATCGCCGCGATTTTATGAAGCTATGTGCCGCACTTGCCGCCACCATGGGGTTGAAAGAGGCCGCCGCCGCAGAAATGGCCCAGTCACTGACGTCTCCCCAGCGTCCGCCGGTGATCTGGATTGGCGCACAGGAATGTACCGGATGTACGGAATCCCTGCTGCGTTCGACCCACCCGACCATTGAAAATCTGCTGCTGAATACTATCTCGCTGGAATACCACGAAGTCCTCTCCGCCGCGTTTGGTGAGCAGGCGGAAGAAAACAAACACCGCGCTATCGAACAGTACAAAGGTAAATACGTACTGGTGGTAGACGGTTCCATTCCGCTAAAAGATGGCGGTATCTACTGCATGGTGGCCGGCAAGCCGATTGTCGAGCACATCCGTGCCGCTGCCGAACATGCCGCCGCCATTGTCGCCATTGGTTCCTGCTCTGCCTGGGGCGGGGTGCCAGCCAGTGGTTCTAACCCGACGGGGGCCGCTAGCTTGCAGACGGTGCTGCCGGGTAAAACCGTTATCAACATTCCTGGGTGCCCACCCAACCCGCATAACTTCCTGGCGACGATAGCGCACATCATCACTTATCAGCGTGCGCCAGCGCTCGACAGCCAGAATCGCCCCTCCTTCGCCTATGCTCGCCTGATTCACGAAAACTGCGAGCGCCGTCCACATTTCGATGCCGGTCGTTTCGCCAAAGAGTTTGGCGATGAAGGGCACCGTCAGGGGTGGTGCCTCTACCATCTGGGGTGTAAGGGACCGGAAACCTACGGCAACTGTTCAACGCTGGAGTTCTGCGACGTAGGCGGCGGTATCTGGCCGGTGGGGATTGGTCATCCGTGTTATGGCTGCAACGAGCAGGGCATCGGGTTTACCAAGGGTATTTTCCAGTTGGCTAACGTGGAAAATCCGACGCCGCGTGTTGAAAAGCCGTTGGTGACCAGCCCGGAAGGTGGCAACAGTTCTGCGACGGCCACCGGGCTTATCGGCGGCGTACTGGGGGCGGTAGCCGGTGTGAGCCTGATGGCCGTGCGCGAATTAGGTCGGCAGAAAAAACAGCAGGACGCCGGCAACGCATCCCAGGAGGGCTAAGCCGTGAACAGACGCAATTTTTTCAAGCTGGCGTCCGCGGGAGCACTACTGGCGGGTACGCCGCTGGTCAGTCAGGCGCAGGCCACCAACCGACCGCCGATTCCCGGCGCGCTCGGTATGCTGTATGACTCCACACTGTGTGTGGGCTGCCAGGCGTGTGTGAGCAAATGCCAGCAGGTCAACAAGCTGGAGTATAAACCAGACAGCGCGGTCTATTCCGGCGGTGCGGCGACCTGGTCCAACAATGACAAGCTCAGCCCGTACACCAACAACATCATTCAGGTATGGCGTAGCGGCGACGGCAAAAACAAGGATCAGGCGAAGGATGGTTACGCCTACATCAAAAAGCAGTGTATGCACTGCGTCGATCCTAACTGTGTGTCGGTGTGCCCGGTTTCGGCGTTGAAGAAAGACCCGAAAACCGGCGTGGTGCATTACGACGCCAGTATCTGTACCGGTTGCCGTTATTGCATGGTGGCCTGTCCGTTCAATGTACCGAAGTACGACTATGAGAACCCGCTTGGCAAGATCCACAAATGCGAGCTGTGCAATCAGCCAGAACTGGCAAGGCTCGACAAAGGCGGAATGCCGGGGTGTGTGGAAGTTTGTCCGACCGGGGCGGTGATTTACGGCACCCGCGAGCAACTGCTGGAGGAAGCGAAACGCCGGCTGGCGCTTAAGCCGGGCGATGAATACGCCTACCCACGCCAGACGTTGGACAGGAAAGACACCTACCTGCACACCGTGCCGAGCTATGAGCGGTATGTTTATGGCGAAAAGGAAGCGGGTGGCACGCAGGTGCTGGTGCTGGCTGGAGTGCCGTACCAAAACCTGGAAATGCCGGCGCTGGATTCGTTGTCCACCGGTGCGCGTTCAGAGCATATCCAGCACACGCTGTATAAAGGCATGGTGCTGCCGCTGGCGGTACTGGCCGGGTTGTCGGTACTGGTGCATCGCAATACTCGCGCTGAGCGGGAAGAGACGCACGACTCACAGGAGAAACCTCATGACGGCGCATAAAGCAAGTCCGTTGGGCGGTCGGCTGGTGAGCTGGCCGGTGATGCTGCTGGCTCCGCTGGTGGCGATTTGCGCGATCCTGATCGTGAAACGTCTGTTTCTGGGGATAGGCTCCGTTGCCGATCTTAACGGCGGCTACCCGTGGGGGATCTGGATCGCGTTTGACCTGCTGGTCGGCACCGGCTTTGCCTGCGGCGGTTGGGCGCTGGCCTGGGCGGTATACGTGTTTAATCGCGGTGAATATCACCCATTGGTGCGTCCGGCGCTGCTCGCCAGCCTGTTCGGCTATTCGCTGGGCGGATTGTCGATAACCATCGACGTTGGCCGTTACTGGAACCTGCCGTACTTTTATATTCCCGGCTATTTCAACACCAATTCGGTGCTGTTTGAAACCGCGGTATGTATGACTATCTACATCGGGGTGATGGCGCTGGAGTTCGCGCCGGTGGTGCTGGAGCGTTTCGGCTGGCATGTGTCGCTGAAACGGCTCAACAAAGTGATGTTTTTCATCATTGCGCTGGGAGCGTTGCTGCCGACGATGCACCAGTCATCAATGGGATCGTTGATGATTTCCGCCGGTTACAAGGTACACCCGCTGTGGCAGAGCTATGAACTGCTGCCGCTGCTGTCGTTGCTGACCGCATTCATCATGGGCTTTTCGATCGTGATTTTCGAAGGCTCGATGGTGCAGGCGGGTCTGAAAGGGCGCGGGCCGGATGAGCAGGCGCTGTTTCGCAAACTGACGGTGCTGACGCGGGTGCTGGTCTTGCTGTTTATGGTGTTGCGCCTCGGCGAGATTATCTGGCATCAGAAAACCGCATTGCTGTTCGCCGGTGATCGCTTCTCGCTGATGTTCTGGTGTGAGATGGCGCTGATGCTGATGCCGCTGCTGATACTCCAGCAGTCGCGCGGCCGTCAGGATGCCCGCTGGCTGTTCGTCAGCGCGCTCAGCATGTTGTTCGGCGCGGCATTGTGGCGACTGAGTTACTCGCTGCTGGCGTTCAATCCGGGCAACGGCTACCACTATTTTCCCAAAGCGCAAGAGATCCTGATTTCCATTGGCTTCGTCGCCATTGAGGTCTGCGCCTACATCTTGTTAATCCGCCTGCTGCCGGTACTGCCCGCGCTGAAAGGCGAACATACGCATCATCAGGCTGAGGTAAAGCATGAGCCAACGCATCACCATTGATCCCATTACCCGTATCGAAGGGCATCTGCGCATTGATTGCGAAATTGAAAACGGCAAGGTCACCAAAGCCTGGTCATCCGGCACCATGTGGCGTGGCATGGAAGAGATTGTTAAAGGGCGTGACCCGCGTGATGCCTGGATGATCGTGCAGCGTATCTGCGGTGTCTGCACCACGGTACATGCCATCGCCTCGGTGCGTGCGGTGGAAAACGCGCTTGGCCTGAATGTGCCGGTCAACGCCCAGCACATCCGCAACCTGATTCTGGCAGCGCACAGCATTCATGACCATATCGTGCACTTCTATCAGTTGTCGGCGCTTGATTGGGTGGATGTCACTTCCGCGCTGAAGGCCGACCCGCAGAAAGCGGCGGCATTGCTTAACGGGTTGTCCGACTGGCCGCTGAATAACGCTGCCGAGTTCACCAAAGTGCAGCAGAAGCTCAACGATCTGGTCGCCAGCGGTCAGTTGGGGATTTTCGCCAACGGTTACTGGGGCCACCCGGCGATGTCGCTGCCGCCGGAAGTAAACCTGATTGCCGTCGCCCACTATCTGCAGGCGCTGGAATGCCAGCGTGACGCCAACCGTATCGTGGCGATTCTGGGCGGCAAGTCGCCGCATATTCAGAACCTGGCGGTCGGCGGCGTGGCTAACCCGATCAATCTGGATGCGCCGAGCGTACTCAACCTGGAGCGGTTGATGTACGTGAAAAGCTTTATCGACCGGTTGGGCGATTTTATCGAACAGGTCTATAAGGTGGACTGCGCGGTGATCGCCGCCCACTATCCGCAGTGGCTGACGCTAGGACGCGGGGCTGATCACTATCTGAGCGTGCCGGAGCTGCCGACCGACAACAAAAACGGCAGCTTCCTGTTGGCGGGCGGGTATATCGAAAACAGCGACCTGTCGAGCTACCGGCCAATCACCAGCCACAGCGATAAATTCCTGATCGATGGCATCCGCGAGAGCGGTAAACACGCCTGGTATCAGGATGATCAGCCGCTGGCGCCGTGGGAAGGGTTGACCCGACCTCACTACACCGGCTGGCAGGAGGACGGCAAGTATTCGTGGGTGAAATCGCCGACCTTCTACGGCAAAACCGTGGAAGTAGGGCCGCTGGCCTGGCTGTTGTGCGGGCTGGCCGCGAAGCATAAAGACACGCTGGCTCACTTCTCTCAGGTCAAAGCCGCTTATCAGACGCTCAGCGGTCATCAATTGGAAGAGAAACATCTGCACTCCACGTTGGGTCGGGTGATTGGTCGTACGGTGCACTGCTGCGTACTGAAAGATACGCTGGCGCAGCAATGGCAAGCGCTGGTGGACAACATCGGCAAAGGCGATCACCAAACCTTCATCAAACCGGACTTTTCACCAGACACCGAATTCCACGGCGTCGGTTTTGGGGAAATGCCGCGTGGCATGTTGTCGCACTGGGTGGTGTTTAAAAACGGCAAAATCACCAACTATCAGGCGGTGGTGCCGTCCACCTGGACATCCTGCCCACGTAACGGCGAGGACAAGCCCGGTCCGTACGAGCAATCGTTGGTGGGTACGCCGGTGGCAGATCCGCACAAACCGTTGGAAGTGGTACGTACCATCCACTCCTTTGACCCGTGCATGTCCTGTGCGGTGCACGTAGTGGATACCGTGAATGGCAATGAAGTGACGCGGGTGAAGGTGCTGTGATGAACATACTGGTGCTGGGGATCGGCAATATTTTGCTGAGTGATGAAGGGGTTGGGGTGCGTCTGGTGGAACAACTGGAGCGGCGTTTTGACTGCACGCCCGTCGTTGACGTGGTGGATGGCGGCACCTGCGGCATGGAGCTGATGGAATGCATGGCCGGGCGCGATCACTTGATCGTCGCCGATGCGGTGCTGACCGGTCAGTCGCCGGGCAGTGTAACGGTGCTGCGTGACCGTGAAGTCCCGGCATTGTTTACCCGCAAGATCTCCCCGCACCAGTTAGGTCTGGCTGATGTGCTGATGGCGCTGCAATTGACCGGCGAATTTCCCCGCCAATTGACGCTGGTTGGGGTAGAGCCAGACGTGCTGGATTCCGGTATCGGCTTGTCCGATACCGTCACCCGTGCGCTGGAACCGGCGTTACAGCACATCATCGCCGCACTGCGCCAGAGTGGCGTGACGGTGACGGAGAAGACTGCACAGGAGGTGTGTGGTGACTGATATTTTTTCTGCTTCGCCACGCGACGGCGGTAATAATCCGCCGTTAATACCCGACGAGCGCAAAGAATTGGTGTGGATTGCGGGGCATGATCAGAGTCCGGCGGCCTGGCTGGAAACTGAGTTCAGCCGCATTGCGCAACAGCGTATGCGGCAATTGCCGTTTTACCGTGACGGCATTCCGGTACGGGCTTGTGGATTTACCTTGTTTGAACAGCAGTGGTTCGGCTGCCTGTTGACGCCATGGATGATTAGCCTGTTGGTTTTGCCCGGTCCTGGGCAGCAATGGCCGCGGCGTAATCTGTCCTCCCGGTTGGCGCTGGAGCTACCGTGCGGCAGCGTGAAGTTTGTGGTGAGCGAGAGTGATGACGGGCAGCAGTATCTGTCCTGCTCGCTGATGTCGCCGCTGGACCCGGCGCTTGGTGCGGAACAGGCGCTGCAACTGGCGCAACAAAGCGCACGCATGGCGCTGTCGTTGCCGGTGCAGGATGCCGATGCGCCAGAAAACCTGAGTCGCCGCGCGCTGTTCAGTCGTTATCGGAGTGAACGACATGCATGAAGTTTCTTTGTGCTACAACGCACTGGAGTTGATTGAGCAGCAGGCGCGTCAGCATGGTGCCCGCCGGGTCACCGGCGTCTGGCTGGAAATCGGCGCGTTGTCTTGCATTGAAGAAAGCTCGTTGCAGTTTTGTTTTGAGTCGGTCTGTCGTCAGACGATGGCGGAAGGCTGTCAGTTGCATCTGTCGGTGCGTCCGGCACAGGCCTGGTGTTGGGAGTGTAGCCAGCCGGTGGAAGTGACCGACCACGACAGCGGCTGTCCGCATTGCGGCAGCTATAGCCTGCGAGTTGAAAGCGGAGGCGATAGCCTGCAACTAAAGCAATTGGCGGTTGAATAACACGTTGCTGTTATGCAGCGTGTCATCAGTAAAAAACGGTCTGGTTGACCGGAGGAGTCGTATCAATGTGTACCACATGCGGTTGTGGCGAGGGAGAACGCCGGATAGAGGGCGATGAACCTGCGCATTCACACCACCATCCCCATACGCACGATCACCACCACGAACATAGCCACAGTCATGATCATGTGCATTCGCATCCTCACCATCATGACCACGATCACGGGCATGACCATCATCATGACGACGTAGCGCCCAGTGTGATTATTCATCATCACCATTACTATTATCACCATGGCGATGTGCATCACCATTATCATGGTGCCGCGCGTCACGAGCATGAAGATGATGGGCATGGGCACTATTCCCATGGACATCACGCGCATGAACATCATTCTCATGCACATCATAGCCACCATGACCACGCGCATCATTCACACGAACACACTCTGCCGGAAGAACGTTTCCAGCCGGTGGAGCAGCAACACCACCTGCACTACGGGCAGGGCGCGGCAGGTACTCACGCACCGGGTATCGGCCAGCAGCGGTTGTTGCAGATAGAAATGGATGTGCTGAGTAAAAATAACCAACTGGCGGCGCATAACCGCGAGCATTTCGACGCCGACCAGATTCTGGCGTTGAATCTGGTGTCCAGCCCCGGCTCCGGCAAAACTACGCTGCTGACCAATACCTTGCACTTGCTGCGTGAGCGCGTGCCGTGCGCGGTGATCGAAGGCGACCAGCAAACCACGAACGATGCTGAACGCATTCGCGCTACCGGCGTACCCGCGATTCAGGTTAATACCGGCAAAGGCTGTCATCTGGATGCGCAGATGGTGCATGACGCCATGCACCGACTGCAACTGCCAAATCAGAGCCTGCTGTTTATCGAAAACGTTGGCAACCTGGTGTGTCCCGCCGGTTTCGATTTGGGGGAACGGCACAAAATCGCGGTGTTGTCGGTCACTGAAGGCGAAGACAAACCGCTTAAGTATCCGCACATGTTTGCCGCGGCATCGCTGATGATCATCAACAAGATCGATCTGTTGCCGTATCTGGATTTCGATCTCGACGCTTGTGTTGCTAACGCGCGTCGCGTTAATCCGCAGATCGAGGTGATTGCGTTGTCTGCGCGTACTGGTGAAGGGATGGAAGCCTGGTTGGCCTGGCTGGAAGCCCAGCTTTTGGGGGCGCAAACGCCGTCACAACCGTCACTGCTGTCAGGGGTCTAACCATGTGTTTGGGCGTTCCCGGTAAAGTGGTCGCTGTCGGGCCGGACCTGCATTATCCGGCACGGGTGGATGTGTGTGGTGTACAGCGCGAGGTAAATATTGCGCTGGTATGTGAAGGCGATCCGGCAGAGTTGGTAGGCCAGTGGGTACTGGTGCATGTCGGTTTCGCCATGAGTTTGCTCGATGAGCAGGAAGCACAGGAAACGCTGGCGGCGCTGCAATCCATGCAGGCGGTTGGACTGGAGCTGGATGAAGTCAGGCAAACCGGAGCCATTTATGCAGTACGTTGATGAATTTCGTGATCCCGCACTGGCGAAATCGCTATTGCAGCGCATTCAGGCGCTGGTTGATGACATGCCGCATTTAAAGGCGCGCCCGTTGCAACTGATGGAGGTGTGCGGCGGGCATACCCATGCCATTTTCAAGTTCGGTATTGACCGGCTACTGCCGCCGGAAATCGAGTTTGTGCATGGGCCGGGTTGCCCGGTGTGCGTACTGCCGATGGGGCGGATCGATGCCTGTCTGGAGATAGCCGCTCGCCCGGAAGTGATTTTCTGCACCTTTGGCGATGCCATGCGAGTGCCGGGCCGCAACGGTTCGTTGCAGGATGCCCGCCGCCACGGCGCTGATGTTCGGGTGGTTTATTCCCCGCTGGATGCGCTGGCGCTGGCGGAACAATTTCCTGATCGGCAAGTGGTGTTCTTCGGACTGGGATTTGAAACCACCATGCCGAGCACCGCGCTGACCCTGCAACAAGCCAAACGCCGTGGTATCCACAACTTTTCGCTGTTTTGCCAGCACATTACCATCATCCCGACGCTGAAAAGCCTGCTGGAGCAGCCGGATTTGCGCATTGATGGTTTCCTGGCGCCGGGACATGTCAGTATGGTGATTGGCGCGTATCCTTATCAGCCGCTGTGCCAGCAGTTCCATAAACCATTCGTGGTTACGGGTTTCGAGCCGCTGGATATCCTGCAGGCGCTGTTGATGCTGGTGCAACAACTGCATGATGAACGTTGTGAAGTGGAAAACCAGTATCGTCGTATTGTGCCGGACAGTGGTAATACGCTGGCGCAGCAGGCGATGGCCGAGGTATTTGAAACCAAGGCCAGCAGTGAATGGCGTGGGTTGGGCGAAATTGCCAATTCCGGTATGCAATTGCGGGCGGAGTACGCTGAATTTGATGCCGAGCGCCGTTTCAAACCACAACAGCAGCAGGTAGCGGATGAGCCGTTATCGCGTTGCGGTGATGTGCTCACCGGGCGTTGCAAACCGGGTGATTGCCCGTTGTTTGGTCAGCGTTGTACACCGCAAAATGCTATCGGCGCGTTGATGGTGTCCTCAGAAGGCGCTTGCGCCGCTTATTACCAGTATCGACGGGAGTGCGCCTGATGAAGAACACCTTATTGCCAAAAGAAATTACCCTGGCGCATGGCAGCGGCGGGCAGGCAATGCAGCAGTTGATCGAAGGCCTGTTCCTGCAGGCGTTCGATAACCCATTATTAGCGGAACGTGAAGATCAGGCGCGTTTGTCGCTGGCGGAGCTGAATGCCGAGGGTGATCGGCTGGCGTTTACCACCGACAGCTATGTTATCGACCCGATCGAATTCCCCGGTGGTAATATCGGCAAGCTGGCGGTATGCGGCACCGCTAATGATCTGGCGGTGAGCGGCGCAGTGCCGCGTTACCTCTCTTGTGGCTTTATTCTCGAAGAGGGGCTGGCGGGAGAAACGCTACTGCGCATCGTCAATTCGATGGCGCAAACCGCCCGCGACGCCGGTATCCAAATCGTCACCGGTGATACCAAAGTGGTGCCGCGCGGTGCAGCGGACAAAATTTTCATCAATACCGCAGGTATTGGCGTGATTCCACCACATGTGCAGTGGGGCACCGGTGAAATTCGCCCCGGTGACCGTTTGATCGTCAGCGGTACGCTGGGAGATCATGGTGCCACTATTCTGAATTTACGCGAGAAACTGGGACTGGAAGCAGAACTGACCAGCGATTGCGCGGTACTGGCGCCGTTGATTGCGCCGCTGCGCCAGATTGACGGCGTACGCGCTCTGCGCGATGCCACCCGTGGCGGGGTGACGGCGATTTTGCACGAGTTCGCTCAGGCCAGCGGTTGCGGCATGGAAGTGCAGGAGAGCGCGTTACCGGTCAAAACGGCGGTGCGCGGCATCTGTGAACTGCTGGGGCTGGAAGCACTCAATTTCGCCAATGAAGGTAAACTGGTGCTGGCGGTGTCGCCAGAAGCGGAAAGCCGGGTATTGGACGCATTACAGTCTCACCCGCTGGGGCGCGATGCAGCAGTAATAGGCAGCGTCACCGACAAAAAACAGGTACGCCTGTGCGGCGTATTCGGCACCTCCCGCCTGCTGGATTTACCCCACAGCGAGCCCATGCCGAGGATTTGCTGACAAGCAGCTGTTGATAAACAGCCGAACTGTTTTTATCGGCAAGATGGTGAGGGATTTCGTGCGCGATAAGCCATATGGTTTCTCTGTTATTTCGTCGCACGCACGACAAGGAGAGGCTCAAACGCCGCCTCTCCTTGACCACTGGCTGGTAGCTAAACTGTGCCGCTGCGCGGTCCCTTCGGCGTTCGCCTTCGCTGTTCGGGCCGCCCGTGACGCGATTACTCGCCACATGCTGTGGCTCGCCCTGCGGGCCAGCGTAAACGCTGTTCAAAAACGCTTTTCGCGTTTTTGTCCGACGCGGCACGGGCTTTCGCCGCATCCATGCGGCTCACCCGGCGAAGCCGCCCACCTCAGCACAGTTTTTGACGCAGAAAAAACGAACATTCGCGTCTTTGCTGTAGAAACTTCATCCTATAGATCCCAAGTATAGGTTCTTACCTATGTCAGCAATTAATGTACAGACGACATCAGGCGTTGAAATTCGCGTTAAGGGCAAAGTGCAGGGGGTGGGGTTTCGGCCTTATGTCTGGCAAATTGCTCACCGGCTTGGTGCCAAAGGCAGTGTGCTGAATGACGGCGCGGGGGTGTTAGTCCGGCTGTGGCCTGCGAGCGCTGAGGCGGATTTCATCGCGGCGTTGCACGCCGAGTGCCCGCCGTTGGCGCAGATTGACCAGGTCACCTGCCAGCCTTATCGCTGGGAAACACCACCGGACGATTTCATCATTGAACACAGCGGTGCCGGGCAGATGGATACCCACATTGTCCCGGATGCGGCGACCTGTGATGCCTGCCGTCAGGAGCTGTTTGATCCGTGCGATCGCCGCTACCGTTATCCGTTTATCAACTGCACCCACTGCGGCCCGCGTTTTACCATTATTCGCCAGATGCCGTACGACCGCCCGAATACCGCCATGGCGGCGTTCCCGTTTTGCCCCACCTGTCAGCAGGAGTATCAGCATCCGGCGGATCGGCGCTTTCATGCCCAGCCTAACGCCTGCCCAACCTGCGGGCCGCAGGTGTGGCTGAGCGATGCATCCGGAACCGTGGCACGCGGTGATGACGCCATCATACAGGCAGCGGCGGCATTGTGTGCCGGGCAGATCGTGGCGGTAAAAGGGCTGGGCGGGTTTCATCTCGCCTGTGATGCCACCAATGCGCAGGCGGTGGTACGGCTGCGTGAGCGCAAACATCGCCCGGCCAAGCCGCTGGCGGTGATGCTGCCGGATGTCGATTGGCTGGCGCGGTGCAGTCGCGTGGCGGAGTCTGCGTCGGCGCTACGCATAATGCAAAGCCCGGCAGCGCCGATTGTATTATTGCCGTTGCGACAAAATGGCGTTCTGGCGGCTGGGATTGCCCCCGGTCTGGATGAAGTCGGGCTGATGTTGTCTGCCAACCCATTACAGCACCTGCTGCTGGCAGCGGTGGGCCGAGCGCTGGTGATGACCTCCGGCAACGCCAGCGGTAAGCCACCCGCGCTGGATAATTCGCAGGCACTGGATGAACTGGCGGGTATCGCCGATCTGTGGTTGCTGCATGACCGCGATATTGTGCAGCGTGTTGATGACTCGGTGGTGAGAATGCAGGGTGAACAGGCGGAGATGCTGCGGCGCTCGCGTGGTTATGTGCCGGATGCCTTGCCGTTGCCGCCGGGGTTCAGCGAACAGCCGGCATTGCTGGCGATGGGGGCGGATCTCAAAAATACTTTCTGCCTGCTGCGCGATAGCTCTGCCATCGTCAGCCAGCATCTGGGCGACCTGGCTGATGACGAGGTGGAACAGCAGTATCGGCAGGCACAAAGGCTGTTTGCCGATATTTACCGCTTTACGCCACAGGCCATCGCGGTGGATGCGCACCCTGGTTACGTCAGCCGTCGTTTGGGGCAGCAGCAGGCGGAACAGTTGGGCATTCCCTGCATTGAGGTGTTGCATCATCACGCGCATATCGTCGCTTGTCTGGCGGAGCATCAGTGGCCGCGCGACGCCGGGCCGGTCATCGGGCTGGCACTGGATGGTATCGGCTATGGCGGTGATAACCGCTGGTGGGGCGGTGAATGCCTGTGGGTGGATTATACCCAGTGCCGGCATGTGGGCGGTTTACCGGCGGTGGCGCTGCCGGGCGGCGATCTGGCGGCACGCCAGCCGTGGCGTAATCTGCTGGCTCAGTTTTTGGCGTTCGTTCCAGACTGGGAAACCGTGCCTGAAAGCGGCGTTATCCCTGCTGGTGCGCGAGCGTTGCTGACACGCGCTATCGAGCGGGGTCTTAACGCGCCACTGGCGTCGTCTGCCGGTCGGTTGTTTGACGCGGTAGCCGCCGCCTGTGGGTTTGCCGGCGAGCAGAGCTGGGAAGGCGAAGCCGCCTGTTGGCTGGAAGCACAAGCCCGCCAGCATCAGGATGACGCGCCGCCGGTGACGTTGCCGCTGTTCGCTAACCAACTGGATCTGGCAACCTTTTGGCGGCAGTTTCTGGCGTATCACGCTACCCCTGCTGACCGCGCTTTTGCCTTTCATGTGGCGCTGGCGGACGGGCTGGCGGCGCTGGTGTGTCAGGCTGCGCGGGAACATGGGCTGAACACGGTGGCGTGCTCTGGCGGGGTGATGCATAACCGTTTGCTGGTCACGCTGTTACGTGAACGGCTGGCCGGGTTTAGGCTACTGATGCCGTCGCGTTTACCGGCTGGCGACGGTGGGCTGGCGCTGGGGCAGGCGTTGATCGCCGCCAGTCGTCTGTCAACGTGGGGCTGACTGTTATAGCTTTTTTTCACCGGATTGTATCTGTTCTGATGGGGTGCGCCGTGCTACCGTTGCGCACCAATACGCAGCGGCAGAGGATTCGGTATGGACGAAGTGAAACGCATTCTGAATGAAGAAATCGAACGTCTGAATCGTGAGGAGCGGCGTGATAATCGCATCCGTTTCAGTCGCCGGTTTATGGTAACCCACCCTTATTTATTCGGCGGCATGTTGGCGAGTTATGTGCCGGTGGCGTTGATTTTGTGGTACGCACCCTATTTCGGCCTGCCTTATGTGGTGGGGTTTACGTTGTTTCTGGCGCTGATGTCGCTGGCGATGTCGATGGATATCAACCCGCGCTATCGCTTTGAAGATATCGACACGCTGGATCTGCGGGTGTGCTACAACGGCGAGTGGTATAACAGTCGCCATGTGTCGGCACAGACGCTGGAGGCATTGCTGCATAATCCGCAGGTCGCTGCCGCGGTAAAAGAGGGGATCGCCCGTTTGTTGCAAACCAAGGGGTACCTCTATTTCTACGATGTTTTTTCTCTGGCCTATCGTTCAACCGCTGCGCGTTGAAGGGGCTGAGTGCCTTTATCGCGGTGAATAAAAATCAACAGCATGAAGCGATGACAGGGCGCGTCCTGCGTGATACGTTCAAAACTCATCTTGTTTACCGTTCTTCGAGGCCAGCGACGCGCTATGACGATGCGAAACGCAGATTGTCCTTCCTCATTACGCTCTCCTTCTTTACTCATCGTACAGATGGGTGAACCCCCTGAGCCTATCGCGCAGGCTGTCGGTCAGCAGGCTGACTGGTTTTGCAGCGCACTGGCCGATGAAGGCGTGCAACTGCATGTGGTGCGGCCAGACGCCGGTGACGCCTTGCCGCATCCCGGCGAGCATGATGCCGCTATTATCAGCGGCTCCTGGTCGATGGTGACTGACCGGCTGGACTGGAGCGAGCGTACCGCTGAGTGGCTACGCCAGAGCGTGCAGGTCGGGTTGCCGGTGCTGGGCGTGTGCTACGGTCATCAACTGTTAGCTCATGCGTTGGGCGGCACGGTGGCGGATAACCCTAATGGGCGGGAAATGGGGCTGAAGACGGTAACGCTGCATGACCATGCCGTAACTGATGCGCTGCTGACAACGATGCCGACGCAATTCAGCGCCTACCTTAGCCATCTCCAGTCGGTGGTGACACCGCCGCCGGGTGCTCAGGTGCTGGCGACATCGGAACAGGATGGATGCCAGATTATTCGTTACACGTCGCATACCTTATCATTCCAGTTTCACCCGGAAATGGATGCGGCAGTGATGAACGCCTGCCTGCGCCACTGCGCCTTGCCGGAAATCACCGACAGCGCTGAACCGGTGTGGGCGCGGCGGTTGCTGCGGGATTTTGTCCGGCAGGCGTTGTCCCGCTAAGGAGCATGGCACTGGCTAAGTTCGAACAACTGGCTGACCAGATGCGCGAGCAGTTACAGGCGGGTATCTGGCAACCGGGGGAAAAACTGCCGTCGCTGCGCGAAAAAGTGGTGCAATCCGGCCTGAGCCTGATGACGGTGCTTCATTCCTACCAGTTGCTGGAAAGTCAGGGCTGGATTGTGTCGCGTCCGCAGTCTGGCTATTACGCCGCGCCGAGTATTGAAAGGCCGATTGCGCCGCCAGCCAGTGGCGATGTGGTGCATCTGACGGAAAAGGTTGACGTCAATCGCTTTATCTTCGATGTGTTGCACGCCAGCCGTTCACCCGGTATGGTGCCGTTTGGTTCTGCTTTTCCCGACCCAAGGTTATTTCCCCAACGTCAACTGACGCGCTCACTGGCAACGGTAGCGCGCCGTATGCAACCGGAGAGTGCGCTGGACAACCTGCCGCCCGGCAACGAGCGGCTACGCAAACAGATTGCCCAGCGCTATGCGCTGCAAGGTATCGCGGTATCGCCGGAGGAAATAGTCATTACCAGCGGCGCGATGGAGTCACTCAACCTCAGCTTGCAGATGTTGACTCGCCCCGGCGATTACGTAGTGGTGGAATCACCGTCGTTTTACGGCGCATTGCAGGCTATCGAACGTTTACAACTGAAAGCCATCGCTATCGCCACGCATCCGCATACCGGTATTGATCTGGCGGCATTGCGACAGGCATTGCAGGACTATCCGATCCGCGCTTGCTGGCTGATGACCAATTTTCATAACCCGCTCGGTTGTACGCTGGCATGGGAGAAAAAGCAGCAACTGGCCGCGCTGTTGAGCGAGCATCAGGTACCGTTGATTGAAGATGATGTCTACAGTGAGCTGTACGCCGGTCCTCATCGGCCGCTGCCGGTCAAAGCGTTGGATACGCAAGGCCAGGTACTGCACTGCTCTTCGTTTTCAAAAAATCTGGTCGCCGGATTTCGTGTTGGTTGGGTGGCGGCAGGCCGCTTTGCGCAAGGTGTCCAGCGGCTGCAACTGATGAGTACACTGTCTGCCAGTGCACCGATGCAATTGGCGGTGGCCGATTATCTGGCGACCAGTAGTTACGATAGCCATTTGCGGCGCTTACGACGTACTCTGGAGCAACGCAAGCATCGGTTGTATCAGGCGATGAAGGCGCATTTTCCTGCCGGTGTGGATATTTATTACGCTGACGGCGGCTATTTTCTGTGGCTGGCGCTGCCGCAAGGGTTCAATAGCGTTGAACTTTATCAGCAGGCGCTGGTGCAAGGCATCAGTATTGCGCCGGGCAGGATGTTCACTACCAGCGATAAGTTTGATCGCTATTTCCGTATGAATACCTCCTTCGAATGGCAGGAGAAAACAGAAAACGCCATTATCGCGTTGGCGATGTTGTTGAAAAACGCACTCTCCTCGTCCTGATCGGTAACCCGCGTTATTTATCGTTTCCCATCAAAAATAATCGATTCACGGTCATATCATGTCGGGCGTTATTTATTTTACGCCGTCTGCGGTATTTATTTTTTTATCATCAGACGTGGTATTCCTCTTTTGTCGAAGGAACAGATACTTTGTTTTGTTTATAAAGAAAATCTTAATTATTTCTTGTTGGTATAACGTGGAAGAGAACACTCGCCTGCAATCGATATGTAAATAAATATACAGCGATACAAGGGGTTGATCCTCATTGATAATGAGAATGATTATTCTTAACTGTGTGATAACGTTAAAAAACAGCCGTGCTACGACGAATTGTGACTTATTTGTTGTTATTGAGATAATTAATTGGCGCTTTTTATTCGTCGGTACATAATACATATGTTTGATAGGGTTTTATGCACTCACCCTGTCAGCATTCATTCATATTAATAAAGTATTAATACATAAAATACGATATTACCCCCAATAATCAGAGTTGCGGGACAACGTGTTGAACAACGCCGCGCGTTGCCTTTTCAGGGTAGGGCTCAGGTGAGCCTGATAGCACAGCCGATGGACCTGCAATTCGACGTATGACGGGTATAGCTCTGAGTGATGTCGTGCGAGGAATCTCCCATGCAGGTCAGCAGAAGACAGTTCTTTAAAATATGCGCAGGCGGTATGGCCGGAACGACGGTCACCGCACTGGGCTTTTCACCCAGCGCGGCGTTAGCCGAAACGCGGCAATATAAATTATTGCGCGCCAAAGAGACGCGCAATAATTGCACCTACTGTTCAGTCGGGTGCGGCATTTTGATGTACAGCCTCGGCGATGGCGCTAAAAACGCCAACGCCTCCATTTACCATATCGAAGGCGATCCGGATCATCCGGTCAGCCGGGGGGCGCTGTGCCCGAAAGGCGCGGGTCTGGTGGATTTTATCCACAGCGATCAGCGTCTGACATACCCGGAATATCGCGCACCAGGGTCTGACAAGTGGCAACGCATCAGTTGGGAAGAGGCGTTTGAACGTATCGCCCGCCTGATGAAAAAAGACCGTGACGCCAATTTCGTCGAGAAAAACGCCGCCGGGGTGACGGTTAACCGTTGGTTGACCACCGGGATGTTGTGCTCGTCAGCAGCCAGTAATGAAACTGGGATTCTTGATCAGAAATTCTCTCGTGCGCTGGGGATGGTCGGTATCGATACCCAGGCACGCCTCTGTCATGCTCCAACGGTGGCGGCGCTGGCGCCGACTTTTGGCCGTGGCGCCATGACCAACAACTGGGTAGACATCAAAAACGCCAACATCATTCTGGTGATGGGCGGCAACCCGGCGGAAGCGCACCCGGTTGGTTTTAAATGGGCGGTAGAAGCCAAAATTCACAATGGTGCCAAGTTGATCGTGGTTGACCCGCGTTTCAACCGTTCCGCCGCCGTCGCGGATCTCTACTCGCCGATTCGCGCCGGTTCCGACATCACCTTCCTGCTGGGTGTGGTGAACTACCTGCTGAGCCACGGCAAGGTGCAGATGCAATATGTGAAGGCTTACACCAACGCCAGTCTGGTCGTGCGTGATGATTACCATTTTGATGAAGGTATTTTCAGCGGCTACGACGCAAAGGAGCGTAAGTATGACCGCACCAGCTGGCAGTATGAACTGGATGAAAACGGTTTTGCCAAACGCGATGACACCCTGAGCCATCCGCGTTGCGTCTGGAACCTGTTGAAAGAGCATGTCAGCCGTTACACGCCGGATCTGGTGACGAATGTTTGCGGCACGCCAAAACAGGATTTTCTCACCATTTGTGATTTGCTGGCCTCAACCTGTGTGCCGGATCGCACCGCGACCATCATGTACGCATTGGGCTGGACGCAACACACCGCCGGTGCGCAGATGATCCGTACTGCGGGGATGATTCAGTTGCTGTTGGGCAACGTCGGCATGGCGGGGGGCGGCGTGAATGCATTGCGCGGTCATTCCAACATTCAGGGCTATACCGATCTGGGCTTGCTGTCGTTGAACCTGCCGGGCTACATGCCGTTGCCGTCGGAAAAACAGACCACGCTGAAAGACTATCTGGATCAGATCACCCCGAAAGCGTTGCTGGCGGATCAGGTCAACTACTGGAAGAACACACCTAAGTTTTTTATCAGCATGATGAAGAGCTTTTGGGGCGATAAGGCGCAAAAAGAGAACGACTGGGGTTACGACTGGTTGCCGAAATGGGACAAAAGCTACGATGCGCTGGCTTACTCCCGCATGATGCTGGATGGTAAGGTCAATGGCTACATCGTGCAGGGTTTCAACCCGATAGCCGCCTTTGCGGACTCCAATAAGGCGCGCGATGCGCTGGCGAAGCTGAAATATCTGGTGATCATCGACCCGCTGGCGACGGAAACCTCCAATTTCTGGCAGAACCACGGCGAACTGAATGATGTTGATCCCGCTAAGATTCAGACCGAGGTGTTCCGCCTGCCGTCCAGTTGTTTTGCTGAAGAAAACGGTTCCATCGTTAACTCTGGTCGTTGGTTGCAGTGGCACTATCAGGGCGCTGAGCCACCGGGTGAGGCTCGTCACGATGGCGTAATCATCGCGGGTCTGTTTCTGCGTCTGCGCGAGCTGTATGCCAAAGAAGGCGGCGCGAATCCGGCGCCTGTGCTCAATATGAGCTGGGATTACCAGCAGCCGGAAGATCCGTCCGCCGAAGAGATCACCAAAGAGGCCAATGGTCGCGCGCTGGCGGATCTGTTCGATGACAAAGGCAACCTGTTGCTGAAGAAAGGCCAACTGCTGCCTGACTTCTCTCTGTTGCGCGATGATGGCTCTACCGCCAGTTTTTGCTGGATTTACACCGGCTCGTGGACAGAGGCGGGCAACCAGATGGCGCGCCGCGACAACGCCGACCCGTCGGGCCTCGGTTGTACGCCGGGATGGGCCTGGTGCTGGCCACAGAACCGCCGAATTCTCTATAACCGCGCTTCGGCGGACGAGCAAGGTCGCCCGTGGGACCCGAAACGTGAGCTGATTCGCTGGAATGGTCAGAAGTGGACCGGCGTTGACGTGCCGGATTTTGCCGCCACTGTGCCACCGGGCAGTGCTGCCGGGCCGTTCATCATGCAGGCTGAGGGACTGGGCCGTCTGTTCGCCATCGACAAAATGGCGGAAGGTCCGTTCCCGGCGCATTACGAGCCAACCGAATCGCCGCTGAAAACTAACCCGGTGTACAGCAAGGCGCTAATCAACCCGGTCGCGCGCATTCTGGAAGCGGACCGCTCGCGTATGGGAACGGCGGAGGAGTTTCCGTTCGTCGCCACCACGTATTCGATTACCGAGTTGTTCCGCCACTGGACCAAGCACGCGCGACTTAACGCCATCGTTCAGCCGGAACAGTTTGTTGAAATCGGCGAAGGGCTGGCGAAGCTCAGGGGCATTCAGGCCGGCGATGTGGTGAAAGTCAGCAGCAAACGAGGCTATATCAAGGCGAAAGCGGTCGTCACCAAGCGTATCCGTACCCTGACGATTCAGGGCAAACCGGTGGAAACCATCGGCGTGCCTTGTCACTGGGGCTTTGAAGGCACCACCCAGAAAGGCTTTATGGCGAATATCCTGACGCCGCATGTCGGTGACGCCAACAGTCAGACGCCGGAATACAAGGCGTTTCTGGTCAATGTGGAAAAAGCGTAGTCGCGGAGAAACACTATGGCAATGCAATCACAAGATATCATCCGTCGCTCCGCGACCAACTCACTGACGCCGCCGCCGCAGGCCCGCAACCACAAAGAGCAGGTTGCCAAACTGATCGACGTCACTACCTGTATCGGCTGCAAAGCCTGTCAGGTGGCGTGCTCCGAGTGGAATGACATCCGCGATGACGTGGGGCACAACGTTGGTGTCTATGACAACCCGACCGATCTGAGCGCCAAATCCTGGACGGTGATGCGTTTCGCGGAGTTCGAGGAAAACGGCAAACTGGAGTGGCTGATCCGCAAGGACGGCTGTATGCACTGTGCCGATCCGGGCTGCCTGAAGGCGTGTCCGTCGGAAGGGGCGATTATCCAGTACGCCAACGGCATCGTCGATTTTCAGTCTGAACACTGCATCGGTTGCGGCTACTGTATTGCTGGCTGCCCGTTCAACGTGCCACGCATCAACAAGGACGACAACAAGGTGTACAAGTGCACCCTGTGTGTTGACCGGGTCGAAGTGGGTCAGGAACCGTCATGCGTGAAGACCTGCCCGACCGGCGCGATTCATTTCGGCACCAAGGACGAAATGAAAGTGTTGGCAACTGAGCGGGTGAAAGACCTGAACAGCCGGGGTTACAAGAACGCCGGTCTGTACGACCCGGCAGGGGTGGGCGGCACGCACGTGATGTACGTGCTGCACCACGCAGACAGGCCGGAGTTGTACAACGGCCTGCCGGCTAATCCGAGCATCAGCCCGGCAGTCACCTTCTGGAAAGGCATCTGGAAACCGTTGGCGGCCATCGGCTTTGCCGCCACCTTCGCGGCCAGCGTATTCCACTACGTGGGTATCGGCCCGAACCGGGTAGAAGAGGACGATGACGCGCACCATGAGGGCAAGCAGCATGAAAAAGAGTAATCGGATTCAGCGTTACAGCGCCCCTGAGCGCATTAATCACTGGATTGTGGCGTTCTGTTTTGTGTTCGCTGCACTGAGCGGGCTGGGGTTTTTCTTCCCGTCGCTCAACTGGCTGATGAATGTGCTGGGTACGCCGCAACTGGCGCGCATCCTGCACCCGTTTGTCGGGGTGGTGATGTTTGTCGCTTTCCTGCTGATGTTTTTACGCTACTGGAAACACAACCTGATTGAACGCAGCGATCTGGAGTGGGCGAAGAACATCCACAAGATCGCCCGTAACGAAGAAGTTGGCGATACCGGTCGTTATAACTTTGGTCAAAAGTGTGTGTTCTGGCTGGCGATTCTCTGCCTGCTGCTGTTGCTGGCGAGCGGGATTGTTGTCTGGCGGCCATACTTCGCGCCGTCATTCTCCATTCCGGTGATCCGCGCGGCTCTGGTGGTGCATTCGGTATCCGCTGTCGGGTTGATCCTAACCATCATGGTGCATGTGTACGCTGCGTTGTGGGTGAAGGGCACCATCACTGCGATGGTGGAGGGCTGGGTATCCAGCAGTTGGGCGAAGAAACATCATCCTCGCTGGTATCGTGAGCTGCAATCCAAAGGGCAGGATAAGCACTGATCCTCATTGCAAACCAGGTCAAGGAGAGGCGGCGTTGAGCCTCTCCTTGTCGTGCGTGCGATGAGGTAACAAAGAAACGATACCGTTTATCTTGCACGAAACACTTCCCTGATCAGACAAACTTACTCGTTCACAAAGCAACATGGCTGTTTGCCTACAGCCTAACTCACCTATTGACCAGTTTTGCCGGTAGCGCCACCACCAGCAGTGAGCTGAGTAGCAGGCAGAAAGCAAAGAACCACAGCGCGCCGCTACCGCTGCCGGTTAACTCCATCGCAAACCCCATGATTGAATTGCTGACCAGACCGGCGATATTCGCCAGCGAACAGGCCAGCGCGAATCCGGTGGCGGCGGCGGTGCCCGTGAGAAAGGTGGCCGGCAGGCTGAAGAACACCGGCACAGTACCGATGATGGCGGCCTGCGCCACCGAGAACAGCAACACCGTCATCACGATGTTTTGGGTGAAGAGGGTGCTGGCCGCCATCGCCGCCGCACCGAGCCAAAATGGCACGATGATGTGCCAGCGCCGTTCGCGCAACCGGTCAGAGCTGACGCCAAGCAGCACCATGCCCGCCAGAGCCGCGAGGCTGGGAACCGCCGTCAACAAACCAATCTGCCCAAGATCGGCCACGCCGGCCTTTTTAATGAAGGTCGGCAGCCAGAACCCCATGGCATAAGCGCACAGCAAAATTGAAAAGTCGATGCCGCCCAGCATCCAGACTTTCAGGTTCAGGAAGCCGTCACGAAAACGGTGCTTCAGATGAGGTGCTTCACGGGTATCTATCGCCAGATCGGCGTGTACCTGCGCTTTATCCGTCTCGCTCAGCCAGTGCGCCTGATCAACCGCTTCCGGCAGCAGCCAGAAGGTCAGCACGCCAAGCAGTACGCTTGGCAGGCCCTCCAGCAGGAACATCCATTGCCAGCCGTGCAACCCGTAAGCCAAATCAAAATACGACATGATCCAGCCTGACAGCGGGCCGCCCACTACGCTTGAGAGCGGCAGACCGATCATAAACAGTGAAATAATGCGCCCACGCCGCCAGGAGGGGAACCAGCGTGTCAGGTAGAACAGCACGCCGGGCAGAAAGCCGGCTTCCGCCGCGCCAAGTAAAAAACGCAGTACATAGAACTGGGTTGGCGTAGTGACGAACATTGTCCCGGCAGACAGCAACCCCCAACTGATCATGATGCGTGCAATCCATATGCGGGCGCCGACGCGTTGCAGAATCAGGTTGCTCGGCACTTCAAACAAGATGTAGCCGACGAAGAATAACCCGGCGCCCAGACCAAAGGCGACATCGTTGAGCGCCAACTGATTCGCCATCTGTAGTTTCGCCAGCCCGATATTGATGCGATCAAGATAAGCGGCGAGATAGCACAGGCACAAAAAGGGAATCAACCGCCAGGCAATTTTGCGGTAAACCCATTCAGCGCCCGATGTGGGATTGTGAGAATTCACTGCAGTCATGTATGTCGTTTCCAGCGTTAGACAGCGTTATTGTTATGCGCATCGGCGGCGTGTCTTCATCATGTGCATTCCGCCATACGAAATAAATGGAAGCTGCCTGGATACGCTCAGTATAGGACAGCCGCCCAATTGTGCGGTTGATGGCCGGTTGTGTCCATCCAGTTTGGCTGATGTTTTCTACGCCTGAGCACAGTTCGGAAAATCGCTCCTTATTGTAGGGAATAACCTGTTAACATGAGGGCATCAGAACGGGACCGGCGCCATAAGGGCGTGGCCTATTCAACATGGATAAACAGGAAATATCACCTGATGAGTATTCGTATTGTGCCGCAGGAGCAACTGGCCGACAGTGAGAAAACCTCAACCATCGGCGTCATTCCTCCTTTGCTGTTTGCTAACCTGAAAAGTCTGTACCGTGGCCGAGCTGAGCGCTTGCACCAGTTGGCGCAGGATCACCCGCTGGCGGATTACCTGCTGTTTGCCGCCGAGGTGGTAGAAGCACAGGAAAAAGTGCGCCATGACCACCCTCTGGAGAAGGATTTAACCGACGTGTTGCACCACAGCGCGGGTCGGTTACCGCTGGATGCCGCCACGCTGGCGCGCGATCCGCACTGGCATGTGTTGCTCAAGGCGTTGATTGAAGAACTCAAGGCTAATGCCAGCGGCCAGGTGCTTGCCACGCTGGAAAACCTGGAGAAAATGTCGGTTCAGCAGTGGGATGCGCTGGCAGACGCGCTGATCGCCCAGCAATTCACTGCGGAAAACAACGATAAAGCCCCGTTTGTCTGGGCCGCGTTGTCGTTGTACTGGGCGCAGATGGCCACGCAACTGCCGGGGCGTGCACAGGCCGAACAGGGAGAACATCGCCAATTCTGCCCGGTGTGCGGCAGTATGCCGGTTTCCGGTGTGGTGCAGATCGGCACCACCAGCGGTCTGCGTTATCTGCACTGCAACCTGTGTGAAACCGAATGGCATATGGTGCGCGTTAAGTGCAGCAATTGCGAACAGTCGGGCAAATTGCACTACTGGTCGCTGGATGATGAGAATGCGGCTATCAAAGTGGAAAGCTGCGACGATTGCGGTACTTATCTGAAGTTGCTGTATCAGGAGAAGGATCATCGGGTGGAAGCGGTGGCGGACGATTTGGCCTCGCTGGTGCTGGATGTAAAAATGGAAGAGGAAGGCTTTTCCCGCAGCAGTATCAACCCGTTCCTGTTCCCGGATAGTAGCCAGTAGAACCCGCTTGCTGAAACGGCGTTGGTTCTCAGGCACCAGCGCCGTTGTTATTTATTGAGGTGGTATTGCTTTCTTTTGATTCCAATCGATACCACAGAGTTTTTACAGCGTTCATTCATCTCTGATGTATCCGTCATGCTTTAGTTTATGCCCAGGGCGCACACGTCATTCGTGTTAAGCGTGACAAAACGCATACCATCAACTGAGGACACCTCACCATCGCCCCGGCATCCTGCCAATTCTAACGAGAACTGAGAATCAACCAGCCGCATATTGGTACTGATTGTATTAGATCAACGTCCCGCCCCATGAGTCAGGACTTTGTCAACAGTCTGATTACAGTCTTTGTTGACGTTTGCTATAAAAAGTGGCAGCGCTTCTAAAACCAAGTAACTATTAACCTTTCTTTGGCTTGGGAATTGAATCAGTGGAACGAGGTTTCAACGCAATGTTATCGCCCCGCAGCGCCTTTATGCGCTATCTGTGCACAGGCGGAATCAATACGCTGATTCACTGGAGCGTGTTTCTGATACTGACGGGCGTGTTTACCGTAGATCAAGCTGTAGCAAACCTGTCTGCATTCTGCGTGGCGGTCAGTTGCAGTTACGTCATCAACGCTCGCTGGACGTTTCGGGCTTCTGTATCTTTGGCCCGTTTTGGATTGTACGTCGGTTTTATGGCTGTTCTTGCCGGACTAACCGGGTATGCCGGACAGCACTTACGGTTTCCTGCACTGCTGACTCTGGTTCTGTTCTCCGCTGTCAGTTTAGTCTTTGGTTATCTTTATGCCCGATGCATTGTCTTCAGGGAGCCATCATCATGATGTTATCGGTAGTGGTCCCCATATTTAATGAAGAAAGCTGCATTATGCCTTTTTACCGCGCCTTGCGCGGGCTGAAGACGCTGGATTCATGTTGCATTGTGGAAATCGTCTTCGTTAACGACGGCAGTACGGATGCTTCCCGGAAAACCATTGAGGCGCTTCAGATGCGGGATGAACTTGTGGTGTTGGTGAATTTCAGCCGCAATTTCGGAAAAGAGTCCGCGTTGTTTGCGGGACTGGAATACGCGCAGGGAGATGCTGTCATCCCAATCGATGTGGATCTGCAGGACCCCGTTGAGCTTATACCTGAGCTGGTTGTCCGCTGGCAGGCTGGCGCTGATATTGTTCTGGCGAGGCGGTCTGATCGCACCAGTGACTCGTTTTTGAAACGAACTAGTGCCCGGCTTTATTATCAACTCCACAACGCATTGAGCCGGGACAAAATTGAAGAGAATGTCGGGGATTTCCGCCTGCTTTCCCGGCGCAGCGTGGAGCAGATCCTCAGCCTTCAGGAGCGGCTGCTGTTCATGAAAGGAATTATGTCCTGGGTTGGCGGTCGGGTTGACGTGGTTGAATATCAGCGGTCGCCACGGACGGCAGGAGCATCAAAGTTCAACGCGTGGAGGTTGTGGAACCTTGCGCTAGATGGCATTACTTCGTTTTCTACCTTCCCGCTTCGGGTATGGACCTATATTGGCATGTTGATCGCCGGGGGGGCGCTGGGGTATGGGGCCTGGGTCATTTTATCAAAACTCTTCTGGGGCAACGCCGTTCCTGGTTACGCCTCGCTAATGACTGTCATGTTGTTTCTCGGCGGGGTGCAGCTGATTGGAATAGGCGTACTTGGCGAATATGTGGGGCGGATCTTCCTGGAATCAAAAGGACGACCACGCTACATCATCGACAGCGTCACCGGCGGCAGGAGAGAAGCGGGTCAGCCGGGCCACCGCACGGCTTAAGATCGCCACACCCATGAAAATGACAGAAAGGAACCAGACGATGTTCGCTTCAATCTCTCCATCAATCGCGTCTCGTATGGCCTTCTTATACCGTCCTTTATCACGTTCTCAGGTTAGCCTTTTTTATGTTATTGCAGCGCTTATATTTATTTTGCCACTGCTGCTTAATAACTACCTTTATATCGACGATACGTGGCGAACCCTGAAGGCCAGTACCGGCTGGCAGGCCGAAGGGCGGATGGTTGCCAACCTTATAATCAATCTGCTGTCGGTTACGGCAGCGGAGCCTAACCTGTTTCCGCTCCCCTTGCTGGGTGCGGCGCTGATTATCGCTCTGACGCTAGCCCGTCTGGCTTTCTTCTGGTTCCGCGACCCGAACTTGATTGATTGCCTCACGCTGCTACCGCTGTGGTACAACCCGTTTTTCCTCCAGCTTCTGTCTTATCAATACGACTGCGTGACGGCGACGATAAGTCTTTCCGCTATGATTATGGCTATCACCTTCAGCAGACGAGCGACGTGGCTTCACTTTCTGGCATCTGGCGTGTGCGTGGCCGCCGCTCTCGGTATTTATCAGATTTCGCTGCATGTTTTTACCGGTCTCGCAGGGGCGTATCTGTTATATCAACTGTCCTGCCAGTGTTCACCTCAGCGCCTTCTCCGCCTGGTTCTGTTTTTTGTCGGTTCGCTGTTACTCGGCGGCATCCTGTACTTTTTGACCTTCTTTCAGATGATAACGCACGACCGCGGCGGCGTGGTCCTCCTTGGTCTCCCGGATCTTCTGTTTCGTTTTACCTATTATTACAGTCGGGTAGCTTTTTTTATCACCCCATTGAATGCCGCTATTTTCCTGCCTCTGGCAGTCATCTCACTCGTCGGGATGGTGCAAGGGGGCGTTATGGCGATAGTTGCCAGCAGCCGTGGCGGCAAACTGCTGACAACAGGGCTGTTGGTTCTCGCTCTGGCCGCTGTTATCCTCAGCCTGCCGGGGATTGGGCTGATAGTCGCGGATTATGAAGACAATGCCGGCGCTCGCATCCTGATGGGAGCAGGTCCACTGCTGGTTGTTTTGCTACTGTTTTTTCAGCGTGCTCTGCAGGTCGTAGACCGCAGGTTGTCCCTGCTTATGGTGCTTCCGCTGTGGGTTGTTCTCTCATTTTCCTTCAGCTACGGGAATGTGATGCACCAGAAGCAAATGAATGAGACGATGCTTCTTAACCTGCTTGTAGGTGATATCAATCAGCATGACTCCCTTTATCAAGCCGAAAAGATCTACATCGACAACGAGACAAACCAATACAGCAATCTGTTTCCTGTTAACTGTGCCGTACGTCAACTGCCGGCATTGGGGTACGTGTTTGAATCAAGATATGTGGTATTACCTGAGCAGCTCGAAATGTCAGGCATCCGTAACACTGCAATAGGGCGGGTCCCCCCTCCGCAAGATGCAGGGGTTCTTCTTAGGCGAAAATTCTGGACGATCTATACAGATGGCAAAAATGCATGGATTGTATTTAACCAGATCATGCCTGCGGACAATCCATGTTCCAACTAATCATCCGCTATTCATTTTGCCTTCACCATCATGCAAATAGCTTAGGTGTTATCGCCCGGCTACTTCCTCTTCAGGCTGCGTCCCATGCCTGTTGAGAACTGAACCCGTTCAGGGAAGCCCTCTTCACTATGCTAAAATAGGCTATGGTTTGTCTGGGTACAAAGGGTTTTGCATGGAGAATACCCTTCATGGTGGTATGACGGCATGGTTGCATCATATGCTGCGTGGAGAGAAGAGAGAATGGTAGCGGACCCTTCAACGACAATTCGTTTTCTGATGGCATCGCGCCAGTGTGAGCTGAACAGCCTGCGTGGTTTGCTGCAAAGCGGCGAACTGGTGGGGCGCATCAGCCAACTGGTGCACATGTTGCAGCGTGAACGGGGGACTTCCAACCTGTTCCTGTGTTCAGACGGGCGGTTGTGTGCCGATGAATTGTCGCAACGCGAGCAGGACGTGCAACAGGCCGAGGCGTTGTTTATGGCGCAACTGGATGATTTGGCACAACGTGCCGGGTCGCTGCCGCAGGCCAGTCGATTGTTCAGCCGTGCCGCCAGCGTGGTGTATACCCTGGGATTATTGCCGTCGATGCGTCAGCAGATGCATCAGCGCGTCTTACCGCAGTCAGACATGATGACGGTGTTTAATGACATTATCCGCCATCTGTTGACGCTGGTATTTGAAGTGTCGGATACCGCGGCAGAGCCGGTCATTGCCCGTGCATTGGTGGCGATGTTCAGTTTTATGCAAGGCAAGGAACTGGCCGGGCAGGAGCGGGCGGTCGGCGCTGCCGCATTTGCCGCTGGTGAGTTTCCGGTCAACGTTCAGCAAACATTGCTGGATTTGATTGATCGTCAGGAGCGTTGTTTCGATACCTTCGCCAATTTTGCCGATGACGTCAGCCGCGAGCGGTGGCAATCGCTGGTGACCGACCGGGAGTTTGAGCGGTTACGCCGCGTCGCCTGTACCCGGTTACCGGAGAACTTGCCGCCGGAAGGTGGTCTGCAATGGTTTGCGCTGGCGACGGCACGCATCGACGCCATGAAGCAGATCGAAGATCGACTGGCGCAGGTGCTGATGCAGCTGTGCCGCGACCGCATTGCCGCCGCCGAGCAAGCCTGTCTTGATCAGCAGGCGGATGTCGCCGGCCTGATGGCGGCACAGCAGGGGGAAGACCACAGCTATTCGGTGTTTATCGCTTGCCCGGAGATGGAACAGAACAGTGCCGGGCAAGGCGGCTGGCTTAATAGCGACGGTGTGCGGCCACAACTGGGGCGTTCGTTGTTGTCGCTGGTGCAGCAGCAGGCGCGACGCTTGCAGGCATTGGACCATGAACTGGCGGCGATGCGGGCGACGCTGGATGAACGTCGTCAAATTGACCGGGCCAAAGGGTTGCTGATGCAACATCGTGGATTGAGCGAGGAAGAGGCTTACAAAACCCTGCGACGTATGGCGATGAACCAGAACAAAAAGCTCATTGAGATTGCTACCGCCATGCTGGCGGTGGCGGATGTTTTTCAGGATGCCCCCTTGCGATAACCCGCCATAACACATGCGCCGGGCGTGTATAACGAGTGCACATAAAGCGCACATAAACTGCACGCAAAATGTGCGTAATGTGCCTGATAACAGTGCAGCCGCGAGCGGTGATTGTGCCACAATGCGCAAGTCCGCAAGGGCGACTGACTGGTTTTTCAATCCATCGGATATCCCAGCTGAATTGATCCAGCTCAATATTCGCTGTGCCTCTGGCGAGCAAAATAGCCGCATGGGGACACGTCGGCTATCCGACGCGGCATAGATGCTTCACTCAATAGGCTGTCAGATGACAGAAATATCTGGCAGGTTGGCACATCCCTTGCTTCATCTCCGGTAACAATTTACTGCGACTTTTCCGTGCTAATGGCGGTATGGAAAAGCGCTGGGCAAAGGCGTCCATAAGCGTGCGATTCTCGCATGGCTTATGGACGCCTTTTTGTTTTTGCCGCCGGAATGGCGGGTTGCCGAGGTGTCGTTGATGAGTGATTCCACAACCGATAACAAAACCAGTAACCAAACGCAGGGGTTTTCTCGTCGCCAGTTTCTGGTGGGCAGTGCCGCGCTGGGTGGCGCCATGTTGCTGCCGGGAATGATGAGCCGAGCCTGGGCGGCGGGTTCGGACGTTCCGGAGAAGAAAGAGGTGCGTGTCGGCTTTATTCCGCTGACTGCGCGTCGGTGGTGATGGCGTCGGTCAAAGGGTTTGACAAGAAATACGGCATCACCATTGTGCCGAGTAAGGAAGCGAGCTGGGCCGCGGTACGTGACAAGCTGGTGTCCGGCGAACTGGATGCCGCCCACGTACTCTATGGGTTGTTGTACGGCTTGCAGGCCGGTGCGTCAGGGCCGCAGCACGATATGGCGGCGTTGATGACCATCAACAATAACGGCCAGGCGATCACCCTGTCCAATACGTTGCGTGACGCGGGCGTGAACGATGCAGCCAGTCTGAAAAAGTTCATATCAGCCAGTCCGGCGGGAACGTATACCTTCGCCCAGACGTTTCCCACCGGTACTCATGCCATGTGGCTTTATTACTGGTTAGGGGCCGCTGGCATCAACCCGTTTGATGACGTGCGCACCGTGGTAGTCCCCCCACCGCAGATGGTGGTGAACATGAAGATCGGCAACATGAGCGGTTTCTGCGTCGGCGAACCCTGGAACCAACGTGCGATTACCGATGGCCTTGGGTTTACCGCCGTGACGTCGCAGGCGATCTGGCCGGATCATCCGGAGAAAGTGCTCGGCGCCAGCGCCGCCTGGGTGAACGCCAATCCCAACACCGCTCGTGCCTTAACCGCAGCGGTACTGGAAGCTTCGCGCTGGATAGACAGCTCAGACGATAACCGGCGCGAAACCGCCCGCGTGATCGCCGGTCGCGCCTACGTCAACACCCAGGAGGAGACGATTATCGGTCGTATGTTGGGGCAATACGACAACGGCGCCGGTAAACGCTGGCAGGATGCGCACGCCATGCGCTTCTACCATGACGGCGAAGTGAACTTTCCGTATCTGTCGGACGGCATGTGGTTCCTCACCCAACACAAACGCTGGGGTCTGCTGACGCAGCAGCCGGATTATCAGGCGGTGGCCCGTCAGGTCAACCGCATCGATATCTACAAACAGGCGGCCAGTGCGGTCGGCAACGTGCCGCTGCCGTCCGGTGAGATGCGCAGCAGCGTATTGATTGACGGTAAGCGGTGGGACGGCAGCGATCCTGCCGGTTATGCCAACAGCTTCAGCGTCAGCGTGAAAAAGTAACGGAGAGCGACCATGAAAACGCAAGCCCAGATTCTTTCTATCGTGCCGGATGCTGAGCCGGAAAACGCGAGCGCTGCCGATGCTGTTGTTATCACGCTGCCTGAAACGGCAGCCGTGCCGCCGCCTGATGAACCGATGGTGGCGATGCCGCGACCCGTCTGGCGGCAGCGTCTGAGTTACTGGCTGTCGCGGGTGCTGCCGGGTGGTATCGGCATGGTTTTGCTGCTGGCAATCTGGCAGATAGCGGCGTTGAGCAGCAAAGGTTTCCCGACGCCGTGGCAGACCTGGCAGGCGGCGCAGACCATTTTTGCCGACCCGTTTTACGTGGCCGGCCCTAACGATCAGGGTATTGGCTGGAACGTGCTGGCATCGCTCAAGCGTGTCGGCATCGGTTTCGGACTGGCGGCGCTGGTGGGTATTCCCGCCGGTTTCCTGATTGGTCGTTTCCGGTTTATCGCGGCGATGTTCAATCCGCTTATTTCGCTGTTGCGTCCGGTCAGCCCACTGGCGTGGCTGCCCATCGGCCTGCTGCTGTTTCAGCGCGCCGAGCCGGCATCCAGCTGGACCATTTTCATCTGCTCCATCTGGCCGATGATCCTCAACACCGCCGAAGGGGTGCGCCAGATTCCGCAGGATTACCTCAATGTGGCGCGGGTGCTGAAGCTGTCCGAATTCACCATCATGCGCAAAATCCTGCTGCCTGCGGTGCTGCCGAGCGTGCTGACTGGGGTTCGGCTGTCTATCGGCATCGCCTGGCTGGTGATAGTGGCGGCGGAAATGCTGACCGGCGGTATCGGCATCGGCTTTTGGATCTGGAACGAGTGGAACAACCTCAATGTACCCAACATCATCATCGCTATTTTGGTGATTGGCGTGGTCGGGTTGTTACTTGAGCAAGGGCTGATGTTGCTGGCCAGACGTTTCAGCTATGAAACCCGGTAAGGAGAAATCGATGCGCAATCAACCAATTATCCGTATTCAGCAGGTTAGCCAGCAGTTTTCCACCGCCAGCGGTTCGTTTGTGGCGCTCAATAACGTGAGTTTCGATATTCATACCGGGGAAACCCTGAGCCTGATTGGGCACTCCGGCTGCGGCAAATCAACGCTGCTCAATCTGATTGCCGGGCTGACGCTGCCAACCCGCGGCGGCTTGCTGTGTGACAACCGTGAAATCGACGGACCGGGGCCGGAGCGGGCGGTGGTATTCCAGAACCATTCGCTGCTGCCGTGGTTGACCACGTACGACAACGTCGCACTGGCGGTGAAACAGGTGTTCCGCGGCCAGATGAGCAAGGCCGAAATGCATGAGTGGATTGTCCATAATCTGGAACTGGTGCACATGAGTCATGCGCTGAACAAACGCCCCAACGAGATTTCCGGCGGCATGAAACAGCGGGTGGGCATTGCTCGCGCGCTGGCGATGAAACCCAAGGTGTTGCTGATGGATGAGCCGTTCGGCGCGCTGGACGCGTTAACCCGTGCCCATTTGCAGGATGCGGTGATGGAAATTCAGCAGCGTCTGAACACCACTATCGTGCTGATCACCCATGACGTGGATGAAGCGGTGCTGCTTTCCGACCGGGTGCTGATGATGACCAACGGCCCGGCTGCCACGGTGGGGGAAATCATGGCGGTGGCGCTGGAACGTCCGCGCGCTCGTGTGGCGCTGGCGGATGACCCGCGTTACCACCACTACCGCCAGCAGGTGCTGCATTTCCTGTATGAGAAGCAGCCGCACGCGGCCTGACGGGAGAGAGCGATGATCGCGCATCTGGTCATTATCGGTAACGGCCTGTCCAGCGCCCGGCTGGTAAAAAAATTGGGACAACTGGCACCGCAACGCTACCGCATCACCCTTATCGACCGCGAACCACGTGCCGGCTATAACCGCGTGCTGCTCTCATCGGTGCTGGGGGGCGAGAAAACGTTTGAGGAAACGCAACTGGAGCCGGTGCCTGAGTCGATGGACTTCACCGTCCTGACCGGTGAGTCAGCCCTGCGTATCGACCGGGCCGCGCGGCAGGTGGTCACCAACCGCCGCCGTCTGGCCTATGACCACCTGGTGCTGGCGACGGGTTCCCGCCCGTTTATGCCGCCATTGCCGGGCATCAGTCTGCCGGGGGTAACCGGGTTTCGCACGCTGGATGATGTCGAGCGGATGTGGGCGGCGGTACGGCAAACGACGCCTATGGTGGTGATAGGTGGCGGGGTATTGGGGATTGAGGCCGCCGCCGCATTGCGCTTGCACGGTGCCGAGGTGACGTTAGTGCATCGCCACACCCGGCTGATGGAGCGCCAGCTTGACGATGTCGCCAGCGATTTACTGGCTACCCGGTTGCGAGAGCGTGGCATCCGTTGCCTGACCGGTGTGCAAATCCAGTCGCTGGAGGGGAGCGGACGGGTCGAGGCGGTGGCGCTGGCGGACGGTACACGCCTTCCTGCCGGTCTGGTGGTGGTGGCGACCGGTGTAGCGCCGGTATGTGAGCTGGCTCGCGACAGCGGCCTGCCGTGCCGGCGCGGCATTCTGGTGGATGGGCAGTTGCGTACCGAGGATGAGCATATCAGCGCGTTTGGCGAATGTGCTGAAGTGAACGGGGAAATAGTCGGGTTGGTGGCCCCTTGTCTGGCGCAGGCTGATGTGCTGGCCGCCAGGCTGGCGGGGCAGCCGGTGGCGGATTACGCGCCGACAGCACTCGCCACGCGCCTGAAAGTGACCGGGATTGATGTGGTGAGTGCAGGGGAACTGCACCCGCAACAGGGGGATCGACTCCACTCGCTGTCAGATCCGCTCAGTGGTCATTATCGCCGTTTGATATTCCGTGATGATCGGTTGTGCGGTGCGCTGCTGTTCGGTCATGTCAACGACAGTCCGCAACTGTTGGCGGCCATGGAGACCAGGCTGCCATCGGCACCGTCATCGCTTCTATTTGGTCTTTCTTTTCCTGAAATAGACAGTCGGCCTGAAGCCGTAAGGATTCCTGTCATGAGTAAACCCGTATTGGTGGTAGTGGGACACGGCATGGTCGGTCACCACTTTCTGGAGCAACTGGTGGAGCGCGGCCTGCACCAGCAGTATCACGTGGTGGTGTTCGGCGAAGAACGCTACCCGGCCTATGACCGGGTGCATTTGTCTGAGTATTTCGCCGGGCGCAGCGCCGAATCGCTGTCGATGGTCAGTGAAGGCTTTTTTGAGCAGACCGGTATTGAGCGGCGTACCGGCTATCAGGTGACGGCGATTGATCGCCAGCGCCGCTGTGTGCGCGACGCGAATGGTCAGGAAACGCCTTATGATCGGCTGGTGCTGGCAACCGGCTCCTATGCGTTTGTACCGCCAATCAAAGGCAATGATCGCCCCGGCTGTCTGGTTTATCGCACGTTGGATAATCTGGATGAGATTGCCGCCGAAGCACGCGAATCGCGCAGCGGCGTGGTGGTCGGCGGCGGCCTGCTGGGGCTGGAAGCGGCTAACGCACTGCGCCAACTGGGGCTGGAAACCCATGTGGTGGAGTTCGCGCCCCGGCTGATGGCGGTGCAACTGGATGATGGCGGTGCCCAGTTGCTCCGGCGCAAAATTGAAGCGTTGGGCCTGCATGTGCACACCAACAAAGAAACGCTCGCCATTACGGCAGGCGAGCAGGCGCGTCACCGCATGAATTTTGCCGATGGCACGTCGCTGGAAACCGATCTGGTGCTGTTTTCCGCCGGTATTCGCCCACGCGTTCGGCTGGCGAGTGAGGCCGGGCTGGAGATAGGCACGCGTGGCGGCATCGTGATTGACGATCATTGCCAGACCTCGGATGACGCTATCTTCGCCATCGGCGAGTGTGCGGTATGGCAAGGGCAGATTTTCGGACTGGTGGCGCCGGGCTACCAAATGGCGCGCACCGTCGCTGCACGGCTGGCCCAGTCGGTGCAGCAGGAACAGCAGCAACAGGCTTTTACCGGTGCTGACATGAGCACCAAGCTCAAGCTGCTAGGGGTGGATGTGGCTTCAATCGGTGATGCGCACGGCAACACCGAAGGCAGCCAGAGTTATCAGTGGAACGATGAACCGAATCAGGTTTACAAAAAAATCATTGTCTCGGCGGACGGCAAGCGGCTGCTGGGAGCGGTACTGGTTGGCGACAGCAGTGATTACAGCACGCTGTTGCAAATGAAACTCAACGACATGACCTTACCCGCGCACCCGGAAAGCCTGATTCTGCCTGCGCTGGACGGTGCTGCACCGAAAGGGCTGGGTGTGGCGGCATTGCCGGATAGCGCGCAGATCTGTTCCTGCCACAACGTCAGTAAAGCGGACATTTTCGCGGCGGTAGACAACGGCTGCACCGATCTGGCGTCGCTCAAAGCCTGCACCAGGGCCGGGACGGGGTGTGGCGGTTGTGTGCCGTTACTCAAGCAGGTGATGGAATACCGGTTGCAGCAGTCGGGCATCGAGGTAAAAAAAGACATCTGTGAGCATTTCGCTTGGTCGCGTCAGGAGCTGTACCACCTGATCCGCGTTAACCGCATCCGCAGTTTCGGTGAGTTGATCGCCCGTCATGGTCATGGCTTAGGGTGTGAAATTTGTAAGCCATTGGTGGGGTCGATGCTGGCGTCCTGCTGGAACGACTATGTACTGAAACCGGAACACGTGCCGTTGCAGGATACCAATGACCGCTTTCTGGCCAACATCCAAAAAGACGGTACCTACTCGGTGGTGCCGCGTATCCCCGGTGGGGAGATTACCCCTAAAGGCTTGATCGCCATCGGTCAGGTCGCGGAACGCTACCACCTGTACACCAAAATTACCGGTGGTCAGCGGGTTGATTTGTTCGGTGCGCGGCTGGAACAACTGCCTGCTATCTGGCAGGAATTGATCGATGCCGGCTTTGAAACCGGCCATGCCTACGGCAAGTCGCTGCGTACCGTGAAATCTTGCGTCGGTTCCACCTGGTGCCGCTATGGCGTGCAGGATTCCACCGGGCTGGCGATTGCACTGGAGCACCGTTACAAAGGGTTGCGCTCGCCGCACAAGCTCAAGATGGCGGTGTCCGGTTGTACTCGTGAGTGCGCCGAAGCGCAGGGTAAAGACATCGGTGTGATCGCCACCGACAAGGGGTGGAACCTGTATGTGTGCGGCAACGGCGGTATGAAACCGCGTCATGCCGACCTGTTCGCCAGCGATCTGGACACCGATACCCTGTTCCGGTTTATCGACCGCCTGCTGATGTTTTACATCCGTACCGCAGACCGGCTCCAGCGCACCAGTGTGTGGCTGGATAATCTGGACGGCGGGGTTGACTACCTGCGTCAGGTGGTGATCGACGACAGTCTGGGACTGGCCGCCGAGCTGGAAAATGAGATGCGCCACGTTATCGACAGTTACCAGTGTGAATGGCAAACCACGCTGGCGCATGACGAAAACCGGGCGCTGTTCCGCGCCTTCCTCAACAGCGACACCCCGGATGAAGCGGTGGTGATGGTGCCGGAACGCGGTCAGCCTCGACCAGCGCGTCCTGATGAGAAAAAACCGACGACGGTATCCGATGCGACTGATACAGAAGACTGGCAGTGCGTCGGTTTCCTCAGCGATATCCCGGCGAATGCGGGGATGGCGGCGCGAATCGGGCATCGGCAGGTGGCGTTGTTCCATCTCCCGGCGTCGCAACCGGGGCAGGCGGCACGCGTGTTCGCGCTCGATAATCTGGAGCCGGGCAGCGGCGCTAATGTGCTGTCGCGCGGTATTGTCGGCGACGTGGCGGGCGAGCCGGTGGTGATTTCGCCGTTATACAAAAAACGCCTGCGCTTGCGTGATGGCGTCAGTCCGGATGACAGTCAACTGCGCGTACGCGTTTGGCCGGTGCGCATCGTTCAGGATCGAATCTGGGTGGCTACTGAGCCGATGACGGTGGTGTCGGCCACTGTGGCGGAGGCGTTATGAACGGCTGTCGCACCACCTGTCCTTATTGTGGCGTAGGCTGCGGGGTGATTGCCACTGTGCAGCCGGACGGGAGGGTGACCATTGACGGTGATCGCCAGCACCCGGCCAATCGGGGGCGGTTGTGCGTCAAAGGCGCGGCGCTCGGCGACACACTGAGTCTACAAGGGCGGCTGTTGTGGCCGCTGGTTGACGGGCAGCGCGTCAGTTGGGAGCAGGCGCTGGACCGGGTTGCGCAGTCGCTCGGCGATACCATTGCGCAGCACGGTCCACAGGCGGTGGCGTTTTACGGTTCAGGGCAACTGCTGACCGAAGATTATTACGTCGCCAACAAGCTGATGAAAGGCTTTATCGGCAGCGCCAACATGGACACCAATTCCCGGCTGTGCATGGCCTCGGCAGTCATTGGCTACAAGCGGGCGCTGGGGGCCGATGCGGTGCCGGGTAACTACGAGGACATCGAACAGGCGGATCTGGTGGTGTTGGTCGGCTCCAATACTGCCTGGGCGCACCCGGTGGTGTATCAACGGTTGATGCAGGCGAAACAACAGCGTCCACATATGAGAGTTGTGGTGGTGGACCCGCGCCATACCGCCACCTGCGATGCGGCGGACTTACACCTGCCGCTGGCACCGGGTAGCGATGCCGGGTTGTTCAACGGACTGCTGCGCTGGCTGACGCAGCAGAACGCACCGTCGCCCGATGGGCTTTGCGGTGTGGAAGCGGCGTTGGCAGCCGCCGATGACTGGACGGTGGATCAGGTGGCGGCGTTCTGCCAGTTGGAGCCAGAGGACGTCGCCTGTTTCTATCGGTGGTTCAGCGAGAGCGATAAGGTAGTCACGCTCTATTCGCAAGGCATCAACCAGTCTGCTTCCGGCAGCGACAAATGCAACGCGATTATCAATGTACATCTGTTCAGCGGTCGTATTGGCCGGGCAGGGTGCGGACCGTTTTCGATTACCGGTCAGCCGAATGCGATGGGGGGCCGTGAAGTGGGCGGGCTGGCGAACCAACTGGCGGCGCACATGGGGTTCAGCCCACAGGAGGTGGCACGGGTCGGTCGCTTCTGGGGCAGTGATCGGGTGGCCTCGGCTCCAGGGCTGATGGCGGTGGATCTGTTCCGTGCGATTGAAGCCGGGCAGGTTAAAGCGGTGTGGATTATGGGCACCAACCCGGTGGTATCAATGCCGGAAGCAGACCGGGTGCGGCAGGCGTTGTTACGCTGCCCACTGGTGATTGTCTCTGATGTGATGCGACATACCGATACCACCGAATGCGCCGATATCCTGCTGCCGGCATTGGCGTGGGGAGAAAAGGACGGCACGGTGACTAATTCCGAACGGCGTATTTCCCGTCAACGTGCGTTTTTGCCAGCACCGGGCGAGGCGAAGGCCGACTGGTGGATGTTGTCGCAGGTCGCCACGCGTATGGGGTTTGGCGAGGTGTTTGATTACTGCCACCCGGCGCAAATTTTTCGTGAACATGCCGCGTTATCCGGATTTGAGAATCAGGGGCAGCGTGCCTTCAACATCAGCGCGCTGGCGACGCTCAGTGATGAGCAATGGCAACAACTTGTCCCAGTGCAGTGGCCGGTGACCACGCAGGCCGATGGCGGTACCGCACGGTTATATACCGATGGCCGTTGCTGGCATCCGGACGGTAAGGCGCGGTTACTGGCAATCATCCCGCAATTGCCGGTCAACCCACCGTCCCCGGCGTATCCACTGGTGCTCAACACCGGGCGGGTGCGTGACCAGTGGCATACTATGACCCGCACCGGCAAGGCGGCGCGCCTGATGCAGCATCTGTCGGAACCCTATTGCGACCTGCATCCGCAGGATGCACTACATGCCGGTGTGCACGATGGCGAACTGGTTCGCATCAGTGCGGAATCAGGCTGGATGCTGGTGCGGGCGCAAGTCCAGCGCGGCCAGCAGCGTGGCAGTATTTTTGTTCCCATGCACTGGAACCGGCAATTCAGCGCACAGGCGCGTGTCGATAGTCTGGTGGCAGCGGTGACCGACCCTTACTCCGGCCAGCCGGAAAGTAAACAGGCGCGGGTGCGTATCCAGCGCTGGCCCGCCGTCTGGTTCGGCGAGCTGTTTGTGCGCGGTGACGTGGCAGCACCAGACAGCGGCTACTGGAGTCGGATTACGGCTGACGGCGTATCGCATTACGTGATTGCCGACGAGCGCACGCCAGAACACTGGCTCGACTGGCTGATCCGGCAATATGATCTGCGCGGCGTTGAATTTCAGCAGGCTCAGGGGGGCGACCGGCTGTTTCATGCGATTGGCTGGCGAGATTCCCAGATCGCTGTGGCGCTCTATGTGGGTGTGCATCGTCCGCAACTGGCGCGTGAGGCGGTGCTGGCGGCGTTTGCCTCGCCACCGCAGCAGATATCGGATCGACTGGCGCTGCTGGCCGGTTGTGCGCCGCAGGGCGACGTGCCGCAAGGCGCAACCATTTGTAGCTGCTTTGCGGTCGGCGAGCAACGCATTATCGACGCTATCCGTCAGGGTTGCCACAGCGTGGCGCAACTGGGTGAACAGCTACAATGCGGGACTAACTGTGGTTCCTGCGTACCGGAACTGAAGGCGTTGCTGCAACAGTATGCGACGCCAGACACATTACGCCGGGCGGGCTGAGCCGCGTCCGGATTAAGGAGTAACAACATGAACCCTACTCTGAATACGCTGATGGCGCAGGGCCATCAACGCCAGCCGTTGCTGGCAGGCGATGTCTGGCTGGTGGGTGCCGGTCCGGGCGATGCCGAATTACTGACTATCAAGGCGCTGCGAGTGATTCAGCAGGCGGATGTGGTGGTGCATGACCGGCTGGTTTCCGCCGATATTATGGCGTTGGTGCAGCCGGAGACTTTGCGCATCGATGTCGGCAAGCAGCAGGACAACCACGCACTGCCGCAACCGCAAATCAATCAACTGTTGATGGAACTGGCGCAAGCCGGGCAGCGCGTCGTGCGCTTAAAAGGCGGTGATCCGTTTATTTTCGGGCGTGGCGGTGAGGAAATGGATTACCTGCATCAACAGGGTGTGCGTTGCCATGTGGTACCGGGGATTACCGCCGCGACCGGCTGTGCGGCGGCGGTAGGGTTGCCGCTGACGCACCGGGATTGTGCTCAGTCGGTGCGGTTTATTACCGGTCATGCCCATGACGGTGAGCCGCAACTGGACTGGGAAACGCTTGGCGCAGGCCAGCAAACGCTGGTGTTCTATATGGGGCTGAGTCATGCCAGCCGCCTGTGCCAGAAATTGATTGCTCATGGCCTGCCGGCAAGTACGCCGTTAGCGATTATTGAACGCGGCACCCAGCCGGAACAGCGTTTGCTGACGGCCACGCTGGCTACCTTGCCCACGCTAATGGCGCGTTATCAGCCGCAGTCGCCCAGCCTGCTGGTGGTGGGGGAGGTGGTGCGTTTCTGTCGCTATCCAGCGTTGACGGTTGCCGCCGAGGCGATGAGGAAGGTGGGGACGGTAGCGGCGTGATCGACTGCCGCCCGATGGCAGGCGGCAGCCTGATGAAAGGCGGCGTTATCTTCTGAGGCCAATCTCATCGACAAGCGCACTCATTTGATCGGCAATCAGAACGGTAATTTTGTCATCTTTCAGGTTGCCCTGATCGTCAAAACCGCCGGCAAAGGCGTTGGCGAAGACTTCCGGCTTGTTCAGCGGATGAAGATTCAGATAGATGCAAACCTGGCGCAAATGGTACTGCGCCCGCGAGCTGCCCATGCCGCCAGCGGCCCCCATCAGCGCCGCCGGTTTACCGCTCAGAATGGTGGCATCCGGCAGGCGGGATAACCAGTCCAGAATATTTTTCAGCGCCGGTGCTATTGAATAGTTATATTCGGTGCAGGCGAACACAAAGCCATCCGCCTCATTGGCCTGACGGGCGATGCGTTGCACAGATTCCGGTACCTCAGTCAAATCAGCGTTATAAAACGGTACATCCAGCAGGTCGGCAATTTCCAGCGTGGCATAAGCGGGCAGTACCGACTGCGCGGCACGCAACAATCCCCGGTTGGCAGAGGCTTTACGCAGGCTGCCTGAGATACCTAACAGTTTGATGTGATTCATGGTGTTTGTCCTTATTGGTATGAGAAAGAAAATCACCAGGATAACGTCGGCGCCCACTGCGTCTGCGTTTTTCCCTGACTCGTCATAGCATAGAGCGTGGGGGGGAAAATGCCATTAGCCTGACTGAAGGATTATCACTGGGTTATCGCTGCGTACTTTTGATTTACAGCAGATTCGGTATCAAACGTTAGTGGAAATACATTAGTTCAACTATAGTCGCCCTCTTTTCATGAGATTGCCTGCAACAAGGCCCACATCGTTTGATGTGGGCCTTGTTGCTTTAGCGTCGTTCAGTATGCGCAGCAGTGGAATGCGGCCGTTATTGCACCCGTACATCGAAACCGGGGAAATATTGCTTCGCCAGTTTCTCGACGGTGCCGTCGTCTTTCACGTGTTTGATAGCCTTGTCCAGTTCGGCTTTCAATGCTTCATCGCCTTTGCGCAGGCCAAAGCCGATGCCGCTGCCCAGAATTGAGGTGTCTTCCACCGGACCGCCGATAAAGGCGAAACCTTTGCCTTCCGGCTTATCCAGGAAACCGGACTGGCCTGCTACTGCCAATGTGCGGCAGCATAGCCAGAAGCTGTCAGCAGGCGCGGGTTTGCTGGATCTTTTTACACATGATTCGGAGTTCTTCATAAGGGATTGCTGTTATGTCTGGTGCGCTTAGTCTGGTTGGTGATTGAACCGAGCATAACAATTCTTACCGAGTTCCCTTCAGTTATCTGCTATTAGGTGAGATTATGTAGATATTTCATTTTAAAGAAATTCTATCAGTGAATTAATAAAAATTAATATTTATTAATGGGGGTTGTTAAAAATGATGATTTCATATATCTGAGTAAATAATCAGACATTCACATGATAAAAGTAAGAAAAAACAATTAGATATGGTGTTTTTTTTATTCTTGGTGAAACAGCTAATAATAACAAAATAAATCTAATTCTTCTGTTTTTAAGGAAATTTTGTTTGATCAGTAAATGTTGTATGTGTAATTATCTTTTTCCCCATCCTGGCGAGGATGGCCATACATAATTAGGGATGACTATGAATGTAAATGTTGCAAAAACTCTGCAATCAGAAGAGCAGGTTTTCACCACTATTAGTGGAGATTCTGTTGATGAGTTAGTGAAAAATGGTTCTCACTACCGGTGAGAGAATTTCATCCAGAGCTGGAAATGCACTACAAGCTTATGGCGTAAATTATGTTCTTAAGGATCCAGGAAATCGCTTGCATAACATTAGAGCTGGTGCCATAAGGTATTTATCTCGAGAGTATTTGGCTTATTTTAGTGGTAGTCTGAGGGCTAAGGATGGTCTGGCAAAAGCATCTAAATTCTGGATGACGCTTGTTGACGAAAATGGGAATGTCAATTCAAATTATGGATATTATGTGTTTTATGAGCCGGTTGAAGGTTATGGCAACCAATACAATTGGGTGAAAAATGTACTTATAAAAAATAAAGATTCCCGCCGCGCTATTATAAACATCAATCAAAATTATCATAAATCAGACACTAAGGATTTTCCTTGTACTATCGGCATGCAGTTCTATATCAAGAATGACACATTACATTGTGAAACCATTTCACGAAGCACGGATGTAATTACGGGTCTTCCCTATGATATGGGCTTTTTCTCATTTATCCATGAGTTGATATGGAAAGACCTGAGAGAGAGTGGGATGGATAAACTCAAGCTAGGCATAACAGTAATGAAAACTACATTCACACAAATCTATGATAAGACTTTAAATAAAGCGACAGAAGTGGCGGAATGTAGTGAAATAAAACCGTTTTCTGAAAAAATGCCTCAGATAGAATCAGCAGAAGAAACGTTGTCGGATATATTATCTGGTGCCGCTAATACCAATGTTATGAAATGGATTTATAAACATGCAGAATAAACACGTGACACTTCTATTGGCTTCTGATAATGAAGCAAAAATTTCATCAGTAAGGAATACATGTTCTTTTATTTTTGAGAATTTCACACTTAAACATAAAAGTGTTGAATCAGGCGTCAGTGAAACACCGCAAAGCGATGATGAGGCAATTAGTGGTTGTCAAACTAGAATTAAAAATATTGAATTAGTACAGGATAGTTATGTTGATTATATTATTGCTCTTGAAGGGTTGACGGAAAAAACATCATTTGGAAATTTTGTATATGGATGGGCAGTTATTAAAGATGTTGTCACATCGGAACTCTATTATGGTTGCAGTGGGAAAGTAATGCTTCCTGCTATTGTAGCAGAAAAAATCGATAAAAAATCAAGCTTTCAGATATCATTCTGGGGTTGAATCCAGAGATATCTCAATCAGATATAGATAAAGTAGGAACTAATGGTGTGCTAACAGGAGGTTTATATACAAGAGTCGATGAATTCGAGACAGCACTAAAATGTGCATTTGGCTCTTTAGTGGCTCATAAGGATTTTTCATATGGTAAAAATAGTAATTTTTGATTTGGACGATACATTGGTCAGCCATAAAGCAGGGGCTGACTCTGCTTTAAAAGCAGTAACAGACTGGATCGTCAAGTATCAATATGCTAAGGCGAATAGCGATTTCAGTGCGTTTCGAGAATTTTTTTATAAGAAAAATCAATATCTATGGGAGGATTTTGTATTAGGAAGCATTGAGATGAAAATGATTTTTGATAAAAGGTTTGAATATATATTTGACTGGTTTGATATTAAATTACTAAAGCATAAGAAGTTAATTGAAGGTATTTACTGGGATGATTATTTCAGTAATTGTTCTTTAACAAGAGATTGGGTTCCTTTATTAAGTGAGTTAAGTGAAAAATTGCCATTGATAATCTGTAGTAATGGTATGGATAAGGTTCAGATCAAAAAATTAGAGAATAAAAATATAAAAAAATATTTTAAAAGTCTCTATTTTGGTAAGTCTTACCCGGAGTGTAAGCCAAATAAGGTTTTTTTTATAAGATATTAGATGAATATGCCCTGAGACCTAAAGATGCTCTTATGATAGGAGACAGTATTTCAAATGATATTCGTCCCTGTCAAGAGCTAGGGATGCAGACATTACATTATTCTGAAAAAATTTCATTCGATAAGTTCAAAAAGGATATGTTGGGGTTTATTAATGGATGATAAATTAATTTTTAAAGAGATAAAATATTTAAATTCAGAAGATATGTGTTTTGAAGTAGGGGATATTCGGATAAGAAACGACAGGATTGTAGAAGTTGGTCCTAATCTGGATGTTCATGATGAGGAAGTAGTCTTGCTAAACGGCGGTCATATTATACTGCCCGGATTGATAAATGCACATCTTCATCCTAGCAAGGAAGTTTATGGTAGCCTATTAGACTCATCCCCCATTGATAAGGTATTAGACACCGTACATAAAAATAATGAGCTTGAAGATCCAGAAGGTCAGTATATATCATCAATAAAATCAATCGGATGTGCTTTAAGAAAAGGAGTTACTTCATTCGGGATTTTTACTAGCCGAATCGAAAGTGATTACCGGGCTGTCACTGAAGTGGGAGTTCGCTGTGTTATCAATTTTTGTCAAAGTAACTATTGGGCTGGAAGTGGTAAAAGCCCGAAAAATAAATCAATAGATACTATCTCAAGTGAGTATTTTTTAGCAGAGAAACTTTACCAAAACGATTTAGTGAATATCACACCAGCAACTGCTTCAGAATTATCTGCTGACGACTTATTATTAGTCATGCTTCATGACATTGCGATAAAGCGTAGCAGGAGGTTTACCTTACACATAAATGAAGGAAGTCACCAGGTAAACGCACATATCAATATGTATTCTAAAAGTGGTATTGAGCGGTTACATGAGTTGGGGGTGCTTGATCATAACACTACGCTTATTCATGCTAGTTATCTGAGTGACAGAGAGATAGAAATAATAAAAGAATCAAAATGTAGTCTTGTGCATTGTCCGGTCAGTAACAGTTTCGTAGGGGCCGGAACCATGCCCGCGAAAAAGTTTTCATCAACAAACCACATTGGCCTTGGTACGGATGCAGCGATGGTTAATCCAGTCAATGATCTGACGTTTGATGCGCTTTTTTCATTATATCATCATGGTGATAGTGAATTTATCAATAAAATTGATGCCAAATCAGTTCTTCATATGATTACTTTTGGCGGTGCAGAGGCCCTTGGATTGAAAGATACAGGAAAAATTCAATCAGGATTCAAAGCTGACTTGATAATTTATAAAGAAAATGAAATGGATAATGAATATATTAATACACCAGTTTCAATACTCAAAATGATCAATAAAGAAAATCCCTGTCATGTATTAATTGATGGTGATTTTGTTATTAAAGAAAATTGCTTTAAAAATATAAAAATTATCGATAGTGTAAAAGAGTATTCCTCAATAAGAAATAGGGTTAAGCTATGAAGAGAGTAGCATTTATGTTCTCTGGCCGTGGAAGTTTGCTGTCCACTGTCAGGCAGGCTATTTTAGATTCCAAAGTCACGGCTGAATTAAGTCTTGTTATTACAAATAATGCTGATTTCTCAGCTACAGGGAATGCTGCGTTTGATGGTGTTTCTATTGCTAAAATAGACCATCGTGACTTTAATGATCGTAGTGGTTTCGAAAAGGCGATTACAGAAAAAATTAATAATTCCGGTATAGATCTAATAATATTAGGAGGTTTTAGAAGAATTTTTTCTCCTAAATTTGTGAAAGATTTTGGTAGTAAAACGATGAATGCCCACCCATCTTTGCTACCAGCTTTCCCTGGTGATAAGGCTCAACTTAAGGCGTTGCAGGGGGGACTGCGCATTACAGGTGCAACACTTCACTTTATTAATGAAGAAGTTGATGCTGGTCCTATAATTGATCAGGAGGCTGTGAGAATTTTAAATGGGACTACTGAGTCTGAGCTAAAAGAGCTAATTATTTTTGCCGAGAGAAAGATGATCTATCGTGCAGTTTGTGCTTTTCTGGAGTCCAGGTTATCTATTCACGATAACAAAGTTGTCTATGAAGGATATTCTGATGTATAGAATAAAGAACGATATCGTTGCCGCTAGTTGTGTTGCCAGCATTCTATTTCTGGCTATTGTCAGTTTAGGGCTTTCGCTGGCAGTATTGCCTCTGTTTGTAAGTAAATATCTTGAGTATTCACCATTCTATATCGGATTAGTTGTTGCAGCTGAGTCAATTGCTACTCTGGCATCCAGAGCTTATGCAGGTAGATACTCAGATCGAAATGGGCCCAAAAAAGGCATGGTATTTGGGCTGAGTTTAACTATTATTGCGGGGTTGATGGTTTTTATTGTTTTCTATCTCGATAACCCGGGTGTATTTTCGTATATTATTATAATTCTTTCTCGACTTATTATGGGTGGGGGGGAAAGTCTAATCTTTACCTGTAGCGGTACATGGCCGATAGGCCTTGTCGGCAGAGAGCATGCAGGAAAAATAATGTCTTGGGTCGGTATTGCCATGTTCCTTGGACTGGCTATTGGGAATTATGCTGGTATATGGTCATATTACAATATAGGTATCATGCTTTCTGCATTTTTTATGACAATCCTTCCTGTATTGGGATTTATAATTGTAATGATTGTCAGGCCTGTTATTTTTCATCCCGAAAGCAATCAGCCGACTCTTTTTTTTGCTGTTAAGAGAATTTGGAAGGCGGGATCTGGTTTTTCTCTGGCAAATATTGGCTATGCCTCAGTAACTACTTTTTTAGTTCTTTATTTTATTGAAAGTGGATGGTCTGTATATAGTGCATTTGCCCTATCGTTGTTCGGTATTGGATATGTGCTATCTCGTCTTACATTAGGCTGGAAAGCCGATTCTTGCGGGTTAAAGATGACACTGTTTTCCCTTGCTATCGAGGCATCTGGATTGCTTTTGATTGCCATATCATCTCACGCTTATATCGCAATGGCAGGGTCTTTCCTTACCGGATTTGGTTTATCGATGGTATATCCTTTGCTCGCTTTGCCAGCCTTAAAAAGTATGCCAGAAGAGAATATTGGGCTTGCGTTGAGTACCTATGAGTCATGCTTTGATATCGGCATATTACTGGCTGGATTGATTGGTGGCACAATCGTTTCAATCTTTGGTTATTCTGGGATTTATTTTTTTTCATTTTTATGTTGTATACTGGCATCGTTTTCCACTGTAATGGCATACCGGCAATTAAAACATACTGGAAGGATGGTAAACCATCAAGCAGCTCTCGAGTAATATATTGCCAGTTGTGAAAAACTGGCTGGTCTGATAAATAATCAGAGCTTGCTGGCGTAGGAATGTGTAAGGGTTTTTTATCGCTATCATTAATACCAAGACCCGTATCTCTGGAGCGGGTCTTGGTTGTTTGATGTTGTACTGTTCAGAACATGCAGTAGTGATAACAGTCGTTATTGCACCCGTACATCGAAACCGGGGAAATATTGTTTCGCCAGTTTCTCGACGGTGCCGTCGTCTTTCACGTGTTTGATAGCCTTGTCCAGTTCGGCTTTCAAGGCTTCATCACCTTTACGCAGGCCAAAACCGATGCCGCTGCCCAGAATCGAGCTGTCTTCCACCGGACCGCCGATAAAGGCGAAACCTTTGCCTTCCGGCTTATCCAGGAAACCGGACTGGCCTGCCGCCGCCATCACCAGCGTACCGTCCAGACGGCCTGCTGCCAGGTCGTCGTATGCCAGATTCTGATCTTTGTAGCTTGTCACTGTCACGCCTTTCGGCTCCCAGTGCGCCTTGGCATACACTTCCTGAATCGAACCCTGCAACACACCGATATTCTTGCCTTTCAGCGCTTCTGCCGTCGGTGCCAGACCAGTATCCGGTTTGCCAACTAATTGGGTAGGAATACGGTAGATAGGCTGAGTGAAATCAATCGCTTCTTTGCGCTTTTCCGTGATGTTCATCGCGGAGTTGATGGCATCGAACTTTTTGGCTTGCAGTGCCGGGATCAGGGCATCAAAGGAGGTCTCGACCCAGTTGCATTTGAAATTGCCGGCTTTACAGATGGCGTTGCCCAGATCGATATCGAATCCTTCCAGTTGGCCTTTGGCGTTTTTGCTTTCAAACGGCGGGTATTCCGCTTCCAGACCAAAACGCAGTTCGGTTTGCGCCAGCGCAGCAGTAGAGGACAGTAACCCTAGTGACAACATCAGTATGCTTAATTTTTTCATAGCGGGAACGATCTCCGGTAAATCAATGAGTAGTGTGCAAATCGTCATCATCAAACAGCATTACCATCAGGTACAGATCAGGTGCAACCACCTTCATCGGCAGGTGATGGTCGGTTAACGCCTTGTGCCTGTCACCTGGCACAACGCTTTTGCACCGGCCAGTAGCGTAGCGTCATCTTTAGAAAACGACAGGCGAATCAATTTATTATCAGTACCATCGGTGTAAAACGCTGATAGCGGAATGGTCGCTACACCGTGGTCGACGATCAGTCGCTTGACCATGTCGCTGTCGCTTTCATCACTGAAGTGCGCGAAGCTCGCCAGCATGAAGAACGAACCGGCGGAGGGCAGCAGTTCAAAGGGGCTGCCCTGCAACGCCTGCGTTAACAGATCGCGTTTTTGTTGATAGAACTGCCCCAACGACAGATAGGTAGCGGGGTCTGCCATGTACTCGGCAAAGGCATATTGCATCGGCGTGTCGGCAGAGAACATCATAAACTGGTGGATTTTGAGGATCTCATCCATCAGCGCCGCCGGGGCCAGACAATAACCGACGCGCCAGCCGGTGACGTGAAAGGTTTTGCCAAACGATGAGACGATGACGCTGCGTGCTGCCAGTTCGCTGTGGGTCGCCATGCTGTGATGCTGTTGTCCGTCAAACACCACATGTTCGTAGACTTCGTCGGACAGGATCACGATATCGGTGTTACGCGTCAGACGGGCCAGTTGCGCCAGATCGTCGGTGCTTAACACCTGACCGCTCGGATTATGGGGCGAGTTGAGGATAATCATACGAGTACGTGGCGTGATAGCCGCCTGCACCTCGTCCCAGTTGATGGAAAAGTCCGGTACAGCGAGTTTCAGCGCGACCGGCATCGCACCCTGTAACCGTACAATCGGCGCGTAGCTGTCAAACGACGGTTCGAAATAAATCACCTCGTCACCGGGGTGTACTAACGCAGAAATAGCGGAGTACAGTCCTTCGCTGGCACTGGCGGTGATAGTGACCTCTTGCCCGGCGTCATAGTGTTGCCCGTACAAGCGCCGGACTTTTTCTGCCACCACCTCTTTTAGCGATACCAGTCCGGACATGGGGGCGTATTGATTATGGCCTTCGGTCATGGCGCGCGTCACCCCGGCGATCAACTCAGGGGAGCACGGGAAGCTGGGGGCACCTTGCGACAGATTGATGGCATTATGCTGGCTGGATAACTGACCAATGACGGTAAAAATGGTTGTCCCTACATCCGGTAATTTGGAACTGAACCGCACTGGGGTGTGAATCGGCATATGTGATCTCCGAGGGTTGCCGTTAATACGCAGTATGTTAACACGCAATAAGTGAATAACTATTCATGCATTAGACGTTGCGATCAGTAGTACCACAATCGAATTGTTGTCATAATAGCTATGAGGAAAATGCATGGCTTGATGCGTTTATCGATGAATTTATCCTGTATTAGCGATAAGTCATTGTGATGATATGCGCAGTACTCCACTAAACCGGTAACCAGTAGCATGGGCGGTGTGGCGTGATTATACCGATGGTGGTAGCGCTTTTTATGCATAGTTATGTAATCAATTTACTTATGGCTAGTTGCCGAAAGGGGCTTGCGATCATGAATAAACGTATCCCGCCGCTCAATGCGCTGCACGCCTTTGTGGTGACGGCTCGTCATCTCAATTTCACCCGCGCGGCGGCAGAGCTGTTTGTGACTCAGGGGGCGGTGAGCCGACAAATCGCCTCGCTGGAAGCGTGGCTGGGGTTTGCGTTGTTTCAACGTCATGCTCGTGGGCTGCGGCTCACTCCTCAGGGGAGCCAATTATTGCCAGAGGTGAGGACGGTGTTTGAACACCTGTTTCGAGTGACTGATCAGGTTCGTGAAGGGCGCTCAATACGGATGAAAGCACCAACCTGCGCCATGCGGTGGCTGGTATCGCACCTGATGACGCTGGAACAGTCACGGCCAGATATCCATGTTGCGCTGACTACCACCACTGATCACGGCGTCGATTTTCGCCATGAAGATTTCGATGTCGCGGTGGTCTTCGCGTCAGATGACGCGCCGAAGCAACATGATGGCAAATTGTTCGACGAAGTGTTGTCTCCCGTGTTGGCTCCGCATTTGCTATCTGCCGGACAGACGGCATTACTGCCGGAGCAACTGGCGCGTCTGACGTTGCTGCATCCTACCCATGATCAGCGCGACTGGAAGTTGTGGTTGAAAACACACGGTATCAGTGAGCAGGTGATGCGCCGTAATCAGCAGTTCGACACCATGGATTTGGCGATCAGCGCGGCGATTCAGGGCTTCGGTATTGCGATAGCCGATGTGACGCTGGTAGCGGAAGACCTCCGCCGCCAGCGGCTGGTGAGGCCTTTTACCGAGACGGTGCAAACCGGCGCGGCGTATTATCTGGTACACCGCTCTGGTGCGTCGGCGGAATGGCTGACGGATTTTCTGGCCAGTTTCACCGCGGGTTTATCGACAGATCAAGGCTGATGAAGCCAGGGCGCAAGTAGCGACACCTGTCCTGCGTCAAAATCCACACGTATAGGTACGCCGAGCGGCAGAGTCAGCATCGGGTGGGTGTGGCAGCAGTCAAAATCAGCTAGCACCGGCAGCGGTTGCCCGTTAAGCACCTCGCGCAACACGGTGAGTGAATCGCGGCCAGTGCCTTTGTCGTCGAATAGCTCGTGTTTACCCAGAATCACCGCCGCCACCCGGTCAAACACGCCGCAGAGCTTCAGATGAGCAAACGAACGCTCTACGGTAGCGATGTCTTTTAGCGAATCTTCCAGCAGCAGAATGTCACCCTCTTCAATCGCCGGCATAAACGGGCTGCCCCAAATCCCGGCCATGGTGTTGAGATTGCCGCCAATAAGCCGCCCTTGATAAATACCATTGCCGTCGAAACGCCACTGGTTGGGATAGGTGATTTTGGCGCGCGATTGTTGATTCCAGTCGAGTCGTTCGTCGCTCCAGCCTGATGGTTGATGGTAGCGATGGTCGGGTTGCACAGTGCTGGTTAGCGCAAGGAAACTGGCAAAGGTGTCATCCACTAACGGTGGAAATTCGCCAAACGATGCCACCAGCGCCGGACCGTAAAAGGTCACCAGCCCGGTACGAGCATAAATGCCCAGCAGCAACGCGGTGACGTCTGAGTAACCGATGATGATTTTCGGGTCGCGCCGTAGCGCGTCATAGTCGAGATACGGCAGCAGCGAGTTGCTGTTATTGCCGCCGATGGTGGACATAATGCAGCGCACATCCGGGTTACGGATCAGGCTATTCAGTTCGTCAGCGCGATCAGCGATGCTGCCGGAACGGTAGTAGTCGGTTTTACCGGTCAACGTGCCAGCGCACAGCCGATAACCGTGCTGTTTCAGAAAGGTTTTCGCCCGGTCAAAACGTGCCGGAGCAAAGTATGTCGCGGGCGAGGACGGCGAGAAAAAGCCAATAGTATCACCTGGGCGCAGCGGCGAGGGCAGTAACAGCATTTGAGACATGAGTTCCTTTCTCCGTACAGGTGAGGCAGATAGGATTGATTGAATCATAAACCTTTCTTTTTAATCAGCAAACGCGATAAAAAAATAATTCCCTACGTTATTTTATAAATAGCTGCCTGTAATCACGGAAGTAACGTTTTCTGCGATTAAAGACAGTTCCTGCTATGTAATTTCTCTTTTAAAACGACATTTCATTCTATTTTGTTCGATAAGCTGATGGGATGGTAACCTTATGTTATAAAAATATTTTATATATAATTCACGCTCTGTTTTCGGCAGATAACGTAGAAAGAGGCCACCCGACATGGATAAGTGGGGGATGGCGATATTTTCGATCACAACATAACAACAAACGATACCTCACAATTCAGGGGGTGGTAGCAATGAAGATTTCGACACGATTATGGAGTTTCACCGGGATGCTGTCGCTGGGCATTCTGATTATGGGTGCTATTGGCATGTTTACCGCAGAAAAGGCCAATCAGTCGCTTAAGACGGTGTATGAAGACCGTACGGTGGCGCTGGCCCAACTGGAAAAAATGGAATGGCTGCTGCAGCGTAACCGGATATTGATCATGGATATGCTGTTGTTGCCAAATGCGTCAAATAAACAACAACGTATTGAAGAGTTAAACCAGAATACCACCCGGATTGATCAGGTCTGGAACGAATACCGTTCGACTTATCTGACGCCGGAGGAAACCCGTCTGGCAGATCAGTTTGCCGAATACTTGCAGCGCTATCAACGTGAAGGGATACAACCGACCGATACAGCGATCCGAAGTGGGCAAATGGAACAGGCAATACGCCTTTATGACGAGAAAGTCAGTCCACAGGAAAAGCAAGCGCACGCCCAACTCACCCAACTGGTGATGTTACAGGTTGACGTTGCTAAAGACGAATACACCAGTTCGGTACAGCGTTATCAGTGGTTGAAAGCGCTGGCGATCATAGCCGTGTTGTCGGGAATTATCGGTGCAGTGGTATTTGGCTGGATGATGGTGCGCGGTATTGTCCGTAGTCTGGCGCAAGCGCAGGCAGCGGCTGAAGCCGTGGCGAATGGTGATTTGACCTATCCTATCAATGCCAGTGGGCGTGATGAGATCACTACCGTGCTGAATACGTTGTCGCATATGCAGGATAGTCTGGGGCGCATTGTAATGCAGGTGCGACATGGCTCTGAGTCGGTGAAAGTCGCCAGTGGTGAAATCGCACTCGGCAACCATGACTTATCCGCACGCACCGAATCTCAGGCCAGTGCGCTGGAACAAACGGCGGCGTCCATGGAACAACTCTCTGCAACGGTGAAGCAAAACGCGGATAACGCCAGACAAGCTAACCAGTTGGCTCAGACCGCCAGTCAGGTGGCCGAGCAGGGAGGGAGCGTGGTGACTCAGGTGGTGGACACCATGCGGGAAATCAATGACAGTGCCCAGCGTATCGCCGATATCATTGGTGTTATCGACGGCATCGCTTTTCAAACCAATATTCTGGCATTGAACGCTGCCGTGGAAGCCGCGCGTGCCGGTGAACAAGGGCGTGGATTCTCGGTAGTCGCCGGTGAGGTACGGGCGCTGGCGCAGCGTAGTGCGGAGTCGGCCCGTGAAATCAAAGCGCTGATTTCCACCAGCGTGGAGCGGATCGAAAGCGGCAGTACACTGGCGGATAACGCGGGCCACACCATGCTGGAAGTGGTTAATAGCATCCGTCGTGTGACCGATATCATGGGGGAGATCAGCTCTGCCAGCCACGAACAGAGTAGTGGGGTATCGCAGGTGGGTGAAGCCGTGGTGAGTATGGAGCGTACTACCCAACAAAACGCGGCGCTGGTCGAAGAGATGGCGGCGGCGGCAAGCAGTTTGAGTAGTCAGGCGGAAGAGCTGGTGCAAGCGGTCGGGGTATTCCAACTATCGGCACGGGCGCCCGGCATACAGCCGAGCACCCGTGTTGCCGAACACAACCTGTTGCCGGATTATCAGTAACCGATGGCGGCGCCAGCCGGACGACGCGAATCGTTGGCGCCGTACAGATACCCTTCGCGCACCTTGCCGGACACTGCCGAGTCGTTGCCGGAGTTGGCGGGGATAACGCCTTCCTCGCCGGCTAAGCCAACCATGATAAGCTCGGTGGCGCCCCAGGGCGTCTGCTCCACCATCTTATAACCGCGTTCTTTGAGCAGATTAAGGGTGTCGGCAGACAGGCCGCGCTGCTCATAGTACACCTCGTCTGGCAACCATTGATGGTGGATGCGTGGCGCGTCCACTGCTTCTTGCGGCAACATACTGAAATCAAGAATATTCAGCGCGCTTTGCAGCGTAATGCTGATGATGCGTGCCCCTCCCGGCGAACCGATGACCAGAAAGATCTTGCCGTCTTTAGTCACCAGTGACGGGCTCATGGATGAGAGCGGACGTTTGCCCGGCGCAATTGAGTTACGTTCCCCTTGAACCAGACCGTACAAGTTCTTTTCGCCGACTTTGACGGTGAAATCATCCATCTCGTCGTTCAGAAAGAAACCGGTGCCGGGAGCTATCACTACCGCGCCGAAACGGCCATTCACCGTATAGGTGGTAGAAACGGCGTTACCCTGGTTATCGACAATTGAGTAGTGGGTCGTTTCCGGTTTTTCATGCGGTTCCATGCCGGGTTGGACCTGTTCGGACGGTGTGGCGTTGGTGTTGTCGATTTTCTTGCGGATCTCGGCGGCATAGTCTTTGCTCAGCAACCGGTCGGTGGGGTTTTTAACAAATGCCGGGTCGCCCAGATAGGTGTTGCGATCCATGTAAGCATGGCGCATGGCTTCAGTCATTACATGTATGGCCTGCGCTGAGTTGAATCCCATGCTTTTCAGGTCGTAACCTTCGAGAATGTTCAGCGTTTCACACAGGGTAATTCCGCCGGAACTGGGCGGAGGCGACGAGATGAACTGATAACCACGATAGCTGCAGGTAATGGGTTTGGTTTCAGTTACCCGATAATTGGCGAAGTCCGCTACAGTCAGAATACCGCCGCCTTTTTTAGATGCAGTCTCGATTATCTGGGGAATGTTGCCGTGGTAGAACGCATCCGGGCCTTTATCCGATATAGCCTGTAACGTATGGGCCAGATCGGTCTGCACCAGCCGGTCGCCCGGTTGTAACGCCGAGCCGTCCGGGCGCAGGAAGATGCGTGCTGATTCCGGGTCTTGCTTAAATCGTTTGATGGTCGTGTCGAGGATGTCGGTGTCGCCGCGGGTTAACACAAAGCCTTCTCGCGCCAGCTTGATGGCCGGGGCCATCACCTGGGCGCGGGCCAGCTTGCCGTATTTTTCGCGCGCGGTTTCCAGCCCCAGTACTGTGCCGGGAACGCCTGCAGCCAGATAGCCATACAAGCTGGCGTCTTTTTTGACTTTGCCTTCAGCATCCAGATACATCGTAGCGGAAGCCGCGGCGGGCGCAGTTTCCCGAAAGTTGATGAAGGTATCCTGACCATTTGCCAGATGAATGGTCATAAACCCGCCACCACCGATGTTGCCGCAGCACGGATTGACCACTGCCTGTGCGTAACCGACTGCTACTGCGGCATCAATCGCATTGCCCCCCATTTTTAGAATATCGACACCGACCTGTGAGGCCAGATGTTGTGAGGTGACCACCATACCGTGTTTGGCTTCCACTGCTGGTATGGAAACTGCGTGGACTACACCGCTGACCAATAATGCAGTCAGACTTAACGGCAGCAGCCATTTTCCCGATCTCATAGAACTCCCCCTTGATTGGTTTATTGGTGTTGTGGTGGACTGCATGGGTTGTGTTTGCATTAATGCATTCTGCGTGCCATTTTTATTGTGAACACTATTTTAGTGTTGAGTTTTTATCCTGAACGCAATGGCATGATCAGTGTAGCTGCGGCGGCATGTCATGCCCGGAAAATCATCAGGAATGTGGGTGCCCCCTCGCTTTTTAGCGCTGATCATGTCTAGCCGTGGGCGTTATGTCGTGCGTAGGCGTCACGCACCACGGTGACGATTTGCTCGCTCACCGCTTGTTCAGGAAGGCACTGCTTCCTGATGCGCCGACAATTTTCCGCAATATTGGGGTCATCCAGAAGCTGATGCAATTTATCCTCTAGTTTGTCGATGTCTCTGTCATTCAGCCATGTACCACACTTCATGGCGGTAACCCGACGCGCATTATCAAATTGATCAAACGCGCTGGGAATGACCAATTGGGGAATACCGGCTGCGAAAGATTGCGCCATCGTACCAATACCGCCGTGATGGATAATAGCTGCGCACTGATGCAGGTATTGACTCAAATTGATATGGCGCTCGATACGAATCCCGCTGTCGCCCGCCAGATCATGTTGTGGTTGACCGACTATCAAACACTGATAGCCGCGTTGACGGGTTTTTTTCACCAGTGAAACGACCAGATCCCGTTTGCTACTTAACGCCCAACTGGGCATAAAAATCACCGTAGGCGCACGAGCGATAAACTGAGCCAAATCGGCATCTTGTTGGTTATCCAATAAATTAAAAAGCGGAAAACTCACCTGACGGATGTGAGCCGGCCAGTCTGGCAATGGTGAGGCAAACCATTCCGGAAACAGGCACAGCAACGTTGCATCTGTGCAATGTGTCCATGACGTCAGCACGCGGTCGATACGCGGTAATTGCAACTGGCTCCTGAATTTATTGATAAAAGGCGCGAGTGTGCGATCAATCAGATATTTTTCGGCGAGATACAAAAACAGGCGACGCAGGCGTATCGGTAATCGACGCCCCCATACCAGTTGCTGATGATAGGGAGGATCATAACTAGAGATAAACGTTGATGGTGTGACTCGTACTGGGATAACACAACATCCCTTGGTTTCGCTGAACATTTTTGCAGAAAAAGACCACAACGAAGTAAGAATGATTGACGAGCGATCTACCCACGGCTCCAGCGCTTCATAAGCCGGCTGTTGCTGCGCATTCATGTAATTGACCATTTCATGGAAGGCGGATTTTTGATGCCACAAACGTTGTGAATTAACAGCGCGTAAATAGTCCTCGCTTTTGCCGACAGGAATAAAATGAAGTCCTCTTTCTCTTGCCGTTTGTTCAAAATAAGGGTTGGTACAAAGATAAACATCCAGTCCGGCATTTCTCAATGCCTCACCTATTATGATGAATGGATAAACATCTCCGGCAGAGCCAAGCGTGGATAAAAATATCCTCATGATTCCCTCCTTGTCACCAGCATTTACCGGTGCGATCTCGTCCTTGAATTATGATGTAATACGATAATTAATGTTTATTACGGTAATTAATAGTGAAGTGGGTAGATGTTTTTAACGGGTCACCATCGTTATTTTTTTCCATTTGATTACAATAGAGGTCCGACAACATATATACCCTAAATAATTCAAGTTGCAGGCAGGCGGCGACGCAGCGAATCCCCAAACGCTGCCGGGAGCAAAGTTGAACGCTGCTGGCAGCGGCCCGTAGGGCGAGGCACAGAGATGGGCCGAGTAACAAAGCAAACGCATCTGCAATGTGAAGTATGACGGGTACGGGTATATATGTTGATTCATAGAATTATTGCGCAAGTATAGGTGAGGCGATATGTGACTGTACAGGCCTTATTTGTAAGGTGAATTTAATGGCTATTTAGTGTTGATGGTTATTTTTATATGAAAATAAATTAGGTGGATAAGAAGTAACATAAATAAATTACTATGTTGATTGTATTATGTGAAATAAAAAGCTAGGGGTAATCTAACCGAATAACTATTTTCTGGTTTTCATTATGCCTTTTTATAAAACATAAAACGAAATAATGACGCATGATAACCATGAACTCTCTCATTAGCGGTGACTCTCTGACTGGGATCGCTTTTGCCTGTACTGGCTTATATGGCCTCAGGTCTACGACGGATCAGGATAGTTTCGTACTCCAGTGCTGTCGTCATTCAGCTTCATGGTCAGAGTGATCAACACTTTACTGATACAGGTAGTGCGCTGCAAAAAGAGCGCAATACCTGTCATCATCTCAATCCGTGGATACACGATCAGCAGATGAAGACAAACTTGTTACCAGTTGGCCGTCTTCAAACCGGAGCAACTGATCGGCCAGATGGAAGTAACGGTCATCATGGGTGATCACAATCACCAGTTTATTCTGCGCTTTCAGGCGGGGAATGATCTCGGTGTAAAACAGCCGACGGAATCTGGGGTCCTGATCCGCCGCCCATTCGTCAAAGACACAGATTGGTGTGTTTTCACAGTAGGACATGATCAGCGCCAGGCGTTTTTTCTGCCCGGAGGAGAGGTTTGTCGAGGACAGCTGACCGTGGGAGACGCTCACTTTATTGTTCAGTTCCAGGTCAGTCAGATGGCGTTGGATCATGGCGTCATCACCGGGGTTACCCCATTCATCCAGAACGTGATCGAACAGGAAGAAATCCGCGAAAATCGTGGAAAATGCCTGCTGGTATTCGGTAAGCGGGATGGTGTCAGACACGATGTCATCATCCAGACTGATCTGGCCCTGATCCGGCTGGTACAAGCCGACCAGCAGTTTTGCAAACGTCGATTTACCGCTGCCGTTGCCGCCGGTCAGAAAGACCGCTTCTCCGCGCCGGAACTGTGCATCAATAGGGCCGATACCAAAGCGGTACTGATCCCCGGCATCTGCCTGATAGTGAAAGGTGAGCTGGCGGACGTTAAGCGTCTGCCATGCCAGCCGTTCTGAGAGCGAATGGTGGCTTGATGGGGCCATGTCGGCCTCGTTGCGGGCCAGCGGTAGCCCTTCGACGTTACGGTAGGAGACGGTAAATTCGCTGAAACGGGATAATGAACTGACGACGTTTTCCACCGGGTCGATCATATACAGGATCACCAGCGCGAAGCCGACGACTGAGTCGGTCGGGATGTCTTTGAAATACAGGCTGGAGCCGAATATCACCAGACCAACCAGAAAAAAAATCAACGTCGAGCCAATGCTGTTCAGCATCGTAAAGATTAACGATACCCGGACACTGAGATGGCGGATATCGCGGTAATTGGTTTTCAGAATCCGTTCATAAATGAAGTGACGCCGTCTGGCATTAATGCTCAGCTCCTGGCTGCCGTCGACCATCATCTGCATGCCCTGAAACAGCGCATCTTCATAGTGGCGCAGGTGCTTGAAATGGCGCAGCCCATAACGGAGGAAGACGCTGGCGATCAGTCCGAGCAGGATGATAAGCGCCGTTGAAACCAGAAACAGACGCCCGGAGAGGTAACTCATGTAACTCAGACAGAGCACCACCGTGATCAGGCTGTAGACGAACTCCGGGAGGATCAGCAGGCCTTCCGACAGCTTGGCCGCGTCGGTTTTCAACGCGGCCAGAATGCGGTGCCCGCCGATGCGTTCAATGATGGCATAAGGCGTTGACAGCAGACGGCGGGTGAGTGAGTCCCTGAATTCATAAACGACGCGGGCCCCCAGCCTGGCCAGCAGATAGCGGGACATCAGGCCGAACAGCAATACCGCCGAGACCGCCAGTAAAAACCAGACAAAAGGTGTGACGCTGGCAGCGGACTGGCTGGTCATGGCACCGATCTGTAGGGTAATGATCTTTAGCATGCCAATACCAGACAGCGCGCTGATAGCACTTAGCACCGTGGCCAGCAGAACCTGCCATTTGAAACGGACAACGATAAGTTTGAACATCCGTTTTTCCTGTTTTTCCTTGTTATTCAGTATAAAACCGCCGGTTGTAACAACCGGCGGGGATGAACGACCGTACGATGGCTTATTGCCGCTGTACCCAGTCGGCAATAAACGTCACGTGTGGCATTTTCAGCAACTGGACATGGTTACCGGAGCCGCGCTGAAGCGGTATGGCCGGGATCAACGTCTGCCAGCCAGTCATCCGGCCGACGTCTGCGTCCTCGGCCAGAATCAGTGACGGCGTGACCACCGGCAGCGACGTCGGCTGGTATCCGGTGCGCAGGTTGGCGGCAAAAACCCGGAAGATAGCCGTCAGATCCTGCACCCGGCTACTGGCCGACATCACACCTCGCTCGATCAGGCGCTGATGCAGGCACTCCAGCCGCTGCGGTTGCGTCAATGCCGCCAGCTCAGGCTCCGTCAGTGCCAGTGCGGTACCTTGCATTTCAAACAGCGCGATCAACCGCATGCATACCTGCAGGTCCGGGTACTCTTTCGCTGCCTGAGGCGCTCTGGAGTCCACCAGCGTCAACGAGGCTACCGGCGTGCCTTCCTGCTCCAGCTGCCGCGCCAGCTCCAGTACACTCCAGCCACCGAACGAATGACCCAGCAGATGGAGTGGCCCGTTGAGCGGCTGCGCCTTCAGCGCCGTCAGATAATACTGGGCGGCAGCCTCGACCGAACTGTGGGGTGTGGTGCCTTCCAGCAAGCCCTGTGGCTGCAGGCCCCATACCTGCCAGTCATCCGGCATGGCGGCAGTCAGCGCCATAAAACTCATGACGTTATCACCGGCACCGGGAATGCAGACCAGCACCGGCCCGGCCTGTCGGCCTGCCTGTAACGTGATCACCGGCGTCTGAGTCTGTTGCACGGTTGTCGGCTCTGGCCGCCTGCGGGCCTGAATCGCCTGGGATATCTGCTGACCGACCGTGCCGACATGGGCCTCGGTAAACAGGCTCATGTGGTCACCGGGTACCGGGGTCACCCGGATCGAGGACGGCGGTAAGATGCGGTCCCAGTGCAGGTACGGCTCTGCCCGTGCCAGACTGTCATGGGCAGCCAGCAGGTCAACCTGAACCGGCAGCGGCTGTGGCCGGTACTCGGCATTCAGCAGATCCTGACGGTGTTGCAGCCAGCGGCAGAAATACGTCGGCGTCCAGTCAGAGGGGATGACACCGAACTGGCAGGCCAGTGCATGGTAATCCTGCCATTGCCGACAGGTTGCCAGCGCCGCGGTTGGCAGTGATTCACCCCGCAACGTCAGGACATCCTGAATCAGCGCCTGACTCATCTGCTCCAGCGTCTCTGACGTATGCGATACCGATTCGACTGGCGGTAACGCCCAGGTATCCAGCAGCCCCAGGAATTCAACCGACTGGTTCAGTCCAATCAACTGCGCGGCAATTTCATACGCCAGCGTGCCGCCCAGCGACCAGCCCAGCAGGCGATATGGCCCCTGCGGTTGTACTTCGCGGATAATGCCGACATAACGGGCTGCCGCCCCCTGCAACGTTGTGAAGCTCGGCAGATGGCGATCCGGGCCCAGCAGGCCGTACACCGGAATATCCGTATCAATCGCTGCCACCAGTTGCGGGCCGTAAAGCAGTTCGCCGGTGGCCTCTGGCACCACGAACAAGGGACGTTGCGACCCGGATGAACGCAACGCTACCCAGGCCTTGCGTTGTGTTTCTGCTGTGTCGAGCGCGGCTGCCAGTTCAAACAGGCGAGGGGATTCAAACAGGGTGGACAGGGAAAGCGTGAGTCCACGTCTGTGCATTTCACTCACCAGTTTCACCGCCAGTAATGAGTGGCCGCCGAGTTCAAAGAAGTGATCCTGACGACCAACACGTTCAACCCCCAGCAGCGTCTGCCACAGCTCCGCCAGCATGTGCTCCATGGCACTACGTGGGGCTTCAAAGGTCTGGTGGATAAAGGCGCTGTCATCCGGTTCCGGCAGAGCTTTTTGATCAATCTTGCCATTGGCCGTCAGCGGCAGGGCGTCAACAGACACATAGACCGCCGGGGTCATGTAAGCAGGCAACTGCCCGGCGATGTGATCACGTAGTGCCTGCACATCAGCGTCGCCGACATACCAGGCCACCAGACGCGGCTCACCATCCTGACCGGGGCGTGCCAGCACCACAGCATCCGTGACCTGCGTGTGACTACGCACCGCCGCTTCGATCTCACACAGCTCAATACGGAAACCGCGTATCTTGACCTGATGATCGTTACGGCCCAGATAGTCGAGGGTGCCGTCAGCATTCCAGCGAGCCAGATCGCCAGAGCGGTACATTCGTGCACCGGTTTGTGCCGTGAACGGATCGTCGAGGAACCGTTCTGCGGTCAGATCTGGCCGGTTCAGGTAACCGCGCGCGACACCGGCCCCGGCGACATACAGCTCGCCGATCACCCCGATGGGCACCGGCTGTTGCTGTGCATCCAGCAGGTAGGTGCGTAAATCCGGCAGACGACGTCCGATCGGGCTGGCGGTGGACGCAACATCCGCAGGCTGCAACGGTTGCCAGGTGACGTGCACCGTGGTTTCGGTAATGCCATACATATTGATGAGCTGTGTGCGGTGATTGGCTGCTCGTGAGTACCACGGTGCCAGGCTCGATGGATTCAGCGCTTCGCCGCCAAAAATCACATAGCGCAATGCGTGGTGCCCGGTGTTGTCGGCCTGCGCTGCCATCAACTGCCGGAACGCGCTCGGCGTCTGGTTGAGAACCGTGACGTCTTGCTCACAAAGCAACTGATAGAAGGCCTCTGGCGAACGGCTGACCAGATACGGCACCACCACCAGACGACCCCCATTGAGCAGCGCCCCCCAAATTTCCCAGACGGAAAAGTCAAAGGCGTAGGAGTGGAACAGTGTCCAGACATCCCCGGCACCGAACTGGAACAGCGGTTGCGAGGCGCGCAACAGCCGCACGACATGGTGGTGTTCCACCAGCACGCCTTTCGGCAGCCCGGTGGAGCCGGAGGTGTAGATGACATAAGCCAGATGATGCGGCGTCAGGCCGCGTGTTGCCGGGTTGATATTATCAGCAGAGCAGGTGTCCCACGGCTGTGCCGGGTTATCCAGCGCAATTACCGGGCAGTCGGCGGCTATCTGGCTATTCAGCACGGTGGTGGTGATCAACGCGACTGGCTCACTGTCACGCAGAATATAGTGCAACCGTTCTTCCGGATAGTTCGGATCGAGTGGGACATAGGCCCCACCGGCTTTCAGCGTTGCCAGCAGCACCACCACCAGCTCGATGCTGCGCTCCAGCGCAATCGCTACCCGGTCATCCGGCCTGACACCCTGTTCAATCAGCCAGTGCGCCAGCTGATTGGCCCGGCGGTTCAGCTCGCCATAGCGCAATGATTCGCCGTCAAAGACCACGGCGACGGCGTCTGGCTGCCGGGCGGCCTGCTGCTCAAACCATTCATGAATGCAGATATCCGCCGGGAAGTGAGTCTCAATGTCATTGAAGCCGTACAGTACCTGCCGGCGTTCGGCGTCCGGCAGCACCGTCAGGGTATGCACCGGTTGCGTTGGTGCCTGCGCCAGCGCGTCGGCCAGCGCTGTCAGGGTGAGGCGCATCATTTCGCCGACACGCGCCGCACCGATACCCTCTGCAACCTGAATATCGAGACTGAAGCCCGCCGCACCCTGATCGTTCACCGACACACTGATCGGGTAGTTGGTGCGCTCCTGACTGAACAGCACGTCGATGCCCGTCAGCTCTGTCTGTACCGCCGTCTGCTCGCTGCCGCCGTTATAGCGGTAGTTGAGCAGGCTGGTGAACAGCGGGCTCTGGGCACCAACGCCACTGCATTGCTGGACGTTGGCCAGCGCGGCGTGTTCAAAACGCAGCAGCCCGGCCAGGCCATCGTGCGTCTGACGCAGTGCCTGCTCGACACTGGCCTGACCCAGCGACAGGCGCAACGGCAGGGTGTTCAGGAACATGCCCAGTACCCGGTCAGCGCCTTCACCACCGGCCATACGGCCAAACAGCACGGTGCCGAACACGACGTTATCCTGCCCGGTGGTAGCCTGCACCACACGTCCCCAGGCGAGATGGAACAGGCTGGTGACGCTGATGCCGCGCTGTTGTGACAGTGCCCGCAGCCGTTGCCCCAGGGTGTCTGACAGCGGCAGATGGTGCTCGTCGATGTGTTGACTGCTGCCCTGAACATCGAGCAGCCCGAACGGGGCGCAGGGTTCATCAATATCCCCGAGCTGTGCCCGGAAATAGTCCTGCTGTGCAGATTGTTGTGCCGATATAGCCGTCTGCTGACGGGCGAGGGCGACAAACTGCCGGAACGGCAGCGGGGCAGGTAACTGGTCGGCGCGGCCCAGCAGGTGTGCCTGCACCTCTTCGAGCAGCAGCTCCAGCGTGGTGTGGTCCATGCACAAATGGTGGTGCAGCAGACACAGCAGCCAGCGGTTATTGGCCGGGTCGGCGACCTGATAACTCTGGATCATCGGTGCCTGCGCGACATTCATCTGCAACTGAGCCGGGGTAAAGCGCTGTTGCAGGGCGTCGGCGACATCATCGGACTGGATAACCAGCGTTTCCACCGGCATCAGTGCTTCGCGCCAGACCACCTGCACCGCCTCGTCCAATCCTTCCCAGACGATCGCCGTGCGCAGAATGTCGTGACGCTGAATGACGGCCTGCAAGGCGGCAATGAAATGATCCAGCCTGTCCTTTTCAGCAAAACTCAGGATGGAGGGGGTGATGTAGGCATCCCCCACCGGTTGCAGCAGATGGTGGAACAGAATACCGGTCTGCAACGGTGCCAGTGGGTAGATATCCTGTACATTGCGCACGCCTCCCGGCACGGTGGCCACCACGGCATCAATCTGCGTCTGCGTCAGGGCAACCAGCGGCAGCATGGCCGGGGTGATCTGCTCGCAATCCGGGTGAATCCGGTTGGCCGGAATAGTCGCGGTTGCTTCACTGCCCGTCAACGTGGTTGCCAGTGCAGCCAGCGTCGGTTGCCTGAACAACTCGCTGACGGCGAGCGTATACCCCGCCCGGCGCAGGCGCTCGATAAGCTTAATCGCCAGCAGCGAATGACCACCGAGCTCGAAGAAGTGATCCTGCCGCCCGACGCGCTCAATGCCCAGCAGGTCCTGCCATATCGTGGCAATCGCCTGTTCGGTGGCGGTTTGTGGTGCCTCGTAGTCGTTGTGGACAAAGGCGCTGTCATCCGGGGCGGGTAAGGCGTTGCGATCGACTTTACCGTTCGGCGTCAGCGGCAGTGCCAGCATCTGTACACAGGCTGCCGGTACCATATGGGCAGGCAGCCGCTCGGCGAGATGGCGGCGCAGGGCGTGCGCCTCGGCGTCACCGACATACCAGACGATCAGCCGCGGTTGGCAGTTATGATCCGCTCGCGCCAGCACCACGGCTTCGGTGACGTGAGGGCAGCCGAGTGCGCAGGACTCGATTTCACCCGGCTCGATACGAAAACCGCGGATCTTGACCTGACTGTCGTTACGGCCGAGGTATTCCAGCGTCCCGTCAGTCTGCCAGCGGCCCAGATCGCCGGTGCGGTACATCCGCGTACCCGACTCGTGAGCAAACGGATCATTCAGAAAACGCTCAGTCGTCAGGTCGGGGCGGTTCAGATAGCCGCGCGCGACACCGACGCCGCCGATATAAATCTCACCGGTGACACCGACGGGGACCAACTGACCGTGACCGTCCAGCAGATAGATTTTGGTGTTTTCAACCGGGTAGCCGATCGGTGGTTGACCGGCATAAGGCTGATGCAGGGCAAAGGTGCTGGCCCAGATAGTGGCTTCGGTCGGGCCATAGGCGTTGTAGACCGCCCGGCCAGCACACCAGGGCGCAATCGCTTCACGGCTGATGGCGTCCCCGGCGGTCACCAGCACGGCCAGATCCGGCAGCGCCTGTGCCGGGTTGAGGCTGGAGAGTGCTGCCGGTGGCAATGTGGCATGGCTGATACGCTGTTGCTGCATAAACTGCGTCAACGTTTCACCCAGCAGTCGGCCCCGAGGCAGGTAGAGCGCTGCCCCAGAGCACAATGCCATCACGATATCGAACAGACTGGCATCGAAACTGAGGGAGCTGAACTGGAGTACACGGCTGCCTGCCCCTGCGTTAAACAGGCGGATTTGTGCCTGTGACAGATTACACAGGCCCCGGTGCTCGACCAGCACCCCTTTCGGCTGCCCGGTGGAGCCGGAGGTGTAAATCACATAGGCCAGATGATGGGGCGTCAGGCCCACCGCAGCCGGGCTGATGTTGTCAGTCGGGCAGGTGGCCCAGGGTTGTACCGGCGTATCCAGCGCAATCACCGGGCAGTCGGCGGCTATCTGGCTATTCAGCGTGGTAGTGGTGATCAGCACCACCGGTGCGCTGTCGGCCAGCATGTACTGCAGGCGCTCCGTTGGGTAGGCCGGGTCGAGCGGGACATAAGCCCCACCGGCTTTCAGCGTTGCCAGCAGCGCCACCACCAGCTCGATGCTGCGCTCCAGTGCAATCGCCACCCGGTCATCCGGCCTGACACCCTGTTCAATCAGCCAGTACGCCAGCTGATTGGCACGGTGGTTCAGCTCGCCATAGCGCAGTGATTCGCCGTCAAAGACCACAGCGACGGCGTCCGGTGAATGTGCGGCCTGCTGTTCGAACAACTGATGGATACAGATATCTGCCGGGAAGTCTGCCGCCGTGTCATTAAAGCTGAGCAGCACCTGCTGGCGTTCGGCGTCCGGCAGCACTGTCAGGGCATGTACCGGTTGTGTCGGTGCCTGTGCCAGTGCGTCAGCCAGTGCCGTCAGGGTGAGCAGTATCATTTCACCGACACGTGCCGCACCGATACCCTCTGCAACCTGAATATCGAGACTGAAGCCCGCCGCGCCCTGATCGTTCACCGATACGTTGACCGGGTAGTTGGTGCGCTCCTGACTGAACAGCACGTCGATGCCATCCAGCTCCGTTTGTACCTCCGTCTGCTCGTTGCCGCCGTTATAGCGGTAGTTGAGCAGGCTGGTGAACAGTGGGCTCTGGGCGTCAACGCCACTGTATTGCTGGACATCGGCCAGCGAGGCGTGCTCATGAGCCAGCAGTCCGGCCAGGCCATCGTGCGTCTGGCGCAGTGCCTGTTCGACGCTGACCTGACCCAGCGACAGGCGCAACGGCAGGGTGTTCAGGAACATGCCCAGCACCCGGTCAGCGCCGTCACCTCCGGCCATACGCCCGAACAGTACCGTGCCGAACACGACATTGTCCTGCCCGGTGGTGGCCTGCACCACACGGCCCCAGGCGAGATGGAACAGGCTGGTGACGCTGATGCCGCGCTGTTGTGACAGTGCCCGCAGCCGTTGCCCCAGGGCGTCGGGCAGCGGCAGATGGTGTTCATCCATGTACTGACCGCTACCCTGAACATCGAGCAGCCCGAACGGGGCGCAGGGCGCGTCAATATCCCCGAGCTGTGCCCGGAAATAGTCCTGCTGTGCCTGCGCATCCGTCTGCTGACGGGCGAGGGCGACAAACTGCCGGAACGGCAGCGGGGCCGGTAACTGGTCGGCGCGGCCCTGCAGGTGTGCCTGCACCTCTTCGAGCAGTAGCTCCAGTGTGGTGTGGTCCATGCACAGGTGGTGATGCAGCAGGCACAGCAGCCAGCGGTTATTCATCGGGTCGGCAGCCTGATACCCCTGGATCATCGGTGCCTGAGTGATGTTCATCTGCAACTGCGCCGGGGTAAAGCGCTGTTGCAGGGCATCGGCGACATCGTCGGACTGGATAACCAGCGTTTCCACCAGCATTAGGGCTTCGCGCCAGACTACCTGCACGGCCTCGTCCAGCCCTTCCCAGACGATTGCTGTGCGCAGAATATCGTGGCGTTGAATGACGGCCTGCAAGGCGGCAATGAAATGATCCAGCCCGTCTTTTTCGGCAAAGCTCAGGATGGAGTGGGTGATATACGCATCCCCCACCGGCTGCAGCAGATGGTGGAACAGAATGCCGTTCTGTAACGGTGCCAGCGGGTAGATATCCTGCACATTGCGCACGCCTCCCGGCACGGTCGCCACCACGGTATCGATCTGTGCCTGCGTCAAGGTAACCAACGGCAGCATGGCCGGGGTGATGTGGGTGTTGTTGGCATGGATCAGGTTGGCCGGTACTGCCATGGCTGTGTCACTGGCCGTCAGCGTAGCGGCCAGTGCGGCCAGTGTCGGCTGTCTGAACAGGTCGCTGACGGCGAGCGTATACCCCGCCTGTCGTAAGCGTTCGATAAGCTTAATCGCCATCAGCGAATGACCACCGAGTTCGAAGAAGTGATCCTGCCGTCCGACACGCTCAATGCCCAGCAGGTCCTGCCATATCGTGGCAATCGCCTGTTCGGTGGCGGTTTTCGGAGCCTCATAGTCGTGGCGGACAAAGGCGCTGTCATCCGGGGTGGGCAGCGCCTTGCGGTCCACCTTGCCGTTGGGTGTCAGCGGGATCTGGCCCAGTTGCACGTAGGCTGACGGCACCATAGGCGCGGGCAGGCGCTGCGTCAGCTGTGCTTTCAGCGCCTCAACGGTGAGTGCCTTATCCGACAGGGTGTAATAGGCCACCAGTCGCTGATCGCCGGTTGCGGTGCGCTGTGCCACCACCACCGCCTCGCGTACACCGGTGCAGCCCTGCACTGCCGACTCAACCTCGCCGGGTTCAATACGGAAACCACGGATCTTGACCTGCTCGTCATTACGGCCCAGATAGTCGATAGTGCCGTCGGCATGCCAGCGGCCCACATCGCCTGTCTTGTACATCCGCGCATTCGGCGCAGTCGAGAACGGATCGGCCAGGAAGCGCTCGGCGGTGAGTTCGGGGCGGTTCAGGTAACCACGCGCCACACCGACGCCACCGATATAAATCTCACCGGTCACCCCGACCGGCACCGGCTGGTGGTTCGCATCCAGCAGGTAAACCCGCCTGTTGGCCATCGGCCGGCCGATATGCGGCCGGGTTGTTTGCCCGGTGATGCGCGTATGGGTGCTGTCCACGGTACATTCGGTCGGGCCGTAGACGTTATGGCATGTGATGCCTTCCAGCGAGGCCAGCAGCTGCCACTGGGCGGCACCAATGGCTTCACCGCCAAGCAGGATCGTGCGCAGTGACGGCGGTAACGGCCCGGCGGCCATCAGCAGCGCCAGTTGTGACGGTGTGCAGTCAAAGACCTCCAGCGCCTGCAGTGTCATCCACTCGCGCAGTTGCTCACCGTTCTGGCGTATCGCGTCGGGCACAATCACCAGCGTGCGGCCCGAGGCCAGTTGCACCAGTTGCTGCACCGAGGCATCAAAGGACGGTGAGGCGTTGAGGCTGACGCGTTGCAGGTCGGCGGAGCCATACACTGCCTGTTCCAGCCCGGCCCACAGGTTGACCACGCAGCCGTGCCCGACCTGTACCCCTTTCGGCAGCCCGGTGGAGCCGGAGGTGTAGATGACATAGGCCAGGTGATGGGGCGTCAGGCCCACCGCCGCCGGGGCGATATTGTCGGCCGGGCAGGTGGCCCATGGCCGGGCCGGGTTATCCAGCGCAATCACCGGGCAGTCGGCTGCCATTCGGGCGTTCAGCTCGGTGGTGGTGATCAGCACCACCGGTGCGCTGTCAGCCAGCATGTACTGCAGACGCGCTGGCGGGTAGGCCGGGTCGAGCGGCACATAGGCCCCACCGGCTTTCAGCGTCGCCAGCAGCGCCACCACCAGCTCGACACCGCGCGCCAGCGCAATCGCCACCCGGTCATCCGGCCTGACGCCCTGTTCAGTCAGCCAGTGCGCCAGCTGATTGGCCCGGCGGTTCAGTTCGCCATAGCACAATGACTCGTTTTCGAACACCACGGCAACGGCATCCGGCTGCTGAGTGGCCTGCTGCTCAAATAATTGATGGATACAGACATCTGCCGGGCAGTCTGCCACCGTGTCATTAAAGCCGTGCAGCACCTGCTGACGTTCGGCATCCGGCAGCAGCGCTATCTGCGCCACCGGCTGATGGCGGTCGGCCACCATGGCACGCAGCAGCGTCTGCCAGTAGGTCAGGAAACGCCGGATGGTGCTGGCGTCAAACAGCGCCGTGGCGTAGTTCAGCTGGCCGCTCAGGCCGCTGTCGCTTTCGGTGATGTCCAGACTCAGGTCAAACTGGGCGGTGTCGCTGTCCGGTGTCAGCGGCGTCAGCGTCAGCCCGTCCAGCGCCAGTGTGGCGGACGGGGTGTTCTGGACACCGAACACCACCTGGAAGAGCGGGCTGTGGGCCAGACTGCGGGCGGGGGCGACGGCTTCGACAATCTGCTCGAACGGCAGGTCCTGATGGGCCTGCGCGGCAATCACCGTCTCCCGGACCCGGGCCAGCAGGGTGGCGGTATCGACTGGCCCGGACAAATCGATGCGCAGCGGCTGGGTATTGACGAACATGCCAATCAGCCCCTCCAGCTCGGTGCGGGTACGCCCGGCGACCGGGGTGCCGATAACGATATCGTCCTGCCCGGCGAGGCGGCCCAGCAGGGCGGCCCAGGCTGCCAACAGGGTCATGAACAGCGTGGTGCCGTGACGACGGTCCAGCGCGTACAGGGCGTCGGTCAGGTCGTGCTCCAGCGTAAACGCGATGGTGGCACCGTCGTAACGCTGTGTTGGCGGGCGCGGGTGGTCGGCGGGCAGCGTCAGGTAGTCCGGCGCGCCGCGAAGGTGGCCGACCCAGTACTGTTGCTGACGCTGCAGGAGCTCGCCCTGCAGGTGCTGGCGTTGCCAGGCGGCGTAATCGCCATAACGGATACGCAGGGGCGGCAGCGGGTCGGGCTGACCGGCGTTAAAGGCGGCGTACAGGGTGCTGAGTTCGCTGATAAACAGGCTGACCGACCAGCCATCGGCAATGAGGTGGTGCAGTGCCAGCCGCAGCAGGTGGGTCTGTGCCGCCACACGGAGCAGCTGCCCCTGCACCAGCGGGCCGGTGCGCAGGTCAAACACCGGGGTGAATAGAGGCAGCGCGTCGCCGGGTGCCACGGTGATTATCGCCAGCGGGAACGGGCGCAGACCGGCGGGTTCGATGACCTGAACCGCGTCGCCCTGTACCGGCTCAAAGCGGGTGCGCAGGGGCGCATGACGGGCCATGATGCGGTCCAGCGCCCGGGTCAGTGCGGAGACGTTCAGGGCGCCCTGCAACTGCACCGCGCCCTGAATCACATAGGCGGCGCTGGCAGCCGGGTCGAGCTGGGTCAGGAACCAGAGGCGCTGCTGGGCCAGTGACAGCGGCGGGGTGAGCTCATCGGGCAGCGGTGTGATGGCCGACAGGGTCTGTGGGGCGGCCTCGTGCAGTACCGCGGCCAGTGCCTGTAGCGTCGGGTGGGCAAACAGCTGCGCCAGCGGCAGTTCACGGTTAAGTTCGGAGCGGATATGGGAGACCAGCCGCACCGCCAGCAGGGAATGGCCGCCGAGCTCGAAGAAATGGTCCTGCCGTCCGACGCGTTCAATGCCGAGCAGGCGCTGCCAGATGGCGGCCAGCGCCTGTTCGGTCTCACCCTGCGGGGCTTGGTAGGTGGTGCGGACAAAGGCGCTGTCATCCAGGGCGGGCAGGGCCTTGCGGTCCACCTTGCCGTTTTGTGTCAGCGGGATCCGGTCCAGCCGCACGTAGGCTGATGGCACCATATAGCCCGGCAGACGTTGCGCCAGTTCCTGTTTCAGTGCCTCAACGGTGAGAGCTTCATCCGACAGGGTGTAATAGGCCACCAGTCGGTGATCACCCGTTGCGATACGCTGTGCTACCACCACCGCTTCGCGCACACCGGTGCAGTCCTGCAACACCGATTCAACCTCACCGGGTTCAATGCGGAAACCGCGGATTTTGACCTGAAAATCATTACGACCCAGATACTCAATGCCACCGTCGGCCAGCCAGCGACCCAGATCACCAGTGCGATACATCCGTGCATTCGGTTCGGTTACAAACGGATCTGCCAGGAAGCGTTCGGCGGTAAGGTCGGGGCGGTTCAGGTAACCACGTGCCACACCGACGCCACCGATATAGATTTCACCGGCAACACCCAGCGGTACCGGCTGCTGATGCGCATCCAGAATATAGAGGCGGCTATTGTCTATCGGGTAGCCAATCGGCGGCAGACGCGGCCAGTCAGCGGCGTTGCCGGAACATTGATACTCCGTCACCACGTGGGTTTCTGCCGGGCCGTATTGGTTGTGCAGGCGGATCGGACCGGAGCGTTGGCACAGGGCGCGGATTTCATTGCTTATCAGCAGCCGTTCGCCAGCGGTGATGATTTCTTTTACCGGCAATCCCTGCTGCGTTTGTGCGCAGGTCACGGCCAGTGTCTGCAACGCGGCGACTGGCAAAAAGACGCGCTCGATGGCGTGCTTCCCGATAACGTTCAGCAGCCGGTCCATTTGTAAGCGATCTTCACTGGCGATCATCACCAGTTTGCCACCGCCGGTCAGGGCGCTGAGGATTTCCTGAAAGGCGACATCAAAACCGAAGGAGGCAAATTGCAGTGTGGTCATGGCCGCCTGCTCTCTGGCCTGCCAGTGCAGCAGATTGACCAGCGGCGCATGCGGCATCGCCACCCCCTTGGGCTGCCCGGTGGAGCCAGAGGTGTGGATGACATAGGCCAGATTATCCGGTGTCAGGCCGATTTCGCTGCGGGACGGGTTGTCGCTGGGGTGTGTTGCCCAGTGTTCGGCATCCCGTGTCAGATGCAGCACTGTTGCTGTACCGGTCAGGTTGTCTAACACCGCCTGTCCGAGCTGATCGACCAGAATAACGCTGGGGGCGCTGTCTTTGAGCATAAATGCCAGACGTGCGGAGGGGTATTCTGGGTCCAGCGGCACACAAGCGGCCCCGGCTTTCAGTGTGGCCAGCACACAGACGATCATCTCCGGGTGGCGCTCAGTACAGATAGCCACCCGATCATCGGCACCGATACCCAGCTCACGCAGATAGTGCGCCAGTTGGTTGGCGCGACGGTTCAGTTCGCCATAGCTTAACGACTGGTCTGCAAAGACCAGCGCAATCCGTTCCGGATGCTGTGCCGCCTGCTGCTCGATACGTTCATGAACACAGATCCCGGTCGGGTAAGCCGTTTGAGTGCGATTGAACCCCGTTAGCACCTGGTGGCGTTCAGCGTCCGGCAGAACGGATAACCGGTGCAAGGGCTGTTCAGGTGACCGCTCCAGCGCATCGATCAGTTGCGTCAGCACGTGCTGCATCATTTGTCCGATCCGTTCACCGCCCAGACGGCGATCGGCCTGAACCTTGAGTGAGAAACCGGCGTTAAGCGCATCATCCACGGATAGCGTAAGCGGATAATTGGTGCGTTCTTCCGCCTTCAGGAGTGTGATGCCGCGCCACGGGTCTTCGGCAACGCTGTCGTTTGCCTGCGTGACATCATGGCGATAGTTCAGCAACGCGCTGAACAGGGGTTGCGATGCGGCAACGCCACTGCATTGCTGCGCCAGAGCCAGCGAGGCGTGCTCATGGGCCAGCAGGTCGGTCAGGCGGCGGTGCGTCTGCTCCAGTGCGGCCCGGACAGTGACATCGGCCAGCGTCAGTCGTAGTGGCAGGGTGTTAATGAACAGTCCCAGCGCCTGTTCGCTACCGTCTTGCAGCCGACCCAGCAGCACGGTGCCGAAGACCACATCATCACGACCGGACAGCGCACCGATAACCTGCCCCCAGGCCAGATGGAACAGACTGGCGGCACTGATGCCCTCGTATTGTGCCTGCCGACGAATGCGCCCGGCCAGTGTGTCCGGCAGCGGCAGGATAGCTTCATCCATATCGACCAGTTCGGTCAGGCCGCCGGGCAGAGTGGGGGATTCCACATCGGCCAGTTGCTGATGGAAAAACGCGTTATCGTCAGTGGTGGCGGCTCTGGCGCGCACCTGTGCGACGTGATGACGGAAAGGAACCGAGGCGGGCAGTTTCTCCAGTTCACCGCGCTCGTCCGCGTGTATTTCGTTAAGCAGAATATCCAGCGTGGTGTGATCCAGACACAGGTGATGATGTTGTAGGCACAACAGCCAGCGGTCATTGGCTTCATCGTTTGCCATCAGCAGGTTGAACAGCGGTGCCTGACGCAGATCCAGACGCCCCGGTTTCATGCCGAGCAGTTGATCGGCAGCGTTGCCCGCTGCCGGATGCAGGTGCACCGGCGTTGCCGTCAGTTCGGCACGCCGTAACACCACCTGTACCGGTTGCGGCAAGCCTTCCCAGCGCACAGCCGTGCGCAGAATATCGTGACGAGCAATCACGCGGTTTAGCGAGGCGATAAACGCCTCCAGTCGTTGTTGTGTTGCAAATGCCAGCAGTGAACTGTTCAGGTAAGGATCATGCGACTCTGCCAGCAGGTAGTGATACAGCACCCCTTCCTGTAACGGGGTCAGCGGGTAGATATCCTGAATCTGGCGGACACCGCCAGGAACGCTGGACACAATCCCGTCAATGTTCTCCTGCGTCAGTTCAAGTAGCGGCAGCATGGCGGGTGTAATGCGCTGACTGTCGGTGGTGATCCGGTTTTCTGGTACCGTTGCCTGTTCAAAACGTTCAATCGTCGTGGCAAGCTCTGCCAGACTGGTGTGCTCAAATACCGCCCGCACCGGGATATTCAGCCCCTGACTCTGTAGTGCGGCAATCAGACGTACCACCATCAACGAATGACCACCGAGCTCGAAGAAGTGATCCTGCCGCCCGACACGCTCAATGCCCAGCAGCTCCTGCCAGAGTTGCGCGAGTCGCTGCTCGGTTTCGCCCTGCGGGGCCTCGTAGCGCGTGCGGCTAAAGGCGCTGTCATCCGGCGCAGGTAGCGCCTTGCGGTCCACTTTGCCGTTGGGTGTCAGCGGGATCTGGCCCAGTTGCACGTAGGCTGACGGCACCATATGCGCGGGCAGGCGCTGCGTCAGCTGTGCTTTCAGCGCCTCAACGGTGAATGCCTTATCCGACAGGGTGTAATAGGCCACCAGTCGCTGATCGCCGGTTGCGGTGCGCTGTGCCACCACCACCGCCTCGCGTACACTGGTGCAGCCCTGCACTGCCGACTCAACCTCGCCGGGTTCAATACGGAAACCACGGATCTTGACCTGCTCGTCATTACGACCGAGGTAATCAAGGGTGCCGTCGGCATGCCAGCGGCCCACATCGCCTGTCTTGTACATCCGCGCATTTGGCGTGGTCGAGAACGGATCGGCCAGGAAGCGCTCGGTAGTGAGCTCGGGGCGGTTCAGGTAACCACGTGCCACACCGGTGCCACCGATATAAATCTCACCGGCAACACCCAGCGGCACCGGCTGGTGGTTCGCATCCAGCAGGTAAACCCGCCGGTTGGCCATCGGCCGGCCGATATGTGGCCGGGCGGTTTGCCCGGTGATGCGCGTATGGGTGCTGTCCACGGTACATTCGGTCGGGCCGTAGACGTTATGGCATGTGATGCCTTCCAGCGAGGCCAGCAGCTGCCACTGGGCGGCACCGATGGCTTCACCGCCAAGCAGGACCGTGCGCAGTGAGGGTGGTAACGGCCCGGCGGCCATCAGCAGCGCCAGCTGTGACGGTGTGCAGTCAAAGACCTCCAGCGCCTGCTGTGTCATCCACTCGCGCAGCTGTTCACCGTTCTGGCGTATCGCGTCGGGCACAATCACCAGCGTGCGGCCCGAGGCCAGTTGCACCAGCTGCTGTACCGAGGCATCAAAGGACGGTGAGGCGTTGAGGCTGACACGTTGCAACGCGGCGGAACCATACACTGCCTGTTCCAGCCCGGCCCACAGGTTGACCACGCTGCCGTGTTCGACCTGTACCCCTTTCGGCAGTCCGGTGGAGCCGGAGGTGTAGATGACATAGGCCAGATGGCGGGGCGTCAGGCCCACCGCCGCCGGGTTGATGTTGTCGGCCGGGCAGGTGGCCCACGGTTGTACCGGCGTATCCAGCGCAATCATCGGGCAGTTGGCGGCTATCTGGCTATTCAGCGCGGTAGTGGTGATCAGCACCACCGGTGCGCTGTCGGCCAGCATGTACTGCAGGCGTGCTGTCGGGTAGGCCGGGTCGAGCGGGACATAGGCCCCACCGGCTTTCAGCGTTGCCAGCAGCGCCACCACCAGATCGATGCTGCGCTCCAGTGCAATCGCCACCCGGTCATCCGGCCTGACACCCTGTTCAGTCAGCCAGTACGCCAGCTGATTCGCCCGGCGGTTCAGTTCGCCATAGCTCAGCGATTCGCCGTCAAAGACCACGGCGACGGCATCCGGTGAATGTGCGGCCTGCTGCTCAACCAGCTGATGAATGCAGACCCCGGTTGGGAACGTAGCGACGGTGTCATTAAAGCCGTGCAGCACCTGCTGACGTTCGGCATCCGGCAGCAGCGCTATCTGCGCCACCGGCTGATGGCGGTCGGCCACCATGGCGCGCAGCAGCGTCTGCCAGTAGGCCAGGAAACGCCGGATGGTGCGGGCTTCAAACAGCGCCGTGGCGTAGTTCAGCTGGCCGCTCAGGCCGCTGTCGCTTTCGGTGATGTCCAGACTCAGGTCAAACTGGGCGGTGTCGCTGTCCGGTGTCAGCGGCGTCAGCGTCAGCCCGTCCAGCGCCAGCGTGGCAGGCGGGGTGTTCTGGACACCGAACACCACCTGGAAGAGCGGGCTGTGGGCCAGACTGCGGGCGGGGGCGACGGCTTCGACAATCTGCTCGAACGGCAGGTCCTGATGGGCCTGCGCGGCAATCACGGTTTCCCTGACACGGGCCAGCAGGGTGGCGGTATCGATATCCCCGGACAAATCGATGCGCAGCGGCTGGGTATTGACGAACATGCCAATCAGCCCCTCCAGCTCGGTGCGGGTACGCCCGGCAACCGGGGTGCCGATAACGACATCGTCCTGCCCGGCGAGGCGGCCCAGCAGGGCGGCCCAGCCTGCCAGCAGGGTCATGAACAGCGTGGTGCCGTGACGACGGCCCAGCGCGTGCAGCGCGTCGGTCAGCTCGCGCTCCAGCGTAAACGCCACGGTGGCACCGTCGTAACGCTGTGTTGGCGGGCGCGGGTGGTCGGCGGGCAGCGTCAGGCAGTCCGGCGCGCCGCGAAGGTGGTCGACCCAGTACTGTTGCTGACGCTGCAGGACCGCGCCCTGCAGGTGCTGGCGCTGCCAGGCGGCGTAATCGCCATAACGGATACGCAGGGGCGGCAGCGGGTCGGGCTGACCGGCGTTAAAGGCGGCGTACAGGGTGCTGAGTTCGCTGATAAACAGGCTGACTGACCAGCCATCGGCAATGAGGTGGTGCAGTGCCAGCCGCAGCAGGTGGGTCTGTGCCGCCACACGGAGCAGTTGCCCCTGCACCAGCGGGCCGGTGCGCAGGTCAAACACCGGGGCGAAGACCGGCAGCGCGTCGCCGGGTGCCACGGTGATTATCGCCAGCGGGAACGGTCGCAGACCGGCGGGGTCGATGACCTGAACGGCGTCGCCCTCTACCGGCTCAAAGCGGGTGCGCAGGGGGGCATGACGGGCCATGATGCGGTCCAGCGCCCGGGTCAGTGCGGAGACGTTAAGCGCACCGTGCAACTGCACCGCGCCCTGAATCACATAGGCGGCGCTGGCGGCCGGGTCGAGCTGGGTCAGGAACCAGAGGCGCTGCTGGGCCAGTGACAGCGGCGGGGTAACCTCATCGGGCAGCAGTGTGATGGCCGACAGGGTCTGTGGGGCAGCGTCCTGCAGTACCGCAGCCAGTGCCTGCAGCGTCGGGTGGGCAAACAGCTGCGCCAGCGGCAGTTCACGGTTAAGTGTGGAGCGGATATGGGAGACCAGCCGCACCGCCAGCAGGGAATGGCCGCCGAGCTCGAAGAAGTGGTCCTGCCGCCCGACGCGTTCAATGCCGAGCAGGCGCTGCCAGATGGCGGCCAGTGCCAGTTCGGTCTCGCCCTGCGGGGCTTCGTAGGCAGTACGAACAAAAGAGCTGTCATCCGGGGCGGGCAGGGCCTTGCGGTCCACCTTGCCGTTTTGTGTCAGCGGGATCCGGTCCAGCCGTACATAGGCAGACGGCACCATATGCGCAGGCAGGCGCTGTGCCAGTTGCGCTTTTAGTGCCTCCGTTGTGACTTTACTGTCATCGCTAATTTCAGTGTCATTGCTAATAGTTTCATCACTAATATAGTAGGCCAGCAGTTGCTGGTCAGGGCTGACCGTCACCACGGCATCGGTGACGCCGACGCAGGTAGTCAGCACGGCGGCGATTTCACCGGGTTCAATACGGAAACCACGGATCTTGACCTGCTCGTCATTACGACCCAGATAGTCGATAGTGCCGTCGGCATGCCAGCGGCCCACATCGCTTGTCTTGTACATCCGCGCATTCGGCGCGGTCGAAAACGGATCGGTGAGGAAGCGCTCGGCGGTAAGGTCGGGACGGTTCAGGTAACCGCGCGCCACACCGACGCCACCGATATAGATTTCACCGGTCACCCCGACCGGCACCGGCTGGTGATTCGCATCCAGCAGGTAAACCCGGCGGTTGGCCATCGGGCGGCCGATATGCGGGCGGGTTGTTTGCCCGGTGATACGCGTATGGGTACTGTCCACGGTACATTCGGTCGGGCCGTAGACGTTATGGCATGTGATGCCTTCCAGCGAGGCCAGCGCCTGCCACTGCGCGGCACCGATGGCTTCACCACCGAGCAGGACCGTGCGCAGTGACGGCGGTAACGGCCCGGCGGCCATCAGCAGCGCCAGCTGTGACGGCGTACAGTCAAAGACATCCAGCGCCTGCTGCGTCATCCACTCGCGCAGTTGTTCACCGTTCTGGCGTATCGCGTCGGGCACAATCACCAGCGTGCGGCCTGAGGCCAGTTGCACCAGCTGCTGCACCGAGGCATCAAAGGACGGTGAGGCGTTGAGGCTGACGCGCCGCAACGCGGCGTCATGGTAAACCGCCTGTTCCAGCCCGGCCCACAGGTTGACCACGCTGCCGTGCTCGACCTGTACCCCTTTCGGCAGCCCGGTGGAGCCGGAGGTGTAGATGATATAGGCCAGATGATGCGGCGTCAGGCCCACCGCTGCCGGGCTGATGTTGTCAGCCGGGCAGGTGGCCCACGGTTGTTCCGGCATATCCAGCGCAATCACCGGGCAGTCGGCGGCTATCTGGCTATTCAGTGTGGTAGTGGTGATCAGCACCACCGGTGCGCTGTCGGCCAGCATGTACTGCAGTCGCTCTGGTGGGTAGGCCGGGTCGAGCGGGACATAAGCCCCACCGGCTTTCAGCGTTGCCAGCAGCGCCACCACCAGCTCGATGCTGCGCTCCAGTGCAATCGCCACCCGGTCATCCGGCCTGACACCCTGTTCAATCAGCCAGTACGCCAGCTGATTGGCACGGTGGTTCAGCTCGCCATAGCGCAGTGATTCGCCGTCAAAGACCACAGCGACGGCGTCCGGTGAATGTGCGGCCTGCTGTTCGAACAACTGATGGATACAGATATCTGCCGGGAAGTCTGCCGCCGTGTCATTAAAGCTGAGCAGCACCTGCTGGCGTTCGGCGTCCGGCAGCACTGTCAGGGCATGTACCGGTTGTGTCGGTGCCTGTGCCAGTGCGTCAGCCAGTGCCGTCAGGGTGAGCAGTATCATTTCACCGACACGTGCCGCACCGATACCCTCTGCAACCTGAATATCGAGACTGAAGCCCGCCGCGCCCTGATCGTTCACCGATACGTTGACCGGGTAGTTGGTGCGCTCCTGACTGAACAGCACGTCGATGCCATCCAGCTCCGTTTGTACCTCCGTCTGCTCGTTGCCGCCGTTATAGCGGTAGTTGAGCAGGCTGGTGAACAGTGGGCTCTGGGCGTCAACGCCACTGTATTGCTGGACATCGGCCAGCGAGGCGTGCTCATGAGCCAGCAGTCCGGCCAGGCCATCGTGCGTCTGGCGCAGTGCCTGTTCGACGCTGACCTGACCCAGCGACAGGCGCAACGGCAGGGTGTTCAGGAACATGCCCAGCACCCGGTCAGCGCCGTCACCTCCGGCCATACGCCCGAACAGTACCGTGCCGAACACGACATTGTCCTGCCCGGTGGTGGCCTGCACCACACGGCCCCAGGCGAGATGGAACAGGCTGGTGACGCTGATGCCGCGCTGTTGTGACAGTGCCCGCAGCCGTTGCCCCAGGGCGTCGGGCAGCGGCAGATGGTGTTCATCCATGTACTGACCGCTACCCTGAACATCGAGCAGCCCGAACGGGGCGCAGGGCGCGTCAATATCCCCGAGCTGTGCCCGGAAATAGTCCTGCTGAGCCTGCGCATCCGTCTGCCGACGGGCGAGGGCGACAAACTGCCGGAACGGCAGCGGGGCCGGTAGCTGGTCGGCGCGGCCCTGCAGGTGTGCCTGCACCTCTTCGAGCAGCAGCTCCAGCGTGGTGTGATCCATGCACAAATGGTGGTGCAGCAGGCACAGCAGCCAGCGGTCATTGGCCGGGTCGGCAGCCTGATAACTCTGGGTCATCGGGGCCTGAGTGATGTTCATCTGCAACTGCGCCGGAGTAAAGCGCTGCTGCAGGGCATCGGCGACATCATCGGACTGGATAACCAGCGTTTCCACCGGCATCACGGCCTCGCGCCAGACCACCTGTACGGCGTCGTCCAGCCCTTCCCAGACAATCGCCGTGCGCAGAATGTCGTGGCGTTGAATGACGGCCTGCAAGGCGTTGAGGAATTCGGTCAGTCGGTTTTCATCGCTGAAACTCAACATCAGCGGAGAAATATAGGCATCGCCGACAGGGGTCAGCAGATGGTGAAACAGAATACCGGTCTGCAGGGGGGCCAGCGGGTAGATATCCTGCACATTACGGGCACCGCCCGGCACGGTGGCCACTACGGCATCGATCTGCGCCTGCGTTAATGCCACCAGCGGCAGCATGGCTGGGGTGATCTGTTCACACTGCAGAGGGATCAGATTGGCCGGTACGGCGTCGGTCGTGGTGGTGGAGGTCAACGTAGTCGCCAGTGCGGCCAGCGTCGGCTGTCTGAACAGTTCACTGACGGAGAGGGTATACCCGGCGCGGCGCAGGCGTTCAGCCAGTTTAATCGCCAGCAGGGAGTGGCCACCGAGTTCGAAGAAATGATCCTGCCGACCGATACGTTCAATCCCCAGCAGGTCCTGCCATATCGTGGCAATCGCCTGTTCGGTTGAGGTTTGCGGTGCCTCGTAGTCGGTGCGGGCAAAGGCGTTGTCATCCGGGGCGGGTAAGGCTTTGCGATCGACCTTGCCGTTCGGCGTCAGCGGCAGCGCGCTGAGCTGCACATAGGCCGACGGCACCATATACGCAGGCAGGTGCGCCGTCACATGCGCACGCAGTATTTCAGCGGTAGCGTTGCCGACATACCAGGCGATCAGACGCTGTTCACCCTGAGCGCCGCGGCGGATCATGACCACGGTGTCGCTCACACCCGCGTCCGACCGCAGGCAGGTTTCTATTTCACCGAGTTCGACCCGGAAACCGCGGATCTTGACCTGATCATCGTTACGACCCAGATAATCGATGCGACCATCGGCGTACCAGCGGCCCAGATCGCCGGTGCGGTACATGCGTGCGTTCGGCTCGGTTGAGAACGGGTCATCCAGGAAGCGTTCGGCACTCAATTCCGGCTTGTTCAGGTAGCCTCGCGCCACTTGCACGCCGCCGATATAGAGTTCCCCTTCGACACCGACCGGCACCGGTTGTCCGGCTGCGTCAAGAATGTAGATTGCCATATTGGCCAGTGGCCGACCGATAGAGATCGCCGCCGTATCCTGCGGTTGAAAGCGCAGGGCGGTGGTATTCACCGTTGCTTCCGTCGGGCCGTAGAAGTTGAGCAGCGCCGGGCCTTCAGGGTAATGCTCAAACCAGCTCTGTACTGCCGCTTCTGGTGCGGCTTCACCTCCGGTGCAGACAATTCGCAGTGTTTCAGGCAGCGCCAATCCGGCGTGACACAGTTGTTTCCAGAACTGGGTGGGGATATCCGCGTAGGTGATGCGGTACGCACGGCAGTATTGCCAGAAGGCTTCCATGCTGCTTATCCAGTCATCGGTGCGCAGTACCAGCGTGGCACCGCAGCACAGCGAGCCGAAAATATCGGCCACGGAATAGTCAAAGCCGATGTTGGCAAACTGAACCACGCGGTCGTGTTTGGTCAGCGCACAATACTGCGCCTGAGACATCGCCAGATGCGCGACATGACGATGCTCGATCATCACACCTTTCGGTTTTCCGGTCGAGCCGGAGGTATAAATCACATAGGCCAGATGTGCCGGTGTCAGGCCCAGTCGCGCCGGGGGGATATTATCGGTCGGGTAGACAGTCTGACGCGGCGACGCCTGCTCCAGTTCAATCACGGCGTGTGGTGTTGCTGTGTCGGCAGACAGGCAGGTCAGCTGCGCGCGCAGGGCGGATGTGGTGATCAGCGCCACCGGTTCACTGTCGGCCAGCATGTAGCCTAAACGCTCTGGCGGGTAGGTGGTATCCAGCGGCACATAGGCCCCACCGGCTTTTAACGTTGCCAGCAGGGCCACGATCAGTTCAGGGCTGCGCTCCAGGGCAATCGCTACGCGATTATCCGGCCTGACACCCAATTCAACCAACCGATGCGCCAGTTGATTCGCCCGGCGGTTCAGTTCACCGTAACTCAATGACTGTTCGTTGAAAACCACCGCCGTGGCATCCGGTTGCTGCTCGACTTGCTGCTCAAACAGCTCATGCACACACAGGCCTGACGGGAATACGGTATGGGTTGCATTGAAATCGTACAGCACCCGCTGGCGTTCCGCGTCTGGCAGCACGGGCAGCGTGTTGGTTGCCTGCGTCGGGGTGTGTTCCAGCGCGTCGATCAGCGCGTTCAACGTCGTCAGGAGCATCTGACCCACCCGTTCGGCACCGATGCGCGGGTCGACCTGAACATCAAGGCTAAAGTGTTTGCCGCCGTGGTCATTGACCGAAAGGTCGACCGGGTAATTGGAGCGTTCCTGACTGAACAGAATGTGCATACCGTCGATGCCAGAGCGCTGCGTGGTATCCAGTTGCTGACTGCCGCCGTCGTAGCGGTAATTGAGCAGGCTGGTGAACAGCGGACTTTGGGCATCAACGCCGCTGTATTGCTGAATTTCAGCCAGCGAGGCGTGTTCAAAACGCAGTAGCCCGGCCAGGCTGTCGTGCGTCTGGCGCAGCGCCTGTTCAACACTCACCTGCGCCAGCGACAGTCGCAACGGCAGGGTGTTCAGGAACATGCCCAGCACCCGGTCAGCGCCTTCACCACCGGCCATACGGCCAAACAGCACCGTGCCGAACACGACATTGTCCTGCCCGGTGGTGGCCTGCACCACGCGTCCCCAGGCGAGATGGAACAGGCTGGCTACGGTGACACCGTACCGTTGTGACTGTGTCCGCAGCCGTTGTCCTAATCTGTCTGACAATGACAGGTGATGTTCGTCGATGTGCCGACCGCTGCCCTGGCTATCCCGCAGCCCGAACGGGGCGCAGGGTTCGTCAATATCGCCGAGCTGTGTGTGGAAATACTCCTGCTGTGCCGATTGTTGTGCCGGTATAGCCGTCTGCTGACGGGCGAGGGCGACAAACTGCCGGAATGGCAGCGGGGCCGGTAACTGGTCGGCTTTGCCTTCAAGGTGCGCCTGCACTTCTTCGAGCAGCAGCTCCAGTGTGGTGTGGTCCATGCACAGGTGGTGGTGCAGCAGGCACAGCAGCCAGCGGTTATTGGCCGGGTCAGCGACCTGATAACTTTGGATCATCGGTGCCAGCGTGACATTCATCTGCAACTGCGCCGGGGTAAAGCGCTGTTGCAGGGCGTTGGCGACACCGTCGGCGCTGATTTCCAGCGTTTCCACCGGCATCAGTGCCTCGCGCCAGACCACCTGCACGGCCTCGTCCAGCCCTTCCCAGACGACCGCTGTGCGCAGAATGTCGTGACGCTGAATGACGGCCTGCAAGGCGGCAATGAAATGATCCAGCCTGTCCTTTTCCTCAAAGCTGAGGATGGAGCGCGTGATATAGACATCCCCCACCGGTTGCAGCAGATGGTGGAACAGAATACCGGTCTGGAGTGGTGCCAGCGGGTAGATATCCTGCACATTATGTGCACCGCCCGGCACGGTCGCCACCACGGCATCGATCTGCGTCTGCGTTAATGCCACCAGCGGCAGCATGGCCGGGGTGATCTGTTCACAATGCAGGGGGATCAGATTGGCCGGTACGCTGTCGGCGGTGGTGCTGGCTGTCAGCGTGGCGGCCAGTGCGGCCAGCGTCGGCTGCCTGAACAGTTCGCTGACGGCGAGCGTATACCCCGCCCGACGCAGGCGTTCGATAAGCTTAATCGCCAGCAGGGAGTGGCCGCCGAGCTCGAAGAAGTGATCCTGCCGCCCGATGCGTTCAATGCCCAGCAGGTCCTGCCATATCGTGGCAATCGCCTGTTCGGTGGCGGTTTGCGGTGCCTCATAGGTGGTACGGACAAAGGCGCTGTCATCCGGCGCGGGCAGGGCGTTGCGGTCCACCTTGCCATGCCGGGTCAGCGGTATCTGCGCCAGCGGCACATAGGCCGACGGCACCATAAAATCAGGCAGACGGCGCGCGAGCTGCTGTTTCAGTGCCTCAATGGAAACGGATGCCTCTGAAATGGATGCCTCTGAAACGGATGTATCCGAGAGCGTGTAATAGGCCACCAGACGGTGATCGCCGGTATCGGTGCGTTGGGCGACGACCACCGCGTCACTGACCCCGTCGCATGACTGCAATGCCGATTCAACTTCGCCGGGCTCAATACGAAAGCCGCGAATTTTGACCTGAAAATCGTTACGGCCGAGGTAGTCAAGGGTGCCGTCAGCATTCCAGCGTGCGAGGTCACCCGCGCGGTACATCCGTGCACCCGGCTCGTGAGCAAACGGATCATCCAGAAAACGCTCCGCTGTCAGGTCGGGGCGGTTCAGGTAGCCGCGTGCCACCCCCATCCCACCGATATAGATTTCACCCACCACCCCAACAGGCACCGGCTGACGGTGTTCATCCAGAATATACATCCGGGTATTGGCGATCGGACGGCCGATCGGCACTGTACCGGTGCTGCACAGATCGGTCAGTGTATGCATACAACACCCCACCACGGTCTCGGTCGGGCCGTATTCGTTCACGATGCGCACATCGGGCCGATGCTGCCGCCAGAAACTCACATGGCGCTCCAGCACGGCTTCCCCGCCGAGAATGAATTGCTGCAAACCGGGCAGCGTGGCGATGTCGACACCGTTCGGATCACTGATCAGCAGACGGCTTAATGCATCCAGATAGGAGGGCGTCAGCTTGATAAAACTGAACGGCTCGCCGGACACCAGCGCATGGTACAGCGACGTGATTTCATCCTGACTGTCGACGATATACAGCGTTTTACCGACCAGAATCGGTACAAATACACTGGTAATGGTGGCATCAAAACCGATGGAGGAGTTCATCGGGACGCGGTCACCGGCGGTGTCCGGGTAGGTTTGCAGGCTCCAGTGCAGGTAGTTCATCAGGCTGCGATGTTCGATCATGACACCTTTGGGTCGACCGGTGGAGCCGGAGGTGTAGATGACGTAGGCCAGATGACGCGGTGTCAGGCCGAGGGTCGCCGGTGCGATATTGTCAGTCGGGCAGGTGGCCCACGGCTGGGCGTTACTTTCCCGTTCGATCTCACTGTCCAGTTCGACAACCGCCAGCTCAGCGGTGGTCTGCGTGATGAGTGCAGTGCGTACCGCGCGGGTGGTAATCAGCGCCACCCGCGCACTGTCGGCCAGCATGTCGCTTAATCGTTGTGAGGCATAACCCGGGTCAATCGGCACATAGGCCCCACCGGCTTTCAGGGTCGCTAGCAGTGCCACAATAAGCTCTGGGCGGCGCTCCAGTGCAATCGCCACACGATTATCCGGTTTGACACCCAATTCAATCAGCCAGTGTGCCAGTTGGTTGGCCTGTTCATTCAGCTCGCGATAGCTCAGTGACTGCCCTTCGAAGACCACGGCGATGGCATCCGGTGTGCGCGCGACCTGCTGCTCAAACCGTTCATGGATGCACTGATCGGTCGGGAAGTCCGCCTCGGTGTCATTAAAGCCGTACAGCACCTGCTGGCGTTCTGCATCCGGCAGGATATTCAGCGCCGGTACGGGCTGCTCGGGTGTCTGCTCTAATGCCTTAGCCAGCTCTGCCAACGCTGCCAGCATCATCTGACCGGCGCGTGCTGCGCCAATGCGTTGGTCGACCTGAACATCCAGACTGAAGTCCACACCGCGGTGGTCATTGACCGAGATATTAACCGGGTAGTGGGTACGTTCCTGACTGAACAGAATGTGCATCCCCGTGATGCCGGACCGCTCCGTCGTGTCCAGTTGCTGACTGCCGCCGTCGTAACGGTAGTTGAGCAGGCTGGTGAACAGCGGGCTTTGTGCATCAACGCCACTGTATTGTTGAATTTCAGCCAGCGAGGCGTGCTCGACGTTCAGCAGGTCGGCCAGGCTGTCTTGCGTCTGACGCAGCGCCTGTTCGACACTGACCTGTCCCAGCGACAGGCGCAATGGCAGGGTATTCAGGAACATGCCCAGCACCCGATCAGCGCCTTCACCACCGGCCATACGGCCGAACAGTACGGTGCCGAACACGACGTTATCCTGCCCGGTGGTGGCCTGTACCACGCGACCCCACGCCAGATGGAACAGGCTGGCTACAGTGACGCCACGTTGCTGAGACTGCATCCGAAGCCGTTGTGCCAGTTCGCTTTCAAGCGGTAAATGACATTCTTCAATGCGCCCGACGTCCTGACCATCACCTTGGCTATCGAGCAGCCCGAACGGCGCACAGGGCATGTCAATATCCCCGAGTTGTGCCCGGAAATAGTCCTGCTGTGCCGACTGTTGTGCCGGTATAGCCGTTTGTTGACGGGCGAGGGCGACAAACTGCCGGAACGGCAGCGGAGTGGGTAGCTGATCGGCACGACCCAACAGGTGCACCTGCACCTCTTCGAGCAGCAGCTCCAGCGTGGTGTGGTCCATACACAAATGGTGGTGCAGCAGGCACAACAGCCAGCGGTTATTGGCCGGGTCGGCGACCTGATACCCCTCGATCATCGGTGCCTGAGCAAGGTTCATGGATAAACGTGTCGGATCGAATCTCTGGTGCAGCGCCCCGATAACATCGTCGGACTGGATAACCAGCGTTTCCAACGGCATCAGCGCGTCGCGCCAGACCACCTGCACGGCCTCGTCCAGCCCTTCCCAGACGACCGCTGTGCGCAGAATATCGTGGCGCTGGATCACCGCCTGTAATGCCGAGACAAAGTTATCCAGCCCGGCTTGTGCCTCAAAGCTCAGGATGGAACGGGTGATATAGGCATCCCCCACCGGTTGCAGCAGATGGTGGAACAGAATGCCGGTCTGTAACGGTGCCAGTGGGTAGATATCCTGCACATTACGGGCACCGCCCGGCACGGTGGCCACGACGGTATCGATCTGCGACTGCGTCAGGGCCACCAGCGGCAGCATGGCCGGGGTGATCTGTTCTGCATGCAGGGGGATCTGATTGGCCGGTACGGCGTCGGTCGTGATGGTTTGGGTTAGTGTGGCGGCGAGAGCGGCCAGTGTTGGCTGTTTGAACAACTGGCTGACAGAGAGCGTATAACCGGCCCGGCGCAAACGTTCGAGCAAGGTAATCGCCAGCAGGGAATGGCCGCCCAGTGCGAAGAAATGATCCTGGCGACCAACGTGGTCGATACCGAGCAGATCCTGCCAGAGAGTCGCCAAAAGCTGTTCGCGCTCACCCTGTGGGGCTTCGTATTCGGTGCGCACCACATCGTGCTCAGTGGGCTCCGGCAGGGCCTTGCGATCGACCTTACCATTCGGCGTTAGCGGCAGAGTATCGAGGTGAATATACGCGCCCGGCAACATATGAACCGGTAACTGCGCGGCAAGATGTGCATGTAGCTCGGCTACTCCTGCATGACCGGTAAACCAGGCAATCAGCCGTGGCTGATGGTGTTGATCCGCTCGGGCCATGACGATGACGTCAGTAACACCGGCACAGTGGCGTGCGCAGGACTCAATTTCACCCAGCTCGATGCGAAAACCGCGAATCTTGATCTGAAAGTCGTTGCGGCCGAGATAGTCAATGGTGCCATCGGCGTGCCAGCGCCCCAGATCACCTGTCTTATACAGGCGTGCGCCGGGTGTAGAGGAAAACGGGTCGGGAATGAAACGTTCGGCACTCAGTTCTGGCCGGTTCAGGTAGCCGCGCGCAACCTGTACCCCGCCAATATGGAGTTCACCCACCACCCCGACAGGAACCGGGCGTCCCTGCGGGTCGAGAATATACATACGAACATTGGCTTTGGGCCGACCGATGGAGACCAGCACGCTGTCGGTATCATAGGCGCAGGCCCAGCCGGTGACGTCCACGGCGGCTTCCGTCGGCCCATACAGGTTGTGCAGTTCAGTGTGGGGCAAATATCTACCCGTTTGCCTGATGGTGGCGGCAGGCAGGGCTTCCCCGCTACAGAATATCGCTCGCAGACTGGGGCACTGGCCGGGTTTCAGCACGCTGAGAAAGTGGCTCAACATCGGCGGGACAAAGTGAGCGATGGTCACCCGTGCCTGTTCAATCAGTGTGCTCAGGTAATACGGGTCTTTATGACCCTCCGGCTTAGCCAGCAGCAGGGTTGCACCGACCCATAACGGACAGAAAAACTCCCACACCGAGACATCAAAACTGAAGGGGGTTTTTTGCAGAATGATGTCTTGCGCGTCGAAGGCGTAGTCTTCAATCATCCAGGCCAGACGGTTGACCACGCCCCGGTGCTCATTCATTACCCCTTTGGGCTGGCCGGTCGAGCCGGAGGTGTAGATAACATACGCCAGATGATGAGGCTCCAGGCCGATATCGCTGGGGTTGATGTTGTCTGTCGGGCATTGTTGCCACGGTGTGGTTTCGCCATCCAGTTCAATCAGGTGAGTCGCACTTGACTGTGCAGAGAGGAGGCTGACCCGGGCGCGGACAGACTGACTGGTGATCAGCACCGCAGGCTGGCTGTCATTGATCATGTAGGACAGCCGATCCTCCGGGTAATCCGGGTCCAGCGGCACGTAAGCACCCCCGGCTTTCAAGGTTGCCAGCAGGGCGATAACCAGTTCATGACTGCGCTCCAGCGCGACACCGACCCGACTGTCCGGCCCCACGCCCTGTTGGCGCAGCCACCAGGCCAGCTGGTTGGCCCGGCGGTTCAGTTCACCATAGCTGAGTGTCTTACCGTTCAGTGACAACGCTATCGCGTCTGGCTGTTGACGTGCCTGTGCTTCAAACGGCAGCTGGATATAGTCGCTGACAGGACCGGCGAGCTGAACGGCATTCCACTGATCCAGAATGCGGGCTCGCTCGCCGGGGACAAACAGCTCCCGCTCGCCGACAGGCTGCTCCTGATGCTGGTCGGCCTCAGCGATAAAACAGAGCAGACGCTGGAGATGGCTGTCCAGATCAGCGGTGCTGTACAAGGCTGCGTTAGCGTCCAGATAAAATTCAAGGCCATGCTCACCGAGGTCGGAGACGGTGATGGAAAGGTCGTCCAGCGGGCCGAAGGCCAGATTGTGTTCGGCGGTGCTCAGGCCATCGAACGTCACCTCGCCTGACAGCGGCAGGAAATTGAACGCGGTGGCATAAAATGTCCGGTTCTCTGTCGCCAGGCCGAGGTCGGTTCTTAACTGCTCGCCCCGGTAGCGTTGATGGCGTAGCGCACTGCTTAACCGGCCTTTCACCTGTTGCAGGCACTCGCTCAGGGTCAGGTCGGCTGACAGGGTTAAGCGCATCGGGACGATATTGGACGACATGCCCGCCAGGCTTCGATGCTGACGGGTCATCCTCGCCGTGACCGGCAGTCCCATGACCAGGTCGTTCTGGCCGGTCATCCGGTACAGATAAATGGCGGTCAGGGCGGTCAATAATTGCGCAAGGCTGGCATCGTGCTGGCGGGCGAGGTCACGAACGCGCTGGCTTTCCTGACGGGTCATAGCCCGCGCTCGTCTGACAATATCAGTACAACGTGCCTGCTGGTTGGCGAGACTGACGGGGGCCGGTGCGTCTTGCATCAACGTCAGCCAGTATTGACGGTCACGCTCAACATGGCTGGATGTGTGGTAATCCTGCTCCAGCGTCATCAAATCCTGAATGCTGCCAAAGGTGTGCTCTGACACCGGCTGCCCCTGCATCAGTGCCGAGTAGATATCGGCAATACGGCGTGTCATCAGGGTTCCACTGTAACCATCGATCACCACATGGTGAGCGCACTGGTAAAAGAAAAACCGGTTAGGCGCGATGCGCAGCAGGGCAAAGGAAAAAAGTGGCCCTTGTTCAATATCAAAAGGTTGGTTCAGGTTTTCCCGCATCCATTGGATGGCGCATTGCTCAGGGTACTGTTCGGCACTGAAATCCAGTGTTGGAAACGCCCAGCGTGGTGCTTTCAACACTCGCTGTACCGGTGTGGGGCCAGAGGCATCAATGACTGATCGGAACGCTTCGGTCTCTTCAATGGCCTGAGCAATAGCCACCTTCAATATATTGGCATCTACCTGACCACCAATATCGGTATATTTGGAAACCTTGAATACATTGGCTTGGGCATCCTGATTCACTTCCTGTGCTAACCAGATACCTTGTTGAGCGGTTGATAATGGAAACAAGGCGGAATAGTTTGATGCACGACGCTCTTTGTTGTTACTCATATGAATTAGTCCCTATTTAATCTGACACATCCTTTTGAAAAATTCAGAGTTACCTGTTTTGATAAAGGTGCAGGAACGTAAATCAAAACAAAAAGCGGTAACGCTCGTGTTGCATACTAACAATCCCATTATTAAATACAACGTAGGTTTATTAAATATGACGGAATGATTAGGCGGATGTTAGGGAGCTCTCATAGAACAAAGGGTAACACACGTGATTTCAACGCAATAGGCTCTGCGATTGTGCCGGGGCTGGTGGTGATATGACCTTGAAATTTCAATTCGATATTTGATACGGCATCACGTTTGTAAGGAGTGTGCTTTTATGGCAAAATAAATATTTTTATGTCTTAGTGAGTTTATTTTGTAGTTTTATGTAAATTTTCATATTGGTTTTTTATTTTTAAAATCAAATGCTCTAAATGGGAATAAAGTTGTTTTAAATTATTTCAATCGATGTGATTTATCCTGGTAATTAAGAAAGAAAAAGTTTTTTTGTAGAGAGTTATTTAAAATTGGTTGGTTAACTTATTTTTTGATTTTGCTCTGATGACTAATAGCAGATAGACCGTCATAACCTGCCCTCCAATCTGACCACCACATCCTTCCGATGCAGAGGGAATACTGAAAATGCATCGGGGGAGGGTGTAATTAAAATTGTGTAATTGCCTGTTTTTGATATGTTCACTCCAACTGTCAGCAACACTGATATAAGACCGCAAAAGGGGTGCGGAATGGTTAATGGCTGTTTTTCAATATTAAATGATGTGTGGATGATGCATTTTTCTAATAAGGTGTCGCTCATGATTTTAATTTATTGTGAGTGTTTTTTTGATTTGTCTTAATGTTGAATTTATTTCTTATAAAAATTAAATCGTGGATGTGAGGTAATGACTTAATTTAAGGGAATTGACATGTCAGGCTGGCCGGTTATGAATGTAGGGTGTTTGCGACTATCCAGGCGGAAATACCGAACCGAGCTAAGCTGCCATAAGGATACCCCAAACAGCAAAGGATGCCCCGTCGTGAATGACGGGGGCTTTCGTTTGCCATAATTTGCTGCGTCAGGTTGCATGGAGGTGACCACTGGCGATGATGGCGTTGTGGTCATGAAGGAGGCGTCACCGATATGCCGTCCGGCCTGATGACCGGATTGATGCCATAAGCTGTTTGCACCGAGGGGCGGTCAGCAGGGCAAGTAGCCTGTCGTGGGGATGATGACCTTGACCGCATCAGGAGAGGCACAGGTAAAGCCGCTTGTGCGAGCAAAGCCGGGTCAGCCATTGCGCCTTTTGGATCGGTCAGCCCATGCGTCCTTGCGTACGTTGTGAATCCTTGCAGGAGCCGGGCTTCATGGCCGCAACCGGAAGAGGCAAACAATTTCCCCGGTGCAAGCGCCTTCCTCGCGCAGCAAATTCTTTGCCTCTTCCGGTCCTTCACGGTGTTGCGGTCGCAAGCGATGCGGCCAGCCCGGCTCCTGCCGGTCGGATCACAACAAGGACGCGACGGGCGCGACCTTGAAAATCCGAAAGGAGCAATATCATGGCTAACATCGGCACCTTCACCGCACAAAACAACGGCTTCACTGGCACCGTCCGCACCCTGACCCTGAACGTGAAGGTCAAGTTTGTCCCCAGAGACAAAGGCGGCGAGCTTGCCCCTGACTTCCTCATTCAGACCATCGGTGGTTATGACATCGGCGCGGCATGGCAGAAAATCAGCAAGGCCGAACGGCCTTACCTGTCGGTGATGCTCGACGATCCTTCCTTCCCGGCAACCCTCTATGCTCGCCTGATAGAAGAAGAGGATGGCAAGCACCAGTTGATCTGGTCGCGCAGCAAACCATTGGCCTGACGGTCAGACACCAGACCCCGCCAGTCATGGCGGGGCATACGCTGTTTACTCCGGCAATGAGCCTGTGGCTCAATGCGTTTTTACTGCATTCCATCTAAAGATGGTGACAAGACATTCACTACGTGGATAACGCGTAAGCCACGCAAATAACGCCAGACCCGAGGCATCGAACCCAAAGGTTAACCGTGGTCAATACGATTTGTCCCCTGCAGTAATGCACAGGGGACAATAGCGAAGACCTTTTGCTAACCAGTGATGCGGTTTACTTCGCGCTCCCTGCATTCTTGCGCATAAACATAGGGTGCAACGTATCTTTCCCGGTTCATATCCAGATAATCAGACCACCATTGCATCATCGCTTTTCGGGCATCCAGATATTCCGCTTTATGGATGTACGCCGCTCGCACGCTGTTGCGTTCCTGATGGCTCATCTGGCGCTCAACTGCATCTTGTGACCACATGCCGGATTCCATCAGGGCGCTGCAAGCCATTGCCCGAAATCCGTGGCCGCAGATGTCATTTTTGGTGTCATAACCCATCAGACGCAACGCTTTATTGACCGTGTTTTCGCACATCGGCTTATATGGATTGTGATCACCGGGGAATACCAGCACCTGATGCCCGGATATGTTCCGTATCTGTTTCAAAATAGAGATGGACTGACGGGAGAGGGGAACGATATGCGGGGTACGCATTTTCGCGCCACGCCCGGAATAACGCACGCCGGGGATAGCTTCACGGGTGGCGGGAATAGTCCAGATGTGGTTTCTGAAATCAATTTCCGACCAGCGGGCAAAACGCAGTTCGCTGGAGCGGATAAACAGATGCAGGGTGAGCGATACGGCCAGCCGGGTTAATTCCCGTCCTTGCTGGTAGTCCTCAATCTGAGTCAACAGTTCCGGTAGTTGCTCCAGCGGCAGGGCAGGGTAGTGGCGTTTAACAGATGGGGCGATAATACCGTCCAGACTGGCCGCCGGATTATTTTCAATCAGTTCCTGATGCACGGCATGGCGCATGATGTTGCACAGGTGCTGCCGGGTACGGGACGCCACTTCCAGCAGCCCTTTTTTCTCGATGCCTTTCAGCAGGCTGATGAAATGACGGGGGTTCAGCTCCGTAACAGGCAGGTGCCCGATGACCGGAAAGATATGGTTGTTCATGCTGGCAAGCAGACGGGCGGCATGGTTCTCCGACCATGTCCGGTTGCTCTTGTGCCAGTCCAGCGCTACGTCCCTGAATGATTTTTCTGGTGAGCGGGGTGCTTTTTTTGCCGCTCGCTGGTGTGCGGGGTTGATATTCTGCGCCAGCAGTTTACGGATGCCGTCACGCTGTTGACGCGCCTCAGCCAGCGACACATCGGGGTAAGCACCTAAGCCAAGACGGGATTCTTTTCCGTTGATGCGATATTTGAGATACCAGAGACGCGAACCACCGGGATTAACCAGCAGGTACAAACCGTGTGAATCAGATACTTTGAAAGGTTTTGCTAAGGATTTTACGTTGCGGATTTTTGAATCATTAAGAGACATGTGGGGGTCACTCCGTCATCGAACCAACCTGACCCCAAATCTGACCACCAAATTCTCCCGATGCAGAGGGAAAACTGAAAATGCATCGTGAAGATATTTCACGCTAACTTATTGAATCCGAATCATATAAGGATTCGCAAAGCCGCATGAAAACAAGAATTTGGCTCCTCTGACTGGACTCGAACTTCATCTGTATCTCCTGCTATTAGTGGCTTTATGTGAACGCTGTGATTTTTTACCAGCATTTTTACCGTCATTATTTAATGCCTAACAATTAAATGTCAATTAAAAACAATTTGTTATGAAAATATTTTGTTGTCCATTGCTATTTGGCAAAACTGTTAGGTTAAACATCAAGTTGTCAGTATTTCTATGATTTTAATGCTTTAAAAACATCATATTATGAAGTTATAAGTGGATTTTTTACTTTGTCTACTGTTGAAGAGAACGTATATTGATAGTGAATACACTATGAGTGAGAACCTACATCAGTAGATTAGCCTCCAACAAAGTCTGAGAAACCTACTATGCCATTTGACAGGCTGCTTTGAGCGTTCGGTATATACCTGTCACACATGTTACCGACAACCAGCCCGCCGAGTCACATAGCTTATCTATGCTAATCTACGGGCTGAACTTGGCACCTACAAGCAACTCGAATTATTTAGGGCATGTTATTAGATCTGGCAATAAACATATTCATATTACTGCTCAGTTAGTTCAGTTAATAACAGCTAATCAGTTTCAGATGGTTTTTGATTATCCTTGGTTTCAGATGGTTCTGGGGTGCTATTAGTCTCAGGAGAATTCAAAGACTTATAATGACTTTCAATGTTTATCAACCCTGCATTCGTTATGTGAAGGATTGTTTTTCCTGATTGTGAGTGAGCAGTTTGAAGACTAATCAGTTCATCCTTTGCTCCTTTAGTAAGAGCACTTCCACCCATTAAAATATGATTTTTGCAGTCAGGATTTTTTCTTATATCACCACCAAACTTAATTACTGTATCCTTACCAAGCTTCCTATCAGTATTTTTTACATCAATTCTTGTTTTCTCTGTATTAGTTATCACTTCACTTGGCGGTAAATTCGGAATTGTGGACTCAGTATCTGACTTAGTAGCTATTGTTTCAAGTTTATCTACAAAACCTTGCGGATGTTCAAGAACTATATCTGCACCACTATCCGCAGTATTTGTGTTAGTATGACGCGTAAAGTCCACATCACCTCCGACATCCATGATATCAGTGATAACACGAATTACTCTGGTTTCACCTATTCTACCTTTATTTTTTTTAGACATTGGTTAACCTACCTTTAAAAATACATTTTTAGAGCCATAGTAATTATCATTTTTTAATTTTAGAATTGATATTAAATTTGCTAACGTTTTAAATCTCTCGATATCATTAAAAGTGAAGTCAAGATTTTTATTATCCTCACCAATATTTATTAATGTATCCTTGGCGGTGAGTGTGATTTTTTCGTTCTCTTTTATTATCAATTTCTTGAAAGCTTCGAAAAAATAATTATAAATATCATTGATTTCGTCATCTCCTAAGCTTTCAATTTCAATTTGTTCATCACTATCTTCCTCTTCATATATAACGGTAAGGTTGAAATCCCAACGTTCTCTTATTTCTTTTAAAAGTCTTTGATCAATAAAAGCCGTTTCAATTATGTGAGCAGTATTTTCTAATAATTTACCATCTGAAGATTGGCTATATTCTACCAGTAATAAGTTATTTGACATAAGTTCTCCTACCTACCTAGATTATATGGCATTAATATATTATGTTAACGCTTTTTCTGAGTTGTCAATGTTTATTTGTAAATAAGTGGAACTGTTACTATAGTTTTCAGATTCCCATTGGCTCAGAGATCTTTAACGAATCATCTACTTCAATCCAAAAATAACGAATCAAACCCTCCAGCTTATTATGATCCAAAGAGAAGTTGAATCACCCGCTTTAATCTAATGCCCAGACAATAAAACTGTCTTATGTCAACAACATCCGCGTTTTGTGATATAAATTTATTACAACTGGAAAATTTGTAGAGAAAAAATGACCAAAAAGATGTCTAAAGCGGAGATCGTCGAAGCATTAAGCAAATGGTTTGATGTAAGTCGCTATGATGTGCTGAAAGACTTAACGCTAGAACAAATTTATGCTGAGCTGGAAAGACGGATTTTTGCTTATAAAACTCGGCAGCAATGGGAAACAGCAGGTGAAGATAACCAAATGCTGGCGATACACCATGATGCTCTGATCCGTTCTGGTAAGGTTATACGTGAGGCTAAATGGCTTTCTGACAGCCATATGCTGGCCCATAGTTATGCTGTCAGGCCAATGACAAGGACTTCGTTGTTTAACTATGGAAGGGCGATGTATCGTCTGGAAAACAACACGCCTAAAGATGATGTTTCGGTGAGTTCGGAATACATCTCTGAATACTTGAAGCAAGGCGGTTTGAATCCTGCTAACAAGATGCTGATTGAAATTGATTTGGATGAAGCCAGCAGTGATGATCTGGCTGAACATTTAAAAGTGCTGATCACTCAATGGCAGAAGCACCTGAAAGCACCTAAGCCCCCGGAAAAAGATTTCCGCTTTGGTCATAAAACATTCCAAAAGATACTCGATTACAAAATCATCCCTTTGATGGATCTTATCGGATGGGAACAACTCTACAATCAGAAGATCCCGTATCCTGTATTGGCTGGACTCCTGCACCCCGATATACGTTATGCCAGAGGCAGCGAGCAAATCAAAGACACTGATTACCCTCTAGCCTATGACTTCTTGAACAATGACAATTATTTCAAGTCGTTAAATGATTTCTTCATAAAAAACATGCTCATAAAGAGTTCGAATATTATTGAAGTCATCACTATGAATGACAAACCGGAAGACAAAAAGAAAACAAGGGATGTTCGCTAAGCCTGAACGTCCCCGGTATTCAACTCCCATAAACATCCCCTAAATTCACTGGTCCTGAACTTCCCGCCTGTTCAGGGCTGGTGAACCAACCTAGTTTCTCACATGAGTTATCCATACAATTATTTCCATCGAAACAACACAGGAGATAAATATGGTTCAAATCGAAGAAAATAAAAAAAACCGCCTTATTCGTTTACCGGAAGTAATAAGAAGAACAGGATTTGGTAAGACGTGGATTTATGAACTTATCAAAGCCGGACGTTTTCCTACACAGGTAAAAACGGGTGTAAGAGCAGTAGCTTTTATCGAAAGTGAGATTGATTCGTGGATTGATAACGCAATTTCACAATCACGTAATGCATCTAAATAATATAAACAAGAGGAAATAAAATGAAGAGTATGGTATTGCCATCAATGAAAATGAATGTCACTAATGATTCCACAAGATATTTTATATTAAAAAGTTGTGAGGGTTATGATAAGTATTTACGACGCATGCAGGAATGTGTGGGGGAAAGGTTCTATTACATCCTTGAGGATGATGAGTATATGGAAGATATTTTAAAAGCAGTCATAGGAAACAGCAAGATAGGTTTTAACAAGTTTTTAAAAAGGCACAGATATAAAGGTTCGCTTAATGACGTTCACTTTGATGAAGTTCTTGTGAATCTACGCGAAATACACAATGCAGTGAGCTGCTGTATTTTAAACGACCACCAGTAGGTGTTCGATCTGCCTCGTCAGGGGTAAATAATATCAAAGTGAAATATAAAAGCATTTAACTATGAGGATATAAATATGTCTAAAGAAAACGTTATTGAAAATAAATCCACAGCACTGTTCTTTGACCTTGCTAAAAGGTCATTTAAGGCAAGCTGGAAAGTCCTGCAAGAGATTAATGGTGAAAGTACGGAGCTTCTGGATGATCCTGATTTTATGAGTCCATTCATTATGAATGTATTTGACCATATTAAGAGGAACTTTGAAAGGTTTACGGCTCAAGAAGGTAATCGTGGTGATATTACCGAAGTTAACTTTGAACTGGTTGCAGCAATGTTGGTGCGGTATTCAGATAGTTTTAGAAAGTAAGTTTAACGTTGCCCCGCAAGGGGCTAACAATCATAAATATAACAGAAGGATTAAAAATGAAAGAGATAGTATTGAATGAAAAAAGTGAAACGGTAATACATCTTATATCAACAGTATTACAGGGGTATTGTGAAACGATTTATCACATAAATGAAACAGAGCCTGAAACAGCAATGAATATTTTATCAGGAGAAATGTTGTCAGAGATACTTTATGACGTTCTGATTGCACATGAAGTTGAAGTGTGTGTAAAAGATGAGAGGTATAAAGATTTATCTGATATCAACTTTGATGAGTTGAAGGAAAAGATTTTATATTGGCATAAAGAACATATCATTGAAATGGTGTTGAAAAACATAAATCAGAATGACACTGACGGTCCTGTTTATTGGAAGTTAAAAATGACAGTGGACCGTGATTGATAAACGGTTATATTCCCTCGTTGAGAGGGAAATAACATAGAAAATAAAACTGAGAGGCTTAATATGATTGATGAATTCCACGTTATGTTTATGTACAGAAAAATCCAAACTGAAGCCGCTACGACAGACCTTAAAACCCTGAACCAACTGTTGAAGAAGTTCCGCAAGGTTGTAGCAGAGCGGCGGGAAGAATACTATCAGGAGATTGGTGAGAAGAAAGCACGCAAACATAAGATGAAAAGATTACAGAAGCTGCTTGAAAAAATGGAAAGTGACCGTATTTCGCCAGAAGATCTTTATTGCTGACACCAGAAACTGCGAAAGGTATTACTTGAATGAACTTTCCTTCCAGAAAGTAAGCTCGTAAAAAAGTGGGTGAAGTAAATGTCAATCACTACATACCATATTGGTGAGGTCACCAATATGGTCTCTCTATGTTCATTTAAACAGCCATTTTCCTACGTTTTGTATTCGTTATCGCATATCCATTTACTAAAAATGATATATCAGAAAGTTGCTCAAGGTTTTTCTCAACAGACTGCTGAAAATCAAGTGCCGCTTCAGTTCGTTGCTTTACCACGAGAGCGATAATTTCATCATCACTTTTTTCTACAATCGCTTTCGCATAAAGCCTGCGTTCATAAAGCTTATCAAAATCCCCTGATGATTGGACAGATTTTTTAGCTTCTGAATAACTTATAGGATTAATTTCATCGATAAAATTAACCATTAGAGATTTTCTCTTTTTATCTAGCCTGCGTAGTTCTGTATGTGCAGATTTATATTTCTTAATTTCATATTCAAATGCGTCTTCATTACGCAGTTTACGATATCCTTCTTTATATTCATCCATTGATGGTTGTTGTTTTAGTTTTTCAATAGTATCTAAATATGCTAATAAATCGCTGTTGTCTAATTTTACATTTCTCATAAATACCTCGCTATTAATATGTGTTATATTTATATGTTAAGGTATATAGAGAAAGTGTCAAATTCAGTAGGGAATTAAATAAGGAAATTTATTTTCATCTCTTACTTTATTTGGCATAAAAACCGTCTGTGATAGTGTTAGCCTTGCTTCAATCTATCCTAATACTAGGATGAGATTGTTATTTTAAACAAGCTGAAGAGTTTTATACTGCTCGAAAATCAACGCACCATCGTCAGTATAAATCTCAACTTTGCCGATTTTTCCATCAGGTCTCTTGATTGAGTAGCGAATTAATCTAACATCGTAATATTCTTTTAATAGGTCTTGGCGCTCATTAAAATATTTTGATTTTATAGTATGATTTATTAGATAGTTATAGCTTGAGCAAATTTGCTTTTTGAAGTCCTTTTCAGATAAACCACTTTCTTTAATTTTTGTGGCAATAAAATCTTTTAGTGGACGTTCATATTCTTCTTTCTCTCTGGCTTTACGGGCTTGTTCTTCCTTCTTACGTTGCTGTTCGATGAGATAGAGCCTATCTTTCTCTGCCTGTTGGCGATTTTGTTCATCTTGAATGATGCTACTTACCTGCGAAGCTGGAATAACCTGAATGTTGTTTGACCAATATCGGTAAGGATTACTCGACTGAATGTTTTCAACTGTAGTGATTATTTTATCTGTATCAAGTTTTTTATCAAAAGAAATGATACGGGTATTACCCTCTTTTGAGATTAGTTTTGCTGTATTCTCTAAGTTTTCCTGACTTCTTAAATTAAATGAACCTACAATGGTGGTTTGGCCATCGTGATATAAAGCTTGTTTTTTATTGTCACGATAACATTCAAGATAAGAATAGAGTTTGAACTCTTCAATGCCAAATGTTTCCTCAAGCATAGTCATGTGTTCTGCTAAGACGTTCAGAATGTCGTTTTTAGATAGCTTTTCATGAAGTTTTATTTCAAGTGAACCGGGTAGTTTTTTCATTTTTTCTCCTTGTTATTATTGTTTTTATCAGGATACTGCTTTCAAAAGATTTGTGCCATCAGCTAATTCTTTTCTTGCCGCTTCATTTTCTTTCGTTCGTTTGTATACCTTTCGTGGTTTATCGATCTTGATACTGTTTTTAGCATTAGGAACTGCATTATTCTTTTTCTTCTTACTAAAAATAAATGCGTCCGTGTAGATCTCTTTCGTTTCTGTTTCTAACGCTAAGTTTCGTCTTTCTTGCTTTGAGTAATCAGTATAGTTTTCTGGGTATTGTTCAAGCTCCGCATGAAGACTTCTGGCATTACTTAAATGCTCTTTACGCTTCTCATCAAGTTGATGACTTAGACCTTTGGCGAAAATGTTCGAGTTAATATATAGATGACCATGATGCTCAACGAGTATTCCTTTCTGTTTTAGTTTTTTGAATATGTTTGACATATTACCGGATGCGATATTCAATGCTTTGCAGAGTGATGATTGAGACAGATTGATAAGATTTCCGAACTCCATATATTCTAAAATATAAGTTAATACACGGAATTCATTCTTAGATATGTCTAAATCAGAAAAAACACGAAAGTTGGACGTGAAAGCAAAAACATAAGGCTGTGCAAATGAGATTGCTTTATCTTCTTCTGTTGAAATAACAGTGGTCGATTTTATATCCTTGTTTTGCAGTAAGTGTCTTGCGATATCAATCTTTTGTTCTGTGGTTAATGTTTCAAATAGGTGAAGTAGTTCAGTGTCATTAGTATTCATATTATTCTCTCTTATAGTTTTTATTATGTTATTTTTAATACTATGCAGAAAAATAAAAGTCAATAGTTAAACTATAAATAAAATAGGACTTTTATTATTATGCTATTGTTATATGTTAAAAAAACTATGTTCAAACATAGATCTCGCTATGTTCGAACATAGGACAGATCTATGTGCGCACATAGGATTCCGCTATGTTCGAACATAGCAAAAAAAGTTGTGAAGCCTTGATTTTATTGGGTTGAGACAGTGCTTATAATTAAATAATTAGTAAGAAGTTAAGAGAGTCCAGTTTTCCTTTTTTCTTATGTGCGGAGTGTTTTACGTGGGAATATGTGGTTTTCTTGAGAGTTATTTTCAGCGAAGTGATTGTTTAATACAATCACGAAGCGCTGCTGGCATCTTAGGAATACTGCAATTGTTTTACCTTTATTTTATTGGCGGCTGTCGCCGCAATTCTTTATGGATAAATCCATCACTAACAGGGGCAAGCCCTGTTCCAGCAATGTGATTGTTTCGGACAATCACGAAGTGCTGCTTCTTTGAATATAGTTTTCCTATACGTTTAAGAGCAAATGCTATATGTTTTAGTGCTAATACTGTTATGACATATAGGATCATATATATCTTATTATAATTAAAAGAACAGAGATTGATCCTTTTGACTTTCTCCGCAAACATAGCAAATACCATTTTTAAAACATTAAATATATTTTACAGCGTTAGGGCGTAGCCGTGCGTCAGCACATGAGCATCAGCTCATAGAGGATGGTGATTTTCAAAAAAAGGTTTTAATAAAATAATAAGGAAAGCTTCACAATAAAAATGAAGATTGCACTCAGAAAAATCTAATGATTTTTAATGTCCAAACCCTTCATGGCGATCATAAAAATCGCCCGGTTTCTTTTAATCCTCTTAAGTATTACATCTTACTTATTGAAAAATTAAATTAAGGAAAAGTCGGCCTGTAGCCCTTGCAGTATAAGACTTAGGACGAAAGTATGCGACTGACCGTACAGTCAGTGTTCCTGACTCTGTAGTCAGTTTCTATGTCATTTTCAAGCGTAAAAACGACAGCATGCTAAATTACTAACGCTAGAAAAATTCAGATATTGAAAAAATAAAAAAGAATCCGATGATCTCTGTGGTAATTACTTTACTCTGAAGAGAGTAATCAAAGAAAATTGGCGTTATAAATTGATAGTAGAATTTTTGTAAATTCGGATAATAATCTGAAAATAAGTGTCTAAAAAGTTTGGTGATATTTAACTTAATGTCTCCTATAAGATACATTACTATAAATAATAAAGGAGAAAAATATAACGAATGCCATTAAACTTATAGAGCATTCTACCCGAAGTTTTAGAGAAAGAATCTTTTTAAGTAAAAATAGTCTCTGTTTTTAAAAGCCACTATAGAAAGTGGCTTTTTTTATAGGTTTTAATCCAACAACCCACGCGAAACCTTAGTTGCTGTCTGACTGAAATTATATCGGTCAACAACATTCCCTTTAAACCAGATTTCAAGGGAGTTCATATGAGCGGTGTTGCTGTTCTTCAGCAGGGCCAGACCGGGAACGTAGTTCGATATCTGGCTCTCGCCTGACATACTGGAGTAAGACCACATCTCCTGACCATCATTGCTGGCGCGTGTTTGAGGCTCACCGAATGCAGCTAAGATTTCCTGCTGCGTAGTTTTCCCTTTAACGATTTTGGTTTTAACGGTCTGTTGGGTTTCGTTTTTCAGAGATTTATTACCATAAGTCGTGCAGGCGGAAAGAGGCAGGATAACCAGTGCCGCAATAAGCTGTTTTTTCATATTAGCTCCGATAAAACATAACAATAAAAAAGTGGTATGAGGGAGATTAAAAATCGTGTTGGTCATAAACCGCCACAAGCCTGTTTCATTGATTACTGGCGAACATATGCCTCCACAGAAAATGGAAAAGCATTAGGTGAACGAGTAATCGGGTAAATTAAGTGATTATCACGTTATTCCATATGAAATCTTGTCTGCGTAGTTTCCCTGATGTGCATAACAGCCATTCCTGCCTCATAAAACAGCCTATAGCGCGTTTCTTACCATCTGAAAGGCTTTGTTTTTACTGAGCCAGAAGTACGTGGCAAATCGCTTTATGAGCCTCTGGTTAACTCTATCTATCAGCGTCAGGTATGGCAAGCAAAATGATCGGTATATCAGATCGATAATTGAATATTGATAGATAATAGCGATTAAAATAGGTTTATCGATCGGTATTTTAATTGTTTAAATCGATCGATAAAAAATTAATGATAGCTAATATCTATCATTAATTCAGTTTTGATCGTTACAAACGATATGACGGCCAGCAGAAATAATTGAAAGCTATCAATTGGTTAATGAGGTGGCTGTGCTCTTATGTGTCTGTCAGAACAAGCTGTAACGGATACCGGTAAACAGTCGCCTCCCTTAAATGACAGCGTTTTTGATTATCAGGATGGATAAGCAGATGAAGAAGATTTTGCTCGTTGCTGGCACGGCACTGGTTCTGGCGGGATGTGGTGAGAAAGGCGACTTTGAGAAGGCTATCAACGCAAAAATATCATCGTCCAAAGTGTGCTACTCACTCAAGGACAATGATGTTGTATTCAATAAAGGCTTCCCCAGACGGGTGAACCGTGGTTTCCGCTCTGCCGGATACAGTGCCAGTGATGAAATCCTTAAAGGACTTGTTGGACAGGGGCTGTTAAAGGTTTCGCAAGAATCTGACGGGTTTAACAGTGTTGATGTTCTGGAAGTTACCGATAAAGGTCAGGAAGTTGAGTTTTGGGATCGCAAAGACGGTGCCTGTGTGGGTCATCGTGTTGTCGCTGAGGTGAAAAGCTGGACCGAACCCAGCGAGGGTAATGGCGTTAAAATGACGCAAGTGACCTATACGTGGAAACTGGATGGTGTACCGGGCTGGGTGGATAAGAAAACCTTTTCTGGCGTCAAGGGGATGGCTACACCTGAAGAAACCAAAACTGTTCTGGTGAAAACCAATAACGGCTGGTCAGCACAGTAATTTCAGGAAAAGACGCTATGAACACTATCTGGATGTTTTTGATTGCTCTGCTGGTGAACATACCATCACTGGCTCCGGTACTATTTCTACATAAGATATCAAAGAAGGTTAAGGTATCATTGGCCCTGAGGCTTTTTCTGCTGAACGCCTTCTTGGTACTTTCTATTGTGACGCTATCGCAGAACACCACGCAAAAATACGGACTGTTCCCGTTATGGCTGATGTTAGCTGCTATCGGGCTGTTTATGGTCACACTGGTGCCAACGATAAAATTTATACGTAAGCATTTGACCGTAGGTAAAAGTAGGGTTGTTATCCTCTCATCATTCCTGATTGTCTATGCCGTCAGATTTCATAGCGTATTTTCAAATGTGAATGGCAGCGGATACACGCTTAATGGATTCAATATGGTATGGACGTTGTGCTTCCTGTTTGCCTGTCTGCTGGCTTATCTCGGTTGTGGTGGGAGTAAAACATATTCTGGTTATTCTGCATCGTCATATGCACCGCAATCAGATCATTTTAAACCGACCAAAGAATATGAGATGCAATCACAAATTGACTACGATATTGCTGTGAAGGGGCGGAGTATTTTGCTTGATGCAAATCTGAATATTGTTGAACGGCAGCGATATCAGGATGCTTTAGATCAGAGAAACCCCACTAACGAATAAATTAAAAAATGGAAGGCAGCTTTTTGCCTTCCATTTTTTCTGCTTATTATTGATACATATATAATTTTTTTTCTAAAAATGATGGTTTCTCTCCTAGTGACGTTACCTCTTGAATGTGTACTTTTGTTTTTTTAGTATTAAATAGATGGTCACCTCTGTTCATAGATAATTCTATCAGAGCACTTTCTATATCATCGATACACTTATCTTTATTGCAATTACCATGCATTTTTATTTCTGCAAAAGATAATAGCTTAGCTCCTCTTTTCGCATCTCTCACATGCTCAATCAGCTCTTTGGCATTTAACTCTTGAGATATCCTTCTCCTTAAATTAGAAGCCTTGCCAATGTATAATGCCTCGCCGAATTCAGCATAACGCCGATGGAAAATATAAATACCATAACTTTCCGGTATTTGATATATCAGTTCGTGTTTTCGGTTGTAGTTGATTTCGACAAGATTTATTGGCTTATGCCAGTATAGTTCGGCTGGGCTTGAGTATATTTCGTGCGCACACATTCTGATGTACTGTTCCATAATGAAAAAATTAAATTAGATTTTCTCATGATATTTTATAACGTTCAATATGATTATCACAATCAATTATACATATGCCAACTGTTATTATTACTCATTATGATAATTATGCGGTCTAAGTTTAGGCAATAGCGGTTTTTTGCCACTAGAAAGCGTAGGTATGTAGTCAAGATCATCATCAGGCTGTACTGACTTAACCGGACGACTTGGAAAACGTCTTATTTCATCAGGTGTTGGACTATAAGTGTCACTGTTAAACCTTGCGCGTCTTTCATACTCAGCACGTGGAATATAGATCCCCTGCACCTCATCAAACACATAGTTTTCAGCAATACGCTTATCGTGATCAGCTTCAACGGAAACAGGAGCTGGTTTCTTTCTGGCCCAGACAAATTTTTCTCTTATATATTCCACTACCAGCAAAGTGAAACGTTTAAAAATACCGTCCTGACGGGGTTTAACCTGCTTTCTCTTACTTTTAACAGGAGCGCGTTTAACCGCTCTGGCCGTTGAAGAGGATGGGGTTTTCAATTTGGTGCGTGTATGAGGCGCAGGGGCAACCAGAACAGGCTTTTGGTCTTCTGATGATGCTGACTGTGAACCTGTCTCAGAGAACTCTGTTCGAGGTTGTATTTCAGGTAAGACGATTTCAAGAGGTTCAGGAAGCTGCGACACGGTAAAGCTTCTGAGGTCAACAACGATCTGAAGATCCAAATCTTTGAAGACACTATATGTGGCCTGTGCTTCCTTTATCATCTCATCACGAACAGCCTGTTCAGCAGCACGTTTTTCCTGAACGCTTCGACTGTTCCATTTGGCACGATGAATACGTTGCATTGCCGGGCGGCTGGTTGCTGTTGCTTTGGCAAGCCATAGTGCTTTTTCTTCTGCATCCAAGGTGATAGCAGCATGTTCGAGTGCTTCATTATGTTGAGCCTCAATAGAACGATGATCAATACGTTCTGACACGCCTGATGCTTCAAGATAGCGATTGGCAAGAGCAGACCACGCTTCACGCCACAGTATTACGTTTTTCTTGTCGTTCCAGCTCCTTTCTTTTTTACCAAAGCCATCAGCGGTGATTGGTTTTAATGTCAACATTACATGTGCGTGGGGATTATTGCCACCCAAATCGTGGAAGGCTATATCGGCAATCATTCCTTTATCGACGAAATTTTCCTGACAGTATTCAACAACCAGTTTTATCTTGTCTTCATTGTCCAATTCACAGGGAATAGCCACATCAAAATAACGGGCTGTTTGACCGTCTTTCTGACGCTCAACCCTTTCAACTTCGTTCCACAAGGAGCTTGAGTTTTCGACAATATCAGCAGGTGCGGAAACAGGCGCTAATATCAGATGATGGAATAAATCTGTTCGGTGGCTGAAATCGTAGGTATTGCCAGTGCGATCATCTGTTATTCTGCAACGTGCATGATAGGCTGCCTTCCTGCAGGAAGACATACCCTCAGAACGTTTCACAATTTTAAACTCCAGATGAAATATCGCCATATAATAAAAGACCTCAACATAAAATAAAACCAAAATATAAAACGCAACGATAACTATGCTGCCGTTAGTTTTTCGCAAGAAAAACTTCGGGGTTGACGTTGACGTTGTTTCCGAAGGAAACGGTGTTAGCCTGCGGCAGGCAACCCCCGGTAGGGCCCACACACTGCTACGCAGTGTATAAGTGGGCATTGTCTTATTAAAAATAGAGACAATGTAAAAGCCTCCCTACTTAATTAATACGAAATATATGAATGCCTGTAAAACAAAACGCCGAATTAAGCGGCGCAATCTGGATAAACGGGCGAAGTATTCCCTCGATATTATAGCGATGGGTTTTAGATAGCGTCCGAAGGACAAAAAGAGTGTTAATTTATCCCGCCGTAAGGCGGGAAAACTCTAAAACAAAAAAACAGGTAAGTTTATCGGTAGTTTTCCCTGTTGCACAATTCACAGGTCAACTATGGAAATCAGGATTAAATTTTAACAAGTAAAATGAAAAGCACTAATAAATAAAAATAAGTAACGCGGAGAGTATTGGACAAAATAGTTAGTGATTACTATCGTATTGTGTTTTTAAATTTTGTTTCGCCATCCTTTTTTATGCGTTTTTTTAAACTGGTCATATCTGTGTGTGGTGAAAGACAATAAAAACTTGTATTGAGATTGAACTCTCATCATTGGGGCCAGCCCTCATAGCAAGCAGGGCGGGATCCCTTTTTACTTATTGAAATAGAGGATTTTTATTTTTTTGATTTACAAGGGATATTTGGAGCAATTTACTGCTTACGTATGATATTACTATTAAAATGTAAAAGATTTACATGTAAACCTTCTAACATCGAGATTAAATCGTTATACTTTTCACTAGTCCCCATTATAATCTGTTTTTCCTCTAGATATGATTCTGACGCTTTTTTAATAAACGTCTTGAAACTAACATCTTTTGTTTCCTGCTGCCTAGGTTCATCCATAATAAGCAATCCCAAATGATTAGTAGATATTTCATTTGAGTCTAACATTAATAATGAATATAAATATGACCAAATAACCCTAATATTATCACTGGCAGATGCTTCAGAGCCAATATCTATGCCGTCAATAGTAGGTTTATAGGTATTACTCGATAAGCTAAAATTTTCTATTGGAGTGCTTTTGTACCCAAAATCTTGTAAATTAGACTTAAATGAATCCCTTAATAACTTTAACTTTAAATTATCTCTATGGGTAAAACCATCATACGGAAGCGTTGTCAATTTATTATTACACTCGCTCCAGTCGGAAATAACCGCGAGAAGAGTATCTTTTTTACTTAACTCATAATTTAAAAGTGAATTTAAATTTTCAATATCTTTTTCTAATTTTACTTCTTTTCTTATCAGCTCTCTAATTTCTGAATTTATCGGAGAGGAAATACTACGTTGAGTCTCCTTGACTTGGTAACGTAAATCTCGAACTCTAGCATTAGCAACTTTTAATGTTGCTTCTTTCTTTTCAAATTTTGATTTTTCACTTCTTGCTAAACTATTGAAAACAGCCAAAGTCTTTTCAAGATATTTGATGTTATCTTCAATAGTTAATATTTTACCATCTAAGGTTGCTGGCAAAAGCGTATTTTCTATAGTTTGCCCACAGGTTGGACAACTCCCCTCAACAAAAGAAAATTCCTCTTGTGAACCTAATAGCTGAAGTTTCTCAATATCTCTATATTTCCTCAAGCTTTCCTTTGTATCATTCAGACTTCTATTTATTGAGATAATATACTGTCTATTAGACTCTATATCTGATATTAATAATGAGAGCGCATTTTCATGATTTTCTAAACTTGCTCTAAGATTATCAAGCACTAAATCTAGCGACCCATTATTTGATATATCATCATTATTTAATTTTCTTTTAACTATTTCCAATTCCTTTTCATGGTTAGATTTTTCTTGTGACAATGAAATTTCACGATTATTTTCATCCAATGTATATAAATCACTATCCTGATAGATCTCAGATCTCGCTGTGATTTTCTCTGGTATTCTTCTTGATACAAAAAAACCATACGCTTTTGCATTAGACTCTAAATCTGAAAGTGTATTCAGCCATTTAGTCTCTTGATTTTTCTTTTCATCCAAATATATCTCTCGCTTTCTTCTAATCTCGCGAATATCCAGATCAAGAGTATATTCAAGAATATTCTGTGACAAATCCTTTATGCCAAGATAAGTAGGGGTAATGTTTAATATACCTCCCCAACCTCTTGTCTGCTCTACGTAATTAACAGTAAATATTGACTCAATATATAATGGACATTTGGTTCCATCATATTTTAGGACTTGAGGTTGCTTAATCCCTAAATAATTTGATAGGAAGTAATGAAAGCCTTTTTCTCGCTGTGCAGAGCCGGGATCTTTTAGAAAATAATCAGTGAATTTCTGTGGATTTATTCTGTCAAACTCGCAATCAAAAACGGTAACTATTTTTGAAGCATCACTATCACTTTTTCTTAAAATGGTAATTGTCTTTGAATTTTTATTAGCAATTTGGAGGTATATTTTTGATTCATTAACTGGAATTTCATTATCATTATAATCCCTTAATTTAGTTGTTAGCGCAGATTTTAAAGGATTGTTTCTCGATGGCCCCAAAATACCTTCCAATCCTAATGCATATATTATTGATTGTATACAGGTAGATTTACCAGAAGAATTCTCTGCACTTATTATATTTAAGCCATAGTCAAATTTGAGATCTGTTCCATAAATCCCATCACTTGTACTTGTTCTAATTATCAACCGTTCGATTTTAAGCCTGCTCATATAATTCCATTATATAATATCTGATCAATTTTTTTGTCTGAAAATTCAGATTTACTATAGTTTTCAATGAACTCTTTCTCAAAAACAAATAATGTTGAATCTTTATAAATTTTTTTAGACAAAAGAGTTCCTTTATTAGTCAAAACAACACTTTTTGCTGTGTCTAGCGAGAACACCCCTTCCGCCAATCCCAACGAAATCGCTTTATCCAATAGCGGATCAAAACGAATGCTAATATCTGAGAAAGCTCCCTCAGAGAGATATCGCGATCTTTTATCAGCAGATGCGATTAAAGAATATAAGACTTGTATTTTTTTCAAACTTGCAGAGGAACCTCTACATAGTTTGTTAAGAATAATAGTGAGTAAGGATATTCTCCAAATGGGGCGCAATTCCGGCTCAACAGGCGATCCAGTTGAGTTAAAAGTCATCTTTTCAGGAGTTACTTTTAAAAGATCCATGATTAAAAATCCAAATTACAACGCATTAGCCAATCACCAACTACTCCAGTTGAGATACATTTTAGATTATCTTGATGAAGGCGACTAAATTCTTTAAGTTTATTATTTAGAAATTCAATTTGCTGATTCGGAGCCAAAATATTAGCATCAAAAAATGCTAAAGACAAATCTTGCTCGCGATCCAGAATACCGTTTGTTATTTTCTCATGTAAAATTGGATAGTTATCTTTAAGATCGCTCATAATATTTTTATACATAACAATATTTCTTAATAGCATTGTTGATGCATTCTGAACTTGGCTTTCATCATTCCTGATTTTTCTAAGTTTTCTTGATATATTATCGCCAAACTCACTGCTATCTTTGAGATGAAAAATATCAGACATATCCACTCGTGGTACTTCAATTTTCAATAATCTAAGCCCACTGCTAATTAACTCGTCCTCTTCTTTTTTAAAATTATCTCGATCCCAAATCAATACTTTAAAATCATCCTTATCGATATAAGGTAATTCAGCTGATAAAATATCACTTTCTTTATTTGTTGCATGCACATTCAAATTTTTTGATAAATGTCTTGGTACTACTAAAATCCAACGCTTTATTTTTGTGTTTTTTAATATATTTTTCAAATAACCATTTTTATCTAAAATAAATTTTCCAACATCCGCTGTCATTTTATCTCTTTGTTTATCATACAACTTATCAACCGTACATGCCTCATCGGGACAATAAGACTGAAATGCATACCCTTGTATGCAATATCCCTCAATTCCTGCATCCCCATTATGAAAATCAGGTATCGGAATATAATTTTCTTCTCCGAATTTAAGCCGGAGAAGATCATTGACGTGACTTTCCCATTCCTTTGCTTCCCATACTTTATTTTTTGATATTTCCATAAAATCGTCAAATGATTATTAATCTAAAATATGCAAGCACTAATAACACAAAGAGGTAAAAAAATCAACAAATAAAGTTGGGGTTTTAGATCTGCAGAAAATTTTATTTTTTATAAATCTATATGAAATTTAATATCCTTCTAATCAATCTTCTCATCAGGCAAAAATAACCCTAGGGATTAGGCTGGATGATTTTTTTTCACTACTTTGTTCTCTTACAACAATTTCAACATCGAGTCCAAGTCTGAGTAGACATTCCATCATTTTAAGCTCACTAACACCTCGGAACTGTCCACGCATCAGCCCGGAGAGTTTGGATTGAGGGATACCGAGAATTTCTGCTGCTTGATTTTGTGTATAGTGGTTATCTTTAATAATATCAGTGATTTTGGATGCAAGCTGGGCCTTTAAAAACATAGTTGTTGAATCTGGTAGATCCAGATCTTCATAGACATTACCACTGCTAACTTCGATTTTGTTTTTCATGTTATTTTCCTCTTAAACTATTTGCGTGTTCTTCAGCCTGTTTCAACCTTTCACGGATCTTATCCATATCTGGTTTTGGTGTTGCGATGCCTTTTTTAGATTTTTTCTTAAACACATGCAAAACATATACGGCATCTTCAATTTTAACTGTATAAACAGCCCGATACGTATCAGTTTCGTAATCCTCAACGACCTCAAGAACGCCAGCACCGCTAAATCCGGTCATCACTTTGGCATCGCTGTGCTTTTTCCCACATTGAGCCAAATGCAGGGCATAGCCGAAAACATCCTGAACCTCTTCAGGCATTTCCTTCATGTCTTTCCTTGCGCTGGCAATCCAATACAAATTTTTAAGCATCGCATCATCTGTGTTGTTATATCCATATGGGAATAATTTATACCTATATGGGTATAGAGTCAAGCCGAAAGAGCGAGAAATAAATGCATTAAAATACAATGGTCTATTAGATTTTCTTTGGGTGAGCGGCCAGAAATTTTGTAGTCGCGTGAGACAAAAACTTGAAACTCGGAGAACTGAATGAAGCCGTATTGGTTTTAATCGGCGTTAATGCTGTGGTGTAAGGTATAAATTCTGACTTGTGGTTTTCATTAAATAAAATCATCTTCCTGTATTGATAATTATCAAAAATATGATAAATGATAATATATAACAAATACAAGGAGGTGTAATGTATAAAAATAATGATGAAGCTATTGATTGGGAAGCCAAGCGACTTTTAGATGATGGGATCTATACCAATACAGAACAAGCCTATTTAGAGGCAGAGAAACTAGTAAACCAGATAAGGGAACAAGCAAAACAGCGCCAGATAAAGCAACAATTTAAATTGAAAATTAAGTCAATCAAGAAAAAAATTGGTAATGGTTATTATTATGCGGATGTCCCTTATGCCAACAAGAAAAAACATTGGGGAGAACATAAATGACCAGAAAAGATATCAAACAACAAATTGCTTCAGCACAGGAACGTTTATATTTCTTGGAAGCTAAAAAGAAACAACAAACAAAAAAAGAAAACACACGCCAGAAAATTATTTTCGGTGCAGAGGTTGCCAAAGTCTTAGGTTGTGATATTGGTTATGTAGATAAAGAATTAGTCTTTGGTGTTCTGCTCAATATATCTAATCTACCTGAGCGTGATATTGAAAGGTATAAAGCACAGGGCCAAGTCTATATCGAAAATGTTATAAATAAATCCAAATGTTAATTATTTTTTTCACGTCCGAACGGTGAACCGGCCTAAAACTTGCTTTTAGGTCGGTGAGCTGTTGAGCAAGCCCTAGAGGGCGCGGTAGCTTGTCTAAGGTAGTAGGCGTGACAGAATAATATGACTGTCTGCTCTGAGCGAGGAGCAGAAGTTCGGAATGCATACTTACATCGATGCGTCTTAAGCAAAGGGGAGCAGGTCAAATCGACTCATTATACAATCAAGCCAGCTAAGTGCTTGTAGGGTTCATCCAATACATCCAACCCCATATGTTTAGCCAATGCTATAGCTTCATCATATTCAGTTTGGCTAAGCTGTACTTCATACTCACAAATATGTTCGCATAAGATTTCAAAGGCTAATGGTTCTTCGTTAAAGTTTATATAGTCCAAAGCACCTTCAAGTAGAAAAGGCTCTAATCTACCTTCAAATGCCTTTCCAAAATTCCTTATTCGATTAGCAAACATTTTTTAAAATTCCTCAATTGACTGCTCTCCATAAATTAGCATATGTCAATGTCTGCTTTTGGCACAGAACAGCCTGTCCAATTAAGTGACTCCCCATTGCACCAAATACAACAGGGAGTCATATAATTAAATAGCAAAGTCTTCCAGTGTTTTACCACTTTCCAACGCTGCTGCGATAGCTTTAGGTGTCCGTCCCTGACCTGTCCACGTCTGTTCGTTGCCGTTTTCGTCGGTATATTTGTATTTAGCGGGACGGGGAGTGCGTTTGGCTTTTGCTGTTTTGCTGGTAACACCTGCGTCGAGCAGTTCAGACGGATCAATACCATCTTCCAGCAGTCTGGCGCGTAAGGCTTCGATTTTAGCCTGACGCTCCGCGTTTTGTTGCTGTGCGCTGGCTTCTTCTTCACGCCGGTCTTCAACAATGGCGGTCAGTTTTTCCAGCATTTCTTCCAGTGTTGCCAGATCGGTTTCACGAGCCTGAGCACGAAGGGTACGAATGTTATTTAATATTTTTAGGGCTTCACTCATTATCATTTATCCTGAATGTTGAACGTCATACACATCATACTATAAACGATAAAATAATGCAGACACTATCAATGTGTTTGATGCCTTATTATTCGTTTTTTATGGATTTACATTTCCTGCTCTTGACCACTTTTTCATTTTTGTTAATTGAATAGTACGTGAAAATAAAAAGGACGATGAAAATGAAAAAACAAAATAAGAAAGGGTTCTCACTGTTAGAACTCATTTTGGTGCTGGGTGTTGGAACAACAGTGACTTTTATGAAATTTCAGGATATGAAAAATGAACAGGAAACTGTTGTTGCTAAAGCCGTGGGTGAACAGATAAAGCAAATGGGTGAGGCGGTAAATGGCTATATCAATATCCGTTATGACAAGCTTTCTACCCTGACATCCAGTAGCAGCCAGTCAAGTGATCCGGGTCCAAGAACGTGTTCGGGGTCAGTCTGCGAGATTACTTATCAAACACTGGTGAATGAAGGGTTATTACCTTCCTCTTTTTCTGGTGTTAATGCGCAAAAGTCTTCATATAAAATTTTTTTGAGACGTTCAGGGAACGTTCCCAACTACATCATTAATGGCCTGATTACGACTACGAACGTATGGGCTGATGGCGGGAAAGTCCGTTATGACTTGTTGGGCAAAGCGATGCAGACAGCGGGAATTGACAGTGGAATGACAAAAACAGATACCGCTGCATCAGGTTATGGTGGTCAATGGTCAGAACTCTCTACGGACTACAGCAATATCACCGCTGCGGGGCTTCTGGCTTATCGTGTGGGATATGATTCTGCAATGTATTCTGTTTACCTGCGTCGTGATGGAACACTCCCTATGACGGGCGATCTGAATATGGGTGGTCAGAATATATATAACGCTCAGAACATCACTGCGGCTGGGACAACGACAACGGGAATACTTAAGACTGTGGGCGAGGCGACAGTAGGTGCGGATCTAACCGTGGCGGGGAACACTCAGGTTAACGGAAATATCAATACCAATAATACTGTTTCAGGCACAACTGTAGTATCTCGTGGTGAAACCTATACGCAAAACTGGTTCAGAACATTAGGTGATGGCGGGATTTATTTCCAGAAATACGGCGGTGGCTGGAATATGGCAGATACGGCAACCATTAACGCTTATGGCGGCAAGAATGTTCAGACCAGTGGCGGGTTATATGGTGGTTATGTCCATTCAAACGGAAATGTTGATGCTTCTGGAAATATTTTTTCAGGACAAACCATTACAGCCAATGGAAGTATCAGCACGGGGGATAGCCTTTACGCCAGAAACAGTATTTACACCGGAAGTGAGTCTTCAACCAAAGCCTTTATGACTAAAGATGGTTATATTTATGCTTCTGGAAATATTGAATCTGACAACAATATCAGATCATCCTCGACAATTTATACTACAAATAAGACGAATACAGAGGTTAAAGCCACAATGAATTCTCAGGGCGATATTTGGGCATCAAACCGAATAAGTGCTGGAGAGTTTTTACAGATAAATGGCGTAGCCAATGTTGGTTGGGGATGTTCACCGAATGGCTTACAGGGCAGAGCAGCAAATGGCGCGATTCTTTCCTGTGTTAATGGTCTCTGGAAAGCGGCTGATGGTAATTCCATTAAGGTTTGTGCAAATTATTGTGGTGGACAATGGCCTCTCGAAGTGGGGCGTGTTGAACATAATGGCGACTGGAGTTCATGGCGTACATTAGGTGAAGGGTGCGGCGGAGGTTATGCATCAAACTGGAATGAGCCTGTATTCTGTTCATCAAACTGACAGAGCATTTGTTTTCACTCTGTATTATCCATAACATCGTTTAAAAGTCAGATCCACCGCAAGGCAGATCTGACGTTTTCATATCTATCTGTTATGCCTGAAATTCACCCTCTGTGTCGTCAGTGCTTTCGGAATGACATGTCCGATACAGGAAATCAAGACGCTCCCACAGCACAAAACTCAGTATCTCTTTGGCTTGGGGATTATCAATTTCAACAACAGCGTAAATCAATGCCCGACACTGATCGATAATTTCTTCTGGTTCCAGCGGCGTGTTATCGAACATAACACACCTCCAGAACAGACTGGCCCGAAGTAAAAAAGCCCGTATCCAGATGCAGATTTTCAGGTGGGGAATGGGTAAACTGATAAACAGCCATAGCGTTAGCTCCATAACGGTGTGGTTAGCCCCTGTCTGGTATTGGCGTACCTTTCAGGGGCGAAACGGGTGTTCAGGTGAGTTGTGATAAGGTTTCGTACCTGATCGGCTGCAATGTAAGGCTAGGATTGGTGCTAGTCAATTGCTAAACGCGAGACAGAAAAACCTGCGGTCGGTAAATTTCTGACCTTGAGAGCTTGATATCGCTATGGAAGACTGCCGCCAGTTGAATATTGGTCTTGATATTCGCTAATCTCTTCTATCGTTATCATAGGATTTGCAGATTTTTTCTTATGTTCTTTACAATACCTTCTCATTATATTTATTTCCAAATGAGCGGGTACTACCTCTCGCTCATTTGGCATCATGAAAGTATAGAAAAAATCAGAACTGTTAGATTTTGATTTAGGAACAACCCCCGATGTTGGTGAAACACCATCAGGCCACTCGCAATCTGTATCTAATATAAATGTGCTGGAATCTATAGCATCAATCTTAAATAGTGTATTGTCTGGGTAATCCGCAAGAATCGGACACATGATTATGCACTCATAAACTATTCCTTCATCAAGGAAAAAATGTGTTCTTACTTTTTTTCTTTCTAGAGGTGTAGGTATTGGAGTAACTTCCCAGTCAAACAAGTTTATATAAGTAAAGTCGACTTTTTTTCTGCTATTTCACGCCACTCATCTATTATTTTTAGTTTATATTTCATATTGAATATTCCTCTTTTTAAATTGTCGTATAGATAATAATTCTTATGGTAATTAACTTATTTGTAATGTTTATTATAGTGAAAATTAAGGTGTGTCAAATTTATTTTATTGGTGCTAGGGATGAAATTAATTGACCTATGTTTTTGATATTGAATTTAACTCTTGTGTTACGATGTTATATGATGAGAGTGAAATTTGACAAAAAAACTTGCTATTGATAATAAATAATAAATCACAAATAACATAGGTGTTTAAATGAAAATATTAATTAACGTACAAAACAACTGGCCTGATAATGTAAAAGAACTCGATTCAGCTAAATATGATCAAAATAAAATCCCTTGGTGTGGTAAAGAACTGTTCTTTTTGCATAAAGATGGAAAGGTTTATCAGAGATATGTAAAGATGCCTTTTATCGTTGATGTTGAGGAGTTTTCTTTATTCTCGTTAACAATGAAAGATGATAACTCTTTTTTGATAGAAAAAATCACTGATTGGCCTGAAGGTGTCAATATTCGAAAAGGGTTTTTTCGTGAAGAATGGGGACATAAATCCAATGGCTGCTGTTGGTATGTATTTCCTGATGGTAGCAATATGTATGCGTATTTTGATGCTCCACTGATTAAAGAGCATCATAGGATATATAACGTAATGCCTTTTATTTCATACGAGGTCTTGAGCTAACTTGTCTTTTTAACTCTTCAATCTTTATCTGTGCTTCTTCCAATGAGTTGCAAACAGTAATAACTCGTTGATTAACGGTATCGAAAATCAGGTGCATTTCTAATTCAATAGTAACCTCTTCATTGCCGTCAAATCTATATGATAGATTGGTTTTATGCGGGATAATGATATATCTTTCATCCACGATTTGGCCTCATACTATGTGTTATTTAGACGATGATTATAGCGCATCATTAACGAAATAGTTGAGTGGAATATCAGCCATCCGTGGCGGTTATTTATCCCTTCTGCGCAAACTCAAACGGTCTCACTATTGCTTTCCGGCAACATAAAGCATCAGTTCTCCTTTGTAGCATCAGGCGGCGTTGTTCAAGGTGTTTGACCTAACCTGATCTGGATAAGAGTTTGACGTTGCTTTAGCATCACGGATCTGGCTACAATCTTTCGTTCATTGTGATGATATGATAATGCATAGGGAATGGCAGTTTGAATAGACATAATAATAAGTTAATGGAAATTCCTGCTGATTATGTTTTCCATGAAAATCATAATATTTTGCATCCGGTGAACAATACTGAGCATTGGGGTGAAGTAAAAATAACCAGTAAACAGTTCAACCAACTCGGAGGGAAGATTTTTCTTCGTGCGGGTAAGCATATTGGTCCTCACAAAGGCTTTGGTGTTAGGCATATCTGGTCAGAGCGAGGATCTAAGCTTATTCAGTGGGGATTTCCTACCATCCATGATGTCCCTCGTTTTGTATCCGAGATTATTGTTCATCAGGCAGGGATAGTATGTGAATTCTCGGAAATGGGAGGATACCACCGAGTGGTTGTTCTGAGAGGGCGTAAAGGATGTGCTGTGTTAGCGGCATTTGACAGCCCCAATGATGAGGGTAGCCTTATTTATAGCGTTGTTACGGCATATCGTAACATAAACCCAAACGGTACATTGGTAGCACAAGTTTCTGTTCTATAAATGAAAAAGGTGCTCTTTTCAGAACACCTTTTTCATTATTGAGGTTGGTAGTCGCAGCGCTTGCTTAGCTAACTCTCTTTGAGTTGGGTCACATGCCAATCATAAACTTGCATTTACGATTACCGCTACCATAAGGTCGGTGAACCTTACAATCCACACTATCGAACCAATATCACCGTGATATCCGATAGCCCTGCTCTTATTAAGCCTCACAGTTATCTTACTCAAATTTGAGCAAGAGTCAAATTTATCCCTTCTGTGCAAACTCAAACGGCCTGACCATCCCATTCCGGTTAGCGTCCAGAAAATCAGCCCACCATTGCAGCATCAGGCGGCGTTGTTCAAGGTGTTTGGCCTTGTGAGTGTAGGCAGCGCGAACGTTGTTCTTTTCCATGTGGCTCATTTGAAGCTCTACCACATCTTCAGGCCAGATACCCGATTCAATCAAGGCACTACAGGCCAGCGTTCGAAAGCCGTGACCGCACAGATCGGTTTTGGTGTCATAGCCCATTTTGCGTAGTGCCTTATTGATGGTGTTTTCACTCATTGGCTTCATCGCATCATAACAGCCAGTCAGGATAAAGCCGTCATCACCGTTAACGTCATAGGTGAGGCCTTTAAGCTCTTCCAAAATTGCCAGTGCTTGATGGCATAAGGGAACATAATGCTTCCTGCGCATTTTGGCACCACGGCCCGAATGTTTGATCCCTTCAATGGCTTCACGCTGTTCAGGGATAACCCACAAACCGCTTTTGAAATCGATCTCTGACCATCGGGCAAAGCGTAGTTCACTGGAGCGAATAAATATCAACAGAGTGAGTTTTATCGCCAGCAGGGTCAGCCTGCTACGTCCCTGATAGCCTTCAATGCGTTCCAACAGGGTAGGTATCTCTTCCAGCTCGATAGCGGGGCGGTGTTCCGTTTGTGGTTTCTGAACCGCACCTTCCAAATCATAGGCAGGGTTAAAGCGGATCATCTTTTGCTGGACGGCATAGCGCATAATGGCAGTGGCGTACTGTTTCACCCGCATAGCGATTTCCAGATAGCCCAGCTTTTCTATCTTTTTGATGGGAACCAGCAGATCGCCTGTATCCAGTTCAGCAATGTCCTTGTTACCGATGTCAGGAAACAGATAGGTTTCAATACGTGTCCAAACAGAACGCTGATAATCTTCCGACCATGTGGTTTTGGTGGCAAACCAGCTCTTAGCAACAGTTTTGAAAGCGCGGGTATTGTTACGTCGCTCTTGAATAGTTTTGTTGTCAGCCTGCTTTTTAGCGCTGGGGTCAACGCCAGCCGCTAACAGCTTTTTTGCCTCATCCCGTCGTTGTCTGGCATCAGCCAGTGAAACAGCCGGGTAGACGCCAATGGAAAACACCTTCTGTTTTCCTTCAAAGCGATAGCCTAACTGCCAGTATTTGGAACCATTGGGATGAACCAGCAAGTAGAGGCCGAACCCGTCAGTGAGCTTCACCGCCTTTTCTGACGGCTTGGCATTTTTTACTTTAGTATCAGTAAGTGACATGACGGTTCCCTCCGATTGCTGGTAAAAACGAAATCGAACCAGCTTTACCAGTATTTTTACCAGCAAAAGGGTATGGCTTCGAGCGTTTTTTGGTGAACGAGGGCGAACCTGAAGAAGGGGATAACCAATTGATATAAAGCAAAAAAGCAGACGTCAGTGAACGTCTGCTTTCTTTAAATTGGCTCCTCTGACTGGACTCGAACCAGTGACATACGGATTAACAGTCCGCCGTTCTACCGACTGAACTACAGAGGAATCGCTAGTGGTGTGGATGATAGCGATAGCCTGATTACTTGTCAAAGCATGATGACGCAAGGTGTAACTGTTTGATGAACTTATAATCAAATTGTTGAAATTACTGAGGTGGTTGGTGTTTTTTGCGCCAGATGATGAGTGATTGACTAATGCGTGCACTTTCAGATAGCAATTACCGCACCAGTTTGGTGCAACATGAGACAGCGCTGACATACTATCAATTATGATGAGAGGATTAGCATTGTTACTGTTGCTGCTATCGCCATTGCTTTTACTTATTTTTAAGCATGTTAAGACGGCGCCGCATTTTTTTCGATAATAATAAAATAATCTGGCGCGCTTCTTGCAGTTACTTAGCTGTAACTATTCGGGAGGTACACATGAATCTGAGACGGCTCAAATACTTTGTGAAAATCGTTGATATTGGTAGCCTGACCCAAGCTGCTGAAATGTTGCATATTGCGCAACCAGCGCTGAGCCAGCAAGTTGCTACGCTCGAAAGCGAAATGGAGAAGCAACTGCTGGTCCGTAGTCGTCGTGGCGTGACGCCGACAGAAGCGGGCAAGATTCTGTATTCGCACGCACAAACTATTTTGAATCAGTGCGAACAGGCTAAAAACGCAGTGAATGGTGTACGACAAACAGTAAGTGTCTAATCGGATACGGTCAGCTATGTCATCAGGTGTAGCTGACCGTATTGGATCTGACGCTGTTTTAAATTGGCGCTGGTACTGAGTGCTACGCTTGAGAATCAGCGTTGGCTCTACCACGGCGAATGAAGAAGTAGGTGATCGCCAGAACTACAAACCACATAGGTGTGACTATCAATGCCTGCAACGTATCTGGTTGCAATGTCAGTAATATCAGCACGAAAGCAAAGAAAGCCAGACAGGCCCAGCTCATCATAATTCCCCATGGCATTTTATATGAAGATGCTTGGTGCAACTGTGGCCGATGCTTGCGGTACACCAGGTAAGAGCACAGGATAATACTCCACACGAACATGAAAAGAATGGCAGATACGGTGGTGACCAGCGTAAAAACTGTCATGACATTCGGAATCAAGTAGATCAGCACAACACCTGAGAGCAGGCACAGGCACGAAAAAAGGAGTCCTGCTGAGGGCACCGCACGTTTTGATAGCTTGCCAAAACGCGCTGGTGCATCACCTTGTCTGGCTAGCCCAAATAACATACGGCTAGTCGAGAACACGCCGCTATTAGCTGAAGATGCTGCTGATGTGAGTACTACGAAGTTAATGACGCTGGCTGCGGCCGGAAAACCTACTAATACAAACATCTCAACAAACGGGCTGCGGTCTGCTGCAATATGGCTCCATGGAGTAACCGACATAATCATCATCAACGCAAATACATAAAACATAATAATACGTATCGGTATAGCGTTGATTGCTCGTGGCAAAACCACTGTCGGATTTTTAGTTTCCGCAGCTGTAGTACCGACCAGTTCAATGCCGACAAATGCAAACACAGCGATTTGAAAACCAGCGAAAAAACCGCTGAGTCCTTTCGGAAAAAGTCCACCGTCCTGCCACAGGTTGGTCACGGATGCCACGGCACCGGATGGTGAGGTAAAGTTCATGATGACCAGCCCAACGCCAATGATGATCAGCGTGACGATAGCAACAATTTTGATCATGGCGAACCAAAATTCCATTTCGCCAAACAGCTTGACGGTAGCCAGATTTAAGGTCAAAAGTAGCAGAACGCATAGCAGAGAACTGAGCCATTGCGACAGCTCAGGGAACCAGAACTGTGCGTAAGCACTGATGGCGACAACATCGGCAATACCTGTTACAACCCAGCAAAACCAGTAAGTCCAACCGGTAAAAAAGCCTGCCCATGGTCCTAGCAGGTCGGCGGCGAAGTCACTGAACGATTTGTAATTGAGATCGGAAAGTAACAATTCCCCCATGGCGCGCATGACAAAAAACAGCATGAACCCGATTATCATGTAAACAAAGATAATTGATGGGCCAGCAAGGCTGATGGTTTTTCCCGACCCCATAAACAAGCCTGTACCAATGGCGCCACCGATGGCGATCAACTGAATATGGCGATTGGTCAGATTGCGCCGTAGGTCGCTGTGCCCTGTTGTGCCTGGGGCATGATGCGTTTGTTCTGTCATGTAATATTATTCCGGATTGTGTCTGTCATAGTGGGGTTTGACAGGTTTGCTGTTCCTGCCACCCGTGAGATATAAAAAAGTCACAGTGTTTAATAGTAACACGGTATTCATCTGATGATGCGTTGCAGCGCCTCTCCAGTCAGTCAGGAGCAAACGTTTCCGTCAGAAGATGAATATGTCCTAATATTAACCATAGGTATCTTGTTGAGGCCAGAAGGGAAAATCGTGATAGGTTACAAGATGTTTGAGGAATACTCTGACTTCTGAAAAAATAAAATGAACTGTTTGACAGATGACGTTAAGAAGAGAATAATCCGTCCCGTTGGGTCGTTAGCTCAGTTGGTAGAGCAGTTGACTCTTAATCAATTGGTCATAGGTTCGAGCCCTATACGACCCACCAACAATATCAAGCATTTACATCGCATTCTTTATTTCCCCGATTATCCCTTGTGCCGTATTTTTGCCATTCTTGGCAAAAATGCTGTCTATTTGTTTGGCGTGTTGAGTTAAATGATTTGGCGACAGATGTGCATATCTGCGTACCATTTCTATCGACTCCCAGCCGCCCATTTCTTGTAATGCAGATAAAGGTACGCCGGATTGAACTAACCAGCTCGCCCACGTATGACGCAAATCGTGGAAGCGAAAGTTTTCAATTCCGGCCCTTTTTAAGGCAGCATTCCAAGCCTTATTTCCGTCAACTCTTAACTTTCGTATTTCTGGCGTTTTTTCACCATTAGGCTTTGTCGTTGATATTTCATGAACGAATACCCAACGGTGATGCTTTCCGATCTGCCCCCTCAATACTCCGCACGCCGTATCGTTCAACGCGACGCCGATCGCCTTTCCTCCTTTTGCATTTTCTGGATGAATCCATGCCATCTTTCTCTGCATGTCCACCTGTGACCACTCAAGATCTAGGATGTTAGACCGCCTCAACCCGGTTGCCAGTGCGAAAGTAACAACCGATTTCAAATGGTCTGGAAGGCAGTCGATCAACTGCCGTGCCTCGTCATGCGTAAGCCAACGTATCCGCTTGTTTCTCGGCTGCCGCGCTTTCACCACTGGCACCGAGTTAAGCCATCCCCATTCGTTGGCCGCTATCCGTAGCAGAGCACGCATGAAGGCCTGAAACGAATACTTGGTCGATTCAGATATCGGCTTTGGACTGTACGCTGGAACTGATTTCCCTTCTCGCTTCAACCTGTCCCGCATTTCTTCCCAGCGCTCCCTGTGCTTTCTATCGTACGCCTTGGATATCGCCACCTGAATGTGATCATTCGTTATCGTAGATAACTCCCGTCCGTGAAAGTGATCGAGAAAAAACGTTATCTTCGACTTGTCTGCATCCAGTGAACGCTTGTGCGATTTCTCGCGCAGCCACCGAATGCACGCCTCATCGAACAGCTTTACCGGCGCTTCACCCAGCTTTGCAGACCGCCACGAATCGGCTTTCAGCTTGTCGTGGAGTTCCTGCGCCTCTCGCTTGTCTTCCGTGCCAAGAGACTGTCTAACTCGCTTACCGTCCGGCGTAGTGAAATCACAGTGCCAGACACCGTTCCGTTGTTTGATTGACATGGTTTTTTCTCGGTCATGTCACCCGCATTCACGGCGACAGTGTTGATCGGTTTTGACATCGCTTCAAGACACGCTGATTTTACGAACCGGTATTTATGACGTTGCCCGGTGCCGATGTCAGTTGCCGGGAGGATGCCGCGCTGTACGAGTGACTTTATTGTTTCGGGGTGGACTTTCAATAGTGTGGAGACCTCTTTTAGTGTCAAAACCTCGTCATTCAATTCATATCCCCTTATTTAAGTGTCGCAACAGTTCCGCCAGCCCGATGTATTTCATCGATTACCCGCTTTCGATACGAATGCGCAGATTCGTTTAAAATTGGCTGTGGCACACACACCTCTACTGTTGACTGAATGCTGCGGAAAATGTGTCGAATAAAGTTTTCCCGCCCAATCGATAAATCCAGCGCATCTTTGCGTTTTTTGAAAATACCGTGCTCTGACTCAATGCACTCATTAAGCCAGTCGTCTGCTGATTTCATGATGACCTCTATATCAATAAAAAGCCGCACTAGGCGGCTAATTACAAGCAGAGCTGATTACAAAAATCAGAAATACATAGCTCACGCTTCACCCCCTTCTCTATTAAAACTGGACTCAATGGCCTCACCCATTCGTTTGAGCCATGCAGCCAGTTTTAACGCTGCCTCTTCTGCTGACCCCAACTTAGGAAAGTCGGTTATTACCAGATCGGCTTTGTAGTAACCGAACTGATCGCGGCTAATAACTAATCCCTGCTCAAGAACTGTTGTCTGATTGCTATGCCTCACGTAATAGCGAGCCTCAGAGGTTCCCGTTTCACGGTTCTTTACGTATGAGACCAGCTCAACCTCCGTGGTGGTGCAGTTTCCTAATTCATCTTCCAGTTGGTTAATGCGGCGAAGGAATTCATCACTCACGCTTCACCCCCTTCGCTCTGTGGAATCGGGCGAACCCAGTAGCACACTGGTCCTTCATCAGTTTCGTGGATTGACACGATGAACCATCCATCCCCTTCTGGGCGCATCGGGTTCCATTCGCTGATGTCTGTGTCGCCATTCTCAAAGTAGTGATATGCCACGGCTTCCGCTTTAGCCGAGTGATCTAACTCCAGCTCGACATACGTGCATTCGAGATTTTTTGCTGCCAGCGTGGCTTTCAGTTCATCTAGCGGCATACCCTCGCGATCGCCGAAAAGCGCACTCCACACATGGTGCGACCAATATCCGTTTCCGTCACGCTCAACTGGTATTTCGACCAATTCGAGCAGGTGCTCGGAATCGTCTGTACTGATTTCGGTAGTATTAGCGATACCGCTGGAATTTAGTGCTGATAATGCGACGTGGTGATAGTCCGCAATGCGTGACATGCCGTATGTCAGCCCACTATTTTGCACGGCGTTATCAACTACTTGCTTGCATCGTTCAATTAGGTCTTTTGCCGGTGTGTCAACTGGAACCATTTTCGTGGCGTCAGGAACATTGTCACGCAATTGATCGGGCTGAGGAGCGGCGGCGAGTGCAAACTGAACTCCCTGCCTGATTTCATCAAAGACAACATCACCTTTAATTTCGCAATGCCTGAACGCAACGGATAAGAATTCAACGCATTGCTCGTCAGTCCATGTCGCGTTAATGCGCAGATTATTGATAACGGCGACCAAATCAGACGGCGAAACATCTTCGGCATCTGGCGAAAACCCTAACGCTTTTCTCACTGCTAGTGCCTCTGCACGATATTGATCAGCGCGCCCAGCAGACATTTTATTTTCCACGATTCACCTCCGATGCGCGCCGATTCCACGAATTTGATGCCATACTAATTTTGTTTTTTCCGACCATCTGCGCTGACTGAGCATTGCAGTTATGGCAACGAACGATAGCCGACATATTCGGGCAATCATCTTTATCTTGTGCAAATGCTTCTACGTCACCGCTTCCGCAAAATGGACACGGAAGCAGACCGTTGCCCATTTTCGTGAAGTCAGGAAATTGATCGGCGCCAACCTTTTTGGCGGAATGGTCAGGCAGGGGAGCGGCGGCGAGCATCTTGTGATACCTAGCTATCATCGACTCAAGCGAGCCACTCATTCCGAGAACGAGCAACATAGCCTCGGTCGGCTCAACAGGAACAATCTTCCAACCATCCGGTAATCCCGGATGGTTGCTGACCACAAGGCCGAGGTCGTTGTCGATGCCAATCGTTACACAGATAGGGGATAGCCCATCCTCTGCTCGCCGAAAGTCGAAACGGGTTTCCCCCCTACCGTGGTAGTCGTGTCTGCAATCCACTCGGAATTTGCGCCCGAATAGCTCAACGATTTCGTCAGGCTCAAGGTCTTTCAACGGTTTGCCGGTGGTAGGAGCGCAATCACGGATGAAATTGCGCATTGCTGCAACCCCGGCTTCGTGTTCAGCGGGTTTTATATACTCTCGCATGGCGAGATATTCAGCGCGACGCTTTAAGGCCAAGTGCAGAGTGCTGATTGGGCAACCCTTCCCAATTCTCAGTCCCGGCTTTAATTCAACGTCGCAGGGCAGAATGGCGGGGAACTCATCACGTTTATTTACAGGTTCAGCAGCACTCAGTTGTTCGGTAGCTTTCAATGGCCCAACAAGCGCACCATCCGGGCCTTTTACCGCCAGCATTTGCGGGGCCGCTTGTTTCAGCAGCTCGACAGCCGCGTCGATGCGGGATTGAATGTCTTTATCTTTCATATTAATTTTTTCCGTTATCAATTCTGATTCCAGAGACGCAATGTTTACATTCCACCGTCTCGTCTGGATTCTCGGAACCTTCAAAAGTGCGGCCATTAACGCATTTAGGGCAACGGAATGTTTCACCTAGTTTCGAGAGGCGAATAACAGAGCGGCTATATCCCATATGCACTAGCTCCAGAACCCCTTTCCGTATCAGCCCGTCCGCTACAGCACCAACTTTTACAGGCACTAGCGGGTCGTCATCCCACAATGCTGTTTTTCTGTATGCGCTAACGTAAATTTGCCAAGAGTAAAGAAAGGCGGGCTTTATGTACTCAATCTCCCTCTTACTAAGTCGCATTATTCCCCCTCGACATTGCTTTTAATGCCAGCATTGCCCAGCTGTTCGGAATTACCGGACAACTGACAAGTGTTGGTTGACTGTTTGATCATTGCGGCGCGGCAGGCGTTGTCCCTGTCCGCCCTTGCTGTCTCTACTAAGGCCCACGCATATTCGAGTTTTTCCGTTTCTCTTCCGCTCAACCCGCCATTCCGCAGTCGCTCATTGATGTTGTCGGCAAGTTCCTTCAACTCATCCGGCACAGCTGGTGCTGGCGGGGTGGGAATACCCTGCAACTCCGCCAGTTGTTTCTCTGCCTCTCGGAACATATCGTGCCAGCGGTTACACGCGATAAAAGCGCCAGCTCGCTGACCCTCAGCGGTTTCGAGCTGGCGCAGGCAATCGGCAATCTGGCGACACGCCATCTCACCAAAATAGCTATCCGGGTGCGCCAATAGCGCGGCAATCGCCGACTGGCGCTCACTATCCGTGATGATTGGAGCGCTATCCGTGATGACGGGGGCGGTGTATACATATTCGCACTCTACATCCCTGTCTTTGCTGACTACGCGCTCGATGAAGCGGTCAGCGAGGTCTGCCGGTAGGTATTCCCATTTACTAGCCGGAAACTCACCATCCGCCCGGTGACGCCACCGGAAAGCCGCAGGCTCTTGTTCGTTAACCGAGGGAACTGCGGTGGGGTGGATGTATAGAGGAATGCCTCGGCGACCACATGAAAATTGATTGTGTCCGTTGTATTCTCGTCCAGCGTCATCATCGCACATGTACGCAACCGGCTCTTGCTGCGCCTGACGCAGAGCTGTCAGCTGGCTCTCAACCGATTCTATGTATTCAATAATCTGATGCAATACTACTGGTGCTGTATATCTCTGATACATGTATTGCCAGTTTGCTATTTTTCCGTTTTTTATCGAGTCATCTTGTATTTCGAGATGAGATTTTATTTTTTCTATCAGGCAGGCAGTTTCATTATTTGCGTTCATTTTTTCTCCTGAGCTCAAAATCATTTCTACAGTCTGCATCACAGAATGAACCTACTGATATCTTCTCGTCACAATTACGGCATTTACCAGTAAATGGCAACGGAGCAGGTCGGCTATTAATAGCGTGCTGAATTGTCATTTCAACTAATTCATTTGCCTGATCAATTATCTCAGTCATTGTCTCTCTCCAGATATTTACCAAATTTCTGACAAAATTCAGCACGTAATTCGCAGTGTTCGATATTTTTACCAGAAGCATAGCGCTGTGCAGCTAACCACATCATTCCTGCGTTATGAAATTCATATGCGCGTTCGTGCGCAACTGCTTTATTTGCAGCTGTAGTATATGCTGTGTTCATGATTTATTCCTGATTAGTCGCCCATGACGCGGCCTTGACCGTATCCGCGATATTTACCGAATGAATCTTGAATGAAGAATTTATTATCTTGTTTTGGTAGTGGGTGAAATGACGTCCTATACACAATCATTTTTAACCATCGATCATAGTTTGATTCTTTCTTTAACTCTCCGCCAAACCCAAGTTGTATTTTTTTAATAGCTTCTGACTTATTTTTTTTATCCAGTTGATATTCCAGCATCATTATGTTCACCATTTGTTTTTTGCATAGATAATACGCCAAGTTAATTTGGCGTATTCTTTGCGCGTAAATCTAATTGGGTTTATTTAATAATTTTTTATAAATCGCTGAAACGTATTTTGCCTGATGTACCGCATCAGCTAGAGCGTTATGTCTGTCACCATCAAATGGTATATCGCGTTTAGGGTCGAAGCCAACACATCGCCCCATATCGACAATCGTTCTCACATCCATGTCGTTCCAGAATTCCCAGAACGGGGTCAAATGACATGCTTTGTATGATTCGCGGAGAATAACGTTATCGAAAGCTGAACCATTACCCCAAATCTTTAATAGACTACCACCGTAATTAGCTGCAGGTGAATACGCAAAAACTGCAAACTGAGATAATGCCGTAAGAGCATCAGTAATGCTTGATTTTGCCTTAATAACTTCCTCAACAACTTTCTTATCTTGATTCATCCACCACTTAATAGTGTTGGCAGTAGGGGTAAGGCCAAGTTTCATGGAACTTTCAAGGTCTACGGTTCGATAGAATGTCTTCCCCAGCTCACCTGTAACCGGATTGAAGAATACAGCGCCAATAGCGACGATGGGTGAATGAGGATTAGTCCCCATCGTTTCGAGGTCAATCATTATGTTGTTCAATTTATTCCACCATGCGTTATGAATAACCAATTCCAGAATTAACAGAAAATTGATAGGTAATGAATTTCCTTAATTTTATGCGGCACAAATCCCACGGAGTGGTTCAGTGTTCTGCGTCAATTTTATTTAAATTGAGTGAATGGAATGTTTATTAAATTGCAATCCGATAGGCGCGAAAGGAATATCGTCGTCAAAATCCATCGGCGGTTCGTTGCCTGGCATCGGCGAGCTTTGCTGCGGACGGGACTGGGACTGACCACCGCCGCTGAACTGGTTGGCTTGCTGCGGTTGTTGTGGCTGACCCCAACCGCCTTGTGGCGCGTTACCACCACCCATATTACCGCCTATGCCGCCACCGGCTGGTGCACCGCCGCCTGCGCGGCCACCCAGCATCTGCATACTACCGGAGATATCGACCACCACTTCGGTGGTGTAGCGATCCTGACCGCTCTGATCCTGCCATTTGCGGGTGCGCAACTGGCCTTCGATATACACCTGAGAGCCTTTGCGAAGGTACTCACCAGCGATTTCCGCCAGCTTGCCGTAAAGGGCAATGCGGTGCCACTCGGTGCGCTCTTTCTGCTCGCCGGTCTGCTTGTCGCGCCAGCTGTCCGACGTGGCCAGAGTCAGGTTGGCGACCGCACCGCCGTTCGGCATGTAGCGAACTTCCGGGTCTTGACCCAGATTGCCGATAAGAATCACTTTGTTAACGCCTCTGCTGGCCATTTATGCTGACTCCTCTAATTCAGATTTGCGTATGTCGTACACGCTCTTAGCATCTGACTGCTGGGTAGACCCTCGCAGGGTTCGCCACGCCTCTTCGAATGCCGATTTAAGCTCATCCACGCTCTTAGCTGACGCGGCGGCTTCAGTAAAATGCTTTAGCGCCTCGTCGTGCTGATTGACGCCAGAGTCAAGCCACTCTAAAAGCCTTGCGCCCACTGCCTCGCTCAGAATTACCGGATCTGCATTAGAGAAAATTTTCGTGCGATCTTTGCTGGCAATTGCATGATGCGTCTCATGCCCTATATCAAGAACGGTAGTGAATTCATACTCCACGCCATCACGCTGCTCTGACTTCATCCCAAGTTTTGCAACTTTTTTTCTGCCATTTTCTTCAACCTGCGCAGTTTCCGTCTTGCTCCGCATAGTGGCTATGATGTGCATGTTTGAGCGCAAAATTGCATCAAGGAATAGGCGGTGGCGCGGGTTGATTTCACTCCACACTGACCAGCTATTCCCACGGAATTTGTTCTTTGCGATGGTGTCTACCAGCTCCAGACAGCCGCCAACACCAGCCCATTCATGTGTGATGCTGTCGATAATCAGCGTGTCGTATTCTGCGATTTCTGCCGCATGAATAGCCTCAATAAAACGCTCAGGAGAGAATGGTGGTTCGAGCTCTAGCACATCAAAATCAGCGATATCAGAGTAAAGCGATGCGCTACCCTTTTCTGTGTCGATTACCGCTATCTTTCCGCCAATACCTTTTGCTACCAAAAGAGCACTGTATGTTTTCCCCGATCCGCTTGGCCCGGTAAGTGCCAGCCGCAGCCTGGCTTTCTTTCGTACAGCCCTTTCAAATTTCATTTGTTATTCCTCAAAATGGCTCTTTGCCGCTCGGTGTAAAATGCTGAAAATTTAATCTTGCAATTGCTGCAGAATAAAGATGGTTTGCAGCAGCCCCAATATTCCCCATTTTTCTGCATTCACCAGCCATGATTAAACAGTGATGATGCCAAGATGCCGCTGCAACTCTTGTTTTTGGGAATAGGGTTTCTACTGACTGGCTCATAGCGGACACCCCTTTTGATTAACCGTTGCGACAATTTGTTCGAATAACCGTTGCAGCCAACTCTTAGTTGTAAATGATGAACTAGCGAGAATATTCACTCTCGCATGTTGAATAGATTTAATTGCGTCAAACTCAAAAACTGGCTGTGAGCTACCCATAGGGATAGCCCCGACATTGGTATATGCCATTGGGTAACTCCTGATTGATTAATTAGTAGGTGATGCGGATGTGAGGGATGGTAATTTTACTTATCACTCCCTCCCGTTGATTTATAACTATGCCGCCGTATTTTTGGTTGTGTAATCAGCAATAACTTTCCCGTCAGCGTCGAAATATTTAACTTCACAAATTGGATGGCAGTTTTCAGGATGCTTTCCATATTTAAGCTGATTGGTGAAAACCACATCTAAATTAGCGCTGCCGTTCATGCCTACGATGGTTCCGATATCTCCGTAAACTTCAACCATCATTCCGATACGGGCAAAATCGATACCACGGCAACGAATCATATCGTCAACGAATTGCTTTTCTTTCTTTGTCATCTCTATCTCCAATGCCCAATAGGGCGTTAAGTGTTATCGCGTTATCTGGTGTTGGCGCGGGGGTGGTGGTTAATTGTTAGCGTCTTCATAATCCCAATCATCATCCCAAGTTGAGCTATCATGTTCGATCGGAATGCTATTTTCGTTTTCAATATCTACGCACTGATAAGAGCACTGCTGTTCTTCCCCATATATATTTCTGAAAGCATCAGCCAATGACGCAACATTACCTTGCTCCATTCCCCCGCCTGCATGAAATGCGTCATCGTATGTATCTATTGTTTCGTTCTCTTGGCTGAGAAGAATCCCTTGCGTTTTATTCTCATTCCAGACGATGATGTATTTACCCATCTCTCACCTCTCTGTACTGATTAAGTTATTAATATTTACCAGCGTGAAATCTACGCCATCCTCTCGTAAATCTTGGAGAGAGTGATTACATGGCTCGCCTTTCTCATACTCTTCAATGGCGTACAGTCCAAAATCGGCATCAACATAAACTGGAAGCGTCGTGCCATCCATTAAGTATGTTCCGTTGCTGTTATTTATTCGGATATATCCAACGCATATATCGTCCATATCCCCTCACTCAGTTATTAATCGGATGCAATAAACTCTATGGCGATGCGGTGAGATACAAACAATGTCTGTATATTCGCACCCCGGTGTTGGCGTCACCGCATCCCATAGAATTTATGTGGTAATAAAAGAGGCCGCGCTATGCGGCCTTTCAATTAAACTTAACTAGCAGATTATTTATTAGATTTAATGCCTCGTAAAAATAGCCTCTTTGTTCTTCGCAATATCCGGCGATGTGCTTGTTCTCATCATAACAATTGCCACCAATAGACCATGCTGATATAGCCATCTCAACCATTCTTTTTTGATTTATTAATCGCTCCGGAGAATGTTCGTTGTTTTGAATGCATGTAAGTAAAATTTTATTTGGCCTGTCTTTCATACTCACCTCGCACTAATATTTTCAGATTTACGATACCCGGCTCGAAATAGCGCAACATCAGGTATGCATGTAGCACCGCTATCTACTTCTGTCACTCGCGGTAATTCAATCAGAGCCTTTGTTACGCGTTCTGAACAACCTGAAATTGCCGCCTCAATTTTCCGAGCCAGTCGAATATCGGCTTGCTGTGCTGCACGATGAGCAATCGCTCGCGCTAAATTCTTGTGTGTGTTTCTTGGCATATGGATATCTCCAGTGGTTTCATTCATGCCGCTTCGTAAAGCAGCAGGGTGAAATCGCTTGTTTTTTTGGGGGTGAAACACCCTCAGGCGTATTGTTAAAGAGCAATAAATCCGTTTTGTACTGAGTCAGCGTCCTGCTGTGAATCAATTAAACATCATGTGAATTGCTCGGTCAACATAATGTTGATTTATTTTTTATAAAAATGCTCATTCCGTTGATTTTTATGTTTATTTATTTTTATCAGTGTTGATTTATGTGTTCAAGACAAAGGGGATTGAGGATGGGCATAAAAAACCCGGCGCGGAGCCGGGTGGGATTACTCGAAGGGGAATTCAATTTGCCGTTGTGGGTTTATGATCTTCTTAACATTCACAATTTCATAGGTAGTCTTGATGCCTTTCTCTGCTAGATACTGCGTTACTTTCAAATCAACTAGCAAGAGATCACCCTTAGCAAAGGCTATTGATTGGTCATCAATAGCCTTTAGGAATCGTTCATCACTAACTTCAGCTTGAAATGGGCTCGCTCCATCTGAAAACTGCCACTTGTGTCCTTCACGAAAAGAGATATCTAAGGGTTGAAGTGCTTTCTCAGTAATGGACTCAGATATTATTGATTCTTCTATGTTATCAACTTTGAAAAATATCGCTTCGTCTTTACTGACTTCAACAAAAGTTTTCCCGTTGTCGATGGTGACGGCGAAACTGTCGATACCATCTCTCTCTAAAGGTTTAGTGATTACATTTTCAAGAGATCGCCTTAATTTTTTGTTTTTATATAATTCAATAACTTGAGACTCAAAAACCTCACTTTCACCATCAGTGAAAATCTCTGTGCAGCCATCAAATGTTGGTTCTATTCTTTTTATCTTTCTTGGCCCCAGCCATTTGATTAACTGGAGCAGACCTTTATAAGACTGTTTTGATGCTAAATATCCAAACCCAACCAGGCTTATTATGTTGCAGGCAGCAGAGGCACTATTGCCAGAAAAAGCTCCGATTATTTGGCTGGTTAGTGATGATGATTGAGCTATGAGATCGACGCCGAAAGATCCAGCTTTAAAAGAAGCATTTACCTTTACTGATACGCGCCTTTCTTTTCCATAGATTGTCTTTCCCGCCTCCTCTAAAGCATCAGATAGCGACAGAAGGGCAGGTGCCAAATCGCGGACATCCATCTCATGGTTGTCTAGGGCTGGGCCGTCATAAACAATTCTGAACTTCATGTCGTCTGTTTCCGCAATTCCACTTGCTTCCATTATGGCATTCACCTGATCTCATATACAGTAAATTTACTGTTTGCTGCCTATTGAAGTTCGCACCAACACCCACCGCCTGTGGCTAGTAATCTATTACAGACCACCAGAATACGCGCCCGATAATCTCTACATTTGAGATGGCGGCTTCTTCTGGCGGGTGTTCTGCGCTGTTATAGCTGCGTATACTCAATGTATCCGGCCCGGTCCGGTACAGTAGTTTTATGCGTTTCCAGCCATCTTGATTTATTGCGTATATTTTTCCATCAACTATTTTTTTGTCGTCAATGTTGACGGCAACAGTTGTTCCGTCTGGTATGTTAGGCTCCATACTGTTACCCCTTGCGGGAAAACAGAAAATTCCAGACCCATCAGTATTAGCGCCAACCCGGCGCAAAGTGGCTTTCGAAAATCTCAATTTGAATCCGTTATAATCGTCTTCTGATATTCGACCATCTCCAGCGGCGAGTTCTATGTCACGCAAAAATGGAACTTCGACCTCGTCGCTAGGTAGTGGTGTTTTTTTATCCCATGCATCAACTGTATCCCACTCTGATTCCGGTGGAACTGTGGACTCTCTATTGATGATTGGCTTTGGGCTACCTGTCCCATCAAGAACCCACTCTAAGGAATAGCCATACATTTCAGCTATTTTTTTTGCTGCGTCCTTGCTGATCGAGTTTCGTTTTTTCCAGTTATTTACTGTTTGAGGTGTGGCATTGACCATTCGGGCTAGGTCTTTTTGCCTAATCCCTTCACTATCAATGATGTATTCGATTCTGTCTTCAGCTGTTTTCATGGCGATCTCCATATCACAAAATATAAACATATTGTTTATTCACATCCATCATCATTATGTTGATTTATTCCAGCTAAGGAGTTAACATTACGTTGATTTAAATAAACGGAGATAGATATGATCAACACGCAGACTACACCGCTGGAAAAAGCCGTAGCCGCTGTTGGTGGCAGCCAAAAGAACTTGGCTGAAAAAGTGGGTGTAACTCCGCAGGCCATCAACATGATTAAACGGCGCGGTGGCCGGTTGCCAGCACGAAAAATGAACAAATTTTTGGCAGCAACCGGACTCAGTAAGGAAGAACTTTACCCTGATATTTTCAGTGCCGCATAAGTAACGCCGCTCTTTAACAGCCTGATGTGGGTGATTCACCCCAAACAAACACAGTGGCACCCCACGGGATGCCTATGTATTCAACACGGATAAGTATCACAAATGGAACGTGCAAAAACACGCAAAGAAGCTCTGCACATTGAGAGCGCTTTACTGAACAAAATTGCTGTGAAAGGGGTCAGCGCTATTGCTGAGGCAGTGGGCGTAAATCCATCACAGATTACCCGGTGGAAAGAAACGCTGATACCGCGCATGAGCCTGTTACTGGCAGTGCTGGAATGGGGCGTTGATGACGATGAGTTGGCGCATTTGGCTAAACAAGTTGCTCTGTTGCTCATAAAGAAAAAATCCGCGTCGGGCAAGGACACGGATTCTCAGATATCGATGGAATTTTAAACCGATAGGAATAATACCATGATTTTAACTGTCAGCAAAACCGCGCTGTTAAGCGCAATGATTTTCCAAGCAAAAGCGGATGTTCGTTATTACCTCAATGGCATCTGTTTTGCTCCTGACAAAAAGCTTTATTCGACAGATGGCCACAGAGCGTTTATCGGCCAACATGAAACTGATGGCCTAGAAGATCGCGTGATCGTCGCTATCAAGGGTGCCAAGCCTACCAGATTCGAGAAAGCCGAAATTGATACTGATACAGGTAACGTTTCTTATCTTGACGCTCATGGATTGCGCGTTGGCGCTGGCCTGTGTGAAGTAATTGACGCTCGATTCCCTGACATCGAACGCCTCACCTCAAAATTTGAAAGTAAGCCTACTGACGAGATCGGCTTTAACGCTGGTTATCTGGCTGACATCGAAAAAGCCGCAAAGCTATACAACCCGAAATTCTGTGGCATCAAGATCAAGCCAAACGGTAACACAGAAGCATCAATCGTTGAGTTCAACAGCGCTTTCGGCAATGGAACGCTGGTCATTATGCCGATGCGCATCTAGGGAGGGGGCATGAACACTGCTGAGGTAATCAAATTCCCCGGACCTGAGCCGGGGCAGGAGAAAAGAGTGGCAGATCTCGACGATGGTTACACGCGAACTGCTAACGAATTGCTGGAGGCCGTGATGTTATCCGGCCTGACGCAACACCAACTGCTGATTGTTATGGCCGTATGGAGAAAGACCTACGGCTATAACAAAAAAATGGACTGGATCGGCAATGAGCAGTTCGCAGAGCTAACAGGGATGGCGGCAACAAAATGCTCTACAGCAAGAAACGAGTTAATCAGGATGGGAGTCCTTGTACAACAAGGGCGTCAGGTAGGGATGAACAAGGCCGTTTCTGAGTGGAAAACCAAGTTTAACGGATTCAGTAAAACATTTACCGAATCGGTAAAGAAAACCTTTCCTAAATCGGTAAAAAGCGATTTACCGAAACGGTCAAACACAAAAGACAATATTACAAAAGACAATAAAGACAGTATTACCCCTATAGTCCCCGCTGGGGACGCGTGTGAAAAACCACCTGAGCAGGACGAAGAGAAACCGCCAGAACAACCAGCATCACAAGCCATTAAAACCGTGTTCAGCCACTGGCAGGCAGAGCATAACCACCTGACATCAAAACTCGACCAGAAGCGCCGCAAGCGAATCAACGCCCGTCTCGATGAGGGATTCACCGTTGCTGACCTCTGCAAAGCGATATCTGGTGCCAAATACGACTCTTGGCTAATGGGCAAAAACCCGTCCAACAAGCGCTATGACGGCATCGAGACAATCCTGCGTGACGCCGCTCAGGTCGAAAAGCTACGCGACCTTGACGACAACGAGCACGCGAAGGCGATCGCCGCCGGGAAATACTCGGCAACCACTGCAAGAAACCTTGACCGTCTCCAGCGCTGGGCAGGAGAGGGCGACAGCGGAGCACCATTCTGATGAACGACACTGAAAAACCTAAGTTCGCTCAGTCGATGGCAGCGATTGGCGAGATATACGGGAAAGAGATTTCCGAGGTGATGATCGGGATTTACTGGAACGCCCTAAAGCCGTATCCGTCTGAGGACGTGCAAAGAGCATTTCAGGGGCATACCCGCGACACCGACAACGGGCAATTCTTTCCCAAGCCTGCTGACCTGCTACGGCACATCGAGGGAAACAAGGACGGCAGAGCGTTACAGGCATGGAGCAAGGCATACAAGGCCATTTGCAGCTACGGACGCCGCAACAGCGTTGTATTCGATGATCCCGCGATTCACGCAGTGATTTCTGAAATGGGTGGCTGGATTGAGTTTGCTGGCGTCACTGAGGAGGAGTTGCCGTTCCGAGCGCGTGAGTTTGAGAAGCGCTACCGAGCGATGCTGATCACTGGTGTGCAGAAGTGCGAAACCATCCTGATCGGCATGGACGATGCCCAAAACATCCGCTCTGGATTTCAGGAAGCGCCAAAGCCGTTTTTGCTGGGCGATGTGACCAAAGCCAAGCAGATCCGCAACGGGATGTTCCTCATCGAAAACAAAGGGGCTGCGTGATGGCTGAAATCATCGACTTTCTCAGCAGAACCAGAGCAATCAGCAACCGCAAAGACGCCATAGAGTTTAAGGAGTTGGTTATGGGGCAGCTTAACGGCGTTAAGTGCGCTGATGCTGAATCAGCGGAGAATTTACAGCAGGCGAAAGCATCAATCGAACGGGTATTCGATTTAATTATCGAGTTCTCAGATTGGGACGTTGACGCCTAGACCGAATAAACAGGAGGATGTGATATGAACGTAATCAAATTAAGTCAGGTACACCTAATTCAATCGGCAGGAATCGATGGACAAGAGCGAATCGAGTATGAGCCGATTTATATTCAGCCTAGCCACATCGAATCATTTTTTTCTGCTGGGAGAACAGTTCTGAGAATGACTAGCGGTGACAGGATTGAGGTGAAAGAAACGCCGGAATACATCATAAGCCATATGCATGTGACATTGGGTGATTCTATGCAAAACGAGCGAGAAATGTTAGACGCTATCATGGCAGAGCAAAGAAGCCGTAAATCGCTATGGACTCCGAAAGTAAATATCAAGCCAGCACTAAAACAAACACATAGACAGGCAATTGCACAGGCGAAAATTGAATCACTCAATTCAGCGCTGGCAATTGTGCGAGATAAATTGCGGTTGGAAAAATCGGAACGTATGCGGATCGGGATGTTATCAGCAATTAGCGAAATAGAGCGCATTAGAGATGAGGTGAGACCGTGAAAACTACATACCAAGAATTAATTTTGGCGCTACAAAGTTTTTTTGGGGTTGAACAAAGTTTTAGCGTTATTGAAATTCTCGGACAAATGTCAACAGGGGATATTATCGATGTCATCGTTGACGCACTAAACGAATATCACGCCGTTGGTGAAGGCAATATAAACAAACAGGAATAGGCGGCGCGAGTTTGTGCGCGAGAAAAGTTAAAGGTGAAAGCGATGCAAATCGAACTCAATGAATTTGAACAGGATGAACTGACGCAACTAATCACCTGCTTTTTCCAAGATGGATTCGAAAGTGAGCACTTGGAATCAGTTCTAAAAAGACTGACGCAGGATGAAGATGCCGAGCCATATGTCTGCCCTAAATGTGGTGGAGTTGGCTGGTCTGCTGGTTGTGATGAATGTATTCCTTACTGATTAAAGGGGTGAAAAGTGAAAGTGAAAACAAGTGAGTTGAGTGGAGCGGCGCTTGATTGGGCTGTAGCGACCGCTGATGGTCATGAAATTAAGTATGATCCAATGGATTTTGGGATTGGAGCAAACGGCGGATATTGGATATGGGGCGATGAGCTATCAGACCCGAAATTAAAAATCGGCTCTTTCGACAAGATGGGATACAGCCCCAGCACACATTGGAAAGAATGTGCCCCGCTTATTGAGAAATATGGAATATGGCTCAGTGACGACGAGGACGAAAATAGATTAACTCACATTGCCAGCATTCATCCACACGTGGATAACGCAATCCAGAGAGGTGAGACGCAGTTGATCGCCATTTGCCGCGCTGTAGTCGCATCGGTGCTTGGGGAAGAAGTAGAAGTGCCGCAGGAGTTGGTGGAGGTGGGGCATGACTGACCGCGAATTGCTGGAGCTGGCGGCGAAGGCTGCCGGGATGGGTCCGCTTGATTTTGATTACGCCGAAAGAGAAGGCCACGGCTTGTATTTCGGACCCCGTTTGCCAGCACCAAAGAACAAAATCATGGCCGCGATGCATTCATATTGGAATCCTCTAACCAACGACGGCGATGCTTTCAGGCTGGCGGTAGAATTGCGTATGCGGGTTAGCATTACAACGGAATCGGCTCTAGCAGAAACCATTGCGGGCCTGAGCGTCAGGGTCAACGGAGCGGATGAATTAGCCGCCACTCGCCGTGCCATCGTCGAGGCTGCGGCGGAGATTGGGAGGCGGATGGTATGACATGTCTGCTTGGCTTCCTGTGGTTGGGAAGCATGGTCATGGTTTTGATGTCTGTATCGCCACATCACGGCGGATTAATATTCGGACTCATGTTCTGGGTGCTGGGTATAATGATACCGGTGATGGAGTATAGGCGCAGGTACCAGCCTGTAATTTATAATATTTTGCTAATCGACGATTTGAGCGAGGCAGGCCATGAGCACAGACCAGATGCGCAGTGAGTTTGAGGCGTGGTTTAAGCCGCAAAAGGAAGAAATGATGCGGAATGGGGCTAGCCTACTGTCCATTAAAAAACTGCACAAAAGCAGCTGGGAGGCATGGCAAGCCAGCCGCGCTGCGCTGGTGGTTGAGATACCGGCAGCGATGGGGGCGCATCAAGTCGCTTGGGAAGGTGACGACTGGAATATGATGCGAGAGCACGCAGCAAATGCTATCCGCGCAGCTGGCATCACCGTGCAAGGCAGAAAGCCATGAAATTTATAGAATTTTTTGAAATAGCAATCAGTGCAATTTTTGTTATTGCGCTGCTGTATTTTACTCACCCTGATTCGTAATCACGAAATATAGGAATAAACAGTGAAGCAAACCTACCTGCTTCGCAATGAAGCGATCAGAAATAACGCAATAGACACCATCCTCGCATTACCAATTGACGACAAATCACCGCACGAAATTCACGTCAAAGAACCCAAGCGAAGTAAAGCGCAAAACGACCGCATGTGGCCGATGCTGCAGGACGTTTCACGGCAAGTTCTTTGGCATGGTAAGCGGTATGACGAAAGCGACTGGAAGGACATTTTCACAGCGCTATGGCTGAAAACGAAACGTCAGGAGCAACGCAGTGCGCCGGGTATCGATGGCGGTGTTGTGCTGTTCGGCGTTCGCACAAGCAAGATGCGCAAGGCCAGCATGACAGAGTTGATAGAAATCATATTTTGGTTTGGCTCTGAGAGGAGTGTCAAATGGAGCGATGAATCTCGACGCGAGTATGAATGGGCGCAACGCTCAGGAGGTGAGGGTGATGAGAAGCCCAACCCAAGTAGTTTGTGACAATTGTATATTCAGACCCACCCGCAGCAGTCGAAATAAACCCAAGAAAATCCCGCCAGCTAGTGAAGTCCAGACATTCGATTATGTCTACGGACTCAAAAAGGCTATGTGGGACAGAACCAGAAACAGGATTACGCGATGACGACAAAAAACGATGTCGGTAAATGGCGATTTAGTCTACTGCCATTAGGTGCAATAAAGAGCGTTGTGGATGTTCTGGAATTCGGAGCAAAGAAATACGCTATTGATAATTGGAAAACCGTTCCTGATGCTCGTCGTCGCTATTTTGATGCCAGCATACGGCATATAACAGCATGGTGGGATGGTGAGCGACTGGATGATGAGAGCGGATTGCCACATTTAGCTCATGCCATTTGCTGCCTGCTATTCCTGATGTGGATTGATGAGAACCCGGAGAAATATAATGCTAACTCAGAATCAAATAACTGACTATCAGCGACAGTGCATAGAGCGTGCAGGATATTGCATTCAATGCGGTGGCGGTCTGAAGGAAAATGAGGTTTATGCGTGCGAAAAATGCACGGATGAATTATTGGGCGGTGATGTGATGGATATAGTGCGGGAGGAAAATAATGGCTGAATTAAGAATTGGAGGGATGGCTATTATTGTTTACAGTATAAATCACGAAAACATTGGCAGGGTTGTAAACCTGTTTGAGTTTTTGGGTGCCGTAGATTATGGCCCGCACAAAAACAGAAATGACATTTGGCGCGTCAATTCCACTAACTCACCGCTTTACGGAGTAAAGGGAATTATTCAGCCGGGGCAAAACTGCAAATGCCCCGGCGCATGGCTCATGCCCATTGACGGCGACGACTTCACTCACGAAGACGAGAGAGAAAAGGAGCTAATGAATGGCTAATTTACGCAAAGAGGCCAGAGGCCGCGAGTGTCAGGTCAGGCTTCAGGGCATTTGTAACGGCAATGCTGAAACCGTGGTGCTGGCGCATTACCGAATGTCTGGCATTTGCGGCACAGGAATGAAGCCTGATGACCTTTTCGGCGCGTGGACATGCTCGTCGTGCCATGACGAGATAGACCGCCGTACACGCCTCACAGACGCAGATAGCGCACATCTGGCACACCTTGAGGGTGTAATCAGGACGCAGGCCGTGTTACTGGCGGAGGGAAAGATCAAATGCTAAGTCATCGACAACTAATTGAGTTGATTAATTACGATGAATCTACAGGAATTTTCACATGGAATGTGGATAGAACGGGTGGCGTTAAAAAAGGTGACGAGGCCGGATATATAAACAACCTAGGTTATCGCATGATTAAATTATTTGGAGAATTGCACCTTGCGCATCGTCTCGCCTGGTTTTACAAGCATAAGTATTGGCCTTCAAACTTAGACCACTTGGATAGAAACAAAGATAACAACTCATTAAATAATTTAAGGGAATGCAGCAAGTCGGAAAATCAAATGAATAGAGCAGTTCCATCAAACAACACATCAGGAGTTAAAGGGGTTGTGTGGAATAAGCGAACAAGTAAATGGCAAGCTCAGGCCGGACTAAATGGGAAAAGATATTATCTTGGCCTTTTTAATGAATTATCAGATGCAAAAAATGCCTACATATCATTTTGCAAAGAAAATCATGGTGAATTCTATGCCGGAGATTAAGCGATGACTGAATATCACCTCAAATTGCCGTGGCCACCAAGCCTAAACACATACTGGCGACACGCACGACACGGGCACTATATCAGCGAGAAAGGCAAAGAATACCGTCAAAGAATCATCCAGATAATCCAGCAACAAAACCTCGATATCAATACTCCCGCAAGACTGAAAATTTCCATCATCGCCAGCGCTCCAGACAAGCGAAGACGTGACCTCGATAACCTGCAAAAGGCGGTTTTTGATTCGCTCACGCACGCCGGATTCATGCTGGATGATGAACAGATAGATGATTTCAGAGTAAGGCGTGGCGATCAAGTTAAAGGCGGCAGTTTGGATATCGTCATTATTGAATTGGGGAAGGTATGACCAAAATAATTTACCCATGCGAAACGGCAGCGATATTTCAAGATGTCATTTTCATTATCAGGGCACAAAGCCGCAGTGACTTGTTTAATGAAATAGACAAAGCAGAGAATTTTTATTTGAGTTATTTCCCATATGCTACGCTGGAAAATATTTGGGATGGCATAAGATACAGCTTTAACGGCCTATATCTGAATGCAATGCAGGCTAACAGGGAGGCAGCATGATGTTTACAAATATCAACGCGGCAATAGAAGAAGCGCGATACCTGCGTGCAACTGAAAAGCATCATCACTGTGTCATTCAAAAAAGAGACGGCACTATGCGAGTCAGTCAGGAGATGAGCACAACAAGAGAGCGCTTGCGCAAAAAAAAATATACACAACACGGCAAGATAGATTCGGAACTGTGAATACCGAGGTGGATTATGATCGATAAAATCCCTACGCATGTGACAGCGGAATTACTTAGACTGGAAAAAGAAATATCCGATCATGAAAAGTCGATTGAGTGGAAAAATGAGCGCCGCCGGGAAATTATCAATCGATACTCACTGAACAAGGGTGATAAATCATGAAATATCTTCCTTACATTCTGACTTTGTTTGCACCAATAATTCCGGCGGTTAAACCGGCGCATTATCAGTCATGGGATGCATATCCAGAGCGGAGGAAATCCAAGTGAATCTAGAATCAATTCCTAAATTTTTCTCGCCGAAATCACCAAAACTCTCCGACGAATCACCGGCAACAGCAAGCGACAGATTAGGTATCAGTGATGTGATGGCCGCTATCGGCATGAGTCACCAATCTAGCGGCATTGGGATGGATTTGTTTCTCGCTAAAATCGGGGTAAGCAGCCCTGATAAAGCCATTGAGGGGTTGATAGAGATTGCAAAAAGTCTGGCGGGACACTGCAAACCTCTTTCAGAACTCGATGCAGATAGTAAACTGCGAGCGCTGCAATTGCTCGCAACATTTGCATATCATGACTATGCGCGTAGTGCTGCAAGCGTAAAGCGTTGCCCTGACTGCGATGATGGGTTTATCGACGTGGAGGTGTTCAGTCTGAAGGCGGCGTATGGAAAACGCGTCATTGATGCTATGCCGAAAATCGAAATGCTGGATAAACCGCTAGCTTGCAATGTTACTCACGAACGGCGCGAGATAGTCCGTGTGCAATGCCCGACCTGCAAAGGAAGGGGGTTGGTCAGTAATTCATGCCGGTGCCGTGGACGCGGAATTGTGATTGATGAGCGGGCTACAGCGATAAATGGCGGAATACCGGTGACAAAAGAATGTGAGCGGTGCCACGGCACTGGATACTCTCGATTGCCAGCTGAGAGCGTCCGCAGGGCGCTATGTGCCGCTGGCGTTGAGATATCACAGCCGACATGGTCACGCCATGTAAAACCGATGTATGAGCGGCTCGTTTCGGCGTGTCATCAGGCGGAATCAACTGCAGAGATTAATTTGAGGCGCGTTACCAGTTAATTCGCCTTGAAGTCGATGCGTGCTCACATAGCGCTCACATGGTTGGGCGCTAATCGAATTGGCTGAATGCGCAGAGAAAAATAATTCGTCCGCCATCTTGATGTATAACCATAAAGTGGTTATAGTTAGGCCATCAAAACGAGGTTGAGGCCCAAAAAATGAAACTGTTTCACGGCTCATGCAGTACCGTAGCTCCAGCAATAAAAGTTGGCGCATTCGAAATGCTCGGTGCTAGCGAAAACGTATTTGATGGCATCTTTGCCAGCGGCGACTGGGACGCAGCGGCATCCCACGGAAACGGTAACATTTTTACATATATTGTTGATGAAGAAAGGGTGGCTGAATCACGCGACTTGGATGCCAATTTTGAGGAGATAGTAAGATTTCTGCTCGATCAATATGAAATTAATTCTGAAAACATGGATAGAGTTAATGAATTAGCCCGCGCAATAGTTGATGACGAAAATCAAGATGATGAATTTGCTGATGTATTGTTATTTCCTCGGCTCGGATCTGATATCGGGGGTGCATATTCGTGGGAAATTCAACGCCTACGCGGTCGCGTTGCGGCGCACCTTGGTTTTGATGCTGTAGAAATGAGAGACGAGCACGGCACCAGTTATTTAATCGTTAACCCAAAAATAACGGCAGAATAATATGAAATTAGCCGATTACATCGATCAGAATTTTGGCGGTAGCCGGGCAGAATTCGCTCGCCACATGGGTGTTCCACCACAAAAAATCACAAAGTGGCTATCGTCTGAAACGATAGTCCACATCGACGATGATGGAAGGGCATTCCTCTGCACCGTCAGAAGAGAGATACCCGTCACAAAATAAACCATCCGCACGTTGACACATAACCATTAAGGGGTTATATTGAAGCCATCAAGACGAAGCGACACACATTCAATCACAAATAAGGGCTACATCATGAAAAATGGACAGTTTTGCTGGATGATGACACCGTTGGTACAGTTAATGAAGACACAATCGACGGCGACCTGAATGATTTTATCGGAGAGACTCTTAATGTCCACTTGCGCGATGAGAATGGCAATCCGATAGAAAAAACTGGGAAAATCGTTGAGATTCTGGATGAAGAAAACATATAAACCCATGACAACCCAGTACACGCCGCTCCAGCGGGGTTTTTATTTTGTATATATTGACACCTGAATAGATTTGGTTAATATAAGCACAACAATGCGGAAATTGCGTGTTGTTATTGTACTGGATTTATTTGTAGCAATAAAAAGAATTCAAACCCCAGCTCAATTGCTGGGGTTTTTTATTTCCGCGCTCCACGGGCGCTAATTCTCTGGCCGCCTAACGGGTGGAGCACATGTACGATGGACAGCAACTCATTGCTGCCCTGATCGCTGCCGCTATGACCCTGATAGGGTCTGTAGCCAAATATGCATACACATCATCAAAAAATGTTCCGATTCGAAATCACATAGTTATTTCAGCGTTTGCTGGGGCAATGATGTATTTGCTCGGCATTCAGCAAGGCTGGAGCTTGCCTTTGGTTGGTATGTGTTGCGGGTTGGCTGGGTGGCATGGGGCATCGATTATCCGGCGAATAAATCCGCCCGGTGTGAACATTAACGGTGATGACGATGGTCGGAAACAATGACATCAAAATTTTTGGTAAATACAGCATCAGATTTATGCCGCTGTTATTTATCGCGCTGACCGCATTTTGCGGGTATCAAATCGGGCAAGAGTCATCAGCGATGACTCGACGATTGACGGCGGCAAATATGCAAAATTCCAGGCTTTCATCGGAAAACGCAAAATTGACGACGCAGCAAAACCAGCCCAACGTGACAGTGATAGTCCCGTCTGAGCAGCAGCGCTCTCAGTCTGTTCAGCGTAATTACGCTGAGTTGCGTAATAGTAGCGATATTCGTTTTTGAGGTAAGCGTGAATAAAAATCTGACTGCGTTTTTGGATGTGCTGGCATTTTCCGAGGGAACCTCAACACATCCGATCACTCGTAATCGCGGTTACGATGTCATTGTTACTGGTATTGATGGTAAACCGGAGATATTTACTGACTACCAAAATCATCCATTCGCTAATGGTCGTCCGGGAAAAATCTTCAACAAACAAGGGCAGCGCTCCACGGCCTCTGGCCGCTATCAACAACTTTACCGCTACTGGCCGACATACAAGGCGCAGTTAAAACTGCCAGATTTTGGCCCTAATTCGCAGGACGCTTTGGCGACACAGTTAATCCGAGAGCGGAAAGCATTGGATGATGTTATCGCTGGACGGATTCAGTCGGCTATCGGCAAATGCTGCAATATATGGGCGTCACTGCCGGGAGCGGGTTACGGCCAGCGCGAGCATTCTATCGATACGTTGATTGTGGTTTATAAACAAAGTGGCGGAGTAGTCGCATGAAAATAATCGAAGACTGGAAACAGGCGTGGCGATGGTTTAGCGTGCACGCCCTGGCTATTTCCGGCGCAATTCCTGCAATGTGGGTTTCATTGCCAGACGAATTCAAGACGGCAATTCCGGCAGGCGCAATGAGCATCATCACTGCTGTAGTGGCTGTGGCCGGTATCGTTGGGCGCGTCATTCAGCAGGGCCAGCAATCATGAGCATTGACATGATACTGACTGCGATTGCTGCCGTAATTGCTGCCATTGCCGCTGCGTTCGGTCTCGGCCACTCAAAAGGCAAGAATGAGGCAAAGTCAGCGGCGGGAAAGGCGGAATCGGAATCGGTTATAACGGCAACAAAAACTGTCGCGGAACGGCAAGTTAAAGTAACGAAAGAGGCGTCAGATGTTAAAGAAACTATTAATCACCTCTCTGATAGCGCTGTCGATAACGAGCTGCTCAACAACTGGACACGCCCCGGCTCCGGTGGTCGTTGATACGTCATGTAACTGGGTCAAGCCAATATATCTGACAGTCAATGATGTCAAGGTTCTCGATACGCAGACCAAAAAAGACATTCTGGCTCATAATCGTAGCTGGCAAGCCAATTGCGAGGGTAAATCAAAATGACGGGCTATCTGATGGCGCCCGGATTTCTTGTTTTCTGCGCTGGACTGCTGATTACTGTTTTGTTGTTTTCTCTGCGTAAATAATCCGATAAATCGGAACCGCTGATTAACTCCGGATTTTTGCTGACAAGTGCTGGCTGTGTGTCAACGTCATCAAGAAAACCTTTTCTATCTTCGTCGTGATCTATGCGGAGAGCACTTGGCTTACTGACGCCGCTGAACGCGAGATGTTTTTGTCATGACCTACACATTGCACAACTCCGACTGTTTAGATGTACTGCGCACAATGCCAGAGAGCTCAGTCGATAGCATCATTACTGACCCGCCTTACGGCCTGAAATTCATGGGTAAAAAATGGGACTACGATGTGCCAGACGTTGATGTCTGGGCTGAATGTCTGCGCGTTTTGAAGCCTGGCGGCCACCTGCTAGCGTTTGCTGGTACACGTACACAGCATCGAATGGCTGCGCGTATTGAGGACGCAGGATTTGAAATCCGCGACATGATCGCATGGGTGTACGGGTCGGGGTTCCCGAAAAGCCGAGACCTTTGGCGAGTCGATATCCGAGCAGAAGTAGAGCGGCAGCTAAGAGCCAAAGGCGTTGAGGGTGATATCGAATGGAAGTGACTAAGGAGCTGTTGACTGCGCTTTACTGGGGTGGTGGGCTATCTGTTGCTGGCGTTGCCTTGCGTCTTGGCTGCTCAGAGGAATCTGCTAGGCGCTTGTCATTTCAGCCGGCATCACCGCTGCTGGCGTTTTGGGCGCGGCTCTGCCAGACAAGAAATAAATCATTTTTTCCGTTCATGATGGCGAAATCTGGTGAAGCGGTTTATGTCGGCGATAACACTACCGGCACCGTAACTAATCTCACCACCGCGCAATTCACATCGAAATACGGGATTGCCCCGTTTAATTGATTCCATCAATTTATAAAATTCCACAATGCGCGTCTTATTGGGGTGCATTTTAGAGTTTTATATAAGTCTCATTGAGGGTGGTATCAAAAATCACCGGGCAAGCATCAAGCAAAACCAGCAGGATATTCTGAATGACAGGTCTGACTATAAAGCAAGAGACTTTCTGTCAGGCATACATCGAAACGGGTAACGCTTCCGAGGCTTATCGCACGGCGTATGCTGCTGACAAGATGAAGCCGGAAGCAATACATGTAAACGCAAGCAAGCTGCTTGATAACGCTAAGGTGGCACTAAGGGTATCTGAATTGCAGGGTGAAATTAAACAGCGTCACAATGTCACGGTTGATTCGTTGCTGGCTGAACTTGAAGAAGCCCGACAGGCAGCACTGGGCGCTGAAACCCCGCAATCATCTGCTGCGGTTGCCGCCACGCTGGGGAAAGCAAAACTTACCGGGCTGGATAAGCAGATCGTTGATCATATCTCGTCAGATGGCTCTATGTCCCCAAAACCATCAGTAATTAAATTGGTGGCTCCAGATGTCAGTAGCACGGATTGAATTACCACCGAAGCTAATCCCGGTATTTAGCGGCGAAGCGCGTTATCGCGGCGCATACGGTGGTCGAGGATCGGCGAAAACTCGATCATTTGCCTTGATGACTGCTATTCGGGCGTATATGTTCGCCGAAGCTGGCGTTTCTGGTGTTATTCTCGGCGCTCGTGAGTTTATGAACTCGCTTGAAGACTCCAGTATGGAGGAAATTAAGCAGGCTATTCGTTCCGTATCCTGGCTGAGTGATTATTTTGATATTGGTGACAGATACATTCGCACCAAAAATCGCCGGGTTTGGTATGCGTTTTCCGGCTTGCGGCATAATCTCGACAGCATCAAATCCAAAGCCCGCATACTGATAGCATGGATTGATGAAGCCGAAACAGTCAGCGAGATAGCGTGGCAAAAATTGCTGCCAACCGTGCGTGAAGAGGGTTCGGAAGTTTGGGTAACGTGGAACCCTGAAAAGGACGGTAGCCCCACAGATACGCGATTCAGGAAAAAAAAACCAGATGGCGCGAAAATTGTCGAACTGAATTACACAGATAATCCGTGGTTTCCCGATGTTCTCGACCAAGAACGGCTGAATGACCGAGACAGATTGGACGACCAGACGTATGCATGGATTTGGGACGGCGCATATCGGGAAAATAGCGATGCACAAATTCTGGCTGGTAAATATCGTGTGGCTGAATTTGAGCCAGAAGCCCATTGGGATGGTCCATATTACGGTATTGACTGGGGATTTAGCCAAGACCCGACCGCTGGCGTTAAGTGCTGGGTCGGTAATGACAGGCTTTGGATCGAATACGAGGCTGGAAAAGTCGGGTTGGAAAACGATGACATTGCTGATTTTATGATTCAGCGCCTTCCTGAAATTGAAGAGCATGTTATTCGCGCCGATTCTGCGAGACCGGAAACTATCAGTCACGTCAAATCAACAGGTAATGGTAAACGCAATAATCTGCCAAAAATTACCGGTGTTGAGAAATGGACGGGAAGCGTAGAGGATGGTATTGCTCATTTGCGCAGTTACAAAGAAATCATTATCCACTCTCGCTGCAAGGAATGGCTAAAAGAGGCGAGGCTATACAGTTACAAGACCGACAGGCTTACCGGTGATGTTCTGACTGATATTGTCGATGCTCACAACCATTTTATTGATGCCACAAGGTATGCCCTCGCGCCGATGATTAAGGGCAAGGGGAAAATAAACATCAATCCAGCATTAATCAAACAAGCCCAACATCGGGCGCGTCGTCCATTCCGCTAGAGGCACTATGTCACGCAAAAACAGAAACACCGCGTCTGCTCGGCGGGGACTTGCTACGCCTAATACTCGACGCGGATTAACCACATCCGCCGCGATGATGGCAAAAATAGAATCCATGTCAGATCCCACATATGCCTTGCCGACAATTGAGCAAATCAAATCAATGTACGGCCCGGCCAGAACGCTGCATACGCCAGATTCGGCCAGAATGGCAATGGATCACTCGATGGAAGACGCTGGCGGTTATGCGTTGATTCAGCACGCTTTTGAGATGGGGCAGGGATATTCGCTAGGCCCGTCATTCATGGGATATGCCGCGCTATCATCGCTGATGCAAAACGGCCTAATCCGTGCCTGCATTGAGACCGTCGCTGATGATATGACACGCGAATGGATAGAGATTAGCGCGGTTGATACAAATGGAGACGGCGACAGTTCTGACGAGAAAAAAACACTGGATGATGCGCTGATTGATTTCTGCGTTCGGCAGGTGTTCCACAAGGCGGCGGAATTTGACGGATATTTCGGCGGGTGCTTAATCTACATCGATACAGGTGCAGATGATCGGGATTTACTCACCCCGTTGGACATTTCCGAAATGTCGGCGGAACTGAAAAACCTCAAGCGGTTTACTGTTATTGAGCCAATCAACGTATTTCCCGGACTGTATCAGTCCACAAATCCATTGCAGTCTGATTATTTTGAGCCGCGCACATGGTGGGTGCTGGGGAAAGAGGTTCACGCTAGCCGGATAATTCGCATCTGCGGCAATGAGGTGCCGGTATTGTTAAAGGCGAACTATAATTTCCTCGGCGTTCCGCAAGCGCAGGTGCTGTATGACTATGTAATCCATTTTCAGGATGCTCGTGTAGCAGAGTCCAGGTTGCTGGATAAATTCAGTCAGACTGTATTGATGACTGATATGCAGGATATTCTGACCAATCCGAACTCAACAAAATCTCTCGATTCGCGGCTGGCCTATATGTCTGCGTATCGCTCAAATGATGGGATTCTGGCGATTGATAAGGAAATGGAGGAATACGTCAATATCAACACACCGCTATCTGGTGTAACTGATATTGTGCGTCAGCAACTGGAAATGATTGTCGCCATTAACCGTACTCCGGCTGTTAAATTACTCGGTATATCACCCGCCGGATTTAATACGGGCGACGCTGACCTCAAGAATTACAACGACCACATCAGCACGCAGCAGGAAAAAGTATTCCGCAAAGGTCTGCAAAAAGTCCTCGACATTTTACAGATAGTCAAGCTGGGGAAATTGAATCGCTCAGTGACGTTTGATTTTGTCAGTCTGAATGAATCCGACGACAAAGCGGCGGCTGAGGCTCAATCTATCCGCGCCCAGACACATGCCACTTATCTGGAAAACGGTGTGCTGGATGCAATGGAGGTTCGCAAATTATTGGCTAACGACCCAGCCAGCGGATTTGCTGGAATTGATGCTGATGCTGTGCCGGAGATGCAAAATGAAGAAGCGGAAACCGAAAACAGCCAAGGCGACGTCTCCGAACGCGGGTCTGGAAATGGAATATCGCCGGAGGTTGATATCGCTAACCAAGGAAATGAACAACTCGGTTAACTACTGGCTTGTCGCGGAATACAAACGACAGGAGTCAAAAATAGTCGGCGACGCATCACCGGCAAAATCGGTGCATAGCCGATTGCTGGAGATAATGGCGGGGTGGCAAAAGAAATTTGATGAACGCGCAAAGGAAATCGCTCTGTGGTTCGTCAATCGCTCAAATACCTACGCATCAACGTCAGTGAGCAATAAACTCCGCGCCGCTGGTATGACTGTCAATTTCAAAGTTACGCCAGAGGTGAAAAATGTCCTCGATTCGCTTTATGAAACACAGGTAACGCTAATCAAGTCCATACCTGAGCAATACCTAACGCAAATAGGGGTGCTGGTTCAGGAAAGCGTGACGCGTGGGCGTGATGTCGGATATCTCAAAGACGAGTTAAAAAAGCGCTACGGCGTTACCGAGAGAAGAGCAAAAGTGATAGCCCGTGACCAAAACGCCAAAGCCTCGAATGCAATTGCTGTTGAGCGTTGTAAATCAGCTGGTATTACCGAGGCAATATGGGTGCATCGTGCAGGTGGCAGCAAAACCTATCGAGAGTCACATGTCAAAATGAATGGCGAGGTATTCAGCATCTCAAAGGGGTGTTGGGATCCGCATGAAAGACAGCATGTGATGCCGGGTCAGCTCGTTAACTGCAAGTGTGATATGAGACCGGTGATACCCAAATAATCTATGCGCGATGCATAGAAATAAAAGTTAACGCAATCAAGACCACCTAGGTGGTCTTTTTTATTGCCATAAAAAGGTGATTCCATGCCAGTACATAAAAAAAATGGCCGCTGGTGGTTTGGGTCAAAAGGGCCATTCCCCACACGCGAAAAAGCAGAAGAAGCAGAAAAGGCAGCATATGCCAATGGTTATATTGGTGACAGAAAAATAGCACTAGATTCTGAGCCATCGCGCCGCCGAATTGATGAAAACGGCTACTTGCACGTTAGTCAGACCCATCTAACAAAAGAACAAGTCGCTCCGTATTTGGGCAAGGAGATTCCAGGCTGGCAGGAATTAAACCTCGAACCTGAGCGCGTCTACTACGGTTACAGGTCTGGCGAAGAGCTGGAAAAGGCCAGAGACACATTTAATGGAATGCCCCTGCTGCGCGAACACCGACAGGATAGCGCAGATGCTCCGCTCAAAGAATTTCGGATCGGATCAATCGGCACAACGCCTGTCTGGAGTGCTCCGTATCTTGATAATGCGTTGATTGTCACTGATTCGGACGCGATTGAAAAAATCAATAACGGCACGCTGCGTGAAATTAGTTGCGGATATTTTTTCGAACCGGACTTCACTCCGGGTGAATTCAACGGTGTCAATTATGATTTTGTCATGCGCAATTTGAGGGGAAACCATGTTGCGCTGGTGGAAAAAGGCCGGGCTGGCCCGGATGTATATGTACATGACGCAATGCCGTCTAATCTCTCACAAAAAAAGGTAATAGATACGATGAAGAAATTGAATCGTAAAGGGGTGGCGTTGCGTTCTGCGCTGGCAGCTCACCTGAAACCACTGCTGGCGCAAGACGCCGCACCGGGCGAATTAACTGCTCTGGTGCGAGCAAACAAAACCCCTGTTGCGATTGCTAAAGCCGCAGTGCAGAAATTTGCGCCGCTGTTGGCGCAGGATATTGAAATCGATCCTACAGAACTGGCTGAAGCGCTAGAGGCCGCCGAGCAAGTTGTTGAGCCAGAGGAAAAACAAATCGGCGACGGCGTGGAAGAAGAGCCGCAACAGGAAGAGGAATCACCGGCATATGATGCGGAATCACCGGCTGAGAGCATCAAACAAATTCTGGAGCAGGCCAGCGTACCGCCTGAAACTATTGATGCGGTGTTGAAATGCCTGATGGTTCCAGCCAATGACGAAAACGGTTCTGCTGGCGGCGCGGAAGGCGGTCAAGAAAATCAGGAGAAAAAAGACGTGGTGACACAGGCCGTCATGGATGCCGCAATCAAATCAGCAACCGAGAAAGTGGCTCAGGCCGAGCGCGAACGGGCTAAGGCGCTGACCACGGCGGCAAGCAAGGTTGAGGGCTTGTGCGGCAAAGTTGATGCAATGGCGTTTGACTCCGCTGCCGACATCTATGCTCACGCACTGAAAGCGAAGGGCATCGACACCAGTAAATTCGAACCTGCTGGTTACGCTGGTATGGTAGAAATTATGCTGCAGCAGAAACAATCTCAACCTGCGCCGGTCGGTGACTCAGCATTCAACAAACCCGCGAAACTGGATGGCAAATTCGCCGGTTTGGCAAATATTCGTCTTTAATGGGAGCCTGTAAATGGGTCTGCAATCTCAGGTAAATCAGTTTTACGCCCCGGCAGTAAAGGGCGATCGGGCGTCACAAAATCCGGTTGTGTATCTGCCGTTCAATCCACGAGCAGAAAATACCGTGTATGTGGGTCAGTTTGTATTCGCTGGCAGTGATAACACACAGGTCAAATCATCCACATCCGGCTCTGACGCGCCGGTTGGGTTCATTGAGCGCCTGCTGAACTACTACAATTTTACGCTGACGTCTGGTTCGACTATGACGCTGCCAGATAACACATCGTTGACCGTGGCAAAAATCGGCGAGTTTTATGTCACATACGACAACAGTTCAGTGCCTACAGTAGGTCAGAAAGCATTTGCATCAAAAACCAATGGTTCGGTGCACTTTGCCGCTGCTGGTGCCACCGTGTCAGGATTCGTCGAGACCACGTTTGTTTGTAAAGGCGTTGACTCAACTTCTGGCCTTGCTGTCATTTCCAACTGGAACCCAGCTTCCGCATAAACACTAAATAATCTGGCGTGACGTGCACACTCTGAAATAAGAGTGGTATTTGTCGCGCCTGCATGGAGACAAAATGAATATTACGTTTGATCAGGCAAAACAATACGGGTTCGTGTTTCCCGGCGGTCGCATGTGGATTACCCCGGAAAACCGCGCAGCAATCGCACAGGATGCCGCGTTAATCACCTCCGCGAACTCAACCGTACCGGCTGAACTGCTGGCGTACATTGACCCAACTGTCATCGAAATCATGACCGCGCCGCGTAATGCGCGTGAACTTTACCCGGAAGAGAAAAAGGGCGACTGGACAGCACCGTATTTCAAATGGCGTGCATCTGAAATTACCGGTAATACCGCTGCATACAGTGATTTCGGGCAATTCGGCGTTGCAGGCGTTAACCAAGAGTGGTTTACCCGCGAACAGTATCGGTTCCAAACCATTATTCAGTATGGTGATTTGGAAGCAGATATGGCATCGCAGGCAAAAATCAATCTGGCTGCTGACAAACAGCGTGCTGCTGCGACGATTATCGACATCGACGCCAATAAATTCTATCTGCTGGGCGTGTCAGGAAAGGAAATCTATGGCGTTCTGAATGATCCGAATCTGACTGCGGCAATTACCGCCGCTGCAACTGGCACAGGCAGTTCAACTGCGTGGTCAGCTAAAACCACTGTCCAGCGTTACAACGATATCCTGACGCTGTTTACACGTCTGGTTAATCAGTTGCAGGGTCTGGTGTCGGAAAAAGATGAGCTGATCCTGACCATGTCGCCCGGCCTGCGCACTCTGCTGGGTGGCGCGACCGATTTCAATGTGTCGGTACTGAAAATGCTGGAAACCTATTTCAGCAATTTGACCATTGTCAGCCTGCCCCAGCTGTCAAGCGGTGGTGTTGAGACAATGATGTTTATCGCGCCCAAGGTTCTCGGCAATGAAACGGGCCTATTAGGTTTTGGTGAGAAAATGCGCATGGGTCGTATCATTCCGGGTCTGTCCTCATACAGCCAGAAAGTGACCTCGACCACCTACGGCGGCGTTATTCGGGTTCCGGCTGCTGTCGCTCAGATGACGGGCATGTGATATGCGCGGACGTCCACGTAAGCAACAAGACAATTCGGCCTCATTAGAGGCCGCTTCTTTTTCTGAATCAGGAAATTCTATGTCAGGTAAAATTCATGTTCGCCTCAATCACCCGCACGGTATTCATTTTGATGGCACGGGAGTGACCCTTAAAGGCAACGCGTTCCACTTGCTGGGACAGGAAAAAGGCGTGCTGCCAACCGGACTGTTTGGCCACACCGTTGTCGACGCCGATAAATGGGAGTTGGTCAAATCAACCTACCCCGATTTAATTAGAAATCTGGAGCGCAATAACACACTGGTTTATCACGCAGAAGATGCAAGTTCCGTTGCTGCTGCAAAAGAGCGCCGGGAATCTCGACATGGCCGCGAGCCTGTTGATGTTGAGAAAGACCCCACCGTCAAGACTAAAGAAGTCACCGACGAGGTTGCATAATTATGGGCGTCGTGGTGTTTGACGCTGCCGAATTCCTGACGAGTTACCCCAATTTTTCCACGCTGACCACCGGGCAATTGACTAACGCATTCAGCACCGCATGTCTGTATCTCGATAACACCGATGGGTCGATTAGTCCGTATGACCCGGATAACGGTGAGATTGAGCGTAAGACGTTGCTCTATTTGCTAACCGCTCATGTGTCGCAATCACTACAGTGGGCCGCTAAAGGCGTTTCGAGCCCATTATCAAGCGCATCTCAGGGGTCGGTGAGTTCGTCATTTGCTACGGCAGTTCCGGGAACCAAATCATGGTTTATGTTGACGGGATATGGCCAGCAATACTGGCAGGCTACGCGGAAATATGTGGTTGGTGGCAGATATCATGTGCAGCGATATTACCACCCTTGGGGGTGATTTATGGGTATTTCTGGCGGCGATAAAATGCTGTCGGCACTCCAGGCTATCGCAGAAAAGACGCAGATTAGTCTGAGTGCCGGTATTCTGGCGGGGGCGACAAATGAGGATATGGGGGAGCTAATTGCTCCGTATGCTGCTGCAAATGAATACGGCACTAAAACCATCCCCCCTCGTCCATTCATGCGTACATCGATTGATAACCACGCTAAAGACTGGTCACAGCAACTGGCTAAGTCATTGGATGGTATTGGTGCCGATCCAGGCGTGGTTAAAAAAGGGTTCGATAGGTTGGGATTAACCATAGTTCAGGATATTCGAGATTCGATTGAATCATCGATACCTCCCGCTAACGCCAAATCAACTATCGATGCAAAAATCAGAAAAGGCCGTAAAGAGCCAGATAAAACGCTGATTGACTCCGGTTCAATGCAACGCGCAGTGGATTATGAAATCAATGGGGGTGATGATGGATCTGTTTAATATCACATCCGGCGCGGTGTCACTCGTCAATGATTATGTCCCTGCGGTAATAAAAATAAACACCGGTTATGTTACTGCACCCAGCGGTAAGCGCACGCCGTCTTATTCTCAGGCTGATGTTTCAGTTCAATTGCAGGAATTGTCATCAATGGATTTGAAGCAAATGGATTCATTGAATGTGCAGGGGATTACTCGCGTTGCGTATGTACACGGGAATTTCAGCGCTATAAATCGTGCCAATCAAACTGGTGGGGATATTTTGGTCGTGAATGGAAATGAGTGGCTGATCGTTAAAATAGCAGAACTCTGGTATGACTGGTGCAAACTGATAATCAATTTGCAGAGGAAAACATGACGGCTACGATATCAATATCAGAGGATGATTTAACCACGGCTCTCCGTGGTTTTTTATTGTCTCTCGTTGATGTTTCTGATTGTGTCCTTGGTCAGGAAAATAATGTTCCAATGCCGGAAATTGGCACTGATTACATTGTAATGACGCCTATTGATTCCGTAGCCACGTCAACAAACAAATGGGTTCATGACGGTGAAAATGGACAGAAAAAAACAAACAGAAATAGTCAATGGCGATGTCAGATCGATTTTTACGGGCCTAACGCACAAAACAATGCGGTCATAATTTCAACCATGATTAGAGATGAGTATGCGGCTGGATGGTTTTCTTCAAATGGTTCCGCGCTATCGCCTCTGTATTCAAATGACCCGCACCAAACAACAATGATTAACGGTGAGCAGCAATATGAGCCGCGATGGACGATGGATTTTATCGGACAAACAAACCCGGTAATAACAACACCTCAGCAATATATGACCAGCGCAAATCCAAATGCCGTACCTGTAAACGTTCAATTTCCACCTCAAGGATAAAAAATGTCGATTTCGTTAAGTAAAATCGTGCAGATTCTGCCCGGTGTACTGGCTGCATCTGGATCTGCACTTGATGTTAATGGGTTAATTCTGTCCGGAGACACACGCATCCCTACCGGAGCTGTGTTAAATTTCACAACCGCCGATGACGTAAAATCTTATTTTGGCGCACTGTCCACTGAATACACGATGGCAGCAAAATATTTCAGCGGATATAACAATGCATCACGCTTGCCGGGTGAATTGCTGTTTGCTCAATATAATGAATTGGGAGTATCTGCGTGGTTGCGATCTGGCTCCATGGCATCGGTAACGATTGCTCAATTGCAGGCTATGAGCGGCACATTATCGCTGTCGATTAACAATACCACCGTAACTACAGGTAATATTAATCTGTCAGCGGTAACCAGTTTTGCCGCAGCCGCGACCGTCATCGAGAATGCAATTAACACGGTGAAATCATCGGCTCAGGTTAGCGTTCGATTCGATACAACACAGAAAAAATTTTATATTACAACCGTTTCATCCGGCTCTAATTCAGCCATCGGTTATGCATCTGGCACGCTGTCTGCAAGCCTGCTGCTGACATCGGCGACCGGGGCAAGCTTGTCTCATGGCGCTAACGCTGCCGTGGTTGCTGATTTGTTCACAACCATTCTCGACCAGAATCAAAATTGGGTGCTGTTTACTACGTCATTCATGCCGACAAAATCACAGGGTGAGGCATTAGCAGCATGGGTAACCGGACAAAACAACCGATTTGCGTACATCCTGATGGATAATTCGGTTTATGCCGTGACCAGCGGCAGCACGAATGCATATGCATACGACATTATCAATACATACAACGATGGCGGTACTATTCCCGTTTATGGAACGCAGGAATATGCGGCATCTTTGCTGGCAATTCCCGCATCATTTAATTTCGACCTGACTAATGGGCGTCGGTCGATTGCATTTCGCGTGCAAAGTGGTCTGGCATCGAATGTAAATACTAACGCTGATTATTCTTCGTTGATTACAAATGGATATAATTTCTACGGAAAATACGCTGCAAATAACATCGTAACCAATCAGTGGTATCCGGGTTCAATAACTGGTTCATATAAGTGGATCGACGCTTACATTGGTCAGATTTGGCTTAATGCTAATTTGCAAAGTGACATTATCACGCTATTCCAGTCTGAAATTTATTTGCCGTACAACGACGCTGGTCGAGCGGCTATTCAAAATTGCATGACCAGTACAGTTGAGCAGTTTAAATCTTGGGGTGGCATTTCTGCTGGCACTACGCTGGATGATAATCAGATTCTGGCTATTAACTCTATCGTCGGAACTGATGTATCGACATCATTAACGACAAAGGGGTATTACATTTATATAGGACCGTTTACTGCTGCAATGCGTAATGCGCGTACATCACCAACAGTTTATTTGTGGTATTGCGACGGTGGATTTATTCAGAAGCTGATCGTGAATTCAGTTGAGGTTCAATAATTATGGCAAATTCATTAACGGCTGCTGATGCCATTATTCAGTTGACTGTAACAAATCTCTATCCATCTGGTTTTCAGATGGAATCATTTGAGGCTCAGAATATTTTTGACATGGGCGACACTGATTTGGCAGAAACCATTCGTACCGCAGATGGCAAATTAACTGGCGGTTTTATTTTTGGTGACCTGCCATGGACATTTCACCTGACGGCTGATTCCCCGACGCGATCTAAATTAGATACGTGGTATACGACGCAGCAAACCAGCAAAGCGATTTTTCGCTGCAATGGAATTGTTTGGCTTCCGTCGCTTGGCATGAAATACACGATGACTAACGGGATATTAAAACGGTGGAAAGTCATTCCCGCCGCCGCTCGTATTTTGCAGCCTGTTACCGGGCTAATTGAATGGGAAACCGTGACGCCGGAGAATGCATAATATGGCTCGCAAAACGTTAACATTCAAAGTAGAGGCGAAAAACCGCGATGAGGGAAAAACTTTTCTCATCACTGAAATGCCTGCCAGACAAATTGAGGAGTGGGCTATTCGCGTTGTCAGTGCGTTAATGGCTGCAAATGTCGAGGTGCCACAACCAGTATATTCCGCAATCCAAAAATTGAGCGCTGGAGCGCCAGAAAATGAGGCGGATAATGAGCTATATAACGCCGTCCTCGTTTCGGGAATGGCGGCATTAGCAAAATTCGCACTTACCGCACTGGGGAAAATTCCGTTTGCGGAATCGAGGCCTCTGATGGATGAGCTGATGTCATGCATTCAGTTCCAGGCTACACCCACCACAACGATCCCGCTCGATGACTCTCATATTGAGGAAATGTCAACGCGATTCCGCCTGAAAACGGAGGTGTTGAAACTCCACGTGGGTTTCTTGAGCGCCGTCGCAAACTAGACATCGCGCCAATGGTGAGCGATGAAATCCGGGGGTTGGCTGATTATGTCAACATACCCCGGACTATTGCGACGGTCATTTCGGCAAATCGGGCCACGCTGCATGAGCTGGATACCGTCTACGGATTAGAGGATTTGTGGGCGCTGCTTGAAATAATCACTATCGACAATTACAACGCCGAAGTAGCGCGGCGACGGAGTGAACAATAATGCCAACTGTTGTTGACGCGCTGGTTGTAACATTTGGTCTGGATGCATCTGGATTCAATAAGGGTAAAAAGGATGTCGCGGACGGCATGAAATCCACCCGCGATAATTCAGAGCAAACTGCAAAATTCATGGAGCAGCAGGGTAAACGAGCGTCATCGTTTTTCGGGCTGATTCAGAAAGAACTTTTGGCTCTTGTTGGTCTTTCACTTACTGCTACCGGCGTCACGAGTTTTGTAAAAAACACCACAAATGGATTGATGGAGATATCCACCCAATCCAAAGCGCTGCGCATGTCGGCTCAGGAGCTGGATGGATGGCGAAAAGCTGCCGAGGCTGCAGGTTCGTCCGCTGAAAAAATGAGTGGCACGCTAGGTGGATTGCAGACCAACCTTGAGGCGATGCGGCAGGGCAAGTCAACGCCGATGTCAGAAGCACTGGCGATGCTCACGGCCAGCACGGGCGTTACCGTTGATTACAATGACAATGCCAGTCAAGCGATGGCGAAAATCGCATCTGGATTGCAGAAAGAAAAAAACCAAGACCGCGCCAGAACAATCGCGCAAATGCTGGGTATTGATGACGCCACACTGCAATCAATCCAGCGTGGCGAATTCATGCCGAATGTGCAGAAGTACACGGCTAAATCGGGGATAACAGATCAGGATATCGACACCGCGCGTAAATTTAACGTGCAGTGGACAGAACTACATCAAAATCTGGAAAAAACCGGCTACGTCATATTTAACGCACTATCTCCGTATGTTCAGCAGTTCACCAATTACCTACAGGAGCTGGCGACGTGGTTATCCAGTCATCCGCAGGAAATTAAATCCGCTATCCGCTCAGTGCTGGATACGTTCAGCGAAATCGCATCATACGTGCATAAAGGAGTTGAAGCGGTAAGTGGATGGAAAAATGCATTTGAAATTCTGATTGGATTGAAAGTAGCAAGTTGGGTTCTTGGGGTTGTCGGCGCGTTTGGGTCATTGCTGAAGCTTGGTGCTGGTGCCGCCGCTGGCTCTGGCGCTGCTGCTGCCGGTTCCGGCGTCGTCATGGCCATCGCTAAGCGTGTGGGATTACTGTCGCTGCTGGCTCCGTCTGACACGCAAAGCCAGACGGAAGAAATGTCTGAGTTAGAACGACTTAAGCGCAAAAATTGGAGTGCAAATAACCCCGGCATTGCTTATCCGGAATCACAATCACAGCATCAATTAGAGCAGATAAACGACACTCAGCAGCAGGGAAATTCGGCTCAAGACCGGCAGCATCAGGATGAAAAATCATTTTGGAGCAAGGCGCTTGACATGCTGGGGAAAATTGGCGATGCCATCATCACCCCGGCTGGGGCTGCGTCAATGACGCCAAACATCCCCGGCGTTACCGCACCACAGGCATCCGGCAAAGGTAAGGCCATGCTTGACTGGATGTCTGGCGAGTTCGGGCAACTTGAGGCGAAATACGGGCTTCCTGCTGGACTGCTTAAAAGTGTCGCTACTGTTGAGTCTGGCGGTAATCAATATGCTGTTTCTGGCGCTGGTGCTCAGGGATTATTTCAGTTGATGCCGGGTACTGCGCGTGATTTGGGATTGAGTGGCAATGACTCGTTCGACCCGCACAAATCTGCGCAGGCGGCTGCAAAATACCTTAATCAGTTGTTATCGCAAACTGGCGGAGACCTCAATAAAGCATTGGCAGCTTACAATTGGGGGATTGGCAATGTGCAGCGTAAAGGGTTGGGCAATGCACCGCTGGAAACTCAAATGTATGTGCCGAAGGTATTGGCTGGTATGCCGACTGGCGCCGCAGCAACTGCACCGAGATATCAATCTCCGATAACGCAGCAATCAGCGGCCCCTGTCTATAATTTTGGTCAGGTAACCGTCACATCAAATCCGACTAGCGCCTCGGCGCTGTCAAAAGACCTGCAACAGCAGGCGGGTAATCGCTCTCGCGTGCTGGGGTTTACTGCCGGAAACTAAGCCCCGCTTCGGCGGGGAATATCGAGGAAATCATGAGAGAATTTATTGCAAGGAAACTTTACTGGCTTGCGCTTAGGTTGGGCGCAAGAAAGCGATCTTCATGTAGAGCTGAGAGCACTTTTTGTGCAACAAGCTTTGACGAAGGAACTAAAAGGTTTAATGATGCTATTGGGAGGGTGTACTACCCTGAATGAAGACATGCCGAAGAAGAAATTTCAATTGTTTTGTGACGGCTGCGTTTTCACGGGCTTCAGCGTCAGTCATGGATTTAAGGATATCGCTCTGAAGGTGACCGAATCCATCTGATATCTGCCTGCACCCATCTGGCGTCATATCAACAACAGACAGCATGAAGGCGTACTCTAATGCTCTTAGCCGTATTTTTAGTTCACGATTCTGGTTTTCTAACTCGACAATCCTTTTGTCGTTCATGATGACGCCTTTTTGCTATGTGAAAAAATATAGGGCTTGACCATAACAACACATTCAGGATTGGTAAATCCTGATAAACGATCAGCGTATTAAATTAGCCAATTCATCGAGCGCTTCGCACGCGCATTCATCCACATCGAACCAATCCCTTTGAAATGAGCCTTTGAGGAAGTCGGCTAGTGCTGGCGAGCCTTCGATGGGCTGATTTCCTGTGCGGCAAAGGTTCATTTCAAAGTAAGGTAATCGCCATGCAATACCCAACCGTATCCGTAAACGGCGTTTCCGTTCGCGTCGATGACGCCGGGCGCTACAATCTCAATGACTTGCACGCTGCCGCCGTGGCTGAGGGAAAGGCCACTGAATCACAACGACCAAGTAACTTCATCAAAAGCGCTCAAATCAAGAAATTTGTACAAGAACTGACCAAAGCTACGAAAATAGCTTCGGTTAGAGTTATCAAAGGTGGCACTCAGCCGGGTATTTGGGGTCTTGAATTGGTCGCCATTCGTTATGCCGCGTGGCTCAATGTTGAGTTTGAAATCAAGGTTTACCAGATCTTTCAGGCAGTAATCCGTAATGGCATCAGCGCCATGTCGCGTCTGAATAAAATCGATCACATCATCAATACTGAAACCAAGGAGATCAGCCAGTGCGCCAGAAAAATGGCTAGTTGGGGTGTTGGTGGACGCAAACGGCTGCTTCATTCCGTGAGGGAAATGGTGGTTGATGAGGTGCAGATGTATTTGCCGGGGGTATAGGCGTGATGCGTATCGCGTCCCTGCGCCAGTCTATTTTCTGATGAATTCAGGAGAGCGCATTTTTGCGCTGTCGATAAAATCAATGAGTTAGGTATTTTTGACAAGAAACAGAAATACTACCGAATGGATTTTAGCGGCTTCGTGATGCTGGTCATGGGTTTCAATGGCGCCAAGGCTGATGCGATTAAAGAGGCGTATATCAACGCCTTCAACTGGATGACCGCAGAGTTACGAAAACATAGCGAGAGCTACGAAGCGGAACGAAATGCTGTGATGCTTGAATACATAGACGAGTTTTCTCAGGGGATGACAATGGTCATTGAATCAGTGACCAAGTAGATCGTGGCGTGATTCAACTTACCCCAACGGGGAAAGTTGAAAATAAACAATCAAATAGCCCAAACCGGTTTGTTGATGCTTATCTTTTTGAGGGTGAGCAAGGCAAACGAGACAGCATCGTAGTAGTAGCTCAGTTGTCGCCGGAGTTTACTGCCAGACTGGTTGACCGCTGGCAGGAGCTGGAAAAAAAGATTGCAGTTCCTATTTTTGATACCGCACGAGCACTCAACGATCCGGTTTTTTTAAGAGGTAATAGTCATCTACATTTTCTATCACTCCATCATGAACGAGTGATTCAGCCAGCATTCTTTCTATAAGTTCATATTCAGGAATACCCATTTCATCGGCTTTCTTTTTGATTATGTTAACCAAATCCTCAGGTAATTCTATTTGGCGCGTGGGTATGCCGGGAATTGTTATTGGGTCAGCATCATTATCTCCATAAGCAAGCCACTCAAAGGGCACGTTCAACGCCTCAGCTAACCTAGCGATTACGTTTGGCCTTGGCTTGCTTTTTCCTAGCTCGTAGCGAGAAATTTGTGCAGCTGCCACCCCAGATCTCTTGCTCAGATCTTCTTGGGAAAGCCCCTGATCAACCCTTCTGGCAATCATTCTTTTTATGAAATGGTTTTCTTTGGTCATAAATAGTTCTTTATAGTATTGACTAAGGCTGTAAATGGAATCTATTATGATTCTGTCACGACTATTCGATACTGTAAAATACTTTTGGTGATGATATATGAAGATTCGGAAGACCATAGCAGATATTGTTGATAAGGAGGCACTTGGGCGCCTTTTTCTATCCAAGCTAAGTGCTCGCGATGATGGTTGCCTAGTTTGGACTGGATTCACCGGATTCACCGGATACGGACAATTATCGTTTGAGGGGAGAGTATGGTCAGCCCATAGAATTTCTTATGAAATGTCAAATGGTGTGATACCTCAGGGTGCTAACAAATGGTGGGTGCTTCATACGTGTGATAACCCATGCTGTTGCAACCCAGATCACTTGTACTTGGGGGACGCCAAAGACAACGCTAAAGACATGATTGACCGCAAACGGCAGCGGATGGGGTTCAAAAGGCACGGATGGGGAGAACAGGAAAGGTTCGGTCGAGTTTTTTATGAGATTAGCGGAGAGATAAAAACAATTTTTGAATGGGCTGAGTTTTTTGATGTTAATCCATGCACCCTAGAGCAAAGGATTGCAGCCGGATGGCCTGAAAAAGACCTTGGCATGTCATCTAAATCCTACAAAAGACACCTGAAAAGCGATGGGAAAACAAAATACAAGAGATTTTCTGGATTGAAAGAAGTGGAAGACTACAAAAATGAAGCCTCGATAGCTGCAACTAACGAGGCCTCGATATCAACAAATCGTGATGGAATTATTGATATGAATACCTTAGCAAAAAATACGACATCCAGCACCAATGAAGTTGCAAATTCAGGTTTCATTTTTGAAGGAAGTGAAATACGCGCGGTTATGCGCGATGGAGAACCGTGGTTTATTGCCTCTGATGTTTGTAAGTCTTTAGACCTATCAAACCCTTCAAAATCAGTAGCATCGTTGGACGATGATGAAAAACAAATCTTCAACGGCGACCCTAACTTCAAGTTAGGGTCGGCAGGTAACGGAGCGCAGAGCATGATCATCATCAATGAATCCGGCCTGTACACTCTTATTCTCCGCTGCCGTGATTCAATAAAACAAGGTACCTTACCTTGGCGCTTCCGCAAATGGGTGACCAATGAAGTACTACCATCCATTCGAAAAACTGGTCGTTATCAGATTGAAGAAAAGCGTCAAGTTGTTCCAGTATTCCGCTACGTTATCACTCTTCATTACCGAGATATTGTCACCGGACAAGAGGAAACTATCAGTGGGGGAGCAAACACTCCAGAGGAGATTGTGCGCGGAACGGCTAAGAAATTCGGGATTTTCATTCCTGAAATGCTAAATATGCCAGTTAACGCATACTACTGATTTAGTGGCAAAATAATCGAACACACCAAACCCGTTTAGACGGGTTTATTACCTATGGATTTATCAGGAGATGTAATGTCTTTCTCGCTTAACGAAACAACCCTGTTATCCGCTGTTAAAAGCAGAAGTATTTTCTCTGTCATTAATGGCGCATTTGCACCTACTTATGGCATTTATTACAACACGATTGATAAGAATAATACCGACAAGACAAAAGTAGTCGGACAGAAGGTTTTTACTCCTAGCGGTTGGGGTTCTATTGAGCAATCCGCCGATGCTGTAATCGTGAATTCACCAATTGAAAAAGGCTCTTATACTTCATACAACAAAGTTAAGAAGCCGAGAGAAATCCGCGTTCAATTCTTGCTTGAGGGATGGTCAGCATTTAGCGGGGCATTACCTAACCTGACCAATTTCAGTATGCTGAGCCGCTCAAACCTCATTGATATTCTTGATGAAATGCGTACCAGTGCGAGCACGTACAATATCGAAACGCCGGACGGTGTTTTTGAATCGTATGACCTGGCTCATTATGATTACTCGGTTACCGCGAAAAATGGCCAGACACTGCTAAAAGTCAGTGCGGTATTTCAGGCCGTCATGCAAACCGGTGAAGTGGTTATATCAAGCTCAACAACCAAAGAACAAAAGACAGACAACCAAAGGGGAACCCGGAATGGTGCAATTTCAACAAGCAAAACTATATCAAATACGACACCTGTAACATTAGATGAAGCTAAAAAAGCGTGGGCCTCTGCCAACTCTGCAACTGCATTTGCCAAAGCCCTTTCAACAACCGGAAGCGCAATTGTTTCCGGTGTTGTGTCTGCCGCTGAAACTGTTAGTGAGGCATATGACGAAGCCACCAATGCTAATGCCGAACAGATAAAAGACTATGTTTCTAGGTTTGTTAAGGAGATTTTATAATGTTGAGTATTGCTATTGCGGCGGAAAAATCACAAGAAATAAGCATTACACTAGGCGGTCAATCTTGCCGAATAAAAATACACCAAAGAACTACCGGCCTTTATATGGATCTCTACGTTGGTGAAAAAGCAATAATGCAAGGCGTTATATGCCTGAATTGCAATCGAATGGTGAGATATAAATACCTCGGTTTTATCGGCGATCTGGTTTTTTCTGATATGGAAGGTGATACCGACCCGGTATGGGATGGCCTTGGTAGTCGATACAAACTCTACTATTTAGAGGCATCTGATTTATGACATACGAACGCCGCGACATTGAAATAAAATTCAAACTGTCAGAGGGTTCGTTCGATGATAAAAAAGAAAATGACACTATCACGCTAAAGGGTTTCAAGTGTGAGGTGAGTGTGTCGGCATACGGTGGCGCTACCGGCACCGTAGCCAATGCGCGTATTTACGGACTGTCGATGGATATCATAGCCAAGTTGACATCAAGAACGCGCCGGATTATCGCTCAGAAACAAAACCAGATTGAAATTATCGCCAATGACGAGCGTATTTTTTCCGGCTCAATCACCAGTCCAATGATTAATGCTAACATGATGCCAGAAGCTCCGATAGAAATTATCGCGCAGGCCACGGCGTATGAACGGACAATACCATTCCCGGCCACGTCAGTGGCCGGGAAGACCACGGCTCAGGATTTAATAAAAGGCATAGCCGGGGCAGCTGGATTTTCGTTTTACAACGCTGACGTTGATGTTGCTGTTGATAATCAGCGTTTTGATGGCAGCGCTATAGACCAGATACAAAGCATTGCCCGTGCATATGGTTTTAATGCTGATATTGACGTTGGCAAGGTAACCATTTATACCGGCAAAAATCCGATTGATGACAAAGTCGTATTGATTTCTGCTGACCACGGCATGATTGGTTATCCCATATTTACTGAATTGGGGATATCAGTCACCTGTCTGTATTCGCCGTTAATTAAGGTGTGCCGCAAAATTCGCATAGAGAGCGATTTACCACACGTTAGTGGGGATTATCTCATTCAGGTGGGTACGTCACATTACCTATCGTCTCAAATTGAAGGTGGCCCGTGGTTTTCTGTGATAACTGCGACGCCTACGGAGTGGGTGCAATGAATCCGATCAATCAAACCCCGGCAGATATATCGTGTGAGGGCAATTCGCTGGCGTTCGTGTTTCGGCAAATGCTATCAAGATGCTCATTTGTCGAATTGGCTCAGGTGACCGCTATTACAGGCTCGACCCTGACGGTAAGGCGGTTTGTTAATCCTGTTGATGCGTCCGGTAAAAAAATCAACGATACAGACCTGATTTACAACGTTCCGTTTATGCGGTTACAGCATGGGCAAAGCGCGGTAATCATGAATCCGTCTGTGGGTGATGTTGGGCTGATTTTGGTCTGTGACCGGGATATCAGTCTGGTTAAAAGCAGTGGGGCGCAAGCCATCCCCGGCAGCAAAAGAGAGCACAACCTTGCTGACGCGGTATACCTCGGCGGAATCGGGTTACTGAACCCTACACCCACGCAGTATATCGAATTCGCTGATGGTGGTATCACTATCATGGCTCCTAATGGAATGCACATTATAGGCCCGGTGACAACAACCAGCACAATTACCGCCGCGGGAGACATTAGGGCGGGTAATATATCAGTGGAAAATCATGCTCATGGCGGCGTACAATCGGGGGGATCGCTAACCTCAGGGCCGCAATAATGAATAAAAAAATCGTGCTGTTACTTGCATTGTCTGCCGCTGGATGCGCAATGACGCCGGAGCAAATAAAAGAGTATCAAAGGACTGAATCGGAAACGTATGAGCCAGTAAAAGAATTTTGGCCCAATGGTCACGGAAGGACATGGTATAAATCGGTTAAAGAGCTGAAACAAGATTATCTTTCTCATACGGGCAGCAATTTGACAGCTGATACCAGCAAGTGCGGGACGGATAAGAATTGTTACCACACCGCTTATCTGTCCGCGTTTGATAACGGCATCCGTGAATTTGATGAAAAAGAAAAACAAGCTGCCGACAAAAAAGAGAAAGACTGTCAGGCAAGCAAGGAGTGCATGGACAACCGATCCATTACAAAATACAGCCAGCAGTTGCAGATGCGCTATCAATACCTGCTGTCATCAAATCCCTATCAGCAATCTGACATAGATTATGCAGTGCGCACGATATGCGAGCGTGCCGCAGGGCAACAGTCAATTGGCGTTCCGCTAGATGAAGTCGTAACGAGATTGCAAGACGCGCCGGGGCTTGACCCTAACTCGCGCATTGCGATTGTTGATATAGCTAAGTCGTGCTGGAACCTGCAACAATTGAAATATGACTGGAAAAAGTCACTCAGGGTTTAACATCGGCAGACATCGAGACCGCACCAATACTGTTACTGATGCAGTATTGAGTAATCATGTGGGGAAATCATTGGTTGGCAGCAATCATGAATAAAACAACAGGTTGTTGGTTCCCCTTCCTAATGCTAAGTTTGTGGAATAGGGAGGGGTTAAATGGCTCAGACACAAAAAAAAGGATTTCGTGACACTACGATAATGCTAATCTCTCACATAGAGACCGGTAGCATTCTGGACGCTTTTACTCTTAAGCGCGTTCTATCAGATGTTGAAAAGATTCAAGATGAGCCAACAAAGCTGATGATATCGGCTTTGGCTTACGGAGCTGCAGCACAACACGAAAAGGCGGTTTCATTTTTCAAAGAAGCAGCATCATATCGTGACGAGATCTCAGCACAGAATTATCTTACTTATCTTGGGCATACTGGTCATTTTGAGGATTATCAAAATGAAGCGGTAAGGCTTGGCCGTGAAATAAACAGCTTTAATCTATGCATTACGGCAAGAAACGCCGCGTATGCTGATGGCGATGGCGAGCTTACATTATTTTTTGCAAGGAAGGCCATATCCATGATAAGTGATGATAATGAGCGCAATGAAATGCAAATGGATGTTTTAAATAAGAAAAAGCAATTAGAAGATTTTATAGAGGTTACAAGCCTTTATCCGTCTGAGCTAAAATCTCTTTCGCTTATTGCCTCAACCATCGCAAAAAATCACAACGCATTAGCAACATCACATGATTACTACACTAGTGATGATGGAGATGCTGCGATCATCTGCAATGTTCTTTGCGATGATGCGGAGAAGCTGGCTAACATGGATATAGACATTGCAATTGCGCTGGCAACAAATGATTCTTTTGCAAGCAAAAATCTTACAGCTTGGTATCGAGGAAACATAGAAACGGAGATTTCAGCATCATGAGCATAAAAGGGAAAGATTTTGTCTCTGCCGCAAAATCCTGCTTGGATTCTGGAACCGAATCTGGATTGAGAAGCGCGATTTCTCGTGCTTATTATGCCTTTTACCATGAAACTTGCGGAATACTTACCCATTGCCCTCCAACTACACATGATGGTGTTGTTGAATACCTCACCAAAGATGCCAGGAGAAAAAATGAGCCGTTTGAGTTCATTGCATTAGTTCAACTTGGCGCTGTTTTGAAGCAGCAAAAAATGCAAAGAAAACGGGCTGATTACAAGCTTGACGAAACGATTAGTGCATCAGAGGCCATCACTTCTATAGCTGTGGTTGAAAGAATGCTGGCAAAAATAGAAGAAATGAAAGCAAAGGCAGCATAATAAACTTTTAATATCTATAGCCCGACCATCGGTTTTTTGTTGCGCGTCCCTGCGCAGCGTGGTCTGTGAGTAATTCCAAGTTAACGCAGTCTTGCCGGTAGCTCGTTATTCTTTAGCCTGATCCATGCTGATATGTTTATTGAGTCGCTGGGCGCCTGAACATCTACGCCACTGGTCAGCTTCAGCACAGCGTCACGCGATAGTGACAGGATTGCTGAGAACTCATATCCGTAATCGCAGCACACCCCATGATACGAGGATTGCAATTGCTGCATGACTGGCATTAGCTCCCTGAAAATGGCCTGTGAGCGGTTGGCGTAATCCCATAGCCACACCAGACGATTCATTTCCTGCACGGTAAGCGCTGGTGATGGAGGTGTTGCTGGTAGAGATTGCTTGCCGAGGAATTCACCCTCTATGACCTTTGCGGCCAAATAGTCCATCGCTTCTGCTGCCTGTTTTGGCGAAAGCTCATCGATATGGTTAACGCCAAATTCTCGGTGGATCATTTTGTAGATGGGCTGATATGGGATGCCGTACTTACCCATAATCCGGTTTACTAAGCTGCGCAGCGGGGTGCGGTCATCAACAGTAGTCTTTTCGATATCTTCGTAATTTTTAGTGTATTTCCCAGTTTCACGGATTGATGGTAAAACATCAGCAGTGACCCATTTTCTAACGCGATACGGAACGGTTCCGGGTTTAACAGCATCACGACAGCGAAGAATCAGTGTGTACATGCCAGACTCACTAACAACAGACATTATCTGCCGACCTCCACGGGTGTAAATTAAACTTACATCCTTTTCATCATCATCCAGAGCCATAAGCGAAACGCGGGAGTTAGTCAGATTCAAGGCGTCACATAAATCCGCGGCAACAAACCAAGGATCACCTTTTTTCATCACAACGCGAATATCTCTATCGTCAAACTTAAAAATGGTGATATCAGCATTTACTTTTGCCATACTCTTCATGTCGGTTTCTCACAGGTTACTGGCAAATTAGAGGCCCCAGCTATCGCAAGTAGTTGGGGCTTCGTCGTGTTAGTAGCCAGTGGCTACCAATGTTGAAATGTTAGTATCCGTGGGCTATCATGTCAACTCAATATTTGAGCAAGGTAATTTTTATGTCAGCACCTAGAAATCCACAGTTCAACGTCAGAATCCATCCGGAATTAAAAGAGAAGGTGGCGGCTCTTGCAGAAAGGAATAAGAGATCCATAAACGCTGAAATTGTTGCCGCCTTAGAGGCGTGGGTTGAGGCCGCGTTTACCACTAATCCTGCGGGTAGTCTTACTGAGATTGCTAGATCACTAGAAGGGTTAAAGTTGTTAATTGAGAAGCAGCAAACGCCAAAACAATAGGATTAATGTGATGGGCAATAACCGGCGTTGCGTAGGGTGGCCGGGCGCTCAAAACCGCAAACAGTCGGCGGGCATATTCCCCTTTCGGGTGTTGTATTAGCCGCACGCCCGGCCATATATCCAAAATTCAGGCACAAAAAATCCGCAAGTCTATCGGGTGCGGTATCCGCTGTTTGTGGTGTTTTGAGCACCTGACGGAACTATATTCTGAAATTAATTAGATTGTCAATTACCACAGATGGTGTGGTGTCGGGAGGTTAGAAACGGCCCAAAAGATACCGCGAACTTATTCCCCATTGCTGGGTGTTGTATTCGTTGCCCTCCCGACATTATTCGGGGTGTGGTCGCGCACTGCGCCCACTGAATGACAGGCATAAAAAATCCAACGCTATCGGGGTTGGTTAGGACCGCTTTTGGAGAGGTTTCTACGCCTCGTGACACAGAATGTAGCTGATAGTGATCTGGGCGTCAACAAGGTTATTTGAATGACAATAATAAACCCGGCAAGCCGGGTTTAGTTTGGTGATTAGTGCAGCTTGTCTTTGCTGATCACTAGCAGCCTGTGGCGATGACACTCTTTGTCATGACCCCAGCAGAATTCAGACCACGTAGTATAGAAGTCGTCCCATGATGTCATAAATGTCAACGGACGCGATTCTTGCGTGCCATCTGATACATATACATGATATCCAGTTGCAGACATGGCCCACGAAATCATTCGTTCCCAAAAGCGGCGTCCATCAGGAGTTTGCTCTTCATCAGATACGACAATCGAGTAGCTTTCTAAAAAAAACTCAAAGAAAACTTGGGGAAGACCTCGGACGGCACTGTCATGCTGGGCCTGAATGGTTCGCCATACCAATATCTGCGTGCATGTTTTTTTAGCGTTTATGATGTCATGCCGAAACAGCAGTTTAACGGCGTAAACGGTTTCTGAATCTTGCGAATCAGTAATCAGTCGGTAGTGTTCGTTATCACGAGATTTAACCAGTCGATAGCCAAATGGCACAACAAAGCCCGGCAACGAGAAATCCTCTATGCCTTTTTGCAAAAAAGAGCTGGTATGCTCGATGTTGTTTTTGATAACGCTGAGCTTTCTGTCGAAGTCCGCTTCCGGGATCATGTATGGCATAGTTGTATTCTTAGCTGCTGTTTGCATATGTCCCCCACAATGATCGGGAGTCCTTTCGTTTTGCGCGTACTAGATTAGCTACTGGATTTGGCAAATCAAAACCTTTACTTGTTAAATCAAAGCTTGACCGAAAATGGTTAACCGCGCAACGCAAGAATCATATTTTTTTTGTAAAACGCAAACGAGAACCGCACCTTTTGATGGTTGATTACAAATAAACCCTGTACAGGCGATCAGTCTTTACCTAACGCGAGTTTTTGTCTACGCACTTCATTTGTGTGGCGTCAGACCGATTGCTAACTATGATTGAGCCAGGTTAATGAAATCCCTTGTACAAATGGGGATTTGATTATGCGCTATTGATTTTTTTGTTTGCCTGTGAAAGTAAACCATGGCTTGACTCGGTGTTTACTATAAACTTAGCCCTAAGATTACTAGATGCATTACAGGTCATTCTAACCATTGGGCTGTAGTGAATGGCGCGCACTGGTGGTCTTATGTTAATGGATTACACAATATTGTTAGTAATTACAGAGGTTTATATTATGAGTCACGCACTGAGAAAGTCCGAGCGGTTGTACATCCCCCCGCGTGACAAAGGCGTGGTGGCATCTCCACGTGCGGCAATGGGAAGCGACTGCGCACACGCAGATCAGGTAAAGAACGCCTTTGCTTTTGGTTTTGCTCGTTACGAAAAGGCGATGGAAGATCTCTCTAAGGTGTAAAGCACACGCATGGCCGAGTTTATTGATGGAGTTCATTACCTTTCCGAAGATGATCTGATTTTTATCAATAAAAGTTTGATTGAGGCGCAAACACCATCCGAGCCTGTTTGCGTTCTCAATCCAAACAATCTCAGTTCATCGCAATCCAGACCAAGCCTGACGAGATATTATCAGCAAACAGATGACATGTTTGTCTTGGCCGCGGCTCTTATTGAAAGCCTGATACAAAATCACCCGTTTGCGAACGCCAACAAGCGTACGGCTATGATGGGTGGTTATATATTTTTGCTAATCAATGGCTACGAGCTGACGGCACCGGGTGATGACATTGTCACTATGGCTGAGGGGCTGGCCTGCAAGACGTACACCTGTAGAGAATTGGAAGATTGGCTTGCTTACTGGTCGCGGACTTATGATTCACGTGAACTTTGCCATCCATCTGACATGTCGATCTCCGATATATTGCAGCAACGTGGCGGCGTAAATCAGCCTTGAGCTTACTCGCGACATCATCACACCCAACCCGCTCCGGCGGGTTTTTTATTGCCTATGAACTTTATATGCATTGCCTCCGGGCCATCGCTAACAGCCAATGACTGCCGACTTGCGGCGGCCTCTGGCTGCCAAATTATTGCAGTTAACAACTCATGGTCATTGATACCAGAGTGCCACCATATTTATGCCGGTGACCATGAATGGTGGGAGCAAAACCACAAAATCATACGTTCAGATGCTATGCGGTGGGCTTCAAACGAAACCACTTCGGCATTGTTTGGCTTGCGGCTATTCCCGCCAGAACTACAAGGCGGCTTTAATTCCGGGCAACGGGCCATCTTGCTAGCAAAGCACCTTGGCGCGACGCGCATTCTACTGATCGGTTATGACTGTTCGCTATCCAACGGTATGCACTGGCATAGCGATCACTCTGGAGTGTTACAAAACCCCGATATAAACCTTGTGCGGCGCTGGCACGATGATTTCCTGCGTGCATCTGCTCGCATGGGAAAAACCAAGGTGATCAACTGCTCCCGACATACAGAACTGAATGCCTTCCCGACCGGGAATTTTGAGGAACAATTATCGTTATGCAAAAACTCTACATCGACGGTATGCAGGGGATAGGGGACAACATATTTCAGCGAGCGTTTATCAAGCGGTTATGCCAAACGCGAGAGATTTACCTAAAAACCTCCATCCCTGAATTTTATTCCGATCTGCCGAACGTCAATTTCATCCGCTCAGATACCACATTGCGCACTCAGCGTAAAAATGAGCAATCATCAACTATCAGATATGTTCAACTCCCTCCAGTTCAGATGGAGTCGAGAAGAATATTCTATGGCAATGCTGACCTGATGCGGCCCGGTGGGATATTTTCAGCCGCCAGACGCGTTTTTGGCTGCGAGCCTGATGGGTTCGATTTACCAAAATTCGCGCTGCCTGACATCGGATTGCCGAAAGGTAGAAAAATAGCGTTAATCCGACCCACAACAGAGCGGTCAGAATGGCATCACAAATCGCGTGGGCCATTGAATAAAAATATCGATGCCGCCGCGAAATTACTGCACAGACGCGGCTATTTTTGCGTCAGTGTGGCGGATACAGTTCCGGGCGCGGAGTGGATACCAGATTTAGAACCATATGCCGATCTGAAATTGCATAATGGTGAATTGAAAATCACCGAGTTAATGGCACTGGTAAACCACGCTGATATTGTCGTGACGGGCCCATGCCTCATATCTCAAGCGGCGTTAGCATATCGCACCAAAATGATTTTTATTGGTGGTGGTTGTGGTGGTAGTAATCATCACTCGCGCATAACAGATGCATCTATTATGGATTTGAGTCAATGCTTGTTTGTATACCCTGACAATTACTGCATGTGTCAGGAGATGAAACACAATTGCGATAAAAGAATTTCAAACCTGACAGAGAAAATAACCGGATGGTTAAATGAAAAAAATTTGTGAACTCATTAATAGTGAATTGTCATTTTTCCCTGAGCTGGGAATAGGTCACTACCCTGTACCAAAAAACAGGCCATATGATGAAGGTTATTTCTCAAAATATGCATCAATGGCAAGCACTGAAATGGGACGAGAGTTAACAAAATTCCGCATCAATTTTGTAAAAAAGTACCACGCCGGTGATGTTGTCGATGTGGGGATTGGGTGCGGTCAGTTTGTATCAAAGTGCGAAAACGCTAAGGGGTTTGACGTTAATCCAGCTGGTGTAGAATGGCTGCATAAAAACGGGAAATTTCATGATATCTACAATGAAAAGGCTTCCGCGCTAACATTTTGGGATGTGCTGGAGCATATAGACAACCCAGAACAGGCCATATCTCAGGCTACAGAGTGGGTTTTCGTATCCATCCCTATTTTTGATAATGCTGAGCATATTTTAAAATCTCGACATTTCAGGAAAGACGAACACATTTGGTATTTCACTGACGTAGGTTTACGAAAATGGTTTTTGGAAAACGGGTTTGAATGCGTCGATCACTGCAAAACAGAAACAGAGCTAGGTAGAGATGGAATCGACACCTATGCATTCAGGAGGGTAGCAAATGCAAAACAGGACATTATCACTCAATTCTGATACGTGGGATATTCAGCTGGATGATTCTGGTAACCTCGCCGTTGTAAACAATCCCTATTCCGTCGCACAGGATGTGGCTACAGCCTGTAGTTTATATCTCGGTGAGTGTGTATATGACAACACAATAGGCATCCCGTACAATACCCAAATTATGGGATTTATTCCGGGTTCCGGTCTTATTCAATCTTATTTGCAGAATGAGGCTATGAGGCTGGATTATGTATCAACAGCACAAGCCACAATCATAAATGATCAACAGAAGCGCCAATCATATGGCGTAATAACTATTGTGGACACGAACGGAACCACATCAACAGTAAATATGTGAGTGAATATGGCAACAACGACAATAGAAACCTCCGTCCCGTCAGTGTCATTTTCAACATCCGGGTTAGCTGTTCCAGATGAGGCAGATATTTTATCGGGTCGCATCACGGACTTTTCTACTGCGCTCGGTAGCGCAATGAGTCAGGATTTATCAACCCCGCAAGGGCAAATATCCGTATCAGATTCGGCAATCATTGCTGATAAAAACGATCAGCTACTGGCAATAGTAAATCAAATCAATCCTGACTATGCATCCGGGCGATTTCAGGACGCTATTGGTCGCGTTTATTTCATGGAGCGAATCGCCGCCACCGGAACGGCGGTAACTGCTACATGCTCAGGGCTGGTCGGTACTATTATTCCTGCCGGGAGTCTGGCTCAGGATGTTAACGGCTACATTTATGCATCAACATCGGCGGCAACAATATCATCTGATGGCACCGTGTCGGTGATTTTCCAAAACCAAACCGCTGGTGCGATTGCCTGCCCGATTGGTGCGCTAACTGCGATTTATCAGGCAGTCCCCGGATGGTCTGGCGTTATTAACAATTCTGCTGGTGTGCTTGGCAGTCTTGAGGAATCAAGAGCTAATTTTGAATATCGCCGAAAGGAATCTGTGGCGAGAAACGCAAGAAATATGGATGGAGCTGTATTATCTGCCGTGCTTGAGGTGAATGGCGTCCTTGATGCCTATGTGTGGTCAAACAGAACCGCCAGCGTAGTGAATAAAGGGACAACAAATTTTCATGTATTGGGGCATTCTATTTATATTTGCGCTTATGGGGGGTCTGATAGTGATGTAGCTAATGCTATATTCAAAACCTACAACCCCGGCGCTGACATGAATGGCAATACTACATATACTGTTTATGACAGCACAAACTATGGAACTCCATATCCTGAATATGTGATGCAATGGCAAAAAGCCTCGCCAACGCGAGTGTATTTTACTGTCAATATTGATAGCACACTAAACCCTCCTAGCAACATTACGCAACTGGTAAAAAACATGGTAACCACTGTTTTTACCGGAGGGTATGAGGGAATAGGAAAGGCACGAATCGGCGCATCGATTAACGCCGGTAAATACTATGCTCCGGTGATATCCATATCGCCCGACACGGTTAGCGTGTTATCAATTGAAATATCTCTGACCGGGTCATCGTATGCACCCTCGGTTACAATGGGGATTGATCAGATACCAACAATTCAGGATTCTGACATTACGGTAAATCTTGTATGAATAATTGGGAATCGACAATATACGCGCAGTACGCAAACAGTACTGCATTGTTATCTATCATCAACACATTTAATCAGGCCGTGAGTATTGATGAGTTTACCAATGAATTTATCAATAAAGTGTGGGATTTGACTGCTAATGAGTCTTATGGATTAGACGTGTGGGGAAAAATAGTAGGAATAGGCAGGTATATAACTGCGCCAATCGATAGTGATGCGTTTGGATTCTATGAGTCCAATGCGGGGGCATCAGATTATCCACTACCATTTAATGATTCACCATTTTATGCAGGTGTTCAGGAAACCACATCAGTCAGACTGTCTGATGATGCCTATCGCACACTAATAATGTGCAAGGCGTTTTCTAATATTAGCATTGCTACAATACCGGAGATAAACAAATTTCTGGTTATGTTATTTGCTGGTCGTGGACGTGCGTATTGCGTCAATTATCGAGATATGACGATCGGCATAACATTCGAATTTGCATTGGCACCATATGAAAAATCAATCCTGACGGATTATAATGTGGTTCCGGTGCCAAGTGGTGTTCAGTTAAATATTTCACAAATTGCCCCTCCGTATTTTGGATTTGCTGATGATGCATACCCATTCAACGATGGAACATTTTATAAAGGTTAATTATGAATCGCTCTGATGCACCCAAGAAACAACCCGTGCCGTTCGGCGTTAACGGGCAGCGAGAAAACATATTAAGCACGACTCCAGCCGGAGATAACACGGCATCATATGATGCTGGATTTCCGCCAGTAACGATGATACTGAAAGCGGCTGGTGGCCTACCCCCAAAAGGGCAGGACATGAACCAGATTCTATATGAATTATCAAATCTAAGTAGATGGTTCAGCGCTGGCGCATTAAATTCATATGACGCAACATTTTCTGCCGCTATAGCGGGTTATCCCAAAGGTGCGGTAATCCTCGGTGATGACGGAACATCTATTTATGTCAGCACTACTGACGCAAATACCAATAACCCAAACTCAGTATCAACTGGATGGTTTAATTTAACTGCGGCTTATCAACCAAGGGATTCGACATTAACAGCATTTGCGGGGCTTTCCGGTGGTGCAAATAAATTGCCGTATTTCACTGGCGTTGATGTGCTGGCACAGGCCGATATTACCTCAGTCGGTCGAGACATAATCGGCCAGGCATCGATTGCCAATGTGTTGTCATATTTGTCAGCCGCCCCGCTCGCCAGTCCTGCGTTAACTGGGACGCCAACGGCGCCAACCGCATCATCGGCAACCAGCACTACGCAAATCGCCACCACCGAGTTTGTTCATAATAGCTCGTTCGGATTGGACTTTACTGGTGCCGTTTCCGGATTTAATGTTCCATGGGACGCTAAGAGCGGCGTATATCGTGCTGATGTAGATGGCGCATCAGAGATGGTGGTGCACTTTCACGGATCGTCGGCCAGTTGCACAGCTCTGCAATTTCAAGCACTTTTTGGCAACCGCGGGTTGAGCTACAGATCGTCAATTGGAAACTCTGGTTTTCCGAACCCGTGGGAACAGATTTACACCACCGCATTTAAGCCGTTGCCGGCGGACATTGGGGCCATTTCCGTTTCTGAAATAGTCGGCATACCGTTACCGTGGCCGCAGTCCACAGCGCCATCTGGCTGGCTGAAATGCAACGGACAATCATTCAACACATCAACATATCCGAAACTGGCACAAGTCTACCCCGGCGGTGTACTGCCGGATCTGCGCGGCGAATTTATTCGCGGCTGGGATGATGGGCGGGGGGTGGATGCGGGGCGGGGGATTGGAACGTCACAGGGGGACGCGATCAGGGATATTACTGGTTCGATGGTTGGGTACAATATCGGGATGACGTCTGGCGCGTTTGTAACTGACACAGGCACATCTGCGCCATTTTCTGCCGCGTCTGGCCCTAATGGTTTTTACTACAAATATTTCCGAGCTAGTGCAGTCGTTCCTACTGCATCGGAAAACCGCCCGCGCAACGTCGCATTCAACTACATAGTGAGAGCAGCATGACAGATAAACAATATACCACGCTCGATGAGCATGGATTCGCAGTCAGTGACGGCTGGATTGTGATTTATCACGCAAATAGCGTGACTGGTGAGTATGTTGGTAGCGGGGAGGAATTTTTGATGACCGGGACTGGCATCCCAGCAAATAGCTACACAGATGCTCCACCTATTTCACAATCCGGAACAGCCATCGTGCGTAGCCTCGATCATTTAACATGGGAAATCGTTACTGACTATCGTGGTCAAACTGCATATGACACGCAAACACGTCAACCGCAGGTGGTTAGCACGCTTGGTGAATTGCCGTCAAATCTGACTTTATTAATTCCGGAAACTCAATATGACGAGTGGGATGGTAATGCATGGGTTACGAATACCGCGGCGCAACGTGCCGATGCCGTTTCTGCCACGTTAGCTGTGTTGGCCACAGAATACAAAAACGACATGAACGACTTAAATCAGGCGTATCTTGCAGCAATTGTTGCTGACGGGCCACAGGAGGCGACAAAACAAACAATTGTGCGTAATCGCATAGCCGATCGCAAAAACAAATATGTATCCGATGTTGCCGCGGCAAAACAACAGTGAGGGAATTAAAACATGGCTGATAACAAAAAAACGGAAGCAACTGAGACTAAATTAGCACGGGATGACAACTATAAATTCTGCCCAATTTGCGGCAGTGAAATGCGGCAGATCGTCGAGTACAACCGGCAATGGTGGTACTGTGATGAATGCGGATATCAGGAGCCTGTAGACTGATCATGCGCGTGCCGTCATTGTGACGTAGAGCGGCGCTTTTTGTCGCATTGTGACGATCTACAACGTAAAAATGCGGTGTGAATGCAGGTAACTTGTTGATATTAGATAGGTTAATTGGACTATCTATGGACTCTTAATCAATTGGTCATAGGTTCGAGCCCTATACGACCCACCAACACTTCTTTTAATTGCCTAAAGCAAGTTTCATCAAACAATTCCTGCCATTTGATTTCAAAACTGATTTAATTGTTATTTTTGGGAAATTAATTGATTAAAAATAAAACTTATTAGACTTCTCGTTTTATTGTTTATTCGATAACAATCTATATTAGATTAAATGTATCTATTGTACTTCAAGGCGTAGGCGTGTCGTCTAAAACTCGAATTGTTTAGGATATATAACTTCCCCGAACCGGAGTTCACTATTATTTATGTCTGTTTATTTTTTGAAGGAAAAGATTTTATACCCATCGGACCTTTATCACTATGCTGTTGGCCGATGGGCTTTGATTAGCGGCGGTAAACAGTTTTGATTTGATTAATGGTGGTACTAAATATTTCTGCCTGAGCAGGGTCTTCCAGTTGTGCTGAGTATTTTTCCATGCTAATGATAACTTTGCCTGCATCAGCCTGGCCGATAGATTTTAGTATCAACGTCATCAATACCTTCATGCAACTGGCTTCATGAGCCAGTGTTTCTGGTGTGGAGGCTGTTGGAAAGTCATTATTGTTCATAGTATCTCCTTTAACAAACGCAAGCCGATGCAATGGGCCCTGGGATTGGTTCTGCACCATGATACAGTTGGTGACATAACAAAAATTGGTCTTATTATACCATGAACTACAATGCGTCTGGTGAAGAAATTAGCCCCATCAGGCCATAAAATCGCCTTGTTTTTATCTGTTTATGCCACATTTTGCCCATATTTGATCAATATGCGTTTGGCATTGTAAATGCGTTTGAGTAGACACCTTGCAATTTTTATATGGATATTTTGGAAGAGGTGTATTATTTGTAGTAAATAGCCAGTGCAGCAAAGCGACAAGACAGTTACAATAGATGATAGTTGTTGCTGGCCTGATTGGATGCAGGTGCAAGCTTTTATAGTTCATTGATTAAATTTAAATTTTCTATTTTTAGACGTTCGACACGTCTGTTTCTCTAAAAAACCAGGTTTGAAACATGAATACTGTGATGGGAGTAAGTTCTTTGGATGATGCGCGGTAGGTATCATTTATAGGCTCTTATGATAATACCATACAGTAGAATAAAAATACACTTCTAATTGAAAAGTGTGTTCATTTTTTCGAAACCACGTAGTATCACCTGCAATGGAATTGTCTGCAAGTGTTACTCTTTTTGGAGAATTGTTCTTTGATTAGCGTTTTTCTTGTTGATGACCATGAACTGGTGCGAGCAGGGATACGGCGCATTCTTGACGATATTAAAGGCCTCAAGGTTGTTGGTGAGGCTCAGTGCGGTGAAGATGCGGTCAAATGGTGCCGTAATAACAGTGTGGACGTTGTGTTGATGGATATGAACATGCCAGGAATTGGCGGCCTGGAGGCAACACGCAAAATTGTACGATTTTCCCCTGAAATTAAAGTTATAGTGCTAACTATTTACACAGAGAACCCATTACCTGCTAAAGTAATGCAGGCAGGCGCGGCAGGTTACCTTAGCAAGGGAGCCACGCCAGAAGAGGTAATCTGTGCCATTCGCTCTGTACATGCCGGTAAGCGATATATTGCGTCGGATATCGCCCAGCAAATGGCATTGAGTCAGTTGGAGCCACAGACAGAAACACCGTTGGAGTGTCTTTCTGAGCGTGAATTGCAGATTATGATCATGATCACTAAAGGGCAGAAAGTGACAGAGATCTCTGATCAACTCAACCTTAGCCCAAAAACGGTCAATAGTTATCGTTACCGAATGTTTAATAAACTAAACATCAATGGTGATGTTGAACTAACGCATCTGGCGATTCGACATGGACTCTTTAATGCGGAGACATTGATTAGTAGTGACTGAACGTTTTGATGCCCAGGCTTTTCTGAAGACTGTAACCAGTCAGCCTGGGGTTTATCGTATGTATGATGCTAGCGACACGGTTATCTACGTCGGTAAAGCCAAAGATCTGAAGAAACGCCTTTCAAGTTATTTTCGTGCTCATGTTGCTAGCCGTAAAACAGAGGCTTTGGTGAAAAGTATCCGGCAGATCGATGTGACGATCACGCATACTGAAACCGAGGCTCTATTACTTGAGCACAACTATATCAAACGCTATCAGCCACGTTACAACGTGTTGTTACGTGATGATAAGTCATACCCGATGATTTTCCTCAGTGGGGATGAGCATCCCCGGTTGTCTGTTCACCGTGGTGCCAAACACGCCAAAGGCGAATATTTTGGTCCGTTTCCTAATGGCAATGCTGTTCGTGAAACGCTGATGTTATTACAAAAACTATTCCCTATCCGTCAGTGTGAAAATAGCGTATACCGCAACCGTTCTCGCCCTTGCCTGCAATATCAGATTGGTCGCTGCCTTGGACCTTGCGTCAGTGGCCTTGTTAGTGATGAAGAGTACCAACAACAGGTTGAATATGTGCGTCTTTTTCTGTCAGGCAAAGATCAGCAGGTGCTAACCCGATTGATTGACCGTATGGAAACAGCGAGCAGTAAATTAAGGTTTGAAGAGGCCGCACGTATCCGTGATCAAATTCAGGCTGTACGCCGTGTCACTGAAAAACAATTTGTCTCTGGCGATGGTGATGATCTTGACGTAATCGGCGTGGCCTTCGATGCTGGCATGGCATGTGTGCATGTGCTCTTTATTCGTCAGGGAAAGGTTCTGGGCAGTCGCAGCTATTTTCCCAAAGTTCCTGGTGGGACTGAGCTGGCGGAAGTGGTGCAGACATTTGTGGGGCAGTTCTATTTGCAAGGCAGTGTTTTTCGTACCCTACCGTCTGAAATCTTGCTGGATTTTTCTTTGCCTGAGCATCAGTTGCTGGCTGAGTCGCTAACCGATCAGGCGGGCCGTAAAATTCAGATTCAAACCCGTCCTCGGGGTGACCGCGCACGCTACCTTAAACTGGCGCGTACCAACGCCCATACAGCACTAACGACGAAGTTGTCACAACAGTCGACTATCCAGCAACGTCTGACGGCGTTAGCATCGGTGCTTGGCATTGAAAAAATCAAGCGTATGGAGTGTTTTGATATTAGCCATACTATGGGAGAGCAGACGGTGGCCTCCTGTGTTGTGTTCAATGCAGATGGGCCAGTACGCTCGGAATATCGTCGCTACAACATTACCGGTATCACACCAGGGGACGACTATGCAGCAATGAATCAAGTGCTGAGACGTCGCTATGGTAAGTCAATTGACGAAGATAAGATTCCTGATGTAATTGTAATCGATGGCGGAAAAGGGCAACTGGCGCAGGCCAAGGGTGTTTTTGCATCATTGCAGGTACCGTGGGATACATCCCGACCTTTACTGTTGGGTGTTGCGAAAGGTAGTGATCGTAAGGCTGGGCTTGAGACGCTATTTTTTGAAGCGACAGGCGAGGGTGTGGCCTTGCCCGCTGATTCACCAGCATTACATGTGATTCAGCATATTCGCGACGATTCACATAATCATGCTATCAGTGGTCACCGTAAACAGCGCGCCAAGGTCAAAAGCACCAGTTCTCTGGAGACTATCGAAGGAGTAGGGCCTAAGCGACGTCAGATTTTGCTGAAGTACATGGGGGGGTTACAGCCGCTGATGAATGCAAGTGTGGAGGACATTGCCAACGTACCGGGAATTTCACATGCGCTGGCAGAAAAAATCTTTCATGCATTGAAACACTAGAGGCAATGTAGCAACATAGCCCTATTATCTTTCGGGCCAGACAGTTACCCAGACGCTATGCGATTTAATATACCAACGTGGCTTACCCTGTTTCGTGTTGTTCTCATCCCATTCTTTGTGCTGGCGTTTTATCTGCCATTCAGTTGGGCACCGATGGTCTGTGCTAGCATTTTTGTTTTTGCAGCCGTGACAGACTGGTTTGATGGTTTTCTTGCCCGCTTATGGAGACAAACTACCCGGTTTGGTGCTTTTTTGGATCCTGTTGCTGACAAAGTCATGGTCGCGGTTGCTTTGGTGCTGGTATCTGAGCATTATCATTCATGGTGGATTACCTTACCCGCCGCTACGATGATTGCGCGTGAGATCATTATTTCTGCCTTGCGCGAATGGATGGCCGAACTGGGTAAACGCAGCAGCGTGGCGGTTTCCTGGATTGGCAAGATTAAAACTACTGCGCAGATGGTTGCGCTAGTAGGCTTGCTGTGGCGACCGGAACGCATGGTAGAGGCTGCTGGCGTGGCTGCTTTGTATGTGGCCGCTGTATTGACGTTCTGGTCGATGTTTCAATATCTGAGCGCAGCCTGGCGTGATTTGCTTGAACATTGATCGTCTCGCCTTAAAAAACAGCAAACGATCCAAGCGGGGTGATAATTTTATTGACTCACCGCGTCAGGTAAGTAGAATGCACCGCATCGACAGGAACATAGTTTATTGAAAATACTTAATAAACAACCTGTTCTGTAAAATGCGGGAATAGCTCAGTTGGTAGAGCACGACCTTGCCAAGGTCGGGGTCGCGAGTTCGAGTCTCGTTTCCCGCTCCAAATCGATTTAGTAGCCCCAATATAGGGCGCGTTGGCAGAGTGGCCATGCAGCGGATTGCAAATCCGTCCACCTCGGTTCGACTCCGGGACGCGCCTCCAATATCTGAGCCCAGATGGTGAAATCGGTAGACACAAGGGATTTAAAATCCCTCGGCGTTCGCGCTGTGCGGGTTCAAGTCCCGCTCTGGGCACCATGCGATAAGTGATTGTGATATAAGAAAATAATTAAAAGAACATGACCGCCACAAGGCGGTTTTTTTGTGTCTGTCATTTGGCAAGTGGCAGCAAAATGGCAGCAGAGTGGCAGCACCCGTTTTTCGGGTACAAAAAAGGCAGTCTTCAATCAGCTGTTATTGTTAACTTTAATTGAATAATTAGCGCTTAAAAGATGTGGAAAAAGAGGGTGAGCAATATGTCAATGCCCCCTTTATTTCACCCTCCGTAAATCGGCATTACCTTGAAAAACCTGGATTGTCACCACAATCATTCTCTCCTATTGTTAATCTCTCTGTTATACATACAAAGCAAAAAATAAAAGAATTAATAAATCAGGATATATCTCATTAAAAAATACACATGCGCACTGTTGTTATTGGCTTCATTCTGCACTTCTGCCCATTCAATCAATCACTCGATCTTGCAAAAATCACTCAAACCATGGCACCCAATAACCTTTTCGGAAAATTGCGGGGTTATTCGGCTAACAATGAATGAAGACCGTGTGAGCAATGAAATCTATGAAGCAGTTATATCAATGAGGATTGTACTTCGCTCTGGTTTGAGGCAAAGAAAACTGCATATATAAGCAACATAAAAGAGATACAGGTATTAAACCGAAATAACTATTCTGGGTTTGTTTTTGAAATCCCGAAATCTTCTTGTGAGGAAGTTGGCAAAGCAAAAGGTGACAGAGGTGAAGCGTTATCGCTGCCCATACACACAGCAATTAAAATAACTTTGAAAAGCCCCGCAATCATCCTGCGGGGCTTTTGTTTTACAACGCCAGATTCAATTGATCCCGTCCGTAATGCGAAGCCGGAAAGGCGTCCTGTGGGATAAAGTCAGGCGGTAGTGGGTCTTCCCGTGTACGCTTTGATACGCGCCGTTCTATCGTGTTGAGGGTGGTAAATGTCTCACTACATTCCAGATTTTGGCACTGGTGGTACTGCCGGATGGTGATATCGCTCAGGCGGCGACTGGTACGGGTGCGGGCCATTGCCCCGCAAAAAGGACATCTGAACATAATGGCTCCCCTGTGGGAGTTGAACTCGCCGCCATTTTATTCACTTTCTGCTATCCAGTCAGGGATTTTTGCTTCCAGTTCCAGACGGGTGGTAAAGCCGTTGCCATCAATAACGTGTTCCGCGCGGGCGATAATCCAGTCCTGATTGTCGATATCCGGTTTAAAGCCGCTTACTGTCAGGTGCATTTCGGGATACAGCTCAGCACGGCCACGCGCCAGGGTAATCGAAAATTCAGCGGCCCCGCGTTGCAACTGTCGCCATTTAGCCGCCGCGGCACGTTTTGCGGTTTCTTCATTCTGATAGGTTTTCCGCAGTACGAACACGTTGCCTTCTGCGCCGGTGATGTAATCGCCTTCACGACTGCTGCTTTTCTCTTTTTTCGGTTTGGGCTTTGTCCGGCGGCGCTTTACGCTGACCTTCTTCTTTTTACCGAATTTCAGATCCAGCCAGTAGGCGCGCACACCGGTGTAGGCATCCCGATCCGCAATGCGAAAACGGTGACCATCACCACTACTGCGGGTGATACTGGCCGACGGCAGCGCCTTGCCGGATGCCGTTACACCACCACCGGGCAGAATAAACAGCAAGGTGCCGTTTTTGATGGTGGCAATCGCCCCCAGTTGCTCGGCCATCCGGGTCAGGAATGACATATCACTCTCTTCCGTCTGGTCTGCGTGGTCGATTTCGATATTCATCAGTATGTTGCTGATTTGCGCCTTCATGCCGTAGCGGTGCGCAATCGCCGACACAACACGCTCTACCGTCACGTCATGCCAGGAAACCTCACGTTTCACGTTGAATTCTTCGCGGAAATCCGCACTTCTGGCCGTAACACCCAGCACATCGGGTGGGCCTTCGTGGGAAATCTCATCCACGGTATACAGCCCTTTGTAAGTCAGCGCTTCACCCTGCCAGCCGATGGACAGTGCAATCTGAGCGCCACGCGGCGGTAGTTCCACGCGTCCGTCACTGTCGTCTATCGACAGCGTGAGCTGGTCGGCTTCAAAGCCCCGGTTGTCGGTCAGTGACAGCGAGATTAGCCGGTCGCTCAGTTCCTTCAGCGATTTCCCACCCAGCGTAATGCTGAAGGCCGGGCTTTTTACCGCCTCGGTTAGCGCATCATCGTAGCGTTTCGCCGTAGTGATAAGTGAGTCAGCCAGATCGGTGATAGCCATCGTTTCCCCCTTGTTTTCGCGCATGATTTCACGCGCACGCGTGGGGAAAAATGGCTTTTTGTTGTCGCCGGACGGCCAGACCCGGCAACGCGTGAGTGTGCGGCGGATATCGGGGATTATCGCCATGAACTCAATAACGTAATGGTGGCGAACATGTCCGAGACACGTTTCCACGGTGTGCGCGTTCGTGAAAATACCGACCTGGTAACCGCAATCAATGACATTGATTCCAGTGTGATTGGCGTGGTGGCCGTGGCGGAGGATGCGGACGCAGACACCTTTCCCCTGAATACGCCGGTGCTCATCACACGGGTGAATAGCGTGCTGGGCAAGGCGGGTAAAACCGGCTCACTCTACAAGACGCTGAAAGCCATTTCTGACCAGACCAGCCCGAAAGTGATCGTGGTGCGGGTGGCAGCAGCAACCGAAGGCGGCGACAAAACCCAGTCCCAACTGATTATCGGCGGGACAGCGGCAGACGGCAGTTATACCGGCATGTATGCCTTGCTGACGGCAGAAGCAAAAGTTAATTACCGGCCCCGGATTCTGGCGGTACCGGACTATGACACCGCCGAAGTGACGTCAGCGCTGTGTGTGATTGCGCAGAATCTGCGGGCGTTTGTCTATGCCGGTTGTCACGGCTGCACCACGATGGCGGAGGCCATCACCTACCGTGCGCAGTTTGCCTACCGTGAGCTGATGCTGATCTGGCCGGATTTTATCGCTTATAACCCGCTTAGCGGCAGCAATGAAACCTTTCCGGCGTCGGCCTATGCCTGCGGCCTGCGCGCAGCGATTGATAACGATCAGGGCTGGCATAAGTCGCTGTCGAACGTGGCAGTGAATAACGTGCTGGGTATCTCGCGGGATGTGTTCTGGTCGCTTCAGGCCGAAGACAGCGACGCCAATGAACTTAACAACCAGGAGATCACCACGCTGATTAAGCGCAACGGATTCCGCTTCTGGGGCAACCGCACCACCGATATCCATGATTACCTGTTTGAGGTGTACACCCGCACCGCGCAAATCCTCGCTGACAGTATCGCGGAAGCGCAGTTTGAAGCCGTTGACGAGCCACTGACTCCGGCCAACGTGAAAGACGTGGTGAACGGCATCAACGGCAAGCTGAGCGCGCTGGTCACGGCGGGCAGGCTGATCGGCGGGGAATGCTGGTTCGATATTCAGGACAACCCCACAACCGGCCTGCGGCAGGGACAGGTGCGCGTGCGTTACAAGTACACGCCGGTGCCGCCGCTGGAAGACCTGACGTTATACCAGACCTTCACCGATGACTATTTTGATTCCGCGTTCTCGTCACTGGGAGGTGTGTAAATGGCCGTACCGCATAAATTGCGCCTGTTCACCTGTTTTGTGAACGGCAACAACCAGATCGGCAAGGTCACATCCGTCACGCTGCCAAAGCTGACCCGCAAGACTGAAGACTTTCAGGGCGCGGGCATGATTGGCTCGGTAGCGGTCGATCTCGGTATGGATTCCGGCGCGCTGGAAGCGCAGATGGTTGTCGGCGGCATGGAGAAAAAGTTGCTGCTGGAATACGGCGGCGATATCGATGACGTTCGCCTGCGCTTCGCGGGGGAATACTACACCGACGGCGATAGCCAGCTGGTCGAAGTAGAGATGCGCGGGCGTATTACCGAGATTGACGGCGGCGAGTCCAAGCAGGGCGAAGACACATCTGTCACCTATGCGCTGAAAAACACCTATTACAAGCTGTCGATTGACGATCAATCGGTGCTGGAAATTGACCTGCTGAATTTCATCTACAAGAAAAACGGCAAAAACATCTACCCGGATCGCATCACGTCTGCGCTGGGGCTGGGTAACTGAACAACCTGAATCATGGCGGCCACATTAGCCGCCCGGAGCCTGTCACCATGAACACACCGAACAACAACACCGTAACCCTGGCGACGCCTATTATGCGGGGCGACAGCACTATCAGCCAGGTGACCATTACCGACGATATCAAACAGGCTGGCTCATTGCGTGGCCTGCGGCTGGTCAACGTCTTGAATATGGATGTGGATTCCATCACCACCCTGTTAACACGCGTTACCTCGCCAAAACTGAAACTGGCCGAGATCAACGCGATGGATACCCGCGATTTCATGCGACTGGCGGAGGCAATCACGCCTTTTTTAGTGCATGTGGAGCCTGGCGAGCCGAACGCGGAGGTGACGGAGGAAGCGTAACCGTCTTGCAGTTCGATCAGATAGACGATCTGGTCGCTGATATCGCCGTTGTTTTTAACTGGCCGCCCTCTGAACTGTTCAGCATGGATCTGGGCGAGGTGATAGCCTGGCGTACGCGGGCGGCTATCCGAAGTGGAGCCAGTGAAGCCGATGAAAAGCCTTGATATCCGCGTAGCCTTCAGCGCTATCGACCGGCTGACCCGCCCGGTCAACGCCGCCCGCCAGAGTGCGGGCGGTTTGTCTGAATCCCTCAAACGCACCCAGGCCGCTATTAAGGATCTGGACACTCAGTCCAGGACCTTCAACCGCCTGCGCGACAGCGTACAAAAGACCTCACGCAAGATTGATGAAGCCAGCCGCAGCCTGGACGGGCTGAAAAAGGCCCAGCAAAACAACACTGTGCTGACCGATAAGCAACGGGAACACATGGCCGCACTGGCCGTCAAACTAGAGCGGCTGAACATCACCCGCGATCAGGAAATGGTCAAGCTGCGCGCTGCCTCACAAGCGTTGCGCGGTCACGGTGTGTCACTGGTTGGCAGTAATGCCACTATCCAGAGCGCCATCCGGCGTACCGAACAATATAACCAGACCCTGGAGCGAGAGCGGCGGCAACTGGCTGCCGTTACGCAGGCACGCGCCCGTTATGAGCGAATGCAGCAGACCGCGGGCAAACTACGTGGTAGCGGCACGATGGCGGTAGCAGGCGGGGCGGCAGCCGGATACGCAGGCGGGCAGTTTCTGGCCCCGGCGGTTGGGTTTGATGAAGAGATGTCACGCGTTCAGGCGCTGACCCGGCTGGATAAAGGCGATCAGCAACTGGCGGCCCTGCGGGCGCAGGCCAAAAAGCTCGGCGCGGAAACCGCATTCACCACCCGCGACGCAGCCAGCGGTCAGGCGTTTCTGGCAATGGCCGGGTTTACGCCGCAGGCCATACAAGCGGCATTGCCAGGTGTGCTGAATATGGCGCTGGCCGGTGGCATGGAGCTGGGCGAAACCGCTGATATCGGGTCAAACATTCTTTCACAGTTCAATCTGGATGCCAGCCAGATGGATCGCGTGGGTGACGTACTGACCGGCACCTTTACCCGTACCAACACCGACCTGTTCAGCCTCGGCGAAACCATGAAATACACCGGCCCGGTGGCGGCCAAGCTGGGGATTAGCCTTGAATATGCGGCGGCGATGGCCGGTATGCTGGCGAATAACGGTATTCGCGGCAGTGATGCCGGTACCGCCATGCGTGCCAGCCTGGCCCGTCTGGCTTCACCGCCGAAAGCCGCAGCGGAAGCATTGAAAGAGCTGGGCGTGTCGGTAGCCGATGCCAAAGGCAAGATGCGGCCAATGCAGGACGTATTACGTGATCTCTACAAAGCTACCAAAAAATACGGCCAGGTCGATCAGGTGTCCTTCTTCAAAGATATTGCCGGGGAAGAGGCCTTTGTCGGTCTGCAAACGCTGGTTCAGTCGGCAGGCAGTGGCAAGCTGGATAAGTTATTCCAGGAGTTGCTAAAAGCTAAAGGTGAATCGGCGACCGTTGGTAAAAAGATGGCGGATAACCTGGGTGGTGACCTGAAAAACCTCGACAGTGCCTGGGAAGGGTTTCGTATTCAGGTTGAAGAAACGGCAGACCGGCCACTGCGCAACCTGACGCAGGGGCTAAGCGATGTGATTACCAACGTGAGCGGCTGGGTGAAAGAGAATCCCAGGCTGACGCAAACGCTGTTACTGGCTGTCGGCGGTGCGGCGGCATTCGCGGTGGCGATCGGTGGCACCTCACTGGCAATCGGTCTGCTGATGGGTCCGCTGGCTAAGCTCCAGCTCGGCTTTTCGCTGCTGCTGGGCGCACGGGGCGTCGGTGGTGCGGTGTCGATGTTTTCCGGGTTAAGCAGCCTGCTCGGCGGGCCGATGGCACGCATAGGTGGCTGGCTACAGCTTTTCTCTGGCAGCACAGGCCGACTGACCGCGACACTGACCCCGCTGCGTGGCATGTTACTGGCCGTGTTTACCTCGCCGGTGTCGGCATTGGGTTCACTGGTCAGGGGCGTAGGCGGGCTGTTGTTGCGGCTGAGCGGCCTGCCTGCGCTATGGAGCCTGATCACCGGCGCTGTCTCGGTGTTAGGCGGCGTGCTGTCGCTGCTGTTAAGCCCGATCGGATTGATTGGCGCGGCGTTTGTGGCGGCCGGGCTGCTTATCTGGCGATTCTGGGAGCCTGTCAGAACGTTTTTCAGCGGGATGTTTACCGGCATTGTTATCAGCCTTGGCCCCATTCGGCAGGCATTTACGGGCCTGGCTCCCGTCTTTGATGTGATTGTGTCGGCCGTGTCGCGCCTGTGGGATCGATTTACGCAGCTTTTTCAGCCTATCCAGACCACAAAGAAGACGCTGGATGACTGCGCAGTTGCGGGCTACGGTTTCGGCAAGGTGCTGGGGTCGGCACTGGACATGCTGTTATTGCCGCTGCAAAAGCTGATGGAGGGGATCGGCTGGATTCTGGAAAAGCTCGGTTTAATCCCGTCCGGACTGGATGCGGCGCAGAAAAAAGCCGATCAGTTGAAAGAGCTGACGCCGGAAGGGAAAGACCGACTGCAAGGTCTGGTCGCCAACCTGACCGGCGACCTGAAAGAGGCCACCACCGCACCACCACCCGCGCCTAAGCCACCCCTGACCGGGGACAGCGGTACCCAGCGCCGTTTGCAGAAGATTGCTGACAACACCGGCGGCGTGCTGGAAGAAACCAAAAAGCGCATCGGCCCCGGCGATATCGTTTTCAAAAACCTGCCGAAAGCGCTGGCTGTGCGTGGCGAATGGCAGGAATCCCGGCTTACTGGCGGCACACCTTCTGCCCCCTCACAGCCTGCGCAGACCATGCAGGCGCTCAGCGACCGCCCCGCCGTGGTTGCGGCGACACAGCCCGTCAAACAAGCCGACGCGTCCCCGGTCAGTCGTCCGGCGGCCAGAACACCGGCGGCGGGCGGTTTCAATGGGGAAATTCATATACACCTGCACGGCGTTGAACGGCAGGACGCCCGCGAGCTGGGCCGTATTGTGGCCGATGCAGTCAGTGCCGAACTGGCCCGCCGCGACAGGCTTCAGCGTGGCAGTTTCAGAGACAGAGAGTAAGGAGAAAAACCGATGATGATGGTATACGGGTTGTTTGTGTTTGAGCTGCAAACGCTGCCTTACCAGCAGCTTCAGCAGTCGCGTGCCTGGCGGCATGTGAAGAATGAGCGGATTAACCGCTCTGCGAAATGGCAATACATCGGTGCCGGTGAAGATCAGATTACACTGAGCGGTGTGCTGTACCCGGAAATTACCGGCGGCGAGGTGTCGTTAACCGCGCTGACTACGCAAGCCTACAGTGGCCGCCCCTGGCCGTTGATTGACGGTACCGGGCAGATTTACGGTATGTACGTGCTGACTGGTATGCAGACCACGCGCACAGAGCTGAATCGCTACGGAAAGGCAAAGAAGATTGAGTTTTCGCTGAGCTTTCAGCGCTGTGATGAAGACCTGCGGGAAAAGCTGCAATCTTCATCCTTTAGCGACATGATGGACAACGCGCGCAGCAGTGCAACCAAAGCGATGAACACCGTCAGCACAGCCATGACGGACACCGTCAACACGTTGAAAGGGCTGGTTTAACGGCCCTGTCGAAGCAGGGCCGGGCAGATCAGGTAGAAGGGATTTCCGGCCAGTCGATATCTGTGGCGGCGGATGTATCAATGCGGCTTAATTGCACCAGATAGGTTTTCCACGTCTTCAGCGCCGCTTGCTCTACGTCAGTTGCTATCCCCAGTTCCACGGCGTAACTCAGTTCAGTGATCCGCGCCGTTGCTGTTGCTTTTCGTGCCGCCTGTTCCTGCTGCGCTGCGGCCACGGCTGCGGCGTGTTGGGCTGCAACATCAGTTACCCAGATTTCGCCATTCCATTTATCGAATGCAGTCGAGGGGGAAAACAGCGTCAACCCGTCAGGCAATTCACCGAGAGCTGTCACTGTCTGCGGTTGACCATCCGCCGTGCGGTACGCCGTTTTGCCGCGCAGGTCCGGTACATGCTCCCATCCCGCACCATCAGCGCTACGCCGTAAAGCTTGCCCCGCAGCTGGCAGATCAGGCGTGTCAGCATAACTATCGGCTGGTAACCCCGTGCCGACCATCATGTATTCATAACTCGCGCCAGTATATTCACGCGTCTGCTGATCAACGTGATAAACAGTCAGCCATCCTGCGCATTCTGCCAACCCACTTTTTCCCATGCGGGCACTCTGTACAGCAACAGAATATTTCTCACTCATTATGCAGCTCTCACGATGTAGTTGAATGCGATATTTCTGGGTCGGGTTTCTGCGCCTCCCGCGGCGCCAGTTGCCGCAGGATTGTAGTTGTCAACGCCGGGAGCACCGCCGCTAGAGCCGTCTCCGTACCCTTCGATTACCCCGGTTGCTGGTCCAGTTATTCCACCATCATGCGTATGCAACTGTATCGATTGAGTCTGTGCGCTCAGTATCGCTCGACCCGCATCCACCCCACGCCCATCATCCCAGCCGCGAATAAATTCGCCGCGCAGATCCGGCAGCACACCCGATGGGTAGACCTGCGCCAGCCGTGGATAGCGGTTTTTATCAAACGCTTGGCCGTTACATTTCAGCCAGCCCGACGGGGCGGTCACTTGCGGCCACGGCAGTGGGATGCCGGTTAGCTCAGATACAGAAATAGCCCCAATATCCGCAGGCGATGGCCTGAATCCGGTGGTGTAAATCTGCTCCCAGTCATGCTCAAAGCCCCTGCTATCGCGGGACGTCCGATAACTCAACCCACCGTTACCGTAATGCGCAGCAAACTGAAGGGCACTACAACTCGCATCTGGTCCGTGAAAATGCAAAACAGCATCTGTATGTGACCCGACATCTGCCTTATAAAACCCGCTTTTGGCATCCCACGGCACATCGAAATTCTGCACTGTACCCGTAAAATCCAGTACAAAGGCGTTATCAGTGAGCGCGTTATGCACAAATGCAGTTGTCGCTAACTGGGATGAGTTATTCCCGGAATTTACTGTTGGCGCGGTAGGCACTCCCGTCAGCGCCGGGCTTGCAATCGGCGCATACGATTTAATTGACTGATTAAACTCGGCAACAGAGAGCGCCCCAATATCCGCAGGTGATGGCCTGAATCCGGTGGTGTAAATCTGCTCCCAGTCATGCTCAAAACCCTTGTCATCGCGGGACGTCCGATAACTCAGCCCACCGTTACCGTAACGCGCAGCAAACTGAAGGGCGGTACAACTCGACGCTGAGCCGTGAAAATGCAACACGGCCTGTGAATACGACCCTAAATAGGCCTCATAGAATCCGCTTTTGGCATCCCACGGCACATCCCATCCAGTCGCCCTGCTCGTAAAATCCAGCGCGAAGGCGTTATCAGCGATCGCGTTATGCACAAATGCGGTTGTCGCTAACTGGGATGAGTTATTCCCGGAATTTACTGTTGGCGCGGTAGGCACCCCCGTCAGCGCCGGGCTTGCAATCGGCGCATACTGCTTATGCGGATTCGCGTCATTCACATGGCTGGCCATCGTCCCATCGGCATGGGCTTTCGCCTCAACCGCCTTGTCATCAACCGACTTACGCGTTGCCAGCACCACCGACGGGTCGATTTTCAGCGTTACCGCGTCAGTGCTGCTGACAATCAAAATCATGCGCACCGTCTGCACCCGGCCAGAGCCTTCCTGTAATTTCGGCTTGTAGGTTTCCGGGCAGTTGGCGACGGCAATCAGATTGCCATTGGCGTCGTACAGGCCGATCTCACGTATCCACCAGCCGCCTTCATCTTCTGGGATCACCTGCTCAGCGATGATCTGACCGGGGTTTGCCGGGTCAACATTCAGCGAATTAAGTGGTGCCCGGCGGCGCTCATTCACCAGTTTTGTTTGCGCCGGGTCGGGAGTTGGCAACGTGCCGCTGCCATCGCCAAGCGCCATTTGTGTAATCGATAGTTGCCGTCCCAGCGCGGTGGCGTTCGCCAGCAGTGCCGCGCCGGTGTTTGTCAGCAAGGCAAAATATTTTGTCGTCATGCATTCACGCTCACGTTATCAGAAAGATGTATCGCACCGCCGCACTTGTCAGCGCCGCTGATCGTAATGGTTTCGGGAAAGTAGGGGTAAACGGTAAGTGCATCGCCACTGTACTGACCAGCAGCCAGCGGGATATCACCCGCGCAGTCCATAACGATATTTAGCCCCAGCAAGTGGCGACTTACCGGTTTGGCGTCGGCAATCAGGCGCTCCAGCTCCAGATAGGTTTCCTCAGTGATGCCAGCATCCTGCACGCCGATATCCAGCCGGAAGGTGCCCGGCTGGCCGCCGGTCTGCCACCACTCCGTGATCCGAATCAGATAGCCGAACGGCTCCACTACCCGGCGCAATGCCGCGAGGGTGCCCTTCTGGCGGTGTACCAGCCAGGCCGCCTTGATCACCTGGCGCTTGGTCTGTTCTGACCAGCGTTTATCCCAGCGATCAACCGACAGCGCCCAGGCGAGGTACGGCAGTAATTGTGCCGGGCAGCGCTCAGCGTCCCATAACGTATCCAGACAGACCGCTATCTCACTCAGGCGCAGGGTGGAGTTAGCGACGTTGCGCATAAAGTCGCTGGCTGATGGGGGTAGCAGACTGTTACTCATCGCTGCCGCCCTCGGTGACCGTGAACCCGGTGCAGTACGCCGCCTGCGTGTCGCTGATCACGATGTCCTGCGCCGGTTCCAGCAGTTCAACGCGTTGCACCCCTTGCACATGCAGCGCCGCCATGATGGCCGAGCGAGCCACATCGCGCCCGATGCGCCCCTGCGTACCGAGCCATGACGTTAACGCCTGCTGTGCGGCCTGCTGGATCGGCTCCGATTCCGGCCCCGGATAGCGGTACAACACCGCCGTAATGGCATAGCGCACAATCCCGGCGCTTTGCACCGTCAGGCGGTCACCAACCGGGCGTTTATCATCGGTGGACAGCGCGGCATCGACAGCCGCCAGCAAGTCAGCCGAAGCGCTGCCATCACCCTCGGTGGATAACACCGACACCACCACTACCGCCGGGGACGGGCTGATCGCCTTGGCATCCGCTACCTTGCCGCTGGCACTTTTGGCGAAATACTCATACGCACCGGTTGGCCCCGCCACGCTCAGCCCGTCAAAAGCTGCCTGCGCCCGTAAACGTAGCGCGCTGTCACCTTCCATCACGGCATCGGCGGTGTCAGTCGCTTCGGTAATGGTTAGTCGCTGGGTGTTCAGGTTGGCCGCCAGATTATCCAAATCGGATGACACGGCATGACTAAGCAGGCAGGCTTCCGCGCCTTCGTTAATCCGCTGGCGTAGCATCATTTCCCGGTAGGCGATCACCTGCGCTATCACGGTTAACGGCTCGGACTCCAGCGACAGCGCAGCGGTCACAGACGCCTGCTGAGCGGCCGGAAAGGCGGTAATCATCACCGCTTTCACGTCCTGAAGGATGACTTCGAAGTCCAGCACTTCAATGATCTGCGGCTGGGGTAACTGCGATAAATCAACCGTCGCCATCACCGTGACTCCTGAGCGTAAGGGTAGAGCTGGCCGCCTGCATCGTTTCGGTAATCAACCCTGATAACTCCGCTTCCACCGTTCCCGATGCTGAATAACGAATATCGACGGCATTCAGCGAGATACGCGGCTCCCAGCGCGTCAGGGCGATAACGGCAGCACTCATCAACTGAAGCCGCGTCACAGCGTTCTGCGGCGCATCCAACAGGTCAGGGATCAGGCTGCCGTAATCCCGGCGCATCACCCTGGATGCCAGCGGCGTAGTCAGAATGTCGCGCACTGACTGCCAGAGCTGATCTGCATCGGTCAGGGTGCCGGTACCATGCGGATTCATGCCGGTATAGGTCGCGGTCATTGTGTGCCACTCGTCCAGCTACCGCCGGGCTGAATGCCACCGTGGCGATGGCTATCCACCTGAACGCCGTTAGAGGTCATCGCGCCGCCAGAATGCGCCACGTTACCGGCCAGGGTGCCGCCGTGGGTGATCTCGACGGTGCGGGCCTTCAGGTGCTGAGTGCATTCCACCACCGGCGTGCTCAGTGTGACGCTGACCGAGGCCACCACGTTGACGGTTTTCATGCCGGTGGCTTCCAGCGCACCGGCCACGGCGTCATACCGAAACCGGGCACCGTCCGGCGCGGTGATCACAATTTCCTTCAGGCTGCTGCCCGGTGCCGGGTGGGCCTCGCTGAAAAGGCTACCGAGAATCACGGCGGTTTCCGGGTTACCGCCAAGGCACCCCAGCAACACCTGTTCCCCGACAGCAGGCGGGAACCAGACGTTAAACGCCCCGGCGCGTGTGGTGTTCCAGCGTAGCCAGTCGGTGAGCAATTCACCGCTCTTAACGCGCACTCGCCAGCTTTCCGGGTCAACCGCCGTGACAACGCCGACACGCAACAGGTTTTCCAGTAATCGCATCAGTTCAGCACTCATGTGGCGGCACTCCCCAGACTGTTGATCACCGTTTCATGGATCAGTCGCTCATCAGCCGGGGAGATCCCCAGCAGTTCGCGCACCGGGTAGCGGGCAAAGGCACCCGGCCCGACCTTGTCACGCTCGCCATACTGATGCACGCGAGCGATACGGGCGGCGATACCATCAAAGCCGACGCTGGCCCCTTCGGTATCGGCCTGCATTTTGAGAAAACGATAACCGCGCAGGCGCTGAAACATCGGGGTTGTCTTGCTGGTCGTGCGGCGCACTGCCTGCGTGTTGATCTCGATATAACGCTCAATATCACTGCGGTAAAACGTGCGGATGGCGTTGCGGTCTTCATCAAAGCCGGTGATCGTGCGGCCGTGTTTTCCCCGGCCACCGTGCCAGTTTTTCAGGTGGCGCACCTGACCTTCCCAGACAAAAATCATTCCCTGCTGCGAGCGCAACACCTTGCGGCGGCGGGTCGCATAGGCCGAGCCGTCCGGGTTCCTCTGCGCCCTGATGCGCTGCTGCTGACTGCGGCGTAGTGCCTGCCCGACCTGACGGGCTGTTTTCAGCCGCCCGGCGGGTGACAGGCCGGAAAGGATGTCATCAAACACCTGATCCAGTGCGTGAAACAGTTTATCCGTCATGTCGCTGTCTCCCCGGTGGCATCGTCAAGCACCGCATCCCATACCCCGCCGGTGAGGCGCGGACGAGGCTCAGGCAGGTGTTCGGCACGCAGGATGCCGTTATCGTCCCGCGTGACCTTAACCCGCTCGCGCACCGGGATTTCAAACAGAATATCGGCGCTGTCGTCGTTGTTGATAAGCGTGGTGAATTTCACCTCGCGGTTCTTTTGCGGGTTCAGCAACAGGTCGGGCTGGTTCTGCCACAGCCAGGCCATTAACGGTAAGGTGAAATCGTCGATATCACCGGTGAAGTTCATCACAAACAGCACCAGCGAGTAGCGGTACAGAAACGACGGCGTTTCCCCGGTGGTTTCAATACCGCCTTCTTCCACAAATACCGTGAAGGCTTCCGGGTTGGCCCGGCACCAGGTATTGGATGCCGTCAGCGCATCACGCAGCGAATCGGTTTTCAGCATGAGCATTCCCCTATGGTGTGGCGGCGGCGTCCTTCAGGCGCTGAAGACGACGCAGGTATAAATCGTTGATGGCGGCCTTGTCTGCATTGCAGGTGTCCAGCGCATCCAACAGCTGATCACTCCAAAGCGCGACCGCGCCCCAGGTCACCGGTGTTTTCAGTACGGGCGTCGGTGTGGGTGCCGTCAGGCTGGGCGGTACCGGGTCGTGCAGTATCTGCACGCTGGACGGCGGCGCGTTTTTGCAGGCTGTCGCTGACAGCAACAGGCACCACAGTGTTAGCGCACGTATCGGGCTGCATCCCCTCACGCATCTTTTCACGGCGTTCTTCCCCTTCGGCATAACGTTGTTGCTCACGCTCGCGCACCTGTGCCAGCACGTTTCTGGCATCGTCGGCCAGTGCCCGAAATTCGGTTAACAGCTCGCGCTGTTGTTGAGCGCTGTCGGTCAGTGCCTCGGTATGTGCCCGGTCAATGCCGCGTTGGTAGGTTTGCCAGAGCACACCACTGACGGCCAGCACCAGCAGCACGGCAAGGGTGGCGGTCAGCTTCATGGCACACCCGCCAGATCACGCAGGCACCAGGCTTTAAAGTCGCTGCGACGATTGACCAGCCCGGTGGAGCGCTGGCCGCCGCTGTTGACAAAATCGGTCAGCCGCTCACACATTGCAGGCCATTCGTGCGCCTGCGCATGTTTCCAGATGGTGGTACGCTGCTTGCTGCCCTGCCGGTTGGTAAACCACATCAGGCCACTGCAACCGAGGTTAAACGCCGTGTCGGTCATGGCTTCGAACGCCGATTGCGGCATGGCAGCACCATTAAAATTACCGTTGACGCAGTTCTCTGCTCGCTGCATATCGTTGACCCAGCGGCGGGCGATCTCGTCATTGCTGTACGCCCGGTTTTGCACGTTACCGGTAGAACCAATGCCCACCGTCAGCACACCGGCGGGGCAGTAATACGACGACGCCCGGCAGTCTTCCCAACTGGCCGTTTTCTGCTGTGCTTCCGGCGACGTGCGCAGGGTGCCGGGGGACAGCGTGACGCCGAGCGCCACAATCAGCGCAATCGAACAGCGTTTAATCGCGGTTTTCATCGTCAACGTCACCCTGATGCAAAATAGCCACCGCACGGCGTTCCGATGTATTCAGCGTGCGGCGCTCGGACTGCTGTAAAATCTGTTCAATCAGTTCATTGCGGCGTCGCTGTGCGCGCTCGATACGACGCCGGAACAACCAGGCACGCCACGCGGTGACAACACCGATAACCAGGCCCGCCAGCGCAACTTTTTCACTGACGGTCATCACCCCGATGCCGGTCACCATCACGGACAGGCCATAGGTCACCCCATCATTGAGGCGCTGAAGATCGTTTAATCCCATAACTGCACCGTTTCCTGTTCTGTCTGACGGGGAATATCAGGCAGCGTGATAGCCTGCCCGGCTGCCAGAAACATCTGGCGGCTTAACCCCGGATTGGCGGCGATCACCTGCTCGGTGACACCGGCGGATGTGCCGTAATGGCGATAACAGAGCAAGTCCACCGTATCGCCCTGAAGCGCCCGGACCACCATCAGCACAACTCCGCAAAAAGCCGCTGGGCACCGCGTATATCGGCGATGCTCCAGCGCGCATCACGCCATAAATCGTCACGCTGGTTATCAAAGGTGTCTGTTGCCTTGTCGCCTTTGGCCGTGGTATCCACATCGCGGTATCCCTCCAGCAACAGCGCACGGGCGATGGCATAAACCGCACGCCTGAAGCGGTACACCTTGATACTTTCGCCGTTGACCTGTCCGGCCGGAACGTCCGCCAGTGCGGCATATCCGGTGGCCTGTTGCGTCTGCTGCCAGCTCGCCAGCTGGTCAGTCACATGCACCACCGCTTCCGTGGTGACGTGCATCAGGCGGGTGGTGGTGATACCGCCGGTGATGCGGGCGGCCAGGCGCAGATCACGCAGGACGATCACCGGCCAGAACGCCCCGGTGCTGACTGCCGCCGCGCCGTCGTCAATCTCCGGTACGTCACCGCTGTCGCTGACACGTTTTTGAGCTACCAGGCTCATGCTCAACTCTCCCAAAAGTCAGGCGGTGGGCACCGGGCAAAAAGACCGTATACGGGCAGATCACCCGGCGCGCCGCCTGTCGGACGGGGCCGAAGTCGTTAACGTTTGGCAGACTGACGGGCGGCTTTACTTTTGCCCGTCGGCCGTGTGGTTTTCCGCGCCGTGGTGTTACGCACGGCGGCTTTTTTTACCGCTGGCTGCGTGGCGTCGGCTGAAGCCGCAGGCGGTGTCTCCGTGGTCGTTTCATCGTCGCCGGGTGGGCCGTCTTCCGGCTCGTTACTGCTGCCCGGCATGAGCTTTTTCAGCTCCCGCGTCAGGGTGGCGATCTCCCGTTTCACTCCCGCGTTCGGATTGCGGGCCATCGCTTCCCGGAACAGTGTCAGTGCCTCAGCTTTGGTTTGTGCATCCACTGCCGCACGGCGTGAGAAGGCGCGGGCTTTGCACAACTTGGCGCGCACTTCATCCGGCATGTCTTTGCCATCCACAATCGCGGCCACTTCATCCAGCACGGCGGTATACCCGCTCAGGTCGGCATCTGCATCGGTGGTTGCCAGCGTCAACACCGGGTTGCTCACTTCCTCAGCCAGTACCGTTACCGCATCGCGGCGGAACTTGTCGGCAGGCAAAGACAGGCCATGCTTAACGACGTAACGCCCCAGCCTCAGTGTCAGTGCGCTATCCTGGCAGTCAATCGCCCATACCATCAGGGTGACGATCACTTCATCCTGTCGGCCGCTGTCGCCTTCCAGCGTGCCATCAATCCAGCCGTCATATTCCGGCAGCATGGCTTTTTTCATCTCTGCTTTGGTCGCATCAGATTGCACCTGTTTCAGCGTGGCCTGATGCAGGCGCAGACGGTGAAGGATTTGCTCATGGGCAGTGCGTGACACCACCGTTTCGGTGTCCGCCTGGCCCCGGCGCTCGGCCATGACCCGCTGAAAATGTCGTTGTGCCGGTGTCAGCATGGTGTGTTCTCCGGTTGGGGCGGGGTGTTACCCCGCCTGGCTGTTACTGGCCGTCGACTGCTGCCTGCGCAAACTGAATCCCGTCGATCAGGGCGACCTTGCCGTAGTCCTCCACCACAAAATCATCGTTGGACGACTGGTAGGTGGCGACCCGGTTGTACTCCGGTTCTTCCACGATGCTGCGGCGCAGCGCCCCCAACAGGTAGTACACCGACAGATTCTTGAACGAGGTGATCAGCACCGCGTTGGACGGGAAGTACGGTGCCAGGAAGGTCGGCAGACCGCCCACACGCTCCTGACTGACAATCAACTGACCGGCCAGCAACTCGGTATTGGGGTTGCTCTGGCTCAGTGCATTAAGGCGCGGAAAGTTGCTGGACGTCAGCAGGTCGGACGCCATGATCACCACCAGATCCGGTGCCCTGCGATGCCACGGATCCAGCAGGCTGTTTTTGGCGTCAAACACAGCGGTGTCGAGGTTGCCGTAGGTGCCTTTGGTGACAATCTTGTTGTCTTCGTCGCGGGCGGTCAGCGTGACGTTTTTGATAATGCGGTGCCCCGCATCGTTGCGGATTTTTTGCAGCCAGCCGACACCGCAATCCTGCAACAGCGGATTGGCGCTACGGTTGGATTTCTCGGCATAGGTGGTACCGTTGAAACCGATCATGATGCGGTCAAGGCCGATTTGCCGCGCATTGGCCTGGCTGATCAGCGCCTGAAAGTTAGGCTGTGATGCCCAGACATCCAACTGCGGGTAGCTGACTGCCGAGTCATAATTCACCTTACGGCAATGATAGTCGTTAGGCTCTTTAGAATGGTTGTCAGTCGGATTGCGGCGGGACGTGCCGTCGCTGCTGTTGTTGGTGCTGGCAATCGGCCCTTTGCTACCGATCAGGATTTTCTGACCTTCCTGATCCTTCACGCCAAACACGTTAATCTGTTTCAGGAATTCATCGCTTTCCTGTGCGGCCTGCTCCATACGCTGCTGGATGGCCGGTTCGACGCTGAAGGTCATCGCCACGGCATTCGGCTGCACCCCGTTAAGCTGCGCCTGACGTGAAATATACTGATCAAAAAGGTTACGGGTCGTGTTTTCCATGTTCGCTTGTCTCGCTTAACGGTACTTAAAAGTCAGCCAGTTGCGCGCCGCTGTTGCCGCCGCTGGCTGCTGGGCGCTGGCTGTAACTGTTATCCTGCGTCGCCAGCTTTTGCGTGAGTGCGGCCAGTTCGCTGGTCAGCGTCTGAATGGTTCGGCTGTCCTGCTGTTGTTGGGTTTTCAACGTGTTGAAACTGTCCAGCAGGTCAGCATGGGACTGGGCAACGTTTTCCACCGCCTCACGCATCTGGTTAAACTGCTCACTGTCCGATTTACGGCCTTTGCCGATAATCCCCATCACGCGGGAAAACCATTGCTTCCCCTCGTCGCTGTGCTGTTCGGACAGCTCGACCAGCTCCGCTTCCATCGCTTCGGTGAACATGACCGGCTCACCGGGCAGATTGTTGAATGCCTGCACCTGTGCCCGTTGTTGTGCGGCGAATTTCAGGCGATCGGTGCCCAGGCTGGCCGGGGTATCCGTCATCGCCAGGCCGCGCAGATACGGCTTGCCGGTCGCGGCAAACTGCGGGTCGATTTCGATACTGGAATAAATCTTCTTCCCTTCGCCGGTGAGCTGCTTCATTCGCTCGGTGGGTTCGATTTCCGCATACAACGCGGCACGGCCTTTTAGCGGGCCGTCGGTGATGTCTTCCGCGCTTAGCGCAATAACATCACCCATCGCACTGAAATCACTGCCCGGATAGGGAGAAAGAATATGCTCAACGTTAACGCGGGCACCGTATACCTGCGGGTTGTAGCTTTCCGCCATTGCATAGAGGTGGTCGCGTCCGATTTCACGCCCGTCAACGGTGGAGCCGGAGACGGCAACCCGGAATTTTTTGCGGGTCGGTTTAGCTGTACCGCTCATGCCTGTAGTCCTGTCCTGTGGTATCTGTGACATCATGATTGCAGAGCCTAACTCCCTGTCTCAACGCTGTTTTGTTGTCGGCGGAGGGCCAGAGCCGAAAGTGAGCGAAAGGCGGATCGCGCGCGGGGTAATCTTCCCGGCAAAGGGGGAAACCGCGCATGATTCAGGACGCATTTGTACGGCAGCGAGCAAAACAGCTTTACTGGCAGGGCTACCCGCCAGCGGAAATTTCGCGCCTGATGGGGATTAATCAAAACACGGTGTATGCCTGGAAAAAGCGCGACGAATGGGACGAGACGCCGCCTATCCAGCGCGTGACGCATTCTATCGATGCACGGTTGTGCCAGTTGGCCCAGAAGCCGACTAAAACCGGTGGCGACCTGAAGGAAATGGACGCGCTGACCCGGCAGTTGAAAACGCTGAATGACGGCCAGCCGGGCAATGCCGCAGGCGGCAAGAAACCCCGCCAGCGCAAGGTGAAAAATCACTTTTCTGACGAACAGATTTCCGCGTTGCGAACCAACATTCTCGACTCACTGGCCTGGCATCAAAACGGCTGGTATGAGCAACGTCACCACCGAAATCGCATGATCCTGAAGTCACGCCAGATTGGTGCCACCTGGTATTTTGCCCGTGAAGCGTTATTGCGGGCGCTGCGTGATGACGTGGCTTACCCTTATCAGCGCCACCAGATTTTTCTTTCTGCCTCGCGCCGTCAGGCACACCAGTTCCGGGGCTTTATCCAGAAGGTGGCGGAAGAGGTGGACGTCGAACTAAAAGGCGGCGACAAAATCGTCCTGAGCAACGGGGCTGAGCTGCATTTTCTGGGGACGTCTGCCGCGACGGCGCAGTCCTACACCGGCAACCTGTATTTCGATGAATTTTTCTGGGTCAGTAACTTTGCCAACTTGCGCAAGGTGGCCGGGGCGATGGCGACCCTGAAGGGGTTGACGCGCACCTACTTTTCCACCCCATCGAGTGAAACCCATGAAGCCTACCCGTTCTGGACAGGCGCACGCTGGAATGAGAAGCGCAGTAAGGCGCAAAAGGTCGCGTTTGATGTGTCATGGAAAGCACTCAATAGCGGTTTGCTATGCCCGGATAAAACCTGGCGTCAGATTGTGACGCTACAGGATGTCATCGATCACGGCTGGGAATACACCGACCTGGAAGAAATCCGCGACGAAAACAACCCGGATGAATACAACAACCTGTACGGCTGCGAGTTCGTCCGTGATGGTGAGTCCGCCTTTAACCTCAACCTGTTATTTAGCTGCGGTGCCGACGGTTACGACGAGTGGCCGGACTGGAAACCTTTCGCGTCACGCCCGATGGCTGATCGCGGCGTCTGGGTTGGTTATGACGCCAACGGCAGTAGCGGTAACGGCGACAGCGGCGCGATCTCAGTGGTGGTACCGCCACTGGTGGCGGGCGGCAAATTCCGCACCATCGAAACCCAGCAGATACGTGGCCTGGAGTTCGAAGAGCAGGCGAAGGTTATCGAGGCACTGACCTTCAAATACAACGTGCAGCATATCGCCATCGATGGCACCGGTATCGGTGAAGCGGTCTACCAGATTGTTAAGAAATTCTTCCCGGCGGCGGTGTGCTTCCTGATGTCGGTGTCATCCAAACGCGCCCTAGTGCTGAAAATGCTTCAGGTCATTCGTGCTGGTCGCTGGGAATACGACCGCAGCGAGCAGGCACTGATCAACGCGTTCAACGCCGTGCGGCGTGTCAAGACGCCAGGCGGCATCATGACTTACGACACCGACCGCGCACGCGGCTCTAATCATGGCGATCTGGCCTGGGCAACCATGCTGGCCGTCATCAATGAACCACTCGGCCAGGAGCAGGGCGGTGGTGGCTTTGCGATGGAGTTCTGATGAAAAGAAAAGATAAAACCGGCACACGCCGGGTGGTTACCGCTAGTCAGCCAGATATGGCCGCGGCCCTGAAAAGCGATCCGGGGCTGAGCGCGTTTACCTTTGACGGCCCCTATCCGGTCAGGGATGGCCATGACCTGCTGGATAATATGTATTGCGCCGACAATGGCCGTTATTACGACACCCCGGTGGACTGGTACGGGCTGGCTCGCGCGTTTGGTAGTGCGTCATGGCACCAGTCCGCGCTGTACTTCAAACGCAATGCGCTGACCGGGTGCTTTATCCCGCACCCGTTATTGTCGCGTCAGGCGTTCTCCGCCTTCGTGCTCGACTGGTTTGTTTTCGGCAACGGTTATCTTGAACGACGGGTCAACCGGCTGGGCGGCGTGCTGGCCCTGCGTCACGTTCCGGCCAAGTACACCCGGCGCGGCAGCGATCTGGATACCTATTGGTTTATCCGGCAGTGGAAAGATGAACACACGTTTGATACCGACAGCGTGTGCCACGTCATCAACCCGGATATTCACCAGGAGATCTACGGTATGCCGGAGTACATGGGCGCGTTGCTGTCGGCCAGCCTGTCACACTCTGCCGATATGTTCCGCAAGCTCTACTATGACAACGGTTCGCACGCCGGGTGCATTATCTACATCGGCGCATCCCAGGTGGATACCGAAAGCATGGATAATGTGAAGAAAACGCTCAAAGAAGCGCGCGGTAAAGGCGCGTTTAAAAACCTGCTGTTACATGCGCCGGGCGGCGGTGAAAAAGGGGTACAGATTATTCCCTTCAGCCAGATATCTGCCAAAGATGAATTCCTGAATATCAAATCGGTGACGCGCGATGACATTCTGGCAGCGCACCGTGTACCGCCGCAACTGATGGGCGCTATGCCGGAAGGCAACGGCTCCTTTGGCGATGTGGAGAAGGCCGCGCGGGTGTTCGCCATCAACGAACTGATGCCGGTGATGGAAGCACTGAAGCATGTGAATGACTGGCTGGGGATGGAGGTGATCCGCTTTAACCCTTACGCCCTGTTGAAAACCGAGTGATATCCCGCCACTGCCGTCGCACTCACGCGGCGGTTTTTATTCAAAAACTTTCACGTCACCTGCACGCAATCCCTTTTCAGATCAACGGCTAACGCCACAATTATCCACCCGCATAAAACCGCCTCAGCGCTACGCTATCGGGCGCTCTCACCGGATGCCGCGCCGTGTCTCCCGAACGGAAATACGCACGCAGTAGGCCGGGAAATGTGCCAGATTTGGCACATCAAAGGGGATCCCTACCTACCCCCATCGCGGGGGCTGTTCCCCCGTCACCTGCGCGCTGCTTTCGCTTCATTTTTTGTGCAAGTGCAGAAACCGGCCCGGCGCGCGTGCGTACCGGGCGGAAAGGGGAAAAATAGCATCAAAAAAGTTGTGCAAAATTGTGCGGGTTTGTGCGGCGCATTTGGGGCAAAAAAAACCTGCCGAAGCAGGTTTCAGAGAAGGTTATAAATTTACAAAATCATCTGTTCAGGACGGCATCCATACAGTTCAGCAAGCTTCTGACGGGTTTTCTTTTGCGGTCGCGAATCTTTCGCTTCCCACTGCGAAACTGCTGATTGTGTTGTACCCAGCCTTTCAGCGACATCGTACTGAGACAGCCCACGATAAACACGCCACGCAGCGAGCAGGCTGATATCGTCACGAAACATGATTTCTACCACGTCGTTAGGCACGGTTTCGTTATCATGCTCATCAGCAAGATAAGGGATCTCTTCATAGCCTGCATCGCTATCAGACATCAACTTTTCATATTCGCCGATTGGCAGCACTACAAACTGAGGCTTGCCGTTCACGTCATTGATAAATTGTAGTTTTGACATAATTTCATCCGGGTGTCAGTGAGTCGCGGTGTATGTCATAAGGAAACTGGCGGGCTACCCCGCCTGATAGTCAGTAAGTTGTTGAGGTTCTGCGCTTGACCGCCTGCACCTCGCAAACAACAGGTTCACCCTTAATGATCTCGAAAATAACTCTGTAATCTCCCACGCGTAACCTAAATTTACCGGCCTCACCTTTCAACGCGGTAATATCGAGTTTGACAGCGGGAAAATTCTCCAACTCGGCGACTTTCTCACTAATGGTGTCCTGATATCTTCGGTCTATCGTTGAACGTTGTTTCAACGCTTTCCTTGTCCAGATTACCTTTACCATCTGTTTCCTCGGTTTTTAAAGAGCATATCCGCTTGGGATGAACTGATAATAAGATATTTATCTAATTAATGCAATAATTGTCTAATTAAAAATCTAATCATCTTATGCCTCGCCGTCTATTTTCATTATTTCGGCCATTATTGCTAACCGTTCAGCCGGGGGCATTGCCCGATACTTTGCTGCCCAACGCTCCGCCTTGCGTTTGATGCGTTGCCGATCGATATAGTCTTGCCCCGCAAACGACGCGCTATATGCCGCGCTCTCTGGATAATTCATCCATAGCTTTTCCGTCCTGACACCGCCACGCGTCATCACCTGAAACTCAATAGCGCGCCAGTCATACAACAGTTCATCATAAAGCGCGGAAGGGTAGCCTGAAACCATCACGCTGGCCGGGACACGTCGCAGCTTGGCGATTAATGCCCGGTGGTCATCGGCGGTGTATTCGTAGCGGTAACTGTTCCGACTGGTGCGGGTTTCGGGCAGATAGGGCGGATCTGCATAAATCAGTACTCGGCCCGCGCGAGAAAAGTCGAACATACTCAGATATTCCACCGCATCACGGCGCACCAGGTTGACGTTTGCTAACTTGTGCGTAAACGCGAAATTTTTCAATGCGTCTTCATCGATATCTATCCCGACGTTCCGCAATGTCGGCGGCTTTCTCAACATCACTGCGCCGCCGCCCAGGTGCGTTTCTATGTACGTATCATGCGGAGGCATCGCCGCGATAATTTTCTGATATGCGCCAGCCGCGGCCTTACTCCCCAGATAGCCCATTATTTTGCCTCCGTATCTGGTTTGAGTATTCCGACACAAAGCCAAACGCACTTATCACAGATACATACATTCCCCAGCCCGACGACGAGTTTCTTAGCTTCAGCCCTCGGTACATTACAGAATGAGCACCGTAATTCACCGTCAACAGCGGTCATCCCTTCACATTTCAAAGCTTGGTAGCCATTCCTGACAGATTCAGCACACCCTACAAGCTCACCTGGTGTTAAATTTTCATTGATCATGATGGTCTGTAATCGCGATGAAACACCCATTAATTTCAGTTCTTTAATTGTGTATTTAGGCACTTCTTTACCTGCTGGCATTGCCATAACTCCCCCTTGTGGTACCACATAGATGTTTTTATCTGTACTGCAGCGCAGTCGTTTTGACTCTGGCCAGCACAGCCGGTTATGACTATGAAACATCACGTAACACGGCGATGCGTTGCAGCAATGCCGTTGCTTTATCCTGATATTCCGTTTCTTTTTGCTTTCTCGTCTGCGTGCGGTACAGGCAACCATCAGTACTGGCGACATAGGAATGATCGGCAAATGTGATCGCATTGCCTGCCGCAAGTCGCTGCAACTCACCGGTGTTGATATCCCAGCCGATTGAGCGGGCGAAATCGGCAATACTGGCTCGCCACTCGTCCGGCAGTTTGCCAACCACCTGTTTTTCAGCCGATGTGTTCCGTTGAGTAGTGGACGAGTGTTGATTATTCCGCCGATCCGTCGGTTGTGTTCGCAACCTGGACAGCAGCGCCCGGCGTTCCGGGTCTGTCATGCGCTCGAAGTCGGCGAAGGTTTGAGCGGATGTATCGCCAGGCTCTCCATCTGGCGCTTCACAGCTACCATAGTCATCCCCGTCTATACCTGCCGGAATGGCTGTTTTTTCATCGCCCGTAGAGTTATTGACAGAACTCCAAGCGTCGCCGGTTGGCGACGTAACGGCCAAACCACTCCCGGTGCCAATGCTGGCACCATCGTCAGCGGACTGCTTCTTGCGGATTTTCCATTTGATTAACCGGGTGCAGATACGGGATATCGCCCCCAGACGTGGAGAGAACACACCGAAGATTTTTTCCGGTGTCTCGCCGTAGGTGTTTTGTTCGTCAGCATCTTCATAGGCAATGCGCACGGTGTAGCGCTCGCGTGGGATCAACACGCCGCCTTGTTTTTCGATGTATGTGGCAAAACAACCGGCGTCAGCCGATGCCAGCACCGCATCCATTGCCGGGTCAACAAGCTGCGCGGCCCCGCGTTTAAACGTGCCGCTTTCTTTCTGGGCTGCGGTAAGTTGGTTTGCCAGGCGACGCAGTTCACGCCATACCGTTACCGGCGGCAGACCGAACGGCTGAAACTGTCGGATGTTATGTTGTGATGCCCAGGCCATCGCAAACTTTGCCGTTTCGCGTAATGGCTTGCCGGTTTCGTTATCCAGCTCGCCATCCAGCGCGTAACCGTCGATATTTTTACTGATGTACTTCGCCACGTAAGCCGTAGCGCTGCCTTTTCTTGGATCGAGCTTTTTAGCCTTGAATCGTGCGCCGGTGTTGCGCCCCAGCTCCGCACGGTCTTCAGTAATAAAATATTCACGCAAGATATCAGTGATGGCCTTTCTGTCGGCAGGTGGCATAAACAGCAACACATGCCAGTGCGGGGTGGCATCGTGGTGCGGCTCGGCAACGCGAAAGCCATAAGGGCGCAAGCCACGACGATTCAACGCAGACATGGCACGCGCCCAGGTGCGGCACAAATACCGCTGCCCCTGACGGGGAGAGGCATGATCCCATTTAGGATTTTGATGACCGTTCTGGATGTTAGCGTGGTAACGCGACGGGCAGGTGATAGTAAGGAAAACACCTTCATCACCCCGCGCGATTGCCACCATTTCAACGCCAGCCATACGGGTCATTAGTTCATGACGGCGGATAGCCGGGTTACTGATACTGCCGTACACCATGTTTTCCAGAGATGTGATGTTGCCATCTTCATCAACCAGTTCATGTGTCTGGAAAAAAGCGCGATTCTTGCGGCGCTGCTCTTGCCACTGGTTGAGGGCATCAAGGCTGACATACGGCATTCGTTTTTTGTGGATCACACCGATGGCGCGAAACTGATTTTCCCGCCATTCACAACGCAGTCGCCACAGTTTCCGCCCCCACCATTCAGGTGAAGTGATGCGTAAAATGGCGGAATAGATGCGGTGCCGGGCTTGTTCATCGCCGATAACCAACCCCCAGCATGGTGGCGTTACACGCAATGCCAGCAGTTCGTACCCCAAATGGCGATACAGCCACTGAATTTTATTGTCGGTCATGTCTTCCGGTGATGTGTGGCCGCACTCTGTTTCAAACATTTCGGCGATGGCGGTCGCAAGGGTATGCGCGGCATTGATCACCTCATGCCTGGTAAACTCTGCCAGATGCACCCAGCGCGGCCCCCAATAGGCCGCCAGTTCCGATGCAAAGCCATCACGCACACCTTGCTGTGCGCGCACAGCATCCAGACGCAGCAGGGCTTTTTTCACGGTTCCCATGAAAAAGGCGCTGATGTGTCGCGGCTCGCGGTTTGCACGTAGCCATTCGATTTTTTGGCGGTAAACGTCACGGATAAAAAACGGTTGTTCGTGCAAGCGGGCTTCTACGCCTTCCGGCGTTTTCATCCAACCGCTGACCGCTTCCTGATGATCCCGGCGCACTATTTCCGCCAGACCGCGCCGGATATGCAACTGAGTGCCGTTCGGCTCCCAGTGCTCCAACTGTGCTACGGCTTGATTAAGATTCAGGTCATCACCTGGCGCAGCCAGAGCGCGTTTAACCATCCGGCTCAGATGCCGTGTGACAGTGGGATGCGGTTCAGCATCGGTAACGAGTAGAGAAGGGCGAAGATCAGCCACGCCCGACGGTGCGGAGATCGCCGGGCGTGGAGCGTTCCAAGGGTAGGCCCACTGTTCAGGCATTCAGAACGGCTCCGCATCCAACGCGCCGGATGCCACCATTTCCTGATAGGTGGCATCACCCATAACTGGCCCACAGTCAGGGCAGTGCCCACCACCTTCATAGCCGCACCCGTCGCAAACTTTCGACAGGCTTCGGGCGGCAGGAATCGGCAGACGCTTAGCAATGATTTCCCCGGCCTGCTTGCTCTCCCCAGCCGCAACACCGACGCTACGCGGCGCGGTGAAGCGGCAGATATCAAACCGGTGGTAAAGGCTGTGTGCATGGTGAGTGTCGCTGTTTGATGCGATGACAGGGATTCCGCGCTCGGACAGGCGCGATAACTCGCTGCACAGGTCATACTGATCATTGTGGGTAAAACCATCGGTGTGATAACTGGTGAAGCTGGCTGTTGGTGTTTGCGGGATGTATGGCGGATCGCAATACACCACATCGCCGGGGCGGATCAGTTGCAATGTTTCGCCAAACGCAGCACAGATGAATTTTGCACGGCGGGCTTTTTCGGCAAATGCATGAATCTCGGCCAATGGAAAATAAGGCGATGCATAATGCCCGTAAGGAACGTTAAACCCACCGGCGCGGTTATAGCGACAAACGCCCCGGTAACCGTGCCGGTTCAGATAAAGAAACAGTGCCGCTGAGGTGGTGCGATTCTCTTTGCTGCGGTTAAATACCTGACGGAAGCGGTAATAGCTTTCTGCTGTATTCGCCGTGCGAAACAGACCTTCTGCAGTATCAATAAACTCCTTCAAATCCTCTTTGATGACCTGATACAGGTTAATCAGGTCAGGGTTGATGTCAGCAATCAGGTATTCCGGGTAATCGGTATTCATCATGACCGAGCACGACCCGGCGAACGGCTCAACCAGACGATCACCAGCCGGTAAATGTTCGCGCAGGATATCCATCACGCGGGCCTTGCTGCCGACCCATTTCAGCGGTGTGGCAATAATGCTCATAAAGCACCCCGATAGTGTTTGTTTTTAAGTTCTGCATCGCCCTGGCAGTACACGCACAGACGCACACCCGGAACGGCCACGCGACGGGCTTCAGGGATAGGGGCGTCACAGCTTTCACAGATGAATGCAGAAACGGCACAGCCCGACTGTTGCCGGGCCTGTTGGATTTGTGTTTCACGGATGAACGCTTCGCGTTCCTGAGCCATGTCCATGGAGTCCATCAGCTCAACCCCTGAACGGAGTGCTCAAAACGTTCTGATTCCTGGCGCATCAGCTCCACCACTTCGGCGGCAGACAGGCTTTTTTGCTGGGCATGGATAGCCAGCGCGGCAAGGCGCACAGAGAAGGACAAATGCTGGTCTTTGCGTTCCTCCAGTCTGGCTTTTTTCAGCAGCTCAGCCAGTGCGCCATCAGCGGCGACAGTGATGTGGGTTACTTCGGCATTTTTCATTGCGGTTTCCTTTTTTCAGGTAATAGAAAGCCCGGCGGGTTTACGCCTAAAAATGGGTTTTTTATTACAGTGGAAGAATTAAGTTTTTGGGGAATAAACTCACAACTGCGCGGAGCTTATTCATTGCTTTAATCAGCCTTTCTTTCTCGTCAGTGGTCAGTTCATTAAATTTCAGGTGATGCCGTTCCTTATCAATATCCGCTAATTCAAATATTGCCGACAGTACGCGCATATTCTTATGGTAATCGTCATCAATCTTGTCCCGCATATCATCAATAAAGCGGCACATTTCTTTCTCACTGTTTGTCTTGAAGTGTTTCCCTCGCAGCATTGCTATGTGGTTTAGCCCGTCTGTTCTTTCCGCGATACTCAGCGGAATGGCGCGAGCGGGTTCGGTATTAGCCATGACGCTACGCCGCAATACCCATGAGGCGGGAAAACCAGCGGCGCTTTTGCTTAGGCGCTGGCATGTAGGGCTTTTGGCTCCAGGGTGCGAAATAGACCTGATTAACGGACGGCTTAACGCGTTGGCCGTTTGGCAGTTCCAGCCAGCCTTTACCCTGACTAGGTATTACTGGTGATGGTGACTGAGAAGTTAATAGACGAGCTATGGAAATCATATTATCGCCTCACTGTGTAAAGGTTATCGATATAACCGGTGGCTAATGCCAGCGCATCAAATAAACCGTAAGATTGCCCAGCCTGACTAACACGATATCGGGTAATCGGGTTTAATGTTGTTCGCGGGCATTTAATAATCGAGAAGCCCCGATATACATTTGTGTGTTTGCTTAATTGTGTTATTGCGTATTGGTGGCCTGATTTTTTATTCTCCATGTGGCTCCTTTATATTTCACTGCTGGCAATGGCATCGCGCAGCATAGCAACGAGATTCACCTCTACTTTCTCGTTTGCTTTTTCTTTTGGCCGGATAATGATTTTTCCGCTTTTTACCATGCCCCGACAAGTTTCAAAGGGGATACCCGTTAATTCTGAGTATTTCCTGAGAGAAACATACGGCGTCGGGACATTGATATTGATGGTTAATCCTTTACTCATATCGCCTATCCTTCAGCGTTAAACGACTCCAGCCCCCGGAGAAAAACCAGTCTCGCCATGCTGGAGAGGGAACGGCTTTCTTTTTCAGCCAACGCGGCCAGCCTGGCGCGTTCATCTTCGGAAAGCCTCATGGGAGTAGGGTTGCGCGATGCAATCCCCCGCGGTAAACGCGACCGCTGATCATGATTTTCTTGTGTCATAATGGTATGTTGTGATCCACTAAGTTCCTGTTCAACACAATCTAGTGAAGAAAACTTCCTATGTCAACATCGAAAGAGGAATTTTTATTCCTTATTGGAGAGCGTTTGCGCGAAGAGCGGGAAACGATTGGTAAAAGTCAAAGTGCGATTGCCGAAGAGCTAGGCACGACAACAAGGACTTGGGGCAAGTATGAGAGAGGGGAAACCGCTCCAGACGGAGTGACTCTAGCTCTTCTCAGTGCTCGGTATGGTATGGATGTTTCGTATATTCTTACCGGAAAGCGGACGCCTGATCTCGGTGACATATCTAACGATGAATTAGAACTGATAAAAATTTATCGTGTTGCGCCGTTGGCGGTTAAAGCCGCTGCACTGGCCGCATTAACGGCAGGCAGTTCCGCATCAGCAGGATCAATAAACATAACCGGTAGCGGCCAGCGTGTTGCTGGCAGGGACTATCACGAAAACAAAAAATAAGGGAACGCTCCAGGAATGAGTGTTGAATCTCATGGAAATGAAAACCGGGTAGCCGGGCGGGATTTTTACGAAAGCAGCATCACGGTCGATAAGATCAATATCGCCATTCCGGCGGCCAATGAAGAAAAACGCCCACTGGTTCCCGCGCAGCGTAAGCAGTTAAACCAACTGGTAAAAGAAATTGCTGACGGCGGCTATGAAGAGGGGTTTTCAGTGTGGCAGCGCGTTCACGCTGAAATTGGCGTCAAAAGCATTGAGGATATGACGGTCAACCAGTATCAAACGGCGGTCAGTTATCTTCAGGCGTTGCGCGACAGATATCGGGAAAAAGATGCCAGTAATGCGCTGGTGCATCTGCTGTTGAAGAACACTCAGCAGGTAGAACAGCGGCAGCAATTAATTCATTACTGCCATATTCATTTCGGTACTGGACGATTAACTGAACTGACCCGATCGCAGCTCCAGCAGGCGCTTTCATGGTTGGATGATCGTCAGTGTTCGGCCGTTCCCGGTCAAACCACGCCTAATACTCGCCAGAGCTGGCAAGATGTACTTAAAGCAGAACCATTGATTTTCAGTGCAGTGTTTACTGCTGGAATAATTATGGGCGCTATTTTTTTTCGTTAGACGTATCGATAAGTAACATAAAAAATATCTCAACTCTAAAGATAGATAAATCAAATAGCTATTTATAGAAGGGCTTTTTATGACATTTGAAGAATGGATTTCAAAAAACGAGAAAGAAATATTCTTTACTTATATTAATGCTAATAATGAGGTGTCTAATAATTACGTTTCCGATGCAGTATATAAAGATAATTATCTTCAAGGGTATTGCATCAACAAGAAAGGTTTTAGAACCTTCAAACTTGAAAGAGTACTGGATGTTTACTCTTCAAATGAAGAAATGATTTCTGCCGCTAGTCCTTTAACTATCGCAGATCTCAAGATTGAAGATCGACGTGAGAAAAATACTCCTCGTGGTTTGGAGATTTGTTTTACAGGTTTTTCTAAAGAGATTAAAGATGATCTAGAGTCACTCGCAGAAAAGAAAGGACTGTCAGTCAGAAAAGGGATTACAGCCAAATTATATTTCCTGTGTTGTGGCCCTAATGCTGGATGGAAGAAAATAAAACAGGCAAATGAGAAAAACTGCTTTATTCTGTCCAAAGATCAATTCTTGTTATTTATTGACACAGGCGAGATTCCAATAGAATCGACAGAGGCTTATGAATCTGACGAAAAAGATATACATGAAAAAATAGAAAATTTGCACAATGAAGTAACTTCAACATTTCGAACTATCAGAGAACCGCGCAGGAGCACAGCCCTTATTGCTCGTTTTGTTGATGGTTATGCCTCTGGTTGGCGCTTTGCAATAAGAGAATCCCACCGTGATGCACTAGATATAAAATTAACTAAATTTGTTTTTAATAAGCATCAATATGAGGATTGGACGCAAGGTAGTTCTTTTTCTTTCGGTAGAGGTGATGTCTTTTATAGTGATAAACTGGGTTATAGTGAGTGGAGTGAATTTTTAAAAATACCAGATGCTGTTGTACTACAAGTCAAATATGAGTGTTTTTCTGGTTATGATCCGGTTGCAACTATTGATGGTTTCTTTTCAGGTGATTTTATTCCATATCACCAACTAACGCCTAAAAAGTTAACCAACCTGCCAATCATGATAGAAAGTCAGAGTTATGATCCGGGCAAAATAACACTGGATATATTCAAACCTAGTATTGATAGAAGTAAAATTGACCTGTTTGATACGATAAAAATAACTCAGGACGAACTTATCTCATTACTTCAGTCAGGCTACTACTGGAAGAAGGATGAAGGAAAAAAACCAGTGCGTGTAAATTTATTTGGTGGTAACTAGAAACATTTGCCAATATTGTTCTGAGTAAGTAATTTCCCGGTTGGGAATGTAGTTATAAGTTGACTTTGAAATTATAATTAATACCAAAGGAAAACCTCATGGCAGATGAAAAACTAGATTTTTTTAACTATAAAAGGAATAAAGATAAATTAATTATTAACCTTATCAATATCATTGAGGGCATAAACTGTGATGGTCATATAGATGAGAAAGAAGTTTTGTTTCTTGATACATGGATAAAAGATGCTGATTTAATCAGCAAAAACTATTGTGTGCGGATGATTTCAAATAGACTTTCCGATATATTGTCTGATGGCGTTATTGAGCCGTATGAATTGAATTATTTGAAAGCTGATTTGATCAAGGTGCAAAAAGAGCTGTCTGATTTACCTGAGCTTGATTTGTACTCTGATGAAGCGGACAAGCATTTATTGGAAGGCCTATGTAAAGGAATGATGGCGAATCATGAGCTTAATGATTCAGAAATAAGATACTTAAATTGGTGGCTATCATCTAATGCTTCGCTCAAAGTTAATTACCCTGGAAAAGAGTTATACGCATTGGTTAACCGGATTCTTGCCGATGGGATCATTACATCAGAAGAACGTGATGAATTGAAAAAAGCGTTAATCGCTTTTACCGGAAGTGATGTCGATTCCGGTGTAGTGGATGGGCTGGCAACTCGCTTACCAGTGGATGATATAGAGAGCTTAGTTCTTTCCAATGCAACAGTTTGTCTGACAGGTGAATTCCTTTATGGAAAAAGATCAGTGTGTAAAAAACTGATTGAAGATGCAGGCGGGAAGGTGATTGATAATATAACAGCAAAACTTGATTTTCTTATTATTGGTACATTGAGTTGTAAACATTGGAGATATCAGGCTCACGGTCGGAAAATCGAAAAAGCAATAGACTACCGGGATAATCGCGGCATTCCACTGAAAATAATCAGTGAAGAACAATGGCAGAGCTTTACTGGATAATATTATATGGCTGTAAGCAAACTTCCGTCCGGCAAATGGCTTTGCCAATGCTTCCCCTATGGGCGCGATGGTCAGCGCGTTCGTAAACAATTTACTACCAGAGGTGAGGCACTCGCGTATGAGCGCCGCCTGATGGCGGATAAAAAAGGGATATCAACCGAAACCAACAGCACAACGCTGCAAGACCTGATCCAGCGATGGTACGACATGCATGGCCAGACGCTGGAGTCAGGTGAAGACCGCTACGCTAAACTGATGGCAATCTGTGTTCGGCTGGGTAATCCCTTTGCGGTAGACGTTGATAAAAATATGTTCGCTGTTTACCGCGAACGCCGGTTAAAAGGTGAATGGAACCCAAAAGGGAAGACGGCCATCAAAGAGGCCACAGTTAACCGCGAATATTCCTACCTGCGGGCGGTGTTCTCTGAGCTGAAGCGCATGGGGGAGTGGGAAAAAGAAAACCCGCTGGATGGCATACGCCAGTTTAAGGAAGGCGATCAGGAACTGGCTTTTCTCTACCCGGATGAAATTAAGCGCCTGCTTGCTGCCTGCGATGAATCAGAGAATAAAGATCTCGGTATCATCGTTCGCTTGTGCCTGGCGACGGGGGCGCGTTGGGGCGAGGCCCAAACCCTGAAACAATCGCAAATCCTTCCCGGCAGGATTACATTCGTCAAAACCAAAGGAAAGAAAAACCGAACCATTCCTATTTCTGAAAGAATGCACGCCTTGTTGCCCAAGCGGCGCGGCCAACTCTTCAAACCAGCGTATGAGGCATTTAAGCACGCCTTAAAGAAAGCGCACATTGAATTACCTGAGGGGCAGTTGACCCACGTTCTCAGGCACAGCTTTGCCAGCCACTTCATGATGCGCGGCGGCAATATTCTGGTGTTGCAGCAGATATTGGGCCATAGCTCTATCACTATGACCATGCGGTATGCGCATTTCGCGCCGGATCATCTGGATGCGGCGGTAACTCTCAACCCGTTTGATTCTTTAACCACAGATGAATAATCATGGGGCGCTGCCACGTTAAATCGATGGCAGCAGATTTCCGTATTAGCTCGCATTAACCTGAATTGAATACTGCTAACGTATTGAATTAACGTAACTCTATGATATAAAAAGCAGGCATTAACTTTTTAAAATCCCTCGGCGTTCGCGCTGTGCGGGTTCAAGTCCCGCTCTGGGCACCATGCGATAAGTGCTTGTGATATAAAGAAATAATTAAAATAACATGACCGCCACGAGGCGGTTTTTTTGTGTCTGGGCCATTCTTTAATAATGTTTTTTTCTGTATGAAATTTTTATAGTCAACGTTTATTTGTCATTTTGCATGATTACTGTGAAGCCAGTAAGGCGTTTCTACTGGTTCAGAAGATTGAGTGACGTCAGGGAAATCACGGTGTGTGATTGTATGAATATGGCAACGATCACTTCCATGAGTCCCTGAATAATAATGCCCACTGATGATGGAAATCCTGAAATCAAAAAATGTATTGAACTAAAGTAACGTGAGCGTGCTCCTCCTGCTTGATATTTTTGTCCAAAAACTGCTTGTCTTTATTCAGTAAGCTGGTCGAACAGATATCGTTTTACTCAGGAATATCAGTCCATCTGCTCTCTCCAGGGATACTCCTTTTTTCGGTTGGAAGTGCAGGGGATGTGGCTTGTATACCTGCTACGGTGGTAATGTTTTTGGTCTGACAGGCAATAATAGTATCCACCTGGTCTGCGCATGTCGCCAACGCAGCTTCTGTTTCATCCAAAAGATTATTTAGTTCACCGTTGGTTTGTGGGTTGGCTACTGGAAATCTGCACGGAGTCAGTCTGGGACAGCCATTCACGGTAAGCACGGCCACTTGTGAGGGCGGGGCGCTGGCGCAACCGGATAATATCAGCAGGAAGGGTAGTGCTAGCCCAGCGGTTAAGTTCTTCGTTTTCATGTTGTAATCTCATTATCACTTTCTGCCGTTCAGAGAGCGCTGCTTGAGTATCTGCAGCCATGTTGCGTAATCGTGCCTGTTCAATGTTGTTACGTTCAGCTTGCTCAGACAGCGTTTTTAACTGACCAGACTTTTCATCCAGCTCGGTTTGCTGCAGTGACAACGTTTGTGCCTGTTGCTCAGTTAACTGGAGAGTGGTGTGCAGCCGCCAGGACTGCACACCCACGCCGGCGCTAAGCAGCATCATGATGACCGCGATGATCATGCTGCTTTTCATGCCACCTCCCCACCTGCTTGTTGGTATACCGTGAGCAGGTGTTCGATGTCATGCTCGTGTTGGCCATAGCCAGCCCCCGGCAAGGAAGCCCAGATGTTGTTGCATTGGGTGATGGCATGGGCAATTCGGCCTTGAATAATGTCATCCAGTGCACGTTGCTCACGAATGAGTTGAATAGCTAGCGTATCTTGCGAATTAGGGCCGAAATCCGGTAGTTTCAACTGTGCCTTGTAAGTTGGCCAATAGAGGTAGAGTTGCTGATAGCGACCGGCTGCGGTGGATCGCTGTCCTTGTTTATTGAATACTTTACCTGGTCGACCATTAGCGAATGGATGATCTTGGTAGTCGGTGAATATTTCTGGTTTGCCATCGATGCCAGTGACAATGACGTCGTAACCGCGGTTTCGGGTGAGTAGATGCGTCGCTGTACCCTCAGAAAAAGCCAGCATATCCAAAAACGCAGTCAGGTTTGGGGAGTTACTGAGCATTATCTTTTCTCTCCGGTGCAGCCTGTTCACCCAGTTGCCGAATACGACGTTGGATAAGCAGTTCAATAGCTTGGTAACCAGCGATGCCAAGAGCTGCGCCAATGCCATTGATGGCGACAGGCGACAGATCGGGGAATTGTACCAGTGCGATACCTGCCATCATTGAGACAAAGCCGCCCAGCATTACTCGGCCAATAAATAATCGGAGTGTGATGGGTTCACTACCCGACAATACTTTGCCGACGGCAATCAGTGTGCCAATAATAAATAAGGAGACGATACTTTTATCTGTTTCATTCATGTGTGAGTCCAGCCGTTGGTTTTTGAGGCAATGCAATAAAACAATAGAGATAACAGGGTGTTTTACGTGTTGTCCCATGGTGTATGGTATGGCCTATATTAAACCAGTTGGTCCGTTGTGATGGCAGCGATGGCTGATGGGTCAGTCATCAGCAAACAGGATATTGCGAATGTTCGGAAAACGGAGAGAGTGGCTGATTTATAAATATGAATCATGTGAAAATTATTTATATGCTTTTTCTGATGAAGCTCAAGTCTTGTTTCGCTTTCAAGTGATTTATGAGCAAGCATTGAATCGCTGTTTGCTGGTAATTTATTTATCATTTTGAAAAGTAATATTTTTTGTAATGACGACATATGGGGAAGATAATGCTTTTTTCTACATGGTAGACATTGTTGCCTTGCTGTGCTGAGAGAAATGAATAAATCGGAACGCATCTCCAGTGCGTGAAATTTTCTAACATGAACAGAGTAACTGGTATATGGTTTTTTTATGTTGATAGTAAATATGTTTGCATGAATCGAAATAATTGAATTTTGTATGTATTGCAAGGTTTTTTTAATGGGCTGTTTTTATTTTTTAGTATGATTTATATTGATTTTCTCTATTTATAGTATGTCTCTAATAGGTGTCAATTTGCGGAATTATTTGGCCAAATAATATCAATAAGGTGAAGATATATTGTGCAGTTTTAATTGATTATTGACAGGGAAATAAAAAAGCCGCAACAGTCATAAGGGGCTACTGCTGCGGTGTTAACATCAGAGTTATACGCCTAGTTTTTTGTGGTACTCGGCGCGGGTTTTTTTCAGTTCATCTGTTGCTGCTTTGGCTTCTTGCAATTTACCCGAATCAACCAGTGCGATAGCTGCATCGATTTGCTGGAGCAGTTTTCCCAGCCCTTCGTTAAAAACTTTGCTATTCGGACTATTGTTGAACTCTGGGTCTGCCTTGGCCTTGGTTGCATGGGCTTTCATGTTCAACAGCTCTGTTTTCAGCGTAGCTGCATCGGTGGCACTTGAGGCGCTTTTATAGCTCTTCGCCATAGCGCCCATTTCGTCTTTTACTGCGGCCAGACTAGCAAAAGGAAGCGCTACAGTAGACGCTGCGATTGCCAGACTGATGGCCATAATTGTTTTTTTCATTGCTCACTCCTGTTGGTTAGCCAGATAACGGGTTTATAACCAAAATATTCGAGTTGCAGGACAACGCCATATATAAGCCTTTAAGGGCAAGGTTATTTATAGTTTTGTCACTCAGCAACTGAGGTGCTCCGGCAGCTTACATAAGTAAGTGACTAGGTTGCATGACAACGCTGCCAGAAGCCGCGTTGTCATGCAACTCGAATTATTTCTTGTATATTATCCAAGGGTTGTCATCAATGTTTGTACATTGGTCAGCAGTTGTATGGTCGTGATGAATGGAGGTGGATGAGTGAATGTCGATGATAAAGTGACAGTAAAAACCGATGGTGACGTGCGCCGGGAAGGAATCATCCTGACGGTAGAACCATTTCAGGAAGGAACGATGTACCTCATTGCCCTGGAAGACTATCCCGAAGGAGTCTGGTTTTTCAATGAGCTTAACAGCCCAGAGGGAATATTTGTCGAGCTATACCAGTCTGCCGCCCAATAAATGGGCCGATACAGGTGACTGACTGTATCGGCCCGCATGATCAGAAGGTTTCCCAGTTATCATTACCGGGCTTTATACTCGAAGAAGCGCGTAAAGCAGTCGCTGTTGATGCAGCCAGCATAGGCTTGGGCATGATGGGAGCCGATGTGTAAGCTCTGTCCTGAATGTGGTTGGAGAGTTTAAAGGAGGACACTGTACGCGTTAGCACCATCGCTTGCTCTTCGAGTGAACTGGCTGCCGCAGATGCTTGTTGTACCAATGCTGCGTTTTGCTGTGTCACACTATCCATCTCGGAGATTGCCTGACCAACTTGAGTGATGCCACGGCTTTGTTCATCTGAAGCGGAAGCGATCTCATTCATAATGTCGGTTACACTACTGACGGCACGGACAATTTCATGCATGGTCTGACCCGCTTTGTCTACTAGTTCTGAACCATTATGAACCAGTGAGACGGATTCGGAGATCAACCCTTCAATCTCTTTGGCGGCCTGAGCGCTGCGCTGTGCCAGACTACGAACTTCACCTGCTACAACCGCAAATCCTCTGCCTTGCTCGCCAGCGCGGGCTGCCTCTACAGCAGCGTTTAACGCCAGAATGTTCGTCTGGAAGGCAATGCTGTTAATCATATTAGTGATTTCGGAAATTTTCTGTGAACTGTTAGAAATACTGTTCATTGTGGTGACTACATTTTCGACGATTTCACCTCCTTGTCTGGCTTTGCCAGATGCAGTAGAGGCTAGCTGGCTGGCATGGTGCGCATTATCGGAGTTCTGTTTGACGGTAGCAGTCAACTGCTCCATGCTGGCAGCAGTCTGTTCGATTGCCGCAGCTTGCTGTTCAGTTCGTGAAGATAGATCGCTATTGCCTGCAGTGATCTCGGTCGTTCCCTGATAAATGGAGTCCGCACTGTCACGCACTGTAGAAACGGTATGTACCAACGATGCTTGCATTTGCTGGATGTTATGACCCAGTGTGCCGATTTCGTTTTTGCCGTAGATTTCGTTGGGTTGTGTCAGGTCACCTTGGGCAATACGTTGAATGCGTTGTACCAGCCGGTTCATCGGCTTAATAAGCGTACCGCGCAAGAACAAGAAGGTGAGCAGGGTCATCACAATAGCAATGGTGAAGCTGATAGCCATCAGTGTATATCCCATCACAGCCTCATATTGAGCACTGCTATTAAGTGCTTTGGCTCGCTCAGTACGAAGCGCGATCGCTTTTAACAAGGGCTTATTATAAGCTTCATCTAGCACGCGGACCTCTTCTGATTCGTGTGTCAGGATCTCTTCAAAATAACCATCTTTTGCTGCCTTCAGCATCGGCATGATGCCTTTTTCAATGTAATCGTTATAGGCTTTATTCAGTTCTGGTTCTAAGGCTAGGTCAGCATCTGTTTTGACGACTCGGTTCTCATAAACTTTGAAGGAGTCTTTCGAGGAAGCAATGCGTTGCTCCGCTTGCTTCAGGTTGTTATTGAATACGTCTGTGTCTCCAACACGAACGGCAGCGCCAGCTTGAATAATGAGCAGGCGAGCGGTTCTGAGATGGTTGGAGCTGTTTGACAAACCGAGGCGGACATCAATTTCCTGAGTGACATAATCCAGATTTTGGTTGGCGCGTACCAGAAAATAGCTGGCAGTGCCTATAGCCAGGGCAAACAACAGCATGATGCCGCCCAGAATGATGACAAATAACGGTACGAGTCCAAGATTACCTAGGATGCCGGCTTTACCCTGTTGTTCAGACTTTGACATCATTTTCATATCCATTCGCTCATTTTCAGGAAAAACATATGTGCACTAACCGTACTATGTACAGGTGTGATTTGGGAATTTTTGTTTCTGGAAACAGTTGTGTTGCAGTCCTTATCCAAAATACCAACATAATCCAACATCGCTATATAATTTGAAACACTCATGAATTTCAATGCGATGTCGATCACGAATCTAGTGGTGAAGGAGTGTCAGCTTCTAGCTTTATATACTCAGTTAGTCGGTAATTAATCGACATAAGTGATGCCTAACAATTAGAAAGGTGAGACGAGTTAACAAGCTGGTAACGCTCGACGCTGCTGGGGAAGTCTTACATCCCGAATTGACATAATAGTGGGAGTGACAATCGTATTTTGCCAATATTGATAGCAATAGATGAAAGAGATGATTGAAAAGGCTTTTCAGGCTACCACTTCTTTTGCTTTTTTATATTGTAACCTGCTTTTATTGATGGTTTTTTATGCACCTAACAAGAGCGGCTCAACACACTGTGCTCAAACAGTGCGTACTCTTATTGAACAGGAATATTCACAGTGCATCGTGAAGCTTGCTATTATTTTCTTTATGGTGACATTACTTCATTTGCATATAATAACTCATGTTATCGAATTAGGTGATCTAATGTAAGTTGATGTGATTATAGAATTGTGATTTGGAGTCTTGAGTATTTTTTTTGTTTTAAATCAATTTGTTGTATTTTTTATCGGCTTTGCGCATGATTGTGGGAAGTTTTTTTCTCGCATCAAAATTGGCATTGTCTTCAGGAAAATTTCATTGCGAGGTAAAAATTAGTGAAATATTGTGTTTTGCTCCCTTCTGTTTTGTGATATATATCACATAATTATCAAAATGCTGATGTGTCTGCGTTGTGTGAATCAGGCGGAAGGCGTTACAGTTACTAAGGATTAGGACTAATCCTACGTTCTATGTTGGACGCAATACGGAAAAAGGATGAACCTAGAATTATGAACAGATGGAGTCTCAGACGCATCAGGGCAGATGCTGTATTTTTCGTCATTTTTAAAGATTATAAAGTAGTAGAATTATCTGGCACCGATAGTTTTCATGCCACCTATGGAGAGTGATTGTTTAGCGGGTGAGCAGTCTATCACCTAACTTATGTTTGAAACATAGTCTGTCGGGATGGGAATATGGGTACCTCTGAATTACTCAAACACATTTATGACATTAATTTGTCTTATTTGTTACTGGCTCAGCGATTAATAAACGACGAAAAAGCATCAGCAATGTTCCGTTTGGGCATCAATGAGGAAATGGCAGATGCATTGATGCAACTGACCCTACCTCAAATGGTAAAACTCGCTGAAACCAATCAGTTGATATGCCATTTTCGCTTCAGTGATCACAATACTATTAAATTGTTAACACAAGAATCCCGGGTTGATGATCTGCAACAGATTCATACCGGGATTTTGTTGTCAAGTCATTTGTTGCAAGAGCTGTCTTCAAAGGAAGAGAGCTTGCCTAAGAAAAGGGCATAATGATGGCTGAGAAAAGTATTGTTCAGGAAGCTAAAGATATTCAGCTTGCAATGGAGCTTATTTCACTGGGGGCTCGTTTGCAGATGTTGGAAAGCGAAACTCAGTTGAGCCGTGGCCGCTTAATCAAGCTTTATAAAGAGTTAAGAGGTAGTCCTCCACCTAAAGGTATGCTTCCTTTTTCTACCGACTGGTTCATGACATGGGAACAGAATATCCATTCTTCCATGTTCTATAATGCCTATCTTTTTTTGCTTAAAAATAGTCAATGCAGTGGCGTTGAAGCAGTCATAAAAGCCTATCGCCTTTATCTTGAGCAATGTGCCCCTCAAAGCGATGTGCCTTTACTGGCGTTGACCCGAGCCTGGACACTGGTACGGTTTGTCGATAGCGGCATGTTGCAGTTGTCCTCATGTAATTGTTGCAAGGGCATGTTTATCACCCATGCGCATCAGCCAAAAAATAGTTTTGTCTGCAGTTTATGCCAGCCACCTTCTAGAGCAGTAAAAAGACGTAAACTTTCGCCGAGTGTTGCCGATATGATACCTCAACTGCTGGACGAACAGGTTAAACATGCAGTCTGAGCCTGATGGCGATTTTGTGGTTCTGTCATCGCGCGTTCATTGCTCGATGACAGTGTTCCCTCCAAATAAGTCGTTGGTAAAACTGCATTTATAACTCTCTAGGCCACCCTTTTACTATCTATAAGGAATTCTTGTGCTGGTTATATTGGGTTATCTTGTCACTATAGGCTCCATACTTGGCGGTTATCTTATCGTTGGTGGCGAGTTAGGTGCGTTGTATCAGCCTTCTGAACTGCTGATTATCGGTGGCGCAGCTGTTGGCGCATTTATTGTCGGTAACAACGCCAAGGCGATCAAAGCGACGCTAAAAGCGTTACCGGTTTTATTGCAAGGCCCCAAATATACGAAAGCCGTGTACATGGATCTGATGGCTGTATTATTCCGACTGATGGCCAAGTCTCGTCAGCAGGGTATGCTCTCGTTGGAATTTGATATCGATAACCCGAAGGAAAGTGAAATTTTCTCCAATTATCCCCGCATCTTGGCTGATAACTATCTCGTAGAATTTGTCACGGATTATCTCAGATTGATGGTCAGTGGCAACATGAATGCGTTTGAGATTGAGACGCTCATGGATGAAGAAATTGAAACCGTCGAGCATGAAGTGGAAGTGCCTGCAACTAGTCTGAACCTGATGGGGGACGGTTTACCAGCGTTTGGTATCGTTGCAGCAGTAATGGGGGTGGTGCATTCACTGGCATTTGTTGATCGACCGGCTGCTGAATTGGGCATGATGATCGCTCATGCAATGGTGGGGACGTTCCTTGGTATTTTGCTGGCTTATGGTTTTGTATCGCCTCTGGCATCGTTGTTACGCCAGAAAAATTCAGAGAAAATCAAGGTCCTTCAATGCATCAAAGTGACTCTTTTGTCCAGCCTGAATGGCTATGCGCCGCAGATTGCCGTTGAATTCGGACGCAAAACCCTTTATTCAACGGTTCGTCCTTCATTTACTGAGATGGAAGAACATATTCGTAATGTGAAGGCTCCAGCACAGCAGGCATCGGAAAATGACGCATGAAACATCAGCATCCCATTATCCGCAAAAAACGTAAATCGGGACATGCTGCCCATCACGGTGGTTCATGGAAGATTGCCTATGCTGACTTCATGACTGCTATGATGGCTCTTTTTCTGGTCATGTGGTTAATAGCTATTTCCTCGCCTTCTCAATTGGCTCAGATTGCTGAATATTTCCGTACGCCACTGAAAATCGCTATCACATCTGGTCCAAAGATGAGCGATGCTTCTAATCCCATCCCTGGTGGTGGTTCCGATCCAACACAGCAGGAAGGCGATGTGAAGCGGCAGATTGATACTATGGACGGACGTCTTGAAGAAATAAAGCTGAACAAACTGCGAGAGCGCCTCGATCAGTTGATCGAAGCTGATCCTCGCCTTAAGGCATTGCGACCGCATCTATTAATTGAAATGGTCGATGAAGGATTACGTATTCAGATTATTGACAGTAACAACCGCCCAATGTTTAAGACTGGCAGTGCTCAGGTCGAACCTTACATGAGTGATATTTTGCGAGCTATCGCGCCTATTTTAAATGATATCCCTAATAAAATTAGTTTATCGGGCCATACTGATGATGCACAGTATGCAATGGGTGAACGCGGTTATAGTAACTGGGAGTTATCTGCGGATCGTGCTAACGCGTCCAGGCGTGAACTGATTGCAGGCGGACTAGCCGATGGTAAAGTCTTGCGCGTCGTTGGCATGGCCGACACGATGAATCTTAAGCAGGCTAAAGGGGGCAGTGATGCTATTAACCGACGTATCAGTCTGGTTGTCCTGAATAAGCAGGCACAGGAGAACATCGAGCGTGAGAATGCTGAAAGTAGCGCAGTAAATATTGATAAGATAGAAAATTTACAGAATATGGGTATGGATAAAGCCAAGCAAGTTACTGCGCCTGTCGATAACGGTAACAGCACAGCTATACCAAAGCCCGAAAACAATGGGACGCCTGCATCTGGCTCAACTGTGTCTCCTGCTCAGGCACCCGCAACAGCGGTGCCGGTATCTGGAGCGAATGGCGCATCGGCGACAAACCGTCGGCAGCCTACAACAGCATTGCCAGCAGCACCTGATAGTCAGGCGACACCTTCTTCAACAAGCCGCGATTCACAGCAGAGGTGACCCACGTGAGCATGGACATGAGTGCTTTTTATCAAACATTTTTTGATGAAGCAGATGAATTGTTGGCGGACATGGAGCAACATTTATTGCAACTTGATCCGTTGGCGCCCGATACGGAACAGATGAATGCCATATTCCGCGCTGCTCACTCGATTAAAGGGGGCGCAGGGACATTCGGTTTCACTGTATTACAGGAAACTACACATATATTAGAAAACCTGTTGGATGGTGCTAGGCGCGGTGAAATGCGATTGAGCACTGATATTATCAACCTGTTTTTGGAAACCAAAGATATCATGCAGGATCAGTTGGATGCTTACAAAACCGCGCAGGAGCCCAACGCCGAGAGCTTTGAATATATCTGTCAGGCTCTGCGCCAGCTTGCTCTGGAGTCCAAAGAAAATGGCTCTGCTGGGGCTTCTCCGGTCAAAGCAGCGGCTGAACAGCCGGTTTCCTCTCCCTCTGCACCAGCTGCTGCTGGTGGCAATTCGGGATTACGAATTGCTCTTACCAACCTGAAAGAGTCAGATATTCCTCAGTTGCTTGAGGAACTGGGAAATCTGGGAACGGTGAAAGATTCTATCCAAACCAGTAACAGCGTTGAACTTACACTGGACACCTCAGCCAGTGAAGATGACATCAGCGCCGTGTTGTGTTTCGTTCTGGAGCCGGACCAGGTTAGCTTCAAGTCTTCCCCTAGTGCTGAGCTTGTCGAGGATGCTCCTGCGGCATCTGCAACAACCGTTGCTGACGAGCCTGTTGCTCCTGCCGCGCCGGTATCACCTGTTGCTCCAGCCGTTGCTGCACCGACGACTAAACCAGCAGGTGGCAATGGTGATGCAGCGAAAGGCAGACAGAAAACTGGTGATACCAGTATCCGTGTTGCGGTGGAAAAAGTTGACCAGCTCATTAACCTGGTTGGAGAACTGGTTATTACCCAATCTATGTTAGCTCAGCGTTCCAGTGCCCTTGACCCAGTTGCCCATGGTGATCTGCTTAATAGCATGGGACAACTGGAAAGAAATGCACGCGATCTGCAAGAGTCAGTAATGTCCATCCGTATGATGCCGATGGAATATGTATTCAGTCGTTTCCCACGTCTGGTGCGTGATTTGGCTGCCAAATTGGGTAAAGAGGTTGAGTTGACTCTGCAAGGGAGTTCAACCGAGTTGGATAAGAGTCTGATTGAACGCATCATTGATCCGCTAACACATCTTGTGCGTAACAGTCTTGATCACGGCATTGAATCGCCAGAAAAACGTATTGAATCGGGCAAACCAGCCATTGGAAACCTGACTCTGTCTGCAGAACATCAGGGGGGTAATATCTGCATCGAAGTAATTGACGACGGTGCAGGTTTGAATCGCGAGCGTATTCTGGCCAAAGCCTTGTCTCAAGGCATGGCGGTGAGTGATAGCATGACGGATGAGGAAGTCGGTATGCTAATATTCGCCCCAGGTTTTTCTACTGCAGAGAAAGTGACCGATGTATCAGGCCGTGGTGTTGGTATGGACGTGGTGAAGCGGAATATTCAAGAAATGGGTGGTCATGTTGAAATCCATTTCGTGAAGGGCAAGGGAACTACCATCCGGATTCTTCTGCCGCTTACGCTGGCTATTCTGGATGGGATGTCGGTTAAGGTTAATGATGAAGTGTTCATCCTGCCGCTTAACGCTGTCATGGAGTCTCTGCAACCTCAGGCCGAGGATTTGTATCCTCTTGCAGGAGGCGAGCGAGTGTTGCAGGTTCGTGGCGAATATCTGCCACTGGTTGAGCTGTATCAGGTATTCGATGTTGCCGGAGCAAAGACGGATGCCACTCAGGGCATCGTTGTTATTCTACAGAGTGCAGGCCGTCGTTATGCCTTGCTGGTTGACCAGTTAATTGGTCAGCATCAGGTTGTTGTGAAAAACCTGGAAAGCAACTACCGCAAGGTGCCAGGCGTTTCAGCCGCAACTATTTTGGGTGATGGTAGCGTAGCGCTAATTGTGGATGTTTCTGCGTTGCAGGCGCTTTATCGGGAAAAGCGTGTGGTTGAAACCGCAGCTTAACAGCAAATTACAGCTATAGATTAAAGGTGAGAAACATGACTGGACTTGCAAATGTCACAAAACTAGCAGGCGAGACAGTAGGTCAAGAATTTTTGATTTTCACGCTGGGTGATGAAGAGTACGGCGTGGATATTTTGAAGGTTCAAGAGATTCGCGGTTATGATCAGGTTACTCGTATTGCAAATACCCCTGGTTTTATTAAAGGTGTAACTAACCTTCGCGGCGTCATTGTACCGATAGTCGATTTGCGCATTAAATTTATGCAGCAGGAAGTTGACTATGATGATAATACCGTCGTTATCGTATTAAATCTGGGACAACGTGTCGTGGGTATCGTAGTTGATGGCGTGTCTGATGTACTGTCACTGACCGCTGATCAAATTCGCCCTGCACCGGAATTTGCGGTGACTCTGTCAACGGAATACCTCACTGGATTAGGTTCTCTGGGTGAGCGAATGCTTATTCTGGTCGATATTGAGAAACTACTCAGCAGTGAAGAAATGGCGCTGGTTGATAGTGTTATTAAAGCTTGATACTCCAGCCATAATGGGCCACTTCGGTGGCCCATATCATTTAATACCCTCAGTTTTTTGAAATTCAAAAAGTCATAGAGATGCCAAAGCATCAGTGAACGTTGCAATTAAGGCTTAATATGCTGAATCGTGTAAGAGTTGTTACTGGGATTGTTACTATTCTTGGGTTGTTCATTGCTCTTCAAATTATTTCTGGTGGACTATTTTTTAATGCATTAAAGCTAGATAGAGATATTTTCACGACAACAAGGATTATTAATCAGCAAAAGTCGGAACTTGAATCTACTTGGTCTTATTTATTGCAGACTCGCAATACCCTAAATCGTGCAGGAACCCGTTATGCAATGGACTTATCGGGCGGTGTTTCCGGCGGTGTGTCAGCGAATGAATTGATTGAACTGGCGAAAAAACAACTGGTTATCGCTAATACTCATTTTGCTAATTATGAAAAAATTACTTATACCAATCAACAAGATCCAGCTATTGCTCAAGTGGTAAAGGATAATTATACGACACTGAACAGTGCATTAAGTGAGTTGATTGTTTTTATCTCTAACGGCCGAATGAAGGAATTTTTCGATCAGCCGACCCAAGGTTTTCAGGACAGGTTCGAAAAGGCCTATTACTCTTACAAAGAGTCTTATGACAAAGTGTATGCCAGTGCTGTAGAAGAGAATAATGCATCTTATTCGACGGCATTATGGTTGTTGATATCGGTGGCTATGCTCGTTATCACAATGGCGCTGATTGTCTGGCTGGGTATCAACCGCTCACTTATTCAGCCATTGAATAATCTTATCGGTCATATTCGTCATATGGCGAAGGGTGATTTGACAACACGGATTGATTTCCATGGCACAAACGAAATGGGGGTTTTGGCTGATAGCTTGCGGCATATGCAGACTGAGTTCTTTACGACGGTTAGTGCGGTTAGGCTGAGTGCAGATGCTATTTATTCTGGAGCATCGGAAATCAGCGCGGGCAACGGTGACTTGTCATCCAGAACTGAACAGCAAGCCGCTGCGATTGAAGAAACTGCAGCGAGCATGGAGCAATTGACATCGACTGTGAAGCAGAATGCTGAAAACGCACGTCAGGCAAGCCAACTGGCCTTGAGTGCTTCTGAAACTGCGCAAAAAGGCGGTACGGTCGTTGATAATGTGGTTAAAACTATGCATAACATTGCAGGTAGTTCACAGAAAATTGCTGATATCATCAGTGTTATAGACGGTATTGCGTTTCAGACTAATATTCTGGCTCTTAATGCTGCCGTTGAGGCTGCCAGAGCTGGAGAGCAAGGAAGAGGTTTTGCTGTTGTAGCAGGAGAAGTGCGCAATCTGGCTCAGCGAAGTGCGCAAGCTGCGAAAGAAATTAAATCATTGATTGAGGATTCGGTAAATCGCGTTGAAGAGGGTTCTGTGCTGGTTGAAAGTGCGGGAGAAACCATGGGCGAGATTGTTGGTGCCGTTACACGTGTTACGGACATCATGGGAGAAATCGCTTCGGCATCCGAAGAACAAAGTCGTGGTATTGACCAGGTGGGTCAAGCCATAACAGAAATGGATCGAGTTACTCAGCAGAACTCTGCGCTGGTTGAAGAGTCGGCTTCTGCAGCAAATGCGTTGGAAGAACAAGTCCGGGTATTGAATCAGGCAGTAGCGGTATTCCGTGTATCGGAAAATTCAGCATCATTACTACATAGTGCAACCGCCAAGGTACCAGCACATGTTGCCAAAACTGCTCTGTTGGCAACATCAGTTATGGCAGAAAAAGAGAAAAAGGTCAGGTCTGGTAACACTACAGATAACTGGGAGACTTTTTAATCGCTGAATGGGGTGGGGTGTTTATCACCCCATTGCATTGATAGTTAAGTAATAATGAAAATTTATCCTAAGCAAGGATGTTGAGTATAGGTTTTGTTTGGCTGATTTTTAGGCTGTTGATTTATCTTTGATAAGAATCTGTATCACGGAACAGAAAATATAGTGTGGAGGATCTATATTGAATACTGTTTACTTAAGATGTTTTTAAGGGTTATTGTGCGTTAATGGTTTCAGACAGTGTTGAAGAACAGGCATTTTTGAGACAAAAATTGCAATTTTGATTTTTGTTATCGTTATGACGTCTATTTAGTTAAAGAAAGGTTTAATGCTGCCGATTGATGTAACTAATGCCAATTGTATAGGCGTACTTTAAAGATGTCCTATAGGTGATTGCCAGTCAGTTAGTTTGGCTGATAATGATATTAGTGTTCAAGGTTATGGCGATGATGAGGGGCTGATTGTTTTTGTGAACGATCTTCATGATGAACAATGTAGGCAACGTTGTTCAAAACCATCGCATGATTACCATCATTAATTCGCCGCATACATGCTGATAAGAACATGTTCCCCGGTGGTATGTTGGCAGTTGCTGCCGATTGAGTGACGGAGCCGGAGAGCAAAGCATGAGACCTGTAATAGTCATAATGGTAAGTCTGATTGGAAAACAATAAAATCATCTATCCATTTTCGGGCGGTCAGATATGAAAAATACACCATCGCCAAATCGTTCAGGTTCTACATCTATTTTGAGTCAGATGGTTGAACGGTTGCCGCTGTCTGATGTTCATTTCCGGAGAATCAGCCAGCTTATATATCAACGCGCTGGCATCGTGTTGGCCGATCATAAGCGTGAAATGGTCTATAACCGTTTGGTCAGACGGTTGCGTTTGTTAAACATTAACGATTTTGGACAGTACCTTGCTCTGCTGGAGTCAGATCCGAACAGTGCCGAATGGCAGGCATTTATCAATGCGTTAACGACTAATCTGACTGCATTTTTTCGTGAAGCGCACCACTTTCCTATTCTTGCTGAACATGCGCGTAAGCGGCAGGGAAGCTATAGTATCTGGTGCACTGCTGCTTCCACTGGCGAGGAGCCTTATTCTCTGGCAATGACACTTGCTGAAGTCTGTGGGGATCGTGCTAGTAACTGTCAAATCATAGCTAGTGACATTGATACTCAGGTTTTAGAGAAAGCATCTGCTGGTATTTACCGGCAGGAAGATCTGCGCTCGCTTTCACCACAGCAGATGCAGCGCTTCTTTTTGCGGGGAACCGGTCCACACAGTGGTCTGGCTCGGGTTCGTCCAGATCTAGCAAACATGATTCATTTTCAACAAGTGAATTTGTTGGCTCCAGAATGGTCCTTACCTGCACCGTTTGATGCGATTTTTTGTCGTAATGTAATGATTTATTTTGATAAAGAGACTCAGGAGCGCATCTTACGTCGTTTTGTTCCGTTGCTTAAACCGGGCGGATTATTGTTTGCCGGACATTCAGAGAACTTCAGTCAGATCAGCCGGGAATTCTACCTGCGCGGGCAGACTGTTTATGGGCTGGCTAAGGAAAGATAATGAGCAAAATAAAAGTATTATGTGTTGATGATTCTGCGTTAATGCGGCAGATCATGACCGAAATCATTAATAGTCATCCCGATATGGAGGTGGTTGCCACTGCACCTGATCCATTAGTGGCTCGTGATTTAATCAAGAAGTTCAATCCTCAGGTGTTGACGCTCGACGTGGAAATGCCTCGAATGGATGGTCTTGATTTTCTTGAGAAATTAATGAGGCTTCGCCCAATGCCAGTGGTAATGGTGTCTTCGTTGACAGGGAAAGGTTCGGAAATTACTTTGCGTGCGCTTGAGCTGGGGGCCATCGATTTTGTCACCAAACCTCAATTGGGTATTCGTGAAGGAATGTTGGCATACAGTGAGCTGATTGCGGAAAAAATTCGGATGGCTGCCAAAGCCCGTTTACCTCAGCGCAGCGCATCACCAGCACCTACCGTATTACTCCCTAGCACGCCTTTGCTCAGTAGTGAAAAATTGATTGCGATTGGTGCGTCAACAGGTGGTACTGAGGCTATAAGGCATGTATTACAGCCATTGCCACCAACCAGCCCAGCGTTACTGATTACCCAGCATATGCCACCGGGGTTTACTAAGTCTTTTGCTGAGCGGTTGAATAAATTGTGTCAGATTACAGTGAAAGAGGCTGAGGATGGTGAGCGTGTTCTGCCTGGACACGCGTATATTGCTCCTGGTGCTCGCCACCTTGAGCTGGCACGTAGTGGTGCGAATTATCAGGTCAAATTACATGATGGTCCGCCGGTTAATCGTCATCGTCCTTCTGTTGACGTACTGTTCCACTCTGTTGCACAGTACGCCGGACGAAATGCAGTGGGAGTAATCCTAACCGGCATGGGCAATGATGGTGCTGCGGGAATGCTAGAGCTTCATAAGGCGGGGGCGTATACGATCGCGCAAAATGAGGCTAGCTGTGTGGTATTCGGTATGCCTCGAGAGGCTATTGCACTCGGTGGTGTCGATGAGGTGGTGGATTTGCACCAGGTGAGTCAGCGGATGCTGGCACAAGTTTCTGCCGGACAGGCATTACGTATATAGCAGCTCCGGGGTGAGCAATAATATTTAGGAGTAGGTATGGCTGATAAAGAACTCAGATTTTTAGTAGTGGATGATTTTTCGACAATGCGTCGTATTGTTCGAAATCTACTAAAAGAACTGGGCTTCAACAATGTGGAAGAAGCGGAAGATGGTGCAGATGCTCTGAACAAGCTTCGTTCAGGCGGTTTCGATTTTGTCATTTCTGACTGGAACATGCCTAATATGGACGGGCTGGAACTGTTGCAGGCTATCCGTGCCGACGGCTCGCTTTCCAAGCTCCCAGTGCTGATGGTAACCGCTGAAGCAAAGAAAGAGAATATTATTGCTGCAGCACAGGCCGGTGCCAGTGGTTATGTTGTTAAACCATTTACTGCCGCTACGCTTGAAGAAAAGCTGAGTAAGATTTTCGAAAAGCTTGGTATGTAAGGAGATGCCATGAATCCACATCCGATGCCCATTAACGATCAGGCGTCTGCGACAGAGATTATTTCTCGTATCGGGCAGTTGACACGCATGTTGCGTGATAGCCTGAAAGAGCTTGGTTTAGATCAGGCTATCACTGAAGCGGCAGAAGCGATTCCTGATGCTCGTGATCGTCTTGATTATGTTGTTCAGATGACTGCGCAGGCGGCAGAACGCGCATTGAGTTGTGTTGAAGCAGCCCAGCCTCGCCAGAATCAAATGGAAGAAGAGTCTAAGTCTCTTAAAGCACGTTGGGATCAGTGGTTTGAGAATCCTATTGAGCTCTCTGAGGCGCGTGAATTAGTTACCGATACGCGTAACTATCTTGAATCTGTACCGGATCACACGGCGTTTACCAATGCCCAGTTACTGGAAATCATGATGGCCCAGGATTTTCAGGATCTAACCGGGCAGGTTATTAAACGCATGATGGATGTTGTTCAGGAAATCGAGAAACAGTTACTAATGGTCTTGCTGGAAAATATTCCAGAGAAACCCTCTGAAAATCGTCGTGCCAATGAAGGCTTGCTCAATGGGCCTCAGGTTGACAAAACCGCTGCAGGTATTGTTGCTAACCAGGATCAGGTTGACGATCTGTTGGACAGTCTGGGTTTTTGATTTCACCTCGACACCCATCTCATCTTTTGTATGAGTGGGCATCGGTGGCGTAAAATATGTGGATTTTTACGATCGGGCGTGCCCCGATCGTAAATTCCTAGTTCCCGCCTTATTCAATAAAATAAATAGCTGCTTATTTTCTTCTTTGTTCTACCCATAACGATTTACCGGATTTTGTCATGCTAGCGTTCTATAACGTTATGTCAGTGAGCATTAACAGGAGCGACTGTAGTGGCAGATGATAGTGATCTGGAGAAAACAGAAGCTCCCACCCCCCAACGAACAGAGAAAGCCCGAGAAGAAGGTCAGATACCTCGATCACGAGAATTGACATCAGTGCTTATGCTCATTGCCGGTTTGGCTATTCTGTGGGGAACTGGTTCCAGTATGGCCGGCAGGCTGGCTGATATGATGGCTAAAGGATTAAGCTTTGACCACAACTTTATCAGTGATGAGCGGCTGATCATTTCTCATGTCGGTATGTTAATTAATCAGATGGCGCTGGCGCTTGTCCCTATCTTATGTGGGCTTGTTTTGGTTGCTCTGGCTGCACCGATATTACTAGGCGGTTTGATTTTTAGTACTAAGGCGATAAGCTTCGATTTTGGTAAAATGAATCCGCTATCTGGGCTAAAGCGGATATTTTCAACCCATGTATTGGCCGAACTATTTAAAGCTATTCTCAAGGCCGTTGTTGTAGGTTTGATTACTTACTGGTTCCTGCTGCATAACTGGAATGACATGCTGCATCTTGTCTCAGAACCCATGGGGACTGCGATAAAAGATGCGATGAATATTGCCTTCCTGTGCTGTTTTTGGGTGATTCTTGGGCTGTTCCCTATGGTTGCTTTTGATGTGGCGTGGCAGATATGGAGCCATATTAAACGTTTACGTATGAGTAAGCAGGAAATCCGTGACGAATACAAAGAACACGAAGGGGATCCTCATATTAAAGGTCGTATTCGGCAACAGCAGCGAGCGATTGCTCAGCGGAGAATGATGTCGGATGTTCCGAAAGCAGACGTGATTGTTACCAACCCCACTCATTATGCTGTTGCGCTGAAGTATGATGAGAAGAAGATGCATGCACCTAAAGTGCTGGCCAAAGGTGCTGATCGGATAGCTCAGCGTATTCGAGAACTGGGTTCAGAGAATCGTATTCCGATCCTAGAGGCACCGCCATTAGCTCGAGCTCTCTATCGCCACACTGAAGTCGGGCAACATATTCCTACCGGATTATACGCCGCCGTTGCTGAAGTACTTTCATGGGTTTACCAGCTTAAACGCTGGAAACGTGAAGGCGGTTTGATTCCGCGTAAACCTAAAAACTTACCTGTGCCGGATGCACTGGATTTTGCTAAAGAGAAAACAACCGATGGCTAACCTGGCCTCTTTGCTCCGCCTACCAGACAATATGAAGGGTTCACAATGGCAGGTTATGGCAGGACCTGTTCTAATATTGCTCATCTTGTCGATGATGGTTCTGCCGTTGCCACCGTTTGTTCTGGACTTGTTGTTTACGTTTAACATAGCGTTGTCCATCATGGTGCTGCTGGTTGCCATGTTCACTCAGCGTACACTCGATTTTGCCGCATTTCCCACTATTCTACTGTTTTCAACACTATTGCGTTTATCACTCAACGTCGCATCGACTCGTATCATTCTGATGGATGGACACACCGGAGCCGGTGCTGCAGGCCATGTAGTTGAAGCATTTGGTCATTTCCTAGTAGGCGGCAATTTTGCTATTGGTATTGTTGTGTTCATTATCCTTGTGCTGATTAACTTTATGGTTATCACGAAGGGTGCTGGCCGTATTGCTGAAGTTGGTGCACGCTTTACGCTGGATGGTATGCCTGGTAAACAGATGGCCATTGATGCCGATCTAAATGCCGGCTTGATTGGTGAAGATGAGGCCAAGAAGCGGCGTTCTGAAGTAACTCAGGAGGCAGATTTTTATGGTTCCATGGATGGTGCCAGTAAGTTTGTGCGTGGTGATGCCATCGCTGGGCTGATGATTATGGCTATCAACATTATCGGCGGCCTGCTGGTTGGGGTAGTCCAGCATAATATGGTGTTGGGACAGGCGGTTGAAAACTATACGTTGCTGACTATCGGCGATGGCCTGGTCGCGCAAATACCTGCGCTGGTAATTTCAACCGCCGCTGGTGTTATCGTGACCCGAGTCAGTACCGATCAGGATGTTGGGCAGCAGATGGTGACTCAGCTGTTCAGTAATCCGAGAGTTATGATCCTGAGTGCTGGGGTGCTGGGGCTGATCGGTTTGGTTCCAGGTATGCCTAACTTTGTTTTCTTGCTTTTCACTGCCGCGTTGTTGGGTTTTGCCTGGTGGATTAAAAAAGCGGAAAATAAAACAGCTTTTGCAGCAACTGAAGCCGCTGCGGCGACACCAGTTGCACCGCAGGTGGTTGAAGCCAGTTGGTCTGATGTGCAGTTGGAAGATCCGCTTGGCATGGAAGTCGGGTATCGCCTGATTCCGATGGTTGATTTTCAGCAAAATGGCGAGTTGCTTGGTCGTATACGAAGTATCAGAAAGAAATTTGCTCAGGAGATGGGCTTTCTGCCGCCGGTTGTGCATATTCGGGATAATTTGGATTTGCAGCCAGCCAGCTACCGTATTTTGATGAAAGGTGTTGAGATTGGCAGTGGCGAGGCTCATCCAGGGCGTTGGATGGCAATTAATCCGGGAAATGCAGTAGGTACGTTGCCAGGTGATTTGACCAAAGATCCTGCTTTTGGCTTGCCTGCCATCTGGATTGAAAGTGCGTTAAAAGAACAAGCGCAAACGCAAGGATATACTGTAGTTGAAGCCAGCACAGTCGTTGCTACTCACCTGAATCATTTACTTAGCTTACATGCCAGTGAATTGTTTGGCCGACAGGAAGCGCAACAACTGATGGACCGTGTGTCTCAGGAAATGCCGAAGTTGACCGAGGATTTTATTCCTGGAGTAGTGACATTAACGACCTTGCATAAGGTGCTGCAAAATCTATTAAGCGAACAGGTTTCTATTCGGGATATGCGAACGGTTATTGAAACGTTGGCTGAACATGCACCGGTACAAACTGATCCTAATGAACTGACGACAGCTGCGCGTATTGCTCTTGGGCGGGCGATAACACAGCAATGGTTCCCTGGAGATACTGAATTGCAGGTAATTGGTCTTGATGGTGCCTTGGAACGTCTGCTGTTACAGGCCCTTCAAGGAGGCGGTGGTTTGGAGCCGGGACTAAGCGATAGGTTGTTGGAGCAGGCTCGGCAGGCATTACAACGACAGGAAGTTTTGGGAGCGCCGCCGGTATTGTTGGTTAACCATGCATTGCGCGGATTGCTATCACGCTTCCTACGCCGTAGCCTGCCGCAGATTGCTGTATTGTCGAATCTTGAGATCAGTGACAGTCGGCAGATCAGAATGACATCGATGATCGGTGGCGAACTGTCCTAATGAAAAAAAGAATGATGGCCGCATTTTGGGGAATGGCGCCAGCAATGTTGTCGCTTAGTGCCCACGCCCAAGAAGGTGGATGGAATGCAAGTCTATCCGGGCCATCATTCCAATACAAAGGGATATTGGCATCTTCTCCGGGTCTGCTTCCTCCCTCTGGATTGGGGGTAACAGCCACTCAGTCCGTGACTATAATCTACTGGCGCTATCAACTGAAATCTCCCGCACCGATAGATCTTGCTGTTAAACTCTGTGCGATTAATCGCTGTGTCAATCTGGATGGCGCAAGTGGTCAGACTTATGGTTTGCAAGGGATACCTGCCGACAGTGAATTCAGGATGCTATTTTATGTGCCAGGATCCGGGCGGATGGGCACATCAGTTGAGGTAGTATCTAATGAAATCTCGGTAAATTATAGGTGATTCGTCAAGAATATTTACGCTGGGTTTTTATCGCATAATACGTTGGTGTTGTAGAGAGCGTTAGCTAATGATACGCCGACCAGAAAGAGAATTACTACGCGATTGACCATCTGGTCCGTACAAAGGTTGGGCATTATGCGGTTTTAATACTGCCAGTGCTTTTTCATTATGATCGAGGTGATAACCAAGCAATAAACCATTATGCTGATTTTTATCACGTAATGTTTCAGTCAATTCAGTAATCTGTTGCCAGATTTCGGATACAACAGGATGGGTAGTATAAGGGGCGGTCACCCGTAAAGCAGACTCTCCTTGCAGTCGGATTTTATCCAAATGCTGGATAGTCGTTAACAGCGAATTCTTCTTATCGGTAATCACTTGCAGAGCAGGTCCATTAACATGACCAGCACAGAGCAACAATTGCTCATCCGATAGCACAACTCCAAGTTCACGCATATTGAGCAGCAGTTGTTCTAACAGCTTTACAAGTTTTTCCATAAAATTAATCGCCTGAAACCAAGTCCTGTGCATCTTTAAGCAATGCATCAGCAATTTTACCAACGTTCATTTTCAATGAACCGTTACGAATAGCCTGCTTCAGCGTTTCTACGCGTTGGATATCGATATCCTGAGATGACGGTTGCATCAGTTTGGACTGAGCATCACTCAGTTTAACCTGAGTGCCAGCCACACCGCTCTGTTGCCCGGTTTCTTCTTTGCGTTTTAATTTGCTCACATCGCCAGTATCCCAGGATTGAGCTGGGTTTACTGGATTGACTGATTGGGTCCGATCAATGCTCATGGTAGTGTGCTCATGTCATAACAAGGTATGAAGATGATAATCTAGGAAATAGTATCTATTTCCTAAACTGGTGCTTCATTTTAACCAGTATTATCATCAGTGACTATGTTCATCATATCGGCAGCAATGAGCATTACTTTAGCAAATTATTGTGAGATCAGAATAATCCCATCGTTAGTAGCAATACCCGATACGAGCTGCCCTGAAGCCGTACGAGCCCTTACTGACTGACCTGATGCTGCATTGTTCATGGCTTTTCCTTCACTGCGCACGCTAAAGCCATTTCCCTGGGCCAGGATTTGTACGGTTTGCCCTGCATGGATCACCCAAGGTTTTCTAATCATAGCTTGCGTAATGGCTTGACCTGGTGCGATATCTCGCAATGCTACCGCACCCTGAGCTTCCTCCAGAGAGAACAGAGTATGCGAGGGAAGCTGATCAATTCTGCCTCGGATGGTTCGAATATCTCCCGATGCCAGCACTGCTCCCCGACTGACAGGAGCCGCCGCCGCCACATAATTGCCGGTAACTTGCACTTCGACCTGAATAAAGCGCCGATCCTGATTACAACGGACAGATACGGAAAGATTGCCCCATGCTCTTGCATTTCCCGGCAGCGAAATTTGCGGATTTTCACAAGCAGGCCATTGGGCTTCAGGCGTTTTCACGAATACATTCACAGTATTCGATGAGCCTTTAAAATTATCTGAAAAGAAACGAGATAATTGTGATGCGAGATCGGCAGCATTCACCAGCACTGGAGCAATTAGCAGGCCTAAAATCGATAACTGTATGTATTTTCTGATATCCTGCATCAGTATTCTGCTCTCCAACCCCAATCATTCCACGTTACCAGTTTAGCGGTACTTGCTTACCGTTAAGGCAATAAATAGCACTTCATTCTATGTCTATTCAGACGATGATTTTGACAGGATGAGAATTATCCTACACGAACTAAAAATTAAATTGCGGAGGGAGTATGCTCGATAAATTAGATGCCGCGCTACGGTTTCAGCAAGAGGCGTTGAATCTCCGTGCCCAGCGTCAGGAAATTTTGGCTGCCAACATTGCTAATGCGGATACTCCTGGCTATCAGGCTCGTGACATTGATTTTGCCAAGGAACTGAACAAAGTGATGGAACAGGGACGCGTTAGCGGTCAATCCGTGTCACTGAGCCTGACGTCCTCACGCCACATTCCCGCTCAGAAGTTACAGCAGCCTGAGCTCGATCTGCTCTACCGTGTCCCGACGCAGCCCGCTCTTGATGGAAACACCGTTGACATGGATCGCGAGCGTACCAACTTCGCGGATAACAGTTTCAAGTATCAGGGTAGTCTGACGCTTATCAGTGGGCAGATCAAAGGTATGATGTCGGTACTTCAGTCCGGATCGTCATAATAGCATTGATGGCAGATATAAGGTTGATGTCTCATGTCGTTACTTAATATTTTTGATATTTCCGGTTCGGCGCTCTCCGCCCAGTCTCAACGCCTCAACGTCAGTGCCAGTAATCTGGCTAACGCTGACAGCGTTACAGGCCCAGATGGACAGCCCTATCGCGCTAAGCAGGTAGTTTTTGAAGTCGACTCTGCTCCGGGGCAAGCGACAGGTGGTGTGAAGGTTGCCAAGGTAATTGAAGATCCTTCTCCGGAAAAACTTGTCTATCAGCCGGGCAATCCGTTGGCTGACGCCAAAGGCTATGTCCGCATGCCAAATGTGAATCCCGTCAATGAAATGGTTAATACCATCTCAGCGTCCCGAAGCTATCAGGCGAATGTGGAAGTATTGAATACCACAAAAGCGATGATGCTGAAGACATTAACTATTGGTCAGTAATCTGGAGAATACATGGCTACCACATCTTCTGTCAGTAATGTCCAAAATACGACATCGACGACGTCCACATCGACCGTCAGCGGGAATACCAGCGCTGACTTACAGAACAGCTTTCTAACCCTCTTGGTCGCTCAGCTAAAGAATCAGGACCCGACTAATCCGATGGATAATAACCAACTGTTGTCTCAGTTGGCGCAGTTAAACACGGTGAGCGGTATTGAAAAGTTGAATACCACGCTGGGATCTATTTCTACTCAAATCAATAGTAACCAATCTATTCAGGCATCGTCGTTGATTGGTCATGGCGTGCTGGTACCTGGAACCAAAGTGCTGGTGGGTAAAGAAACGGCTACGCCGTTCGGCGTTGAACTGGAAAGTGCCGCTGAGAACGTCACCATCAATATCACTGATAGTTCTGGCAAAGTTGTTCACAGTATGGACCTGGGCGCGCTTAGTGCCGGGGTACATGCCTATTCTTGGGATGGCAAAGCATCTGATGGTACTACTGCACCAGATGGTGCTTATACGATCTCGGTTTCAGCTACATCCAATGGTGCTCAGCAGGTTGCAGAACCGCTGAACTATGCGTATGTGAATGGTGTAGTCAGCAGCAGCAACGGAGCGTTGTTGGATCTGGGCCTTAGTGGTCAGTCTACCTTGGATAACGTACGCCAGATTTTGTAATAGTTACGGATTATAACGCGCGTCACTTTCTAGTGAATAACAGTTCATCAATATTCAGGAGAGCACTATGAGCTTTTCTCAGGCGGTCAGTGGATTAAATGCTGCCTCTAACAATCTGGACGTAATTGGCAACAATATAGCCAACTCCGCTACTGTAGGTTTCAAAGCTAGTAATATTTCTTTTGCTGATATGTATGCTGGTTCCAACGTGGGTTTGGGAACACGAGTGGCATCCGTACTGCAGGATTTTAGCAATGGTTCTATTACTAGTACGTCTCGCTCGTTGGATGTAGCTATCAACGGTAATGGCTTTTATCGCCTGCTCAACACCAACGGCAGTGTGGCTTACAGCCGTAATGGTCAGTTCACGTTGGATAGCAATCGTAATATTGTCAATGCACAGGGCCTGCAGTTGACTGGCTATCCCGCTACCGGGACGCCGCCAGCAATTCAGAAAGGGGCCGATCCGGTTGGTTTGAGCATTCCGGAAACCACTATGTCGGCCAAGGCTACCGGCACTGCGTCGATCATTGCCAGCCTGAACTCGTCAGACGGCACAAATACCTGGAACGCTACTAACCCGACCAACACCTCAAACTACAAAGGTTCTATCACTACCTACGACAGTTTGGGTAATGCGCATAACTTCGCACTCTATTTCGTGAAAACCGCAGCTAATAGCTGGGATGTTTATGCACAAGACACCAGTATCACTGGTGCGGGCTTCCAGGGGCCAACCACACTGTCTTTCAATAGCAGCGGCGCACTGACTACAACGACACCAGCGACGATTAGTATGGCAACATTGAACGGTTCTGCAGCCAGCACGTTTACTCTGGCGTTTACCGGCTCTGTTCAGCAAAACAGCGGTTCCAACAGCACCAAAACACCAACACAGGATGGCTATGAACCAGGCGAATTGACGGGTTATAGCATCAGTGAAGACGGTAGTGTCATTGGCTCTTATTCCAATAAGAAGACCCAACTTCTAGGGCAGATTGCACTGGCTAACTTTGCCAACCCGGAAGGACTTGCTCCGCAGGGTGACAACGTATGGGGCGCGACTGACAAATCTGGTCAGGCCGTAGTGGACCTGGCAGGCACCGGTAACCTTGGAAAACTCGTGGGTAAAGCTACCGAAAGTTCTAACGTCGATATGAGTAAGGAATTGGTGAACATGATTGTTGCTCAACGTAACTATCAGTCCAATGCCCAGACCATTAAAACGCAGGATCAGATACTTAATACGCTGGTTAACCTGCGCTAATTATTGTAACGGGGATATTGCATGGATCACGCTATCTATACAGCAATGGGCGCTGCAAGTCAGACGTTGGAACAGCAAGCCATTACGTCGAACAATATGGCTAACGCCTCGACGCCGGGTTTTCGTGCACAACTGGCTGCGATGCGTGCTGTGCCGATCCAGGGTGCCTCTAATGAGACGCGTACACTGGTGATATCATCGACACCTGGGGCTGATTCGACCCCAGGATCCATGGATTATACCGGTCGTTCGATGGATGTTGCGTTATCACAAGATGGTTGGTTAGCGGTTCGCGTTGCGGATGGCAGTGAGGCTTATACTCGCAACGGTAATATGGAAATTAACGCTAACGGGCAATTAGCTATTCAGGGAAACGTGGTGATGGGGGATGGCGGTCCAATCGACGTGCCGCCCCAGACGCAGATCACTATAGGTCCCGATGGTACTATTAATGCGCTGAATCCCAGTGATGCGGCGAATACGGTTACTCCAATCGGTCGCCTTAAACTAGTTAAAGCGACTGCTAGAGATGTGGTCCGTGGTGACGACGGTTTTTTCCGTGTTTCCCCTGCTGCGCAACAACAACGTGGCACGGTATTACAGAATGACGCAACAGTCAGGGTAATGCCTGGGGTGGTGGAAGGTAGTAACGTCAATACGGTTGAATCGATGGTGGAGATGATTTCCAACGCACGCCGTTTTGAGATGCAGATGAAAGTGATTAGCAACGTTGATGATAATACACAGCGTGCTAATCAGATACTTGCAATGAATTAAGTGCCCTTGCGCACAGGAGTGACTCGATGATCCGTTCTTTATGGATTGCCAAAACCGGTCTGAACGCCCAGCAAACCAATATGGATGTTATATCCAACAACCTGGCGAACGTCAGCACTAATGGTTTTAAGCGTCAGCGTGCCGTATTTGAAGACCTTATGTATCAAACTGTACGCCAGCCGGGGGCCCAGTCTTCAGAACAGACTACTCTGCCGTCAGGTTTACAACTGGGGACAGGGGTGCGCCCGGTGGCAACCGAGCGAATTCACACGCAAGGTTCTTTTTCCGAAACTGGTAATGTCAAGGATATGGCTATCAAAGGCGCAGGCTTCTTTCAGGTGCTGATGCCGGATGGCACGACGGCATACACCCGTGACGGCTCCTTCCAGCAGGACTCTAATGGTCAGTTAGTGACATCTAGCGGTTTTCAGGTTCAGCCAGTTATTACTATTCCAGCGAACTCTAGCAACCTGACGGTAGGCCGCGATGGGGTAGTCACCGTAACCCAGCAGGGACAGACTGCTCCTATCCAAATCGGGCAGCTCAACCTGGCGATGTTTATCAATGAAGCAGGTCTGGAGAACCTTGGGGAAAACCTGTATGCGGAAACTGCCAGTTCCGGAGCACCAACCCAAAGTACGCCGGGTCTGAATGGCGCAGGCCTCATTTATCAGAAATTTGTTGAAACATCAAACGTGAATGTCGCTGAAGAGTTGGTCTCGATGATTCAGACTCAACGGGCGTATGAAATTAACAGTAAGGCAATCTCTTCCACGGACCAAATGTTGCAGAAACTGACCCAACTGTAATTCTTCATTGGGCATTTTTGTTTGCGTTTAAGGTGGCATTTTACTGATTTGCGATTGGTTGCAGATGGGTGAGGTGGCCACCTGATTCAATCTGTAGACAGATTACTGAAAGTAAGGCGATACCTGTAGTGATGATGAATACAAAGTCGGTTGCTGCTCTGCAGCCATGTCGGCCACGTTTGCTGGCATATGTGATGATGTTAACGCTGTCAGGTTGCGCCTACGTTCCGCACGACAAAGTTGTGACAGGGCCAACAACAGCGCAGCCTACACCGCCTTTGCAGGCTATCCCCAATGGGTCCATTTTTCAGGCTGGGCAAGCAATGAATTATGGCTATCAGCCGATGTTTGAGGACCGGCGCCCACGCAATGTAGGAGATACGCTGACTATTGTTCTGCAGGAAAACGTCAGCGCCAGTAAGAATTCGTCGGCGAATGCCAGTCGTAATGCATCCGGCTCCTTTGGTATGACCGTTACGCCACGCGCGTTGGAAGGGCCTTTGGGTAATAACCGGGCTGCGTTTAACGCTACTGGCAAAGATGATTTTACCGGTAAAGGTGGTGCCAACGCGAATAACACTTTCACCGGTACTATCACGGTTACTGTGGATCAGGTGCTGACCAACGGTAACTTGCATGTTGTGGGCGAAAAACAAATTGCAGTTAATCAGGGAACTGAATTTATCCGTTTCTCCGGGGTGGTAAACCCAAGGACTATCAGCGGCAGCAATACTGTAGCATCAACACAGGTAGCGGATGCTCGTATGGAGTATGTGGGCAATGGCTACATTAATGAAACACAGACTATGGGCTGGCTGCAGCGGTTCTTCCTTAATGTTTCGCCGTTCTAAATTGATGAGGCATATAATGCGGATCTCTTCATTGTTTACCCTTATTCTTGCTGTGCTGATGATGGTAACTCCGCCAGTATCAGCTGAACGTATCCGCGATCTGGTGAGTATTCAGGGCGTACGTGATAACGCGCTTATTGGTTATGGTCTGGTGGTGGGATTGGATGGCACTGGTGACCAGACTACGCAGACACCGTTCACCACACAGAGTTTGAACAATATGCTCTCCCAAATGGGGATCACTGTTCCTGCCGGCACCAACATGCAGTTGAAAAATGTGGCTGCGGTGATGGTTACCGCTAAATTGCCTCCGTTTGCTCGTGCAGGCCAGTCAGTTGATGTAGTGGTCTCTTCTATGGGGAATGCTAAGAGCTTGCGTGGCGGTACATTGCTGATGACGCCGCTAAAAGGTGTTGATAATCAGGTCTACGCCATTGCGCAAGGTAACTTGTTGATCGGCGGTGCTGGTGCTTCTGCAGGAGGTAGCAGTGTACAGGTCAATCAGCTTTCTGGCGGACGCATTACCAATGGTGCAGTTATTGAGCGTGAGCTGCCTAGTACATTTGGTACTGGAAATACTATCATGCTGCAATTGAATCAGGATGATTTTACGATGGCGCAGAGTATCAGCGATGCCATCAACCGATTTAGCCGTGGGGGTACTGCGACCCCGCTAGATTCTCGCACCATCCGAGTTGTAGTGCCGTCAGGCAATAGTTCTCAGGTTCGTTTTCTGGCGGATATGCAAAATATTGAGGTCAATGTCGGTACACTGGATGCCAAGGTTATCATTAACTCCCGTACGGGTTCTGTAGTGATGAACCGCAATGTCCAACTGGAAAATTGCGCGGTAGCTCAGGGAAATCTGTCTGTCACCATTAATCAGCAAAATACTGTCAGTCAGCCGAACACGCCACTGGCGGGAGGGCAGACAGTGGTGACGCCACAAACGGAAATTTCCATGCGTCAGGAGGGGGGGGCACTGCAGCGGGTAAACTCAAGTGCTAATCTCAACAGTGTGGTCAGAGCACTGAACTCTCTGGGGGCAACACCAATGGATTTGATGTCGATTCTTCAGGCAATGGAAAGCGCTGGCTGCCTGAGAGCTAAGTTGGAAATTATCTGATGAGTGATCTGAAGGCGTTTAACAATCCTGCTTATGAGACGCAGTCACTTAACTCGCTGAAACGGGATGTTTCAAGTCATCCTCAGAGTCGGGAAGGTATTCGTGCTGTCGCTAAACAGTTGGAAGGCGTCTTCGTGCAGATGATGATGAAAAGTATGCGTGATGCCTTGCCACAGGATGGCCTGTTCAGTAGCGATCAGACTCGTATGCTTACATCAATGTATGATCAGCAGCTTGCTCAGCAGATGTCATCGGGTAAAGGGCTGGGATTAGCCTCAATGATCGAGAAGCAAATGACGGGAAAAGGGATTGTCGGTACTGAGCCAGAAGCGACTTCACCTGTGCCCTTTAAGCCGGATAGCCAGTTGGCTCGGACCATGCCGGCATTTGCTTTGGAGCAGATGGTTCGCAAAGCGATGCCAGCATTGCCGGAAAAAACAGCAGCATTACCGATGGGGAGTGCTGAGTTTATTTCCCGACTGTCGGTACCGGCGATGTTGGTTAGTCAGCAAAGCGGTATTCCACACCATTTAATTATGGCTCAGGCTGCGCTTGAATCTGGGTGGGGACAGCGCGAAATTCCTACTGCTGATGGACGTTCAAGTCATAATATTTTTGGCATAAAGGCAGGCAGCAATTGGGATGGCCCGGTAACAGAAGTTACTACGACGGAATACGAGCAAGGTGTTGCCAAAAAGGTCAAAGCGGCGTTCCGTGTGTATAGTTCCTATTTGGAAGCGTTGAATGACTACGCCAAGTTGCTGACGCAAAACCCGCGCTATGCGGGTGTTTCTGCTGCTGCAACCGCGGAACAGGCTGCGGTTGCTTTACAACAAGCCGGGTATGCGACTGATCCGGCTTATGCGAAGAAACTGGTAAGTATGATTCAGCATATGAAAAATTCAGGTGAAAAGGCGGTTCAGGCGTATACACATGATCTGAGCGGTATTTTCTAATTTTATTCAAGTTTTCAGCCTGCCTGCCGATAGATATAAAAGTTAATTTATAACGACGATATATTTTTGTGCCTGGCAATAGGTTGTTCGCTGTCTGTGCATAAGTAAGAGTAAAAAGGAACCCAGCATGTCCAATTTGATTAACACCGGAATGAGTGGTTTGAGTGCTGCACAGGCGGCACTGAGCACTGTCAGTAACAACATCAGTAATCAGGCTGTTACAGGATATAGTCGTCAAAATGCATTGTTGGCACAGAACAACGGTACCAACCTCTCCGCCGGTTACATTGGCAACGGGGTAACCGTTGTCAGCATCAATCGTGATTACAATGATTTTATTGCTAAACAGCTACGTGCAGCTCAGACGACAAGCAGCTCAACGACTTCTTATTACGAGCAAATTTCAAAAATTGATAATCTGTTGTCGAGCAGTTCATCTAGTCTGTCTACCACGATTCAAGACTTCTTCAAAAACCTGCAGAACTTGACCAGTAATTCTAGCGACTCTTCTGTACGTCAAACTGTGCTGGGTAAAGCAAATGCTTTGGTCAACCAGTTCAAAATCACTGACCAATATCTGCGTGATATGGATAGCAACATCAATGGAGAAATTTCCGTTACTGTCTCACAGATTAATACGTTCGCTCAGCAGATAGCTAATATCAACGACCAGATTGTGCGTCTGAAAGGCGCTAATAATGGCGCAGCGCCAAATGATTTGCTGGATCAGCGTGACGTACTGGTTGATGGGCTTAACAAATTGGTCGGCATAGATGTGGCAGTTCAAGATGGTGATGTTTACAACATCTCACTGAAGAATGGCCTGACTCTTGTTCAGGGGAAAAGCTTCAATACGTTTGCTGCTACGCCATCCAGTACAGACCCAACTCGTACGACCGTTTCTTACAACGATGCGATTGCTGGTTTGAGTGAAGTAAAAGAGAGCACTATTACTGGCGGCTCTCTTGGCGGGTTGCTGAATTTCCGTACCAGTACACTGGATAGCGCCCGTAACCAGTTAGGTCAGATGGCGTTGGCATTTACTGATGCTTTCAATAATCAGCACAAAGCAGGGTTCGACTTGAATAATGCTCAAGGTGGTGATTTCTTTGGTGTTGGTTCGTCTGTCACGTTGAAAAGCGCCAAAAATACCTCTGCTGCCGAGTTGACCTCTTCCTATCTGAGTGATACTTACTCGCTGCAGTACAATGGTACGTCCTGGAGCGTTACTCGGTCTGATGGTACAACGGCAAGTTCAACTCTGTCTGGTTCTGGCCTAACCTTTGATGGTTTCACTATCGGTATATCCGGTGCGGCTGCTTCAGGTGATACTTTTAGCCTCAAAGTATCACCTGGACAGTCATCAATTTCACAAACCGCACCGACAGGCACAACATCTGCAGCATCGCTCTCACGAAATGATAACAACTACATTAAGGCTAGTGATTATAGCGTTACATTTGTTGGCCCATCTGCCAATAACTGGTCAGTAAAACGCTTGTCGGATGGGGCTGACTTGTCCTCCTCGGCAACGTATACCGCAGCAAGCGGTTCGACGCCTGCCAGTTTGATTTTTGATGGCATGAAACTTGATATCACAGGGACACCATTAGCTGACGAGCAGTTTACTGTCAAAGGCGTTCGTGATGTTGTGGTAAATATGTCAGTGAAAATCACAGATTCATCGAAGATTGCCGCTGCAGGTGCTTCGCTGACATCAGCTGGCGGTGGGGTTAGTGATAACACAAATGCTAAAGCATTGTTAAACTTACAGACTGCTAAAGTGGTCGAAAACAAATCCAGTATCAGTCAGGCGTATGCCAGTCTGGTCGGTGATATTGGTAACAAAACCAGTACCGCTAAGGTTACTGATACTTCGCAGAAGAACGTGGTATCACAATTGACCACAGAGCAGCAATCTGTATCCGGCGTCAACCTAAACGAAGAGTACGGCGATTTGATTCGTTTTCAGCAATATTACATGGCAAATGCCAAGGTAATCCAGACTGCTTCGACGATCTTTGATGCTTTGTTGGCAATCCGTAGTTAAGTTTGTGACGGTAAAAATAGTAAGGAATAAGTTATGCGACTGAGTACCAGTATTATTTTTCAGCAGGGTATGCAAGGCGTCACAGACGGGTTATCAAATTTTAGCAAGACGGGCCAGCAGCTAGCGAGTAATACACGGGTGCTAAACCCGTCTGATGACCCGATCGCGGCCTCCAAGGCTGTGATGGTGAACCAGGCTCAGGCTCAGAACGATCAATATACCTTGGCTCGTACTTTTGCCCAGAACGGTATGAATAGTGAGTTATCCGTTTTGACCAACGTAGTCACTGCATTGACGAGTGCTAGTACGACGTTGTTGAGCGCTGATGGTACTAAGAATGATAATGATCGCCAGCTTATCGCAACATCTCTGCGCGGCCTTAAATCTCAGTTACTCAATCTGGCGAACAGTACAGACGGTAATGGTAGTTATATTTTCGGTGGCTATAAGACTGATTCCCAGCCATTCGTTACTAATGCTGCTGGCACCGTTAGTTATGTTGGGGGCACTCAGGCCATTTCTCAACAGGTGGATGCAGACCGTGTCATGGCGGTTGGACATGTCGGTACTGATGTATTCAATAATGCAAGTGGTACGGCAGACATTTTCAGTGCTTTGGATACAGCTATCACTGCATTGGAGACTCCATTAGATGGTGCTAGCGATGCAGTTAAGAGCGCTAACACAGCATCAGTGAATGCTGCTAGCCTGGGCCTGAAAAGTTCGCTGACCAATGTATCCTCCGCACAGGCAACACTTGGTGTTCAATTGCAGGAAATTGATACGTTGGATAGTATCGGTACTGATCGTAGTGCCGCTAACAAGCAAACGCTAAGCGATCTGGTTGATATTGATATGGTTGCGACTATCTCGACTTACTTGATGCAACAGCAGTCTCTGCAGGCATCATACAAAGCGTTTATTGATATGCAAAACATTTCGTTATTCCAACTGAATAAATAAGGTGGAGTAACGTACCAGTATTTGGATGCGCTTAAACCGGGCGTATTCTTTTTAGCATGTCATCCTTTATAAGATGACATGCTTTTTTTTTTTGAGGGAGGTTGTGCATTTTTGAGCGCGTGTGACCTGCTCTGACCTGCCCCCAGTATTAAACACAATAATCAGTTAGTAATGTCGGTTGATTTACTCCCGTATTCTCCGTTTCGCCATCCCGCTGCAAACTCTGAAGGGGTCTGATAATTCAACGAAGAATGAGGCCGACATTCGCTATAGTCCTGCCGCCATGCGCTTATAATTTCTTTTGCATGAACAACATCGTGGAACCAGTGCTCATTCAGGCATTCATCGCGAAAACGACCATTAAAACTCTCAATAAAGCCATTCTGTGTCGGCTTGCCCGGCTGAATAAGCCGCAACTCAACATTATGTTCAAAGGCCCACTGATCCAGCGCACGGCAGGTAAACTCAGGCCCCTGATCTGTTCTTATCGTCGCCGGATAGCCACGAAACAGCGCAACGCTGTCCAGAATGCGTGATACCTGAACGCCTGTAATCCCGAAAGCAACGCTGATCGTCAGATACTCCTTCGTGAAATCATCAACGCAGGTCAGGCATTTAATCCGGCGACCACTGGCCAGCGCATCCATGACAAAATCTATTGACCACGTCAGGTTGGGACCTGCCGGACGCAACAGCGGAAGCCGCTCAGTTGCCAGCCCCTTACGGCGCCGTCTGCGTTTTACGCCCAGGCCATTGAGATGATAAATGCGGTAGACCCGTTTGTGGTTAACGCAAAGGCTTTCACGACGCAGAAGCTGCCAGATACGCCGGTAACCGAAACGTCGGCGTTCCATTGCTAGTTCGGTGATACGTGCAGACAGATACGCATCAGTAGCCGGGCGGTGCGCATCATATCGGCAGGTCGACAGGGACAAACCTGTCAGCCTGCAGGCACGCCGTTGCGACAGACCTGTCGCTTTGCACATCACTGTCACGGCTTCCCGCTTCTGGTCTGTCGTCAGTACTTTCGGCCCAGAGCCACCTGTAGTGCCTCTTTATCCAGCATGGCTTCGACGAGCAGCTTCTTGAGGCGGGCGTTCTCTTCTTCAAGTGACTTAAGCCTTTTTACTTCAGGTAATTCCATGCCACCAAACTTCTTACGCCACGTATAAAAGGTGGCGTCGGAGATGGCGTACTTACGGCAAAGTTCGCGGGCGGAAACACCCGCCTCGGCTTCGCGAAGAATATTGATGATCTGTTCGTCGGAAAAACGCTTCTTCATGGTGATGTCCTCGTGTGACTAATGAAGACATTACTAACATCGGTGTGTGTTAATCAACGGGGAGCAGGTCAGCGATGCATACATTATGAGCAGAATAAGTTCAGAGAATAGTTATTATCCTAAAAAGCGACTTAGTAAATCAGCCAGCAGGTCATAGGTTTCGCCAAACAGTTTTTCGGTGTAAGGCGAGATGAGGAAGATCAGGAAACCTACGGTAATGATCCCAGCAAAAAGAGTAATGGGAAAACCGATAGCAAAGATGGTCAACTGCGGTGCGAGCCGGCTTAATAATCCGAGCGCCATATTAATGGCCAACAATAATGTGATAAGCGGCATAGCAAGCATTAGCCCATTAGAAAAGATTTTGCCTCCTGCTCCAGCCAGAGCCACAAACATGTTGCTGCTGACAGGTTCTGCGCCGATAGGGATCGTATGAAAACTGTCAACCAGCAGTGAAATTAGCCAGAGATGCCCGTTCATAGTCAGAAAAAGTAATAGTGCCAGGAGATTCATGAATCTGGCAATAACCGGCATATTAGGACCACCACTAGGATCAAAGAACGTAGCGAACGAAAGGCCCATTTGCAGGCCGATAACTTCGCCAGCCAGTCGAACTGCAGCAAATGCCAGCTGCATGGTGAAACCCAGCATTACTCCTATCAATATTTGCTGAAACAGCATCCAGATACCGGCCGCAGAAAAAATGGGAATTGAGGTAGGCGGGATGCCTGGGGTAATGACGATGGTAATCAGTATTCCCAAGCCAATCTTTACTCTGCGCGTAATAGCGCGTTCGCTAAAGATTGGCGCAGTGCTAATCAGTGCCAGTATTCTGACCAGTGGCCAGAAAAACTGGCTGAACCAACCAATCATGTCGATACTGTTGAGGGTGACCATATCTATCCAATCATATTGGGAAATTGGCTGAACATCGTACGCATATAGTCAAGAATGACACCAAGCATCCAAGGGCCGGCAACTACCAGTGTGAAGAATACCGTTAGCACCTTGGGAATGAATGACAGGGTCATTTCGTTAATTTGTGTGGCTGCTTGAAGCAGGCTGATAATCAAACCACTGACCAGTGCGGCGACAAGGGGAGGGCCTGCCAGCATCAGCGCTATTTTCATTGCTTCATAGCCTAAAGCCATGACAGATTCAGGAGTCATAGAGGCGTTCCTCTGATGTGGTGACGATATTCGTACCGACTAAGTATAGAAACTCTGGGCTAACGACCCTAGCAACAATTGCCATCCGTCGACCAGCACGAAAAGCATCAACTTGAATGGTAGCGAGATAGTTGCTGGGGGAACCATCATCATACCCAGCGCCATCAGCACGCTTGCTACAACCAGATCGATCAACAGGAAAGGAATAAAAATCGTAAAACCAATCTGAAAGGCGGTTTTCAGTTCGCTGGTAACATAAGCTGGTACCAGCACCCTCATTGGCACAGCTTCAGGACCTTGCAGTGAAGGAATTTTCGCCAACCGGGTAAACAGAGCCAAGTCTGCTTCCCGAGTTTGTCGTAGCATAAATTCACGCAGTGGCTGAGCTCCTTTATCAACAGCCACTTCCATACTAATTTTATCCTCACTGAATGGGCGATAAGCCTCATCATAAATGCGGTTAAGTACAGGAGACATTATGAAAAAAGTCAGGAACAGGCTTAATCCCAGCAGTACCTGATTAGGTGGAGCCGTGGGCGTACCCAAAGCGTTACGCAGCAGACTCAGCACAATGATTATGCGGGTAAAACAGGTCATCATCAGTAATACTGCTGGAATAAAACTCAGCGAAGTGATGAAGACTAGTGTCTGAATGGGTAACGACCAGCTCTGCCCACCGTTGGCCAACGGTTGACTGACAATACTTGGCAATTGCGCCAGTGCGTGAGGCGTAATCAATAATAGAACGAGAACTACAGGGTAGCGAAGCAGACGGAACCATGCAGATAAAGAGGTTGAACGCAGAGGGGTACTCATTCGGTTTTTTCCGGACGTTTGGTCGCTTTCTTTAGAAACTGAAGAAAATCGGCTGGCGCAAGTTTTTCTGCCGATTCAGCATTGCCAACAGGGCGCGCGGGGAGAGTGTGCAGATGGGTTATCTGTTGTGCCGTCACCCCTAATACGAGCCAGGTATCATCAATTTCCACGATCACAATACGCTCGCGCTGCCCGACCGGACACGCTGATACCGTTTTAATGACATTACTACTTTTTATTTGTGGGGCAATACCCAGTTTTCGTAATAGCCAGGCTACTAGCAATATCAGCAGCAAGACGCCACACAAGGCGGTACCAATTTGTGACAATAGAACACCACCAGAAATAACGGATTCAGCAGCCATAGGCGGCTGCTGAATCGTGGAGACGGCTTGCTGTGTGGCTTGTGCCATTACCGGCCTAACCTGCGCATACGTTCTGATGGTGTAATAATATCGGTAATGCGCACACCATACTTGTCGGAGACAACAACCACTTCACCCTGAGCAATCAGATATCCGTTAATCATTATATCCAGAGGTTCACCTGCAAGGCCATCCAATGCTACTACGGAACCCTGCGACAAACGTAGCAGTTCTTTAATAGTCATTTTAGTACGGCCTAGCTCCACAGTTAGCTTAACCGGGATATCTAGAATAAGATCAATATCTTGCATTGAACCTTGAGTGTCTTGTACATCAAAGTTTTTGAAGATACCTTCGGTACTGCTTTGCGTGCTTTTTTCTGCCGACTGCTGCTCGTTAAATGCATCAGCCCACAGATCGTCCACGGAATCCGTTTCTTCGGACGGTTTCTTGATGTCACTCATTGAGCGGTTCCTCGTTATTCAGAGAATTTAAAATGGGGTTAATCAAGTGTTCAACACGCAAGGCATACTGACCATCTAGAGTACCGTATTGACATGTCAACACAGGTACGCCGTCAACATGGGCCACCAGGCGTTCAGGTTTATCAATCGGCAAAATATCTCCGGGTTTGAGTTTCAAAACCTTTGACAGTCGAACCGGAATATCAACAAAGTTGGCAACTAGCTCCAGCTCTGAATGCTGCACTTGTTTTGCCAATGTTTCACGCCAATGCTGGTCTTCCTGCTGTGAATTTTCAAGTGGCGGGTTGGCCAGTAATTCGCGTAAAGGTTCAATCATGGAGAATGGGATGCAAATGCTGAACTCACCAGTCAATGTCCCGATTTCCAAATGGAAAGGTGTTGTCACCACGATATCATTCGGTGATGTAGTGATGTTGGTGAATTTCACCTGCATTTCTGAACGCACGTATTCCACATCAAGCTTGTAAATTGCGTTCCAAGCGTCGCTGTAGGCTTCAAGTGCCAGTTTTAGCATTCGACGCACAACACGTTGCTCGGTGTGCGTAAATTCGCGGCCTTCAACCTTGGTAGGAAAGCGACCATCACCGCCGAACAGGTTGTCCACGGCAATAAAAACCAGACTGGGTGAAAACACGAACAGTGCGGTACCGCGCAATGGTTTCAGATGTATCAAATTGAGGTTAGTTGGAACCGGCAGGTTACGCGCAAACTCATGATACGGCTGAATCTTGATTGCACCAACAGTGATATCCGGACTACGGCGAAGCAGGTTGAACAGCCCCATACGAAACTGACGTGCAAAACGCTCGTTGATGATCTCCAGTGCCTGCAACCGCTCACGAATGACACGTCGCTGTGTATTGGGATCGTAGGGTTTAACATCCCCGTCTTTCTGCGAAGCAGCGTTGCTGGCATCAGCGCTACTATCGCCACTGTCACCGTTTAGCAGAGCATCAATCTCTGCCTGTGAAAGAATGCTGTCACCCATAGTGATTACCGCAAAATGAAAGCAGTGAACAGGACATCGCTGACTACCTGATTAGGTTGTCCGGGAACCAGCGGTGGGCTTAATACCTGCTTGATTTCTTCAACCAGCTTTTGCTTGCCTTGTTCCGTTGCCAGAACAGACGAACTCTGACGAGAAAACAACATAATCAAACGACTTCGAATTTCTGGCAGATAGTTGGTCAGGCGCGTACGGGTCGCTTCATCCGGCAGTCGTAGGGTAATACCCACATACAACACCCTATCCGGATTATTATCTGCAGACAACAGGTTAACGGTGAATGTATCCAAAGGCATGAATACCGGCGCAGGCGGCGGAGGTGGCTCGCTGGACACCGTTTCGGCTTTCTTATGATTCAAGAACCACCAGCCAGCACCTGCAGCAGCAGTGGCTGCCAGGGCTATAACAATCAAGAGTATCAGCCAGAGGGAGCGCTTCTTACCGCCTGACTGGGCTTTCTTATTAGACGTAGCCAATGATATATCCTGTTATTTATCAGTATCTAATGACAAAGTTAGCCATGAGATAAATGCGTGATATCATGATTATCCCGCCTATTCATCGCTTCAATACAATGAATAAACAATAAAAAAAGCGTTAACTTCTTTATTAGGCAAAGATATCGACGCCATTAAGCCCTGTTACCATGGATTGCAGTTGCGTGGGTACTGCCAGTACTTCAGTTTCAGTGGCAATACGTTCGGACTGACCAAATTGCTGCTGGTAAGATGAAGCGTTGCCGCTGCCATTACCATTTGCATTGCTTGCCACTTGCTGCTGTGATTGCTGCCAACTGCCGGCGTCTGAGCCTACGCTGCTCTGTCCCAGATTGATGCCATTATCGGCCATCGCACTACGCAGGTGGGGTAGTGCAGACTCCAGTGCAGAACGTACCTGACTGTTACCCGAAATCATGTGAATCTGCGCCTGATTATCTTCGATTTTTAGCATGATATGCAGCGAACCCAGTTCTTCAGGGTGAAGCTTAAGTTCAGCTGTTTGCTGTCCATTACGGGCAAACATGACGACTTGTTGACCTAATGCATCATTCCATTGCTGGGTACCCATAGGTGCATTGAGCTGACTGGTTACGTGCTGTGCCGCTGGCTGAGCTGGCGTCGCGTTACTGGAAAACAGTGACGACAATGCCTGTAATGATGAATTAGTGCTTGCATCAGTTGGAGCGGATGCCGCTGTTGGATTGCTGGCACTGTCTTCTTTGCGCGACGCCAGCAGAGCGTTATCTCTGAATTGATCATAACCCGTTTCAGCTGCGTGCAAATCGGTATTTTTGGCTGCTGCAGTTTCTACACCCATTGAAGTCAGCGAGGATGCTAAAGTGCTATGCGTCGTTGTGGACGAATTCAGTGTAAAGTTGCCTTGTGATGAATCACCAGTTTTTGCTGAATTCAGTAACGAACTTAACACATTGTTGCCGATTTTATCGCTTTTCAATCCGTCCAGTGCACCAGGCAAGTTTTGGGGAAGATGACTACCTTCAGAGGCTAATTTTGTTTGAGTGGTAGTCTGTACCGGAATCATTGCAAACAATGCTTGTATAGCCAGCGCATCGGCATCAGATGTTTTTTCGTCTTTTACACTTGCACTGTCTTTTTGTTGAGCCTTTTCCAGCAATGATTCAAGAGAATTGCCGGATTGTAGATCGGTTAGTGTAAGCGTTCCTTTGGTCAAGGCACTTAGGATAGCATTCAGTTCATCACTATTGGCTTCAATACCGCCTTTGGCCAGTGCATCTTTGAATTCAGCACGTTCCTGATCGCTAAGAACTGCTTTCTTGGTAGCTTGCGTTGTGGATAGTTTCTGAGTGAGCAACTGCACAAAATTTTCCGGCAGTTGGTCTTTGCCCAATTGTGCAAGTAAGGAATTAGCCTGCGGCGCAATTGTGCTTGCATCAGTCGTAGTAGTGATAGTCATTGCCGGCAAGTTCATAATTATGTTTTCCTCATTGATGCACGTTGGGCGAACTCATCCATCCGCTTCTGTTCCTGACGATTTTCGTGTGCCAGCATCTTGGTCTGCTCACGTTGCTGTAACGTACTAAATGCATTTAATCTCTGCTGCTTTTCTTGCCAGGCTTTGATTGCCTGATTTAAGCGTGAGGACCAATTCAATAACTGATGCTGATGCTGCTCAATCGCCTTTTCCAGAGTCAAAATAAATTGCTGATAATTCTGCCAGGAAGTATTTGCCATGCCTTCGGTCATGGAGTCATTGAGTCGCTGACGATAATCATCGTGATAACCTAACAACATATTCAGTTGCTGTTCAGCATGTAAATAGGCCTTTTGTATATGTCCCAGATGCGTTGTCGCAGCATCGGCCTCTTTTTGGGCTAAATCACGCAGCATAACGAAGGTTGACTGAGTTTTCATCTGCCCTCCTATCGATTATACGGGAAAATGTTATTCAGTGCCTGACAGGCTTCTTCAAATGAGCTTCGCTCAAACATTCCCTGCTGCAAAAAGTGCTGCATATGCGGATACAGTTGTATAGCCCTATCAAGCAGCGGATCGCTGCCGGCGGCATAGGCACCAACATTAATCAAGTCGCGATTACGTTGGTAGCTGGATAGCGACTGTTTGAATTGTCTTACCGCAGAATAATGGTCTTCATTTATCAACGCTGTCATTGCACGACTGATCGAAGCTTCAATATCAATAGCCGGATAGTGCCCAGACTCTGCTAACTGACGTGATAACACAATATGACCGTCCAGAATAGCGCGGGCTGCATCAGCAATTGGATCTTGCTGGTCGTCGCCTTCAGTCAACACTGTATAAAATGCCGTTATTGAACCACCACCAGAAATACCATTGCCTGCGCGCTCTACCAGTGCAGGCAGTTTAGCGAAAACTGAAGGTGGATAACCTTTGGTTGCTGGCGGTTCGCCAATAGCCAGTGCTATTTCACGCTGGGCCATCGCGTAACGCGTCAGCGAATCCATAATTAACAATACATGATGCCCTCGGTCACGGAAATCTTCTGCGATGCGTGTAGCATAAGCTGCGCCCTGCATACGTAACAGGGGAGAAACATCTGCCGGGGCAGCGATTACCACTGAGCGGGCGAGTCCCTCAGTGCCGAGAATGTTTTCAATGAAGTCTTTGACTTCACGGCCACGTTCCCCGATCAGACCGACTACGATCACATCGGCTTGAGTATAGCGGGCCATCATTCCAAGCAACACACTTTTACCTACACCGGAGCCGGCGAAAAGACCCATACGCTGGCCTCGGCCAACAGTCATTAATGCATTGATAGCACGAACGCCAACATCCAACACGTACTCAATCGGTGTACGCTGTAGAGGATTAAAAGGTGCTGTTACTAAGGGGGCGCTGTAGCCGGTATCAGGTGCTGGCAAACCATCCAGTGGTTTTGCACTGCCATCCAATACGCGGCCCAACAATGCGGGGCCTAACGGTAGCTGCTTACCTTGACTGCTGCCGGAAAGGCCGACGCGCTCATAAACGCGAGCTCCTGGTATGATGCCTTCAACTTCTTCAAGTGGCATCAGGAAGAGTTTTTGACCGTTAAAGCCGACAACTTCGCTTTCTACTTCGTCAAACTGATTGTTACCACTCTGTCGTTCAATCAAACAGGTTGAACCTAATGGCATATGCAGGCCTGTTGCTTCAAGCACCAATCCCGTTGCCCGCGTCAGTCGTCCATAGCGACGTATCGAGGGTGTATTAGCGATACGTTTTTCAAACGCATCAATGGAGTTGAGCCAACGGGATAGACGCACAGTCATCACAGCTCTCCTGGTGCGGCCAGTCGGCAAAGTTCATGCCAGCGTGTGGCTATGCTAGCATCAAGATCTCCTTCTTCGGCACTCACTTTGCAACCGCCTGGATGCAGCTGATTATCGGCCAGTAATCGCCAGCCGTGCAGACTGAGAGTAGGGCCAAGATGCTGTTCTACCAACGCCAGATCTGCTGGATGTACTCGCAACTGTGGTTTGCCACTGAACATCGGTTCTTGTTGAATTAACTGCTGTATTTGCCCCATCAAAGCAGTACCATCACAAACGGGTGCCTGACCAATAACCTGTCTGGCAGCCGTTAAGGCCAGTTGCATCATCCGAGAAACAATCACGCTGTCGAGTGCATCCAGTGTTTGCTGAAACTCATTGACCATTTGCTGCATCTGGGCAATAACGGGTTGCTGCTGTTGCGCTGCATCTTGTAAACCTTGTTGTGTCCCAGCCTGAAGCCCATCCTGATAGCCAGCGGCATACCCCTGCTGTTTACCTTCAGCAAATCCGGTTTCGCGCGCCTGTTGCAGCACCTGTTCACGTAGCGTAGCCAGGTCATCTTGTGGTTGCTGAAAATCAGACATGGCAAAGAAACCGTTGTCGTCTTGTGGCTGTAGCGGCGCGGCGACAGTGGAAGATGAGACCGGAACCACTACGTCCTTAACCGCGGACGTAGGAGAGGACAGGTCATCCAACTTCCAAGGCTGCCAGTCAAGATCGCTGGAAGAATTAGACAAACGCGTCATCGCCACCACCGATAATCATTTCGCCGCTGTCTGCCAAACGACGTACAATGAGCAAAATGGCTTTCTGTTCGTTTTCCACCTGAGACATACGTACCGGGCCACGAGTTGCCAGATCGTCGCGCAGAATTTCTGCCGCACGTTGCGACATGTTGCGCAGGAATTTCTCGCGTAGCGGCTGATCTGCCCCTTTCAGTGCGATCAGCAGAGACTCGGATTCCACTTCCTGCAGCAAGCGCTGGATACTGCGGTCGTCCACTTCCACCAAGTTTTCGAACAGGAACATTTCATCGATAATTTTCTGTGCCAGTTCGCCATCGAACTCGCGTACTGCATCGATAACCGCTTCTTCGTGCTGCGTTTTCATCAAGTTGATGATCTCTGCCGCAGTACGAACACCTCCCATCTTGCTGCGTTTGAGATTTTGACCATCCAACAGTCCGTTAAGGACTTCAGTCAGTTCCGCCAATGCGGATGGCTGTACCCCACCGAAGGTAGCAATACGCAGCATGACGTCATTGCGCATACGTTCATCGAAATAGGCCAGAATATCCGCTGCCTGCGCACGTTTAAGGTGCACCAGAATGGTGGCGATAATCTGCGGGTGTTCATCACGGATAAGATCGGCAGCACTTTGTGGCTCCATGAAGTTGAGCGTTTCCATGCCAGAAGAGGTTTCCTTGCTTTCAAGGATATCTTCCAGCAGGCTGGAGGCACGTTCTTCACCCAATGCTTTGACCAGCACAGAGCGGAGGTAGTCACCGGCGTTTACACCCAGTGCTGCATACTGCTCAGCTTCAACATCAAATTCACGTAAAACTTCCAACAACTCCGACTGAGAGACCTGCTTCATATTGGCCATCGCAGTACTGAGATGCTGAACCTCACGCGTTGAAAGGTGCGTAAAAACTTCTGCCGCACGGTCTTCGCCAATAGTCATCAATAAGACGGCGCTTTTTTCTGTACCTGTCAGACTCATAGTTCGTTACTCATCCAGTGACGGATTACCAGTGCGAAAACACGAGGATCGTTGTCGGCCAGTTCACGGATACGCTGGCTGTGCATTTCTGCATGGGCGCGCTGTTCGGATTTCCTGTGCATTTCTTCTTCCATCGCACTAATCGAGACAGATACATCCGAATCCTGACCACGCAGAGCTGCAGCAGCCTCGGCGGCTTCTTGTATCTGAATGCGTTTCTGCAACTGCGGACGTACCAGCTTACGATATAGAATCCAGCCAACAATTAGCACCAGCAACCAGCGGCCCATTTCAACCAGCAGATCAAAGAATGCCTGTTTCTTCCAGAAGGGCAGTTCACCAGAAGTGGTCTCTGTAACGGTAAATGGTGTATTGACCACATTCAGCGAGTCGCCGCGATCACCGGAGAAGCCCATCGCTTCACGCACCAATGCTTCTATCTTTTTCAACTGTTCGTCGCTGAGCGCAGCCGGTTTACCATCTTCGCCCTGTGTGTAATTAACTACCACGGCGACAGACAGGCGCTGAACATTTCCAGTGCTTTGTTTGGTATGACGGATTGTGCGATCAACTTCATAGTTAATCGTTTGATCATGCCGACTGTTGTAAGTCTGATTGGCTGAGCTGTTGCCCGATGTTTGAGTATTGGCTCCTGCCGTAGTTGCATTATTTTGATTATTAGTATTATTTGCCGGCGGAGTTGAAATAGGTGCGGTGGGCGCCGGCGTCGGTGTATTAGAAAGTGCACCGGGCACACCACCTACGTTAGCCCCACCACGTTGATCGCTCTGGCTGGTTTGCTGAGATCGCACAGCAGATTGATTGGGAGCTTGATTCGGTTGGTATTGTTCATCAGTCTGTTCTCGATTAGCGAAATCGATTTGGGCAGTGACCTGTGCATGTACATTACCAGAACCGACTACCGGTACCAGAATCGCTTCAATACGGCGCTGGTAATTGTTTTCGACCTCATTAGCATACTTCAATTGAGCGGCATTGAGATCGCGTCCAGAGCTATCATTCTGGGTCAACAGTTTGCCGGTCTGATCAACCACGGTTACTTTGTCGGCAGGAAGACCTGCTACGCTGCTGGAAACCAGATAAGTAATGGCACTAATCTGTCCGTCATCCAACGCTCTGCCGGGCTGCAGAGTAACAGTGACTGCTGCAGATGGGGATTTCTGCTCACGCACAAATAACGATGGTTTGGGAATGGCAAGATGAACACGTGCATTCTGGATAGGACCCAGCGTTTCCATTGTTCTCGCCAGTTCGCCTTCCAGCGCGCGTTGGTAGTTAATTTGCTCGCTAAACTGGCTGATACCGAATTTTTCCTGGTCTAGCAGCTCAAAGCCTACTGCGCCACCTTTTGGTAAACCTTGCTGCGCCAGTTTTAATCGGGTTTCATAGACTTTGTCTGACGGGATCATGATAGCCGCGCCGCTTTCCGTAAAGCGGTAGGGGATATTCATTTTGCCCAGTTCGGAGACAATGCTACCACCATCGCGTTCGTTCAGATTAGTGTAAAGTACCCGATAGTCAGGACCACGTGCCCACAATGACAATGCAACAATAATCGCAATAGTCGCTGCGGCAGCAATCAATAAAGGGATTTTAGGGTTGGCACGCAAACGGTTGAGTATTTCACCAAAGCTTTTCCCGCCGGTAGCGGCTCCGGATGTTAAGGCGTTCATACTCTATCTCTGCCTGGTTGCTGAACGATATTGATAACGTTGTAACGTAACAAAACAGAACTCCCTGATTGCGCAATCATAAAAACTCATCACCTACATTTACCGGCATGTCATTATTTTCCGTTACGCAAAAATTGATGGGTCGATAAGCTAGCATTTTTAATGTCATTTATACGATTTATTGCCTTATGGATATGGTAGCTTATTAAGCCTATAAAGATATGTATGTAAAATAACCTGTGTAAATTCTGCGTCTTTTTATATATATATCTGATTATTATTGGTTTTTATCTCGTTAGCATATCTTTAGTTGAGGAATCAGGCATGTCTATTCAGGGTATCGATGCAGTGTTGCAGCAGATGCACGTTACTGCAACCAAAGCAGCCGCCGGTGGGTTCGATTCCAATGTGGCGTCGCAGTCTGGTTTTGCCAATGAATTAAAGCTCGCGCTTGATAAAATCAACGAAACACGGACGAAGGCTCAAACACAGGCTGAGGCGTTTACGTTAGGTACACCAGGCGTCGCCCTAAATGATGTCATGGTCGACAACCAAAAAGCATCCATTGCTTTGCAAATGGGTGTTCAGGTTCGGAATAAACTGGTGTCAGCCTATCAAGAAGTAATGAATATGACCATATAATCGTAGATAGAGCACAGTGCGATTATCTTTGTAAGTCGTATATACCCGTTATACTTCACATACTGGATCGTTGGCCGCTTTGTTTGATCTCGGTTACTGACTTGAGCAAGCTCCCAAGGAGCCGTTCGGTTGCCGCGGCACAAGGCTCATAATTATTAACCTTACCCTGAGAACCAACGCTTTTTATTTATGCTGAGGTTTGAACTGTTTTCTTGGGTAAACTAATGTTATTTATAGTTATTGTTGTTTTTAGGGTGAATTGCTAATAGTTATTCACCCTGATTTTAAGGTAAGCAGAACTCACACGTAGTATCAATGAGCCAGCTCTTCTGAAAGGTTCATGGAGTCGGAGTCAACACATTGCCAATCAAGGCTGTGGCTTTCCTGGAAGTATATCGTTGGAAAACTCGGCGTATACGTTATTAACTGATTTCTGGTTTTGGGACTGCTGCATTAATATTGTCAGTTCTTCCATTCTGTTTTGTAAAAGTTTTTTCACCTGAGCTTCCGTATCCAGTATATCCTGAAGAAGTTGACGAAACTGCAACTGCACAGTGCTGGGAATATTGGCTGGAACCGTAATCTGGCTGATTCTCTCTATCGATTGAATATAAATGATTTCTTGCTCAACAACATCATCCCATAATCCATTGAGGGCCATGGTTTTGATGTTTCGGATGAGTGAGAGCAGCCCCTGATACTCAGTTAGTAATGGAGAGAGATTTTCCATTAGCGCGCTTCCGTCGTTGGTTGATGACCAGGCCCAATTTGTTTCCAAGCATCCGCAATGTTATCAAGGAGAGATTCAACTTCTATAATTGCCTGCAAATCGTTGTTAATGTTTGCGTGCAATAACCGACGCACCATGTAATCGTAAAGATCAGCCAGATTCTCTGCCAGCTCGCCGCCTTTTTCCATATCTAATCCAAGCTTTAGGCCATTGCTGATAAGATCAATCGCTTTGGATAAGGCATTCCCTTTGCCGACAACGTCATTCTGTTCAAGAAGAATTCTTGCCCGGATAAGCGCACTCTTGGCACCGTCAAACAGCATGACGATCAACTGATGAGGGCTAGCGCTCATAACGGCACTTTCCACACTTACCTGAGCATATGCCTGACTGACATTCTTTCTATACATGACCATGCGTTGGATAACCGATTAACAATAAATAATAAAGGCTGTAATATTCGGAGGTATATGATGGCCTTAACGCATAGCATGTCATATACCTCTTAATTTAATTAGCTGGAGCTATTGTTTTTATTAAACTGCTGCGTCAGGTAAGTACTGGTTGACGACATTTTAGATAACATGGTGTTAAGCTGGGTAAATTGAGTCTTATAACGTGCCATGGTGGAGTCAATACTGGCTTGAATACTGGTAAGCCGTTTGTCAATGTTTTGCTGACTTGTCTCGATACTTGCCTGAGCTGATTTGAGCAAGCCATCTTTTGAGTCTAATGTTTTACTCAGGTAAGTTCCTGCTTGAGTAGCGAATCCGGTAGTAGAACCGTCACCAGTGAAAAAGGCCGCTACACCACTGGCGTTGGTTTTTAGTGCCTTTTCAAGAGTTGCATTACCACGATCACTTATAACCAGTTTACCGGTGGATGGGTCTTGAGTAATTCCCAGATCAGGCATAATGTGCAAAGCACCACTCCCGCTCTGAAAATTGGTCATCAGGCTTTGTAATTGTCGCTGAACGGTACGAATGGTGCCATCATTGGCCAGCGCACCATTTTTCGTTGACTGCGCATCGAATTTAGTTTGTGTTTGTATGACATCCAGAACGTTATTATAGGATGTCACCCAGTCCTGAACCGCTTTTTTGGTTTTAGAGATATCCGTGTCTATTGTCAAGGTTTCAGGTGTAGAACCTACGGCGGATGCGGACTTAAGGTTTAGCGTTACACCATTGATAGCGGTCGTTACGGTATTGCTCTGACTGGTTATTGGCATATTGTTGAACGTGAATGATGCATCCTTGGCTGCAACCTGCTCGGTTAAGCTGCCCAATGAGCTGGAAAGTGAGCCACTCACTGAAATGGTCATCGCGGACTGTGTGCCTGTATCTTTTGCCGTCAGCATCAGATAGTTGCTGGTACCATTATTAACAATGCTAGCGTTGACGCTACCGCCTGCATTGTTAATCGCATCGCGGATATCATTTAAGGATGTTTTGTCATCAGTCAATGTAATAGTCAGCGGTTTCGATTGGCTAGGCTGTGAAATCGTGATCGTGCTGCTAGTGCTTGAGGTGCCACCTGATACTAGCGCTGTTGACACACTGCTAAACGGGCCTGATATTTGCGACTGCGCCTGAGCGAGGTTGTTGACAAAAATACTGTACGAACCGGCAACGGCTGTACTATCTGTTGGGGTTGCGCTGAATGCTGTGTTAGTGCTGGTCACGGCAGTTGATGAAATGCTTTGCATATTCTGCAAGGTACTGGTGGCACTTTGCAAGCTTTTCATTGCAGCCTCGACAGTGCTATAGGCTGTGGCCTGTGCACTTAGCGAAGTTTGTTTATCTTTATAAGGTGTCAAGCGCTGCTCTTCGACGGTTTCCAGTTTAGTGAGCAGACTACTCAAATCTAACGATTGCCCACTAACAGTTGACCCGAGGTTCATACCTATCGATGAGATAATGTCTGAATTACTGCTAACCGTCGTCGCCATGATCACATACCTTCAGTGGTTTAAGTTATTAACAATAAGCTTATCGGCACTGTAACCGAAAAGTTTATATGCGTAATGTAAATTTCAGCGTAATCGTTATTGGTCCTGATTTCCATCATTCAAATGTAGAGTGACCTGATTCTCCACCACGCCAGGTAGTGGGCAAGCGGCTAAGTGAATAAACTCTCCACTCAGAGGCGGCTCGCCCTACTCAGTCAATGTTGTGGCAACTCTGCGAGTGATTTCTCCACATGGGAATGACCTGCCCCCAGTATTAGATACAACGATCAGTTAGTAATGTCGGTTTGTTTACCTTCTAATTTTCCATTTCTCCAGCTTGCTGCAAATTCAGACGGCGTCTGGTAATTCAGCGAAGAATGAGGCCGACATTCGCTATAGTCCTGCCGCCAGTCATTAATGATTTTCCGGGCATGAAGAATATCGCTGAACCAGTGTTCATTCAGGCATTCATCCCGAAAGCGACCGTTGAAACTCTCAATAAATCCGTTCTGCGTTGGCTTACCTGGCTGGATAAGTCGCAACTCCACACCATGCTCAAAGGCCCATTGATCGAGCGCGCGGCAGGTAAATTCCGGGCCCTGATCGGTTCTTATTGTCGCCGGATAGCCACGAAAGAGCGCGATGCTGTCCAGAATACGCGTGACCTGAACGCCTGAAATACCGAAAGCAGCAGTGATCGTCAGACATTCTTTCGTGAAATCATCCACACAAGTCAGGCACTTAATCCGGCGGCCGCTGGCAAGTGCATCCATGACAAAATCCATCGACCATGTCAGGTTCGGCGAATCCGGACGAAGAAGCGGAAGCCGCTCAGTCGCCAGACCCTTACGGCGCTGTCTGCGTTTTACGCCCAGGCCATTGAGATGATAGATGCGGTAGACCCGTTTGTGGTTAACGCAAAGGCCTTCACGACGCAGAAGCTGCCAGATACGCCGGTAACCGAAACGTCGGCGTTCCATTGCCAGTTCGGTGATACGTGCAGACAGATACGCATCAGTAGCCGGGCGGTGCGCATCATAACGGCAGGACGACAGGGACAAACCTGTCAGCCTGCAGGCACGCCGTTGCGACAGACCTGTCGCTTTGCACATCACTGTCACGGCTTCCCGCTTCTGGTCTGTCGTCAGTACTTTCGGCCCAGAGCCACCTGTAGTGCCTCTTTATCCAGCATGGCTTCGGCGAGCAGCTTCTTGAGGCGGGCGTTCTCTTCTTCAAGTGACTTAAGCCTTTTTATTCAGGTAATTCCATGCCACCAAACTTCTTACGCCACGTATAAAACGTGGCGTCGGAGATGGCGTACTTACGGCAAAGTTCGCGGGCGGAAACACCCGCCTCGGCTTCGCGAAGAATATTGATGATCTGTTCGTCGGAAAAACGCTTCTTCATGGGGTTGTCCTCATGTTGCTGATGAAGACATTACTAACATCGTCGTGTGTTAATCAATGGGGAGCAGGTCACGTCCGGCTTCAACGGACTTCAGAACGGCTATGATCTGGTGTTCAGTGAATCGGGCTTTACGCATGGCGATCTCCTCAAGGGACATAATCAGTATGTCGGAAGATCTCTAAAAGTGAATGGTTCGGTTTGCTGGGATACTTACAAGACCAGTAGTTTGCCTTTAATCATGGACTAGAATTGTGCAGCGGCTGCCAGGCTTGGTTTGCCGGAGTCTGCGAAAATTTCAAAAAAAAGCTAAAGATTGTTTTGCTCAGGTCGATACAGTTAGTGACGGTGATGACACCGGGGGCAACAGCCCATCCCCATTAATAGAGATGAAAGGAATATAATTATGGCAGTCATTAATACTAACAGTATGTCGCTGTTGGCCCAGTCCAACCTGAACAAATCTCAATCTGCCCTGCAGACTGCTATTGAGCGTCTGTCCTCTGGTCTGGCTATCAACAGCGCCAAAGATAACGCTGCTGGTTCTGGTATCGTCAACGGTATGACCTCTCAGATTCGTGGTCTGACTCAGGCATCTAAAAATGCTAACGACGGCGTATCTCTGCTGCAGACTGCTGAAGGTAACCTGGACGAAATCAACAACAACTTGCAGCGTATCCGTGAACTGGCAGTTCAGGCTGCTAACGATACCAACGGTTCTGTTGACCGTACATCCATCCAGACTGAAATTGACCGTCGTGTTAATGAAATCGACCGTATCGCAAACACCGCTAACTTCAACAACATCAAACTGCTTGATGGTAGTGTGAATGCTACTGGCCTGAACATTCAGATCGGTGCTGGTACCAGTACTAACGACTCTATCGCTATCAGCAGCGTAGCGTTGATTAACGCAACTACAGGTGCAAGTGGTCTGTCTGTAACTGGCCTGAGCGTAGCTAGCGCCAGCTCTGCTGCTTCTGTGATCACTTCTGTTGATGCTGCACTGCAGAAAATCAACACCGCTAAAGCGAATATCGGTGCTACTCTGAACCGCTTTGAATCTACAATCAATAACCTGAGTAACACGATTAATAACCTGAGTACTGCACGTAGCCGTATCCAGGATGCTGACTATGCGACCGAAGTTTCTAATATGAGCCGTGCTCAGATTCTGCAGCAGGCTGGTACATCTGTGTTGGCACAGGCTAACCAGGTTCCGCAGACTGTTCTGAAACTGTTGCAGTAATTGCAGAGTTTATACGTACATTAATCAGTTTAAAGCCAACCCAGAGGGTTGGCTTTTCTTTTTTATGCGGGAAAATCGGATCTGGCATTTTGGTTATGGTTTCTTAAGCGATGAAATAAGTGACTTATAATTTGATGCTCTAGGGATTGGTAAAAGTGTTTTCTTATATACTGGATGTAATTTTATATTTACATAAAGTATGGAAGGAATGCTCTTGTGATCATCTCAGATACATCATTTTTAGTAGAAAATAATTCCAACGCGAGTGATGATACTGACAAGTCACTATCGCACACTATCACTTCCCCCATTCCTTACACTGCTCCTTTCCATCTGCAAGCAACGTCTCATCTATATGGTATTCGTACCACTGCCCCAGAAAATGCCAGAGTACTGGAGATTGGATGCCGGGATGGTGGTAATTTATTACCTTTCGCGTTGGCCAATCCTAAATCACAAGCTATCGGTGTTGATTTAGATGCTGAATCTATTGAAAAAGGTAATTCGTTAATAAAGCAGCTTGATTTAAATAATATCATGCTGTTTTCGGTTGATTTGCAATCTTTAATGACTTGCGAGCTTGAACCGTTTGATTACATTATCGTCCATGGCCTTTTCAGTCTGATTGGTGGTGAAACGCGCGAGGCATTGCTGAAGTTTTGTTGTAAGCATTTAACGCCTCAAGGGATTATCTGCTATAGCTATAATACTTATCCTGGTTGGAAAACAGGGGAAATACTGCGTGATGCAGTTCAATTGCATAGCAGTCTTGCAACTGACGATAACATGGCGCAGTCAAGCGCAAGAGCTATGTTGACTTACCTGTCACTAGGGACCTCTCCTGATAACCCTCAGAATCAAGCATTGAAATCCTTCATTGAACAGGCTGAAAAACAATCTGATGTAGATTTTGGGCTACATTACTTGCAAGGATTGAATCAGCCTTGCTATTTTGTTGATTTTTATTCTCAAATACAGGGTATTGGATTAGCGTACGTTGGTGATGCGCAAGCTTTTACCGAGTTGGCAGCTCATTATGGGGAACGTGTAGCTGAATTACACCAAACAATTTGCCCTAAGAATATTACGTATTTGCGTCAGCAATATCTTGACTTTGCCGTTAATCGTTCCCAACGATTTAGTATTCTTGTGCCACAGGCGAGAATGGGGGAGGTGCTAGCTGAACCTGATCTAACGAAATTGGTGGATTATAGCTGGGCGGGTAATTTCCAGCGAATGATGTTTGATGGTGATACTGCAAGGAATGCGCATATATCTGGTAATGGTGAAACGATCAGTACTGATAATTTAATCGTATTGAGTATATTGGATTCTCTTGGAGAGGCATGGCCAAATAGCCTTAGCACGGAACAATTGATTTTCAATACTCAGCAGCCTGAAAAAGAAGTGGAAGATCACCGTGAAAAGGTTTTGGAGGCATTAAAGCATCTTTTTTTAAAGGGTATTAATGGCCTTTATTATCATCTGGGAAATAATGCTTACTCGCTTTGCAGTAGTAAAGTATTAACTGCATTGCCTAAACTCATATCATCTCAATTATCGTTTAATTTTTGGCATGAAGCAGTTTCACTCGATGAGTCTGATAGGCTGTTTTTGCAACAACTCTCTTCACTCGATGAGAATCTGGATGATGAAACATGTCGTCAGATCTGGAGTCTACGGAATAAAGGTGTCATCTGGGGAAAAACACAGGCATGGCGAGAATTTCTGCAAAAAGCTATTTTGGTGACAGATATCTCCCAGGTAGGGAATTATGCACCATCATTAGTAATGTATTCTACAGCAGTTCATGTCGGTGGTTTAATTGAAACAGAGACATCAGTAGTTAATAAAAGGAATAAACTACAAAATAAAAACCAATTAAATCGAAAATTCTATGATGAAATCGAGCGTACGATATCAATTGGACTTTTTTCTGAAACACGCACCAAAATAGAAGATATGATATCTTCTAGCCCGACGGCTATTTCATCTTGGTATCCGTTCGTGAATCTTTGCTTTAAAATGGGCGATATAGATAGTGCATTCAAGATTGTTGCCAAAGCAATTTCGATTAACTCCTATAGTTGGGAGTTTTATGTACATTTGGTTATGTGTTTTTGGAAGAAAAATAAATTGCATCATGGTATTACCCTAGTAAAAAAAATACTTCGATGTGATAAGAAAAATGGTTTGGCATGGGATTCAATGGGGTTGTTGCTTAGTGTTCTACAAAATTTTGATTCAGCTTTGCTATGTATGGAAAAAGCTCTTTCATTAGAGCCTGAAAATTCTGCTTTTGTCAGTCACATGGGGATGGTTTGTCATAATCTAGGTCATAAGGACGCTATTAATTATCATCGTAAAGCGATTTCGCTCATGCATGATACGGATATGACTTTATTTCCTCAATATAGTAATTTCCTGTTTGGGCTATCCCATGACATAAATATAACTGCCTCTGAATTGCTCGAAGAACACATAAAATATGGTAAGAGAGTCGAGGCATTTGCTTCTCGTCATAATAGTAAATTTAGTTTTCAATTAAATAAAGATCCTGAAAGGCCGCTTCGAATTGGTCTTGTTTCTGGTGATTTAGGTAATCATCCAGTAACAAATTTTTTGGAGCCAATCTGGAATGCGGTTGATCGAAATAAATTTTCTCTTTATGCCTATTCAAGTTTTAAGCGTAAAGATGAGAAAGCAGAGGCTTTAAAACGTACTGCTGCTGGCTGGCGTGACGTTGATCAAATGGGCGATCTGGAAATGGCAACGCTCATTAATAAAGATGAAATTGATATTATTATCGATCTTTCAGGTCATACGGCTTACAACAGGTTACCGGCGTTAGCATTGAAACCTGCACCAATTCAAATGACTTGGATAGGCTATCCTGGTACGACAGGGATGAGCACTATGGATTATATCTTGCTTTATAAGCATTTTATTGGCAGAGGTAATTTGGAAAGTACGATTATAGAAAAACCCATTTATATACCATCAGTGAAGTTTTTTGAACCTAACAAGAATAGTCCTGATGTCAATATATTACCTGCATTGAAGAATGGTTACTTAACTTTTGCAAGCTTCAATCGACCACAAAAAATTTCCGATGAAACACTGGCTTTTTGGGCGAAAATACTTGTTGCCTTACCTACCTCCCGTCTGATTATGGGGTATATGACGGGTCAGGAGACGATCAATTATTTACGCGGCAAGTTAGTTGAGTTTGGTGCTAAAGATGAGCAACTCATATTTCGCATGAGAACAAGTCTTGATGAGTATTTGTACATGCATCATGAAGTGGATATTTTATTAGACACTTACCCTTATACTGGTGGAACGACAATCGGTCATGCATCGTGGATGGGGGTTCCTGTTTTAACACGTGAAGGTGATTCTTTGGCATCAAAACAGAGTGCTGTAATTATGAGAATATTAGGATTAGATGAGTTTATTGCTCAAAGTGATGAAGAGCTAATATCAAAAGCACAATACTGGAATAATTCTCTAGATGATTTGAGTAAAATTCGTTCCAGTATGCGTAGTATTATGGCTGCTAAAATTAATTCTATGGATTCACCATCCATGTATTTTGAAAAAGCGATGCGTAAAGCATGGCAAATTTACTGCTCAGGTGATCAGCCTCGATCATTCTCTATTGAGTGATGAGTGAGGAAAGCAAGTAATAGACGCTGATAATAAAAAATGATGGTTGTGTCACATAGCGGAGCTGGTATTGATAATGTTCCGTTATATGGTGGCAAACGAAAATGACGCAATAATGTCGCGGTTATGCATGATGGCATAGCTGCTAGGGACAGGTGAATGATGAGCAAAAACATCTATGTAACAAGCCCTTTACTGCCTCCACTTGATGAGTTTATGCCCTATATGGAAAAGATATGGGATAACAAATATCTGACAAATGGTGGACCTTTCCATCAACAACTTGAGAAGTCTCTGGCTGAGTATCTGGGTGTTAAGCATCTGTGCTTGTTCACAAACGGCACACTAGCTCTATTGACAGCATTGCAGGCGTTGCGAATCACCGGTGAAGTTATTACCACTCCTTATTCGTTTGTGGCAACGTCTCACTCTTTATTATGGAATAATCTCAAGCCGGTTTTTGTTGATATTGACCCGATCACCTGCAACCTGGATCCTAAAAAAATTGAAGAGGTGATTACACCACTTACGTCCGCTATTCTGCCTGTTCATTGTTACGGTATTCCCTGCGATGTTGATCGTATACAGGAAATTTCGGATATTTATGGTTTAAAGGTGATTTATGATGCTGCCCATTCCTTCGGTGTAAAAAAAGATGGTACCAGTATCTTGAATTATGGAGATCTTTCTATTCTAAGTTTTCATGCGACCAAGGTATTCAATACCATTGAGGGTGGGGCTATTATTTGCCCTGATGCTAAAATGAAGAAGCGAATAGATTATCTGAAAAATTTCGGTTTTTCAGATGAGACAACTATTGTAGCTCCGGGCATTAACGGAAAAATGAACGAAGTGCAGGCAGCATTTGGTCTATTACAATTGAATTATATTGATCAAGCGCTGGAAGATAGAAAAAGTATTTATCATTATTATCGGAATGGCCTTGAAACTGTTCATGGTCTTAGAATGTTGGATATTCCCTCATCTATTGAATGGAATTATGCTTATTTCCCAATTCTTATGAGTGATTACTCTTTTGATATGCGGGAGAAATTATATAATTCCTTAAAAAGTAAAGGTGTTATGTCTCGCCGGTATTTTTATCCTTTAATTAGTACTTTCCCAATGTATCGTGGCCTTGAGAGTGCTAGTACTGCAAATTTGCCAGTTGCAACAGATATTGCGAATGCAGTGCTTTGCCTGCCTATTTATCCAGGGTTGGAAATCGATGATCAAGACAAAATTATCGACATCATCAAGCAGATACTCAGTCAGTATGCATGAAAACTCCCTTGGCCTCTGTATCTCTGAAGAGGTTGATGTTTTTATTTATAGAGAATAAATATGTCCACTATAGATGCTTTAATGCTTGATGCGGGTTTTTCTGCATTGCCACTGCTGGAAGCGAGTATGGAGAAGGGAAAATCTGTTGCTGTGTGCAGTGGTAAGCCCAGTGATCCTGGACACCTTCGGGCAACGCATTCGATTGTCGAAGACTATTCTGACAAAGAGACGATTCTTAATATTGTCAAAAAAGGAAATATCAAGGCGATTTTGCCTGGTGTTACCGATGTCTCTTATGATACGGGAGCCTGGGTAGCTCAGGCGCTTGGTATGCCTGGTTTCGATCCAGTTGATATCACGAGGATTTTGCACAAAAAAGATTTTTTTCGAGCTTATGCTCAGCGTAAAGGTTTACCAGTACCCAAAGCGGTTAGTGATATTTCAGCTGTTGGACAATTAACTCTGCCTTTTCTTGTTAAACCGGTCGATTCTTACAGTGGCCGTGGTGTTTCACTGGTTCATCATGTGCAAGATATTCAATCGGCTTATCAGGCTGCAATAGCGGCTTCTGTCAGCGGTCAAGTAGTCATAGAAGAGTTCAAGGAAGGGTCATTACATAGTCATTCAGCATTTATCCGTAATGGTGAGATTGCCTGTGAATTTTTTGTTGATGAACATTGCACTGTTTATCCTTATCAGGTGAATAGCAGCTGTATCGCTCACAATATGAGTGATACGTTGAAAGATGCAGTAAGTGATTGTATTAGCGATATTGTCTCAGATTTGAAATTATGTGATGGTCTATTGCATACACAATTTATTGCTAGAGATGATACATTCTGGCTAATTGAGCTGACTCGACGTTGCCCAGGAGATCTGTATTCTCAACTGATTCGCTATTCTACTGGCGTACCTTATGCAGAATATTTTGTAGCACCATTTCTCTCAATTCAGTTACCGTTTAACAGCAAACGCCCATCTGCTCGAAATTATGTTGGCAGACATACGGTTTCTGTATCTGAGTCGACTATTTTCAATGCATTACGTTATCATCAATTGCCTGGAGCACTGTTGGAAAGTGTCGTGCTAAAGAAAAGTGGTGAGAAGCTGAATCCTGCACCAGGAGATAGGGCTGCTGTGGTATTTATGACATTTGATGATAAAACCGACTTGCTTAGTAATATTGTAAATCTGAAGAATCACTTTGTGGTAAGCCACTCTTTTTTGGAGACAAATAAATGAAAAGTATTGTAAGCAATAGAGTGGCATTGAAAATTGGATTTATTGGTGGAGGTATCAATTCAGCTGTTGGTGAAACTCATAAAATTGCATCACAGATGGATGGTCAATTCGAGTTGGTGGCTGGTTTTTTTAGCCGTCATGCTGATATTAACCATAAAACTGCCTCATGCTGGGGTATTAATGAAAACCGAGTATATGATGAGTTAGATAAGTTTTTAATTTCAGAAGCAGATAAATTGGATGCAATTGTTATTTTGACTCCAACACCAACCCATAAAGAAATTGTAATTGCCTGTCTTAAGTATAATTTGCCAGTTATTTGTGAAAAAGCATTAGCGACTAGTGTCGATGAAGTATTAGATATACAACGTATGTTAGTAAATGGCGCTAAACTTGCGGTGACATTTAATTATAGTGGTTATCCTATGATTCGTGAGCTACGTGAGCGTATTTTAGACGGCGAGTTAGGTAAGATCAGGCAGGTCATGATTGAAATGCCACAAGAAGGATTTTTGAGGCATTCTCGCGATGGTTCGGTGGCTAAACCTCAATATTGGCGGCAGTATGATGGTGATATTCCTACTGTATCACTCGATCTTGGTGTTCATGCACATCAATTAGTTGATTATGTTATTGGAGAAAAAGCACTAGATGTATATGCTATAAGTCACACATTTGGTGAAGTTTCGGGTGTAATCGATACAGTCCATTGTATTGCTAACTATACTAACAGTGTTGTATGTAATTATTGGTATAGCAAGTCTGCGCTTGGTTATAGAAATGGGTTACGAATTCGGGTATTTGGTAGCGAAGGTACTGCTGAATGGCTCCAGATGGACCCAGAGCATTTATATATGAGCGATATTAACGGTATTTCACGGATCGTTGATCGGACTCATCCAGATAATCGTGTTGCATCCCTTCCACGTTATAGTCGGTTTAAGGCTGGCCATCCGGCTGGTTTTATCGAAGCATTTGCAAACTACTATGAAGATATTGCGAGTTATTTGCGTGGCGATGACAACCATGATGTATTAGGTATTGATGTTGCTTTAGATGGCATTAAATTTTTAAGCAAAATTCATATGAGTACTGAACGAGGAGAAAGAATTAAAATCTGTTAAGTATTACTTGGAGATAAATTCTTATTTGATTTATATGAGTTGGGAAAGAAATTGGTATAGCAATCTTTTCTTTCCTCGGTTTAATAAGAGGAATAATTAGTATGTCATCGAAAGAACAAACAGCATATACTCCAATACATGTTCATCAGATAGATGATGTTGAACGATTTTTCTCTATAGTGATTCCTGTGTTCAATGGTGAAAAATTTATTCGAGATTGTTTGCTGAGTTTGGAAAAACAGGTCGCTTTATCTAATGGTACTAATTTTGAAGTGATCGTTGTTGATGACTGTTCTGATGATAATACTATTGAAATATTAAAGAATTCTAATTGTTGCTTCAATATTAGCGTGTATTCTACGCAGAAGAATAGTGGGCCAGGAATTGCCAGGAACATTGGTATCTCCACAGCACGTGGAAAATGGATAATATTTTTAGACTCAGATGATGCATTGAAAGATGATGCTTTATATTCACTATATGAATATATTAAAACACATGATACTCAAGTTGTTGGTTTTAACTGGCAATATGGTGGCGCACATTCTGCTGGTAAAAGTGGTAATCGTACAGATTTTGGTAGCTTGAGTAAAAATAAAAGAGAACTGATAAGTGATTATCTATCATTAAAAATGGATGGTTCTGTTATTTACTCAACAATAGAAAAAAAGCTTATTGTTGATAATAACGTATTCTTTTTTGATGGTTTTCATGAAGATGTAGATTTTATGCTAAAAATTTATTTTTTGGCTGAAAAAATCAGCATTTTTGATAAGATTGTTTATATAAAAAACAATCGTCAAGACTCTATAATAAATAATATTAAAAATGAGCATATTATTGGTTTTTTTCGAGCCTTTGAAGAAATAAGAAGCTTCCTGTTAACAAAAAATGCGCTAAGTTCTGTTCTCAATAAGCAATTATTTATGGGCGTTGTTGGTCTTATCGCGACAAGAGTTCGAGAAATTCAAAAATTAAATCCTGTAAATAAATTAGAATTATATCACTTGATATATGATCAATGGAAAGGCGTTGAAGGACATTTTAATACAAATAGGAAAGTACTAATTGAAACAAAATATTGGATGATTTACAGAAAATTTATTTCGGTTATGGAGCATGATCAAGCTAATGCTGTCACTGTATTAGATAAATTCATGGATGAAATAAAAGAAAAAAGCTGGAGTTGTTTTGACCTGCACCATTCTTTATTTCTTGCTCCAGATGAGATAAGAACTTGCTGTAAGCGATTTTTTGTTAATGGAATAATGAAAGGGGATGTTGTTTTATTAAATAACTCGAAATCAGATTCCCCTGATTTTAGTGAAGAAAATATTCTGAATGCTAAGCGAGAACTATACTTAAGATTAAATAAAGGAGAGGCAAGTGAGTGTAATGGATGCCCATTCCTGGAGTTTAAATCATGGGGCGGGATTGAAAAAGTAGCTCCAAAATATTTATCACTTGAATATCATTCTGTATGCAATATGAAATGTGAATACTGTAATGATACCTATTATGGAGGTAAAAAACCATCTTATGATGTATATGGGTTAATTAAATCCATCGATCTTTCTCAGTGTGAATCTATAGTGTGGGGAGGAGGGGAGCCAACAATTTTTCAAGGTTTTTCTGAAAGCCTTACCTATATTTCGGATAAATTCCCTTTAGTTAAGCAACGGGTTATTACGAATGCGACTAAGTATATTAAAGAGTTAAATGATGCAATAGATAAAGATCAGGCTATAACTGTAACAAGTATTGATGCCGGTACAAGAGAGAAATTTATTGAAGTTAGGAAAAATAAGAATTTTGACCGAGTGATAAATAACCTTGTCCGTTACTCAAGTAAAAATTCAAAAAACGTCACAATTAAATATATATTTACTGATAATAATAATGACGTCGAAGAGGTTTATGCTTTTGTTTCTCTTATTGCTAAAAATAAACTTTCAAAGTGTAATTTTCAAATCAGTTATAATTTTAAGAAAGAAAAAATTGACATAAAATCAGCGACTTCAGCCGTGTTGCTGTACGGATTGTTGGTAAAAGAACATTGTCGATATGTTTTCTTTGATGATCTGCTTCGACAGCGTTTATCTGCGGTATCATCAGACGAGTATGCTAGCCTTATCAATAATCTGGATACTCTGGGTTATTCTGATATTGTTGCTAATAAAGAGCATTATAGTGAAATTATAATTTGGGGAGCAGGTGCACAAACTAATCTTTTGTTAAATAGCACTATGTTCTTTAAAACAGTTAAAGTTAAATTTATTGTAGATAATACGCCGTCTAAGATAAATACTTCGCTGAACGGGATAGATATTTTTCATCCGGAAAAATTATTGGAGTGTGATACGCCAATTCTTATCTCTGCTGTTCAGGCTAGTCCGAGGATCTTAGAGGTTTTTGAACAAATGGGAATATCTCGTAATCGATTGATTACCGGACTTATTCTTTAATTTTTTATAGGTGGTCGAGCCATAGTAAGGATCGACTGTGTTTGAATCCTCTGGTATTTATCTCTTCAGACTGATTGATACTCATAAGACCAGTACCTATCGCAGGTAGGTACTGGCAGACTCAAATTTATCTACCTCATCTGTTTACCGTACATCTTATGCCACCGGTATTCGCCAGGATACCATTATTCTAGAGTCTATATTATATAGCATCGCATATTTATACCTCACTTCTCATCATATGAGGTCAGTGTTGATGCAGTCATCATCTGGCAAATGTAGCGCTATCATCAGAGGTTATTTAGATATACCTGTCACTGTATTAATTACAACATGTACCGCAAACATCAGTAGGTTAGAATCAAAAAAGGCGGAAATAGGACAATGGACGATATACTCTGAAGCAATATGTGTTACGTATCGCATAGCGCTATCATAACCTCTGTCAAAAACGAATGGATTATCTTATTATTCAGGAAAGGCTCGTATCTGAGACATTCTTAGTTAGCTATCAAAGATATCTGAAAAAAGCCTTTTTTCTACATCTGTTCTCCCGATTGCCATAGTATGCTAAACGCATAATGATGTTGAGCACCTTAATTTTATAGGTATTTATCACTGTGAGCGAACTGTATACCGCTGAAGGCACAATGGATAAAAATTCATTATGGAAGCGCTATGTTCCTTTGGTGCGCCATGAAGCCTTACGTTTACAGGTTCGTCTCCCGGCAAGCGTTGAGCTTGATGATCTCCTGCAAGCAGGGGGTATCGGGCTGCTCAGTGCCGTAGAGCGCTATGACTCGTTGCAAGGTACGGCATTTACTACCTATGCCGTGCAACGTATCCGTGGTGCGATGCTGGATGAGTTGCGTAGTCGGGACTGGGCGCCACGTAGTGTCAGGCGTAACGCTCGGGAAGTGGCGCAGGCGATGCAGCAGGCTGAACAGTCACTCGGTCGGGCTCCTTCCGAACAGGAAGTAGCCCAAACCCTGAATATCTCGCTGGAGGAATATCGCCAGATACTTCTGGATACTAACAATAGCCAGTTGTTTTCTTACGATGAATGGCGGGAAGAACACGGGGATAGTGCTGAGGCGTTACTGGAAGGGAACGAAGAAGCTAATCCGCTAAATCAACTGATGGATGTAAATTTACGCCAGCGGGTGATGGACGCGATTGAGAACCTACCAGAACGCGAAAAAATGGTGTTGACTCTCTATTATCAGGAAGAACTGAACCTAAAGGAAATTGGTGCGGTTCTGGAGGTGGGAGAGTCGCGCGTCAGTCAGTTGCATAGCCAGGCGATAAAGCGTCTGCGTGCGAAATTAATGAATGACGTTTAATTTTGGAGCACGCAGATATGTAGTTGTATCACATACTGTCAGGAATGGACTCATGCCCCAAACAATCAGGAAGAAGCAGCTTTTGAGCCGGTATTTGAAGGATTTCAAACACAGGCAAACACACTGCGCTAATTGTGCCAAAGAACTGGATCGTGTTTCGCTGGTGTTCCGTGATCAGCTCATCAATAAAAAGTCGATTGCCATGATGGATCGGCTGATTGATAACGCTATCTGGGAATCTGTGCAGGAAGAACTCATCCCATTATGCCGTTTTTGCAGTGAGGTTTACTGCAACACACATGCCAATTACTTCGATATTAAAGCGTTTACACAATATCTGATCGAGCAGACCGAGGTACGCCACAGCACTATGCGAGAATACGTCATTCGCTTACGGCGTCTGGATGAATTGCTGCTGGCGAAGAATTATCCACAGGATAACTTTACGTCGGACGGCAATATTCAGCAACGCGTGTGCGATTATTTACCTGATATCGAACAGAATACATACCGCAGTGCGCTAAGGAAGTATGATCAATATTTGTGCTGGCAGAAACATTACTAGTCTTCGGATTCCTCCGCTGGCCAGCGGAGGAAATCTCATTATCGTTAATCTCACATAGAGTTAATCAGGCTTATAGTCGGCACCATATATAGCTTCATGTTATGGAAGTGTAAAAAAACTTGCCATGTTGGGGCAAAATAGGCACTGTCATATTAATGACATCTGTAGGCGGTAATTTCTTCCAGAGATGTTGAATGCCTGATGCGACTAATCATTATTCATTCGAATAGTTATGTCACAGTGAGGAGCGCGAATGGTAGAGTCCTTCCCTGGACGGAATAGTCAGCAAATTCGCTCGTTTCTGCCGCCTTGTAGAGGCGGAGGCTCTTTCTCCCTCTTCGTTTTTCCACTGTCTCCCGTTTGTTGCGATAGGATCCATGGAGCAATCGTCGCTCCAGCCTCTACTCCCAATGCTGAGCGTGTCGTGATCCCCATAAAGGGCACGTTGCCTATTACGCATTGGTTTTATGTCATTTCACCTGCATTGCGGCTTAATAAGGAAGCCAAACCTCATTTTGTGAACAAAACACCATCGGCTCTGGGTCGAACGGTCAATGAAACAAACTGTAAGGTGCCACTATGGGAAGACAAAAAGCAGTGATCAAAGCGCGTCGTGAAGCTAAACGTGTCATCAGACGTGAATCGCGCAGCCATCGTCAGCGTGAAGAAGATTCGGTCACTTCTCTGGTTCAGTTGGGCGGCATTGAAGCTATCGGTATGGCGCGTGAGAGCCGCGACACCTCAGCGATTGAGGCGCGAAACCCAGCTCAGGAACATTACTTGTCTGCAATAGAAAATAAACAGTTAATCTTTGCCACTGGTGAGGCTGGTTGTGGCAAAACGTTTCTCAGTGCTGCCAAAGCGGCTGAAGCACTGCTTCATAAAGAGGTTGAACGCATTATCGTTACACGGCCAGTATTACAGGCTGAGGAAGATCTTGGCTTCCTGCCAGGCGATATCACGGAGAAGTTCGCACCCTATTTTCGACCGGTATATGACGTATTGCAGCGCCGGCTAGGGTCTTCCTTTTTGCAATATTGCCTGAGACCGGAAATCGCCAAAGTGGAAATTTCGCCGTTTGCCTACATGCGTGGGCGGACGTTCGAGAATGCTGTGGTGATTTTGGATGAAGCGCAGAACGTTACTGTCAATCAGATGAAGATGTTCCTGACACGTTTGGGCGAGAACGTCACAGTGATTGTCAATGGTGATATTACGCAGTGTGACTTGCCTGCTGGTGTAAAATCAGGTCTGCGTGATGCGCTGGAGAGGTTCAGGGAGGATGATATGGTAAGCATCGTTACCTTTGGTAAAGAGGATTGTGTCCGTTCTGAGCTCTGCCAGCGTACGCTGATAGCGTATTCCTGAACCTCGGTTGACGTGAAAATGAAAAGGGTTGCCCAGGCAACCCTTTTTACTGAAATACCAAGCCAATTAGTGATTACTGAGGCGCAAAGCGTTTATACCACTCATTGCATGTACCCCGGAGACGTTGGGGGTTCCTTGAAGTTTGAATACCTCTACCGACTGACGCAATCTGGATGCCTGCTCGTTGAGTGAATCGGCTGCAGAGGAAGCTTGTTCTACCATTGCGGCATTCTGTTGGGTGACGGCTTCCATCTGGTTAATGGCGGTATTAATTTGAGAGATGCCGCGACTTTGTTCTTCTGATGCCAGAGAAACTTCATTGACCAGATTGGACACGTTCTGAATCACCCCTTTCACATTGTTGATAGCTTCGCGAACTTCATCTGCCTGTACCGCGCCATGTTTTACGGCGGAAATTGCACTGTCTATCAGCGTTTTGATCTCTTTGGCAGCAGATGAAGAACGTTGGGACAATGTGCGAACTTCTCCGGCTACCACCGCAAAACCTCGGCCATGTTCACCCGCACGGGCCGCTTCCACCGCTGCATTCAGTGCCAGGATATTTGTCTGGAAAGCGATGCCCTCGATAAGGTTGGTGATATCGGCGACTTTCTCTGACCCGTGAGCGATATCTTCCATTGCGTGCATCATGCGTTGTACGGCTTCGTCGCCATGTTGAACAGCAACGCTTGCTTGTTGGCCCAGCTTATTAGCATGTGCGGTATTATCAACGTTACTTTCGATGGTAGATGAAATTTCATGCATACTGGCGGCGGTCTGTGCCAACGAAGAGGCTTGCTCTTCCGTTCTGGCTGAGAGATCTTCATTGGCGGCAGCAATCTCACCGGATGCGGTCGAAACGTTTTCGCTGGCAGAGCGAACGTCGGACAGTACCATTGCGAAGCGTTGGATCAGATTGTTGAAAGCGCCTGATGTCTGGCCGATTTCATCATTTTTGCTGGCATCGGCTTGTCGTGTCAGATCCAGATTCTCACTGACTGAAATCAGCGTTTGGCGCAGAGCATTCAGGCTGGTGCGTACATAGTTGATAATCACAGTAGACAACGTTCCGGCGGCGAGCAGTGCGGCTACAATCAACCCCATCAGCCCGAAAAACGCCTGCTTGAAGCTGGTGCTGTTCTGTTCCTGTAGTTTGTCAGCCAACGTGACATTGTAGTCGTACTGCTCCTGGAATCCTTTTACCAGCTTCTCTTGCGCCAGAGTCACATATCCCTGTGATGAGAAGGCTTTCTCTACAGCCTGACTATCGGTCTGGAATTGCTGAAACAGTTTATCTTTGGCTGACCGGAATTCATTCAGATATTGCAGATTATCATTAGCCATCTGCATATCTTTAGCATCAGAAATCAGATCCTTTTTATAAATAGCATTCAGTTTTTCAACTCTGGCGAGCGAATCGTCTAGTGCGCGTTTTAAGGTATTACGCTGTTGCTCTTCTCTGGTGAGAAACGTGAGTGCCAGCGCGCTACGTGCATCGTTTAATGTATTATTAGACTTCACCAGATTATCAAGGCTAGGTAACGTGTTAGTCATCACATATTCCAGACGGTCTTTTGACTGGCTAAGTGAATGAAGACCAAAACCACCGACACTAATCAGTGCAAGGGTGAATATGCTGATTGCAATAGCTAATTTCTTTACAATGGTCATGTTGGAATACTCCGCCAGGGAAAACGTGGTGGTAATAATGCAAAGGTATAGTGATCTTTCAGTGGTGAATTTATTTTTTTTAGATTAAGGAAACATTAATGAGGGTAGGGGAGCGATTTTTATTTATCTTTCCTGAAAAATATGAATCGAGTGATTATATTGCCTTCTGGATACTGATATGAATAAGCTCAATTCGGAGCTGGGACAATACAACATCTAATTGCGTGACGATACGTTAAATCATTTGATTGTCATGGGGATAGGCGCTGCTGCTTAAGCGTTGGCTTTATGGATGCTCAGGTTTACTCGTTTGGCGAATAGACCCGCGCGTTGCACTCGGCTTGCTGCGATCCTGTCGAGTACTGTGGTGATATTCATCCACGCATCACCGAATTAAAAACAAAAACCCCAGACGCAAGTCCGGGGTTTTTGTTTTTAATCTGGCGGTGAGGGAGGGATTCGAACCCTCGATACGTTTTCACGTATACACACTTTCCAGGCGTGCTCCTTCAGCCACTCGGACACCTCACCGGTTCGTCGCCACAGGGGCAACGGGGCGCTACTATAGGGAGTCGTCCGGTTATGGTCAAGCAGTATTTCCGGCTTTTAAAACGTCTGGCTAACTGTTGTGCGACCCGAACAAACGAGCACCATATTGCTGGCAAAAAAAGACCACCGTTGGGACGGTGGTCGGGTAACACCACACTCAGCTACATTTAGTTCAGCAGAGATTTGATGTAGTTGGTCAGTTCGGCGTCTTTGCTATTGGCAAAGAAATATTCCTGAAATTTCGAGCCGGCGATAGCGCCTTTAACCAGTTCCTGATCCAAACCTTTCAGAATGGTGATCAGATCCCGATAGGTCACCTCCTTGACGGCATCCAGGATTTTTTTGTTGCGCTGCTGCGGAGCAACGCGATCACTCGGATAGCCGCGACCACCTTCTTCTTTGAACAATTGTGTGAACAGGTTTTCCAGATTCAGTTCCGCACCCCAGCCAAAGCCTTTAGCGTAAGGCAAAGAAACCGCGTTGCCATTATTGATCTGAGAGAACAGGTAGGCGTCTGACGGATCAACAACCAGCCCACAGATTACGCCAGGGAAAGAGTTACAGGCCAGCATTGCACCTTGACCGGTACCACACCCCGTGACGACGAAATCAGCGGCACCGGAGTTGAGCAGGATAGCAGCCAAAATACCGTTTTGGATATAGGTCAACTGCGCAGCATCTTCAACGGTGTATTGACCGTAGTTATATACCGTATGGCCCAGCGGCTCCACGGCTTTGGTCAGCGCTGTAGCGATAATCTCGTTCTTTGCGGCCTGGCTGTTCTCGTTAATTAGTGCAATTTTCATGTTCGTTCCTTTACGTGTGCAGATAACTAAATTTTTAAAACATCATTTCATTTATCTGCTCAGTATACCTTGCTCGCCAGAAACCGCAAACCACCGGGTACTGTAATTGATCGCAAAAACGTGACCTGCTCGACCTCTCGCTATGGTTTTTTTTAAAGGCTTTGCAGGTTGCATTTATTTTTAATTGATCGTTCAATTAAAAATAAATGCAATGACGTTGCGTAAATAGACGGCAGTACGGCAGGTGCCGTCGCTATAAATCTGTAACAGGGGGTCACTATGTCTGGAGGTCACTATGCCTAAAGTCGGGATGCAGCCGATCAGGCGACAACAATTGATCGATGCCACCTTGATGGCTATCGATGAGGTGGGGCTTCACGAGGCATCGATTGCGCAGATAGCGCGTCGGGCGGGCGTCTCTGGCGGCATCATCAGTCACTATTTTCAGGACAAGAACGGCTTGCTTGACGCCACAATGCGCTATTTGTTGCATCTATTAGCAAACGCTGTCAGAACCCGCCTGGCAGCTCTGACCTCAGATGATCCCCGATTGCGGTTACATGCAATTGTGGCCGGCAATTTCGATGCAAGCCAAACCAATCCTGCGGCAATGAAGACCTGGCTGGCATTCTGGGCTTGCAGTATGCATTCCCCCGGCCTTTACCGGTTGCAGCGCGTCAGCAGCCGCCGGCTTTACTCCAACCTATGCGTTGAATTCCGTCGCTGTTTAGCGCTTGAAGACGCGCGTCGAGCGGCAAAAGGCTTGGCTGGGTTGATTGATGGATTGTGGTTGCGCACTGCGCTGAATGACAAGGCGGGGAGTCAGGATGAATCGTTAGCGGTTGCCTGCCATTTTATCGACAGTCTGTTGAAGACGGCACCTTGCGCGACATCTGAACAGGAGGGCTGATCATGTCACTTTATGGTTTACAGCCGTTGTTTATCCACGGCAAGCGTGCCAACAGCGACAGTGATGACACCTTTCCTGCCGTCAATCCTGCGACTGGCGAGATACTTGCCGAGTTGCAGGAAGCTACTGAGGGGGACATCCGTCGGGCGGTAACATCTGCACAGCAAGGACAATCTGTGTGGGCAGCGATGACGGCGATGCAACGAACACGCGTGCTGCTTCGTGCCGTAGCGATACTTCGTGAACGTAACGACGAGCTGGCATTGCTGGAAACTCAAGATACCGGTAAGCCGTTGTCAGAAACCAGAAGGGTGGATATTGCCACCGGAGCCGGTGTGCTGGAGTACTACGCTGGGTTGGCGCCATCACTGGAGGGGCAACAGATCCCATTGCGCGATACGTCTTTTGTCTACACCCGACGTGAACCGTTAGGCGTGATAGCGGCGATTGGTGCCTGGAATTATCCGCTGCAGATTGCGTTATGGAAATCTGCCCCGGCGCTGGCGGCAGGCAATGCCGTGATATTCAAGCCCAGCGAGGTAACCTCGTTGACCGCGTTGCAACTGGCGGAGATTTACCATGAAGCGGGGCTGCCATCCGGCGTATTTAATGTGCTGACCGGTGGTGGCAAAACCGTTGGTCAGGCACTGACTCGCCACCCCGGTATAGCCAAGGTATCTTTTACCGGCGGGGTCGTCAGCGGCAAAACGGTGATGGCGAATGCGGCCAAGTCCAGTCTTAAAGCGGTGACTCTGGAACTGGGCGGTAAGTCACCGCTGATCATTTTTGATGACGTTGATCTGAATAGGGCTGCAGATATCGCCATGGCAGCCAATTTTTTCAGTAGTGGGCAAGTTTGCACCCATGGTACCAGAGTGTTTATCCCAACCACGCTAAAGCCGATTTTTGAGCAGAAGATCCTTGAGCGAGTGGCTCGTATTCGTATGGGGGACCCAACAGACCTCACGGTGAATTTTGGACCGTTGGTAAGTATTGCCCATCAGAAATCAGTGTTGCGCTATATCGAACGTGGTAAGGAAGAGGGCGCTCGTTTGTTGATCGGTGGTGATGTGCCGAAGGGCGATGCGTTTTCCCGTGGTGCCTGGGTCACCCCCACCGTATTTACCGATTGCCGGGATGATATGACCATTGTGCGTGAAGAGATTTTCGGACCGGTGATGAGCATCCTCACCTATGACGCTGAAGATGAGGTGGTTCGGCGTGCCAATGGGACCAATTATGGTCTGGCGGCTGGCGTGGTGACACGGGATATCAGTCGGGCACATCGGGTTATCCATCAATTACAGGCTGGGATCGGCTGGATTAACACCTGGGGCGAGTCGCCGGCGGAAATGCCGGTGGGCGGTTACAAGCATTCGGGGTTGGGGCGTGAAAATGGTATTGCCACACTACACAGCTACACCCAAATCAAATCTATTCAGGTAGAACTAGGAGATTTTAATCCGATTTTTTAATACTGACGGAGGATGACATGGAGTATGACTACATCATTATTGGTGCGGGTTCTGCCGGTAACGTGCTGGCTGCCCGTTTGACGGAAGAGCAGGATGTCAGCGTGCTGCTGCTGGAGGCTGGCGGATCAGACTATCGACTGGATTTCCGTACCCAGATGCCTGCCGCATTAGCCTGGCCACTGCAGGGACGGCGCTATAACTGGGCTTATGAAACGGCTCCAGAGCCGCATATGAATAACCGTCGTATGGAGTGTGGACGCGGTAAAGGGCTTGGGGGATCATCGCTGATCAATGGCATGTGCTACATTCGCGGTAATGCGATGGATTTTGAACACTGGGCCAGCCAGCCCGGTTTAGCGGACTGGCGTTATCATCATTGCCTGCCGTATTTCCGCAAGTCGGAGCGGCGTGACATTGGCGCTAATGTATATCATGGCGATCAGGGACCGGTATGTGTGACGACACCCAAAGCGGGAAATAACGAGCTTTTTCATGCGATGGTCGATGCAGGCGTACAAGCGGGTTATCCGCGTACGGATGATCTGAATGGCTATCAGCAGGAAGGGTTTGGCCCTATGGATCGTACTGTGACTCCCCGTGGGCGCCGCTCCAGCACCGCTCGTGGTTATCTGGACATGGCGCGTGGACGTCCGAATTTAACTATCGTGACCCATACGCTGATTGATCGCATTGTGTTTGACGGCTCGCGGGCTACAGGCGTCAGTTATCTGCATGGCAGCAGTAACCAGTCACAGTACATCTCCGCGCGGCGGGAAGTGTTGCTGTGCGCAGGAGCCATTGCATCGCCACAGATATTGCAGCGCTCTGGCGTTGGTCCGGCTGATTTGCTGCGCAATCTGGATATTCCGTTGGTGCAGCACTTGCCGGGGGTTGGGCAGAATCTGCAAGATCATCTGGAAATGTATTTGCAATACCGTTGTAAACAACCGGTTTCGCTCTATCCGGCGCTAAAGTGGTTTAATCAGCCGAAGATTGGCGCTGAATGGCTGCTTTTGGGTACCGGCATCGGCGCCAGTAATCAGTTTGAAGCAGGTGGGTTTATTCGTAGCAGCGAAGCATATGACCGGCCTAATCTGCAATTCCATTTCTTACCGGTGGCCATCAATTATAACGGTACTCAGGCAGTCCGTACGCATGGATTTCAGATACATGCCGGGTCGATGCGTTCGCCCAGTCGTGGCCGCATCCATGTGCGCTCTCGTAATCCGCGGCAGCATCCAGATATTCTGTTTAACTATATGTCCACCGAGCAGGACTGGCTGGAGTTTCGTGCAGCGATTCGTATTAGCCGGGAAATCATGTCGCAGCCAGCATTGAATCGCTATCGGGGTGAGGAAATAAGCCCAGGGTCGCAAGCGAAAACTGACGACGAGCTGGATGCGTTTATTCGCCAGTATGCGCAAACCGCTTACCATCCTTCCTGCTCATGCAAAATGGGACTGGATGCGATGGCAGTGGTGGATGGTCAGGGGCGGGTTCATGGCCTTAGTGGATTGCGGGTAGTCGATGCATCGATCATGCCGCAGATTATTACGGGCAATCTTAATGCCACCACCATCATGATGGCAGAGAAGGTAGCTGATCGCATCCGTGGACGTGTGCCCTTACTACCTGACCATGTACCCTTTTATCGTTGCAGCAAAGGGGTCAGTAATTGTAGGAAAGAGGCAGATACACAGGGGAACATTATTAATTAGGAGGAATTGTAACGTGAAGGAATACAGAAAAATCGCAGATAAAGCTGGAGACAAGGAGCGCCTTGAACCGCGTTTATAGCAAAACGCGACGTTTACGCCGCGTTTTTTCCAGATATCAGAACGTGCTGGTGTCTTTGAACAGACCTACTTTCAGGTCGGTCGCAGTGTAAATCAAACGGCCATCCACCAGAACTTCGCCATCCGCGATGCCCATGATCAGCTTACGGTTGATAACGCGTTTGAAGTGGATGCGATAAGTTACCTTTTTAGCATCCGGCAGCACCTGACCGGTGAATTTCACTTCGCCCACGCCCAGCGCGCGCCCCTTGCCTTCACCACCCAGCCAGCCAAGGTAGAAGCCTACCAACTGCCACATAGCATCCAGGCCCAGGCACCCAGGCATTACCGGGTCGCCAATGAAGTGGCAACCGAAGAACCACAGTTCTGGATGGATGTCCAGTTCTGCTTCCACATAGCCTTTTCCATGCAGACCACCTTCTTCGGTCATCGAGATGACACGATCCATCATCAGCATGTTGCCAGACGGCAGTAGTGGCCCTTGTGGACCAAACAGTTCACCGCGTCCGCTGGCGAAAAGGTCTTCTTTGGAATAGGAATCGCGTTTGTCTACCATGTTTCTATAAGCCCTGTTTTTGTGGAGCAGGCAGGTTAGCGTACAGATGTACGCTGAGCAAGTCCGTTGCTTCTGGCCCAACCAGTTTCCTTATCGAAAAAACCACGGGAAGCGGCGTCGCTCCTGAGGTGACAGCTGTGCAATGCGTTCACGGATTGCGGCCAACAGGCTGGGCTGCTGGTCATCATCGTACGGTACCTGAGTTAACAGCATCAGTGCTTCGGCTACCGAATCTACAGCATAGATATGGAATTGTTCTTCGCGCACTGCGTCGATAACGTCTGGTAACAGGCATAAATGACGCTGGTTGGTTGCCGGGATAATGACGCCTTGTTTGCCTGTCAAACCACGGCGCTGGCATACCTCGAAAAATCCTTCGATCTTTTCGTTGACGCCACCAATCGGTTGTACATGTCCAAACTGGTCGACAGAACCGGTCACCGCCAGTTGTTGATTGATCGGAAATTGCGACAACGCACTGATCAAGGCGCTGAGTTCAGCCAGTGAAGCGCTGTCGCCGTCAACTTCGCCATAGGACTGCTCAAACACGATTGAAGCAGAAAACGGCAGTTGTTGTTCCAACTCCAGTTCGGAAATCAGAAATGCCTGCATGATCATCATACCCTTGGCATGAAGATTACCGCCCAATTCTGCTTTACGCTCAACATCGGTCAGCTCGCCATCTCCAGGATGTACGACGCAACTAATTCGGGTTGGTTCGCCAAACATCAGCGGATAGCCAGCGTATTCCAGCACCGACAGACCATTAACCTGACCAATAATGTCGCCTTCGGTTTCGATCAATACTTGGCCGAGTTCGATTTCATCTTGCATACGCTCGGAGAGATAACCTTCACGCCAGCGGCGTGCTGTGACGGCATCAATGATCGCTTGTCCGGTAATCTCTTCCTCACGGGCATAGAGTGCGGCGTGTTTAAGCTGGTGGGTCAACCATTGCGGGCATAAGGGAACATTGCCCTGATCACCACTGTAGCGTACTGCCAGTGTGAACAGTTCTGGCCAGGCGTCAGCAGTCAGCAACGGCAATTGATTTTCCAGACACAAGGCATTGATGTAAGAACACCAGTGCACCATGTCTTCAGGTTCGATCAACTGGAGGTGCGATTCAAATTCACCGTAGATAGCCAGTTCACCCAGCTCCGGTTCCATGTCATGGATGTCGCCCAGACTTTCACGATCACCGAGCACTATCAGACGCAGGTCGATAGGCATTGATGGAATTTCTACCGGTAGAGGTCGCCGTTCGTCGGGCGATAGCCAGTGGTACTGACCATCAATGATTATCTGCTTTAGCCGTAGCCACATCAGTGGTTGAGCCAGTAACGTTCGGGCGGACAGGATCAACGTGCCGCCATTGACGCGATGCAGCAGGCCAGGTTGCAGGCTGATGTCATCTTTGTACATGCGCACGCAACCAAATAGCTGTTCCGGTTCGATCCACTCCTGATAGCCGCAACGCAGCGTCGCTGCGAAATTATCATCTGTGTACTGGGCTGGCTGGATGCTGATCTGACGACCATCAATGTGATAACGGCAGCCGTGCGGCATTTCTGACTGCTGGCCAGGCAATTGAGCGATGGCATTGGCAATCACTGCCAGATAAGCGTTATTCTCCTGAGCTTTCAATAACATGAACCGGGACGGTGAGCGGGGATGACAGAAAATCGTCAGCGCATCGGCCAGCCGCGGCTGCACCATGGAGAATTCGGCGGGGGCAAGTTGCGCTGCCTGGGAAAATAACGTTTGATATGGCGTATGATCGGGCAGCAGTTGCTGCCATTCGAGTCGGTTACTGGTCAAAGTATCTGCTGTAGTTGTTTAAAGGGAAAGGGCGATTATACAAGAATTCTTAAGGCTGCATATGTGCTGAGAGTGAAGAGGTTAGCAAGAAAGCATTCAGGGCGCATTTTGGATGAAAAATAATCAATCAGGGATTGCCTGTTGCGTGGATATCGGGCAACAATGGGGACAAGTTCAGGCACGTTACACGGTCACTAAAGAATAATGTATGAAATATCAACAACTAAAAAATCTTGAGTGCGGCTGGAAGTGGAAGTACCTGGTCAAAAAACATCGCGAGGGCGAGCCTGTTACGCGTTTTATTGAGCAAAGCGCGGCTGATGAAGCGGTAAGCCGTTTGCTGAAAATGGAAAACCAGCCGGTATTGGTTTTGGAGTGGATTGCTCAGTGCATGAATCCGATGCTGGAAAACCGCATGAAGCAGACGATTCGTGCCCGACGTAAACGGCACTTCAACGCTGAACATCAACATACCCGTAAAAAATCTATCGATCTTGAATATCTGGTTTGGCAGCGTCTGGCGGCGCTGGCACAGCGTCGTGGCATAACTTTGTCAGAAACTATCGTGCAATTGCTTGAAGATGCAGAGCATAAGGAGAAGTATGCCAGTCAGATGTCGCTGCTAAGACAAGATCTTCAGGCGATGTTGGAGCAACCACAGTCGGAAAACGAATTACCGGATTAATAGGTGCGCGCGGTTAAGACACGATTGCTTGGTTAAGGTCATGTTTGATTGAGATGCTGGTACAGACTCAGCCACCATGAATTATCAATGTTTGTAGTGACCGTAGCCGAACCGGACAATGAATATCATGTCTGCTAATTGATTAAGTAATAATAATTAAAAAAATGAAAAAACGATCACTACGGGAAAACTTAATGGCCAGGTGATACCGATTAATATTGCAGCCAGAAAACGCATAACCAAAGAATTATCCTTACTCATAAAAAAAGTAAATAGCATTGAGACCGAAAGGCCAAGGAAATACAGGGTTCTTATCATTTCCCACAGATGATGGTGCGACACTTTTATTTCCTTATGGTTGCCGGGGGGCGTATTCTATGCTGTTAAAATTTTCTGATCAATCTATTAACCATGCCCGAATGGTACCCGGATAGACATACCAGCAGGCAGCCTTGTGACATGGGCACAGTCACGTCATTCTGTATCTTCGTCAACGCAGTAACAATCTTCCTCATTTCCAACTGACGATGTCTGTCAAATGTTAACAAGCTAGCTTCTTGTCATAGGCGCAATCTGCGGCGAAGCTTACGTTGTAATAATATTACGCGTATTTCTAATTTATTTTTGACGGACATGTCAAAGAATGAAGATCAGGAAAAATCTGAATTTATTTGTTCATTTTTTCGATGATTCTTTACTTTGTAAACTGAACGGTTGATTGAAAACGATAAACTAATCCACAGCAGGTTGCTGCTGTTGTAGGGATAAATGGTGATTGAAATAACCTAAATAAAACCGTGATGTATATCACATTTAATAGGTGTATTTTTTATGTTTTTTTGTTGTTTTGATTACATATATATTAATTTTTTGTTTCAGTATGGACTTTGCCAACATACTGGCATAGTTTGAGATTTTATCCTGCCATAAAAGGTAATGAAATGAGTGAGATATCAAGTCTGTCACTGAAAATCCCTTCGGAGCTGAAAGAAAAGATCAAAGCGGCCGCGTTGGAAAACGAGGTTTCTATCAGCGCTGAGGTCAGTGCCCGTTTGCTGAGAAGTTTTGATATCGAAGACCATGCCCATGGGACTGATGAGGCAGAGATCGTTGATAGTCAGAATACCGAAGAAATCGTGGAGCAGCCACTGACAGCAAAGGAAATCAAGAAGCTTCGTCAACTGCTGAAAGGCAAGGGTCTGTCCAGGAAGAAGTAATTCCTCTCATCGCACATGCTGTATCCACAGTAGTGATACAGCATGTATCTCGCTTATGTCTCTCTTAATTCAACTGCTTTAGCCCCCAAGAGTAGAGGCCAATGTGCTATGGAGGGAAATGTTTGTTGGAGAAGACGAGCTACGACAGCGCTTGCTGATATCTGAATATGGCTTGAATAAGCGTCAGTCTACTTAATTTCATGGGAAAAAGAGAGAATAGTTTTTGCTTGTTGGTCGATACCTATTTTGAAACTAACGCCAACTGAATTGTATAACTTATTATAAATCATCAGAATGACGGGTGTAAGCCACAAATGCATCTGAATAAAATAAGAGAAATTTATCATCCTAAACATCCTTAAAAAGATAAATATCTGGTCGGTTTTTCCAAAATTAATAGAGCATTTCTCTGTGTGATAATGGAATGGTATTAATTTCAAAGAGAAACGTTATCTGAGATAACAGGATTTCCTGAATGGGAAAATTTACGTAAGTGATTACATGATGATGTGGAGCGTTCTATAATATTTTTTTGCCGTCAATCACAATTCACTTATCATTACTTTTATAATGTGAAAGAATCCATTATCTGTGTAGTTACCCGAACAGGGTGGTTGCGCTGTTAATGGGGAGGGCAGGATGCCTTATTCGGTTATTGTTAATAGCGGGTATACCCAAAATAATGTGAGTTGCAGGACAACATGCACTGCGTGTTGAACAACGCAACGCGTTGGCCCGTCAGGACAAGGCTTATGATGAACGTTGTCACGCGGCAAGTGAGTGTGCTGGCGGCAGCCCCACAGGAGTGAGGCTTAGGATGGGTTGGGTAATAATAAAGTCAACGCACCTGCAACGTGAAGTATGACGGGTATATAAATAGCCATGCCATGGTATGAGCTGATTCATGGCAGGAAATGATAATCATGGAGGAAAAATGATTTCCTGTACTGTAATAACATGCTGGTACGAAAAGTGTATCAACATGAGTGATTCAGAATCTGATCTTGACTCATTGCGGCTAGATCATACCAGTTCTATCGTGCTATGCGCAGGTAAGAGATTTGTGTTATTACTTCACCTTGCTTTCCTTATATCCAGGCAGAGATGGCGTGCCCATGGTTCATATTGTAATGGAATGGATTTATTAAGGTATGAAACTTGGTAAATATAAATTATTTACCACTCGATTTTTATTGGATTGCAAACGAAAGGATTTTGTTAAAGGAGCTTGAGATGAATTTTTCTAACTTTAAAATAGGTTACAGACTGGCAATCGGGTTTTCATTTCTTATCATGATGCTACTGATTGCCGGTGGGGTGGCGTTAAACAAATTGAGCGATTTTAGCCGAGAAATGGATTACGCCGTTTCTGATCTTTATCCACTGACGGCAAAAGGAAATAAACTGATTGGCGAATTAAATGACGCTTTATTGGGGCAGCAGTTGGTGTTGGTGCTGGATTCTGATTCCGATATCCGAAACAAATCTGCAGAAATTAAACGACATTCAGAAGAGATTACAACGTTATTAGCTGATTTAAGTAAAAATGCTAAAGATGAGCATTCTGTCAGTTTGCTTAAAGGCATTCAGCAAATTCGCAGCGAGTATAGCGTGTCGGGAAATAAATTGATGGATCTGATCAGTCGTGGTAATAAACGAGAAGCTGTAGCAGAGTTAATGAATGTGTCTCAGGCATTGCAGCAAAAATATAAAGCTAAAGTCGCCGAGTTCGTCGATTATCAGAATGACCAAATGAATAGCGCCCGCGAAGCGGTACAACAAAGCTATCGCGAGGTTCGTATGATGCTGTGGTTCGTCTTCATTATTAGCATTGTGGCTGGCGGGTTTATCGCATGGGGAATTACCCGTAGCGTGACGCATCCGTTGCAGGAGGCGTTAATGCTGGCTGAAAAGGTTGCTAAAGGCGATTTGACATCCGAAACCTCCGTCTGTACGCAGGATGAAACCGGTAAGTTGCTGCAGGCGTTGTATGAGATGAATGGCAATCTGCGCAATATCGTTACCCAGGTGCGTGATGGCGCCGAAACCATTTCTTCTGCTGCATCGCAGATTGCAGCGGGTAATCAGGACCTGTCTGCACGTACTGAGGAACAGGCCAGTTCGCTGGAGCAGACCGCGGCATCGATTGAACAACTGACCGCGACTATCAAGAATACGGCGGCAAATACAGAGCACGCGGCTTCGCTGGCGGGTCAAGCTTCCGGTATTGTCCGTCAGGGTGGTGACATGATGGCGAATGTTACGCGGGAAATGCGTGAAATACGTAATGCCTCTCAGCGAATGGCAGAAATTATCGGTGTTATTGATAGTATTGCCTTCCAGACCAACATACTGGCCTTGAATGCGGCAGTTGAAGCTGCACGGGCAGGTGAACAAGGTCGGGGATTCGCCGTTGTGGCCAGCGAAGTTCGGGCGTTGGCGCAGCGTAGTGCCAATTCCGCCAAGGAAATAAAATCCCTGATTGATAACTCGGTACAAAAAGTGCAAGAAGGCATGTTGCTGGTGGAAAATACGGAACAGACTATGGGCGAAGTGATTGATAATGCGCACAATGCAGGTGATGTTATCACTGAAATTGCCAAAGCTGCTCAAGAGCAGAGCGAGGGTATTAATCAGATCAACCTGGCGATAGGGCAGATTGATACCACAACACAACAGAATGCGGCATTAGTCGAGGAATCCGCCGCTGCAGCGCTGTCGTTGCAGGAGCAGGCGCAAACGCTGGCAAAAACCGTCAGTGTGTTCAAACTGACCCCCCACTTATCCGGCAATGGGACGGCACGACGCCAGTTTGATGAGAAAGGGCTGGTGGGGCTACCGGATGTAAAAGATGGGAGTGTGCCTGACAAACAGGAATGGGCAACATTCTGACCGGAATGATGCCTAATCAAAACGGCAATGCGTAATTGAGTGGCTGCGTTTTTATATCCACATGCAGCCAGATTGATAATCAGGAGCGCTGCTATGAGCGCTCATTAATTGACAAAACTTTCGGTGGGTAGGCAAGGGTCAGGTTATCTGTTGCTGTCTCGACCAGCGCCAGATATCGATCAGCAAGAATAGCATCAAGCTGATTCCCATAACTGGCAGACTGAGAGCCAGCATACTTGTAATAACCAGAATCAGCAGACGGAAGCGGCCATTCAGTTGCAGGAAAGCCATCGTTAAGGTTTGTGCCGGGTTCCGTGTGGGGAGACGCGTCGGGCGTCGTGCCCACCACATCCGATATCCCCATGCAATCAGGCTACATAGCGCGATACCAAAGGCTGCGAGTAATAGCTGATTGGGTAGGCCAAACAGAATTCCCATGTGTGCGTCAATCCCCCATCGCGTCAATTTAGCCGCTAATGGATAGTCGGTGAAGTTGACTTTGTCTATCACGCGGAATGTCGTTGGATCAATCGCTACGGCATCAACTTGTGTCGGCCATGACCGATCAATTTCACTCACAGTCCACGCTTGCTGAGGTTTGAGCGCCGGGCGAATCTCTATTTTCCCAGCATCAATACCGGCTTTTCTGGCCGCAGCCAGTACGCTATCGACGGTGCTTTGTAATGCCATGGGGGAGGGTGCCATCGGCATCGACATCATGCTGTGCTCCGCGTGAGGTGAAGCAAGAGAGACCGGTATCGAGTCCAGTCTGGTATTGACTGACGGTGTTTGCCAACCCATAACTGCACGAAACTGAGCGATGTGGTTACCTGCCCAGCGTGACCAGGTTAGGCCGGTTGCTGAAAAGAATAGCAACCCTATGAGCAACATCAGGCCTGTGAGAGCGTGATTGCTGCGTAATTGCTGGCGTTGCCAGGCGGGGCTTGGACGCGTGGTTGGGGAGGCTCGGCGTAGACGAGGGGGGCTTTTGCGAGTCGATAACCAGATATACACACCACCCAACGCGGCAATCCATAACCAGGACGCGGCCAATTCACTGTAGTGACGACCGATATCGCCCAACAACAGGTTTCGATGCAAATAATCCAGACTGATACGGAATGGCAGTATGCCGCTGGTTCCATATGTTGTCAGCGCACCACGGATGTCGAGTGAGACTGGATCCACGAATACGGCGAAACTTTCGGATGGACCAAGGTCCGGCAGAGCGTACAACACCCGTGTCGTCTGTCCGCCCCCCGGTGCTGGACGAACCGCTATCAGCCGGGCGTACTGGGCTTTATCACCTAAAGCATGAGTCGCTGCCGTAATCTGTTGCGATAATAACCGGGGCGCGCCGGTAGTGTTAGTAAATAACTGGTGAGAATAGAGTTTTGCTTCAATCTGTGGCGTAAGGACATATAGGGTTCCGGTCAGTGCCGCAATAAAGATGAACGGGCCAACGAATAATCCAATATAAAAATGCAATCGCAGTAATAATGCCTGTAATGCCGCGCTCTGAGAGCGAACTTGATGGTCACGATATGTATCGTGCGCAGGCGGTGCATGTGTGAGTGTTTCTGCTTGAATAAACGATGTCTCGGTTTTTGACTCGGACATAAAACCTCCGCAATAGAGTAAACCAGTAGCCGACAATAAAACGTATTTCTCCTGTCGGCAGGCACAGTTGTTACGTGGCATCTGAGATGATGATCCCATCAATAAAACCAGTCGTAAGCGGTATCGGACACCACGTCAGTGAACAAACGCTTGCTGATGAGGAGGCGCGCGCGGTAATGGTGACAGGAAGTGTGGGGTATAAAGCAGGGTAAATATGGAGTACATCGACAGCCAGCGAGGTAGCCAGGCTGTTGGGATTGGTTGAAGCCAGCCCGATAATGCCAGTAACGGCAGATAAGAAAGCAGGACACAATAACCACAAGCGGCATGATCCATGCCCATCTTTTCTTTATCCTCAGCTGTCTTCATGGCTGAGGGTATGACGTGGTGGCTGTGATGGTCCGGGATGGCGGCTATCACCGGTAATGAATGGTGTGGCGGCGTTTGAACGTGATGGCGGGTTCCCAGTGATTGCGAAATGGGAGGGGCCAAAAAGATTATAACAAAGGCTATTATCCCAACCCAGGCAGGGAAGTGCCGTTGTCTTAGCTCAAACAGGGACATGCGCTACATACGGTGATAAGAAAAAAGCAACATGGGCGGCACTGTACCCGATCATGGCATAATGGTTAAGAAAATGTTCTTTTCTGATCGTATCAGGTGAAAAAACTACGCTTTGCTTTCCAGAAAACATCGGTTAATAACCTTCAGAGCCAGAAGTTTCTTGCTACTGCAGCCATGTGAGAGGAAAATTTGGTCTGGTTGCTAAACGGACTATTCTGGAGCATTTCTAGCGATATATCCGTTATGGTTTTTCATACGGAAACGGTGGTTTGTCATTTATGTGTGTCAATGTTGTTTAAACGATGACCTATTATGATGAACCATTCTTTTATCGAGTTGTCGGAAAGCTAACTTATCCATTAATATGAGTTTTAGTTGATTTGGGCACACATACAGGGGGAGATGTGCTGGTTAATAAATTTAGGGTTAAGCAGCGGGTTGCTAATCTTCGCTGGGTTTCAGCTGCGGTAATGCTGTCTCTGACATCGTTACATGCGTGGGCTTTTTCCATTGATGATGTGGTTCAAAAGGCGGAAAAGCTTGCTGAAAAAGGGTATGAAGCGCCAAAGAGCAATCTTCCGGCCCAGTTTCGCGACATGAAGTTTGCCGATTATCAGCAGATTCGCTTCAACCAGGATAAATCCTACTGGAATTCGGACCAGACGCCTTTCAAATTGCAGTTCTACCATCAGGGCATGTATTTTGACATTCCAGTCAAAATCAATGAAGTAACCGCCACTGAAGTCAACGAAATCAAATATTCTACTGATTATTTCAATTTTGGCTCTGTCAATCATGATTCGGCGACAGTGAAAGACTTGGGCTTCGCTGGTTTCAAAGTTCTCTATCCGGTAAATAAAGCGGATAAGAACGATGAAATTCTCAGCATGTTGGGCGCGAGTTATTTCCGTATGGTGGGTAAAGGGCAGGTTTATGGTCTGTCGGCCCGTGGTTTGGCTATCGACACGGCATTACCGTCTGGCGAAGAGTTCCCGCGTTTTCGTGAATTCTGGATTGAACATCCGAAACCGGAAGATAAACATCTGGTGATCTACGCCTTACTGGATTCTCCGCGTTCTGTCGGTGCTTACCGCTTTGTGCTCTATCCGGGCAGCGATAGCATGATGGATGTGGAAGCTAAAGTTTATCTGCGCGACAACGTGGGCAAATTAGGTGTCGCCCCGCTGACCAGCATGTTCCTGTTCGGGCCAAATCAGCCGTCTCCAACATTAAATTACCGTCCTGCTTTGCATGATTCTGATGGTCTGTCAATTCACGCTGGCAATGGTGAGTGGATCTGGCGTCCATTGAATAATCCGAAGCATCTGTCGGTAAGCACCTATTCTATCGAGAATCCCAAAGGCTTTGGTCTGCTGCAGCGTGGACGTGATTTCTCTGGCTATGAAGATCTGGATGATCGTTATGACCTGCGTCCCAGTGGTTGGGTTGAAACCAAAGGCGACTGGGGTAAAGGTAAGGTGGAACTGGTAGAGATTCCGACTGCAGACGAAACCAACGATAATATTGTGGCTTTCTGGACGCCGGAAAACTTGCCTGAAAAAGGTAAGCCGTTGGAGGTCAAGTATCGCCTGCATTTCACTAAAGATGAAGAAGCGTTGCATTCGCCGGAACAGGCTTATGTCATGCAGACCATGCGTTCAACGGGGGATGTAAAACAATCTAACCTGATTCGTCAGCCTGATGGCACCATCGCATTTCTGGTCGATTTTGTCGGTGGCAAAATGAAAGACCTGGATTCGAACGCGCCGGTTGCGTCACAAGTCAGTATTGGTGATAACGGTGAAATTGTGGAAAACAGTGTTCGTTATAATCCGGTAACGCATGGCTGGCGTCTTACACTGCGTCTGAAGGTTAAAGACAACAAACAACCAACGGAAATGCGAGCGGCGCTGGTCAATGGCGATACCACATTGACTGAAACCTGGAGCTATCAGCTGCCTGCTAATGAATAAATCAATTATTTCTCTCGATTATATCGAGAATTTGCCTCTGCCTGCTGGGCAGGCAGAGGCTTTACGTGAGACATTGTCTTCGTCTCAGGATATGTCTTCTTTACATCAGTCCCTGTCTGATGGTTCTGTGGTCACTATGCAGTCACCAGATGATATCCCTCTGGTTTCTGTAAAACGGCGTCTGGAACTGGCATGGGAAGATGGGCTAAATGGTGGCAAGCAACTGTGCAAAGACCGTGAAGGTCGTACTGCACTGCAGGCTATGCCGCGCATTACCCGCGCTTCCATGTTCCCTGATGCCTGGCAGACCAACCCAATAGTGCGTTGGTGGGATATGATCAACGGGCGCTCCAAACCTCTTCGCCATCAATATAAAACGGCGGAAGAGAATGAAGCGGAAAACCGCTGGCGCAAGGTGGGGACAATTCGTCGCTATATCCTGCTAGTACTGACGTTATTTCAGACCGCTATTGCTACCTGGTATATGAAGACCATTCTTCCTTATCAGGGATGGGCATTGATCGATCCTTTTGAAATGGTGCATCAGGATGTATGGCGTACGGTCATGCAGTTGCTGCCCTATGTCCTGCAAAGCGGAATCTTGATCCTGTTTGCTGTCTTGTTCTGCTGGGTATCGGCGGGTTTCTGGACCGCATTGATGGGGTTCTTGCAACTGCTGATTGGCAAGGATAGGTACAGCATCTCTTCGACAACGACGGGCAATGAACCGCTCAATCCGAAACATCGCACGGCGTTGATCATGCCTATCTGCAACGAGGATGTGGAGCGAGTCTTCGCAGGGTTGCGGGCGACATACGAATCGGTGGCTGCCACTGGTGAGTTGGATCATTTTGATATTTATGTACTCAGCGACAGCAACGATCCGGATATTTGTGTCGCCGAACAAAAAGCCTGGATGGATTTGTGCCGTGAAGTTGGCGGTGCTGGTCGTATTTTCTATCGCCGTCGTCGTCGCCGTGTGAAACGCAAGAGCGGTAACATTGACGATTTTTGTCGGCGTTGGGGTAATCAGTACAGCTATATGGTGGTGCTGGACGCTGATAGCGTGATGAGCGGCGAATGTCTGACTGCGTTGGTTCGGCTGATGGAGGCCAACCCGAATGCTGGGATTATCCAGTCTGCACCGCGTGCATCAGGTATGGATACGCTGTATGCCCGCTGTCAGCAATTCGCTACTCGTGTCTATGGGCCGTTGTTCACCGCCGGTTTGCATTTCTGGCAGTTGGGTGAATCCCATTATTGGGGACATAACGCCATTATCCGTGTGAAGCCGTTCATTGAGCATTGTGCGTTGGCGCCGCTGCCGGGTGAAGGGTCTTTTGCTGGTTCGATTCTGTCACACGACTTTGTCGAAGCGGCGCTGATGCGTCGTGCCGGATGGGGGGTATGGATTGCCTATGATTTACCAGGCAGTTATGAAGAATTGCCACCAAATCTGCTGGATGAATTAAAGCGTGACCGTCGTTGGTGCCAGGGTAACCTGATGAACTTTCGGTTGTTCCTGGTCAAAGGTATGCATCCGGTGCATCGTGCAGTCTTTCTGACAGGGGTTATGTCTTATTTGTCTGCACCGTTGTGGTTCATGTTTCTGGCACTTTCTACCGCATTGCAGGTGGTGCATACGTTGATGGAGCCGCAGTACTTTCTACAGCCGCGTCAATTGTTCCCGGTATGGCCGCAGTGGAGACCTGAGCTGGCTATAGCGTTGTTCTCTACAACATTAGTTTTGTTGTTCCTGCCGAAACTGCTGAGCGTTATTTTGGTGTGTGCCAAGGGGGCTAAGTCCTACGGTGGTTCAGTCAGGCTATTCATCTCACTGCTGATTGAAATGCTGTTTTCCGTACTATTGGCTCCGGTGCGTATGCTGTTTCATACTGTATTTGTAGTCAGTGCGTTTCTTGGATGGTCAGTGCAATGGAAATCGCCACAGCGTGATGATGATGCCACTCCCTGGAGCGAAGCATTTGCACGTCATGGCTCTCAACTGTTGCTGGGGTTGGTTTGGGCGATTGGCATGGCGTGGCTGGATTTACGTTTCTTGTGGTGGCTGGGGCCTATTGTATTCTCACTGATTCTTTCACCGTTAGTGTCAACATTGTCCAGCCGTGCCGGCCTTGGGTTGGCTTGCAAGCGTGGTAAGCTGTTACTGATCCCGGAAGAGTCTGATCCACCGCGTGAACTGGTGGCGACCGACGAGTATTTCCGTCGTAATCGTGAGCGCAAGTTGAATGATGGTTTCATGCATGCGGTTTTTGATCCGTCGATCAACGCGTTATCCAGTGCAATGGCAACGGCTCGTCACTGCTTGAGCAAGCCGATTGAGGATATGCGTGAGCAACGCGTCAATGATGCATTGAACCGTAAACCTCATGAAGTCGATGGTAATTTGCGCTTAGCGCTGATGAGTGATCCAGTGACATTAGCTCGTTTGCACCAGCGAGTGTGGAGCCAGCCAGAAAATTATAGTGACTGGCGAAACCACTACCAGACGCTTGACGCTCCGGTGATTAAAAGCGAATAAGCCTGTGTGGTTTATTAATAAAAAAGCAACGGCGGGTCCGTTGCTTTTTTTATGTTCGTCTTATATAGAATGTCGGTTTCTGGTACGCAGAAATTTATTCTGACTCAGATATCAGCTCAGGGTTTGGTTTCCGTCGTAGAGATAACCACGAGTAGAGAGCATTGACCATCACGACGGAAGCGGTAACCAGAAATACGGCCCTGAACCCAAAGGTTGCTGACACGCTGGCGCCCAATAATGGGCCTGTTACGTTGCCGACATCGCGGAATGATTGGTTATAACTGAAAATCCGCCCGGCAACCTGATGAGAAGAGTGGTATATCAGTAACGTTTGCACGGCAGGCAGCAGTGCGCCGTCGGCAGCTCCGAGCAGGAATCGTAACGCTGCCAGTTGCCAGGGTGACTGCACGAACGCCATAGGAATCAGTAATAATACCGACAGGATCAGCATGGCTATCAGGATACGTTCTGGGCCAATTTTGTCGCCGAGTCTTCCCAATCGAGGTGCACTCAGCAGTGCCGAAACGCCAGGGATGGCGGCAATAGCGCCACTAATAAACGCCAGATTATCGGTCTGGCCCGCTAGCTCTCGTACATACAGCGTCAGTATCGGGGCGACAGAACCGGTTGCTACCTGGATGATAAGAGTAGTGATAAACAGGCTCATGACCAGATGTGGATTCTTCAGTGAAACCATTACCTGACGTCCGCTGAGCATATCTTTTTTCCGTACCGGCTCAATACGCTCTTGGATGAAAAACAGCGTAACCAGAAAGCAGATGAACAAGACTATAGCGGTGATGAAAAAGACAGGACGCAAGCCGAAAGTGTCAGCCAGATAGCCCCCTAACAACGGACCAAGCAAGGAACCACTCACTGCGCCGGTAGATAATGTCCCCAGTGCCCAGCCACTGCGGCTACGTGGTACTTGTGTGGCGATTAACGCGTTGGCATTGGGAACAAAACCACCCAAAATACCTAATGCTGCTCTGAGCAGCAGAAACTGCCAGATATTTTGCACCAGACCCATTAGCGCCATAACGACCGCCATTCCCAGTGCAGAGCGTAGCAACATCAGCTTGCGCCCTTTGCGGTCTGCAAGGCGTCCCCAGAAGGGGGATGCGATTGCTGAAAAAAGAAACGTGATACTGAAAACAACACCTGACCAAAGATTTAACGCCTCATGACCCTGTATTCCGAGTTGTTCGACATACAGTGAAAGAAAAGGCATGACCAGGCTGAAGGCCGCTCCGGTAAAAAAACATCCCAACCAGGCAATGTAGAGGTTGCGTTTCCAGTCAATCGGAGTGGTGTCGTCCATCATGTTTTCCTGGCTGGTAATACCCCAGCACGTAATGCAGCGGTATTTAATACAACGGTATTTAATACAATGAAGCTTCCCCTGTTGGGCGTGTCTTAAAGCGTCGATGTAGCCACATGTATTGATCCGGCGCCAGCAGGATATTTTCTTCAACGAGTTTATTCATCCAGATAGCGGTGGCTTCTTCAGTTTCTAGTGGAATATCCAACTGCGCGGGTCGAATGATTAACTCATAGCCTTTCCCTCCAGGTAACCGTCGGGGTACAAACGGGACAATAGCGGGTTTTGCCGCGCGGGCCAGTATATAGCTGCCGACAGTAGTTGCTGCATTCTTAACCGCAAACAAAGGAACAAATACGCTACTACGTGGACCGTAGTCGTGATCGGGGGCATACCAGATAATTTCACCCTGCTTCAGGGCGCGGATCATACCTTTTAGGTCTTTGCGATCCAGCATTGATTTGTTAGAACGCATTCTGCCCCAGGTCTGTAGCCAGTCGATCAATTTATTGTCGTTGGGGCGGTAAACACCGATACCGGCATTTTGTATACCGAAGATACGTGCACCGATTTCCAGAGTAAGGAAATGCAGACCAATCAACAACACACCGCGTTTTTGTTCGCGTAAAGGTAACATGTTTTCGATACCGGTTATTTTGAACCAGTACTCTACTCGCCAGTTAGGCCAGAACCATGCCATACCGGTTTCCATGACGCCCATGCCGACCGATTCAAAATTTTTCTTGACCAGTTTTTCCCGTTCTGCTGTAGGCATATCGGGGAAACAGAGCTGTAGATTGCGATGAGCGATAGCAACGCGGCGTTTCATAAAACGCATAGACAACCGGCCCAGCCCTGTGCCGATGCGATAGATGAGAGGATAAGGCAGCAATACCACCAGATAGAGTAGAACAATGCCTGCCCACGTTGGCCAGTAACGCGGGTGTAACAATGAGCGATGGAAAGAGGGGATGTGTGTCATAGCCTCAGTATCAAAAAAAGGCGAGCAATGCGCCGACGGTTAATTGAGTTATCAGCGTTTTCCTGCAGAACGACCAAAGATGGCGCGTTTGACGAAAGAACACGCGTGTGCTTTTATCCGCAAATTCAATACGGTATTCATCATATCATCTGTGAAATATGGATTTTAACGTTTGGTGACATTAAGTTGGTTGGGGAAAATAGGGCGGTGTCCCCGCACAGTGCTGCGGGGAGGTTGGCTATAATTGAGTAAACAACCCTGTCACATAATGTGGCTCGCAGCACCAATACTGCGGGGGGACTGTGATTTTTTCTTTCCATCGAATGTCCTGTGATACCCATGTCAACTGTAAGAATCAAGGATGCCATTTGCTGTTTATTCAGTGCTCGGATTGTGCGGAAAAATATGAGGGGTGTTGTAGCGCGTTGTGTCAGGAAGAGATCCGGCTACCACTTCAAGAACAACGTCAGCGTCGGAAAAATCGAGAAGCTAGTATGAAAATATTTAATAAAGCTAAAGGATTACTGAATGCCTCATTGGGTATTTCTGTATCGGAAGAGAAAAAATAATTTAGTTGAAGAAGTGCGCAGAGCGTAATTGCTCTGCGCGGGATCTTATTTCTGGCGAACACCTTCGAGGGAAATAATTAATTCTACCTCGTGAGAGGCTGGGCCAAGATCGGTAGTGATATTAAAGTCTTTTAACATCAACTTACCTTTCGCTTCAAAACCAGCACGATATCCGCCCCATGGATTATCACCTTGGCCCATCAGTCTGGCTTCCAGTATTAGCGGTTTGGTGACACCATTTAGTGTCAAATTACCGGTAATTTTTAATCCATCTCCATTTTTTTGTACGCCAGTTGATGTAAAGGTTGCCTGGGGATATTTGTCTGCATTTAATAATTCAGCACTGCGAATGTGTTTATCGCGTTCAGCCTGATTGGTATCGACACTGTTGGTATTAACAGTGACGTTGACTTTATCTGCAGACGGATTATTTTCATCAAAGGTAAACGTACCGTCGAAATCTTTAAATGAACCGTAAATCCAGCTATATCCTAAGTGCTTAATACGGAATTGAATAAATGCGTGTTGTTCTTTTTTGTCAAATTTATAATCAGCGGCGGAAGCAACGTCAGTCCAGGTGAGCAGAGATGCCAGAGCTGCACCCAACAGAAGACTTTTTTTCAACCTTGGTATTTTTCCCTAAATTCCAAAATGAACTAATCAACATGCCGACCGGACATGCGTTTTAATGTTACATCATGATCAATAAAGTGATGCTTCAGTGCTGCCAATGCGTGTAATACAGACAAAACGACAACCGACCATGCAAGATACAAATGAATCTTACCGGCAGTGTCTGCCTGATTTTGAATGCCACTCAGTGTCGCAGGAACAGAGAACAAGCCAAAAACAGAAATTGCTTGCCCTTCTGCGGTGGAAATCAAATAGCCGCTAATAAGAATACTGAATAACAGTAAGTACAGGAAGATATGTGCGGCTGTAGCACCAATCCGCGTTAATGCTGAATAACTGGATAGTGGTGGCGATAACCAGCGCCATATTACCCGGAAAAGCAGAACCAGAAACAGCAGAATTCCTATGCCTTTATGTATTTCCGGAGCATTGTGGTACCAGGGGTTATAATATCCCAAAGTAACCATCCATAACCCTAATGCAAACATACCATAGATCGTAATGGCACTAGCCCAGTGCAGGAGTGCGCTGATATATCCATATCGAGTTGACGTATTACGCCAAAGCATTATCGAGATCCTTATCATTAATTAGCGACCGTTCCGAGAAAATAACCGCGTGAAAACATAAAATCAATATAAAAATGACATTTTTGATGCTGTATTCTTATTTTAAAATAAAATTAATTTTTTATGTAGGTATCATTAAAATAGTTTGAAAAATATATCATGAATATTATTTTTTTTATTTTATTTTAATAATGAAAAAACTGATTTGTTTAATTGTTGTTTTATATTTAATTGAGTGTTTCTATGGTTGATTTTTATTTATAAACAAATAAGGTGCTTAATTATTTTGGTGGTGTGAGAAATGTGACACCGCTCAAAAGAGCGGCGTCTGGGTGGATAAATGAAATTGTGAATGGTGATAAAGATAAGAAACCTTAATGCTTAAGGTAGTCAGCAGGCTGGTAGTCGTTTGATTCGATTTTGGCAATACCAGCCTCCAGAATTGAAATGAGCTGTTTTGCCACATCAGTGGTTAACCATAATGTCCGGTCAACCTGCGCTTCATCCGGCGCCTGATCCGCCGCAGAAAGGTAATGCAAACGGATCATCATTGCATCATAACTGTCAACGGTACTGATATCCCAACCCACTAGCGGGTGCGTTTGAATAATCTCATTTTTTCTGTCCATAGTTACCCCTTATTGACTAGTTACTACCGTGAGTGACTAAACGAGGTTTAAGACGGCTCTTGTGGCTGAGCAATATCAGTATATCTCTGTCGGATCCATTTATGGAAATTAAATGTAAAAAAAACTCAAGTGGATGTTTCGGCTAATTATCTTGGGAAACGAGTGATAGTGAGTGAGCAAAAATAGTACAGCACGTCATATGAAGTGTAAAATATCCATAAAAACAGTATGTATAAATGTATAAGGCCAGACAGAGGATTCTGGCCACCGGGTAACTCTCTACCTGCTAACTCTTTACCGGGTAACTATCAATAAAGGGAAAAAACATTATTCATGTTGAATGAACCAGTCGTCAGCGCTTTCCCATGTCTCTTGCAGGATTTCTGATATTCGCTCTTTGTCGTCTTTATTACCGCCAAAAACAGTTAGGTTATTTGTAGCAGCATAACGGATGTGGACCGTCGCATCCGGATAAATGCCATGCACCCGGTGACTCAGTTCGTCTGTCAGTGCCTCAAGTGCGCCAGCGGGCAGAGGGGTAGTTTTTGCTATGGTCAATTCAATACGCATTGTTGTCTCCTTGCTGTTTTTTTATACAGTAAAAATAAAAGGGCCACAAGCAGCAATAAAGAGAAAAAATGCATTGGGGAGTGACTCCCTGTCAGGCAAGGAGTCGAAGATTATCAGGCGACAGACCAGTTGAGGCTCTGGCCGGCAAGGAATGGAATAATGCTCTCTTTGCCTGCTACGATCTCTTGCGGAAACTGCACCGGCCTGCGGTGTAATTCCAGCGTCTCTTCATTAACTGGAAGTCCATAAAAACGTGGGCCATTCAGGGAGCAGAATGCTTCTAGTTTGTCCAACGCATTCAATTCTTCAAATACGGTGGCGTAGGCACTTAATGAAGCCTGTGCATTAAAGACACCGGCACATCCACAGGATGATTCTTTGCGATGTTTGGCATGAGGAGCAGAATCGGTGCCGAGGAAAAATTTTTCGCTACCGGTAGCGACGGCTTCCCGTAGCGCTTGCTGATGGGTGTTGCGTTTGAGGATTGGAAGGCAGTATAGGTGTGGGCGAATACCGCCGACCAGCATATGGTTACGGTTAAACATCAGGTGCTGCGGTGTAATAGTGGCCGCGACGAAACGATCAGCCGATTGAACATACTGGGCAGCTTCACGAGTGGTGATGTGCTCAAATACCACTTTCAGTTCTGGAAACTGTTTGCGTAGTGGCTCCATGATGCGTTCAATGAAACGGGCCTCGCGATCAAAAATATCGACTTCTGGATCGGTCACTTCACCATGAACCAGCAGCGGCATACCCAGTTTTTGCATCTCATCAAGTATTGGGTAAATGGTGTTGATATCTGAGACACCGTGGCTGGAGTTGGTCGTTGCATGAGCCGGATAAAGTTTAGCGGCGGTAAATACGCCTTGCCGATAGCCTGAGATAATTTCATTTTTATCCAATGACTCTGTCAGATAGCAGGTCATCAATGGCTGGAAAGTATCGCCAACAGGAATGGCGGAGAGAATCCGTTGCCGATACGCTTCGGCCTGAGCCACCGTAGTAATGGGCGGCGTTAGGTTTGGCATGACGATGGCTCTGGCAAACAGGCGACTGGTGTAAGGCAGTACGGTGTTGAGCATCTGATCGTCACGCAAATGAAGATGCCAGTCATCAGGGCGACGAATCTTCAGAACATTCGGCAAGGGGGTCATGAAAACTCCGGCAGTCAGTAAATAACGTCCCTAAAGCAGGGGAATATGGCGGGGAATAAGCATAAGCGGAAAGTGTAGCGAATGCATCCGTTCGTTGTGAAAAGGTTGAAATTAGCTTTTTGTTGGCGTTTTATGGTCGGATATTTAATCGGTTGTTATATCAATGGAGTTTATGATGGAGATTCGTATCGTCGCCAGTGTTCAGGCTAAGCTGGAATTTATTAATGAAGTCGCAGTAGCCGTTCGGCAGGTAGTGGTACCGAGTCGTCAGGAAGCTGGCAATTTGCAGTATGAGTTGCATGAAGAACTCAACAAAAGTGGCTCGTTCGTGTTTTTCGAGCGCTGGAAAAGCGAGGAGGCGATTACTGAGCATAAGCAGACTGGGCATTTCCGTACTCTTGTTGCTCAACTGGAAGGCAAAATTGACAGCATGGATATCAAATTGCTGCAGGCGATTGTCTGAAAAAAATGCCCGTCATGGACGGGCATCGAATCAGAATAAGCACCTACAACAAGGTGCTTTTTTTACATCTATTCCACAGATCGTATTTATTCCACGGGCCGTGTTGCCGGAGCACTGGCTTGATTCACGGCACTATGGCCGCCAGCCGAACCTTTACCCGTAAATTCAAACGCCGGGCGTTGCCAGTGGCTGATACGCGGCGCATCCGGAATATAGGCCGGTGCCGGCGCACGGGTCATCGGCGCAGTTGCGTGATGCTGGCGAGGCTGTACCACCGGCGTGGTTTCAACTGGCGGCACGATGCGCGCTTCCTGAACCGCTGATGGGGTATCAACCTGCACTGACTCATGAATAACCTGTGGTGGCTCAGTTATCTGGGCTTCAACGGGTTTATCACTGCTTTTTGTTGCTTCGTTATCGGTAACCACCGTGGCAGCCGTCTCTTCAACGCTGGCAATCGTATTCACGATCTGCGGTGCAGGTTCTTGTCTCTCTTGAGACTGGGACGCTGCTTGTTGCAAGTTGGCTTCGGTAGGCTGAACCACTTCGGTTGATGCCGCTTCTTGCTGCGCCGGAACGGATACCGGGGCATCCTCTAGCGGGGCGCTTGCGAGAGCCGTGTCCAGATTTGTCACTTCAGAAGACAAAACAACCGGTGTTGCTGCCAGTTCAGACACAGCGGAATGCTGGACATTGGTCGTCTCAGTGGTTTGTTCCTCCACCAATTCCGATTGTTGCGGCTGCGCAACCGGATAACGAACCCAAACTTTGCCGGAGGCCATTTCTGGCGAGGCTGAAGCTTGTGCCAGTGGCATCGGCGATTGTGCAGGGTAACGCTCATCGCGGTAACGGCGACGGCGCTGACCACTGACACGCAGATGACGAGGCGAACGGCGAGAACGGCGTGGCAGACCAGTTTCACGGTTGCTTTCAGTTGCAGTTTCATTTTCTGTATCCGCAACTCCAGCAATCAATGCAACTGATTCAGGTGCGTCCTGTGCCTGAGATTCCTGAACGTGCGATACCGTCGGCGACTGTGCATCAATGTTCTCTCCGGCGGTGTTGCCATCGTCAATCCGTACTTTTTGAGATAACTGGCGGCGTTGACGACGTGGCATCACCTGAGCGGGTTTCTCCTGCTCGGCAATTGTATCTTCAACATCAGCGGCAGCGGTGTTCAGATCTTTGATTTCATTCTGTGCCTGACGTTTTTCCTCCTGACGGCGGCGTTGACGCTCGGCGCGCTGCTCGCGGCGCTGTTCATCACGAACGGCTTTGTCCTGAACGGGTACTTCCGCTGTAGGTACAGTTTCGACGTCAGCATTTTGCGGCTGTACGCGTTTGTTACGACGCTGTTCATCGCGTTCACGAGGTTCGCGCGTGCGATCACGTCGGCCAGACTGACGGCGATTGTTTCGGCGTTCCTGCTTTTGCTCCTGATCGTCTGTCGTTGTTTGGGCCGCATCGACCGGTTTGTCTTTAACGTCGTTAGACGATGCAAACATGCCCTTCAATGCACCGACAAGGCGACCAAACAAGCCGCGTTCGGAGGAGGCCGGTTTTTCCACATGACTTGGTGCAGCCACTGCCGGAGCGGTTGTGGTTTCACCTGGCGGAATATCAGGCATAGTGAAGGAGGCCAGTGCCGGCTGTTCCGGTGTCCGGCGTTCAGACACCTGCTCCTCTGTTGACTGCTGGGTTTCAGCATCCAGCAACTGAGGCAACATGTAGCTCAGCGTCTGTTTTTCCTCGCCTTTACGGATGCGAAGTACGGAGTAGTGCGGAGTTTCCATGCCGTCATGAGGTACGATAATGGCGCGAACACCGCCTTGACGTTTCTCGATAGCATTAACGGCTTCACGTTTTTCGTTAAGCAGATAAGATGCGATAGGAACCGGCACAATCGCATGGACTTCTTTGGTGTTCTCTTTCAGCGCTTCTTCTTCGATCAAGCGCAGAATCGACAGCGACAGTGATTCGTTGTCACGAATCGTACCTGTGCCGCTACAGCGCGGGCAGACGTGATGACTGGATTCGCCTAATGACGGACTTAGCCGTTGGCGCGACATTTCCAGCAAGCCAAAACGGGAAATGCGACCGATTTGAATACGAGCGCGGTCCTGTCGTACCGCTTCACGCAGGCGGTTTTCCACCTCACGCTGATGGCGGACCGGGGTCATGTCGATAAAGTCGATAACAATCAAACCGCCCAGGTCTCGCAGACGCAACTGACGGGCAATTTCATCTGCCGCTTCCAGGTTAGTGTTGAAGGCGGTTTCTTCAATGTCGCCGCCGCGGGTGGCTCTGGCGGAGTTGATATCGATGGCGGTCAGCGCTTCGGTGGTATCAATGACGATTGAACCGCCGGAAGGCAGGCGCACTTCACGCTGGAAGGCAGATTCGATCTGCGATTCGATCTGGTAATGGCTGAACAGCGGAATTTCACCAGTATACGGCTTGATTTTGCTACTGAAGTCCGGACGCCCCAGCGCAGCGATATGCTCTTTGGCCAATTCGAGAATTTTCGGATTATCGATGAGGATTTCGCCGATATCAGGACGCAAATAATCGCGAAATGCGCGGACGATTACGTTACTTTCCTGATGAATCAGGAACGGTGCCGCTCGGCCTTCCGCCGCTTTTTTGATAGCTTCCCAGTGTTTCAGACGGAACGCCAGATCCCACTGCAGTGCATCGGCTGATTTGCCCACCCCGGCGGTACGGACGATTAGTCCCATGCCGTCCGGTAGTTCTAGTGAACCAAGCGCTTCTTTCAATTCAGTACGGTCATCACCCTCAATACGACGGGAAATGCCTCCTGCGCGTGGATTGTTTGGCATCAGCACCAGATAGCTGCCAGCCAGACTAATGAACGTCGTTAAGGCAGCCCCTTTGTTGCCGCGCTCTTCTTTGTCCACCTGAACGATAACTTCCTGACCTTCACGGAGCACATCTTTAATATTCGGGCGACCGTGAGAGTTATAGTTGCTGGGGAAGTATTCGCGTGCGATTTCTTTAAGAGGAAGGAAGCCATGTCGCTCTGCGCCATAATCAACAAAAGCGGCTTCAAGGCTGGGTTCAATGCGGGTGATTTTGCCTTTATAAATGTTTGCCTTCTTCTGTTCATGGCCGGGACTTTCAATGTCCAGATCGTAAAGCCGCTGACCATCAACCAAGGCAACACGCAACTCTTCCTGCTGAGTCGCGTTAATCAACATTCTTTTCATTGTGCTTAACTCATTATTTTTACTTGCATTATTGATAGAGCTGCGGGTGAACGCGGTGCATGACCGGAGGGGACCGATGGCCTCGTGTCTTATCGCAGGGGCGTCAACCTCACGGTTGTCGCCTGCATAGAGGCGCATGTTTCGGTAGCCTGTATTTCATCAGGAAATACAGCGCATTTACTGCGGGAACAGCTTCTGAAAAATAGGTTGCCAGATCTGATTCCATATGCCGGCCAAGCTGCAAACCACAGCTCGCTAACTGCCTGATTATTCAATACGTCTTACGCCATTGCTGCGTTTATGAGTAATCAGACAAAGATAATAATTCCGCAATTTCCCCTGTTTTACCGGAAATCAGCACGGAAAGCCAAAGCATTATTCCATTGCTGATACATCGATAGCAAGGTGACTTTGCCTGTCAATATAAAGTTTATTGTGCTGTCTTTCATCAAACTGATACCTGTTGATGCTAAAACCAGTCTGGTCGCGGACAGTAACAATATCTTCATAAGCCAGACTGACAGTTAAGCATAGAAAAAGATGTGGCGCTATCGGTGTGTGCTCTTTAAAATCCGCCTCCATGAAAACAGAGAATCCAACCGTACAGTTTCTGACAATTTCCCCTGAGGAAGCTGGTCAGCGAATCGACAATTTCTTGCGCACCCGGCTTAAAGGTGTGCCAAAGAGTATGATTTATCGCATTTTGCGTAAAGGCGAGGTGCGAGTGAATAAAAAACGTATCAAGCCGGAATACAAGCTGTTGGATGGCGATGAAGTGCGTATTCCGCCTGTGCGCCAGTCGGAGCGTGAAGAACCGGCGGTTTCCGCCAGTCTGGATAAAGTCTCAGCACTGGCGGATTGCATACTGTATGAAGATGATTATCTGTTGCTCCTGAATAAGCCATCGGGTACGGCAGTGCATGGCGGAAGCGGGCTTAGCTTCGGCGTGATTGAAGGACTTCGGGCGCTACGGCCAGAAGCGCGTTTTCTGGAACTGGTTCATCGTCTGGATCGTGATACCTCTGGTGTATTGCTGGTGGCTAAAAAACGTTCGGCGCTGCGTTCATTGCATGAACAATTGCGCGGCAAAAATATGCAGAAGGATTATCTGGCGCTGGTTCGCGGCCAGTGGCAGTCACACTGTAAGTCAGTGCAAGCGCCGCTGTTGAAAAATGTGCTGCAAAGTGGCGAGCGTATTGTCAGGGTAAATAGTGAGGGTAAGCCGTCGGAAACACTGTTTAAGGTGGAAGAGCGATTTGATTGTGCCACGTTGGTGCGTGCCAGCCCGGTGACGGGGCGAACCCACCAGATTCGTGTCCATACCCAGTATGCTGGTCACCCCATTGCTTTTGATGAACGGTATGGTGATCGTGATTTTGATGCTCAACTGATGGATACCGGACTCAAACGCCTGTTTCTTCATGCGCAGGCATTGCGGTTTGAACATCCTCATACTGGTGAAACACTACGCATTGAGGCACCGCTTGATGCAGCTTTGCGCCATTGCCTGCTGGTTCTTCGGCAACGCCAAAACCAGAAATAAGTTGGCGTGCACGTCCTGGACTTGCGGCAGGGACGGAGCGCGCACATTATTATGGCAATAACGGGTTAACGCCTTCCTGGCGTAATAATTCCAGCAGCGTAATCAGTGGTAAGCCGATAAGCGTATTTGGATCCCGGCCAGATAACCGGTCGAATAAGGTGATGCCAAGCCCTTCGCTTTTGAAGCTTCCGGCGCAGTCAACAGGATTTTCAATCTCAACATAGCGCTCAATTTCTCTGATGCCGAGTGTACGGAAATAGACATCGAATGGCTCCACGACACATTGCAGGCGTGTCGTTGCGCTGTTGAATAACGCAAGCCCAGTATAAAAGGTGATGCGCTGTCCACTGGCTTGCTGCAACTGGCATATGGCGTTTTCCTGGGTATGGGGCTTGCCGGTAATGGTATCTCCCAATACACAGACTTGATCGCTGCCGATGATAAGGCTGTCAGGATAACGCCCGGCCAGTGACTGCGCTTTACCGATTGCCAGTCTGCGGACTAGCTCGACGGCACTTTCGCTATCATCAGGCGTTTCATCAAAATCAGGCGCTGCACATATAAACGGCAATCCCAGTTTTTCAAAAAGTGCTTTGCGATAAACAGAGGTAGAGGCAAGGACAATCCGGGACATAAATTTCAACCAGGTCATAGCGTAATCAGGTAATGCATTTTAAACTGCTTGTCGCTCTGGAAGCGAATTTGGGTGTGCGAAAGCAAATTTACGTGAAAGTACCGACATCGCCACCTTTTTCTTTGACTCTCCGTCATTACGACGTTAATATGCGCGCCCTATGCAAAAGGTAAAATTACCCTTAACCCTTGATGCGGTTCGCACTGCTCAGAAGCGTTTAGATTATGTTGGTATCTATACGGTTGAGCAGGTGATGCGTGTCGCCGAATCAGTGGTTAGTGTGGACAGTGATGTGAATGCGACTCTGTCGTTCAGCATTGACAGCCAACGGCTGGCAGTGATTGATGGGCAGGCTGATGTAACGGTGACGTTGCTGTGTCAGCGCTGCGGCAAGCCTTTCGAACATCAGGTCCACACCACGTTCTGTTTTAGCCCGGTCATCAGTGATGAACAGGCTGAAGCCTTGCCGGAAGCTTATGAACCTATCGAAGTCAATGAATTCGGTGAGGTTGATTTGTTGGCGATGATTGAGGATGAGCTCATCCTCTCTTTACCTATCGCGCCGGTGCATGATTCTGAACACTGTGAAGTGTCCGAAACGGATATGGTGTTTGGTCAGTTACCCGCTGAGGCGGAAAAACCGAATCCATTTGCCGTATTAGCCAGTTTAAAGCGTAAGTAATTAAGGAGTAAGGTCCATGGCCGTACAACAGAATAAACCTAGCCGTTCCAAACGTGGTATGCGTCGTGCTCACGATGCGCTGACCACTTCCGCTGTATCCGTAGATAAAGTTTCCGGCGAAACGCATCTGCGTCACCACGTCACTGCGGATGGTTACTACCGCGGTCGCAAGGTTGTTGCTAAGTAATTCTTGCGATTTAGCAAGGAAACACTTTGACGCGCCTAACCTTGGCGTTAGATGCAATGGGTGGGGATTTCGGTCCCTGCATTACAGTGCCTGCTGCGTTGCAGGCACTGGCTTCTAATCCAGACCTCCATTTGCTGTTGGTTGGCGATCCTTCCGCGCTTACTCCATTAGTTGCCAAAGTCGATTCCTCTTTACTCTCCCGTTTGGAAATCGTGCCGGCTGAATCGGTAATAGCTGGTGATGCGCGTCCGTCCCAGGCTATCCGAGCCAGTCGGCGGACATCTATGCGTATCGCTCTGGAGTTGATTCGGGACGGGCGGGCACAAGCCTGTGTTAGTGCAGGTAATACCGGCGCGTTGATGGGACTGGCGACGCTATTAATCAAACCCATTGAGGGCATTGATCGGCCTGCATTGGTGACCATGTTGCCTCATCTGCAACACGGAAAAAGTGTGGTGCTGGATCTGGGGGCGAATGTTGATTGCGACAGCACGATGCTGGTGCAGTTTGCCGTGATGGGATCCGTCATGGCAGAAGAGGTGCTTGGGTTAACGAATCCGCGAGTGGCGTTGTTGAACATCGGCGAAGAAGAGAGCAAAGGGCTTGCTAGTATCCGTGACGCAGCGGCGCAACTAAAAACGATGTCCTCTATTAATTATATCGGTTATCTGGAAGGCAACGAATTGCTGACCGGCAAAACGGATGTGATGGTTTGTGACGGCTTTGTCGGGAATGTCACGTTAAAAACCATGGAGGGGGTAGTGCGAATGTTTCTGTCTCTCCTGAAGGGAACGTCTGGCAGGGGAGAGCGTCGGCAAGCACAGCCATGGTGGTTGAAATTTTTAGGACGTTGGTTACAACGGCGTCTGGTCAGACGTTTCGGACACCTGAACCCTGACCACTATAACGGCGCATGTCTGTTAGGATTACGTGGAACTGTCATAAAAAGCCACGGTGCTGCGAACCAGAATGCGTTTGCTGTAGCGATTGAACAGGCGATGCAGGCGGTGCAGCGACAGCTCCCGGAGCGGATTGCGTCGCGACTAAAAGCTGTATTACCCAAGAGTGACTGAGCGTACATGTATACAAAGATTCTCGGAACGGGAAGTTATTTGCCCGCGCAAATCAGGACGAATGCTGATTTAGAAAAAATGGTGGATACGTCAGATGAATGGATTGTCACCCGTACTGGTATTCGCGAACGTCGCATTGCTGCTCCAGATGAAAGCGTTGCCGCTATGGGGTACCGTGCTGCGCTGAACGCGCTTGATATGGCAGAGATCGATAAGAATCGGGTTGGATTGCTTATCGTCGCGACGACATCGTCCAGCCATGCATTCCCAAGCTCGGCATGTCAAATCCAGCAGATGCTGGGTATTAAAGATATGATTGCTTTTGACCTCGCTGCTGCCTGCGCTGGATTTGCCTACGCATTAAGCGTTGCTGATCAGTATGTGAAAAGCGGCGCGGTAGATTACGCACTGGTCGTCGGCTCTGATGCGTTGTCCAGAACGCTTGATCCGACTGATCGTAGTACCCTGATTCTGTTTGGCGACGCGGCTGGCGCTGTGCTGCTGGGGCGTTCCGAAGAACCAGGAATCCTTTCTACGCATCTGCACGCGGATGGCAGTTACGGCAATCTTTTGTCATTGCCTAATACGAATAGGCAAGAGCCTACGCCTGCGTATCTGAGCATGGCGGGCAATGAAGTATTTAAAGTCGCTGTAACGGAACTGGCGCATATTGTTGAAGAGACGTTAGATGCGTCTGGCCTTGATAAAAGTAAACTCGACTGGCTGGTTCCCCATCAGGCAAACCTGCGCATTATCAGCGCCACGGCTAAAAAATTGGGCATGGGCATGGATAAAGTGGTAGTGACACTGGATCGCCATGGCAATACGTCCGCTGCATCTGTTCCTTCTGCGTTAGATGAGGCCGTCCGCGATGGACGAATTCAGCGTGGACAGTTGATTTTGCTGGAAGCGTTTGGCGGTGGTTTTACCTGGGGCTCTGCTCTGATTTGTTTTTGATTCATCAGGACGTATTACTATGACGAAATTTGCGATGGTATTTCCCGGTCAGGGTTCTCAGTCTGTAGGTATGTTGGCTGAACTGGCTGAACAGTTCCCGTTGATCAAAGAAACGTTTAACGAAGCTTCCTCGGTGCTGGGGTATGATTTGTGGCTGCTGTCCCAGCAAGGGCCAGCGGAAGAGCTGAACAAAACCTGGCAGACCCAGCCCGCACTGTTAACGGCATCTGTGGCACTTTGGCGTATCTGGCAGCAGCAGGGTGGTTTGTTGCCGGCATTGATGTCTGGCCATAGCCTGGGCGAATATTCTGCGTTGGTATGTGCTGGCGTGCTGGACTTCAAGCAGGCGGTCAGTCTGGTCGAGTTGCGTGGCAAGTTGATGCAGGAAGCGGTACCGGAAGGTACAGGGGCAATGTACGCCATCATTGGTCTTGATAACGACGCGATTGCCGCAGCCTGTGCCGAAGCAGCGCAAGGTCAGGTGGTTTCACCCGTTAATTTTAACTCGCCGGGACAGGTGGTTATTGCCGGAAATAAAGAAGCGGTTGAACGTGCTGGCGCAGCCTGCAAAGCCGCAGGGGCGAAACGCGCCTTGCCGTTGTCAGTCAGTGTCCCCTCTCACTGCGCACTGATGGAGCCGGCGGCTCGCAAACTGGCGGATGCGTTAGAGGCCATGACCTTCAATACACCGGAAATCCCGGTGGTTAATAATGTCGATGTACGCACTGAATCTGCCCCCGAAGCCATTCGCAGCGCACTGGTGCGCCAGTTGCATAACCCGGTTCGCTGGACCGAGTGTGTCGAATATATAGCCACCCAGGGGGTATCGACCCTGGTGGAAGTCGGTCCTGGCAAGGTGTTGTCCGGGTTGACCAAACGAATCGTTGACAGCCTTACGGCAACGGCGATTAATGATCCTGCTTCTTTATCAGCAGCGCTTGAACAGTAAAAACGGTGAAGATAATGAATTTTGAAGGAAAAATTGCCCTGGTGACGGGCGCAAGTCGTGGCATTGGTCGGGCGATCGCCGAGACGCTGGCTGCCCGTGGCGCTACCGTAATTGGCACCGCCACCAGTGAAAAAGGGGCTGCGGATATCAGCGCGTGGCTGGGGCCGAAAGGCAAAGGCTACGCGTTGAACGTTACGGATAGTGCCTCGATTGAAAGCGTTTTGGCCAGTATCAAAGAAGCATTCGGTGATATTGATATTCTGGTGAACAATGCCGGTATCACACGTGATGACCTGTTAATGCGTATGAAAGACGACGCCTGGCAGGAGGTACTGGATACCAACCTGAGTTCCGTTTTTCGTCTGTCTAAGGCGGTGTTACGCGCCATGATGAAAAAACGCTTTGGTCGCATCATCACTGTTGGGTCTGTGATTGGTTCCCGCGGCAACGCTGGTCAAGCTAACTATGCTGCTGCTAAGGCAGGACTGGTTGGTTTCAGCAAGTCGTTAGCTCAGGAAGTGGCGTCTCGCGGTATTACTGTCAACGTAGTGGCTCCGGGCTTTATTGAAACCGATATGACACGAGCATTGACAGAGGAACAGCGCACGGGCATTTTGGCGAATGTTCCTGCCAACCGGCTGGGTGATGCTAAAGAAATCGCAAGTGCTGTGGCGTTTCTAGCCTCTGATGAGGCGGGTTACATCACCGGCGAAACATTGCATGTCAATGGTGGCATGTATATGATCTGATGAGTAACACGGTAATTTGCGTTAATTTGCAGCGAAAACTGTAAAAAGCACAAAATCTTGGTTCGACCAGTCTTGATTTTGTTGCATCTTTTTCAACATTTTATACACTACGAAAACCATCGCGAAAGCGAGTTTTGATAGGAAATTTAAGAGTATGAGCACTATCGAAGAACGCGTTAAGAAAATCATCGTTGAACAGCTGGGTGTTAAGCCTGAAGAAGTCGTGAACAATGCCTCTTTCGTTGATGACTTGGGCGCTGATTCTCTTGACACTGTTGAACTGGTAATGGCATTGGAAGAAGAATTCGATACCGAGATTCCAGATGAAGAAGCTGAGAAAATCACGACTGTTCAGGCAGCCATTGATTTCATTCAGGCTAATCAGCAGTAATCGAACATATCTAGGCGGTCGTCCGACCGCCTAAGTTTTCTTCTACCTCAGTATCATTTTTTCCCTCCCTGGAGGATCAGCGTGTCTAAGCGTCGAGTAGTTGTGACTGGTCTGGGCATGTTATCTCCTGTCGGCAATACAGTAGCGTCAACCTGGAATGCTCTGCTTGCCGGTCAGAGTGGCATCAGCCTGATTGATCATTTCGATACTAGTGCCTATGCAACGCGTTTTGCTGGCTTAGTAAAGGACTTTAACTGTGAAGATTTCATCTCGCGCAAAGAAGCGCGCAAGATGGATGCCTTTATTCAATACGGGATTGCCGCAGGCATTCAGGCCATGCAGGATTCAGGCCTTGAGGTAACGGAAGCTAATGCGAGCCGCATCGGAGCCGCTATTGGGTCAGGTATTGGTGGCCTTGGACTGATCGAGGAAAACCATGGCGCGCTGATGCATGGTGGTCCGCGTAAAATCAGTCCGTTTTTTGTGCCATCCACTATCGTTAACATGGTCGCAGGGCACCTGAGCATCATGTTCGGCTTGCGTGGTCCTACCATATCGATCGCCACTGCCTGTACTTCTGGTGTGCATAACATCGGCCACGCTGCACGCATTATCGCGTACAACGATGCCGATGTTATGTTGGCCGGCGGGGCGGAAAAAGCCAGTACCCCTCTGGGGGTCGGCGGATTTGGTGCGGCACGAGCGCTGTCAACCCGCAACGACAACCCACAGGCGGCGAGCCGTCCGTGGGACAAAGATCGCGATGGATTTGTGTTGGGCGACGGCGCCGGTATTTTGGTACTCGAAGAGTATGAACATGCCAAAAAGCGTGGCGCGAAAATCTATGCCGAGATCGTCGGTTTTGGTATGAGCAGCGATGCCTACCACATGACCTCCCCACCGGAAAGTGGTGCAGGTGCGGCGCTGGCGATGGAGAATGCCTTGCGTGATGCAGGTATTTCTACGAGTCAGGTGGGTTATATCAATGCGCACGGAACGTCTACGCCGGCTGGTGACAAGGCGGAAGCACAGGCAGTGAAATCGGTTTTCGGTGCGGATACTCGCGTGTTGGTCAGTTCGACCAAATCGATGATCGGCCACCTGCTGGGTGCAGCGGGTGCGGTGGAGTCAATCTTTTGTATTATGGCGTTGCGTGATAACGCTGTTCCGCCGACCATCAACCTGGATAACCCTGATGATGGTTGCGATTTAGATTTCGTTGCGCACGAGGCTCGTCAGGTCGCCAACATGGAATACACCTTGTGTAACTCCTTTGGTTTCGGCGGCACCAATGGTTCCGTGGTGTTCCGTAAAGTCTGATGTGATGTTTTAATAATAAGCCCGGTTCTGCCGGGCTTTTTTTTGTCTGTTCAAAAATCAGATATTGCCGCTTGCCGGACGCAAAGACGGCTGACAGGCTTGCACCCTGGCCGAGGAGGCGGATATGTGGTGGATTGACGGGAAAGCAGAACAGCAATTACCGGTTTCGGATCGCAGCGTACAATTTGGTGACGGTTGTTTTACCACCGCCAGAGTCGTTGCAGGGCAAATAATATGGCTGGAGCGACATATTCTGCGGCTACAGCAGGCGGCGGAAAAATTGCTGCTGCCGGATGTTGACTGGCAACAACTGGGTGATGAGATGCAACGGGCAGCGGCGGGCCGCGCCGATGGTGTGGTGAAGGTCATCATCAGCCGGGGGAACGGTGGCCGTGGCTACAGTCCGGCGGGATGTGACAACCCTGTACGCATAGTGATGCAGGCACCATATCCACAACATTACGTCAATTGGCGTCAGGATGGCATCCGGCTGGCGCTTAGCCCGGTTACGCTGGCGCAAAGCGCGTGGCTGGCGGGTATCAAACATCTGAACCGACTGGAGCAGGTGCTGATCCGCACGCATCTTGAACGCTCTGGTGCCGACGAGGCACTGGTGCTTGACACCTCCGGTGCGCTGGTGGAATGCTGTGCGGCTAATTTATTCTGGCGCAAAGGAAAGCGGGTGTTTACGCCGGATATCTCGCTTTGCGGCGTTGACGGTGTGGCTCGTCGGCATATTATGGCGCTGTTGCAGGCCTCTGCGTTTACGCTTCATGTGGTGTCAGAACCACTGGAGGCGTTGGCAGATGCGGACGAAGTGCTGGTGTGTAATGCGCTGATGCCGGTTATACCTGTAAACCAGGCGCATATCTGGTGTTATCGCTCACGAGAGTTGTTCGACTTTCTGAGTCCTAATTGTGAGTTGTGATGCGTTATGAAGAGAATAAAGTGGGGTCTTGGGATTATTGTTCTATTGGTAATCGGTGTTTGGATTGGGTGGAAGCAAATACAGCATTTCGCCGCTTCACCGCTGACCATCAAACAGGAAACCATTTTTACTCTCCCTGCCGGCACGAATCGTGAAGGCTTAAAAGATTTGCTGGTGGAACAGCAGATTGTTGGCGACAGTCACTGGTTCCCCTGGTTACTGCAGTTGGAACCCGAACTGGCCACGTTTAAAGCCGGAACCTATCGTCTGACGCCTGCCATGACCGTGCGCGATATGCTGGTGCTGTTAGCCAGTGGCAAAGAGGCACAGTTTTCGCTGCGGTTCGTGGAAGGCTCACGCCTGAAGGACTGGCAGGAAACGCTGAAGTCTGCACCTTATCTCAGGCACACGCTGGACGATAAAACTCCACAGGAGATTGCTGAAGCGGTAGGGTTGAAAGACAAGCCCAATCCTGAAGGCTGGTTTTATCCGGATACCTATCTCCATACTGCCGGGATGAGTGATAAATCGATCCTGCAACGTGCGCATCAGCGGATGGTAAAAATACTGAATGACGTCTGGGCTGCGCGGGATGAGGGATTGCCTTATAAAACCCCTGAAGAGCTACTGGTCATGGCGTCGTTGATTGAAAAAGAAACGGCAATTAATGATGAGCGACCATTGGTGGCGTCGGTGTTTATCAATCGTCTGCGTGCGGGAATGCGGCTGCAAACTGACCCGACGGTGATCTACGGAATGGGCGAGAGTTATAACGGCGTGATTACCCGCAGTGCGCTGGAGGCTCCCACACCATACAATACCTATGTCATCAGCGGGTTGCCGCCAACGCCTATTGCCATGCCGGGTAAGGCATCACTTGACGCGGCGGCGCATCCGGCCAAGACCAGCTATCTCTATTTTGTGGCCGACGGCAAAGGTGGTCACACATTTACCTCTAACCTGAACGATCATAATCGTGCCGTACAGGTGTATCGTTCCGCGCAGGCTGCTGCTGCCGGAAAGGAAAAGCATGAATAGTAAATTTATTGTGATTGAAGGCCTGGAAGGTGCAGGCAAGACCAGCGCTCATACTGTGGTAGTGGAAACGTTGCGGGCATCGGGCATTGATGATGTCATTTTTACCCGCGAACCCGGCGGCACGCCGCTGGCGGAAAAACTGCGTGAGCTTATCAAACAAGGCGTCGCAAATGAAAAGCTGACAGATAAAGCGGAATTACTGATGTTGTACGCAGCACGCGTGCAACTGGTGGAAAACGTGATTCGCCCGGCGCTGGCCCGTGGCGCCTGGGTAGTGGGTGATCGACATGATCTTTCTTCTCAGGCTTATCAAGGGGGAGGGAGGGGGATCGATCCGCACCTGATGACCTCGTTGCGGGATACGGTGCTGGGTGATTTTCGCCCCGATTTGACGCTTTATCTGGATATCCCACCTGAACTGGGGCTAAAACGCGCTCGCCAGCGCGGTGAACTGGACCGTATCGAGCAGGAGTCGCTGGCGTTTTTCGAACGAACCCGTGCGCGCTATCAGCAATTGGCGGCAGCCGATGCGTCTATCGTGACGATTGATGCATCCCGCGAGCTGACTCAGGTCAGCGCCGACATTCGACAGGTGTTGTCCAACTGGTTGCGGCAATTAAACGGGTGAGGGGAGTGAGCCGTTGATGGAGTGGTATCCCTGGCTGAATGCCCCTTATCGCCAGTTGCTGGCGTCGCATCAGGTGAAGCGCGGTCATCACGCGTTGTTGCTACATGCCATTGATGGCATGGGCGATGCGTCGCTGATGTACGCATTTAGCCGTTGGTTGCTGTGCCAGCAGCCGGAAGGGGCAAAGAGTTGTGGACGCTGCCATTCCTGCGAATTGATGAATGCGGGTACCCACCCAGATTGTCATACCCTCAGTCCTGAAAAAGGCAAACTCAGTCTGGGCGTTGATGCGGTGCGTGCTGCGCTGGAGCAGGTGTACCAGCGTTCACGACAGGGTGGGGCAAAGGTGGTCTGGCTGCCGCTGGCGGAAAATCTCACCGAAGCCGCGGCTAACGCGTTGCTGAAAACGTTGGAGGAGCCGCCGGCGCAAACCTATTTCCTATTGGGATGCCGCGAGCCAGGTCAGTTGCTGGCAACGTTGCGCAGTCGCTGCCTGCATTTGTATTTGGATGTGCCGACTGAGCAGCAAGGCATACAGTGGCTACGTGCACGCGGTCATAATGATGAGACGGCGGTTCAGAGTGCGTTGCGGCTGGCTGCGGGTGCACCATTGGCGGCTGACGCCTTGTTGCAACCTGATAGCTGGAAGGCGCGCCAGATGGTCTGTCAGCAGTTAAGTCACAGCTTGCAATCTGGTGATGCATTGGCGCTGTTATCCGTGCTGAATCATGATGATGCCGACCGCCGTATCCATTGGGTATGCGCCTTGTTTCTGGATGCGCTGAAATGGCGTCATCAAGCCGCTGGTCAGCGCACTAACCAGGATCAGGCATCGCTGGTGGCGCAACTGGCATCACAACTTGGCGATGCCCGATTGCATCATAGCCTGCGGCGTTGGCTGTACTGTCGTTACCAACTGTTGTCGGTGACGGGCGTTAACCGCGAATTGTTATTAACGGAACTACTGCTGGCGTGGGAGAACCTGTTGTCATCTCCGACGCTACCGGTGCCGTCATTTTTTTCCTGAATATCGGAAGTCCTGATTATGTTGTTAGTTGATTCCCATTGTCATCTTGATGGCTTGGATTATCAGTCGCTGCACAAAGATGTCTCTGACGTACTGAATAAGGCTCGTGAACGTGATGTGGGCTTTTTGCTGGCGGTTGCCACCACATTGCCGGGATTTCGCGCCATGACCGAGTTGATCGGCGAGCGCGACAATGTGGCGTTTTCCTGTGGCGTGCATCCGCTCAGTCAGGAAGCACCATACGATTTTGCTGAATTGCGTACGCTGGCAGCCTTGCCATCGGTAGTGGCGTTGGGGGAAACCGGGCTGGATTACTATTATCAGCAGGAGACTATTGCGCAACAGCAGGCGTCATTCCGTGAGCATATTCGTATTGGTCGGGCGCTGAACAAGCCGGTGATTGTGCATACCCGTTCCGCCCGCGAGGATACACTTGCCATCCTGCGTGAAGAAAAAGCGCAAGAGTGTGGCGGCGTGCTGCACTGTTTTACCGAAGATAGGGAAACGGCGGAGAAACTGCTGGATTTGGGATTCTATATTTCCTTTTCCGGGATCGTGACTTTCCGTAATGCAGATGCCTTGCGCGACGTTGCCCGCTATGTACCACTGGATCGGCTGCTGATTGAAACCGATTCCCCCTGGCTGGCGCCGGTTCCCTACCGCGGCAAGGAGAATCAACCCGCCTACGTACGCGATGTGGCTGAATATCTGGCTGTACTCAAGAATGTCAGTCTCGAACAACTGGCATCCACCACCACCGAAAATTTTGCCCGACTATTCCACATTGATGCCGCACGGTTGACCGTGGCCTGATACTGGTTGAGAATACGCGAGTTTTTTTGGGCTTCGTAATTAATCGCTGATAATCCCTGCTATTTTCGGCCTATTCTGTACTGTGGCGGGGATTGATTTTAGCGTTAGATCACAAACCATAAGACTTCTGATAGTAACGTGGGTTTCCCATGAGTTGAAACGTGACTGCTATCAAACATTTGACGCGGTAATTATTTTACCCTGCGTAAAAATTAATGAGGATGCATATCACATCCCGACCGCATGAAGGATGACCTCCCCACCTTCAGTGAACTGTCAGAAGTAGAAGCACTATTACTCAGGAGCACTCTCTATTATGTTTAAGAATGCATTTGCAAACCTGCAAAAAGTAGGTAAATCGCTGATGCTGCCAGTGTCCGTGCTGCCTATCGCCGGTATTCTACTGGGCGTCGGGTCGGCCAACTTTAGCTGGCTGCCAGCAGTTGTTTCCAGCGTGATGGCGCAGGCGGGTGATTCGGTTTTTGCCAACATGCCGCTGATTTTTGCTATCGGCGTGGCGTTGGGCTTCACCAATAATGACGGCGTGTCTGCGCTGGCTGCGGTAGTCGCTTATGGCATTATGGTGAAAACCATGGCGGTAGTCGCGCCGCTGGTGCTGCATATGTCGCCAGCGGATATCGCTGCTAACCACATGGCCGACACCGGCGTGTTGGGGGGCATTATCGCTGGTGCGATAGCCGCCTCCATGTTCAACCGCTTTTACCGTATCCGGTTGCCGGAATACCTCGGCTTTTTTGCCGGTAAGCGCTTTGTGCCGATCATTTCCGGCCTGACTGCCATTATTAGCGGTGTGGTGTTGTCGTTCATTTGGCCGCCGGTGGGCAGCGCGATTCAGACGTTCTCTCACTGGGCTGCTTACCAGAACCCGGTGCTGGCGTTTGGTATCTATGGCATCGTTGAACGTAGCCTGGTACCGTTCGGTCTGCATCATATTTGGAACGTGCCGTTCCAGATGCAGGTTGGTGAATTCACCAACGCCGCCGGTCAGGTGTTCCATGGCGATATTCCGCGTTATATGGCAGGCGACCCGACGGCGGGTAAACTGTCTGGCGGCTTCCTGTTCAAAATGTATGGTCTGCCGGCTGCTGCTCTGGCTATCTGGCATTCGGCTAAACCAGAAAACCGCGCTAAAGTGGGCGGCATCATGATCTCCGCCGCGCTGACCGCGTTCCTGACCGGTATTACCGAACCTATCGAGTTTTCCTTCATCTTCGTAGCGCCGATTCTGTATGTCATCCACGCCATCCTGGCTGGCCTGGCATTCCCGATCTGTATTCTGCTCGGTATGCGTGACGGCACCAGCTTCTCGCACGGCCTGATCGATTTCATCGTGCTGAGCGGCAACGGCAGCAAGCTGTGGCTGTTCCCGATTGTCGGCCTATGCTACGCCGCGGTTTACTACACGGTATTCCGCGTGCTGATCGCCAAATTAGACCTGAAAACTCCGGGTCGTGAAGAATCGTCCTCTGAGCAGTCTGCTCAGGGCAGTTCTGAAATGGCAGCGTCGCTGGTGTCCGCATTTGGCGGTAAAGAAAACATCACTAACCTGGATGCCTGTATCACCCGCCTGCGTGTCAGCGTGAGTGATGTGTCCAAGGTTGACCAGGCCGAGCTGAAAAAACTGGGCGCTGCGGGTGTGGTGGTTGCTGGCTCCGGTGTGCAGGCGATCTTTGGTACCAAGTCCGACAACCTGAAAACTGATATGGATGATTACATCCGTAATCACTGAAATATTCGTCACTACTGACGAATGACAGGGAGTTGACGAAAAGGGGCTACGGCCCCTTTTTTACATCCTGACATTTCCTGGCAGGACAGAATCGGAGATTCGGCAGTAGGATGATAAAAGTTGTCGTGCATGATACATCTGTTGTCATTCCCGACAGCGTAATAATTAACGCCGCCCTGAATAACAACATCGACCGTCAAGGGCGTATAACCACATCATCTTTCAGAGGGAACAGCGAATGCAGATTTCAGCTGAGCGCTTAACGCAGATAGCCTATGAACTGTTACGTCATGTCGGGTGTGACCACGATGAAGCCGAGTGTGTGGCGCTTCATCTGGTCGGCGCCAATCTCAAAGGGCATGACAGCCATGGGGTCGGTATGTTGCCGGAATACGTCAATTTTATCGCCGCAGGCACCATGTGTCCTAATACCCCGGCTCGCCTGTTGCAGGATAACGGCGCGGTGCTGCAATTTTCCGGTGATCGCGGATTCGGGCAGCGAACCGGGCGCGAGGCGATGCTGGCGGCGATTACGCGCGTGAGAACCACCGGCGTTTGCCTGATGACGCTGGCATCAACCTGTCATCTGGGCCGCATCGGCAACTACGGTGAAATGGCGGCGCAGGCTGGGCTGATTTCGATTCATTTCGTCAACGTTGGTGATATTGCACCGCTGGTGGCGCCGTTTGGCGGCAGCGAAGCACGCTTTGGTACCAACCCTATTTGTATCGCTTTTCCGGGCAGTGATGACAATCCCGACTTTATTCTGGATTTTGCTACCAGCATGGTGGCGCTGGGCAAAACGCGCGTGGCCTGGCTGGCGGGGAAAACCTTTGATGAGCCGGTAATGCTGGACCATGACGGGCGACCAAGCGCTGACCCTAGAGTGATGTGGGAAGGTGAGACAACCGGTGCATTGTTGCCGATTGCGCGTCACAAGGGCGGCGGCCTGATTCTTGCGGCGGAATTGCTGGCGGGCATTCTGTCCGGCGGTGGCACCATTCATCCGGGTAACCCGCGTGAAGGCGCTATTGTTAACAACATGACCACTATTCTGATCGACCCGACGAAGCTGGTGGGTATGGCGTGGCTGCAACAGGAATATGATGCCATGCTGGCGTATGTTCGCGCATCGCGTTCGCCGGATCTGTCCTCGTCGATTCTGGTTGCCGGTGAACCAGAGCGTCTGGCCCGTCAGCAGCGCCTGGCTGAAGGCATCTCCATTTCTGACGGTGAGTGGAGAAAGATTACCGATGCCGGGTGTTCGCTGGGGATGCCTGCGGAGTTTTTCGAGGCATAGCTCTGTGGACAGGGCATGGCAACCATCGACAAAGAGAGTTGAAAAATATTGGATTTATCACTCATACTGCAAGCCGGATTGCTGAATAGCGCTCGTTTTTAAAGGAACTGTGTTATGGCTGAAGAAACCATTTTCAGTAAAATTATTCGTCGGGAAATCCCTGCCGATATCGTCTATCAGGACGAACTGGTGACGGCTTTTCGTGATATTGCGCCGCGTACGCCTACCCACATTTTGATTGTGCCGAATGTTCTGATTCCTACTTTGAATGATACCGCGCCGGAGCATGAAGCTGCGCTGGGCCGCATGATCACGGTTGCTGGTAGTCTTGCCCGTCAGGAAGGGATTGCAGATGACGGTTACCGTCTGATTATTAACTGCAATCGCCACGGCGGACAGGAGGTGTATCACATCCATATGCATCTGCTGGGTGGCCGCCCACTGGGGCCGCTGCTGGCTGGTTGATGCGGTCATGCGGGTATTGTTACCGGGCACATGGCTCGTGCTGCTGCTGGGAATGTCGCTTATCGGATGCAGCAAGACAGCCAGCCTGAGCATTAATTCCAAACAGACGCTGGTGCTGGACGCCTCGGTAACGGCTGCCGGCATCAGCGCTTCTCGCCCGTCGCTGTCGCGTGGCAGCGCAGGTCAGCAGGCGTCTGCCCGTATCAGCAATAGGTCGGAGCAACCGGTGGCGCTGCACTATCGCTTTTACTGGTATGATCAGCAAGGGCTGGATGTCCCGCCGCTGGGGTCCAGCCAGACGGTGGTAGTCCCTGCTCATACGGATATCTCCCTTGGTGCGACGCATACCAATCCGGCAGCCAGTCAGGTGCGGCTTTATCTTTTTCTCTGATGCGTGATTGAGAGGATAGACATGAAAAAATATCTTGGCATCGTGCTGGTGGCGCTGGTCATTGCAGGTTGTAGCAGCCGTGAGCCGCAAACAGAACAACCGGCTACCATTGAGCCTGCCGTTCCAGCTAGGCCGGTGAAACCGCAACTGCCATCACCAGAAAGCCAGCCGTTGCCAACACCGCCAAAAATTCAGGTACCGGTACTCAACTGGTCGGCTGCGGTAACGCCGCTGGTTGGGAAGATGGTGAAAACAGATGGCATCGCCAGGGGCAGCATTCTGCTGTTGAATAAACTCAAGAACAATACCAATGGTTCGCTGCAAACCGCTCAGGCGACGACGGCGCTGTACAACGCGCTGGCTGCGTCCGGGCAGTTTACCATGGTGTCTCCTGAGCAATTGGGCGTGGCCCGGCAGTCACTGGGATTATCCGAAGAGGATAGCCTGGAATCACGCAGCAAAGCGGTAGGGCTGGCCCGTTACCTTGGCGCACAGTATGTGCTGTATGCCGATGCCAGTGGAGACGTGAAAGCGCCGGATTTGTCGATGCAACTGATGCTGGTGCAGACCGGTGAAATAGTCTGGTCCGGCAATGGCACGGTACGCCAGCAGTGAGGCGCTGAACGCGCTGTTACAGCAGGCTTTGCCGGCGGTAGCGACCGCCGGTTTTCATTTACAGCCGATTAATGGCTTGAGTCACCAAAGCTGGCTGGTGGCTTCTCCGGTCGGGATGTGGCTGGCGCGTGGAGAAACGCCGCAAGGGCGGCAACTGGGAACGTCTCGACAGCGCGAGTTTCAGGTGCTGCGCAAACTGAGTGGGCAGTCACTGGCACCGCGTCCGGTGTGCTGGCGAGAGGGGTGGTTGCTGGTAGAGTGGCTGGCAGGCGAGCCGGCCAATACCCGTCAGTTTGCGCAATCACTGGCGCAAGGACAGCTGGCGGCATTGATGGCGCGTCTGCATCATGGGCCGCGTTATGGCTACCCACTACCGTTGAAACGCCTGATGGCCCAGCACTGGCAGCATATGGACCCGGCCCGTCGTTCGCCACGGCTAATGCGTGCCTGCCAACGGGTGATCAACAAGCCATTACCGACGCCGTTACTGATTGCGCCGCTGCATCTGGATGTGCATCCCGGTAATCTGTTGTGTACGAATAAAGGATGGCGGTTGATTGACTGGGAGTACGCGGCGGATGGCGATATTGGGCTGGAACTGGCGTTGCTGTTCCGCGGCGGTGAACTGAATGACGCGCAGCAACAGGATTTTTTGCAAGCATACTGCCAGTACTGGCCCGGTTTGTGTCCGACCTCATTGCGACGGCAGGTCGCGCGTTGGCAATATTGGGTGGATTATCTGGTGCTGATGTGGTTTGAAGTTCGCTGGCGACAGACTGGTGAGGCGTATTACCGGCAAACGGCCAATGCGTTGCGTGACACGACGGGATGGTCTGACTGAGCGCTGTCTGCCAGGTTAGTCACCGGTGTGCGCGGTCTGGCCGTGACCAATGGCAATTAACAGAAAGAGGTTTTTGTGGGTCCGTTAATGTTAGATGTGGCCGGCTATGAGCTGGACGCAGAAGATCGCGAGGTGCTGGCGCACCCGCTGGTAGGGGGCGTGATCCTGTTTAGCCGCAATTTTCACGATGCCGACCAACTGGCAGAGCTGGTGCGTCAGATGCGGCGCGCTTCACGTGAACGGCTGGTAGTGGCGGTGGATCAAGAAGGTGGCCGGGTACAGCGGTTTCGTGACGGTTTTACCGCACTGCCGGCTGCGCAGTCTTTTGCCGCATTAAATCCGTTACCGCAGGCACAGCAACTGGCACAAGAGGCTGGCTGGGTGATGGCGGCGGAGATGACCGCCATGGATATCGATATCAGTTTTGCCCCGGTGCTGGATGTGGGTCATCAGAGCGCCGCGATTGGCGACCGTTCCTTCCACCACGACCCGGATACCTTGCTGGCGGTGGTTGAGCATTTTATTGCGGGTATGCGTACCGCCGGTATGAAGGCGACAGGCAAGCATTTTCCTGGACATGGCGCGGTAACGGCAGACTCCCATAAGGAAACGCCGCGAGACGAGCGACCGCTGACGCAGATTCGGGAACGGGATATGCGGGTATTTCGGGACCTGATCGCCCGGCAGCAGTTAGATGCCGTGATGCCTGCGCATGTCATTTATAGCGATGCCGATCCTCGCCCGGCCAGCGGGTCGCCGTACTGGCTGCGGCAGATATTGCGTCAGGAATTGGGATTCGGCGGCATCATCTTTTCTGATGACCTGTCGATGGAAGGCGCGGCGGTGATGGGGGGCTATGCGGAGCGTGCACAAGCCTCACTGGATGCAGGCTGCGACATGATTCTGGTCTGCAATCAGCGTCAGGGGGCGATTAACGTATTGGATAATCTGCCTGTGGTCAACGTACCGGGGCTGGAGACGCTTTATCATCGTGCAGTGATAACGCGACGGGAACTGCTGAATTCATCGCGCTGGAAGCAGGCGACGTCGCAGTTGACGGCACTGAGTGAACGCTGGCAGGCACATAAAGCGGCGAGTTAAATCACCCGCTAAACAACGCTGGAGGGAAAGCACAGATGATCATCTATTTGCACGGTTTTGATTCAAGCAGTCCGGGTAATCATGAAAAAGTGCTGCAGTTGCGGTTCATCGACCCGGATGTCCGACTGATAAGTTACAGTACCCTGCATCCACGTCATGACATGCAGCATCTGCTTAGGGAAGTGGATAAGATGCTGCAAGGGAATGCAGATGATTGTCCGCTGATTTGCGGCGTCGGACTAGGGGGCTTCTGGGCTGAACGCATCGGTTTTCTGTGCGATATCCGTCAGGTGGTGTTCAACCCCAATCTGTTCCCGCAAGAGAATATGGCAGGCAAAATTGATCGCCCGGAAGAATACGTCGATATCGCCACCAAATGTGTGGAGAATTTTCGAGAGAAAAACCGCGACCGTTGTATGGTCGTGTTGTCGCGGCATGACGATATGCTGGATAACCAGCGCAGCGCCCGCCTGCTGGGCGAGTATTACGAAATCATCTGGAACGAGACAGAAGGCCATAAGTTCCGTGATATCTCTTCACACCTGCAACGTATCAAAGCCTTTAAATCATTAGGCTGATTTTCCCACCGGTTGTTTTTCATGGTTGTCAGGCCCGCGCCATGCGGGTTTGACAGCGCATCCTTTTTTTAAATTCACTCTAATTCGTTGTCTTAACCTGTCTAATTTTGCATGTTGGCGATATGTAACTAAAATAAATTGATATAAATCAATTTTGGTATGACCAAATGACCTTGCATGGTATTCTCATAGCGGATATCCCATTTTATTTTCATAACCATATGTAATTTAAGGATATTGTTTTTTACTATTTATTAACTATTGGTTCACAAATTTTCAGGGGGTCATTTTGACATCATTGCCAATCAAGAAAATCGTGATTGTCGGCGGTGGCGCCGGAGGGCTGGAATTAGCAACCAGCCTGGGTCGCAAGCTGGGGCGTAAAAATAAAGCGGAAATCACATTGGTGGATCGCAATCACAGCCACCTGTGGAAACCACTGCTGCACGAAGTCGCAACCGGCTCGCTGGATGATGATATGGATGCGCTGAGCTACCTGGCGCACGCCCGCAATCATCATTTCAATTTCCAACTGGGTATGCTGACCAATATTGACCGTGAACAGCGTTCTATCCAACTGGCTGAAATCCGTAATGAACAGGGGGAACTGCTGGTGGCGGCCCGTTCATTGCCGTACGACATCCTCGTCGTTGCGTTGGGCAGTACCTCCAATGACTTCGGCACGCCGGGTGTCAAAGATCACTGTATTTTTCTGGATAACCCGAAACAGGCGCGCCGTTTTCATAATGAAATGCTCAACCTGTTCCTTAAATTCTCTGCCTCTCAGGGCGAAAACGAGAAGGTTAATATTGCGATTGTCGGGGGCGGCGCTACCGGGGTGGAATTGTCCGCTGAGCTACACAATGCAGTAAAACAACTACACAGTTACGGGTTTGACAGCCTCAGTAATCAGGCACTGAACGTGACGCTGGTGGAAGCGGGCGAGCGTATTCTGCCTGCATTGCCACCGCGTATTTCTGCGGCGGCGCATCATGAACTGACCCAACTCGGTGTTCGCGTTCTGACCAAAACCATGGTGACCAGCGCTGAGCAGGGAGGGCTGAATACCAAGGATGGCGAATTTATTGACGCCGACCTGATGGTGTGGGCAGCGGGCATCAAAGCAGCCGACGCCATGAAGGACATCGCTGGTCTGGAAACCAACCGGATTAACCAACTGATGGTGGAGCCAACGTTACAGACTACGCGCGATCCGGCCATTTTCGCCATTGGCGATTGTGCCTCTTGCCCTCAGCCGGGCGGCGGTTTTGTGCCTCCGCGCGCGCAGGCTGCGCATCAGATGGCATCGCGTTGTTACAGCAACATTCTGGCGTTGATGAATAATCAGCCGCTGAAACCCTATGTCTACAAAGACCACGGTTCGCTGGTGTCATTGTCCAAATTCAGTACCGTTGGCAGCCTGATGGGCAACCTGATGCGCGGCTCGGTGATGGTGGAGGGACGGATTGCCCGCTTCGTTTACATTTCGCTATATCGTATGCATCAGATTGCACTGCATGGCTATCTCAAAACCGGCCTGATGATGCTGGTCGGCAGCATCAATCGAGTCATTCGTCCTCGTCTCAAACTGCACTAAAATCGGATTTTTTCTGGTCCTGCGTCTTTGGTTGCCTGCCGTCTGGCGGGCAACCTTTCATTCCTGATGCTGCTATTGCCTGGACATACAATTTCCATCAATAACATTTTCCATTCATAACAATTACCAGCCATAACAATGACTGGTCATGGTAATTACCAGTCATGATAATTATTTTTCATGGTAAGTGACTATCATGTAAATCGCCTGATATTTTTACATATCTAAGAATAAAATGTTTACATAAAGGAAACTAAAGGTAAGAAAAATCTCAAATGTAACATTTATGTTATCTGTATAACCTTTTTGAGGTAGTAATCCGATTGAGAGCGCCGGGGGGATTAGGCAAACTTTAACTCACACAGACGGCGCAGCGCGTACGCCGTGTCCCGAAAGGCCGAAAAATGAGGGCTTCGGGTAAGCTATCAGCCCATCAGGAGCAATTTAAGGCTTCGATGCTGGGCGCGATGGAAGATGCGTGGTTATCTATATCAGGAGGTTTCCTGTGAACAAGTCAATGTTAGCAGGTATGAGTATCGGTATAGCCGCAGCTCTGGGCGTGGCAGCCGTCGCCAGTCTGGATGTTTTTGCGTCCAGACCACAGTTTGCACAGGTGCTGACGGCAACCCCCATCAAAGAAACCGTAAAAACACCGCGTCAGGAATGCCGCAATATCGTTGTGACACGTCGTCAGCCCGTGCAAGATGAAAACCGTATTGCCGGGTCGCTGTTGGGCATGGTCGCTGGCGGTGTACTGGGGCACCAGTTTGGTGGTGGCCGAGGCCGTGACGTAGCAACAGTGGCTGGTGCGCTGGCCGGTGGCTATGCGGGCAATCAGGTGCAGGGGAAAATGCAAGACAGTGATGTCGCGGCGTCCACACAGCAGCGTTGCCAGACGGTGTATGACAAGACGCAGAGAGTGCTGGGCTATGATGTCACGTATAAAATCGGCAATCAGGAAGGCAAAATCCGGATGGATCGTGACCCAGGCACGCGCATCCCGCTTGATCGTAATGGTCAACTGATTATTAATCAGTCCAGTTGATGCGTGGAGTCGTCAGGCCCGCAAAGTCATACTGCTGACTGCGGGCCTGATGTTGATGCTTTCAGCCTGACTCAGGCATCATATAAATCGGTATCCTGTACCAGCGAATGGCGTTGGCTGGGTCGGATACGTTTTACGGAATCTCTTAGCGCCAGCGTGCCATTCAGCAGAATATTGCCGATCCCTCTCCCCGGTTGCATCAACTGCAGTTGTAATAATCTGACGGCTTCTCGCCCCAGCTCTTCTCGTGGGATCAGCACTGAGGTCAGCGGAATATCGTGTACCGCCGCCAGATTGGCACCATCCATACTCATCACTGAGATATCCTGCGGTACGCGCAGTTTTGCTTTATGCAGCGCATTGACGGCACCGACAGCCATAAAGTCACCGCCCGCCAGTATGGCGGTTGGGTACTGCTCGTGTGGGCAGGTAGCCAGAAAATCGGTGACCGCCTGTTCCGTTTCCGCACTACCAAAGCCGCGGGGCGTCAACAAGTGAAACTCATCGATAAAGGGCAGATTGTGCTGTTGATAAGCATCGCGGATTCCCGCCAGTCGCCACTCCATGGTGTAGCGGCGCAGGCACAATAGCGTCAGGATATGGCGATGTCCCTGTTCAATCAGATAGTTGGCGGCAAATTCACCGATGAGTTGGTGCGCAGGCGATACGCCAGATAATTTCATTTTGTGGTCGAGACAGTTGACTAACACGCAGGGTTTGTTCAATTCAGCCGCCAGTGCGTGGATGTACGGGTCATCAATGCCGAGCAAAATGGCGCCTTCGGTTTCCGGCGATGACATTTTCTCCAGAAACAGTGACGCATCGCTGTCATTTTCCGCCAGTCCGCAGTAACGCAGGCGGACATCGTGTGAGTCCAGTGAATCGAGAATTCCCTGAAGCACCTTGTGATAAAAAATGTCTGCCCGGCTATTAAACGCGCGCTCCGGCGCGAACACCGTCAGGCTATTGAGTAATAAACGGCCAGTCGCCAGATGATCCATCACGCCGCATTGCCTTGCCGCCGTCAGAATGCGCATCCGTGCCGCGTCACTGGTATTGGATTTGCCTGCCAGTACCCGCGAAACGGTACTGACGGAAAAACCGGTTTGCAGGGCGATATCGCGGATCCTGAGGTTTTTTTTCATTCTGTGATCCTGCTCAATTTGGGGGGTGAAAAAATTTTCATAACCCAAAAATGAAGAAAGTTAGCCATAACGATAAGCAAAAAAAGCAGGTTTTGACGCTATCATGAAAATAGTTGCAAAAAAGTGAGTATCTCCGGCTTTTTTATTTTTTTACGCTGAATCGGTCCTGATTCTTCTGGCGGCATACGCTGGGAGAAATTGGGTTTTACAGGCATAAAATTTTATAAAAATCTGAATATTAGAACATCAGGATGGTGCGTACTGAAAGGTATGCCACTGTATTCTGCCGTAAGGAGATCACCATGAGTCTCGACGTTAATTCCTCACCTGTCATCAATGAAAAAAGAAAATTTAAACAATTGCGCTGGTGGGTACTGGCGTTATTTCTGTTTGGCGTCACCGTTAATTACATTACCCGCAACTCGCTGGGTATTTTGGCACCTGAATTAAAAACGGTGTTGAATATTACCACCGAGCAATACTCCTGGATTGTCGGGGCGTTCCAATTGGCCTATACGATATTTCAGCCGCTGTGCGGATGGTTAATTGACGTTATTGGGTTAAAGCTGGGATTTATGATTTGCGCAGTAATCTGGGCGCTGATGTGTTTGTTACATGCTGGAGCCGGCAGTTGGGTTCAGCTTGCCGTTTTGCGCTTCATGATGGGGGGCGCTGAAGCCGCCGCCACGCCGGCTAACGCCAAAACGCTTGGCGAGTGGTTTCCTCGTCAGGAGCGGCCTATTGCTGCGGGTTGGGCAGGCGTTGGATTTTCCATCGGTGCGATGCTGGCCCCGCCTATCATTGTGGCGGCGCACTCCCTGCTCGGCTGGCAAGGGGCATTCATTTTTGCCGGGGTACTGGCAATGTTATGGGTTGTACTGTGGTGGCTGTTTTACCATAACCCGGAAAATCACCCGCACCTGAGTAAGGCAGAACTGGCGTTTATTCGTCAGGACAATGAGCCGGCTCCGGTGAAACAACCGTTTTTTAAGGCCATGAAAACGGTGATGAAAGACCGTCGTTTCTACGGCATTGCGATTCCGGCATTTATGGCGGAACCGGCTTGGGCCGTGCTGAGCTTCTGGGTGCCGCTGTATCTGGCCAAAGAGCGTGGCATGGATTTGAAACAAATCGCCATGTTTGCCTGGCTTCCTTTTCTTGCCGCTGACTTCGGCAGTATCGCCAGCGGTTACCTGACCCGGCTTTACGCCCGGCTGTTTGGTTGTTCACGTATCAATTCGGTGGTAGGCAGTTCGGTGACCGGTGCGTTTTTGATGCTGTCGCTGGCGTTGGTCAGCATCACTCAGAACCCGTATCTGGCGATTATCCTGATTTCTATTGGCGGATTCGGTCATCAAATTATTTCCTGTATGTTGAGCGCCGTGGTGGTGGATTCGTTTGATAAAGGCCAGATGGCGACGGTCAACGGGATGCGTGGAGCCAGTGCGTGGATCGCCAGCTTCCTGTTCTCGTTGGTGATTGGTGTTACCGCTGACAAGGTGGGGTTCAACCCGCTGTTTGTGGCGATGGGCTTTTTTGATTTATTTGGTGCGCTGTTCCTGATTGCGTTCATCGCGGAACGTCGTCAGCGTGCACACTGACAGAATTTCTGAATAGACGAGTGATGTTATGAAGACATTGAAACAATGGGTATTGCACCATCAGGCCGAGGACCGGGTTGAACTGCTGGTGGATGGCAAGCATCGCTTTATGTTGTACGTACTGGCACCGGGATTGATGCGGGTGCTGATTAAACAACATAACCAACTGCGGCTAAACCGTACCTGGAGCATTGCGCCGCAGCAGGATGTGGATGTGCCATGGCAAGGCCGTGAGCGGGAGAGCAGTGACGGTTTCGCGTTGCCGGGGTATACGTTGGGCTGGCAAGGCGATGCCTTGCAGATAAGCACCGCACAGTTACGGGTCACCGTTCACCAGCCGCTGTGGCTGTCATGGGAATACTGCGATGCGCACGGACAGTGGCAACCGCTGGCGTCTGATCGGCCAACCGGCGCCTATCTGCTCAATAGCCACGGCGATGGTGTGGCGCATTACCAGCGTCGCACCCCGCAGGAGCGTTGCTACGGGCTGGGAGAAAAGGCGGGAGAGTTAAACCGCGCCGGTCGTCGTTTTGAATTCCGTAATCTGGATGCCATGGGCTATAACGCCCACAGCACCGACCCGCTGTATAAGCACCTGCCGTTCACGATTGTTAGTCAGCCGGGCAGTGCTAATCAACCGGGCGCCAGTTATGGTGTGTTTTATGACAACCTCAGCTCCACCTGGCTGGATTTGGGCAACGAACTGGATAATTACCACCTGGCTTACCGGCGCTATCAGGCCGAAGCCGGGGATTTGGATTACTATTTTCTGCTCGGTCCGGCGATTGTCGATGTGACCAAGGCATTTGTCCGGCTCACCGGCAAAACCTGCTTCGGCCCTAAATGGAGCCTCGGTTATAGCGGCTCTACCATGCATTACACCGACGCGCCGGATGCTCAGCGGCAGTTGCTCACTTTCATTGAGTTGTGCCGCCAGCATACGATTCCGTGCGATTCATTCCAGCTCTCGTCGGGCTATACCTCGATTGGCAACAAACGTTACGTGTTCAACTGGAACTACGAAAAAGTGCCGCAACCTGAGCAGATGACCCAGGCATTCCATGATGCGGGTTTGCATCTGGCGGCCAATATCAAACCCTGCTTGTTACAGGATCATCCCCGTTATCAGGAAGTGGCAACCAAAGGGTTGTTTGTGCGCGATTCGGAATCGGATAACCCGGAGCGCTCCAGTTTCTGGGATGACGAAGGTTCTCATCTGGATTTCACCAACCCGGATACCGTCGCTTGGTGGCAGGAAAACGTTACCCGGCAACTACTGGAAAAAGGCATCGACTCTACCTGGAACGATAACAACGAATTCGAGATTTGGGATGGCGAAGCGCGTTGTCACGGATTTGGTCAGCCGATTGCCATCAAGCATATCCGCCCGTTGATGCCGTTGTTGATGATGCGCGCCTCGATGGAAGCACAGCAGCGTTTTGCGCCTGAACTGCGCCCCTATCTGATTTCACGTTCCGGCAGCGCTGGGATGCAGCGCTATGTGCAGACCTGGAGCGGCGACAACCGCACCAACTGGCAGACGTTGCGTTATAACACCCGAATGGGAGTCGGCATGAGTTTGTCGGGCCTGTATAACGTGGGCCATGACGTAGGCGGTTTCGCTGGCAACAAGCCTGATGCCGAATTGTTTGTGCGTTGGGTACAAAACGGTGTGATGCACCCGCGCTTTACCATCCACTCGTGGAATGACGACGCTACCGTCAACGAACCCTGGATGTACCCGGCGGTAACGCCGATTATCCGTGATGCCATTCAGCTGCGTTATCGGTTATTGCCGTATCTGTACACCTTGCTCTGGCAGGCCCATGCCGATGACGAGCCGATGTTGCGCCCGACCTTTTTAGATCACGAAAATGACCCGCGTACCTTCGAGGAAACGGATGACTTCATGTTCGGCAGGGACCTGTTGGTGGCGAGCGTCGTGGAAGCGGGGCAACGTCAGCGTGAGGTCTATCTGCCGGATAATGGCGACGGCTGGTATGATTTTTATCGCGGCGACTGGTTCAGCGGCGGTCAAACGGTGACGCTGGATGCGCCGCTGGAACGCTTGCCGCTGCTGGTTAGAGCCGGGGCGATGCTGCCGTTGTCGGCGCGTACCGATTTTGTCAGTTCAACGCGTGACGACCAGCGCACCTTGATGCTGTTCCCGCAGACAGGCAACGGCAGCCAGCAAGGGCTGTTGTTTGAGGATGACGGCGAAACGCATCGCTGGCGTGATGGACAGGCGTTGTGGCTACGTTGGGAAGTGTGTTGCAGCGCCGAACGTATTGACGTCACCTTCCGCCCGGAAGGAACCTTTACTCCGGCGTGGCAGCAAGTAACCATACAGTTACCACCCAATGAGCGGCGAGCGCTCTATATTAACGGTGAACGCACCACGCAATACCTTTTGCCTGTCAGTCGCTAATCAGGCAGGCGGCGCATTTGTCGGCTATATCTCCATCGACAGGTGCGCCGCTCCGTGACGGTTATCGCCTTATTTGCCAATTGAAGGCGACGTTACGTTTATCAATAAGTAGTGAAGAGGTATTATCGAAAGTACATTGCCAATGATGCCTGTTGGGATAGGCTTTTGTTCAGGCACCGGGAAGACATATGCTGGATCATTCAGAAGTTCAACGCTATTTGCAGCGCATTGGCGTCAGTTCACTGCCTGCTGAACCGGCTTCACAGCTACACCTGCTCCATCTTGCCCACCTGAGGCATATTCCGTTTGAAAATCTGGATGTGGTGTTTGGAAAACCGATACACCTCAATCAATCCGCTATCTATCGCAAAATCATTGATGAACGGCGTGGCGGATTCTGTTACGAGCTCAACTACGGGTTTTATTTATTGTTGCAGGCATTGGGGTTTGAGGTACAACTGCTGGCAGGTCAGGTGTGGAACGATGACGGTCATTATGGGCAGCCGTTTGATCATTTGTTTCTGAAGGTTGACTTGCCGCGCTCGGCAGTGATTGCCGATATCAGTTTCGGAGACTCGTTCTGCGTTCCGGTGCCGCTATCGGGTGTGGTATCCCGCGAAGTGCTCGCCAGCTATCGGGTGGTGACGGTGGAAGAGGGCTATCAACTGCAGCAACAGCTTTCCGGCAAGGCGTGGAAGCCGCAGTACAAGTTTACGTTGCAACCCCGTCAACTGGCGGAGTATGCCGATATGGCGCACTACCATCAGACCTCGCCGTTATCGCCTTTCACCACGAAGTCGCTTTGTACCCGTGTGACCTCGCAGGGAAGGGTGACGTTATCAGACAATCGCCTGATCGTGACCTTACATGGGCAGAAACGCGAGCAGATTATCGGCAGCCATCGTGAGTATCTGGATTGCCTGCAACAACAGTTTGGTATTGTGCTGACGGACGATTACGACAGCCAGCACTGGTTTGAACGCCTCACCACCGCGGTTTCCTGAGGCGTTGGTATGGCGGCATATCGCTTAGCGGAATAGCGTCTCGGCCCAGCGAGCCAGCCCCGCGGTGACGGAACCGAAGTCGTCGCCGCTTGCGATCGGCACGTCGGGCAGACAGCGGCTGATGGCTGCCCGTAGCAAAGGTGAACGGGCGCTGCCGCCAGTCAGATAAATGACGTCCGGCTGCGTCTGGCTGCTTTGCTGAGCCAGAATCAACTGCTGTTTAATGTGTTCCAGCGGCTGGACAATGGCCTCTTCCAGTTGACTCTCGCTGATATCGGTTTCCAGTCCAGGGATGATAAACGGCAGGCTGGCCCGTGAGGTTTCTGCCTGCGATAAGGCGATTTTCTGTTCTTCTGCCAGCCGCACCAGGCGGTAGCTGAGCTTTTGACGCCATACCGTCAGCAGGCGCTCCACCCGTTCAGGTTCGCGTGCATCGCGGATCAAATCGCGCAACAGTCTGCCGCAGGCGTTGCTGTAGAACTCCGCCTGTGCGGGTACGTCGTTAATAGCAACCGCATTCCACCAGGGCAATACTGGCAGCGCAGTGCCTTTTTCGGTAAGACCGTTCATCCCCAATAGTGGGCAGAATTGCCTGAACGCCAGCATAATATCCAGATCGTTGCCGCCTACCCGACAACCACTGTGGCCCAGCAGGCTTTCCGCACGCTCGCGGCGCGTACGCCAGTCGGGACCCATCAACAGCATTGAGCAGTCGGTGGTGCCGCCGCCGATATCGACAACCAGAACCCGTTTTTCCTGTTGCAGCGTAGCTTCGAAATCAAGGCCGGCAGCGACCGGCTCAAACTGGAACGCCACCTGCCGGAACCCGGCGCGTTGTGCGGCGCGTTCCAGAATTCCCTGAGCCTGGCGGTTGGCGTCTTCGCCGCCTATCCCCTGAAAGTTGATTGGCCGCCCGATCACCGCCTGTTCAATCGGCTGGTCGAGTTGTTGCTCGGCCTGCTGGCGAATATGTAGCATCATGGCGCAGACCAAATCTTCAAACAGCGCTATCTGCTGTGGTTTTAGTCCGGTAGCGCCGAGAAATGACTTGGGTGATTTCACGAACCAGATGTCTTGCGGGTCATCCATGTAGTGCGCCAGCGCCGACAGCCCGAACCTGATGCTATCTGGCTGAACCCGAATATCTTCTTCACGGTTGTGGTTGATGGCGCGTTGTAGCTGTTGGGCATTTTCTCCCTCTGCAACGACCTGATGATGCCGCCACAGCCATTCGCTGACGGCTTCGCGGCTGGGCGCGCACAACATTGATTGCAAGTAAGGTGTGTGTTGCTCCAGTGGCAACAAACGTGGTGTTCCTTGTTCCATGACGGCCAACGAACAGTTGGCCGTACCGTAGTCAAAGCCGACAAACATGATTGTTATCCCCATGCCAGTAGAGAAGGGGCGGGAATTTACCGTTTGCTTTGGTGCTTGTAAAGAGCGCTAACGGATAAAAATCGCGTGTCGTTAAGGCATTAACGCACTACCGCCTGACTCAGCGTTTACTGAGCCAGGTTTGCGCCAGTTCATCAAACGGCAGTGGCCGGGAGAAGAAATACCCCTGCATAAAATTAATCTGTTTACGCGATAAAAATTCGGCCTGATATTCGGTTTCCACCCCTTCGGCGATGGTCATCAGGTTCATTTGCTGCGCCAGAGCGATAACGCAGTTTACCAGCGTGCTGGATTGCGGATCGTTTTCATCGATCATGCTGACGAACGACTGGTCTATCTTGAGGACATTCACGTGCAGTTTTCTCAGATAATCAAAATTGGAATAACCGGTACCGAAATCATCCAGCGCGATAAGCACCCCTGCGTCGCTGAGTTTTTTGAAGCGGGCGACGATTTCCGGCGTAATCTCGACTTTTTCCCGCTCAGTAATCTCAATCATCAAATGCACGTTTTTATCGCCAAAGGCGGAGATGAAATTCTGGCAGTCGGTAATAAAGTCGTCTGACTGACAGTGTTGGGCGCTGATATTGAGGGCAATGTGCAAATTGTCCGGCAGAGTGTTCAGATGCGGCGTTAAATCACGCACCACGCTGCTCATTAGTGAGCGAGTCATCGGGATAATTAGCCCACTTTGCTCACACAACGGAATAAAAATATCGGGGGAAATAAAACCACTTTCTGGATGGTGCCAGCGCGCCAGCACTTCTACGCCATAGATTTCCCGTGATTCAGTAGAAATGACGGGCTGGTAATAGGGCTGCACTTCCTGATTTTCGATGGCGCGCCGAATGCCGTCATAAGGCGAATTAAGATGTGTTGAATATTTATAAGCCAGGAAGCCAGAACCGAGGGCAACAAGGAAAACCACCAACAACGTCATTTTTTCCTGTTCCCAAAAGTCGGCAAAAGAATATTTTTCGTCGCGAGGAAACAGGATGCAAAAATGGTAATGGCTGGAAGGGATAATAACGAAATTACGTAAATCTTCAGAATTAAATCTCGACACCTTATTATCACGGGATATCCAGGTATTGCCGACGGCCAAATAAAGATTTCGCCGTTTACTGAGCAGGTCTAAAACATTAGTGAAATGCTGACCATGTACCGCGACACCAACACTGCCGTCTGCCGTATTGCCGAGATACATCATTAGAGTTTTGTCCGGGGTGACGGGATTGCCGGCTAATAACGCCAGTTGCCGCATATGAAAGCGTTCCAGCGCGGCAGGACGGTTATCTACACCATACAGCGATGAGCAGTACACCACGTCATTTTTGAGCAGACTGACGGTACGCAAATGGGTTTCAATGGCCGCCGTCATATTCAACTGACGGATCACGTCAGGCGTACAGGGTTGTGTCAGCAGCGGTTTACTGTGTTCCACCGCTTCTCTGGCTTCATCGAGGATCTCTTCAATATTTTTGACCGCCCGTTGCGCATTGTCATAAGCGCGCTGATTATCAGTACGATAGTCCTGATAATAAATAGCCCATAAACCCATGGCGAACATCGCTAAAAAGGTCAAGAAAGCGATTAGTTTATTCATTTGTGATGGCCCTTGGATGACCTTATTAGTTTTTCTATACCTGTGGTGCTTCAGGTTCCAGGCGTGTTGGTTTTATTACCCGGCTTATTCATGGGACTTGCTCTTTGGGAGCAACGACAGGCAACGCTCAACACAACATCCGGCAGTGTTATCGTCGCCCCCCAGTCACTTGATTTGACTCAGTTCCTGGGGAGTGACGTAATGGTTGCCTTTCTGCAACTTAAATTATCCCGGATATATATCGGCTATTATTCTTTTGATTTTAGTCGGACCATCATAATTTAGATAAGAAAAATAATCAGGTGGCGCACGTATGTTGTGCCATCTCCTCCAATAGGTCGGTAATAAACGTTAGCCGCTGCGGGTATCCACCCAGATCTTTGATGAATTTCAACCGGGTGGGACCATCGAGCCGATAAACCTTAGGCTCGCGCTGCAACAGGCCGATCAGGTGCGTTGGGTCTACACGATTGCGCTCACTGAACTCGACGAATCCGCCTTTGTCATTGCCTTCGATACGCTTGATGCCCAGCGTCTGCGCTTGCTGGCGTAGCGCGGCTACCTGTAGCAGATGACGGACGGCATCCGGCAACGTGCCGAAACGGTCGATTAACTCTGCTTTCAGGTCATCCAGCTCGTTGCCGTCTTTAGCGCTGGCGATACGCTTATAAAACGATAAGCGGGTGTTGACGTCTGGGATGAAATCGTCCGGCAACAGCGCCGGCAGGCGGAGTTCCACATCGGTCTGACTGCTGAGCAGGTCTTCCAGCGACGGTTCCCGCCCGGCCTTAAGCGATTCTACCGCGCTTTCCAGCAAGTCCATGTACAGCGAAAAACCCACGCTCTCCATCTGGCCGCTCTGGTCTTCGCCCAACAATTCGCCTGCGCCACGAATTTCCAAATCGTGGGTGGCGAGCGCGAAACCCGCGCCCAGATCTTCCAGCGAGGCGATGGCTTCCAGCCGCTTGTGGGCATCACTGCTCATCGCTTTGGGATTCGGGGTAAGCAGGTAAGCGTAAGCCTGATGATGAGAACGTCCGACACGGCCACGCAACTGATGCAGTTGTGCCAGGCCGAAATGGTCGGCGCGTTCAATGATAATGGTATTGGCGCTTGGAATATCGATTCCCGTTTCGATGATGGTGGTACACACCAGCACATTGAAACGTTGGTGATGGAAATCGTTCATGACTCGTTCCAGGTCACGCTCGCGCATCTGGCCGTGGCCGATGGCGATGCGGGCTTCCGGCACCAGTTCGCTGAGTCGTTGGGCGGCTTTTTCAATATTCTCTACGTCGTTGTAGAGGTAGTAGACCTGCCCACCACGCAGGATTTCACGCAGGATGGCTTCACGCACCACCAGACTATCGTACTCGCGTACAAAGGTTTTCACCGCCAGACGGCGCGCCGGCGGCGTGGCGATGATCGACAAATCGCGGATGCCGCTCATCGCCATGTTCAGGGTACGCGGAATCGGTGTCGCGGTGAGCGTCAGAATATCCACATTGGCACGCATCGCCTTGATACGTTCTTTGTGACGCACGCCGAAGCGGTGCTCTTCATCAACGATCAGCAAGCCCAAATCTCGCCAGCGCACATCGCTTTGCAGTAATTTGTGCGTCCCGATCAGGATATCCACTTTGCCTTCCTGGGTTTGCTCCAGCACCTGGGTCTGTTCTTTCTGGCTGCGAAAGCGAGAGAGCATTTCAATGCGTACCGGCCAGTTGGCAAAACGGTCACGGAAATTGTCGAAATGCTGCTGCGCCAGCAGCGTGGTCGGCACCAGCACCGCCACCTGCTTATGGTTTTCCACCGCCAGAAACGCGGCGCGCATCGCCACTTCGGTTTTGCCGAAGCCGACATCGCCGCATACCAGCCGGTCCATCGCCAGCGGGCGGCACATGTCGCTTAGCACTGCATTGATGGCTTGCGCCTGATCCGGCGTGGTATCAAACGGGAAGCCCTGACAGAACAACTGGTATTGTTCCCGGTCATGTTTAAACGCGAAGCCGGTGTGAGCGGCGCGCTGGGCATAGACATCCAACAGTTCGGCGGCCACGTCACGCACTTTTTCCGCCGCTTTCTGGCGTGCTCGCGTCCAGGTGTCCCCGCCCAGTTTGTGCAGAGGTGCGCTTTCTTCCGCGCCACCGGCGTAGCGGCTGATCAAGTGCAACGAGGAGACCGGTACGTACAGTTTGTCTTCACCGGCGTAATGCAGAATCAGGTATTCCGCTTTGATGCCGCCGGCTTCCAGCGTGGTCAATCCGGCGTAACGGCCAACACCGTGTTCAAGGTGCACCACCGGCTGACCTGGGCGCAATTCCGCCAGATTGCGGATCAGGGTATCGGTATTGATAGTGCGGCGATTGTCCTGACGTCGGCGGCTGACGCGCTCGCCCAGCAGGTCGCTTTCGCAGATCAGCGCGCGTTGGCGCAAGGTATCAATAAAGCCGTGCTCGCTGGCGCCTATCATCAGGTAGCAACCCGGTGACGTCATCTGTTCAACGTTGTTCACCGGCACCGGGGACAACTTGATGCGCGACAACAGTTCCTGCAATGTTTCCCGGCGGCCTTCGCTCTCTACGGAAAAGATAATCTGCCCGTCAAACTGCTCTACGAAACGGCGCAGCGCATCCAACGGCGATTTACTCTGATGCTGAACCGCCAGGTCCGGCAGCGGCTGGTAGCCCAGATTGAGGTTGGCGGCCTTATCGGGCAACGTGTCGCTGCGCAGTTGTACGCGCGGCCAGTGTTTGAGTTCGGCAAACAGCGCATCAACCGGCAGCCACAATGCATCCGGCGGCAACAGCGGACGCATCGGGTCGATACGGCGGCTGTCATGGCGCTGCTGGACATCCTGCCAGAAGCGCTCAGCGCCCTGTTGAATGTCGCCCGTGTTAACCAGCAATGTATCGGACGGTAGATAGCTGAATAGCGCCGGCAACGGCTGGCTGAAAAACAGCGGCTGCCAGTACTCAATCCCGGCGGGCAGGGTGCCTTTGCTTACCTGCTGGTAGAGGTGCTCAGCATCGCGTCTGACGTCAAATTGCTCGCGCCATTGACTGCGAAACAGTTCGATGGCGTTTTTGTCAGTAGGGAATTCCCGCGCCGGCAACAGGTGAATGTGTTCGACTTCATTCAGTGTGCGCTGGGTATCGGCATTGAATAACCGCAAACTGTCGATTTCATTATCAAAGAAATCGATACGGAACGGCTCCTCGCTTCCCATCGGGAACAGGTCGAGCAGTGCGCCGCGGGTAGCAAATTCACCATGCTCCATCACCTGATCGACGCTACGGTAACCTGCCTGCTCCAGTTGGCTGCGTAATGTATCGCGCGACAGGCGCTGGCCCTTTTTCAGCATCAACGCGTGGCCATGCAGGAAGGTGTGGGGGCACACTTTCTGCATCAGGGTATTGACTGGCAGAATCAATACGCCTCGCGTCAGCGAAGGAAGCTGGTATAGGGTTGATAAACGGGTAGAGATAATTTCCTGGTGAGGAGAAAAGCTGTCGTAGGGCAGGGTTTCCCAGTCCGGCAGCATCATGACGTGTTGCCCGGTAAACTGCCGGATTTCGTCGCGCAACCGCAGGGCATTTTGCATGTCGGGGGTAATCAGTACCACCAGCCCGGCGTGGCGTTCAACGATCTCGGCGCATTCGACGGCGCAACCTGCGCCGGTAAGCTGACCAAGCAGGCGTTGTTCACCCGCTTTGCCAGGCAAGGTATAGCGATATTGTTCAGGCATCATCCGATTATCAGGTCTCGATATCCACTAAGAAAAAGTCGGGAAGAGAGGGGCTTAGGGTTCCATAAAGTAGTACTACCCTTTATTATCCTTGTTCACTTTGCTTTAGCAACCTCATCCAGACGGATTTCATGTATCAACCTGTCGCACTTTTCATTGGCCTGCGCTATATGCGAGGACGGGCCGCGGACCGCTTCGGGCGGTTTGTTTCCTGGTTGTCCGCCATTGGCATTACCCTCGGCGTGATGGCGCTGGTCACCGTGCTGTCGGTGATGAACGGTTTTGAGCGGGAACTGGAAAATAGCATTCTGGGGCTGATGCCGCAGGCGCTCATCACCACGCCGCAAGGCTCCCTTAATCCACAGATATTACCTGCTTCTTCGCTATCCAGCCTGAAAGGCGTCAGGCGTGTCGCATCGCTGACGACCGGCGATGTGGTGCTGCAAAGCGCCCGCAGTGTCGCGGTGGGCGTGATGCTCGGCGTGAATCCAGATGAACAGGAACCGCTGGCGCACTACCTGACCAATGCGACGTCATTGCAACGGTTGCAGCCGGGGCAGTATCAGGTGATTCTCGGCGAGCAACTTGCCAACCAGCTTGGCGTCAAAGCGGGTGATCAATTGCGGTTGATGGTGACCAGCGCCAGCCAGTTGACGCCGATGGGGCGTGTGCCCAGCCAGCGGTTATTTACCGTGGCTGGCACGTTTTACGCCCACAGTGAAGTGGATGGCTATCAATTGCTGGTGAACCAGCAGGATGCGTCGCGCCTGATGCGCTACCCGCTTGGTAACGTTACCGGCTGGCGGCTGTGGCTTGATCAACCGCTCACGGTGGATACGCTGAGCCAGCAGGTGTTGCCGCCGGGGACGGTGTGGAAAGACTGGCGTGAGCGCAAAGGCGAATTATTCCAGGCGGTGCGGATGGAGAAAAACATGATGGGGCTGCTGTTAAGTCTGATTGTGGCTGTCGCGGCGTTCAATATTATTACCTCACTGGGCTTGCTGGTGATGGAGAAACAGGGCGAGGTCGCCATTTTGCAGACGCAGGGGCTGACTCAGCGCCAGATCATGGCGGTATTTATTGTTCAGGGCGGTGGTGCCGGTGTGGTGGGGGCGCTGGTCGGGGCAATATTGGGTATGGTGCTGGCCAGCCAGTTGAACACCCTGATACCGATGCTTGGACTGTTGATTGACGGCGGTGCGCTGCCGGTGCAGATTCAACCGCTGCAGGTGATCGCCATTGCGCTGGTGGCCATGCTGCTGGCGCTGCTTTCCACGCTTTATCCTTCCTGGCGCGCGGCCGCCACCCATCCCGCAGAGGCTTTACGTTATGAGTAGTTCACCCTTATTACAGTGTCGTCAACTGTGTAAACGTTATCAGGAAGGCAACCTGTCGACTGATGTGCTGCGTGATGTGTCATTCGAGATGCAGAATGGCGAGATGATGGCGATTGTCGGCAGTTCCGGCTCTGGCAAAAGTACCTTGCTGCATTTGCTGGGGGGGCTGGATGCGCCGACCTCCGGTGACGTGGTGTTCAAAGGCAAGACGTTGAATCAGCTGTCGGCGGCGGCGAAAGCGGCGCTGCGTAACCGCGAACTGGGTTTCATCTATCAGTTTCATCATTTGCTGCCGGATTTCACCGCGTTGGAAAACGTGGCGATGCCGCTTCTGATCGGTAACGTGACGCCGAAAGAAGCAAAAGAAAAGGCGCAGGCGATGCTGGCCGCCGTCGGTCTGGCACAACGCAGCCAGCATCGTTCCTCGGAACTGTCCGGCGGTGAGCGCCAGCGTGTGGCAATTGCCCGTGCGCTGGTGAATAGCCCGTCGCTGGTACTGGCGGACGAACCGACCGGCAACCTTGATCAGCGTACTACCGATGCCATTTTTGAGCTGCTGGGTGAGCTGAATGTGCGTCAAGGCACGGCGTTTCTGGTGGTCACCCACGACCTGAGTCTGGCCCGCCGTCTCGGCCGACAACTGGAAATGCGTGATGGACAGTTGCAGCAGGAGTTAACCCTGATGGGGGCGTCGCAATGACCTTTCCTCCGCTTTCGCTGCTGGTTGGATTGCGTTTCAGCCGCGGGCGTCGCCGCAGCGGCATGGTGTCGTTGATTTCGGTGATTTCCACGCTCGGCATTGCGCTCGGCGTGGCGGTATTGATAGTTGGCTTAAGCGCAATGAACGGTTTCGAGCGTGAGCTTAATAACCGTATTCTGGCGGTTGTGCCGCATGGCGAGATCGAAGCGGGCGAGCAGCCATTCCGCAACTGGCGACCGCAGTTGTCGAAGATTGAACAGGTGCCCGGCGTTGCCGCCGCCGCGCCTTACATCAGTTTTACCGGGCTGCTGGAAAACGGCGCCAGCCTGAAGGCGATTCAGTTTAAAGGGGTGGACCCGCAGCAGGAACTGAAGCTCAGCGCGTTACCGCAGTTTGTGCTGGATAATGCCTGGTCTCGTTTTCATGCCGGCGCGCAGCAGGTGATTATCGGTAAAGGTGTTGCGGATACGCTGGGTGTGAAAAGCGGTGACTGGGTCACAGTGATGATTCCCAACAGCGACCCACAGATGAAGCTGCTGCAACCGAAACGCATCCGTTTGCAGGTTGCCGGGATCTTGCAGTTGAGCGGTCAGTTGGATCATGGTCTGGCGTTGGTGCCGCTGGCCGATGCCCAGCAGTATCTGGAGTTGGGCGACGGTATTACCGGTATCGCCATCAAGGCACAGGATGTGTTTGCCGCTCAGAAGCTGGTGCATGACGCGGGTGAGGCGACCAACCTCTTTGTCTATATTCGCAGTTGGATCGGCACTTACGGCTATATGTACCGCGATATTCAGATGATCCGCACCATTATGTATCTGGCGATGGTGCTGGTGATTGGCGTGGCTTGCTTCAACATCGTTTCCACGCTGGTGATGGCGGTGAAGGACAAAAGCAGCGATATCGCCGTATTGCGCACCTTGGGCGCTGGCGATGGGTTAATCCGCGCGATTTTTGTCTGGTATGGTTTGCTGGCCGGATTGCTCGGCAGTGTGGTCGGCACGGTGGTGGGGATTGTGGTCACCCTGCAACTGACACCGATCATCCGTGGTCTTGAACGGCTTACCGGTCACCGTTTTTTGTCCGGCGATATCTATTTCATCGATTTTCTGCCGTCTGAGTTACATATGCTGGATGTGGTCATTGTGTTGGGTACCTCGCTGGTGCTGAGCCTGGTAGCCAGCTGGTATCCGGCTCGCCGTGCCAGCCGTATCGATCCGGCCCGGATATTGAGCGGCCAGTAATCTGCAACGCCATTGCGCTTGAGCAATGGCCTTGTCCTTTTCAGCCGAAGTTGGGGAGCGTCCATGTATTACGGTTTTGATATTGGAGGCACCAAGATTGAACTGGCGGTATTTGACGCCGGGTTGCAGCGCATCTGGCAAAAACGTATTCCCACTCCGCGTGATGATTATGAACATCTGCTACGTGTCTTATTGAACTTGACGCAAGAAGCCGACGCACAGATAGGTGGCCGCGGGCTGGTTGGCGTCGGCGTGCCGGGCATGGAGAACGCTGACAATGGCACCTTATTCGCTGCAAATTTGCCTGCTGCTATGGGGAAACCGCTGCGTGCCGATCTCAGCCGACTGCTGCAACGTGAAGTCCGGCTCAGTAACGATGCGAACTGTTTTGCGCTATCAGAAGCCTGGGACGACGAGTTTCGCGCTTATCCGGTGGTACTGGGGATTATTCTCGGCACCGGTATGGGCGGCGGCCTGGTGGTGAATGGTCAGGTTGTGGAGGGAAAAAACGGTATTGCCGGTGAGTTCGGTCACTTTCGCTTGCCGGTGGACGCGCTGGATATCCTCGGCGAGTCGATTCCACGCGTAAAATGCGGCTGTGGTCGCACCGGTTGTGTGGAAAACTACCTCTCTGGCCGCGGATTTGAATGGTTATACGCGCACTTTTACTCGCACCCCCTATCAGCACCGGACATTATCACGGCGTTTTACGCCGGCGAGCCACGGGCACAGGCGCATGTAGACCGTTATCTGGCATTACTGGCGGTGTGTCTGGGTAATCTGTTAACGTTGGTTGACCCGCATCTGGTGGTGTTTGGTGGTGGCTTGTCGAACGTTGACGAAATTTATCGGCAGTTGCCGCGGCGATTGCCAGAGAGCCTGTTGTCGGTAGCGCGCGTGCCGCGTATTGAAAAAGCCCGCCATGGCGATGCGGGCGGCGTGCGCGGTGCAGCATTGCTACACTTGATGAGTCAACCGATATCGCCCTGATTCCTGTGGCGTTATCATTGATAACCCGCTGTCAGAGCGGAGATAAAGCGAACCGATAGCGTCGCGCTGGCGCGCTAAAGACAGACACTCTAAGGAGCAGACATGCACTCGCATCAACGATTACACCGTTTTCGGCAGCGAAAACGTCTGCGTCATCAGCGTTTGTGTGCCCGCATTTTTCATCGTGATTATCTGGTGGTCAAAAACGTGAATAAACCACGTGTTGTTGTACTTACCGGAGCAGGGATTTCTGCTGAGTCCGGTATTCGCACGTTCCGTGCTTCGGATGGACTGTGGGAAGAGCATCGGGTGGAGGATGTCGCCACCCCGGAAGGGTTTCATCGCGATCCGCAAACGGTTCAACATTTCTACAATCAACGCCGTCGTCAGTTGCAGCAGCCGGACATTGCGCCCAATGCTGCGCATTTGGCGTTGGCGGAACTGGAAGCGGCACTTGGCGATCATTTTCTGCTGGTCACCCAGAATATTGACAACCTGCATGAGCGTGCCGGCAGCAAACGTATCATCCATATGCACGGCGAGCTGTTGAAAGTGCGTTGCAGCCAGAGCGGACAGGTGTTTGAGTGGACGGACGATGTCTCGGCGGATGAACGTTGCCACTGCTGCCAGTTTCCGGCGCCGCTGCGTCCTCATGTGGTGTGGTTTGGCGAAATGCCGTTGGGGATGGATCGCATCTATCATGCGTTATCAGAAGCGAATCTTTTCATTGCCATCGGTACGTCGGGCCATGTTTATCCGGCAGCCGGTTTCGTTCACGAAGCGCGGGTGCATGGCGCACATACCGTGGAACTCAATCTGGAACCCAGTCAGGTTCAAAGTCAGTTCGACGAACACATTTATGGCCCTGCCAGTAAGGTCGTGGTGGAGTTCGTCCGCACCTGGCTTACGCGCCACTCGCTAGCCTCAACCTGAATCTGATGACTTGCGTGCCCAGCGTGGGCGTATGATTGCGGGCATCGGTTCTGCCACGGGCGGCTGTTCCTGCATCAACGCATCCCGGCGGGCGCGCAGACACTCTTCGATCTGGTCGAATGGCAGGTTGGCTTCATGATTGTAGAAGCTGTATTCGCATTCGACGCAATCGTTGGACGATTTACTATGCCAATGTTCGCCTTTTTGCCGGATGCGTTGCAGCAAGCGCAGGAGGGATGTCAGCATACAATTACCCCGCAGGATGGTTGGTGACGATTTCTTACTCAGGTCGTTGAGACGTCATTTAGATCAAAAAACAATCAAACCAGATGAAGTAATCACCTGTCATACCATGTTGCAGGGGATATTCGCCATAGCCCCTTGCAGCATACGTTGCGGACTGCTTTCCATTCCCCGGCGAAATTTCCCAGCATCAGCTTGATATCACTGTGTATATGCGCATCATGGTGACATTGTCCGATTTTTTCATTGCAGGTCGCCCATGCAGTTAACCCCGGTAGGCTATACCCAACTGAAACACCAGCAGCGCAGGCGAGATCGCCAGCGTTTGTTGGGGTTATGGCTGCTGCTGGTGCTGGGAATCATCGTGAGCTTGTGCGTCGGTGAGCGTTGGATTGGCCCAACGCATTGGTTCGATTCGGAATCCTCCTTATTTATCTGGCAACTCAGACTGCCGCGCACGCTGGCGGTGATGCTGGTGGGGGCCGGGCTGGCGATGGGCGGTGCGGTGATGCAGGCGGTGTTCGATAACCCATTGGCCGAGCCGGGGTTGCTTGGCGTTTCCAGCGGCGCGGGCGTGGCACTGGTCTTGGCAGTGTTGATCGGCCATGGAATGTTGCCGGTCTGGAGCCTTAGCCTGTGCGCCATCGCCGGTGCGCTGTTGGTGACCTTACTATTGCTGCGTTTTTCCCGTGCTGGGGTGTCTAACACGCGGTTGCTACTGATTGGTGTGGCGCTGAGCATTATTTGCAGCGCGATGATGACCTGGGCGGTTTATTTCAGCACCAGCCTTGATTTACGCCAGCTAATGTACTGGATGATGGGCGGGTTCAGTGGCGTGGACTGGCGTTACGGCGCATTAATGCTACTGATGTTCCCTTTGCTGGTTTGGCTGGCGTGTTGCGGCGGGGTGCTAAACCAGTTGGCGCTGGGCGAACCGGCTGCCCGGCAATTAGGCGTTGCGGTAGTCTACTGGCGTAATGTGCTGGTTTTGGCGATGGGAGCGCTACTGGGCATGAGTGTAGCGCTGGCTGGCGTGATTGGTTTTGTCGGATTGGTTATCCCGCATATTTTGCGCTTGTGTGGCTTGACCGATCAGCGCTATCTATTAACCGGATGTGGGCTGGCTGGCGCAGTGGTGCTGATGCTGGCAGATACGCTGGCGCGTACTTTGCTGGCCACGGCGGAATTGCCGGTTGGCGTGGTCACCGCCACACTGGGATCACCCTGGTTTATCTGGCTGCTGCTGCGCCATCAGGCGTGATTCCGATAATAAACAGTTCGGCGAAAAGCCGGTTAGAAAAAACAGGAAGAGACAATGAGCAATAACATCTACGCAATTCCCCTGCAAACCATCGATGGTCGTCCAACGTCACTGGAAAACTGGCGCAATAATGTGCTGCTGGTGGTGAATGTCGCGTCACAGTGCGGACTGACCCGGCAATACGAAACGCTGGAAAACCTGTATGAAACTTATCGTGAACGCGGGTTTGCGGTATTGGGGTTTCCGTCCAATGAATTTGCCGGACAGGAGCCGGGTAGTAACGAAGAGATACAGGCTTTCTGTCGCGGAACCTTCGGTGTGCAGTTTCCGATGTTTAGTAAAATTGAGGTCAACGGAAGCGGACGTCACCCCTTATATCAGGCGCTGATTCAGGCTCAACCAGACGCGTTGCGACCACAAGGGAGTGAATTTTACGAGCGTCGTATCAGCAAAGGGCAGGCACCGGTACATCCTGGCGATATTCTGTGGAATTTTGAAAAATTTCTGATTAATCGTCGTGGTGATGTGGTGGCGCGCTTTTCGCCCGACATGACGCCGGATGACAGCGCGATTATTAAAGCCATTGAACAGGCGCTGGTGCAGTAAGCGTGACGGTTCAACCGTTGCTGTCCCTGCGCCATGCCAGTGTCGCCGGGCGCTTATCCTCGGTGGAGCTAAGTTGCCACCGGGGTGAACAGGTACACATTATTGGCCCTAACGGTGCAGGTAAAAGCACCTTGCTGGCCTTGATGGCTGGGTTGCAGCCGGGAGTGGGCGAGATACAGCTGCTGGGGCAAGCATTGGCTGTCTGGTCGGCGCGCGATCTGGCCAGAGTCCGGGCTTATCTGCCGCAGCACCATGGCGCACTGGCGATGATGCCGGTGTTCCAGTACCTGCACCTGCATCAGCCTTCCGCAGAGACTAATAATGTGGATACGGTGGTGCAGCAGTTGGCGGAACGGCTGTCGTTAGCGGATAAACTGCGTCGTCCTCTTACCCGGCTGTCCGGCGGTGAATGGCAACGCGTCAGGCTGGCTGCGGTGTTGTTGCAAGTCTGGCCGACATTAAATCCATCTGCCCGGCTATTGTTGCTAGATGAACCCGTTGCCAGTTTGGATATTGCTCAACGCGTGGCGCTGGATGCATTGCTGGCGGAGCTATGCCGGGCTGGTGTAACGGTGATTGCCTCCGGGCATGATCTGAACCATACCTTGCACTATGCTGATCGAGTCTGGCTGATGTCCGGTGGTGAACTGGTAGCGCAAGGGACAGCGGCGGATGTGATGCAACCTGAGACGTTGTCTTCGGTTTTTGGCGTGGCGTTTACGCATTATGTGCTGGATGGTCGTCGCTGGATGCTGGCGCAGCAGGAGTGAGTGACGATAGAGGAGCCAGTCAGGTTATCTGTATGGTGACGGGCTACATGGCTGGTGGTGTCAAAGTAGTCATAATATTTCGTTACAATAGGAAAACTCTCTTTTTTTCTGGCGATTGGCTTCAAAGTGCAAATGATAATATGACGTAATTCGATTTTGCGGGGCTGTCCCCGGCAACAGTGAGCATGATGGCATGAGGTTCTGGAGAGTCTGGTTAATTCTGGTGGCATTGTTTCTGGCCGGGTGTAGCAGCCATGTTCCGCAGAGTACCCGCCTGGGCGATGCCAGTGAGGTGCGCGCACAGCTACATGCCCAACTGGCGAAGTGGCGTGGTACGCCCTACCGCTACGGCGGGCTGGATCACAATGGTATTGATTGTTCGGGCTTTGTTTATCTGACGTTTCGTGATCGGTTTGGTTTGACGTTGCCGCGCTCGACCGAGGAGCAGACGGAAATCGGTACTCGTGTTGACCGTGACGCCTTATTGCCGGGCGATCTGGTCTTTTTCCGCACCGGCAGCGGCGAGAATGGATTGCATGTCGGCATCTACGACAGTAATGACCAGTTTATTCACGCCTCGACCAGCCGCGGTGTTATGCGTTCATCACTCAACAATGTTTACTGGAAACGGGCCTACTGGCAGGCTCGCCGCATCTGATTCCCCGGCCACCGGTGGGTGGCCTGTTGTCTTTGGAGCCTTGCTGTGTCCGCGCTGCGTTTGCTGATCTCTGATTCTATTGACCCCTGGTTCAATCTGGCGGTGGAAGAGTGTATTTTCCGCCAGATGCCGACTACACAACGGGTGCTGTTTTTGTGGCGTAATGCTGAAACGGTAGTGATTGGCCGCGCTCAGAACCCGTGGAAAGAGTGCAATACCCGGCGTATGGAGCAGGATGGCGTCAAGCTGGCCCGGCGCAGCAGTGGCGGCGGTGCGGTGTTCCATGATCTCGGCAACACCTGTTTTACTTTTATGGCGGGTAAACCCGGCTATGACAAGAGTGTGTCCACAGGCATTATCTTACGTGCACTGACGGCGCTTGGCATTGAAGCTCATGCGTCGGGGCGTAATGACCTGGTGGTTGAAACGCATGACGGCGTCAGAAAAATTTCTGGTTCTGCCTATCGGGAAAGCGCTGATCGCGGCTTTCATCATGGAACGCTGCTGCTGGAAGCCAACTTGTCTCGTCTGGCGGATTATCTCAATCCGGATGTTAAGAAATTGCAGGCTAAAGGCATTGAGTCGGTACGTTCGCGGGTTGCGAATCTGGTGGAGTTATTGCCGGAGATTGATCATGAGACGGTTTGTAGCGCTATTACTCAGGCATTTTTCGACCATTATCAAACCCAGTGTCAGCCAGAGAGAATTTCGCCCGATGTTGTTCCCGAACTGCCGGGATTCGATGAGTTGTTTGCGCGCCAGAGCAGTTGGGCGTGGAATTTTGGCCAGGCGCCTGAATTCACCCATACGCTGGATACCCGCTTCGATTGGGGAGGTGTGGAACTGCATTTTGACGTAGAGCGCGGTGTCATCAGTCGCTGTCAGCTGTTTACTGATAGTCTTAATCCTACTCCGCTGGAGGTGTTGGCTGCCCGGCTTAACGGTATATTTTATCGTCCGGAAGCGCTGGCTAAGGTTGGTGAGCAGCTGGCATCGGAATATCCCCAACAACACAATGAGATAAGCACAGTAATTGCCTGGTTATCGGAAGGTATTCGTTAATAATTTGCAATATATTATGGGGATTTGTCTGAAAAATGCAAAGTAAATTGTTTTTAGATAAGCGGTAAATTATAAGTTTACTGTCGGTTTCGGCAGTAATAAATATGGTATTGGTATTCGCGTAAAAAAGGATAGAGATTATTCATCGTATTTTCTTTCGGATTCAGACATATATTGTTTGAGTTAAATAAGCGTCACGCGCTCCGTTTGAATATTATTGTTAATAATCCTTGATGTTTCTGGAGTGGTAGCAGCGAATAGGGTCAGGTCAGGCATACCGTTTGTCTGGCTGCCCGTTACGGCGGGTTCAATTTTCTAACTCTGGCTATAACACTATGCGTATCCAGCTTGAAGTTGACTATGTCAGTCAGTATTTTTTCTCTCCTGTCTACCATCTGGATTCCCGTTTGATGGCGCTGGAAATGGTCGGGCGCTTCCAGTGTGAGGGGGGAAGTTTGTCCATACCGCAGGAGATTTTACTGGGAACGTTGAATCACCAGCACAAGCAAGCGCTGCTAAGAGAACAACTGGCGATTCTGAAAGATAAATCAGCCTGGTTTATCAATAATCGCGTCATCGTAGCGTTGAAAATTGATCATACATTGACGGAAATTCTGATTAATGACGCGTTGCTGTGGCATGAGTTTCGTTCGCTGCCTTTTTTGCAACTTGAGATTAATGAGCACTTCCCGGATATATCACATGGGCGAGATAATCCTAATTTGATGAAATTAAGCCAGTCTTTCCATTTGTGGTTGGATAATTTCGGCGCTGGCAATGTGAATATGAAGCCATTTTATGATGGCGTCATTTCCTGTGTAAAAATGGACGCGGGATTTATTAATAAGTTATTAATCCGACCTGTTTCTGTTTCTATCGTTAACCCCATGTTACAGGTTATGAAAAAACAGTGCCCTTCACTGAAGGTAGTGGCGAAAGGGGTGGATAATATAGCCAGCTTTGAACGGGTTTTTGAGCTTGATGTCAACGCGGTGCAGGGGCAACTCTGGTCGCCCTTGCCACCAGAAGCGCTGGATAATGCGTTAATGCCGGTTGCCTGTTACGGTTAAGCAACGTTGGGCGTTCAGTTGTGGCTGTCGCCCACTGCTTTCAGCTCAGCTATCTTATTTGTATCCTTAGTTTTTCTGTCCGGCTAAATAGCCTTGTTTTTACTCCGTGTTAATTCTCCTGCCTCAGTTCTACACTGATAAAAAAGGGAGTGAGAATGATGCCGTATCACCTGCCGTTCAATAATCATTACCACCAGCAATTGCCGGGGTTTTATACCGAACTGACACCTACACCGCTACAGGGTGCGCGTTTGCTGTATCACAACGCCACACTGGCTGAAGAACTGGGGTTATCCGCTGACTGGTTTGAAGGTGATAACGGTCATATCTGGAGCGGAGAACAGCTGTTGCCGGGCATGGCGCCGTTGGCTCAGGTGTATAGCGGTCATCAGTTCGGCGTATGGGCCGGACAGTTAGGCGATGGGCGAGGCATCCTGCTCGGACAACAACAATTGGCGGATGGACGTACGCAAGACTGGCACATCAAAGGCGCGGGATTAACCCCCTATTCGCGTATGGGGGATGGGCGGGCGGTCTTGCGTTCTGTCGTGCGTGAGTTTCTGGCGTCGGAAGCGTTGCACCACCTTGGTATTCCCACCACGCGTGCATTAACTATCGTCAGCAGCGACCACCCGGTTCAGCGTGAGCAGGAAGAGCAGGGTGCGATGCTGTTGCGGGTGGCGGATAGCCATGTCCGTTTCGGTCATTTCGAACATTTCTATTATCGCCGCGAACCAGAAAAGGTACGTCAGCTGGCTGAGTACGTCATTGCCTGTTATTGGCCGCAGTGGCAGCAAGAAGCGGATCGCTATTATCTGTGGTTCAGCGATGTGGTGGAGCGTACTGCACGGCTGATAGCCCACTGGCAGGCCGTAGGTTTTGCCCATGGCGTCATGAATACCGATAACATGTCTATTCTTGGACTGACTATCGATTACGGTCCCTTCGGGTTTATGGATGACTACCAGCCAGATTATGTCTGTAATCATTCGGATCATCAGGGGCGCTATGCGTTTGATAATCAACCCTCGGTAGGGTTATGGAACCTGCATCGTCTGGCGCAGTCCCTATCAGGGCTGATGCCTGCCAACCTCCTGCAACAGGCGTTGGACCGTTATGAACCTGCACTGATGCAGCAGTTCGGTGAATTAATGCGCGCCAAACTGGGTTTTGGTACTCCGCAGGCGCAGGATAATGATTTGCTGGTCGGGTTGCTGCAACTGATGAAGCGTGAACAGGCCGACTATAGCCATATCTTTCGATTGTTGTCGGAAACAGAATGTCACAGCAATCACTCACCGTTACGGGATGTGTTTATTGATCGTGCGGCATTTGACGATTGGTTTCGTATATACCGGCAGCGGCTGGCGTTGGAAAACGAGGAGGATGACGCCGGGCGTCAACGGCGGATGAAGCAGGCCAACCCGCGTTACGTATTACGCAATTATCTGGCGCAACAGGCGATTGAACGGGCACAAAAAGAGGATGTTAGCTTACTTGCCCGCCTGCATCAGGTTTTGCGTCAACCGTATGCCGATCAACCCGATATGGCGGACCTGGCCGCTTTGCCTCCGGACTGGGGCAAACATCTGGTGATTTCCTGCTCCAGCTAGTTTCTGGTCTGGGCGAGTCCGATAGGCAACATGGGTGAAGAAAAGCCAGATAACTGATTGTATGATGGTCAGAATGGCAGGTGTATCGCGCTCGTTATTTCCCCTGTCACACCGTAAAATCAGTATAACATGGGGTGTATCTGGTCATTTTTCGTGATGCGGATTAAACCGTTGGCGCAGGATGATTCCGGTGCACGACACGCGTTTGCGGTAACGGGTAGATTAATTTTTAAAAACATGTTGTTTTTAAAACGTATACTGGTTGCGAAAACCGTATTAGCTGACAGAAACTGGGTGGTTACAACATACCCGATGTGATTAAAACATTCGGTGTGATCAAAACACGCGGTGTAATAAAAGCAGTGTCATTTTATGTACAGGGGATAAATGGATGTTGTTAGTCAAACGAAATACACAAAGACTGCTTTGGGGAGTAGCCGGTTCGATTTGGCTGGGCAGTCTGTTGACTTCGTTTTCCGTTCAGGCGGCACCAGACAGTGTGGCGGTAACCGCCGTGTCAAAAAATCATGCCTCTGTCACCCGTGCTCTGCCCGCGGGCATTACACCGCATTATCTCGGTGAATTAACCGCGCTCTATACGCGCCAGCACATGCAGCCGATGTGGGGTGATAAACAGGTCGTCAACGCTTTTCAGCAGCAGTTGGCGGAACTCGCGCTTTCTGGTATTCAGCCACAGTTCACCACCTGGGTGAGCTGGTTAACCGATCCTAAATTAAACGGTTTTGCCCGTGACGTAGTCCTGTCGGATGCCCTGCTGGGGTATATGCAGTTTGTCTCCGAGGTAGAAAGAAATGGCAACAACTGGCTGTATGGCAGCGAGCCTTATAAGCTGGCTGCGCCGTCACCAGCGATGGTTGGACAGTGGCAGCAGGCCGTTGCATCGGGCAACGGCCTGGCGTTTATTGCATCGTTAGCGCCTCATCATTCCCAGTATGCAAAAATGCACGATGCGCTGAAAAATATGCTCACGGACAACCGCCCCTGGCCAAAACTGATACTGGCGGACTCATTACGTCCCGGTGATGAAAGCACCGCGTTACCGGTGTTGAAAGAGATTTTGCGGCGAACCAGTATGTTGACTCAGGATGGCCCGGCAATGCCGCTGTTTAACGATGCCTCGTCAGGCAGCTCGTCGTCACTGCGTTATGACGGAGAGGTAGTGGAAGCCGTAAAACGTTTCCAGCATTCGCAGGGGCTACAGGATGATGGCGTCATCGGCAAGCGCACCCGCGACTGGCTCAATGTGTCATCGCAAATGCGTGCTACTTTGCTGGCGTTAAATATTCAGCGTTTGCGGCTGGTGCCGGATAAAGTCAGCAGCGGCATCATGGTTAATATTCCTAACTATTCGCTCAGCTACTATCAAAATGGAGCAGAGATCCTGTCGTCGAGGGTGATTGTCGGCCAGCCTAAACGCAAGACGCCACTGATGATAAGCTCACTGAGCAATGTCGTGATGAACCCACCGTGGAATGTGCCGACTACGCTTACCCGTCAGGATATTATTCCTAAGGTGATTCAGGACCCAGGGTATCTGCAGCGCCATGGATACACAGTATTGTCAGATTGGACCGAAAGCGCCCAGCCGATTGACCCGGCAACGATCGACTGGCCGATGGTATCTGCCAACAACTTCCCGTACCGCCTGCGTCAGGCACCGGGAGACAGCAATTCGCTGGGGCGTTACAAGTTCAATATACCCAATACGGATTCCATCTATTTGCATGATACGCCTAACCATAATCTGTTTCAGAAGGATATCCGGGCGCTGAGTTCGGGATGCGTGCGCGTTAATAAGGCTTCTGAGCTGGCAGCGTTGTTGTTACAGGATGCTGGGTGGAATAATGCGCGCATCTCATCAACGATAGAGCAGGGCAACACCACCTACGTGGCGGTACGCCAAAGGGTGCCGGTCAATTTCTATTATCTCACCGCCTGGGTCGCTGATGATGGTAAGCCGCAATTCCGCACAGATATTTACAATTATGATGATACGGTAAAAACCGGCGCACTGGCTTTGTCCAAAGTGGGATTATTATTACAGTAACTATGCGTAATCCGGGCAATTCCCGGATGATATCACCGGGTGTTGTGAAGCGAAAAACCGTGGGAGCCTGCGCCAGAGTCCGAAGAAAGCGGGTTGACGGGTCTGCTGCAGGCAGTTAAGGTGCAATGCGGTGCATTAGGTGCCGCTTCGCCTGTTATTCTCTTCGCTTTTTTAGCCCAGGGTACTCGATCTTTATGGAACACATTGATAATCATCGACGCAAATGGCTGGCGCTTGGCGGTGCAGCCTTAGGAATAGCGCTGTTGCCAGGTCAATCGTTGGCTTCGTTATCCACTGCTCGTCCACGTATTCTCACACTGAATAATATTAATACCGGCGAGCACATCAAAGTCGAATTCTTTGATGGTCGTCGCTATAACAAAGCAGAGTTATCCCGATTGAATCACTTTTTTCGCGACTATCGGGCCAATAAAATCAAAACTATTGATCCCGCGCTGTTTGATCAGCTATACCGACTGCAGGTGATGTTAGGTTCTACCAAGCCGGTACAGCTGATCTCAGGTTATCGTTCTTACAGCACCAATGAAGATCTGCGGTCGCACAGTAAGGGCGTGGCGAAACAGAGCTATCACACCCAGGGCAAAGCGATGGATTTCCATATTGAAGGCGTTCAATTGGCGAATATCCGGAAAGCTGCTGTGAAAATGCGTGCGGGCGGTGTTGGTTATTACCCACAGAGCAACTTTGTGCACATTGATACCGGGGCTGTTCGCACCTGGTAATGTGAATGACGGAATGGGCGAGGTAGGCTTTCTCCTCGCACAAGGATTTGAAGTAAGAACGGAGCGGTATGAAGTACCAAATTATTCCTGTTACGGCTTTTAGCCAAAATTGCACACTACTGTGGTGTGAGAAAACGTTGCAGGCCGCTATTGTTGATCCCGGTGGTGAAGCAGAAAAAATCAAACAGGCAGTGGCGCAGGCGGGTGTCGTCGTCACCCAGATTCTGCTGACGCATGGTCATCTGGACCATGTCGGTGCTGCTGTCGCGCTGGCTGAACACTATCAGGCGCCTATTGTTGGCCCGCAGCGTGCCGATGCTTTCTGGCTTGATGGATTACCTGCTCAGAGCCGCATGTTTGGGCTGAATGATTGTCCACCGTTGACGCCGACCCGCTGGCTGGAAGAGGGCGATACCGTCAGCATTGGCGAGTCGGTGTTATCTGTTGTGCATTGTCCGGGTCACACGCCGGGGCATGTGGTATTCATTGATAAGCAGGCACGCTTCGCTCAGGTGGGTGATGTTATTTTCCATGGCGGCATAGGGCGCAGCGATTTCCCACAGGGCGACCATCAGGCGCTGGTGGACTCTATTCGTAATAAGTTATTCCCTTTGGGGGATGATATCGTCTTTATTCCAGGTCATGGGCCGATGTCCACCTTCGGAGAAGAGCGCCTTAGCAATCCGTTTGTGCGCGATGCTGGCTGACTCCTGTTTTATCTGCGTAAAAAACAAAAAGCCAGCAGAACTGCTGGCTTTTTTGTGTGCCGTCGCCCGTTTGAAAGGGAGTCAGGCAGGATGCATCATCACAGCACGGCAACAATGGCTTCGCACAGCGGCGCCATGTTTTCCGGCGTCATACCTGCTACGTTGATTCGGCCAGAGTTGACGGCGTAGATACCGAATTCGTTGCGCAGGCGCAGTACCTGATCTTTGCTCAACCCGCTGAAAGAGAACATGCCGTTCTGATTGATAATGAAGGAGAAGTCCTGAGTAGCGCCTTTTTCCTGCAAGGTGCTGACAAACAGGTGACGCATACGCTGAATGCGTTCACGCATGGCCGTTAATTCCTGTTCCCAGATGTTACGCAACGACTCATTAGACAGCACGGTAGCCACGACAGCCGCACCGTGTGACGGTGGGTTGGAGTAGTTGGCACGAATTCCCGCCTTGACCTGGCTAAATGCCGTATCGGCAATCACGGCTTCTGCCGCCACGATAGTGCAGGCACCTACTCGCTCGTTGTACAGACCAAAATTCTTGGAGTAAGAACTGGCAACAATCAGCTCGGTGTGTTTGGCGGCAAAAATACGCAGCCCTTCAGCGTCTTCATCCAGACCACGGGCAAAGCCCTGATAGGCGAAGTCAAACAGCGGCAGCCAGCCTTTTTCCAGCGCCAGTGCGGCCAGGTGTTCCCATTGCGCTTTGGTCGGGTCAATACCGGTAGGATTATGGCAACAGCCGTGGAACAGCACCACATCACCGGCTTGTGCCGCACTCAGGCTGGCCAGCATACCGTCAAAATCCAGCTCGTGGCGAGTTGCATCGTAATAGGTGTAATCACAGACGTCGAGACCAACGGCAGCGAAAACATTCTTATGGTTAGGCCAGCTCGGATTGCTTACCCAGATGCGTTTGGCGCTGGTCTGGGTGGCGATAAAGTCTGCTGCCACACGCAGGCCACCGGTGCCGCCCGGTGTCTGTGCGGTGCGTGCACGGTTGTTCGCAATGATCTCGCTCTGCTTACCGAATAACAGCTCCTGAGTGCAACGAGCGAATTCCGGTATGCCATCAATACTCAGGTAGTTTTTAGTGGTTTCGGTTTCCAGCAGCAGCTGTTCTGCTTTTTTTACGCTGGTGAGTACCGGCGTTTTACCGGTTTCATCTTTATAAACGCCGATCCCCAAATTGATTTTGTGGGAGCGTTCATCAGCGCGGAACAGATCGGCCAGCCCCAGAATTGGGTCAGCAGGTGCGGCAGCGATTTTTTCAAACATTGCGAAGTAATCCATAACAGAGATTAAATAGAAATAGCAGGTTAACGCCAGCGTCTGGCTTTGCCAACCGTTTGCATCAAAAGAAACGGAAATAGTGATGGCGGTGAAGCCGTCGAGATTTTTGCCTGAAAACCGGCAAAGTCGGCGCATATGCCGACTTTGCCGCAGGTATCGGGAAGGTGTACACCTGTCAGAACTGATATACCAGACCGGTGAACACCGTATCACCGGTCTTTCTGGCAAATGGATTATCAGTGCTGCTTATCAGATTGCGCAAATAAGCCACATTCATAACCATATTCTTATTGAAGGTATAATTTACCCCCAAACTGGCATACCGGGTGACATAACCACTGGTGCCTTGCCCAATATCCGTCTCATCGTATGCTCTGGCGGATACATAGGCTAGAGACGGCGTGAGTCCAAAATCAAAGTGATATTGCGCCACCGCCTCAAATATTTTGGTTTTATCAGCAAAGGCGGCGGTTGAGGTGCCAATTGGTGTCAGGTTATGGAGTATGCCGTACATCACCGCTAAATAGGTACGATTGGCATCGTATTTCACGCCGGCAGCCCAGGCGTCAGCCTTGTCGCCTTCATTTGTCGCTCGCTGTGCCGCTGTTCGGCTGACGGCTTCATAAGAGGCGATAACGCCGATACCGACAGGTGTGGTATACGCAGAAGAGACTCCCCAGCCATTACCGACCTGACGCGCCGGATCAGTGGAGTCATTGTGGCTGGACTGATATTGCAGCCCAATGTCCCATCCATCGACCAGACCAAAGAAGTTCTTGTTACGGTATGTCGCCACCCCGGCGGTGCGGCCAGTAATATTGTCGGTATAGCCTTGATCGCCGCCAAATTCAGGCAATACGTCGGTGTAGGATAAACCGTCATAGGCGATGCCTTTATTTCTGCCGTAATCAATACTGCCAAATTTATCGAACTTCAAACCGGCATAGGCGTAGCGGGTTTTCCCGTTATCGCCATTGGTGTCTTCCGCCTTGCTGGCATCAAAATGATATTCGTAATTGCCGTAACCGGTAATATATGGGGTGATCTGCGTTTCACCTTTTACACCCAGTCGTGCATAAGTTGAATCACCATTGCTTTTGAAACTATTGGTGTTATCACCAAAGTAATAACCCGCTCGCACTTTGCCATACAAATCAAATTTATTACCCTGGTTATTATAAACTTCAGCCGCGCTGACCAAACCGGTTGAAGACAATAATACTGATGCGGTTAGCATAGTTATCAGATGCTTCATTATCATCATTACCCTCACTAAATGTTAATCACCACTGAGGCATTTCTGCCTGACAGCAATAGAGATACAGCAGGAGCATTGTCGATGTGTTGTTATGTGCGCCCGCAGTCTTACATCAGGAGGGGGAGGTAACCAGAATGAAAGTGATACCAGAATGGTGTTGGTGAAATATTATGTTTTTATTCGAATAAAAATATTATGTTTCATTTTTATTTATTTATTTTTTAATGAAAAACAATGGGTTATTGCTGTATTGCTTTATTGGGTTTTTATTAATCTTATATGTAATTTTAAATATCGATGTCAGTATCGAATTTATTCTTATTAATACACCTGCTGTTTTACCTCGTGACGGGTTTGTTCCACATCGTGGACGTAATAACGGAAGAGGGTGTGGTCGCGTCATAGCCGGGAAAAAACGGTGCGGGTGCGAATCACATGTGCTGCGGCGGAAAAATAACAATTGTGAAGAGCTACTGTGAAGAGAAAAAGCCGAGGCATAGCCTCGGCTTGATATGCGCTTACTTCAGAGAAGCAAGGCTGGATTAGAACTGGTAAACCACACCGACAGCAACACGGTCGTTAGTTGCTTGTTTGTAGAGGTTGTCGTCTTTCAGCAGGTTGATGTCATACTCGGTGTAAGTCGAGAAGTTTTTGTTGAAAGAGTAGGTCAGGCCCAGGCTGGCGTATTTGACCAGATAATCGCTGGTTTTTTGGGCCGCAGTGTTATCTTCCGCTTTAGCTGATACGTAGCCGATAGACGGTTTCAGGCCAAAGTCGAAGTTATACTGTGCAACCGCTTCAAACACTTTGGTTTTGTCAAAGGCAGCAGTGGTGTGCTGAGAGACTCCGCTAATATTAAATTTATAAGTGTTACCGTAGGTCATATTACGGTATTCACCGTAGGTAGCGGCTACATAGATGTTGTTAGCATCGTATTTCAGGCCGGTCGCCCACATTTCAGCATCAGTACCACGGCCATCTTGTGCCTGGTCATTTGATGTAGCAGGTGATGTAGCATTAGAGAATGTATTCGCAGTACGTTTAGCATGGCCGTATGAACCGATAATACCTACGCCATACGGAGAGGTATAAGAGGTGGACAGGGCGTAGCCAGCGCCAGTGTTACTTTTGCGCGTTGTGGAATCAGAACGTGCTGACTGGTAGCTTAGGCCAAAGTTCAGGCCATCAACCAGACCGAAGAAGTTTTTGTTGCGGTAGTTCGCCACACCTGCACTGCGGCCAGTGAAACCGTCGTTGTAGGCAGAGTCGCCACCCCATTCCGGCAGCACGTCGGTGTAAGAGATACCATCGTAAGACACGTTGCGGTTACGACCGTAATCCAGAGAACCGAAATCAGCAAATTTCAGGCCGGCATAGGCATAACGAGTCTGACCAGCGGCGGTGGAATTTTTAGATTCTGTTTCTTCAGTACGGTTGGCGTTGAACTGATATTCAAAACGGCCATAACCAGTCAGGTCGCTGTTGATCTTGGTTTCGCCGGTGAAACCAAGACGGACATAACTTTGGTCGCCGCTGTTTCTACCGGTGTTGTCTTTGGAGAAGTAGTGCAGACCGTCCAGTTTACCATTCAGGTTCAGTTTGTTGCCGTCTTTGTTATAAATTTCAGCCGCATTCGCTGCGCCAGCGGCCAGCAATGCCGGGATTACCACTGCAAGAATATTACGTTTCATTTATAAATAACCCTCATTGTGTTGGTTCACGTCCGATCATATTTACAGAGAAATCTGAATTGAACTTCTGCGATACGTCGGTGTCTATGTGTCCGAAGGCAGTGTTTCATTCATAATGATGATTATCCACTCCATAAATGATACCAATTGATGATTTGTGAAACATATTGTTTTTTTATGTTTAAATATGTAAAATTTGAGGCGTGTCACACTATAGTTGAGGGGCGTTTTTCGTTTTAGACGGGGTTTTAAATAATCTTAGTCATTATCTATATTTTAATCATAAGGTTATAAATTTTCTCCGTAAGAAAAAGTATGCATAACTAACATATTTTTTTCACATTAAGTGTGCTTTTTTGTCATAAATTCTGCGTAAACTCTCTCTGTAACCTGTTTCAATGTGGTGCCATCGGCACACAACACATCAGTAAAAATGATTCCTCTCAAAAATAACGTAATCAATTACGTTTCAGGTCAACACTGGCCCTTGAAGGTATGGTGAATTATGAGGTTTAAACGTTGTTGACCCTGCCAAATATGCCCGGCTGGTAACAGTGATTTGCTGTATGACAGACTATAAAAATAAAAATGCCGATCAAAAATTGATCGGCATAGTTATAGTTTTCCGTTTTACGACCAGGTCGTTAACAGAGAACTACATTAGAACTGGTAAACCACACCCACCGCAACGCGGTCATTGGTTGGCAGCTTATACTGGTTGTTATCTTTCAGCAGGTTGATGTCGTACTCAGTGTAGGTAGAGAAGTTCTTGTTGAACGCGTAGGTCAGACCCAGGCTAACGTACTTGGTGATGAAGTCGTTAGTGGCTTTACGGTCATCTTTCGCTTTAGCAGAAACATAACCTAAAGACGGAGTCAGGCCGAAATCAAAGTTGTACTGAGCAACCGCTTCAAATACTTTGGTTGTATCCAGTGCTTCTTTCTGATTTCCAGTTGTGTCAGTAAATTTGCTGACAGCACCCGGCTGGAAGGTATTGTTCGACGTGTAGCTTAAGTTATGGTACTCACCGTAGGTGGTGGCAACATAGATGCTGTTAGCATCATATTTCAGACCGGTTGCCCAGGCTTCAGCTTTTTTGCCCTGGTTATCAAGCACCTGAGCCTGAGTACGGTTAGCCTGAGTATAAGAACCGATCACACTTACGCCAAAAGGTGAAGTATAGCTGGAAGATGCTGCCCAGCCAGCACCAGTCTCTCTAGCTAAGTTGACAGAGTCATTGTGCGCGCTCTGGTAGCCCAGTGCGAAGTTCCAGCCATCAACCAGACCGAAGAAGTTTTTGTTGCGGTAAGTGGCAACACCGGCGTTACGGCCAGTCAGGCCATCAGTGTAAGCCTGGTCACCGCCAAATTCCGGCAGCACGTCGGTGTAAGAGATACCATCATAACCTACAGCGCGGTTACGACCGTAATCGATAGAACCGAAATCACCAAATTTCAGGCCGGCATAAGCGTAACGAGTACCACCCGCAGCGCTGTCGTTCTTAGCTTCAGTTTCTTCAGTGCGGTTAGCATTGAAATTGTACTCGAAACGGCCATAGCCAGTCAGATCGCTGTTGATCTTGGTTTCGCCAGTGAAACCCAGACGAGCATAAGTCTGATCACCGCTGTTGCCGCTGTCTTTAGAGAAGTAATGCAGACCAACAACTTTACCGTTCAGGTCCAGTTTGTTACCGTCTTTGTTGTACACTTCAGCTGCGTTAGCTGCGCCGGCAGCCAGCAGAGCCGGGATTACCACTGCAAGAACATTGCGCTTCATCATTATCAATTACCCTCATTGGTGTTATTCAGACTTCTGCATCACAATAAAAAAACCGTAGTGGAACTTTTTCGTGATAGCCGATGTCTTCCTGTGTCTGCACGCAGTTTTCCATTCAGCCGTCCGTTAATCTACCGTTTAAATGATACCAATTTCTAAATTATGTAACTTTTATAAAAAATATATGTCAATTTGTAAAAACAACGGAACTTTGTGAGTCACTTCTAAAATAAAAAAAGAAGGGCGCCATAGAGCGCCCTTCTTAGTGCAGATATTTGTTTTTCTTATGTTATTTTTTGCTTAGAACGTAGCGCTACGGGGTGTGCGCGGGAACGGAATCACATCGCGCACATTTTGTACACCGGTTACATAAGCTATTAAACGCTCAAAACCAAGACCAAAACCCGAATGCGGGATGGTGCCGTAACGGCGCAGATCGCGATACCACCAGTAGTCTTCTTTACTGAGTCCCATTTCTTCGAGACGGCTGTCCAGTTGCTCCAGACGTTCTTCACGCTGAGAACCGCCAATAATCTCGCCGATGCCCGGTGCCAGAACGTCCATCGCGGCGACGGTTTTGCCGTCGCCGTTCATGCGCATATAAAAGGCTTTGATGTCTTTCGGGTAGTTTTTAACTACGACCGGCGCCTGGAAGTGTTTTTCAGCCAGATAACGCTCGTGTTCGGAGGAGAGGTCGATACCCCAGGACACCGGGTTCTCAAATGCCTGCCCACAGTTTTCCAGAATGGTGATGGCATCGGTGTAATCTACCTGAGCGAAATCAGAACTGACAAAACGCTCCAGCCGGCTGATGGCGTCTTTATCTACGCGTTCAGCGAAGAATTTCATGTCATCGGCACGTTCGTCGAGTACGGCTTTGAACACAAATTTCAGCAGGTTTTCCGCCAGGCTGGCGATGTCGTCCAGCGTTGCAAACGCCACTTCCGGTTCAATCATCCAAAACTCTGCCAGATGGCGGCTGGTATTGGAGTTTTCCGCCCGGAAAGTCGGCCCGAAGGTATAGATTTTAGACAGCGCGCAGGCATAGGTTTCGCCGTTAAGCTGGCCGGATACGGTCAGGAACGCTTCTTTACCGAAGAAGTCTTCGCTGAAATCGACCTTGCCTTGATCGTTGCGCGGCAGGTTTTCCAGATCCAGTGTGGATACCCGGAACATTTCGCCGGCACCTTCGGTATCGGAGGCGGTAATCAGCGGGGTGGATACCCAATAGAAACCATTTTGATGAAAGAACCGGTGGATGGCCTGTGCCAGCGTATGACGCACACGAGCGACAGCGCCGATAAGGTTAGTGCGTGGGCGCAAATGCGCCACTTCACGCAGGTATTCGATACTGTGGCGTTTGGCCGCCATCGGGTAGGTGTCCGGGTCTTCCACCCAGCCGACGACCTTGAGTTCCGTTGCCAGCAGTTCGAAGCTCTGGCCCTCACCGGGGGATTCCACCACTTTACCAGTGACTTCCACAGAGCAACCGGTGGTCAGGCGCAGCACATCGCTTTGATAATTAGCAAGATTATTATTGACGACAGCCTGTAGCGAATCAAAGCAGGAACCGTCATAGACGGCGATAAAAGAAATACCGGCTTTAGAGTCTCTCCGGGTACGTACCCAGCCGCGCACGGTGACGTCACTGTCAACGGCGACACGGCCTTGCAGTACATCGACTACAGGCACTACGCTCATAACATTCTCTCTATTGGTGAAATTTAATGGGTAACTGTTGCCGCCCGGAAGTGGGCGTTTCGTTATGTTACTTGTCGTCGGGCAGGACACAAGCAGAAATCACCGCAACGCCGCAAGTTTTATACGATTCCGGCGTTGCTGGCTTAAAGAGTAATCAGTGATGTGGGAAGCGCAATACTCAGGAGGCCTTTTTCACTCGCGGCAGATCAAACGCTTTGCGTAGCGCGCTGACAAATGCCTGATCCTGACAAATGGTTTTTCCTGGGCTGTCTGACAGCTTGGCTACCGGTTTGCCGTTGCACTCCACCAGCTTGATGACGATATTCAGCGGTTTGACGCCGGGAATATCGCAGGTCAGGCGGGTGCCGATGCCGAAGGCGACATTGATGCGTTGCCCGAAGTGGCGGTAGAGATGCAGTGCCTTTTCCAGATTGAGGTTATCGGAAAACACCAGCGTTTTATCCATCGGGTCGATACCCAGCGCATGATAATGCGCAATGGCTTTCTCGCCCCATTCAATCGGGTCGCCGGAATCATGGCGCAATCCCTGATAACGACGGGCGAATTGACGGTCAAAGTCACGCAAGAACGCATCCATGGTGATGCAGTCGGTGAGTGCGATGCCGAGCTGCTCCGGATATTCCCGCAACCAGGCATCCAGTGCGGCCCGCTGGCTGTTGGCTAAGGTCGGGCTGATTTGCTGATGAGCCTGGAACCACTCGTGCGCCTGGGTTCCGACCGGCGCCAGTTGCAGACGACGCGCCAAATCGTAGTTGCTGGTGCCGATAAGGTAAGGGCATTCGGCTTTGAGGGTATGCACTATCTGGTGCTGAACCTCACGAGAAAAACGCCGGCGGGTGCCAAAATCCATCAGTTTAAAGCGACTGAGATCGACATCGGCGCTGTGCTGGCGAAAGCGAGCCAGCGTGTCGTGTAACTGGTTGAGTGCGGCCTCACTATAACTACCGGGGGTACGGTTGCGGTGAACCACTTCGCTGATGACCGCGAGCAGCGGCACTTCCCACAAAATCACGTTGCGCCACGGCCCGGTGATACGGATATCCAGCTTGCCCTGATGATTGCGAATGCGGATTTGCGAAGGGTCAAAACGGAAGTTTTTCAGCCAGTCGAGGTAGTCGGTTTGAAAAAATGGCAGAGAGGCAAGGTAGTGATACTCATCGTCATGCAGTGACAAGTGACTCATGGCTTCCACTTGCACCCGAATCTCATCGGCGTAGTGCCCTAACAGCTCATCGCCGCGACAACGGAATTCCGCCGCTACATGCACATCGTGGTAATGGTGATATACCGCCTGTTGCATATGCAGTTTATAGGCGTCGGTATCGAGCAATGAGGTCAATATCGGGGCTGTGTGCAAAGTCATAATGCGTTACCGCATCCTCGTTTAATACAGTTACGTTTCATACCATTACGGTTAAGACAGGCACATTGACTACGATGACGTTTATTACATTTACCGACTCATGTCGGCGATGTTGCGCGACAGTGGGCGTCACCTGCCTGTTCATCGGGCTTATCACATCATATTGGGCGGGTGAAGGCGAGATTCAATCGTGCGATTGTGACAAAAAAGTATCTGTTTTTACGGTCTGTTTACCATGAGTGATTGAATTATAATGTTTTTTATACTAAACAAAATTACCCGAAAAATCGTGTTACCGCTGTAGCGATGGGGGGATGACAGGAAAGTTTGCATTCCGGCAGTCACTCCCTTTTAATAGACGTAACAGCCTGTTGAATAACGGAACTGCGCACAACGTAGGCGAAATCAGTCGCGTAATCAGGTGATAATACGGTTGCTTGCGTACCAGTGACGAGGTGCTGGTGCGAGAGGCGCTGTTTACCCTTGTTTACTGTATGAATTTATAAAAGACGGATATCGTCGTCTGGCGAGTGTTACGGGGTGAGGGGAATTCGTTAATATCCCGTGTGTTAACCACGGGTTTTCTGTTTTTATGTATTTCTGCTCCTATATAAAAAGGAGGAGGCAGATAAGCAGCCCGATCACGCCGTATCGCCATCATTACTGCTGTCATTAAGGTAATCAGTCATGAGTCAACAACCACAAATCAAATACCGGCACGATTACCGCGCGCCGGACTATACCATTACCGACATCGCGCTGGATGTTGATCTGTATCCAGAACAGACCCGCGTGGTGGCGACCAGTCAGGTCGTGCTGCAGGGGGAAAAAGGCGCGGCGCTGAAGCTGGACGGCGAAGGGCTGAAATTGCTGAATGTTCAGGTCGATGGTCAGGCGTGGCAGGCGCATCGCTTGTTGGATGATGGCCTGGAACTGACTGGGTTGCCGGAAAAATTCACCCTGCGGATTGAAACGGAAATCAACCCGGCGGCCAACAGTGCGCTGGAAGGGTTGTATCAGTCGGGCGATGCGCTCTGTACCCAATGCGAGGCTGAAGGCTTCCGCCACATTACCTATTATCTGGACCGCCCGGACGTTCTGGCGCGTTTCACCACTCGTATTACCGCAGATAAAGCACGCTACCCGTACCTGCTTTCCAATGGTAACCGAACCGGACAGGGCGAGGCGGATAACGGGCGTCACTGGGTGGAATGGCAAGACCCGTTCCCGAAACCCTGCTACCTGTTTGCGCTGGTCGCCGGCGATTTTGATGTGCTGCGCGATACCTTTGTTACCCGTTCTGGCCGTGATGTGGCGCTGGAACTGTTCGTGGACCGCGGCAATCTTGATCGTGCCGACTGGGCGATGACCTCACTGAAGCACGCCATGAAATGGGATGAAACCCGTTTTGGCCTGGAATACGACCTCGACATTTATATGATCGTGGCAGTGGATTTCTTCAATATGGGGGCGATGGAAAACAAGGGGCTGAACATCTTCAACTCCAGGTATGTGCTGGCTAAAGCCGAAACCGCCACCGACAAGGACTATCTCGGTATCGAGGCGGTGATCGCTCACGAGTATTTCCACAACTGGACCGGCAACCGGGTGACCTGTCGTGACTGGTTCCAGCTCAGCCTGAAAGAAGGGCTGACGGTGTTCCGCGATCAGGAGTTCAGTTCTGATGTGGGTTCGCGCCCGGCTAACCGTATCGACAACGTGCGGGTGATGCGCGGCGCGCAGTTCGCCGAAGACGCCAGCCCGATGTCCCACCCGATTCGTCCGGATCAGGTCATCGAGATGAATAACTTCTATACCCTGACCGTGTATGAAAAAGGGTCGGAAGTGATTCGCATGATGCACACGCTGCTGGGTGAAGAGAAATTCCAGGCAGGGATGCGGCTCTATTTTGATCGTCATGACGGCAGCGCTGCGACCTGTGATGATTTTGTACAGGCGATGGAAGATGCCTCCAGCGTCGATCTGTCGCAGTTCCGTCGCTGGTACAGCCAGTCCGGCACGCCGGTGGTGACAGTCCGTGACGATTACGACGCCGCCTCTCGCCAGTACCGCCTGCATATCAGCCAGATGACGCCGGTCGGGGCCGACAAGCAGCCTAAACTGCCGCTGCATATTCCGCTGGATGTGGAGTTGTACGATAGCGAAGGGAATGTGATCCCGCTGCGCCAGAAAGGGCAGAAACTGGGTTCAGTACTGAACGTCACTGAAGCTGAGCAAACCTTCGTATTTGATGACGTTCCCTGCCAGCCGGTGCCGTCGCTGCTGCGTGAATTCTCCGCGCCGGTAAAACTGAACTACCCCTGGAGCGATGAGCAACTGACGTTCCTGATGCGCCACGCCAGCAATGCGTTTTCCCGTTGGGATGCGGCCCAGAGTCTGCTGGCGAACTATATTCGCCTGAATGTGGCGCGTCATCAGCAAAAACAGCCGTTATCGTTGCCGATGCATGTGGTGGACGCCTTCCGCGGCGTGCTGCTGGATGACCAGCTGGACCCGATGCTGGCCTCGCAGATTTTGTCGTTGCCGAGCGAGAACGAGATGGCAGAGCTGTTTGAGGTCATCGACCCGGACGCTATCAGCGCGGTTCGCCAGTCGCTGACACAGACGCTGGCGCAGGAAATGGCGGACGAACTGCTGGCGGTATATCGCGCCAACAAACTGGCGTCTTACCGTGTTGATCAGCAGGATATGGGCAAACGTGCGCTGCGCAATCTGTGCCTGAGCTATCTGGCGTTTGCCGAGCGCGAGCAGGCGGACACGCTGGCGGCAGCGCAATTTACTGATGCCGACAACATGACCGATTCGTTAGCGGCGATGGCGGCATCGGTGGCGGCACAGTTGCCGTGCCGGGACAGACTGCTGGCGGCCTTTGACGAACGTTGGCATCAGGATGGTCTGGTGATGGACAAATGGTTCGTCCTTCAGGCCACCAGCCCGGCCAGCGATGTGTTGAACCGGGTGCGTGAATTGCTTAACCACCGCTCCTTCAGCCTGAACAACCCTAACCGACTGCGCTCGCTGATAGGATCGTTCTGTGCGGGCAACCCGTCGGCGTTCCATGCGGTCGATGGCAGCGGCTATCAGTTCCTCACTGAGATGCTCAGCGATCTGAACACCCGCAATCCGCAGGTGGCTTCGCGTCTGATTGAACCGCTGATTCGCCTCAAACGTTACGATTCAACCCGTCAGGCGTTGATGCGTCAGGCGCTGGAAACCCTTAAAGGGCTGGAAAACCTCTCCGGTGATCTGTTCGAGAAGATAACCAAAGCGCTGGAGGCGTAAGCGCAGCCAACGCAATATCTCTATCTTATTGATATAATGGCTATAATAAAAACCACCGCTGTCAGCAGACGGTGGTTTTTTATGCCCTGAGAGTGGGAATATCAGGCGTGTGCCTGTGAGGGATAGGCTGTGTCGTGGGGAATCGCAGGCGCCAAAATCCGTTCCAGTACCTGCGCTTCCAGCTCTGCCAGCCGGGCGGAGCCGCGGCGGCGTGGGCGCGGCAGGTCAATCGTTACATCCAGCCCGACCTGTCCGTCTTCTATCAGGATCACCCGGTCGGCAAGGGCTACCGCTTCACTGACGTCATGCGTTACCAGCAAAACGGTGAACCCCTGTTGCAACCATAGCGATTCAATCAACCCCTGCATTTCGATGCGGGTCAAGGCGTCGAGTGCGCCCAGCGGTTCATCCAGCAGTAACAGGCCGGGGTGGTGGATCAGCGCACGCGCCAACGCTACCCGTTGTTTTTGTCCGCCGGACAGCGCAGTCGGCCAGTCGGCAGCACGTGATGATAACCCGACTGCCTCCAGCGCCTGATGGGCGGCGCTACGCCACTCGCCGCGCAGTCCCAATCCAACGTTGTCGATTACCCGCTTCCACGGCAGTAAACGGGCTTCCTGAAACATCAGCCGGATATCGTCGCGTGCCTGATGCAACGGGGCGCGGCCTGCCAGCAGCTCTCCGCCACTGGTTTGCTCCAGTCCGGCCAGCAGCCGCAGCAACGTGCTTTTGCCGCAGCCGCTGCGACCGACTACCGCAACAAACTGTCCGGCTGGAATGTGCAGGTGCACCTCATTGAGAATGGTGCGGTGACCATAGCGCTTGGTGACGCCGTTGATTAACAGCGGCGTGCCGGCGTTAAGGCGGGCTGGCGCAGTGTGAGTAAACGTCATGCGTGTTCCTCCGTTAGTTGCCAACTGGGATGCCAGCGCAGCCAGATACGTTCCAGCGTCAGGGCGATGACATCCGCCAGTTTGCCCAGCAGGGCATATAGAATGATCGCCACCACCACGACATCCGTTTGCAGAAATTCGCGGGCATTCATCGCCAGATAGCCGATACCGGAACTGGCGGAGATGGTTTCCGCCACGATCAGCGTCAGCCACATCAAGCCGAGCGAGAAACGCACGCCGACCATGATCGAGGGCAGCGCACCGGGTAGCACCACCTCACGGAACAGCCGAAAGCCAGACAGGCCGTAACTGCGAGCCATTTCCAGCAAACCGCTGTCGATAGTGCGGATGCCGTGATAAGTGTTGAGGTAGATGGGGAACAGGGTGCCGAGCGCCACCAGAAAAATTTTGGCGCTTTCATCAATACCGAACCACAAGATCACCAGCGGGATCAACGCCAGATGCGGCACGTTGCGCAGCATCTGCATTGAGGTGTCCAGCAGGCGTTCGCCGGTGCGGGATAGTCCGGTAATAAAGCCAAGCGCCAGCCCCAGCGCGCCGCCGATGGCAAAACCGGTCAGCGCGCGCCAGGTACTGATGCTGAGGTGTTGCCACAGTTCACCACTGCGGGCTAGCCGCCAGAACGTCACGGTAATCGCTTGCGGTGACGGCAGGATGCGGGTGGAAAGCCAGCCGACGCTGGAGGCGAGTTGCCAGAGCGCTACCAGCAGCAGCGGCAGCAACCAGGGCGTCAGGCGTACGGTGATCGGTGTCAGGAGCCTCTGCATCAGTTGGTCCTCAGCTTTGGGCTGCTTTGAGCAGCGGGACAAATTCGTTACCGACGATTTCACCTTGCGAACGCAGCGGCTGCGGTTGTGGCACCTCCGGCACGGCCACATCCAGATGCGGGAACAGGAGTTCGGCGACCTTGTAGGCTTCTTCCAGATGCGGATAACCTGACAACACAAAGGTATCGATACCCAAATCGGCATATTCCTGAATACGTTGCGCCACAGTCTGTGGGTCGCCCACCAGCGCGGTGCCCGCACCGCCGCGTACCAGACCAATACCGGCCCACAGGTTGGGGCTGATCTCCAGCTTGTCGCGGCGGCCACCGTGCAGCGCTACCATGCGCTGTTGGCCCACCGAGTCAAAGCGTTTTAGCGATGCCTGCGCCTCGGCGATAGTGTCGTCGTCCAGCCGGGAGATCAACCGATTGGCGGCCTGCCAGGCTTCTTCGCTGGTCTCACGCACAATCACATGCAGGCGAATGCCAAAACGTACGCTGCGCCCTTGTGCGGCGGCTTTGGCTCGTACGCGGTCCAGCTTTTCTTTTACTTGTGCCGGTGGTTCGCCCCAGGTGAGATAGAGTTCAACCTGTTCGGCAGCCAGATCCAGCGCCGCATCCGACGAGCCGCCGAAGTAGAGCGGCGGACGCGGTTGCTGTACCGGCGGATAATGCAGTTTGGCACCTTTCACCTGAATGTGTTTGCCGTCGTAATCGACGGTTTCGCCTTCTAATACTCGCCGCCAGATGCGGGTAAATTCGGCGGAGGCTTCATAGCGCTGTTCATGACTGAGGAACAATCCTTCGGCAGCCAGTTCCTCCGGGTCGCCGCCCGTCACCAGATTAAACAGCGCCCGGCCATTGGAAAGTCTGTCCAGCGTAGCGGCCTGACGGGCGGCCAGCGTTGGCGAGACGATGCCAGGGCGCAGCGCCACCAAAAAGCGCAGACGCTGAGTGACCGGGATCAGCGACGACGCCACCAACCAGGAATCTTCGCAGGAGCGGCCCGTGGGGATCAGTACGCCGCCGAACCCCAGACGGTCTGCCGCCTGAGCAATCTGTTGCAGGTAACCATAATCAACCGGGCGGGCATTTTCGCCGCGACCAAAATAGTGGCCGTCACCGTGAGTGGGCAGGAACCAGAAAATATTCAGACTCATTATTATTGTCTCCGTGAAATCAGGCTGAGGATCAGTGTGCTACTGGGGCGTGCCAGATCCGGCTGGCGACGTCCAGTTTGCTGGGAATCAGGTGGTTTTCGTAAAACAGATCGGCGGTGTGTTGTTGCGCCTGCAAGGTGCGCTCATCCACCGGTTTGATCACCGTGATGGGGCGATGGTCAAAATAGGTACTGATAACTGCTTCCGGTAACCCCATGGCGTTGGCCAGCAGTGTAACGCTCTGCGACCGCTGGCTGATGGTCAGGGCATCGGCTTGAGTCAGGGTGGTGAGTAACTGTTGCAGGAAAGCACCGTATTTTTCGGCATAACTACGCGATGCCAGATAGAACGAACCTGTCAGGTTTAAGTCGGTGCCGTCGGCCAGTACCCGAACGCCGCCTTGCAACAGCGCCGCCGAGTAGTAGGGGTCCCAGATGGTCCAGGCGTCAACGTTACCTTGCTGGAAGGCGGCGCGGGCGTCGGCTGGCGTCAGGTAGGCGGGCTGGATATCGGTAAATGCCAGCCCGGCTTTTTGCAGGTTGCGCAGCAACAGGTTATGGGAGCTGGAGCCTTTCTGAAACGCGACCTTGCGGCCTTTCAGGTCGGCGACGGTTTTGATCGGGCTATCGTCCCGAACCAGAATCACTTCAGCGTTGGGTTTGGGCGGTTCGACACCGATGTAAACCAGATCGGCACCGGCAGCCTGCGCGAAGATTGGCGGTATATCACCGGTACTGCCGACATCAATGCTGCCGATGTTGAGCGCTTCCAGCATTTGCGGCCCGGCTGGAAATTCAATCCAACTGATTTTGGTGTGCGGGAACTGTTTTTCCAGCAACTGATGGGTTTTGGCCAGCACCAGACTGACTGAGCCTTTCTGAAAGCCGATGCGCAGCTGTTCCGGGGCGGTGTCGGCAGCGGCGAAGGCGGATACGCCAAGTGTGGCGGAGAACAGCAGTGTTAGAGCAGCGTGTTTAATCCAGGGCAACATCACATTTTCCTTGTCATAAAAGAACTGTCAGGCGCTTTGACGCAGCGGTTCGGGCTGACGACGAATCAATGCCTGAAAGAAGATATGCAACGCCTCTTGCAGACGCGCTTCCAGGGGGTCGCTAAATTGTGGGGTGCGGTCGTAGTGGGTGATTTGGCTGTCATCTGCAAATACGCCTTGCAGAATTTCCTGTGCTTTCAGGGCATTCAGTACGGGTTTCAGGCTGTAATCCACCGCCAGCATGTGCGCGACGGAACCGGCGGTGGACAGGGGCAGCACTACTTTATGTTCCAGCGCGCGCTCCGGTAATATGTCCAACAGGGCTTTCAGGCCGCCGGAAAACGACGCTTTGTAAATCGGGGTGGCGACCAGTACGCCGTCGGTAGTGGCGAGTTGTTCGTTCAGGGTGTGCAATGCCGGGCTGTCGAAGCGGGCATTGAGCAGGTCTTCCGGCAGAAAGTTGTGCAGGTGCCACGGCAGTACCTCGACACCTTTGGCGGCCAGCCATTTTCCAGCGTGATGCAATAAGGCGGTTGAACGGGAAGGGTAGCGTGGGCTGCCTGCCAGTGTGATAACGCGCATGATCACTCCTTATAACCAAAAAGTATCGTTTTTAACTATTTAATAACGGTTTGGTTAGTCTGGCAGACAGGGTGCAGGTTAGAAAAATGATTTATTGTGGAATGGAAAGCGAAAAAACGAATAAAAAATCTCCAATATGCGATGGGGAAAAGAAAACGATTGCGTCACGGCGGCGTTTTTTTAACCCCGGTCAATTCCTTTTCGTGCAGTGATGGATGATAATACGCCCCCGGTTTATAACCGGGAATCCAGGAGAAGTCATGTATCCCCTCATTCGTAAAGCGTTATTCCAGCTCGACCCCGAACAGGCGCACGAGTTTACTCTGCATCAACTGCGCCGTATTACCCATACTCCATTTGAATGGCTGGTCCACCAGTCGGTTCCCACCAAGCCGGTCACCTGTATGGGGCTGTCGTTCCGTAACCCGCTGGGGTTAGCTGCCGGGCTGGACAAAGACGGCGAGTGCATTGATGCGCTCGGTGCCATGGGGTTCGGCTTTATTGAGGTGGGCACCGTGACGCCGCGCCCGCAACCGGGCAATGATAAGCCGCGCCTGTTCCGGGTGGTGGAAGCCGAGGGGTTGATCAACCGCATGGGGTTTAATAATCGCGGGGTTGATAATCTGGTCGAGAACGTCAAACAGTCGCGTTTTGGCGGTGTACTTGGCATCAATATCGGCAAAAATAAAGACACGCCGGTGGAGCAGGGGAAAGAGGATTATCTGATTTGCATGGATAAGGTCTATTCTCATGCGGGTTATATTGCCATCAATATTTCCTCTCCCAATACGCCGGGGTTACGTACGCTACAATATGGCGATGCGTTGGATGACTTGCTACAGGCTGTAAAAAATAAACAGACCGAGCTGCATAACCGTTATCAAAAATATGTCCCCGTGGCGGTAAAAATTGCGCCGGATCTCTGTGAAGAGGAATTAATCCAAATTGCCGACAGTCTGGTTCGCCATAATATTGATGGCGTCATTGCCACCAATACTACGTTGGACAGGCAATTGATTCAGGGGTTGAATCATTGCGGGCAAACCGGCGGATTAAGCGGACGCCCGTTGCAATCGCGCAGCACCGAGGTGATTCGTCGCCTTTCGCAAGAATTACACGGACGATTGCCGATTATTGGTGTCGGCGGTATTGATTCGGTGGTTGCCGCCAGAGAAAAATTAGTGGCCGGTGCGACACTGGTTCAGATTTATAGCGGATTTATTTATCGTGGACCGCGTCTGATTAAAGATATTGTTACCCACATCTGATTTTTCATTCCTGTTATACCCAAAATAATTCGAGTTGCAGGAAGGCGGCAAGAGAGAGAATCCCGATGAGCTTACTCAGGTAAGTGATTCGGGTGAAAGAACGCAGCCAACACACCTGCAACTTGAAGTATGACGGGTATATCCGGCGTAGGGGGTTTATTTCTCCTCTGCGCTGGTCTATATTTTCTTCGTTTGTGTAAAAATACGTCATAGCCGTTGCTGATGGGTTATTTTTAAACCGGTTGTAAGAAATTAAAGGTAATCTGATGAAATTAATCCCTGACGATAGCTGGCGTTGGTATTTTGATACCGATCAGGCGCGCCTGATGCTTGATCTGGCCAACGGCATGGTATTTCGTTCCCGCTTTCCTTCCTCAATGCTGACGCCGGATGCGTTTACACCAGGTGTATTCTGTGTAGATGATGCCGCGTTGTTTTTCACTTATCAGGAGAAATGCCAGGCATTGGCGTTATCGGCTGAAGCTCGTGCTGAACTGGTGTTGAACGCGCTGGTGGCGAACCGTTTCCTGAAGCCGATGATGCCCAAAAGCTGGCATTTTGTGGCGCAACGTCAGACACATTCATCCCCACAAACCGGCGATCAGGTTAGCGTGCGGTTGAATGAGCGCCCGGAGATGGCGAATTTTATGGTGGTGGAGGTCGGTGATAAAGCCAGCCTGTGCGTGCTGGCGCAGAGTCAACTGGCGCTGAGCGGCAAGATGATGCAGTTGGGCGATGCCATCAAAATCATGCATGACCGCCTGCGTCTGGTGACGACAAAAAGCGACGAGGTTTGCGCGCATTACGCTGTCGCCGGCTAATCGCCGATGAAGCGATACCGTCATTTCATCGTAAATATCGTACACATCGTAAACGTAGCGTCGTCATTCCAGTTCGATATCTCCTGCCGGGATGCAACTACATGTCAGAATCGTTCCGTCTTTCCCCAGCGCGCTGGTTTTCAGCGGCGACACGTCACCCTGGATGACACTGAGCCGACAGCAACCGCACAACCCGGCCCGACACGAGTAGGGAATGCGTATCCCCTGTTGTTCCAGCTGTTCCAGCAGAATTTGCTGGTTGTTGCCAGTAAAACGCGTGCCCTGATACGTAATCTGTACCGCTTTGGCGGCGCTGCCTTGCGGCGTCAAACTTTCCGTGGTGGCGCCTGCGCCATAAGGCCGAGGGGGTTTGGTAGACAGAATCTCGACGCTGTCGCCGGCACGAATAATGCCGCTGTTGCGGGCTATCAGGTTCATGCCGAAATCCACATCACCGTTTTCCGCCGTTCGGTATTGCTGTAGCGTCGCCAGCGGTTCGCCTGATGGGTGCTTGCGCCCGCGCTCGATACTTACCGTCGTCAGCACACAACGGGCAGAGGGTTTGACCACATCAAACATGACCTCGCCGATGCGCAGCGTCTGCCAGCTGTCTTCAGCGTAGGCAGCCGCGCCGCTGACCACCAGATTTGGGCGGAACTGCTCAATGCGGATGCCTGCACCGCAACGACGGCGCAGATCATCAAATGACGCCTCGTTAATCAGCAGGAAAGGGTAGCCGTCGGCAAATCCCAGCGGGATGTCCGGGTAGCGTTTGACGCGGCGTGATAATTCTGGCCCTTGCCAGCGCAGTTGCACCGGACGTTGCAGATAATCGCTCAGCCAGCGGTTAACTGCTTCCGGCGCTATGCGAGCCTGAAAATGGTTGCCCCAGACTTCGGTAGAAGCGGTAACCGGCGCGAAATCATCGAAACGCACCAGATAACTTCGGCCATCAGGTGCGGACAGGAATACGCCATCAAGGGCCAGCGCGGGCGTGAACAACACGAGCTGCGGAAACTGACGGGCGGTAATAAAGGTGCCATCAGGCTCGGTGATCATCAAGATGCGATCAAACGCCAGACCGCTGGGACTGACCATCGCCTGCGACAGCTGGATGCCACGCATGGATTTAACCGGGTGAATAAAAAGCCGACTTAACGCAATCACGCTGAGGATTCCTTGCTGACGTAAAGCGGCAACTTTATGACAAGCCGCCGGGATTAGCTATAATGCGCCTCAATTTTCTTTAAGGCTCCGATTTTCCTTACGGGGCGTTTTTTCCAGTGTGCTTTCTCTTTGAAACGCACGCTTATTAAGGTAGTCCTTCATTAAGGTAATCGTTGCGATATGAACTCTCTGTTTGCCAGCACGGCGCGTGGTCTGGAAGAATTGTTAAAAAGCGAACTTGAAGCGCTGGGCGCGCAGCACTGCACGGTGGTGCAGGGCGGAGTGCACTTTCAGGGAGATGATCGGCTGCTGTACCAGAGCCTGATGTGGAGCCGACTGGCATCACGCATCCTGCTGCCGCTCAACGAGTTTAACGTTTATAGCGATCTGGATCTGTACCTGGGCGTGCAGGCGGTGGACTGGAGCGCGGTGTTTGACGTCAACCACACCTTTGCGGTGCATTTTACCGGCACCAACGACGAGATTCGCAACAGCCAGTACGGTGCGCTCAAAGTCAAAGACGCCATTGTAGACAGCTTCAGCCGTAAAACCGGCCAGCGCCCGGACGTTGCCCGTCAGCAGCCTGATATCCGTATTAATGTATTTTTGCAACGCGAGAAGGCCAGCGTCGCGCTGGATTTAAGCGGCGAGAGCCTGCATCTGCGCGGTTATCGTGAGATGGCCGGGCAGGCGCCGCTCAAAGAGAATCTGGCGGCGGCGATAGTCCTGCGGTCCGGTTGGGAAACCGGTACGCCGATGGTGGACCCGATGTGTGGCTCCGGCACGCTGCTGATTGAGGCGGCGATGATGGCGGCGGATCGCGCGCCCGGTTTGCATCGTCAGCACTGGGGATTTCTGGCCTGGCAGAAACACAATCCGACGCTGTGGAAAAGCGTCATTACCGAGGCACAGGAGCGGGCACGGGCGGGGTTGCAGGCGACCACTTCCCGTTTCTTCGGTTCTGATATCGACCGCCGTATGGTGGAGATCGCCAGCAGCAACGCCCGCCGTGCCGGGGTCAGTTCCCTGATTCGGTTTGAAGCCCATGACGCCACACAGTTGAAAAATCCGCTGCCGCAGGGACCGACAGGCACGGTGGTCAGCAACCCGCCTTATGGTGAGCGACTGGAAAGCGAACCGGCGCTGATTGCATTACACAATCTGCTTGGTCGCAAAATGAAAAGCGAGTTTGGCGGTTGGACGCTGTCGCTGTTTAGCGCCTCGCCGGAACTGCTCAGTTGTTTGCAACTGCGTGCTGATCGCCAGTTCAAGGCCAAAAACGGCCCACTGGAGTGCGTGCAGAAGAATTATCAACTGGCGGAAAACGAAGCGGGCGCACAGCACTCGGCAACATTCGCCGAAGATTTCGCCAACCGTCTGCGCAAAAATCTGCGCAAGCTGGAGAAATGGGCGCAGCAGCAGGGGATTGAGTGCTATCGCCTGTATGACGCCGATCTGCCGGAATACAACGTGGCGGTGGACCGCTACGGCGAGCGGGTAGTGATTCAGGAGTACGCGCCGCCAAAAAGCATTGATGCCCAGAAGGCTCGCCAGCGGTTGTTTGATGTGATCAACGCCACCCTGAGCGTGTTGGCGTTGCCCGCCAGTCATCTGATATTGAAAACCCGTGAGCGTCAGAAAGGCAAAAACCAGTACGAAAAGCTGGCCGAGAAAGGGGAGTTCCTGCAGGTATCGGAGTTCAACGCCAAACTATGGGTTAACCTGACCGACTATCTCGACACCGGACTGTTTCTCGATCACCGTATTGCCCGCCGTATGCTGGGGGAGATGAGTAACGGCAAGGATTTCCTCAACCTGTTCGCTTATACCGGCAGCGCCAGTGTGCACGCCGGGCTGGGCGGCGCACGCTCCACTACCACGGTGGATATGTCGCGCACCTATCTGGAATGGGCGGAGAAGAACCTGCGTCTTAACGGCCTGACCGGTCGTCAGCACCGGCTGATCCATGCTGATTGTCTGGCGTGGATGCGTGAAACCCGCGAACAGTTTGATGTGATTTTTATCGATCCGCCGACGTTCTCCAACTCCAAACGGATGGATGAGTCGTTCGATGTGCAGCGTGATCACCTGATGCTGATGACTCAGCTTAAACGACTGCTGCGCCCTCGCGGCACTATCCTGTTTTCTAACAACAAACGCGGATTCCAGATGGATCAGGCTGGGCTTGCCGCACTGGGACTGGAGGCGAAGGAGATTACCGCACAAACCTTGTCGCAGGATTTCGCCCGTAATCGTCAGATTCACAACTGCTGGCTGTTGAAACACGCCGGCGAGGAAAAATAACTACCATGTCATTGATCAGTTTATCCGGCGCCTGGCTGTCATTCAGCGATGCGCCGCTGTTGGATAACACCGAACTGCATATTGAAGACAACGAGCGTGTGTGTCTGGTCGGGCGTAACGGTGCCGGCAAATCCACCCTGTTAAAAATTCTGGCGAAGGAAATACCGCTGGATGATGGCCGACTGGTGTACGAGCAGGACCTGATTGTAGCGCGTTTGCAGCAGGACCCGCCGCGCGACGTGGCCGGTACGGTGTTTGATTTTGTAGCCGAAGGCGTGGCGGCGCAGGCCGGGCACCTGAAAGCCTATCATGCTGCGTTGCGGTTGGTGGGAGAAGACCCCAGCGAGAAAAACCTGAACCAACTGGCGAAGATTCAGGAGGTGCTGGATCATCAGGGGCTGTGGAAGCTCGAAGACCGCATCAATGAAGTGCTGGACAAACTGGGGTTATCGGCAGATACGCTGTTGTCGGCGCTGTCCGGCGGCTGGCTGCGTAAAGCGGCGCTGGGGCGTGCGCTGGTCAGCGCACCGCGGGTGCTGTTGCTGGATGAACCCACCAACCACCTCGATATCGACACCATCGACTGGCTGGAAGGTTTCCTCAAAGCGTTTTCCGGCAGCATTGTGTTTATTTCCCATGACCGTTCGTTTATTCGCAATATGGCGACCCGTATCGTCGATCTGGATCGCGGCAAGATGGTGTCCTGGCCCGGTGATTACGACAACTATCTGCTGGGTAAGGAAGAGGCGCTGCGGGTAGAGGAATTGCAGAATGCAGAATTCGACCGCAAGCTGGCACAGGAAGAGGTGTGGATTCGCCAGGGCATCAAGGCGCGCCGTACTCGTAACGAAGGCCGGGTGCGGGCGCTGAAGGCGATGCGTCGGGAACGTGCTGAACGCCGTGAAGTGATGGGCAGCGCCAAAATGCAGGTGGAAGAGGCGGCCCGCTCCGGCAAGATAGTCTTTGAACTGGAAGATGTTGATTATCAGGTGGATGGCAAGACGCTGGTGTCCGGTTTTTCCGCTCAGGTACAGCGTGGCGATAAAATCGCGCTGGTTGGTCCAAACGGTTGCGGTAAGACCACGTTGCTGAAACTGATGCTGGCGCAACTGGCACCGACATCAGGTCGCATTCACTGCGGCACCAAGCTGGAAGTGGCGTATTTCGATCAACATCGTGCTGAATTAGACCCAGAAAAAACGGTGATGGATAACCTCGCCGAAGGTAAGCAGGAAGTGATGGTCAATGGCCGTTCACGGCATGTGCTGGGTTACCTGCAGGATTTCCTGTTCCACCCGAAACGGGCCATGACGCCGGTAAAAGCGCTATCCGGTGGGGAGCGTAACCGACTGTTGTTGGCCCGGTTGTTCCTCAAGCCCAGTAATCTGCTGATTCTCGACGAACCCACTAACGATCTGGACGTGGAAACGCTGGAACTGCTGGAAGAGTTGCTGGAAAGTTATCAAGGCACCGTACTGCTGGTGAGTCATGACCGTCAGTTCGTCGATAACTCGGTCACCGAATGCTGGATTTTTGAAGGGAATGGTCTGATTGGCCGCTATGTCGGCGGTTATTATGATGCCCAACACCAGCGTGCGTCCGCCGCGCCGTTGCGCACGCCTGCACCGATAAAAAGTGCCGCAGTGAAAGAAAACCGCGAGAGCGTGCAGAGTGCGCCATCCGCACCGCCAGCTAAACGCGGCGGCGGCAAGCTCAGTTATAACCAGCAGCGTGAGCTGGAACAGTTACCGCAACGTATTGAAGCGCTTGAGAACGAGATTGAAAACTTGCAGCAGCAGATGAACGATCCGGCGTTCTTTTCCCAGCCACATGATAAAACCCAGCCGGTGCTGGCGGCACTGGCTGAAGCGGAACAGCAACTGGAAACCTGCTTTGAACGTTGGGAAGCGCTCGAAGCGCAAAAGAATGGCTAACGTTATAGTCCACGGCGATAGTAACGGGCGCTGGCGTAAGCCATCGTAGTTGCAAAGGGATGAGTTGCAAAGAAATGAACTGACATATCTTGCAGGTAATAGAGCGGGTGCTGCATCGGTCCAGTGAGGCAGCATCATGATTTTCGTATCGGCCTGGCTACCGGAGGCGGCGAATGTGCGTTCATCACCACCACTATGACCGGCATATGCTGTGCCCGCATTGTGACCTGTTGGTCGAGTTGCCGACATTACAGGATGGTCAGCGGGCGGTGTGTCCGCGCTGCAAAACGACGTTATCCAGCCGCCAGCGCGAGCCGCGCTGGCGTCCTGCCAGCTTTGCGTTTAGCGCGCTTGTCATGTTGCTGCTGTCCATGCTGTTTCCCTTTGTCTCGATGAGTGTTGCCGGTATTCGTAGCGAAATCACCCTGCTGGCGATCCCGCAGGTGATGGTGGCGGAAAACTACGTTAGCATGGCGACGCTTTTTCTGCTGTTTGCTCAGCTGGTACCCGCCTGTTCGATGGTGGCGATCCTGTTGCTGTGCCTGCGTGCGCCGTTGCCTGATGTGTTGCGGCGCTGGCTCACCCGGCTGTTGTTCCAGTTGAAAAGCTGGGGTATGGCGGAAATCTTTTTGGCTGGCGTGCTGGTCAGTTTTGTTAAGCTGATGTCGTACGGCGATATCGGTATCGGCGCCAGTTTCATCCCTTATATCGTTTTCTGTCTGTTGCAGTTGCTGGCATTTCAGAGTCTCGACCGACGCTGGTTGTGGGATGACGTCGCCCCGCCGCCGCCGATGCCGACAGGGCTGAAAATCGGCCACAGCGGACAAGCGCAGGGGGTGCGTTCCTGTACCTGTTGCAGCGCCATTCTGCCTGCCGGGGAGGTGCGTTGTCCGCGTTGTCATACCTATGGACATGTGCGTCGGCGTCACAGTGTGCAATGGACGCTGGCGCTGTTGTTGACGTCGGTGCTGCTGTACGTACCCGCTAATCTGATGCCGATTATGGTCACCGAAGCGCTGGGCCATAACGTCACTTCGACTATCATGTCCGGCGTTATCCTGTTATGGGACTCCGGTTCGTGGCCGGTGGCGTTGGTGATTTTCGTCGCCAGCATTATGGTGCCGACACTTAAAATGCTGGCGATGGGCTGGTTGTGTTGGTGCGCGTACGGTTCACGCCGTCATGATACCGAGCGTCTGCACCGACTGTATGAGATCGTGGAATTTGTGGGGCGTTGGTCGATGATCGATGTCTTTGTCATCGCTGTGCTATCGGCGATGGTGCGTATGGGCCGACTGATGAGCATTTATCCGGCTATTGGCGCGGTATTGTTTGCCAGTGTGGTTATTCTGACCATGATTGCTGCGATGACCTTTGATCCCCGCCTGCTGTGGGACAAGCATCAGGTGCAAGCAGAGGAGCGTTCCGTTGACGAAAACTAATCAAGGCATGGCACAGGTAGAAAGCATTAAACGCTGGTCGCCGGTATGGATTGTGCCGATTGTGACCGTGTTGATTGGTGTCTGGATTCTGTTTTATCACGTGAGTCATCGCGGACCGGAAATTACGCTGACTACCAGTAGCGCCGAGGGGATCGAGGCCGGAAAAACGACGATTAAAAGCCGTAGCGTGAACGTCGGCATCGTGGAAAGCGTGATGCTGAGCGAAGACCTGCATCAGGTGGAGATCAAGGCGCGTCTCAATGACGGCATGGATAAATTGCTGAGCAAGGATTCGGCATTCTGGGTGGTCAAACCGCAGATAGGCCGTGAAGGTGTCTCCGGGCTGGGGACGTTGCTGTCCGGCTCCTTTATCCAACTGCAGCCAGGCTCCAGTAAGGAAGACAGTCGCACGTTCATACTGCTGGATTCGCCACCCCTGGCGTCGCCCGATGCCAGGGGCATTCGTATTATGCTCAATAGTGAGCAGTCCGGACAGTTGACCGCCGGCGACCCGGTGCTGTTTCGCGGTTATCGGGTCGGGTCGGTAGAAACCAGCCATTTTGATCCTGCCGCCAGAAAAATGCAGTATCAGCTGTTTATCGCCGCACCCTATGACCAACTGGTGACGACGAATGTTCGTTTCTGGAAAGACAGCGGTGTGGCGCTGGACCTGTCCGCTCAGGGGATGCGGGTGGAGATGGGATCGCTTAGCACATTGTTAAGCGGCGGCGTCAGCTTTGATGTGCCTGCCGGCTGGGACGTGGGCAAGCCGGCACATGAGCGCGACCTATACCAGTTGTTTGACAGTCAGGGCAGTATTCAGGACTCGCTTTATACCGAATATAAAGAATACCTGCTGTTTTTCGATGAGTCGGTTCGCGGCTTGCAGGCGGGAGCGCCGGTTGAGTTTCGTGGTATTCGGCTGGGAACCGTTACCGAAGTCCCCTTTTTCCCCAGGAATATGCCGCAACGTTTTGACAGCGATTATCGCATTCCGGTACTGGTGCGTATTGAACCGGGTCGGCTGAAACCAGGGCTGCGGGATAAGATCGATCTGGAGCAGGAGTTAAGCAAGGGCGCTGAATCGGGTATGCGGGCATCGATGAAAACCGCCAATCTACTGACTGGCGCGCTATACGTGGATCTGGATTTTTATCCGCAATTAAAAGGCCGGGTGGCTTCGCTGACGTCAGTAGAGGGCTACCCGGTGTTGCCGACCGTCAACGGTGGCCTGACGCAGATTCAGCAGAAACTGATGTCGATGTTGGATAAGATCAATGGCCTGCCACTCAATCCGATGGTGGAACAGGCAACGAAAACCCTGACAGAGAGTCAGTCCACCCTGCGTGAGTTGCAGAAAACGCTGGCGTCACTCAATAAGCTGACCAGTAGCGATGCGATGCAGCAGTTACCCGCGGATATGCAACGCACCTTGCGCGAGCTGAACAGTAGCCTGCAGGGAGTACAACCCGGCTCACCGGCCTACAACCGCATGGTGGTCGATATGCAACGCCTCGATCAGACGTTGCGTGAGTTGCAGCCGCTGCTGCGAACCCTGAATGACAAGAGTAACGCGCTGATTTTCGAGGCACCGGGTGCCCGTGACCCTCAACCGAAAAAGGCGAAACCATAATGAAACGATGGCCGTTGTGGCGGGTATTGCCGTTATGGCTGGTATGGCTGCTGAGTGCCTGTAGCAGCCCACAGAAAGTGTATTATCAACTGCCCGTCGTTGCGCAGAGTAGCGGCCTGTCAGTGGCTTCGGCGGAAGGACGCCAGTTGTGGGTGGCACCCGTCACCCTTGCGGATTCGCTGGCGGGAAATGGTATCCTGTTCCAGACCTCAGCGGTGCGTTACACCATTGCGACCAATAATCTGTGGGCCAGCCCGTTGGATCAACAATTGCAGCAGGCGCTGGTAGCGTCGCTGCGCAACGGCTTGCCGGGGTGGCATGTTGCGACTACCGGCGTTGCCAGCGCTGCTGCGTTGCGTTTACAGGTCAATGTGACGGCGTTTCAGGGGCGGTTCGACGGTAACGCCGTGATTCGCGGTGAGTGGGTGTTGCAGGGCAGTAAACGTATCGTGACCCAGCCGTTCAGCATCGACGTGCCGCAGACCGAAGATGGCTATGACGCGCTGGTGAGCGCGCTCGGCAAAGGTTGGCAGCAGGTAGCAGAGCAGGTGAGCCAGCGTTTGCTGACAGGAGCCTGATACCTGCCTGACCTGGCAGTCGTGCCGCTTTATATATCGATATGCACTCAGTTATAGCAAATACCTCTGGATGCCGATTTTGTGATGGTGATCGAATTCCGGGGGTTTTGTTTTTGTCTCAAACTGTTAGCCATAAAATATGGTTTTGTCTCGCAGAAAATTCCTCATTCTGGTTCACAAATATGACAATGGCATGAATATTGTGCCTTGATCTTCGCTTCCCGAATGGCTATTCATAGAATGTGGTTGCGTGAAAAGTGACCACTGTTTTCTTTCCACCAGAGTCGAAATGAGGGAAACAAGGCATGAAGAGACAAAAAAGAGATCGTCTGGCACGGGCGCATTCACGGGGCTACCAGGCTGGTATCGTTGGCCGGTCCAAGGAGCTCTGTCCTTATCAATCTATCGATGCCCGTTCTAACTGGTTGGGAGGCTGGCGACAGGCCATGGAGGACAAGGCGGTGATTGCCTAATCGCACCTTGTCACTTGAAAAGGGACTAACCTCCGCCACGGCGGAGGTTTTCTTTTTAGGCGGTTTTCTTCTTTAATCGGTGCGATACGGGCGATTGTTGTATGTCAGTCGGCAAAACGGCTGTCTACCGCATCCGCCAACATGGCCAATAGGCGTTCGCTGTCCTGCCAGCCGAGGCAGGCATCGGTAATCGACTGACCATAGGTGAGTTGATCGCGATGATGTAACGGTTGGGTGCCTTCCACCAGAAAACTCTCTGCCATGACACCGGCGATGGCGCTGGTGCCGCTACGAATCTGGTCGCATACCGACTGTGCGACGGTCAACTGGCGTTGAAACTGTTTCTGGCTGTTGCCGTGGCTGAAATCTACCACCAGCCGTTCTGGTAGTGAGAATTCCCGTAACGCAGCACAGGCGGCGGTGATGTGTTCTGCCTGGTAATTGGGGGTTTTGCCACCGCGCAGAATAATATGCCCGGACGGGTTACCGTGGGTTTGATACACCGTCATACGACCGTGTTCATCCGGCGATAAAAACATATGACGCGCGCGGGCGGCACGGATAGCGTCAACCGCGATACGGACGTTGCCGTCGGTACCGTTTTTGAACCCCACTGGACAGGAGAGCGCAGAAGCCATTTCCCGATGGATCTGGCTTTCAGTGGTACGTGCGCCGATAGCCCCCCAACTGATGGTATCGGCAATATACTGCCCGGTGACGGTGTCCAGAAACTCGGTGGCGGTCGGCAGGCCAAGCGCGTTGATATCCAGCAGCAGTTGGCGTGCTTGTGCCAACCCCTCATTGATCAGGAAGCTGCCGTTGAGTTGCGGGTCGGCGATCAACCCTTTCCAGCCCACCACGGTGCGCGGTTTTTCGAAGTAAGTCCGCATCACGATTTCCAGCCGGTGCTGGTATTGCGTTCGTAATGCGGCCAGCCGCTGTGCGTAGTCTCTGGCACTATCAATATGGTGAATGGAACATGGGCCAATGATCACCAACAAACGGCGATCTTGTCCGGAAAGAATGTGTTCTATGCGTGCGCGTGAGGCGATGACGGTGTCGGCGATCTCCGCTGTGAGCGGAAGCTTGGTCAACAGTTCATGGGGCGTCATCAGACTGGCAAGTCGTTCGCTGCGCGGCTGATCAGTTAGTTGCATGTGTAATCTCTGAATGTCCGTGAAATTTATCGTATCGATCCCTGTCGGCCTGGTTTACCTTCGGGGAGGTGGCCGTAGAGCCACCAATATGCTTGTGGGACCGCCTGGCCGCGATGGTCATAGTCTATCACAGGCGACTTGCTACTCCGAGGGATGAAAATAGTTAATACATACGCCTATTTATACCCATTAGGTCAATAATTCTGGCTGATATCTCTTCTACCGAATAATTGGTGGTGTTGATGTAGCGGATCTGGTGACGGCGGAATAACGATTCCACCTCGCTCAGCTCCATACGGCATTGTCGCAGCGACGCGTATCGGCTGTTGCCGCGCCGTTCTTCACGGATGGCGGTTAGCCGTTCGGCATCAATGGTTAACCCGAACAGCTTTTGCTGATAGGGTTTAAGCGCATCCGGCAGCAGCAGGTTATCCATATCATCGGCAGTAAAAGGGTAATTTGCGGCGCGAATACCGAACTGCATCGCCAGATAAAGACTGGTGGGGGTTTTGCCGCAACGGGACACGCCGAGCAGAATCACCTGTGCCTGATCGAGGTTGCGCAGCGAAATGCCATCGTCATGAGCCAAGGTATAGTCGATGGCGGCTATGCGGGCATCGTATTTGGTCAGGTTGTTGGCGGTTAGCCCATGGGTGCGATTGGCCACTGGCGTCGGCGAGACGTTTAATTCCCGCTGTAGCGGTGCGACCAACGCCTGAACAATGTCCTGACAGAAGCCTTCGCTGCCGATGATGATATCGCGGATAGCCGGAGTGACAATCGAATAGAACACCAGCGGGCGCACACCGCTCTGGCGGTATAAGGTGTCGATTTGATCACGAACGGTGGTAGCCCGGTGTTCGTTATCGACAAACGGCAGAGTACAGCTGACGGTGTTAACCGGAAACTGGGACATGACGGCGTGCCCCAACACTTCTGCAGTAATCGCCGTGCCATCGGATACATAAAATACGCTTCTTTCCATATCAGACTCCTTAAATACCCTTGCGGGTTATCATAAGACTTTTGTGCCGAAAATCAGGTGCTTCTGGAATTTTTTAATGAAACGTCATTTCATTATCTTCATGATTGTGATGATGTTATTTGACAATATTGAGATTTTTCTGACTTTTGGCAATCTCATCGCGTGAATTCCTCTTTTTTCGTCAGGTTGATCGATTCACCTTTCCGTGCTTTTTGCAACCCTGTGCTACGCTCATAAAGCCGAAACTCATTTCTGGCGAAATATTTCATACCCTAATTGTATGCAAAAAGGATTATTTTCGATGTCTAACAACGGCCCTGATAGGCGTAATGTCCTGTGGTATAACCAGCTTGGTATGCACGACGTTGAGCGGGTGGGAGGTAAAAATGCCTCTCTGGGGGAAATGATCACGAATCTGTCGGAGCTTGGGGTGTCGGTTCCGAACGGTTTTGCGACAACCGCCCAGGCGTTTAATGACTTTCTTAACCAGAGCGGCATCAACCAGCGAATCTATGAACTGTTGGATAGCACTAATGTCGATGATGTCAGCCAACTGACCAACGCTGGCGCACAGATTCGTCAGTGGATCATCGATACGCCATTCCAGCCGGAGCTGGAACAGGCTATCTGCAGTGCATATCAGCAACTGGCTGACGGTGAACCAGAGGCGTCGTTTGCCGTGCGTTCATCCGCCACAGCGGAAGATATGCCGGATGCATCCTTCGCGGGACAGCAGGAAACCTTTCTTAACGTACAAGGTATTGATGCCGTGATGGTGGCGGTGAAGCACGTGTTTGCTTCACTGTTCAATGATCGTGCTATTTCGTATCGCGTTCATCAGGGCTATGACCACCGTGGCGTGGCGTTATCCGCCGGTGTACAGCGCATGGTGCGCTCCGATCTGGCCGCCTCTGGCGTGATGTTCACGTTGGATACCGAATCGGGCTTTGATCAGGTGGTGTTCATTACCGCCGCCTGGGGGCTGGGCGAGATGGTAGTGCAAGGCGCAGTTAACCCGGATGAGTTTTATGTGCACAAACCGACGCTCTTGAGCGGCAAGCCGTCGATCGTTCGCCGCAATATGGGATCGAAAAAAATCCGCATGGTGTACGCAGCGACCCAGGAGCACGGTAAACAGGTGCGGGTAGAGGATGTGGAAGACGCGCAGCGCACCCGCTTCTGCCTGAGCGATGACGAAGTGCAGGCGCTGGCGCATCAGGCGTTGTTGATCGAAAAACATTATGGCCGCCCGATGGATATCGAATGGGCCAAAGATGGTCATACCGGCAAACTGTACATTGTGCAGGCGCGTCCGGAAACCGTACGCTCCAATGGTCAGGTGATGGAGCGGTATCATTTGCCAGCAGGCGGCAAGGTGCTGGTGGAAGGGCGTGCTATCGGCCACCGTATCGGTGCAGGCGAAGTGAAAATCGTCCATGACATCAGCGAAATGCACCGGGTCAATGCGGGTGATGTGCTGGTGACCGACATGACCGACCCGGACTGGGAACCGATCATGAAAAAAGCGGCGGCGATTGTCACCAACCGTGGTGGGCGCACCTGTCATGCGGCGATTATCGCACGTGAACTGGGGATTCCGGCGGTCGTGGGCTGTGGCGACGCTACCGAGCGGTTGCAGAACGGTCAGAAAGTGACGGTATCCTGCGCCGAGGGCGATACCGGCTACGTTTATCATGACCTGCTGGACTTTACGGTGAAAAGCTCGCAGGTGGACGCGATGCCCACGCTGCCGCTGAAAATTATGATGAACGTCGGTAACCCGGATCGGGCGTTCGATTTCGCCTGTCTGCCCAACGAAGGCGTAGGGCTGGCGCGGCTGGAGTTCATCATCAACCGTATGATTGGGGTACACCCGCGCGCGTTGTTGGAGTTTTCGCAACAAACGCCGGACATTCAGCGTGAAATCCGCATCCTGATGCAAGGATACGACGACCCGGTCGAGTTCTATATCGAACGGCTAAAGGAAGGCATTGCGACGCTGGCGTCGGCGTTCTGGCCGAAGCGCGTGATCGTGCGTTTGTCTGACTTTAAATCCAACGAGTACGCTAACCTGCTGGGCGGCACCCGCTACGAGCCGGAAGAGGAAAACCCGATGCTGGGCTTCCGTGGCGCGGGTCGTTATGTATCGCCGGATTTCCGCGCCTGCTTTGCGCTGGAGTGTGAGGCAGTGAAACGGGTGCGTAACGGTATGGGGCTGACTAACGTCGAAGTGATGATCCCGTTTGTACGCACGGTGGCGCAGGCGCAAGCTGTGGTGGATGAACTGGCCAGTCAGGGGCTGAAACGTGGCGAGAACGGTTTGAAAATCATCATGATGTGCGAAATTCCGTCTAACGCGCTGTTGGCGGAAGCGTTCCTGCAACATTTTGATGGATTCTCCATCGGTTCGAATGACATGACCCAGTTAACGTTGGGGCTGGACCGCGATTCCGGCGTGGTATCCGAGTTGTTTGACGAGCGTAATGACGCGGTGAAAGCGTTACTGGCAATGGCGATTCGTGCGGCTAAAAAACACGGGAAGTATGTTGGCATCTGTGGTCAGGGGCCGTCTGACCATGAAGATTTCGCCGCCTGGCTGATGGATGAAGGCATTGACAGTCTGTCGCTGAACCCGGATACGGTGGTGCAGACCTGGCTGAGTCTGGCTGAGAAACGCTAACCTCTCGTTTGACAAACTTCTTGTTTGACGAACTTCTCGTTTGACGAACTGTCTATCCTGCCGCCCAGGCATTCGCTGGGCGGTTTTTTTTATGCCTGCGTGTTGTGGGATAACAGAGTGACATACAGCAAAGGCCGTGAGGCGAGGTTGTTGGTGGTGGGGAATAACCGGGCGGCAGATAAAAAAATGCCCATCTCAAGAATGGGCAAAGACTACACACAGCAATTCGTTACTAGCTCTGACGAGGAGAAACCTCATTGACAAACATTACATTAACAATAGCTCCGGGTATGAATACTAAGTTTTAGACTGACTGGCGTCATTAAGAATCATCCTAATGGTTAACTTTTTTTGAATAATTGATTGGTGGTGAAAGAGTTTATGTCAATTAAACTGATTTTTATAAAACTTTTATTGTCTAAAATAATGAATTTTTGCGGTGAATTTTCCTAAAAACATAAAATTCACTTACATATTGGGAATATTCCCGGTGCGTGATGCACCGGGAAATGAATGCGGTAATCAGGATTTCTTGTTGGGGTGAGAAATGGTGTGAATCGGCGGCGGTTCAGGAGAGTCTGTCATCCACGCAGATAACAATCGGTAGGATACTGCCAGCACTACCGGACCGATAAATATCCCGATCATACCGAATGCCAGCAGCCCACCAATAACGCCGGACAAGATCAGCAGCATTGGCAAATCGGCACCCATACGAATCAACAATGGGCGGATGACATTATCAAGCGTGCCGACCACGCAGCTCCAGATCAGCAGAATGGTGCCCCAGGTAGTGTCACCGCTCCAGTAAAGCCAGATGATGGCCGGAACCAGCACCGTTAGTGGGCCGATTTGCGCTACGCAGGACAGAAACATCAGCACGGTGAGCAGTGTGGTGTAGGGAATTCCCGCCAGCGCCAGACCAATGCCACCTAGTACCGACTGTACAATCGCCGTCACCACCACGCCGAGAGCGACAGCCCGAATGGCCTGCGCTGCCAGAATTACCGCTGAATCGCCACCCTGACGTCCCAGCCGAATCGCAAAACGGCGCACACCCAGCGCCACCTGATCGCCTTTGCTGTACAGCAATACGCTAAACAGCACCATCAGCGCACAATGCATCAGGAAACGCCCGACATGAGCCGCTTGAGCGACGATCCAGGACGCGGTCTGGCCGATATAGGGCTGAATTTTAGCCATCAACGCCGGGCCGCCGCTATGTGCCAGCGAATGCCAACTGCTGTGCAACTTTGCGCCCACTAACGGGATGGATTGCAGCCAGTCAAGTGCCGGCGGCGTAATTCGGCCCTGCGCACCTATCCAATTTATCAGCGTTGAGGCGTTGTCAATGACGCTACTGACCAGCATTGACGTGGGGAACACGAACAGCAGCACCAGCAGCAGGGTCATGACCATCACCGCTAATAGGCGGGAGCCCCAGAGTATGTGCTGCAGGCGGATTAACAGCGGCCAGGTGGCGATGACCACCATACTGGCCCAGGCAAATCCAAGGATGAAGGGTTGAACTACCCAAAAACAGGCAATGATCAGAATACCGATAAACAACAAACTGAACAGGATTCGCGCAAGATCGAATCGCTGTGACTGAGATTGTTTCATCAAGGAAGGTTACCTCGTTAATTCAGGCGACAGGCCTAATGCAAGATGATGAAAACGGGAGGGCTGTCATCTGCCAGGTTGAATGCAAAAGGATGCGAACTGGAATTTATCATGCGTGATTTCCGCCGATTTGCACAGTGATTCCTGCCGATAAGGGAGAATCGGCAGCGTCTGGCGGTACATGTGGGGGATTGCTGCAACCCTAAGTTTTTATTGATCCGTTAACGCACAGCCAGGGGAAATATGATAAAACGAAAGAGCCGCAGATGGTCGATTGCCGCCTGACGGCATTTGTTCTATTGGCAAACACCACTCGCATGGACAGGGTCAACACATAATGATCCCACAGATCACACAAGCGCCGGGAATTGATCAACCGGTGCTGAGCTTTTTGGAAGCCTTGAAGCAACACGGTTTTACCGGTGATATCGCTACCCACTACGCCGACCGTTTGACGATGGCGACGGATAACAGTATTTATCAATTATTGCCGGATGCGGTGGTGTTTCCTCGCTCTACCGCCGATGTGGCGCTGCTGGCCCGGTTATCTGACGACGCGCGTTTTCGTGAACTGACGTTCACGCCGCGCGGCGGCGGCACCGGCACCAACGGGCAGGCGCTCAATCAAGGGATTGTGGTGGATATGTCCCGCCACATGAATCGCATTCTGGAAATCAACCCAGAACAGGGTTGGGTTCGGGTGGAAGCCGGCGTCATCAAGGATCAACTGAACCAGTATCTGAAGCCGTTCGGCTATTTTTTCTCGCCGGAGCTGTCCACCAGTAACCGTGCTACGTTGGGCGGCATGATCAATACCGACGCCTCAGGGCAAGGGTCGCTGGTGTATGGCAAAACCTCGGACCATGTGCTGGGACTGCGTGCTGTGCTGCCTGGCGGCGAGTTGCTGGATACGCAAGCGATGCCGGTGGCGCTGGCGGAACAGTTGGCGCAGGACGATTCGCTGATCGGTCGTATTTATCACACCGTGCTGCACCGCTGCCGTGAGCGTCGTGAGCTGATTATAGAAAAGTTCCCCAAACTGAACCGGTTCCTCACCGGGTATGACCTGCGCCATGTGTTCAGCGATGACATGCAAACGTTTGACCTGACCCGCATCCTGACCGGTGCCGAAGGAACGCTGGCATTCATCACCGAAGCGAAGCTGGATATCACGCCGTTGCCCAAGGTGCGGCGGTTGGTTAATGTCAAATACGATTCGTTCGATTCTGCGTTGCGCAGTGCGCCATTTATGGTGGAGGCGCGGGCGCTGTCGGTGGAAACGGTGGATTCAAAGGTGCTGAATCTGGCGCGTGAAGACATCGTGTGGCATTCGGTCAGCGAACTGATTACCGATGTGCCCGGCGAAGAGATGCTGGGGCTGAACATTGTCGAATTTGCCGGCGACGATGAAGCGCTTATCGATAGTCAGGTAACGTCGTTGTGTGAGCGTCTGGACGGATTGCTGGCTGCCCGTGAGGCTGGGGTAATTGGCTATCAGGTTTGTTGTGATCTGGTGGGTATCGAGCGTATTTACGGTATGCGCAAGAAGGCGGTCGGTTTGCTGGGCAATAGTAAAGGGCAGGCAAAACCGATTCCCTTTGCCGAAGATACCTGCGTGCCGCCTCAGCATCTGGCTGATTATATCGCCGAATTCCGCACACTGCTGGATAGCCACCATCTGAGTTACGGCATGTTTGGCCATGTGGACGCCGGGGTGTTGCATGTACGCCCGGCGCTGGACATGTGTGACCCGCAGCAGGAAATGCTGATGAAGCAGTTGTCCGATCAGATAGTCGCGCTGACTGCTAAATACGGCGGGTTGCTGTGGGGGGAACACGGTAAAGGTTTTCGCGCTGAATATAGCCCGTCGTTCTTCGGGCCGGAACTGTATGACGAATTGCGCCGGATTAAAGCGGCGTTCGACCCGAATAACCGTCTTAATCCCGGTAAAATCTGTGCGCCATTGAACATAGACGCACCCATGATGAAAGTGGATGCGGTGAAACGTGGCACCTATGACCGACGGATTCCGCTGGCGGTGCGCACTGCCTATCGTGGCGCGATGGAGTGCAACGGCAACGGTCTGTGCTTTAACTTTGATACCCGCAGCCCGATGTGTCCGTCGATGAAAATCACCGGCAACCGTATCCATTCCCCTAAAGGTCGTGCCACATTGGTACGTGAGTGGCTGCGACTGTTGGCGGAGCAGGGTGTAGACCCGCTGGTGCTGGAAAATGACTTACCGCGCCGGCGCGTCAGCTTCCGAGATTTGATCACCAAAACCCGTAATACGCTGGCGGCGCGTCGTGGTGAGTATGACTTCTCGCATGAGGTCAAAGAGGCAATGTCGGGCTGTCTGGCTTGCAAGGCCTGTTCCACCCAGTGCCCAATCAAGATTGACGTTCCCGGTTTTCGTGCACGTTTCCTGCAACTGTACCACACCCGTTATTTGCGACCGGCGCGAGACTACCTGGTGGCTGGTGTGGAAAGCTATGCCCCGCTGATGGCGCACAGCCCGAAAACGTTTAACTTTTTCTTGCGTCAGCCGTGGGTGAATGCGCTCAGCCGTACGTTGATCGGCATGGTGGATCTGCCGTTGCTGTCGATGCCGTCGCTGCGCCAGCAGTTTGTCGGTCATCAGGCGATGACGACTACGCTTGAGCAGTTGGAACAGATGTCGCCGCAGGCGCGCGCTGACCATGTGCTTATTGTGCAGGACCCTTTTACCAGCTACTACGACGCGCAGGTGGTAGCGGATTTTGTCCGGCTGGTGGAAAAATTGGGATTACGGCCAGTACTGCTGCCGTTTTCGCCGAACGGCAAGCCGGAGCATGTAAAAGGATTCCTGCAACGCTTTGCGAAAACCGCTGGCAAGACCGCGGAATTCCTCAGCCGTGTAGCCCGTCTTGGGCTGCCAATGGTGGGAGTCGATCCGGCGCTGGTGCTGTGTTATCGGGATGAGTACCGGGAAGTGCTGGGTCATCGGCGCGGCGACTTTCAGGTGCAACTGGTGCACGAGTGGTTGATGACGTTGCTGAGCGGTCGTGATGATAGTGCGCCAGCGCTGCGTGATGAGCCGTGGTATTTGTTCGGTCACTGTACCGAAACCACGGCGTTGCCAGCCAGTGGCCAGCAGTGGGCGGCGATTTTCGCGCATTTTGGCGCCCGGCTGGAAAATGTCAGCGTCGGTTGTTGCGGCATGGCCGGTACTTACGGTCATGAAACCCGCAATCTGTCGCATTCTCAGGGGATCTACGCGCTCTCCTGGCAGCCGTCTCTGCAACGGTTGCCGCAGGCGCGTTGTCTGACCACCGGTTATTCCTGCCGTAGTCAGGTCAAGCGTATGGAAGGGCGTGGATTGAAACATCCGTTGCAGGCGTTGCTGGAGCTGGTGTGATGCTGTGGAAACGTAGTGTAGATATTGAACAGTTGAATCAGATGGCGGTCGGCGGCATGGCCGGTCATATTGGTATCCGTATGACGCACCTGTCTGATGATACGCTGGAAGCGGTGATGCCGGTGGATCACCGTACGCGTCAGCCGTTCGGGCTGTTGCATGGCGGTGCCTCGGTAGCGCTGGCGGAATCGCTGGGGTCGATTGCCGGTTATCTGTGCTCGCAAGGAGAGCAGCGTGTGGTGGGGGTGGAGATCAACGCCAACCACCTGCGTGCGGTGACCGAAGGCGAAGTGCGTGGTGTTTGTCGCGCATTGCATACCGGCAAACGGATGCAAGTCTGGCAAATCGATATTTTTGATAATCAGGATCGGCTGTGCTGCACCTCGCGGCTTACCACCGCAGTGATTTCACCCGACGCCTGACTCCCCGCCATTCACTACGATCTGTTGGGCTTATGGCCCGGCAGGTCAGTTCTCGACCACGCACGGCATAACGGGATAAAGGCCACCTGTTGCATAAAATCAGCCTGAAAAGCGGTGGCTTTATCCCAGTGACCCATCAGATTGAACTGGACGCAAATGCACCGTAGCGTCTGGCGTGCAAAGTAGTAACTTTGCACCCGGAACAGCTGGTCGCGCCCGATATTATTGATTTCATGAATCAGACGTTGGTGAAGTTTGATCAGGCTGGACAGATAACGATTTTCATCGCCCTGCTGCTGGCTCAGTTCCGCCATATGCATTCCAGTCAGGTAATAGCGCCGTAATTCGCTAATCTCACTGTCATCCCGCTCCAGCGATGACTCCGCCAGATAAAATTCCATCGTGGTGTTACGCAACTGCTGCCGGTAATTATCAAGCTGTGCTTGTAACCAGGTGTTGAATGGGAACATGTCTGGTACCTGTTCATAAAATAATAATCATTATCATATTTTCAGGCTATTTATCATGCAATGCATCTGAACGGGATTTATCAGCGGGAGGCAATCATGATCGCATTTTTTGCCTGAAACGGGCTGCATTTATTATTGCGTATGATTATTTTGCATTAAATTTTTTCATGGCTAATGTGTTCGTAAAACAGGTTGTTCAATGAGTGCTATACTGATAGTCTGCTAATAGTAATTACTCACATTAAAATGTGTTAAATGTTTATTATACAATTATTTATTGGTTTTTTTGTTGTATTTTTGCATGGTGATAGTACTGAAATAATGAGTTTAGGATGAATATTTTTCCCTAAATATAATCATCTGGAAATAATGATTTTAAGTGATATCTATTATTTTTATTTATTCCTTCATTTTTGCCACTCAGCAATTTATACCCGTAACTAATGTGGGTGTGAGCGAGTAGAGCCAACGCACCTGCAACGTGAAGTATGACGGGTATAGATATTCGAACTGAACAGAAAAAGCTGCCAGGTGGTCGATATTATTCGCTGGCGTACGGTGGGGTATAACCGCAAACAAGGTGAGCACAATGATGGCACGCAGTAATTTGACAAATGGCATCAATGAAGATGTGGTGCGAGCACTTTCCACCAGACGTAATGAGCCGGAATGGATGCTGGAGTTTCGGCTCAGCGCTTATCGGGCCTGGTTGCAGATGGAGGAACCACACGGTCTGAACGCGCATTACGACCCTTTGAACGGTCAGGATCACCGCGATAACTCCGCTTCGTTTTGCGAGCGGGGCGGTTGCGAGCCCGGCACGACGCAACAACGCGCCGGCGCAGTTCTTTATAACGATACTGTCCACCACAATAAACAAGAGGTGGCGACAGGCGCTCTTTTTGATTCAGCGCCCGTAGCCGCCCTCTATCAGGACAGGCTGGCGAAGCAAGGCATCATTTTTTGTTCGTTCAGCGAAGCGATTCAGGCGTATCCGGAGCGGGTGCGCCAGTATCTGGGTACCGTGGTGCCCGCCAGCAGCAATTTTTTCGCTGCGCTGAATGCTGCACTGGCTTCCCAGGGGACCTTCGTCTACATCCCGAAAGGCGTGCGCTGCCCAGTGGAACTGTCAACTTACTTTCGCTCCGCCACGGCCTGGAGCGGTCAGTTTGAACGTACCCTCTTGATTGCCGATGACAATAGCTATGTCAGCTATATCGAGGGGTGTTCGGCGCCGGTACACGACAATTGTCAGCTACGTACGGCAGTCGTAGAGGTGATCGTTAACCAGAATGCCGAAGTGAAATATTACACGTTACAGAACTGGTTCTTTAGCCAGGGCAGTGAAGGCCGTGTTCTCAACTTCGTCACCAAGAGCGCATTGTGTGCTGGCAACTCGTCCCGTATGAACTGGACGCAATCAGAAATCGGATCGGCGGTGACCTGGAAATATCCAAGCGTGATTCTGCGCGGCGACTACTCGACAGGCGAATTTTGCTCGGTGGTGTTGACTCGCGGCCACCAGCAGGCAGATACCGGTACCCAAATGATTCACATCGGCAAGCACTCTCGTTCAACCATCATCACCAGAAGAATTGCCGCTGGACATAGCGAAAACACCTACCGTGGATTGGTGAAAATTATGCCCAGTGCGACAGATGCGCGCCATTTCACCCAGTGTCATTCGATGCTGGTTGGTGGCGACTGCCGCGTGCATACCATGCTTTGCATGGATGTGGAGAATAACTGCACGCAGCTCAACCATGAAGCCACGACCTTGCGCATTGGCGAGGATCAACTGTTCTATTGTCTGCAGCGAGGTATCAGTGCAAACGACGCTATTTCGATGATTGTGAACGGTTTCTGCAAAGACGTGTTATCAGCCTTGCCGCTGGAGCTGGCGGTGGAAGCACAGAAATTATTGTCCCTCGGCCCAAATACGGTGTGGGTTGATGAAAACGCCATCGTGATGGGACGCCATGCACCGTGTCGCGGTGCGGAAAATCATGAACGACAGGCAAAACGCCGCAAGGATAACCGCGTGCTAACGATTGAAAACCTGAACGTTAGCGTCAAAGACAAGCCTGGCATCAATGGGTTGAATCTTCGTGTCAGCCCAGGTGAGGTTCATGCCGTGATAGGGCCGAGCGGGGCGGGTAAGGGTACCTTGTCCGCCACCTTGGCTGGGTGTGAAGGATATACGGTGACCGGCGGCTCGCTGCGTTTTAAGGGCAAAGACCTGTTGGCGTTGTTGCCGGAAGCGCGTGCTGGCGAAGGGATGTTCATTGCGTTTCAGTACCCGGTGGAAATCGCCGGTGTTAGTAATCGCATTTTCCTGCAAACGTCGCTGAATGCCGTGCGTGCTTATCGCCAGCAATCGGCACTAGACAGGTTTGATTTTGAATACTGGATTAAGGACAAAATTCAATTGCTGAACGTGCCGGATGACCTGTTGGCACGTTCGGTCAACGTCGATTTTTCCTGTAGTGAGAAAAAGCACAATGACATTTTGCAAATGGCGGTGCTGGAACCCGATTTGTGTATTCTGGATAAGCCTGATTCCGGGCTGGATAGCGATGCGTTAAAAATCGTCGCCGATGGCATCAGCGCGTTGCGTGACGGTAAGCGCGCTTTCATCATCCTCACCGATTATCCGCACCTGTTGCATCAGATACGGCCAGACTACGTACATGTGCTCTGTCAGGGGCGGATTGTCCGATCCGGAGATTTTACGCTGGTGAAACAGGTGGAGGAGCAGGGCTATGACTGGCTTATCAACCAACAATAATGCACAACGGATGTTGCAACAATGGCAGCGCCTGCCTGACGCCGAGCTGACGGAGGCGTTCGACAATCATGTATTACGTGATGCGGTATTGACATGCGTGGCTCAGCGCTGCAGGCACGGGAAGGAGAAAGCGCATGAATTATCCTATTGAACGTGTACGAGCAGATTTCCCGATTTTGCAGCAATCAGTTAACGGGTATCCGCTGGCCTATCTGGACAGTGCCGCCAGCGCACAGAAGCCGTGGGCGGTTATTGAGCACGAGCGGGATTTTTATCTACACGAGTATGCTGCGGTGCACCGTGGTATCCATACCCTGAGTGCTCGCGCGACCAAAGCGATGGAAGAGGTTCGAGGAAAGGTGGCTGCCTTTATCCACGCGGCGTTGGCAGAGGAAATCGTGTTTGTACGCGGTGCTACCGAGGCCATTAATCTGGTGGCTAACAGTTATGGTCGTATCGCGTTTCAGCCCGGCGACAATCTGGTCATCAGCGAAATGGACCACCACGCTAACATTGTGCCCTGGCAGATGCTGGCAGAGACGCGCGGGTTGACGTTGCGTGTTCTGCCTATTACTGATGACGGTGAACTGGATATGGCTCAGTTGCCGGCATTGCTGGATGAAAACACCCGGCTGGTGGCAGTAACACAGGTTTCCAACGTGCTGGGTACTGCCAATCCGTTGGAGGAAATCATCCGTCAGGCTCATGCTTGTGGGGCGAAAGTGCTGGTGGATGGTGCGCAGGCGGTAATGCACCGGCCCGTAAATGTGCAGGCGCTGGATTGTGATTTTTACGTATTTTCCGGCCATAAGCTCTACGGTCCATCAGGCATCGGCGTACTGTACGGCAAACGCGCACTGTTGCAGGCTATGCCGCCATGGCAAGGCGGTGGAGCCATGATCCGTGAGGTCAGCCTGAAAAAAGGGATCACGTATGCCGGTACGCCATGGCGTTTTGAAGCCGGTACGCCCCATGTCGCTGGTGTGATAGGTCTGGGGGCCGCGCTGGATTATGTTTCTTCGTTGGGGATTGAGGCGATTCAAGTGCATGAAGATCGGTTGATGCGTTATGCGCTGGCATCGTTGGCTGAAGTCCCCACGTTTTGCCTGTACGGTCCGGTGAATCGCCAGGGGGTAATCGCCTTCAATCTGGGACATCACCATGCGTTTGACGTTGGCAGCTTTCTTGACCAGTACGGCATAGCCATTCGTACCGGCCACCATTGTGCTATGCCGCTGATGAGCCGTTATGGCGTGCCCAGCATGTGTCGCGCCTCGCTGGCGCTGTATTCCTGTCAGGTGGAGATTGATCGATTGGTGGAGGGATTGTATCGGATACATCGGCTGTTGGGTGAGTGAACCGACGGCATAACATTATCATGTCTGGAGCATTGTTATGATGAAACTGCCGGAACCACAGAAACTGCTGCGAAATTTTTCTCGTTGCAGCAACTGGGAAGAAAAGTACCTCTATATTATTGAGCTGGGCGCTAGTCTGGAACCATTTAGCGACGCACAGCGTCAGGATGATAATCGGGTATCGGGTTGCCAGAGTCAGGCCTGGATTGATTTAACGTGTGATAAACAAGGCAAGGTAGTGTTGTATGGCGATAGCGATGCTGCCATTGTCAAGGGGTTGATTGCCATTGTTTTTAGTCTGTATCAGGGGCTATCTGCCCAGGAGATTATCGAACAGGATGTACGCCCGTTTTTCGCCTCCCTGGAGTTGAGTCGACACCTGACGCCGTCGCGCTCGCAAGGGCTGGCGTCCATACTGCGCACGGTACAGGTGCGGGCTGGTGCGCTGATATAAGTTACTCTGCTATAAGCGACTATAAGCAAATCACAGGGCGCAGTGCTTGCGCCCTGCTGCGTCACATTTCAGAATCCATCCGGTGGATTTCCTGCTACCCTGCTTTTATCCTTGGGAGCTTCCAATGATGAAAGAGATTCAACCTATTGATAAGCAATAAGAAAGAAAGTGCTCGCCAATGGCGATTCACCCGCGTCTGTGATGAGGGTGATTTCACGTCGCGCTCTGGCGCTCACCCTATCTTCAGTATTACAACAGGAATCTGATAATGAAACGTGTACTTACCCTGATGGGATTATTGTTTGCGTCCTGCCTGGCGGGGATGCCGCCAGCTAATGCAACTGAGTACCCTCTGCCTCCTCCGGATAGTCGATTGATCGGGGAAAATAGTAGCTACACCGTGCCTAACGACGGTCATCCTCTGGAATCCATTGCCGCCAAATTCAAAATTGGCCTGCTTGGCATGTTGGAAGCTAATCCTGGAGCCGACCCTTATCTGCCGAAGCCAGGTTCCAGACTGACGATCCCACTACAGATGCTGCTGCCTGATACGCCACGGGAGGGAATAGTGGTTAATCTGGCGGAATTACGGCTCTACTATTTCCCGAAGGGAAAAAATACCGTGGTCGTTTATCCGATTGGCATCGGCCAGCTTGGCCGCAACACGCCAGTGATGGTCACTCACGTTATTGAGCGGCGTCCAAACCCGACCTGGATACCTACCGCCAATACGCGCCGCCATTATAAAGAACAAGGGGTCACCCTACCGGCGATGGTTCCTGGTGGTCCGGATAACCCGATGGGATTATTTGCGTTACGGTTGGAGAAAAGCGGCGGCGTGTACTCCATCCATGGTACCAACGCTGATTTTGGCATCGGCATGAGGGTGAGTTCTGGATGTATCCGCCTGCGCCCGGAAGATATCGAAGCGCTGTTTAATGACGTGCCGGTAGGCACCCGTGTGCAGATCATCAATGAACCCGTTAAGATTGCGGTGGAGCCGGATGGGAAACGTTATGTGGAAGTGCATCAGCCGCTATCACGTACCGATAAGGATGACCCGCAAACCATGCCGATTGCGCTGAACCAGAAGGTGAAAGCGTTTATTCACAATGATGATACTGATGCTGAGGTAGTTCAGAATGCGATTGTCCGCCGTTCCGGTATGCCCGTGCTGGTTAACATCGGGCAAACTATATCGCGTCAAACGTCATCGTCGCATCAAGCGTTATCGCAAAGCGCAGCACCGATATCGGCAGTCGGAACATCTCCGTCGCACTAGCGACAACCGAAGCCAGGACGTCATGAGAGGGCGTTCTGGCACGTCAGGCATCTTGCCAGAATGGCTTAACGAGTTTGGTAAGGCAAATGGTGGGTTAAGCTGGTGGTGTGATGGAGCAACGGAAAGACAAAAAAAATGGCGCACAGTGTGCGCCATTTTTCATTCAACCAGTTCTTACTTTTTGTAAGTACGAACCTGGTTGTCCAGGCGCTGGTTAGCACGAGCTGCGTCATCTTTAGCAGCCTGCACGTCGGTAGCCAGAGCGTCAACTTTGCTGGTCAGAGCAGATACTTTTTCGTTCAGAGAAGAAACGTCAGAAGACAGCTGATCCAGTTTAGCGTTGCTGGAGCAACCAGCCAGCAGAGTAGAACCCAGGATTACCGCGCCCAGTACCAGTTTAGTACGATTCATTATTAATACCCTCTAAATTGAGTTAATCTCCATGTAGCGTTACAAGTATTACACAAACCGTTTTCTGATGAGAATAAATTTTTTATGGGAACGCGCTTAATTTTGATCGTTCGCTCAAAGAATCATCGAGTTTTACAGGTAGGTTAAAAAAAGTAAGCAAAACAGGCTGATCTTATCAGAATACTCTGACCTTTGCGGCTGTATATATATTTTTTCTGTATAACTGATCACGCTTTTGCATCAGCTAAAAATGTCGTCACGAACAAAAAAGCGCCCCGCAGGGCGCTTAATAGATTCTCATTATCGAATTACAGACGATGTACCGATGCGGTGTTAGTCGTGCCGCTCGGCACCAGCGCGCCAGAAACCATCACGACAATATCGCCTTCCTGGGCCAGGCCGCTCTTCAGTGCCGCTTCTTTGCCAATGCGGTAGAAATCATCGGTAGAGGCGATTTCTTTCACCAGCATGGTTTCCACACCTTTACTCAATAGCAACTGACGTGCGGTGATTTCGTTGGTGGTCAGCGCCAGAATGCGGGCATGTGGGAAATATTTGCGGATAGATTTAGCCGATTTACCGCCATGGGTGGCAACCACAATCAGTGGCGCTTCCAGTTTCTCTGCCGTTTCCACCGCGCCGCGGCACACCGCTTCGGTGATGCGCAATTTGCTGGTGTGTTGCAGTTTATCCAGACGCGATTTCATCACTCTATCGGTGCGTTCGCAGATAGTGGCCATAATCGTGACGGCTTCCAGCGGGTATTTGCCTTTAGCACTCTCGCCAGACAGCATCACAGCGTCGGTGCCGTCGATGATGGCGTTGGCGACGTCACCTGCTTCGGCGCGGGTCGGACGCGGGTTCTTGATCATTGAATCCAGCATCTGAGTGGCGGTGATCACCACTTTGCGAGCCAGGTTGCATTTTTCGATCATCATTTTTTGCGCGAAGATTACTTCTTCAACGGGAATCTCCACGCCCAGATCGCCACGGGCGACCATGATGCCGTCAGAGGCGTCCAGAATGTCGTCAAAGTTATTCAGACCTTCCTGGTTTTCAATTTTGGAGATGATCTGGATGTGTTCGCCGCCATGCTGTTTCAGATGGGCGCGAATCTCTTCTACGTCGGAACGTTTACGAATAAAGGAGGCTGCCACAAAATCGACACCCTGTTCGCAACCGAAAATCAGGTCACGTTTGTCTTTTTCGGCCAGTGCAGGTAACTGGATGGACACGCCCGGCAGGTTGACCCCTTTGTTTTCGCCGAGATCGCCGTTGTTCAGCACCTTACAGATAACCTCACCGCCTTTGATCTCGATGACTTCCATACCGATCAGGCCATCGTCAACCAGCACCGTGTTTCCGACGCTCAGGTCATTGGCAAAGCCGGCATAGGTGACCGCTACACGGTCTTTGTTGCCGATAACGCTCTGATCGGTGGTGAAGGTGAAGGTCTGGCCTGCGGTCAGTGAGACGTCTGCGCCATTCTCCAGTTTGATGGTACGGATTTCCGGGCCTTTGGTATCCAGCAGAATGGCTGCTTTCAGGCCGGTTTTTTCTGTCACGGCACGCAGATTTTTAATGCGTTGACCATGTTCTGCGTAGTCACCGTGAGAGAAATTCAGGCGCATTACATTCATGCCTGCGCTCAGCAGCTTGCCCAGTACTTCCTCTGATTCGGTTTTCGGACCGATGGTACAAACGATTTTGGTCTTTTTCATAACGGTAGTTTCTACAAGTTGTGATGGATAAAAAAACAGGATGACCGACGGTTAGCTAAAGCTGAACCTTCGGGAACAATACGTTTGCGACAGCGAGAGAATGGTAAGTATAGATGGTGACAGGCGAGGAGAAATGAAGAAACACGTGACTGGATATTGCCCATAAAACAAAGTGGACGAGGCGGCAATATCCCTGAGGATTGTGTTGTCGGTGGTGTTTTTGTCAGTGGCACGTGGATTCGCTGAAACCATTCAATGAAACAACGTTCCGTATTATAGTTATCAGACAAAGAGATACAAGCTGTTGAAGGGATGGATAACGCGTATTTTCGTGCTCTTGCGCAAAAAAATGTACGATTTATTATTTTTACACAAATTTGTTGCGCAAATGCCCTAAGAATCTCTGGCTGTCGGTGTAGTAAAAAGACGGAAACCTGGGATGGTAGTGGCTGGTCTGGCAACCTCTGGCGGCGGGAATATTGGTTCTGGGTCGATCCGGGTCACGTTTCCATCCCCTGAAGGTTGAGCCGCCGTGAACCAGTGGTAATTTAGCGTTAGTCGGTTGTATCTGGTCAGCGACATGCCTGTGTCGTGGCGGCGTGCAACCCAGGGTTGTTACTGCTATTCAGGGTTGTTACTGCTATCGGCAGGCAAAACCAGATGTTCGCGTTTACTGTGGACGTCTGGTTTTTTTGTTTTCAGGGGTCGGACAATGAAGATTGCCAAGATATTGAATAATAACGTCGTCACGGTCATGGATGAGCATAATAACGAACAGGTCGTGATGGGGCGTGGACTGGGATTCAAAAAACGACCGGGAGATAGTGTGGATGTTGCGCTAATAGAAAAAGTTTTCGCTCTGCGCAGCAGCGAACTGACGGCAAGGCTGAGCGATGTGCTGGAGCGCATTCCGCTGGAGGTGGTGACTACCGCTGATAGGATTATCGCGCTGGCGAAAGAAAAGCTGCCCGGAAATCTGCAAGATAGCCTCTACATTTCATTAACCGACCATTGCCACTTTGCCATTGAGCGGCACCGGCAAGGGGTGGATATTCGTAATGGATTATTGTGGGAAATTAAACGACTGTATCAGAAAGAGTTCGCCATCGGGCTGGAAGCGTTGGGGATTATTCACCGACGGCTTGGGGTTCAGTTACCGGAAGACGAGGCGGGCTTTATTGCGCTGCATCTGGTGAATGCCCAACTGGATGGCCATATGCCAGAAGTGATGCATATAACCCGCGTGATACAGGAAATTTTGAATATTGTGAAATATCAGCTGAATCTTGACTATAACGAGCAAGCTTTTAGTTATCACCGATTTGTGACTCATCTGAAGTTTTTTGCGCAGCGATTAGTGGGCCGTACGCCGGTATTCAGTGAAGATGAATCGCTGCACGATGTAGTGAAAGCGCAATATACGCAGGCGTATCACTGCGCCGAAAAAATACGGGATCATATTATACGACATTACGACTATACCCTGACGAAAGAAGAGTTGATGTTTCTGGCTATTCATATCGAACGGGTGCGTTCGGAATTACAGGATCAGGCAGAAAATAAAAATCAGGTGTAGAAAACCGAAACTTGAGTGGTATCACAAAATAATAGATTGCCTGGGTAAAACGCTTGTCAGAATAGATCGCACTGGTAATCTGTAAACAATAAATATGGATTGCGACTGCATCTTCTTCATTGGAGAAGGCAGGCAAAACCTGAACTGTCTTTCCGCACCTTATGCTGCGATGAGACGGTTCAGGTTTTTTTTTGCCTTGAACATAGGGTGCCTTGAAACCGTATATATCAGTCACTCAGCGGTTTTTTTCAGGCATGGATCGATCATTGAGGATGTCGCAATGAATTACGAAGCATTAGCCAGTGAAATAAGAGATGGCGTAGGCGGTCAGGGAAATATTATTAGTGTGGTGCATTGCGCCACGCGTCTGCGCTTCAAATTGAAAGATAATACCGCCGCCAATGCGGATATTCTGAAAAATAACCCAGGCATCATCATGGTGGTGGAAAGCGGCGGCCAGTTTCAAGTGGTGGTAGGCAATCAGGTGGCTGATGTTTATCAGGCACTGCTTTCGCTTGAAGACATGTCGCGTTTCAACGAGCCGGTGGCATCAGAAGAGAAGAAAGACAGCTTATTTGCCGGATTTATCGACATCATTTCCAGTATTTTTACCCCGTTTGTCGGTGTGATGGCAGCAACGGGGATACTGAAAGGTTTTCTGGCGCTGGGGGTAGCCACCCATTTTATAACCGAGAGCAGCGGCACCTATAAGTTGTTGTTTGCCGCCAGTGATGCGCTGTTTTATTTTTTCCCGATTGTGCTGGGATACACCGCTGGCAAGAAGTTTGGCGGTAACCCGTTCACTACGCTGGTGGTCGGTGCCACATTGGTTCACCCAAGCATGATAGCCACCTTCAATGCTATGCAGCAGCCAGATCACCCAATACTTTATTTTCTAGGTATCTCGATTACTTTTATCAATTACAGTTCGTCGGTCATCCCGATTCTGTTCGCCAGTTGGGTATCCTGCAAACTGGAAAAACCGCTGAATCGCTGGCTGCACGCTAATATCCGCAATTTTTTCACGCCGTTGCTGTGTATTGTTATTAGCGTTCCGCTGACGTTTTTGCTGATAGGTCCCAGCGCGACCTGGTTAAGTGAGATGCTGTCTGGCGGATACCAGTGGCTGTATGGACTGAATTCGTTGTTGGCTGGTGCCGTGATGGGGGCAATGTGGCAGGTCTGTGTGATATTCGGTCTGCACTGGGGTTTTGTGCCATTAATGCTCAATAACCTGAGTGTGATGGGGCATGACACCCTGTTGCCGCTGCTAACCCCGGCGGTGCTGGGGCAGGCTGGTGCTACGCTGGGCATACTGTTGCGCACCCACGACATGAAGCGCAAAGGGATTGCGGGTTCGGCATTTTCCGCCGCGATTTTCGGTATCACCGAACCGGCGGTATACGGCGTGACGTTACCACTGCGTCGCCCTTTCATCTTTGGTTGTATTGGGGGCGCTGTAGGCGCGGCGGTCATGGGGTATTTCCATACCACTACTTATTCTTTCGGTTTTCCCAGCATTTTCACCTTTACCCAGATCATTCCGCCGACCGGCGTGGATGGCAGCGTATGGGCGGCCATCATCGGCACGCTGGCGTCGTTCATTCTCGCGGCGTTGACCAGTTGGTTGTTCGGTGTTCCTAAAGACGAAACACAACCGGTGGTGGTGCAGCAGACTGAGTTGGAAGCCACGCAAACCAGCGCTGCCGTTGTTAGCGTTGTGCGTGATGAGACGCTGTTTAGCCCGTTGACGGGTGAGTTGGTGCCGCTGGATCAGTTGGCTGATCGCACCTTTGCCAGCGGCGTAATGGGCAAGGGGGTCGCTATCCGACCTTCGCAAGGGCGGCTGTATGCGCCGGTGGACGGCACCATAGTCTCGCTGTTCAAGACGTATCATGCTGTTGGCCTGGCATCGCGGGGCGGCGCGGAGGTGCTGATGCATGTCGGCATCGATACCGTCCGGCTGGAGGGGCGTTATTTTACCCCACATGTGCGTGTCGGTGATGTGGTGCGTCAGGGCGACCTGCTGCTGGAGTTTGATGGTCCGGCGATAGTAGCGGCAGGATACGACCTCACTACCCCGATGGTGATTACCAACAGCGAAGATTATCGCGGGGTTGAGTCTGTCACCAGCGGCAAGGTGGATGCCAATACGCCGCTGACACAGTTGATATGCTGAATAATTGTTGAATAGAAACACAGGAGATCAGTGATGAGTAATCCTTTCCCGGAGCACTTTTTATGGGGTGGCGCCATTGCCGCTAATCAGGTGGAAGGCGCCTATCTGACCGATGGAAAAGGACTTTCCACGTCGGATTTACAGCCCCAGGGCATCTTTGGCAGCATTGTGGCGCGCCAGCCGGGTGACAGCGGCATCAAAGATGTGGCGATCGATTTCTATCACCGTTACCCGCAGGATATTGCACTGTTTGCTGAAATGGGATTTACCTGCCTGCGTGTATCGATAGCCTGGACGCGCATTTTTCCTCAGGGTGATGAGGCTGAGCCTAATGAAGCGGGGCTGGCATTTTATGATCGGCTGTTTGATGAACTGGCAACACACGGCATTCAGCCGTTAGTGACGTTGTCACATTATGAAATGCCGTATGGACTGGTGAAAAAACAAGGTGGCTGGGGTAACCGGTTGACCATTGAGTGCTTTGAACGTTATGCCCGTACGGTGTTTACGCGTTACCGCCACAAGGTCAAACGCTGGCTGACGTTCAACGAGATTAATATGTCGCTACATGCGCCTTTTACTGGTGTCGGGTTGCCGCCGGATAGCGACAAAGCAGCGATTTATCAGGCTATTCACCACCAATTAGTGGCGAGCGCCAGGGCGGTGAAAGCCTGCCACGATATTATTCCAGATGCGACGATCGGCAATATGCTGCTGGGGGCGATGCTCTATCCGCTGACCAGTAAGCCGGAAGATGTGATGGAAAGTCTGCATCAAAATCGGGAATGGTTATTCTTTGGTGATGTGCAGGTACGTGGTGCTTATCCGGGGTATATGCATCGCTATTTCCGCGAGCAGGGTATTACGCTGAATATTACAGAACAGGATACGCAGGATCTGACATCCACCGTTGATTTTATTTCTTTCAGTTATTATATGACCGGGTGTGTCAGTACCGATGAATCACAGCTCGAAAAAACGCGCGGCAATATATTAAATATGGTGCCGAATCCGTATCTGGAAAGTTCTGAATGGGGCTGGCAGATTGATCCGTTGGGGCTGCGTTATTTGCTGAATTTCCTGTATGACCGTTATCAAAAACCATTGTTTATTGTTGAGAATGGGCTGGGTGCGAAAGATAACATCGAAGCAAATGGTGAAATTCACGATGATTATCGTATCCGTTATTTAAACGATCATCTGGTACAGGTCAGCGAAGCCATTGCCGATGGTGTGGAGGTATTAGGATATACCTGCTGGGGACCGATTGATTTAGTCAGCGCCTCGAAAGCGGAAATGTCCAAACGCTACGGTTTTATTTATGTTGACCGTGATGATGCTGGCAAAGGTTCGCTGGAACGGCGGCGTAAAAAGAGCTTTTACTGGTATCAATCGGTTATTGCCAGTCACGGAAAAACGCTGACACGTTAATAGACAAACATGATTCAAGTTGCAGGAAAGACAACCTACCTGCAACTTGAAATATGAACAGCATAAATCAAGAAGAATTAAGTTACCGCCGGTGTTTGAGTTGAGAGCTGGCGGTGAGCGCACATGGCTCAGTCTGCCTGTTTACCCTGTACCCATAACAAGAGAGGTTAATAATGAAAACCAGGAAAACCTGTCTGTACCTGTTATTCTCTGCGCTAAGCATCTCCACACCGCTGGCGGCGCAAGCCGTGTCGGGCGCTATCCCGACGTTACCGCGTACCGACGTGGCGACCCGGCACTATTTGTCGCAGGTTAACGCGGATAACAGCATTACTTTCCGGCTGTTTGCGCCGGATGCCAAATCGGTAAGCGTGGTGACTGGCGCGACGCCGGAAACCTGGGTCGCACACCCGATGACGAAAGATGATCTAGGCGTCTGGTCGTGGCGCAGCGAGCCGCAGCAGCCCAATCTGTACGAATACTTCTTTAATGTGGATGGCTTTCGCAGCGTTGACACTGGTTCGGCGTTGCCTAAACCGCAGCGACAGGTCAACACCAGTATGATTCTGGTGCCGGGCAGCGTGCTGGACACACGGGCGGTGCCGCATGGCGAGCTGCGCACCGTTACCTATCATTCGGCGTCGCTGAAATCGGAACGGCAAATCTATGTCTGGACGCCGCCGGGCTACACTGGCGCGGGCAAGCCGTTGCCGGTGCTGTATTTCTATCACGGATTCGGTGATGCTGGCGATTCTGCCGTCAGACAAGGACGTATTCCTCAAATCATGGATAATCTGCTGGCGGAGAAAAAGATTTCGCCGATGCTGGTCGTGATCCCGGATACCGAAACCGATGTCGCCGACGCCATTGCGGAAGATTTTCCGCCGAAAGATCGTCGCAAAACGTTCTATCCACGTAATGCGGCGGCGGCTGATCGTGAGTTAATTCATGACATCGTTCCACTGGTCAGCGCGCGGTTTAATGTGCGGCGCGATGCCGATGGCCGGGCGCTGGCCGGGTTGTCGCAAGGCGGTTATCAGGCGCTGGTATCCGGCATGAGCCATCTGGAACACTTCGGCTGGCTGGCAACCTTTAGCGGCGTGACCACAGAAACGGTGCCGAATGCACAGGTTAGCGCACAACTGGGGAATGCCGCTGCTATCAATCGACAACTGCATAATTTCACTGTGGCGGTGGGTGAAAAAGATACGGTGACTGGTAAGGATATCGCCGGGTTGAAAGCGCAACTGGAGCAGAAAGGCGTGAAATTCGATTACCGGCAGTATCCCGGCTTAGGGCATGAAATGGACGTCTGGCGCCCGGCGTATATCGAATTTGTGCAGAAGATTTTTAAATAACCGAAATGCAAGTCAGGTAACAAAACGGGCAGGGTATCCAGCCCGTTTTGTCATGCGCAGAGTCAGGCATCGGCCAGGGTAGTGTGTAAAGTGCACTACAGAGCGAGAAATAGACTGAAAGCAGAAACAGTAACTGGCAAGGATAATTCATTGAGAAACAGCGGATGAATTGGTGCGACCGAGTGGACTCGAACCACCGACCCCCACCATGTCAAGGTGGTGCTCTAACCAACTGAGCTACGGTCGCAATATGTGTGTTGGTGCTGATACGCTGAAAATGGTGCGTTCAATTGGACTCGAACCAACGACCCCCACCATGTCAAGGTGGTGCTCTAACCAACTGAGCTATGAACGCATTATTTTTATCAGCTGCCGTCAGGGCGACAGCGGGGACGAATATTAACGGGCCGGATGGCTGCTGGCAAGGAGAAAAACGCAAAATTCCCGCTGTGCCACACTGATTGGCGAGCTTGTAGACAGAGCACCGTTTTTTGCGCTCTGTCTCTATTATGTCGTCAACGCGCTGCGCGTGCCAGAATACGGGCTGGCGATTGACGTTGCACCCAGCGGATACGCAGTACCATCATGGTGGCGGAAGCAGTCAGGCCGATGATGAATCCACACCAAAAACCAGCTGGTCCCATACGCGGCACCAGCATGTCAGTCAGCGCCAGCACATAGCCAATCGGTAGCCCCAGCAGCCAATAGGCAATGAAGGTGATGAAGAAGATAGCGCGAGTATCTTTATAGCCACGCAATACGCCGCTGCCAATGGTCTGCACGGCATCGGAGATTTGGTAGAGCGCCGCTAACAGCATGAGATGCGACGCCATTGCCACCACATCCGGATTTTGGTTGTACAGCATGGCGATAGGTTCACGCAGCGTGATGGTAAAAATAGCTGTGCACATTGCCAGCAATATGCCGGTAGCGATGCTGGTGCGTGCTGCCACCCGCGCTGCCTGTGCCGAACCTTCGCCCAGCCGATGGCCGACGCGAATAGTGGCGGCGACGCCAACAGACAGGGGCAACACGAACATCAGCGAACTGAAGTTGAGCGCGATTTGGTGGCTTGCGACATTCACTACCCCAAGCGGCAATACCAGCAGAGCGACAATAGCGAATAATGTCACTTCAAACAGCATCGCCAGCGCAACCGGCAGCCCCAGCCCGGCTAAACGCCGGAGTATTGCCCAATCCGGTTTCAGCGGGGCGTTGAACTGACGAATATCTTTTAGCCAGTACGCGTGACGGGAATAAACGGCCATCATCAGCATCATTATCCAGTATACCGAGGCTGTCGCTACCCCGCAGCCAACGCCGCCTAACTCCGGCATCCCCAGCTTACCGTGGATAAAAACGTAGTTGATGGGAATATTGATCAGCAGGCCAATAAACCCGATCACCATCCCCGGCTGTGTTTTGGATAACCCTTCGCACTGGCTGCGCAACACCTGATAAAACAGATAACCGGGTGCGCCCCAAAGCAACGCGTGCAGGTATTTTACGGCTTTGTCGGCCAGTTCCGGAGCGCCATCGTGCATCAGGTTAATCGCGTATTTTCCCTGATAGAGCGCCACCATGGTCAGAACAGAAATGGCCGTCGCCAGTAAGAATGCTTGCTGGGTTTGATGAGCAATACGGTCCCGGCGCCCTGAGCCGTTGAGGTTCGCCACCACTGGCGTAAGCGCCATCAGTAAACCGTGGCCGAACAGGATAACAGGCAACCAGATGGAGGTACCCACCGCTACCGCCGCCATATCGGTGGCGCTGTAGGAACCAGCCATAATGGTATCCACCACACCCATTGAGGTTTGCGATACTTGCGCGATGATGACCGGAATAGCCAGCGCCAGCAAATGACGGGCTTCTGATAAGTACTTCTGCACGAAAACACCTTCCTAAAGCAGGATGGAGAGAGATCTCTAATGAGGAGAGAAAGACAATCATCCTTTATTTGTACGAAAAAAGATGAACTATTGTAACGATTTGCCAACAGTAAACCAATGATTGACTCGCCGGGCATGATCCCGTTGGTTTTCCTGATGATATGGTGCAAACTGCCTGACATGAGTGAACGTAGCCACTTCCAAACATGGCTCAGTCGTGTCATACCACTGTCGTCGCGCGTTCACGCCTATTACTGATCAGGAGGCAAGGTCAACACCATGTTTACCGGTATTGTTCAGGGCACGGCGACTGTCGTGTCTGTCGATGAAAAACCCAATTTTCGCACTCATGTGGTACAACTGCCCCCCGAACTGCTGCCGGGGTTGGAAACGGGCGCTTCCGTAGCGCACAATGGCTGTTGTCTGACTGTTACCGGAATCGATGGTGATCGGGTCAGTTTTGACCTGATCAAAGAGACGTTGCGGCTGACCAATCTGGGTGACGTAAACGTGGGTGATCGGGTTAATGTAGAGCGTGCGGCCAAATATGGTGATGAGATCGGTGGGCATGTGATGTCCGGCCATATTATGTGTACGGCGGAGATCGTGAAAATTCTGACGTCGGAACATAATCATCAGATCTGGTTCCGGTTGTCTGATGAATCACAGATGAAATATGTGCTGCACAAAGGATTCATCGGTATTGACGGCATCAGCCTGACGGTGGGCGAAGTGACTCGCAGCCGTTTTTGCGTGCACCTGATTCCGGAAACACTCCTGCGCACGACGCTAGGCCAGAAACGATTGGGTGATCGTATTAACATCGAAATCGACCCGCAAACCCAAGCCATTATCGATACGGTTGAACGTGTTCTGGCTCGTCAGGCACAGCAGCAAGCGCAGGCGGCGGCACAGGCAGAGCAGGGCGAATAAGCTGCTTCCTCGCAACTTTGCTTTGATCATAAGCAAAACCGGCAATTGTCTGCCGGTTTTGTTATTGAAGCGGCGATATTCGCCAGAAGCTAATTGTTATCTGGGTACTCGCAAACCACCTTCCACGCCATCCGCGCTAAATAGTACCTGCCAGAGATGAATATCGCGTGCTCGGAACGAGCCAGCACAGACGTTAAGATAGTAACTGAACATTCGCTGGAAACGTTCGGAATAACGCTCCGACAAGGTTGGCCAGTGTTGCTGGAATCGTTCATGCCAGGCCATCAGCGTGCGGTCATAATCTGCGCCGAAATTGTGCCAGTCTTCCATTACCAGATAGGGTTCGCTGGCTTGTGCGATATGCTGCACTGAAGGCAGGCAGTAGTTGGGGAAAATGTATTTGTTCATCCAGGAGTCAACTTTCAGATTGGTTTCATTGGTGCCGATAGTGTGCAGCAGGAACAACCCATTAGGTTTGAGGTTTTTTCTCACAACCTGAAAGTAGGTGGGATAATTTTTCGGTCCGACATGTTCGAACATGCCGACAGAAACGATACGGTCAAACTGCCGGTCCAGGTCACGGTAGTCTTGCAGCATGATGGTAACTTCCAAATCCTGACAGCGTTGCTGTGCCAGCACCTGCTGTTCGCGGGATATGGTAACGCCCGTGACACTGACGCCGTAATGACGTGCGGCGAATTCCGCCAGTCCACCCCAGCCGCAACCAATATCCAGCAGCGTCATGCCACGACGTAACTGCAACTTTTCACAAATGAGGCGCAGCTTGTCTTGTTGTGCCTGTTCAAGCGTTTCGGCTTTCGTCCAGTAACCACAAGAATACTGTAAGTAAGGATCGAGCATCAGGGTGAAAAGATCGTTACCAAGGTCGTAATGCTCTTTACCCACGATCCAGGAACGTCGGCGAGATTGTAGATTGGTCAAGCGTGCTATCAGTATCCGTAATGTATCTTGCCAGCGATGCGGTAGTTGGTTTTCCAGTCGGGTACGTATCACACGGTGGAAAAACATATCCAGTCGTTCACACTCCCACCAGCCATCCATATAACTTTCGCCTAATCCGAGCGAGCCATCACGCAATACGCGCTTATACATCTCAGGGTTGCGGACCTGAATATCAAATGGACGAGAACCGTTAATCGCGATGTCGGCGGTGGATAGCATTTCATTAACGATTTGGAACCAGGGTAGATTGGGTGTCCCCAGTTCCTCAACATAGGATGAACTCATAACTTCTCCCTACCTTGCCAAATAAATGCTTTTGCAAGGAGTAATTTAGACAACATAACCATGACGGACCTTGGTAGACCCGAACCATCGTCTATCCCTGAGCGTCTCAGAGGAAAGTAAGAGAAAAGCTGGTACAAAGATATCTACCAAGGCTGAAACCAAATAGAGGTGCGACGGTCAGCAGGTGGAGTAGAAAAAATGGGGCGATGCGTTTAATACATCGCATGATCATAATTGTTGTCATCAACGATATAGTCAATTGTATGACGGCTTTAATCCGTCGGCAAGATTCGTCGGATTAAAGCAGCACGTTGAGTCATGCCTTTTCGGCAGTTGCGGCACTCGTCGCGGCCATGCGTAGCGCGGTACGCCGCATGATTTCGAGTCGTCAGGCAGCGAGATAGAGAATTGTCTGGATTTTAACGGCGGTAATCGCGGTACGGGCCATCAGCGACTGAACGACGTTCAATTAAGGTCGGATGTACTTCGATGGTTTGGGCTTCCTCGCGTTTACTGGTAATACGGTCAAGCAGCATGGAGAACGCCGCTTGCCCCAGTCGTTCCTTGGGTTGATGAATGGTGGTCAGTGCGGGAGTAAAATATCGGGAGTGACGTACATTGTCGTAACCGATCACCGAAATATCCTGTGGCACACGCAGACCCAGCTCGTCAGCGGCGCAAATGGCACCCATCGCCATGATATCGCCGCCGCAGAATACTGCCGTTGGCCGTTGTTTCTGGGCCAGAATCTGGTGCATCGCTTTGTAGCCGGACTCTGGCTCAAAGTCGCCCTGAACCACCCAGTCTTCCCGTAAGGGAATATCAGCCTCTTTCAACGCTTTCAGGAACCCCAGGTAACGCCCGCTGCCCGTATTGCGCCCCTGAGAGCCGGGAATAGCGCCGATGTCACGGTGACCACGCTCAATCAGATAGCGCCCGGCCATGTAGCCGCCCGCAAATGCATTATCAATAATAGTATCGGTAAAATCGTTATGGGCTTCGCCCCAGTCCATCACCACCATCGGGATGTGACGATAGTCCGCCAGCATGGACAACAATTCAGGCGGATACTCAGCACACATCACCAACAGCCCATCGACCCGCTTTTGTGCCAGCATGGATAGGTAAGCACGCTGCTTATCCTGATTGTTGTGGGAGTTGCACAGGATTAGCGTGTAACCTCTGGCGTAGCAGCTGTTTTCCACCGCCTCGATAATTTCGGCGAAATAGGGCGCTTCGCTGGAGGTTGCCAGCAGGCCGATAGATTTGGTGTGGTTGACTTTCAGGCTACGGGCCACTGCACTGGGTGAATAATGCAATTCATCAATCGCTGCGCGCACCGCAGCCTTGGTCTCTTCGGCGACGAAACGTGTTTTATTGATCACGTGTGATACGGTTGTGGTTGAAACGCCCGCGCGTTTTGCCACATCTTTGATCGTTGCCATCTAAAGTGACTCCTGAACTCATCTGTTACAGTCGCTGATCTGTTACAGCAGTAAATATGTTGTTAATCGTTTGCCTGCGTGAAATTTTCTCCTGCCAGACAAGCAAGGCAACATTCAGGAGGAGACATGCCGAGGTTGTAGCTGAAGGGAGGACTGACGCATCGACCAACGCAGTGTATATCGTAAACTGCGGATTTTGGCCGATTTAGAGCAAAAGTGGAAGAGGCAATTCGTGTTATCTCTGTGACGCAGAATTCGGTTTTTTGACCTCGGTTGAGTCATAATACACCTATATTTTGTGTGATTCCCCGCCTGCCGGGGCTTACTCAGACATGACGTGATATCAGTCAATAACAGGAGAATATATGGATACTAATCTGAAAATGTCACTGTTCACCACGGTGGCTACGCTGGCGATGATCATTGTCTTTAGTCTGAGTGCGATACTGAACTGATTGCAACTGGTGTTCTCATCATCAGCGGTGAAATCTATCGGTATCAAAAACCGGTATCTTTATCAGCATCAAATACACCAAAAGGGGCATAACGCCCCTTTTGTGTTATCTCAACGTGTCTTATTCAACGGAAGTATTCATTCAACAGTATTCCAGCCGGTTGTTGCTTAACGGATGGTTTTGGGTGTGACCACGCGGCGAGCGCCAACATAATGATCTTGCCAGTAATCTTCGCTCAGTTTGCTGATTTTAATGTCTGCACCGGAGCGCGGTGACTGAATGAAGCGACCATTACCGAGATAGACACCCACATGGTCGGCAGCACCGCGGTTGGTGATGTGGAAGAACACCAGGTCACCGCTTTCCAACTCGCTTTTCTTGATCGGCGCGGCATCACGCAGGTGGAACATCTCATTGGCTGTACGCGGGATTTGAATTTTCACTACATCTTTATAGGCGTAATAGACCAATCCGCTGCAGTCGAAGCCAGAACGTGGCGTAGCGCCACCCCAATGATAACGTTTGCCGATTTGACTCATCAGCTTGTTCATGGCGGTCAGTTTAGCGTGTTGATACCGTTTTTGGTGAGTGGCGTTGAGGGATGGCGCAGTTTTGTCCTGCCTGCCTTTTTTGCTTGTGGTTTTGGCAATCACAGCTTCATGTGCTTTGTGGCTGCTATGGGTCTGAGCAGGGGCGCTTTTTTTCGTGGTTTTGCCTGCTGGCGCTTTGGCCTGAAGATTTTTTTCTTGCTGCTTCTTGTTGGTCGAATGGGACGAGCTGGCGACCATCAACGGCTTTTTGTCATTGTGCGGTTTGCTGTTTTTATCGTGAACCGATGCTGTTTTGACCGGTGCAGCCTGAGTCGTTTTTTCCGGTTTTTTGCTATGTGTCGGCGCTGCGCCTTTTTTGTTGGTGTTTTTGGCTGCTTTGCTTTTCTTAGATTCATCAATAGCGTTATTCGCCGCTTCCACACCGTTTTTGCGCGGTAATACCGCAGACCCATGTGGATTAGCGTTCGCCAGATTAAAAAACAGGTTACTGAAAAATAATAAAAAAAGCGTAATAAATAAACGCATAATAATTTTGACCGAAAGTTGTCCTCAATCGTTCACTGTTTACAGTATTCCCGAAAATGACCTGATAAAAAAGCAGGTGATAATGCAATGTTACTACAAAATAGTGAGAAAACGTTAATAACAGTATTTGCTGCTTAATTATTAAACAAATTAGCGTTGTCCTGTGTGGATGGATGGGGCGATGAATAAGACCTTACAAAAGATAGCGTTTTTTTGTGGTCGTCGCTATCGTTAGAATACAAAATATAAAGAAGCGGTATGCGATAGTCTGCCGCGAGTCACATGACCAGCCGTTGACAGGCTGATCATCACGCGCTTGAGGAAGCAATAGAATGACGACAACGACACTTGAAAAAATTCAGCGTCAGATCGCTGAAAACCCGATTCTGCTGTACATGAAAGGTTCTCCAAAACTGCCAAGCTGCGGCTTTTCTGCTCAGGCGGTACAGGCGTTGTCAGCGTGTGGCGAACGTTTTGCTTATGTAGATATCCTGCAGAATCCGGATATCCGCGCCGAACTGCCAAAATACGCCAACTGGCCGACATTTCCGCAGTTGTGGGTGGATGGTGAATTAGTTGGCGGTTGCGACATCGTGATTGAGATGTATCAGCGCGGTGAACTGCAACAACTGATTAAAGAAACTGCCGATAAATACCGTTCCCAGCAGGAAAACCAGCAGTAATCCTCTTTATTAATTATCAGGCAGCGTTGTGCTGCCTGATGGCTTTACTTTTCGCTATCGATGCTTACCGGTATGTCGGTATTCGCGGCTGAAGCCAACGGCCAGCCACCCATACGCTTCCAGCGATTAACCAGTTCACAAAACAGCTGCGCTGTTCGTTCGGTGTCATAGAGCGCTGAATGAGCCTGGCTGGCGTCGAAAGGAATATCCGCCGCGATGCAGGCTTTGGCCAGAACGGTCTGTCCTAGCACCAGCCCACTGAGCGCGGCGGTGTCAAACGTGGCAAACGGGTGGAATGGGTTACGTTTCAGACCGCAGCGTTCTGCTGCCGCCATCAGAAAGCTGTGATCGAAGGTGGCATTATGCGCCACGATGATGGCACGACTGCAGTCCTGATCCTTGATTCCCTTACGTACCGCCTTGAAGATGCTGTGTAGTGCTTCATATTCGCTCACGGCTCCTCGCAGTGGATTGGCAGGATCAATGCCGTTGAACGCCAATGCTTCCGGTCGCAGAATAGCGCCTTCAAACGGTTCGATATGAAAATGCAACGTGTCGTCCGGCTGTAACCAACCGCTTTCATCCATTTTTAGCGTTACGGCTGCAATTTCCAGCAGCGCATCAGTTTTCGCGTTAAACCCGGCGGTCTCCACATCAATAACAACAGGGTAAAAGCCACGAAAACGCGCGTTAAGAGCGTTCAGGTTATTTTTCTCAGCCATTCGTTTCTTGTTTCTTCAATAATATGCAGTGCGCATTATGGCAAATTCGGGTGGGGGATGCAGTAATCGCGCATGACGGCGAATCATTGCTCCCCCGGAAAGGCAGACACGCGTTGGTGCCTGAATAGCAAAGACGGGAGATCAGTTACCCAGACCTTGACCGGCTTGTGAACGTTCAATCAGTTCTATCTTGTAACCATCTGGATCTTCCACAAAGGCAATAACAGTCGTACCGCCTTTGACGGGACCCGCTTCACGGGTTACTTTACCTCCGGCCTGACGGATACGCTCGCAGGCACCTGCCACGTCATCCACACCTAATGCGATATGACCGAAGGCCGTGCCCATTTCATAGCTATCCACGTCCCAGTTGTAGGTCAGTTCGATCACTGCGCCGTCGCTTTCCTCGGTATAGCCGACAAATGCCAGAGAGTATTTGTATTCCGGATTGTCGCTGGTGCGCAACAAACGCATTCCTAATACCGTGGTGTAAAAATTGATGGCGCGTTGCAGATCGCCAACGCGTAGCATGGTATGAAGTAAACGCATAATGACCCCTATTTGATCAGTAAGTTAACCGCCTGGGCGACACTGGTGGTTTTCCGTTAGCGCCTGAAACAATAGGGCCAGAGTATAGCGTCGTTGTCGGGGGGAGTTCAAACCTGTAGCTGAGTGCTGTTTTTATCACGTTCGCCAAAGAAACCGACATGACAGACGTGATAGTCGGCACTATGGTAGTGAATTATGCATTAACGCTACGTAAGGCTTGCCAGTGACGGCAATCAAAGCTTCAATATGGGCAGATGAGGAGGTCCTGTGGCTGAGCAGCTTGAGCTTTTTCCCGTTCCCAATCCGTGTCGAGGTATCTGTCAGGCGGATGACCGTGGGTTCTGCCGCGGTTGTTTCCGAAGCCGCAGCGAGCGTTTTAGTTGGGGAACAATGAGTGATGCGCAAAAACAGGATGTGCTGCGGCTGTGTCGGCAAAGAATGAAACGCTCGCAGCGGAGTGAAAAGAATTCAATTCCCTCTGAGCCGGAACAGCCAACCTTGTTTTAGCCGATATGACGATATTTAATGATATAAATTAAGTTCAAGATCATTTTTAATTAATTATTATTTGCTAGAATAGATTGATAACAATAAGACGTTCTTTATTGAGCTTTTGCTTTAAATCAGAGTTGATTGCAATCCAGGGAAGTTGATTAGCTTACTAACTATAAGGAGAAGTGATGGAATTGCCGTTAGGTTCTGATTTAGCCCGGTTGGTTCGTGTATGGCGAGCTTTGATTGATCATCGATTGAAGCCCCTGGAGTTGACACAGACGCATTGGGTCACATTGCATAATATTCATCAACTGCCACCTGGGCAGTCCCAAATTCAGCTTGCCAAAGCGATAGGAATAGAACAGCCTTCATTAGTGCGTACATTGGATCAATTGGAAGATAAAGGATTAATTACCCGGCACATTTGTGCCCAAGACCGGCGTGCCAAGCGTATTTTGTTAACTGATTCGGCAGATCCTATCATTCAGGCTGTTAATGATGTTATTGATCAGACTCGCAGCGAAATATTAGATGGTATTACTCCGGAAGAAGTGGATGAATTAGCCACTATTATCTCCCGATTGGAAAAAAATATTTTGGCATTACATGAGAGCCAGTCTTAATTAATAGAAAAAGTAAATGTCTTGGCGGACGAATTCGAATTCCAGGAAACACATACTCAAAATAATTCGAGTTGCAGAACAAAACGCTGATGTTTTGAACAATACACGTGTTTACCTTTCATTATAAGGTTGATGGCGTGCATTTGTAATGCAGCAACCGGGCGGCATACCAGACGCTTACATCAGTGAGTGGTTGGGGAAGCGGTAACGCTGCCGGGGGCAACGATGAATGCAGCTGTTGTAGCATCAAGCAACGAGGCTCATGGACGGGCTGAGTAAAGTCAACGTGCCTGCAAACTCGAAATATGGCGGGAATATCGTGTGAATTATGGTATGTCTGAATATACTGGCCGAATTGATGACATGAAACAATCACCACCCATTGGGTGGTGATTGACAATTGAATCTTAACGTGGAGACACGGTGATCGAGCGGCCATTGCTGGCCATCGCTACACGTTGACCTGCATGAAACTTGGTATCGCCTTGTTTTTGCACCACCATGATAGTGCTGCCATCATCTTTGCGAATTTCCAGCTCTACGCCCTGAACGCGGTTGACCGCGCCTTCAATACTGTTGCCTGCAACACCACCAGCAACTGCGCCTGCGGCGGTTGCCAGATTACGGCCAGTACCGCGACCAATAGTATTACCAACCAATCCCCCTAGTACGGCGCCACCGATAGTACCGATGACATTGCTGTCTTCCCCAGCCTGAATCTGCACCGGACGGGTGGAGACAATGGTGCCATAGGTTACCGTCTGAACTTGCTTAGCTTCGGATGCACTGTAAACGTCTCCTGACAGGGTGCTGGTATTGGCGCAGCCAGCCAGTGTGATACCTGCTAAAGTGATCACAAGAAAACGTTTCATCATAGAAAGACTCCTGTTATAGCTGTGTCTGTGTCGGGGGCGCAGCCTGGGCCGACGAAGTTATGTCGCATTATGGCGTGGTCGAAACCACCATTCTACTGTTTCGGTGGATACTCAGGATAGAATAGCGCGACTAAATTGATAATAAACGCGTTATCAGGTTGTTTGTGAAGTCCTCTTTTTCTGAAAAAATGTCCCGAATGGTCATTTATTGCCCGAATAGTCTGTATGACAAAAAAGACAAAAGCTAACCAGAATAGGCCGTCGACGAATCATCACTGTTAGACCCGTGAGGTTATGGCGTGACCAGCGATCATTTTGCATAACAAAGGTAATTCCATGAGGTCTGGAAGATATATTGGTGTAATGTCCGGCACGAGTCTGGATGGTATCGATGTGGTGCTGGCTGCTATTGATGAGCACACTGTTGCTCAGCAAGCCAGTTACTGTCACCCGATTCCGCCAGTGATTCGACAGACGATATTGAGCATGAATCAGGGACAGGCAGTGACGCTTTCTGAACTGGGGCGATTGGATACCCGGCTCGGTGCACTGTTTGCCGACGCGGTACAGGCGTTGTTACGTCAGACCGGGTTGAGTGCAAACGAGATTACGGCGATTGGTTGTCATGGGCAGACGGTCTGGCATGAGCCGGACGGCGATGCCCCTTGTACGATGCAAATTGGCGATTGCAACCGTATCGCCGCTGTTACCGGCATCACGACCGTTGGCGATTTTCGTCGGCGCGATATGGCGTTGGGCGGACAGGGCGCGCCGCTGGTGCCGGTGTTTCATCACGCACTGCTGCAACATCCGGTGGAACGGCGAATCGTACTGAATATCGGTGGAATCGCCAATATTTCAGTACTGGTGCCAGGACGTCCGGTAAAAGGCTATGACACCGGGCCGGGCAATATGCTGCTGGATGCCTGGGTGTGGCGCAACCGGGCGCAACCCTATGATAAAGATGCTGCCTGGGCGCTAACCGGGCAGGTGGATAACACGTTGCTAAGCCATATGCTGTCTGACCCTTATTTCGGGTTGCCGGCGCCGAAGAGTACCGGGCGTGAGTATTTCAATCTGTCATGGCTGGAAAGGCAGTTGACGGTTTTTCCCTATCTGCGACCGGAGGATGTTCAGGCGACACTGGTCGCGCTGACTGCGGAAACCATTGCCGGGCAAGTGCTGCTGACCGGTGGTTGTGAGCGAATGCTGGTATGCGGTGGCGGGGCGCGTAACCCACTGCTGATGAGTCAGTTGTCGGCACGTCTGCCGGGCATTGAGGTCTGCACGACCGATAACTTCGGTATTCGTGGCGATGATATGGAAGCGCTGGCGTTCGCCTGGCTGGCGTTTCGCACCTTGTCAGGATTGCCAGGCAATTTGCCATCCGTGACCGGCGCAAGCCGTGAAACCTTGCTGGGCGCGATTTATCCCGCGATGGTGGTGTAATCGGATTTTGCTGAGAGGTCCGCCAGCGGTCTGTTGATAGACTTCTGCGTTGCTGGATTTACCTGGGTGGGATGCCAGGATCCGCTAATAACAGGAGAAGAATAGTATGAAACCACTGCTCATCGCCGGTGTATTGCTGCTAAGCGGTTGCTCGCACCTGATGCCAGCGGCAAAGCCGCAGACGTTACATTACCAATGTGGCACCCTGCCACTGACCGTCATGCTCAATCCAGATCCACAGGGAGGCAGCGCGACTTTCCTGCTGGATGGCGAATCTCATACCCTCCCCAGGGTACCTGCCGGATACGGCACCCGTTACAGTGATGACCGTTATGCGTTCTGGCGCAACGGCAATCAGGCGTTTATCGCGCGCGGCGATAGAATCATCGTTAATGATTGTGTGCTAAAGTAATCCGGCTCCATGTCGTTGCAGGCGTTGAGATTTTAACGAGGCGGGCGCAGAATGACTTTTCCCTCTTTTCTCGCCCGGTTAGGCAACGGCAGGATCTCATGACCACTGAAAACGATGATGTCCGCAACAAGGTGGCGCTTGCGCCCGAACAGGCTGCGAGCGTCGATATCGCCGATTTGCGGCGCGAATATACCAAGGGCGGGCTGCGCCGCCACGACCTCACCGCTAACCCGCTCGATCTGTTTGAGCACTGGCTCAAGCAAGCCTGCGAAGCACAACTGGCGGACCCTACCGCGATGTGCGTAGCGACGGTTGATGAACAAGGCCAGCCTTATCAACGTATTGTGCTGCTGAAACACTATGACGAAAAAGGCATGGTGTTTTATACCAATATGGGCAGTCGCAAGGCACAGCAACTGGCGCTAAATGCGCGGATTAGCCTGTTGTTCCCCTGGCATATGCTGGAGCGTCAGGTCATCATCCTGGGCAAGGCGGAGAAATTGCCGATGCTGGACGTAATGAAGTATTTCCATAGTCGTCCGCGCGATAGCCAGATCGGTGCCTGGGTTTCAAAACAGTCAAGCCGTATCTCCGCTCGCAGTATGCTGGAAAGCAAGTTCTTTGAAATGAAGCAGAAGTTTCAGCAAGGCGAGATTCCGTTACCGAGTTTCTGGGGCGGATTCCGTGTCACTATCGAGTCGATGGAATTCTGGCAGGGAGGCGAACACCGTCTCCATGATCGTTTCCTGTACCAACGCGAAGGCGACAGCTGGACAATTGACCGGCTGGCACCGTAAATCACTGGAATTTGTTGCGCTAAGCGCTGGCACTCAGGGTGTCGGCGCTTTATTCTATGTCACCCTGAATTTTTCTTTCGCCAAAACGGCGAAAAGTCGTGTACCGGCAAAGGTGCAGTCGTTTATACATGGAGACTTTGATGGCAAGCAATCTGATTCAACAATTGCAAGAGCGGGGCCTGGTGGCTCAGGTAACGGATGAGGGCGCGTTAGCAGAGCGACTGGCGCAGGGGCCAATTGCACTGTATTGCGGCTTTGATCCGACTGCCGACAGCTTGCATTTGGGACATCTGGTGCCACTGCTGTGCCTGAAACGCTTTCAGATGGCCGGTCATAAACCGGTGGCGCTGGTAGGCGGCGCGACGGGGTTGATCGGCGACCCAAGTTTCAAAGCCGCCGAGCGTAAACTGAATACTGAAGACACGGTGCAGGAGTGGGTGGAGAAAATCCGTCGTCAGGTCGCCCCTTTCCTGGATTTTGACTGTGGTACTAACAGTGCTGTGGCCGCCAACAACTACGATTGGTTTGGTTCCATGAACGTGCTGACGTTTTTGCGTGATATCGGCAAGCACTTCTCCGTCAATCAGATGATCAACAAAGAAGCGGTCAAACAGCGCCTGAACCGCGATGACGTGGGCATTTCCTTCACCGAGTTTTCCTACAACCTGTTGCAGGGCTACGACTTTGCTTCGCTGAATGCGCTGCATGGCGTGGAGTTGGAGATTGGTGGTTCTGATCAGTGGGGTAACATTACTTCTGGGATCGACCTGACGCGTCGCCTGCATCAGAAGCAGGTGTTCGGTTTGACGGTTCCGTTGATTACCAAGTCTGACGGTACTAAGTTCGGTAAAACTGAAAGTGGCGCGGTATGGTTGGACCCGAAAAAGACCAGCCCGTACAAGTTCTACCAGTTCTGGATCAACACCGCTGACGCGGATGTGTACCGCTTCCTGAAGTTCTTCACGTTCCTTGACATTGACGTTATCAATGCGCTGGAAGAAGAAGATAAGAATAGTGGCGTGGCGCCGCGTGCTCAGTATGTTCTGGCGGAAGAAGTGACCCGTCTGGTGCATGGCGAAGAGGGGCTGACAGCCGCCAGGCGTATCACCCAGAGCCTGTTTAACGGCAATCTGAGCGACCTGACCGAAGCCGATTTAGCGCAACTGGCACAAGACGGCGTACCGATGGTGGAACTGGCGACAGGCGCGGATTTACAACAGGCGCTGGTTGATTCCGAATTGCAGCCCTCTCGCGGCCAGGCGCGCAAGACCATCGCGTCCAATGCGATTACCATCAACGGGGAAAAACAGTCTGATCCGGAATACACTTTCACGGATGCTGACCGTCTGTTTGGCCGTTACACCCTGCTGCGCCGGGGCAAGAAAAACTATTGTCTGGTCTGCTGGAAAGCGTAATTGAACCACCGAAGGGAGCAGATGCTCCCTTTGTTTTTCGGCACGCTCCCTGTGTTTTCCATGCCATGATTTCCACGCTATGACGGAAGACCGTAGCAACACCAGACAATGCGCATCGGCGAGTGTCGGTCGGCGGGATAAAGACAATACATGGTTTTATAGCAGGCAGGCTTAGAATAAACCGGTTTATACCCAAAATAATTCGAGTTGCAGGAAGGCGGCAAGAGAGTGACAAATTCGTTGGGAGCGAATTTGACCAGCCAACGGCTGGCCTCCGGTGAGAGACAGGATGTCTCTCATTTCATCCCGATGAGCTTACTTTAGTAAGTGATTCGGGTGAGCGAACGCAGCCAACACACCTGCAACTTGAAGTATGACGGGTTTATAACAACAAACGCAGTGCATTTAAGCAGGCAAGGGTAGTCACTTTCATGAAAAATATACTGTCGATTCAGTCTCACGTGGTTTTTGGTCATGCCGGTAATAGCGCGGCGGAGTTTCCCATGCGCCGGATGGGCGTGAATGTCTGGCCGCTGAATACGGTGCAATTTTCCAATCATACCCAATATGGTCAGTGGACCGGCTGCGTTATGCCAGCTGATCATCTGACTGAGATTGCGCAGGGGATCAGCAATATTGATCATCTCAAGGACTGCGATGCGGTGTTGAGCGGGTATATCGGCTCACCGGAACAGGGCGGTCACATTCTGGAAGTGGTACGTCGAGTGAAAGCGGCTAATCCGCGTGCCATTTACTTCTGTGACCCAGTCATGGGTACGCCGGAAAAAGGCTGCATTGTACCTGCGGGTGTAACCGATTTTCACTGTAATCAGTCTCTGCAGGCGAGCGACATGATCGCCCCCAATCTGCCGGAGCTGGAACTGCTCAGTGGTCGTACGGTGCATTCTGTAGATGAAGCCGTGCAGGCCAGCCGTGAGCTTTGTCTGCGTGGACCGAAGCTGGTGCTGGTTAAGCATCTGAGTCGTGCGGCGACCAGTAAAAACAGTTTTGAAATGTTGCTGGTAACGCCGCAAGAGGCCTGGCATATCCAGCGTCCGTTGGTGGACTTTGGGCCGCGTCAGCCGGTAGGTGTTGGCGACCTGACTAGTGGTCTGCTGCTGGTTAACCTGCTCAAAGGCGTTGCGCCGCAAAGTGCGCTGGAACATACCACCGCAGCGGTCTATGAAGTGATGCTGGTGACGAAAGAAATGGAGCAGTACGAATTGCAACTGGTTGCAGCACAGGATGGTATTGTGCAGCCACGTCATCATTTCCAGGCAGTTCGCCTGTAACACCGGCTTGCAACAACGGGGCATATGCCCCGTTGCTTGCCACACCATCGCGCATTTCAGTATGTCATAACGTCAGAATTTGACGTCAAGCCCTTCTGCCGTCAACGCTTTTTCCACCGCTGGTCGCCCTGCAACACGCTCCAGATACGCTGTCAGCGCCGGGAACTGGATCAGGTCAAACTTCAGATCGTGCGCCCAACGAGAGATGGTGAACAGGTAAGCATCGGCGACGCCAAACCGGTTGCCCACCAGATAATCGTGCTCGCTCAGTACCTGATTCAGATAACGGAAACGTTGTTCCAGATAACTCTTCAGCAAATCTTTGTACAGTTCAGGCGTACCAGGGCGAAACAACGGGGTAAAGGATTTGTGCAGTTCGGTAGAAATGTAAGCCAGCCACTCAATGGCGCGATAATGATGAATGGTGCTGGGTGGGGCTATCAAATTATATTGCGGCGCTTTGTCTGCCAGATACAAGGCAATGGCAATGTTTTCTGTCAGGATGGTGCCGTCATCCAGCGTCAGTGCCGGCACCATGCCTTTAGGGTTGATCTGCAGGTAGTCACTTCCCTGTTCGGTTTTCTTGGTACGCAGGTCAACATTCACCAATGTGAACTTGGCCCGTGTCTCATGCAGAATGATGTGAGGAAACAGTGAGCAACTTCCCGGCTTGTAGTAGAGTTTCATTCGCCATTCCTTCAGTAAACGTCTTTGCAGTGAGTCGTAGTGTCGTAAAAGTGTTCGCAACGGTAAACATTTTCACATGATCGTGTAAATTGATATTGCTATAAATCACAGGGTCTGGCTGTGCGCGGCATCGCAAGATAAGAGTACTGTGAAATCAATGTACTGCTGGGCCATCGCCTTTTTCCGATGTCCATATCCGGGGCAACTCATCTCCTTAATCTTGTTGTTATCGGTTACAACGCGAGAATGTTCACCTTTGCGTGAGGTTTATCTTGCTATTAACCCTGCCTTTGTTTGCTATCAGCCTCCATCCGGGGCTGATTTTGACCGTTGTGTGGTGATCTACGGGAATTGTGCATTGTGCACTTGTACTGATTGTACGGATGCAGTATTAGTAGTTGATTACTTAATGCCATGATTAATAAGATAAAATTATATCACACCAAATAATTCGATTGGCAGCAAAAGTGCTCGTGTTTTGAACAACATAGGTCGTGTTTTGAATAATGCGGTTTGTTTTTTTGAATAAAATAGTTTGTTAGCCCTTCAGAATAAGGCCATGAGTAGCTTGGTAGTATCGCTTGTTGCGTTCCTGAAGGGAGGACATAGTGCACAACCTCAAATAGGGCGGGGATAATAGTGGAGAATGGAATGACGATAGACACGCGTTGGCTGGCATCTGTATTGGGTGCATTGAGTTTTGTTACGGTTTCGGTGCAGGCGGCGGTGGTGCCTGCTGGTGTGCAACTGGCGGAGCAACAGGAGCTGGTGCGCGCGAACGGTTCTGAACCGGCGTCGCTGGACCCGCATAAAGTAGAAAGTGACGTAGAAGGTAATCTGATTCACGATTTTTTCGAAAAACTGGTGTCAGTACGCGATGATGGTACGGTGATGCCCGGTTTGGCGGAACGCTGGGAAAATAAAGATAATCAGGTTTGGATCTTCCACCTGCGCCCTGGGCTGAAATGGTCGGATGGTAGCCCGATCACTGCCGATGACGTCGTATTCAGTTGGCAGCGCCTGGTTGATCCCAAAACCTTGTCGCCGTACCAGTCTTACCTTGGCAGTATGCATGTGCTTAACGCAGGCGACATTATCGCTGGCAAAAAGAGTCCGCAGGAGCTGGGCATCAAGGCGCTGGATAAGCAGACGGTACAGGTCACGCTGGATCAACCGCTGTCCTATTTCCTGCCGATGGTTGACCACTATGTGATGGTCGCCCTTCCTAAAGCTGCGATTGAGAAATTCGGCGATAAATGGACACAACCCGCTAATTTTGTCGGCAGTGGCCCGTTTGTTCCTACCGAGTGGGTTGTCAATGAACGCATCACCGCCAAACGTAACATAAATTATTGGGATAACGCTCACACGGTGTTGAACAAAGTGACCTATCTGGCGATTGTTTCCAATACAGCCGAAGTGAATCGCTACAAGGCCGGGGAGGTCGATACGACCTTCACCATGCCCAGCCAATTGTTCAGCGCCCTGAAGCGAGAATTACCGAATGAAGTGAAAGTTACGCCGTACCTTTCAACGTATATCTATCGCTTCAATACGCAGAAACCGCCGTTCAATGACCCCAGGGTCAGGCGTGCACTGGATTTGGCGCTCGATAAAAGTGTCATTGCCGACAAAGTGCTGGGACAAGGCCAGGTGCCGGCGTATAACTACGTACCGCGCGGCATGGCCGGCTATACCAGTAATCAGCCGGAATGGGCGGGCTGGACGCAGCAGCAGCGTAATGCCGAAGCGAAAAAATTGCTCAAGGAAGCAGGCTATGATGCAAGCCATCCGCTGAAATTCCAGTTATTGTATAACACCTCCGAATCACATCAAAAGATCGCTATCGCTGCTGCATCAATGTGGAAACAGAATCTTGGTGTGGAAGCGACACTACTGAATCAGGAGTGGAAAACCCTGTTGGACACCTCACGCACCGGTAATTTTGAGGTGGTAAGGAGCTCCTGGGGTGCTGACTATAACGAGCCGTCCACCTATTTCGATACTTTGCGCGCCAACGACAGCAACAACACGGGCAAGTTTACTGACAACGCTTACGATCAGGTGCTGGACAAGGCGGTTAAGGCATCGTCGTTAGACAAGCGCAATATGTTCTATCATCAGGCGGAGACTATCCTGCAACAGCAAATGCCGCTGATCCCTATCTATTACTATGTACGTAGCCAGATGGTGAAACCGTATGTGGGCGGGTTCAAGCCCGATTTGAAAGGGGATTATTACAGTAAGGATATCTACATCATCAAACATTGATAAAGATGCGGGTGAAGATATGCCAGGCGGCTAGCCGCCTGGCATTATAGTGATTATTGCGTATCCAGTAGGTGACCCATTTTGGCCGCTTTGGTTGCCAGATAATGTTCGTTTTTCGGATTACGACCGACGATCAGTGGCACACGTTCTACGATATTGATGCCTGCTTCAGTCAAGATAGTGACCTTTTTCGGGTTGTTGGTCAGCAGGCGCACGGCTTCCACGTTCAACAACTTAAACATGTCGGCACAGAGTGTGAAGTCGCGCTCGTCGGCGGCGAAGCCCAATTGGTGATTGGCTTCGACCGTATCGGCCCCCTGATCCTGCAGGGCATAAGCGCGGATTTTGTTCAGTAGCCCGATATTGCGTCCCTCCTGACGGTGATACAACAGCACGCCTCGTCCCTCTTCGGCAATGTGGTTCAGGGCCGCTTCCAGTTGAAAACCGCAATCACAACGCAGGCTAAACAATGCATCTCCGGTCAGACATTCCGAATGTACTCTGGCGAGTACCGGTTCTGGACCGGAAATATCACCGTAAACCAACGCCAGGTGATCGTGCCCGGTAGCCGTTTCCTCAAATCCTACCATCAGGAAATCGCCCCATGGGGTGGGTAGTTTGGCTTCCGCCACCCGTTTTAGCTGCATGTTAATCTCCAACGTGTAAATGATAAATTCCTTGCTCCGTACTGGAGGGGAATCCTTATCAACACTACCGGGTTTTTCCCGGCAGCAGGATAGTCCGTTGTCTCTCTGACTTATGAATAAAGGTTCGGAATTATCGTGGTTTTGTTGACATAACTGACAAGTATTTTACGTCATACTCACAATCGATGCGCTCTTTTTTGATAAATTTGTGAAAATTTTGTTCTGATATCCTGCTGAATTATAGGGAGAAGTAATGTACAACCTCGCCAAACGCACCTTGATTGGCACAATATCATTGATGGTGTTGCCCGTATTGGTCTGGATTACCAAATGGCAGTGGCAACCAACCGTATCGGGATGGTGGCTTAAGCCCTTGTTCTGGATGACCGAAACCGTTTCTGCCCCTTGGGGAATCCTGACCAGCGTGGTGTTGTCAGCCTGGTTTTTATGGTTGTTGCGTCCAGGTATCCGCCCGGCTTTGATACTGATAACACTATTGCTTGCCAGCGTGGTGCTGGGGCAAGGTGGCAAATCGGTGATGAAAAATTGGACCCAGGAGGCCCGGCCATTTGTGGTCTGGCTGGAGCAGGCGCATCAGGTAGATGACCGGTACTTTTATTCACTCCCTACCAGCGAACGTGCCAGCCTGCTGGAACAGCAACTGCAACAGGAATCACAACTGCCGCCGTGGCAACGTCAACACTGGCAGGAACAGGCAGATTACGCTTTCCCGTCTGGTCATGCCATGTTTGCCGCTACCTGGGCGTTATTGGCAGTGGGATTATTATGGGCACGACGCCATTATGTATCGGTCTTGTTAATCATCTTGTGGGCGAACAGCGTTATTGCCAGCCGCCTGTTACTGGGGATGCACTGGCCGCAGGATGTGGCGGCGGCTACCCTGCTCAGCGCCATCGTGTCGCTGGTCGCTGTCTGGCTGGCACAGCGTTGGTGTGGTCCATTGTGCGCGCTTATGCCGCAAACTGCCACGACCTATCGTCAGCCTGTTCATCCGGATGCCTGATAGGGTAGCGTCAGAGGGATGGCCCGCCGGGTTTATTGCCAGGGCATCCCGTTATGTTAACGCTATTACCCGTTTTTCCTCCAGCCCTCCCGTTAGCGTTTCCCCACCGATTGAGGAAATGTTAAGTTAATAGGGTTCACTGCCGAAATTTGGCATAATTCATCCGTTTAAGGCGACATCACAGGAAGCGAACGTGAAATATATGCTGATTTTTTTTCTGGTGCTGGCGGTATTTATCGTATCGATTACGCTGGGAGCGCATAACGATCAGGTAATTACTTTCAACTATCTGCTGGCACGGGGGGAATACCGGTTGTCGACATTGCTGGCGACGTTGTTTGCCGCTGGTTTTGCGCTCGGCTGGGTGATCTGCGGCCTGTTTTATCTGCGTCTGCGCATTGCGCTAGGGCGTGAACAACGTAAAATCAAACGTCTTGAGCAGCAACTGTCTGCCCCGGAGAGCGCCAGCGGCGCAAACTCTGCTGAGTCTACCCACTAAGGATCGCCTCCATGCTAGAACTGCTGTTTCTGTTGCTGCCGGTTGCCGCCGCCTATGGCTGGTATATGGGCCGCAGGAGCGCGCAGCAGGACAAACAGGACGAAACCAACCGTCTGTCGCGCGATTATGTCACCGGGGTGAATTTCCTGCTTTCTAATCAGCAGGATAAGGCGGTCGAACTGTTCCTCGACATGCTGAAAGATGACAGCAATACCTTTGAAGCTCACCTGACTCTGGGGAATCTGTTTCGCTCGCGCGGCGAGGTGGACCGCGCGATTCGTATCCATCAGGCGTTGACCGAAAGCGCTTCCCTTAGTTTTGAACAACGCCTGCTGGCGGTACAGCAATTAGGGCGAGATTACATGATTGCCGGTCTGTATGACCGCGCCGAAGGCATTTTCAAGCAACTGGTGGATGAAGAAGACTTTCGTGCCAGCGCCTTGCAGCAACTGATGCAGATTCACCAGTCCACCAGCGACTGGCCGAATGCTATCGATGCCGCTGAAAAATTGGTCAAACTGGGCAAAACGCAGCTACGCAGCGAGATTGCTCATTTCTATTGTGAACAGGCGCTGCAGGCGATGGGCAGCGATGATCTCGACAAAGCCATGGTGATGCTGAAAAAAGCGTCTGCGACTGATAACCAATGCGCCCGTGTATCTATCATGCTGGGGCGTATTTATATGGCACAGCAGAATTATGCCCAGGCTGTTGCGGTGCTGCAGCAGGTTCTGGAGCAGGATACTGAACTGGTCAGCGAAGCCCTGCCGATGTTGCAGGAGTGCTACCGCCACTTGCAGCAGCCGGATGGTTGGGCGGCATTTTTGCGCCGCTGTGTTGAAGAAAAAAGTGGTTCTACTGCGGATCTTATGATGGCTGATGTGCTGGAACAGTATGAAAGTACCGAGTCTGCACAAAATTACGTAACCCGCCAGTTGCAGCGCCATCCCACCATGCGGGTATTCCACCGCTTGATCGACTACCATCTGCGTGAAGCGGAAGATGGCCGCGCCAAAGAGAGCCTGCTGGTGCTGCGTAACATGGTTGGTGAGCAAATTCAGGCCAAACCACGCTATCGCTGTCATAAGTGCGGCTTCACTTCCCAATCGCTCTACTGGCATTGCCCGTCGTGCCGGTCCTGGGACAGCGTAAAACCTATTCGTGGGCTGGACGGGGAGTAGTCCGATTGGTGCCATTCGTCACGGGTGATTCGTGGATGGAATTAGTTACAACATACTATTGTTTGCTGACTTCATGCACAGGTCAGGCAATGGCGCAGTTTGGCATTTACCAGCAGGGGCGGGTAGAATGCGCGGCGGAAATGATTAACTCACTCAGGCTTAACGACGGGAGCGCACCAGTGAACGGCTCAGATACTTCTTCAAACACCACGGCTACAGGTTCTCCGATTGTTGTTGCGCTGGATTACGCTGAGCAGCGTGCCGCTTACGAGTTTGTTGATCGCATCGACCCAAAAGACTGTCGGTTAAAAGTCGGTAAAGAGATGTTCACGTTGTTCGGGCCGCAACTGGTCAACGATCTGCAACAACGTGGTTTTGAGGTGTTTCTGGACCTTAAGTTTCATGATATTCCCAATACCACCGCCAGAGCTGTGGCCGCTGCGGCGGATCTGGGTGTGTGGATGGTGAATGTGCACGCCAGCGGCGGTACTCGCATGATGACGGCGGCGCGTGAAGCGCTGATACCGTTTGGCAACAACGCGCCGTTACTGATAGCGGTGACGGTGCTGACCAGCATGGATGAAGCGGACCTGCAAGGGTTGGGAATTAGCCTGTCGCCAGCAGAACAGGCGGAAAAACTGGCTCGTCTGACGCAACAGTGCGGTTTGGATGGCGTGGTTTGCTCCGCTCATGAAGCTGTGCGGTTAAAGCAGGTTTGCGGTGCGGATTTTCGGTTGGTTACTCCGGGTATTCGTCCGGCGGGCAGCGATGCAGGCGATCAGCGGCGGATCATGACGCCGCAGCAGGCGCAACAGGCTGGTGTGGATTATATGGTGATTGGCCGTCCGATTACCCAGTCCGCTGATCCGGCCCAGACCCTGAAAACGATTCTGGCTTCGCTGGGGGGAAAATAATGCGTGATGATAACAGCCGCCTGGTGTATTCCACTGAGATCGGGCGTATTGACGAACCAGCACAGAAAGCGGCGCGCCCTAAGGGCGACGGCATTGTACGCATTCAGCGTCAGACCAGTGGGCGTAAGGGAAAAGGCGTATGTCTGATTACCGGCGTCGATCTGGATGACTCGGCGCTGGAAGCGCTGGCAGCAGAACTGAAAAAGAAGTGCGGTTGCGGTGGTGCGCTGAAGGATGGCGTGATCGAAATCCAGGGCGACAAACGTGATCAGCTTAAGCAGTTGCTGGAAGCCAGGGGCATGAAGGTCAAGCTGGCCGGGGGCTAAGTGACACCTTGCCAGCGTCGGTGGCGGAAGAGTAAAAACAGCACAGGCTCCTGAGGGAGCCTGTTTATTTAGTGGAGCCTGTTATTTAGTAGTCTGGTGGCCAATGATGCCCCCTACTGCTGCGCCGCCAACAGTGCCGAGCGCGCTGCCGTTAGTCAATACCGCACCACCAAGCGCGCCAATACCGGCGCCAATAGCAGTATTGCGCTGACGTTTATTCATGCCTGCGCAGCCTGCCAGTGTGCTCACTACCACCATAGCCAGCACAGCTGTTGTAAATTTTTTATTGATTTTCATGGTTTTTCTCCTGTTGTTCAGGTTTCACGGCGGTATGTTATCTCCACCATGAAGCATCTTGTTGTCACAGTAGTGTGATGAGTACATTGCTATGACGCGCTGTGTATATCTGGCTGCCAGTATAATTATCGGCGGGGGGGATAACAGGTGAAAAACTCTTAATTCACAGTAAGCTGGTGATATTACACCGCCTTGTTATCAACATCGGCGTGTCGCCGTGCTCCCTTTCCCATCGTCCCAGCAGAACTCAGCCTGTTTTTCAGCCATTCAGCCCATACCTGTGTTGGTAACCCAACGTGAGAATAAGGCAAATACACAGGAGGGCGGACGATGTTGGAAGAGTTGAAAATTCAGGTGCTTGAAGCCAATCTGGCTTTACCCCGGCATCAACTGGTGACCTTCACCTGGGGGAACGTGAGCGCAGTGGATCGTGAGCGTGGACTGATGGTGATTAAACCCTCAGGTGTAGAGTACGACGTAATGACCGTGCAGGATATGGTGGTAGTGGAGGTGGAAACAGGGCGGGTCGTCGAGGGGCAGCGTAAACCGTCTTCTGATACCGACACCCATCGTGCGTTGTATCTGGCTTTTACATCGTTAGGCGGTATTGTCCATACCCATTCCCGACATGCCACCATCTGGGCACAGGCGGGTAAAGATTTACCGCCGTGGGGCACCACCCATGCTGATTATTTCTACGGACCTATCCCCTGTACGCGACTGATGACTGAAGCGGAAATCAATGGTTGCTACGAGTGGGAAACCGGGCAGGTGATTGTTGATACCTTCCGTGAGCGTGGCTTGTCGCCACAGGATATCCCGGCGGTACTGGTTAATGCGCACGGCCCGTTTGCCTGGGGAACCGACGCACATAACGCGGTACATAATGCGGTGGTGCTGGAAGAGATTGCCTACATGGGGATTTTCTCGCGCCAGTTGACTCCGGCGCTGGAACCAATGCAATCGGTACTGCTGGATAAGCACTACCTGCGCAAACATGGTAAGAACGCGTACTACGGACAGTGAGTCAGATAAGTTCGTTAACATCGGCTGGCGGACGTTACACTATCTTCATCATCCATTTTAATTTCATCATCATGTTCATGGGGCTGGATGCCTGCCATTCACCCCATTTATACATAAATAAAATAATCATTCTGTAAAAATAGAAATCTCGTTTTATTTGCTTACAGATCTTCACGTCTATCCCTCTGTTAAGTGACTACCTTCAGCAATGAGAAGTAAGCGGTGCGTGCGTGTCCCCCTTGGGTGTCGTTTTCTTCATCGTCAATGCTGACGAGGTCTATGCATGGGTGTGGCACCGTCTGACCTTCGGGTGGGCTGGACGGCTATTACTCCATCATGATGAGGGGCGTCATGTTGGCTGGCGTCTGTATTGCTCATAGGTTCTGTCCCCACCTTTTTCAGGCAAATCAATCCTATGCGTATCAAACGTTTTATCGAAAAGATTCCGGGTGGCATGATGCTGGTGCCGTTGTTTCTCGGTGCGCTTTGCCATACCTTTGCGCCGGGGGCGGGCAAGTATTTCGGGTCCTTTACCAATGGTTTGATCACTGGCACGGTACCGATTTTGGCGGTGTGGTTCTTCTGTATGGGAGCATCGATTCGGCTGAGTGCCACCGGAACGGTGTTGCGTAAGTCCGGCACGCTGGTCGTGACGAAAATTGCCGTGGCCTGGGTGGTTGCGGCAGTTGCCGTGCGTATTCTGCCGGAAAACGGGGTTGAAGCAGGGTTTTTTGCCGGGTTATCCACGCTGGCGCTGGTGGCCGCCATGGACATGACCAACGGTGGGTTGTATGCCTCGATCATGCAACAGTATGGCACCAAAGAGGAGTCGGGGGCGTTTGTGCTGATGTCGCTGGAGTCCGGTCCACTGATGACCATGGTGATTCTTGACACCGCTGGCATTACGTCGTTCGAGCCGCATATGTTTATCGGTGCGATGATGCCGTTTTTGGTGGGGTTTGTGTTGGGGAATCTGGATTCAGAACTGCGCGACTTTTTTAGCCGTTCGGTACAGACGCTAATTCCATTTTTAGCCTTTGCACTCGGTAATACTATCGATCTGCACGTAATCGGTCAGACCGGGTTGTTGGGGATAATGCTGGGGTTGGCAGTGATCATTATTACCGGTATTCCGCTAATGGTAGCGGACAAAGTGCTGGGAGGCGGCGACGGTACCGCGGGTATTGCCGCATCCAGCTCAGCGGGCGCGGCGGTAGCGACGCCCGTGCTGATCGCGGAAATGGTCCCGGCGTTTAAACCGGTGGCACCGGCGGCAACCACATTGGTAGCAGCATCGGTGATTGTGACATCCACTCTGGTACCGATTATCACGGCGATGTGGTCAAAACGCATCAAAGGCGGAGATGGCACCGTGCCGCAGCACGATGTGGCGCAAAAGACGCTGGAACAGCAGCAGACAGCGCATCATTAAATGCACATCACGCCTCTGTGCAAAAGAAGAGGCGTGATGGCCGATAATGGAACATTCGGCTTATCGGCGTGGTGGTCAGCCGTTATGCGCTTTTTCACGCCACGCCACCGCTGTTTCGTGCGTGGTAGGTTTGTCGTTGTACAACGCCTGGCGGATAGCGAAGATCGCAGCAACCAGCATGGTGACGGCGACCAGCATAAAGAAGCCGCACAGGATGGCATTGATCTGGTTGCTAAACACAATGGTCGCCATATCCTGCATGTTTTTCGCCGGGGCGATCAACGTGCCGGATTCGATACCCGCCGAGAAACGTTTGGCCTGCGCCAGAAAACCGATACTGGGTTTTTCATGGAAAATTTTCTGCCAGCCGGCGGTCATCGAGGTGATAAACAGCCAGACAGTAGGCAGTATGGTCACCCAGGCGTAGCGCTGCTTCTTCATTTTGAACAACACGACTGTGCCGAGAATCAGCGCCATGGAGGCCAGCATCTGGTTGCCGATGCCAAACAGCGGCCACAACGTATTGATCCCGCCCAGCGGATCGATAACGCCCTGATAAACAAAAAAGCCCCAGCCTGCCACCGCCACGGTGGTTCCGGCCAGATTGCCCAGCCAGGAGTGGCTTTTGCCCATGCCCGGCACCACCAGCCCCGCCAGATCCTGCACCATAAACCGGCAGGCGCGGGTGCCGGCGTCAACGGCAGTCAGAATAAACAGCGCTTCGAACAGAATGGCAAAGTGGTACCAGAACGCCATCATGGCCCGGCTGTTAAAGATGTCGGTGATGATATGTGCCATGCCGACGGCGAAGGTCGGCGCGCCGCCAGCACGGGACAAAATCGAGGTTTCACCCACATCTTTGGCGATATTCGTCAGGTCAGACGGCGTAATGACGAAGCCCCAATTGCTGATCACCTGCGCGGCGTTTTCTACCGTGGTACCAATCAGCGCAGCGGGGGCATTCATGGCGAAGTAGACGCCGGGGTCGATCACCGAGGCGCAAATCAGCGCCATGATCGCGACAAAGGACTCCATCAGCATCGCGCCGTAACCGATGAAACGGATATGGCTTTCGCGTTCCACCAGCTTGGGCGTAGTACCGCTGGATACCAGCGCGTGGAAGCCAGAGATAGCGCCGCAGGCGATAGTGATGAACAGGAACGGGAACAGGCTGCCGGAAAATACCGGCCCACTGCCGTCGATAAAGCGCGAAACCGCGGGCATTTTCAGCTCCGGCATCGCAAACAGGATACCGATAGCCAGCCCGACGATGACGCCGATCTTCAGGAACGTGGACAGGTAATCACGCGGCGCCAGCAACAGCCAGACCGGCAGTACTGAGGCAACGAATCCGTAAATCACCAGTACCCAGGTCAAGGTGGTGCCTTTCAGGGTAAAGAACGGTCCCCAATAAGGGTCGGCAGCGATGTCGCCACCGTAGACTATCGCCATCATCATCAGTACGAAGCCGATAAGCGAGACTTCGGCTATTTTGCCCGGTCGCAGAAAGCGCATGTAGACGCCCATGAACAGCGCAATCGGGATGGTGGAAGCGATGGTGAACATTCCCCACGGACTGTTGGTCAAGGCCTTGACCACGACCAGCGCCAGTGCCGACAGGATGATGATCATCACGCCCAGCGCCCCCAACATGGTCACCACCCCGGCGAAGGAACCCAATTCCTGACGCGCCATTTCGCCCAATGAGCGGCCATCACGCCGGGTGGCGATGAACAGCACCAGAAAATCCTGCACTGCACCGGCCAGCATCACGCCAATCAGAATCCATAACGTCCCTGGCAGAAAGCCCATCTGCGCTGCCAGAATCGGCCCTACCAGCGGGCCAGCACCGGCGATGGCGGCAAAGTGATGACCGAATAACACCCACTTATTGGTGGGGACGTAATCCAGCCCGTCATTATGACGTTCGGCTGGGGTCAGGCGACGATCATCCAGTTCAAACACCCGGCGAGCAATAAACAAACTGTAGAAGCGGTAGGCGATGCTGTAACAGGCGATGGCTGCGATCACCAGCCAGACGGCATTCACATGCTCCCCTTGGCTCAGCGCCAGCATGGCGAACGCCACGGCACCCGCTATGGCTATAGCTATCCAGATCGACATGCTTTTGATGGTTTTCATCTCACTGACTCCTGACTGGTTGTCATTCCCGGTCGCTGGCAATCCTGACTGGCTGTAAAGACGTTGCCTTACGGCGCAGCGGATAAACGCGAGATATATAAACACCGGGACATCAATAAACGGCGTGATGGCAATAAGCAACGCGATGGCGAAAACAATGCAATGCCAGTAAAAAACGTAATGCCAGTAAAAAACGCAATACCAGTAAAAAACATAGTGCAGCGGTGAGTCAGCGTCGGTGCCAACAAGATAAAAATGTGAACAAAGTTATATTTCTGTTATGAAAAACTTTTTATCTGGCTTTTGTAGCAGTAAGGCAGACTGATGAATGGTCATGAAATCTGATGCGGATACAAAGGGAATCGTTATCATCGGGACAGAGGTGTGCTGCTACGTGGAAAAGCGTACCACGATGTGGAAAGGTATGCCGCGACGCGGAATAAGAATAAATAGGGTGGCCCGGCGAACGCCGGGCGGGGGAATCAAGGCAGTTTGTTGCCAGCTGCACGGTAGATTTCGTACCACTCTTCGCGGCTGATACGCAGTTCAGAGGCGGTGACGATATCTTGCAGGCGCTGTGGGTCCATGCTGCCAACAATCACCTGCATATTGGCTGGGTGACGCAGAATCCAGGCGACAGCGAGAGCGGTGGTGGACACGCCATGTTGGCTGGCGATGTGCTTCAGGGTTGCGTTCAGTTGTGGGAATTTGTCGTTATCCACAAACACGCCGTCAAAAAAACCATACTGGAACGGCGACCATGCCTGAATGGTCATCCCCTGTAAACGGCTGTATTCCAGCACCATACCATCGTGATGAAGCGACGGCGCATGGGCCATATTGACGTTGAGACCTGCGTCGATCATCGGTGTGTGCATGATGCTGAACTGCAACTGATTGGCGAGCAAGGGCTGGCGCACTGCGGTTTTCAGTAATTCAACCTGCAACGGTGCCTGATTGCTGACGCCAAAATGGCGCACTTTACCACTGGCTTCCAACTGATCAAACGCGGCGGCGACTTCATCCGGTTCGCACAGCGTATCCGGACGGTGCAGCAGCAAAGTGTCGAGATAATCGGTGTTCAGGCGTTTCAGGCAGCCTTCGACCGAGGCGATGATGTGTGCTGTGGAGAAATCGAAAAAGCCGGGGCGGATACCGCATTTGCTTTGGATAATCAGCTTGTCACGGGCGATGCCTGCCTGACGCACTGCTGTGGCAAACATCTCTTCGGAACGTCCACCACCATAGATATCGGCATGATCAAAGAAATCGACCCCGACGTCGAGCGCCGTCTGCAACAATGTTACCGCTTCCTGCTGCGTTTTTCCCGCCAGCCGCATACAACCCAGAGCAATATTCGGGACTGACAGGGTGCTTTTGCCTAGTGTGATTCTTTTCATGTTCACATCTCCTTCATGCATGTTGCTATGTAGGGTAAGGAAGAACGGGGGTAAAAAAACGCCACCCGGCTGGGTGGCGTCATATTGGGTGTGAATCAGGCCGCCGGTTTGGCGATAATGCTGCGAGTTTCGAGTCGCACTTCAGTTAACACGACTGTCAGGGTATCGCTCTGGCGGTAGACCGGTTCGCCTTTCACCGTCACGATGCCGGTGTCCTGGCTGCACACCAGCTCGTCGCGCACCGCGTGAATGAACGATGCCGGAATAAACGCGGTAGCGCCGTTTTCCAGCAAACGTACACGCAGCCCACCGCGATTAACGTCCAGAATTTCGGCGCTAAAGCGGGTATCGGTGCCGGCCTTGCCTTTCAGGAAACGGGCATACAGCCAATCGCTGACGTCACGTTCCGCCATGCGATTGAGACGGCGGCGTTCGGCCAGTTGCAGCGTCACGTCATCCTGCGGTTTTTCTGCTGAATGGTGGGTGATGATCGCTTTCAGCAATCGGTGGTTGACCATATCGCCGTATTTGCGGATCGGCGAGGTCCAGGTGGCGTAAGCCTCCAGGCCAAGACCGAAGTGCGGACCGGGCACGGTGCTGATTTCCGCAAACGTCTGGAAGCGGCGAATGCGACTGTCGAGGAACTGGGTCGGCTGAGCGTCCAGTTCGCGGCGCAGAATGCAAAAGCCGTCCAGCGTCAGCAACTGTTGGGCATCGGCATGAATACCGTTGCTTTCCAGTACCGCCACGGCTTGATCGATGTTAACCGGGTCGAAGCCGTTGTGGACGTTGTAAATACCGAAGCCCAGCGTGTCACGCAGCACCTGTGCTGCACAGACGTTAGCGGCGATCATCGCTTCTTCTACGATGCGGTTAGCGATGCGGCGCGGTTCAGTAACGATATCCAGCACTTCGCCGTTTTCACCCAGCAGGAAGCGATAATCCGGACGGTCGCGGAACACCAGCGCGTGGGTGGCGCGCCAGGCGCTGCGAGCCTGACACACGCGGTGCAGCAGGCGGATCTGGCTGGCGATGTTGTCGCTATCCGGTTGCCAGTCGCCCTGTTGCTCCAGCCAGTCAGACACCTCGTCGTAGACCAGCTTGGCGCGTGATTCGATCCAAGCGGCAAAGAACTGAGTCTGGCTCAGTGCGCCATCGGCGGCGACGGTCATGCGGCAGGCCAGCACAGGGCGGCGCTCGTTCGGGCGCAGCGAACAGATGTCGTCCGACAACTGGCGTGGCAGCATCGGGATATTAAAGCCGGGCAGGTAGTTGGTGAACGCGCGCTGGCGAGCAATGGCGTCCAGTTCGCTGTCGGCGCGTACGTAGGCAGTCGGGTCAGCTATCGCCACCGTCATCTCCAGCGTGCCGTCGCCGTTGTCCTGCACATACAGTGCGTCGTCCATATCTTCGGTGCTGGCGCTATCGATGGTGACAAAATCCAGCCCGGTCAGGTCTTCGCGTTCCAGCGTGCCGTCATCGAGATCGGCGGCGTCAGCGTTTGGCGCTTCACGTTCCAGATTATGGCGCGACAGCGTCACCCACCATGGCGCCAGCGGATCATCACCGGTGGTGATGTATTGAGTGAGATCAGCAAAAAAACCGCGGTCGCCTTTCAATGGATGACGACGCATTTCCGCGACCGCCCAGTCACCGTCTTTAAAGTCATGTTCGACCCCACGCGCCGGGCGGCAGGGAATCGCGTCTTTCAGCAGCGGGTGATCGGGCACGATAGACAAGCGGTCATCTTTTTTCTGCACCCGACCGACAAAACGGGTCAGGAACGGCTCTACCAGTGATTCCGGTTCCGCAATTTCACGCTCTTTCTCGGTGTGCAACGTAGCGATAATGCGGTCGCCGTGCATCACTTTCTTCATGTGCGGCGGCGGGATGAAATAGCTCTTCTGCGCGTCGGCTTCAAGAAAACCGAATCCTTTGTCGGTGGCTTTAACGATGCCTTCCGCTCGTGGCGTCTGAGAGTGGAGTTGCTGTTTAAGCTGCGCAAGCAGCGGGTTATCTTGAAACATAGCGTCCAGAATTGCGGTTAATAGTGGCTTTAGCGGCAGACAGTTTTACGCGAATCGGCTGCTGGCGGCAAGCGTTGCTACAATGAACAGCCTGCACAAAGCCGACATGTTCGAACTGAGTCTTGGGGAAGGCTGGTAGATTATTCGTTGTTGTTGGCAGGACGATATCGTCCGATAACAAATACCGACGCCAGCCCGATTAAATCAAGCGTGATTAACGTACCGGCAAACACCATTTCGCCTTTCCAGGCAAAAAAAGTCGCGATCGCCAGAATAGTCATGGTAATGGCAAATGCCATCCATTGCCCACGTTTGTCTCTGCTTATCTCGCCGTCAAGGCCTTTTTCAGTGATACGATGGCGATGTGCTTGCTCTCGCTCGCTTTTCGCCATGATCCGTTCAGCGCCGTTGGGCACGATATCATCGTACTCCTTCAGCATTTCTGGAGGGGGAAGCGGTCCGCGAAAAAATGTGGATGAAACGATGGCTTTGATCTGTGGCCTGGCAAGCAGGCGTTCAAGGAATACCGGGTTTTCAATCAGCGTAGACTCGACCTTTTCGGCAAGTGCCTGTGCTTCTTCATTTTCCCTATTCTCTGCATCAGCGTTTTGCAATACCTGATTCAATTCCTTTTTTTCTTCCGTATGCATTCATCGCTACTCTTAGGTCGTCACCTATGGCTTGAAAATCGCTGGCCATTCTCTGCGCATCACTTTGCTTGTTGATGTCTGCCAGATAGTCTGTCGCTGGCATCAGATCTAAAATGCTGCCGGCGGCACGAAGATACCTACGGGTTGCCTTCAACATGTTTTATCTCCCTGGGACCAACACTGATTACCTTCTTCTGAGTTAATCTTACTTGAGTATGGCACGGTTGCAAATAACGACTAAGCAATCTGTTGTCGCAGTTTAAGGGCATCAGGTCTGGCACCCGTTGTGGATAGGATGATGGATTAAGCCGGGCGCGCAAAGAACCCGCCCGGCTAACGTATCAGGCAATACGTTGCAGCGCTGTGGCGTCACTGGGGGTGACGCGTACCGGCACCGATTTGGATGTTGGCGTGAACGTGCTTTCGCCATAGCTGGACAGTGGCACCAGCGGATTGGTTTCCGGGTAGTAGGCTGCCAGATTGCCGCGTGGGATATCGTAGCTCACCAGCCGGAAACCGGTGACTTTTCGCTCGATATGGTCATGCCACAGGGTTTCGATATCCACCCGGTCGCCGTCCTGTAATCCGAGCGCGGCAATGTCTTCCGGGTGCATAAACAGCACGTCGCGCTGGCCGTACACGCCACGGTAGCGGTCATCCAGCCCATAAATCGTGGTGTTGTACTGGTCGTGGGAACGCAATGTTTGCAGCGTGAACGGCGCGGGCGCATCGCCGTAAACCGGTACTACGCTATCCGGCAACGGCGCAGCGCTGAAAGCGGCTTTACCGGTAGCGGTATTGAAACGGTACGCTGCCGCTGCGTTGCCGAGCCAGAAACCGCCCGGTTCCGCACAACGTTGGTTGAAATCGGCGAAACCCGGCAGGGTGGCGGCGATGTGATCGCGGATCAGATTATAGTCGGCTGCCAGCGCCAGCCAGTCGAGATGATCGCGCCCCAGCACCGCGTGGGCAATTCCCGCTACGATGGCGGTTTCCGAGCGTTGTTGATCCGACAACGGCGGGCTGATGCCTTCTGAGGCGTGTACCATGCTGAATGAATCTTCGACGGTGACAAACTGTGGGCCGCTGGCCTGCATATCCTGCTCGGTGCGGCCCAGTGTCGGCAGAATCAATGTATCGCGCTGCGCGGTAATCAGGTGGCTGCGGTTGAGCTTGGTGCTGATATGCACCGCCAGGCCGCAGCGGCTGAGAGCCTGTGTGGTGCGTTCGGTATCCGGCGCGGCGGCGGCCAGGTTGCCGCCCAGGGCAATCAATACCCGTACTTCGTCGCGCAGCATCGCCTCCAGCGCCTGTACGGTGTTGTGGCCGTAGCTGCGCGGCGGAGTAAAACCGAAGTGACGTGCCAGACTATCGAGCAGTGCGTCAGACGGTTTCTCATCAATCCCCATGGTGCGGTTACCCTGCACATTACTATGGCCCCGCACCGGGCACAGACCCGCTCCCGGTTTGCCTAGCTGGCCGAACAGCAGTTGCAGGTTGACGATTTCCCGCACTGTTGCCACCGAATGCCGATGCTGGGTGATCCCCATCGCCCAGGTGCAGATAACCCGTTCAGAACGCTGGTAAATACTGGCGACGTAGCGAAGTTGCGCTTCGCTCAGCCCGGATTGCTGCACGATGTTATCCCATGAAGTGGCATCCACCTGTTGCAGATACGCCGCTACGCCATCGGTATGCTGGTTGATGAACGTTTGATCGAACAATCCGGCTTCGCCCACCGCCAGCCGCTGGCGATGGGTTTCCAGCAAGGCTTTCACCATGCCGCGTACTGCTGCCATGTCGCCGCCCAGATGGGGTTGCAGGTAGGTTTCACTGATGGCTCCGGACAGCGGCGTCAGCAGTTCCAGCGGATTTTGCGGGTTAGCAAAACGTTCCAGACCACGCTCGCGCAAGGTGTTAAACGCCACGATATGCGCGCCGCGATCAGCCGCATGGCGCAGGCTGTGCAACATGCGGGGGTGGTTGGTGCCGGGATTCTGGCCGAACACGAAAATCGCGTCGGCATGTTCGAAATCCTGTAATCGCACGGTGCCTTTACCAACACCGATACTCTGTTTTAGCCCGGTGCCGCTGGCTTCATGGCACATGTTGGAGCAGTCGGGGAAATTGTTGGTGCCGACCATACGCCCGAACAGTTGATACAGGTAAGACGCTTCGTTACTGGTTCGGCCAGAGGTATAAAGCGCCATCTGATCCGGATGGTCCAGTGCATGAATATGACGGGCGATCAGCGCGAACGCTTCATTCCAGCTAACTGGCACATAGTGGTCGCTGTGATGATCGTAACGCAGTGGATGCGTCAGCCGACCCTGATATTCAAGAAAATAGTCGCTCTGGCGGCGTAATGTGCTGACGCTGTGCCCGGCGAAAAAGTCCGGCCCGGCGGCTTTGCGGGTCGCTTCCCAACTGACTGCCTTGGCGCCGTTTTCACAAAAACTAAAGGTGCTGCTGTTGTCGTCTCCCCAGGCACAACCGGGGCAGTCGAATCCTTTACTTTTGTTGACTCGCATCAAATTGCGGATATTTTTCAGCGCTTGTTTGCTGTCCAGTACAAAACGCGTGGTGGCTTTGAGAGAACCCCAACCGCCTGCAGCGGCGCGATATGGCTTAATCGTGGATTTAAATTTCATGATTGATTGCGCAGGTGATGATGTTTTAGGTATGTAAAAATTTTTTTAAATCTTTACTTGCTAAGTAAGAGTGTAAATGCAGCAAATCAGGAAAGCACTAGCCAGCAAAGGCATAACCAGAAAAGCAATAACGAAATCCGAAAAGGTAACAACAGGGAAAGAGAAGCAGGCAGGGATGATGAGGGATGCGAATGGCTGAAACCCTGTGCCGGACAACCGCCCGGCACAGCGCGACGAGATTAATCGTCCAGTTCCAGCTCGTTCATCGCGGCGATGTTGAAGCCGCCGTCAACGTGCAGGATTTCGCCGGAAATACCGGCAGCCAGGTCGGAACACATGAACGCGGCGGCATTGCCCACGTCTTCAATGGTGACCACGCGGCGGATCGGGGTGACCGCTTCGCAGTGAGACAGCATCTTCTTGAAGTTTTTGATGCCGGAAGCAGCCAACGTGCGGATCGGACCCGCAGAAACCGCGTTGACGCGTATGCCGTCACGACCCAAGGCGTTGGCCATGTAACGCACGTTAGCTTCCAGCGAGGCTTTAGCCAGGCCCATGACGTTATAGTTCGGAATGGCGCGCTCAGCACCCAGATAGGACAGGGTGATCAGGCCGGAATTCGGGTTCAGCATGGCGCGGCAGGCTTTTGCCATCGCCACAAAGCTGTAGGCGCTGATGTCGTGAGCGATGGAGAAACCTTCGCGGGTGACGGCATTGACGTAGTCGCCATCCAACTGGTCGCCCGGTGCGTAAGCGATGGAATGCACGAAACCATCAAATTTAGGCCAGACTTTTGCCAGTTCTGCGAACAGTGCGTCAATGCTGGCATCTTCTGCCACATCACAGGGTAACACGATGCTCGAACCAAACTCTTTGGCAAACTCATCCACACGCGGCTTCAGCTTGTCGTTCTGGTAGGTGAACGCCAGTTCTGCACCTTCACGATGCATTGCCTGTGCGATACCGTATGCAATGGAGCGGTTGCTGGCAACGCCCGTTACCAGAATGCGCTTACCGTTAAGAAAACCCATGGCAGTATCCTTGTGATCATTGTTACTGCGATCATTGTCAATAAAAATAATTATTTACCATGATCGATGTGAATAAACTGGGCGATTCTAGCATGTATGGTGCCCCCAGGGGTACTCCAACCACTAAGCGGCGCTTTGTGCTATTGTGCCGTGTCATCACCTGTTGTGGTCTATTTCGAAAAATCAGGTGTGGCCGTTGTCGCGTCGCCAGGCATCGGCGCTCAGCGCTTCGCCAAAGTGACTGGCGATCAGGCGTTTGGTCAGGTCGTGCAGCGGAGACGCCAGCACATCGGCAGTACTACCGCGTTCGACGACTTCGCCAGCCTGCATCACCAAAATCTGGTCGCTGATGTGTTTCATCATGCCCAGATGCTGGGTGACATAAATATAGGAGATGCCGTGTTTTTCCTGCAATTCCAGCATCAGATTGATGATCTGCGACCGTACCGACATGTCCAGCGATGCCAGCACTTCATCTGCCACGATCACTTTGGGTTGCAGAATCAGTGCGCGCGCCAGTCCAATACGTTGCTTCTGCCCCGGTGCCAGTGCGTGCGGGTAATAGGTGGCGTGATCGGCACGCAGGCCAACCTGGCGTAACGCCAGATTAATCGCTTTTTCCCGTTGTTGCGGCGTTAGATCGGTATTGAGTCGCAGCGGTAATTCCAGTAATTGACCAATGCGCTGGCGCGGGTTGAGCGAATTGGCAGAGTCCTGAAAGATCATACGAACGCGCTGACTCCGGTAGTGATAATCACCGAAAGTCAGCGGATGGTCGTCGATCACCAGTTCGCCGGACGTGGGGGGAATCACACCGGTCAGCATCTTGGCCAGCGTGGATTTGCCCGAACCGTTTTCACCGATGATCGCCAACGTTTGCCGTTCCCGCAGCGTAAAGCTCACCGATTTCACCGCTTCGACATGCTGGCGGCGAAACCAACCGGTACGGTAGCGGAACGTTTTGGTGAGATTACGGGCTTCCAGCAGGGTTTCCACCATCAGGATTCCTCCATGTTGAGTGGGAAGTGGCAGGCGTACCAGTGGTTTCTCACTGGGATGAGCGGCGGCGCCGCCATGCACTGTTTTTGTGAATAGGGGCAACGTGGTCCCAGCCTGCATCCTACCGGTAAGTGTGCCAGCGACGGAATCGCCCCCGGCAGCGCGTTAAGACGGCTTTTGTGCGGCAGCGAGCGGCCAAAATCCGGCATGGCGCGGATCAGCGCCTGGGTGTAAGGGTGATGCGGTGCGCTGATCAATTCATCGCTGACGGCGCTTTCCACCGTCTGGCCGCAATACAGCACGTTGATGCGGTCCGCCCATTTGCTCATGGTTTGCAAATCGTGACTGATCAGCAAAATCGTGGTGTTGTTGTTCTGATTGAGCCGGGAAAGCAGGCGGAAAATTTGTGCCTGCGTGGTGGCTTCCATCGCGTTGGTCGGTTCGTCGGCAATCAGCAGCCGGGGTTGGTTGGCGAGCGCAATAGCGATCATCACCTTCTGGCATTCCCCCTCGGTTAATTCGTAGGGGTAGCTGCGCATAATGTCTTTATGATCCTTAATGCCGACGCGGTGCAGCAGTTCGATGGCGCGGCGTTTGCGCCAGTTGAAACGTTGCCACCAGCGGCCTTTGTAGGTCCAACCGGGGATGGATTGGATCAACTGACGACCAACGCGTGCCGAAGGGTCCAGACAGGACTGCGGTTCCTGAAAGATCATCGACATGTTGTGCCGCACCAGTTTGCGGCGCTGGGGGGGCGTGAGCTGTAGCATATCCACATCGTCAAAGCGGAAGCGGTCGGCGGTGATGCGCCAGTTTTCTTTATTGGTGCCGCAGATAGCCTTGGCGATCAGGCTCTTGCCGGAGCCTGACTCTCCCACCAGCCCGCGAATCTCGCCCTCGTTAAGGCTGATGCTGACGCGATCCACCGCTTTCACCGGGCCGTCCGGCGTGAGGAATTCAATGGTCAGATTACGAATTTCCAGTAATGCCATGGTGTTGTTTCATCACTATTCGGTTTGAGCGAGCAGGGCGCGGCGGATGCCATCTCCCAGCAGATTGACGATCAGTACGCTGACCGTGATGGCTGTACCGGGCAGCATGACCGTCCAGGGGGCGGCGTACACCAGTTCCAGCGAATTTCCCAGCAGCACGCCCCATTCGGTGGTAGGCAATTGCGCACCCAGATTAAGAAAGCCTAGCGCGGCGATGTCCAGAATGGCGATGGAGAGCGCGCGGGTGATCTCGCTGACCAGCACCGGCAAAATATTGGGTACCACGGCATACCAGACAATGTAGAGCGTGGAGGCGCCGTCCAGCCGGGCAGCGGTGACGTACTCTTTTTCCAGTTCGTCGTGCACCGCGGTATAGATGGTATGCACCATGCGTGGCAGCAGCGCCATCCACACCGCCAGCATGGCGTGCGACAACTGTGGGCCGATAAAGGCGATCACCACCATTGCCAACAGCAGCGAAGGAATTGACAGCAACGGGTCAAGAATGTGGTTCAAAACGGCGGAACGCAGGCCATGGGTGACCCCGGCCAGCAGCCCCAGCAAAATACCGACCAGCGTCGCGGCCAGGGTAACCAGCAGCGCCGAGCCGAATGTCGGGGCGGTGCCGCTCAGCAAGCGGCTCAACAGGTCGCGCCCCAGATCATCGGTGCCGAGAAAAAACGACACTTCGCCATAGCGTGACCAGGACGGCGGCAGCAACTGATAACCAAGAAACTGTTGGTCCAACGCGTAGGGTGCCAGCGTGTTGCCAAACAGGCATAACCCCAACAGGAGCAGAAAGCCATAGAAACCGACCATCGCCATGCGGTCCTGACGGAACACATTCCAGCTATCGCTCCAGCGGCTGGGGAGGGCTTTCTCACCATAGATGTTATCGGAGTGCATACCATTCCTTATGTTTCAGCGGGTTTGCCATGGCGCCCCAGATATCAGACAACACGTTAATGGTGATCACCAGCGCGCCGACCACCATCACGCCGGCGGAAATCGCCGCGAAATCCTGCTGACGGATGGCATTGACCAGCCAGCGGCCAATGCCCGGCCAGTTAAACACCACTTCGGTGATCATCTCCAGCGTCAGCATGGTGGAAAACTGCAACCCCAGTTGTGGAATGATCGGCGGCAGTGCGTTATGCAGCAGGTGGCGACGAATCACGGTGGAACGCGACAGCCCGCGGATAATTGCCGCTTTGATGTAATTCTGTGTGCCGATATCGGTGGTGCTGATGCGCATCAGTCGGATCACTTCGGTCGTCGGCCCGACTGATAGCACCAATACCGGTAAAATCAGGTGCTGTATGGCACTGGCGATCATCTCTTCCCGGTAAGGCGAGTGGGACAGCCAGGCGTCTATCAGCGCGAACCCCGTCACCGGCGGCACCGGGTAAAGTAGATCGAAACGGCCTGAAACCGGCAACCAGCCCAGGTGCAGCGAAAAGAATAACGTCATCAGCAACGCCAGCCAAAACACCGGCAACGAAAAGCCCAGCAACGCCAGTGCGCTGATAATCCGATCAGCGGCTTTATGTTGCAGTACGCCGGTGGTGATGCCGAGCGGGATGCCCACCAGCAGCGACAGCGAAAACGCCAGCAGGCAAAGTTCGATGGTGGCGGGCAGCACATCTCGCAACTGTTCGCTAATTGGTTGTCCGTTGGTACTGGAGACGCCAAAGTCACCCTGCAACAGGCTAACAAAATAAAAGCGATAGGCGTCCAGGAACGCCGCGCCATTGAGCGGCGCGTGCGGGGTGTAATACATCAGGCTAAAGCCTATCAGCGAGAGCAGAAACAGCGTGACCAGTAACAATAACAAGCGGCGAAGGGTAAAGATAATCACGGTTGTTCTCCCTGGATCGGCGCGTTGGAAGACGGATCAACCGTGAGGTTATCCGGTTTTTCCTGATGACCATCATCACGATAGACGCCGGCGAAGGAAGAATTACCGAACGGGCTAAGCACCAGCCCTTTTATGTCGTAGCGATAGGCCTGCATCCGTAACGATGAAGCCAGCGGCAGCAGCGGCAACTGTTCAGACAGAATGTGGTGTGCCACCCGGTAGTATTCCATACGTCGGGACAGTTGTTGAGAAGAGAGCGCTTCCTGTAGCACCTGGTCGAAATCGGGGTCACACCAGTGGGCATAGTTAGTCTGGGAGCGGATAGCGGCGCAACTCAACAGTGGCCGGAATACGCTGTCCGGGTCGTTACTGTCGGTAGCCCAACCGGCGAGCGTCAGGTCGTGGTTCATCGCCATCAGGCGCGCTTCCTGAAAACGACCTTCCACCGGCATGATGGTGACCCGAATGCCCACCTGCGCCAGGTCGGCCTGAATCAACTCGGCGGTTTTGACCGGGCTGGGGTTGTAGGATTGAGATGCGCCTGGCACCCACAGCTGCAATTGCAAGCCGCGAATTCCCAGTTCTTTCAGTAACTGCCGCGCTTTATCCGGGTTGTATTCGGTGACTTGCGCTTCGTTGTCGTAGGCCCAGGAGGCGCGCGGCAGTATCGAGGCGGCGGTTTCTGCGGTGCCGTAGTAAATCGACTGCATCAGACGATCATTGTTGATAGCCAGCGCGATGGCGTGGCGCACACTGGGGTTGTCCAGCGGCGGTTTGCGCACGTTAAACGCCAGATAAGCGACGTTCATCCCCGGACGCAGCGACAACCGCAGGCGCGGGTCATTGCGCAGAATGGTTAGCTGGCTGGCGGCCGGATAAGCCAGTACGTCGCACTCGCCGGTCAACAGTTTAGACAGACGACCGGTGCCGCCGGAGCCGAGGTCTATCACGACTTGTTCCATACGCGGTTGGCCACGCCAGTAATCATCGTTGCGTTTCAGCCGTACATATTGCCCATAACGGTACTCATCCAGCCGGTAAGGGCCGGTGCCCACCGGTTGACGGTCAAGCAGTTCACGGCGGTCCTGCCGGGTCAGTTGCTCGGCATACTCCGCCGACAGAACCGGCGCATAGTGGGTGGCCAGATGCCACAGAAATGAGGCATCGGGGTTGTGCAGGCGGATTTCGATGCTGTAATCACCCAGTTTGCGAATACTTTGTACGTTATCCGCCAGTTGCAGGCTGTCGAAATAAGGGTATTCGCCGCCGTTGACGTCATGAAATCGGTGCTTTTTATCCAGCATACGTTTGAAACTGAATAACACATCGTCGGCATTCATCATGCGGCTGGGGGTAAACCAGGCCGTCTGTTGGAATGGCACGTCACGACGCAGAGTAAAGCGGTAGGTGGCGCCGTTGTCGGTCACGTCCCAGTGTTGCGCCAGCTCCGGCATCAACCGGTAGGTGTATGGATCGACGCCCAGCAGACGATCATAGAGTTGGGCGGCCAGCGTATCCACCATCAGCCCACTGCGGGCCATCTGGGGATTGAAGGTATTCAGCACGTCATTAACGCAATAGACAAAACCGCTGTGGCGGATGGTTTGCGCCGGCATCGGGCTTACGGTCGGCGTTTGTGCCATAACGGGCTGCGCCAACCAGGCCAGCGCCAGTATGAGAATGTGTTTTCCGGACATACGGTTTTTTTCAGACAATCGGCAATACACAGAGTGTACCGCACTCTGCCATTCCACCCAATTTCTTACGTTTGTCTGCCGGTTTTTTCTACAAACTGCATATCCCGGTGGTTTTAGTCTATGTACATTCATATAACTACAAGTCGCGTATAGGGTTATTCGCTGACGCCAATCGCATGTTTCTTTAACAAGCCGCGAAACTGGTGATAGGTGAGTGCCAGCAATCCGGCCGCTTTGCGCTGATTAAATTGTGCCTGAGCGAGCGCCTGCTCGACCAATTGTCGCTCCTGATGGTGCTGCCAGTCGCGTAGCTTCAATGGCAGGAGTGGCAAGGCATTAAAGGCATCAGAAGAAAGCGCAGGCTGTTCGTTCACAGACGGGGCTGCGGCCAGTGGCTTAAATGGATTAAGGATGATGTTGTCCAGCGGTTCATTGGTACGACCATGGCGGTATAACGAACGCTCCACCACATTCTTTAGCTCGCGGATATTACCCGGCCAGGCGTAATCCAGCAGCGTGTTTTCTGCCTGCTGGCTAAAGCCGGGGAACAGTGACAACCCCAGTTCCCGACACATCTGCACTGCGAAATGTTGCGCCAGCAGCATGATGTCCTGCTGGCGTTGGCGCAATGGCGGCAGGTGCACCACATCGAACGCCAGCCGGTCAAGCAGGTCGGCGCGGAACTTGCCTTGCGCCGCCAGAGCGGGCAGGTCTTCGTTGGTGGCGCACACCAGTCGGACATCCACCTGTAGCGGCTGCCCGCCGCCCACGCGCTCCAGCACGCCGTATTCGATCACCCGTAACAGTTTTTCCTGTACCAGCATCGGTGCCGTGGCCAGTTCGTCCAGAAACAAGGTGCCGCCGTCGGCGCGCTCAAAACGCCCCAGGTGGCGCTTCTGTGCGCCGGTAAACGCGCCGGCTTCATGACCGAATAGCTCTGAATCCAGCAGGTTTTCATTCAGCGCGGCGCAGTTGAGCGAAATAAACGGCCCTTGCCAGCGTGGCGACAGGTAATGCAGGCGGCTGGCAATCAGCTCCTTACCGGTGCCCCGTTCGCCAATAACCAGTACCGGTTTGCTGAGTTGCGCCAGTTGCGATACCTGTTCCAACACTTCCAGAAAGCTATTGGCTTCCCCCAGTAGTGATTCTTGTTCATGTGCCATGATATCACCATGTATTTTTCACTACTTATTAGTCAATTTGACCATATCAAAGATGACGCAAGCTGTATATTCAAATGATAAATTTATTATTTATCAATGCATTAATACTATTCCGAAAGCTGGCACGGTATTTGATTATGTTAAGGCGTCATCAGGCAACGGCTGATGGAGACAACGAACCGGGCGTCGCAGACGCCGGAAATCACTGAGGAGTAGAGTATGGGTATTTTTTCCCGTTTTGCCGACATCGTAAATGCCAATATCAATGCGTTGCTGGATAAAGCTGAAGACCCGCAAAAATTGGTGCGGCTGATGATTCAGGAAATGGAAGATACACTGGTTGAAGTACGTTCTACCTCTGCCCGTGCGCTGGCGGAAAAGAAACAGCTGGTTCGGCGTATTGAGCAAGCCCGCGCACAGCAGCACGAGTGGCAGGAAAAAGCGGAACTGGCGTTGCGACGCGAGCGTGAGGAACTGGCTCGTGCCGCGTTAGTGGAAAAACAGAAGCTGACGGAACTGGTGACGGTGCTGGAGCAGGAAGTCACGGCGGTGGAAGAGACGCTGGATCGCCTGAAACGGGAAATCGGTGAGCTGGAAAATAAGCTGACCGAAACCCGTGCTCGCCAGCAGGCGCTGACGCTGCGTCACCAAGCCGCCAGTTCATCCCGCGATATCCGTCGCCAGCTCGACAGCGGTAAACTGGATGAAGCGATGGCTCGCTTTGAGCAGTTTGAACGCCGCATTGATACGCTTGAGGCGGAAGCGGAAAGTGTGGGACTGGGCAAACAGAAATCGCTGGAGCAACAGTTTGCCGAGTTGAAAACCAGTGATGAGATCGATGCGCAACTGGCGGCGCTGAAAGCGAAAGTAAAACCGGTGGAATAACCGCCATTGGCTGCCGTTACTGCGGCAGCTTTGCTGCATTACCATAATAATTAAGGAGAAAAAATGGGTGCTCTGGTAATGACAATGATCCCGCTGACGGTGTTTCTGCTGTTTGTCGCGCCGCTGTGGCTGTGGTTGCATTACAGCCAGCGTCGCCGTGCGCCGCAGTGGGATCAGGCCGAATTGCAACGGCTGGCTCGGTTAACGGAGGACGCACAGCGTATGCGTGATCGGATTGAGGCGCTGGAACAGATTCTGGATGCAGAACATCCCAATTGGAGGCAGTCCTGATGAACACCCGTTTTGAGCGAAAACTTTACCGCTTGCCGCAAGAGGGCATGATCAAGGGCGTGTGCGCCGGGCTGGCACGCTATTTCGATGTGCCGGTCAAATTGGTGCGCCTTATTGCTGTCCTGTCGATTTTCTTCGGCCTGTTCCTGATTACGGTCGTTGGCTACGTTATTCTCAGTTTTGTGTTGGAGCCAGCGTCGCCGGAGGAATATCAATCTGCTAATGATGAGGTTTCGCCACACACGCTGTTGGATCAGGCCGACGCGATACTGCGTGGCAGCGAACAGCGGTTGCGCGACATTGAGCGCTATATCACGTCGGATACCTACGGCGTGCGCAGTAAGTTCCGCCAACTGTAATCACTCCGCCAGCCATGAGCTGGCCTGTCTCTCAGGGCGGGGTTCGCTATCGAATCCCGTTCATCATGCTTTTGATGATTGCGCGATAATCCGGTTATCGTCTGCAAAGGCGATTGGCAGAACAATGAACAGGAGCGTCATGACTTATTCCCTTCCTCTTAGCCGGTTACAGAATGAGTTGAGTGCGCTGGTTAATCGTAGCGCTGACCGTCATCTGAGGCTGGCGGTCACTGGTCTGAGCCGCAGCGGTAAAACGGCTTTTATTACCTCATTGGTCAATCAGTTGCTGAATGTTCAGCACGGTGCGCGATTGCCGTTGTTTTCGGTGGCGCGTGAAAACCGGTTGTTGGGCGCGCGTCGCATTCCTCAGCGGGATCTGGATATTGCGCGCTTTGCCTATGACGAAGGTATCGCCGCGTTGTACGGCGTGCCGCCGGCCTGGCCGACGCCGACGCGCGGCGTGAGCGAAATCAGGCTGGCATTGCGTTACCGTTCCCGCGACAGCCTGCTGCGCCACTTCCGTGATGCCGCCACGCTGTATCTGGAAATTGTCGATTATCCCGGCGAATGGCTGCTGGACTTGCCGCTGCTGGAACAGCGCTACCTAGACTGGTCACGACAGATGACCTCGCTGTTACAAGGTGACCGGTTGCACTGGGCGCAACCCTGGCTGGCGCTATGCAAGGGGTTGGACCCGCTGGCGCCGGCGGATGAAAACCGGTTGGCGACAATTACCCAGGCATACACCGACTACCTGTTGCGGTGTAAACAAGAAGGGCTGCATTTTATTCAACCGGGGCGCTTTGTTTTACCGGGCGATCTGGCCGGTGCGCCGGTGTTGCAGTTCTTTCCCTGGCCTTACCCTGATGAACGGCTGGACGCCGTGCTGGCGCAAGCCGGCGATCACACCCTGATTGGCATGTTGCGTCAGCGATTTGATTATTACTGCCAGCATGTGGTGCGTGAGTTTTATCGTCAGCACTTTGTGCGTTTTGACAGGCAAATCGTTCTGGTGGATTGTTTGCGCTCACTCAACCACGGTGCACAGTCGTTTAACGACATGCGGCTGGCGTTGACCCAACTGATGCAGAGCTTTCACTACGGCAAGCGCACCCTGTTGCGCCGGTTGTTTTCGCCTTGTATTGACCGGCTGATGTTCGCTGCCAGCCAGTCTGACCATATCACTGCCGATCAGCACGCCAATCTGGTGTCGCTGTTGCAGCAACTGGTGCAGGAAGCCTGGCGCAATGTGGCGTTTGAAGGCATTGAGATCGACTGTGCGGGTATTGCTTCTGTGCAGGCGACGCAGAGCGGCGTGGTATCGCATCAGGGGCAATCGTTGCCCGCCTTGCGCGGTAATCGGCTGACGGACGGCGAGCCGATTACCTTGTATCCCGGCGATGTTCCGGCGCGGTTGCCGGACCCTGCCTTCTGGCGCCAGCAAGGGTTCCGTTTTGAACAATTTCGTCCGCTGGACATGCAGGCGGATGTGCCGTTGCCGCATATTCGTATGGATACGGTGATGGAGTTTTTACTGGGAGACAAATTGCGATGAACGAACCGCTAAAACCTCGCATTACCTTTAATAATACGCCGCTTGAGCCCGTTTGTGCGCCGTTGCGTCCATCGATGGCGTTTGACGGCAATGACGAGCAACACTTTGTGCCGACAGCCGATGTCGAAGCTGACGAGGGTGAAAGGGCTGAGCAACTGGTCAGCGATGCGCTGCGCCCACGACGTAGCGTGTGGCGTCGAATGCTGGGAGCGGGTGTGGCACTGTTGGGTGCCAGCGCGCTGGCGCAAGGTGGGCGTTCGCTGTATCAGGCCTGGGTCAGTCAGGACTGGATTGCACTCAGTGGCGTTGCAGCGGGTATTCTGATTATTGGCGCTGGGGTGGGATCGCTGGTAGTCGAATGGCGCAGGTTGTATCGGTTACGCCAGCGAGCAGAAGCGCGTGATCGGGCGCGGGAATTGCTCAATAGCCAGGGTACGGGGCGTGCCCGTGCTTTTTGTGAACATCTGGCCCGTCAGGCTGGGCTTGAGGCCGGGCATCCGGCACTGAAACGCTGGCAGGCATCACTGCATGATACCCATAATGACCGGGAGGTCATGGCACTATACGCGCATCTGGTGCAACCGGTGCTGGATGCCCAGGCGCGCCGTGAGATTAGCCGTTCCGCCGCCGAGTCGGCACTAATGATTGCTGTTAGTCCGTTGGCGTTGGCGGATATGGCGTTTATCGCCTGGCGTAACTTGCGGCTGGTCAACCGCATTGCACGGTTGTACGGCATCGAACTAGGCTATTTTAGTCGTATTCGCCTGTTCCGGCTGGTGCTGCTGAATGTGGCGTTTGCTGGTGCCAGCGAACTGGTGCGGGAAGTCGGCATGGACTGGATGTCGCAGGATGTGGCGGCACGTTTGTCGGCACGGGCGGCGCAAGGGCTGGGTGCCGGTTTATTGACGGCACGGTTAGGGGTTCGCGCGATGGAACTGTGCCGCCCGCTGCCGTGGCTGGATGGCGACAAACCCCGGTTGGGGGACTTTCGGCGTGAGCTGGTTAGCCTAATCCGGGTGAAAACGCAACCCGACTTTGCAGAGCAATCGGTAAAAAGAACATAGCTGCTCCTCCACAGGTTGTGCCTGATGTAACCAGATATATCGATATTTTGCTGATAATGGCGATAACCTATCGATTATTTTGATAAACCTGCTGATTGAAATGTTACTGCTTGCCGGTATTTTAATATCTTGCAAATAATTTCATATATAAAAGGTAACAAATGATAATTATTGCAGCTATGGTTTGCCGGAACGTTACTAAATGACAACCTAATCATCAAATCAGAGGCAATCCATGGACTCCAGCTTTACTGCACACAGTGCGCCGACGGTTTATGCTGTCAACCATCCGCTTCCGCTTCATGTGCTGGCGACACGTATTGATGCGCTACCCTCGTCATGGGGATTGTGGCGTTTCATTATCCTGCTGTCGCTGGGCGGTTTCTTTGAACTTTATGATCTGTTTCAGACCGCCTACATCAGCACCGGCCTGATTGGTGAGAAGATTTTTCATACCGGGAAAGAGGGATTGTTAGGGGTTTCGGATCAGGCTACTTTTGCCTCCGTCACTTTTTTCGGCCTGTTTATCGGCGCCAGTTTGCTGGCTCCACAGGCGGATAGGTTAGGGCGCCGCACGGCGTTTATGTTTGCACTGGCGTGGTACGGCACATTTTCGCTGTTGATGGCGTTCCAAACCCAGGCGGAATGGGTGATCCTCTGCCGCTTTCTGGTGGGAATAGGGCTAGGGGTGGAGCTGGTAACCATTGATACTTACCTGTCTGAATGGACGCCGACCCACTTGCGCAATCGGGCGTTTGCGCTGGCGTTCTTCATGCAGTTTTTGTCGGTGCCAGTGGTCGCACTCATGTCCTGGTGGCTGATGTCGAAGACAGTGTGGGGGTTATCTGGCTGGCGCTATGTGGTGATTATTGGCGCGGTGTGTTCGCTGGTGGTGTGGTTGTTGCGCCGTAATCTGATGGAGTCGGCGCGTTGGCTGGCGTCGAAAGGACGTTATCAGGAAGCCGAGCGGGTGATGATCGCCATGGAACATCGCTGCGGTATGCCGCCGGGCGAAGCGCTGTCGCCACAGGCGGTGGACCCTTATCCGTCACGCGGTCGGTTTAGTGATATCTGGTCGTTGCGTTACCGACGTCGTACTCTGATGTTGATTATCATGAATATCTTTCAGGCGATAGGCTTTTTCGGTTTTGGTAACTGGCTGCCTGCATTGCTGGCAGGGAGGGGCGCAACCGTCACTCACAGCCTGCTGTACGCCTTTTTCATTACGCTGGCTTATCCGCTAGGGTCACTGGCGTGCAGTTGGTATGCGGGGAAACTCGAAAACAAATGGCAAATTGTGCTGTCATCATTAATGACGGTGATATGCGGTACGTTGTTTGCTTTTCAGACACAACCGATGTGGCTGATTGTTTGCGGTTTTCTGATCACCTACTCCAATGCCTGGTTGACCATTAGCTACCATGCCTACCAGACCGAGATTTTCCCCACGGCGATTCGCGCTCGCGGCGTCGGTTTTTGTTACGCCTTCAGTCGTCTGTCCACGGCACTTAGCAGCATCATCATCGGGTTGATTTTGCAGCATTATGACACCAGCGGCGTGTTGGCGTTCATCATCATCAGCATGTTGACTGTCGTAGTGACGGTTGGTGTATTCGGCCCGCGCACCCGCGGAGTCAGGCTGGAAAATATCTGATTACCGGAAAAGTCGCCGTTTTGGCAATCAGTCAATAAAAATACAGCCTAAAAACAACTGTGTTTTGATATAGCCCGCATTACGTTGCCACGAAGCGTGCTTATCTATAAGCAGGATAAGCACGGCGGGCGAATCGCTCAGGCGATGAGCGATATTGCCGATAACCAGAAGATGGATATTCTTTTTTTCCTCTGGCTGGAAGGGTACTTATGATGTTTCGTGGCAACAAATTGCTGTTGGCCGGTGTGCTCGGCGCGTTGGTAGCAGCAGGCTCCGCGCAAGCGCAGCAGTGGATTATGACGCCTGCTGACGCCCAGAGCTTCGCTAAGGCCAGTTTTCCTGAATATCTTGAAGGGCTGACGCTCAGTAACGACACCGATGTGGCAGCGGATATTCAGCGCAACCTCAATTGGCTGGATAAAGCTTTTCAGAAACGGGGGTTTACCACCCAGCAATTGGCTAATGGCGCACATCCGATGCTGTACGCCGAACTGGGACCCATGCAACCCAACCGCCCGACCATATTGTTTTTGATGCACTTCGATGGGCAGTCGGTGAGTAAATCTGACTGGAGTTCCGACCCCTGGACACCTACGCTGAAAATCAAAGATTCGCGCGGTATTTGGATGCCGCAACCTAACGAGCGGCTAATGCAGCCGGGGCTTGACCCGGAATGGCGCGTGTTTGGGCGTTCCGCATCGGACGGAAAAGGCGTGATCTCAGTGTTTCTGACCGCGGTGGATGCGCTTAAAAGCGCCAAAGCTGCGACTACGGTAAATATCAAGGTGTTGCTTGATTCTGAAGAGGAGCGCGGGTCGCCACATTTGACGTCGGTCGTTAATCAAAACGCCGCCCGACTCAAGAATGACGGCGTGGTGATCTTCAATGGGGCGGTGAACACGAATAACAAACCGGTGATCACGTTCGGCTATCGTGGGTCGATACAGGTCGATATGACGGTGTTTGGTCCTGATCCAGCGGCACACAGCGGCGCGTTTGGCAATGTCATCATCAATCCGGTGCAGCAACTGGCAACCTTGCTGGCCGGACTCAAAGATGCCGATGGACGGGTGACGTTGCCCGGTTTCTATGACCGGGTCAAACTGACTGATGACGAGCATAAGCAACTGGCGTTGCTGACGCCGCCGCGGGGTACCATCGAAAGCCGCTACGGGGTATACCAACTGGAGAAAATGGCGCCCAATCCGGTAGAAGCGGTGCAATATCCATCGCTGGATGTTATTGGATTGAGGGCGGGCGATACCGGGCGCAAGGCGGTGTATGCCATACCCTCAACGGCCACTGCCAGCATCAATATCCGTACCGTTCCTGAAACATCCCCCGATTATCTGTACGACCTGCTGAAAAAATACGTGGCGGCTCAAGGTTTCTTTGTGATTCGCTCCGATTCGCCCTCACTGCAGGAGCGCAATCATAATGCCCGGTTGATATCAATGAGCATGATGACCTCGTCGGGCAGTTCATTTGCGGTGCGTACACAGATGGAGTCGCCACTGGCGAAATGGGCGGTAGACGGCGTGAAAGCGCCGGGCAAAGGGGAACCGGAGAAAAACCGTATGCTGGGGGTTTCACCACCGATCAATGGCGCACTGGCGGCGCTGAAAAATGCGTTTGCCGTAATATCGCTGGTGAATACGGATAACAACGCGTACGGCAGTGATGAAAATATGCGTATCGGTAACTATATCGAAGGCATCCGCATTATGGTTTCCATGTTGACTACGCCATTCCCGGAGGAAGAAAAGGCGAAGTAAATCCGCGATTCGCTCGCCGGGGTGTCAACTTTTGCTGACACCCCACTTCATCCGGTGGCAGTGAAAGAGTATGATGCCACTCTCGTCCCTGCCGCACCTGATGAATGAAGGTTTTATTGATGCGTCTGGAAGTATTTTGTGAAGACCGAATTGGTCTGACTCGTGAGCTGCTTGATTTGCTGGTATTGCGGCATATCGACCTGCGCGGTATCGAAATTGATACTGCTGGTCGAATTTATCTCAATTTTACGCCCCTCGGTTTTGATACGTTCCGCGAACTGATGACGGAGATTCGCCGTATTCCGGGCGTTAGCGATGTGCGAACCATTGCGTTCATGCCATCCGAGCGGGAGCACCGTTCGCTACATGCATTGCTGGAATCCATGCCTGAGCCGGTGCTGTCGGTTGATCTCAAAGGCAAAGTGGAACTGATTAACGCTGCTGCGCTCAGCCTGTTTGACCTCACGCCAGAAAAAGCCCATGGGCTTAACGTCAGCCAGTTATTGAATAACTACCATTTTACCCGCTGGCAGGAACAGGGCGGCCAGCCGGAGACGAGTCGCGTAGTGCTCCGTGGGCAGGATTTTCTGCAGGAAGTGACGCCAGTTCATCTGGAAGATGATAAGGGCAAATCTGCTGTTGCCGGTGCGTTGGTGACGCTGAAATCAGCGGCGCGCATGGGCCGCCAGTTGCAGGAGACGCCGGTCAACGCCGAACATGAGTTTGACCATATTGTCGCGGTCAGCCCACGTATGCGTCAGGTGGTGGAACAGGCGCGCAAACTGGCGATGCTGGATGCGCCGCTATTGCTGGTGGGGGAAACCGGCACCGGCAAGGATATGCTGGCCCGCGCTTGTCACTTGCGCAGCAGTCGCGGTAAAAAACCATTTCTGGCGCTCAACTGCGCTGCACTGCCGGATGATGTAATGGAAAGCGAGCTTTACGGCCATGCACCGGGTGCTTATCCCAACGCGCTGGAAGGCAAGAAAGGTTTTTTTGAGCAAGCCAATGGCGGCTCGGTGCTGTTGGATGAAGTGGGTGAAATGTCGCCGCAGATGCAAACCAAACTGCTGCGTTTCCTGAACGATGGCACCTTTCGTCGGGTAGGAGAGGAACACGAGGTACACGTAGATGTGCGCGTTATCTGCGCGACCCAAAAGAACATGCTGGATCTGGTGCAGCGTGGTCTGTTTCGTGAAGATCTCTATTACCGCCTGAATGTGTTGACGCTGCAACTGCCGCCGCTGCGCGAGTGCCCGACGGATGTGATGCCGCTGGTCGAACTGTTTGTAGCCCGTTTTGCCGATGAGCAGGGCATAGCGCATCCTCGTATTGCGCAGGAGGTGCGTAATCTTTTGCCCCAATACGGCTGGCCGGGCAACGTGCGTCAGTTAAAAAACACCATTTATCGGGCGCTGGCACAACTGGAAGGCGATGAACTGCGGCTGAAAGATATCGACCTGCCTGCCTTTCAACCAGACATTACCCAGAATGACGATTTACTGGACGGCTCGCTCGACGATATCAGCAAGCGGTTTGAACGCTCGGTATTAACTCGCCTTTATCAGACTTACCCCAGCACCCGTAAATTGGCCAAACGGCTCGGAGTATCTCACACCGCCATCGCCAACAAATTGCGCGAGTATGGGCTGAGTAGCCGCAAAGGCGGGGATGAGGACGAGTAATCACGAATAAAAAAGCGGATGACTGTACTATCCGCTTTTTTATTGAAAACGCGGTTATGAAGATAAGTGTCTATGAAGCAAGATAGCCGTGCCTTTTGATGCCAGGAGGGCGATGGCATTGTATTGGGTGCTGTTTTGCGTGCCATGAGGTGATGATGGTTATTAGTCATAAAGAACACGTAGCGATGGGATTACGCTATACGATTAGATCAGCCGTTGAAGCTGATGCGAAAGTATTATCCCAATTAAGATTGAAGATTGATGGAGAAACAGAAAATCTGGACAGAGAATCTGGCGAGGGATTTATTGACGAGTCAGGATTTGAAAAACTCATTCGTGCAGATACGGAAAGTACCAGAAACTTATTTTTGGTGGCTATCGTGAATAACCATCTTGTTGGCTTTTCACGGTGTGAAGGGGTGAACCTCAAACGGTTCTCGCATAAAGTGGAGTTTGGGGTTTGTGTGCTTAAAGCGTTCTGGGGATATGGTGTGGGAAGCAATCTTTTGAAGGAGTCTATTGACTGGGCTGATAAGAATAAAATAAAAAAAATAACACTGAATGTTCTGGAAACTAATACGACAGCGATTGCTTTATATAAAAAATTTGGGTTTGAGATAGAAGGTGTGTTGAGGAGTGATAAAATACTTTCTGATGGTGAATATTATAACACCATCGTGATGGGAAGGCTTTATGATAAAAGCTAAACGTAGCGATGATTTATTTCAATACCAATCATCATGGTAAGGTGTGTAAGTTACAGGTTTTTTGCGTGAAAGATAAAAGTAATCCGTCATCATTTTTAAATGAATTTTAGCAAAATAGCCTCCTCAGAGAAAATGAAGAAAAAACGAACCGATTCTGGCAGCGGTATTTATCTATTGCCATTTAAAAATAGCGGCCAGTATCTGGATAAGGCGAACGATATACCCGAAATAATTCGAGTGCAGTAAATCTGGCAGCACATCACGCTAAAAAAATTAATTAATAAGCTCGTCCCCCGGAATCAACGAATATAACGCTGCCGTAACCGGCTGGTCATGAATAATAATCCGGTTGCGCAGCAGCCCTTCGAAATGTGCGCCCACTTTTTCTGCGACCTGACGGCTGGCGTGATTTTCTTCTGCGGCGATGATTTCCAGACGGGTCAACCCCAGCGTGCCGAAACCGAACGGCACCACTTCCCGCATGGCCTCAGTGATCAGCCCTTGCCCCTGTACTGACTGGCGAATCCAGTAACCAACATTGCCGAGGCGGTAGGCTTTGCTGATATTGTTGATAGCAATAGAACCGAGCAGGTGCCCGGTATTTCGGTCGTTGATCACCAGATCAAAAGCTGAACCTTCGCGGCGTTGCTGTTCGCAACCCATTATCCAACTCTGCGTCATAGACAGGTCGTAATGCGGCACACACCAGGGTAGCCAGCGGCCTACGGTTTCCAGCGACTCCTGTATCGCGTCAAGCAGTGCGGCGGCATCGGATGGTATAAACGGGCGCAGGCTTAGACGGGCAGTCAACAAGGGGAACATATCACCTCCAAACACCACGATGGCAGATACAGGATGATACAAATGATAATGCAACAGTTTTTTGCCTCACGCTATCGTCATTAAATATTCACCGGTAAATAACGTGGGAGAGGCAGGGGAGATTAGGTCATGCGTTTAATAAACAGCTGGCTAAGGATAACTGTTGACGGGCTGGTGCTGTGTGTTGTGCTGGCGATGGTATTGGTTATTCTCGTGTGGATGCTGTTACGCCAGAGCTTGCCCCAGTTGGATGGTGAATTACGTGTTCCGGGGTTGCATACGCCGGTGACGGTAGAGCGAGACGGTGCCGGTATCCCGACCATTCGGGCTGCCGACCGTTTCTCTGCTGCGTTTGCGCTGGGGTTTGTCCATGCGCAGGATCGTTTTTTCCAGATGGACCTGCTCAGGCGCAGCGCGGCAGGGGAACTGGCGGCGTTGGTGGGGGAGTCGGCGCTGCCGCTGGACCGCCAGCATCGGTTATTTTTGTTGCGTCAGCAGGTGACGCGCCGCTGGCCGGAACTGCCTGTCAATCAGCAGCAGATCCTGCGTAGTTACGCCGCTGGCGTCAATGCCGGGTTAAACAGCCTGAAAGTCAGGCCATTCGAATACTGGTTGCTGCGTGCTGATCCTCAAGTCTGGTTGCCAGAAGATACTCTGTTGGTGCTTGCTGAAATGTATTTTGACCTACAGGATAATCAGTTTGGCCGCGAATATGCCCGCGGCTGGATTGCCAGCCAGAGCACACCTGAACAGACCGATTTTTTGTTGCCGGATGTCAGTGTGTGGGATGCGCCGCTGGCAGGGCAACTCCCCCCTTTGCCGACGTTGCCTGCAGAGCCGCCCAGGTGGTGGGGTCAGCAAATGAGTATGCTCGCCAGGGGTAACCCGCATGTCGCAGAACAAGCGCATGTCGAAGCACAAATTAAAGGCAGCAATGGCTGGTTGGTACGTACGCCGGAACGAGCAATACTGGCGAACGATATGCATCTCATGTTGAATCTGCCGACGGTGTGGTATCGCGCTCAACTGATTTATCCCGCTGACGACGGCACGCTGCGCCTGACGGGGTTATCGTTGCCTGGCGCGCCAGCCATCGTCAGCGGTAGCAACGAGCATATCGCCTGGGGGTTTACCAACAGCCATGCCGACACTTTTGATTGGGTGAAACTGGATACGGCTGAGGGCAATCAGCATTCCGTGCAGGAAATACTGGCGGTAAGTCATGGCGACCCACAACCCATGACTGTGCAAACCAGTGACTGGGGGCCGGTAGTTGAAACCAGGCAGGGACGCATGGCGATGCACTGGGTATTACAATTGCCTGATTCGTTGGATCTGTCGCTCATGTCGCTGGCAGAAACCTATACAGTGCCGGATGCGTTGGCGGCTGGGCAGCGAGCCGGCCTGCCGGTACAAAATCTACTGGTGGCTGACAGCCGCGGACATATTGGCTGGACGCTGGCCGGAGCACTGCCGGATCGGTTGACGCCCGGTGTACAGAACACGTTCCCGCTGATGGACGTGCAGCAGGCACGCTGGCGCGCTACGGCGCTGCCGCCAGCATCTCATCCTGAGTTGATCGACCCACCGCAAGGCGTCATTGTAACCGCCAACAACCGGATGCTGTTCAATGAACAAGGAGACATTATCGGGGATGGCGGCGCTGACCCTGGCGTGCGCGCGTCGGCGATTCATCAGGCGCTGAGTGAGGTCAGCCAGCTGGATATTGCCGCAATGCATCGTATCCAACTGGATAACCGCGCACTGCTGGCCGCCAGCTGGCGCGACAGGTTACTTGACTGCCTGAATGCTTCTGCATCAGATACGCAGGCGGATCAAACAGCAATCAGAACACTATTACAGCAATGGAATGGCCAGGCGGCAGCCGATTCAGCGGCGTATTTATTACTGAACCGCTGGCGTGATGCGCTCTACCAGCGGTTGTTCGGCACGCTGGACCAACAACTGTCGCAGGCATGGCCGAATGCCAGTTACCGTGCGGCCAACCCACGCTGGGATATGACGGTGCAACAGTTGATGCGTGGTGAGGCTCGCCAGTGGGTGCCTGCGCCAGCCAAAGACTGGTGCCAGTTCTCGTTGCAGCAATTGACAGCGGTATGGCTGGATAATGGGGAGGGCAGCCGTAACTGGGGTGATGTTAATCAGAGCCGTATTGCCCACCCACTGGCGTCATCATTGCCGCTGGTGGGACGCCTGTTGCAAGTGCCGGCGCAACCGCTTTGCGGAGATAATAATGTGCCGCATGTAAATCGTCCGACATTCGGTGCTTCGGAGCGACTGGTCATCTCGCCGGGTGATGAAGCCCACGCCACGCTGAGCCTGCCGGGTGGGCAGAGCGGTAATCCGCTTAGTCCCTGGTGGCTGGATGGCTATCGTCGTTGGATGAGTGAACAGCAAACGCCGTTGTTACCGGGTGCCAGCGCCAGCAAGCTGGATCTGAAGCCGATTACGGCTCCTCAACCTTAAAAGATCCGTGATGACACGGTCATGACGTGATCTAGGCGGGCAGGTTTATCCCATTGGGCGGCGGAAGTTGTGCGAGGAGCGCCAGTTGCGCCGTATCCTGATCGCTGGCAGGCATATAAACCAGCATCCGGTTGCCGTTGCGAGACGCACTCCACCAGTTGATCTGGCGTAAGGTAAATATGCCCAGCGTTGGATGGCGAAAACGCTTGATTTTGTCATCCACTCCCTGAATTTCATAGCGCTGGTACCACAACTGGCGGAATTCCTCTGAGGCGTTCAGGTAGCGCTGTAGTTGTGCTTCCCACAGTGGTTCACCTGCGTGTTCCGTCATTTGCGCCCGGAACATTGCCACCAGATTGGGCAACAGATCATGTTGGTCCACCAGCCGTTCCCGCCAGTTGGGGTGAGTGAGCGCCAGCCAGATGCAGTTACGATCTTCCGGCGCTATCTGATTCAGATCGATATCCAGTAACTGACACCAGGTGAGATTGAATCCCAGTATGGTGAAGCGGGCATTGACGATCACCGCTGGCAACGGATTGAGCTGATCAAGAATACGTTGGCTGTCCGTGCTGATTTTTTCGCAACTGGCTTGTGCTGCGGGGGAAAACGGCAATCCTGCCAACATAAACAGATGCCGGGTTTCTGCTTCGTTGAATTGCAGGGCGTTGGCGATCGCGGTCAGTGTTTTGGCGGATGCGCGTATTTCCCGGCCTTGCTCCAGCCAGGTGTACCAGGTAATGCCCACGTCTGCCAGTAGGGCGACATCTTCGCGGCGCAGGCCTGGCGTGCGTCGCTTACGAGGAACCGATAGCCCCAGTCGCAGCGGATCGAGACTTTCACGTCGTGCGCGCAGAAATGCGCCCAGGCGTTTGCGGTTATCCGGTTGTAGCGTAGTGACGTGGGTGTCAGCCGGTGGCGTGGGTAGCGGCATAACCATAAGAACCTCCAGATGGGGCGTTGAATAGTCACAAACAGGTAGTTCTTATACCAGGATAAACAGGAACTGGTACCCGTTTAAATTATCGATAATGCTAACTGCCTCACAGAATTAACACAACGGGTACATCGATGAAACAGGTTTCACTTTCACAACGGCTCACTGGCATCGGCCTGATGGTGCTGTTGACCGGTCAACTGTTACCGATGATCGACTTTTCTATCGTCAACGTGGCGCTGGAGGCTATCGCTCATTCACTTTCTGCCAGCCCGGCTGAGCTGGAATTGGTGGTATCGGTTTATGGCGTGGCATTTGCTGTATCGCTGGCGATGGGCGGGCGGTTAGGGGATAACCTGGGACGGCGACGGGTGTTTATTGCTGGTGTTGCCGTGTTTGGCGTGGCGTCGTTGCTGTGCGGTATTGCTCAGGAGGTCTGGATGCTGCTGGCAGCTCGCGCTTTGCAAGGGATTGGCGCTGCACTGGTGGTACCGCAGATTTTGGCAACGATTCATGTCTGCCTGCGGGGACGTAAGCATACCCGTGCGCTGGGTTTTTATAGCGCCATCGGTGGATTAGCTTTTGTGGTCGGTCAGGTACTCGGTGGTTTTTTGATTCAACTGGATATCGCCGGTTATGGCTGGCGCAGTGTATTTTTGGTTAATTTGCCGGTCTGCCTGCTGGTGTTGCTGCTGGCGCCGTCACGCCTGCCTGACACCCGTGGCGAAAAACCGGTTGCGTTGGATATGTCTGGCACGGCGCTGTTGTCACTGATGCTGGCAAGCCTGCTGTTTCCGTTGGCGTTGGGACCTATCTGGCACTGGCCGTGGCCCTGTATCGCCGTGTTGCTGAGCAGCCTGGTGTGGTTTGCGCTGTTATGGCGAGTAGAGCGTCGTCAGCCAGCGCCGTTACTGCCGCCTGCGTTGTTTCGTTTGCCGGGGGTCCGTTTCGGGTTGCTGCTGGCGTTGCTGTTTTTTTCCAGCTGGAGCGGGTTTATGTTCGCGGTTGCTTATACCTTGCAATCCGGCGCAGGTTTTACCCCGTTGCAGTCAGGTAACAGTTTTATCGGTCTGGGGTTGTCCTATTTTGTGGCATCGTTGTTCAGTAGCCGCCTTATCACTCGCTTTGGTAATCGCGGGGCATTGCTGACGGGGTGCGCCATTCAGATGAGCGGGTTGGTGTTATTGATAGTGTCGCTGGCGTGGCGCTGGCCGGTATCGGTGCTGCAATTGTTGCCTGCGACCATGATGATTGGCTTTGGTCAGGCGTTTATTGTCAGCAGTTTTTATCGCATCGGGCTGTCTGATGTACCGACGCAGCAGGCCGGTTCGGGCAGTGCATTACTTTCTACCATGCAACAGGCATCACTGGGGTTGGGTCCAATAGTGCTGGGTACCCTATTGGTACAGGCGCTACATGCCAGTGGCGGACATTTTGCCCGTGCGCTGATCGTCACACTGATGGCGGAATGGGGCGTGATGCTGGTGCTGGTATGGTGTGCGCTGCGTAACCGGCAGACGTTTACCCCCACGTGCCCGGTCGCCAGTGGAGAATAACGTCATCGAGAGCCAGTGATGCCAATAAAAAATGCCAGTCTCTCGACTGGCATTTTAGTGGGCGCTATCGCGGTGATGGCGAAACACGGCGATAGCGCATCGAGACTTATTTCAGTACGGCGATAGCTGCATCGTAATCCGGTTCGTTGGTGATTTCGTTCACCAGTTCGCTGTGCAGCACGTTGTCGTTTTCATCCAGCACCACAACGGCGCGTGCGGTCAGCCCTTTCAGCGCACCGTCGGCAATTGCCACACCGTAATTTTCCTTGAATTCTGCGCCGCGCAGCGTAGACAACACGACCACGTTGTTCAGACCTTCAGCACCACAGAAGCGAGACTGGGCGAATGGCAAATCGGCGGAGATGCACAGGACGATGGTATTATCCAGGCTGGATGCCAGTTGATTAAATTTGCGCACAGACGCGGCGCAGACACCGGTATCAATGCTTGGGAAGATGTTCAGGACTTTGCGTTTGCCGGCGTAGTGGCTCAGAGCGACATCAGAGAGATCTTTGGCAACCAGTGAAAATGCAGGTGCCTTGCTGCCGACTGCCGGAAAAGATCCTGTTACCGGTACCGGGTTACCCTGGAAATGTACATTTGTTGACATGCTTACGTCCTTCATCACAGGTGATTAACATGTTGGTTAGTGTAGGGCAACATTATCAACATTGGTATAAAAAATTATGAGACAACAAACGAATCAGCGCAGACAGATAGCGGTGATTGGCGCTATCGGCGGCGACAGGCGGCAACTCAGCGGTAATGCAATGCAACTGGCGTTCAGCGCACCAACTGCCAAATGAACCCGGCGTAGGGTATCCCACATCATCCACCAGCGGCAGCGAGAATTCATGCGCCAGCCAGGCACCCAGCTCGGAACGTTGCGGGTCATCGATACAGGCCAGCGGTTCATGAAAAGACACCACCCACGGAGGCGACAAATGATCGATAAGGCGGCAAAGCGCCTGTGTTTCCGGCTCGGAGCCGGGACTCTCGCCGGTGGCAAGTTGCACGTCGCGCACGGATGTGCTTTCGCTCCAACGGTAGACCGTGTTATCTGGTCGCCAGTTGGTCGCTGGAAAATTACGATTGAGATCAACGCCGTGAGCGTTGGCGCGCAGACCTAGCTGGCAGCCGTCCGGGTTGACCGCCAGTATCACGTGGTGTGCCCGGTTACCCGGCGCGAGTGTGCGTAATGCGCAGGAAAGCGCCACCACCGATGCGGTTTCATCACCGTGTGTCCCGGCGATGATCAACCCGCTGTTTTTGCCTGTCTTTTCAGCCGGGAACCAAAGCAGCGGTGCGCCCAGCCGGGAACGACCATACTCCTGACCCGGTGAAACAAAGAACCCGCGCTCGGTTCGAGGGCGTTGCAGAAATCCAGCGTCTGTCATGGCAGCTCCCTGAATGATGAACCCTGTTGTTTCGCCTGATAATAACAAAAAATGTATACAGGTCGTGTCGGCAAGCCCGAAATCGCGGGGCGTTTCGCAAAGCGATGGCGTACCACTGGCTGGAAGATCAAGTTTGCGACTATGATAATTTTCAGCCTGATAATGATTTTTTCAGCTGATTACCTGACATGTTCCTGGTCGCTCCTCAATCCTGCTTCGGGTCTTACGAGGTTGCAGGGGGCGAAGACAATGTTTAATGTGGTTCAAAGGCAATGATTGCAAGAGTAATAGTTGTAATGGTGATGGTTTAAGGATAATAGTTTTAAGGACACAACATGCAATTTCGTTATTCCGCTGTTTGCGTAAATGCGTTCTGCGCTGTACTGATGACCATGCTGCTCAATCCGGCAGGTGCTGCGCAGGTTCCTCCTGGTACCGTATTGGCGGACCAGCAGCAGATCGTGCGCCATATCAAAGATGAACCCGCGTCGCTGGACCCCATTAAAGCGGTTGGTTTGCCGGAAATTCAGGTCATTCGAGATTTGTTTGAAGGATTGGTGAATCAGGATGCACAAGGCAACCCGATTCCCGGCGTCGCTCAGCGTTGGCAGACTAACGATAATCGTACCTTTATTTTTACCCTGCGCGCTAATGCTCGCTGGTCGAATGGCGACCCGGTTACTGCCAGGGACTTTGTCTACAGCTGGCGGCGACTGGTGACGCCGCAGAACAATTCGCCGTTTGGCTGGTTTGCGCGCCTGGCGGGGATCGTCAATGCTGATGAGATTCTGGCTGGCAAACTGCCCGCCGATAAACTGGGCGTCACTGCGGTTGACGACCACACACTCAAAGTACAATTGAGTAAACCAGTACCTTATTTCATTAGCCTGATGGCTAATTTCAGCCTTTATCCGGTGCATCAGGCCACCGTGGAGAAATACGGCAACGAGTGGACTAAACCGGGCAATCTGGTGGGTAACGGCGCCTTCGTGCTGACAGAGCGGGTGGTTAACGAAAAGTTGGTACTGACGCCTAACGACCAGTATTGGGATCATGCTAATACCCGGTTGACGCAGGTCACTTTCGTACCGATCAATCAGGAGTCCAATGCTACCAAGCGTTATCTGGCCGGCGACATCGATATCACCGAGTCATTTCCCAAGAACCAGTACCAGAAACTGCTTAAAGATCTGCCGGGGCAGGTCTTTACGCCAGACCAACTGGGTACCTATTACTATGCGTTTAACACCCAGCGCGCACCAACCAACGATGTGCGGGTACGAAAGGCGCTTTCGTATGCCATCGACCGCAAAATTATTGCTGAGAAAGTGTTGGGAACCGGCGAAAAACCGGCCTACCGTTTTACGCCTGATGTGACCGCCGGATTCACGCCGCAACCGGTACAGTTGCAGCAGTATTCACAGGCTGAGCTGGATATGCAGGCCAAGGCGCTAATGGCGGCAGCGGGTTATGGCCCGTCCAGACCGCTGAAGCTGACGCTGTTGTACAACCTGCAGGAAGTTCATCAGAAAATCGCCATTGCGGTAGCGTCGATGTGGAAGACGAAACTCGGTGTAGAGGTCAAGCTGGTGAATCAGGAATGGAAAACCTATATCGACAGTCGCAACACGGGCAATTTTGATGTGATACGCGCGTCTTGGGTTGGTGATTACAACGAGCCATCCACCTTCCTGTCGCTACTGACTTCCAGTCACAGCGGCAATATCGCACGTTTCAACAATGCAGATTATGACCGCCTGATGACGGATACCGCCGGGCAAACTGACCGGAAGGTATTAAACGAGGATTATAATCACGCCGAGCAGATTCTGGCTGAGCAGGCACCGATTGCGCCAATCTACCAGTACACCAATGGTCGGTTGATTAAACCTTGGGTGAAAGGCTATCCCATTACCAATCCTGAAGATGTCGCTTACAGTCATACGCTTTATATTCTGAAACACTAAGTCAGGTTTCTTAATGACAGCGTTATCAAGACGTGTGGCGACGATGCACCCTTTCCGATTGCGGTTGTTGTAACAGGCAGTAAGATGGAAGCGGTGTGCGTGGCAGGAGGAACGGCGTGGAAGTGACTGAAAATAATGCTATCCGGCATACTGGTGCGGTCTTTACCTATCGGCTGGATGGCAAGGGCGGCATTCTGCCGCTGGCGGAGAGTAGTGTGAGCGAGGAGGCAGAGCAGCCTGTCTGGTTACATCTTGACTCGACACAACCGGCCAGCGTGCACTGGCTGCATGAAACCACGCTCTTGCCGGACAGCGTACGTAACGCGCTGGCGGGAGAAAGCGCCCGCCCCCGCGTATTACGGCTTGGTGAGGGCACGCTGGTGACCCTGCGCAGCATCAATTACAACCCTAATGAAAGGCCGGATGAATTGGTCGCCATCCGGGTATTTATTACTGGCCGGCTGATTGTTTCTACTCGTCGCCGCAAGGTTGCGGCGATTGATGAGGTGATGAGTGACCTGAAAGAGGGCAACGGTCCTGCCAACAGTGGTGACTGGATTGTATCCGTTGCCGAGGCATTAACCGATAACACCAGTGAGTTCATTGATGAACTGCATGAGAAAATCATCGATCTGGAAGATGCGTTACTGGAACAACGTATTCCACCGCGTGGTGAACTGGCGCTGATTCGCAAACAATTGATTGTGTTACGCCGTTATATGACGCCGCAACGCGATATTTTCTCGCGTTTATCCGGTGAGAAATTCAGTTGGATGCAGGATGACGACCGTCGTCGTATGCAGGAAATTGCCGAACGTCTTGGTCGTGGGCTGGAAGATTTGGATGCCAGCATCGCTCGTACAACCGTGATTGCGGATGAAATCACCACGCTGATGACTGATGCGATGAACCGGCGTACCTATACGATGTCGTTGCTGGCAATGGTTTTTCTGCCCACTACCTTTCTGACCGGATTATTTGGCGTTAACCTGGGTGGTATTCCGGGCGCCACTAGTGGTATCGGATTTGGTGTATTTTGCCTGATGTTGGTGCTGTTAGTGAGCGGCGTTGCCTGGTGGTTAAAGCGCAGTAAATGGCTATGAAGGGCGAGGCGGAATAATTGCGCGAAATATCACACAACCAATAGCAGTGATAAAAACCATAGTTAATATTGAGCAATATCAACATTTTTGGACTACACCTACGGCACTATGCTTTCCGCAGGTGAATGCAACGTCAAGCGATGGGCGTTGCGCTCCATATTGTCTTACTTCCTTTTTTGAATTACTGCATAGCACAATTAATTCACACCATGCCGACGTTTCGTCGGCTTTTTTTTGCCTGCAATTTAATGTAAAGCATCTGATACGGACGGTGTGCCGTTCGTCGCGATGAGCGCCGTATTCGCACGTTATTTTTATCGGAAAGTAGTCCGTGGTGTGTACACATATCGGCGGCCAGGTGGCCGCCAATCAGTGTTAACGGATTTCCAGTACGTCCAGTCGCTCCAGCGGTCGGGCGCTGTCTTCGTCGTCCTCATCCGGTTGCCAGCCTACGGGTTGCAGCGGCATCTCCTCTCGGTCGAATGCCAGATCGCCACCGTCTACCACCTCGCTGCCCTGACGAATTGACTTGAAATCGAACAGGTTGGTATCGCTCAGATGCGACGGCACCACATTCTGCATGGCGCTAAACATGGTTTCGATACGGCCTGGGTAGCGTTTGTCCCAGTCACGCAGCATATCCTTGATTACCTGGCGTTGCAGGTTAGGCTGCGAGCCGCACAGATTACACGGAATAATCGGGAACTGGCGCGCGTCGGCAAAACGTTCAATATCTTTTTCGCGGCAGTATGCCAGTGGGCGAATCACCACGTGCTTGCCGTCGTCGCTGACCAGTTTTGGCGGCATACCTTTCAGCTTACCGCCGTAGAACATGTTCAGAAACAGCGTTTGCAGGATGTCATCACGGTGATGACCGAGTGCAATTTTGGTGGCGCCCAGTTCGGTGGCGGTACGGTACAGAATGCCACGACGCAGGCGCGAGCAGAGCGAACAGGTGGTCTTCCCTTCCGGAATCTTCTCTTTCACGATACCGTAGGTGTTTTCTTCCACAATTTTATATTCAACGCCGATGCTGTCCAGATAGTGCGGCAGCACATGTTCCGGGAAACCCGGCTGCTTCTGGTCGAGATTCACCGCCACCAGCGAGAAATTTACCGGCGCGCTCTGTTGCAGATTACGCAGGATCTCCAGCATGGTGTAGCTGTCTTTGCCACCGGACAGACAGACCATGATGCGGTCGCCGTCTTCAATCATATTGAAATCGGCAATCGCCTCGCCCACGTTACGACGCAGACGCTTTTGCAATTTGTTGAGGTTGTATTGTTGCTTGGGTGTAACGGATTGATTTTCTGACATTTAACGGTAACTCATGTTCATGGGGCCGGTGCTCCAGCGTTGCTGGGGGCTAAGTGTACCATTAAGTGCGTGGCAGGGGAGTCTGGTGGGTAATAAACCTGCTAAATGATGGCAGGTGGCCATTTAGGTGGCCACCTGTATCGGATGTCCTGTGTGATTCATAGACATCAGAGATTAGTTATTTTGATTCCTGCTGATTCGATTTTTTTCCTTCTGAAGATAATCGACTCTATGTCTCCCATTTTCATATTTTTGATAATCTTCGTTGTTTTTCAGAAAAATTATAAACTGATCAATACTATTCTGTGATGCAGCTGGCATCGCCTGGACGCCTTGAAATCCCTGGTAAACAATATCGACTAAAATATCTTTAATTGCCGGATTAAGGTTTTCCCATTTTGTTACGCTGCTCATGCCGCTGGTATTCTTTTTATAAAGCTCTTGCGCTTTTTTCTCATAAATCGGGTAGATATTATTGAATAGTTTTATCTGTTGCTCCATGGTGATTTCGCCAATGTCATTATTTTCATTAACGAACTTTCTTGCCTGTTCTCCAGTTTTTCCTGCCGCAGAGGATATTTTCGATGCCTGAGATGCCGGAATGCCCGCAGCGATCAAATCATTATAGACTTGTTTCTTAGTCCGTTGCCCCATGTCATACCCTCGACCGAGTGTGACGCCAGATTCTTTTGTTTCAGGAAAATGAATGTGCCGACTAAAATATTTGCCTCTGTCTTCGCTTCCTTCAGCATCATATGTCACCTTTCCTTTGAGTACGGTAAGCGTTTGATTATCCGTTTCTTGTGCTGAGACGCCTTCTGTATGTTCGGACTGAGCGGCGATCCTAATCGGTGCTGTAGGCAGAGATAGAGATTCGGTAGTCTCAGGGTGCGATGCAGATACAGCGGAGCGTGACGCTTGAGCCACAGGTCGTGACGCCGGTGCTGAGGCAGATAATTGCGTCGCCTGAGTGGTTGGGACCGGGCGCGTTACTGTTACTGAAGGTGCTGTTACCGGTGTTTGGGAAACGGGCTTGGTGCCTTGAGAAGCGTTGAAGTCATCAATCTGAGCCTGTGTGGGGACCATTCTATAAATGGTGTAGCCAGGCAACGCCTTGCGGTAATCCGGTCCAGGATAGAATCCTGATTGCGTAAAGTCGGAAATCCATTTGCTGCCGTCGTACATGGCGGCATGGCCAAATGGGTGGTCTTTTTTGATCCCGGCTTTTATATCCTGCTTAAAGCCTTCCAGAATAACCACGTCACCAGGAAGAAGTTTACTGCTGTCATATTCTCTGGATGGTCTTGGCATAGAAAATAGGGGGGAAAAACCAGCGGCAATGAGTTTAGAACCGAGATCTTTCGCCGCAGGCGCTCTTTCTATTTTTGTTCCACCAGCCTGAATTGCATTAACAACAGCTCTTGCACAATAACCTATAGATTCTTTTTTGGCATTGCGTTGCAGCGCGCTGATAGTGGTTGCAGGGTTCCAGGTTACCGTTGCTATAGGCTTAGGTGCCGATGTTGTTGAACTCTCTGCTAATGGCGCTGCGGCAGAAGCTGATTCGGCGGGCGAAGAGGTGGGCGCAATGGTATTAAGCTTAACATCAACCTCGATCGGTTTAACGTCGGGAGGGGCAGCCTGAGGTTCAACAGAAGCAGGTTTGGCTTCGGTTACATTCGGTTTGCCTTGGGCTGCCTGAGTCAGAGAGGCGGATGCGGACGAGAGTAATTCCGGTACTGTGCCTGCCAGCCGCGACAGCGGTGCCGCCATGCCAGACATCAGTTTGCTTAATTGGCTTCCCGCAGCGGCATAATCAGGCGCAAACGGCGGGGTGGACGGCTCCTGCGGTGCTGCGGGTTCTACTGCCGGTTCTGTTGTGGTGGCGGCAGTAACCGGTGCCGGCGCGGAAGATGACTGGCTGGTCTGCGGCACGCTGGAGGCAGACGGCTGTGCTGGACCTTGAGACGAAGGCGTAGCAGTTTCAGCGTGAGGCGCGTTAAATTTGGGTAGTGGCGTAACGGCAGGGGCTGGTGGTGCAGCCGGCGGCGTCGGCTGACTGCTGGCCGTTGCTGGCGCCGCCGGCACGCCGGATTCCGGTGCGGATAAGCGTATATTTTCCAGCCCGGATAACGGAGCGTTAGAATAACCAGTCGCCGGGTTATTGGTCGTTGATGTATTTTGCTGTGACTGGGATGTTATTTCTGTTTTCTTCGCAAAAGAGCGTGTTTTTTTTATCACGACGAAAAGTTGTTTCCGGGTGGTGTTATTCTTTTTCATAGGCGTTTAATAAGCGTATTATTTGACGTCAATCATGAAAAATTAACGCCAGCTGGATGAATGGGGGCCGCTTCAGCATTATTACTCACTGAAGTTGGCCATATTTCAGCGTCATGAGAAGAACGATGGCGTTATATTATCGTTTGTGGTTGATTACACTATTCAGGCGTGTTGGTGGGTGGCTCAGCAAACAAATGAATGGATGTCGGGTTAGCGGATGATGTTTGTCGATGCGGATAATTATCCCCCGACTTACCCTTTTTTCACTTCATCAACCGGAAAAATCGCTGCTATTCTGTGGGCGCAACCCGGTGCCTGCCTGTTGTCCGGCAGGTCATGAAGGAAACCGGTCTGGACCCTGTGTGGGTTGAAACTGTTGGCAAAAAGAGAAAAATACCCATGAAGAAATTGCTCCTGGCCGTTGCGGTCACGGCGATGCTGTCAGGATGTTCGGTGTTTCGCACCAAAACAACGAGCCTGAGCAGTACATTTATCTCGCCGTACTACTTTACCTATAACACTACCCATGTGTTGCAGAACAATACCAACTGGGTGGATTACATCTATTTGACGGGCAATCCGGCGCGCTGGGATGAGATCCGCGGGACTTACAAAGCGGCATTACCCAAGATTACCCTTAATTATCGGGTTGAGCCGTCAAACGGTGGCTATCGCATTACCTATAACGGCATGGTGAATTATCTGCTGTCGGCGCGCCATGGCGTTGACAACGGCAAGGATATGATCGAGGGCGAAAGCGTACGGCAATTCCTTATTCCTCAGCGCACGGCAGAGGTAAGCGGAGACAAGAAGGTGATGTTGACGCTGACGGATGACATCAAGGTGGAAGTATCGCTGACAGCGAAAGTTGAGATGCATTCGATTGAAGATCGTTAACGGATAATAACGTCATAAGGCTGTCATCACGAAAGGTAAAACCGGGGATAGGCGGTGAGCGCATGACGGTAACCGTGTGGTAAAGAGGCGACGTGAATAGAATGTCATCCATTGCTTCTTATTAACCGCGATACAGGAGTAGACAAGACCATGAATATGCCGCAATGGCTGGTGGCGGGTACTGCGGTGATGCTGGTGGCCTGCAGTGGCGGGCAGACGGAATCAGTGCAGGATACGGGAGCGGTGGTGCCGCAGCGTGCAGCGTGGCAAGGTTCGCCAGCAGAAGTAACCTGCACGCTGGCAGGTGGACGTATGGGGGTTTCACGTCAACTGAACGGGGCAAGCATCGGCACCTGCTTGCTGGCTAACGGCAAGCGTTGCAACGAAACTGCGTTGATGAACGGCAGTTGTCCGGCAGGTTGAGTGTCGTGAGCGTATAACCGGCGGCATAGCGTCGCCGGTTGAACCATTAAAGAATAAGTCACGTTCGTTTTCATCGATATCCATGCCCCGCGAGCCGATTTTATGTTGTTTCAGCGCGTCGATTGCCGCTTGTGAATCAATTAATCCACCACGGTTGGTGTTAGGGGCATCACGCCGTTTTTATGATAACGGAAAGACAATGTGTTAGCGGGAGATATTCAGGAGGGAGTCCCCCCCTGAATGGATGACGTAGCTTACTTTGATGCGCCGAATACTGAAATTGCCTGCGCCATACTGGCGATTTGCTGTTGCAGATGTCCGGTGGCGGAATTGGACTGGCTGGCGAGTGCTGTGTTTTGATGGGTGAGTTCATCAATACGGTTGACTGCGTCGTTGATCTGCTGCAGTCCCTGAGATTGCTCCTTAGTGGCCGTGCTAATGTCGTTCATCAAATGTGTTACTTCCTGCACTTTGACCAGAATGTTGCTCATGGAGCGATTCGTGTGTGCAACTTGCTGATCACCAGCATGAATGCTGGATAGCGTGTTGTCGATAAGTGCGGCGATGTCTTTGGCGGATGCGGCGCTGCGTTGGGCCAGCGAACGCACCTCGCTGGCCACCACCGCGAAGTTTTTGCCCTGCTCTCCGGCATGGGCTGCTTCTACAGCGGCGTTGACCGCTAAGATATTGGTCTGGAACGCCAGATTATCCAGCACGCTAATAATATCGGTGATGCGTTCGCTGGCCTGGGTGATCGTACCCATGGTGTTGGCGACCTCCGATACGGCCTGCTCGCCCACGTTGACCACCTGATTCACATCTTGCGCGTACCGTGATGCGCGCAGTGAGGCATCGGCATTGCTCCTGATGGTGGTGGTCAGTCGTTCCACAGACGCGGCGGTTTGCTGCAGGCTCTCTTCGGTTTTCTCGCAACATTCCGCCAGAATGTGGTTGCCTTGTGCGATTTCACTGCAAGCGGTTTTGAGTTCCTGCAGGTTGACGTTGACGTCATCAACAAAGGTACGGAAATTCATGCCGGATTGGTTGACGGCGCGCATCAACATACCGATTTCGTCGGCTCGATTAAGTTGGCTCAGGCTGTTGGCCTGGCCGGAGGCAGAACGCATCGCCTGTTCAAGAATGTGTTCTACGGGTCTGGCGATGTGGTGTACTAACAGTTCGCAGAACAGGCAAGCTAACGCGATCAAGGTCGCAAAGATCTCCCAAACCAGTGCCGTTTTGGGCAGCAGCGCGAATGCGACAGCCAACGGCAACAGCCCCAGCATCCCAAAGTAACTACGGATGCGCCAGCGCAGCGGCATAGTTTTGAACAGGCTAAGCCATTTCAACGGGCCGGTATAAACCAGTAAGCCGTGATGAAAGGCACGGTTTTTCAGGGTGCCCTGATTCACCTGTGCGTAGAGTGCCTCGGCCTGGCTGATTTCTTCTGCCGTTGCAGCGGTACGTACCGACATATAGCCCACCAGCTTGCCATCCCGCTTTAACGGCGTCGTACTGGATCGCACCCAATAGTGATCACCGTTCTTGCGGCGGTTTTTGACCACGCCGGTCCAGATTTTTCCGGCTTTCAGGGTATTCCACATATCCGCGAAGGCGGAAGGTGGCATATCAGGATGGCGGATAATATTATGCGGCTGATTCATCAGTTCTTCCGGCTCGTAGCCACTGACTTTGATGAAATCGGCGTTGGCGTAGGTGATGTGGCTGTCAGGGGTGGTTACCGACATCAGTTTGGTTCTGGCATCCAGCGGATACTGATGTTGACTGACTGGGTAATTTTTACGCATTGAGCATCCCTTATTGCGACATTGAAGGGTAAAGCAGGGTCAATTATTTCAATAAGCAACAATGCTGATGAATATATAATCCGGGCAGAATAGTGCGAGCAAGATAGCGTTGCCACGTCTGTAACCGGTCGGTTGTGTTGTCAGATATTGTGCTTATGTAAAAATTTTATCACGATCAGGTAATTGGGATGTATGGGTTTTGCGGGGGAATGTGAACTGAATGGTGACATTTGGTGCGAAAGCCTCAGTGATTCGCATTGAATGATAAAATGATGATGACCGGAATAATCCTGAAACATAACTCATGCTGAAGTTAATGCGCTGTGCAGGGTGGCTGATTGCGCTGGTGCTGATAGTGGCGACCACCTGCTGGATGATGCCGTGCTGGTTGCCGCTATTGCTGCGTCCTTATTTGCCCGTCGGGGCCACTGTTGTAATGGATGCATCGCCCGGCTGGCGGCGGGGGGGCGTGTGGCTGCCTGATGTGCAACTGCGCCTGGCGCAGTGCCAGCCAGCCAGACTGTCGGGCCTGCTGATTCGCTATTCGAAAGGGCGCTGGCAACTGGAGGCACAGGCATTAACGCTGGATGCGGTTTGTCTGCGGCAGTGGCCAGCGTCTCCTGATATGGGCGCTCCGCTGCTGATAAAGTGGCAACAGCGGCTGCCGGCAACTGAGCTGATTTTACATCATGTCGTGGTGACCCCCTGGCTGACTCAGGCCGGTAGCCTGCCACTCTCTACTGACGCATCACGCCAGCAACTCCATATCCAGAGCGACCAGCTACAGGTGCAGGCTGAACTGCATGGTACCGAACTGACGCTGCAACAAGGCCAGATGCGTGTCTCGGCGAAGGCAGCGCCGCTGCAGATAAGCGGTGCGATGCAACTGGCGCCTGCGCTCAACCGCCTGCCGCAGCAGGGCGAGGTACGCGCAGAGTATCTGCCGTTGCGTTTACCGGAACCTGCCAGCGTAGTGCTGCGCTGGCAGGGTAATCAGGGAGCACTGACGGTGAGCGTAGCCTCAATGACCGAACCGTTGTTGACGCTGCCGTGGCAGGTTAGTGACGGCAATCTTCGCATTCAGGATGGGCGCTGGCGCTGGCCATACGCCAGCCAGCCGCTGGCGGGCGGCGTCTCGCTGACGTTGTACGATGTGTTCCAGCCGCGCGACCCGCTGCGGCTGGAAGCCCGAATCAATATCCTGACGCAGGGACACAATGGCCGGGCTAACGCGGTGCTGTCGCTTGGTCCCGGTGTGCTGGGGCTGACCGATAGCGATATGCGTTTTCAGCTTACCGGGCAGGTTAATTTACCTGACCTATCGATTTTTGCTTCGTTGCCGGGGACGTTAAAAGGTGCGGTGCTTGATCCCACCGTTGCGTTGCTGCCCGGTTCACTATTACGCGCCGGGGGCGCGCCGCACCCGACGGTGACGCTGGAAGAAGCACGCTGGCCGCTGGCAGGTATTCAGGTTACCCGACAAGGTGTCAGCGGCAGGTTGCAGGCGATTGTTGCCGTGCGTGATAGCTATTGGGGGCGTTTTCGTCTGCATTTGGACGGCAAAGCGCAGCAGTTCTGGCCTGATAACGGCGACTGGCGCTGGCGTTACTGGGGAGAAGGGCAGTTGCCGCCGTTACAGGGCCGCTGGGATATCGCGGGGCATGGCCGCTGGCTGAACGATCTGATCGAAGTCGAATCCTTGTCCGGCGGTCTTAATCAACTGCGCTACGGCGTGGTCGAGATGAAGCAGCCGCGGTTAACGCTGACCGAGCCGCTGCGCTGGCGACGCTCTGTGACGGCGACGTCGCTGAACGGTGCACTGAGACTGGCGGCGAAGCAGGTGAATTTTCACGGCGCGGGTAAATTACCTGCCACGGCGTTGACTCTGGATATTCACGGGCGCAATCCGCAGGATTTCCAGTGGCACGGGCTGGTGCAGGCAGGTGCCGTCGGCCCTATCCGGCTCAATGGGCGCTGGGATGGGCAACGTCTGCGTGGCAGCGGCTGGTGGCCGCTTCAACCGTTGCGGGTATTCCAGACGTTGCTGCCGCCAGGCGGGGCGCTGACAATCCGCACCGGTCAGTTTTACGCGCAGACGGCGTTTTCTGCCGCCCGTGGGCAGGGGTTCCGCGCCGGGGGGCATTGGGTGGTAAAAAATGGCGGTGCCTGGCTGGAGGATGGCGAAGTCAGCGGCGTGGATTTTGTGCTGCCGTACCGATTTGAAAATCATCGCTGGCAAGTGGGGATTTCCCGCCCGGTGGCGCTGCACATCAACCGGCTCGATAGCCTGTTTCCGATGCAGAATATCGACATACAATGGTATGGCGCTTATCCCTACAGTGAGCGGCACCCGTTGACGCTGGCGCAGTTGGATCTTGATGTGCTGGACGGCCATTTGTCGCTGTCGCCGCTGCGCCTGCCCGCGCATGAAACGGCGATATTGCAGCTACAAGGTATCGATCTCAATGCGTTGATGGTCGGGTTAAAAGCGAAAAAACTGTCGATGTCTGGCCGGGTAAGCGGCGTCTTGCCGTTGAATTTTAGTCATCCTGCGATGCTGGTTCAAAACGGTAAATTTACGAATGACACACCGCTGATAGTACAACTGGAACCGCAACTGGCCGACCAATTAGCGCGAAGCCGTGTCGCCGATGCCGCGGTGGTGGCGTGGTTGCGTTATATAGAGATTGGGCGCTCCTGGGCGACCATTGATCTCAGCCAGCGCGGCGACTTGTCGCTGGTATCGCACATTACCGGGTATAGCGTGATGGATGACCTGTCACGGCAAAACATTGTGCTCAATTACCGTCAGCAGGAGAATATTTTCCAGTTGTGGCACAGTCTGCGCTTTGGCGACAAGCTAAAGGCGTCGCTGGAGCAGCAGGTTGCTGAGTGATTCACTATCAGGAAGGGGGGATAAAATGAAAACAGCCTGTGCTGCGATGGTTGCTGCGTTGTTGACTGGCTGCACCCCGCGCATTGAGATGGCGACGCCGAAAGAGCCGATTACCATCAACATGAATGTGCATATTGAGCATGATATTCGTATCCGTGCAGATAAAGAAACGGCGCAATTGCTGGATAAATCGAATAATCGTACCGGTGATCAGATACATAAAGAGGCGCTGACAGACAAGCAAGAAAACGTCGGGATGCAAGACAAAAAGCAGGACTAAAAACCGCCGTGCACCATGACACGAATACGTGTTGTCATGGTGCACGGCGGTGAGTATGAGGGGAATCAACGCGTAATAGTTACGCAGATGCCAGCTGAGACAGCTGTTCTTTAGCATCAGCCACCGCTTTCTGAGCCATATCCGGGCCGTAAGCGATACCTTCCGCAAACACAAATTCGACATCGGTGATGCCGATGAAGCCCAGCATCAGGCGCAGGTACGGTGCGACCACATCGCTCGCGGTATCTTTGTGGATACCTCCACGGCTGGTCAGTACCAGGGCGCGTTTGCCTTTCACCAGACCTTCCGGTCCTTGCTCGGTGTAGCGGAAGGTGACGCCAGCACGGGCGATAAAGTCGAAATAGTTCTTCAACTGGGTTGAAATGTTGAAGTTGTACATCGGGGCGGCCAGTACGATAACGTCGTGCGCCTGCAGTTCGGCGATCAGGGCGTCGGACAGCGCCAGCGCGTCCTGCTGACGTGGGGTCAGCGGTTTGTCGGAAGGGCGCATCGCGCCAACCAGCTCACCATCCAGTACTGGTACCGGCTGAGCGGCCAGGTCGCGCACGGTGATGGTATCAGCAGGGTGGGCTGCCTGCCAGGCGGCGGTAAAGTGGTCAGCCAACTGGTTGGATTGAGAGAAGTCAGCCAGAATACTTGATTTTAGAACGAGTACTTTGCTCATTGCCTATTCCTTGTTAAGTGTGCCAGAGCGATCATTATCGCTGCATGAACGCATCATAGACGGGTTACAGGCAATGGAATAGCGTAATATTTCGAGATCTTTGTTCGATTTTGTTGAATGAACATTGCCGATGCGTGATGCGCTACGACGGAATCCCGTTTGACGGCATATAGCCTGCGTCGTCAATGTGATACCATGCCCGCCTCGCTATTTATGCCAGTAAATAATCATTAGTCAGCGACGTATCGGGTTGCGTCCGCAACAAGCAGGGGCGCAGAGTGGTTGACAGAGTTCGCCCACTCATACCTGACATCAGACAGTAAGGAATGACACCGTGACATCACCTCTCCATGCGTTAGAACCCCAACTTGATGCGTTAATGCTGCGCGACCGGCAGCGTTTGCGCCGCCGCCTGCAAGGGGCGATGAAAGTGGGGAATCCGCAGGCGCAGGTTGCGATTGCGCAGGAAATTGGTCAGGAGATCGACGCGGCTCGTTTACGGGTGGAACAGCGCCGGGCGTCGTTGCCGGCTATTCGTTATCCGGAGGCGTTGCCGGTCAGCCAGAAACGTGAGGCGATCCTCACGGCTATTCGTGATCATCAGGTGGTGATCGTTGCCGGGGAAACCGGTTCAGGTAAAACCACGCAGTTGCCGAAGATGTGTCTGGAACTGGGGCGCGGGGTCACCGGTCTCATCGGCCATACTCAGCCACGCCGTCTGGCGGCTCGCAGTGTGGCGGACCGTATTGCTGAAGAATTGGAAACACCGTTGGGCAGCACGGTGGGTTACAAGGTGCGGTTTAATGATCAGGTTGGCGACAACACCCTGGTTAAACTGATGACGGACGGTATTCTGCTGGCGGAGATTCAGCAGGACAGGCTGTTGATGCAGTACGACACGTTGATTATCGACGAGGCGCACGAGCGCAGTCTTAATATTGATTTTATTCTCGGTTACCTCAAACAGTTATTGCCCAGACGACCGGATCTCAAGGTCATCATCACCTCGGCCACCATCGACCCGCAGCGTTTTTCGCGCCATTTCAGCAACGCGCCGATCATCGAGGTGTCCGGGCGTACTTACCCGGTGGAAGTCCGCTACCGGCCAGTGGTGGAAGAGGCGCAGGACAGTGACCGCGACCAGTTACAGGCGATTCTGGATGCAGTGGATGAACTGTGCCGAGAAGGGCCGGGCGATATTCTGGTGTTCATGAGCGGCGAGCGGGAAATCCGCGATACGGCGGATGCGCTGAGCAAGCAGGATTTACCGCATACCGAGATTTTGCCGTTGTATGCGCGGCTCTCCAGTCAGGAACAGAACCGGGTATTTCACTCCCACCATGGGCGGCGCATCGTGCTGGCCACCAACGTGGCGGAAACCTCGCTGACGGTGCCAGGCATTCGCTACGTCATTGACCCCGGTACTGCACGTATCAGCCGCTATAGCTATCGCACCAAGGTACAGCGGTTGCCGATTGAGCCGGTATCGCAGGCGTCTGCCAATCAGCGTAAAGGGCGTTGTGGCCGTGTGGCGGCAGGTATTTGTATCCGTCTCTATTCCGAGCAGGATTTTCTCTCCCGACCCGCGTTTACCGATCCGGAAATTTTGCGTACCAATCTGGCGTCGGTCATTTTGCAGATGACGGCGTTAGGGCTGGGCGACATCGCGGCGTTTCCGTTTGTCGAAGCGCCGGATAAGCGCAATATTCAGGATGGCGTGCGGCTTCTGGAGGAGTTAGGGGCGATTCAGACCAGCGACGACGGTCATTACCGGCTGACGCCGCAGGGGCGTCAGTTAGCACAGCTACCTGTTGACCCGCGGCTGGCACGGATGGTGCTGGAGGCACGCCAGACCAGTTGCGTACGTGAAGCGATGATTATTACCGCCGCGTTGTCGATTCAGGACCCGCGTGAACGTCCGACAGAGAAGAAGCAGGCGTCGGAAGAGAAGCATCGCCGTTTTGCCGACAAAGAGTCTGATTTTCTGGCGTTTGTCAAACTGTGGGATTACCTGCAAGAGCAGCAGAAGGCGCTGTCATCCAGCCAGTTTCGCAAGCTGTGTCGCAGTGATTACCTTAACTACCTACGGGTACGGGAATGGCAGGATATCTACACCCAATTGCGTCAGGTGGTAAAAGAATTGGGCTTCCCGGTCAACAGTGAACCAGCCGATTACCGTAGCTTGCACTGTGCGTTGCTGACCGGCTTGTTGTCTCATATTGGGCAAAAGGATGTTGAAAAGCAGGAATTCAGCGGCGCGCGTAACACCCGTTTCGCTATTTTCCCCGGCTCCGGTTTGTTTAAAAAGCCGCCAAAGTGGACGATGGTGGCGGAACTGGTAGAAACCAGCCGACTGTGGGGGCGCATCGCTGCGCGTATCGAACCGGAATGGGTCGAGCCGCTGGCGCAGCACTTGATTAAGCGTAGCTATAGCGATCCGCACTGGGAGAAAGCGCAAGGCGCGGTAATGGCGCAAGAGAAGGTCACGCTGTATGGTCTGCCGGTGGTGGCGGCCCGCAAGGTGAACTATGGTGCTATCGATCCGGTGGTCTCGCGTGAGCTGTTTATCCGCCATGCGCTGGTGGAAGGCGACTGGCAAACCTCGCACGCTTTTTTCCGCGCCAATCAGAAATTGTGTTCGGAAGTGGAAGAGCTGGAGAACAAGTCCCGCCGTCGTGACATTCTGGTCGATGACGAAACGCTGTTTGCGTTTTACGACCAGCGCCTGCCTCACGATGTGGTATCAAGCCGTCATTTTGACAACTGGTGGAAACAGGCATCCAAAGCCAATCCGGAGTTGTTGAACTTCGAGAAGGCCATGCTGATTAAAGACGGGGCGGAGCGCGTCAGCGCTCTGGATTACCCGAACCACTGGCAGCAAGGCGAACTGCGTTTGCGGCTTACCTACCAGTTTGAGCCAGGGGCGGACGCGGACGGCGTGACCGTGCATATCCCGTTGCCGGTATTGAATCAGGTCAAAGAGGACGGATTCGAATGGCAGATACCAGGGCTGCGCCATGATCTGGTGGTGGCGTTGATCAAATCATTGCCAAAACCGATACGGCGCAACTTTGTTCCGGCACCCAACTACGCGCAAGCGTTTCTGGCGCGAGTCACGCCACTGGAGAAAGGGTTGCTGGAGGCGCTGGAGCGCGAGTTACGGCTGATGACCGGCGTCACGGTGGACCGTGAGGCGTGGCAGTGGGAGCAGGTGCCGGATCACCTGAAAATAACCTTCCGGGTGGTGGATGAGAAAAGCCGTACGCTGCGGGAAGGGAAGCAGCTGCGGGCGTTGAAAGATCAGTTGCAGGAGAAGGTGCAACAAACACTGTCGGCAGTGGCGGACGATGGCATTGAGCAGCGTGATCTGCATATCTGGAGCTTTGGCGATTTACCGGAGCGTTACGAGCAGAAACGTGGCGGCTACGCAGTAAAAGCCTACCCGGCGCTGGTGGATGAAAAAGACAGCGTGGCGATTCGTCTGTTCGATTCGCCGCACCAGCAACAACAGATGATGTGGCGTGGACAGCGCCGCCTGTTGCTGCTGAATATTCCGTCTCCCATTAAATATCTGCACGAAAAGCTGCCTAACAAGGCCAAACTGGGGTTGTATTTCAACCCGTACGGTAAGGTGCTGGAGCTGATCGACGATTGTATTGCCTGCGGCGTGGACAAACTGATGGCGCAAGCTGGTGGGCCGGTGTGGCAGGAAGCGGCTTTCCGCCAGCTGCACGAGCAGGTACGCGCGGAACTGAATGACACGGTGGTGGATATTGCCCGCCAGGTGGAGCAGATATTAACGGCGGTATTCAACATCAACAAACGGCTCAAGGGCCGGCTGGACATGGCGCTGGCGCTGGCGTTGAGCGACATCAAAAGCCAAATGAGCGGACTGGTATTTCGCGGTTTTGTCACTGATAATGGCTGGCAGCGGTTGCCCGATGTGCTGCGCTATTTGCAGGCCATTGAGCGCCGGCTGGATAAACTGGCGCAGGATATCCATCGTGATCGCGCCCAGATGCTAAAAGTAGAGCAGGTGCAACAGGCCTGGCAGCAGTGGCTGAACAAGCTGCCGCCGGAACGGCGCGACGATGATGACGTGAAAGCGATTCGCTGGATGATCGAGGAACTGAGGGTCAGCTATTTCGCCCAGCAACTGGGCACACCTTATCCGGTTTCTGATAAACGCATTTTGCAGGCGATGGCGCAGATTGACGGATAAACGGCTGGCGCCGGGTGTTGCTACATTGCGGTACTCATGAGGTGATCCGTTGCTGTGCTCCCCCTTGTCCGACGCCGATGTGGCGTCGGACAAGGGGGATTCTTGTGGTTGTTATAGGGTTGCTATCTGGCTGTCAGCAGTCTTCTATGATCAGATAAGCCGCGTTTACCGGGCCGTGCACGCCCACCACCTTGATGAGTTCAATGTCGGCGGTAGAACTGGGACCACCGATCAGATTGATACAGGAAGGCATCCGTGTACCTTGCCGAGCTATCTGATGCAGTTGACGCGCCAGTTGCGCCACACGCGGCAAAATAGTGCTTTTGCGCAGCACAAAAATGGATGATTCCGGCAGCAAGCTTACCGAGCGGCCACAGTCTGGCGAGGAAAACAGGACCACGCCGCCGGACTCGGTTAAGCCATGTTCTGCATATATCACGCCCACTTTAGCCCGCTCGGCTACCTGAATATTTTCCTCGCCGCGCGCCGGGTTCCAGACAACCGCGCCGCAGGCTTCCTGCAACCGGGCGGTGATACCCAATGCTGCCAGCCGGTCATCGCCGCTGATCAGCACAGGCTCGCGCCCATAGCGTTCGCACAAACGCCATGTCGCTTCAGGCGCATCGGCTTCGGTGGTCAATTCACAGTGCGCCAGCATGACATTGGTGGCGCATTCAATGAAGGCATCGCAGCGTTGCTGGGCGTCAAGTTCAGTCAGCCGGGTATGGGCATAATCGTTGGCCGGAACGGGCGGCGGAGAGGGAATATGGCGAACATCCCGACCAAGTGCTTTGGCGATGTCAGCTAAGAATTGTTCTCTGTGATTCATCATTGATTTCCCCGCGCTTTGTGTTTTTTAAACCAGGAGCGGAAACTTTCGCCGTCGGCTTGCGGCAAGTCACGTGCTGCTGTCCATTCGCTGATCGCCCCGATATTGATCGGTATTTTTCCGTCTCTGATGAACCATCTGGCGGCCTGGGCGCCTGCTATCATGCCGACTTTCCATAATCGCGGATGGCTGTTGGCATACGCGAACAGTTTAATGGCGCTCTGCTCGCTTTTGGGCGTGAGACCACCTTCTGCCATGACTCGCCGGTGTTTCAGGATCAGTTTCGATAACGGGATTTTTACCGGGCATACGCTGTCGCAGGCGGTACACAGCGAACAGGCATAAGGCAGATCTTTAAAATCATCATAACCGCCCAGCAGGGGAGAGATGACCGCGCCGATAGGACCGGGGTAGATGGAGCCGTAGCCGTGACCGCCGATATGGCGGTAGGCCGGGCAGGTATTCATACAGGCACCGCAACGAATGCAGCGCAATATGTCCTGAAACGGAGAGCCGAGTACGGTGGACCGACCATTATCGACAATCACCAGATGAAACTCTTCCGGGCCATCGATATCACCCGTTTCGCGGGGACCGGTAAGCCAGGTGTTGTAACCGGTCAGGCGTGCGCCGACAGCGCTGCGGGCCAGCATGGTGATGAGCACGTCCACCTCTTCAAACGTCGGGGCGATACGCTCCATTCCCATGACTGCGATATGTGTTTTCGGCAGCGTGGTACACATGCGACCGTTGCCTTCATTGGTCACCAGACAAACCGAGCCGGTTTCCGCTACGGCGAAGTTACAACCGGTGACACCCACTTCGGCGCTCAGGAAATCCTGACGGATCTTTTGGCGGATGAACAGTGTCATGGCTTCAGGGGTTTCCGGCCCGTCATAACCCAGTTTTTCGCGCAATACCCGTTGAATCTGATAGCGATCTTTATGAATGGCCGGTACGACAATATGCGAGGGTGGGTCGCCGTCAAGTTGCAGAATGTATTCGCCAAGGTCGGTTTCAATCACCTGGATGCCGGCTTCCTGCAACACATGGTTCATGCCGATCTCTTCAGTTACCATCGATTTGGATTTGACCACCTTTTTGGCCTGCTTCGAGCGGGCGACGTGCAGGATATAATCGGTGGCGTCCTCTTTGGTTTTGGCGAAAAAAACGTGGCCGCCATTGGCGCTGACACGTTCTGAGAGCTGGTAGAGATAGGCATCCAGATTTGCCAGCACATGTTCGCGGATTTGGCTTGCGCGTTCACGCCACGCTTCCCAATGCCCCAACTCGTCCACCATTTTCTGGCGGTTAGCGCCAATGCGTTGCTGCGCATTAGCAACCGCGTTACGCATAATGGTGTCGTCGATCTGCTGCTTGATGCGTTCTTTGAAAGCCACATCGCTGGTTTTTAAATACATGGCAGCCCTCCTCAGCGGCTCATCAATACTTCGGCAATATGCATAACTTTGACGGGGCGCCCCTCGCGTTGCAGGCGTCCACCGATATTAAGCAGACAACTGACATCAGCGCCGATGAGATAATCCGGCTGGGCATCCATAATATGGCTGACTTTCTCTTTCACCATTTCACCGGAAATTTCCGCCATTTTTACCGAGAACGTGCCGCCGAAACCGCAGCAGGTTTCTGGCGCCTGAAACGGCAGCAGCGTCAGGCCATCTACTTGTTTCAGCAGTGCCAGCGGTTCTTCTTTCACGCCCATTTTGCGAAACAGGCTACAGGACGGGTGATAAACCGCCTTGCCGGGTAAACGCGCGCCGACATCGACGACGCCCAGCGTATTGACGACAAACGAGGTCAGGTCGTACATACGTGCGGCGACCTTCCCGGCGCGTTGCGCCCACTCCGGTTCGTCAGCAAGCCAGGTGGGGTAGCTTTTGATGGCGTAGGTGCAGGAACCCGCCGGAGAGATGATCGGATCATCGTTTTCCTCCAGCGCCATAATCAGGTTTTTGATCCCAGGAATCGCATCGTTAACATAACCGCTATTGAGTGCAGGTTGACTACAACAGCCTTGTTTTTCAGGAAAATGCACCTGACAGCCTAAGTGCTCCAGCAGCAAGACGGAATCACGCGCCATACGCGATTTAAGTGCATCGCCTATGCAGGTCACAAAAAAATTAACATTCACGACACCCCTCCAGTACCGTAGATACGGTTGTTTTTATGATAAGACGTTATGCGCGGCGATTATTTTTCAAGGCATAAGTCAGGCCATAAACAGGTAATAAAACAGTCCTACCTTTAAGCCGAGAATGACGATGTAGGCGGTGCAGTATTTCAGCGTACCGGCCATGATGGCGCTGCCTTGCCCATCCATCCTGGTTGCGGATACCGCAATGGCGATACTCTGCGGGGAAATCATTTTCCCACCGGTTGCCCCGGATGTGTTGGCTGCCGCCAGCCAGATCGGGTCGATATGGAGTTTTTCCGCCGCTACCGTTTGTAGTTTTCCGAACAGGACGTTCGAGTTGGTATCACTTCCGGTGACGAAGGTGCCCAGCGCGCCGATGATGGGGGCGATAAACACATAAGCGCCGCCCGTTACGTTCACCATGGTTTGCGCCAGCGTGGCGATTAATCCGCTGACATCCATGATGGTCGCCATTGCCACGATGGTGGTAATGGCGATGATGGAGTTTTTCAGCTGCTTAATCGTGGCAGCCAGTACGCGCAGCATCTTTCCCAACGATGCGCCCTGAATAAAGCCGCCCAGCAAGGTGGCAATAATGATCAGAACGCCCGGTGTGGCAATCCAGTCGATTTTCAGCGTCAGGGCTTTCCCTTCCGGCAAGGGGAAATTCAGCGTTGACGTAATATGCGAAACGACTTGTTTTATGCCTGGGAATAACGGTGAACAGAGCAGAATGAACGTAAAAATAAGAATATAAATAGAGCAGGCTTTCAGTAAATCACGGCCAGAAGGCAGGACGTTCGATGGTTTGTTATTCTGAATAGTATACTGTGGATCGGTTTTTCCCTTACGTGCTCGCCCCATTGCAGCCACCGCGATGAGACTGACAAGGCTGCCTGCAAAGGCAGGAAGTTCCGCACCAAGATGAATGGCGACGAAATACTGCGGAATCAGTGTGGTAATCCCACATACCAGGGTAATACCCACGACTCCCCGAATCGCTTTCACACCGCCGCCGATGATGGCGATAATCACAAAAGGCAGCAGGATGTTAAACAGCGCCAGTTGCAGAATAATCGTGCCGCTCAGCGTCGTCACCGGCAGGTGTACCTGTTCAGCCAAAATTGACACCGGAATACCGACAGCGCCAAACGCGGTGGGGACGGTGTTCGCCACCAGAGACGCGATGGCCGCTTTCAGCGGGTTAAAACCAAGCGCGATCAGAATACCGATGGGAATAGCAACGGCAGTGCCATAACCGGCGGCTGCTTCAAGGAAGCCGCCAAAGCACCAGGAAATCAGCAGCACCTGAATGCGCTTGTCATCGCTGATACTGGCCAGCACATCACGCAGTACCTCCATGCTGCGTGTCTCCAGCATCAGGTTATAGCTGTAAATCGCGCCCAGTATCACGATGATAATCGGCCATAATCCCTTGATTACCCCATAGCCTATTGCCGAACTCAGTGTTTGCAGCGGTGTATGCCAGACGATGACGCTCAGGATAGCGGTGATAACCAGTGTGATCAGAACGGAGTGGTGAATTGGCATTTTGATTTTCAAAATCAAAATGATCATTATCAGGAGTGGTAAAACGCCGAGTGAGAACTGCAAGTAATCGTACATAATGCTCCCTCAAAAAATAATGTAAATTATTGATATCCCTTTGATAGTGTTTGGTTATAGAGAGATGAATCGGTCTGGTCAGGTAGCTGGATCGCTTCATTGAAAGATAAGTTGCCACTTATCGGTAAAAGGTGTAACGGTGTGACATTAAGGGATTCATGATTGTTAAAATCATGAACAATCTTTGGGGCGCAAAAGCAGGAAGGGATATCAGGCACAGACAGCGCAGCACGGGGGCGTGCGTGTATTAGGGGATGACCTTCTGAGCGGGTTAGCGGGCATGACATGCCGGCATTTCATCTGAAAATACCGGCAGGAAAAATCAGCGCGTTGCTTTAGCCAGCGTTTCCAGTTGCTGGCGGATGGCGGTGACTGCTACGGCGCGGTTATCGGCCAGTTGGCGGTTGCTGGCATCAGGGGCAGAGCTTTGAATGCCCACCAGCACCCAGTTACCGGCAGTCTTCAACATCAGCGGTGAACCGCTGTCGCCTGGCAAGGTATCACAGCGGTGGGCCATCACTGATTTATGCACCCAACCGGTAATCAAACAATCCTGATGGCGGTACAACGTATCCTGATGATCTTCGGGGTAGCCAGCCTGAGTGACTTTCTGTTGTGCCGCCTCCAGCGCGGCTTTCAGTTCTTCCTGCGTTCCCTGCCAGACTGACAACGGGCGGATGCCCGGCGGGGTTTCTTTGAGGCGAATCAGTGCGAAGTCCCATGGCGCGGCAGCGGGGGGCACGATCCAACCGTCACCGTCTGCTTTTAGCATTTTGGCTAATTTCTTATTAGTCAGTGCTTCAATTTTATCGGTTTCGTAGCGCCAGCCGTTTTCTGTTGCCAGAAAGCGCAGTGCGACCGGTTTATCCGGCACGCCGGGCGGAGCTACCACACAATGACCCGCGGTCAACGCCAGATGTGGCGAAATAAGCGTTGCGGTGCAGAGGTTGCCGCTGGCGGTTTCCAACTGTCCAATTGCCTGCCACGGCCATTGGGCGGTATCCGGCACGATGTCGCGATCATCATGATTAAAGAACAGAATCTGTTTTTGTTGCTCCGTCGTGTCTGATAGAGACGGGGTGTCATCGGCCCACACGGAAGACGTGAGCACGCTTAATGAACATAACAACCAGGCTGATAGGCGCATGTCATGAATGACCTTTAAAGATGAAATTCAGCGTATTAACAGTTATCAATACACTATAAATAGTGTTGCCGGAATAGGCAGGAAACGGAAACTGGGTTGGTCTGGCGAATTCAGACGACTCAGTCTGAGCACGTAGGTGAGAGTGAAACAGGCTACAGGAAAAACACCACAATGACCAACGCGCAAATAAGCAGGAAGGACAACATAATTTCGAATGAGTAACGCCGCAGCATTATCTGGTCCCCCATGAAACAAACACCCGGCGAACCGGGTGTTTGATAACGCTATTGTCATGACGATAGATGCAGAATCAAGTCTTTACTAACGGTACTCATGACTATCAACAATTACTGTGGTGAATTAAGCAGCCGGAGCGGTTTTAGCTTTTTTCACTTTTTTGTGTTTTTTAGCGGCCTGTGCTTTCTGAGCAGCAGGTTTTTTGGCTTTTTTGTGTTTTTTAGCAGCCTGAGTTTTCTGAGCCGGAGCGGGTTTCTTCTTAGCTACTTTTTTAGCGGCCTGTGCTTTCTGGGCAGCAGGTTTTTTGGCTTTTTTGTGTTTTTTGGCAGCCTGAGCTTTCTGAGCCGGAGCGGGTTTCTTCTTAGCTACTTTTTTAGCGGCCTGTGCTTTCTGGGCAGCAGGTTTTTTGGCTTTTTTGTGTTTTTTGGCAGCCTGAGCTTTCTGAGCCGGAGCCGGTTTCTTCTTAGCTACTTTTTTAGCGGCCTGTGCTTTCTGGGCAGCAGGTTTCTTGGCTTTTTTGTGTTTTTTAGCAGCCTGAGCTTTCTGCTTAGCTTTTTTCTCAACTTTCTTCACCGGTTTTTTGGTGGCGTCAGCGTTGGCGGCATCGGCTTTAGCTGGAGCAGCGGCAGTTGCCGGAGCGGCAGCCGGAGCAGCAGTGGTACCAGCTGCGAAAGCTACAGAGGACAGACCCAGAGCCGCACCTGCGATCATTACTAAAAATTTGTTCATCGTAAATTCCTCATTATCCAGTTTACGTTTCGAACCCCAGTGGGAGCCGATGACTGAAGCATAAGAGAACCTAAGCTAACGATCTGTGAGTGTTTGGTTTCCGCGTGTAACGGATTGTACAAGGTTCGCAGGCAAAGCGTTTGACGAGGGTTTATGTTCGATAATCGGCCAGTGAAACAGGAAACGGGCACCACCCAGCGGGCTGCTGTCTACCTCAATGGTGCCGTTGTAGGCGCGCACGATAGCGTGAACAATCGCCAGCCCCAGGCCGCAGCCGCCACTGCTGTTTTCGATGCCGGCTTCCAGACGGATGAAGGGTTCGAAAATATGTTCGCGGTCTTGCGGCGCAATGCCCGGACCGTCATCTTCCACTTGCAGGCAGGCCGTTTGTTGGTCCAGCGTCAGCCCGATGCGCAGGCGTTGCTGACAGAACCGCAACCCGTTATTGACCAGATTGTTCAGTACCCTTTCCATCAACCGAAGGTCTACATAACCGAAGCCGTTATCGCTCGCTACATCCAGATCGATCTGTTTGTTATCGTGCACCAGTCGGAAATCCTCGACACGCTTTTGCAGCCATAGCGGGAGGTCGATCTCTTCCAGATGCAGCGTCACCTGTGGCCTGTCGAGGCGGGCATAGGTCAGCAGTTCATCGATCAGCGCCTCCAACTGGCCGACATCGCGATTGATGGCTTCTTGTTCTTCATCGGTCAGATTGTCACTCATTGCCAGCCGGTAGCGCAGTCGAACCAGCGGTGTACGCAGTTCGTGGGCGATATTGTCGATCAACTGTTTTTTACTGTTAATCAATTGGTTGAGGTTATCGGCCATGCGGTTGAATGCCACACCGAGACGAAACAGGCTGGAGGTATTGTCGAAGTGGGTGCGCTCTTCCAGGTGACCATCTCCCAGCCGTTGCGCGGCGCTTTCCAGTTGCAGCATCGCTTTCCAGTGTGGGCGCATCCACAGGAACACCGGCAACGCCAACGACAGACCAATCAATGCCAGAAACAACAGGTTGACCAGCCGTATTTCGTGCAGAAAGAACAGGTAAGGAATGGGACCGACAGCCAGCACATAGTGGCTGCGCGGAATACGCTGGATAAATGTGTACTCATCGTCCAGCGCGACGATTTCCCCCTGAATCAGCCGTTGTTGCGCCTGCGTGCTGAGTCGGTACTTGCTGATGGGTTCAATGTGCAATTTGAACGACAGATTGAGGTCCATCTGGTTGATGGTTTTGTGCCACTCGCGCGGTGGAATGGAGCGTAGCTCGTTACGGATCAGGTACAGTGAGCTTTTCATCAGGTCATCCATTGACTGGCGTCCGGCCCGTTCCGCCGTAACTTTGTACACCAGCCCCACCAGCAAGGTCATCACCAGAAAACTGGCGAACAACAGCAGAAAGAACTGAATGAACAGTTTTTTCATGGCGTGAGCGTCTCCCAGGCGTTAGGGGCGAACAAGTAACCTTTGTTGCGAATGGTTTTGATACGCACCGGTTCCAGTGCGTTGTCGTACAGCTTTTTACGCAGTCGGGAAATCGCAACGTCGATACTGCGATCCATCCCGTCGTAACTGACGCCACGCAATGCCTTAAGCAGCGCTTCACGATCCATGATCTGTCCGGCATGGGTGGCCAGCAGCCACAGCAGGTCGAAATCTGATGTGGAAAGTGGAATATTCTCGTCCGCCAGTGTGACGTCACGGTTAACCGGATCGATGCACAACAGGCCGAAGTGCAGCGATTTATGTACCTGCACTTGCGTTTTTTCCGGCGCGTTTTTCTCTGCCGCTGGCAGTGGCGCAGCGGCGTACTGCCGAAAATGTAATCTCAGGCGGGCCAGTAGCACCGCCGGCGGCGTGGTTTTTAGAATGTAGTCATCGGCGCCCATCTCCAGCGACAGGATATGGTTCATGTCGCTATCGAGCGAGGTGAGCAAAACGATGGGACCGGCGAACCGCGGGCGCAATTCCCGGCAAATCGTCATACCGTCTTTGCCGGGCAACATGATGTCCAGCAACACCAGGTCGGGCTGTTGTTCTTCGATGAATGCCAGCGCGTTGTCACCGCGTGGCTCAATACGTACATCAATATCATGTTTACCCAGATAGGCTGCGATCAGTTTGCCGACTTCTGGATCATCTTCAACAAAAACAACTTTATACATGACATCCTACTCACAACAGAACGCATATTATGGCTCATGCCGACAGCACGCTGGCAGCATGGGGGGGCTACGATGAAAGCGTAGGGTGCGCTGGATCGCATTGCCAGCAGAAAAACCTGTGCTTTTGACTGGCCGCTCTACAATTATGGGAGACACTATACCTTATTAATCCTTTTTACGTTGTAATGGTTGAGATGAAATGGCGTGATGCCAGCGGTTGGTTAACGGAAAGGAGATAACGGATGGAAGAGGCTCACTCTGGGCCTGATGGCTCCTCTGAAAGGATGTGTATTGATTATACTGCGTACCTTGGCGCACTGTGCCGTAAACGCTGGAGTTTCATCGACGCGTTGTATGGCGTCATGCCGATCTTCGGCATGGTCACGAAATCTCCTGAGGTGACTGGGGTCGCCGGCAAGGATAATCTGCTGGAACGGGCGATGCAGGTGCTTTCTACTCAAGCCAGTGATGAAACCAATCTTTCTCGTCTGATTACACTGGCCTGCCAGCAAGGGGTGACGGAGCTGGATATCCAACTGCCGTATGCGTTGTCAGGCGAGCAGTTGCAAATCATAAAGCTGGCTTGCCACGAATATGAACTGGCGTTGAGCCAACATGCGGAGTGTCTTTCAGTGCGATCCGCGGCGTCGATAGCGTCGCCTGAACTGCTTTGCTGAACCGTTGGGTCTGATGGACCGGCCCGCATCATGCGCAAGCCGGTCAGTACTCATCAATCGAGATCATCGTGATTAGGCAGGGTTTCCGCCAGCGCTTGTTCCAGCGTGGCGTAGAAACCCAGCCGGTTGGCTATTGGCGTAACATTGGCTCTGGCCAGTGTTTTCAACGGCTGGAACGGGATATCGGTGATGATCAGCTGTTTTTCCGGCGGCAACAGCGCTACAAAATGGCGCAATGCGTTCAGGCCGCCTGCATCCAGCACCGAGACGGCGTCCCACTGCAGGATGATAGTGGGGTAAGGTCGGGCGCGTTCCATCAGCTCATTGAACAGACGTTCCGCCGCAGCGAAAAACAGTGGGCCGTTAATTCTCAGCACCAGCCGTTGCTCCGCAATGGTGCCCGGCAGCTCGCTCAGTTTGGTCATGCGCGCCACATTGCCCATGAACAGTAATGACGCCAGCACAATTCCTACCGTAATGGCGACAACCATATCGAACAGCACGGTGAGCGCCATACACAACACCAGCACCAGCATGTCGTCTCGCGGTGCGCGGCGCAGAATATCTACCACTTTATGCGCCTCGCTCATGTTCCAGGCGACCAGCAACAACAGTGCAGCCATAGCCGATAGCGGCAGGTAAGAGAGCCAGGGTGCCAGCACCAGCAAAGACAACAGCACCAGTAGAGCATGGATGACTGCGGCGACAGGCGAGGTGGCGCCGGCGCGTACGTTGGCGGCGGATCGGGCAATCGCTGCGGTGGCGGTAATGCCACCGAAAAACGGTGCCACCATGTTGCCGATGCCTTGTCCAATCAGTTCACTGTTGGGATGGTGCTTGCGCCCGGTCATGCCGTCCAGCACCACTGCACACAGCAGCGACTCAATAGCGCCGAGCATCGCCATGGAAAACGCCGCTGGTAACAGTTCGGACAGGCTTTCCCAGCTTAATGTCATGGTGTGGCCGTCCGGCGCAGGAATGTTCCACGGTAGTAAAAACTGCGGCAGAATCGCCGGGATGCCTTGTCCATGACTACCGTCAGCCAGCAGGTAGCTGAAACGCGAGCCGATGGTCGCCACATCAATATGAAACGATGACAGTACCTCCATCACGGCGGTGCCTGCCAGCAACGCGGGGAGATGTCCGGGCAGACGAAAGCCCAGTCTTGGCCAGACAATCAGCACCAACAGGGTGGTCGCGCCGATCAGCGTATCGCCGATGTTCAACGTGGGCATTGCCTGTGCCAGCGCCGCCACTTTCCCGACATAGTGCTCCGGCACGCTAGTCATGGTCAGGCCGAAAAAGTCTTTGACCTGCATGGTGGCGATGGTGATAGCAATACCGGACGTGAAACCGAGCGTCACCGGTAAGGGAATATATTCAATCAGGCGGCCCAGGCGGCCTAGCCCCATCAGCAGCAGAAACAGGCCGGAGAGCAGGGTTGCGACCAGCAGACCGGAAAGTCCGAACTGCTGGGACACCGGGTGGAGAATGACCACAAATGCCGCGGTAGGGCCGGAAACACTGTAGCGGGAACCGCCACATAGTGCGATCACCAATCCGGCGACTGCCGAAGTGTAAAGCCCGTACTGCGGCGGGACGCCGCTGGCGATAGCCAGCGCCATGGCCAGCGGGATGGCGATGATCCCGACAGTAATACCGGCGATAACATCATGGATAAAACGCGACAGGGTGTACTTTTCCTGCCAGCAGGCTTCAATCAGCGCGCTAAACGGTCTGATACCATTAATTCGGTGTGATTTCATGGAAAACAAGAACCAGGCAATGAAAAACAGGCGGGTCGATAGCGGCCCGTCACGACCAGGGCATGTGCCGCCTGCGGTGTCTGCTGAAGAAGTGAGCATGAAAAATGCAGCCGCCACGGTAGGACACCGTCCAAAGCCGATACCATACGCCTGTTTTTTGACACAGATCCAGCGGTAAATCAACGGAAAGGCTTTTTCCAGACAAAACGCAGCAGCCTGCTGCATAAATCGGTGGTATTGCGACGCGGTAGTAGCGCGGCGTGCCGGTAGCACTGAACGACCATACCGGCACGGGCGCTGACACTTACAGCATGATAGTCATCAGATAAGCAACAAACAGCGCCAGATGCGCGCTGCCGTTGAGCACATTGGTGCGGCCAGTAGAAAACGAAATCTGACACAACACCAATACCGATAGCATCACCACAATGTGCGGCATGTCGAGTGCGAAATGTAGCGTCCGGCCAGTGAAGGTGGCGATCAGCGTGACGGCGGGTACGGTCAGCGAAATGGTGGCCAGTACCGACCCGAAGAACAGGTTCATGGCACGTTGTACCTGATTGCGCAGCACGGCGGTGATGGCGCCCAGTCCCTCCGGCGACAGGATCAGCAGTGCCACCAGGAAGCCGGTAAACTGGGCAGGGGCGTTCATCGCCTCCAGCAACCCCTCCAACTGTGGTGAGTCCATCTTGGTGACACCAATGACCGCGACCAGATGGACCAGCAACCAGATAGCGTGCCAGGCTGAACGATGGGCGGAAGGCTTGCCATGGTGCGGATCGCCGTCGTCGCCGTCGTCTTCGTGCTCGTAGACAAACAGATTCTGGTGCGTGCGAGTCTGAATCAACAGGAAGACGCCGTACATCATCGCTGAAATCAACGCGATGATGATGGATTGCGCTACAGAGAAATTGCCTTCCGGCAGTGCGGCAGGGAAGACCAGCACCAGTACCGCCAGCGGGAAGATCGCCATCAGGTATTGCTTGATACCGCCCAGATTAACGTACTGGGTGGCGAACTTGCGGCCCCCCAATAGCAGAGCGAAGCCGACCAGACCGCCGCTGACTATCATGATAATTGAGTAGAGGGTATCACGCATTAGCGTCGGCCCGGCGTCGCCGGTCGCCATCAGCGCCGAAATCAGGCTCACTTCCAGAATTACCACCGACAGGCTGAGGATCAACGATCCATACGGTTCGCCCAGCCGGTGAGCCAGCACATCAGCGTGACGCACGACGCTGAAGGCGCTGGCAAGGATGCCCACCAGCGCCAGCAGGTTGATGCCAACCATGGCTGACAGGCTACGGGCATCGCCCCATAATGTCAGTACCAGCAGCGCCAGCAGCGGAAAAATCAACGTATATTCGTGATGACGGGTTTTCACCGCGTCAGGGGATGTGGGCATGGCTGGACCTCCTTCGTGCCGTCTAAAAATAATCGTCTCTATAGTGGGTTCATCGTTGGTTCTGAATGCTCAGCGCTATGTGTCTTAAGCTCGGTGGCTGGTGCCTGCAATCCTGCCATGTCACCCGCATGGTTTTTTCACCCGTATGGGTTTTCCTCGCCATTCCTCGTCGCTGCATTGTGGTTTACCCCCCACTTGTAACCCAACATCGTAAGGTCTGACGGGGTATTTTTATGGTTTTACTTTTATCTTCTTAAATAGGAGAAATTTTTTATTTATTTACCAACTAATAACATATTTTACTTTTTGGATAGAGCTATTTTCAGGGTAACTGAATAATAAACTAGGGATGATAGTTATTTTCTTATGAATGCGAGCGGCAAAGCCGCGCCGATACACGAGAGAAACGCGCAGCATCTGCCTACAGGGGCATCCAGCCAGGCGATATTTTGTTGTGAGATGAGACATCGCCTGGGCATTTAGCACAATTCTGATAAAGATTAATGATATTTTGCCGTAGAAATAAGCAATACCTGCATTGATTATGGGGTTGCTGATCGGCCAAAATGCCAAAATAAGTAAGGCGTGCGCCGTGTAGTAAGCGTTTTAGTGAGGGCAGTAGGCAGTGTTGACGCGTGACTTTTTACAAAAAGCAGATTGTAAAACTTCGTTTGGCAAAATCGATGAATCGCTGCTGTTGACGCCTCAACAGCGTGAGGCGTCGCTGGCGTGTACGCTGGCATCCCGCCCTGATCAAAGCCCCGTATGGGTATTTGGCTACGGTTCATTGATGTGGAACCCAGTGTTTGATGCTGAAGAAGTTTGCCTGGCTACGCTCAACGGTTGGCATCGCACCTTTTGCTTACGCCTCACCGCTGGCCGCGGCACGCACAGCCAGCCAGGCCGCATGTTGGGGTTGAAACCCGGAGGTGCAACCACTGGCCTGGCCTATCGCTTACCTGAAGCTACCCTACGCGACGAGCTGGAACTGTTATGGAAGCGTGAAATGCTGACCGACTGTTATCGACCGTTATGGTGCGAGCTGCGTTGTCAAAATGGTGAGCCGATTACCGCACTGGTATTTGTCACCAATCCTGAACATCCACTGCTGGAAGCCGATACATGCATACAGAGTATTGCGCCGTTGATTGCCAGCGCCAGTGGGCCATTGGGCACCAACGCCCAATATTTGTTCGCGTTGGAACAGGAGCTGAATCATTACGGTATGGCGGACGAAAGCCTGAGCGCACTGGCGCAGCGGGTGCGCGAACTGCAACAAAACTTATCGGCTGGCTCGGCCCAGACCGCATCCTGATGCTCACCGCGGGGGAAGTCATCTGACAACGCGGATACGCAGACCGAGGCCTGACTGTCTATATCGGTCTGGCGGCAGTAGTGATACCATGACGTGTATCACGACATCGGATTGCCACAATGTTTAATTATCGCAGGATGCGATTATCACGATATATGAACATCTAAATATAGTATTATATTAATACGGTATTATCATGACATCGGATTGTCATTTCGGTAACAAGGCCACCGTTAATGAGTTCATTTTACCAACAGATATGGGGAACTGCGGCGCGTCCCGGTAAAGTGCTGGGTGGTGTTGTTTCATTGTGCCTGACGCTGTTGGGCCTGCTGTTTTTTACCTTTCTGCTAACCCATCTGGCATCGGTCGATCAGGTTTTTCCTGTAACAGCTCGATATGTCGGTGACACGATCTCTGGTCAGATAAGTCAACCACTGGGGCTTAGTCAGCCATTGTGGCGGCAATTCTGGAGTTATCTCTTCGCGCTGATGCAGGGTGATTTAGGCGTGTCGCGTACGACGTCGCAGCCGGTGCTGGACGATTTACTGCGTACCTTTCCGGCCACCTTTGAGCTGGCGACCAGTGCGATTGTGCTCGGTTTTTTCGGCGGTATCACGCTGGCGTTGCTGTCGGCGCTAAAGCCCGGCGGCGTGCTGGATTATCTGGTGCGATGTGTGGCATTGCTGGGGTACTCAGTACCGGTGTTCTGGATTAGCCTGCTGGGCTTGTTACTGTTTTACGCGGTGTTGCACTGGTCTGCGGGGCCGGGGCGGCTCGATGATATTTATCAGTACCCGGCGGAGTTGCCGAGCAGTCTCACACTATTTAACAGTTGGAACCTTAACAGTTGGAACCATCGTCTGGCGATGTTCCGCAATGCACTGGCGCACCTGTGGCTTCCTGCCAGCGTGCTGGGTTTTGTGTCGATGTCCAGCATTGCCCGTATGCTGCGTACTGCTATTCTGGAAGAGTGTGGTAAAGAGTATGTCACGCTGGCCCACGCCATGGGCGCCAGCCCGCTACGGATACTGCTGTTTCATATTTTGCCGAATATTCGAATGGTAATGGTGACGGTGTTGATGCTGTCTTATGCCAGTTTGCTGGAAGGCGCGATTCTGGTCGAAACGGTATTTTCCTGGCCTGGAGTGGGGCGTTACCTGACGGCGGCGCTGTTTTCCGCGGACATTCCAGCGGTATTGGGCGCAACGCTGTTGATTGGGGTTTGCTTCATTGTGCTGAATGCGCTGGCTGATGTGCTGATTTTTTTACTGGACCCCCGTACACGATGAAGTGGATGTCAACATTTCATACTAACCGTCAGCCGGTGCGGCGGACCATCGTGTTGAACGGTATCGTAGCGCTGAACGGTATCAATATCTGCATAGTGATTTTGAGCCTGTTGACGCTGATTGCGCTTTTCGCTCCCTGGCTGGCGCCGTTTGATCCCTATACGCAAAATATGATGGAGCGCTTACAGCCACCTGGCCCGGACCATTGGTTGGGAACAGACGGTTTTGGTCGTGACCTGTTATCAAGAGTGATTTATGGTACCCGACCCGCGTTGATGATGGTGGCGTTGATACTTGTCATCACCATACCTATCGGCCTGTTGGTCGGTGTGGGGTCCGGTTATCTGGGTGGCTGGGTCGATCAATTACTGATGCGGTTTACGGACATCATACTGGCATTGCCGGGGTTGGTGATTGCGTTGGCGCTGGTAGCCGTGCTGGGACCAGGATTATTGCATGGTGCACTGGCTCTGGCGTTGACGGCATGGCCGCAGTTTGCGCGTCAGGCGCGGACTGAGACTATGGCGCTGCGTAACAGCGAGTTTCTGGCTGCTGCCCGGATGCAGGGCATCAACGGGTGGCGATTGATGTACGGTCATGTGCTGCCATTGTGTCTGCCCGGCGTGCTGGCACGGGCCGCCATGACGCCGGGAAATATGATTCTGGCGGCTGCCGGTCTGGGTTTTCTTGGATTTGGGGCGCCGCCGCCGATGGCAGAATGGGGCGCGATGGTAGCGGAAGGCAGCAACGTGATGTTGGAACAGTGGTGGGTTGCCACTATGCCGGGATTGGCTATTTTCCTCACCAGTCTGACCTTTAATCTGTTAGGCAACGTATTGCGCGACAGACTGGACCCTCGCTATGACAAACACTGAACCCTGGCTGCTTGATGTCAAAAATTTGTCGATCCGACGCCATCACGGTAACTCACAGACGCTGGTGCAGCCGCTATCATTCAGTATGCGACGTGAACGGGTGGCGCTGGTGGGAGAATCAGGGTCGGGAAAGTCGTTGCTGGCCTGGGCGTTGATGGGGTTATTGCCGCATGAGTGCCGGATGCAGGCTGAACGACTGGAACTGGCCGGGCAAGATTTGCTGCAGTTAAGTCCACGGCAGTGGCGACAGTGGCGTGGCTGGCGTATAGCGATGGTCATGCAGGGGCCGAAGCACGCGCTTAACCCCATGCGCACTATCGGTTGGCAAATAGAGGAACCGCTGCGGCTGCATACACAGTTTTCGCGCCGTGAACGGCAAGAACGGGTGCTGGAGAGCCTTAATTCGGTCGGTCTGGCGGATGCTGGCGGGGTGCTGGCATGTTATCCCCACCAGATTTCCGGCGGTATGGCGCAGCGGGTCATGCTGGCTATGGCAATGATTACCCGTCCCGATCTGTTGATTATTGACGAGCGTACCTTTGCGCTGGATCAGGAAGCTCGTGTACAGGTGCTGTCGCTGCTTGACCATTTGCTGACCGCGCATCATATGGGGTTACTGCTGATTAGCCATGATTTGCCGTTAGTGGTACACCATTGCGCCCGCATCCTGGTAATGCGCCAGGGAAATGTGGTGGATGCCCTGACTGCGTCGCAACTGCCGGATGCGACGCATCCATACACCAGGGCGTTATGGCAATCCCGGCCAGGTAAGCATACTCATGGACAGATCCTGCCGATAACGCCGGACGAACCAGAGGCGCGGTGTGATGCATGAGTCCATGGCGGTTGTCTTGCAGCAGGTGAGTGTGGCGCATTGGCAAGGATGTCAGCGTCATGACGTTGTGCATCAAGCCAGTTTTAACGTAGTGACTGGGGAGTGCTTCGGTCTGGCCGGACCGTCCGGTAGCGGAAAGTCCTCATTGTTATGGATGCTGGCAGGGTTGAATCCACATTGGTCGGGGACGATGACGCTACTTGAACAGTCCGTGTTGCCGGGTCAGTCGTTCGGGCAGACGTTACGCCGACAGGTACAGATGGTATTTCAGGACCCTTACGCCTCGTTGCATCCGCGTCGCAACCTGCGTAAAACGTTGGGTGACCCCTTGCGGCTGATGGGGCTCACGGACATTGATGAGCGGTTGGCGCAGGGGGCCGGGCAGGTTGGCTTGCCTGACTACCTGCTGGATAGCTATCCGCATCAACTATCGGGTGGGCAACGTCAGCAGACGGCGCTATTACGTGCGTTGTTGCTGCGTCCGCGCTTATTGTTGCTGGATGAAGCCACATCAGCGCTGGATTCGGTGGGGCAGGCGCGCATCCTCAATTTGCTAAACCGCAGGCGGGAAGAGGACGATCTGACCATTATCATCATCAGCCATGATTGCAATGTGATGGAACATATGTGTGACCGCATGGTGTGGATACAGGACGGCAGGCTGCAACCACGTTGAGTGAAATGGTAGGTGTTACTATGTAGCTATGTGGCGGCGCAAGCGGATTTCCGGCAAACCGATGTTGAGCTGATGCGTTGATAGTGAGGAAGAGATGATGAAGGCATGGTGTGCCATTCTGTTGACGCTAATCTTGATGGCCAGCCCACCGGCGAGTGCGTCTACACCAGATGATACGTTAGTGGTGGCGGTTTCTCTGAATGGCATTATCAGTTTTGACCCGGCGGAAAGTTTTGAAACCGTCAGCAACAGTAGTCTTACCTCGCTTTATCAAGGGTTGGTGGCGATTGATCGCACTCAGCCGACCCAACTGAACCCCGATCTGGCGCTCAGCTGGCGCGAAGGCCAGGATGGAAAAAGCCTGATCTTTACTCTCGACCCCGATGCAGTGTTCGCCTCCGGCAACCCGGTACTGGCTGACGATGTCATTTATTCGTTGACCCGATCAGTAAAACTTAACAAAACACCTGTGTTTATCCTGAACGAATTGGGATGGAAGCCCGGTAATATCGATATGCAATTTCGGGAAATCGACGATCATACGCTGGAGATTCGCTGGACCAGTGATATTGGCAGCGAACTGGCATTGCGCTTGTTATCGGCGAGCGTCGCACTGATTGTTGACGGCAAGGTAGTGGAAAAACACAGCGAGCATGGCGATTTTGGCAATAAATGGCTGAAGAGCCATTCGGCGGGTAGCGGCAGCTATCGCATTCGCCATTATCTGCCTCAGCAGGCGCTGTTGCTGGAGAGTAACCCATACACGCGTCGCCCCCCTGCACTGGCGCAGGTGATATTGAAAGATGTCTCCGACCCTAGTGTACGCCGCTTGTTGTTGTTACAGGGCGATGTTGATGTGGCCTACGATCTGGGTGCGGATCAATTCAGTGCGCTGGAACATCAACCGGGTGTCACTGTGAGCATGACGCCTGGATTTAAGATTTACTATCTGGGCTTCAATACTCGCAGTAACACCGCTCCCTTTCTGAGTCAGTCCGCCTTTTGGCAGGCGGCACGCTGGCTGGTCGATTATCAGAGTATTGCCCATCGGTTGCTGAAAGATCAGTTTTGGGTGCATCAGAATTTCCTGCCGTGGGGGTTTGACGGTGCGTCGCAAGAAGAGCCGTTCCGGCTTGATGTGGAGAAAGCCAGACGTTTGTTGCGCGACGGCGGGATAGCGCCGGGCAGCCGGTTTACGCTGCTGGTAACCAATCAACCGCCTTATATTGAGGTGGCGCAGGCGCTGCAGGACAGTTTTTCCCGTGCCGATATTCGTATAGATGTGCAGGCGGTGACGGAGAGTGAACTCTGGACGCGTATGCGCAGTGGCCGTTTTCAGGCGGTCTTCACCTATTGGGGACCGGATTATATCGACCCTAATAGTAATGCCAGTGCATTTACCTTTAGCCCGCCGGGTGGGCCGGGTACGCTGGTCAGCCGATTAGGCTGGGTCATCCCTGAGTTGAGTTTGTTGACCAAAGCGGCGGCTGTGCAGTGCGAGTCACAAATGCGACGCAACATCTATCTGCGATTGCAGCAGGCTGTCAGGGAAGATTCGCCGTTTGTAGTGATGTTGCAGGGAAAACGGCTGGTGGCGGTGCGTAATACGCTGGTGAATGTCCGCCAGAGTATCGCCAATTCCATGCTTTACTTTGATGAGATCAGCAAGGTGAAAACGCCCGCATCACCATGAGCGGTACGCAATCCGCCGCCCGGTTTGACGAGCCAACACCAGGGATCTGGTCAGCAGGCCGCCACTGCTTTTTCACTCGATGCCATTCGTTCAATCAATGTGCGTTCTTTTAATCAACGCACATTTTTTCAATCACGGTATTTTTTTTCAATCAGCGCATTAGTGCTGACCGCTCCGGCAATACACAGCGCCATCGGCACAAAAAAATCGTTGTTGATGCGGGTCAGTTCCATGATCAACACCAGACTGGTGATCGGCATTTTCATTGAGGTTGCCAAAAACGCTGCTGCGCCAATGACGGCGTAAGCGCCCGGCTGGTTGTGTGGGAAGAACCACGACCAGATGCCGCCCAACGCTATCGCCAGCAATGCACCGTTGGCCAGACCGGGGGTCAGCAAGCCGCCCTGAGCGCCAGCGCGCAGGCTACTCCATTGCACCAACACCTTGCATCCTAATAGCAACAACGCCATGGATACCGACAACTGGCTGGTGAAACTCAGTTCTGCCGGGCCTTTGCCGTTACCCGCCAGTTGCGGCAGGATGATGACCAGCAAACCCAGCAATGCGAAGTTGAGCAGGTTGGTGATGATGAGACGGGCGTTTTGTGGTGAGTGTTGGCGGGCATGACGGGTGAGGCGGACGAACAGCCAGGCGGCTCCCCCGAAGAGTGGCCCGGTGAGCAGCGCCCATACGGTCAGGTTGCCAGAGACATCCAGCGGCAGGCTGAGGTGGTATTGATATTCATCGCCCAGACCGATGCGCGCCACCAGCGTCGCCAGCGAGCAGGTCAACAGCGCCGCCAAACTGGTTTTAATGTGAACTCGCGCCAGCAAGACTTCAACCACAAACAGCGCGCCGCCAAGCGGTACGTTATAGACTGCCGCCAGTCCACCCCCGGCGCCACACGCTATCAACAGCCGGGTATCCTCCGGGGTCATGCGCAACGCATGGCAGAGATGGGTGGCAGCCAGTGCTCCCAGCTCTCGCGGTGCGACTTCTCGTCCCAGCGGCGATCCAAGCGCGACGGTAGTAATTTGTAGCAGAACGTGGATTATCGTCTCTTTTACCGGCATATCTGGCTTTTCTGCCTGTAATGCCGCGGTAATGCTCACCAGACGACGACCATAGCGATAGAGTGCATACCACCCCAGTCCTGCTACCAGACCACAGAGTAGCAACACAATAACGCGTCGGATGGGTGCTGCTGCCGAGACGCCTTGTAAAAAACTTTCTTCGCTAATGATATGGTCCAAACTATAACCATAGGCCAGATGTTGAATGGTATGGAGCAACAGCGCCAGCAACAGACCACCGATGCCGGCGAGTATGCCGGTTGACAGTAGCGCAACGATGAAACGAATACGCTGGGACATTATTTCGGACATACACACCCACATCGAACACAGAGAACCGCATTGCCGCGCATTGACTTCTCACCGTACATTGTAATTGTTGCCTATTTTGCGTGTTGCATATTCTACTGAATCTATCTCAACCGCAGGTATCTGGGCCGCAATGCATCTATCAGGCAAATACATCGATCAGGTAATACATCGATAGGAGACGGCAACATGACGAGCGACCAACAACCGTCAACCTATCAGCGCATTACAGGCGCTGACTGGCGTCATATTTTTGTCGTGGGCGATATACACGGGTGCTATCAGCAACTGATGGTAACGCTGGAACAGGCTGGGTTTGATACCGACCGAGATCTGCTGGTATCCGTAGGCGACATCATTGACCGCGGGGACGAAAATCTCGCTTGTCTTGATTTGTTGCAGCAGCGCTGGTTTCGTGCGGTACGCGGCAATCATGAGCAAATGGCGTTGGACGCACTTAACGATACCGGGCGCATTGCCCTGTGGCGAGCCAATGGCGGCGACTGGTTTTTCCGGTTGACTGGCGAGCGTCAGGCATTGGCACGGCAGTTGCTGGCTCAGGCGGCACAGTTGCCCTATGTCATCGAGATTGAGACTGTGACCGGCAAACGCACCGTGGTGGCTCATGCCGATTACCCGGCGGAACGCTATCGGTATGGTCAGCCGCTATCCTGGACACAGGTGTTATGGAGCCGACAGCGTGTCAGCCGGGCGATGGCGGGTATCGGCGGACCAATTATCGGTGCAGACCGTTTTCTGTTCGGGCATACACCATTGCGTCAGATCCTGAGATGCTGGAATGTGCAGTATATCGATACCGGCGCTGTATTTGGCGGTGAATTGACGCTATGCCGAATTCAGGATGGTATTAGCCCATAACGACAGATTATTACCGGGAAAAATTCACACTGTTTGACTTATCTCCTGCGGATTGAAGAAAGCGATCTATGATTAATACTTCGGGTTCTGAATTCGAATCTGGCATTTTATGAACGAGGATAGCGTCGTGAAAAAGTATTTTTTCCAATTATTATGTATGTCATGTTTTTTATTTACCGCCACGGTGGGCGCGAAAAATACTCGGTTGAATGATAATCAGGTCAGGCAAATCATGATTGAAGAATCGATAGCCGATTATTCGGGAAATTGTGCCTGCCCATATAGTTCGGACAAAAATGGCAGGCGTTGTGGCGGACGTAGCGCCTGGAGTCGTAAAGGCGGTGCCGCGCCGCTTTGTTATAAAGATGATATTACGAAAGAGCAGGTGGTGCGCTGGCGTGAAGCAAATAAAGAGCGTGCGAAGTAATACTCACCATAGTCAGACACCCGAAAATAGAGATTAATGCCCGAAGTAGCAAGAGTGGCAATAGAAGTAGCAATAGAAGTAGCAATAATAGTTGAAATAATGTGATTATCTCACGCCCTGATGATGACCTCATCAGGGCGTGTTACTGACGGTAACCGGATTATCGGAATACGTGTAATGCCTGTTCCAGCCGATGTGCTTGTTGCCTGAGCTGGTCTGATGCCTGTGCACAGGCGCTTACCTGGGATGCATTTTGTTGGGTAATCTGTTCCAGTTCTTCTACTGCCCGGCCTATTTCAGACAGCCCGACGGTTTGCTCTTTGGTTGAATCGGCAATATGCGAAATCAACTCACTGACGCTATTTACCCTGGCCACGATGTTCTGTGTGCTGTCGCCCGCATCCCTGACGTGGGTTGACCCATAACGAACCTGCGCCACGCTGGACTCGATCAACTGCTTGATCTCATTGGCGGCGCTGGCGCTACGTTGTGCCAGACTACGCACTTCACCAGCCACAACGGCAAATCCTTTCCCTTGTTCGCCGGCGCGTGCGGCTTCTACCGCCGCGTTCAGGGCCAGTATGTTGGTTTGAAACGCGATGTTATCGATGATCGAGGTAATACCGGCGATTTTCTCCGAACTGGCGACAATACTGTCCATGGTTTTTTCCATTTCGCCAATTACCCGACCGCCGCTGATGGCGGCATCACAGGCGGTTTCAGCCTGCTGGCTGGCTTCTCTGGTGGTGGTGGTGTTGGTTTGTACGGTGGTATTGATTTCGTTCATGGCGGCGGCGGTCTGCTGCACATTCGCGGCGGTGCGTTCGGCATGGTCGCTCATGTCTTCACTGCCGTGGGCCAGGTCGTCGCTGGCGGAGCGGATATTCAGCACCTGCATACTGATGTCATCCACCAGCCAGCGAAACATTAGCCCCAACTGCCCGATAGCGCGCTGGATGGTGCCAATCTCATCGGCGCGATTGCCATAATCAATAGTGTTGACGTTGCCGGTAGCGATATCTAACGCTTGCCGTTTGACCATTTCGACCGGGGCGATTAACTGCCATTCCAGTAAACCATCCAGCAGTAGCATCATGCCGGTCATAAACGCACTGGTGCTATAAAAACCGGTGTCAAAACTGCCATGAATCGCCCAGAACACGATATAACTGATTAACGCCGCCAGCGCGATAAGCCCCCGTAGTCGCCAGCGCATGGAGATAAAATTCAGGCGTGAAAAGAGTCCGGTCAGGCCGGTGCGAAACAGCACCCCTTTTTCTAACTTCAGATTGTTACCCTGAGCGCTTTGCATCGTCTGATAGAGCTTTTCCGCTGCATCCACTTCCTGACGCGAAGGTTGGGTTCGGACCGACATATAACCGGTCGTGCGGCCATGGCGCACAATCGGCACGGCATTGGCCCGTACCCAGTAGTGATCGCCGTTCTTGCGCCTGTTCTTAACCAGCGCTGTCCAGGGCTCCTGTTGCTCTAGTGTTTGCCACATGTCACGGAAGGCTTCAGCCGGTACATCCGGGTGGCGAACAACATTATGTGGTTGCCCATCAATTTCGTCAGGATCGAAACCACTGACCTGAATAAAGGCGTCGTTAGCATAAACAATATGACCGTCTACGTCGGTGACCGACATGAGTGTGGCATCCTTATCAAAAACGTATTCCCTTTGTGTGACTGGCTGGTTGTTGCGCATTTCAGGTCCTCTTGAAAATTATTCTTAATCTGGACTTCAGGGTATGCTGTATTAAAAAGACATATGCCTGTCATACTTCAGGTTGCAGGTGTGCTTTTATTATTGGTTCTCTCCAGTTTTGCTGCTTTAGCGCCGATGTAAACCGCGTTCAACGCTATTTTTCTGCCATTCAAATTATTTTGGCTATAACGAATTATGGGTTAATAACCATTTTTTCTGACAAAGGATAAATGGAAGATAAAACGTATCTTTAATGCAAAACGTTTTTATTTACATGGCGGTTAACTCCCTGTCTGTCAATGTGGCTGGGAACAATGCATGAGATTTTTTTTTACTTTATCGTAACGCCTTGGGGAACTCTGGCGATATATATCCATGACCCTGATATGAAAAATCAGGGAATCCGGCCACTAACGGCTTGGTTCATTAAAGGATAGCGGAGACATGCATACCCGTCATACTTCAAGTTGCAGGTGTGTTGGCTGCGTTCGTTCACCCGAATCACTTACCAGAGTAAGCTCATCGGGATTCACTCACTTGCCGCCTTCCTGCAACCCGAATTATTTTGGGTATATGCTGTTTGACCCGATATCATTTTAAATTTAGCACTTGTCTGGAAAATTTCATTTTTTGAAGAAAGTAATGATGTGCTATCTCAATAGAGGATGCGCTATCTCAATAGCGTAATGATAAATAAAACGGGTAATGGCGGCGGTATTGTTTTTGGCATCAAAGAAAAGCGGCGCGCATCACTTATTTGGGTACGTGGTGATATAACCGCAATTCTTGCCGTGGTTCAGCTTGCGACTTTGCTGTGATTCGATTTTGCTGAGTTATGGCATCAATAAGTGGCGTCGTTTGTCCTGATACATGGCGGCATCGGCCTGACGGATCAGTTCATTGGCGTTAAGCGGGGCGTCTTGCGGTAAAATGGCACGTCCTATGCTGGCGGATAACGTAATGGTTTGATGACGGATAGTGATCGGTCTTTCGATCTTCGCTTTCAGTTTTTGGGTGATAGCGTGAATTTCGTTGGTCAGATTACGTTGCTCATGGATAACCATCAGAAATTCATCGCCCGACAGACGGCCAATGAAATCGTAAGACCGGGTGTTCTGGCGCAGCAGACGGGCGAAGGTTTTGATGACGCGATCACCAAAATCATGCCCGAACTGGTCGTTATAGTATTTGAAATTGTTGATATCGAAAAACAACAACGCCAGCGCGCCGCGCCGTTTTTTACCCGACAAACGACCCAGATAGCTGATGACTGCTCGCCGGTTGGGCAAGCCAGTCAGATGATCGTGATTGGCTTCAAACGTCAATTGATCACGGAGTACCGTCAGGTGGGTGATATCGGTGGAGAGAATATAGGTGCCGAGTTCCGGCGACTCGGCTGGTGCCAACTCAGTGTGCAAGGTGACGCGTTGACCATCAGGCATGTCCAGCACATGCTCCAGGGACATGGGATGTTGTTTCTGGCGAGATTCCTCCAGTTGAGGCAACAGTAGCGTCAGTACCTGCGGGCGGAATATCTCGTGGATATTGCGCTGGTATGGGGCGCCATGCTCAAGGCCGATTAGCTTGCGCAGGTGGCGGTTGGCGAAAACCAGTACGTTGTCCGGGCTGATGCAGGCAATCATCGCCGGAATATGGTCGGTAATATCCTGAATAAATTGATGGCTCTGACGCAGTTCGGCGGTGCGCTGTTCCACCCGATTTTCCAGTTCCAGACTCAGCTCGCGCAATGCCAGTTCAGATGCTTTCTGATCACTGAGATCGGTCAGCGCCAGCAACAGACCGAACTTGCTGCCGTCCGGATTGCAGAGCACTGAAATAGACACCTGCGCCCACAGCTCGCGCCCATCTGAACGAATATAACGGTGTTGTTGCGTGCTCTCCCACACGTTGCTGTCCATCAACAGGTCGTAGTTGCTCATTAATGCAGGTAAGTCTTCCGGGTGGACGACGTTGTCCAGCGGCAGCGTCAGTAACGTTGCTTCGTCGTAGCCGAGCATGTCGCAAAGCGCATGATTACATTTGAGTGGCCGCTTGTCCGGCGCTACCAGTGCCAGACCAATAGCGGCGCTGGAAAATATCTGCTGGTTGATGTAATCCGCCAGATACAGCTTCTCCTGAGCGATGGTTTCGCGTGCCTGCATTTCCACTTTATGCAGCACGGTTTGTACAATACAGGCCAGATCACTCAGTTGTTGTAGTTCATCGTCGCTAAATGTACGTGGTTGGTGGTGGTACAGGCACAGCGCGCCAATCGGCGTGCCGAGCGAGGAAAGCAGCGGATAACTGGCGTGAAAACGGATCGGATCATCGCCGGTAACCAGTGGATTAGTTGCGAAGCGTTGATCCAGCAAGGTATCGGGAACAATCAGCGGCGCGTTGGCGTTCACGGTATGAGCACAGAAGGAAAATTCGATAGCCAGTTCCTGACGGGGAAAATTGGCTTTCGACAGAAACCATTGTCGTTCACTGTTTACCAGTGAGATCACCACGCTCTGAACCTGAAAAAAAGTCCGGGTGATGCGTGCCAGGCGCGGTAGCTCTTCGCTGGGCTGAGTGTCAAAAATATTCAGCATACGCGCGAGGATATCTTGTTGTTCTTCACTGCAACGATGGCATGGGGACGTCATGACGAAACCTTATAGAACCTGTTGATAGTGGCTGGCAGCTCCATAAAAGAGAAGCGCTAAGCTGATGTCGCCGTCCCACAATTGGCTTGAGCATCTTTCCGGTGTGATTCAAGAGTAGTTATCGGTAGGTGACACACCGCAGCGCGGCTTTTTTAAGTGAAATGTGCGATATGTCACCCTTTGAGAGGCACTTCCTGCGTGCTTTATTTCAACCAGGTTTGGAACCGGTCATCACCACGGCGGCACGCAGCAAATCCCCAGACATTTACTCAGGTAAGTGACTGGGGGGAGTGAGAAAAGCCAACACAGCGGCAACTTGACGTATGACGGGTATAGACGCATTCGCCGTGGATATAGGTGGCACGGATGTTTCGGTCGTCGCCTTGCATCATCAAGGCGAACAGCCGGGAGTCCAGCGAGGTGGACTGTTGCTGGCGTAATTGTTGCAGTGGGGTGGCGGCCCAGTCCAACACGATGAAATCAGCGTCTTTACCCGGCAGGAAATTCCCCAGCCGGTCATCCAGCGACAGTGCGGTGGCTCCGCCCAGCGTCGCCTGATACAACCCTTCACGCGCCGAGAGTTTTTCCCCCTGCAATTGCTGTACTTTGTAACCGTCGCTGAGTGTTTGCAGCAATGACAGGCTGGTGCCGGCGCCGACATCGGTTCCCATGCCAATGCGAATCCCCGCGGCTTTTAGTGGATGCAGTCTGAACAGACCGCTGCCTAAAAACAGGTTTGAACTGGGGCAAAACGCCACGGCGGATTGGCTTTGCGCCAGCGTATGGATTTCATCCGGTTGCAGGTGAATGGCATGGGCAAACACGGAACGACGCCCGGTCAGCCCATGGTGATGGTAAACGTCAAGATAGTGTTGCTGTTCAGGAAACAGTGATTTAACCCAGGCGATTTCGTCCGGATTTTCGCAGAGGTGGGTATGCAGATACACATCCGGATACTCCTGCAATAATCGACCCGCCAGTGCCAGTTGCTCTGGGGTGGAAGTCGGTGCAAAGCGCGGCGTGACCGCATAGCGCAATCGTCCGCGGCGATGCCATTTTTCAATCAGCGCCTTGCTCTCGTCATAGCTTTGCTGCGCGGTATCGCACAGGTCATCCGGCGCATGGCGGTCCATCATCACCTTGCCGGCAATCAGGCACATGTTTTTGGCTTCAGCGGCGCTGAACAGCGCATCAACCGATTGCGGGTGCACGGTGGCGAACACCAGCGCGCTGGTGGTGCCGTGTCGCAGTAATTCCTGAATGAAGAATTTGGCTCGATTTGCGGCGTAATCTTTATCGGCGAACTTGCGCTCGGTGGGAAAGGTGTAGGTATTAAGCCAGGACAATAACTGCTCGCCGTAACAGGCAATCATTTCGGTTTGTGGGAAATGGATATGGGTGTCGATCAATCCCGGCATCAGCAACTGGCCGCGGTAGTCAATCACCGTCATTGCCCGGCGATCAGCGTCGGTAAGGCTGTCATACGGCACAGCGCCTTGAATGCGTCCGTCGCGCACCAGCAGCAAGCCATCCTCAATAAAACGGGTGGCCTGCGGGTTATGCAATGGGTCGGCGACAAAGTGCAACAGACTGGCGCGGTAAGCCTGAGTGGTTTCCATCATGCGTGTTCTCCCTGCTGAGGAACAGGAAAACAGCGTGCATTTACGTGACGTTTTTCCTGCCCTCATGTTGTTCAAAACGGTGTTAGCGTCTGATTTTTGACGGTGAAGGGGGGAAGGGCACCATCGTCACGGCAGGATTCATCCCTTGCGGCGGCGGCCCGTCAGGCGGGTATCGTCGTGGCAAGTGACTGAAAATCAGCAAAAGCCATTCGATACTAAAAGCCGACGGCGGTCAGCGTCAATAATACGTTTTTCTGATAGCGAGATAATGGAAGTAATAAAAACACATGGTGTGTATTGATTATAAAAAAACCCGCCGGGCGGCGGGGAAAGACGGTCAGAAAAGTTAAGGAAACACGGAGTAGGAGAGAAATTATTACTTACTTTCGCCTTCGACCGGCTCAGTCTTACCTGGCACCATGATGGAGCGGGTAATCGCTTCCATGGTAACGAAGGTGTGACCACAGTTTACGTTAGTGCACTGGTGGTAACGCTCCTTGGTATTTTCAGACAGGTAGCGACTGGAACGGGCATGAGCGGAATGACGGCAAAGCGGACAATGCATCATGTTGAAATCACCTTATGTGTACGAGTTAGTTAAACATCTTACACACATGGTACGTCACATAATTCGAATTTGCAAACTATAAATTCGAAAAGTGGTTTATCGTGTGGCGTTTGCGCTATCGACAACGCTATAGCTTATGTCGTAGGCGACATCCAGCATCGATACTTCCAGCTCAATGGCGGTGGTAAAACCGTTACCTGCGATGGTGTGGGTCAGTCGCTTGATAGTCCACTGCCGTTCGTCGATCACCTGCTTGAATCCTTTCAGATTCACCAACGCGCCGGGTTTCAGATTTTCCATGCCTTTTGCCAGCGAGATCGAGAACGTCACCGTGCCACGTTGGGTTTCACGCCACTTGCTCAAGGCTGCCTGCGTGGCTTCATCCTGACTGGAATAGGTGGTTTGTAGCGTTTGCTGACTGTCCTCTTCCCCGGCCAGATAATCGTCTGTAGACGGCTCGGATAGCTGGGTGGACGATTTGGCGTTGGGGTGTGACGGCGATGTCTCCGTTTGTGCTTTACGCTGACGGCTTATCTTCACAGTATGTGTTTTTGCATCGTTGCTGTCATGCCAGTTAGCGGTGACCGACGTGTTGGCGATGCGATCAGCAATCGTAAAACTGTGTGAATCGCCATCGCTGCGTTCGATCAGATAAGTCGCTACATTTTTGCCGTCTGCCGCCGTACCGTTGCCGGCGACAAAAAGTCGCAACGTATCGCTTTTTATCGCCACCGTACCGCTGTATTTTCTGGCCAGACGGCAGAGGAACGATAAATCGGACTCTTTGGATTGGTTTTCGTGCACAATCGCCGTATTGGCCAGAGTGGTTTCAATTGACGGCAACAGACTATAACGTTCAGCAATCGTCCGGGCGATATCGCCAAGCGTAGTGGTGTTATAGGAGCCATCACGTGGCGTGTTGATGTCGCCACGAAAATTCACACTACGTGCGTTGAGGGTAATTCTGTCCGGCGCACCGCTATGGCTGACCTGGTCAACCACAAAGGTGCCTTTGTCAACCAATGCCTTGCCTTTCCAGCCAATTTTGACGCCAATTTTCTCACCCCGTTTAGGCATGAGCACTTTGCCGTCGCTGTCGTCGATATCCAGCGATAGCTGGTCGGACTCAAAGCCCATGACATCATGTAATGACAGTGAAATGAGTCGCTGGCTGAGGTTGCGGGTCGTTTTGGTATCGCCTGACGAGTCCGTCAGCGTGATCAGGTAGTCCGGCGCGAGTTGATCGGCAATACCGATGCGGTTATTCACTATCACGAGAAGACACCTCCGATGGCGGCTTTGGCGGAAGCAATAGCCGGCGTGATTTGCTGGTTATACAAATCGGTAGCCTGCTGGCTGAGGTCGCCAAACATGGCGATCAGTGATTCATCAACACGCGTCAGGTTAATCGAAAATTCGATACGCTTGGCGCTGCCGTTGGAGAAGAATTCCGTGTTGGTGTGTTGCAAACTCTCGATAACGTACATGCCGTAAATGGTGCCGCTGCCTTCGATAAGCGGCCAGGCACGCCCTGTGCCCGCCATCAGTTCCAGCGCCGATAACGAGAGTTTACTGAACTTACCGTTGATTTCCGGGCATAACACGCCATTGAGGCTGATGGTTTCATTTCCCTGCCCTAAAAACTGTTGCGCAGGACGCAGGCCAATGCGGCCATTATTAGCCCAGCGATAATTGACATTACGACTGAGGGTGCTGTACGGCAGCGTTTGCAATTGAAATACAAATAAACCCAGTGCAAGCATCATCATATTATCCTCATGAAATGAGATTAGAGGTCATCGAGTTGTAGGAATAGGCGCTGCTATTCGGGCTGTATTTTCTCAGTGCCTCTTCAATGTATTGTTTAATTACGTCGAGGTTACTGTTTTCCGGTACGGTGATGGTGATGTTATTGACCACGCGCTGGTCAAAATACTGTTGTGATGCATTCGGAGAGAGGGCGCTGTAATGGCCGTTAGTCATATCCGACTGTAAGCTGGCGTGGTTTTCCACACTGTTTTGACTCGTCAGGCCCGGCTGACTGAGCAGTTGCATCGCCGATCCTGAAAGCGCCTGCAGATTCTCCAATCCTCCTTGAAAATCAGCGCCGCCATCGCCGTCATCCAGATCTGCATAGCTTAATGCAGTGAGCATCATGCTGGTTTCTTCCATGCCAACGAAGGATTCCTGTGCGGTTCCGGTGAGTGCGTTCAGTCCTTCGGCACCGGTTTGCGATGTCGCACCAGGCTGTGGCAGGAGGTTGGTCGGCAGGTTGAGGCTCTGTTGCGCATTCAGCAAGGCGGCGACATTTCCCGGCAGCGAGGGGGCAGCAGCACCGCCAGCCAGTCTGGCAGACGGCACCAGACCGGCAATGTGCTGTTGCGCCTGCATCGCCGCGGCTGCAGACAAATAGATGCTGTTGACGCCGTCACTCGCCTGGGCGATGAGCGACTGCGTCACGCCTGAACCGGGACTCTGGCCTGACCGTGAGAAACCGGCATTGTCCGTACCGGAAAGGGCGTGAGCATTTTTTAATGCGGAAGAGGCCGGGTTCAGGGCTGCGGTCAGCACGTCGAATCGTCTGGCCAGGTTACCCAACATGCCCAGCTGTGCTGCGGCAGAAAGTCTGCCGCTTTTTTTTCTGCTGGTGCGATTGTTTTTCGGCGCACCGACGGCGTTGAATGCATCGCCATGGCTGATTTGACCGGCTTTGCTTAAGAAATCCTGCAACACACTGTTGATTTTACTCAGGTACACATTGTCCCGGAGCGGCGAGAAAATGCTGTTGTCCTGAGCGTTGTTGCGTTGCGTTGCCGTCGGCCCCGCGTTCGGGGTGGTTGATGGCTTAGGCATAGTCTTGTCCACTTCGTTGTAGCGCCCGGCCACGCCAGTTAATCAACTCTGCCAGGCTCATGGGGAAAAGTTCTGACGGCGGCCAGTGGAACACCACAGCGATATCCGCCATCAGGTCGTCAACCGTGAGGCTCGGTGGAGGCGTTAGCGTACCGAGCCCGGTGATAAAAAACTGATCACCTTACCGGCGAATTCAAGCAGGTCAGGCAGTTCCAGCCCCATGACATCGGCTTCGGTCAGGGCAGGGTAGGTGATGCGCGGCAGCAACTTAATCAACGCCTCTACATCGGCGCTTGCCAGGGCGGCCAGCCCGATGCCGCGCAGCGTACCGGCAGTGGGTGTGAGCAGCGTGATGGCGTCGATCAGGGTTTCACCGCGTTTAATCGGGGTGTTCAGGGTAATCACATGATGTTGTGCAGTGGTTTCAGCCGTCATAATAAAGACTCCAGTTTTATCAATAAGATCAACAAGAATGGCCAGCCGTAGCTGGCCATGAAGCGGTCATTACAGACCGATATTGCGGCGGTGCTGTTCCAGACGGTCAACGCCGTTGACTTTTTCGATCATGTTGATGGTGTCGATTTCAATCATATCGACGCCGTCAATGATCAGTTTGTAGTAGGTACACTGGGTGGAGATGCGTACGTCGGTTTCTTCCCCTTGCTTGGATTCGCCGCTGTCAATCGACTTGTGGCGACCGCGCAATACGATTTCAACAGCGGTGATGTCACCGGTGTCATCACGCTGGTAAGAACCGGCGAAACGCAGCGGAACCGCATCGGCGCCCGGCAGTGCGTACTGGCTCCAGAAGGCGCTGTCCGGCAGACCGCCCATGTTCCATTCCATCACCAGCGCGTCGTTGTCCAGACCGAAATCTACCGGTGCAGAACCTTGCATACCGCCGCCACGGTAGTTTTCCAGTTTGCGGGTCAGTTTCGGCAGGGTGACGGAATGCACCTGGCCCATGTAGCTCATACCGTCGTTGAACAGGTTGAGATATTTAAGTTTACGTGGCAGTGCCATGAGTCTGTCGCTCCTTAGCTGTTAACAGATGCGGCCAGGTTCACCAGATACTTGTCGGTGATACGCTGACGCAGCGTGAGGTTTTCCAGTGGCGGCACCGGGGTGTACTCGTAGTCGATGTACAGCTTGCCTGCCTTCAGCGTTTCTTTATCGTTGGCGCTTTCATCGAACCAGCAGTCAGCGTCGATGATGTAGCCGTTGGATTTCAGTTCGCGGAATTTAGCCTTGATACCCTCGATAATGTCGCGGATCAGGGTGGCAGTTACCGGTTTGTCAACCGCCCACATGTGCGCTTCGGCCATGGTGTCGGCCAGTACCTGCGCCGTGCGGGTGTAGTTTTCAAACAGGAAAAGCGGATCGTCGGAACAGGTGCGGTTACCCCAGAAGCGGAAACCGTCCTTACGTACCAGCGTGGTCACGCCAGCCTGGTTCAGCAGGTCTGCATCGCTGCCGATGGTCTGCAGGTCCCAGTACACGCTGGCGGAGATGCCGGTAACACCGTTAACGCCGACGTTAGACAGGGTTTTGTGCCAGCCGGTTTCCTGGTCGATTTTGGCACGCAGGCCCAACGCGCGTGCGGTGGCGTAGGCAGTCGCGCTGGCGTTGGTCACGGTGTTCCAGGCGATAAAGTCCGGCCAAATTACCATCAGCTCACGCTGATTAAAGTTGCCGCGGTATTTGATGGCATCGGACAGGGTCTTACAGCCATAAGCGCTCACATAACCGAAGGCGCGCAGCGACTGACAAATAGAAGCCAGCGCGGTGGCGACAGGCTGGGAATCCAACCCTGGAACGCCGAGGATGCGCGGTTTCACGCCAGTCACTGCCTGGGCATCCAGCAGGGCTTTCATACCGGTGTATTTGCCGTTGGCATCGGCGCCGCCGATGATGTTGGACACCGTTTCAGCCTCATTGGCGCCTTCGGCTACGCGAACGACTACCGTAACCGGTTTAGTCTGGTCACCGATGGCTTGCAGCGCAGCAGCCAGCGTACCGGTTTTACCGGCTTTGCCTGCGGCGGTCAGCACATCGGTAATCAGCACCGGTGTATTCAGTGGGAAAGTGGCGGCGTCAGCATCCGGTCCAGTACAGACCATACCGACGATCGCGGTTGATACAGTTGAAATGACGCGGGTACCGTCGTTGATTTCGACGACCTGCGTACCGTGATGAAAATCACTCATCAAGAATGTCTCCTGTTGTGGGGTGGGAGTAATAGTGCCTTGACAGGAAACAGAAGGCATCCGAATGGGGTTTGGTATCCGATGGCACAACAGGGAAATAAGAAAGAGAATTTAATTTTATTTAAAAACAAATGGTTATTTGAAAATAAAAAAGATGCCGTTGCGGTGACAACGGCATCTTTGGCATGGCGCACATCAGAGTGCGTTAGTGTGAGCAGTGAATCAGGCAGGCATAGTCGGCCAGTCGATAGCCGGCGCAGTGGAGAGATTCACCCGGTTTAACAATACCAGATAGGTTTTCCAGTCTTTCAGCGCCTGAACTTCCTGCTCGCTCGCCATGTTCAGCTCAACGGCGTACTGCAGTACGGTCAGGCGTTTTTCCGCCTGAGCGAGGTAACTGGCCTGTTGCTGTTGAGCGGCGTTGAGCTGCGCGGCCTGCTGTGCCTTTTCATCAGCCACCCATTTATCGCCCTGCCAGACATCGTAGGCAGAAGAGGGCGGCAGTAACGTCAGGGTATCAGGCAAGGCACCCGGTTGGCTTATCTGGCTCGGTTGCCGCGTCTGTTTATCGTAAGCGGTCTGCCCGCGATAATCGCTCATGCTTTCCCAGCTTGAACCGTCCTGACTGCGCACGATGGTTTGGCCGGATGGTATTTCCGGCGGTGCATCAATAAAACTGTGCGCCGGAATGCCAACGCCTTCCATCAGGAATTCCCGTGTGCTGCCGATATATTCCCGTGTTTGCGGATCAATATGGTAAACCTGAATATATCCATTGCCGATACTCAGCCCCTGTTCATTCAGCTGAGTCGTATTTTCGTTTTGTGTTGTCATGATTAACCTGCCTTAACGATATAGCTGAAAGCAATATTACGCGGACGGGTAGCACCCCAGAATTTTTCGCTGGCTTGTTTTTCCGATTTGTTGGTATCTAACCAATATAGAGTACGATCATTACCATCGGGTTTGTCTGCATTACATTCGGATAGATTACCAATACCGTTAAGTGTTGGATAAGTTCCATCGTCTCCAGTAATATGAGTAGCGGCTTGTGCTGATAACAGTTTTCTGTCTGTATCCACCCCACGCCCATCATCCCAGCCGCGAATAAATTCGCCGCGCAGATCCGGTAAGGCACCGGCGGGATATAATTTTGTCAGTTGCGGATATTTTGCGGTATCAAATGCCTGTCCATTACATTTCAGCCAGCCTTCCGGCGCTTCCGCCAACGGCCAGGGTTGTGGAATACCGACCAACTCTTTCAATCCATCGGTAGGAGCGGGAGTGATAGCAGGAATATACTGCTGCTCCACATGGCATCTACAACATCCATGTAAATTGCTGCCAATATGAGTATGATTATTTTGATATAAATTATCTTTGCCTGGTATCAGGTCAAATGAACAGAAGGGGTTGTATTTTTTCATGTATTTTCTCTCAATGGAATAAAAGGTACGCTGGTGATCTTGCGTATCGGTATTGTTTCGTGAAAATACATGTCGTTCATTATAATTCTGTTGTGTGAAAGACGGGAAATACGATATTTGCTTTATGTGTTTATGGTAAGTGTCATAATGCTTACCATTTATTCTTGTGAGTGTTTTTCATAATATTACTTATGCCTTACTGGCAGATATTTATAAATGGTTTTTTCTGACACACCAATAATATTCGCAATTTGCCAGCGGGTTGCGCCATTACTCAACAATGCTCTGGCATGATCAATCGCATCCGGCGTCATAATGCGCCGCCGCCCACCAATGCGACCGGCTGATCTGGCTGCTGCCAGCCCTGCACGGGTACGTTCGACTATCAACTCGCGCTCCATCTCGGCCAGCGCACTCATCACATGGAAGAAGAAGCGGCCAGCGGGTGTTGAAGTATCAATGGCGTCGGTCAGGCTACGAAAGTGAATTCCCCGGCCTTGCAGGTCCGACACCATGGTAATCAAATCACGCACGCTGCGACCCAACCGGTCCAGTTTCCAGACAATCAGCGTGTCGCCGCGTTTGAGTTTTCGTAACGCTCGCTTAAGCCCTGGCCGCCGGGCATTTTTGCCGCTGGCCTGATCTTCAAAAATCAGTTCACAATTTGCACTGACCAGCGCGTTTTTCTGTAATTCGGTATTTTGATCGCTGGTCGATACCCTGGCATAGCCAATAAGCATAACGTAACCTCCTGAAAAGGCTGATTGTATTTATCTCCTTGTTTTCTCGCAAACCTGGGTTTAAGCGACACACTAAAAATCGCGGATATCGTCGGCATCCCGTTGCCCTGGCCGCAAGCCACACCGCCCGCCGGCTGGCTGAAATGCAACGGTCAGGCCTTCGACAAAAACGCTTTCCCGAAACTGGCGCAAGTCTACCCCGGCGGCGTGCTGCCGGATCTGCGCGGCGAATTTATTCGCGGCTGGGATGATGGACGTGGGGTGGATAGCAACAGAAGCCTACTTTCGCTGCAGGGCGATGCGATTAGAAACATCACCGGGTTTGTAAGTGGTGTTTATGTTGGATTTGATGCTTACACTGGTGCGTTTTATGATACTGGTTCCCGAAATTCGATAGCACCAGCATCAGCAGTTGTTGCACAAATGAATGATGACTTTGCGTTTGATGCTTCCAGAGTGGTGCCGACAGCCAACGAAAACCGCCCGCGCAATATCGCCTTTAGCTATATAGTAAGGGCGGCCTGACCATCTGGTTGTATCGATCCAATAGCTATCAAACTGCTATTTACGCGGTGAGGAAACTCACCGCGTTTTACAATATGTATTGTTGTCGTCCTGTACCGTCATCGATACGTCGATTACAGTTTTGGTGTAATACGCCACTTTCTTTTACAGGATTTGACTATGCGCCTTTGCTTACCGCTTCTTTCTATGATCCTGCTGGCCCATGTTGTTCAGGCCGCGGATATTCAAACTGAGCAGTACCAGATTACGTTTCCCGATAATGATCGGGTCAGTTATCACGGCAAATGGCAGGCACGTTTCCCCAACGGTTTTCCTATGGGGATCGGTTCCGGGTTGTCATTCATCGGGCGTGATGGCGATAAACTCACCTTTGCTACCGTTACTGATCGCGGACCCAATGCTGATGCACCGGAATATCAAGGCAAAGAGGCGAAAATTTTCGCCGTACCTGATTTTACCCCCTCAATGATGACCATTACTGTGGATGCCAACGGTGCGCAAGCCACAGCACGCCGTCAGTTGCATGATAAATCGGGTCCTGTCAGCGGTTTGCCCTTGCCCGATTCGCTACTCGGCACGACCAATGAGGTAGCACTCAGCGATGTACTGAAAAAACTGTCGGATGATCGCCGTGGCCTGGATACCGAAGGGATTACCCTGGATGGACAGGGAGGATTCTGGCTCTCAGACGAATACGGACCATTTCTGATTCATATTGATGCACAGGGCAGCATTCTGGAAAAGGTGGGACCAACGCCACTACCCGGCGAGCAAGCCGTCGCCAGCGGTTTACCCAACATTCTTAAATGGCGACAACCTAACCGGGGTTTTGAGGGCATCACCCGGATGCCGGATGGTCGTCTTCTTGCTGCGGTACAAAGCACGCTGGATATCGAGGGGAAAACCCAAAATAAAGCGTTGTTTATCCGTTTGGTCAGTTTTGACCCTTCAACAGGTAAAACGGCTATGTACGGTTATCCACTGGATGTGGATCGGTGGAAAAAAACCGGTGATGCTAAAATTGGCGACATGGTGGCACTGAACGATCATGACGTATTGGTGATTGAACAAGGTACTGGCAAGAACAAGGTGATACACAACCTGATCTATCGTGTCGATCTGCGTGACGCCAGCGACCTGACCACATTCGATGCAACTCAGCCAGCAGAGTGGAATGATGCCAAAACGCTGGAGAAACGCGGCATCGTACTGGCGAAAAAACAACAACTGGTTGATTTACGTCAGTTGGGCTGGAAGCCGGAGAAAGCTGAAGGGTTGGCGCTGATTGACGCCAGCACGCTGGCGGTAACCAATGACAATGATTTCGGTTTACAGTCTGTACTGGTTAACCCCGCCAATGATGTGAGGAAAATCGGCAGCTATCAGGTCGGGCCTGACGGCAAACTCTTGCTAGACGGCCACCCTGTCGATACACGGGTGGAACTCGAATCGCTCCCTAAGGATGAAGCGGCCAGCCAGTTGTGGATCATCCACCTTCCTCAACCGCTTCGTTAAGAACCAGTGGCATGTCAAACGGCGCATCCTAAGTGGGTGCGCCGCTGTTATTTATCCGGTACACAAAAATTTTTCCTGACATTATATTTCCCTATCGGAAATAATTGTTTACAGTGTAAGCCATTGTGAACATTTAGCGGTATTGTTGGAGAAAAAGCGTGACAGGTTCCACCGCGATTGACGTACGCCAGCTGATAAACCAGCGTCCTCTTGGCGCTTATCAGAAACTGATCGTTTTCCTTTGTTTTTGCATCATTGCGCTTGATGGCATGGACATCGCCATTATGGGTTTTATCGCTCCCTCGCTAAAGTCAGCATGGGGAATTGGCAATGCCGAGCTGGCCGTGGTTATCAGCGCGGCGCTGATTGGCCTGGCGGTGGGCGCGATGGTGTCCGGCCCGCTGGCAGACTGGCGTGGACGTAAAACTATCATTATTGCCAGCGTATTCCTGTTTGGCCTGTGGACGTTATTAACCGCCTTTTCCCAGAATTTGCAACACATGGTCATTTTCCGCTTTCTGACCGGGTTAGGTTTAGGCGCTGCGATGCCGAATGTCGGCACGCTGGTATCGGAATTTGCACCGGAGAAAAAACGTTCCTTCATCATTACCGTGGTCTTCTGCGGTTTCAGTTTCGGCGCTGCCAGCGGCGGATTTGCCGCCTCCTGGATGATTCCGCAGTGGGGCTGGCACTCCGTATTGCTCATGGGCGGTATTCTGCCACTCCTGCTGGTGCCGTTTTTGTTGATGAAACTACCAGAATCGGTACGTTTTCTGGTCAGCAAGCGTGCAGGTTCGCGCCAGATACATCGCATTGTAGATAAAATTGCCCCTGGCGTTACCCAGGCCGACAGCGTGTTTGCTATGCCTGTGGCAGAAAAGTCACCAGCTTTTGCTGTACGGCTGGTGTTATCCCGCTCTTACCGTTTTGGTAGCGTCATGTTATGGGGCGGCTACTTCTTTGGCCTGTTCATGGTGTATTTGCTGGGAAGCTGGTTGCCGACCGTCATCAAAGAGGCGGGCATGAGCGTGACTGAAGCGACTGTCATCACGGCCCTCTATCAGGCTGGGGGTACATTCGGTTCGTTATTCGCAGGCTGGCTAATGGACCGGGTTAACCCGCATCTGGCGCTGGGTGTCATTTATGCAACCGGCGGTGTAGCCACTGCAATGATTGGCGTTACTCATGTTTACTTCGTGCTACTGGCTATGGTGGCGTTCGGCAGCGGTTTTTGTCTTAACGGTGCCAATACCGGTATGAATGCGCTATCTGCTCGTTATTACCCGACGGAAGCCCGTGCTACCGGTTCAGGCTGGATGCACGGCATTGGGCGCATGGGGGCCATTATGAGTGCGTTTGCCGGTGCACAAGTTGTCAGTATGGGGTGGGGATTGAGCGCTATGTTCACTATTCTTGCCATTCCTGCGTTGCTGACGTCACTGATGATCTTCGCTAAAGGTCAGTTTGGCTACAGTCGCCCCCCCGTCGCAGAGTTGAGTTATTAATGCATTAACGCCCGGCTAGCCGGGCGTTTTTTTAGAACAGATTAAAAATTACCGACTACGTTTAGCATGTCTCTCGCGGTTATCCTGCCGGGCCTGATCGGATTTTCTCAGCGATACATAGCAAGCTCCGGCCCCCCCGTGAAATGGCTGAGCGGCACAGAACGCCTGCACTGCATCAAACTGCTGCAACCACCGAAACAGGTAGTTACGTATGACATTGGCATGTGATTTATCATGCCTGATTTTTCCGTGAATAATTAACAGGTTACGCAAATGATGCTGCTGTGCCTCCCGCATAAATGTGAATAGCTGCTGCCGACAAGCTTCGACCGGTTGACGTAACAGATTCAGGCTGGCATCCAGCGGATATTTTCCCTGACGCAGTTTATCCACCACGCCCTGTTGGATACCCTCCTTCCTGAACTCCAGCGGAGTATCACACGAAAACAGATCCAGAAATCCGGTAATCAGGAAATTATCCTGCTCTGGTTCCTGCATACGATGAGGCGCCGTATTCGGCAGGGCGGACTTCAGGTGAACGACGGTTGAGGACGGTTTCAGCGGTTTGACATCGTCCATGGCGCTCAGAAACAGGGCTTTTTCGTCAGGAGTCATCGTGTCGCTCGCAATTATCTACACACTACATCCCTACTATAACCAGAGCACCATCAAATATCACCTGCAGGCAGAGAACAGAAACGCGGTGAGTTTCCTCACCGCGTGGTGGTTTACTACAGAGTAGACTTCGGTGCAGTCTCCACCGTCAGGCGGCCCTTACTATGTAGCTAAAGGCGATATTGCGGGGGCGGGTGGCTCCATACCCAAACTGCCAACCATTTGAATCCAAATCTTGTGCACCCACCGTCTCCACATTTATAGCGGCACGTAGCATGGCATAATCGCCTTTGTTGACAATATCAAACCCCATAGATTTGTATGTATTGGCACTATCGTTGTTTGCATGTATCAACGCCCCCACATTTACTGAGTTTAAGTTGGGATCTGAAACGGTCAGCGTTCCTTTTTGCCAACTTAGCAATTCACGGGCAACATCCACTCCCCGCCCATCATCCCAGCCGCGAATAAATTCGCCGCGCAGATCCGGCAGCACGCCGCCGGGGTAGACTTGCGCCAGTTTCGGGAAAGCGTTTTTGTCGAAGGCCTGACCGTTGCATTTCAGCCAGCCGGCGGGCGGTGTGGCTTGCGGCCAGGGCAACGGGATGCCGACGATATCCGCGATTTTTAGTGTGTCGCTTAAACCCAGGTTTGCGAGAAAAGCTGATTTATCGGCGATATCAGCGCCGTTTTGCTCTTTGAGCAACGCGGTATTTTTGACGAACGCGGTGGTAGCCAGCTGTGTGGAGTTTGCGTTTTTTTCTGCTGTTGGCGCAGTGGGAACGCCAGTGAAAGCTGGGCTGTTGAGCGGGGCGTATTGCGGGTGAGGGTTGGCGGCGGTGACATGCGCGTTAAGTTGGCTGTCGGCGTACGCTTTCACCTCAATCGCTTTATCATCGACGTATTGCCGTGTCGCCAGCACTACCGACGGGTCGATTTTCAGGGTAACGGCATCGGCGCTATTGACGATCAGGATCATACGGACGGTTTGTACCCGGCCTGAACCTTCTTGCAACTGTGGTTTATAGGTATCCGCGCAGTTCGCCACAGCAACCAGATCGCCGTCGCTGTCGTACAGGCCGATCTCACGTATCCACCAGCCGCCTTCATTTTCAGGAATAACCTGTTCAGCAATGATTTGGTTGGGGTTTTTGGGATCGACACTCAGTGCGTTGAGTGGCGCACGGCGTTTTTCATTGACCAGTTTGGTTTGAGCGGGCATCGGGGTCGGCAGGCTGCCGCCGCCATCGCCTACCGCCATTTGCGTGATAGCCAGATGGCTACCCAGCGCGGTGGCGTTAGCCAGTTTTGCCGCGCCGATATTCGTTAGTAAAGCAAAGTATTTTGTACTCATGCAGATTACTCATACGGTTAACAGGATAGGATGCCGCAACGGGCATCGGGGAAGTCGGGGGAACTGACTGGTGATCACCAGCCGGCAGAGTGCCCCGGCTGTGGATTGAGTAACGGTAGTATGCGGGAGTATCCGGCGAGCCGCACCACACGGGCGTTGGCGTAAAGCAGAGACAACAGGCGGGTATGATTCGACATAAAAAAAGCCAGCGCAGGCTGGCTTAAGGGGAGGCGTGAATCAACCGCCGACATTCAGATCATCAATAAGGTGAATGGCTGCACCTGTGAACTCTTCGCCTGATATGCTGATGGTTTCCGGGAAGTAAGGGTAGATGGTCAGTTCGTCGCCGCTGTAAGAGCTGGCACCCAGCGAGACGCTGCCTTGTGTATCCAGATTGATGTTCAACCCCAGCATCTGGCGGCTGACGGGTTTGGCATCGGCAATCAAACGTTCCAGTTCGTTAAACGATTCCTCCGTAATTCCGGAGTCCTGGATGCCGATATCCAACCGGAAGGTGCCGGGGGCGTCACCGGTTTGCCACCATTCTTTGATGCGAATTAGATATCCCAGCGGCTCGACCACCCGGCGCAGCGCGCCGACGGTGCCCTTATGCCGATGGATAAAAAACGCATCTTTGATGACTTTGCGTTTGACGGACTCTGACCAGCTTTCATCCCAGCGATCAACCGACAGTGTCCAGGCCAGATAAGGCAGCAACTCGACCGGGCAGGTATCAGGATTCCAGATCTGGCGCAGGGGAATCGGCACTGTTTCCAGACTGGCGCCCGTGGTTGCAACCGCATGTTCCAGGTCGGAGGAACCGGGGGGAAGCAGGGGGCTTTTATTCATCCGTTCCCCCCAATGTCAGGGTGTAGCCGGTGCAGTGCGACGCCTGAGTATCGTCCAGTACGATATCCGCAGACGGACTCGCCAGTTCCACCCGCTGCACCCCTTCCACATGCAGTGCCGCGTAAATGGCGGAGCGGCGGATGTCGCGTCCCAGACGATGCTGGGTTGTGACATAACTCTGTAGCTTCTTCTCGGCAGCAGCACGTATCGGTTCGGCTTCCGGTCCGGGGTACAGATAAAGTGTGGCACTAATGTTGTAAGGAACAATCACCGCTGATTTGACGGTGACCCGGTCAGCTACCGGCCTGACGTCCTCGGCGTTAAGCGCGGCATTCACGGTGGCGATGAGCGCATCACTGGCGGTGCCGTCGTTTTCGCGCGACAGAACCGACACCAACACCTCAGCAGGGCCGGGGCTGATAACGGAAATATCCGCTACCTGGCCGCTGGCGCTGCGCCCATGGAACTGGTAAGCGCCGATGGAACCCGCCACGCTTAGACCTTCATAAGCCTGCTGGATACGCAAGCGGAAGTCGGTATCAGACTCCATCACGGCGGCGATGGGGGGAACGGCGGTCGTATTGGCTGGGGTGATCACCAGTCGGGAAACGTTGACGTTAGCACCCAACTGGTCCAGGTCGTTGCCCCTGGCGAATGCCAGCATACCGGCCTGCGCGGCCTCATTAATGCGCTGGCGCATCAGCAGTTCGCGGTAAGCATTTTCCTGCAACAGCTTCACCAGCGGTTCAGATTCCAGTGTCAGCGTGCGTGCGACGGCTTCTCGCTCATCACCGCTGTAGAGTGATAACAAGGTTTCCTTGCGCGACGCGTACAGGGTTTCATAATCCAGCGTTTCAACGACGCTTGGGGCGGGTAACTGACTTAAATCGATAATAGGCATGATCTCAGCTCACGGGAATGGTTAACGAAAGGGGGGTGCCGTTGCCGGCCAGCGTGCCGGAAATATCCACAATCAACTGGCCGTCATAGTGGCTTTCCATTGAGATGGATGTCAGCGTCAGTCGGGGTTCCCACTTCAGCAGCGCGACATAGCAGGCCGCCTGCACCTGTAGCTTCAGTGCGGGTGTCTGCGGCTGGTCAATCAGGGTCGAAAGCAGTGACCCATAATCGCGCCGCATCACCCGGCTGCCTTGCGGGGTAGTCAGAATGTCGCGTACGCTTTGACGCAGATGTTCCAGATCGCTGATGCGTTTGCTGGTGTTGCGATTCATGCCGGTGTACGACGTACTGGTCATAGAGGTCCTCCTGTTGTGCCGCCGCCACTTTGTACGCCGCTGTGCTGATGGGTATGCACCACCACGCCATTAGAGGAGAAACTTCCCCCTGAATGGGTGACGCTGCCTGTGATGCTGCCGCCTTGCTGCACTTCAAGGGTTTGGGTGATCAGCTTATGCGTACAGACGACTTCTGGGGTATCCAGCGTGATGCGTTCGCTGGCGTTGATGGTGACGTTTTTGGTGGTAACGGACACGGATTCCGCCGCGACGACCGTGGCGGTTTTGATGCCGGTGACGGTCAGTGCGCCGTTGGCTGGTTCATATTCCATCACCGCGCCATCAGGGAAGCGGATGTGGCAGGCATCCGCAGAAACCGATGGCGCGGGATGGCGTTCGCTATAAATACCCGGTACGACAAACGCCGTATTGAGTTCACCTCCTATTGCAAGTATGAGTACCTGTTCACCCACCGACGGCGCCCACCATTCGCGGGAACTCCCCGCACGACGGGACAGCCAGTGGAGCCACCCGGTGACCATGCCACCGGTCTGCACGCGGCAGCGTGCCTGCTGGGTATCGACTTCGGTAACGACGCCGATACGAATCAGGTTACGCAGCGCGCGCTGGATTTCGGAGAGATATTCGTATGTATTCATGGTGGGAAGAATGCGTCTTCCCGCGAAATGAGACAATTTGCCGTGGTTGTGTGGCTTCTGATAGCACCGTTGCTACGCCACATTATTCCAACGCGTACGACCCCGCTTTTCGCGGTGGAACAGGATGATGACAGGATATAAATCCAGAAGGGCAAGTCGTGGTTATTCCTGGTAAATGGTTATTCCTGGTAGCTAGTGCGTTATTCTTGAAATAACGTGCGATAAGGAAAATAACCGCGAAGAGAGGTATTCAATTAGCGGATGCCGCTGCGGTAATAAAATAGAAATAAACGAGGGGATGATAATTATTGAGCGGGTAATAACCATTCGGTATGGTTAGCAATGAAATAAACAGGCCGTTTTGTCACGGCCTTATCAGGGAAATATATCTCAGAGCATCAGTTGCCTTGCCATTGGCTGATTAATTCACCTGCAATATAGAGTGAATAGGGGCGGCTAACTGGTTCGGGCGGTGTGGGTTCCGGTTCATAATGCACTTGCAGCGTCTGATTCTGTTCAGTGACGCGATTGCGTTCCGTCAGATTAAGCCGAACGGACAATGTGCTGGTGTTATCGGCATGGTTATCGATGGTGAAACTGATACCTTTATTGCGAATGCTCTCGCGTGTTAACAAGTCTGGTTGATTTTGACGCACCCAGAGTAACAGGGTGACAAAAAGCGTATCCGGGTTATCAGTGAAGTTATTCAGCGTCAGCAGCAACTGATAGCGGTATTCGAATGACAGCGACGGCTCCTGCAATGCAGCAATTTCACCTTCCTGAATCCGAAACTGTAATCTATTACTTAATGAAGGTAATGCCGTAGTCAGTGCAAGTCTGAGGCTTTGCGGTTTTTGCATAGTAAGATTCCTGGTGTGGCGACGATCTCCAGGTTGCCTGATTTGATTTAATTAAGGCGAACATGGAACCAATGAGCCTGATTATTCCCAGATATTAATGCTTTCCTGTGAGCTGGAAACGCTAATATCGGGCAGGGTCACGGCAGTGCCGTGTGGCAGAAGCGGACCAAAGTCCGCCAGCCCTGGGTTAGACTGCATAACCGTTTCTACCACGCCTTGCGTGCGGCCATAGTAGCGGTAACAGAGCGCGTCCAGGGAGTCGTCCTGATGGGCGTAGACTTTCATGTGACACCTTTAATTGCAGATAAAATATTGCAGATAAAATAAGGCCGAATAAAACGGGTCTTTTCTGACCCTTTATCCTCCAGAGGATTGGTGTTGCCCGCAATACAGGAGCGCTGTAGCGCTGATGGCACAACAACGGATAAAAAACGTTTCGGTGAACAATTCCCCCGACCGATATTGATCGGCAGGGGGAGTGCGTGTTGTTCTACAACTCGAATTATTTAGGGTCTATAAAGTGAAATATATCACCAACGAACAGATCTACACTGGGTCAAATAATACAATTTATATAATACAGGTCATGTAATACAGGTCATGCCAAATGTATATACCGGTTTTAACCGGGTAGGCTGTTGTTATTAAACAGTCTGAATACGAAAATAAATTTTGCTGTGTATCGGTCTGGCGCGTTGGCCACAGAGAAAATCCATTAATTTGTATGTGCTTCTGGCGGAGTGCCAGATTATTTCATGTCGGTCGTTATTATCCATCGCAATCCCTCACAACGTTTGTTGTTCGAACCATTCCTTCATTCGTTGCCCATCACTGCTGTTCTTCAGAAATTGTTGGTAATCACTGTTCGGGAGTTCGCCGTGAGACAAGTCGGCGATTAACGACATGGCGATTTTCATTTCTTCAGGATTACATTGTGATATCAAAGATATATCGGCAATCAATCGAATCCTTGACAAGGTCAGCTCTCTGCTTTCAGTCTGTTCCACGGTACCTCTTCCATTGTGAGACTGTATTTATGTACAGTACTTTAATTCAGTAGTATTAGTCAACTTATAAGTGCAGGACCTGTGCACTCATGATGCGCTTTTCATCAACGGCGAATATAGTTTTATTCCTAATTTCATCAATCAGTTGACCGTTAATTCTTACCCTGGCCCCGCGCACCAGCGCCTCCCGTTCCCAGCGAGAGGTTTCAATGCCTTGCTGACGAAGACGGGGGTGTAACGATGCCAACTGGTCACGCTGAAAATAGGTTAGTCGTGCTGAAGGAACACGAGGAATATCACTAAATGCGTAAGGGCGAACGCCCGATGAAAACGCTCCCCCACAGTTATTGACAGAACTCCAAGGGCGACTATGCCGATAGCCATCGACGACATCATTGCTGGCATGGTGTTTAGCGACAATTTGCCATTCATCTGGTCGGGTGGTGAATACCTGTTCGCTGCCGCACTGGGCGGAAAAAATACCCACGGTGCGTACAATCGCTTCGTCGTAGGCGTTTAATCGTTCGCTGGCGGCTCTGGCGACACGGACTGACTGGTGTTTTCGGGCAACGTTTGCACCGCCTTGTGCTTCGATATAGGCGGCAAAATCGCCGCGATCGGCGGCGTATCTCACCATCTCGGCCTGCTCGCCCAGCGAGTCCGTCAGGGATAGGCTACGAATCCTCCGGCATTCACGGTATGCGCCAACCGTGGGCAGACCGATAAAATGGAACTGAGGAATACGCCAGAGCGATGCCCAGGCCGAGGCGGCCGCAGCCATATCTTTCAGCGGCTTTCCGGTTTCATGGTCTGATTCGCCATCCAATGCATAACCATCAATGTTTTTAGCGATATATTTGGCGACATAGGCCGTTGCACCGCCTTTGTTGATGTGTTTGCAGTCAAACAAGCGTTGTACTGCGTCGCTGTTTTCCTGTTGCAGCACATAACGTCGCAGGATATCGACAATCGCCTGACGTTGTGCACGTTCACAGTACAGCATCATGTGCCAGTGCGGCGTGCCGTCGTGATGAGGCTCGACGACCCGCAAGCCGTAGATATGCAACTTGCGATCTTTGAGCGCAGTACGGATTTTGCTCCAGAGTTTGACCAGATAGTGCTGGGTCATTTTGGGCGAAGGGCAATCCGGCATCCATGTGGTGTTAGGCAAGACCTGGTTATTGCTGCGGGTACGAGTAGGATGATAATGGCCGGGAGCGGTCAGCGTTACCAGCATACCCATATGGTGGTGTGCGGTGGCGTAACGTTCAATGCCCGCCAGCATCGCCATCAGTTCCATGCGCCGAATGTTTGGGTTGGCGATACTGGCCATGACTTTATCGACCAAATCCACACGCTCGCCACTGCGGGTGTTTTCCAGCTCGCGGCTTTTCAGAAAATCCAGCGTCGCCAGACGTCGGTAGCGGATATCCTGCCAGGCCTGACGGCTGAGAAACGCAGACGCAGCGCGGCTGACTTCGCCGCTGGCAATCCATAATGCTTCGCGCCAGCGGGTTCGCTGGATTTTCAACTGGCGCTCCCACCATCGGGGAGTGACCAGTCGCATGATGCCGGAAAATACCTGTTCTAACGTCATCGACCCGTTTTGATGACGATGCCAGTGGGCGGGCGTTACGTTTAATGCGTGCGCCAGTGCCGCTAACTGGCCATAGATGTGCGTTTGTGTTTCATGACTGAATAGCGGTGCATGACCACTGGCCGATTTCTGTAAGTAGCTTTCGCAGCAGGCGTTGTAGGCATCGTTCATATGGCCGGCAATGCGACGGGCAAAGGCGGATAAGACCTTGTCCGGCATGTCCGGCAATTGATGATACTGTTCCGCTTCACTGATGAAGTGCGACGAACCGGCGGTGTTCATTCGGTAACGGGTATTAACGGCGTCGATCCGGGGCCACAGCCGTCGGTGAACTACCCTCAGCAGATAGTTGAACGCAACCTGTAGCCCCTGATGTTGCTTCAGATACTCGAAACGACGCCGAAAGTGATCGGCCAGAAAACGTGGTAGCAGCGCCAACTGATACAGTACTGCTTGCCCTTGTTGCAGGGTATCCGAAGACAGCGTGCTGGATTCAGGCAGGATGGCGGAGCGGGGGGCATTCCAGGCATAGACCCAGTGATGACACCCGTTGTCAGCGCTTTTTTCAGTTTCGTCAGACATCATAACCAACCAACGTGTTGCCTACCCGATGAGCGTATGCCGGATTAGCGGCGCAAATAGCTGCATGTTGCTCCAGCCAGTCAGCCAGTAAGTTTGCCGTCACGACGGCAAGCGATAGTGGCGTTGCCGCTGCTCGCGGATTTCCTGGCAGGAGACGCAACACACCACCCCCGGAATCGCCTGACGGCGGGCTTGAGGAATCGGAGCCTCGCAATCCTCGCAGACTGATGAGGACGGCGTCGCAGTGGAGGTGCGTGCCTGAGCGATTTGTGCGTCCAGCAGCATGGCTTGCTGCTCCTGAGAAATGTCCATACTGTCTGCCATCAGTACGTCTCCCATATCTGGTGCCGGATTTTTTCAGCTTCCTGTTGCAGCAGCGCTACCAACGCCTGCAAGGACAAGCGTTCTTGCCAGGCGTGCTGTGCCAGTTGCTCCAGATGCTCGCTATAGCGATGCGCAAACTCCGTGCGCCAGACATCATTCGGAGGAGCGTCCTCCGCGATGGTGTGGGGCTGATGTATTAATCGTGTGTTTTTCATACAATCTCCTGATAATAAGCAGCAACAAATCCTGCCTGCCGAACGGCGGCCTTTGCGCTGGTGGTTGGGGTAATGACGGTTGTTTTTTGGGTGAAATTCGTTGTCAGTGAAAAAACGGCTGCTAGCCTGAATAATGTTCGGGTTTGATGCTGGTCAGGATGTCTGGCGCATCGATAAACATGCTGTGTAATTCACCCACCGCGCGAATTAGCGCTTTAGCCCATTGGCAATCGGGATCGTCAATGCGCCGTAAAGGCTGATTAAACTCCTGGTTGGTAAGCCCGGCATGAAAAAATAACGTACGACGCTCACTGAGGGTGAGGGATCTAATCGATGGTAATAAATGGGTTTGTTCCTGTTTTTCCGGTTCCCCGAACGCGCTGCGCAGTTCGCTTAGTGCACTGACAATCCTTTCTCTGGCCATCTCATCCATCTCGTCCAGGTAGTAGACGCACCAGCGTTGGTGCAATGCGGCATGAAAACACAGCGTGCGCCGATAGCGTTCAGATAATCGCCGGTAAAATAGGCATGTCTGTTCCCAGCGTGAATCCGCAAAGTGTTTTCCGAGAAGCGCTCGCAAATTTGGCGGCAGAGTCTGTAGATGCTCGGCGGTAAAAGCATAATGTGGTTTCATGATTACGCTCGCTCGCCATCATGGCGGTTAGTATTTGGCGTCAGGATTTTACGATTAACTTCATTCGATTTTTCGAATTTAATTTTAAAGTCATTGCTGCCATTCACAGGAATTAAACGGCAGTCCCAATCCGATAACGTATGGATAGCTAAGGCAACTAAAAATAGGGTTGCCGTCCAGAAAGGAGTGAATGCCGTTTTTGCATTTGCAAAATAAGGTGGCGCGATGGTACTGCTGATTGCCGGATGTTGTTGCCCCGTATGATGCGGGATACGCCACATTACAGGTACTGGCGCTACCGCTCGCATTGCATTGTGCAAGCAGGTGAAAGTCGCCCTTACCTGAACAGGTATACTATGAGGTATGCGGTTATCGATGGAAAAGTTCGTTTCTGTGCTAATGAATCCACTCGATGAAGTAGGATTATCCTCAGAAATGAGCGATAGAATTGAAATCTCGTCCGACATAAAGCAATATCTCCCCCAGGCTAGGGTGTTCTATGGTGTTACATGTGCTATGTAGACACTATAAAACACGTAACGTGTATATGTAAATACTCGTGAGGTGTTTTTGAATACAAATGGTGATGCCGCGTCTGCGGCCTCCGTGCTTGAGCGCATTATGTCGAGCTATGGAGTAAAGACTCAGAAGGAACTGAGCGAGGTGACTGAAATACCGACCAATACAATCAGTAACTGGGTTCAGCGAGGGAACGTGCCGGGTAATATTATTCTGAAATGTGCGCTTGATACTGGAGCGGATGCCGGATGGCTGGTAACAGGTGAGTTTGCAAATGCAAATGTTTTTGCCCATAAATCACCACTGAAGGGTAAAGCGCTTTATGAGCAGATTCTGTCATCAGGCGGTAAGGCGGTGCTGCGTCGTATGCTGGATGCCTATGGGTTCAGTACGCAAAAAGAACTGGGGGATTTGTTGGGTATTGCGCCCGGTACGATTAGCACCTGGATTCGCCGTGATTTCTTTCCTGGGGATGTGGTGGTTACCTGCGCGCTCGATACCGGAGTGTCTCTGGCGTGGCTGGCGACGGGTAAGGGGTCGCCACAGCAGCATGACACCCCTGCCGGTCGCCACGATGACGGCAACGTATGCCTGATTCCACGCAATGTGTTGAAAACCGGTAAATTACAGGAAGCAGGGGAATGGAAGGCTGACCCACAGTTTATTCCAGCCGGATTGCATACGCCTTTGTTGGTTGAGGGCAGTTCGTCTTCCTGGCTGGTGGATACCGGTATTACCAGCATCAGCAATGGCCGTTGGTTGCTGGATATTGATGGTAAGAACGATATCTATGACGTCGCACTGCTGCCGGGGCGCAAAATGCAGGTCGAAGGTGGCGGTTTGCAATTCCAGTGTGGGGTGGATGAGGTTACACCACGTGGTGTGGTGGTGCTGACACTCATACCCAGTTTATGAGATCAACACACCCGGTGCGTTCATCATGCATAGCACCGGGTGTGTTTTTATTTGACCTTTATCATCAGCCCTGACATGTGATGGTCGTGACAATATTTATTATCTGGTCAGAAAAATAACGTTGAAAATGTGATGCGTGGTCGGGAATGATTTTACTTTTGCTGAGTTATCCAGATTGTATAATTTATATACGGCAAAAAATAATGCCACGCATGTAAAAATGCATCACATAATTAACATTGCTATTACATTGGTTTTTATTTTTGGGGTAACAGAATAAAGCCGAAATTATAGCTGATGGCTATCATGCTGTTATTTTATTTTTCATATTGTTGTTCGTTATCATCTTTCAGATAAATATCTATTTCCTTCTAATGATTTGGTTTTTCTATTTTTAATTTAAGACGATATGAACTGTGATGACTGTCTAATTGTTTAGTGATTTCTCACGCTTTTATTAAACTACGGTATATACAGGCCGATAAATTTTCGAGGCTGGGATGCGCAGTCTGAAAACCTGGATGGTAGTCATTTACTGAATTATTACGTGGCGATGCATTTATCCGTCATGATTGCCATGCTGCAAATATTATGGCAATCGGATAACGATAATCATAAACAGGTGATTCTATGAGTATTCTGGGTGAAAAATACGATAGTCTTAAAGTTGGAACCCGGTTGTCACTAGGGTTTGGCTCGGTGCTGTTATTGTCGCTGGTGGTATTGGTTTCCGGCATCTTTGGGTTTCGTGCCGTGGATGATAATAATAATAAGGTGCTGTTGACCAATCAGCTTAATGCCGCATTGGCTCAGGCTCGCGTCTTGCGTACGCAATTTCAGTTTACGCATGACTACAATGTTATGGAGAAAAATGGGGTACTGGTCAATAAAATGGGTGACATTATCGTTCAGGCTAAAAGTCTGAGTTGGGATAAGAACACCATTGATGATATCGAACGTATTGATCAGGATTTGAAAACTTATCGCACCGCGCGCGATGCCTTTATTACCGCCAGTAAAACGCGAGATGCAGCCGGGTTGAAAATCGGCCAGGATGAAAGCGAAAAGGTGCTGGAAACGTTCCAGAGTAAGTGGCAACAGGCAAGTGGGCTTCCCGCTGACATCCAGATAGTGCTGTATCAAGTCAGTGATCGTATGTCAGCTATCCGCGATATGGCGCATGATTTGCTGCTGGCACCGTCTGACAACACGCTGGCGACTACCCTGAAAGGTATTGATACCGCGGAAAAGGTTATTAAGGAAAAAGCCGGGTACGTGCCGCCGGAAGTGCAAGCGGGGTTGAAAACAGCATGGGATTATTTTCTGGCGTATCGCCAGTCTGCCAGGGCTTATCTGGTGGCATTTCAGGATGAAACCCGTGCCAGTCAGGCCATGACGGCTGCGGCGGAGGCAGTGAATACAGATGTATCTACCCTGTTTAACCAGCAACTGGCTAATTCCAGCCAGACCATCCAGTCATCGGAATTAAAAATGACGGTGACCGGGGCTGCGGTCATTTTGCTTGGCATCGTCATGACATGGCGCATTGCGGTGCAGATTGTGGACCCAATTCAGCAAGGGTTGTCAGTGGCGGAGCGTATTTCCAGCGGTGATCTCTCGTCGTCGATCAGTTCTTCGCGTCGTGATGAGCTGGGTATGTTGATTTCCGCCATGGCAAATATGAACGACAAATTGCGAACCATGATTCTGGATATTCGGGAAGGGGTGGGAAATGTGGCGTCGGCGTCGGCGGAAATCGCCGCAGGCAACACTGACCTGTCCTCCCGCACCGAACAGCAGTCGGCAGCGGTGGTGGAAACCGCTGCCAGTATGGAACAGTTGACCTCGACGGTAAAACAGAACTCGGAAAATGCGCATCATGCCTCGCAACTGGCATCGGAAGCGTCGCAAAATGCCATCAAGGGCGGTGAAATCGTCAGTAACGTGGTGAAAACCATGAACGATATCTCCAGCAGTTCCAAACGTATTTCTGAAATCACGTCGGTGATTAATAGCATCGCGTTTCAGACTAACATTCTGGCGTTGAATGCGGCGGTTGAAGCGGCGAGGGCGGGTGAGCAAGGGCGCGGTTTTGCGGTCGTCGCCAGTGAAGTCCGCAATCTGGCACAGCGTAGCTCGCAGGCGGCTAAGGAAATCGAAGGGCTGATTCAGGAGTCGGTTTCACGGGTCAATACCGGTTCCGAACTGGTGGATGATGCGGGTAAAACCATGCAGGATATCGTGCGCTCTGTCACGCATGTATTTGACATTATGGGTGAAATTGCCTCTGCATCGGATGAGCAGAGCCGCGGCATTAGCCAAATTGCTCAGGCCGTTACCGAACTGGATAGCACTACACAGCAAAATGCGGCATTGGTGGAAGAGTCATCTTCGGCAGCCAGTTTGTTGGAAGAACAGGCGCAGTTACTGATGCAGACGGTATCCGCGTTTCATCTGGGCGATGATCATCATTCGCATCATGGCGGTGCAACGGCTAATCATCAGGCATTATTGCTGAGCAAACCGGGCCAGTCAGGCCGGAAAACGGCGCATAAGAAGGCTGAGTCGCAGCCGGCTGGCGGCACAACACACCATGCTGATAAAGATGAATGGGTGAAGTTTTGAGTGGCATGACAGGGTTAGCATCAGCGGGCGCTAACCGTGTTAAATCTTAATCATAACAGTCAGTTCTCATTACCTCGGTTTGGGCAATGTCGTTACAACTGCGGCGTTGCCCTTTTTTTATTGGATGTTGGTCATATTTATCGGATGCAGGTCATGTCTTGTTGTTGCAGTGAAAGTCGCACGGTGTGACTAATGATCCCGATACGTATTCGCCGGTTTCCAGTACCCGCTGTGAAAATCATCAACCGGAAAACAGCCGCCGTTACGAATTTGCTGTTCCTCCATGGCCCCCAGACATTGTGGTTCATTGATATAGGTTCCCGCGACCAGACTCTCGCAGTTACCGCCCAGGTAACAGACAAAGATCACCAGTGCGAACATAGATTCCTCAACAAGTTGGGTGTTGATGTTACGCGTTGATTGTGAGTGTAGATGAAAAAAACCGACCGGGAGCGCCGTTTACCGCGACCCGGTCAAAGATTAATCGATGGAAAGCACCACATTGGCGCCATCGCGCACCAGATCACGAGGCAGGGTATTTTTCAGCCGCTGACCGACGCGTTTGGTCAGCCCCAACGTGGTCTGTTGCCAGGTCAACAGCATCTCATCATGGTTGATGAAGGAGGGGGGGTAAATGTCTTTGCCTCGATACCAGTCCACAGCCTGCTCTGCGCTGAGCGCACAGGCATTCGCGCTGTCAGGGTTGCCCAACGCCACGATAGCTTCATGTTGCCAGCGATAGCCTTTGGCAAAGCGCTCTGCCAGTTTGATGCCGATGCGGGAGAACCGTATTCTGCCCAGCATTGGTTGTACTGCTGTCGGAAACAACCAGATTTCATCGTCCCGCTGCCACAGTTGCAATTGCTGTTCTGACCATTGCAGACCTACCTGTCGGGCATGTTGGCGAATCAGCTGTGCATCCTTGTGGCTGAGAGGGGTAAACGGCAACTTACCAAGTTTGTAATCCGGCGCTGCCAGCGGCGGTACGCTGGCGGTTTTACGTAAACGCGCCACAAAAAAACCTTCGCTGTCGTAAATTTGCGGGAAGACGTGTAAGAACCCCTCATCGGTGAGCGCACGATGCGCTTGCGGGAAGAGATCCTTTAACGATTCGCTCTCGCAGGCATCGGGGAACTGTTGCATCAGCCAGCGGCAAACATGTTGGTTTTCCTGATGATTCAGCGTGCAGGTGGAGTAAATCAGTACGCCGCCTGGTTTCAGAGCATGGAAGGCGCTTAGGATCAGCTCGCGCTGGGTCGCCGCGATATCGGCGATGCTTTCCAGCGACCAGTGGCTCATGGCGGCAGGATCTTTCCTGACCACACCTTCACCAGAGCAGGGCGCATCCAGCAGGATGGCGTCAAACGTTTCTGGCAAAGCACTGCCGAATACCCGGCCATCAAAGTGCGTCAGCGCTGTATTGCTGACTCCGCAGCGGTGCAGGTTGGCGTGCAACACCTTAACCCGGCTGGCAGAGTATTCATTGGCGACGATAACGCCCTGATTGTTGAGTCGGGCGGCGATCTGCGTGGTTTTGGAGCCGGGAGCGGCGGCCATGTCCAGCACCTGTTCCGGGGTATCATTTCCCATGAACAGTGCGCTGACCGGCAGCATAGAGCTGGCTTCCTGAATGTAGAACAGGCCGGCCAGATGCTCCAGCGTGTTGCCGAGCCGCATGGCTTCTTCATCAGCGTTCAGTAACCAGAATCCTTCATCGCACCAGGGTACGGCTTCCAGTTCCCAACCGTAGGGCGCGACCAGCGCAAGAAAATCGGGCACGCTGATTTTTAACGTGTTAACACGAATACTGCGGCGCAGTGGTCGCTGGCAGGCATCGATAAAGGCATCCATGCTCAGATGCGCAGGCATGATGGCTTGCATGGCGGTCAGAAAATCGGGAGTGAGGGAGGCGGGAATAGGTTTGGCCACAACAACGGTTCCGTTACAACAACAATCAAAACGCCAATCTTACCATATCCCGGCCACCGGGAGGGATAGCGACTCACCGCTACAGGTGCGGGTGAGTCGCAGGTATCGGGCTTATCGTTCCGGTAGCGCTGTTCCCCAGTCGCGCCAGCCAGCCGGTTCTTCGCCGTGCAACAGGAAGTGTTTGCCAGCTTGTGCGGCAGGGGCCAGCGGAGTAGCCGGCGGCGTAGCAAAGGCGATGCCGCCACGAATAAATTGCTGGAACGTGCCGCTCTTGATGACGCCGCCGGTCAGGCCAAATTGCAGGTTATAACCAGAGGCCAGCCAGAATACGGAGTTATCACGCACCAGATGAGCGTGGCGTTTACTGATGCGCAGCGCGACCGATACCCGATCAGACAATGCGCCGAGCGACAGACCGGTTACCGTGCCGACCTCAATCCCACGGAACAGCACCGGGGTGCCTATCTGTAGCGATCCGGCTTCAGCGGTGTCAACACTGATGTTCAGGCCATCCTGATAACGGGAGTCGGAAATGGTGGCTTTCTGCAGCTCAAAGCTACGGGTAACGGCGCCGTTACCCGGTTCGACGTTGATGTAAGGCTGGATCAGCGTTTCCAGATGGTTCACTCCGGCGGCGGAAATTTCCGGCGTCACCACCGAGAAACGGGTGCCGGCGCGGGCGAAATGGCGTACATATTCCGGGTACAGCACCGCCTGCACCCGCACTTCATCGCGCTGTTCCGCCAGTTTTAGCGATTCCAGTTGGCCGATATCGATACCGAGATAACGGATCGGCATTCCCGCGGAGAGTTTGCTGGCGTCGTAGGTACGCAGCGTGATCCGGCTGCCAATCGCTCTGGCGGCGGTTTCGTTGTTATATAACGGACGTTTGCCGCCTTGTACGTCGGCAGCGCCGTCCACGTTATCGAAACTAATGGCGCCTTTCAGCGCCCGGCTGAGTGGAGACGCTTGTACCGTCAACCCTGCGCCGTTGAGTTGCACGCGTGCACCGCCCTCGGCCCAGAAAACGCTATTATCGGTGAGCAATTTGCGGTATTCAGGCCGGATATACACATCAATTTCGAAGGCTTCCGCTTTGGGACGAATGTGGGTGATTTCACCGACCTGAAATTTACGATACAGCACGACCGAGCCTTCCTGAATATCCGGCAGGCTGTCGGTCAAGAGTGTCAGTGTCGTCGGCAGGGTAGTGCCCTGAATCCCGGCGCCGGCTTTTTCCCGATCACTATAGAGCGGGTAACGCGACTGGGCATCGCCGGTTGAACCCGGCAGCACGGTGACGCCGCCGTTCAGCCACTCCTGGGCGCTGGCGCCTTGCATCTGCACACCGTCAAGTCCCAGCTTGACGTTGACTCGGCTGCTGGCGATGAACTGACTGTCTTTGTGCAGCAGGTGACGGTATTGACGATCAATGACCGCGCTAAAATTGACGCCGTTATCGGTTAGCGTGCGTTGAACAATGCGGCCAATTTGTACGCCATGCAGCATAACCGGCTGGCCGCTGTCGATGCCGTAACTCTGGCTGGCGGTTAATTCAACAATGAGCGCACCCGGTTGCTGTAGCTGCTGCTGGGTGGCGTCAGTGACGGTGAAGTGCTGTTGCGGCTCGCCATCGCCGGGAACCAGCGTCAGCGTGGTACCGCCCAGCAGACCTGGCAGGTTGAGGTCGCTTAGCGACAGACGCGGCGTGGCCAGTTCGATCTGGGTGTTTTCCCGCATCAGCGGCACTACCGATGGGTCAACAATCAATTCTCCGGTAACGCGCTGGTTCGCCTCAAGGGTGAGTCGTTGCAGCGTGCCGACCTCTAATCCCTGATACAGCAGTGGCGTATGTCCGGCCTGTAGCTTGTCGCCGGAAGGCAAGTCCAGCGTAATCTGTACACCACGCTGGCTGCGCGCCAGATCCGGGTACAGTTCGTAGTTCTGATCCGCTGCTGCAGGCTCGCCCTGTTCAGGGGAGTCAAAGGCGACCGCGCCGTTAACCAGCGCAGACAGATTTTGCATCTCGACGGTGGCACCGCTGAGACTGACGTCTGCTTTCAAACCGGAGACGTTCCAGAATCGGCTGTTCTTTTTCACCAGAGCGGTAAAACGGCGATCAATCAACACATCGATCATCACGCCGCGATGATCGGCATTAACGCTGTAATCGTACACTTTCCCGACGGGAATTTTGCGAAAATAGACCAGTGACCCCGCATTCAACGAGCCGAGATCGTCGGCGTGCAGGTGCACCAACAATTCTCCGCTGTTAACACGGTATTTGGGTTGGTTGTCTTGTGCGGTGAAATGGCTGGCGGGATCGCCGTGACCGGGCAACATGCCGATGTAATTGCCGCCGACCAACGCATCCAACCCGGACACCCCGGCCAGCGAGGCTTTGGGCGTCACCAGCCAGAACTGTGTACCGTTGCGCAGCGCGTCTTTCATGTCGCTACGAATGCTGGCGATGACCTGAATAGTGCGCAAATCATCGCTGAGTTTTATGTTGCGCACGGTGCCGACTTCAACCCCCTGATAGCGCACTGGCGTACGGCCAGGGACGATGCCGTCCGCCGACACGAAATCGATAGTTACCGTTGCGCCACGCTCCTGCTGGTTGGTGTAAAGCAGCCAGCCGGCGATCAGCAGCGCGATAAAAGGCAGCAGCCAGAATGGCGACAGGCGACGTCGGGTTTTGACATTGGCTTCAGTGGGGGGCATCGGCGTTGGGTTTTGCATGGTTATCCTACTAATTATTAATCGTTATCCCATATCAGTCGGCTATCCAGCCACTCGACGGACAATATGGTCAAAATAACGGCGGCGCCAAAATAGAACGCCGCGGGTCCCATGGTAAAGGCAAGCAATTGGTCGCGGTTAACCAGCGACATGGTCAGGGCGATGACGAACAGGTCGAGCATCGACCAGCGACCGATCCAGTTCATCAGACGTAATAACCGCATACGCGTCATCTGGCTGTATTGCACCCGAAAATGAATACTGAGCAACAGGAAAGAGGTGATGACTACCTTGCTGAACGGCACCAGAATACTGGCGATGAAAACCACCAACGCCACGGGAATATTCCCGGCGGCCAGTGACATAATGCCTGAGAAAATCGTGTCTTCCCGGCGAACGCCGTTGACGTAAATCACCGAAATCGGCATCAGATTGGCGGGCAGCAGCAAGATGACGGCGGAAATCAACGCTGCCCAGGATTTTTGCAAGCTATAAGGACGCCGCCGCGTGAGTGGGGTATGGCAACGTTGACAGCGGCCCAGATTATCTGGCTCGGCGGTAAAATGGCAGGACAGGCAGACCAGCGCCTGCGGCGAGTTCGTGACGCGCTGTGGATAGTAGCGCTGCCAGAGTTGCTCGCTATTCAGATGAATCAATGTCAACAGACTGAGCGCTATCAGCGCCAGAAATGCCAGCAACCCGTTGCCGGGCAGGACCTCGGAAAATTCACGTACTTTAATTGATGCGACCGCCAGACCGACCAGATACACATCCAGCATGACCCACTCTTTCAGGCGTTCGAAGAGCAGCAGCACTGGGCGCAGGTTCATGCCGACACGGGGGGCGAAAAACAGATACAGCAGGGCGAATACCAGCGTCAGTGGTGCGCCGATAGTACAAAATGCGACGATGCTGGCGGTGACCGGGTGTCCCTGACGCGTGATTTGCCAGATGCCTTCCAGCAGACTGGCACTGATTGATACGCCCAGCAAGCGGATATTAAGCAGTGGCTCGGTATAGGCGAAGGGCATCAGCACCAGCATGGCAAATGCCATTGCCGCGAGTCGGGAAATAGGCCAGTCTCGACCGCTGCCGATGCGCGCCGCGCAGCGCGGACAATGGCCATGTTGATGGCGTTTAAGCCGGGGCAACATAAATAATTGGTCGCATTGTGGGCAACGTTGCAGGCGGCGCGGCGCGGTTGGCGGCAAATCAGCCGGCCCGGCAGACGGGGCGGCGTTATAAATTTTCATATTTCCTGCAAGAAGGTTAACAGGACAGGTATTATCATAGTGTAACTGAATGATGAATGACACAAAATCACTGCTACTCTTGTCAACTAATTGTCAGCTAATTATGAGGGTGACATCAAAAGGTAATTGGTGCGGCAACGGCAAGATGCCAGACGATGGAATAGAAACCACATCTGGTGGCAACGCTGTGTGGTGAAAGTTGGGCTGACAAGAGAAATCCTGTAGCATCCTGATGCGAAACTTTATGTAATGTGACGTGGGCGTCAGCCGTTGGGCGTTCCATAAAAACAATTTCTGCCTATTGCAAGCGATGAAAAAAGAACAATTCTACGATGAACTGGTACGTGATCTGACTGCGCTGATTGCCGGTGAAGATCGCTTCCTCACGATTTTATCAAACAGCAGCGCATTACTGTTTGAACGATTGGATGGTGTGAATTGGGCCGGCTTTTATTTGCTGGATGGCGATACGCTGTTTCTGGGGCCGTTTCAAGGGCGCCCGGCTTGCGTGCGTATTCCAGCAGGGAAAGGGGTCTGTGGTCGGGCGGTCGCGGAAAACCGTATCCAACGGGTTGGCGATGTGCATGAGTTTCCCGGTCATATCGCCTGTGATGCCGCCAGTAATGCCGAGATAGTGCTGCCGCTGACGGTCGATGGACAGTTGATTGGCGTACTGGATATCGACAGCACCGTTTATCACCGTTTTGATGCAGAGGATGAAGACGGGCTAAACGCTGTCGTGGCCGTGCTATGCCGCCAATTGTCACAAAGCGACGTGCTGGCTTTCATCAATTCTCTTACGTTGCGACAAGGATAACGTAGCAATTGCCGATGGCGTCATTATAATGACGCCTGTTCATGCCTGCGCTGGTTGGCAAACCCGTTGTAATCAGGAAATTTCATGGAAAATCAACCTAAGTTGAACAGTAGTAAAGAAGTGATCGCCTATCTGGCAGAGCGTTTTCCGCTCTGTTTCACGCTTGAAGGCGAAGCGCGTCCGTTAAAGATTGGTATTTTTCAAGATCTGGTCGAACGCGTGTCCGAATCCGAACACGTCAGCAAGACGCAGTTGCGCTCTGCGCTCCGTCTGTATACGTCGAGCTGGCGCTATCTGTATGGCGTCAAGCTAGGTGCCCAACGTGTCGATCTTGACGGTAATCCCTGTGGTGAGCTTGAGCAGCAGCATGTAGAACATGCGCGCAAGCAACTGGAAGAAGCCAAAGCCCGCGTTCAGGCACAGCGTGCAGAACAGCAGGCGAAGAAGCGTGAGTCCGGTGAGGCTGAGCCATCCCGCCCACGCCCGTCTGCTGGCAGAAATGCCCCGCGCCGTGAGCGCGATGCCGCTGGCACTGCACCACGCAAGCCGCGTCCATCTTCTCCCCGTTCCGCACAGACTGCTTCTCCGTCATCCGATAAATCCCAGCCCCGTCAGCCGAAAGCAGCCCGTGCGGCACAACCGGAACGGCAGGCGGTGACGGATATTTCCAGCCTGCAGATAGGCCAGGAAATCAAAGTCAGGGCTGGTAAAAATGCCATGGATGCCACTGTGCTTGAGATCGCCAAAGATGGAGTCAGGGTACAGCTGGCTTCTGGTATGGCGATGATCGTACGCGCAGAACATTTACAGTTCTGATACGGAGGCCGACCAGGGCATGAACAAATTTGTTAAAGCAGTCGCGTTAACCTGGCTTTTGCTGTCTGGATGCACGCTTGCCAGTGAGAATATCACTCGTGCGGATCAAATCCCTCAATTGCAGCCGGAAATGCAACATGCCACCGTCAGTGAACGTGTTGCGTCTCGGTTCCTGCGTTCCCACTATCGTCAGTTCATGCTGGATGCGCAGTTTTCCGGCAAGATCTTTGATCGCTACCTCAACATGCTGGATTACAGCCATAACGTGTTGTTGGCTTCCGACGTGGCGCAGTTTTCCGGTCAAAAAGGCGAATTGGGCGATAACCTGAAAAACGGCAAACTTACCCTGCCGTACGCCATGTACAATCTGGCCCAAAAGCGCCGTTTCGAACGCTATCAGTACGCGCTGACGCTGCTGGAAAAGCCTATCAATCTGAACGGAAACGATTTTATTGATCTTGATCGCGCCAAAGCGCCCTGGCCGCAAAATGTTGATGAACTCAACGCGTTGTGGGATGCCAAGGTCAAATATGACTGGCTGAGTCTGAAACTGACCGGCAAGGCCGATGCAGAAATCAAGGAAACGCTGACCAAACGTTATCAGTTTGCCATTCGCCGTCTGGTACAGGCCAACAGCGAAGACGTGTTTCAGTTGATTATGAATGCCTTTGCGCGGGAGATCGATCCGCACACCAGTTATCTGTCGCCACGCAATACTGAACAGTTCAATACCGAGATGAGCCTGTCGCTGGAAGGCATCGGCGCGGTGTTGCAGATGGATGAAGATTACACCGTCATCAACTCCATGGTGCCGGGTGGCCCGGCGGCGAAAAGTAAACGCATTAGTGTTGGTGATCGTATCGTGGGCGTAGGTCAAGCCGGCAAGCCGGTGGTCGATGTGATTGGCTGGCGTCTTGATGATGTGGTGGCGTTGATCAAGGGACCGAAAGGCAGCAAAGTGCGTCTGGAAGTGCTGCCGGCAGGCAAGGGCACTAAAACGCAAACCATCACGCTGACCCGCGAGCGCATCCGACTGGAAGATCGTGCGGTGAAAATGTCTATTAAGGATGCCGGTAAAGACAAAGTCGGGGTGCTGGATATTCCCGGTTTCTATGTTGGGCTGACGGATGACGTGAAAGTTCAGTTGCAAAAACTGGAAAAAGAGCACGTCAGCAGCATCATCATTGACCTGCGTGGCAACGGCGGCGGTGCGCTGACGGAAGCGGTCAGTCTGTCTGGATTGTTCATTCCCACCGGGCCGGTAGTACAGGTGCGCGACAACAACGGTAAAGTGCGCGAAGACAGCGATACTGACGACACCATTTATTACAAAGGTCCACTGGTGGTGCTGGTTGATCGCTTTAGCGCTTCGGCGTCGGAAATTTTCGCGGCAGCGATGCAGGATTATGGCCGTGCGCTGATTGTTGGAGAACCGACCTTCGGCAAGGGTACGGTGCAGCAGTACCGCTCTCTCAACCGCATTTACGATCAGATGTTGCGACCGGAATGGCCTGCATTGGGTTCTGTGCAATACACCATCCAGAAATTCTACCGCATCAACGGCGGCAGCACCCAGCGTAAAGGGGTCACACCCGATATCGTGATGCCAACTGGCAACGAGGTAGTGGATACAGGCGAGAAGTTTGAAGATAACGCTTTGCCGTGGGACAGCATCAAACCCGCCAGTTATACGGTGATGGGTGATATGAAACCGCTGTTGCCAGGACTGCTTGATCAGCATAACGCGCGTATCGCCAGGGACCCGGAATTCCAGTTCATCCAGCAGGATGTGGCCCGTTATCAGGAAATGAAAGCGAAACGTAACCACGTGTCGCTGAATCTGGTTCAGCGCCAGAAAGAAAATAACGAAGATGAGGCCACGCGTCTGCAGCGCATCAATGATCGGTTGAAGCGTCAGGGAAAACCGTTGTTGAAGACGTTGGATGATTTGCCGAAGGATTATCAGGACCCGGATGCGTACCTGAATGAAACCGTCCAGATTGCGGAAGACTTGTCTAAACAGGAAGCGAAACCGCAGTGAAGGTGTGCTGATTAGCAACGAGTAATCAATAAAAAGCCCGGTTCAGGAAAACCGGGCTTTTTTATGGACATCTTTCTCGATAAACAAGGTCGGGAAACGGTTCCTGTGACCGCCACAGGAACCTAAGACCGCAGAATTACCAGCCGACGCCAAGACCCAGCGAGTACAGCGTATCGTTGACGTTACCTTGAACGCTTTCGGTACGGTTGCGGGATACTTTCATACTGACGGATGACCAGTCGGTGACTTTGAAGCGCAGACCGGCACCCGCTTTCAAGTAGAGAGACGTAGTGCTGTCAAACGAACGGCCCACTTCACCATCGGTGAACAATTCGGTGCGTTTACCAAACAGGAAGCGGTTGTAGTCCCACTTCAGCCCACCAGAATAGAAGTTATCTTGGTTGTCATTCTGATAAATAAAGGTCTGAGAGTTTATCAGCGTGGTAATAGCGAACGCGCCCAGATCGTTATCCCAGAACTGGTAACCCGGACCCGTACCGACAGAACGGTTAATCTTGATGTTTTCCACCCAGTCGCGTTTGTATTCATAGCGACCCTGCCAGAACCAGTGCTCGTCAATGAATTTATCCAGCGCGTATTCCCCGGCGGCGTTTTTGGTGCTTTCCACATTGTCTTCTTTGGTCATGTGGTAGCTGGCATCCAGATTGTGACGCCAGGTGCCGTGACGCAGGCGGGTACTCAGCGTGGCATCGCGGTTGTCGGTTTCAGTGGAGCTTTTCTTGTGGGCCAGGCTAACGTCGATATTGCCTTTCCAGGAGAAATCCTCCACCCAGCGGTGTGGTACGACCATCGAATTGATATCAGACAGCGGCAGCGTTTCCTGACCGGCGCTGACCTGCTGACCATCTACGCTTGCCGGTTGGGCAACGATGGCGCGTGAACTGTCAGAGGCTTTGATCGAGGGATAAAGTACGCCTTTTTCGTAGCGTTGACCCTGGATCACCATCCCGTGGTCGGTTTGGAAGGTTTTGACTTTGTCCCAGGTGACCGACATGGTGTCGGCATAATCGGTTTTGATGAACAACTTGCCGCTATCCAGCAGCGTAATCTGGCCGCTGATCTTATCACCATTGGTTAACCAGATGGTGTCCGCATGGCTGGTGGAAATGCCTGCGGCACTGAGGGTGATGAACAAGCTCAGCGACGAAAGTGCGTGTTTGGAATATGTCATGATGTCAGATAAAACAGTGGGTGACTAAAAGTGAAAGACGCCGTTCAGACGGCCTGCCGATGTATCGATATACCGGTTAATTCCGGCGAGGCAAACATTAACAGGAATCGCGCTGCGCCTCTAGGTATAAGTGTCCTACAATTAGAATGGAAATTGTTATAAACGGTGTGATTAATGATTTACGGCTATAACGGTGACAACGATCACATCGCCGTGATATCACCGTAATAGCCGTTGTTATCAGGATCAGGCTGTGCTGTGGGAGGTTTGAAAACGTCGGGCCAGGAAACGTTCGGTCAGCGACTGCTTCATGCGCACCACGACCTGCTCCTGGAATACCACGCACAGTGCGATAGTCGTCAGCAGGAATACGCCATAGCCGGTCATAGACAATTCCACTTTTCCTGCCGCATCGATGCAGGCCGCCCAATTAGTGAAGCATTGCAACGGGTTGCCGCGCAGCAACTGTTCCAGCGTCCTGAACAGATTAAACAAAGGCACATGCAGGGCAAAAATCGACAGTGACGCTGCGCCTAAACGCGTTGCCCAGGTTTTCAACGTTTCACTGTTCGGCTCGCGGGCGTAAGCACACAGGCACACCAGCGCCACCTGCGCAGGCAATAACAAGCCGTTATGTAGCAGGAAATACCAGTAATGATTGCCATGCGTAAACAGCCAGGTCGCCACAATAAAGCTCAGACCGATAAAAACGCACCATGCTTTACGTTGTACATGGCTCAGTGTTGGTACGTTACCGTCCCGATATTGACGAAATATAGCGTAGGCCAGTATCCCGGCGAGAAATTCCGGTAGCCGCAACAACGGGTTGCGTTGCAGTAAGCCGGTATAGGGCACGCCATACAATTGATGCCATACTGCCCATATTGGCGGTAGCAGATACAGTAAGCAGACTGCTGCCAGCCACAGGTGCGGGTAACGGCTGGATGACAGCCGTGGTGCCAACATCGGGAACAGCAGATAGAAGAAAAATAGCGTTGAAATCGACCACAGCGGTGCATTGAAAGTCAGGAAATAGGGGTTCCATGCCTGTAGCATGAATAATTGCAGCAAGCCGTTAAAGGCCAGTTGAGCATTGTCCATATAATGGCGCAAGGTTTCCGGCGCGACGCTGGGATCGTTATTGTCGTAGATAACGAAGCGGGCGCTGGCAACCTGACCTTCCGGCGGAATCGCCAGCCAATGCATCAGGCTGACCGCTACGATAGAGGAAACCAGGCCGATGATATGGATTGGGTATAAATTAAATAACCGTCTGGCCAGAAAATGCCGGGCGGGTTCCCGCAACTGACCCTCGCGTAGATAGACATGCGTCAGAAGAAAGCCAGACAACACAAAGAAAGTACTGGTGGCGAAGAATCCCATGCTGGTCAGTTCGCTTAGAAAAGGAATTTTTTCACGCAGCGGGTAGACATGTATGGTGTGGTAGACCATGACATAACACCCAAGCAAAAATCGGAGCCATTCCAGCCCAATAAATCGTTCTCTGACTTTCATTCTCTTTTTCCTCTGGTTAATCCTGACGAAAGCGCAATGAAACGCCGAACAAAAAGTAAGTCTAAGAAAGAAATATGGGGAAATATCTAGGAAAATGGCGATAAAGTACTAAAAGTTATGAATTTGTGTTACTGGGCTGTTCTTTTGTAAATGGTTTGTGTTGGAGTGTATTGCAGTATTTTTGTGTGTGATTTTGCCGTATTTTGTGTGCGACTTTGCCGTAAGAAAGAAGAGAGCGCCAGCCATGTTCTGGCTGGCGTTGCTTGTTAAAATATTTTCTCTTGAACTACCCAGACGGCGGCTTCGACCCGTGAGCGTAACTTCATTTTTTTCAATAGATGTTTGACGTGCACTTTTACCGTGCTTTCGGTAATCGTCAGTTTGCGGGCGATGACCTTGTTAGGCAGCCCCTGGGCTATCAGTTTCAGAATATCTTTTTCGCGTGGGGTCAACTGCTGGATGTCTCTGGGGTCACTGCTGCGTGTTTCCCGCAGGCTGGCTGCCAGAACCGGCGTCAGGGTGTCACTCAGTACCATTTTCCCCGCAGCGGCTTGATGGAGTGCTACCAGCAGGTCTTCCGGCTCCATGTCTTTGAGCAGATAGCCGTCGGCACCGCTTTTAAACGCACTGATCACATCCTCTTCATGATTGGAAACGGTGAACACGACGATACGCCCGGATAACGAGGTTTCCCGCAGGCGGGTCAGGGTTTCCAGCCCGTTCATTCCGGGCATGTTCAAATCCAGTAAAATCAGATCCGGGTCGAGCTGTTCTGCCAGGGTCACGCCCCGTTCACCTTCACTGGCCTCACCGACAACACACAGGTCAGGCGCCATACTCAGCAACTGCTTAACGCCGTTGCGCAGCATCGGATGGTCGTCAATGAGCAGTACGGTAGCGGCGTCGTTAGTCATGGTTTTCTCCTGATAAAACGTGAGGCTGGCGATAGTCTGCCTGAAAGCGGACACACACTTCTGTGCCGCCGGAAACCAGGCGTTGGGCAGTACAGTCGCCGTGAAGGCTTCGGGCACGATCACGCATGATGACAAGACCGTAGTGATTAGCGCGATGGTGATCATCACTGATACCGATGCCGTTATCACGCACACGCAGCTCAATATACCCCTGCTGCTGGCACAGGGTGATGCTGACTGCGGTGGCTTGCGCATGTTTATAAGTATTGCTCAACGCCTCACGCACGATCTGCAGCAGATGGATGCCCTGATGAGCGGATACCGCTTGTAGTGGTAGCTGATAATCCAGAGTAATGGGGTAGCCAAGGCGTTGGCTGAATTCGTCCACCGTCGCCCGCAATGCGGCTAACAGACCGGACTCTGACAGTTTAAGCCGGAACGTGGTCAATAATTCACGCAACTGCCGATAGGCGGTATTGGTTTCATCGCGCATGGCGTCCAGTTGCTGTTGTATCTCCGGTGTGAGTGCAGTGTGCTGCATTTGCAGGCAACTGATCTGAATCTTCAGACAGGAGAGGGATTGCGCAATGGAGTCGTGCAGTTCGCGGGCAATGGTGGTGCGCTCCTCCATCAGCATCAGTTGTTGCTGATGGCTGGATTGCCGCTCCAGCGCTAGCGTGCTGGTGAGTTGTTCCAGCAAGGTATTGAGCAACTGGTGCTGGTCTGGCGTCAGATGCTGGTTATCGGGCAGTCGTGCCAGTACCACGCCATAGTGGCCGAGTTTGTCATGCAGATTCCAGCTTACCGACTTGCCTTCGGTTGCCGTATGCGCGGTGGAAAGGTGAGCACAGCGCTTGCAGTCACTGTCGGGGCAGGTGTCGGGGTTTGGAATCAGCGTCAGGTTCGAAGGTGTGACATGCGCCTGATGGTTATCTTCATAGAGTTGCAATTGAATATGGGTCAGCGGCATCAGTGCGCTGAGTTCATCCAGCACCGGCAGCAAGCGGCTACACAGCGGCGCATTGGTATGCAAGCGGCGACTGGAACGATAAAGAAACGCCAGTGTGTCGTTTTTTTGTTGTAAATCAGCAGTTTTTTCGATTACACGCTGTTCCAGGTCGCGGTACATTGCCGACAATTCATCGGACATATTATTCAGTGCCTGCGCCAGCCTGCTCATTTCATCCTGACCGCGTGGGGTCACCCGTTGATGAAATTCACCCTGGCCGATGGCCTGCGCCATCGACACCAGCTTACGCCAGGGCGTCAGTAGCCGGTGGCGCAGATAGAAAAAAGTGAGCAGCAACAACAACAGCATGATGCCGATAAACATGCGTTGCACCAGCGTAACCAAACGCAGGTGTGCTTCGGTTTTCTGGTCGATAGCCAACACCAGCGCATCCAGGTGGTGGACAAAGTCGGCTACCGCAGCAGCGGCATCAGCCGGGCGCTCAGCCTGACACAAGCGCGGTTTCAGTTGCTCTGCCCAGTAGTGCTGTAACGTGTTGAGTTGTTCACCTAGCTTTTCGCGTACCACCGCCTGACGCAGGTCGTCATCGTTTTCATCGCGCTCCAGTTCCTGCAAATACCGTTCGCTGTGGGCGTCGAGCGGCACCATTGATAACAGTCGGTAACTTTGCATACGCAGAGAACCGGCGGTATTAATGGCGTGTGCGTTGCCCTGAATACTTTGCGACATCCAACTGGAAACCGCCATGCCTGCAATCCCCAGCATTCCCAGCAGCAACATCAGCAGGGCTACCTGATTGACCAGCGAGAGTGGAAGCCGAAAGCGTCTTAACATGAGGAAACCGCCTGTGACGAACGAGGAAACGTGCTTGTGTGCTAAAGACTTTTGTGTACCCAAAAATGTTGTGTACCAAAGAATGTTGTGTACCAAAGAATATAGTGCGGATATGCATGGCGCATTGATGAGCGCCAAAAACCGTGCACGGCTGCTTGCCAAATGAGAAACGGATTCATGCAACACAAGGTTATTTTTTCTTATTTTCAGGGGTAACCCTATACCCATAAAGAGTTACCCCTCATTTTCCATTGGTGGGAGTAATAATTGCATCGCCAGAATAAATGAACATAACTGTATGAAACTGCAATATTAACTTGTGATTATCACTTACCTATTTAGTGGCGGATGTCATGGAGGGGTGTTTTTTTACCCAACAACCTGTTGATGTATATCAACTTTGTATCGGTCATACCTTCTAATGTGACGCGTAGTGATAAAGGTATTTTACTGACCGAGGCTTGTTATGACGCAGTCAACCATTACGCCAGGCGCTTCACGGCAGACTGTTATCCGGGAATGGCGCCCGGAAGATGTTCAGTTCTGGCAAAAACAGGGGCGTGGTATCGCGCAACGTAACCTGTGGATTTCCATTCCTTGTCTGTTGTTGGCTTTCTGTGTCTGGATGTTGTTCAGCACCGTGGCCGTCAATTTGAACAAAGTCGGTTTCCATTTCAGTACCGATGAACTGTTTATGCTGACGGCATTACCATCGGTATCCGGGGCATTATTGCGGGTACCGTATTCATTTATTATTCCGCTGGCAGGCGGACGCCGCTGGACCACCTTCAGTACGCTGATTCTGGTGATTCCGTGTGTGTGGCTTGGGTTTGCCGTGCAGGATCCACAGACACCGTACAACGTATTTATCATTATTTCGCTGCTGTGTGGATTCGCTGGCGCTAACTTTGCCTCCAGCATGGCTAATATCAGCTTCTTTTTCCCGAAAGCACAGCAGGGTGGTGCGCTGGGGTTAAATGGCGGGTTTGGCAATCTGGGCGTTAGCGTGATGCAGTTACTGGTGCCGGTGGTGATTTTTCTGCCGGTGTTGAGTTTCACGGGTAACGGTATCGTTCAGCCCGATGGCAGCCAGGTCTGGCTGCAAAATGCCCCCTGGGTGTGGGTGCCGCTGTTGCTTATCGCCTCGGCGGCGGCCTGGTTCGGTATGAACGATCTTTCTACCGCCAGGGCGTCGCTGAGCCAGCAGTTGCCGGTGCTTAAGCGTGCACATCTGTGGATCTTAAGCGTGTTGTATCTGTCGGCGTTCGGCTCGTTTATCGGTTTCTCCGCCGGTTTTGCCATGCTGTCGAAAACCCAGTTTCCGGACGTGATTATCCTGCATTACGCTTTTTGCGGTCCGCTGTTGGGTGCGCTGGCGCGTCCGGTAGGCGGTATGTTGTCAGACCGTTTCGGCGGTGTGCGGGTGACGCTTGTCAATTTCGTGCTGATGGCGATCCTGTCGTTGCTGTTGTTCACAGCGCTGCCGGGTGAAAACCAGCCCGGTTCCTTCCTGCTGTTCTTCGGCATCTTCATGCTACTGTTTTTAACGGCTGGGTTGGGGAGTGGGTCAACCTTCCAGATGATCGCGGTGATTTTCCGTGGCCTGACAATCGAAAGGGTGAACGCCGCAGGCGGCAGTGAAGAGGAAGCCCAGCGCAGCGCCGTGACCGATACCGCTGCCGCGCTGGGATTTATTTCCGCCATCGGCGCTATCGGCGGCTTTTTCATCCCTAAAGCGTTCGGCACATCGCTGGAGCTGACCGGCTCGCCCGCCGGCGCGATGAAGATCTTTGTGGTGTTCTACGTTGCTTGTGTACTGATTACCTGGCTGTGTTACGGACGTAAAGCCTGTTCTTGATCTGTGAAGTATCTTATGGCGTATTGCGTGGCGGCGAAACCTGATGCAATACGCGTTCATGCCGTCAGTGTGGAGCTGTCTGCACTGGCGGCGTTTGCCAATACGTCTCCCGCCTGATGACCACGTAAATTGTTACGCTTCCCCGATTTCCCCGATGTCGTAGAACCTGACATTCCATATTTGATAATCATCTCAGAAATCACAGCGATGGGTGCGTCACACCCAGTGTGGCGGCATACAGGATTTATCTGTTTATAGCGGTTGAGAGACATTCTCTTTAGTTAACAGGGAAAAAAGCCGGTTTACGTTGTCTGAAGCGGTCTACTACCTCCAAATAGTCACCAGAGGTAAACATGGTTTTACCTGATCACGTGAAATCTTAATATTTCCTTTTTTATCAGTAAATTAAAGGTAATTTTATTTCTAGTACTTTGGTGGTATTTCTGCATTTTACCCCACCCGCTCACTCTGACGGGCTTGATCGCTGTCAATTCTGGCACTTATCCGGCTGCGTACCCTAGGTTCCAGTGAGCAATACCCACGTGTACTTCTATAACGACAGGAACCGTCAGGTTCCGCAGCAGGAGAGTCCGGATGAGCAAATTTCTTGACCGGTTACGCTATTTCAAACAGGTGGCCGAGCCGTTTTCCGGCGATCACGGTCAGACGATGAATACCAACCGTGACTGGGAGGATGGCTACCGCAGCCGCTGGCAACATGACAAAGTGGTGCGTTCGACGCATGGCGTCAACTGTACCGGGTCGTGCAGCTGGAAGATTTACGTCAAAAACGGGCTGGTCACCTGGGAGACGCAACAAACCGATTACCCCCGCACCCGGCCTGATCTGCCGAACCATGAACCGCGCGGCTGCCCGCGCGGTGCCAGTTATTCCTGGTATCTCTACAGCGCCAACCGCCTGAAATACCCGATGATGCGCAAGCGCTTAATGAAACTGTGGCGTGAAGCGCGTCGGCACCATACCGACCCGGTGGATGCCTGGGCGTCGATTGTCGGCGATGCCAATAAAACGAAAGAATACAAGCAGGTTCGCGGACGCGGTGGTTTTGTCCGTGCCGACTGGCAGGAAGTGAATGAGCTGATCGCGGCGGCCAACGTCTACACCGCGAAAACCTTTGGCCCGGATCGCGTCATTGGCTTTTCGCCGATTCCGGCGATGTCGATGGTGTCTTACGCCGCAGGTGCCCGTTACCTGTCGCTGATGGGCGGGGTGTGCCTGAGTTTCTACGACTGGTACTGTGACCTGCCGCCAGCCTCGCCGCAGACCTGGGGTGAACAAACCGATGTGCCGGAGTCAGCCGACTGGTATAACTCATCATACATTATTGCCTGGGGTTCCAACGTACCGCAGACCCGTACCCCCGATGCGCACTTTTTTGCTGAAGTCCGTTACAAAGGCACTAAAACGGTCGCCATTACCCCGGATTATGCCGAAATCGCCAAACTGTGTGATCAGTGGCTGAACCCGAAACAAGGTACCGACAGCGCGCTGGCGCTGGCAATGGGCCACGTGATCCTCAACGAGTTCCATCTCAAGCAACCGCGTCAATACTTCACCGACTACGTGCGCCGTTATACCGACATGCCGATGTTGGTACTGCTGGAACCGCGTGCTGATGGCAGCTACGCCGCCGGGCGTTTATTGCGTGCCGCCGACCTGGTGGGGAATCTGGGCCAGCAAAACAACCCGGAATGGAAAACCATCGCGATTGATGAAACCACGGGCGAGCTGGTGGCACCGCAGGGTTCTATCGGCTATCGCTGGGGTGAACAAGGCAAATGGAATCTGGAGCAGCGCGAAGGGGGAACCCAGCGTGACGTCAACCTGCAACTGAGCCTGCTGGGTCACCATGACGAGGTAGTTTCCGCTGGTTTCCCGTATTTTGGCGGCGCATCCACAGAACACGTCGCCAGCGTCGCGCTGGATGAGGTGCTGTTGCATCAGTTACCGGTGAAACGCCTGACGCTGGCTGATGGTCAGGAAGGGCTGGTGACCAGCGTCTTTGATCTGACGCTGGCTAACTACGGTGTGGATCGTGGCTTGAATGACGCACAGTGCGCCAGTGATTACGATCAGGTCAAAGCCTATACCCCGGCGTGGGCCGAGCAGATTACCGGCGTATCACGGCAGAACATCATCCGCATTGCGCGTGAATTTGCCGATAACGCCGACAAAACCCACGGGCGGTCGATGATCATCGTCGGTGCCGGTATGAACCACTGGTATCACCTCGACATGAACTACCGCGGGATCATCAATATGTTGATCTTCTGCGGTTGTGTCGGGCAGAGCGGTGGCGGCTGGGCGCACTATGTCGGCCAGGAGAAACTGCGTCCGCAAACCGGCTGGTTACCGCTGGCGTTCGGTCTGGACTGGCAGCGTCCGCCACGTCACATGAACAGCACCTCGTTCTTCTATAACCACTCCAGCCAGTGGCGTTATGAAACTGTCGCGCCGCAGGAATTGTTGTCGCCGTTGGCCGACAGTTCGCGCTTTAGCGGCAGCCTGATTGACTTTAACGTGCGTGCCGAGCGAATGGGATGGTTGCCGTCCGCGCCGCAACTGGGTGCTAACCCGCTGCGTATCGCCGAACAGGCTGCTGCCGCCGGTATGTCACCGCAGGATTACACCGTAGCGGAATTGAAAGCCGGTCGTCTGCGTTTTGCTGCTGAGCAGCCGGACAGCCCGCAAAACTTCCCGCGTAACCTGTTTATCTGGCGTTCCAATTTGCTGGGTTCCTCCGGTAAAGGCCATGAGTACATGCTCAAGTACCTGCTGGGCACCGAGCACGGTATTCAAGGGCAGGATTTGGGCGAGCAGGGTGCGGTCACGCCGGAAGAAGTGGAATGGTGCGCACAAGGCGGTGAAGGCAAGCTGGATCTGGTGGTGACGCTGGACTTTCGTATGTCCAGTACCTGCCTCTATTCCGACATCGTGTTGCCGACCGCCACCTGGTATGAAAAAGACGACATGAACACCTCGGATATGCATCCGTTCATTCATCCGTTGTCGGCGGCGGTTGACCCGGCCTGGGAGTCGAAAACCGACTGGGAAATCTATAAAGGGCTGGCGAAAACCTTCTCTCGCGTGTGTCAGGGCCACCTTGGGGTCGAAACCGATGTGGTCACGCTGCCGATCCAGCACGACTCAGCCGCCGAACTGGCGCAGCCGTTGGGCGTGAAAGACTGGAAAAAAGGCGAATGTGACCTGATTCCGGGTAAAACCGCACCGCACATTATGACCGTGGAACGCGATTACCCGAACCTGTATGCCCGCTTTACCTCACTCGGCCCGCTGCTGGATAAACTTGGTAACGGCGGCAAAGGTATTAGCTGGAATACTCAACATGAAGTGGACTTCCTCAAGCGCCTGAACCGGGTGCAGGAAGAGGGCGCGGCGGCGGGTCGTCCGAGAATCGACAGTGCCATTGATGCGGCTGAAGTGATTCTGTCACTGGCACCAGAAACCAACGGTCAGGTGGCGGTGAAAGCCTGGGATGCGTTGGGCAAGGTGACCGGGCGTGATCACACCCATCTGGCGCACCCGAAAGAGGATGAGAAAATTCGCTTCCGGGATATTCAGGCGCAGCCACGCAAGATCATCTCCAGCCCAACCTGGTCTGGCCTTGAAGACGAGCATGTGTCTTACAACGCCTGTTACACCAACGTACATGAGCTGATTCCGTGGCGCACCATTTCTGGTCGCCAGCAGCTGTATCAGGATCATGAATGGATGCGTGCCTTCGGCGAAAGCCTGTTGGTTTACCGTCCGCCGGTGGATACCCGTGCTGCGCAGCCGTTGCTGAACAAAAAACCTAACGGTAACCCGGAGAAAGCGCTCAACTTCCTGACGCCGCATCAGAAGTGGGGTATCCACTCCACCTACAGCGAAAACCTGCTGATGCTAACGTTGGGGCGCGGCGGCCCGATTATCTGGCTGAGCGAGGATGATGCCCGTGAACTGAGCATCGCCGATAACGACTGGATAGAAGTATTTAACGCCAACGGCGCACTAACCGCCCGCGCGGTGGTAAGCCAGCGTGTTCCGGCAGGGATGACCATGATGTACCACGCGCAGGAACGACTGGTGAACCTGCCGGGTTCAGAAATCACCGGCCAACGTGGTGGCATTCATAACTCGGTGACGCGCGTTTGCCCGAAACCGACCCATATGATTGGCGGTTATGCCCAATTGGCGTACGGCTTTAACTACTACGGCACCGTCGGTTCCAACCGCGATGAGTTCGTGGTGGTGCGTAAGATGAACCGTATCGACTGGCTGGATGAGGACAGCCATGACGACCTGTCTTCCCATGTGCAACCTCATCTGCAGGAGAAAGCCTGATGAAAATTCGTTCACAAGTCGGCATGGTGCTGAATCTGGATAAATGCATTGGCTGCCACACCTGTTCGGTGACCTGTAAAAACGTCTGGACCAGCCGTGAAGGGGTGGAATACGCCTGGTTCAACAACGTGGAAACTAAACCCGGCACCGGTTATCCCCATGCCTGGGAAGATCAGGAAAAATGGAAGGGCGGCTGGATTCGTAAAATCAACGGGCGGCTGGAACCACGCATGGGCAACCGTGTTGGGGTGTTGTCGAAGATTTTCGCCAACCCGGATGTTCCGGCGCTGGATGATTATTACGAACCGTTCGACTACGACTATGGGCACCTGCAACGTGCCGGCGAAAGCCGGCATCAGCCGGTGGCGCGTCCACGCTCATTGGTAACCGGTCAGCGCATGGAGAAGATCGAAAACGGCCCGAACTGGGAAGACGATCTGGGCGGCGAGTTCAGCAAACGCTCGCAGGACAAAAACTTCGACGACATGCAGAAAGCCATGTACGGGCAGTTCGAAAATACCTTCATGATGTATCTGCCACGGTTGTGCGAACACTGCCTCAACCCAGCGTGCGTCGCCACCTGCCCAAGCGGGGCGATTTACAAGCGCTCGGAAGACGGCATTGTGCTGATCGATCAGGATAAATGCCGTGGCTGGCGCATGTGCCTGACCGGCTGCCCGTACAAGAAAATCTATTTCAACTGGAAGAGCGGCAAATCAGAAAAATGTATTTTCTGCTATCCGCGCATCGAATCCGGTATGCCGACGCTGTGCTCGGAAACCTGCGTGGGCCGTATCCGTTATCTGGGGGTACTGCTTTACGATGCTGACCGTATTGAGCAGGCGGCCTCGGTAGAGAGAGAAACCGATCTGTACGGTCGCCAGTTGGATATCTTCCTCGACCCGAACGACCCTGAGGTGATTGCTCAGGCACAGCGTGACGGCATTCCACTTGGTGTGATTGAAGCGGCGCAGCAGTCGCCGGTGTACAAGCTGGCAGTGGAATGGCAACTGGCGCTGCCGCTGCACCCGGAATACCGTACGCTGCCGATGGTCTGGTACGTGCCGCCGTTGTCACCGATTCAGGCGGCGGCAGATGCGGGTAACCTGGCGCATAGCGGTGTTCTGCCGGACGTCGAAAGCCTGCGTATCCCGGTACAGTATCTGGCTAACCTGCTGACGGCAGGCGATACCCGTCCGGTGCTGCGCGCCCTGCGACGTATGCTGGCGATGCGTCACTTCAAGCGTGCGCAAACCGTCGAACAGGTCACCGATACCAGCGCACTGGAACAGGTGGGGCTGACGCCATCGCAGGCCGAAGAGATGTACCGCTATCTGGCGATCGCCAACTATGAGGATCGCTTTGTGGTGCCGTCCAGTCACCGTGAGCTGGCGCGTGAAGCCTTCCCGGAAGCGCATGGCTGTGGTTTTAGTTTCGGCGACGGCTGCCACGGTAGCGATTCATCATTCAACCTGTTTAACAGCCGCCGCATTGACGCCATCGACATCACCAGCAAAACCCAGAACATGAGCCGGCGGATGCAGGAGAACAAGTCATGATCAGCCTCCGCGTTATCGCTCGGTTGCTGGAATATCCGGATGCGGAGCTATGGCAACAGCGCCAGGAGATTCTGGACGCGCTGGAACAGGCCGACGAACTGCCGTTACGCCAAAGCGCGCAGTTGTTGCAGTTCATCGGCGACTTTTATCAGGGCGACCTGCTGGACCGGCAGGCGCGCTACAGCGAGCTGTTTGATCGTGGTCGTGCGCTGTCATTGTTGTTGTTTGAACACGTACATGGCGAATCGCGTGAGCGTGGTCAGGCGATGGTGGACTTGCTAGCGCAATACCGCGAAGTCGGTCTGGAACTGGATTGCCGCGAACTGCCGGATTTCCTGCCGTTGTATCTGGAGTATTTGACGTTGCGTGAGCCGCAGGCAGCGCGTGATGGATTGCGTGATATCGCACCGATCCTGACGCTGCTGGCGGAGCGGTTGCGCCAGCGTGACAGTGACTATGCCCTGTTGCTGGAGTTGTTACTGACGCTGGCGGCGTGCGAACCGTCAAGCGATGCCGTAGCGGCGAAGGTGGCGGACGAAACACGCGACGACACGCCGCAAGCGCTGGATGCCGTGTGGGAGGAGGAGCAGATCCGCTTTTTGGCTGACGCGGGCTGTGCTCCGGCGCAACAGACTCGCCATCAGCGTCGGTTCGCCGACGCGGTGGCACCGCACTACCTGAACCTTGACGCCTCACCGGTCAAAGGAGATTGCTGATGCATTACCTCAATCTGTTTTTATTTGATATCTACCCTTACATCGCCGGTGCGGTTTTTCTGGCAGGCAGCTGGCTGCGTTATGACTATGGTCAGTACAGCTGGCGTGCGGGTTCCAGTCAGATGCTGGACAAGAAGGGAATGCGGCTGGCCTCAAACCTGTTCCATATCGGGATATTGGGGGTACTGGGTGGTCATTTTTTAGGCATGATGACGCCGCACTGGATGTACGAGTCATTCCTGCCGCTGGCAGTAAAGCAGAAAATGGCGATGCTTGGCGGTGGAACCTGCGGCGTGTTGACGCTGATAGGTGGCGTGCTGTTGCTGAAACGGCGGCTGACCAATCCGCGAGTGCGCGCTACCTCCACCACCGGCGACATTCTGATCCTGACATTGCTGGTGATTCAGGCGGCGTTGGGGTTATTGACCATCCCATTCTCTGCCCAACATATGGATGGTAGCGAGATGATGAAGCTGGTGAACTGGGCGCAGGCCGTCGTCACCTTCCGCGGTGGCGCATCGGCCTATCTGGAGGATGTCGCGGTGATTTTCCGTGTGCATCTGGTGCTGGGGATGACGTTGTTCCTGTTGTTCCCGTTCTGCCGACTGGTGCATATCTGGAGCGCACCGGTCGAGTATCTGACCCGCCGTTATCAGTTGGTCAGAAATCGTCGCTAATCCAGAGATTGTTCCGCAGCATAACGCCATCGGTTGGCTACGGTGGCATTATGCACTGCTGGGTTAGTGGTTGTTGGTACCGACTCTGTGCGATAACGGCTATCAGCGTGTATTGCGTGTAAATAGATTGTGATGAATGAGTGGTCTTATTTCATGTAACCATTTATGTCACTGTAATATATTCGCACTATATAAAATAATTTTTCACCCAAATAACAGTTATTTATTATTGTTTTTCGGGTAAAAAATTGATTTTACGCTTCTGTGTTGGAGAATGTTGGAAATTTGCTCTGGGTCAAATTTGCTGAAAAATGTCAATGCTAGGATGACGACAGGTTATAACTCTGTAATAAAATGGATGGTGATCTATGAGCAGCGCATTTTATATTCCAGCCTTAAACCTGATGGGCGAAGGTGCATTAGAGGAAGCGGCCAGGCAGATTCAGTTGCAGGGTTTCAAACACGCGTTAATCGTAACGGATGGCGTGCTGAACAAGATTGGTGTTGCGGCTTCCGTGCAGCAACTGCTGAAGAAATATCAGGTCGACAGTGAGGTGTATGACGGCGTGCAGCCGAACCCGACTGTGGCCAACGTCGATGCAGGCCTGAAAATTCTTAAAGCGAACCATAGTGACTGCGTCATATCGCTGGGCGGCGGTTCTTCCCATGACTGTGCTAAAGGGATCGCCTTGCTGGCGGCCAATGGTGGCGAAATCGCCGATTATGAAGGCGTGGATGTGTCTGCCAAACCGCAGTTGCCGCTGATCGGCATCAACACCACGGCGGGGACGGCCTCTGAAATGACCCGTTTCTGCATCATCACCGATGAAGTGCGCCACGTGAAAATGGCAATTGTTGATAAGAACGTGACACCGGTAATGTCCGTCAACGATCCGGTCTTGATGGTCGGTATGCCAGCGTCGCTGACCGCAGCAACCGGGATGGATGCACTGACCCATGCCATTGAAGCCTATGTCTCGACCGCTGCTAACCCGATTACCGATGCGGTTGCGATTAAGGCGATGGAGCTGATTCGTGACCATCTGCGTGATGCGGTGAAAGACGGTAAAAACATAGTGGCGCGTGAACAGATGGCCTATGCCCAGTTCATGGCGGGTATGGCGTTCAATAATGCATCGCTGGGTTATGTTCATGCAATGGCGCACCAACTGGGCGGCTTCTACAACCTGCCGCACGGGGTATGTAACGCGGTACTGTTGCCGCATGTAGAGCGTTATAACGCAGCGGTTGCCGCCCCTCGTCTGAAAGACGTCGCCGTCGCACTGGGTGTGGATGTCGCCGGTCTGAGCGATCAGCAGGCGGCGGAAGCGGCTATTAAGGCCATCAGCCAGATGGCGCGTGATGTCGGCATTCCGGCAGGGTTGAAAGACCTGGGTGTGAAAGAAGAAGACTTCAATATTCTGGCAGATAACGCACTGAAAGATGCTTGTGGCCTGACTAACCCGAAAAAAGCCACTCACGCGGAAATCGTCGAGATTTTTGCTGCTGCATTCTGATTGTAGTTGAATATGTAGCTGAATAGTTCGGGAAGCCCCCAGCCTGGGGGCTTTTTTATGGCGTGATCAGAGCGGGTGGTGGTCTGTTGTACGAATCAGATGTACCATTAAGATGTACATCTTGAGGGGGATACCATGAAAACGTACACCATTACTGAAGCTCGACAACATATTGCAACGGTCATTGATACGGCAGCCAGCGGTGAACCGGTGGAAATTACGCGCCGCAATGGGACGTCGGCTGTGCTCATCCCCAAGGCCGAATTCGAGGCTTATCAAAAAGCCAGATTAGACGCTGAATTTGATTTCATCATGCAGCGCCATGAACACACGGTCAAAGCGCTTGCCGACAGATGAAATGGGTCAGTGCACAGGACGTCATTGCTTTTCATGATCGCATTCTGCAGATGTTGCCAGGGGTTGCCGGTATGGCAGATCCAGGTCGGGCGGAAGCCTTGATTTATCGGGTGCAGAACCGTCTTTATTATGAAGATGTGACGGATCTCTTTGTACTGGCGGCGACATATTGGGTAACTGTTGCGCGTGGTCACATCTTTAATGACGGTAATAAGCGCACCGCCTTTTTTGTCACCATGGTGTTTTTGCACCGTAATGGCGTATTGATTGCTGATAACGACAATTCGCTGGAAGAATTGACCGTTAAAGCGGCAACGGGTGAATATCAGGTGTCATATCTCGCGGAGCAGTTAAGGCTAAGAGTGACAAGGTAAAAGGATAGATAGCGCGGAGATAAGGCAAGGAGATAAATAGCTTTTTTGTAGCGAGAAATGCACTGAAAGATGCCAGTTCCTGACCAACCCGAAAAAGCCACTCACGCGAAAATTGTCGATATTTTTGCTGCTGCATTCTGATTGTGAGTACTAAAAAGCCCCTGATTTTATGGTTGGGGGCTTTTTTTGATAAAAAAACCGGAGCATGAAACACGTGGTTGACTTGAAACTCCGCAATTAACCCGGTTGATTTTGTGAGCAATTCCACCGCCTAAAACAACTAACCGGTTAGGTTTAGGTATTACATAAGTCCCTGTGCCGTTTTCAAGAAGAACACTGTCTTCTTTTGCACTGTCAAGGTGTCCGCCTGTCATTACGTTACGACCATTCGCTAAGGTGTGAGATACACGAATGTCGGCACCAGGGGCATGATTAGCCAGGAAAAGCTCGCCACCCCAGTTAGCCTTCCAGACAGGATTAGTATAAAAGATAAAGGCCCCAGAATATGCGCCATCCTGATGCCAGGAAAGGCCGCTTCCTTCTGGATAGATGTAGGGTTTAAATGTAGTGCCAAGCCACGCTTCCCCCGGTTTTCCAATGGTATGAGTTAATCTCGGTATCACTGCATCAAGCCTGCTCAGGAATTCATCAACGATATCACCAGTAGGACAGACCCGATATTCTCCTTTTTTATACCTTTTAGTACTGACGAGATGTTCTTCAACCGTGTGGTTTGAAAAAAATAAGGTTCCCATACATTGGGTTTCCATCGCCGATACGCCAGACTTTTGACCATTTTTCACGATTAACAACGCTATAATCATCTGTCTGACAATATTTCCAAAGCTCATGATGAACGTGTGTGTCAAGAAAATCATCAATAACAATATAATTTGGATGTTCAATCACTATGTTCATTTTTGCTCCAGATTCAATTCTCATAATTAAATTCACTGGTGATAAATATCCCAATGATCCCTAATAATAAATAAGACAGCGCAGCAATTATCATGACAGCATTAAGACTAAATAGATGAATAAGCTCCGGTGCGGCCAGAAGAGAGAGCAGCAGAAATAACCATTCATAAAACATTCGGCAACGGAAAACTTTTACCACGTCCTCTTTGGTAAACAGTGTCTGCATTAGTGTTGCGAGAGGAAGCTGTGTTACAGGAGCGCCCAAAGCAGCTATTGCAGCAAACAGCATGATAAATGGCAAAGAATTGCTCAGCGCCAAACACAACAACGCTGCTCCGGAGAGTAGGCGCCCCGCTGACATTGCCAGGACGGGTTTATTCACTGTTAACTCAGAGAAAATTAGGTTTGATAACACATTGAATACACCATATATACCGAGAACGTACCCGAAGTATTCTGATTTTTCAGGGAAACTCAGATGAAGTTTTAAGGCAAGTCCTACAACAAGACTGACATACCATCCACCATTACAGAATGCGTAAGCAATCAGGTGATAATTAAGGGAAAATTTTTGGTTTAGAGCGGTAAATCCTCCTGATATTGCATCAATGTTTTTCTTTATGAAGCCAGCTCGGTCCGTATTTATTTTGGTAGCAGGTTCAATGAGGTTAAGTTCTCTGGAAACACTAAGAATGAAGAGCGCAGACAACAGGTAAGTAAGGGCGTTAACAGCAAAAAAATTATACACAGGCATCACGGTGAACATGAATGCTGCAAGCGCCGGGCCGGCAATACGTGCAATACGTCTGACGACGTCAAAAAGGCCATTAATCGATTGGAGAAATTGCCTGTCAGATGAAATTGAAGGTAGAATTGCCTGCAATGCTGGATCAAATACAGGGCGAAAGTAAGAGACAATGATGATCACGACAATCAATAATGTTGTAGATACTTCGTGTGTAATATACCAACTGAGGAATGGAAGAAACGTCACAAAAAATCTGATAAGATCCGAAACCAGCATCATTTTCTTATTCGTCATGCCAACAGTGAACGCTCCAGATGTCAGAGTGGCAATTAAAATGACGGCAGATTGTAACGCAATAAGGTAACCCGACTTATTTCCAAAACGATTAGTTGCTATCCACACTACAGCAAATGAATAAATTTCGGCACCAATACATGAAAGCGTGAGTCCACCCCACAAACGATTTATTATTCGGTGTTTTAACGCAGCTAACAGTTTCATAAAATTAACTTTTTCTTTTTAAGAGCATTGAAAAGGTGGCTGATTGCTTCATCTGACTGATCTATACCAGACGCTTTATAGGAATAGTTGAGTGCACCAGGATTGACGAGGTTAAGTTCAAGAACATAGGGAAAAGCCAGATCCAGTCCCGCATAATAAATGCCGAGCGCCATGAGACGTTTGCCGAGGTGACGACAAAACAGCGCTTCCTCTTTAGTCAGAGTAAGCGGATCAAACTTATTGCCTAATGTGACGTTCGCACGATGATCATCTTCGTGGTGATAGCGTCTGAAACCACAGACAGGAATCCCCCCAACAATAAGCACGCGTTTTTCATTTTCCGTCACGTTCGGTACATATTTCTGTACAGCGGCAAATTTTCTTGATGATCCTATCGTTGGTCGTCCGTAGCGTTCATGGTTTGCGACCTCGTTACCTGTAGCAGATTGAACCAATGCACGGGCATTTTTCTCACGCATACTGATAAGGTAAACATCAGCACCACATCCCTCGTTAGCAGGTTTGAGAACCCATGTTTGCTCCCTGTCTTCTTCAAGTTTGGCAAAAAGATACCTGTAGTCGCTGACAACATGGCTTTCCGGCAGATACTCACGAGGGATGGACTCTGAAAGGGTAATTTTGTTATTGAGAAAAAGCAGTGCTGAAGCGTCATTTACAAAAGGAACTCGTTGATTGAGGACCCATAACATCTGAAAGGTTTCCAGATAAATATCAGGGTGAGGACTCGCAAGAGACCAGACCAGATCAATATCATCGACAACACGTGTTGTGCAAGGCAATGTATCCAGACGTTCGCCTGAGTTTTTTACGCTGTCAAGTTCATAGCAGTCACTGTAAAAAATACTGTCACGGAGTGATATCGTGGTGATATCAGAAAGGAGTACTTTGCAGCCTGCACGCAACAATGCATTGGGAATGATGAGATAATTATCAAGGCGAAGATTTTCAACGCGGGAGACATAAACCAGAACAGTAATATTCATTTTAGTCTATTCCTCTGTAAAAAAAACTGCTGGCGCGCATTCCGCACCTTGAGCACCATTAATAACTAGTTTTTCACTGTCAATGCTTAATCTTCTTAAATATACTCCGGCGAAATGACCGTTGAACACCATACCTCCGGCTGAGATAACGTAACGCTGACCAGAAGGATCGGTGAATATAGAGGTACGATTAATTTTTCTTTGCGCAACATAGCTGATTTTCGCTGACAATATGGTTTCTATAAGCGATTTCCAAGAATTATCAGAAGTTTCGCTTCCAATGCAAACTCCTTTACCACCGTATTCAGAGGAAGGTTTTATAACCCAGTTGTTTTTTTCTTCACATATTTTTTGTTTGACGGTGTCATCAAGCGGAATTGTTTCTGTGATGATTTCAGCAAGGTCTTTTTCGATTTTTTTATCTCGTTTAGAGCTGAGAAGAACAAGGTTTTTCTTGTTGTCGTAAAGTGTATATAGTGGAGGGGAGATAAAGTCTACCAAACCATTTTCATCTGCCTCTGCGAGGGATGATAGAATATCAAAAGGAACATACTTCTTAATTTCACCCCAGGTGAACCTGGTGTAAACAATGTCAATACGAATATTATCAATAAAAACTCCTGTCGTTCGAATATCTAATTCCTGTATTATGCCGCTGATAACTTTAAATCCTGCTGATTCTGCCATGTCAATAAAGGATTTTCGCATAGGGCTTTTATCCAGAGCTGATGCAATAGCCTCGAACAGCACTGGGATTGTGTGTGATACAGAATTAGCAAGGGTGGAATGAAGCGCTTTCTGCCAGTGCGATTCAGGATGATCAAAATGGAGTCTGAATTTCTTTGAGCATGATATATGCTCAAAGAAAATTGTTTTTTGAAAAGAATCAATATAGTTAATATTTCCACTCATCCCCCCTATGGTTGCTGCAACATTAACTTCACACAGCCTGATACCATTGTCGGTAAGAATAAAATCAGGGCGCATGAAGAGCAATGCACGTCTCTGAAATTTTTCTGAAGTAAATTTTTTTAGAAAATGAGACTCATAGTCATCATATCCAAGATAATCGATCCATGCATTGAAGTTACCATCAAAATAAAAATGAGGTATAGACGTGATTAATGTATTAAGTTGCAATGATCTTTTTTCAATTTCATCCCGCAATAAATGGTTTAAAATCGTGGGGGGATAATAGTAACTTCTTCCCCTGATAGCAGTTTTTATCTTAAAATTAATGGTGTCGGTGTTGGTTATTTCATTTGGGAAATCACAGATGAAATTACTCCATATCTGATTAGTAATATCTTTCATGATTACGTGTCCATAACAGGATAAGATGAATTATTCAAAATTTCAATAACGTCTTCCCTTGCGGAAACATTCGGCGTCATCACTATGATATGACCATAACGGTCTCTGAAATCACCATGAAAAATGCTTTCTTTGCGCTTGTTTTCATCAAAACACAGCACCGCTTCCTGACATTTTTCTTTCAGACATCGAAATACGCGGTGATTTAACTTATTACCTTTAACAATAAATCGGATAGCTGAAAAGTTATTTTCAGGTTTCGATAAATCAACGATGTTACCCGTGCAATAATCAATACATGCTTTTATTAAATCGGAGCCTGTCGATAGTCTGAAAATTTCAGGAATATACCCACCTGCTAAACGAGGGTTCACTTCAATAATTTTTATGTTCTCGTCTTGCAAGAATCGTACTTCAATGTGTACGGGGCCTGATGTCAGACCAAACAGCGATATAACCCGTCCAATTAGAGTAGTCAGAGCGGTTGTTTTTTCCGTTTCTAGTAAAGCTGGGAAATCATGACCTACTGCAATCATTCTGGGAAAATAATCATAATGCTGGTGGGTTATTCCAACAATGTTGCTGTTGAATACTTCAACTGAGTATTGTTCCCCAGGGTAGTACTTTTCAATAATCCACTCGGTAGTCGATACGGAAGATCCGAAAACAGTACTTAATGCACGGAGCAGCTCGTTTTCATCGCTAATGGCAAGTACTCCGACACTTCCTGAACAATCCACGGGTTTGATAATAACCGGAAAACCTACAGAGTGTACAAAATGCAGTACTGCTGCCTTGTCTGTAATTTCAGAAAATGGCGTATAACTTAACTGGTGACGATTCAATTGCTCTCTTTGAAATTTTTTGTTCCTCACCGCCTTGATACGTTCGCAATCAAGTGATGGAAGATTAAGTAATGATGCCAGCTCAGAAGCAGTAGAAATATAATACTCTGATGTTGACCAGACACCGGCTACATTTTCAGTCCCAAGTTCAGATGCAACAGAATGTAGAATATGATCAATATTGCTTGTATCGACCTTGATAGTCCGGAAAGGCGCTTTATTAAGAAAATGATAGCGATTTCCATCTCGATACATTAAGACCGGTTCATAGCCAGCTTTTGATGCCCTTTCCAGAAATATCTCTCCAGTTCCTGTTGTGTTACTTTCCACGAAAATGAGATATTTCATCACGGCTTGGCCTTCCTGCCCCAGTGAAACATGGACCAGCGGGTAAGTTCTTCATCTGGCACACTGACTTTTTTGGGGGAGAGAGTACTGAACTGTGCAGAACCCCAACCGGGAACAGTATTCATCCAGTCATCATTGTAGATTGTGTCAAAATAACGATGACCTTCATCAGGAAACAACGCTATCGTGACTTTGTCAGGATTATGTTGTGCATACCAATTAGCTACGAGATAAGCCGCTCCACTTGTTCCCCCCATAAACAGACCATATTTTCGATAAATCTCTCGTGTTGCAATATAGGCTTCTCTGGCACTGACCCAGTGTATTTCATCGAATTCTTCATAACGAATATTTCCCGGAATGATGCTATTACCCAATCCACGTAATAATCTTTTACCATTTTTATGTCCAAATAATACGCTGTTGTGTGTATCAATTCCTATCGTCTTTAAGTCAGGATTATATTTTCTCAGACCTATTGATGTACCAGACATGGAACCGCCAGTACCAACTGTTCCGCATAGATAATTTATATTTCCGACTCTTTCGAAAATCAGTGTTGATACAGCATGATAGGACTCGATGTTTCCTTCATTGAAATACTGCCTTGTCCAGAAAGCATTTTCTGAAACAATGATCTGATTCACACGATCAAGACGTGCTTTTTGTGGACCATCCCTTTCTTCTATTTCTTTGTCAATAATATCTACTCGCGCACCCAGTGTTTTCAGTCTTGACATCAGGTAGTTATCAATTGCAGAGTCACCAACCAGAACAAGCTTATATCTCCTCTCTGCGCAGAGTAAAGCCAGGGCAAGGCCAAAGGTTCCTGATGTGCTTTCTACAACTGTATCGCCAGGAAGCAATTCGTTATTTTTTTCCGCTGTATCTAAAATGTATCTCGCAGGTAATAACTTCATAAGCGGGAAGGCGGCACAGTAAAAATTTTCGCCTAACTGAAAGATATCAGGTAATTCTTTTACAAGACATTCACCCGTTCGCCTGAAGGGGAAATGCTCTATAGAATTAATTGATTCCCTAAGCATGAATGCATCCCCCAACAGTTTTGTGGAAAAGGAAGTATAAAATATCCGCGTTTTTAAAAAAAAAACAACAAAAACCAATATTCAATCAATGTGCTGTTAATATTGGTTTTTTGCTTTAAATTGAAATGCCTTTTACAAAGGTTTACATTGAATATGGCTGATTTTAATTTGTCTAAGTTTGCGATTTATTCTCATGTTGTGTGCCTGTTTTAGGTTATTTATCTTGATTTTTCGCATGATAAAGCATTAATTTTTTGATTGTTTTAATGTTGCATGATGTTGACGGATGGTAGTCGTAGGAATATCCGAATTAAGTTCATGAAACGAAAAAAAATCAATGTTTTTGAACATTATCAGTCAGCGGGGGTGAATTAAGGGATGCAGTCTATAATAGGCTCTCCTGATAATGAGAAACTTTATTTGAAATTAACTGAGGAAAATATTTGTTATCGTGAAGGAAAGGTAAAAATTATACTGTAAAGAATAACATGCCATAATAAACACTATACCATAATGATAATATACCCGTCATACTTCAAGTTACAGGTGCGTTGGCTGCGCTCAGTCACCCGAATCACTTACCTGAGTAAGCTCATCGGGATTCCTTCCCTTGCCGCCTTCCTGAAACTCGAATTATTTAGGGTATATATCTGCTGTTCGGCCTTATCCGGCTACCTAATTGAGTAGCAACGAAGCCACAGTGTTAATGACAGGCAGGTTAGTTGTGTTACAAGGCTCGTAATGAGCCCTGTGTTTTGATGAGGCAGCGTAAATGGTTCAGATCGCTATCGGTAAGACACTATCCTGCCCTTTATTACCGATAATGCATTCAGACATTGCTGTTACAACGTATACCCCGGTTTTTTGGTGAGGTTATCCAGCTCCGGGCCAATTTCGATATCGTAAACCGTCTCTTTCCAGCGCTCTGGCGTAACTTCGGTTAAGGCAATCGAGATCGACTTGTCTTCCGCATTCAGGTACTTCTTGAGTAATTCGCTGATATCGTTTGCCAAATCCTGTTTGACAGTTTCCGGCAGATTGCGGGGAAAATACTTGATGGCAACATGTGGCATAGATAAAGCGCTCCCTGTGTTGAACCCGTTATGAAGGGGAGAGCGGCCATTAACGCCTGCAACTGGCGACCGCCCGTGACAGGCCTATGTTGACAGGATTCCGGGCTGAGAGCCACCCACCCTTGAGTATTGACGTCGTAATCCGAGGCGGCGTTTGCCGCCATCTTCATTGCGTCGCCGTGATATCCAGTGCGTCCAACGCACGCAGGTGTTCCGGAAGCCAGGATAAGTGGATTTCACTGCCGACCTGCCAATCCGGATTAACATCGCTGGCAGGCAGTTTCACCATAAATTGTGATTGGCCTGCAACTTCGGTCATCATGCGGACATGATCGCCAAGATAGATAAACTGCTGGATACGCGCACGGGCCTGCTGTGCGCCTTCCGGCAATACGCTGGCGTTGACCTTTACCCGTTCCGGGCGAATACACAGATGAATTTTTCTGCCCGGTGAGCTGGGGCGAACTTTCAGTGCACGCAGGACGGTGCCGTCATCCAACTGTGCCTGATAGTAATCGCCGTCGCTGCCGGACTGGGTGCCAATCAGCGTATTATTTTCACCGATAAACTGCGCTACGAAGGCATTTTGTGGCCGTTCATAGATATCGCTGGGGCTGTCCATCTGCTGAATAATCCCGTCGTTAAACACGGCAACCCGGTCCGACATGGTCATGGCTTCACTCTGGTCGTGGGTGACGTACACCACAGTGAGTTCCAATGCGCGATGTAATTCTTTGATTTCCAGTTGCATGTGTTCACGCAGTTGCTTGTCCAGCGCGCCCAGCGGTTCATCCATCAGCACCAGTCGTGGTTCAAACACCAGTGCTCTGGCCAGTGCTACGCGTTGTTGTTGACCACCGGACATCTGCGCCGGGTAGCGGTCGGCCAGATTGGTCAGCTTGACGCGGTTCAACACGCGGTCCACTTTTTCTTTAATGTCGCTACGGTTCATGCGGCGAATAGAAAGCGGAAACGCCAGATTCTCCGCCACGGTCATGTGCGGGAACAATGCGTAGTTCTGAAATACCATGCCGATGCCGCGTTGATGGGGCGGCAGGTTGTGCAACGGGGTGTCGCGCAGCAGGATTTCACCCTGGGTCGGCGTTTCAAAGCCGGCCAGCATCATCAGGCTGGTGGTTTTGCCTGAGCCGGACGGGCCTAACATGGTGAGAAATTCCCCTTCCTGAATATCCAGATTCAGATTCTTGACTACCAGACGATTGCCATCGTAGGTTTTTTGAATATTTTTGAAGCTAACGTAGGTTTTCATTCTTCCCTTCTCTCAGGTGTCGTAGCGTGGTGCTGGTAATGATATATGCATAAGTCATGCCTGATAGATAATTGAAAAATTATTCTTATTATTTCGGCGCAGAAAAAACGGTGTGCATGATCGTGTCGTGAGCAGGAGTAACGCGAATACTCTGCTGCTGACTGGATAGCTGACTGTGCATATTGCACAACAATAAGGCTGGAGTAGTGGGCTAATTGCATGAGACAGTGCGATGCATGGCTTGGATTGTCTTGCATCATAATGGTGATTTTTGTTGAGGTGATGCACTGTTTTAGTGCTAAATGGTGGGGCGAAAAAAGAATGCAAGAGCTGGCGGAGTAACCCGTTTTTACAGTGTGTGGGGCGCTCGGTGCAGGGTGTCAGATGCGTTGTTTATCCAGCGTGCGTAAGCAGCTAAGAATCACGCTAAATGCCTGTACCATTTCGCTTTCATCCACACTGGCGTAACCGAGCAACAGCCCACGTTGAGGCGCGGGTCGCAGGTAGTAGCTGGACAACGGTTTAACCATCACGCCGTGTTGCAGAATACGGGCGCTCAGCACCACATCGTCGATATGGTCAGGCAAGCGCAAGATCAGGTGCAGGCCGGCATTGCTGTTGTAGCCGAGATAGTCATCCCCCAAATGCTGCACAATCAATTCGCTCAACAGCGCACGACGGCGGGCGTAGAGCAGGCGCATACGCCGGATGTGGGCGGCGTAGTGGCCTTCGCGGATGAACTGGCTTAGCGTCAGTTGCGTCAGCAGGTGACCGCCTCGGTACAGCTCGGCGTGCGCTGTTTTCAGTTCACGTGCCAGATGCGGCGGCAGCACCATGTAACTGACGCGCAGTCCCGGATAGAGGGTTTTGCTGAATGTACCGATGTAAATCACCGGTGGTTGTGTTTGTAGCCCTTGTAATGCCGGAATCGGGCTGCCGGAAAAGCGGAACTCGCTGTCGTAATCGTCTTCGATAACCCAACTGCCGTGTTCCTGTGCCAGCGTCAGCAGGCGCTGGCGGCGTGCCAGACTCATGACGGCACCCAGCGGATACTGGTGCGATGGGGTAACGCAAATCAGCCGCGGTACCGAGTGGGACGAGACATCGTCCGGCGGCACCATCCCTTGTTCATCCACCGCAATCGGAGAGATACGCAGGCCATTGATGGTCAGTACGTTGCGCATTCCCCAATAGCACGGGTCTTCAATCCATGCCAGATCGCCGGGGTTACACAACATTTTGGCCAGCAAATCCATCGCCTGGTGGGTACCTTCGGTAATCAATATTTGCTCTGGCGTACAGGTGACCGAGCGCGCCACCCGGAGGTAGTCCACCAGTGACTGTTGTAGCTCCGGGCAACCCCCGATGGGCGAGTAGGAGTGCTGTTCCGGCTTCAGGCGGCGAGACAGGCGGGTTTGCAGCCGTCGCCACAGATCGTGCGGAAAGCTGGCGATATCCGGAATACCAGGCATAAACGCACCCCACTGACGTGCCGACGCGCCCGCGTAGCCCAGCAGGTGCATACCGCGTCGGGAAATTTCCTGCATGGCCGGACGCAATGGCGACAGAGTGTCGTCGCGTACATCTGGCGGGTGAGCGTCGGGTAACTGTTCGATGACGTAACTGCCGCTGCCGCTGCGGGTTTCGATATAACCTTCCGCCAGTAACTGTTCGAAGGCGGCGAGCACCGTATTGCGCGACAACGACAACTGTTGCGCCAGGTCGCGGGACGAGGGCAGCCGTCGGCCCGGCGCAATATCTCCACGCAGAATGGCCTGCCGGATCGTATCGTACAGCCGCTTGTTGAGGGTGCCTTCCTGCTGGCGCTCCAGCCCTTGCAGCAGCAAATCAGTCAGTAGTGAACGCAAAGTGGATCCTTCAAATATTAAAAACTGGCTCTGGATTATAGGGCCATGCAGGGGATAAATAACAACATCATAACGTTAATCGTCAACCCTTATTTGGGTGGTGTGTTCATCGAATCGGAGCGGAAAATGAGTAACAGCGAATTGAATCAACGTCGTTTGGCCGCCACGCCGCGTGGCGTGGGTGTGATGTGTGATTTCTTTGCCGACAAGGCTGAGAACGCCACCCTGTGGGATGTTGAAGGGCGCGAGTACATCGATTTTGCGGCTGGGATTGCGGTGCTGAACACCGGTCACCGTCACCCTAAACTGGTGGCGGCGGTGCGCGAACAATTGGAGAAATTCACCCATACGGCTTATCAAATCGTGCCGTACGGCAGCTATGTGACGCTGGCCGAACGCCTGAACGCGCTGGCGCCGATTGACGGCCCGGCTAAAACCGCTTTCTTCACGACAGGTGCTGAAGCGGTTGAAAATGCAGTGAAAATTGCCCGTGCCTATACTAAGCGCCCTGGTGTGATTGCCTTTGGTGCGGCGTTCCATGGCCGCACGCTGCTGACTCTGACGTTGACCGGTAAAGTGGCGCCGTATTCCACCGGATTCGGCCCGTTCCCTGGGTCCATTTTCCATGCGCTGTACCCGAACGCCCAGCACGGCGTGACGGTAGAACAGGCGCTGGAGAGTATTGATCGCCTGCTGCACACCGATATCGCTGCCGATCAGGTCGCGGCCATTTTGCTCGAACCAGTCCAGGGCGAAGGCGGCTTCAATGTCGCGCCGCCGGAATTTATCAGCGGTGTGCGCCAGTTGTGTGACAAATACGGCATGTTGCTGATCGCAGACGAAGTGCAGAGCGGTTTTGCCCGTACCGGCAAGGTCTTTGCCATGGAGTATTACGACGATAAAGCGGACCTGATCACCATGGCGAAAAGTCTGGGCGGCGGTTTCCCCATTTCCGGCGTGGTAGGGCGAGCCGAGGTGATGGACGCACCGGGTCCTGGCGGGCTGGGCGGAACCTATGCCGGTAACCCGCTGGCGGTGGCTTCGGCACTGGCGGTGCTGGATGTGATTGAAGAAGAACAACTGTGCCAGCGTGCCCAGCGTCTGGGCGCTACACTGGTAGAAGCGCTGGAAAAGGCGAAAACCGGCAATCCAGCAATCGCGGATATTCGTGCCCGTGGCTCCATGGTGGCGGTGGAATTCAATGACCCGCAAACCGGCAAACCGAGCGTGGAGATCACCAAAAAATACCAGCAGGCGGCACTGGAGCAAGGGCTGCTGTTGCTGACCTGTGGTACGCACGGCAACGTGATTCGTTTCCTGTATCCGCTGACCATTCCGGATGCCCAGTTCAGCAAGGCACTGTCGATTCTGTCCCAGGTTCTGGCAAAGTGAGACGTGAGCGAAAAGGTAACTATGCAACTAAAAAATAACGCGTTATTTCGTCAGCAATGTCTGATTGGCGACGAGTGGCAAGACAGCCATAACGGCGCTCGTCTGAGCGTGAACAACCCGGCCACGGGAGTTGAGCTAGGCAGCATTCCGCTGGTGACGGCGCAGCAAACCCAGCAGGCGATTGCCCACGCAGAGCAGGCGCTGATCGCATGGCGGCAGCGTACCGGTAAAGAGCGTGCGGCACTGATGCAGGTATGGGCGCAACTGATTCGTGCGCATCAGGATGATATCGCGGCGATTCTGACCGCCGAGCAGGGGAAACCGCTGGCGGAAGCCAAGGGTGAAATCGCTTATGCCACCTCGTTTATTGACTGGTTTGCCGAAGAAGCCAAGCGGGTTGAGGGCAGTGTGTTGCAGTCGCCGCAGGCAAATCAGCGTTTGCTGGTGATTAAGCAAGGCATTGGCGTGTGTGCGGCGATCACGCCCTGGAACTTCCCGGCGGCGATGATCACCCGCAAAGCCGCACCGGCGCTGGCGGCGGGCTGCACCATGATCGTCAAACCGGCGGAGCAGACGCCGTTCACCGCGCTGGCGTTGGCGGAACTGGCACTACAGGCCGGTATTCCTGCCGGTGTGTTGCAGATGGTGACCGGCGAAGCTGCCTCGGTGGGTAAAGTGCTGTGCGACAGCCCGGTGGTGCGTAAGCTGAGTTTTACCGGCTCTACTGAGGTTGGACGCATTCTGATGGCGCAAAGCGCGCCGACGGTAAAAAAACTGTCGCTGGAACTGGGCGGCAACGCACCGTTCATTGTGTTTGACGATGCAGATCTGGAGCAGGCGATAAAAGGCATTCTGGCGTCCAAGTTCCGCAACAGCGGTCAGACTTGCGTCTGTGCCAACCGCATTTATGTTCAGCGCGGCATCTATCCGGCGCTGGCGGCACGGCTGGTGGAAGAAGTAGAAAAGTTGAACGTGGGCGAGGGGACTCAGCCCGGTGTGACGCAAGGCCCATTGATTGACGAAGATGCGGTTGGCAAGGTGCAGCAGCATATTGACGATGCGCTGTCAAAAGGGGCGGAATTGCTGACTGGCGGCGCACGTCACGCGCTTGGCGGCACCTTCTTCACCCCAACGGTGATAGGCGGTGTGACGCCTGACATGCGTTTCGCCCGTGAGGAGACGTTTGGCCCGGTGGCGCCGCTGTTCCCGTTCGACGATGAGGCGCAGGCGGTGGCGATGGCCAATGATACCGAATTCGGCCTGGCTGCGTATGTCTATACCCGCGACGCCATTCGCCAGTGGCGGGTACCGGAAGCGCTGGAGTACGGCATGGTGGGGATCAACACTGGGCTAATTTCCAACGAAGTGGCTCCCTTTGGCGGGGTGAAACAGTCAGGTCTGGGGCGCGAAGGCTCTCGCTTTGGCATCGAGGAATACCTGGAGATGAAATATCTCTGCGTTGATCTCTCTCCTTCAGCCTGATGGCGAATGAGCCGGGATGTTCATCCCGATAACCTCATGCTTCAACGTGGTGCATCCTTATTGTGGATTGCACCACAATAAAGCAAATTCGATACGAGCGGCTACGCTCTACTCACAGGTCATTACGTTAAAAATAGTATAAGCACTGTGCATATTGCACGGTGTGGTTTCTCCGCGGCGCCATCCAGTAGTTTTCGACCCGGACAATAGAAACTGGCATGAAAACTGCTTTATAAATTGATGCCTATGCATCAAAAAAATTTAATGGTTTTGCCCTCGCGGGCATACGTTGACTACTCTCTTCAGGAGCCAGACCATGTTGAAAAAATTTGCATTATCCGCTTTGCTCGTTGCCATGGCCTCCCAGAGTTGGGCTGAAAACCTGACTGTGATTTCTTTTGGCGGTACCAATAAGGACGCGCAGGACAAAGCGTTTTACAAGCCGTTTCAGGCGTCGGGCAAGGGGGTGATCGAAGCGGGCGAATACAATGGTGAAATGGCTCGAATCCGCGCTATGGTGCAGACCGGTCAGGTCGGCTGGGATGTGGTGGAAGTGGAAGGTCCGGAATTACTGCGCGGCTGCAACGAAGGATTGTTTGAAACGCTGGATTGGAAAAAGCTGGGTAATCAGGCTGATTTTGTAAAAGGTTCGGTTTCTGAATGCGGCGCCGGGATCTTTGTCTGGTCCACCGTGCTGGCCTATAACGCTAACAAACTGCAACAGGCGCCAAAAAGCTGGGCTGACTTCTGGGACGTCAAAAATTACCCCGGCAAACGTGCGTTACGCAAGAGCGCCAAGTTCACGCTGGAAATCGCCTTGCTGGCGGATGGCGTGAAACGTGAAGACGTCTATAAGGTGCTGGCGACACCCGCCGGTGTTGATCGTGCGTTCAAGAAACTCGATCAGATCAAATCCAACATTCAGTGGTGGGAATCTGGCGCGCAGCCGTTGCAGTGGCTGGTAGCGGGCGATGTGGTGATGACTTCCGCCTACAATGGCCGTGTGGCAGTCGCTCAGAAAGAGAAACCGGGTATCAATATCGTCTGGAAAGACGGGCTGTACGATCTCGATAGCTGGGCGATTGTGAAAGGTTCTAAACACAAAGCTGTAGCCGAACAGTTTATCGCGTTTGCCAACCAGCCAGAAAATCAGAAAGTATTCGCCGAAAATATTGCCTATGGCCCGACCAACAGCAAAACCACCGCGTTGTTGAGTCCGGCGGTCAGCAATAACCTGCCGACCGCACCGGATAACCTGGCACAATCGGTGCAAGTGGATACCGAATTCTGGATTGATCACGGCGAAGAGCTGGAACAGCGCTTCAACGCCTGGGCTGCCCAGAAGTAATGCTGAATCGGTATTGATCACAAGGAGAGAACGCTGATGTCCCAGAGCGAAATGTTGAAGGCAGCACCGCCAACCGGCGATGAAGGTAACCGTACCAATCTGAAACAGCAATTACGCCAGGCACAGGCACGCTACCAGAAACGCTCGCTGCTGCTGATAGCACCGCTGTTCCTGTTTATTCTGGTCAGTTTCCTGTTCCCGATACTGTCGATTCTGGGTAAAAGCGTGTCCAACCCGGACCTGCGCGTCAGTATGCCGTCTACTATCGAGGCTATGCGGCAATGGTCCGGCAACGATGTTCCGGATGAAGCCGTTTTCCGGGCGCTGGTGAGTGATCTGCGCAATGCCCGGAACACCGGGCAGGTTGCTACCATCACGAAACGGCTGGGTTATGAAGACAACCAGTATCGTACGTTAATCACCCGCACATTACGGAAATTGCCGTCAGATGAGGCAGCGGGGTTGCGTGAGCAACTGATTGCCGATCAACCGATGTGGGGTGAACTGACCACCTGGAAAACCATTGACCGCGCATCCCGGCCATTTACCAGCTACTACCTGTTAGCGGTATTTGACCATAAGGTGGATTCACAGACCGGCAAAGTGGTTACGCAACCCGCTGATCAGGCGTTGTATGTGGATGTACTGCTGCGTACGTTGCTGATGGCGGGCATAGTCACGTTGTTGTGCGTGGCGCTGGGCTACCCGCTGGCGTACTGGCTGGCGAAGCAGCCGGATAATCGCGCCAACCTGCTGATGATTCTGGTGTTGCTGCCATTCTGGACCTCACTGATTGTGCGTACTGCCAGTTGGATTGTGCTGCTGCAATCCGGCGGGTTGATTAACCGTTCGTTGATAGGGCTTGGCATCATTGATGAGCCGCTGGAGCTGGTGTTCAACCGTGTTGGTGTCTACATCTCCATGACTCATATTTTGTTGCCGTTCTTCGTGTTGCCGCTGTATGCGGTGATGAAAGGCATCTCACCCAACTATGTGCGGGCGGCGATTTCACTGGGTGCGCATCCGTTTTTGGCATTCTGGCGGGTATATGTACCGCAAACCTACGCCGGGGTGACTGCCGGCGCATTGCTGGTGTTCATGATGGCGATTGGCTACTACATTACGCCGGCGCTGCTGGGTGGGCCAGGTGACCAGATGCTCAGTTATTTTGTGGCGTTTTTCACCAATACCACCATGAACTGGGGGATGGCGGCAGCGCTGGGGACACAGCTGTTGGTGATCGTCGTGTTGTTGTATGTGGTGTATATCCGCGTCACCCGCACCGACGCCGATGCAGCGGCGCGTTAACCGAAGGAGCAAGCGATGAAACCGATGAAGGAAATGAGACAGCAGGGGTCGCAGTTGCTGCGGGTGTGGAATGGCTTCTTCAATTTTTATGGTGCGGCAATGCTGCTGTTTCTGGTGGTGCCGGTGTTGGTGATCGTGCCGTTATCGTTCAATGCCGGGTCGTTCCTCAGCTACCCGCTGGCCGGGTTTTCCCTGCGCTGGTATCGGGAATTTTTTCACTCCAGTGAATGGCTAAGTTCGCTTGGCAACAGCCTGCTGATTGCGCCGCTGGCGACGGTATTAGCGACGGTACTGGGGGTGCTGGCGTCGGTTGGGCTGGTACGCGGAGAGTTCCGCGGTAAATCGTTGGTGATGGCGGTGCTGATTTCGCCAATGATTGCCCCGGTGGTGATTGTGGCGGTCGGGATGTTCTTCTTTTTCGCCAGACTGTCATTACTGAATAGCTACATCGGACTGGTGCTGGCCCATGCCGTGCTGGGCGTGCCGTTTGTGGTGATTACCGTGACTGCGGTGCTGAAGAATTACGATCAAAACCTGACTCGCGCTGCGGCCAGTTTAGGGGCGCCGCCGCTGCTGGCATTTCGGCGGGTGACGCTGCCGTTGATCGCGCCCGGTGTATTTTCCGGCGCGTTGTTTGCGTTTGCCACGTCGTTTGATGAAGTCATTGTCACGCTGTTTCTCGCCAGTCCGCGCCAGCGCACGCTGCCGTTGCAGATGTTTGCCGGAATTCGTGAAAACCTCGACCCGACCATCGCCGCTGCTGCGACCATGATGGTGGCCGCTGCGTTATTGTTGCTGGTAGTGATGGAGATCCTGCGCCGTCGCGCGGAGAAACTGCGCGGCGGACATTGATCTCGATACCCATTGCTGGTTGCTAAGCGCCCTTGTCGGAATCGGCAAGGGCGTTTTTGTACTTGCATTGCCTTTCTTAGAACCTATCCCACCAGGCGTAATTGGCACAGTCAGTTTGGACACGGACAGCGCGGAGACAACATACAACGCATGTTGAACGGACAAGTTATTGTCCGCCCCAGTGGGCGAGCGCAGCGAGTAAACCGGAACATACACGTAGTACGTGAGGATTTCGAGCACTGCCCAGGTCCCAAATGGCAAGTGAAATAACCCTATTGGGATAGGTTCTTATTCGGCGACCATGCATTGCCGCCAATATCTGTTTTTCCGCATTGCTTATCCAAAATTAAACGTTTGTTTCAAACAAGCGTTGGGTTAGTTTTTCCGCAGATTTGAATACCCATCGTATGCCGGAGCCTGCCCCGTCACCATGCACTTGCGGCACGGATAATGACCGGACATCACCTATTTCACCCAGGGATAACAACATGAAAAATAAATCGATTTTTGCGGCCTTGCTGGTGGCTGCATCGCTGTTTGGCGCGATGAGCCAGGCCGCGGAGACGACGCCCAAACGCGGCGGTACGCTGAATTTTCTGGTCGAGCCGGAACCGCCGGTGCTGACGTCGCTGGTTAACAGCGGCGGGTCGGTGATCAAGGTCAACGCCAAGGTGATCGAAGGGTTGCTGAACTACGACTTCGACATGAAGCCGATCCCACAACTGGCGACCAGTTGGTCGGTGAGTCCAGACGGCAAACAGTACACTTTCCATTTGCGTCAAGGCGTGAAATGGCACGACGGCAAGGATTTCACCTCCGCCGACGTGGCGTTCTCCATCCTGACGGTCAAGAAATACAATTCCCGCGGGCAGGGCACCTTTGCCAATGTCACTGAAGTGAAAACGCCGGATCCGTATACCGCCATTGTGGAGCTGTCGCAGCCCGCGCCCTATCTGATCAGCGCGTTTTCCGCCAACGAAGCGCCGATTGTCCCCAAACACCTGTATGACGGCACCGATATTCGTACTAACCCCTACAACACAGCGCCGGTAGGCACCGGGCCGTTCATCTTCAAGGAGTGGGTGCGCGGTAGCCACATTGTGTACGAGCGCAATCCCAACTATTGGGATCAGCCGAAACCGTACGTGGATCGTCTGGTGGTGAAATTCATCCCTGACGCTGCCACCCGCCTGATCGCCTTTGAAACCGGTGGGCTGGATCTGGGCAGTGAGTCGCCGGTGCCGCTCAATGAGCTGGAACGCGTCAAGAAAAACCCCAAGCTGGCGATTGAAACCGGTGGTTACGGCTACGGCCCGACTCAGACCCGCATTGAGTTCAATCTGGACAATCAGTACCTGAAAAACCTGAAGGTACGACAGGCTATCGCCCACAGTATCAACCGCGACGTGCTGCGCAACGTGGTGTGGTACGGCTATGCCGTCAATTCGCCGACGCCGATTACCCCAGAGCTGGCGCAGTTCCACGACAGCGCGCCGTCGCCATATCCGTTCGATCTGAAGAAAGCCGAACAACTGTTGGATGAGGCCGGGTTTCCGCGTCAGGCCGACGGCATTCGTTTCCGTCTGGTACATGACTACATGCCGTACGGTGATGGCTTCAAGCGCGTGGCGGAATACCTGAAATCCGCGCTGGCTAAGGTGGGGATCGAGGTCACCATCCGGTCGCAGGATTTCGCTACCTACGTCAAGCGTGTGTATACCGATCGGGATTTCGCGTTCACCAACCACTCCATCTCCAACCTGTTTGACCCGACAGTCGGCGTGCAACGACTGTACTGGTCGCAAGCCTTCAAACCGGGTGTGGCGTTCGGCAACGGTTCACATTACGCCAACCCGGAGGTGGACAGGTTGCTGGAACAGGCGGCAGTAGAAACCGACCCGGTCAAACGCGTAGAGGAATTCCGTGCCTTCCAGCGCATCGTGGCGCAGGAACTGCCGGACATCAACCTGTTGCAGCTTAAACGCCTGACTATCTACAACACACGTGTTCATAACCAACTGACCGATATTCAGGGCACCAACGGCAGCCTGGCGGAAATCTGGCTGGATTAATAACCCGTGAACCGGGAGCGCGTCGGTATCCGACGGCGCGCTCTGTGACGCTGCTTGTGCATAGTTAAAGGTGAGTGATGAGAAATAGTGAACGCATCCGGCAGGTGCTGTGGCGTACGTTGCTTCATGCGGTTCCGGTGGCCATCGGTATCGTGATCGCCGTGTTCTTTTTGCTGCAACTGGTGCCGGGTGATGCGGCGGACGTACTGGCCGCCGAAGCAGGCAGTGCCAGCGCCGAAACTACCGCGCAGATACGCCAGCAGTTCGGGCTTGATCTACCGGTGCTTCATCAACTGTACAACTATCTGTCCAACCTGGCGCACTTCAGTCTGGGGTTTTCGCCGCGCTACAACGCGCCGGTGGCAGAATTGATCTTGTCCCGCCTGCCGCAGACGCTGTTTCTGATGCTGACCTCGCAGCTGGTGGCGATTGTGGTGGGGATTGCTCTGGGCGTCGTGATGGCGGTATGGGCGGGTAAATGGCCGGATCGGCTGCTGTCGCTGCTGGCGTTGTTGCTCTATTCCACGCCGGGGTTTTGGATTGGACTGATGGCGCTGATTCTGTTCTCGGTCCGGCTTGACTGGTTGCCGGGCGGCGGCAACGCCACCATTGGCGCAGATCTGAGCGGCTGGGCTTATCTTCGCGATCTGCTGCTGCACGCGGTGTTGCCGGTCGGTGCCTTGAGCAGTTTCTTTATCGCCATTTACGCCCGGCTGACGCGTGCGGCGATGCTCGAAATCGACCGTCAGGATTTCGTACGCACCGCCCATGCCAAGGGGCTGAGCCCGTGGCGAGTGACGCTACGCCATATTCTGCGTTGCGCGCTGTTGCCGGTGACCACGGTCGCCGGGATGCATATCGGCAATCTGCTGGGCGGCGCGGCGGTGGTGGAAACCGTATTCAGCTGGCCGGGGCTTGGCCGACTGGCTCTGGAGGCGGTGATGGCGCGTGATTTCAACGTGCTGCTGGGGGTGTTGCTGCTGTCAGCGTTTCTGGTGATCGTCACCAATATTCTGGTCGACGTACTGCAAAGCTGGCTGGACCCCCGAATCAAGGCGAACTGATATGAAAAATACCGTTTCTTCCCACACCACCTTTGGTGAACGGGTGCCACCGCGTCGCCGTGTGCGCCTGTCGCCAGAGGTGAGGCTGTTTTTGCGCAATCCTTCCGGCATGGCGGGCGTCGTGCTACTGATACTGGTGGCGGTGATGGCGCTGGCGGCGCCGTGGGTGTACCCCGGCGACCCGCTGGATATGGTGGCGCAGCCGTTTCTGTGGCCGGGGCAGGATCCTGCTTTCCCGTTGGGCACCGATTCGCTGGGGCGTGATGTTGCCGCCGGGGTGGTACATGGGGCGCAGGTGTCATTGCAGATAGGCTTTTCCGCCGTGGCGGTCAGCCTGCTGATCGGCATGACTGTCGGTGCGATTGCTGGCTTCTTTGGCGGCAAGGTTGATCACCTGCTGGTGCATGTCACTGAACTGTTTCAAACCTTTCCCACCTTTCTGCTGGTGGTGGTGCTGGTGGCTATCGGTCAGCCATCGGTGACACTGATTGCCTGCGCTATCGGTGTTGCCTCCTGGCCGACCATCGCCCGGCTGGTGCGGGCGGAATTTCGTACCTGGCGCGAAAGCGATTTCGTACTGGCGGCGCGCAGCCAAGGGTTTTCTAACCTGCGCATCATGGCGCAGGAGATCCTGCCCAACGCGCTGCCGTCGATTATCGTCACCACCTCGGTGATGGTGGCGTCGTCCATTTTGATCGAATCCGCGCTGTCGTTCCTCGGTTTTGGCGATCCGAACCGGGTGAGCTGGGGCAGCATGATCGGCGCTGGCCGTGAGTCGCTGCGCTCGGCGTGGTTTTTGACCGCGATCCCCGGCGGCGCGCTGGTGCTGACCGTGCTGGCGCTCAATCTGGTGGGGGATGCGCTCAACGACGCCTTGAACCCCCGCTCACGGAGGGAACGCGTATGACCCCGCTGTTGGAGATTCAGGCTTTACGGGTGACCTTTCCCGGTCATCAGGCGGTGCGCGGCCTCGATTTGGCGCTTAATCCCGGTGAAACGCTGGCGTTGGTGGGCGAATCCGGCTGCGGCAAATCCGCCACCGCGCTGTCCATCATGCGGCTGGTCAGTGCGCCGGGACAGGTCGCCGGGCGCATTCTGTTCGACGGGCAGGATCTGCTGGCGCTGCCGAACACCGCGATGCGTCAGCTGCGCGGCAACGCGATTTCAATGATTTTTCAGGAGCCGATGACCTCGTTAAACCCGGTGTTGACCATCGGCCAGCAGATCGTCGAAACCCTATTAACGCACCAGTCGTTGACGCCGGCTCAGGCGCGGGCGCGAGCCATCGAGCTGCTGGACCTGGTGAAGATCCCAGAGCCGCCACGGCGTATCGACGATTACCCGCATCAGTTGTCTGGTGGGCAGCGTCAGCGGGTGATGATCGCGATGGCGGTGGCCTGTCAGCCGAAACTGCTGATTGCCGACGAGCCAACCACCGCGCTGGACGTCACCATTCAGGCGCAGATTCTGGCGCTGCTGGATCAACTGCGGCGCGAGTTGTCGATGAGCCTGCTACTGATCACCCATGATCTGGGGGTGGTGGAGCAGTGGGCAGACCGCGTGGCGGTGATGGTCGGCGGGCGCAAGGTGGAAGAGGCGTCAACCGATGTGTTGTTCCAGCAACCGCAGCACCCCTATACCCGTGGGTTGTTGGCGACGTCGCTGCATCTGACCGATGACCTGCACTACCGGCGGCAGCGCCTGCCGGAGATCCGTCATCCTGACAACGGCGACGCCGGGCAGGTGTCGGTAGTCACGCCGCCCCTAGGTAGCGTACCGGTTCCGGACACCACGCGGACGCCGCTGCTGTCGTTGCATCGGGTGCATACCCGCTACGCCACGCCGCAGGGGGTGGTTAATGCGGTAAAGGATATTTCGCTGGACATTTATCCCGGCGAAACGCTGGGGCTGGTGGGGGAATCCGGTTGCGGCAAATCGACGCTGTCGAAGACTATTCTGCGTCTGCTGCCCGTTGCCGAAGGCCGGATGCTGTTTGACGGTCAGGATATTACCCATCTGAACGAGTCGCAGTTGCAGCCACTGCGTCGTCGGGTGCAGATGATTTTTCAGGATCCGTACGCGTCGCTCAATCCGCGTCACGATGTCCAGCGCATTCTGGAACGACCGCTGATTGTGCACGGCGTGACCCAGCGCGCGGAGCGTCAGCGGCTGATCAGCCAGACACTGGAACGGGTTCGCCTGCCGCAGAGCAGCCTCCAGCGTTATCCGCACGAGTTCTCCGGAGGCCAGCGTCAGCGCATCGGCATTGCGCGTGCACTGGTAGTCAACCCGTCGCTGGTGATTTGCGATGAGCCGGTATCGGCGCTGGATGTGTCGATTCAGGCGCAGATCCTTAATTTGCTGGTGGAACTGAAGAGTGAAATGGGGCTATCGCTGCTGTTCATTTCGCATGATTTGTCCGTGGTGCGCTACATCGCCGACCGGGTGATGGTGATGCAGCATGGCGAGTGTGTGGAAAGCGGCGATTGCCAGCAAATCTGGCGGCAACCGCAGCACCCTTATACTCGCCTGCTGCTGGACTCGGTACCGGGCAGGCAGCCGCTCACGGCGCACGCCAGTCGTTTCTCTGTGGTTAACGCATAAGGGGTCATTGATATGGATTTGGGTATCGTCGGCAAACGGGCGCTGGTATGGGGTGGTAGCCGTGGGCTGGGTAAAGCCGTTGGCCGTCAACTGGCGCAGGAGGGCGTGCAGGTCACGCTGTTAGCGCGCACCGAGGTTGCGTTGCGTCAGGCGCAGGATGAAATAGAACAGGCGGTCGGCGTACGCCCGCAGGCAGTGGTGGCGGACATTACTCGTGACGAAGGACGGCTGGCGGCGCTGGCAGTCTGCCCGCAGCCGGACATTCTCATCAACAACGCCAGCGGCCCTGCACCGGGCGATTTTCGTCACTGGACGCGCCAGCACTGGCTGGAGGCGCTCGACGGCATGATGCTTGGCCCGATCGAAATGATGCGTTTGACGGTGGATGGGATGCGTCAACGCGGCTTCGGGCGCATCGTTAACATCACCTCCCGCAGCGTCAAGATCCCGCAACTGGAGCTGGGACTATCGAACAGTGCCCGTTCGGGGCTGACTGGTTTTGTCGCCGGGCTATCCCGCACGGTAGTACGTGACAATGTCACTATTAACAATATTCTGCCGGGCATCTTCGATACCGACGGCCAGTGGCAGCACATTCAGTCGCTGGTGGCGCAGACCGGCAAATCCTATGAGCAACTGCATCAGGAGCGGGCCGCGGCCAACCCGGCCGGGCGCTATGGGCAGCCGGAAGAATTCGGCGCCGTTTGTGCGTTCCTGTGCTCGCAACAGGCCGCGTTTATCACCGGGCAGAATTGGCTGATCGATGGCGGCAGTTATCCCGGCACCTTTTAACCGTTGCGCCCGCCGTCGGCAGGCGCAGATCAGGGGGAGTACAACATGGCCGACGATATGGCCGACTATGAACAGACGCTGCGGCAGATGGTTCCGGCGCTAACCGAGATCCGCCGACATATTCATCAGCATCCGGAAATCGGGTTTGAGGAGTTTGGCACCGCGGCGTTGGTGGCGGAGAAATTGCACGAGTGGGGGCTGGAGGTGACCACCGGCATCGGCGGTACCGGCGTGGTGGGGACGCTGCGCGGGAAACAGCCGGGCGAGGGGGTGATCGGTCTGCGCGCCGATATGGACGCGCTGCGTCTGCAAGAGAAAACCGGCCTGCCGTATGCCTCGGCATACGACGGCAAGATGCACGCCTGTGGTCATGACGGCCACACCGCCATGTTGCTGGGCGCGGCGTGGCTGCTGTCCCGTCATCCAGATTTTGCCGGGACGGTACATTTTATCTTCCAGCCTGCTGAAGAGGGGCTGGGCGGCGCACGGGAGATGCTCAACGATGGTCTGCTGAGTCGCTTCCCGTGCCAGTACCTGTTCGGATTGCATAATAAACCCGGCATCGCCGCAGGGCATTTTTCGTTGTGCAGCGGGCCGATGCTGTGCGCCAGCGACAGCTGGCGGGTGGTATTCCGCGGCACTGGCGGCCATGGTGGTTCCGGCGCGCACCTGTCGATTGACCCGACGTTGCCCGCCGCGCAGTTTGTGCTGGCGTTGCAGACGGTAGTCAGCCGCAATGTTCCGGCGATGGAAGCGGCGGTATTGAGCGTCGGACATATCGGCGGCGGCGATCCGCTGGCACCCAACGTGATCCCCGACCACGTTACCGTGACCGGTACCGGGCGTAGCTACTCACCGGCTATCCGCGAGTTGCTGGCCAAACGGCTGACCGCCCTGGCGCAGCACAGCGCGCAGGCGTTCGGCGCGACGGCGGAGGTTGATTATGAATTTCAGTATCCGGTGCTGGTTAATCAACAGGAGATGGCAGGGCGTGCACGGCAGGCCGCTGAGCGGGTCGCTGGTGCGCACGCGGTCAATGGCGAGATGACGCCGTTGCTGGGGGCGGAGGATTTCGCTTATCTGCTGGAGCAGCGCCCCGGCGCATTCATCATGGTGGGCAATGGCACCGACGATGATGCGCACGGCAGGCCGCTGCATACCCCGCATTACGATTTCAACGATGCATTAATCCCGGTCGGGGTGCGTTATTGGGTGGAGCTGGTGCGTCAGGAACTGCCGCTCACAGGAGGTATTGCATGAAGGTGATGGTGCTTGGCGCGGGCGTGGTGGGGGTCACCAGCGCCTGGTATTTGCATCAACAAGGGTTTGAGGTTGAGGTGATCGACCGCCAGCCCGGTCCGGCGCTGGAGGCCAGTTTCGCCAACGCAGGCGGTGTGTGTCCCGGTTTCGCCGGTCCCTGGGCATCGCCCGGTATGTTGCTCAAGGCATTCCGCTGGTTGTTTGTGCCGCAGGCGCCGCTCAAATGGCGCCCGGCGCTTAGCCCGGCGCAGTGGCTGTGGCTGTGGCGCTTCGCCCGCAACTGCAGACTGGATGCCTACCGCACCAACAAAAGCCGGATGCAGCGTATCGCCCACTACAGCCAGCAGTGTCTGCACCAACTGCGCAATGAATTGGGGCTGGATTACGCTCAATCGTCGCTGGGGGTGCTGCAACTGTTCGGCAACGAACAGGAACTGGCGATGGCGCATCATGCGTCGCAGGTGTTGACGCAGTTCGGCGTCAATCACCGACTGGTTGACCGTCAGGCGGTGACGCAGATCGAACCGGCGCTCTTGCAGGCGAACGCGCCGCTGACCGGTGGTCTCTATCTGCCGGACGACGAAGCGGGCGACTGCGCGCTATTTACCCGGCGCCTGGCGGCGGTGTTGCAGCAGCGCGGCGTGCGTTTCCATTTCAATACCCCGATTGAACGCCTGCGGGCGAGCGATGATCGGCGGCGGGTGACCGGCGTGGAAACCCCTGTCGGTGTGCTAACGGCGGATGCGGTGGTGGTGGCGTTGGGATGCGCGTCGGTGCCTTTGCTGAGTCAGGTGGGTATCCGCTTGCCGATTTATCCGGTGAAAGGGTACTCGGTGACACTGCCGATCACCGACGATGCTGCCGCACCGCGGGTGTGCGTGATGTACGAGCATCATAAGGTGATGATCGCCCGTCTGGGGAACCAGTTGCGGGCAGCGGGGATTGCCGAAATTTCGGATTTCAGTACTCAGCCGGACGCGAAAAAAAGCGCCTTTGTGGCGAGTGTGGCGCAGCGGCTGTTTCCGGGGGTGGGCGACTATCAGACAGCACAGCGTTGGTGTGGCCTGCGCCCAATGACGCCGGACGGCCCCGGCTATGTGGGCGCTACGCCGATAGCCGGTTTGTTTCTGGCCTGCGGGCAGGGTTCCAATGGCTGGACGCAGGCAGCAGGCGTCGGGCGTATCGTCGCGGATGTGGTAGCTGGCAGAACGCCGGATATCGATCTGGATGGACTGACGCTGGCGTATCGTTAACCGACGGGCCGGGGAGAGCAACCCCGATGTGTCGGGGGGATGGATTCACTATAAAGGGGCGGCAAAAAGGACCATCAATGAGTACAGCAGCCAAAGAAAAAGAGGGGGATGTCCGGCAACGCATCCTGCAGGAAGCGATAACGCGTTTCGCCCACAAGGGCAGCGACCTGACCACAGTGCGGGAGATTACCGAAGCGACGCAGGTCAACATCGCCGCTATCAACTACCACTTCGGTTCCAAAGACGGGTTGTTGCAGGCGGTGTTGGATGCCGTGCTACAACCGCTGAACGCCGAGCGCGACCGGTTGCTGGACGAAGCGGAGCGGCGGTGGGGCGATTCGCCGCCGCTGTCGGCGCTGCTGGATGCCCTGTTGCGGCCGCTGGTGCAAAGCGCACGCACGCCGGACGGTGGCCGTGTCGCGGTACGGCTGTTGCAGCACCTGCGCGCCACGCCGCAGGGCGAGGTATCGCTGTTGCTGTCGGACCGTTTTGATGGTACCGCCCACCGTTTTATTCAGGCGTTCGTCCGGGCGGTGCCACATATTTCGCGCGCCGAGGCTATCTGGCGCTATGAGTTTGCCCGCGGCGGCGCCATGCATGTGCTGGCGGACGTCGATCCGCGCTCTGGTCGTTTGTCGTTGTTATCGCAGGGATTGTGCGACAGCAACGACGACGAGCAGGTGCTGCGGCAATTGTTACGGTTCGTCAGCACGGGCTTTGCCGCGCCATCGGTGGATTCCGAGCCGGACGAATAACCGTTTTTTATGACAACCACATTTCATCAGACAGGAATGGCTATGAGCAGAGAAAAAATTGAAGGGTCTTTTGTCGCGCTGATTACACCGTTTAACGACAATGGCAGCGTGGATTTCGGCGCATTTGAAACCCTGTTGCAGTTTCAGGAGCAAAACGGCACCGCGGCGGTGTTGATTATGGGGTCTACCGGCGAAGTGTCGATGCTCTCTCCGGAAGAGCGCCGGGAAATCATTCGTCGTACCGCCGGTTTTAACAGCGGCAAGATGAAGATCTTTTTCGGTTGTACCGGCAACAATACCGATACCACCATCGACTATGTGCGCTTTGCCAAAGACAACGGGGCCGATGGTGCCATCATCGCGGCGCCTGCCTATATTTGCGCCAGCGAAAGCGATATCGAGCACTATTTTCTGGAGATCGCCGACGCCACCGACCTGCCGCTCGGTATCTATAACAATCCGCCGCGAGTGAAGACCGACCTGCACTGGACATCGCTGCTGCGTATATTCAAGCATCCGAATTACGTGATCCATAAAGAATCCACCACCCGTGTTGGCCAGGTGGCGCAAGTGTTGGCGGGCAACCCGGACGTGTCAGTAATGTGCTGCGATTCGCCCAACCTTGGTCTGGTGGTACCCACGATGTCGCTGGGTGGTCACGGTACCGCCAACATGACCGGTAACATCGCACCGGCGGAACTGGCGGCGATTTCCAGACCGTGGCGCGAGGCGGGTGACGCTGAACGTTTCCGCGACGCGTACCAGCATCTGTTGCCACTGCTGCACTACACCTATTCCGCCATTAACCCGGTTGCGGTGAAATCGCTGATGAAGGCGGTCGGCCTGCCTGCGGGCAGCCTGCGCCGCCCGCTGCGCGACCTGGACGGCGACGCGCTGGAGCGTGGGGTGCGCATTGTGGCGGAACTGGGGCTGCGTGAAAAATACGGATTTCGCTGACTAACAGCAACCGGGGCATAGCCCCGGTTTTTTTGTCTGTAGAACGTTTACACCGTCAGTTGGCGACACCGATTAGGTTTCGATAAACGTCTGGTACCACTGTCTGATCTGTTCAGTGACAGTGCGGTTCGCCGCTTCAAACTCCCGCCCATCCAGCCTACGTACTGGCGTAATGCCGGCCAGCGTGCCGGTGACAAAGGCTTCATCGGCAGTCATCGCTTCTGCCAGCGTGAAATCATCCACCCGTACCGTCAGTGCCCGCCATGATTAGCTTAATTTAATGAGTTAGAACGACTCCCAGTCATCTTTGCTGCCAGCGACAACAGGCGTTTTCTTCACCGCAGCGGTTTTGGTGGACGTTTTCATTGCGGGTTTGCCCAGCATCAATGATGGTTTAGCGCTGATAGCGGCGTGCTGGCTTACCTGAGGCGTGGAGCCGTCATGGCTCAGACGGAACATGGATACCGCCTGTTCCAGGATTTGCGCCTGTTCTTCCAGCGAGTTAGCGGCAGCGGAAGATTCTTCCACCAGCGCGGCGTTTTGCTGGGTGGTGGCGTCCATTTCCGTGATTGCGGTGGAGATTTGGTTGATGCCGCGGCTTTGCTCGTCGGAGGCAGAGGCAATCTCCCCCATAATGTCATGTACATGGGTGATTGAGCGGATAATGTCGTCCATGGTTTTACCCGCATTTTCCACCAGAGCGGAACCGGTGTTTACCCTGGTGACGGATTCGCCGATCAGCGTTTCGATCTCTTTGGCGGCCTGGGCGCTACGTTGGGCCAGACTGCGTACTTCACCGGCCACGACCGCAAAGCCACGGCCTTGCTCACCTGCGCGGGCGGCTTCTACTGCGGCGTTGAGCGCCAGAATGTTGGTCTGAAAAGCAATGCCGTTGATGACTGTGGTTATCTCAGAAATACGTCGTGAACTGACGGCGATCTCATTCATGGTACTGACTACGTCGGTGACGATTTCACCGCCACGGGTCGCATTTGTCGAGGCATCGGCAGCCAGCTGCGAGGCGTGATGCGCATTGTCGGCGTTTTGCTTCACCGTTGAGGTTAACTGTTCCATGCTGGCGGCGGTTTCCACCACGGCGGCAGACTGTTGTTCGGTACGGGAGGACAGGTCAGTGTTGCCGGCGGCGATTTCCGAAGCGGCTGACGCCACGTTGCTTACGCCTTCACGAATCTCGGCGATCATTTCGCGCAGTTTATGGTTCATGGCTGCCATCGCTGACATCAGCATACCCAGTTCATCGCGGCGAACGGCTTTGATGGAGGCAGTCAGGTCACCTTGCGCAATACGTTCAGCCAGTGACAGGCTCTGGTGTAACGGGCGGGTAATCTGCAGCGTGATGCGCCATGACATCAATACCCCGATAACGATAATCACCAGCCCCGTCAACAGTAATTGCCATTGAGAACCGAGAGTGATGCTTTGAATCAGCGGCAGCTGTCGTTGATACAAGTTTTCGGATGTCTCGTTCATGACAGCCGCAGCCTCTGACATTGTCTTGGTGGCTGCTTTCTCACCCTGAACAGCTTTCATGTAATCATCAATATAACCGTTGTAAGCGGAGAAAAACTGTAAGGCTTGGTTCAGTGGACCTTGCTGTTCGGAGGTGAATTTGGGTAATGCCTGGCTGAACAGACTTTTCATGTTGCCAAGCGCGGTGCGAAGAGTGGTTTCGGACTGTTGGGATGGATTCACCAATAATTCATGTGCCAAATCACGGACCTCGGAAAGCTGTTCTGAGAGGGTGGCAAACTCTGTCCTTAATTCCGGTGTCAGGGTCTTGCTGTTCAACTGTGAACGTAATGCATTGATTTCATTGGTACTATTGTTACGGTTTAGCTTTTGTGATGCGGCGTCCCGCTGCTGGCTGGCTTGGATCAAGGCTTCACGTGCAGGGAGGTAGTTTTTATAGGCATCGCTAAGCTGTTTCAGTAATTTCTGTGATTCTGGCTGCCAGTGCAGTTGCTGGGCCTGATTCAGCGTCTGTCCTACTTTTGTCATCAGGTCGCCGACCTTATTAATAGAGGCGTAGTCATGCGTATACTGAAAATTGAGTCGGGCGCGTCTGGCTTCATTGAGGTTATTATTAATATTGTTGCTAACGATGGCTTTCTGGACGTAACTGTCAATATCACGAAAACCATTCACTCCCGATAGTGTAATAAAGGCAGACATCAGTAAAATGAGTCCGAAACCGATTGCCAGCTTGATGCCGACTTTCAGATTATCATAAGCAGTAAAAATTTTATTCATTATAGGATTCCTGTGGTGCTAATTGTGTTGGCGATGCAAGATCAACAGAGGGAAACCATCTGTTAACGTCCTTGTTGTTTCTCAAGATAGTATTTTTTTTCAGCGATGGAGAAATGCATGTGAATGCTATCACATATTTTTAAAATATAAATAGCATGTAACATAATGGAATAACGAGATGTTTACTTTTTTATTCCATATTCTTTATTGTTTGGTTTTTTTATTCTGCTTATAACTTGTTAAATAATTTCGTGTATTAGTTATGAAAAGCAGTTAGGTCATCTTGTCTGGCCTTTTTTCAAAAAATTATTCTAAGATAGCCTGACTAAGTCATATTTTTTCATTCTATAAGTGAGGCAAAAAATAATGTTCTGCTCTCTCTTATTTGTCAGAAAATATTCGTCAACAAATCACGTTTGCGGTAGTCAAATATCGTCACATAATAGGAATTCATGACGCGACTCATTCTGAGGCTGGCTATTTGGTGGGAACAGGGGGAAGTGGTTTTCGGTTGTGCATTTGTCGGACGCCAGTATGGGTTAATACGTTAGCGAACCGGTATTCTGCGCTGCTTTTCAACAGCGCAGAAGCGAGTTATGCATCAGACGCCGGGGAGAGCGCATCCGCCGTGTCGGTCGTGGTTGGCAGATGAATGACCGATTCGAAACTGCGCAGGCGTTTATAAATCGATATCAGCTCCACGATGGTGGTCCAGGAGTTAATCAGGTACTGGAATGAGCTGCGTACCTGATCGAACACATTAGTGATTTGCGTCATCAGGCCGAGGGTCAGACTGCCTGCGACAATAGATGGCAACAGCATGATGATGCCAAAGATGTTGTCGGTTTGCAGATAAAGCACCCGTGCGATATTAAAGTAGGTGTAGTGGAAGTAGAGGCGGAAATAATTTTTCCGTACGTTGCTAAATAGTTGCTTGACCGTAGGTGGTGTGGCACGGCTGGCATCGTCCTCGCCATACACCAGCTCTTTACGATAGGCGGCTTCCACCCGCTGATTATTGAACCCCAGGCCCGGAAGTTTGATGCCGATCAGCGCCAGCAAACCAGTACCCGCCAGCGACCAGACGAGAGCCGCAATCACCAGACCGTAGGGAATTTCGCCGATTAACGGCAGTGATTTAACATGAGATGAGAGGCTTATCAGCACCGGTAAAAAGGCAATCAGCGTCATCAATGATTTCACCAAATCCACTCCCAGGCTTTCCACTGTAGATGCGAAACGCATGGTGTCTTCCTGAATACGTTGCGCCGCCCCTTCAATGTGGCGCAATGCCTGCCAGTGTGAGGTGTAATAGTCATTCATGGCAGTACGCCAGCGAAAGACGTAGTGGCTGACGAAAAAGAGATTCAACACACCCACGGTTACCGCGGTTAGCGCAATACCAAGGAAGATCAGCAGTTGCTGGTAAAATGCCTGGATGGTTACCGCATTAGGTGTGCTCAGCGCTCTTTGGATCAGATCGTAAAAAGGGACGTACCAGTCGTTGATTGCGACCCCGACCTCTACCGAGAAATAGGTAACGAAAATGATCAACGAGGTGCCAAGAATTGACCAGCGCTGCCAGGGATGCGGATGTAGCCATACCCAGACGCCAGCGAATAGCCCCACACACAGCAGGTAGTAGCCATAGAACCACAGAAAAGCGGGTGACAGAAACCGAATCGCGCCTTGTGGTAGCGGCTGACTGATGTGCAGCAGGTTATCACCCAGCGGGCGCCCCCAGCTATACCAGATGACGACCGCCACCAGCGACCAGATCAGCGCCGAGGAAAAAAACAATTTGGGGTTAGGAAAGAACGACTTGAACATAAACGCACTTTTTTCCGTAAAATTTATCCATAAAGCAGGTTAACTGCTTTAACAGCAAAATAGTTAATCCAGCCGCAGGATTATATTGAAACGATTTTTGACTGTGGTGTGGTTTTCTTTACGCAGCAGAGAATGTCATGCCAATCACAGCAACAGCGGCTGTCGTCATCCGAATGGCATAACCTGGCGGGGCGACATTGATCAGCGGTGTAGTCGTGATATTTACGTGACGATGTCACTTTTGTGGTATCAACGTCATAGTGGGTCGATACCACATGCAAACATGTTGCTCTATTCCAATCGATTACCGGGGTCAGCCTTGTTGCGAAGGTCAATGTGGCCTGCGACGTTAATCGACAGGTAGGATTCCAGTTCGGTGAATGACAACACCGGCACGTGATGAAATTCGTCTTGCAGCAGAATACGCAGCGGACTGCGCAGGTCTTGCGCCACCAGAATGAGCGATGATGACGGAATTATCGCCGGGAATATGTGGCGCAACTGGTTGTGTAACGTGGTGCTGTAGCGTGAAGGCAGTGCACGGAAGGTTTTACTTTGCGTCTGGAGTAACTCGTCACGTAGGAGTTCTTCGGTTTCCAGCGTCAGCAGCCAGGCGGTGAGTTGATTCCCCTGACTATACTGGCGGCAAATCTGGGTTTTTAGTTGCAACCGCACGTAGTCGGTGAGGGCGTTGATGTCGCGCTCATGCTGACCGATGTCGATCAGCGCTTGTGCGATCACCTGTATTGAACGCAGCGGCACCCGCTCCGATGCCAATCGTTGCAGCACGCTGGCGAAGCGCGATAGCGGCATGGTGCGCTGTAATTCATCCGCCAGTGTAGGGTGTTCATCTTCCAGCCAGACGAGGATCGATGTGGTTTCCTGCAGGCCAATAAACTTTGCGCCGCTGCGATGAATGGCATTCTCCATGCGACTAAGGATTAGCGCGTTTGGACTCCAGGCATCCAGTTCCGGTTGTTGTAACAACGGGTGTTCTGGCGTCAGCCACAACAGGCCTTGTTCATCGCGGGCAGGCAGCCCGGCAATGATACTGGCGTCCTGCGTATCTTCCGGCAATTGTCTGCGTGGCACGGCCAGCAACGGCACGCCGAAGCTGGCTCGCAACTGCGGAATTTCGTACACGCAGAAGCGGAACTCATCTTCCGGCACGTTGGCGTTGAACTCAATATCGAACGATGGCAGCGTAAAGCCAAATTGATACATCAGTTGGTGGCGCAGGTGGAGAATATCCTGTACCAGCACCGCTACCGCCTCCGAACCCTGCCATACGGTATGGAACTGCAACAGGTAGGCACGCGCCGGGTTAAAACGGCGTAGATCCTGAGTGCCGTGTGGTTCGGCGGGCTGGTTATTGCTCGCCTGCCGTGAATTCTGTAATTGATTCGATTTTTCCCACCACATCTGGAACATGCCGTTGCTGAACAAAGCCAGGCTGATGAGCAGTAGCATCAGTGCGGGTATGCCGGGTAACAGTGCGGCCATCAGAGCACCCAGCGATAAGATAATCCACGTTTTAGGCTGGTGGGCCAGTTGCCTGATGAGTTCACGGCCAATGTTGAACGTTGTTTTCTGTCTGTCGGCTGCGGCATAGATGATGATAAGCCCCGCGGTTAGTGACGTCAGCAGCGCCGAAATCTGTACGATCAGACCTTCGCCGATGGTCAGCGCCAGAGAGATGTGTAGGGCATGACCAGCAGCCATGCCGTGTTGCAGTACATCGAGGGTGAAACCACCCATGATGTTGATGAATATGATCGCCAGACCGACAATCGCTTCTCCTTTAACGAGCTTCATCGCCCCTCTCATCGCACCAAACAGTTGGCTCTCATTACCGATGCTTTGCCGCCGCTGACCCGTTTGTTGGGAGCCGAACAGCCCGGAGTGCACGCCGCTGTCGATATACATTGGCGTGCCGGAGGTTTCATCCAGCATCAAGCGTGCCGCCATTTCCGCTACATGATCCGACCTTTTGGTAATGACCAGAAAGTTCACTAGCGTCAGAATCAGAAAGAGCAGCAGACCGACTGTCAGGCTATCGCGTACTGCAATATGACCCACGGCTTTTACCATCTGACCCGCGTCCTGTTGCAGCAGGATATGGCGGGTGATGGCGATGGACAGTGACAGCCGAAACAAGGTGGTCAGCAGTACCAGTGCCGGGAATATGGCGAAAGCCAACGGTTTGGCGAGGTAGATTGCCAGTCCGGCCAGCAGTAACGACATAACCATGTTAAGTGCAATCAGCATGTCGGTCAGGCTGGCCGACAGGGGAAAGAGCATCATGAGCATGATCGCTATGACAATCACGATACCTGCCGCCTCGGCGCGCTGCATGGCATTTATGATAAAGCGGTTAAGCCAGGTAATGAGTACAGCCATTGGTTACCTCTGATTCCTGGCTCGTTTGTTTATCGACCTGGTTTCATTCATCAACCTGGTTTCGTCCATCGATGTAGTTTTATACATTGACGTAGTTTTATACATTGATGCAGTTTTATCCATCAATGTAGCCTCAACCATTAATGCAGCTTCATCCAATGCAGCGTTATCGTTGGCGCTAAGATGGATCAATCGTAGGGATTGTTTGATTGCGCTCAACGTGGTGTTGAGCGCAAAAGAAACATTGTTGAGTAAAATATCGTGTGAAATCATGGTACTTGTCCTGCCTGAAGCATCCCGTTGCTTTAATCGTGTACGGTTATGTGGCATGACTTGGAAACGAGTTCCCATTAAATGACGTAAGTCAGTAATAGATAAATGGTTGTTATTATTTTTTAAGAAATCATTTGATTGATTCCTTATGCAAGAGTTTGCAATTCAGGCTGAGTTTTATCTGCAACAAGTGGCACGAAAACCCATTTCATTACTAAATAAATCATTTAATAACATTAAGTTAATTGATTTTAATTGACTGGTACGCCCTTTGCTCTCTCGGATGCGTCAATGCGTGCGTAACAATGGAAAGTTAATGAAATGGAAACGATTACACTGAAACAAATAAAAACGTCTCAACCTCAAACGCCTGCCAATACTGTGAACTGGGAGCAAGTTTTTCGCCTGCATGGCAAGCGATTGCAAAATTTCATTCGCAAGCGCGTATCGAACCGTGAGGATGTGGAAGATTTACAGCAGATGACCTATCTGGAGGTGCTGAAAAACCGTGAAAAGTTCGCTGGCACTTCACGCCCGGAAACCTGGGTATTTGGTATTGCTCTGAATTTGGTGCGCAACCACTTCAGGCAGGTCCGTCATCGTTTTCGTGAAATCAGCGATGATACGCCCGAAGTGGCGGAAATCCTGTCGATGGACATCGATCTCTGTCGTATGACGGAGTGTGAACATGCGCTAAGCCGTACGCTGACAGCCAGTGCGCACCTGCCAGAGGAAACGCGTAAAATATTAATGATGCTGTTGGATGCGGATATCAGTTACCAGGATATCGCCGATCAGCTCAACATTCCTATTGGCACTGTACGTTCGCGTCTCTCCCGCGCCAGGGGGTATCTAAGACAAGTCATTGATGTATAAGATTAATCTCCGTGCGGTAACGGGCATGGGGTTCGCTTATTATTGCCATGCCTTGTGAGGGCCTCTCCCCTGGGCTGATGGAGGTGAAGGAACCTGCCAGTCAGTATCAGGCTGCAAACCGCCACCGTGCGTCGTGGCTGGGCAGCCTAACCGGGCCGCAGGTCACTTTCCCCGAAGGTGCTCCCTGCGGCTTTCCTTTCGCTGTCGGTTCCCGGTTTTCGGGAGCTGACAGGCTTAGCGATAGCAAGGAGATGGCCATGTTATATACCCCTACTTCCCCACAACCCTACCATCTGGATGATGTACCGCCGCTGGCGCTGGTGGATTTCGCTTTTAGCCGGATCAAGGATGCCATTTATATTGTCAACGATGTGGCGCAGTTTTGTTATGTGAATGACGAAGCTTGCCGCATGTTGGGCTACAGTCGCCGTGAATTTCGTCGTATGCGGGTGCAGGACATAACGCCCGACTGGAAAAAAGAAGAGACGAATCGTCACTGGTATGATCCGCATTGCGGGAAAAGTGAACTGACGGTTGAAACCCGGCATAAGACCCGTCTTGGCATCGTGTTACCGGTAGAAGTCAGTGTGAATCATTTCCTGCATAAAAGACGAAAATACAGTATGTGCGTAGTCAGGGATATTCGGGAACGCCAACATATCGAACAATTAGCCTATGCCCGCGAGCAGGAGTTCAGGACGCTGGCGGAAAATATACCGGCTCTAATCATACGCTTTGATCCACAGCTCAATTGCCTGTATGCCAACCCTGCCACATTGGCGTACCTGCGTTTTACCGCTGAGCAGGTGTATGGGCGTCAACTGACGGATTTACTGCCGCACTCCCGCTGTGTTGTGCACATTCTTCAGCGGGTACAACAGGTGGCAGACTCGAAAAAGAGCATTGAAGATGAGCTGGAGGAAGAGAGCGACGCGGCAGCGATGCATCACCGGAGGAGTTATCATCTCCGCTGTGTACCGGAATTTGACCAGAACGGTAGCCTGACGTCGATCCTCGCTGTTGGGCACGATATCACGGTCATTCGCTATACTGAAAAAAAGCGTGAGGACGCTCAAATGCGTTTGCTGGCGCGTCAGCGTGAACTCTCTCGTGAAGAAGAACGTAAACACATCGCCAGAGAGATCCATGACGAGTTGGGACAGCTCCTGACATCAATGCGTATGAGCCTGTCGCTGATGTGTATGCAGTTCACCCGTGACAACCCGCCAACGCTAACGCAACTACAGAACCTGATGGCGTTGTCCGATAAGACCATTCAGGTGGTGCGACAGGTGGCCACCCGGTTACGCCCCAATGTGCTGAATATGGGGTTAACGCCGGCGCTGGAATGGCTGCGCGATGACTTTATCCGGCAATACGGCTGCCCGTGCCTGCTGCGAACACCCGCGTCGGAAGTGGTGCTGAATGACGAATGCGCTACGGCGGCATTCCGGGTAGTACAAGAGTCGCTCACCAATATTGCCCGTTATGCCGAAGCGACACAGGTCGTGATTGCCCTGGAAAACCGCGAAGGCGTGATCGTGCTGAGCGTGTGCGACAACGGTAAAGGATTTGACACCCAAAACGGTAAACCTCATACCTTTGGCCTGATGAGCATGAAAGAGCGGGGTCGAATGCTGGGCGGTGAAGTAATAATAGAAAGCCAGCCGGGAGCCGGTACGCTGGTTCGGCTGACGTTTCCGCAGGAGACTGCTGCGTAGAATAGTTTTCTATGGAGAGTATAAAAACACGAATGGACAGACTAATAAAACTGATGATCGCCGACGATCATGTGATTATGCGCGAAGGATTAAAGCAAATCTTTTCATTAGACGAAAATCTGGAGGTGGTGGCTGAAGCGGGTACCGGTTCGCAGGTGCTGGCGCAACTTAGGGAGCATCAGATCGATTTATTGCTGCTGGACATGAGTATGCCGGGTATTTGCGGCGAAGAGCTGATTATGCGTATCGTGGCGCAGTATCCGCGTTTGCCCATTCTGGTGTTGAGCATGTATAGCGAACCGCAAATCGCCCTGCGGGTGCTGAAAAGTGGGGCGCTTGGCTATATTGCCAAAGATAAGGACCCGGAAGCGTTATTGTCGGCTATTCGACGGGTGGCGCAGGGAGGGCGCTACATTGACCACAATATTGCCGAGCAGATTGTGTTTGCAGATTGCCAGACCCGTGGCGGCGGTCGTCGTGAACTGCTGACCTCACGGGAACACCAAATCATGGTGATGCTGGCTCAGGGATTAGGGGTCAACACCATTGCTGAAACACTGGCCATCAGCAATAAAACCGTTAGCACCCATAAATCGCGGTTAATGGAGAAAATGCAGTTCACTACGAATGCCGACATTGTGAAGTATGCACTAAGCCAGCGTTTAATCGCCTGATTAATCGATTGTTGTCCGCCCTCTGTCATGACCTTGCGTCAATACCATGCCATGACGGAGGGGGACTCCCTCACCTTTCATTACCGGCATTATTACCCACATCATCGTACCTGTTGGTGCAGGGAGTAGGATTATTCCTACTTTTTGCTCTGAAATTCCTACTATAACTTCAGCGGTTGGCTGATGGTTTGTTTGGCTGTTGGCAGTAATGCTTACGCACACCATCAATGCGTTGTTAAAACGCTCAAATTTATCGCAATTGACCGTTACGACATCGTCAAAATGACGGTGATGGGTGTCAAATCAGGGTCGTTGCCAACATTTTGCTCGGTTCTGTATAGGTTATGCCCTGACAGTTTGAGAATGGAATACAGAAAAAAGTACAGGAGTTGTCATGACGATAAGGAATAACAATGAACCCTCGCAGTCACATCATTGTGTCTCCCATGAGTCCTTGTTAACCCTTCCGCAGGAAGCGGAAGATATACACGGATCGCTATCTTCTCTCATCCACACTATCGCCCCCCTTAATGTTGATATCGTACTGGAGGGTGAAACCGGCACCGGCAAAGATACGCTGGCGAGCCGCATTCATCAGCTTTCCGGTTGCGCCGGCCCGCTGGTGGCGGTGAACTGTGCCGCTGTACCGGAAACGCTGGCAGAAAGTGAGTTGTTTGGCGTGGTATCCGGGGCTTATACCGGCGCCAGCCGCTCCCGCGCCGGGTATCTTGAAACCGCTGATAAAGGCATTCTGTTTTTGGATGAAATAGACAGTATGCCGCTGACGCTACAGGCCAAATTGCTGCGGGTGTTGGAAAGTCGCGGTATCGAACGTTTAGGCAGTACTCAATTTAAACCGGTGGATATGCGGGTGATTGTCGCTACACAAACGCCGTTGCGAAAATTGGTGGAAGAGGGGCGTTTTCGGCGTGATCTCTACTTCCGACTGGACACGGTAAAAATTCAGTTGCCGACGTTACGTTCGCGTACGGAGATCATTCTGCCGTTATTTCAGCGCTTTTTGCATGAAGCCGCCGCCCGCCTGAAACGACCATTGCCGAAGGTATCCGCGACCATTCAGGAACAACTATTGATGCATAGCTGGCCTGGCAACATTCGTGAACTCAAAGCCGCTGCCGAACGCTGGGTGCTGGGATTGTCGCCCGTGCCAATGGCGGTTGATGGTGGTGAAACAGAAAGCGATGCGCCGCTGACATCGCTGAAGATGCGGTTGCGCCGCATTGAGCGCTTCCTGATTCAGGATGCGTTGCAGCGTAACGATCATTGTATCGATACGGTGGTCAATGAACTGGGGATTCCCAAACGTACGCTTTATCATCGCATCAAGTTGCTGAATGTGGCGGCGCGCGGGCTGTAATTTATCGAATGGTGTGTTATTGCCGACGAATTGTTTGTTATTACCAGGGAAAAGTGAATATCTTCCGTCATGGCCTTACGCCACTTCTGGCTGATATTTATCAAAGAAGAAAGGATGCATGATGGCAGCCATTTGCGCGAATTGGCTTCAGGGATTTAACGTGTGCGGTCTGAAAACAGTTGCCTTAAAACAGTTGCCTTAAAACATTGCCCGTTGGCGATATTGCCAGCCTGTGTGGCGCTCATGCGTTGACAAAGGAGTGAAAGGCGTGAATAGCCGTGAATTGTAAGCCAGTATTGGCACAAAATAGTTTACTAACTAAACTATTTAGCGGTAAGTTATCAATTCTGAACATTATCGATATCAGGGAGTGAGAGCATGTTGGGCAGACGGTGTTTAAAACTGGTGGCGGGTTTGGCTGTGCAGGAAGCAGAATTGATCCGGATTGGGCAATGTCAGGAATATCAGGACCAGGCCGCCGTGGGTGAAAAATCCCGGCTACAGGTGGATGCAATGACTCAGGCTCTCAACATCGCCCCCAGGGCTGAATGCTATCCGGCACTGTTGCGTGAACTGCTGCGTACGCAGGGTGGAGAAGGGCGTGGCACGCTGTTTTGTCACCCTGAGCGTCAGGCTGATGTCTCCGCCTGGTTAGCCCAGCACAGCCACCTTGGCTGGACATTGAACAATGACAATGCCCTGGCACAGGATACCCTGAAACTGATCACCGAACAGGGCGTGATGACCCTGAGCTGGCAACGGGTGGTAACACATCGTCTGACGAAGACGGAAACGTTATCGTTAAATTGAGTTGATTGATGATAGCGTGAGAAGCCTGCAATATATCGTTACTAAAGCATAACTAATACTACCGATAACCTCAGTCAGTGACACTTATGTCACAGAATGTCTGTATCTTCCCGCATGTTGCTGCACTATTACTGTAAGAGTGTTGCACGATTCCATGGCTGTGCCCGACAACGATGCTTCGGGCCTGCCTTTGGCATATATCTATACTCTTAATGGAATAGTCAAATGGTCAATAACAGAACATACACCTTATCAATGAGGTCAATGGCGAAGGCGATAATGTTGCTGCTCGGCACAGGGGTGTTAAGTTCATGCGCCCACCATGGTTATTCGCATGAATGCCAAAATATTGATAGCTTGCTGAAATCCCACGGCATTACTGATTCACCAACCGGGCTACCCACACCGGATGAAAGTTTTGAGCAATGGAAAGCCGAGGTGCGTCAGGATGCCCTTTCTCAGGGGATTACGGCTGACACCTTTGATAACGCGTTTGCCGGCCTGACTCCGGATAGTGATGTAGTGGCGGCCACGCAAAAACAGCCAGAGTTAGTCACGCCGGTGTGGACCTATATTGAACAACGGGTGACGCCAGATAACATTGCGCAAGGGAAAACGTTGCTTAATCAATACGCGAAGGTGGCGGCGCGTATCGATCAGCGCTATCAGGTAGAGCCGCCCTTGCTGTTTGCCTTCCTCTCCATTGAAAGTAACTATGGTGCCAACACCGGTAATAAAGCGGCCATCCGCTCACTTGCCACGTTGGATTACTACAATTACCGTCGGGCGTTTAACCGGCAGAATCTGATTGCGGCGTTACGTATGATTCAAAATGGCGATGCACAACCACAGCAAATAAAAGGTTCCTGGGCTGGCGCAATGGGAATGCCTCAGTTCATGCCGACGTCTTACCTGCAATACGCCGTGGATTTTGATGGCGATCACCGCCCCGATATCTGGACGTCGTTCCCCGATACGCTGGCGTCGGTGGCGAACTATATGCAGAAGGCCAAATGGAAAGCGGGCGTACCCTGGGGATTTGAAGTGAATCTGCCCACTGATTTTGATTATTCGCTTTCCGGTATGGATAACCAGAAAACCATCGCTGACTGGCAGGCGCTGGGGGTAAAAGCCGCAGTGCCCAGAGATCTGGCATCGCTGTCTGCTGAAAATGCCTCAATACTGCTGCCGGTCGGGAAGAATGGCCCGGCGTTTCTGGTAACCGGCAATTACCGCGCCATCCTGCGTTATAACAACTATATGTCTTATGCGTTGACCGTTGGCTTGCTGTCGGATAACTATCAACGCGATACGCCGGTGCTCAAGCCCTGGCCGCGTCAGGAAACGCCGTTAACACGCAAAGAACGCGAGGCGCTGCAAATCCTGTTACAGGAAAAGCAGCTTTATCAGGGAGCAATCGACGGCAACATTGGCCCAGAGACGACGCGGGCGATTCGTGCTTACCAGCAGCAGCAGGGGCTACCGGCGGATGGGTATCCCGATCATGCCTTGCTTGACAGGCTGCGTTGTCGTTAACGCCGGCATTTAGCCTGTGGTCACAATATCGTGCGCCGTTTTTACCAGCAGTTCGACGCACGATGTCTGATGCGCTCTACCATGCCGCTTTCGCGGCGGCATTCACCTGAATTCCCCATGCTCTGCATGTTTCCATATTTTTCTCCGTCTGGGGGATTGCCCGAAAAGTCAGCTATGTAAAATGAAGCGTGGCGCAGATATTTCACAGCAGGAGGATTTAAAAAGTAAACAACCGTTAAATTCGATGAGGATGTGATTTCTCCTTGGTTACATTTTATTTCATTACATCACTCTGTGTTATTAGTTATTTTTAGGTTTTATTTTTATGTGATTAACATTTTTAGTTTTAAATCAATGAATTAATCGTTATTTTATTAGGAGGTTATGTCAGCTGAATTGTAAGTTTTTGTATTGTTTTTGAAATGATTTCACATTATTATTCCGCCGATTTTTTTACCTTTTGTTTCTATTACATGGATGTGCATGATGCCTGTCAGCAGCAGGAAAATTGGCCTGATCGCTTGTTTTTCCCTCATCGGTTATACCACCTCTGCGTTTTCTGCGTCGTTGAGTCCGGCGGAACGAAATGACATTCAGCAACGCCAATCGGAAGTGATTGAGCAATCTCGCCAGCAGCGAGAAGCGTTGCAGCAATTAAACGATATCGTGCAGACGCCATTAAAAGCGGATAACGCGCCGCACGGTCCCTGCTTTACCCTGCACGAGATTCACTTTAATCACAGCACGCTATTACGCCCACGTGACCAGGCGGCGCTGACCGCGGGTTACCTTAATCGTTGTAATAATCTCGAACAGATCAACCAACTGGTGCATGACGTCAGCAACTGGTATATCCAGCGTGGCTATATCACCAGTCGGGCATTTTTGAGCGAACAGGATCTATCCGGCGGCGTGTTGCAACTGGAGATCCTCGAAGGTCGGTTGGAAACGATCACCATCAATAACCATACCGAACGCATGACCCGTACCGCGTTTCCGGCACGGGAAGGGGAGATCCTGAATCTGCGCGATATCGAACAAGGTATGGAGCAGATGAACCGTATGCCGTCTCAACAGGTCACGATTGAGATCCTGCCGGGCAGCAAGCCGGGATATTCGGTGGTTAACCTGACCCGCGAAGCTCACCTGCCGTTTAGCGTCGGCCTTACCTTTGATAACAGCGGCCAAAAAAGCACCGGTGAAGAGCAACTCAATGGCAGCCTGACATTAGATAACCTGTTCGGTTTTGCCGACCAGTGGTTTATCAGCGGTGGTCACAGCAGCCGTTTTGCCACCAGCCACGATGCCGAAAGCCTGCAAGCAGGTTTCTCCATACCCTATGGTTACTGGAATCTGGGTTACAGTTATTCCCAAAGTCGTTATCGCAATACCTTCATCAACCGCGATTTTCCCTGGCGTTCTACCGGTAACAGCGATACCCATCGGCTATCGTTGTCTCGCGTGGTGTTCCGCAACGGCACGATGAAAACCGCTATTGCCGGTACGCTCAGCCAGCGCACCGGCAATAACTACCTCAATGGCGCGTTTTTACCATCCAGCAGCCGCAAGCTGAGCAACGTCTCGCTTGGCGTCAATCACAGCCAGAAATTGTGGGGCGGACTGATGACCTTCAACCCTGCCTATAGCAGAGGGGTTCGTTGGTTTGGGGCGGAAACGGATGCGGACAACAGTGCGGATGAACCGCTGGCAGAGTTCAATAAATGGACGCTGTCGGCCAGTTATTATCGTCCCATAAGTGACAGTGTCACTTATCTTGGCAGTGTATACGGCCAATACTCGGCCCGTGCGCTTTACGGCAGCGAACAACTAACGCTGGGCGGGGAATCTTCCGTGCGCGGATTCCGCGAACAATACACCTCCGGCAATAGGGGGGCCTATTGGCGTAACGAACTGAATTGGCAGGTATGGCAGTTACCGGTGTTGGGCAACGTCACCTTCATGGCGGCTGTTGATGGGGGTCACCTCTATAACCATAAACAGGATGACGCGACGGCGGCCTCATTATGGGGGGGCGCCGTCGGCGCGACCGTTGCCAACCGCTGGCTGAGCCAACAGGTGACGGTAGGATGGCCGATCTCCTACCCGTCATGGTTGCAACCCGACACCATGGTGGTGGGTTATCGGGTGGGACTGTCGTTTTAACATGCGCAACGTATAACCACTATTTTCACTTATTGATTAGTTTCAATGCATTAAACGCATTGGGTTTTTCATACAGCAAATTTTCAGGAGTTCAGGGATGAAAGCGGTGAAGTCGTCACAGCGAGTCATGGTGTGGTGTCTGGTGTGGCTGACGGGGCTGCAACCGCTGCTGCCGGCATGGGCGGCAGGGGTGACGGTGGCGTCAGGGAACACGACGCTGGAGGCAGCGGGCAACGGCGTGCCGGTGGTGAACATCGCTACGCCGGATGCCGCCGGCCTGTCTCACAACCGCTATCACGACTTCAACGTGGACAACCGCGGACTCATTCTCAACAACGGCACGGCGCAGCTCAATCCGAGCCAGCTGGGCGGTCTGCTCCAGAACAACCCCAACCTGAACGGACGTGCCGCCTCGGCGATTATCAACGAGGTGGTATCGCCGAACCGCAGCCGGCTGGCGGGCTACCTGGAGGTGGCGGGTCAGGCGGCGAGCGTGATGGTAGCGAACCCGTACGGCATCACCTGTAGCGGCTGCGGCTTTCTCAACACGCCGCGTATCACGCTGACCACCGGCACCCCGCAGTATGACGCCGCCGGGGTGCTGAGCGGTCTGGACGTGCGCGGCGGGGACATACTGATAGACGGGGCGGGGCTGGACGCGAGCGGGAGCGACTACATTGCGCTGATAGCGCGCACGGCGAGCCTGCAGGCGGGGCTGAGTGCGCGCGAGGCTCAGGTGGTGCTGGGGGCGAACCGGGTGGGGACGGACGGCAGCGTGACGGCGCAGGGCGGGAGCGGGGCGTCGCCGGTGCTGGCGCTGGACACCGGGGCGCTGGGGGGCATGTACGCCAACCGCATCAGTCTGGTGTCGACCGAGCAGGGCGTGGGGGTGAACACGGCGGGGCTGAGCGCGCGGGAGGGCGACATCCGGCTGTCGGCGAATGGCCGGTTGCAGATAGGCAGCGCGATAGCACAGGGCGAGCTGACGGCGCAGGGCGGGACGCTGGCACTGCAGGACAAACAGCAGGCGCAGGGCAACATCACGCTGCGGGGTGAGCAGGGCATCACGCTGACGGGGAGCCAGACGCGGGCAGGCCAGCACCTGACGCTGTCGAGTGACGGGCGCATCGCGGCAGACACGGCACGCCTGAGCGCCGGGGTAAGCGACAGCGGGGCGGTGCAGCCGGGGTACGGGGTGAGTGTGTCCGGGGCGGAACTGGCGCTGGGACAGGCGCAACTGTCGGGGGACCGGCTGGGCCTGACGACATCGGGGGCGGTGAGCCAGTCGTCGGGCGGGGCCTGGCAGGCAGTAAGCGGGCTGACGGTGCGCGGTGGCGCGCTGTCGCTGGACGGTGACGCGGGGGCGCAGACGCTGACGGTCAGCGGCAGCGGGCTGAGCGGGTCGGGCCGCTGGCAGGCGACGGGCGACCTGTCGCTGGACGGGCTGGCGACGGCGCAGTGGGACGGCACGCTGCTGGCGGGAGGCGGACTGACGGTGAGCGCGGCGAGCCTGACCAACCGGGGCACGCTGGCGGGCGGTCAGGTGAGCCTGATGACGCCGGGGCTGAGCAATACGGGTACGGTGAGCGGGCGTCAGGTCGGGGTTCAGGCGGCGCAGTTGGTTAACGGCGGGACGCTGTCGGCGGACGAGGGGCTGTCGATACAGGCACAGACCGGGCTGGACAACAGCGGGTCACTGCTGTCGGGGAGCGCGCTGACGATACAGGCGGGGCAGACGGTCAACCGCGGGGTGCTGTCGGGTGACGCGGTAACGCTGAGCGGTGATGCGCTGTGGAACGGCGGACGGGTGCAGGGTCGCCAGTCGGTGGGGCTGACGGCGGCGACGGGATTCAGCCAGACGGCGGACGGCGCGCTGACCAGCGGCGGGCAGGTGACGGTATTGGCCGGTGCGGTGGATACCGGCGGCAGCGTAACGGCGCAGGGGCTGACACTGGACGGCGGACGGTGGCGCAATCAGGGCACGGTGAGCCTGGGCGGCGACGGGCGGCTGACGCTGGATGAACTGGATAACGGCGGGTCGCTGCTGGCCGCGGGGACGTGGGACATGGCCGTCGGGCGGCTGGGTAACAGCGGTACGTTGCAGGGCAGCGGACTGCGGCTGCGGGGCGACACGCTGGACAATCAGGGTACGTTTACCGGCACGACGCAGACGGCGCTGAAACTGGACGGGGCGCTGACCAACACCGGTCTGCTGAAAGGACAGCGGCTTGAGCTGACGGCGGCGGCGCTGGACAACGGCGGTACGCTGCTGGGGGTGGACGCGCTGACGCTGGCGATAACCGGAACGGCGCGCAATCAGGCATCGGGCCGGTGGCTGAGCCAGGGCGCGGGACGTCTGACGGCCCACACGCTGGACAATCAGGGAAACTGGCAGAGCGACCGTATTGATGTCATGGCGCAGGCCATCCGCAACGCCGGGCAACTGTTGGGTCTCTCCGCACTGACGCTGACGGCGGAAGACGCACTGACCAGCACCGGGACCGGCAGCCTGCTGACGCAGGGCGCGGCGGTGCTGACGGCGGCATCAGTAGACAACGACGGAGACTGGCAGGCGGGCAGCCTGCTACTGACGGCAGACCAGCTGCGCAACGGCGGGCGGATACAGAGCGACGGCGCACTCACGGTGGCGCTGTCACCATCGGGCCAGCTTTCCAACAGCGGGACGCTGGCTGCGAACGGCGAGGCGACCCTGTCGCCGGGCGTACTGGACAACCGGGGGACGCTGTCGGTGCGGGGTAACCTGACGGTCGCCGGGGCGGACCTGCGCAATGCGGGACAGATGGCGACACAGGGCGCGCTGACGATGAAATTGAGCGGGGACTATGACGGCGCGGGGGACCTGTACAGTGAGGCCGCGCTGACGCTGGACGGGGCGGATATCACCAACGGCGGCGGACACTGGCAGGGCAGCACGCTGGCGGTCACCGGATACCAACTGATCAATCAGGGGGTTCTGGCTGGCGAACGTATTGCGCTCAGCGGTCAGCAACTGGATAACACCGGCAGCATCACCGGGGGGCGGTCGCTGACGGTGACCCTGCCCGGTGGGCTGACCAACGCCGGACGACTGGAAGGACAGCGGCTTGAGCTGACGGCGGCGGCGCTGGACAACGGCGGTACGCTGCTGGGGGTGGACGCGCTGACGCTGGCGATAGCCGGAACGGCGCGCAATCAGGCATCGGGCCGGTGGCTGAGTCAGGGCGCGGGGCGTCTGACGGCCCACACGCTGGACAATCAGGGGCAGTGGCAGGGCGACAACCTGACGGTCACGGCGCAGACCCTGCGCAATGCCGGGGAACTGCTGGGGCTGTCGGCGCTGACGCTGACGGCGGACGACGCGCTGACCAACACCGGCAGACTGCTGACGCAGGGCGCAGTGGTGCTGACCGCGGCCCGTGTGGACAACGACGGTGAGGGACAGGCGGGGAGCCTGCTACTGACGGCGGACAGCCTGCGCAACGGCGGGCATCTCATCAGTGAGGGCGAACTACGTATTACGCTGCCGGCAACGGACGACACGCCGCTGCGGGCGGCACGGCAACTGGCGCAGGATGTACAGGCTGCGGGGCTGCCGGCAGGCAGCCTGAGCAACACCGGCACACTGGCTGCCGGGGGCGACAGCCGGATCAGCGCCGGGCGGGTGGAGAATCAGGGAATGCTGGCCGGCGGGGACCTGACGCTGAGCGCCCGTGACGTGATCAACGGCGGACGGCTGGAGAGCCGCACCCTGCAACTGACCGGCGAGCGGCTGGACAATGGCGGTACGCTGCTGGCGGAACGGGGCGGTGAGCTGCGGCTGACCGGCGCACTGAGTGTGGGCGCGGACGGCCAGCTGCTCAGCAACGGCGACTGGCAGGTGCAGGCCGGCGCGGTGAACACGCAGGGGCTGTGGCAGGGGAACGCCCTGACCCTGAACGCGGATACGCTGGCAAACGCCGGTTCGTTGCTGGCGACGGACGGCGTGACGCTGGCCCTGTTGCAGGACTATACCGGCGGCGCAGGCAGCCGGGTATTGGGCAACGGGGCGGTGACGTTGACGGCGGACCGGTTGTTCAACGCCGGGCGGCTGGAAGGACAGCGGCTTGAGCTGACGGCGGCGGGGCTGGACAACAGCGGCACGCTGCTGGGGGTGGACGCGCTGACGCTGGCGATAGCCGGAACGGCGCGCAATCAGGCATCGGGCCGGTGGCTGAGTCAGGGCGCGGGGCGTCTGACGGCCACTGAGCTGGACAATCAGGGAAACTGGCAGGGCGACAACCTGACGGTCACGACGCAGACCATCCGCAATGCCGGGCAACTGCTGGGGCTGTCGGCGCTGACGCTGACGGCAAACGACGCGCTGACCAACACCGGCACCGGTAGTCTGCTGACACAGGGGGCGGCGGTGCTGACCGCGGCCCGTGTGGACAACGACGGTGCGTGGCAGGCGGACAGCCTGCTACTGACGGCGGACAGCCTGCGTAACGGCGGGCATATCATCAGTGAGGGCGCGCTGCAAATCACGCTGCCGGCCACAGACGACACGCCGCTGCGGGCGGCACGGCAACTGGCGCAGGATGTACAGGCTGCGGGGCTGCCGGCAGGCAGCCTGAGCAACAGCGGCACGCTGGCTGCCGGGGGCGACAGCCGGATCAGCGCCCGTCGGGTGGAGAATCAGGGGATGCTGGCCGGTGGGGACCTGACGCTGAGCGCCCGTGACGTGATCAATGGCGGACGGCTGGAGAGCCGCACCCTGCAACTGACCGGCGAGCGGCTGGACAACGGCGGCACGCTGCTGGCGGAACGGGGCGGTGAGCTGCGGCTGACCGGCGCACTGGATGTGGGCGCGGACGGCCAGCTGCTCAGCAACGGTGACTGGCAGGTGCAGGCCGGCGCGGTGAACACGCAGGGGCTGTGGCAGGGGAACACCCTGACCCTGAATGCCGATACGCTCTCGAACAACGGTTCGCTGCTGGCGACGGATGGCGTGACGCTGGCCCTGTTGCAGGACTACACCGGCGGCGCAGGCAGCCGGGTATTGGGCAACGGGGCGGTGACGCTGACGGCACAGACGGTCAGTCAGCAGGGCGAGATGGGCGGCGACCGCTTGCAGCTCAGTACCGGGGAACTGACCAACGCCGGGCGACTGGTGGGCCTGTCGCAACTGGACGTGACCAGCCGGGGGCAACTGACCAATACCGCAGACGGGGCGCTGCTGGGTAACGGCGTCACCACGGTGACCGCGGACGTGCTGACCAACGCCGGGCGGTTGGAAGGACAGCGGCTTGAGCTGACGGCGGCGGGGCTGGACAACGGCGGCACGCTGCTGGGGGTGGACGCGCTGACGCTGGCGATAGCCGGGACGGCGCGCAATCAGGCATCGGGCCGGTGGCTGAGTCAGGGCGCGGGACGTCTGACGGCCACCGCGCTGGACAATCAGGGGCAGTGGCAGGGCGACAACCTGACGGTCACGGCGCAGACCATCCGCAATGCCGGGCAGCTGCTGGGGCTGTCGGCGCTGACGCTGACGGCAAACGACGCGCTGACCAACACCGGCACCGGTAGTCTACTGACACAGGGCGCGGCGGTGCTGCGGGCGGCGTCGGTGGACAACGACGGCGGGTGGCAGGCGGGCAGCCTGCAACTGACGGCAGACCAGCTGCGCAACGGTGGACATATTGTCAGTGCAGATGAATTGACGGTGGCGCTGTCACCATCGGGTCAGTTTACCAACACCGGTACGCTGGCTGCCGGGGGCGACAGCCGGATCAGCGCCCGGCGGGTGGAGAATCAGGGGATGCTGGCCGGCGGGGACCTGACGCTGAGCGCCCGTGACGTGATCAACGGCGGACGGCTGGAGAGCCGCACCCTGCAACTGACCGGCGAACGGCTGGACAACGGCGGCACGCTGCTGGCGGAACGGGGCGGTGAGCTGTGGCTGACCGGCGCACTGAATGTGGGCGCGGACGGCCAGCTGCTCAGCAACGGTGACTGGCAGGTGCAGGCCGGCGCGGTAAACACGCAGGGGCTGTGGCAGGGGAACGCCCTGACCCTGAACGCGGATACGCTGGCAAACGCCGGTTCGCTGCTGGCGACGGACGGCGTGACGCTGGCCCTGTTGCAGGACTACACCGGCGGCGCAGGCAGCCGGGTATTGGGCAACGGGGCGGTGACGCTGACGGCACAGACGGTCAGTCAGCAGGGCGAGATGGGCGGCGACCGCTTGCAGCTCAGTACCGGGGAACTGACCAACGCCGGGCGACTGGTGGGCCTGTCGCAACTGGACGTGACCAGCCGGGGGCAACTGACCAATACCGCAGACGGGGCGCTGCTGGGTAACGGCGTCACCACGGTGACGGCGGGAATGCTGGATAACGTCGGCGTGCTGCAGGGTGACGCGCTGACGTTGCAGGCCGGCACGCTGGACAACCGGGGCCGCCTTCAGGGCACGGCGGCACTGACGCTGAGCGGGGTGTCGCGCTATACCGGCAGCGACAACAGCCAGCTGCTGAGCGGCGGCACGGCGACGCTGGCCATTGATAACGCCGACAACGCCGGGCTGTGGCAGGCACAAGACCTGCGCTTCAGCGGGACGTCGCTGACCAGCCGGGGGCAGATAACCGGGCTGAACAGTCTGACGGTTGACGCGGCCAGCCTGAGTAATACCGGCCAGCTTGCCACCCAGGGGATGGCGACGCTGCACGGGCAGCAGTTTGACAACGGCGGCACGCTGACCGCGCTGGGCGGTTTTAACGCACAATTCAGTGACAACGTCACCAATCAGGCAGGCGGACAATTGCTGAGCGGCGGCAGCGGCCAGCTTGCCACCGGTACCCTGCGCAATCAGGGGGTGTGGCAGTCGGCGCGACTGTCACTGAACGCGGAGACGCTGGATAATCAGGGCACGCTGCTGGGGCTGGAAGACGGCACCCTGCAACTGACGGGGGCGTATCAGGGCGGGGCGGGCAGCCGGGTGCTGGGCAACGGCGCCTTCAGCCTGAGTGCGGCCACGATAGACAATGCCGGGCAGTGGCAGGCGCAGACCGTGACGCTGCGGGGCGGCAACCTGCGCAATCAGGGCACGATAACCGGCAGCGGACAGCTGACCGCCACGCTGGATAACACACTGGAGAACAGTGCCGGGGCGACGCTGCTGGGCGGAACACTATCGCTGGGCGGCGCGACGGTGAGCAACGCAGGACAGATAGAAGGCCGTAACGGCCTGACGGTACAGGGCGGCAGCCTGCTGAGCAACCTGAGCGGCGGCCAGCTGCTGTCGGGCGGCGCACTGACGCTGAATGCCGCGCAACTGACCAACGCCGGCTGGGCGCAGGGCGCGGACCTGATGCTGAACACCACGCAACTGGACAACACCGGCACGCTGCAGGCGCAGAACGGGCTGACGCTGCACCTGCCGCAGTGGAGCAACAGCGGGACGATGCAGGCCGGGCAGCTGGACATCACCACCGACGGGCAACTGGAAAACCGGGGCACGTTGCTGGGGCTGACTCGGCTGGCGTTGCAAGCGGCGGGTATCACCAACGCGGACGGGGCGCGGCTATACAGTGCGGGGGACCTGTCTCTGCGCACCGGGCAACTGACGCAGAACGGTCAGCTGGCGGCGCTGGGCAACCTGCAGGCCGATATCGGCGGCCCGTTCACCCTGACCCGTGCGCTGGCGGCGGGTGGGCAGCTGACGCTGAACGTGAACGGCGACCTGGTGCAGGCGGGGACGCTGCAAGGCAACGGGGTGACGGTGACCAGCACCGGCACGCTGACGCAGCAGGGCCGCATCGTGGCCGGCAATGGCGCGAGCGCGCTGTCGGCGGCGGCCCTCAGCCAGACGGAGAGCGGTAGCATTCAGGGCGGCGGGCCGCTGAGCCTGCGGGCCGATGGCAACATCACCAACCGGGGCTTTGTGGGAACGGCAGCGGACCTGTTGTTGCAGGCGGGCGGGCTGATAGACAACAGCAGCCTGCTGTACGGCGGCGGCAACCTGTGGCTGCTGTCGGACGCACTGGTCAACCGGTTCGGCAACATTCTGGCGGGGAACAGCCTGTGGATACAGCGTGACGCGGCGGGTAACGCCAGCAGCAGCGTACTGAACAGCTCAGGCACCATCGAAACCCAGCGCGGGGATATCACGGTGCGCACCGGGACGCTGACCAACCAGCGCGAAGGGCTGACAGTGACCGAAAGCAGCAGCTCGGCGGCGGATATGCCATCGTGGGCGGGGGGGCAATAGCACATATTCCAATGAGTTTATTTGGATATGACGAGTATGGACTTTATTTTGAGTTTGATGCTTCGGGTGATTTAATACCATATATCTCTTATTACACAACGAGTAAGAGTGCCAGTCTTAAGAAAGTTCCAATCAAAGATAATAGTGTCGTCGTATCAGCTCAGGGTGGATTATCCAGAATTAATTCTGCTAATGATCTAATTGTTTCAGCATCAGATGCTGTTATTAATAGTGCTTCATCCTTGATAGCTAATGGGAATATTGTTTTACGTGGTGACAAGCTAAATAACACCTCTTATGAAAGTGGTTCGACATATCAGTATTTGGTCTATGAAAGTATCGAAATGGATGTGAAAGAACCCGGCGATGTAAACTATCGACCAGATATGCAGCTTAATGGTTCTTATGTGTCAGCATATAATTCGGGGAGTTATGTTGGCGGATTTAACCTACGGAATTCTTATCCTTACGATAACGCACTTAGAAATTATCTAATTTATCGTCTTCGCGGTGAGCCTGTATATGAAAAAGTCGTTGGCCAAACCTACGCCGCGACCATTCAGGCGGGCGGCGCAATCACCGCTAATTTCACCCAGAACATCAGCAATACCAATCTGCAACCGGGCAGCGGCGGCTTTATCCCGGCGATAGCCACGCCGACGCTGGCGGGCGTGACGGCGCTCACCCCGACAGGGGCGCAGGCCGGGCTGGGGCTGAGTGGCGGCGGGGCATCGCCCGTCAGCGGCAGTGCCCTGTCGGGCGCGGGGGCGGCGGTGGCGCTGTCCGGTGAGATCGGTGGTCTCGGTGCCGGTTACCGCCCGGTCACCCGTGATGAGTCGGCATCGGCGGGCAATGCCTTGTCCGGGGCGGCGGTGGCGCTGTCCGGTCAGAGCGGTGGTCTTAATGCCGGTTACCGCCCGGTCACCCGTGATGAGTCGGTATCGGCGGGCAATACCCTGTCCGGGGCGGCGGTGGCGTTGTCCGGTCAGACGGGCAGCCCAGTGGCCGGTAACGGTGTGCCTGCCGGTAGCGCACTGACGCCGTCGGGTATTCCGGCCCTGAGTGCCGCCGGTGAGGTGCCGGTGGCCGGTGCGGCCCTGAGCGCGCTGTCGCTGAGCGACCTGCAGGCGGTACTGACGCAGGGGCTGGCACCGGTGGCTGGCCCGTCGCTCACTGACTACCCGCTGCCCACCAGCCAAAATGGGCTGTTCGTGGCGGATACCGCCGACAACAGCCGCTACCTGATACGCAGCAACCCGCTGCTGAGCCAGCTGGGTCAGGTGGACAACCGCCTGTTTGGCGACCTGCGCGGGCTGCTGGGGCAGACGCCGGGCACTACGGTGCCGGTGGAAACCAGCGCGACGCTGACCGACCCGACGCAATTCCTCGGTTCATCCTACCTGCTGGGCAAGCTGAATCTGGATGCGGAGCACGACTATCGTTTTCTGGGGGATGCGGCGTTTGACACCCGTTACATCAGCAACGCGGTGCTGAGCCAGACCGGGCAGCGCTACCTCAATGGCGTGGGGTCGGACCTGGCGCAGATGCAGCAGCTGATGGACAACGCGGCGGCGGAGCAAAGCCGGCTGAACCTGCAACTGGGGGTGAGCCTCAGCCCGGAACAGGTAGCGGGGCTGAGCCACAGCATCGTGTGGTGGGAGAGCATCACCGTCGGCGGGCAGACGGTGCTGGCGCCGAAGCTGTATCTGGCGCAGGCGGATAAAACCAATCTGCAGGGCAGCCGCATCGTGGCGAACAGCGTCAGCCTGAGCGCGGGCGGGGACATCGACAACCGCGGCAGCACGGTGACGGCGCTGAACGTACTGAATATCACCAGCGGGGGGCAGGTCACCAACAGCGAGGGCGGGCTGCTGAACGCGGGGGGCGCGCTGAATCTGGTGGCGCTGGGCAACCTGACCAACCGCAGCGCCACGATACAGGGCAATACGGTGACGCTGGCAAGCGTCAGCGGGGATATCGTCAACACCACGACGACCAGCCAGTGGCAGACGGCAGCGAGGGATGGCCGGGGCGGCGGGTCGCTGACGCGCACCGATATCGGCCAGACCGGGCTGATAACCGCACAGGGTGGGCTGACGCTACAGGCGGGGCACGATATCGCGCTGAACGGGGCGCAGCTGAGCGCGGGTGGGCCGCTGGCGCTGGCAGCAGGCAACGACCTCCGGCTGACGGCGCTGACCACGCTGACGGACACGGTAAACCAGACCGGCGGCGCCCACAGCGAGCGGCGCAGTCAGGGGCTGGTGCAAAGCCAGCTTGCCAGCGGGAGCGACCTGAGCCTGAGCGCCGGGCGCGACCTGGTGAGCACGGCGGCGCAGCTGGGCGCCACGGGCACCATGGCACTGGCGGCGGGACGGGACCTGAGCCTGCTGTCGGCCAGTGAAGAGCAGTTCGGCTCGAACGCCTGGAACCGGCATCTGGACTGGCAGCAGACGGTGACGCAGCAGGGCACGGCGCTGAACGCGGGCAAAGGCGTGAGCCTGCGGGCGGGTCAGGACCTGACGCTGCAGGGGGCGCAGGCGGAAACCCGCGGGGCGCTGACGGCGCAGGCGGGGCGTGACCTGAGCCTGCTGTCGGCAACGGAAAGCCGGCACGACTTTTTTGAAGAAACCACGGTGAAGAAAGGTTTCCTGTCCAGCACCACCACGCACACGCTGCGGGAGCAGGGGCAGACCACGGAGAAGGGGACGCTGCTGTCGGCGGGTAGCGTGGCGCTGACGGCGGGACAGGATATCGGGGTGCGCGGCTCGTCGGTGGCGGCGGACGGCGATGTGGCGCTGACAGCCGGGCGCACTATCAACACCGCGGCCAGTGTGGAGACCTACCGGCAGTATGAGGAGGTCAGCCGTAAGAAGAGTGGGCTGTTCAGCGGGGGCGGCATCGGCTTTACCATTGGCAGTACGTCGCAGCGTCAGACGCTGGCAGCGGCGGGGACCACGGAAAGCCAGAGTGTGAGCACGCTGGGAAGCACCAGCGGGACGGTGAGCCTGCGTGCCGGGCAGGACGTGAACCTGACCGCCACCGATGTGATGGCGGCGCGGGATATTCAGGTGGTGGGCAATACGGTCACCATTGACCCCGGTTACGACAGCCATCGTCAGTCGCAGACGATGGAGCAGAAAACCGCCGGGCTGAGCGTGGCCCTGTCGGGGGTGGTGGGGTCGGCGCTGAACAGCACGCTGCAGACGATGCAGGCAGTGCATGAGCAGAGCGACAGCCGGCTGAAGGCGCTGCAGGGGATGAAGGCGGTGTTGTCGGGGTATCAGGCGTATCAGGGCACGCAGGTAGATACCAACAACAAGGGGGCGTCGTCGTTTGTCGGCCTCAGCGTGTCGCTGGGGGCGCAGCGTGCCAGCAGCAGTCAGAGTAGCGAACAGTCGCAGAGTTTTGCCTCGACGCTGAGTGCAGGCCATGATATCAGCGTGGTGGCGCGTCAGGGCGATATCACCGCCGTCGGCAGCCAGCTGAAAGCGGGCAACAACGCAGAGCTGACCGCGGCTCGCGGGATTAACCTGCTGTCGGCCCGCAATACCGAGTCGCTGACCGGCAGCAACCGTAGCAGCGGCGGGAATATCGGCGTCAGTGTCGGGCTGAGCGGCAACAGTGCCGGGCTGAGCGTGTTTGCGAATGCCAATGCGGCCAGAGGGCGTGAGCTGGGCAGCGGCAACAGCTGGTCGGAAACCACGGTGGATGCGGGGCAGCGGGTCGGGCTGACCAGTGGCGGGGACACGCGGCTGACCGGTGCGCAGGTCAGCGGCGGGCGCATTGTGGCCGATGTGGGCGGCAACCTGCTGCTGGCCAGTCAGCAGGACAGCAACCGTTATGACTCGACGCAGACCAGTGTGTCGGCGGGCGGTAGCTTTACCTTCGGCACCTTCACGGGCAGCGGTTACCTGAGCGCCAGTCAGGATAAGCTGCACAGCAGTTATGACAGCGTGCAGCAGCAGACCGGGCTGTTTGCCGGTCAGGGCGGCTACGACATTCACGTCGGCAACCACACCCAGCTGGACGGGGCGGTGATAGGCTCGACGGCGGGTGCGGATAACAACCGGCTGGATACCGGGACGCTGGGCTGGAGCAATATCGGCAATCAGGCGGCGTTTTCGGTGTCGCACAGCGGCATCGGGCTGAGCGCCAGCCCGTCGCTGGGGATGTCGGACATGCTGAAATCGGCGGCGCTGACCGTGCCGTCGGCACTGATGTCGCTGGGGCGCGGCGGCAACGCCAGCAGTACCACCTACGCGGCGGTGAGCGACGGGGCGCTGGTTATCCGCAATCAGGCCGGTCAGCAGCAGGACATCAGCGGCCTGAGCCGTGATGTGGCACACGCCAGTAATGCGCTGAGTCCGATATTTGACAAGGAGAAAGAGCAGAAGCGGCTGCAGACGGCGCAGATGGTCGGTGAACTGGGCGCGCAGGTGATGGACGTTATCCGCACCGAAGGTGAAATCCGCGCGGTGCGTGCCGCGGAAGCCAGCGGCAAAGTGGACCGCCCGGCGGATAACGACTCCGACGCGGCGTGGGATAAATACCGGAAAGATCTGACACAAACGGCGGATTACAAGGCGGTGATGGCGTCGTACGGTACCGGCAGTGACCTGCAACGGGCGGCGCAGGCGGCGACGGCGGCCATTCAGGCGCTGGCCGGCGGGGGTAACCTGCAACAGGCGCTGGCGGGGGCCTCGGCACCGTATCTGGCGCAGCTGGTAAAAGACGTGACGATGCCGGCGGACGAGCGGAAGGCGACGGCCTCGGACATCGCGGCCAATGCGATGGGCCACGCGCTGATGGGAGCGGTGGTGGCGCAGCTGTCGGGTAAAGATGCGGTGGCGGGCGCGGTGGGAGCGGCCAGCGGTGAACTGACGGCGCGGCTGCTGATCATGAAGGAGCTGTATGGGGGGCGTGAGGCCAGCGACCTGACGGAAGCGGAAAAACAGTCGGTGAGTGCGCTGGCGTCGCTGGCGGCGGGACTGGCATCGGGGATTGCGTCGGGCAGCACCGAGGGCGCCGCCACGGGCGCCCAGTCCGGGCGTAATGCGGTGGAGAATAACCTTTTGTCTGCCAAACGCAGTCAGGAGCGTTACGAGAAACTGGCTGCCTGTAATGGCGACAAAGCTTGTGTTGCGGAGGTTCGTCGGGAGTTTGGGCCGGAATCGGATGAACAGCGGCAGCGGGTAGAAACCTGTTCCAGCGCGGCGGACTGTTACACAGTTGAGCAGGGGCTGAAGTCCATGCGTGCAGAGTACAGCCAGCAGGAAGCGGCACTGGCAGAAAAAGCACGTACACAAGGGGTTGGCTCGTTAAGCGAGGCGGAGCAAAAAGAGTGGATTGCAGCCCGTAGCGCTTTGACGGAATTGGATTCACAGATAAACCTGTCGTTGCATCGTGCGCAGACAATGGGTGGTTCGGCGGAGGTCTCGGCGGAAATCACCAATGTGATGGGCCACGCAGCGATCGCATCGGCTGCGGGAGTTGCCGGAGGGATTTCCAAAGCAACATCTAAAGAGTCAGTTACTACTGGGCAAAATAGCCCTATTGTACCGGGTGGGGGTTTAGCTGCTCATGAAGCAGCGGGCGGTCATCTGATCGATAGGCATGTTGGGAAAACTGAAGCGGAGTTATTAAATCGAGTGTCTACCGGAAATGTTAAAACGGCATCTTCGTTTACTGACAGGGCTACAGCCGAAGCTGTCACAAGTAGGGCTATTGATGGCAACCAATCTAAAATCAGAGACTATTTATCTGGTAGCCAAAAAGCGTATTTAGAAATTGACTATCAATCATCGTCACCTATAGGCATTAGTGTTTCACGAGGTGCGCCATCAGCAACTCAAGTAACAAACGCTAGGATCGTAATAGCAAGAGATCCATCAATGCCTACTGGTTATAGAATAGTAACGGGATATCCAACACCATGAATATAATAGATAAATATCCATCTCTCTCATATTTTTTGAGATGCTATCTTAATCAAGACTTTGAAGTGCTATTCGGTAGTGCTGATGGGGCATTGGATGCATATATATCTACAGAAAATGAAGATGAGCGTCTTTGTTTAAGGGAAGAAATTAACAACTTGTTAGCTCTTTCCTTAGATGATAGCGAGTTAGAAGATATTATATTGAATAAAATTGACTGTTCTTATTACTATCCTAATGAGTGGCGAACGGCTAAAGATTGGTTCGAGCATATATGTAAAAAAATAGATTGAAACGATCCCGGCCCCGCGCCGGGATCTTCTTTTACCAGTTAGATCCTAATCTCCGCCTCAATCACCAGCCGCCCGCGCTCCACGGTGACGATAACGGGCTGGCCGGTGTTGAAGCCGAGATCTTCCAGCCAGCGGCCCTTGAGCGTGAGCTGTGGCGGCGGGTTACCCTTCATGCCATTGGGGGCGTAGCCGACGGTGTAATGCCGTTGGGGTTCTTTTACTTCAGTTGCGCGGGGTTCTGACTTAGAATCGCGTCCAGCCATAGTAACTACCTCGTTTAGTTGCTTGTGGTGAGCGGTAACAGTGGGGTGCCACCCGCTGTTACCGCGTTAACTCGTTGTTATCCCTTCATCTTTGATGACCATCGTTCAGCTTCATACTTGATAATCATCCCTTCAAGCAGTTGTTTAATCACCTGTTGCTGTTCAGGTGCCATGTTGGCAATGGCCTGAAACTGCAATGCCAGATCGGCATCGGGAGCCAGTTCCCCTTCGTCAAAAATCAGCGAATCCGTGGTAACACGCAGGGTCTGCGCAATCTTCTTAATCGCTTCAAGTGAAGGCTGAGAGGTTCCGGCCTCGTAACGCTTAATCTGCGTGACATGCAGGCCAACAGCATCGGCGAGAGCCTGCTGAGTCAAACCTTTACGCTTACGGATATGAGCTAAACGCGTGGAAACGCTCATGGACATCAACCAGTGAGAGAAGAATCCCGTCATCTTAACCTCCGTATAAAGCGTGCTTGACAGAGGTAGCATATCGGATACTAAAATGACGCACAATAGAATCTTGACGGGTTTTTGACAGGAGCAGCGGAAATGGGACGACTGACACCGGCAGAGCTGGAGCAACTGAAACGCGGGGTGTCGCTGCGGGCCGTGGCGCAGTCTCAGGGGCATACACTGAAAAAGCAGGGGGCGGACAGCTATGTCTGCCGGTGCCCGTTCCATCAGGAAAACACGCCGTCCTGCGTCATCACGCCGTCGAAGAACCTGTACCACTGCTTCGGCTGCGGGGCGTCGGGGTCGGTGCTGGACTGGCTGCAACACACCGAGCGGCTGACCTACCCGCAAACGCTGCTGCGGCTGCGGGAGCTGGCCGGCAATCCATCTTTTTTAGCCGCCGTCCCTGTCCCCGCCTCGCCGGCGGTGGCCCGTACCAGACTCGCCGATCTGGATGATGACGGTCAGGCGCTGCTGAATCAGGTTATCCAGTTCTACCACCAGAGCCTGCTCAACAGCCCGGAGGCGCAGCAGTGGCTGGTCAGTCGTGGTCTGACGCACCCGGAACTGGTAAGCCACTTCCGGCTGGGGTTTGCCGGTCATCACGGTATCGGCGGCAGCGCGGGGCTGCTGCCGTCCTCGTCGAGCCACGAGGGAAAGCGGCTGCGTGAGAAACTGGCCGGGCTGGGGGTGCTGCGCGCGGCCACCAGACAGGACCACTTCCGGGGCTGCGTGGTGATGCCGGTTATCGGCTGGGCGGAGTCGGCGAATGTGGCGCAGCGGGGCCGGGTGATGCAGTTGTACGGGCGGCGGGTGCAGCCGGACCACAAAATCCTCAAAGGCTCGCCGAAGCACCTGTATCTGCCGTCGCCGCTGGCCGGGGTGTGGAACGAGGACGCCCTGAAGGCGTCGTCAGAGGTCATCCTGTGCGAGTCGCTGATCGATGCGATGACGTTCTGGTGTGCCGGGTTCCGCAACGTGACCACCGCTTACGGGGCCAACGGCTTTACCGCTGACCATCTGGCGGCGTTGCAGTATCACGGCGTGAAGCGGGTGCAGATAGCCTATGACCGTGATGAGGCGGGCGACCGGGGCGCGGACAGCGTGGCGGCGGAGCTGCTGGAAGCGGGTATCGAGGCGTGGCGGGTGCGGTTCCCGCCGGGGCTGGATGCGAATGCCTATGCGCTGAACAGTGGCAGCCCGGAAAGCGCATTAGGGCTGGCACTGGAGCAGGCAGCGTGGATGGGTCAGGGAACCGGGCCGGGGGTGGTGTTCTCCCGTGACATGCCGGTGAGTGGCGAGCGTGAACCTTCTTCCTTAGCCGCCCCGGCGGGCGTACCGGCACCGACGGTGGCAGGCGAGTTAACCGCGTCCGGCGACCTGCTGCTGACTCACGGCCCACGGGTGTGGCGGGTGCGCGGCTGGCAGAAAAACACCGTACAGGACGTGATGAAGGTCAACGTGCAGGTGCGGGACGCGTCAACCGGCGCGCTGTATGTGGACAGTCTGGACCTGTACAGCTCGCGGCAGCGTCAGGGCTATGTGGCGGCGGCCGCGGCAGAACTGGGCTGTGACGCGTCGGTTATCAAGCGCGAGTGCGGCCGGGTGCTGCTGATGCTGGAGCAAAAGCAGGATGACGTGCGGCAGGCGGCAGAGCAGGCTGAACGCGCTCCGGCGGTCACGGTCAGCGCGGAAGAGGAAGCGGACGCACTGGCGTTACTCAAGTCCCCGGACCTTGCGGCGCGTATCGTGGACGACCTCGCGGCCTGCGGGGTGGTGGGGGAAAGCACCAATCTGCTGACCGGGTATCTGGCGGCGACGTCGCGCAAGCTGGATAAGCCGCTGGCCGTGCTTATCCAGTCATCCAGTGCGGCGGGGAAATCGTCGCTGATGGACGCGGTGCTGGGGATGATGCCGGAGGAAGAGCGTATCCAGTACAGCGCGATGACCGGGCAGAGCCTGTATTACCTTGGCGAGACCTCGTTACAGCACAAGATACTGGCGATAGCCGAGGAAGAAGGCGTGCGGCAGGCGGCGTATGCCCTCAAGTTGCTCCAGTCGGACGGGGAACTGAAAATCGCCAGTACCGGCAAGAACGAGCAGAGCGGCGAACTGGTGACGCGGGAATACAAGGTACAGGGGCCGGTGATGCTGATGCTGACCACCACGGCCAGCGACGTGGACGAAGAGCTGCTGAACCGCTGTCTGGTGTTGACGGTGAACGAATCCAGAGAGCAGACGCAGGCCATCCACGCGATGCAACGCCACGGGCAGACGCTGGCCGGGCTGCTTCAGTCTTCAGAAAAGCAGTATCTGACCCGGCTACACCAGAACGCACAGCGGCTGTTACGGCCGCTGAAGGTGGTGAATCCGTATGCCGACCGGCTGACGTTCCTGAGTGATAAAACCCGCACCCGGCGCGACCATATGAAGTACCTGACGTTAATCCAGGCCATCGCGCTGTTGCATCAGTACCAGCGTGAAGTGAAGCGGGTAACGCACCGGGGGCAGGTCATCGAGTATATCGAGGTGGAAAAAGGCGATATCGCGCTGGCCAATCAGCTGGCCCACGAGGTGCTGGGCCGGACACTGGACGAAATGCCGCCGCAGACGCGCAAGCTGCTGGTGTGGCTGAAGGGCTGGGTACAGGAGCGGGCGCAGGGGCAGGCGGTGAAGGCGGACGAGATACGGTTCACGCGGCGGGAGGTGCGGGCAGCGCTGGGCTGGGGTGACACGCAACTGAAAATCCACCTTGGCAGGCTGCTGGAAATGGAATACCTGCTGCTGTTCCGGCGCGGTCTGATGTATGAATACGGGCTGCTGTGGGACGGTGACGACAACGGCGGGGCGCACCTGTGCGGGCTGCTGGAGGTGGAAGACGCGACCCCGGAGACAGAAGGCAATGCCGACCGGTCGGGGCTGGAGGTCACTCAGTCGGCCCCCGGTCGGGGTGTGGTCGGCAACCAGTCGGAGAGTGAAAAACCGGCGTCAGGCCAGACGGCACAAGGGCTGACGGCAAAAGCGGTCGGGTCTGAGCCAGACGCGGTAATCAGGGGAAAAGAAAAATCGCCTGCCGTGCCGCTGCCTGCGAGTAAAAACGGCGTGGCTGAGGGCAATGCCGACCGGTCGGGGTGAAGCCGAACACAGTGATCAGGGGGAAAAGAAAATCGCCATCTGCGCCGCTGCCTGCGGTCGGCGATACGCCGGTTGAGAGCGCGGGGGTGACACATGGCCAACCGTAAACCCCGTGCCGATGCGCTGCTGACGGTGGATGAGGTCTACAGAAAACCCATCGGCCCGGCCAGTGACCCGAAAAGCCTGTATGCGCTGCTGCTGCGGTTCGTGGCGTGGCGTCGGGAGCGGAACTGGTCGGAGACCACGCTGAAGACGCAAACCCATCATCAGTACCGGTTCATCCTGTGGGCGGCGGAGCGCGGGCTGCACTATGGCCGGGACATCACCTTACCGATACTGGAGCACTATCAGCGTCACCTGTACCAGTACCGCAAACCGAACGGGGAGCCACTGAGCACCCGGACGCAGCGCAGCCAGCTGGGGCCACTGGTGGTGTGGTTCGGCTGGATGACCCGCCATCATCTGCTGCTGGCCGACCCGGCGTCGGGTCTGGTGTTGCCGCGTCTGGAAAAGCGGCTGCCGCGTCATATCCTGAGCGTGGCGGATGTGGAGCAGGTGCTGGCGTTGCCGGACCTGACCACGCTTCAGGGCATCCGTGACCGGGCGCTGATGGAGCTGCTGTGGTCAACCGGGATACGGCGGGGTGAAGTGGCGGTGCTGGAGGTGTACAGCGTGGACGCGAGCCGCCATATCGTGACCATCGTGCAGGGCAAGGGAAAGAAGGACCGGGTTATCCCGGTCGGCAAACGGGCGTTAGGGTGGATAGCGCGCTATGTGTGTGAGGTGAGGCCGCAACTGCTGGTGAATCCGCACTGCCCGGCGCTGTTCGTGGCACTGGACGGCGTGGAAGGACTGACGCCGAACGGCATCACCAATCTGGTCAGCCATTACATCAAAGCATCGGGGATAGCGAAATGGGGAAGCTGCCACCTGTTCCGTCACGCGATGGCGACACAGATGCTGGAGAACGGGGCGGACCTGCGGTGGATACAGGCGATGCTGGGCCACGCGAGCGTGGAGAGCACGCAAATCTACACGCAGGTGAGCATCCGGGCGTTGCAGGCGGTCCATGCGAGTACCCATCCGGCGGAGCAGCCGGACAGTGATGAAACCGGGCTGCCGGCTGACCTGATGGCGGCAGAGCAGCCGGACACCCCGGAGCCGGACGACACACCTGTGTTGCCGGACAGCCCGCAAAGTTAGCGCTCTCCGGTTGAGTGCGGCGGGAGCGGGTTCGGCAGACAGCCCGTGGGGCTGACTGCCGTCATGCCAGGTCGCGGGCGGGGGTAAACGTCCGCCCGGCCAGCGTTGGGCGGCGGTGCTCCCTGTCAACCCGGCGGCTGGCCGGTCAGCCGTTCAACATAATGCGGGGGATTATACGAAGCTCGCCGCCTGCCGGTGGTGGCAGGGTAAACGGTGGTGTGCGGCTCGTATCGTATAATCCGCATTATGTCTTGCGCCCCCGCCACCGGCAGCGCGGGTTGGGCGCGGCGCGCAAGGCTTCGCCTTCCGCTGTCTGCTCCGGTGTGCGTTCTTCGGCTTCCTGGCCGCTGGTGTCGCCGGAAACACCGGCGTCGGCGTTGAGTCCCGACGTCATCCGGTATCCCCCTCGCGTTATCCTCAACCCCAACCCCCAGGAAGAAGTCGGCCCGTCGGGCCTCCGCTGAAGGGCTTCATGCCCACCCGCTGCATCTGTCCGTCACGGCTCGCAGTCGGTTCCCTCCTTGCTCGTTCCCGTGCCGGCCAGCCTTCGCCCCCGCCCCGGTGTGGCGTGGTCATGCAGGTGCCTCTTCGCCTTAACCGTCGGCGCGACAGAGCGCCGCAGGGCGTCGCTTGCGGACTCTGTGCCGTCCGCACCGGCAGAACCCACGCCGGCGCCACAGGCAAGCTGTGGCCCCGTCACGGGTTGCGATGAAACCCCAAACCGGCCCCTAAAAAACCAAACCCCAGACAGCGGATGGCAGCGGCTGCCGCCGCTGCTATGATGCGGGGGTTGCAGGCAAAATCCACGGCAGGGCGGTAGCGTGTCGGGGGCCAAAACCGCGTATCGGGGCTTCGGTGTCCGGGTATCGAAACGCCTCAGGGAAAACCGGCTGTAACCGACTGACCGCACAGGGAAAAAGTGAGTTCGTCGGCTGACTTCGCAACGGAAGAAGTTGTTGTGGAGAATAACCTTTTGTCTGCCAAACGCAGTCAGGAGCGTTACGAGAAACTGGCTGCCTGTAATGGCGACAAAGCTTGTGTTGCGGAGGTTCGTCGGGAGTTTGGGCCGGAATCGGATGAACAGCGGCAGCGGGTAGAAACCTGTTCCAGCGCGGCGGACTGTTACACAGTTGAGCAGGGGCTGAAGTCCATGCGTGCAGAGTACAGCCAGCAGGAAGCGGCACTGGCAGAAAAAGCACGTACACAAGGGGTTGGCTCGTTAAGCGAGGCGGAGCAAAAAGAGTGGATTGCAGCCCGTAGCGCTTTGACGGAATTGGATTCACAGATAAACCTGTCGTTGCATCGTGCGCAGACAATGGGTGGTTCGGCGGAGGTCTCGGCGGAAATCACCAATGTGATGGGCCACGCAGCGATCGCATCGGCTGCGGGAGTTGCCGGAGGGATTTCCAAAGCAACATCTAAAGAGTCAGTTACTACTGGGCAAAATAGCCCTATTGTACCGGGTGGGGGTTTAGCTGCTCATGAAGCAGCGGGCGGTCATCTGATCGATAGGCATGTTGGGAAAACTGAAGCGGAGTTATTAAATCGAGTGTCTACCGGAAATGTTAAAACGGCATCTTCGTTTACTGACAGGGCTACAGCCGAAGCTGTCACAAGTAGGGCTATTGATGGCAACCAATCTAAAATCAGAGACTATTTATCTGGTAGCCAAAAAGCGTATTTAGAAATTGACTATCAATCATCGTCACCTATAGGCATTAGTGTTTCACGAGGTGCGCCATCAGCAACTCAAGTAACAAACGCTAGGATCGTAATAGCAAGAGATCCATCAATGCCTACTGGTTATAGAATAGTAACGGGATATCCAACACCATGAATATAATAGATAAATATCCATCTCTCTCATATTTTTTGAGATGCTATCTTAATCAAGACTTTGAAGTGCTATTCGGTAGTGCTGATGGGGCATTGGATGCATATATATCTACAGAAAATGAAGATGAGCGTCTTTGTTTAAGGGAAGAAATTAACAACTTGTTAGCTCTTTCCTTAGATGATAGCGAGTTAGAAGATATTATATTGAATAAAATTGACTGTTCTTATTACTATCCTAATGAGTGGCGAACGGCTAAAGATTGGTTCGAGCATATATGTAAAAAAATAGATTGAAACGATCCCGGCCCCGCGCCGGGATCTTCTTTTACCAGTTAGATCCTAATCTCCGCCTCAATCACCAGCCGCCCGCGCTCCACGGTGACGATAACGGGCTGGCCGGTGTTGAAGCCGAGATCTTCCAGCCAGCGGCCCTTGAGCGTGAGCTGTGGCGGCGGGTTACCCTTCATGCCATTGGGGGCGTAGCCGACGGTGTAATGCCGTTGGGGTTCTTTTACTTCAGTTGCGCGGGGTTCTGACTTAGAATCGCGTCCAGCCATAGTAACTACCTCGTTTAGTTGCTTGTGGTGAGCGGTAACAGTGGGGTGCCACCCGCTGTTACCGCGTTAACTCGTTGTTATCCCTTCATCTTTGATGACCATCGTTCAGCTTCATACTTGATAATCATCCCTTCAAGCAGTTGTTTAATCACCTGTTGCTGTTCAGGTGCCATGTTGGCAATGGCCTGAAACTGCAATGCCAGATCGGCATCGGGAGCCAGTTCCCCTTCGTCAAAAATCAGCGAATCCGTGGTAACACGCAGGGTCTGCGCAATCTTCTTAATCGCTTCAAGTGAAGGCTGAGAGGTTCCGGCCTCGTAACGCTTAATCTGCGTGACATGCAGGCCAACAGCATCGGCGAGAGCCTGCTGAGTCAAACCTTTACGCTTACGGATATGAGCTAAACGCGTGGAAACGCTCATGGACATCAACCAGTGAGAGAAGAATCCCGTCATCTTAACCTCCGTATAAAGCGTGCTTGACAGAGGTAGCATATCGGATACTAAAATGACGCACAATAGAATCTTGACGGGTTTTTGACAGGAGCAGCGGAAATGGGACGACTGACACCGGCAGAGCTGGAGCAACTGAAACGCGGGGTGTCGCTGCGGGCCGTGGCGCAGTCTCAGGGGCATACACTGAAAAAGCAGGGGGCGGACAGCTATGTCTGCCGGTGCCCGTTCCATCAGGAAAACACGCCGTCCTGCGTCATCACGCCGTCGAAGAACCTGTACCACTGCTTCGGCTGCGGGGCGTCGGGGTCGGTGCTGGACTGGCTGCAACACACCGAGCGGCTGACCTACCCGCAAACGCTGCTGCGGCTGCGGGAGCTGGCCGGCAATCCATCTTTTTTAGCCGCCGTCCCTGTCCCCGCCTCGCCGGCGGTGGCCCGTACCAGACTCGCCGATCTGGATGATGACGGTCAGGCGCTGCTGAATCAGGTTATCCAGTTCTACCACCAGAGCCTGCTCAACAGCCCGGAGGCGCAGCAGTGGCTGGTCAGTCGTGGTCTGACGCACCCGGAACTGGTAAGCCACTTCCGGCTGGGGTTTGCCGGTCATCACGGTATCGGCGGCAGCGCGGGGCTGCTGCCGTCCTCGTCGAGCCACGAGGGAAAGCGGCTGCGTGAGAAACTGGCCGGGCTGGGGGTGCTGCGCGCGGCCACCAGACAGGACCACTTCCGGGGCTGCGTGGTGATGCCGGTTATCGGCTGGGCGGAGTCGGCGAATGTGGCGCAGCGGGGCCGGGTGATGCAGTTGTACGGGCGGCGGGTGCAGCCGGACCACAAAATCCTCAAAGGCTCGCCGAAGCACCTGTATCTGCCGTCGCCGCTGGCCGGGGTGTGGAACGAGGACGCCCTGAAGGCGTCGTCAGAGGTCATCCTGTGCGAGTCGCTGATCGATGCGATGACGTTCTGGTGTGCCGGGTTCCGCAACGTGACCACCGCTTACGGGGCCAACGGCTTTACCGCTGACCATCTGGCGGCGTTGCAGTATCACGGCGTGAAGCGGGTGCAGATAGCCTATGACCGTGATGAGGCGGGCGACCGGGGCGCGGACAGCGTGGCGGCGGAGCTGCTGGAAGCGGGTATCGAGGCGTGGCGGGTGCGGTTCCCGCCGGGGCTGGATGCGAATGCCTATGCGCTGAACAGTGGCAGCCCGGAAAGCGCATTAGGGCTGGCACTGGAGCAGGCAGCGTGGATGGGTCAGGGAACCGGGCCGGGGGTGGTGTTCTCCCGTGACATGCCGGTGAGTGGCGAGCGTGAACCTTCTTCCTTAGCCGCCCCGGCGGGCGTACCGGCACCGACGGTGGCAGGCGAGTTAACCGCGTCCGGCGACCTGCTGCTGACTCACGGCCCACGGGTGTGGCGGGTGCGCGGCTGGCAGAAAAACACCGTACAGGACGTGATGAAGGTCAACGTGCAGGTGCGGGACGCGTCAACCGGCGCGCTGTATGTGGACAGTCTGGACCTGTACAGCTCGCGGCAGCGTCAGGGCTATGTGGCGGCGGCCGCGGCAGAACTGGGCTGTGACGCGTCGGTTATCAAGCGCGAGTGCGGCCGGGTGCTGCTGATGCTGGAGCAAAAGCAGGATGACGTGCGGCAGGCGGCAGAGCAGGCTGAACGCGCTCCGGCGGTCACGGTCAGCGCGGAAGAGGAAGCGGACGCACTGGCGTTACTCAAGTCCCCGGACCTTGCGGCGCGTATCGTGGACGACCTCGCGGCCTGCGGGGTGGTGGGGGAAAGCACCAATCTGCTGACCGGGTATCTGGCGGCGACGTCGCGCAAGCTGGATAAGCCGCTGGCCGTGCTTATCCAGTCATCCAGTGCGGCGGGGAAATCGTCGCTGATGGACGCGGTGCTGGGGATGATGCCGGAGGAAGAGCGTATCCAGTACAGCGCGATGACCGGGCAGAGCCTGTATTACCTTGGCGAGACCTCGTTACAGCACAAGATACTGGCGATAGCCGAGGAAGAAGGCGTGCGGCAGGCGGCGTATGCCCTCAAGTTGCTCCAGTCGGACGGGGAACTGAAAATCGCCAGTACCGGCAAGAACGAGCAGAGCGGCGAACTGGTGACGCGGGAATACAAGGTACAGGGGCCGGTGATGCTGATGCTGACCACCACGGCCAGCGACGTGGACGAAGAGCTGCTGAACCGCTGTCTGGTGTTGACGGTGAACGAATCCAGAGAGCAGACGCAGGCCATCCACGCGATGCAACGCCACGGGCAGACGCTGGCCGGGCTGCTTCAGTCTTCAGAAAAGCAGTATCTGACCCGGCTACACCAGAACGCACAGCGGCTGTTACGGCCGCTGAAGGTGGTGAATCCGTATGCCGACCGGCTGACGTTCCTGAGTGATAAAACCCGCACCCGGCGCGACCATATGAAGTACCTGACGTTAATCCAGGCCATCGCGCTGTTGCATCAGTACCAGCGTGAAGTGAAGCGGGTAACGCACCGGGGGCAGGTCATCGAGTATATCGAGGTGGAAAAAGGCGATATCGCGCTGGCCAATCAGCTGGCCCACGAGGTGCTGGGCCGGACACTGGACGAAATGCCGCCGCAGACGCGCAAGCTGCTGGTGTGGCTGAAGGGCTGGGTACAGGAGCGGGCGCAGGGGCAGGCGGTGAAGGCGGACGAGATACGGTTCACGCGGCGGGAGGTGCGGGCAGCGCTGGGCTGGGGTGACACGCAACTGAAAATCCACCTTGGCAGGCTGCTGGAAATGGAATACCTGCTGCTGTTCCGGCGCGGTCTGATGTATGAATACGGGCTGCTGTGGGACGGTGACGACAACGGCGGGGCGCACCTGTGCGGGCTGCTGGAGGTGGAAGACGCGACCCCGGAGACAGAAGGCAATGCCGACCGGTCGGGGCTGGAGGTCACTCAGTCGGCCCCCGGTCGGGGTGTGGTCGGCAACCAGTCGGAGAGTGAAAAACCGGCGTCAGGCCAGACGGCACAAGGGCTGACGGCAAAAGCGGTCGGGTCTGAGCCAGACGCGGTAATCAGGGGAAAAGAAAAATCGCCTGCCGTGCCGCTGCCTGCGAGTAAAAACGGCGTGGCTGAGGGCAATGCCGACCGGTCGGGGTGAAGCCGAACACAGTGATCAGGGGGAAAAGAAAATCGCCATCTGCGCCGCTGCCTGCGGTCGGCGATACGCCGGTTGAGAGCGCGGGGGTGACACATGGCCAACCGTAAACCCCGTGCCGATGCGCTGCTGACGGTGGATGAGGTCTACAGAAAACCCATCGGCCCGGCCAGTGACCCGAAAAGCCTGTATGCGCTGCTGCTGCGGTTCGTGGCGTGGCGTCGGGAGCGGAACTGGTCGGAGACCACGCTGAAGACGCAAACCCATCATCAGTACCGGTTCATCCTGTGGGCGGCGGAGCGCGGGCTGCACTATGGCCGGGACATCACCTTACCGATACTGGAGCACTATCAGCGTCACCTGTACCAGTACCGCAAACCGAACGGGGAGCCACTGAGCACCCGGACGCAGCGCAGCCAGCTGGGGCCACTGGTGGTGTGGTTCGGCTGGATGACCCGCCATCATCTGCTGCTGGCCGACCCGGCGTCGGGTCTGGTGTTGCCGCGTCTGGAAAAGCGGCTGCCGCGTCATATCCTGAGCGTGGCGGATGTGGAGCAGGTGCTGGCGTTGCCGGACCTGACCACGCTTCAGGGCATCCGTGACCGGGCGCTGATGGAGCTGCTGTGGTCAACCGGGATACGGCGGGGTGAAGTGGCGGTGCTGGAGGTGTACAGCGTGGACGCGAGCCGCCATATCGTGACCATCGTGCAGGGCAAGGGAAAGAAGGACCGGGTTATCCCGGTCGGCAAACGGGCGTTAGGGTGGATAGCGCGCTATGTGTGTGAGGTGAGGCCGCAACTGCTGGTGAATCCGCACTGCCCGGCGCTGTTCGTGGCACTGGACGGCGTGGAAGGACTGACGCCGAACGGCATCACCAATCTGGTCAGCCATTACATCAAAGCATCGGGGATAGCGAAATGGGGAAGCTGCCACCTGTTCCGTCACGCGATGGCGACACAGATGCTGGAGAACGGGGCGGACCTGCGGTGGATACAGGCGATGCTGGGCCACGCGAGCGTGGAGAGCACGCAAATCTACACGCAGGTGAGCATCCGGGCGTTGCAGGCGGTCCATGCGAGTACCCATCCGGCGGAGCAGCCGGACAGTGATGAAACCGGGCTGCCGGCTGACCTGATGGCGGCAGAGCAGCCGGACACCCCGGAGCCGGACGACACACCTGTGTTGCCGGACAGCCCGCAAAGTTAGCGCTCTCCGGTTGAGTGCGGCGGGAGCGGGTTCGGCAGACAGCCCGTGGGGCTGACTGCCGTCATGCCAGGTCGCGGGCGGGGGTAAACGTCCGCCCGGCCAGCGTTGGGCGGCGGTGCTCCCTGTCAACCCGGCGGCTGGCCGGTCAGCCGTTCAACATAATGCGGGGGATTATACGAAGCTCGCCGCCTGCCGGTGGTGGCAGGGTAAACGGTGGTGTGCGGCTCGTATCGTATAATCCGCATTATGTCTTGCGCCCCCGCCACCGGCAGCGCGGGTTGGGCGCGGCGCGCAAGGCTTCGCCTTCCGCTGTCTGCTCCGGTGTGCGTTCTTCGGCTTCCTGGCCGCTGGTGTCGCCGGAAACACCGGCGTCGGCGTTGAGTCCCGACGTCATCCGGTATCCCCCTCGCGTTATCCTCAACCCCAACCCCCAGGAAGAAGTCGGCCCGTCGGGCCTCCGCTGAAGGGCTTCATGCCCACCCGCTGCATCTGTCCGTCACGGCTCGCAGTCGGTTCCCTCCTTGCTCGTTCCCGTGCCGGCCAGCCTTCGCCCCCGCCCCGGTGTGGCGTGGTCATGCAGGTGCCTCTTCGCCTTAACCGTCGGCGCGACAGAGCGCCGCAGGGCGTCGCTTGCGGACTCTGTGCCGTCCGCACCGGCAGAACCCACGCCGGCGCCACAGGCAAGCTGTGGCCCCGTCACGGGTTGCGATGAAACCCCAAACCGGCCCCTAAAAAACCAAACCCCAGACAGCGGATGGCAGCGGCTGCCGCCGCTGCTATGATGCGGGGGTTGCAGGCAAAATCCACGGCAGGGCGGTAGCGTGTCGGGGGCCAAAACCGCGTATCGGGGCTTCGGTGTCCGGGTATCGAAACGCCTCAGGGAAAACCGGCTGTAACCGACTGACCGCACAGGGAAAAAGTGAGTTCGTCGGCTGACTTCGCAACGGAAGAAGTTGTTGTGGAGAATAACCTTTTGTCTGCCAAACGCAGTCAGGAGCGTTACGAGAAACTGGCTGCCTGTAATGGCGACAAAGCTTGTGTTGCGGAGGTTCGTCGGGAGTTTGGGCCGGAATCGGATGAACAGCGGCAGCGGGTAGAAACCTGTTCCAGCGCGGCGGACTGTTACACAGTTGAGCAGGGGCTGAAGTCCATGCGTGCAGAGTACAGCCAGCAGGAAGCGGCACTGGCAGAAAAAGCACGTACACAAGGGGTTGGCTCGTTAAGCGAGGCGGAGCAAAAAGAGTGGATTGCAGCCCGTAGCGCTTTGACGGAATTGGATTCACAGATAAACCTGTCGTTGCATCGTGCGCAGACAATGGGTGGTTCGGCGGAGGTCTCGGCGGAAATCACCAATGTGATGGGCCACGCAGCGATCGCATCGGCTGCGGGAGTTGCCGGAGGGATTTCCAAAGCAACATCTAAAGAGTCAGTTACTACTGGGCAAAATAGCCCTATTGTACCGGGTGGGGGTTTAGCTGCTCATGAAGCAGCGGGCGGTCATCTGATCGATAGGCATGTTGGGAAAACTGAAGCGGAGTTATTAAATCGAGTGTCTACCGGAAATGTTAAAACGGCATCTTCGTTTACTGACAGGGCTACAGCCGAAGCTGTCACAAGTAGGGCTATTGATGGCAACCAATCTAAAATCAGAGACTATTTATCTGGTAGCCAAAAAGCGTATTTAGAAATTGACTATCAATCATCGTCACCTATAGGCATTAGTGTTTCACGAGGTGCGCCATCAGCAACTCAAGTAACAAACGCTAGGATCGTAATAGCAAGAGATCCATCAATGCCTACTGGTTATAGAATAGTAACGGGATATCCAACACCATGAATATAATAGATAAATATCCATCTCTCTCATATTTTTTGAGATGCTATCTTAATCAAGACTTTGAAGTGCTATTCGGTAGTGCTGATGGGGCATTGGATGCATATATATCTACAGAAAATGAAGATGAGCGTCTTTGTTTAAGGGAAGAAATTAACAACTTGTTAGCTCTTTCCTTAGATGATAGCGAGTTAGAAGATATTATATTGAATAAAATTGACTGTTCTTATTACTATCCTAATGAGTGGCGAACGGCTAAAGATTGGTTCGAGCATATATGTAAAAAAATAGATTGAAACGATCCCGGCCCCGCGCCGGGATCTTCTTTTACCAGTTAGATCCTAATCTCCGCCTCAATCACCAGCCGCCCGCGCTCCACGGTGACGATAACGGGCTGGCCGGTGTTGAAGCCGAGATCTTCCAGCCAGCGGCCCTTGAGCGTGAGCTGTGGCGGCGGGTTACCCTTCATGCCATTGGGGGCGTAGCCGACGGTGTAATGCCGTTGGGGTTCTTTTACTTCAGTTGCGCGGGGTTCTGACTTAGAATCGCGTCCAGCCATAGTAACTACCTCGTTTAGTTGCTTGTGGTGAGCGGTAACAGTGGGGTGCCACCCGCTGTTACCGCGTTAACTCGTTGTTATCCCTTCATCTTTGATGACCATCGTTCAGCTTCATACTTGATAATCATCCCTTCAAGCAGTTGTTTAATCACCTGTTGCTGTTCAGGTGCCATGTTGGCAATGGCCTGAAACTGCAATGCCAGATCGGCATCGGGAGCCAGTTCCCCTTCGTCAAAAATCAGCGAATCCGTGGTAACACGCAGGGTCTGCGCAATCTTCTTAATCGCTTCAAGTGAAGGCTGAGAGGTTCCGGCCTCGTAACGCTTAATCTGCGTGACATGCAGGCCAACAGCATCGGCGAGAGCCTGCTGAGTCAAACCTTTACGCTTACGGATATGAGCTAAACGCGTGGAAACGCTCATGGACATCAACCAGTGAGAGAAGAATCCCGTCATCTTAACCTCCGTATAAAGCGTGCTTGACAGAGGTAGCATATCGGATACTAAAATGACGCACAATAGAATCTTGACGGGTTTTTGACAGGAGCAGCGGAAATGGGACGACTGACACCGGCAGAGCTGGAGCAACTGAAACGCGGGGTGTCGCTGCGGGCCGTGGCGCAGTCTCAGGGGCATACACTGAAAAAGCAGGGGGCGGACAGCTATGTCTGCCGGTGCCCGTTCCATCAGGAAAACACGCCGTCCTGCGTCATCACGCCGTCGAAGAACCTGTACCACTGCTTCGGCTGCGGGGCGTCGGGGTCGGTGCTGGACTGGCTGCAACACACCGAGCGGCTGACCTACCCGCAAACGCTGCTGCGGCTGCGGGAGCTGGCCGGCAATCCATCTTTTTTAGCCGCCGTCCCTGTCCCCGCCTCGCCGGCGGTGGCCCGTACCAGACTCGCCGATCTGGATGATGACGGTCAGGCGCTGCTGAATCAGGTTATCCAGTTCTACCACCAGAGCCTGCTCAACAGCCCGGAGGCGCAGCAGTGGCTGGTCAGTCGTGGTCTGACGCACCCGGAACTGGTAAGCCACTTCCGGCTGGGGTTTGCCGGTCATCACGGTATCGGCGGCAGCGCGGGGCTGCTGCCGTCCTCGTCGAGCCACGAGGGAAAGCGGCTGCGTGAGAAACTGGCCGGGCTGGGGGTGCTGCGCGCGGCCACCAGACAGGACCACTTCCGGGGCTGCGTGGTGATGCCGGTTATCGGCTGGGCGGAGTCGGCGAATGTGGCGCAGCGGGGCCGGGTGATGCAGTTGTACGGGCGGCGGGTGCAGCCGGACCACAAAATCCTCAAAGGCTCGCCGAAGCACCTGTATCTGCCGTCGCCGCTGGCCGGGGTGTGGAACGAGGACGCCCTGAAGGCGTCGTCAGAGGTCATCCTGTGCGAGTCGCTGATCGATGCGATGACGTTCTGGTGTGCCGGGTTCCGCAACGTGACCACCGCTTACGGGGCCAACGGCTTTACCGCTGACCATCTGGCGGCGTTGCAGTATCACGGCGTGAAGCGGGTGCAGATAGCCTATGACCGTGATGAGGCGGGCGACCGGGGCGCGGACAGCGTGGCGGCGGAGCTGCTGGAAGCGGGTATCGAGGCGTGGCGGGTGCGGTTCCCGCCGGGGCTGGATGCGAATGCCTATGCGCTGAACAGTGGCAGCCCGGAAAGCGCATTAGGGCTGGCACTGGAGCAGGCAGCGTGGATGGGTCAGGGAACCGGGCCGGGGGTGGTGTTCTCCCGTGACATGCCGGTGAGTGGCGAGCGTGAACCTTCTTCCTTAGCCGCCCCGGCGGGCGTACCGGCACCGACGGTGGCAGGCGAGTTAACCGCGTCCGGCGACCTGCTGCTGACTCACGGCCCACGGGTGTGGCGGGTGCGCGGCTGGCAGAAAAACACCGTACAGGACGTGATGAAGGTCAACGTGCAGGTGCGGGACGCGTCAACCGGCGCGCTGTATGTGGACAGTCTGGACCTGTACAGCTCGCGGCAGCGTCAGGGCTATGTGGCGGCGGCCGCGGCAGAACTGGGCTGTGACGCGTCGGTTATCAAGCGCGAGTGCGGCCGGGTGCTGCTGATGCTGGAGCAAAAGCAGGATGACGTGCGGCAGGCGGCAGAGCAGGCTGAACGCGCTCCGGCGGTCACGGTCAGCGCGGAAGAGGAAGCGGACGCACTGGCGTTACTCAAGTCCCCGGACCTTGCGGCGCGTATCGTGGACGACCTCGCGGCCTGCGGGGTGGTGGGGGAAAGCACCAATCTGCTGACCGGGTATCTGGCGGCGACGTCGCGCAAGCTGGATAAGCCGCTGGCCGTGCTTATCCAGTCATCCAGTGCGGCGGGGAAATCGTCGCTGATGGACGCGGTGCTGGGGATGATGCCGGAGGAAGAGCGTATCCAGTACAGCGCGATGACCGGGCAGAGCCTGTATTACCTTGGCGAGACCTCGTTACAGCACAAGATACTGGCGATAGCCGAGGAAGAAGGCGTGCGGCAGGCGGCGTATGCCCTCAAGTTGCTCCAGTCGGACGGGGAACTGAAAATCGCCAGTACCGGCAAGAACGAGCAGAGCGGCGAACTGGTGACGCGGGAATACAAGGTACAGGGGCCGGTGATGCTGATGCTGACCACCACGGCCAGCGACGTGGACGAAGAGCTGCTGAACCGCTGTCTGGTGTTGACGGTGAACGAATCCAGAGAGCAGACGCAGGCCATCCACGCGATGCAACGCCACGGGCAGACGCTGGCCGGGCTGCTTCAGTCTTCAGAAAAGCAGTATCTGACCCGGCTACACCAGAACGCACAGCGGCTGTTACGGCCGCTGAAGGTGGTGAATCCGTATGCCGACCGGCTGACGTTCCTGAGTGATAAAACCCGCACCCGGCGCGACCATATGAAGTACCTGACGTTAATCCAGGCCATCGCGCTGTTGCATCAGTACCAGCGTGAAGTGAAGCGGGTAACGCACCGGGGGCAGGTCATCGAGTATATCGAGGTGGAAAAAGGCGATATCGCGCTGGCCAATCAGCTGGCCCACGAGGTGCTGGGCCGGACACTGGACGAAATGCCGCCGCAGACGCGCAAGCTGCTGGTGTGGCTGAAGGGCTGGGTACAGGAGCGGGCGCAGGGGCAGGCGGTGAAGGCGGACGAGATACGGTTCACGCGGCGGGAGGTGCGGGCAGCGCTGGGCTGGGGTGACACGCAACTGAAAATCCACCTTGGCAGGCTGCTGGAAATGGAATACCTGCTGCTGTTCCGGCGCGGTCTGATGTATGAATACGGGCTGCTGTGGGACGGTGACGACAACGGCGGGGCGCACCTGTGCGGGCTGCTGGAGGTGGAAGACGCGACCCCGGAGACAGAAGGCAATGCCGACCGGTCGGGGCTGGAGGTCACTCAGTCGGCCCCCGGTCGGGGTGTGGTCGGCAACCAGTCGGAGAGTGAAAAACCGGCGTCAGGCCAGACGGCACAAGGGCTGACGGCAAAAGCGGTCGGGTCTGAGCCAGACGCGGTAATCAGGGGAAAAGAAAAATCGCCTGCCGTGCCGCTGCCTGCGAGTAAAAACGGCGTGGCTGAGGGCAATGCCGACCGGTCGGGGTGAAGCCGAACACAGTGATCAGGGGGAAAAGAAAATCGCCATCTGCGCCGCTGCCTGCGGTCGGCGATACGCCGGTTGAGAGCGCGGGGGTGACACATGGCCAACCGTAAACCCCGTGCCGATGCGCTGCTGACGGTGGATGAGGTCTACAGAAAACCCATCGGCCCGGCCAGTGACCCGAAAAGCCTGTATGCGCTGCTGCTGCGGTTCGTGGCGTGGCGTCGGGAGCGGAACTGGTCGGAGACCACGCTGAAGACGCAAACCCATCATCAGTACCGGTTCATCCTGTGGGCGGCGGAGCGCGGGCTGCACTATGGCCGGGACATCACCTTACCGATACTGGAGCACTATCAGCGTCACCTGTACCAGTACCGCAAACCGAACGGGGAGCCACTGAGCACCCGGACGCAGCGCAGCCAGCTGGGGCCACTGGTGGTGTGGTTCGGCTGGATGACCCGCCATCATCTGCTGCTGGCCGACCCGGCGTCGGGTCTGGTGTTGCCGCGTCTGGAAAAGCGGCTGCCGCGTCATATCCTGAGCGTGGCGGATGTGGAGCAGGTGCTGGCGTTGCCGGACCTGACCACGCTTCAGGGCATCCGTGACCGGGCGCTGATGGAGCTGCTGTGGTCAACCGGGATACGGCGGGGTGAAGTGGCGGTGCTGGAGGTGTACAGCGTGGACGCGAGCCGCCATATCGTGACCATCGTGCAGGGCAAGGGAAAGAAGGACCGGGTTATCCCGGTCGGCAAACGGGCGTTAGGGTGGATAGCGCGCTATGTGTGTGAGGTGAGGCCGCAACTGCTGGTGAATCCGCACTGCCCGGCGCTGTTCGTGGCACTGGACGGCGTGGAAGGACTGACGCCGAACGGCATCACCAATCTGGTCAGCCATTACATCAAAGCATCGGGGATAGCGAAATGGGGAAGCTGCCACCTGTTCCGTCACGCGATGGCGACACAGATGCTGGAGAACGGGGCGGACCTGCGGTGGATACAGGCGATGCTGGGCCACGCGAGCGTGGAGAGCACGCAAATCTACACGCAGGTGAGCATCCGGGCGTTGCAGGCGGTCCATGCGAGTACCCATCCGGCGGAGCAGCCGGACAGTGATGAAACCGGGCTGCCGGCTGACCTGATGGCGGCAGAGCAGCCGGACACCCCGGAGCCGGACGACACACCTGTGTTGCCGGACAGCCCGCAAAGTTAGCGCTCTCCGGTTGAGTGCGGCGGGAGCGGGTTCGGCAGACAGCCCGTGGGGCTGACTGCCGTCATGCCAGGTCGCGGGCGGGGGTAAACGTCCGCCCGGCCAGCGTTGGGCGGCGGTGCTCCCTGTCAACCCGGCGGCTGGCCGGTCAGCCGTTCAACATAATGCGGGGGATTATACGAAGCTCGCCGCCTGCCGGTGGTGGCAGGGTAAACGGTGGTGTGCGGCTCGTATCGTATAATCCGCATTATGTCTTGCGCCCCCGCCACCGGCAGCGCGGGTTGGGCGCGGCGCGCAAGGCTTCGCCTTCCGCTGTCTGCTCCGGTGTGCGTTCTTCGGCTTCCTGGCCGCTGGTGTCGCCGGAAACACCGGCGTCGGCGTTGAGTCCCGACGTCATCCGGTATCCCCCTCGCGTTATCCTCAACCCCAACCCCCAGGAAGAAGTCGGCCCGTCGGGCCTCCGCTGAAGGGCTTCATGCCCACCCGCTGCATCTGTCCGTCACGGCTCGCAGTCGGTTCCCTCCTTGCTCGTTCCCGTGCCGGCCAGCCTTCGCCCCCGCCCCGGTGTGGCGTGGTCATGCAGGTGCCTCTTCGCCTTAACCGTCGGCGCGACAGAGCGCCGCAGGGCGTCGCTTGCGGACTCTGTGCCGTCCGCACCGGCAGAACCCACGCCGGCGCCACAGGCAAGCTGTGGCCCCGTCACGGGTTGCGATGAAACCCCAAACCGGCCCCTAAAAAACCAAACCCCAGACAGCGGATGGCAGCGGCTGCCGCCGCTGCTATGATGCGGGGGTTGCAGGCAAAATCCACGGCAGGGCGGTAGCGTGTCGGGGGCCAAAACCGCGTATCGGGGCTTCGGTGTCCGGGTATCGAAACGCCTCAGGGAAAACCGGCTGTAACCGACTGACCGCACAGGGAAAAAGTGAGTTCGTCGGCTGACTTCGCAACGGAAGAAGTTGTTGTGGAGAATAACTTTTTAAGCAGTACATCCTCAGCGAAACGGGATGAACTGGCGGAAAAAATACTGAAAGGTGATAAATCTCTGGAAACAGCGAAAGAGTACCTGGGGCTTGAAAATGCGGATAAACGAGGTGACGCACTGGTTGCCAAGTTCAGCAAAGATCCTGGCTCGATGACTGCCGCCGAGCGTACCGAGCTTGCCAGTTATCTGAGGGTCTATGCTTCCGAGATGCAAGCTCAATATGGGGAAGCCGTGACCAAAGAGCTGATAGCCGGGATGCTGTCGGGGCAGGATTACCTGAAATCAGCCCCTCAGACGGAAGCACAGCGAAAAGCCCAGAGCATTATGAATACATGGGGTTATCACAAATCCAATGCGAGTATTGGTGACCCGGTCATGTTGTTTGGCAGTAATGTTCTTGGCCTGACTATAAAAGAAAGTATGGCGGCCAATGCGGCAATAGGTACGGTAGTGAATGCCGGTTCTCAACTTAGTGGTCAGGATCCTTTCAGTTATGTCGATGCGGTGATGGCTGGAGTGACGGCAGCATTGGGAACGGGTAAAAGTTGGCAAGTGTCAGCCGCTATAAGTATGGGTGGTGCTGCGGTTGGAGGGGCATTCAAAGGTGAAGATCCGACTAATGCAATAATTGGCGCAGGTGTTGGGGCTGTGATCGGTGATAAAGCAGGTAAGGTAGTTACAAATCAGTTGAAACCAGTGCTTAAAGATGGAAGTTCCGAACTAATAGGGACCGTTACAGGATCAACGGTGGGTGAGGTTACTGGAGGAAATACACAAAAAATGCTTGATGCTTTAGAGAGTAAAAAATGAAAAAAATCAATCTTAATGATTTGGTGATTTTAATATTTTATTGTGTCTGTATTATTTTTGTCGCTGTAATAGTTGGTTATCTCATTGCTGCTGTCATAGTCTATTTTAAAATCGGTGTATTTGATTTTGATTGGAAAGAGTCTTTATCTACTTCTCTTAAAAAAGGTGTTACTGGAGGCTCAATATTGGGCCTTGGTATCTGGCTTAAAGGGAAGTTTAGGGAGCGACAGGATAATCGAAAATTATAAAATAATTACTCAATCCCGGCCCCGCGCCGGGATCGTCATTTTTACCGGTTAGATCCTAATCTCCGCCTCAATCACCAGTCGCCCGCGCTCGACGGTGACGATAACCGGCTGTCCGGTGTTAAAACCGAGATCTTCCAGCCAGCGGCCCTTGAGGGTGGGTTGTGGCAGGGTTGCCCGAAAAAGCTTCAACCCCCGGACAGGAAATGTTTTGTGGCCACCGCCAGTGGGCCGTGTCCCCAAAACCACCCGGTCAGGGCCATGCCCCGACACCCCTCGGTTAAAACAAAAACCCCGGCGCGGGCTGGGGTGAGGTGTTGATTACTCGGCGAACTTAAGGCCGCCGGGATAATGTTTAATCCAGTTGGCGGCGGCGTCCGGGTCAAAGGGTTCGATGCTGAGTCCTTCGAGACAGTGCCACAGCTCGCGGGTGTTCTGGGCGGTGGTGCAGTGATGAAAACAGGCTGCTGGCCGATCTGGTGGTGGATGAAGTGGCTGGCAATCCATCACCTGACAAGAGTGAAAAAATGGATATGATTAAATCCTACCCATTGGGATGCAAAGAGGTTCGCGATGAGAACGACACAGCATATGAGTATTACATTACCGAATGAAATGGCCGCTCAGGTGAAAGCCCGCGTGCGCTGATGGCCCGTGACAATGCGGTTGATAACTGGTTGCGCGAGCAGGTTGTGCCAGCCTGGGAATCACTGCAACGTGGTGAAAGTACGGCCCTGATCGGCGAAGAGGTTAGGAGCAAACTGAAAGCCATGCACAGGAAAGCGACCGGAGAGGCGTGATGGATTATCAGGTGGTGTATGCAACCTCTGGTTATGTACCATCCAGGCGTTGCAGGTGGTTCATGCCTCAATACGTCAGGTGGAGCAGCCGGATGCTGAGCGTGACAGGCTGGGAAGACGGAGAAGTAGCGAAAACTGGTGGTTCCACGTTTCCCGTTCATCATCGTGTATAGCGTTGAGGAATCAATTGTTCGTGTGCTGCGCGCACTACTTACCTCCCGAAAAATAGCGGGACATTACCGCAAACGTTAGTTCCCTCCGGGTGAGACTGCCGAGCGTGATTGGCAGACAGTTCATGTAAGTTGATTACGACCGGGCAACCTTCATCATTGCAGCGGTTTCAGACATAAGCGGAGAGCGTTCAGAATTCTGTGTCACGTTAAAAATTCTACAACGTCATCACGTTATTTAGTCGCCCTTCAAAATAAATGGCCAACTGTGATAATGTCAAATTCCAGCTCTGGATGGGCATTGTCCATTTTTCCTGTGCGTTCATCGGCCCCAGATAAAGCAGCTTCAACAGACTGTTTTCATTCGGGAAAGCACCTTTGGTTTTGGTCAGCTTCCTGAACTGTCTGTGCACCGATTCGATAGCATTTGTGGTGTAAATGACTTTGCGGATATTTGCCGGATAGCGGAAGTACGCTGACAGATTGTCCCACTTGCGTCGCCACGACTGGAGCACCACCGGATACTGCAACCCCCATTTCGCTTCCAGCTCATCCAGTGCCATTTCGGCCGCTTCTTTTGACACTGCACGGTAGACTGGCTTCAGGTCGGTCATGAAGGCTTTATGGTGCTTTGAGGCCACATATTTAATCGAATTGCGTATCTGATGAATGACGCACAACTGCACTTCCGTCTGCGGATAAATGCTGTTTATTGCCTCTGGGAAGCCGGTCAGCCCGTCCACGCAGGCAATCAGAATGTCTTTAACACCGCGATTTTGCAGGTCGCTTAATACCGACAGCCAGAAGTTAGCCCCCTCACTTTCTGACAGATACAGGCCCAGAACTTCCTTTTTACCTTCCAGATTCAGGGCCAGCACGGTGTAAACCGCTTTGCTCTGATAGCGGCCATCTTCCCGAATTTTATAGTGAATAGCGTCCAGCCAGACGAAGGGATAAACCTGCTCCAGCGGGCGCTGTTGCCACTGTTTTAGTTCAGGGATGACTTTATCGGTTACTGCACTGATGGTGGCAGTGGACACGCTGAAGGCATATAAATCTTCGATCTCCCGGCTAATGTCCTGATAGCTCATCCCCAGTGCAAACAGGCGAATGATCTTGTGTTCGATCTCGTCGGATAACGTGGTCTGATGTTTTTTCACCAACTGGGGTTCAAAAGTGCCATTACGATCGCGCGGAGTCGCCAGCTCGAAGCTGCCCGTCGGGGCTTTAATGGTCTTTTTGCCGGAGCCATTTTTACGGTTAGCTTCAATGTCCTGAGCCAGATGAGAGTCCAGTTCCGCAGACAGGGCAGCTTCCGTTAACTGTTTGATTAAAGGCGTTAAGATACCATCTTTGCCCGTTAATGCCTGACCGGACTGGAGGGCTTTAAGCGCTTTATCGAAATCGAAGGGCTGGGACATATGTCATTCCTTTTTGATTGTATATTACCGGAATGACACAGAATTTCTAACACTCCCCATAAGCGCGGTACCTTTCCCCAATCTTCACCTCCCTTGATGCACATCAAGAGGCCGCTTACAGACAGGAATATGATTGATAATCGTTATTAGTTGCTTTGATGCATCGTCGCCGCGCGGTTCAACCGGCGGGATGTCGCACCTGTCAGTGAAGGAATGTCGTATGGCTCTGAGTCTTCAAACGCTGCTTGATCTCCCTCTTAACGTCAATGCTGTGGTGGCGCGAATTCGTTCAACGGGCGAATACCAGCAGCGGCTGACCGAGCTTGGCATCCGCGTCGGCGGGCAGGTTCGTGTGATTCAGCGTGATGCCAATCAGCCGTTGATGCTAGCCGCCGGTGACAGCCGGGTGGCAATCAACTGGGAGATGGGTAAGCAGGTGTGGGTGTCGCCACAGCCATAATCAGCATTACAGCCGTTTTATAACCATTGTTTTCTAGAAAGACAGGTTCACGACAACAGTCGTTTCTCTGGTGCAACAAGTGAGTATGAGGGCAACACAGCGATGACACTGGAAGCATTGGCAGTGGGCACACAGTGGCGTGTGCTGGGATTTCAGAAAGGATCGGCGGATTACCGCAAACGTCTGCTGGCGCTGGGCGTTACGCCGGGGGTGGAGTTTTCGGTGTCGCGTGTGGCGCCGTTGGGCGACCCGATTGAGCTGCGTCTGCGCGGTGCCGCAATTAGCGTGCGTAAAGGCGAAGCACAGATTTTGATACTGGAAAAATGTTAATCCGGGTAGGTAAGGATTTTTTATGAGTACGCAACCCGTAATTTGCGTGGTGGGTAACCCGAACTGTGGCAAAACGACGTTATTCAACGTCCTGACCGGCGGTAAGCAGACCGTTGGCAACTGGCCGGGCGTGACGGTAGAAAAGAAAGTCGGAAGCTACCGTTATCAGCAGCAACAGGTGACGTTGGTGGATTTGCCGGGGGTGTACTCGCTGAATCCGTCTTCCGAAAGTTCGGAAGACGAACGGGTGGCGCGTGATTACATCCTGTCCGGCGAAGCCAATCTGGTACTGAATATCGTTGATGCCTCTAATCTGGAGCGAAATCTGTACCTCACCGCGCAGTTGCTGGATATGCAGGTGCCAATGGTGGTGGCCGTCAATATGATGGATATCGCCGCCGCACGTAAGCTGGATATTGATATCGCCGGTTTGCAGCAGCGTCTGGGATGCCCGGTCATCCCGATTACCGCCAGCCAGAAGAAAGGTATCGGGATGTTGCATGAGGTGTGCCATGCCGCGCTGGCGCAACCGGTGATTTCGGCGGTATCGATTCCTTACGATGCGCCGCTGAGCCAGGCCGCGCAGGCGATTGCGGATCAGTTGCAGGGGCAACCCGCGATTCGTAACCCCTATTGGCTGGCAATTCAGTTGCTGGAAGGCGATGTGACGGTGCGTAACCGAGTACCTGCGGATACGCTGGCCTTTGCCGATGCCGAAGTGACCCGGCTGGTCGCCGAGTATGACGACGAGCTGGATATCTTTCTGGCGGACGCGCGTTATCAGTTTGTGGGAGCGGTAGCGCGTGAGGTGATCACCCGTCGTGGCGAAGCCTCTGCCACCCTGACCGACAAGATTGACCGCGTTGTGCTGCATCGTTTCTTCGGTATTCCGATCTTCCTGTTGGTGATGTACCTGATGTTTGTCTTCACCATCAATATCGGCAGCGCCTTTACCGATTTCTTCGACAAGCTGTTCGGCACCCTGATGGTGGATGGGTTCGGTGAGCTGTTGCTGGCGTTGAATACCCCTGAATGGCTGAAAACCCTGCTGGCGGATGGCGTGGGCGGCGGTATTCAGACCGTGTCCACCTTTATTCCGGTGATCGGCTGTCTGTATCTGTTCCTGTCCTGGCTGGAGGACTCCGGTTATATGGCGCGGGCGGCGTTCGTGATGGACCGGTTTATGCGCAGCATCGGTTTGCCGGGGAAAGCGTTTGTGCCGCTGATTGTCGGCTTTGGCTGCAACGTGCCTGCGGTGATGGCGACCCGCACCATGGAGCGCCATAGCGACCGTGTGGTGACGGTGATGATGGCGCCGTTTATGTCTTGCGGCGCGCGGTTGCCGGTATACGTGCTGTTTGCTTCCGCCTTGTTTGTCGAGGGGGGGCAGAATCTGGTGTTCGGGCTGTATCTGGTCGGTATCGCTGCGGCGATTGCCACCGGCTTTTTGTTGAAAAATACAGCGCTGAAAGGCGATGCGTCCGCGTTTGTCATGGAGATTCCGCCTTATCACCTGCCCAGCCTGCGCAGCGTGCTGATCCGTACCTGGGAGCGCCTGAAAGGGTTCCTGTTGCGTGCCGGACGGCTGATTGTGGTGGTGGTGACGGTGCTGGGTTTTCTTAACTCGATGGGGACGGACGGCTCCTTTGGTAATCAGAATACCCAGAAGTCGGTGCTGTCGGCGGTGGGACAAGCGATTGTGCCGGTATTTAAACCGATGGGAATTCGGGAAGAGAACTGGCCGGCGGCAGTCGGTGTATTCACCGGAATTTTCGCCAAGGAAGCGGTTGTCGGTACGTTGGATTCACTGTATGGCGCGATGGCGGCGTCGCAGGGCGGCAATGCGAAAGCAGAGGAAAAAACGTTTAGCTTGCTCGGTGGTGTTCAGGGCGCGTTGGCAACCATTCCGGAAAATCTCGGCAAACTGGGGGACGCGGTGCTTAACCCGTTGGGGATCAATGTTGGTGATTTGAGTGATACCGCCACGATTGCCAAAGATAATAAATTTTCCGTGACCTCACTGACGGTGATAGGCCAGCTTTTTGATGGTCAACTGGGCGCGTTCAGCTACCTGTTGATGGTGCTGTTATATATCCCTTGCGTGGCGGCGGTATCGGCCATCTGGCGTGAGGTGGGTACCGCCTGGACGCTGTTCTGTGCCGGATGGACCATCCAGATTGGGTATAGCACCTCGGTAGTGGTATATCAGATTGGGCGTTTTGGTCAGCACCCGCTGTATTCGCTGTGCGTGCTGTTGGGCGTTGCCGCGATGTTGTGTGTCACCGTGATGCTGTTGCGTCGCAATGGCTTGCAACGCCAGCGTGTGCCGGTAGGGGAAGTGGAATAAGCAGTCAGGCGGGCCTACACCCGCCGGGGAGAGATGATGACGCTACTCGAATTGCGGGATTTTGTCCGCGAAAGAAAAAAGGTGTCGCTGCAAGACATCAGCACCGCTTTTCAGGCAGAGCCGGGTGTGGTGGAAGGAATGCTGGAGGTGTGGGTGCAAAAAGGCAAAATCCGCTTTCACAGCGGTGAAGCGGCACCAAAATGCGGTGGCTGCTGCGGCTGCGATAAGAGTCTTGGTCAATATTACGAGTGGTTGTAACTTTCGCAGGCCGACGGATATCGAGCCGTCGGCCCAGGTTCCTGTCTTGTGGCGACGGTTGTCGTCAGTCTCTGTGTTGGTGAGTTGCTAAGCTGTGACTGGCTTTCATTGATTGCGCGTCTGGCATGATTGCAGGTTCGCGGCCCTGAATGATGGGCGGCCTGAGGTGGTTGTGTCAGGTGGAAAGCCAATAAAAACTGACCTGACGCAATATGTGGCACTGACACCCTCTACATAATGAAATTTGTAATCCATCGGAGGGGGTGATGATGGAAAAATTGCTTGATCGTTTTCTGAATTATGTTGCGTTTGATACCCAGTCCAAGCCGGGTGTACGGCAGGTGCCGAGCACAGAAGGGCAATTGAAACTGGCGCAGGCATTGCGACAGGAATTAACTGAGCTGGGGCTTGAGCAGGTATCTATCAGTAAGCACGGCTGTGTGGTGGCGACGTTACCGGCCAATGTGGCCTGGCCGGTGCCGGTGGTTGGATTTATCGCCCATATGGATACCGCGCCGGATTTCAGCGGTAAGCATGTCAACCCGCAGATTGTGGAAAATTACCGTGGCGGTGATATTGCTTTAGGCATGGGTGACGAAGTGCTGTCACCGGTGATGTTCCCGGTGCTACATCATCTGTTGGGGCACACGCTGATTACGACCGACGGCAAAACGCTGCTGGGCGCGGATGACAAAGCGGGAATCGCGGAGATCATGACTGCGCTGGTGCGGCTGAAAAAGCGCCAGATCCCACACGGCGAGATTCGCATTGCCTTTACGCCGGATGAGGAAGTCGGTAAGGGTGCACAACATTTTGATGTTGAAGCATTCCGCGCTGAATGGGCTTACACGGTAGATGGCGGCGGTGTGGGTGAGCTGGAGTATGAAAACTTCAATGCAGCGTCGGCGGTGGTGAAGATTATCGGCAACAATGTGCATCCCGGTTATGCCAAAGGGGTAATGGTTAATGCGTTGTCGCTGGCGACGCGGTTTCATCAACGCGTACCGGTCGATGAGACACCGGAACAGACCGAAGGCTATCAGGGCTTTTACCACCTGCACAGTATGAAAGGGAGCGTGGAGCGGGCTGAACTGCACTACAGCATCCGGGATTTTGAGCGTGATGGCTTTGAACGGCGTAAGAAAACCCTGCTGGATATTGCTGAGACGGTGGGGAAAGGGCTGCATCCGGATTGTTATATCGAAGTCACGATGACTGACAGCTACTACAACATGCGCGAGCAGGTGGAGCAGTATCCGCATATTATCGCGCTGGCCCAGCAGGCGATGCATGATTGCGGCATCACGCCGTTGATGCAGCCGATTCGCGGTGGTACTGATGGCGCGCAACTGTCCTTCCGGGGGCTGCCGTGCCCCAATCTATTCACTGGTGGCTACAATGCGCATGGTAAACACGAGTTTGTGACGCTGGAAGGGATGGAAAGCGCTGTTGCGGTAATCATGCGTATCGCCGAGTTGACCGCATTACGGGCCAAAACCCGGCAGACCAGCAGTGAGAACGTTTCGGTTAAAGCCTGATGGCGTTGGTGGGCTGCCGACAATATTACAGAAGGCAATTCACAGAAGGCAATATCACAGCAATAACACAGAAGACGCCAGCAGGCGTCTTCTGTGTTTTAAGCGGCGGTAACAGTGATAATCAGTCGACAAAATACCAGTAACCGCTGTTCACCAGTGCAGTCAATTGGGCGAGGAATGAGGGGTCATCCAGCGCATCGCCAAGGCATTCGGCAGTCAGTACGTCATATTGTGCCAGTGCGGCTATCGCTTGCGGCTGGTGGCCGCTCAGACGCTCGCCGTTAACGAAACACTCTTCGCCGATACGTAACACCCGCAATCCGCCAAGACGGCGCAACGCTTCGCCCTGCTGGATCAGATCGTATACCTCGCCCGGCTGATAAGGCGGCTCCGGCGGCGCCAGATCCAGTTCATGACGCGATTGGGAAACAAATTCTCCGAACCACTGACGGAAGGCATCTTTATGCTGCACCAGATCCAGCATCATGTTCTGAAGCTTATCCAGTTCCTGCGGCAGCACGTCTGCCGGGTGGGTACGCGTGGGAATGTCTGGATCGCTGTAGCGCTGGCCGCCTAACTCACGGGATAACACATAATCGGCAAAGCCGCTGACCAGCTCACGGGCGCTGGGCGCACGAAAGCCGACCGAGTAGTTGAGCGAATTTTCCAGCGAGTAGCCTTCATGCGGAAAACTGGGCGGAATGTAGAGGATATCGCCGGGTTCCAGCTCTTCATCGATAATAGCGTCAAACGGGGCCACCTGTAGCAGGTCAGGGTGTGGGCAGTGCTGCTTCATTGGCACTTTGTCACCGACGCGCCAGCGGCGGCGGCCAGTGCCCTGAATGATGAAGACATCGTACTGATCAAGATGCGGGCCGACGCCGCCGCCCGGCACCGAGAAAGAAATCATCAGGTCGTCAATGCGCCAGTCGGGCAACTGACGGAAAGGGCGCATCAGTGCGGCGCAAGGTTCATGCCAGTGATCGACCGCCTGCACCAGCAAAGACCAGTTGCTTTCTCCCAGATGGTCATAGCGCTCGAACGGACCGTGACTGACATCCCAGCGGCCATCCTGATGGCTGACCAGTCGGCTGTCTACTTCGTTTTCCATCGCAAGCCCGGCCAGTTCGTCCGGGGTAATGGGGTCGATAAAATGATGGAAACCACTTTTGATGATGACCGGTTGTTTTTGCCAGTGGTGTGTCAGGAAATTTTGCCAGTCGAGATTAAGTTGGTAGTTCATAACGCATTTCCAGTAACAGGGAGCTATCGGCAAGTATAACGAAGTCGCCGCGATAGTGTTCGCCATTCATTCACAGATGAGACGGCAGGCTGAAAAGTTCTGGCTAACTCAATCGACGGCAGACGATAATTGGCAGTGTTGTGTATGGCTAACCAAGGTGCTGTTGGCCGAAAATCGCTTCCACTTTGGCCCCGCCGAGCTGGCTGGCGCCAATCAGGATTTCTCCCTGATATTGCTCGATGATTTCTGCCGCAACCGATAGCCCTATGCCCTGACCGGGGCGCAATGTGTCCGCCCGTTGCCCGCGCTGGAAAATGACCTCCCGTTTACTGTCGGGAATACCGGGACCGTCATCTTCAATCACCAGATGCAATTTTTGACCGGAATAACGAGCGCTGATTTCTACGAATTCCAGACAGTATTTACAGGCGTTGTCGAGAATATTCCCCATCACTTCCATGAAATCGTTTTTTTCGCCAATGAAGGTCAGTTCCGGGGCGATATCCATGGTCAGCACCACGCCTTTACGTTGGTACACTTTGTTCAGCGCTGAACAGAGCGCGTCCAGTTGTGCTGGAACGGAATGAACTTCCCGCGTGATGGTCAGGTGTTCGGTTCTCATGCTGGCGCGGTGCAGGTAATAGCCGATTTGTTGCGAGATGCGGCTGATTTGCGTCAGCATGATCGGCTCGGCTTGCTCAATGGTTAGCTCTTTGCCGGTACGTAGCGAGCGCAGCGTAGTTTGTAATACGGCCAACGGCGTTTTCAGGCTGTGGGTCAGGTCGGTGAGGGTGGTGCGGTATTTGTGATAGCGCTGGCGCTCATTGTTCAGTAGCGTGTTGAGGTTACGCACCAGACTGGTCAGTTCCTGCGGCGGATTTTCGTCCAGATGCTCGCGAGAGCCGTGCTCCAGCTCGCTTATTTGATGCACCAGATGCTTGATTGGCCTCAGGCTCCAGTGCGCCGCCAGCCACAACAGCGGCAAGACCAGTAGCAGGTGAGCGATAAACACGTAGCGGAACCATTCCCATACCATATCCGATTGTTGCAATTCCTGCGGCACGCGGTCCACCACTACGATCACCATCTTGGGCAGACGCTCAGACGCCGGGTAAACATTAACGGCAATCGAATGGGTGAACGGTGTTTTATCTTCTGAGCTGTAGGCGTGCAATTTATCCAGCATTTGCGGATCGCTGCCTTGCAATACCGCATTACTGGTGTTGGAGTCAGCATCCAGCTCGTGATAGTCGGTTTTTTCCAGCCATTCAGGTTTGATCTGCGATTCCATTTCCGGAACGGCACGTTCCCGCCATAGTAGCTTGCCGTACTGATCGTAGATAAACACCAGCGTGGGGTAATTAATGTCGATTTCAGGCGGCGTGGCGATGGTGAGCTGATTGTCGTGCCATTGCGCCAGACTGTAGAACAGGTTGCTTTCACCGCGCAGCAGGCGGAACGACGTTTTGTCGAAACTGAAGCTGTATCCCACCACGGCAACAATGCCGTAGGAGAGCGTTAACGCCAGCACCACCGCGGCGGTTGCGATAAGAAAGCGAAAACGCAGCGAAAAAGGAGATTTTCTCAACATGTTGTCCAGAGTCAAATAGGCCGCCCAGAATGGTTAGATATCGAAGCGATAGCCCTGCCCGCGAACGGTGGTGATGACATCGTGGGAGTCGGCGGACTGCAGTTTTTTACGCAGTCGTCCCATGAGTACGTCAATAGTATGGCTTTCTCGCAATTCGGCGTCTGGATACAGTTGCAGCATCAGCGACTCCTTGCTGACCACCTTGCCGTTGTTGCGGATCAGCGTTTCGATGATGGTATATTCAAATGCGGTCAGCCTGACCGATTCGCCATGTACTAACAATTCCCGGCGCGACAGGTCTACCTCAAAGGGCGGCAGACTGATGATTTGAGAAGCCAGGCCGCTGTTGCGGCGCATCAGTGCCTGCATCCGCGCTACCACTTCCTCGATGTGAAACGGTTTGGTGACGTAATCATCGGCTCCGGCTTCCAGTACCGCCACTTTTTCCTGCCAGCTTTCTCTGGCGGTGAGCACCAGAATCGGTAGTTTGATCTGATGCGTGCGCCAGCGGCGAATCAGACTGGTGCCATCTTCCACCGGCAGACCCAGATCGATAATGGCGATGTCCGGCGCATGTTCCTGAAGGAAATAATCCGCTTCTTTCGCATCCGCTGCCGCATCAACCTGATGCCCCATTTCATTCAACTGGACATTTAGGTGATGACGCAATAGAACATTATCTTCAACGACAAGAATGCGCATGACGTTTTCCTCGGTCATTTTCCTGATGAGAGCTATTAAACGTTTCGTGAGCTATCCAAACGTAGTGAACGGCCAACATGTTGTACAGAGCTTGTTGTGCGTGCCTGCACACTTACCGCAATTCGGGATAGTCAAAAGCAGAATTATCCTATTTATGGCGGGTGTGTCAGCATTATCCACAGTTGTTTTCAACTGAGGCTAAACAATCAGGCAGGAAATAAGTCGGGCGGCACTGATGCCGCCCACAGCGTAGTCAGAGTTCGTCAACCAGTTTTACCGCATGGCCGATGTAATTAGCCGGGGTGAGCGCTTTGAGGCGTGTTTTTTCGTCGTCCGGCAGCGCCAGCCCGTCGATAAATGCCTGCATACCTTCAGCATCTACACGCTTGCCACGGGTCAGTTCTTTGAGTTTCTCGTAGGGTTTTTCAATGCCGTAACGGCGCATCACCGTCTGAATCGGCTCGGCCAGCACTTCCCAGTTGTGATCCAGCTCATCCAGCAGATGGTCATGGTTAACTTCCAGCTTGCTGATGCCTTTGAGGGAAGCCTGATAAGCGATGACGGCATAACCTACGCCGACGCCCAGATTACGCAGCACCGTGGAATCGGTCAGGTCACGCTGCCAGCGGGATACCGGCAATTTGCTGGCGAGGTGGCTCATCACCGCGTTAGCCAGCCCCAGATTGCCTTCGGAGTTTTCGAAGTCGATCGGGTTAACTTTGTGCGGCATGGTAGAAGAACCGATTTCGCCAGCGATGGTTTTCTGTTTGAAGTGGTTAAGGGCAATGTACCCCCATATATCACGGTCAAAGTCGAGCAGAATGGTGTTGAAACGGGCGACACAGTCGAACAGTTCGGCAATGTAATCGTGGGGTTCGATCTGCGTGGTGTAAGGGTTCCACTGAATGCCCAGCGAGGTTACAAAACTTTCGCTGAACTGGTGCCAGTCAACCGCCGGATAAGCCACCATATGGGCGTTATAGTTCCCTACGGCACCGTTGATTTTGCCGAGAATTTCCACCTGTTGCAGTTGACGGAACTGGCGTTCCATACGGTAGACGACATTCGCAAATTCTTTACCGATGGTGGACGGTGTGGCTGGCTGACCGTGAGTGCGGGACAGCAGCGGAATATCGCGGTACTGCTGTGCCAGCTGTTTGATGGCATCGATAATGTTACGCCAGAACGGCAACAGCACATCGCGGCGAGCGGCATCCAGCATCAGGGCATGGGACAGGTTGTTGATATCCTCAGAGGTGCAGGCGAAATGGATAAATTCGCTCACAGCGTGCAGTGCCGGAACCGATGCCACTTTTTCCTTCAGGAAATATTCCACCGCTTTGACGTCGTGGTTGGTGGTGCGTTCGATAGTTTTAATGCGCGCGGCGTCTTCTTCGCTGAATTCGGCGACAATATTGTCAAGGAAAGCGTTTGCGTCGGCGTCAAATGCAGGAACTTCCCTGATTTCTGCACAGGCCGCCAGTTTTTGCAGCCAACGTACTTCAACCTGCACACGGAATTTCAGCAGACCGTACTCGCTGAAAATCGTGCGCAACATGCTGACTTTATCGCCGTAGCGTCCGTCAATAGGGGAAACGGCGGTCAGTGAGGATAATTCCATCGCAAGCAACTCCTGGGATTGTTTTCAAATAAAAAATAATAGATTGATTACCGTCAGCCTGACGCATGACAAATAGCATCATCATCAACAGTATCGCATGATGGCGGCCTAACCGGAATAAGCTGCTGTCTTCAATCAGTAAGTGTGTCCATTCGGATCAACTGCGGCATCGGGACAGCATCTCCTGTGCGTGGCGTATCAGCTTATTGCGGGAAAACATCAATTGCAGCCGACTACCGCCTACCTGCTGCCAAAGCACCGCCGCACGAATCCCGGCGAGCAACACGGCTCGTACCTTGGCTTGAATCTGTGGGTTTTTCAGCACGTCCTGTGCGCCAGTTACCTGAATGCGCGGGCCGAGTTTGCTGATGATATCCACGTAAATGCCCCCCAGCACATTGATAAAGGTATCCGACAACAGATCGTAATGTTCCAGTTGTCGATCCAACTGCTTGATGCGATTGCCCAGTTCATTCAGCGCATCGCGGTTGTTGTTCAGACGGCGCTCCAGCACCATCAGGCTGAACGTGTAGCGGGATAGCTCAGCACCTAGCCCTTCGCGTGAGGAGTTAAGAATGCCCAGCAGGGTTTCCAGGCCGATTTTTAGGTGGCATTCCGTGTTGTCAAACACATCCAACGTACTGGACGGGTTAATATTCATGATGCTCTTCAGTGACGTTTTTAACGCATCGGCATTGCAACTGCCCTGATGTGCCAATTGCTGCACCAAATGAGCAGACTGGCAGATTCCTGCCATTGCCAGCGTAATGTCATGATAATTTTTCGCCACAATTACTCCTGTCAACATCATCTGGCTGGTGTGGGAATCCGGAATAAAACCGGAGCACGTTGTACCGTTTGTATTTTCGGTTCAGCCCCAGAGCAAAAATAAAAGTCGGTGGATATCGCCCACGTTTGCAATTACTCCACCTAAAGCACTCGCTCAACCTAAAAAAGGCGGTGATCATGCCATAAAAATCAGGATGAACCCAGCGTCAACCCGGTAAAATCCCGCACAGGTTGAAAATCGTCTTACCTGATCGTTCGATAATGCAAAGTTTAGTGTCACGACAACGGAAATGGTGCCCATACTGTGTTTTATTTGACACAGCGCATAGTGTGATTGGCTTGTTTTGAGGGGCGAACCCGGAAACAACAAAGGGAACCACCAGGGTTCCCGTTGGTTAGTTTGATTGGGCGATTATGAGGCGCAAAGGCGCTCTTCGATTATGCCGCCGCCAAGGCAGATTTCACCCTGATAGAATACGGCGGATTGACCCGGTGTGACGGCCGCAACCGGTTCGTCAAAACGGACTTCAATGCGATCAGCGTCAAGTGGCGTAACAAGGCAGGGAATATCAGCCTGACGATAACGGGTTTTGACTGTGCAACGCTGCGGTTCGGTCAGTGGCTCGCGGTTGACCCAGTGCAACTGTTGAGCGATCAACCCGACAGACATCAGGCGCGGGTGTTCATGCCCTTGTGCGACATATAGCACGTTGCCGGCGACATCTTTATCGACCACGTACCACGGGTCGTCACCGCCTTCTTTAACTCCGCCAATACCCAGCCCCTTGCGCTGTCCTAATGTGTGGTACATCAGCCCCTGATGTTCGCCCATAACTTTGCCATCGTCGGCTGACAGGATAGGGCCAGGCTGTGCAGGCAAGTAGCGCGCCAGAAAGTCGCGGAATTTGCGCTCGCCGATGAAACAGATGCCGGTAGAGTCTTTTTTCCGGGCGGTAGCCAGATCCAATTGTTCAGCAATTTTCCGTACCTGTGGTTTTTCCAGTTCGCCGACCGGGAACAGACTCTGCGCCAACTGCTGGTGACTCAGCGTGTAAAGGAAATAGCTCTGGTCCTTGTTGCTATCCAGACCGCGCAGTAGGCGGCTTTTGCCATCCACATCCTGACGACGTACGTAATGGCCGGTGGCAATATAATCCGCACCCAAATCTTCGGCAGCAAATTCCAGAAACGCTTTGAATTTGATTTCTTTGTTGCACAGAATATCCGGGTTGGGCGTGCGGCCAGCGCGGTATTCCGCCAGAAAGTGTTCAAAAACATTGTCCCAATATTCGGCAGCAAAATTAACGGTGTGCAGTGCTATACCCAACTTGTCGCAGACAGCCTGCGCATCAGCCAAATCGGTAGCGGCGGAGCAATACTCTGTATCGTCATCCTCCTCCCAATTCTTCATGAACAGGCCTTCAACCTGATACCCCTGCTGTTGTAGCAGGTAGGCGGATACCGATGAGTCAACACCGCCGGACATACCGACAATGACTTTTTTCTGGCTGTTATCTGACATGGACGTCTCGCGAACTTGATGATGTGGTGTAAAGCGTTAAAGCGAAAAACAGGCGCAACAGGTTAACACATTTCTCTTGATCGCACATTTCTCTTGATCGCACGGTCATCCTGAATGGGGGTAGCCATAAATCGCTTTTTCGGGAAAAAACGACACGCCGCCTGAGAAACAGCGTGCCAGGCAGCATCAGGCTTGGTTGGGAAATGGCCAGTTAAACGCTTCCAGCAGGCTCAGTGGATAGCGCTGGCCGCGTTGATAACACGTCAGACTGGCTGCGACCAGTGGTGAACGTAAACACGATGCTTGCAGAATTTCTTCCGGTTTCAGCCAGTGACAGCAGGCGATGTCGCTGTCGTGTGGCGTGGTGGGCAATCGTTCTGGCAGGTCGATGGTGAAACTAAAACGCAGGAAAGGGGTGTTATCCGGTGCGATCCATTGGTGCAGTTGCAGAAAGCTTTGTGGTGTGGCGTGAATGCCGGTTTCTTCGAACAGTTCACGCTGTGCCGCCTGAATCAGCGTTTCGTCCGCTTCAAGATGACCGGCAGGCTGATTCCATAGTCGTCGCTGATTAATTTCTTCTTCAACGACCAGAAAATAGCCTTCCGCCTGCACGATGCAGGCCACGGTCACATGTGGTTTAAACATGGTCAATCTCCTTCCATTCGCCGGAGTGCAACCCATCAAGAGTCTGGTTGGCTATACTGTAACGAATTAAACGCAGCGTCGGATAGCCGATATGCGCCGTCATCCGTCTTACCTGACGGTTGCGCCCTTCATACAGCGTGATTTTTAGCCAACTGACCGGAATATTCTTACGCTCGCGGATTGGTGGCTGACGCGGCCACAACCAGACTGGTTCTTCCACTTGCTCTACGCCGGCTGGCAACGTCGGACCGTCGTTCAATATCAGTCCGGTACGAAAGGCGCACAGTGCTTCTTCATCAGGAATACCCTCAACCTGAGCGTAGTAGATTTTGGGTGTTTTCTTGCCGGGTTGTGTCAGGCGTGCCTGTAGCTTACCGTCATTGGTCAGGATCATCAGACCTTCGCTGTCTCTGTCAAGCCGCCCGGCTGAATAGATATCGTGGAAAGGAACATAGTTTTTCAGCGTGGCGCGACCGCCCTCGTCGGTAAACTGAGAAAGGACATCGAAAGGCTTATTGAACAAAACAATACGCGTTTTGGTCTTATTTTTTTCAGACCGAGAGCTGAAACGTTTAAGTTTGTGATTTTTAACAGGGAATTTATTCATCATATTACTGGCTGTGGATGACAAAACCATTATACTCGAAATGGTTTGTGATTGGCTCAGGCTAAATATTCAAGTAGTATTGACACGCATCTTACAAGTCATTAACAAAAATAGCGCTCGAAGCTCGAAGGAGAAGTTAATGGAAAGTAAAGTAGTTGTACCGGCAGAAGGGCAGAAGATTACGGTTGACGCTCAGGGCAAACTGGTTGTGCCGGATAATCCGATTATTCCGTTTATCGAGGGTGACGGTATTGGTGTCGATGTTACGCCAGCCATGATTAACGTTGTCAATGCCGCAGTAAACAAAGCCTATCAGGGTAAGCGCAAAATTTCCTGGATGGAAATTTACACCGGTGAGAAATCTACCCAGGTGTATGGTCAAGATGTCTGGTTGCCGGATGAAACGCTGGAGCTTATCCGCGAATACCGTGTTGCCATCAAAGGACCGCTGACCACGCCAGTGGGCGGAGGTATCCGTTCTCTGAACGTGGCGCTGCGTCAGCAACTGGACCTGTACGTTTGTCTGCGTCCGGTTCGTTATTATGACGGTACGCCGAGTCCGGTTAAGCAACCGGAACTGACCGACATGGTCATCTTCCGTGAAAACGCCGAAGATATTTATGCTGGTATCGAGTGGAAAGCCGGTACGCCGGAAGCGGACAAAGTGATCAAGTTCCTGCAAGATGAAATGGGTGTGAAAAAAATCCGTTTCCCTCAGCAGTGTGGTATCGGTGTGAAGCCTTGTTCCGAAGAAGGAACCAAGCGTCTGGTTCGTGCGGCGTTCGAATACGCTATCGTTAATGATCGTGATTCCGTGACACTGGTACACAAAGGCAACATCATGAAGTTTACCGAAGGCGCGTTCAAAGACTGGGGCTACCAGTTGGCGCGTGACGAATTCGGCGGTGAACTGATCGACGGTGGGCCATGGGTGAAAATCAAGAACCCGAAAACCGGTAAAGACATCGTTATTAAGGATGTGATTGCCGACGCCTTCCTGCAGCAGATTCTGCTGCGTCCGGCTGAATACGATGTTATCGCTTGTATGAACCTCAACGGCGACTATATTTCTGATGCACTGGCGGCCCAGGTTGGCGGGATCGGTATTGCGCCAGGCGCCAACATTGGTGATGAATGTGCGCTGTTTGAAGCTACTCACGGTACGGCACCGAAGTATGCCGGTCAGGATAAAGTAAACCCTGGTTCTGTGATTCTCTCTGCTGAGATGATGCTGCGCCACCTACAATGGTTTGAAGCAGCTGATCTGATCGTGAAAGGCATGGAAGGTGCAATTAAGAACAAGACCGTCACCTATGACCTCGAACGTCTGCTGGAAGGTGCTACGCTGCGCAAATGTAGCGAGTTTGCTCAGGACATCATCGACAATATGTAATCGATGGTGACATCGAATCAAACCTCACGGCGGCCTGGCTTCCGTGAGGTTATCTTATGACGTGCTGCCTGGCAGCAAATTGTCACTTTCTGTACTTGTTTCTCTCACTTCTGTAATATCGATTTTGTACTTATTCCTTTACTTTCTCTTCTATTTTTAATGTGTTTTCTGCACACAGACCCAGTTTTTGCCTGTTATAACATCAGTGAATAAATAGGTGGCTTACTTTTTTTGCTCGTTTCATCACCGTATAAGAATTAAGGTTAGTACTTGATATAACGCTGATAAGTTAATTGTTGTTTTAGTTTCACCCGTCAATTTTCTTAAAGGAAAAGTTTTTTTTCTTCATTTAACCAATTTATAGAAAATTATCTGGTGATATGTCGGTTATAGAAAGTCACAAGCAATAACATTTTATAGTAATAAGTTATCAAGTTTGCATTGATGATTGGGAATAACGATCTATTAAGATAATTAACCACTTGTGTTTGTGTCTGTTTTTATTCAATACCGAGAATCTCAGAAAATCTTGGCGAAGGGTCTTCCTCCTTGTCCGCATTTTGCTATTCTGTTGATGCTGCCCGATAATTTGCATGAAAGATGCGCTTCCTGGAGTGGGAAGAGAGAGCTAAAGAGGGATAGTAGCCAGTTATCGTTTTAAATTTAATCGAAAGATATCGATGGATTTTATTCGTCGATGATTTTTTTTGCGTGAAAAGTTACGGTATCACCGTCGCGACAACAGGCTACAATTTTTTCTGATAGAAAAAACAATGGATAATGTGAGGGGAACCCCATGAGTCGAGCCCCAGCAAATAAAGATGAAGATAGCCGACTTGCGGCGTTAAGAGAGTACGGCATCAGTAAACCGCTGTCTGATCCTGGTTTTGACAATTTGATCAATCTGGCGGCTAACGTTTTTAACGTTCCTATCGTATGGATTTCTCTGATAGAGGAAGAGCGACAGTTGTTTGCGGCCAGCATTGGCATGACGATATGTGAAACGTCCAGAGATGAATCCTTCTGTGCACATGCGATTCTCAAGAAACGGATCATGGTGATCCCCGATACGCGCAAAGATCCCCGCTTCAAAGATAATCCATTGGTTACCGGTGACCCGCACATCCGTTTTTACGCTGGTATCCCATTGCGTACGCCAGGCGGCCTTCCTATCGGCGTGCTGTGCATTGTCGATAATAAACCCCGCGCCTCTCTTAGTGCTCGTGATGCGCACAATTTGCAGGATTTTGCCGCGCTGGTGATGGACAAGTTGGAAATGCGGCGTTTGGATCTGGCTCGCCGGGCCAGTCAGGCGCGCTTTGAGAACATTGCCGAATCATCACCGGATGCCATTCTCTGCGTTAATGACAGAGGGACGATTACCTTCTGGAATGAGTCGGCAGAAAAAATGCTGGAATATGGTCGCGATCAGATTATCGGCGAGCACATCAGCATTATCGTTCCAGATATGTTTGTCGTGCAGTTGCACCATCTGGCGACAGATAAAACCGCCATATTTAAAGGCAGTTCAATTGAATTGGATACGCGTGCCTTGCCCGGCACGCTGATTCCAACCGAGCTGACAGTGTCAATGTGGCATGACAACAACCAGACGCGCTATGGCATTATTCTGCGTGATATCACTGAAAGAAAACGTTACGAGGAACGGTTATTCCTGCAAGCGCACCGTGATCCGCTGACAGGGCTGGCTAATCGAACATTGCTAACATCCACGTTGGATCTGGTGCTGAAAAATGGTGAACCAGCCTCCATCATGATTATTGATCTGGATGGCTTCAAGGATATTAACGATAGCCTCGGCCACTCCAGTGGCGACGAGATTTTATCCAGCGTTGCCAGACGATTACAGGATAATGTTCATACCGGCGATCTGGTTGCCCGCATGGGGGGAGATGAATTTGCTATCCTGTTGCCTAACCAGAGTGACGAACAGCAGGTGGCAAAACTAGCGGAAAAAATCATTTATGATATTTCGCAAGCCGTACCGGTCGATGATAAGCAAATCAACACCAGTGCCAGCATTGGGTTGGTCATTTATCCGGCTCATGGGACTACTGTGCAGGATTTGCTTACCAGTGCTGATCTGGCGTTGTATCAAGCGAAAGCCGATGGGCGTAACTGTTATCGCTTTTTTACTCGTGAACTGAGAGAAGTATTTCAGGCCCGTCATGCTTTCCAACTGGAGTTTATTCGGGCGTATGAACAAGAAGAATTCGAGGTGTTTTATCAGCCTCAAGTCAGCCTGATTGATAGTAAGGTCGTTGGGGCTGAGGCCTTGCTGCGCTGGCGTCATCCTTATAAAGGATTATTAGGTCCGGCGGCATTTATGGCGGCACTGGAACGTGGCCCTTGGGCGGAGCGTATTGGCGACTGGGTCGTACGGTCTGCCTGTCAACAAGCTTCTGAGTGGTGTCGGTCTGGTGCTGAGAATTTCCGTATCAGTATCAATTTATTTGCAGCTCAGTTTCGCTCAGGCATGTTGGCGCAGAAAATCAAAGACATTCTGACACAAACCGGCCTTAAGCCTGGTTCACTGGAGCTGGAAATTACGGAAAACATCATACTGCGGCATGATGAAAATATGATGAAGCCGCTCAATGATTTGCGGAGCAGTGGTATTGGCATTGCTTTTGACGACTATGGGACGGGATATGCATCGCTGAGTATGTTGAAACATTATCCGGTCACGCGGCTTAAAATTGACCAGACTTTCGTGCGAGCTATGTGTGAGTCAGCGCCCGATGCGGCGATTGTCCGCGCTATCCTTTATCTGGGTAAAAGTTTTGGTCTGGATGTGATTGCCGAAGGTGTCGAAACACAAGAACAGTGTGAAAGGTTGCTCAACAAAGGATGCGAGCAGGCGCAAGGGTATCTGTTTGGTCGGCCTATGCCGGCAGCAGAGTTTGAGAAATTGTTAGATCTGGAGGATACGCCTCTGGTTTGATGGCTACATTACGATGTAACTGGCATGGTTTCAGCAGGGTAAATGCGAATAGATATCGCAATATTTTTGAGTTATCAGTGCGTGCTGTGGCGAAAAGCAATAAACGAGTATGCCATTAACCGGGAGGTTTTTTGGCATTATCACACCCGTCTGATAATGTTGTGACGGATATCTCACATATTGAATTTTATATTTAATTACATTTTATCTGCGAATATGCCAGTCATTTTCCTTGTTCCCTACGCCATGTCATTAGATTCCCTGCCGCTGTGATGCTGGCGGAACGCCTGTTTTCATTGATGGTGCTGCGTTCCTTGTTTCATCTTTCATTCAGAATGCTCATCATAAAAATGTAAAGTTGTGTTAATTTGGTAACGAAAGGGTTATGAATGCTTGAAAATGGCAGCGCAACCCATACGATGTGAGTGTTGTAAATACTTTTGTTGCTTTTGCTGAATAATAGAGGATATCTGAATCATATGATGCGTATTGCGCTTTTCCTGCTCACCAACCTGGCGGTGATGGTGGTATTCGGACTGGTGCTCAGTCTGACGGGAGTTCAGCACAACAGCATGGCGGGCTTGATTATCATGGCTGGCGTGTTTGGGTTCGGCGGATCGATAATTTCGCTATTGATGTCTAAATGGATGGCGCTGCGTTCAGTCGGTGGTGAGGTGATTGAACAGCCGCGTAATGAAACCGAACACTGGCTGCTGGAGACAGTGCGCGCTCAGTCTCAGCAGGTGGGAATCGCTATGCCGCAGGTCGCTATCTATCATGCGCCGGATATTAATGCGTTCGCGACAGGCGCTCGTCGTGACAGTTCGTTGGTTGCAGTCAGTACCGGTCTGTTGCAGAACATGAGCCGGGATGAGGCAGAAGCGGTTATTGCTCACGAAATCAGTCATATTGCTAACGGTGACATGGTCACGATGACGTTGGTGCAGGGAGTGGTGAACACCTTTGTAATCTTTATTTCCCGTATTATCGCACAAATTGTTACCAGCTTTCTTTCCGGTAATCGTGATGATAGCGAAGAGAGCAGTAATGGCAATCCACTGATTTATATGGCAGTTTCTATGGTACTGGAGTTGGTGTTTGGTATCCTCGCCAGTATTATCACCATGTGGTTTTCGCGTTATCGTGAGTTCCATGCTGATGCCGGTTCGGCGAAGCTGGTTGGCCGTGAGAAGATGATTGCTGCATTACAGCGACTGAAAACCAGTTATGAACCGCAGGAAGCAAGCAGCATGATGGCATTCTGCATTAACGGTAAATCCAAGTCCCTCAGCGAATTGTTTCTGTCGCATCCGCCGCTGGATAAACGTATTGAAGCGTTGCGTGCAGGCGAGTACCTCAAATAATCATATGACTACGTTAGTTGCAAAGGCCCTGCGGGGCCTTTGTTTTTTCTCGTGGATAATCTGATATTTTGCTGCTGCCAGTGAAAAAAGAAAGAATGTTTTATAAAATAAAATCACGATCACGGAAAAATGAAACGTTGTTTCTACAATGCCAGTATAATAAGGCGATTGATCGGGATGACCGGTATCTTTCATCCTGAGTCGTCTGATTTTTCACGATAAGCGCTAAGGATTTACAGATGGCCAAAGGTAAAAAGCTTTCTTTTACGTTCCATACTTACCAGGATTCAGTCACTGGCACCGAAGTGGTGCGTCTCACTCCGCCTGATGTCATCTGCCACCGCAACTACTTCTATCAGAAGTGTTTTTCCAACGATGGCAGCAAACTGCTGTTTGGTGGCGCCTTTGATGGGCCGTGGAACTATTATTTATTAGACCTTAAGACCCAGCAGGCGACGCAGTTGACCGAAGGTGCCGGCGATAACACGTTTGGTGGCTTTCTATCTCCGGATGACGATGCGCTTTACTATGTGAAGAATGTTCGTAATCTGATGCGCGTTGACCTGAACACACTGGAGGAAACCAATATTTATCAGGTGCCGGATGATTGGGTTGGGTACGGTACCTGGGTTGCTAACTCTGATTGTACCAAGATGGTTGGTATTGAGATTAAGAAAGAGGACTGGAAACCACTGACAGACTGGAAAAAATTCCAGGAATTCTATTTTACTAACCCATGTTGCCGTTTGATTCGCATCGATCTAAAAACCGGCGAAGCCACCACTATTCTGCAGGAAAAACAATGGCTGGGTCACCCCATTTATCGTCCCGGCGATGATAATACCGTGGCTTTTTGTCATGAAGGGCCGCATGATCTGGTTGATGCTCGCATGTGGTTTATCAATGAAGACGGCTCCAATATGCGTAAGGTGAAAGACCATGCACCAGGTGAAAGCTGTACCCATGAGTTCTGGGTACCGAATGGTTCTGCGCTGGCCTATGTTTCTTATCTGAAAGGTAGCACCAATCGGTTTATTTGCAGTGTTGATCCTGTCTCGTTGGAAAATCGTCAACTAACGGAAATGCCGCCGTGTTCTCACTTGATGAGTAATTATGATGGTACGCTGATGGTCGGGGATGGCTGTAATGCGCCGGTGGATGTAAAAGATGACGGTGGTTACAAGATTGAAAACGATCCTTTCCTGTATGTGTTCAACATGAAAACAGGGAAACATTTCCAGGTTGCGCAACACAACACCTCCTGGGAAGTTTTGGAAGGCGACCGCCAGGTTACGCATCCGCATCCATCGTTCACGCCGGATGATAAACATATCCTGTTTACGTCTGACGTCGATGGTAAACCCGCATTGTATCTGGCAAAGGTACCTGATTCGGTTTGGCAATAACAGTCCTGCAACCGTGCCTGTCAAAGGTGCGGTTTTTTCACTTTTATACCCCCAAATAATTCGAGTTGCAGAACAACACGCTAGCGTGTTGAACAACGCACCTGCAACTTGAAGTATGACGGGTATAGAATAATTATTAACCTGGCAGCTCCATTGTTGCCGTGGTTAATATTTGATCGTGTTTTCAGTTGTAGTAATGCTTGATTGCCATATTCAAAGCGTTCCCTTTATACTAAAACAAGTGTTCTATTTTTTTTAAAACAAAAATACTGAGTAGGGTGACCACAAAAATGGCTATTGCAGATTTAGATAAACAACCCGATTCCGTGTCATCAGTCTTAAAAGTTTTTGGTATTTTACAGGCATTGGGCGAAGAGCGTGAAATTGGCATTACGGAACTTTCACAGCGTGTGATGATGTCTAAAAGTACAGTTTATCGTTTCCTGCAGACGATGAAATCTCTGGGGTATGTTGCCCAGGAAGGTGAATCAGAGAAATACTCGCTGACGCTGAAATTGTTTGAATTGGGTGCTAAAGCGCTGCAAAACGTTGATCTTATCCGCAGTGCAGATATTCAGATGCGTGAATTGTCGGCGTTAACGCGTGAAACCATTCATCTCGGTGCGTTGGATGAAGACAGTATCGTCTATATCCATAAAATCGACTCTATGTATAACTTGCGTATGTATTCCCGTATTGGTCGCCGGAATCCGCTACACAGCACGGCAATTGGCAAAGTGCTGTTAGCCTGGCGTGACCGTGAAGAGGTCAAAGAAATTCTGTCTCATGTGGAATTCAAGCGTAGTACTATACACACTATCGGAAATACGGAAGAGTTATTGCCCCTGCTTGACCTGGTGTGCCAGCAGGGATATGGCGAAGACAACGAAGAGCAGGAAGAGGGCTTGCGTTGTATCGCTGTTCCGGTATTTGATCGTTTCGGTGTGGTGATCGCCGGCCTGAGTATTTCTTTCCCGACGATCCGTTTCTCGGAAGAAAATAAGCATGAGTATGTAGCCATGCTGCATACGGCGGCACGCAATATCTCTGATCAAATGGGATATCACGATTACCCATTCTGAAATTGGAATATTTTGGCCGCATTCCGGCTATTAGCCTGTCTCGGCGACAGGCTTTTTTATGGGCTAAACCCGGCATCCAGACGATGAATTGCGGTATGACTGTCGAATTGTCTGGTGGCACAGTGCTAGAATGCGCGCCTGAGTCAGGTTACGTAACAGGTTTTAGACATGAGTAGTTTTGCTTCAGACATGCTGGAAGTGGTTTTTGTCGCACTCATTGTGCTGCTGGTGATTCTGGTTTGGTTTTTTATCAATCGCGCCAGTGTGAGGGCCAATGAACAGATCATGCTGCTGCATGAAATTGTTGAACAACAGAAACAGCAAATTGCGTTATTGCAATCTTTGGTGCCGGTGACAGAGCCGATCCAGCAAGCAGAACCCCAGCTTGAGCAACCCGTACTGACAGAAACCAAAGAAAGCGAAGTTGATGTGTTGTTTAAAGACATGATCCCTGAGCGGTAACTGATCCATGTATCCTGGTATTTCTGTCGAAGAGCGCAGATTAATAGACTATCCCATATCTTACCTACGGTGTTCGCCGCTTGTATTTCTGCCGCCTGTTTTGGCCTGATGGGTGGCATCCCCCGGAGCATGGTGCTACTCTACGCCGTCAGGTTAGCGCGGCTCATCTTGCTGAATTGCACGATGACTGTCGCCATGATGCCTGCAACAGGATGGGATTGATTTAACAATTGTGGGTTAAATCCTTTTCCTCCGACCATCTAAATCAAACGCAATTATCGTTTGCACGTGGGCTTTCGTGTGGCTCACCACTGCAAATAAGGGAATTTACATGCCTGTTATTACGCTTCCTGACGGCAGCCAGCGTCATTATGACCACGCCGTTTCTCCTCTTGATGTCGCACTGGATATCGGTCCTGGCCTGGCGAAAGCGTGTATCGCCGGTCGGGTTAATGGTGAGTTGGTTGACGCTGTCGATGTCATTGAATCTGATGCGCAACTGTCAATCATCACTGCCAAAGATGAAGAAGGGATGGAAATTATTCGCCATTCCTGCGCACATTTGCTGGGACATGCTATCAAGCAATTGTGGCCGGATACCAAAATGGCGATTGGTCCGGTGATCGACAACGGTTTCTATTATGACGTCGATCTGGATCGCACCCTGACGCAGGAAGATTTGGAACTGCTTGAAAAGCGGATGCATGAGCTGGCTGGCAAAGATTACGACGTTATCAAGAAAAAAGTCAGCTGGCAGGAAGCGCGTGATACGTTTACGGCACGTGGCGAAAGCTACAAAGTGGCGATTCTTGATGAAAATATCAGCCATGATGATCGCCCTGGGTTGTACCATCACGAAGAATATATCGATATGTGCCGTGGTCCGCACGTACCGAACATGCGTTTCTGCCATCATTTTAAACTGCAAAAGACCTCCGGTGCCTACTGGCGCGGTGACAGCAAAAACAAAATGCTGCAGCGTATTTATGGCACTGCCTGGGCAGATAAAAAACAGCTGAGCGCCTACCTGCAACGCCTTGAAGAAGCCGCCAAGCGCGATCATCGTAAAATCGGTAAGCAACTAGACCTGTATCATATGCAGGAAGAAGCGCCGGGTATGGTGTTCTGGCACAACGATGGCTGGACGATTTTCCGCGAGCTGGAAGCTTTTGTACGCATGAAGCTCAAAGAGTACCAGTATCAGGAAGTCAAAGGTCCGTTCATGATGGACCGCGTGCTGTGGGAAAAAACTGGGCACTGGGAAAACTATAAAGAGGCCATGTTCACGACGTCATCTGAGAACCGTGAATATTGCGTCAAACCGATGAACTGCCCAGGACATGTGCAGATCTTCAATCAGGGGCTGAAATCTTACCGCGACCTGCCATTGCGTATGGCGGAATTCGGTAGCTGCCACCGCAATGAACCGTCAGGTTCCCTGCACGGTCTGATGCGTGTACGCGGCTTTACGCAGGATGACGCCCATATCTTCTGTACCGAAGAGCAGGTGCGTGATGAGGTAAACAGCTGCATCAAGATGGTGTACGACATGTACAGCACCTTCGGTTTCGAGAAGATCGTGGTGAAACTGTCCACGCGTCCTGAAAAACGTATCGGCAGCGATGACATGTGGGACCGGGCTGAAGAAGACCTTGCTGCTGCATTGACTGAAAACGCTATTCCGTTTGAGTATCAACCGGGTGAGGGGGCGTTCTACGGGCCGAAAATCGAATTTACGTTGCATGATTGTCTGGATCGCGCCTGGCAGTGCGGCACGGTACAGTTGGACTTCTCGTTGCCAGGCCGTTTGAGTGCATCCTATGTCGGCGAGAACAACGAGCGTCAGGTCCCCGTCATGATTCACCGGGCGATACTTGGGTCGATGGAGCGCTTTATCGGGATTTTGACCGAAGAGTTTGCCGGTTTCTTCCCAACCTGGTTGGCACCGGTACAGGCGGTGGTGATGAATATCACTGATAGTCAGTCTGATTATGTCAGCGAATTGACAAGAAAATTGCAGGATGCGGGCATTCGCGTTAAAGCGGACTTGAGAAATGAGAAGATAGGCTTTAAAATCCGCGAGCACACTTTACGGCGTGTTCCCTATATGCTTGTTTGTGGCGATAAAGAGGTAGAGGCTGGCAAAGTAGCTGTCCGTACCCGCCGCGGCAAGGACTTGGGAAGCATGGACGTCAGTGAAGTAATCACGAAGCTGCAGGAAGAAATTCGCAGCCGTAGTCTTCATCAGTTGGAGGAATAAGGTATTAAAGGCGGAAAACGAGTTCAACCGGCGCGTCCTAATCGCATCAACAGAGAAATTCGCGCACAAGAGGTACGTCTGACGGGCGTTGATGGCGAACAGATCGGTATTGTCAGCCTGAATGAAGCGTTAGAGAAAGCTGAGGAAGCAGGTGTTGATTTAGTTGAAATCAGCCCGAACGCCGAGCCGCCGGTTTGCCGAATCATGGATTACGGCAAGTTCCTCTATGAGAAGAGTAAGGCTACTAAAGAGCAGAAAAAGAAACAAAAAGTTATTCAGGTCAAGGAAATTAAATTCCGGCCTGGTACCGATGATGGCGACTATCAGGTCAAACTACGCAACCTGATTCGCTTTCTGGAAGATGGTGACAAAGCCAAAATCACACTGCGTTTCCGTGGTCGTGAAATGGCTCACCAGCAGATCGGCATCGAAATGCTTAATCGCATTCGTGATGATCTGAATGAATTGTCTGTCGTCGAGTCGTTCCCTACCAAGATCGAAGGGCGTCAGATGATTATGGTGCTGGCACCGAAGAAGAAACAGTAAGGCATCCAAGTAACACACTCCGCGCTGCCTTCGCGTAGCGCGGTTTTTGTTCGCCTTGTCTGATTCATTGTTTAACAATGCGAAGTGGAAATAACAATGCCAAAGATTAAAACTGTACGTGGCGCCGCTAAACGCTTCAAGAAAACCGCCAGCGGTGGTTTCAAGCGTAAGCATGCTAACCTGCGTCATATTCTGACCAAAAAAGCGACTAAACGTAAACGTCACCTGCGTCCAAAAGCCATGGTTTCCAAAGGCGATCTGGGCCTGGTTGCAGCATGTCTGCCTTACGCATAAGTAACTTTTTTTAACTCAGAATTAAGACTTTAGGAGAGAGCATATGGCTCGCGTAAAACGTGGTGTGGTTGCTCGTGCACGTCACAAAAAGATCCTGAAACAAGCGAAAGGTTACTACGGTGCCCGTTCGCGCGTTTATCGTGTTGCCTTCCAGGCAGTAATCAAAGCTGGTCAGTACGCTTACCGTGACCGTCGTCAGCGTAAGCGTCAGTTCCGCCAGCTGTGGATTGCACGTATCAATGCAGCAGCCCGCCAGAATGGCTTGTCTTACAGCAAATTCATCAATGGCCTGAAAAAAGCCTCTGTTGAAATTGACCGTAAGATTCTGGCTGACATCGCCGTATTCGACAAAGTAGCGTTCAGCGCGCTGGTTGAAAAAGCGAAATCAGCTCTGGCGTAAGTCAGATGAGAGAGGGAGCTTGTCTCCCTCTTTTCGTCTCTGATGCCAGTTGATAGCGGATAATGTTGCTCAATCGCGGATGAAAAGCTTTCAGAATGAGCGAAATTGGTATATTGTCAACAGGTTAGCCAGGCAACGACGACGACAAATAAGGTAACGCAAGTATGAATTCTGCTATTTTCCGTTTCTTTTTTTACTTTAGCGCCTGAAATTCGGGGGCTTTGCGCGTAAGAACAGAAACGAAAAGTAGCGCCTAAGCCTCCTCTGTGGAGGCTTTTTTATTGGTTCAGATATCTGAATCCATAGATCTAGTAACGTTTGGCGTACTGAAAATCGTATCTTTCCAATCATGATTGTCGGCCATACAGGCAGAAGAAGAGGAATGCAATGCAACATCTCGCAGAACTGGTTGCTAAAGCCAGAGCAGCCATAGAACAGGCTGGAGACGTCGCCGCACTGGAAAATGTGCGCGTTGAGTTTCTGGGCAAAAAAGGTCACTTAACCCTTCAGATGACCTCGCTGCGCGAGCTGCCTGCTGAAGAACGTCCTGCCGCTGGGGCGGTTATCAATCAGGCGAAACAGGAAGTACAGGATGCCCTGAATGCGCGTAAGCAGACGCTGGAAAGTGCTGAACTGAATGCTCGACTGGCAGCAGAAACCATTGATGTCTCATTGCCGGGTAGAACCATGGAGAATGGTGGTCTGCATCCGATTACTCGTACTATCGAGCGCATTGAATCCTTCTTTGGCGAACTGGGCTTTGCCGTAGCGTCAGGTCCGGAAATCGAAGACGACTACCATAACTTCGATGCGCTGAATATTCCGGGCCACCATCCGGCGCGTGCCGATCATGACACCTTCTGGTTCGATGCTACCCGCTTGCTGCGTACGCAGACTTCCGGTGTGCAGATTCGCACCATGAAAAAACAGCCGCCGCCGATTCGCATCATCGCGCCAGGACGTGTTTACCGTAACGATTATGATCAGACGCATACCCCGATGTTCCATCAGATGGAAGGGCTGATCGTGGATAAAAACATCAGCTTCACCAACTTAAAGGGAACGTTGCACGATTTCCTGCGCAATTTCTTTGAGGAAGATTTGCAGGTGCGTTTCCGCCCGTCCTACTTCCCGTTTACTGAACCCTCAGCTGAAGTGGATGTGATGGGTAAAAACGGCAAATGGCTTGAAGTGCTGGGATGCGGCATGGTGCATCCAAACGTGTTGCGTAATGTCGGCATCGACCCGGAAGTGTATTCCGGTTTTGCGTTCGGTATGGGGATGGAACGCCTGACCATGCTGCGCTACGGTGTGACGGATTTACGCGCCTTCTTCGAAAACGATTTACGCTTCCTCAAACAGTTTAAATAAGGCAGGAATATCAAGATGAAATTCAGTGAACTCTGGTTACGGGAATGGGTTAACCCAGCCATCAGCAGCGATGCCTTATCTGAACAAATTACCATGGCTGGCCTGGAAGTGGATGGCGTTGAACCGATAGCTGGCACGTTCCATGGCGTGGTCGTTGGGGAAGTGGTGGAGTGCGCACAGCATCCGAATGCGGATAAATTGCGTGTGACTAAAGTCAACGTGGGCGGTGAACGATTGCTGGATATCGTCTGCGGCGCGCCTAATTGCCGGCAGGGACTTAAAGTCGCGGTGGCGACTGTAGGGGCGGTTTTGCCGGGCGATTTCAAGATCAAGGCGGCTAAGTTGCGTGGTGAACCGTCTGAAGGGATGTTGTGCTCTTTCTCCGAACTGGGCATTTCCGACGATCACAGCGGGATTATCGAATTACCGTCCGATGCACCGTTAGGCACTGATATCCGCGAATACCTGAAACTCGATGACAATACCATTGAGATCAGCGTGACGCCGAACCGTGCTGATTGCCTCGGCATTTTGGGTGTCGCTCGTGACGTTGCGGTACTGAATGAACTGGTGTTGACCGCACCGGCGATTGAACCAGTGGCTGTGACTACTGCCGACCGTTTCCCGATTCAGGTGGAAGCGAGCGAAGCGTGCCCACGCTATCTGGGCCGGGTGGTTAAGGGTATCAACGTCAAGGCGGCTACGCCGCTGTGGATGCGCGAAAAACTGCGTCGCTGCGGCATTCGCTCCATCGATCCTGTAGTGGATGTGACCAACTACGTGTTGTTGGAGCTGGGACAGCCGATGCACGCGTTTGATCTCAGCCGTCTTGAAGGTGGCGTTGTGGTGCGCATGGCGAAGGAGGGGGAAACCCTGCGCCTGCTGGACGGTACTGACGCGACCCTGAGTGCCGATACGTTGGTGATTGCCGATCATCAGAAAGCACTGGCTATGGGCGGCATCTTCGGCGGCGAACATTCTGGTGTGAATGGTGAAACGCAGGATGTACTGCTGGAATGTGCTTATTTTAATCCGCTGTCGATCACCGGGCGTGCACGCCGCTACGGTTTGCACACTGATGCATCGCATCGTTATGAACGTGGCGTTGACCCGGCATTGCAGCATCAGGCGATTGAACGTGCGACCCGCCTGTTACTGGATATTTGCGGCGGTGATGCCGGCCCGGTAGTGGACGTGACCAGTGAGAAAGATTTGCCGGCCCGTGCAACAATCGCGTTACGCCGTGACAAGCTGGATCGGTTGATCGGTCATGTGATTTCCGACGATAAAGTCAGCGATATTCTTAATCGCCTGGGGTGCCAGGTAACCAAAACCGCCGATGGCTGGCAGGCGCTGGCGCCGAGCTGGCGTTTCGATATGGCTATCGAGGAAGATTTGGTGGAAGAGGTCGCCCGTGTTTACGGCTACAACAACATTCCGAATATTCCTACTCATGCGCCGCTGAAGATGACGCAACATCGCGAAGCAGACCTCACACTTAAACGTGTGAAAACGCTGCTGGTGGATCGCGGTTTTCAGGAAGCGATCACATACAGCTTCGTTGACCCTAAAATTCAGTCGCTGATTCATCCCGGTGAAGAGGCGTTGATTCTACCGAGCCCGATTTCGGTAGAAATGTCCGCTATGCGCCTGTCTCTGTGGAGTGGGTTGTTGGGGGCTGTGGTGTATAACCAGAACCGTCAACAAAGCCGTCTGCGTGTGTTTGAGAGCGGTTTACGCTTTGTTCCAGACCAGAGCGCTGACTTGGGCGTGCGTCAGGAAACCATGCTGGCAGGGGTCATCACGGGAACTCGCTACGAAGAACATTGGGATCTGGCGCGCCAGACGGTTGACTTCTATGATTTAAAAGGCGATTTGGAAGCTGTATTGGCATTGACCGGGAAACTGTCTGCGCTTGAGTTTCGGGCTGAAAGTCATTCCGCGCTGCATCCAGGACAAGCTGCGGCCATTTATCTGGCAGATGAGCGCATCGGCTATATCGGTGTGATTCACCCGGAATTGGAGCGCAAACTGGACCTGAATGGGCGTACCGTAGTGTTTGAAGTACTGTGGGACAAGGTTGCTGAGCGCGTGGTGCCTGAGGCCGCAGATATTTCTCGTTTCCCGGCGAATCGCCGTGATATTGCTGTCGTGGTGGCTGAAAGCGTACCTGCGGGCGACGTTTTGGCTGAATGCAAGAAAGTTGGCGCAAATCAGCTAGTTGGCGTAAACTTATTTGACGTGTACCGGGGCAAGGGCGTAGCTGAAGGATATAAGAGTCTGGCTATTAGTCTGGTATTGCAGGATACCGCTCGTACACTGGCAGAAGAGGAAATTGCCGCTACCGTTGCGCAATGCGTAGCAGCACTAAAACAGCGATTCCAAGCATCCTTGAGGGATTAACCTATGGCGCTTACTAAAGCTGAAATGTCTGAATACCTGTTTGAAAAGCTTGGGCTCAGCAAACGGGATGCCAAAGAGCTCGTCGAGTTGTTTTTCGAAGAAGTTCGACGCGCTCTGGAAAATGGTGAACAGGTCAAGTTGTCGGGGTTTGGCAATTTTGATTTGCGAGACAAAAACCAGCGCCCAGGGCGCAACCCAAAAACCGGCCAGGATATTCCGATTACCGCTCGCCGGGTTGTCACGTTCCGTCCAGGGCAGAAATTGAAGAGTCGGGTGGAGAACGCCTCACCCAAAGTGTCGTGATTTGACAAAAAAGGCCGCATTAGCGGCCTTTTTCTTTTATGGAATCGTCTGAAAGTGGAGTGGACGGTTCGGCCATTTTTCTTGCGCACGGACGTTGCGGCACGGCAGGCACGGGTTTGCGATCATCCAGCAGGTGTCGGATAGCCAATATCGGATGGTACAGCAGCATTCTGGGGCCAGCCCAGCGCATAACGGCTTTGATGGCTTCCCGCTTGGCGGGCTGATAGCAATGGATCTGGCACTGCTTGCAGGCTGGTTTGCTGTCTCCGTAATAGCATTTTTGCAGCCGGTTCAATGCGTAATCCTGTAGCCTGACATAATAATCCGCATCATCAGCAGGGGCTGGAAATGCCCGTTCATACAATGTGATCATTGCCTGAATGGTAAGGCTTTCCCGGTGAATCCGTTTGCCGGAGGAAGAGGACATCGTGGCACTCCCATGACGATTTTTAAATCGCATGATATATGCAATTTAATGTGAAAACCTTGTCCTGAAGCAGCTTAACGTGTGGCCAACCAGGACAACAGTGACCCCAGTGTTACCATGACTACACCTTGCCAGAAAGCGAGTGTAGGGGTAGTTTGCAGCCAGATTGCGGCCATCAGTGTCGTCAGTACTGGCGTAAAGTAAGACGCTGTGGCCAGTAACGTCATGTTACCGCGCTGAATACCCGTATCCCACGCGGCATAGGCCAGAGCGGTTGAGCCACCGATGAACAACAACTCCAGCAGGGTTCGTGCCGAAAAGGCGAAAACCGGAGCATCACTGAGCAGATATTGTCCCCACAATACGGCGGCAGTGGTGATGAAAAACAACAGTATGCCGCTTTTTCCATTGCCGAAACGGCGTGAGATATTGCAGTAAAGTGCCCAGACCAGCGCGGCGATCAGCGCCATGCTATAGGCCAGCGGATTGGCACTGATGTTTTGCCACATCTGTGCAGGCGTCCAGTCGCCATTGCCTTTCAGAATCCATAGAATCCCGGTTATCGATAAGGCAAGGCCTGGCCACAACCACAACAGGCTTTTTTGTTGGTTAATAAAGAGTGAGAACAGAATAGTCAGGCAGGGCCACAGATAATTGATCATCCCCAGCTCCATCGCCTGCATTCGGTTTTGTGCCAGCCCAATCGACAACGAGAAGCAAATTTCGTAGCTGACAAACAAAGCACCGCCGAGCAGCAGGTAAATCCTGGCATGGGAACGAAAGGTGGGACGATGTCCGACCAGCAGCAGGCAGAGCGCGCTGGTGGTATAAATCATAGCAGCGCCGCCTAACGCGCCCAGTGCTTCAGTCAGGCTGCGAATCAGACCAACCGAGGTACTCCAGAGTATGATCGCCAGCAGTCCGGCCAGTGTGGCGCGATAAGGGGTTATGAGTATCATCAATGATTATTGGCTATGGCGTTATGGGAAAACAGACAGATGCCGGATGGCATCTGTCTGAAGGGATTAAAGCTATAACAGGGATTAAAGCTGCAACACGGTTATCAACGCAAAAGATTACCGCCAGAAATCGTCAAAGACGGTAATAGGCGGTCGGCGTTTGTGCTCGGTTTTACGATACCAGCTTTCGATAATGGCGGCATCGATGGGATCAAGCTGTTTGCCTTCCAGATAATCGTCGATTTTTTCGTAGGTGATACCCAGCGCGACCTCATCCGGCAGAGAGGGGCGATCATCCTCCAGGTCTGCTGTTGGTGCCTTGGTGTAAAGGTGAGATGGGCAACCCAGCAGGCTGAGCAAGGCTTTTCCCTGTCGTTTGTTGAGGCGGAAAATCGGATTGATGTCAGTACCGCCATCACCGTATTTGGTGAAAAAGCCGGTGACGGCTTCTGCTGCGTGATCGGTACCTACAACCAGACCGGCGTTCATGCCTGCGATACTGTACTGGGCTTTCATGCGCTCGCGTGCTTTTTCATTGCCCTTAACGAAGTCAGACAATTCAATGCCGATGGCGCGCAGCGTCGCTTCACTGGCATCCACCGCCGGTTTGATGTTAACAGTTAGCACCTGATCCGGCTGGATAAATTGGATGGCGTCCTGACAGTCTTGTTCATCAGCCTGTACGCCATACGGCAAACGCACTGCGATGAACCGGTACTCGGCTTTGCCTGTTTCCTGGCGCAATTCGGTGATCGCTGTCTGGCATAGTTTGCCCGTCAGCGTTGAATCCTGTCCGCCACTGAGTCCCAGAACCAGGCTTTTGACGAATGGGTGTGCTTTCAGATAATTCTTTAAAAAATCAACACTCACCCGAACTTCCTGCGCCGGATCGATGGTGCTTTTCACCCCTAGCGCCTGAATGATTTCTCGTTGTAATGACATCTCCACCCCCTGAACTTATTGATGTGCCAGAACAATTGTTCACATCGCCAAAGAGTAACGTTAATTCCGATGGAACAAAAGAACAATAAGAAGCCGGTGGTTTTACATCACACCGAGGGGCTTTTTCGTCAACGAGTAGTCTGTTGAATGACAACCATTGATTTGAAAAAACCGTTGCGGCTGTCTAGTCTTAGCAACACCGATAGCGAATGAGGTAATAGCATGAAGAAAAAACGTTTATTCATGTATATCGCTGCAAGTGCACTGCTGCTTTCCGGGTGTATGGTTTATGATCGTGCAGAGAATTTCTTCACTAAACCTGTAGTGAAGGATGTGAAAAAAGGCATGAGCCAGCAGGAAGTGAATCGGATTGCCGGACCCGCATCGACGCAAGCCACAATGCTTCATGCACGGGGAACCTGTAATACCTATGTGTTAGGCACTCATGACGGTAAGATTCAGTACTACTTCGTCAGCTTTGATGAAACAGGTCATGTGTTGAACAAGGGATTCCAGAGTTGTCAGGAATACGACACCAATCCAAAATTCTGACTGAAAATAGAAATGCCGGAGTGGGAAACTGCTCCGGCATTTTTTATGACTGATAAGGGAACTAACGATGCGTTAACGCCGCATCATCATCCCGGTTGAACACTGCTTTATCGGTCTGTTTTAACCACTGGCTGGTAAGGGTGCCGGCTGTCATCGAGCCGCTGACATTGAGTGCAGTGCGGCCCATATCAATGAGCGGTTCAATTGAAATCAGCAACGCGACCAGCGTCACCGGCAAACCCATGGCCGGCAGGACAATTAACGCGGCGAAGGTGGCACCACCACCAACACCCGCCACACCGGCTGAGCTGAGGGTCACAATACCTGCCAGAGTGGCAATCCACATCGGGTCCCACGGATTGATGCCTACCGTTGGCGCAACCATGACCGCCAGCATCGCGGGGTACAATCCGGCGCAGCCGTTCTGGCCGATGGTAGTGCCAAAGGAGGCGGCAAAGCTGGCGATGGATTCCGGCACGCCGATACGGCGTGTCTGGGCTTCGATATTCAGCGGAATGGTAGCGGCGCTGGAGCGGCTGGTGAAGGCAAAACTCAGCACTGGCCAGACCTTGCGATAGAAACGGGCCGGGTTTACGCCAGCCAGCGCCAGCAACAGGGCATGAACGCCAAACATTAATGCCAAACCAAGGTAGGACGCCACGACAAAGCTGCCGAGTTTGAGGATGTCCTGCAGGTTGGAGCTGGCGACCATTTTGGTCATCAGCGCCATAACGCCATAAGGCGTGAGACGCATGACCAAACGAACCAGCTTCATCACCCAGGATTGCAGCGTATCAATAGCCGTTAATACACGCTCGCCTTTTACCACATCGTCCTTCAGCAACTGAAGGGCGGCAATGCCGAGAAACGCGGCGAAAATCACTACGCTGATGATCGAGGTTGGGTTAGCACCGGTCAGGTCGGCAAACGGATTTTTAGGGATAAACGACAGCAGCAGCTGTGGTACGTTCAGGTCTGCAACTTTGCCAACATAACTACTTTGAATTGCAGATAACCGGGCGGTTTCCTGTGCACCCTGTATCAACCCTGACGCGGTAAGCCCAAACAGATTGGTCACAAAGATACCGATTAAGGCGGCGATAAGCGTAGTAAACAGCAAGGTGCCAAGCGCAAGCAGACTGATTTTCCCCAGTGATGAGGCGTTATGCAGTCGGGCGACTGAGTTGAGAATGGATACAAATACCAGCGGCATTACAATCATCTGTAGCAATTGCACATAGCCATTGCCGACGATGTTGAACCAGGAGATAGATTGTTTGACGACAGGATTGTCATCGCCATAAATCAGATGTAATACCAGACCGAACAGAACGCCGGTAAGCAGACCCAGCAGCACTTTTCTGGACAGGCTCCAGCTTTTATTACCGCCATACCCTAGTGTGAAAAGCAGTACAGCAAACACAACTACATTTATTATCAGGGGAATATTCATCCCACGACTCCTTTTTTAATGACCATGGCCGCCACGGTTAATTAAAGAAACGTGACCAGCGTAGTCGTAGCATAACAGGTCTGCTATATCGCAGTTATATAGAGATGAAGCACATTGTTAGAGCGAAATGGAATAACTCCGGCAGGTGTTGAGTCAACGAGTCAGTAGCTGGTGCAACTGCTGGTTGATCTGCTGTAGCCACCGTGCGGGTTCGCCATAATGCCAGGATTCGAGCGGTTGTTGCGGTTGCCAGAGCATAAACAGAATCAACCCCAGGCATAGCAGTCGCTCCAGTTGATTCCCTTTGTCGCTATTAAGGATGGGCAGACGAAAACGCCAGCGACAAGGCCATAACAGCGGCACACCTGCGGTGGTCAGCATATCGGCAACAATGTGGCTCAAATAGCCGACGATCATGGCGTGATAGACATCGCCCGGTAATGGCCAACCTGCCGGTAGTCGGGTGCGGATGATATAGATACCGATAAATATCGCCAGCAAACTGTGCGTGAAACCGCGATGACCACACAGCCTGGCAATCGGTACGGAAATCCATTTCAGGCGCTGGCCCAGGATAGACTTCGGGTGGTCGATATCGGGTAACAGGGCAGTCAGCATAGCAGCGGGGATGATGTGCCACCAGTCGCCTGTTGCCAGAGCGGGCGATAATTCTGCTTTTTTGGCGAAGATTGCGCTGGCTACGGCAAACAGGAGGTGTCCTTCCGCGGTCATGAAACATCTCAAAAACTGTCATTTTATACAGTATAAAAGATTGTCGTGAATGAGGAAAGGTGTGACGCTGTAACCAGTTATTTTTTATCCGATTGATTCAACAAATTTTTCTTTACTGACTGCGACATGTTTTTAATAAAAAAGCCCCAACGAAGGCGTCGGGGCTTAAAAGAAATAATCAGTAATTATTCTTTCATGGCGCGTTTCAGAATACGCTCAGCCTGGCGTTGGAAATATTTGGCCGTTTCTTCCACCGATTTTTGACCGTAATCGATATACTGAATGGCATCGCCAAACAGGGCGACAATCTGCGGGTCGTCAAAATAAGGCGAGGTTTTGGTGTCATGCGGCAAAGACAAGGCCAGATTCAGGCCCGCTACCGATGGATCGCTATCCTTGATGATGCCGTCGGCGCGTAACTGTGCAACAGCGGCTTTACTCAATGGTACACCACGCTCCAGACCCAGCGCCTGAATGCCTTCCTTGCTGTTCAACAGGTAGTTGATCAGCATGGCGGCTTCTTTCGGGTGCTTGCTGGATTTGCCGATGGACAACATCTGAGCCGGTTTGAAGAACAACCCCGCTTCTTTGGCGCCTGGCAACATCGGGTAAGCGCCCAGTTCCAGTTTGGCAGGTGGTTGCAGGTTGTCTGAATATTTGGTGATAGTGGAGTTCCACATGTAGGTGCCGCCCCAGTCACCGGTAATCCACGGTTTCATTTCATACATGTTGCTCTTGCCGAATGACGCATAGTATTTCGCCGACGGCATAACGTGGGCATCAACCAGCTTTTTGTACATTTCGAAGAATTCTATCCATTGTGCATCGGTATAGGAGAACTTCTTGTTTTTTTCATCCACCGCCGGGATGCCATATTTCTGCACCATGTAAGAGTTCAACAATGCCAGTGAGTCCTGATGTTCCAGTACCAGCGGGTAGAATTGATCGCCCAATTTTTCCTTGAACACTTTGCCGGCGTTCAGCAACTCATCCCAGTTTTTCGGTGCGGATAAGCCGGATTTCTTCCAGGTTTCGGTGTTGTAATAAAATACACGGGCCGTCACGGAGATCGGAATTCCGTTCAGTTTGCCGTCTACCGTGGTGGCTTGCAGTTCTTTCGCATCAAACTGCGACAGATCCAACACGTCTTTCACCTTGTTCAGATCGTAGAAGCCATCACCGGTGCGGGAGAAAATTGGTAACCAGTTCCAGTTGGTTTGCATGATGTCTGGCTCGGTGTTGCCAGCGATCTGGGTAGTCAGGCGCGACAGATGACCATCCCAACCGGTGTATTCTGCTTTTACTTTGATGTCCGGATATTTTTTCTGGAATTCATCAATCGCTTTCAACGTCACCTGGTGGCGGCCATTGCCACCCCACCATGACATGCGTAGATCAACCTGATCAGCGGCGAAAGACTGGTGTGCTATCAGAGCCAGAGAAGAGGCAATCAATGTTCGTAGGATGACTTTTTTCATCGGTTATACTCCTGTTAAAGAGAGATATTTTGTTCTGTTTTTGCATCGAAAATATGGCATTTATCCATATCAAATCTGAAATACACCTGACGATTCAGACCATTGCTAATAATCATCCTCGCTTCGTCTGACGGCATACGGCTGGTCAGTTCAAAACCATCGACCTTGATGTACATAAAGAATTCGTGGCCCATGTTCTCAGCACGCACCAGCTCACCCTGGAAATGACCGCCGTCGAAAGGCGTTTCCGATACCGTGACATATTCCGGACGAACACCGAAGCAGATGTCTTTACCCACGTAGTCGCGTACTTTGTCTTGCCGCGATTGGCTAAGGCTCATGGTATAGTGGCCTACCTGCAACGAGATCTGGCCGTTATCTTCCAGCAATTTGCCCGATTTGATGTTCATTTCCGGCGCACCGATAAAACCGGCGACAAACATATTCTTCGGGAAGTGGTACAGGTTATCCGGCGTATCCACCTGCATGATGTGACCCAGTTTCATGACGCAGATACGGTCGCCCATGGTCATGGCTTCAGTCTGATCGTGCGTCACGTAGACGCTGGTAGCGGGGTGGCCGCTCTTTTTCAATTGCTTATGCAGATCCGAAATACGGATACGCATTGAGGCGCGCAGTTTGGCGTCCAGGTTGGAAAGCGGTTCGTCGAACAGGAAGACATCCGGCTTTTTCACGATGGCGCGACCGACCGCCACACGCTGCGCCTGACCGCCGGACAACTGGCGTGGCAGGCGGTCCATCAACTCTTCCAGTTCCAGAATCTTAGCGGCTTCATTAACCTGTTCGTCGATCTTGTCTTTCGGCATCTTGCTGAGCTTCAGGCCGAAGGCCAGGTTTTCTCGAACCGTCATGTGCGGGTAGAGGGCATAATTCTGGAACACCATGGCAATACCGCGATCTTTCGGCGCCAGATTATTGACTATTTTGTCACCGATGCGAACTTCACCGCCGCTGATGGTTTCCAGCCCAGCCAACATGCGCAAGGTTGTGGATTTCGCACAGCCTGATGGTCCTACAATCACCATGAATTCGCCGTCTTTGATCGTCAGGTTGATACCGTGAACGGCTTTGAAACCGTTGGAGTAGACTTTTTCCAGTTTGTTGAAAATGACTTCAGCCATGATAAATCCTCAATTAACCTTTAATTCCGCTGCTGGTAACGCCCTGAACGAAGTAGCGCTGAGCCATGAAGAAAATGATGATGGACGGCAGAATGGAAATACTCGCCATTGCCAGAATTTCGTTCCATGGTGCGCCTTCTGTCACGTCGATAGACATTTTCAAAGCCAGCGCAATGGGGTATTTGTCCACGCTGTAAACGTAAATCAGTGGGCCGATAAAATCGTTCATTGACCACATAAACTGGAACAGGGCGACCGAAATAATGGCCGGTTTCAGAATCGGCACCACTACGTACCACAGCACCTGCCAGGAGTTGCAACCATCTATCTGCGCGGCTTCTTCCATATCACGCGGTACGCCGCGCAGGAACTGAATCAACATGAACACGAAGAACCCTTGAGTGGCGAACGCAACCGGTACATACAGCGGCAGGTAGCTGTTCAGCATTCCCATTTCACGGAACATGATGTACTGCGGAATCAGCAGCACGGTGCTTGGCAGCAACATGGTGGCTATCAGGGTGGCGAACCAGAAGTTCTTCCACGGAATCTCAAACCGGGCGAAACCGTAAGCCACGATAGTGGAGGAAATCACCGTCAGCACGACCTTCGGGATCACATATTTGAAGGTATTGACCATGTAGTGACCGAAGTTGTATTCGGTGCCGGTTTTCCAGCCGTTGATAAAACCATCCCAGGTGATGTGTGTTGGCCACAGACTCAGCGTGGTGAAGATCTCATGGTTCGGTTTGAACGATGCCGAGAACATCCACGCCAGCGGGTAGAGCATCAGGATGCCGACAGCCAACAAAATGGTGTAACGGATGCCTGCGCTGATTTTTTCACGGCGCAGCGTACGGCGAACTTCTGCCGCTGCGATATCCTGCGCAGACAGTGGAGAATGAATATCAGCCATTTTTTCCTCCTTTATCGGCGGAGTAGAACACCCAGTATTTAGACGATTTGAAGGAGATAGCGGCGAATACGGCTACCACCAGGAACAGCACCCACGCCAGCGCTGCGCCGTACCCCATATCAAAATATTTGAAGGCCGTATCATAGATATAGAGCGAGAACAGATAAGTGTAGTGGGTGGGGCCACCGCCGGTAATGACGTAGGGGGCGGTGAACTCCTGAAACGCCTGTGTCGTTTGCATAATGAAGTTGAAGAAGATAACCGGTGTAATCAGCGGCACGGTCACTTTCAGGAACATCTGCCATTTCGAGGCACCGTCGATCATCGCCGCTTCATACTGGGATTGCGGCACGTTTTGCAGTGCAGCCAGAAAGATCACCATGGCGGAACCAAACTGCCAGACACGCAGCAGGGTTACCGACATCAGCGCCAGTGCCGGCTCGCCGAGCCAGTTAACCGGATCGACGCCAAAAACGCCGATAAAGCTGTTCAACAGACCATCGATGGCGAACAGGGCGCGCCACAACACGGCGATAGCGACGCTGCTGCCGAGAATAGACGGTACGTAATAGGCGGTGCGGAAAAAGCCAATTCCGCGTAACTTGAAATTCAGCACGAATGCGATAAGCAGTGCGAAAATGAGTTTCAGCGGGATAGTTAAGAAGACATAAGCAAAGGTGACGCCCATGGATTTCCAGAAAAGATCGTCCTCCATAAGCATCCGGTGATAATTTTCCAGGCCGGTGAATGTGGGCGGACTCATTAAATCATACTCAGTAAAACTGAGTACAAACGATGAAATAAAGGGAAAGGCGGTGAAAACTATCAACCCTATTATATAGGGCGAGATATAAGCTAACCCCAGCATTCTGTTTTCGTTCATAATGCCTACCTGCGTTAGTAATGATGAATCTGTAAAAGAAAATCAGTGTATTAATTGTTGTGGGTAAATAAATTCTGTGTCGTAAATAACCCGGCTTTCTCCATTAATACGATAGTCACCATGGATATATCCCCCTTGCGTCAGGATGGCGGGGATTTCCGTCCACGTATTTCTGCAGGCGGCGATGAGTGTCAGTAAAATGGCAGGAAAGGGATCGTCAAGTCGTACATAACGATGATGTTCAGAGCGAACGAATAAACCGTGATGGAAATGGCGTTTAAATAAAATTTCCGCCATTTGCCAGGCATATTCTGCCCATTGCGCTGATTGTGTCGCCTGCGCCAGTTCGGTAATTGCCAGCAGCAGAAAAGGAGAGGTGGATTGATGAATGCCTTGTCTTTCCAGGCGGGACAACATGGTGACGATCAGCATGTACAGGTCGTCATCGTCGCTCAGTCGCCAGGCGCGCGCCAGCGGCAGCAAGTAATCGCCTTCCAATGGGAACGGTTTAAGAACGGTACCCGCTTTACCGTAATAACCATCGCGTTTGAAGCGGTAGCCGGTCATGTCCTGGCCGTTATTCCACATTGGACGCAGGCTGTTGCTGTCAACATCGTACGCATATTGGTAGTAATTTTTCAGACCAACGATGACCGATGTCAGGATTTCATCGTCTGGTTGGTGGTGCAGAATATCGAGCATCGCCAGCGGGTTATCGATCAACAGCGGACGCATGTCGCGGAACAGCACGTTAGCCTCACGGGCAATGGCGCCGAATTCCGGACCGAACTGCCGCTGCGCGCGATCACCGAACCAGGATTGGGTTTGGTTATCGTCAGCCGGCACCGGCTGGCGCTGCAATGGCGAACTGAACTGGTAAGCTGGCATACCGGTTTCCGGGTTACGTGCCAGTACATATTGTCGATAAAGATGCTTACCCCAGGCTGCTGCGTGCATATCACCGCTATGGCGAGCATAAGCAAAAGCGGCGTAAATCAGGTCGGTACCTGCATTAACGAAGGTTAGCCCTTTGGTTAACGGCAGTTCTGGCCATGTAGCGGGGTTTACCACATCGTGGCGAGAATGCAGAAATACGTTTGGGTCGCGTTGTTTGGCATAATCGCCGTGACGCCCCAGATCGAGACAGTCCCAGTTTTCTACATGTGCATTCCAGAATCCCTGAATAAAATGACGGATTTTTTTCGGATTAACCTGATAAAGAAAATCGTAATAAGGCAGATGGTGTTTTAATTCATGTACCAATGATTTAGATTCCGGCCCTTCGCTGTCCAGCGTATCGAGATTAATAAACCGGTGACCGCCCCAATAAAAAAGCCCGCTATTTTCATCGACAAAGCGACTCAGAAAATAGTCGCTCTGAGAAAATGCAGACTGGCGATATTTTTCCATTTCTGTGACGGTACTCATGGAAACCAATAGCTTCAGCCAATTTTGCTGACTGGCAAAATTGGAAATGGGAGCGTTATGACCATCAGGAAATTGCCAGACAACGGGCGACCGTGTTTTTATCTCAAATCCATCAGCCAATAGCGGTGTTGGATGGATGGTGCTATGGCCGTATTGCTGAATCTTTTCAATATGGCTGTTAATCGCCACTAGCCACTGGTCGATTTGCCATTTTCTGCTGGTGTTTAAATCAGTAAAAATACTCATGGACTACCTTCTTGTAGAACCTGAGGACACAGTTCTTTATAAATAGAAACATTGTTTTGATTGATTATATTGCTCGGATTATATCTTCGTCATGTGCTCAATAGTGAAAGTGTGATCAAAGTCGGAACGTTGTTTTGAAATTTTTTTATGAAGAATTTGGAAACTATTGCTGGTGGCAAAATTTTTTAACTTTTTGATTTACAAAAAAAGGCACAACTTGGTGTTGTGCCTTTGACCATGAAAAATTTTTTTTGGGAAAATTAACGAGCCAGCCAGCCACCGTCAACGGCGATGGTATAACCATTGATATAATCAGATGCACTGGAGGCCAGAAAGACTGCCGGGCCTTGCAGATCTTGCGGCAGACCCCAACGGCCAGCCGGGATACGATCCAGAATTTCTTTGCTACGGTCTTGATCGGCACGCAACTGCTGGGTGTTATTGGTTGCCATGTAGCCGGGTGCAATAGCGTTGACGTTGATGTTGTGTTGCGCCCATTCATTGGCCATCAGACGGGTAATACCCATGACCGCGCTTTTGGAAGCAGTGTAGGAAGGCACGCGGATACCACCCTGGAAGGACAACATCGAAGCGATATTGATAATTTTACCGCCATGACCTTGCTTGATGAACTGACGGGCAACGGTCTGCGACATGAAGAATACGCTCTTGATGTTCAGGTTCATCACATCGTCCCAGTTTTTCTCGCTGAACTCGATGGCGTCTTCACGACGGATAATACCGGCATTGTTGATCAGAATGTCCACTTTACCTAACTCGGCAACGGCTTTTTCCACCAGCGCCGCATGACCGGAGATATCGCTCATGTCAGCGGTCAGGCTGAGGAAACGACGGCCTGTGGCAGTGACTTTTTCGATGGTTTCTTTCGGTTCAACAATGTTGACGCCGACGATGTCACAGCCGGCTTCAGCCAGACCGACAGCCATACCCTGACCCAGGCCGGTATCGCAACCGGTGATCAGTGCCACTTTGCCTTGTAAATTGAATGAATCTAGAATCATAGCGTTGATCTCTCTGTAAGCGACATAGTTTGTCGTGAGCTTGTTACTGGGGAATACCGGTTATACCCATCACATTTTAGGTTGTGGTTGATTGGCTATTTTCGCTCATCCCCATTACGCCATCGGATTTGCTTACGTGCCGCTCTCCCGCAACATGAAATCTTTCAGGCCAGCCGCCGTTAGTACTGTTTGTTCACTAACCTTGACATTAGCCATGTCTGAGAAAACCTGATTATCGCCAACTATCCCCAGATAAAGGCGTAACCAGTGGTACTTACGCCCGAATGAATCGATCAGCCTGGTGAAATTACCGCCTGCTCGTTCAGTAATCTTATCAATGTGGTTTTGCGTCATGGTGCAGGCGTCTGCATCAAACACGCATCCGATCAGAAACTCGCATCGCAGGCCAGCGGTATCAAGCTGGCGGACGTGATCGCCGTGGAGGCTCCGACGGATTGGCATGGCTGTTCCTCGATTTCAAGTAGAAATCAGGCCATGAACCTGACAGGAAAGCGCCGGGCGGAACAGATAACCTTGCGTGGCAGTGACAACGTCACCTGAGCCTTTTTGCCCGGTTCTTTCGTGTTGTGACGCGATAATAGTGTGGTTGAGATGTGAATTCAATAAAAATGAAATAATGTTTTATTTATTTCTTGAGAGGCATCATGGTTTTGCTTATTTTATGTTTCATCTGATGCTGATGTTACTAGAATAGCGGTATTTATCCTTTGTGCTACCTTGATTATTCAAGGGAGGCACGCCGTACTACTGTAAGGAGAAACCATGAGAAGGTACTTTATTGATGACGAAACGCCGTGGGAAGAGCTGGGTGGCGGCATTAAACGTAAAATCATCACCTGGAGCGATGAGCTGATGATGGTATGCGTTCATTTTGCCAAAGGTGCCATCGGTACACCGCACAAACATGATATCCATGACCAGATAGCCTATGTGGCGTCAGGCAGCTTCGAAGTAGTGATTGAAGGTGAGAAACGTATTCTGAAAACCGGCGATGCCTATATGGCGGTGAAGAATGAAATGCACGGTGTCGTATCGCTGGAAGAAGGCAGTGTATTGATCGACACGTTCTCGCCGAAACGTGCAGATTTCCTCTGATCTCTTCTATTTATAAGGTGCCGGCGATATTGTCGGCGCTTTGCCAAAACTCCTCCTTTTACTTTGCCTTTTATATACTTTGTCTTTTATCCGTCAGACATTGCACGCTGCCACCGGTTCGCGGCTGTGGCTAAAGAAAAGTTGACTCTGTTAAAACCTGAAGTACCCTGCTAACGGGTTTTATGGGTCTACATTTTTTTGCTCACCGTGGCACTGGGCGTGACGTCACGCACAAGGGGAACACATGACGTATCAACAGGCTGGCCTTTTTGCCGTGATTAAGCGTATTACGGGGTGGGTCGTCTTTCTTCCTGCTTTGTTCTCGACCATTATCTCGCTGGCTAATCTCGTTCATGCTTTTACCGAGAAAAAGCCGGGTATTAATGGCGTGATGCAGGACTTCCTGCATCTGGTGGTGGAAGTGCTGCGCTTTAATACCCCGTTTCTGAACATTTTTTGGTACAACTCGCCGGTGCCTGATTTTAGTCGGCTGTTGTCAGCAGCTACCGTCATGTTCTGGCTGATCTACCTGTTGATATTCGTTGGTCTGGCGCTACAGGTGTCAGGCTCCCGTCTGTCTCGTCAGGTTAAGCACATTCGTGAAGGGCTGGAAGATCAGTTGATTCTGGAAAAAGCCAAAGGCGATGAAGGCAAGAGCAGAGAAGAACTGGAATCGCGGGTGGAATTACCTCGTCACACGATTCTGGTGCAATTTTTTCCGCTGTATATCCTGCCGGTTGTCGTTGCTGTGATTGGCTACCTGACGCTGAAGGTCGTGGGTATTCTGGTCTGACGGCTCGCCGGGGCGGTGCCCCGGCATCGGTTTTTCACTCCGCGTATTACAGCAATTGATTTTCTATCGCCTGCTGGGCAGTAACTACGTGCTTGCCGCCAAACAGATTAGCTCTGTTAAGCAGAGAGTAAATTTGGTAAATAGGCTGGCGTTCAATAAAATCCTTTTCCAGCGGCCAGACACTCTGGTAACCGTCATAAATTTGCGGTGGCAATTCGGCGTGTAGCGGTAGCATAGCCAAATCGCATTCCCGGTCGCCCCAGTAGCAGGCCGGGTCGAACAGATAATAGCCGTGATCGGTATTAAGACAATTGTTGGACCACAGATCGCCGTGCAGTAATGACGGCTGGGGCTGGTGGCCGGAGAGTCGTTTTTCCACCTGAGCAATCAGTGTATCGATATCACCAAAATGCAGCCCTTTTTCTGCAGCCAGTTGCAACTGCCAGCCAATACGCTGTTCTGCAAAAAAGCTGGACCAGCGACGCTGCCAGGCATTGGGTTGTGGTGTGGTAGAGAGATCATTGTCGAAATCGAGGCCAAATTGAGGTTGATCGCTCCATTGATGCAGCAGTGCCAGTTGTTGCCCCAGGCACCAGGCATCGTGCGCAGAGGCGGGTTTGGCACGGAGGTATTCCAGCAGCAGGAAACTGTAGTCACGATTGCTGCCGACACCGTAGACTGCCGGTACCTGCACCGTGTTACTGCGCGCCAACAGTTCCAGTTGTTCAGCTTCTGCTCGAAATTTGGTCAGTAGCTCACGGGCATCACACTTAACGAAAACATCATGCTGACCGTAACGCAGATGCCAGGCGGAATGCACTTCACCACCGGGTAATTCCTTCCTCTCCAGAATATCGCCGGGGCCGAGATGTTCTTCCAGCAGTTGCCCAATCGTCTGCCACATAGGTCACCTCCCGTTGATGTTGCCGATATATCATTACGTTAGCGATTTATGCAGTGTAAAAACTGAATCTGGCGCACAGCTCTTGCTGTGCTATATGGCTACCGGAAATGAGAGAAATCAGGCTGCCGCCACAATGGCGGTCAGGTTTGTGCGCTTCCCTCATAAAAATGTGAATCCGCCGGTATGATGTGATTAGACGATGGCGGCAGGGACACAATAACGCGCTCAGTCAGGGTTGTCACGATAGATGTTAAAAAAATGATGCAATCCTGTAGTGTGAGCAACGGCAACGTTGGATTTGACGCAGAGTGGTGGTTTTATTTTGTATGAATGTGTCAGCATTTGATTCAGATTAATTTTGCGTTATGTAAAACACAACAGATAAATGTCATTGGTGTATACGGCGAGAAAGAATATAACTCAGTAGCATTCTTGAATAATCAGGAAATAAGCAGGTAAACCAATCAGGCCAATGTCGGGTATAAACATTTTTTTAGCCGCTAAAAAAGCAGAAATAAATCCACAATAAGGCGAAGAAAAATCATCGGCAAATCATTTTTCTTACGAAAATGTGCTGGGTTTTGAACGGGAATACTTGCTATGTTTCATCATTATTATATGCGTGGATAGTCACGATTAGAAATAGACGATGTGTACTACCTTGTCATAAAAGGCTTTTCTTATTGTTAAAGTACAAAAAAAGAAAACCTTAATCACATTTTTGATAAGCAGTGGCTGGACAGTCAATGCATCCTGTGATTTACGGGTAATATTATTTTGTGATGACAAGTGCGGCTGACAATCAGTCGATCATACTGGCTTGCGTAATTGAAATGCTGTGCACATAATCAAATGGTCGGATGTGCCGCAGAGAATGCGTTGAGGTGTCAATATCCCGCGATATTGTAGAGTGGATATTAATGATACATTAAAAGCGTTAATTTGTGCGACATGTCATGGCTGGCAAAAAATGCCTTGCCAACGATTACATAGTATGTAATAACGCATCTGGGTAAAACGAGGTACAGTTCTGTATATGAATGGCATTTTCAGTAAAGAAGTCTTGAGTACAAACGTTAGCGTTGAATACCACTTCTCTGCCGATCCTTATTTTAGTGCCTCAAGCAGTAACGACTTTGGTTTTTCTGTATAACGCCTCAGTGCGGTTTAAACTATTAAAGGAAACTTTGAAATGGCAAAGATTAAAGGTCAGGTTAAGTGGTTCAACGAGTCTAAAGGCTTCGGTTTCATTACTCCTGCTGATGGCAGCAAAGACGTGTTCGTACACTTCTCTGCAATTCAGGGCAACGGCTTTAAAACATTAGCTGAAGGCCAGAATGTTGAGTTTGAAATTCAGGATGGCCAGAAAGGTCCTTCTGCAGTGAATGTTGTTGCACTGTAATTTTCAGCTCATGCCATAAAACCCGCCTTGTGCGGGTTTTTTGTTTTTCTCATCATCAAGAATGCTATGCAAAAATCTTCGGTACCGTATCAATGCCCCTTATGTCATCAGCCCTTGAATGCCGAATCTGGTCGTTGGTCCTGTGGACGACACCACTTTGATTGCGCGCGGGAAGGGTACGTCAATTTGTTGCCGGTGCAGTTCAAGCGCTCCAGACAACCGGGGGACAGCGCTGAAATGATGCAGGCTCGCAGGGCGTTTCTTGATAATGGACACTATCAGCCGTTGCGGGATAGGGTTGCGGAGCAACTGGCGGCCAGCTTGAGCGGACAACCGGGGGCGCTACTGGATATCGGATGTGGTGAAGGGTATTACACGGCTGCGCTGGCGGACAAACTAGCCCCACAGGGAATGCCGGTTTATGGGTTGGATGTATCCAGAGCGGCGATACAGCGAGCGGCGAAACGTTATGCTCAGGTGATGTTTTGTGTGGCGTCCAGTCAACGGTTGCCTTTTCAGAACTGTTCTCTGGCTGCGGTATTGAAAATCTATGCGCCCTGTAATGGTGACGAGCTTGCGCGGGTTATTCAGCCAGGGGGAGGGCTGATGACAGTGTCTCCAGGGCCGAATCATTTACTGTCGCTCAAGGCGCGGGTGTATCAGGAAGTCAGGCCACACCCTGACGTAGACGAGGTGTTTCCGGGGTTTGTATTAGAAACGGTGGAGCGGTTGCAGTATCAGATGTCGATGTCGGGAAGCGATGCCGCCAGTCTGCTACAGATGACGCCGTTTGCATGGCGTGCGACGCCGGAAGTGCGTGACGGGTTGATGGCAGAATCGCAGTTTGATTGTGAAACCGATTTTCTGATTCGTTTTCATCGGCGCGAAGGCTGATCAACAACGGGCAGCTACGCTTACGCTGCCTGTTGTGAATATTGGTCAGGCCAGGCCGAGCAAGTGGTCGTAAAGAATGTTGCAACCGATGCCTATTAGCACCACACCACCCAAAATTTCGGCTCGTTTGCCGAGGATGGGGCCAACATAACGGCCAATCATCATGCCAAGCGTTACCATAATCATGGTGGCGCAGCCGATGGCCATGGCAGTGTGAAAGATATTTACCTGTAGGAACGCTAAACCGACACCAATAGCCATGGCATCAAGACTGGTGGCAACCGCCGTGCAGACCAGAATAAACAAGCTGTGTTTGGATATTTTTTCACAGTTACAGCTGTCTTCGCCTTTTATCCCTTGGATAATCATGCGGCCGCCTAAAATCAACAGTAGACTGAAGGCGACCCAGTGGTCCCAGGCAAGAATAAAACGGCTGGCATAAAACCCCAGCGCCCAGCCGATTAATGGCGTTAATGCTTCAATTACACCGAAGATCAAACCGGTTCGAATCGCTTCACGAAAGCGAGGATTATGCAGGGCGGCACCTTTACCGATAGACGCAGCAAACGCGTCCATAGACATGCCAAAAGCAAGGATGAGAGTAGCGGATAAATTCATATCTAATAGCCTCGGCTGGGCAGTTCTCCATATCCACGCAACCCACCCCCAACCAGACGACGGATCACGTGTCTATGGTCTCGCTTGCCAACCTGGCCGCCCGCACCACGTTCAGTGAAGAACGAGTATGTTGATACGGGCATTCCTGAATGTAAGACATCAGGAATCAGCTACTCCCCAAGGACGGCGCAACAATATCATATTATTCCTGCAGTAAACAACAATAAATAATATAGGTCTTCCAGTGAAATTGATAATTATTTTCATCTGCCGTAAATGGGAAACAGTTGACGAAAATTAAGCCAATAAGCGTGTGGTCAAAATAACAGCACATTTTATTTACGAAATCCGAATTGTTAAATTATTATTTATCCATAAAATAGATTTTCTCTATATTACTGATTTTCAATCATGAAATTATATATTCTCTCCAAATCATCCAATTCATTGACGGCAATAAATAGCTGTCTTTTTTCAAGTTCTATCACCAAAATAGCGTCTTCCGACAAATTCATGCTTTTAATACGGTGATAAGGAATATAGGTGTTGGCATAAAAGAATCCCTGATCTTTGAAGAGTAATTTGGGATAGCGAATCATGGTCAGATATATCGCCATCAGTATTAGTGAAAAAAGCAGCAGTGTGGTGAAAGATGAGCCATGAGTAATGACGTTTTTGTAGACGAGTATGATTACCAGTACGATGAAGATCAGTGCATCCAGACGGTGTTTGCGCCGTAATGGCACCTTAAGTCGGGTTTGTCCGTGCTGATGCTCCATGATGAATTCATCGTAAATGGCGTACAACAGGGTCAATGCAATGGATACCATCAGAACGACATCGGTGAAAGTCATAGGCAACTCCGGTGGTAGCTGAATACAAGATCAAAAAGCGGGTTAGGGTGATGAAATGCCGTGCATCAAACGGAATGGAGAATGGCCGGGTTGCCCCGGCCAGTAACGTTATAGCCCCAGCAGCCCAACCCAGTAGCCGATGATGCCAATAACGAAAAAGCCGACGATAAGCCACAGCGCATTAACTTTGCGTCGCAACAGCCACATACAGCCAAACGTCAACAACAGCGGCACCAGGCCAGGCATTAACTGGTCAAGGATAGACTGCACGGTGGTGACGGTGGTATGTCCGTCCTGTCCGGTTACGCGTGATACCACCAATGGGATGTTAACGTGAGTCCATTTGTTGACCAGCGCACCCATCACGAATAACCCCAGAATTGAGGCTCCTTCTGTCATTTTTTGCAGCAGGCCGCCGCCCATGTCGCTTACGATATCCGCGCCTTTGCGGTAGCCATAGGCAACACCGTAATAACGCACCAGCAAGCGCACCAGATTAAACAGGACGAAAAACAAAATTGGCCCAAGCAGGCTGCCACTCATGGCGATGCCAGCGCCGAGCGCGGCGAAGACCGGGCGCGCGGTGCCCCAGAATATCGGGTCGCCAACGCCTGCCAGCGGTCCCATCAGCCCGACTTTCAGGCCGTTGATCGCCCCGTCATCTATCGGTGCGCCGTTGGCGCGCTGTTCTTCCATCGCCATGGTTACGCCCAGAACGGGGGCGGCGACAAACGGCTGTGTATTAAAAAACTCCAGATGGCGTTTAATCGCCTGCTTGCGCTGTTCCGAATTTTCCGGGTAAAGGCGACGGATCACCGGCACCATGGAAAAACAGAATCCCAGAGCCTGCATTCGTTCGAAATTCCACGATCCCTGGAACAGGTTTGAGCGCAGGAACACCGCGCGAATATCGCTGGGAGTGAGTTTCTTTGTGGTATCCACCATTTCTTGCTCTCCTGTTAATCCAGTTCGTTATCAAGATCGTTGTGCGACGATGCGGCAGCCATGCCTTGGGCCTTGTTGTATTTGGGGTTGAGCTGGATATACAGCACCGCCATTACAACACCAATGACGCCCAGCGCCACCAGATTGAAATTCGTGAAGGCGGCGGTGACAAAGCCCAAATAGAAGAATGGCATCAGGTAACCGGCACGCATCATGTTGATGACCATCGCGTAACCGACGACCACAATCATGCCGCCGGCGATATTCAGCCCAGTGGTGACCACTTCGGGGATGGAAGCGAGCAGGCCGTGTACCGCTTCAGTTCCGACTGAAATGGCAACAATCACTGCCGGAATGGCGATGCGCATGGCTTGCAACAACAGCGCGGAAACGTGAATCCAACTGATGGCGGACAGGCTGCCGCGGTCAGCTGCACTGTCGGCGGCATGTTGGAAAGCGACGGTGATGGTGCGCACAATAATGGTCAATACCTGACCTGCGGCGGCCAGCGGGATAGCCAGCGCGATCCCGGCTCCGACGCTTTGCCCACCGGCGATAACCAGAATGGTGGAGATAATGGAAGCCAGCGCTGCATCGGGCGCAACCGCCGCCCCGATATTCATCCAGCCTAGTGCGATCATTTCCAGCGTACCGCCGATAATGATCCCGGTTTTAAGGTCGCCCAGCACCAGTCCGATGAGGGTACAGGCCACCAGGGGCCGGTGAAACTGGAATTCGTCAAGAATGGAGCCCATACCTGAAATACAGGCCACGATAAATATCAGCACGATTTGAAACGTGGTGATCTCCATGGTACTTCTCCTGTAAGAATAGTGATCCGAAAAATAACGTCATTGCGCGATCCGCGGTGGCGGATGAACTAACGCGCTACCTTGGTGATCAAATCCATCATATTGAGCTTGGTATCGGTCGATACTTTGCGGACTTCCAGCTCAATACCGCGCTCGTGGAGCTTGTTGAACGCCTCAATATCCTTGTCGTCAATCGAGACGGCGTTATTGACCTGGGTTTTGCCCTGATGGTAAGCCATGCCGCCGATGTTGACCGACGTGATCCTGACGCCGTTTTCTACCAGTCGCAGCACATCGGTTGGGTTGGTAAACAGCAGCATGACGCGGTCAGAGGCGTATTTGGGGTTATCGTAAACCCTGACGGCTTTAGCAACATCGACCACATGTGCCGAGACGCCGGGCGGGGCGACCTGCGTCAGCAGGGTTTTTCGCACGTTGTCCGCCGCCACCTCGTCACTGACCACAATGATGCGGCTGACGTTGGTTTCCTTGGTCCAGCGGGTGGCGACCTGCCCATGAATCAGCCGATCATCGATGCGCGCCAGTCCGATTTTCATGTGCTCGCCAGCGCCTTGCCGCGCAGTCGGTTTGGCGCTGACAGGGGAGGGATGAGGCGCTTTTTCCGGGTCGGGTGCTTTCAACGCTTTGACGCCAGCGCGACCGGCTTCGACGGCAATCGCAACCAACTCGTCGAATCCAGGGTTGTCATCGCGTGCCATAAAGGTTTCAGCCAGCATCGGAATATTGACCCCGGCAACCACTTCGTGATTTTTCTTGTCATTCACCAGACGGCTGGCGGCGTTAAACGGGCTGCCTCCCCAGGTGTCCACCAGAAAAAGCACACCTTGCGAGGTGTCCAGCTCGGCCAGTTTCGCCTGATATTTTTCCATCAGGATCTCGGTGTTTTCACCGGGAACAAAATCAATCCAGCCAACGTTACTCTGTTCACCAAGAATCATTTCAGCTGTATTTAACAGCGGACCGGCAGTGGCGCCGTGAGTGCATAGCATGATGGCAATACTCACTTGCTCCCTCCTTTCATGAATCACTGTTTTCGTTGAGAGTGAAATCTATCTGAGAATCTGGATAAATCGGTCATGTTTATCTGCGAACGATATTCAGTATGGTCGTAATACTGTTTCTTGCCCGATATATGGGTCGAAAAGCACCGGAGGCACCCATCATGCTGGGTTATGAATCGATTCAGGCCAGCCTGATATCAGCAGGATTTATTTTAGGGGTCGAAGGAATAAATTATGTGATACCGGTCGATAATCGGCGGTGCGATACCCTAAGACATGTCTGTATCATCAGCGATACCACCCATTTCGCGGGGGGATGCGGAGTAATAAAGAAAATCGTTGTGGAAAATGGCATTAACTCTGTTAAAGTTATTCTCCCTTTAATTACAGAGGAGTTACGGGCAAGCGCCCTTCCTATGGACTGTCACCGACGATTCATTCTTTATACTCCGCCGCAAGCCGGTGGTGTTTTTCATATCATGGGCCATTCGGGCCACATTCAGCCTGGTACTGACATCTCCTTTTTATTTTCACTGCACAATGCTATGGCATTGATGTCATTTGCTCGTTCATTTTCTGGAGTCTGACATGGAATTTCTGCTGGATCCCTCAATCTGGGCAGGCTTACTGACGTTGGTAGTGCTTGAGATTGTTTTGGGTATCGACAACCTGGTGTTCATTGCGATTCTGGCGGACAAACTACCGGCCAGGCAGCGTGACAAAGCGCGCATCATCGGCCTGTCGCTGGCCTTGCTGATGCGGCTTGGCCTGTTATCGCTGATTTCCTGGATGGTGACGTTAACGCAACCGCTGTTTCATATCGGGCAGTTCAGCTTTTCCGGTCGAGATTTGATCTTGCTGGCTGGAGGGGTGTTCTTGCTGTTCAAAGCCACGATGGAACTGCATGAGCGGTTGGAAAACCGGCCACATGACGCTAATGCCAACCGCACACAGGCCAGCTTCTGGGCCGTGGTGGTACAGATTGTTATTCTGGATGCGGTATTCTCACTCGATGCCGTGATTACTGCCGTGGGCATGGTAAACCACCTGGGCGTGATGATGACCGCCGTGGTGATCGCCATGGGTATGATGTTACTGGCATCTAAGCCATTAACCCGCTTTGTCAACGCTCATCAGACGGTAGTCGTGCTGTGTCTTAGCTTCCTGCTGATGATCGGGTTGAGTCTGGTGGCGGAAGGATTTGGCTTCCATATCCCGAAAGGTTACCTGTATGCGGCAATTGGCTTCTCGATTGTGATCGAGCTGTTCAATCAAATTGCCCGGCATAACTTCGTTAAACATCAGTCGCACTTGCCGATGCGTGAGCGCACCGCCGAAGCGATCCTGCGCCTGATGGGGTCACGAAAAACCACACATGACGACCATGAGGAGCAACCGCAACAGCAACCGGAAGAAACGTTTGCTGAAGAGGAACGCTATATGATAAGCGGCGTGCTGACGTTGGCTTCCCGCTCCCTGCGTAGTGTTATGACGCCGCGTACCGATATTTCTTGGGTAGATAGTGAACGCTCGGTGGACGATATCCGTCTGCAACTGCTGGATACCCCGCACAGCCTGTTCCCGGTATGCCGCGGCTCGCTGGATGAACTGGTCGGCGTGGTGCGTGCTAAAGACCTGCTGGTGGCGTTGGATGAACACACCGATGTGGAGCAGTTTGCTGCCGCTAACCCGCCGATTGTGGTGCCGGAAACGCTGGATGTCATCAACCTGTTGCCGGTGTTGCGTCGTGCGAAAGGCAGTCTGGTGATGGTAACCAACGAGTTTGGTGTAGTGCAGGGGCTGGTAACACCGTTGGATGTTCTGGAAGCGATTGCTGGTGAGTTTCCAGATGAAGATGAAACGCTGGATATTATCGAAGATGGTGATGGTTGGCTGGTGCGAGGCGGCACCGATCTGCATTCGTTGCAGCAGGTGCTCAATGTGCAGGATCTGGTCGATCCCAAAGAGGATTATACTTCGCTGGCGGGCCTGCTGCTGGCACACAGCGATGAATTCCCCAAAGTAGGGGACTCGCTGGAGTTGCACCGGTTACGTTTCCTGATTGTGGAAGTGACGGACTATCGTATTGAGCTGGTTCGCGTGGTCCGTATTCCGCCAGCGACCACAGAACACAACCTGTAATGTTATACCTTGCCCGCCATAGCTGGCGGGCTTGGTGATAAGAGGTTGATGGAATGTCTTTACCATCACCTCACAGGAAGGCCGACTTTACCTTTTAACCGTGAACTGCATGTGGTCATGAACTGCATTAGTCGCACTGCACTTTGATGGCCAAACCGCCGCGGGACGTTTCGCGGTATTTGGCGTTCATGTCTTTCCCGGTTTCGTACATGGTTTCAATCACCTTGTCGAGCGATACGCGGGCTTCGGTGGTACGGCGCACCGCCATGCGGGTGGCGTTGATGGCTTTAACCGCCGCGATGGCGTTACGCTCGATACAAGGCACCTGCACCTGACCGGCTACCGGGTCACAGGTCAGGCCCAGATTATGCTCCATGCCGATCTCGGCGGCCACGCACACTTGCTCCGGGCTGGCACCCAGCAATTCGGCCAGACCAGCCGCTGCCATTGAACAGGCTACGCCCACTTCGCCCTGACAACCGACTTCCGCCCCGGAAATGGAGGCGTTCATCTTATATAGCGACCCAATCGCCCCTGCCGCCATGAAATAACGCAGGTAGATGCCAGGGCCAACCGGTTCGATGAAATGATCGTAATAGGCCAGCACTGCTGGCACGATGCCGCACGCGCCGTTAGTCGGCGCGGTCACAACCCGGCCACCGGCAGCGTTTTCTTCATTAACCGCCAGCGCGAACATATTGACCCAGTCTACGACGTTCATCGGGTCGTTGGACAGTTTGTCCGAAGATACCAGCATACGGCGCAGGGCGGCGGCGCGGCGCGGCACACGCAGCGGACCGGGCAGCACGCCCTCGGTATTCATACCGCGATCCATACAGGTGCGCATGGTCTGCCAGACGGCGGCGAAATAGTCTTCGATCTCCTGGCGGCTATGCAGCGCCAGTTCGTTGCGCATCATCATACCGGAGATCGACAGGCCGCTTTGTTTACAGTGTTCCAGAATTTCCCGCGCGGAACGGTAAGGATGCGGTACGGTGAAACTGGATTCCTGAGACTGACCAAAATGTGCTTCATCAACGATAAACCCGCCGCCGATGGAGTAATAGGTTTGGCGAAATAACGCAAGATCACCGGTAAAAGCGGTCAGCGTCATGCCATTTTCGTGCAGCGGTAGGTTCTCGCCGCGGAAAATCATGCCACCTTCGCGGGGAAAAGTAACGTCATGTGAGCCTGCCAGCGATAAGCGTTCGGTTTGTTCCACGTCGCGGATAAACGTTGGGATGGCATCGATATCTACCGTATCGGGCTGGTTGCCCGCCAGCCCAAGGATAATTGCGATATCGGTATGGTGGCCTTTGCCGGTCAGCGCCAAAGAGCCGTAGACCTCCACGCTCACCCGATCCGTGCGGGATAACAGATCACGCTGCTGTAGTTCATCGACAAATTGCTTACCGGCTTTCATCGGTCCGACCGTATGAGAGCTGGAGGGACCAATGCCGATTTTGAACATGTCGAATACGCTTATCACGCTGAAACTCCTTTCAGGGCGCTGCCTGTCGTATATTAGGGGTCGGATGAGCATTGCGCTTCAAACCGCGTCTACCCGGCGTTATCGCCGATGATATCACCCACTACAGAATAAAACTCGATAGATCGCGCTATTGTAGTGGACACTATGCTGTCGTATCGGGATTTTCACATGAAATAAAGTTATGTTATGCCAAAAAATAACTTATGGCGGATACCGTGTCTGGCACGGCGATTACACCGGTTACGGTATTGCTACGTGCAATGCCAACTGACGAATGATGGCAGCGGTCAGCCCCCAGACAAATTGCTGCTGATACCAGGAAAGATAGACGCGATGACGCTGGCGGCGACGCTCAATATCCAGCGAATGGTAGCGCTGTAGGGCGAAGGCGTCCCGCAGCGGCATTTCAAACAGTTCCGCGACTTCGTCGGCGTTGGGGTGAAAAGGTGTGTTCTCCGGCAGCAGGCCGACCACCGGGGTGACCTGATAACCGCTGGTGCTGTCGAAAGCCGGTAACGTTCCCAGGATCTGGACCGATGCCGGAGGGATCGCCACTTCTTCTTGTGCCTCGCGTAATGCGGTGGCGATAAGCGACTGATCCTCAGGGTCAGCCGCACCGCCGGGGAAGGCCACCTGGCCGGCATGTTTACGCAAACGCAATGAACGACGAGTCAACAGCAGGCAAGGGTCGGGGCGGCGAATAATCGGCACCAGTACCGCGGCCCGCCGATGGTGGTGCGTGGCGGGCAGGGTGGGTGCGGTCTGCAACTGAAAGCGGGTAATAAACGCATCCAGATCATAAGGGGGTGATGGGTTAATGGGAGTCAGGAGAGGCAACAGCGTAGTGTCAGTCATGTTGTCAGCTCTGTTTAATCCGTGGTCGATAAGGTTAATAACGGCAAAATACGGCCCAACTTGTCGAACGTTTCCTGATATTCCGCCTGTTCTTCGCTATCGGCCACAATTCCGCCGCCAGCCCAGCAGGAAAGCGTGCCATTGGCGGCAATCAGCGTACGAATGGTGATATTGGTGTCCATGGTGCCGCAGACGCTGAGATAGCCGATGCTGCCGCAATACGCGTTGCGGCGATGCGGTTCCAGTTCTTCGATGATCTCCATCGCCCGCACTTTGGGCGCACCGGTGATAGAGCCGCCAGGGAAGCAGGCGCGCAGCAGGTCTGTAGCGTGTTGCTGCGCGGGTAATTGCGCTTCAATAGTGCTGACCAGATGGTGCACCGCCGGGAATGGCTCCACCACAAACAGTTCAGGAACACACACGCTGCCCGGCACCGCGACTCGACCTATATCGTTACGCAGCAGGTCAACAATCATCAGGTTTTCGGCGCGATCTTTTTCGGAATTAGCCAACTGCTGTGCCTGATGCGCATCCGCGTCAGCATCCGGCAGTCGTGGTAGCGTGCCTTTGATCGGCCTTGTCTGAATGTGGTCATCGTGCAGCCACAGGAAACGTTCCGGCGAAATACTGAGCACCGCGCTGCTCGGCAAGCGCAGAAACGCGGAAAACGGCGCCCGGTTGCCGGCGGAAAGCGTCAGGAACGCTTGCCATTCATCGCCCTGATAACCAGCCTGAAAGCGTTGGGCCAGATTGACCTGATAGCAGTCGCCGGCGTGGAGATATTCCCGAATACGGCGGAATTTTTCGCCGTATTGCGCACGGCTCATGTTGGCCTGCCAGTCGCTGGTCAGGCAAAATACGCCCGGATCGGCGGGGGACAAGCCGTCCAGCCATGACAGCCTGGCATCGATGTCTCTGTGGGCAATCAGGGTCAGGCGCTGTTGCTGATGGTCGGCAATCAACGCCCAGTCGTAAATACCCACCGCCATGTCGGGCTGGTCGATATCGCGGTCTGCGGTAGAAGGCAGTTGTTCCACCCGCCGCCCCAGATCGTAACCGAACAGCCCCAGCGCGCCTCCCTGAAACGGGTAATCCGGGTGTGGCGGCACATCCAGTGCCAGCGCATCGATCTGCTGCTGCAGCAACAGGAACGGATCTTCTGTGGATGTCTGTTGGGTATCGCCTTGTTGGATAGTGGTCAGCTCGCCAATGGTTTGCAAGGTCAGACGTGGTTCCGCCACCAGAATGTCAAACCGGTTATGAGGATGATCGGCAAACCCGGAATGGAGCAACATCGCCCAGGGCTGGTGCGACAGGGCGCTAAAAAGGCGTAACAGCGCATCCGGTTGATACGGTAGTGCGTGATAGACTATTGGTGTCGGCATAGCGATATTGGCATGGTTTCTCGGTGGTGTTGATACCGGCAGCCGTACGCTGAACCGGCGTTATGCATAGCAATAGCGTCTGTGCAAGCGTATCACAAACCGTGGCGGTTCGCGGGCGTAGTCGGCATAAAAAAGGTTTTTAGGAGAAGAATGATGTTTGCAGGTATCCCGGCGCTGACTCATGAGCAGCAGCAACAAGCGGTGGAAAGAATACAACACCTGATGGCGGAAGGTATGAGCAGTGGCGAGGCTATCGCACAGGTGGCGGAAGAACTGCGCCACAATCATCAGGGTGCACGGGTGGTGGCGCGTTTTGACGATGACGATGCTACGCAAGAATAATCGCTTTCGGGCGGCGCGAACATCGCCGCCCGTGCGTGTTACTCCACGGCAGCGATTGCCTTGATTTCCACTTTGAATTTCGGGTTCATCAGTCTGGCTTCCACGGTGCAGCGTACCGGCGCGCTGCCGGCCACTACCCAGGCATCCCAGGCGGCGTTCATGGCAGCGAAGTCGGCTTTGTCAGCCAGAAAAATGGTCACGTCCAACAGACGGCTTTTATCGGTGCCCGCCTGTTGCAGGATGGCATCCAGCGATGCCAGTGCGTTTTCGGTCTGGGCCTGGGCATCGTCATCCAGATTTTCCGGCACACTGGTGTAGTACAGCGTGTTGTTGTAGATAACCGCGTCGGACCAGCGTGCGTCGGGATTGATACGGGTAATGGACATGAAATCAGGCTCCTCGTGGCAGTCTGCGCCTGTCAGCGAAGGCGCTAAAACCGCAGAGACTAGCACAGTTCCTTTAAACAGTTGATCCCCTGATTGGAATAACAGAAACGAGCCGAAGTGGTGTCGTACGCGCAGGCTTGGCATAATCAGCCACCTTAATTCCGGCTGAATCAGGGTGACGGCATTGTCAGACAAGAGGGACAGCGTGGCGGCAGATAGCTCAATCGATGATTTTGCAACCGATGGCGTACTGGCGCGAGCGATTCAGGGTTTCCAGCCACGTGAACCGCAACGGCAGATGGCAACCGCTGTGCTGGAGGCGATCAGCGCCAAAAAACCGTTGGTCGTAGAAGCGGGCACCGGTACTGGCAAAACCTATGCGTATCTGGCGCCTGCACTGCGTTCCGGCAAAAAAGTGATTGTCTCTACCGGTTCGCGCGCGTTGCAGGATCAACTGTACAGCCGCGATTTGCCGACTGTCGCCAATGCGCTGAATTTTCAGGGTAAGCTGGCGCTGTTGAAAGGGCGTGCCAATTATCTGTGCATTGAACGGTTGGAACAGCAATCGCTGGCGGGCGGCGATCTTGGCCGCGAGGTGCTACGTGAACTGGTACGGCTGCGCAGCTGGTGTTCTGAAACCGAAGATGGCGACATCAGCCAGTGCGGCGATGTAGCTGAAGACAGCGCGGTATGGCCGCTGGTGACCAGTACCAATGATAACTGTCTTGGCAGCGACTGCCCGCACTACAAGGCGTGTTTTGTGGTGAAGGCGCGCCGACGGGCGATGGATGCCGATGTGGTGGTGGTGAATCACCATCTTTATCTGGCGGATATGGTGGTGAAGGAGAGTGGGTTTGCCGAACTGATCCCCGACAGCGATGTGGTGATATTTGACGAAGCTCACCAGATTCCGGACATCGCCAGCCAGTATTTCGGTCAGCAGCTCTCCAGCCGCCAGTTGCTGGATCTTGCTAAAGATATTGTGATTGCTTATCGCACCGAAGTGCGTGATGTCAGCCAGCTACAGAAAAGCGCGGATCGTTTGAGCCAGAGCACCCAGGATTTTCGGCTGGCGCTGGGCGACCCAGGGTTTCGCGGTAATTTACGTGACATTGTCACGGATAATACCTTGAAACGGTCGCTGATGTTGTTGGATGACGCGCTGGAGCTGTGTTGTGATGTCGCTAAGCTGTCGCTGGGGCGTTCCGCGTTGCTGGATGCGGCGTTTGAACGGGCGACCTTATATCGGGCACGCTTGAAGCGGCTGCGGGACGTGCAGCAACCCGGTTACAGCTATTGGTACGAATGTACCTCGCGTCATTTCGTGCTGGCGCTGACGCCGCTGTCGGTTGCAGACCGTTTCCGTGAGGTGATGAAAGAGAAACCGGCCTGCTGGGTATTCACCTCGGCCACGCTGTCGGTAAACGATCAGCTCACGCATTTTATTGATCGGTTGGGGTTGGAGCAGGCTCGAACGTTATTGTTGCCAAGCCCATTCGATTACGCACGTCAGGCGCTGCTGTGCGTGCCGCGTTACCTGCCGGAAACCAACCGGCCCGGTGCCGCCAGACAACTGGCGCGCCTGTTGCGTCCTTTGGTCGAGGCTAATCAGGGGCGCTGCTTTATGCTGTGTACCTCGCACCAGATGATGCGTGAGCTGGCCGTCGAATTCCGCGCCTCGCTGACGTTGCCGGTGCTGGTTCAGGGTGAAACCAGTAAGCCGCAGTTGCTGGCGCAGTTTCTGGCGGCAGGGAACGCACTGTTGGTGGCGACCGGCAGCTTCTGGGAAGGGGTGGATGTGCGGGGCGATGCGCTGTCATGCGTGATTATCGACAAGCTGCCGTTTACTTCCCCGGAGGACCCACTGCTTAAGGCTCGCATGGAGGATTGTCGGGTGCGCGGCGGTGACCCGTTCGACGAGGTGCAACTGCCCGATGCGGTGATCACGCTCAAGCAAGGTGTTGGCCGCTTGATCCGCGATGTGTCGGATCGCGGCGTGTTGGTGATTTGCGATAATCGCCTGGTGACGCGGCCTTATGGCGAAGTGTTTCTTACCAGCCTGCCGCCGGCACCAAGAACGCGGGATTTGCGGCACGCTATCGATTTTCTGACGCGCAAACCGTGACGCTCACCGGCGCTGGCTGTTATGATGCGCGCCGTTGAAATATTCTCTCCCTGCCTGAGGTTGGCATGTCTACGCGAATTTTAGCGCTTGATACCGCAACAGAAGCCTGTTCTGTTGCACTCTGGAATGATGGTGAAATCCATTTCCTGTTTGAGATTTGCCCCCGTGAACATACTCAGCGGGTATTGCCGATGGTTCAGCAACTGCTGGCCGATCATGGCATGGCGCTCAGTCAACTGGATGCGCTGGCATTCGGACGTGGGCCGGGCAGCTTCACCGGCGTGCGTATTGGCATCGGCATCGCGCAAGGTTTGGCGTTGGGCGCGGGTTTGCCGATGCTTGGCGTATCGACGCTGGCGACGCTGGCACAGGGAGCGTACCGCCTGAGCGGTGCCAGCCGCGTGCTGACTGCCATTGATGCCCGCATGGGCGAAGTCTACTGGGCAAGTTATGAGCGTGATCAGCAGGGCAACTGGCAAGGCGAAACGAGTGAAGCCGTGTTGGCGCCAGTCCAGACACAGTCACTGGCGGCGTCGCTGAGTGGCGACTGGGCCAGCGCGGGAACCGGCTGGCAAACCTACCCGGATCTGATCGACCATCCCGGTATTGCCCTGAATCGTACCGATGTTCTCTTACCGCAGGCGCAAGACATGTTGCCGCTGGCCTGGCAGTTATGGACATCGGGCGGTGCGGTGAGCGTGGAGCAGGCTGAACCCCGTTATCTGCGCAACAACGTGGCGTGGAAAAAATTACCTGGCCGCGAATAACAGCAACTTATCGCATTAGCTACAGTCTAATTTAGACATCGGTCATAAATTGACGACGGCAAGCAGGGTGTATGTGATGAGAATCCAAATTTTCGGAAACCAAACGTCGATGCCAGGAAGATTATGGCTACGCCGGAGTGGATGGTGCGGCCTGTTGTTGCTCAGCCTGAGCTTGTTATCTGGCTGCGTCACTGTGCCGGATGAAATCCGTGGCACCTCGGCAACGCCGCAGATGGACCTGATTCGGGTGATGAATGCGCCCAATCTGTACGTAGGGCAGGAATCACGCTTTGGTGGTCGGATTGCGGATATTCGCAACGAGGCCAATCGTACCCGGCTGGAGATTGTTGCGTTGCCGCTGGATAATGCGGGCCGCCCGCGGCTAAACGAACCTTCCGAAGGACGTCTGGTAGCCTACGTGAACGGTTTTCTGGAACCGGTAGAGTTCAAAAATCAACTGATCACGGTGGTAGGTCCGATTACCGGCACTGAACAGGGTAAAATTGGTGAACGGCCATATCAGTATGTGGTGGTAGGCATTCAGGGTTACAAACGCTGGCGAGTCGTACAGCAGGTGATGTTACCACCGCGGGCTTACGATCCCTGGTGGGATCGCCACTACCGTCATATGTGGGGACCCGGATGGGGACCCAGTTGGAATGACGGCTATGCGCCAGCGCAGGTAGAGTCGGTTGTCACGGAGTAACACGCGTTATCAGTCCAGCTATAGCCGGGCAGTGAACAGAGGCGACCAGGGTCGCCTTATTTTTTTGCAGTATGGTTTTTTGCAGTAATAGCAATACGTTGAAATTAAGTGATCGTCTTCTCAACCTGAACATTGTTAACTTCACCGTTATTAATATGAGTTAAAATATTGTTACATATCACTCAGGTTGGGATTGACTATGCCACTTAAAAAATATCTCTGGAGTGACGTTTTGGAAAAAATATGGTTAGCGCGTTACCCGGTGGATGTCCCTGCGGACATTGACCCAGATCGCTACACTTCGCTAATCGAGTTGTTTGAACACGCGGTGTCGCGTTATGCCGACCAGCCCGCATTTATCAACATGGGCGAGGTCATGACCTTCCGTCAGTTGGAGGAGCGTAGCCGCGCTTTCGCCGCTTACCTGCAGCATCAGTTGAAACTGAAAAAGGGGGAGCGCGTCGCGTTGATGATGCCTAACCTGTTGCAGTACCCCATTGCGCTATTCGGCGTTTTGCGGGCTGGGCTGGTGGTGGTTAACGTCAATCCGCTATATACACCGCGTGAACTGGAGCACCAGCTCAAAGATTGCGGTGCCTCGGCGATTGTCATCGTTTCCAACTTTGCCCATACGCTGGAAAAGGTGGTGTATAACACTCCGGTAAAACATGTGATCCTGACCCGCATGGGCGATCAACTGGCGCCGGCCAAAGGCACGCTGGTCAACTTCGTAGTCAAGTACGTTAAACGACTGGTGCCGACGTATTATCTGCCGGATGCCATTTCGTTTCGTCAGATATTGCAACAGGGCAGACGGATGCCGTATGTGAAGCCAGAAGTGAGCAATCAGGATCTGGCTTTTCTGCAATACACCGGTGGTACTACCGGTATCGCCAAAGGCGCTATGCTGACCCACCGTAACATGCAGGCTAACCTGATGCAGTCTAAGGCGGCGTATGGCCCGGTGCTGAAAGAAGGACAAGAACTGGTGGTAACGGCGCTGCCGCTTTATCACATTTTTGCGCTGACGGTGAATTGCCTGTTGTTTGTCGAAATTGGCGGGAAAAACCTGCTGATCACCAACCCACGCGATATTCCCGGCATGATCAAAGAGTTGTCCCACTATCCGTTTACCGCTATTACTGGGGTAAACACGCTGTTTAACGCCTTGCTCAACAATGAGGCGTTTAGCCGACTGGATTTTTCCACCCTGCACTTGTCGGTGGGCGGTGGGGCATCGGTACAACAGGTGGTGGCTGAGCGCTGGGAAAAATTGACTGGCATTCATTTGTTGGAAGGTTATGGATTGACCGAAAGCGCGCCGCTGGTAGCGGGAAACCCTTATGATTTGCAACATTACAGCGGCAGCATTGGCTTGCCGGTGCCGTCTACCGATGTGCGAATCATCAATGATGACGGTCAGGATGCGGCGCCTGGCGAAGCCGGTGAGCTGTGGGTGCGTGGTCCGCAGGTGATGTCCGGTTACTGGCAGCAGCCCGCCGCGACGCACGACGTGCTGAAAGAGGGATGGCTGGCAACCGGTGATATTGTCACGGCAGATGAACAAGGGTTCCTGAAAATCGTTGATCGTAAAAAGGACATGATTCTGGTGTCCGGCTTTAATGTTTATCCCAATGAGATCGAGGAAGTGGTGGTACGCCATCCAAAAGTATCCGAAGCGGCGGCGGTTGGTGTGTCCAGTGCCACCTCAGGGGAAGCGGTGAAAGTCTTCGTGGTGTGTCGTGATCCATCGCTGACGGTGGAAGAACTGATCAACCATTGCCGTCGCAATCTCACGGGGTACAAGGTGCCACGATTGTTTGAGTTTCGCAGTGAGTTACCGAAATCGAACGTGGGGAAAATCCTCCGGCGTGAGCTGCGCAATGAGCAGTCAGCCGCCTGATGGTTGCCTGTGGGTGGGATGCCGGGTATGGTGGAGCCTGCCTGCTGAGCACCACAGGACAACATCGCCTTTCGCGTCAAGCCATTGTCTGCCCTGATGGACCAGTTGACCCGCGTAATGCCGATGGTCCGCCATAAATGATGTTTTATGCCCTGATCGCAGTTGAGCGCATTGGGGCGCAACCAAGAGAATACCGTTTTGAATTATCAGTTGATTACTACCGATGAAGGATTATCAGCGGTGTGCGCACAGGCGTGCGCGGTGTCTGAGGTGGCGCTGGACACCGAATTTGTCCGTACTCGTACCTATTACCCGCAACTGGGGCTGATTCAGTTGTATGACGGCGACAATCTGTCGCTGATCGACCCGCTGGCGATCCGTGACTGGGCGCCGCTCCGTGCGCTGCTGCAGAATCCGCAGGTGACCAAGTTTCTACATGCCGGCAGCGAAGATCTGGAAGTGTTTCTGAATGCGTTGGGCTGCTTGCCGTCGCCATTTATCGATACCCAGATTCTGGCCGCGTTTCTGGGCAAGCCGTTGTCCTATGGTTTTGCGGCGCTGGTAGCGGATTATCAGCAGGTGGCGCTGGATAAAAGCGAATCCCGCACCGACTGGCTGGCGCGTCCGCTCAGTGAAAAGCAGTGCCAGTACGCCGCGGCAGACGTGTTTTATCTGCTGCCGGTAGCCAGAACATTGGTTGACGAAACTCGTGCTGCGGGCTGGCTGGAGGCTGCACAAGATGAGTGCCGGTTACTGTGCCAGCGTCGTCAGGAGGTGCTGGCGCCGGAATTGGCATATCGGGAGATCGGCAATGCCTGGCAATTAAGAGGACGTCATCTGGCTTGTCTGCAAAAACTGGCGGCATGGCGGTTGCATAAGGCGCGTGAGCGTGACAGTGCGGTTAATTTTATTGTCCGGGAGGAGAACCTGTTGCAGGTGGCTCGTTACCTGCCCGGTTCATTAGGCGAGCTGGATTCGCTGGGGCTAAGTGGACCGGAAATTCGTTACCACGGCAAGATGCTGCTGGCGATGGTGACGGAAACTGCATCGCTGAGTGAGGCGGATTCTCCGCCACCTGTGGTCAATCTGATTGACTATCCCGGCTATAAGAAAGCATTTCGTGACATCAAGGTCTTGGTACAGCAGTGCGCGGAGCAGAGCGGGTTATCTGCTGAGTTACTGGCATCCCGGCGGCAGATTAACCGGTTGCTGAACTGGCACTGGAAACTGGTATCGTCTGAACATGAACCTGAAATGATAACCGGCTGGCGTAGTCGCCTGTTTGGGCAAGATCTGAAAGACATTCTGGCGCATTACTAACATCGGATTTACCGCCCTTGCAGACAAGGGCGGCAGCTTAAATCGTTTCCTTCAGGTACCGGGAAAACGGTGATTATTTATCGGCAGGGGGCGGTGTAGGCTCGTCGGTTTCCGGCAGAGTCACGTTCAATTCCAGCACCGAAATGTCATCGCCTTTCTGCTCTAACTGCACCGTTACCATTTCCGGGTCGATCTGTACGTATTTGCAGATGACTTCCAGAATGTCTCGCTTCAACTGTGGCAGGTAATGCGGTTCGCTGTCCCCACGGCGTCGCTCCGCGACAATAATCTGCAGCCGTTCCTTGGCAATATTGGCTGTCGTTTTTTTGCGGGACAAAAAGAAATCGAGTAACGCCATGATTTATCCCCCAAACAGTCGTTTCAGGAAGCCTTTCTTCTCTTCCTCAATAAAACGGTAAGGCCGATTTTCTCCCAACAAACGATCCACGGTATCCGCATAGGCTTTACCCGCATCAGCCTCTTTGTCCAGAATGACGGGTTCGCCCTGGTTGGACGCACGTAATACTGACTGGTCTTCCGGAATCACGCCGATCAGCGGAATACGCAGAATCTCCAGTACATCTTCCATGCTCAGCATGTCGCCGCGGCTGACGCGGCCCGGATTATAACGCGTGAGCAACAGGTGTTCTTTGATCGGCTCCAGACCTTGCTCGGCACGGCGTGATTTGGAGGACAAGATCCCTAAAATTCGGTCGGAATCCCGTACCGATGACACTTCCGGGTTGGTGGTGATGATGGCTTCGTCGGCGAAGTAAAGCGCCATTAACGCACCGGTTTCAATACCGGCTGGGGAATCACAGATAATAAAATCGAACTCCATATCCGCCAGATCCTGGAGCACTTTATCCACGCCTTCACGGGTGAGGGCATCTTTATCTCTGGTCTGTGATGCCGGCAGAATGTACAGGTTTTCGGTACGCTTATCTTTAATCAGCGCCTGATTGAGGGTCGCGTCGTTTTGGATGACATTCACAAAGTCATACACGACCCGGCGTTCACATCCCATGATCAGGTCGAGGTTACGCAGACCGATGTCAAAGTCGATGACAACCGTCTTCTTGCCTTTTTGGGCTAAACCGGTAGCAATGGCCGCGCTTGAAGTGGTCTTGCCAACGCCCCCTTTACCTGAAGTAACAACAATGATGCGTGCCATAAATAATTCCTTCCAAGGGCCTAGTCTAGAGGTTGTATAGTCAGAATATGGTCAGGCGGACTGAGTTTCAGGCGCGCCGCCTTCCCGAAATAATTTTCCGGTATCTGATCGCTGAGCCAATAACGCCCGGCGATCGACACCAATTCGGCGGCCAACTGGGTGCAGAAGATCTGGCTGTTGATATCGCCAGAGACTCCTGCCAGCGCGCGACCGCGCATCATGCCGTAAATATGAATATTGCCGTCGGCAATCACTTCAGCGCCTGCGCTGACATGACTGGTGACGATAAGATCACAGTCGCGGGCATAAATTTGCTGTCCGGAACGGACGGGGGTATTGATTACTCTGGTTTTTACTGGTGCGACAACCGGTGCGGGAGGCTGAGCTGTCCGCCGTTCTTTGCCTTCACGCAATAGCGGCAGCCCTGCTTTGGCGATGACGCGCCTGAGTTGTTCATCATTACATCCACTCACCCCTACAACTATCAGACCAGCGGCGGTAATGGCCTGCTGAAGCTTAATCCATTCAGCGTCAACGGGTAGTGCCGATACATTAACGACGACCGGCGCGCTTTTGAGAAACGCCGGTGCCTGTTCGATCTTTTCCTGCAAGGCCTGTTGAATAATATCGGGCTGTGCATCATGCAGGTGAACAACGGATAAGGTAAAGTTGCTGCCTTTCAACTCAATTGGCGTTTGTGACATCTGTCCTGACTCAGTTTCAGCATCTTTAAATCCCCAGAGTAGCATTAAGGCATGATATTCCAGAGCGCTTCGAGCATGTTATAGTCACATGAAAATACAGGCAAGACACCATTATCTTAGTTCAGAGTAAAAAACATGTATTGTGTGATCTACAGAAGTTCCAAACGCGATCAAACCTATCTTTATGTCGAAAAAAAAGACGACTTTTCCCGCGTCCCCGCCGAGCTGATGAAAAGTTTTGGTTTGCCGCATCTGGTAATGTTATTACCGCTTGATGGCAGCAAAAAACTGGCATCGGCTGATATTGATAAAGTAAAACAGTTGCTTAGTGAACAGGGTTTTTACCTGCAATTGCCACCGCCGCCGGAAAATCTATTGGATGAGCTACAGGCAAGTATAAAAAAATAATGCCCGAATTATTTTTTATATAATGTTCAAGGCGACTTCGGGAATCAGCTGCTGTTTTTTAATACAGGGTATCAGCAATAAACCGGGAAATACTTTAGTTATTCTGATGTTATTCTCTTTAATACTGATTTATATACAGGTGTATTTTCTATGGTGGGCAAATAACCGTATTTTTATTCATCCCATGTCATTGCTCTCCTGACCTAGTGTATTGATTGCGTTTGTAAAATGTCGCGTGAAGTCATGATCAATTTCAGGTGCCGTTGCGCATCAATCGCACTTACTTTTTTGATGACGATACCGGTATGATGAGGTGGCTATGTCCCGTTTGCTATGGTGGACAGGCACCATCCGCTAACAGAAAGTCAGGAGAAGGTACATGTATCAACACAGAGACTGGCAGGGCGCATTACTGGATTTTCCTGCCAATAAGGTGGTGTGTGTCGGTAGTAACTATTCCGAGCATATCCGTGAAATGGGTAGCGCCAAACCGGCGGAACCGGTCCTGTTCATCAAGCCTGAAACCGCGCTGTGCGATTTGCGCCAGCCGGTGGCCATTCCTAAAGAACTGGGTTCGGTACATCACGAGGTTGAGCTGGCGGTATTGATCGGCACGCCGCTCAAACAGGCTAATGAAGAGCGGGTTGCCAGAGCGATTGCCGGTTATGGCGTGGCGTTGGATCTAACGCTGCGCGATTTACAGGCCGGGTTCAAGAAAGCCGGACAGCCGTGGGAAAAAGCCAAGGGCTTTGATGGTTCCTGTCCGGTATCCGGGTTTATTCCGGTGGCTGAGTTTGGCGATCCACAGCAGGCTGAACTGGGTATCAACATCAATGGTGAAGTACGCCAGCAAGGCAATACGCGAGATATGATTACGCCGATTCTGCCATTGATAGCCTACATGAGCCGCTTTTTTACCCTGCGCGCTGGCGACATCATCCTGACTGGTACACCGCAAGGGGTGGGTCCGTTGCAACCGGGCGATGCGCTAACCATTACGCTTAATGATCGCACGCTGACGACCCACGTCATTTAATTCTTTACCACCCGTGGCATCGCTGCGGGTGGTATCTCACATCTCCCCACTTTACAATACGCAGCCGTACATCCTGTTTATCATCGGAATCGCAGTTATGACTCTACAACCCTTTTGGGAAACCCAAACCCTCGATCAAATGTCGGACGACGAGTGGGAAGCGCTTTGTGACAGTTGTGGTCGTTGCTGCCTGCATAAGTTGATAGATGAAGACACGGATGAACTTTATTTCACCAATGTGGCCTGTAATCAACTGAACATTAAAAGTTGCCAATGCCGTAATTACGCGCGCCGGTTCGAATATGAGCCGGATTGCATCAAGCTGACGCGAGAAAATTTGTTGTCATTCGACTGGTTACCGGAAACCTGCGCTTATCGTTTGATACATGAGGGTAAAGGATTGCAGCCCTGGCATCCGTTGCTGGCGGGTTCCAAAACGGCGATGCACCAACAGAGAATCTCGGTACGATATATCGCCGTGCGTGAAAGCGATGTGGTGGACTGGCAGGATCACATCTTAAACAAACCGGAGTGGGCCAAATAACTATCTGATATAAAAATCGATTTACATTATTGATTTGATGCTTGAGGTATATGTGGGGAAACCGCCGAAAATTTTGGTTCATGATGACCAAATGATCAATGTTGTTGTCGATCATACATTACCATAAACGTTGTAAACCATTTGCGCAGATGCTGGCGCTATTTGAGCGGCTATAAAATCGTGGTTAGCGCCGGTGTTCAATGCCCAATATGTAATGTGTGCCTTGATTCATATGCTGTAACCTGAGTGGGCTGTAATAGCCTATGCTATCACGAACTATGCCGTGGACTGATTCGCTGAAGTTTATCTATCCTGCCAGTATTCGGTTCGACTGGCCGCATTCTCCAGTATTTTCTATTCCCTGATTTCTTATCGGACTTTCATCTTACTGCTGACAGGGCATCAATAGCCTTGTTGTGCCATTGTCGCCACGCCCGCATGGACGGGTGATTTGATTGGCTATCAGCATAATGGTTGTTACAAGGCAGACAGGGCGGTGAGCACTTGCTGTCTGATTTTTCTTTTATATTCATGCTGATGAGGGAATTGATGGGGACTAAATATTTTACTTTGCTCACTCAGGTGGGGGCAAAAAAACTGGCGGCGGCGATAGCGGCGGGAAAATCGCTGGAGCTGGTACAAATGGGTGTTGGGGATGGCAATGGCGTACTGCCTACTCCGGACCCGGTGCAAACCAAACTGGTTAATGAAAGGCGACGTGGGGCCATCAATGCGCTAACAGTTGATCCGAATAACACCAACCAGATGATTGCCGAGCAGGTGATCCCGGAAAATGAAGGGGGATTCTGGCTGCGTGAACTCGGTCTGTACGACGTGGATGGCGACTTGATTGCGGTTGGCAACTGTCCGGAAACTTATAAACCGGAACTGAAAGAGGGGTCGGGCCGGGTGCAGACGGTACGCATGATCCTGATTGTCAGCCACACCGATGCAATAACATTAAAATTTGACCCAACGGTAGCGCTGGTAACAAGGCGCTATGTGGATACGTTGCTGGCCGATCATATGGCGGCGATAAACCCACATCAGCAGTATGCGCCGATTGAAAGTCCGGCGCTGACGGGTGTGCCTACTGCGCCAACGGTAAATTCCAGGAATAATTCATCCCAGATAGCGACAACAGCATTTGTGTATAATGCGCTCTCTGAAACACTGGAACCAGAAATTGCACGTCTACAGCGGCGCAGCGGCGATGTTATATTCTTATCAGAATATATGATTGATGATTATGCGAGCGGGATGGATATAGACTCAGCCATCGTTGGCGCTGTTGCTGCCATCAATGCGGTACCTAATACTGAATTCGACGGAAAGCCGGTGGTATTAGCGTTTCCATCCGGTAAATTCACCCACTCCGTTACTATGTGGTTTACTCGCCCTGTTATTCTTGCAAGCAACGGAGATACACAACTTGAATTTACTGGTAACGGTAATCAAATCATTTTCGGGCCAGATGGAATCAGGTTTAACGGAATTGGTGGTCACGATCATCGTTTGCATGTTCGATATGGTTTTGATGGATTAGGTACTTTTACATTTACGGGAAATCTGTCAAATCACGGCATTGTTTTCAACGAGTACATTACTAATCCTCGCTTACTCGGATTGAAGTTTTACAATTACGGCTCTGAAGAATTCTATCAAATTAAACTTTGGGGTAATTGCTGGGATATATATGTAGATCATGTTAGGCATGTTAATTCACTCAACAAAGCTGTAAATTTTCTTAGCGCGAATGGGAAGATGAAGGATGGCACTGTAGATTATGGAAACTCCAGGCTTCATGTTGGTCGTGATGTACATTTGCATAATTCGGGTTCACGCTCTGGCGGTATATGTTTTGATGCAGGTGGTGTGGACTATGTTTTCAACGGGGTCGTACAAGGCTGGAGAGTAACGCATCAACTAGGTTCTTTTGCCAGTAATCCGCGCATAAACGGCTATCATGAGACAATTTACCCACAATGTGAGGCTCTGATAACATACGGCGGAACACCTGACGACACTGTGGTTCGTGATGATGGCTATTTTGATGGCGGAATCATCGGCGGTGATGGGATATACTGGAATGCTCATCATTTTTCAGGGCCGGAGGGATATCCACCCAGTAATTGCATTTTTATGAAACCAGGACGCAGTGATGTTGTATTGCGTAACTGCCACATCGGAAATATCGATTTAACAAAATATGATAGTAACCGAATCCTGGTGACTACAAATATAATTAATGGAATTCCTAGTTACGGCAATTCGTGGGGTCGAATTAATTATCCATCTGTACAGATACATCAGCAAAATGCGTTATGCCAACCGTGGACCCCACAATACAATATACGAAATATCGTTGCTAATGGTTCGGGACGACTATCAAGAGCTGGAACATCATTCGAGTTGTCTGCTAACGCACTAGACGTGAGATTAATGGATTTCTATTCATACCAGTCAGATGGTTCAGCACAATGTAATATTTATAGGAATCCAATTGGACCAGACACACAATTCACACATGATGGCACGACTATAAATATAGTTGTTCCCAATTCAAATTCTGATAATAAAATTATAAGAATTGCTCTGGATAGGGATGTTTTTAAATGCCAGGGGCGGGAGGTTACGCTATCGTTTATGGCAATAAACGGTAATCCTGGTATGACAACAAAAATAACAGCAAATCTGTTTTTAGTTTTTTCGTCATCAGGAAGCGTTGCCAGGGCATACTCATTTGGCGAGTTTACAATTCCGAATTCGTGGGCGTTGTGTAAATTTACACTGAACATACCGTTTGAGGGGGTGGCATACGCTCCAGATTCAGGTGCATTTTTAACCTTTCATATGCCAAAAAATCAGCCGTCTAACATACAGATGGCTAACATCAATCTGTATCAGGGTACGGTTGCTGTTCAAGGGCCCGGAGACGAAAAAGATTGGGAGGTGTTGGCTCAGTCCATAGCGTATTACGGTAGCTGAATTTACTGTGCGATGATTCTGCTTGCGGATATCAGGAGCCGGTAAAACTCAGCCTGTCGTTATCCAGAACTGTGCTGTAGGTAACAATCAACCGGGCCGGTTACTTCCGACCCGGTATCGTAAGCGTTTAGCGACCAAACAGATCGCGGCGTTTGGGGCGGAAAGGTTGGGCAATCAGTACCAGTGCTGCAACCAGCAGATAGGCACCGAAAATCACGATCATCCACTGCGGCATTTCCAGATTAAGGAAATGCCACTGGCGCTCGGCGCAATCGCCGGTGGCGGTAAAAACAGCTGGCAGCCACTTATCCAGCGGCAACCAGGATGGGAAACTGACAAAAAAATCGCAGGTAACAAATGGCGATGGGTGCAACTGAATATTGGTGTGTTTGATGGCCAGCGACAAGCCTTCCCAGGCACTGTAAATCCATAATCCAATCGCCGGATAGCGTAGCAGTGTGCCAGGGGCGACAGCACCTACCAGTCCGGCCATCATTACGCCGTAGAGTGCGGCTCGTTGGTAAATGCATAGTACGCAGGGTTTCAACATCATGACGTACTGGAAATAAAGCGCAACCAGTTCGAAAACCAGTGCCGTGAACGCCATCAAAAGCCAAGCACTCCGACCACGGGAGCAACGGTTCAAAAATCGCAACATAAAAAATATTCCATGCTAAAAACGATAGTATGGGCAGTGATAACCGTGCTCACCGCCCTCATTGAATCTCTGCCCGGTTGAAATGACGTTTCTCACGGTGGCGCGGCTAGCGCCTGTACCGCGCACTGCGTCTGCATCGGCATTTGAACGGAGATTCTGCTGTGCCAAAAATACCCTGTTGTTTTTAACGCTCTCTACGAGTTATCGCCAGTTTCATGGCAAAATCCGCTCCTTACTATACACGATTTATGTGGGAACATGACGGTATTGATCAATGATGAGTCCGCTGTGTGTCTTATCAGTTTTATAACTGATCTGTAACGAGGTAAATGCGATATGCATCAGGCTAACTACGTTACTTATGAGCGACTTCATGCCATACTTGATCTGTACTGGTCATGCCAGTGAAAATAGCCGCCAGCGCTGATAAGCCATAGGGCTACTGCAGGTAACATTCAGGACTTCACTCAGGGACAGACTCTGTGTTTGCGGACGATCATGAGTAATGAAATTGGACGGCAAGAACAGAGCGGATTGATGATTAGAAATAATAGAACGGTAACCTGCGCTAATCCGACTTAGTGCCAGCAACGCTGTCTAAAAAGAAATACGGTAGTGGGGTAATCCTGCGGTGTTCGTTTTTTCTTTAGCGCTAATTTTATTTAACAATTTGATGGGTGTTGAAAGAAAATTATCGTAAATCACGGTAGATATCCGAGTTTGTTTACGGGTAATTGCCTTTAATCACAGTTTTTATGTCGAATTGAGACTTTCAGGTCCTGCTATGCTATGTGATGTAGGGTTCGTTTGGTATGATGATGTTGACTTTCACTGGTAAACATCGCTACGGAATATAAACTTATGGTTATAAAGGCGCAAAGTCCGGCGGGATTCGCGGAAGAATATATTATTGAAAGTATATGGAATAATCGTTTCCCTCCGGGTTCTATTCTGCCCGCTGAGCGGGAGTTGTCTGAATTGATCGGGGTTACGCGTACCACGCTACGCGAGGTGCTACAGCGCTTGTCCCGTGATGGATGGCTCACGATTCAACACGGCAAACCGACCAAAATCAATAATTTTTGGGAGACATCCGGGTTAAATATCCTTGAAACGCTGGCCCGGCTCGACCATGACAGCGTTCCCCAACTGATCGATAACCTGTTGGCGGTGCGTACTAACATCGCCGGGATTTTCATCCGTACAGCAATTCGCTTGCATCCGGCCAAATCGGTAGAAATTCTTAAGTTAGCCGAATCGGTTCAGGATACATCGGATGCGTACGCCGAGCTGGATTACAACGTGTTTCGCGGGCTGGCGTTTGCGTCCGGCAATCCGATTTACGGTCTTATTATCAATGGGCTGAAAGGGTTGTATATTCGGGTCGGGCGTTATTATTTCTCCAATACGGAAGCGCGTAAAACAGCGCTGGCATTTTACCGCCGTCTGGAATCGCTGAGCCGTGATGGCCTGTATGATCAGGTGCCAGACACTATTCGTCAGTATGGTAAGGAAAGCGGGGCATTGTGGCATAGTATGCAGAATGCCATCCCCCATGATCTGGCTGAAGGCCGTCGTTAATTGATGGTAAGTAGATTGAAAAACGGGTAGCCCATTTGGCTACCCGTTTTTTTAACCTATGATATACAATAGGATTGTATATCATAGAGTAGTACGTGGCGGACAACGGTCAATCAGTTCGACACTGCCGTCCTCATTCATCTGTTCCAGTGTCACCTCAAACCCCCACAGGCGGTAAACATGCTTCATGACCTCGTGGCTGCTTTTATCCAGCGGAGCGCGGTTTTGCGGCACATAGCGCAGAGTCAGCGAACGATTGCCGCGTAAATCCACATTCCAGACCTGGATATTGGGTTCGATATTGCTCAGGTTGTACTGGGAAGACAGCTCCTGACGGATCTTCCGGTACCCTTTTTCATCATGGATCGCGGCGATCTCCAGATAATTGTTGCGATCATCATCCAATACAGTAAACAGCCGGAAATCTCGCATCACTTTGGGTGACAGGAATTGGCTGATGAAACTTTCATCTTTGAAGTTTTGCATGGCGAAATGCAGTGTTGTCAGCCAGTCCTTCCCTGCGATATCCGGGAACCAATAATGGTCTTCTTCCGTTGGATGTTGGCAGATGCGCTTGATGTCCTGAAACATGGCAAAGCCAAGCGCATACGGATTGATACCGTTGTAGTAAGGGCTGTTGTACGGCGGCTGGTAGACCACATTGGTATGGCTATGAAGAAATTCCAGCATAAAGCGGTCAGACAGTTTGCCCTCGTCATAGAGATGATTAAGGATGGTGTAGTGCCAAAATGTAGCCCAGCCTTCATTCATCACCTGAGTCTGCTTTTGCGGATAAAAATACTGGCTGATCTTACGCACGATACGCAGGATCTCTCGCTGCCACGGTTCCAGCAGCGGAGCATTTTTCTCCATGAAGTAGAGTAGATTCTCCTGCGGTTCATTTGGGAAACGGCGGGCTTTTTCCGGTGAGGTTTCCTGCTCACGGCGGGGCAGCGTGCGCCAGAGTTCGTTTACCTGACTTTGCAGGTAGGCTTCGCGGCTTTTCTGGCGCAACTTTTCCTCTTCCAGCGAGATCTTCTGCGGTCGTTTATAGCGGTCCACACCGTAATTCATCAGTGCGTGGCAAGAGTCGAGTAGTTTCTCCACCTCATCGGCACCGTGACGTTCTTCGCATTGTGCAATGTACTGACGGGCGAACAGCAGGTAATCGACAATTGAACTGGCGTCGGTCCAACTGCGAAACAGATAATTACCCTTGAAGAATGAGTTATGGCCGTAGCAGGCATGAGCCATCACCAGTGCCTGCATCGGCATGGTGTTCTCTTCCATCAGGTAGGCGATACAAGGATTGGAGTTAATGACGATTTCGTATGCCAGCCCTTGCTGGCCGTGTTTATAGCGTTGTTCGGTTTCGATGAATTTCTTGCCGAATGACCAGTGGGCGTAGTTGATAGGCATCCCGATGCTGGAATAGGCGTCCATCATTTGCTCGGAGGTAATTACCTCGATTTGGTGGGGATAGGTATCCAAACGGTACAGTTTGGCTACCCGGTCAATTTCATCCAGATAGACCTGCAGCAAATCGAATGTCCAGTCAGGTCCGTCACTTAGACGTTGTGGGTTTATAACCCGCTCATCAGTCGATATAGCCATCAGCGCACCCCTCACTATAACTGCCGTCACCTCATTGCGTCGGCATATTTAATCGTAGCTTATTTTGGGAAAAGTGATGTGAAATCGGTAGCTTGGATGAAGTCCTTGTGTAGAGGGGCGGATGACGTATTTCCGTCGGCTACGCCTGATGGCCGCACGTTGTTATCCGGTTATCCTACGCGGCTGGGTGCGTTTTCTCATAATAAATAAAAGCTATATCTGCAACAGATGACAATTGATAGCGGCATGTTAAAGTAGGTTTTTATTTCAGGCTTTAAGGCGTTGTATAGCATATTCCGCGGGATTGGCGGAGAAAAGTAGGGAGAACAGCAATAATGAAGGTGGTTGTTTTAGGGAGTGGTGTTATCGGCGTCAGTACCGCCTGGTATCTGGCGCAATCAGGACATGACGTCACCGTCATTGACCGGCAAGCCGAAGCAGCTTTAGAAACCAGCGCCGCCAATGCCGGTCAGATTTCCCCTGGCTATTCTGCGCCTTGGGCCGCACCAGGTATTCCGCTGAAAGCGGTCAAATGGCTATTTCAACGGCACGCGCCCCTGGCGATTCGCCCTGATTTCACTGCTACGCAATTGTGCTGGATGTGGCAAATGTTGCTGAACTGCGACAACGCTCATTATCGCGTTAATAAAGCCCGTATGGTCCGGCTGGCTGAATACAGCCGCGATTGCCTGCAAGAACTGCGCACAGCAACCGGTATTGCTTATGAAGGACGTCAGGGAGGCACGTTGCAACTGTTCCGTACCCAGCAACAGTACGAAAACGCTTACCGTGATATTGCGGTCTTGAAAGAAGCCGGTGTGCCTTATGAATTACTGGAAGCCGATCAACTGGCTAATGTTGAGCCGGCACTGGCGGGGGTACGCCATAAATTAACCGGCGGATTGCGCCTGCCGCATGATGAAACTGGCGATTGCCAGCTGTTTACCCGTCAGTTGGCGGCGATGGCGACAAAAGCGGGCGTAACCTTCCGTTTCAATACGGAGGTACAACACCTTGAGGTGGAAGGGAAACGGGTCAGCGCGGTGTATTGTGATGGTGAAAAGATCGTGGCCGACGCTTACGTTATGGCTTGTGGCTCTTATTCCCGCGGTTTACTGGAAAAATGGTTCAGCATTCCGGTCTACCCACTCAAGGGGTATTCGCTGACCATTCCGCTGACCAGTGAGGCTGGGTCGCCGGTTTCCACCATATTGGATGAAACCTACAAGATCGCCATTACCCGTTTTGATCAGCGCATTCGCGTCGGCGGCATGGCGGAAATCGCCGGATTTGATCTCTCCTTGAATCAGAAGCGCCGGGCTACGCTGGAAATGGTAGTGCGCGATCTATACCCGGATTGCGGACCGGTGGAACAGGCAACATTCTGGACCGGATTACGACCCATGACGCCGGATGGCACGCCGCTGGTGGGGCGTTCGCCGTTACACAATCTGTACCTGAACACCGGGCACGGTACATTGGGTTGGACCATGGGATGTGGCTCCGGTCAGTTGCTGGCCGATATCATTTCCGGCAAAACACCGGCAATTGAATACGACGATCTCTCTTTCTCTCGCTACGCCTGAATCCATGTTTCAAATAATGAGCTAACCGCCCCAGCCGAGGCGGTTAGCTCTATTAATGACGTCTACTAAATTATTGATTAGTTGGCCAGTGGTGCATCCGGGTGCAGGCCGAGCCAGCCTGGAGTCGGGTCGCCTTTGGCTTCGCCCACGTACAGGCTCATTTGCGCACGGAAGCGCTCAACCGCAGCGCGGTCAGACATGAAGTCAGCAAAAGCTTGTGGACGAGTATTGCGATATTCCCAGATGTGTTTGTAGCCAGCCGGTGGCGCTACATCGGTACGTACTGACCACATACGTGAAACCTGAGTTTGTGTTTCTGGGTCCAGCAGCCAGCTCAGGTACAGCTTGGCGCTTTCCGGGTGTTTAGCCTGTTTGAAGATTGCCGCGCGCTGCGCCCAGGAGACAAACGGGTCACTCTTCGGCAGCACAAAGCGGGTCACCGAACCTGCCGCCGGGACCAGCGCACCGGAGCTGGAGAAGGTCGCGCTGTATTTGCCGGTGGCTATCTGAGCGCCGGGAACGTTAGTACCGCGTACGTAAACCGGGTCCTGCTCTTGCAGTTTTGCAACAAAATCCCAGCCGTATTTATCCACGACCTGTTTGTACCAGAACAGCACGGCGTCATCGTCGTTGGGATAGGCCAGAATCAGGTTGCCTTTCAGGTCGGGGCGCAGATAATCTTTTGCTTCTCGCGGCCAGGCGTTTTCATCCAGCAGTTGGGTGTTGACCACGTTGCTAAAGGCAATCACATAGGCACCAATCCACGCGCCATCTGCATCACGAAATTCCGGGTAGATTTTGTCCCAACCCACGGGTTTGTAGTTCAGCAACACGCCCTGTTTTTTCCAGCGTGGGAAATCCTGTATCGTTTGCAGTTGCACCACATCTGGAATCAGGGTGTTGGTAGCCAGTTGGTTGTCAATACGCGCATCGTGGTACTTGCTGTAATCGACGATCACGTTCAGTTTGATGCCGGGAAAACGTTTTTCAAATGCCTGCTTAAAGCCATTTTGCTGTGACTGTACGTCGCCGCCAGCATAAACGGTCACTGTACCGCCTTCCTGTAATGCGCTCTGATAAATTTCATCCAGCGAACGCGTGTCCGGTGCGACAGCCGCCTGGCTTTGCCAGGTGCTGATACCGGCCATCATCGTCAGCATCAACGCGGTTTTCTTTAGGTACTTCCCAGTGTATTGCATCGTAGTCTCCTTGACTTGGGATAAAAATCCGTGCCGACGTACGGTGTCTATCAATGTTGACGGCGGCTACGGCGTGAGTGGCGAGTCACAATGCGCGACGCGCCGGACTGGCAGGGAATTAGGAATCGAGTGTATCGGATTACATAAAAACGAACAGGAAGAAAAAGTGAATAATATAGTTAAAAGCTTTGAATGATTAATGAGGGTGGTCTGTCCCGCTAAAGACAGATTTACTGGTGTTAAATGATGTTTCTGGTGGTCTCAAGTGTCTTGATTGTTTATTTTTTCTAATAATTTTCTATTGGGTAATGCAATGGTCTGATTATGGTGAAAGAGGATGTGGATCACAGACAATCGATAAAAGAGAGTCTGGCTATTGAAGCCATTCACTGCTGTTTCGTTTTACAAGATATACCGCCTGAACAGATTTTCTGAAAATATCTCGATTTGCTGCGTAACATCCCCGCTAATCCTATTGAATGCTAAGATATTTGCTGACTGTACCGTTATTCGGTACACCGTTGTGGCAACGAGCAGAGATAGTGATGAGCGAAAACAGGTTACAACCCGGTTTGATGGCGATCCACAGCAACCATCCTGAAGCTTTACGTGATGTATTGGTGTCGTGGATGGCGTCTAATCCGCTAGCCGGGTTGGAAAACGAGCTGATTCTGGTACAGAGCAACGGCATCGGGCAGTGGCTGAAACTGGCACTGGCGCGTGATACCCACGGGGGTGGATGCGGCGTAGCCGCAGCGCTGGACGTTCAGTTGCCGTCGCGTTTTTTCTGGCAGGTTTACCGGTCGGTGTTGGGGCATGATCAGGTGCCGGAAACCTCGCCATTCGAGAAATCATTGCTGGTATGGCGACTGTTGCGGCTGTTGCCTGAGCTGCTAACACAACCGGAATTCGCTACGCTGGCGCGTTTTCTGCGGCAGGATACCGACTTGCGTAAGCATTACCAGTTGGCCGAACGGCTGGCTGACCTGTTTGACCAATATCAGGTGTATCGCGCTGACTGGCTGGCTGACTGGACTGCCGGGCGTGACGTGCTGACCAGCCACCGACGCGGCGTGGAACCGCTGCCGGATGAACAGCACTGGCAACCGCTGTTGTGGCGCGCGCTACTGATGGATACCGGCGAGGCGCTGGCCGGCACCAGCCGAGCGGCGCTGCACCGGCGCTTTCTGGATGAGGTAAAACAGCGGGACGATAGCGAACGCCCGGCAGGGTTACCCTCGCGGGTGGTTGTCTTTGGCATCTCATCGTTGTCACAGCAGGCACTGGAACTGCTGGCCGCCATTGGGCGCTGGACCCAGATATTCATGTGCGTACATAACCCGTGCGAGCATTACTGGGGCGATATTATTGCCGATAAGGACCTGCTGCGTGCCGAGCGTGTCCGCCAGCAACGTAAACCCGGTATGCCGCAGACCATCGCGCTGGAAGAACTGCATCAACATGCCCACCCGCTGTTGGCGGCGTGGGGTAAACAAGGGCGCGATTACATCGGGCTGCTGGATGAATATGATCAGCGCGAGCGGTACGCCTCACTGATTCAGCGTGCCGACCTGTTTTACAGCAACGGCGAAGACTGTCTGCTGCATCAGTTACAGGACGACATTCGGGATTTGCGACCGCTGTCGGACAGCCGTGCGCGCTGGCCTGCCGTCGATTCACGGCATGATCGTTCGATCCGTTTTCATATTGCGCATAGTCCACAGCGTGAAGTGGAAGTGCTGCATGACCAACTGCTGGCGGCATTTACCGCTGACCCGACGCTGCGTCCGCGAGATGTGATCGTGATGGTGCCGGACATCAACGGCTATGCGCCGCATATTCAGGCGGTGTTCGGGTTGATCGACCGGAAGGACCCGCGTTACATCCCGTTCAGCGTGGCGGATCGTGGGCCGCGCCAGAATAACCTGCTGCTGGCGGCGCTGGAAAAATTGTTAAACCTGCCGCAGTCACGCGTGGCGGTCAGCGATGTGCTGGACTTGCTGGAGGTGCCGGCGGTGCGCCAGCGCTTTGCCATCGCTGAAGAACAATTGCCGCTGTTGCAGCGCTGGGTCCGGGCTGCCAATGTGCGCTGGGGGTTACACGCCCGTCAGCGCCAAAGCCTTAACCTGCCTGATGCGCCGGAACAGAATAGCTGGTTTTTTGGTCTGCGCCGTATGTTGCTGGGGTACGCGGTGGGTGCAGGCGGTGCCTGGCGGAATATTGAACCGCTGGATGAAATCGGTGGGCTGGATGCGGTGCTGGCTGGGCAACTGGCGCTGTTGCTTGACCGGCTGGATTATAGCTGGCAGCAGCTCTGTCAGCCTGCGACACCGGTGCAATGGGGTGAACGGTTACGTACGCTGTTGAGCACGTTCTTTGCCGCAGATGGGGGGGAAGACGGCTTCATGCTGCTGCAACTGGACGAAGGATTACAGAACTGGCTGGAGGCGTGCGAATCGGTCGCGCTGGAGCGGGCGTTACCGCTGTCGGTGGTGCGCGAGCACTGGCTGGGGCTGTTTGAGCAGTCGAGCCTGACCCAGCCGTTTTTTGCTGGTGCCGTCACCTTCGCCACGCTGATGCCGATGCGCGCCATTCCATTTCGTCATGTCTGTCTGCTGGGAATGAATGACGGCGATTATCCCCGTAACCGGGTGCCGCTGGACTTCGACCTGATGGGGCATGACTACCGCCCCGGCGATCGTTCCCGCCGCGAAGACGACCGCTACCTGTTTTTGGAGGCACTGCTGTCGGCGCGTGAACATTTTTACATCAGTTGGGTGGGGCGTAGCATCCACGATAACAGCGAACGCCCGCCTTCGGTGCTGGTGGCGCAACTGCGCGACCATCTAAGCAACGGCTGGCGGACCGTTGACGGGCAGGATGTGTTGTCCGCGTTGACGGTGGAACACCGGTTGCAGCCATTCAGCCCGGATTATTTTACCGCCGGCAGCCCGTTGTTCAGTTATGCCCGCGAATGGCGCACCGGGCTGCTGCCACAGGATACTCCGGCTACGGATACCGCGCTGGACGATTATCGGCAGGATGGCGTGCTGACGCTGCGGCAACTGGCGGATTTTGTCCGTGACCCGGTACGCAGTTTCTTCCGGTTGCGGCTCAACGTCTGGTTCGAACAGGAAGACCCCACCAGTCAGGATCAGGAACCATTTGCCATGGATGCGCTGGAAAACTGGCGCTTGCAACATGAACTGATCGAGGAACAGAAAGCCGCGTTACGTCGGCATCTTCCCCGTGAGCAGGCGCTGACGGCACAACTGGCACGCATCGCCCGGCGCGGCGAACTGGCGCCCGGTGGCTTCACCACGGTGCTGGTGCAGGATTTGGCGGAGCCTATGGCGGATTTGTTCACCCGTTACCAGCAGGAACAGGAAAAATGGCCGAAATCGGTATCTGACGAACCGCTGTTGTGGCCCGATTTACCGCTGGAAGACTGGCTGAATGAACTGCGCGTTGATGAGCAGGGCAACCGCTGTCGGCTGGTGCTGGAAAGCGGCGGGTTGCTCCATCCCACACGGCGTAGTTACCGCTTCGACAAGCTATTGCCTTTCTGGGTGACGCATCTGGCCGGGCACCTTGATGGGCAACCGCTGCATAGTACGCTGGTCAGCAAAAACGGTACTGTTTACCTGCCGGCGCTGGAACCGCAGCAGGCGAAAGTGTACTGGCTGGCGCTGGTCGATGCCTGGCGAGAGGGAATGCGTTACCCGTTGCCGCTGGCGGTAAAAACCGGATTTCGCTGGCTGGAAGCGGGCGGAGAACCGGATCAAGCGCTGGATGGTGAAGCGGGTAACGCGGCACGCCAGTGCTATGAGGAGCATGACCCGGCTAACCGCAAGTTTGCTGAATCCGCGTCTAACGCCTATCTGTCCCGCGCGTTTCCAGGCTTCGACCAGTTGTGGGCCAACGGCGAGTTCGCCCGCTGGACGCAGCAACTGCTGGCACCGCTGTACCTGACGCTGAAAGCGGCGTCGGCGAAAAATAGGAAATCAGGAGGCCAGTCATGACGGCGCGTTCGTTACCTTCTCCGCTGGATGTGCTGCGCTTTCCGCTCTCCGGCAGCCGGTTAATTGAAGCCAGCGCCGGCACCGGCAAAACCTTCACCATCGCCATGCTGTATGTACGGCTGGTGCTGGGGCACGGCAGCGAGCAGGCGTTTTCCCGCCCGCTCACCCCGCCGGAAATTCTGGTGGTGACCTTTACCGATGCCGCCACCCGCGAGCTGCGTGACCGCATTCGCGCCCGGCTGGCGCAGGCGGCTGGCTATTTTCAGCCGGATGGCAAAGATGGCAAGGATGAAGAGGCCGATCCGTTGTTGCGGGAACTTCGCACCGGTTACCCGCCGGAACAGTGGCCGGACTGTGCGCGCAAACTACAACTGGCCGCCGAATGGATGGACGAAGCGGCGGTATCCACCATCCACAGCTGGTGTAACCGGATGCTGGGCGAACATGCGTTTGACAGCGGCAGCCTGTTTAACCAAACGCTGGAAACCGACCAGCGTGAATTGTTACTGGAAGTCGTGCGTGATTACTGGCGCACCTTCTTTTTCCCGCTCGATGCCCGCGATGTGCTGGAACTACGTGATAGCTGGGCATCACCGGACGATTTTTACCGCAGTGTGACGCCGCTGCTGGAGTATGCCGATGAAATGGGTATCGATGACCTGCCAGCACAGATTTTCAGCGCTGTCCGTGAAGAAAAAACGCACCGACTGGCGGCGCTAAAAGCGCCCTGGCCGCAGTGGTGCGACGAACTGCGCGAGTTGCTGAACGCAGCGGTGGCAGAGAAAAAGGCGGATGGCCGCAAGCTGCAAGCTCGTTATTTCGGCCCGTGGCTGGACAAACTGCACCACTGGGCCACCAGCGATGAGACGACGTTGGATATCGGCACCGGCTGGACGCGGCTGACCCCGCAAGGGCTACGGGAGTGCTGGAAAGTGCCCGAAGACGCGCCGCAGCACCCGGCACTGAGTGCGATGGAGACGCTGGCGCAGCAGTTAAGCGAATTACCGGAGCCACGTAGTCAACTGTTACGTCATGCCTGCCGTTGGGTTAGTCAGCGTTTTCGTCACGAGCAGGATAGCCGGGCGCAAATGGGTTTTCAGGATCTGCTGACCCGGCTGGATGCCGCATTGCGCGGCGATAACGGCGAACGGCTGGCGCAGCGTATTCGCCGACAGTTTCCGGTAGCGATGATCGACGAATTTCAGGACACCGATCCATTGCAATACCGCATTTTCGATACCCTGTACCGGGTGGCGAACAACGATCCACAGCAGGGGCTGATCCTGATAGGCGACCCGAAACAGGCGATTTACGCGTTTCGCGGTGCGGATATCTATACCTATTTGCGCGCCCGCCGCGATACCGAGGGGCGACATTACACACTGGGTACTAACTTCCGCTCCACGCAGGCGATGGTCGATGCCGTTAATCAGGTGTTCATGCAGGCGGAAAACCGCGCTGACGGCGCGGGTGCATTTTTGTTTCGCCAGCCGGACGGTGACAATCCGGTGCCGTTTCTGCCGGTGCAGGCCAATGGCCGTGATGAAAGCTGGGTGCTGGAGGGGGCGCAAGCGGCGGCGTTGACGTGCTGGATGCTGGAAACCGAGGAGCCGCTGTCGTCGGCGGAATACCGTCAGCGCATGGCTGCTGGCTGCGCCCGCGAAATGGTGCGGTTGTTACAGCTCGGCGTGCAGGGGCAGGCCGGTTTTACTGTACCAGGGCAGGCATGGCGTCCGGTCAGACCGGGAGACATGGCGGTGCTGGTCAATACCGGGCGTGAGGCGATGGCGGTGCGGGCGCAATTGTCCGCTCGCGGCGTGCGCAGCGTTTATCTGTCGGACAGAGAATCGGTGTTCGACAGTCCACAAGCCAGTGAGCTGCACTGTTGGCTGGCTGCCTGTGCTGATCCGGAGAATGATCGGTTGTTGCGCGCCGCGCTGGCAACCCCGTTACTGGGGATGAGCTGGCAGGCGCTTGAACGCCTTAACCACGACGAGCAGGAGTGGGAAAACCGGGTAATGCAATTTGTTCGCTACCAGAACTGCTGGCGACAGCAAGGCGTGTTGCCGATGTTACGGCGCTTGATGTGGGAGTTCGATGTGCCGCGCCGGTTACTGGTTGCCGATAACGCCCGTGCGCTGACCGATGTGCTGCACCTCTCGGAGCTGTTGCAACAAGCCAGCGTGCATCTGGATGGCGAACACGCGCTGATCCGCTATCTGGCGGAACAGTGTCAGGCGGATAACCCCGGTGGCGACACGCTGAAACTGCGGCTGGAAAGCGATGCCGATCTGGTGAAGGTGGTGACCGTCCACAAATCTAAAGGACTGGAATATCCGCTGGTGTTTCTGCCGTTCGCCTGTGCGTTTCGTGCCGTCAGCCACCGCGATGTGCCGCTGAAATTTCATGATGATGATGGGCAGCTGCGCCTTGAGCTGACCGCCAGCGACGAGGCGGTGCAGCGTGCTGACCATGAGCGGCTGGGCGAGGACTTGCGTAAGTTTTATGTGGCGTTGACTCGCGCCCGCTACGCGCTGTGGCTTGGCATCGCGCCGCTGAAAGCGCTGGAAAAAAGCGCGCCCGGTTATCTGCTCGGCGCGGGCGAGCCGCTGGAGCCGGGACAACTGGCGCAGCGGTTGTCGGCCTGGTGCGGCGCGCATAGCCAGATAGCGCCGTTGCCGGAAACGGATGCGGCGATTTATCGCGCGGTGCGGACGTTGCCGTCGCTGGGTCAGGAACCGCCGTTGCCGGATATCAGCCGCCACCGCTGGCGCATTACCAGCTATTCCGGGTTGCAACTGGCGCCGGAAGGGCATTACCACGAACGTCGTGAGTTGTTTGCGAACGAGACGCCTGAAGTACAAAGCGCGCAGCAGGAAACTTTCAGTGAACCGCAGGAAGCCGCAGAGCGTCTGCCGCCGTTGCCGACCGGTCATGATATGTACAGTTTTCCGCGCGGAGCGGTGCCGGGAAGCTTTCTGCACGGCTTGCTGGAGTGGGCAGGGGAAACGGGGTTTGCGGCGCTGGCGGGGGATCGGCCTGGTGTGGAAGATCAGGTGGCAAGGCGCTGTAACCGGCAGGGCTGGACGCAATGGATACCGATGCTCACCGACTGGCTGATGGCGCTGCTCAATCAACCGTTGGCGTTGCCGGCGCAACCTGACAGCGCGGTGTCGCTGGCTGGGCTGACGCAGTATCAGGTGGAAATGGAGTTCTGGTTTGCGCTCAATCAGGTTGATACACCCACATTAGATCAACTGGTTAGAGCCGCCACGCTGGCGGGCGAGCCGCGGACAGCGCTGGTGCGCGAACAACTTAACGGTATGTTGAAAGGGTTTATCGATTTGGTATTTGAACATCAGGGGCGTTACTACGTGCTGGACTACAAATCCAACTGGCTGGGGGCGAGCGCCGCCGACTATGACACACCGCGAATGGCCCACGCCATGCTGGATCACCGTTACGATCTGCAACTGGTGCTATACCTGTTTGCCTTGCACCGCTTACTCAAATCCCGCCTGCCGGATTATGACTATGACCGCCATGTCGGTGGCGCGTTGTACCTGTTTCTGCGCGGTAGTCAGGCGCCGGGCGGCGGTGTGTACGCCGAGCGGCCAGACCGAGAGCTGATTGAAGCGCTGGATTGCCTGTTTAGTGGTGGATCAGAGGTGACGGCATGAACATGACTGATCATGACGAACTGACCGAATTGCTGGATCAATGGGTTGGCTGCGGCTGGCTGCGGGAACTGGATCGGGCGTTGGCGCGGTTTCTGCATCAGGAATGCCCGGAGGCGCCACCGTTACTGTTGCTGGGTGCGGCGCTGGTTAGTTATCAGCTTGGGCGCGGGCATGTATGCCTTGATCTGGCGGCTACGCTGGCCGACAGCCGGTTTTCGCTGGCGTTGCCGCCGGAAGGCGACCATAGCGAAAACCGTCAGATTGTGCGCCCGGCGCAGGTGCTGGCGGATGTTACCCTGTCGGTCTGGCAGGCGGCGTTACAACAGCCGCAGTTGGTGTCGCCGGGGGAGGGCAATACGCCGCTGGTGTTGGTCGGTTCGCGCCTTTATCTGCGCCGGTACTGGCAGTATGAGCGGGATGTGCGCCATGCCATCACACAGAAGTTGGAACAACATGCGGTGTTGCGGTCGGCGATTGCGCCTGCGGCGCTGCGTCAGCGGCTGGATGCGCTGTTCCCCGCGACGGTAACACACGCCACCGACTGGCAGAAACTGGCTTGTGCGCTGGCGGCAGGCAGTGCTTTTAGCATCATCACCGGCGGGCCGGGCACCGGAAAAACCACCACCGTGGTGAAGCTGCTGGCGCTGTTGCAGTCGCTGGCGTTGGAACAGCAGGGCAAACCGCTGCGCATCCGGCTGGCAGCACCTACCGGCAAAGCGGCGGCGCGTCTGAACGAATCTATCTCCGGGGCGATTGCCAGCCTGACGCTGGATGGACTGGAACACGGCGAAGTTATCCGCGATCACCTCCACAGCGAGGTGGTGACCCTGCATCGTCTGCTGGGCAGCCGACCGGACTCCCGGCATTTCCGGCATCACGCCGATAACCCGCTGCTGCTGGATCTGCTGGTGGTGGATGAAGCATCGATGGTGGATCTGGAGATGATGGCGGCGCTACTGGCAGCGATGCCGACGCATTCCCGTCTGATTCTGCTGGGCGACAAGGACCAGCTGGCGTCGGTGGAAGTCGGGGCGTTGATGGGTGAACTGTGCCAGCGTGCCGCACAGGGGCATTACCTGCCGCAGACCTGCGACTGGCTGCGTGAAGTGGCAGGGGATGCGCCGGATGATACATTGCTCGACCCGCACGGCAACGCGCTGGATCAATCCATTGCCATGCTACGCCACAGCTACCGCTTCGGCGCGGACAGCGGCATCGGCCAACTGGCTGACGCGGTGAATGCCGGTGATGTGGCGGCGCTGGCGGCTGTCTGGCAACACGGGTATGCCGATTTGGCACAACTGACGCTCAACACCAACGATAACAGTACGTTGCGTGAATGGGTCATCAATGGTGCCGCCAGTCGATTCGCGCCTCAGCCCGGTTCGGTAGCGCCGGTGGGCTACGGCGACTACCTGCGGCGGATGGCTGCGACGCAACCAGAACTGACGGCACCGCAAAGCGAGTTCGATGACTGGGCAGCGCAGATTCTGAAAGCTTTCGGCCAGTTCCAACTGCTGTGCGCGCTACGTAACGGGCCATGGGGTGTGGACAGCATGAATGAGCGCATTGCGCATCTGCTGTATCGTGATGGGTTACTGGTGGCCTGCCAGGGCTGGTATCCAGGGCGACCAGTGATGGTGACCCGTAATGATTACGGCCAGCGACTGATGAACGGTGATATCGGCATTACCCTGACGGTGCCGCAGCGCCAGCGGGACGATTCTCTGACATGGGTAACCAGAGTGGCGTTTCCTGCCAGCGATAGTTCATCCGGCATTCGTTGGATAATGCCGGGGCGTTTGTCGGCGGTGGAAACGGTATTCGCCATGACGGTGCATAAATCGCAGGGGTCGGAGTTCGCCCACACTGGATTGCTGTTGCCGGATAGCTTAAGCCCGATCCTGACCCGTGAACTGGTGTACACCGGCATAACCCGTGCCAAACAGGCTTTCAGCCTCGGTTGCGTGGGGGAGAACCGTACAGTACTGGCCGACGCCGTCAGCCGGCGGGTGTTACGGGTGAGTGGCCGTTTCCCGTGATTACGCCGGTGTGCAGTACGGGGCTTCAGGAAACGGCGGAATGTATGATAAGCGAGCGACTCGCGTGACAATCAGCGTGTGTCGCCTGGCCGCAGAAAATCGAGTAGAAGCTGTAGTTCTCTTCGTCAGTAACCCACATGAGACAGAAAAACGGTCTTATCGAACGCTGTGTTTTGGATGTGTCTAAAAAACACAACAGTAAACCATTTGATTTTTATGTTCTTTTATATCATTAAGCTATTATTTAAATAAATAATAGAAAAACTTTCAATATAATACAAAAAGCGCACTTGCCAGAGTGATGCCTCCCTGCAATTATTAATCGTCGTCATAATTTATACCCGTCATACGTCAAGTTGCAGGTGCGTTGGCTGCTTTTCTGCAATTCGAATTATTTAGGGTGTAGGTAGATAAATGTTTAAATTAATCCATAGCCAGTCATCCCTGTTCTTTTTTTCTTACATCATCAATGCCATGAACAATTGGGCGTTCAAGTTTATAGCGCCATTGGCGCTCTATGCAGAAACACAATCACTACAGATGATGACTGTTAGTTATGGATTACTATTTACACCGAACGTTATCTCCCCGCCATTAGTCAACTTTATAGATGGTAAATTTACCAGGAAAACAAGTTTGCTTATTTTAAATTTTCTCGGATTTGCATTGTGTATATTTGGCTTGTCCTATTTTAGGTACGGATTTGACAGTACAGTATTTCTTATTGTTGTTTTTGCATTTTGCACCGTTCTCACATTATTTCAAACGCTTATTCATGGTGTCATGAAAGATGTTATTCATGACAAGGAGACTATTGAGAGTACAAGTCGTAGAGTTGCCTTTGTTGATAGCTTATTTCCTGCTATTGGTCCTCTTATTGGTTCTGCCATGTTAAGCACTTTCAATTACAGCCATATTTTCTTTATTATCGGCATGGTATATTGTCTATCCTTTATTCTGATTTGTATATTACGCATTAGTGAGCAAGAAAAAGAAATAAAAGAAAGTGTTATAGCAAAAACCACTAATGGATTTAAATTGATAATAAAAAATCCATTCATTAATTTTCTGCTTGCTCGATTTTTTCTTTCGAATATAGCGTTGCATGGGTTTCAATCAGTGCTTACTTTTTATTTGATTGATAAATTTAATCTGGTGGATATAAAAGTAGGTGTTTTTTTTGCAGTGTCTGCTATAGGTCTTATCGTTGGTGTCAGGTTAGGGCGTCTTATATATTCCCATAATATTAATAAGTGGTATGTTATCTCTGTGACTGGGATTGTCTGCGCTATCTGCCTGATTATTATTCCTTTGGCTGGAAATATATTTATTGCTAATCTGGCATGGTGCATAGTAATGCTGCTCAGTTCTATCAATCTGATAGTGTTTTACACCGAGCGTCAGACTAATTTTCAACAAAGCGATACAACCAGTGTCATTGCAGCCTCTTACGTGATTATATACTCTGCTATTCCACTCGGCTCTGCTGTCGCTTTTTTCCTTTCTCGATATGTTAATGCCAGTGAAACCATGCTCATTCTCGGTATATGCTTGCTCTTTATTGGGTTGTACTTCCTTTACTTATCAATCAAAAATCAAAAGCTACTAAGAGAGCAGGGATAGCCGAACAATGACGGCGAGGTGAAAACTCCTCACGGCGCGGTGGGAAAGAGGTGGTATGATTGTCGGCCTATTTCATCTGGAATTTTCACTGTGACCTCATTGACTTCATTTGCTGAACTTAACGCGCTTCCTGCGGAACAACTCACCACCCTTAATGAACTGGGGTATCTGACTATGACCCCGATTCAGGCCGCGGCGTTACCGGCGATCCTCGCAGGAAAAGACATCCGCGCACAGGCAAAAACCGGCAGCGGTAAAACCGCCGCTTTCGGGTTGGGTCTTTTACAGCATCTTGATGCCGGGCAGTTCAACACTCAGTCTCTGGTGTTGTGCCCGACCCGCGAACTGGCTGATCAAGTCGCAAATGAATTGCGCCGTCTGGCGCGTTACATGCCGAACATCAAGGTACTGACGCTGTGCGGTGGTGTACCGTTCGGTATCCAGCGCGACTCGCTGACCCATGCCCCTCACATTATTGTCGCCACGCCGGGCCGACTGCTGGATCACCTGAAAAAGGAGACCGTCAGCCTTGATGCCTTGCAGACGCTGGTACTGGATGAAGCTGATCGAATGCTCGATATGGGTTTCGCCGATGCCATCGATGACGTTATCGCCTACGCGCCTGCTCAGCGTCAGACGCTGCTGTTTTCCGCCACCTGGCCAGATGCCATTGCCGCCATCAGTCATCGTATTCAGCGCGAACCGCAGGTGATTGAAATCGACACGGTGGATGAACTTCCTGCGGTTGAACAGCAGTTTTATGAAGTTTCCCGCAGCGGCAAGCTCGATCTGCTGCAAAAATTGCTAAGCCGCGAACAGCCCGCTTCCTGCGTGGTGTTCTGCAATACCAAAAAAGATTGTCAGGCGGTATACGATGCCCTGACCAGCAGTAACCAGAGCGTGCTGGCGCTGCACGGCGACATGGAACAACGTGACCGTGACCAGACGCTGGTGCGCTTTGCTAACGGCAGCAGCCGTGTACTGGTGGCAACCGATGTAGCCGCGCGCGGGCTTGATATCAAAGCGCTGGAGATGGTCATTAACTACGAGTTGTCGTGGGACCCTGAAGTACATATTCACCGCATCGGACGCACCGCTCGTGCTGGCGAACAAGGGCTGGCCATCAGCCTCTGCGCGCCGGAAGAGGCCCAGCGTGCCAATGCACTGGAAGAGATACTGAATATGAAACTCAGCTGGCATTCACTACCCAGTGGGCTGCGCACCACCCCACTGGAAGCCGTAATGGCAACCTTATGCATCGACGGCGGCAAAAAAGCCAAGATGCGCCCCGGCGATATTCTGGGCGCGTTAACCGGCGACATGGGGATGGATGGTGCGGATATCGGTAAAATTACGATCCACCCGATGCACGCCTATGTGGCCGTGAAGCAGTCGGTAGCGCGTCAGGTATGGAAACAGTTACAGCAGGGGAAAATTAAAGGGAAGGCGGTGAAAGTCAGACTGCTAAAGTGAGGTGAGGCGAATATCGGCGCCCAGAACCAGCTTACCCTGTTCAACCAGAACCATCGCAGCACTGTAGACTACTGATGAAGACATTACTAACATCGCGGTGTGTTAATCAACGGGGAGCAGGTCAGAGCGGCAATTCAGTTTGTGGGAAAAGGGGAGTGTTAGAAATTCTGTGTCATTCCGGTAATATACAATCAAAAAGGAATGACATATGTCCCAGCCCTTCGATTTCGATAAAGCGCTTAAAGCCCTCCAGTCCGGTCAGGCATTAACGGGCAAAGATGGTATCTTAACGCCTTTAATCAAACAGTTAACGGAAGCTGCCCTCTCTGCGGAACTGGACTCTCATCTGGCTCAGGACGTTGAAGCTAACCGTAAAAATGGCTCCGGCAAAAAGACCATTAAAGCCCCGACGGGCAGCTTCGAACTGGCGACTCCGCGCGATCGTAATGGCACTTTTGAACCCCAGTTGGTGAAAAAGCATCAGACCACGTTATCCGACGAGATCGAACACAAGATCATTCGCCTGTTTGCACTGGGGATGAGCTATCAGGACATTAGCCGGGAGATCGAAGATTTATATGCCTTCAGCGTGTCCACTGCCACCATCAGTGCAGTAACCGATAAAGTCATCCCTGAACTAAAACAGTGGCAACAGCGCCCGCTGGAGCAGGTTTATCCCTTCGTCTGGCTGGACGCTATTCACTATAAAATTCGGGAAGATGGCCGCTATCAGAGCAAAGCGGTTTACACCGTGCTGGCCCTGAATCTGGAAGGTAAAAAGGAAGTTCTGGGCCTGTATCTGTCAGAAAGTGAGGGGGCTAACTTCTGGCTGTCGGTATTAAGCGACCTGCAAAATCGCGGTGTTAAAGACATTCTGATTGCCTGCGTGGACGGGCTGACCGGCTTCCCAGAGGCAATAAACAGCATTTATCCGCAGACGGAAGTGCAGTTGTGCGTCATTCATCAGATACGCAATTCGATTAAATATGTGGCCTCAAAGCACCATAAAGCCTTCATGACCGACCTGAAGCCAGTCTACCGTGCAGTGTCAAAAGAAGCGGCCGAAATGGCACTGGATGAGCTGGAAGCGAAATGGGGGTTGCAGTATCCGGTGGTGCTCCAGTCGTGGCGACGCAAGTGGGACAATCTGTCAGCGTACTTCCGCTATCCGGCAAATATCCGCAAAGTCATTTACACCACAAATGCTATCGAATCGGTGCACAGACAGTTCAGGAAGCTGACCAAAACCAAAGGTGCTTTCCCGAATGAAAACAGTCTGTTGAAGCTGCTTTATCTGGGGCTGATGAACGCACAGGAAAAATGGACAATGCCCATCCAGAGCTGGAATTTGACATTGTCACAGTTGGCCATTTATTTTGAAGGGCGACTAAATAACGTGATGACGTTGTAGAATTTTTAACGTGACACAGAATTCTGAACGCTCTCTTACAGTCTCGCTGTACGTGCAGGGTCTGCCGGGATATTCACTTTCCAGCAGACCTTATTAACAGTAGAAAGTATTCGAGGCTGTTAAGGAATAATTACTTCGATGCTTCAGCGCCGCTCATCCCTGGAGAACCATCTCGACCGCCATTAGTTCCGCCTCGTCCACCCTGACCGCCTAAGCCACCTGGTCCTGCATTGCCGCCGTTTCCGCCATTTCCTGACCCGTCGCCATTCCCCCCATTCCCTCCATTTCCGCCGTCTTCGCCCCCATTCCCCCCATCGCCGCCGTCACCATTGCTGCCAGTTCCAGCATTCCCCCCGTTTCCGCCATTTCCGTCACCACTGCCATCGCCACCGTCACCACCGTCACCATCTGCCCACACAGCAGTGCTGAACATTCCGGCTGCCAGGGAGGACGTTACAGTTAAAACTACAATAAAAGGCCTCAGTAAGGCAGAAGTCATAATAATGAGGTATACACTTTTCTTGATTATATTTTTCATATCATCCTCTTTGTCATGAGCTATATGCCACCATCACCACCGGATGAATTATCGCCGCTTCCTCCGTTCCCACCATCGCCACCATCAGCTCCGTTTGTGCCGCCATTTCCTCCATCCCCGCCGTTCGAGTTTGAACCTGTACCCGCATCCCCGCCGTTACCTCCTTCTCCCCCGGCTTCACCGGGACCACCATCCCCGCCGTTTCCACCATTGGAAATTAATAAATAAGAATTAGGGAAATGTATCGGGTCGGTCGAAGAGGCATAACCGAAGTGTGTGATTGTGGCGAGTGCCAAAGGAGAGCATTTCAGCAAAGCAAAGAACTGTTTATAAATTTTGGGGCTGGTCATTGTTGCCTCCGTTACCTCCTGCGCCTCCAGGGGCATTATCTGTTGACCCACCATCGCCACCGTTACCACCATTAGCACTATCATCTCTATTTTTATGGTGTTTATGGTGTGAACCGGTAGCAGCGCCGGCGCCATTGCCACCATTGCCGCCGTTCCCGCCCGTCGCAGCGCCGTTCCCGCCGTTGCCACCGTTCAGGCAGTTAGTACCAGGTATGCCATCCTTGCCATTTTCACCGTCAGGAGAATTTCCGTACCCGTCGTGTCCGTTCAGGCTCTCACAGACAGCCGGGTGAAAAGAGTCCTGCGGTATCGTCTGGCTTGATGCAGGCAAAGAGAGGAGTAGACCTGAATAAAATGGGATAAAAAACAAAATATTACGTATTTTTAACATTGAAGTACCATCCTTTCATTAACGGTCGCCTTTCTGAGGCGACCATTCTTGGTAGAATTCTGCTTGTTAATTACGCACCACCATCACCACCATCACTGTCATCTGAGCCATTGCCAGTGCCATTATCGTTCCCACTGCCGTTCCCATTACCGCTGCCGCTATTATTTCCGCCATCGCCACCGTCACCACCCGGAGAGTTTGCACCTGACCCCCCATTACCCCCGTCACCGCCATTAGCGTCACCGATAAGTAAAAAGGGATGTGTGGATTGCTCAATAGCGGGTTCGTTATGTAAAGGTGCGGCCACTGACAATCGAGCCGTAGTCGTAGAGAGAAGGATAATACTTAAAACAAGCGTTATATTTTTATGTCTCATAACCCATCCTTAAAGGTAATAAATACATGAGATAATTGTTCGCTCATTACTTTATTAATGAGATTTTCATTAAAGGCAAAGTGAATGAAGAATAATAGCTTGTGTGTGTAATAAATTGTTTTATGGCATTTTGTGATTTTTTATTGTCAATTGATTGACAATAAAAAATAAAGGAGTGTTTGATATGGTATATTTTATGTTTATTTAATGCTGGTTGTTATTTTGCTAATTATTTTTATCTTTACAAAATAATACATATTTCACTTTTTTAAAAAATGGTTTAGCTGCACTCGTACTATCTCATCTGAGACGCTATGAAATTAAAAATCCACGCAACTGCGTGGATTTTATGAGCTTATTGCTTATCATGAGATTCCGTGAAGCCTCATGAGACAACAGATTTTATTTTTAGACGTTAAACAGGAAGTTCATAATATCGCCATCTTTAACGATATATTCTTTCCCTTCTGAACGCATTTTTCCGGCTTCTTTGGCACCTTGTTCACCTTTGTAAGTGATGAAATCATCAAAAGCGATGGTCTGGGCGCGGATAAAACCTTTTTCGAAGTCGGTGTGAATTTTACCAGCGGCTTGCGGGGCGGTAGCACCGACCGGGATGGTCCAGGCACGGACTTCTTTCACACCGGCGGTGAAGTAGGTCTGCAGGTTCAGCAGTTTATAGCCTGCACGAATTACACGGTTCAACCCCGGTTCTTCCAGACCCAACTCAGCCATGAATTCGTCGCGCTCGGCGTCGTCCAGCTCGGCGATGTCCGATTCAACGGCGGCACACACGGCGACCACCACGGAACCTTCTTTATCCGCAATTTCACGCACCTGATCCAGATAAGGGTTGTTTTCAAAGCCATCTTCATTGACGTTGGCGATGTACATGGTCGGTTTCAGCGTCAGGAAGCTGAGATAACGGATAGCGGCTTTTTCTTCCGTGCTCAGGTCCAGTGAACGCAACATGCCGGCGTTTTCCAACTGCGGCAGGCATTTCTCCAGTGCCGCCAGTTCGATTTTCGCGTCTTTATCGCCGCCTTTGGCTTTCTTCTGCACTCGCTGAATGGCGCGTTCGCAGGTTTCCAGATCCGCCAACGCCAGTTCGGTGTTGATGACGTCGATATCTTCCGCCGGATTCACTTTACCAGCAACATGGATGATATTTTCATTTTCAAAGCAACGTACCACGTGGCCGATGGCTTCGGTTTCACGGATGTTGGTCAGGAACTGGTTGCCCAAACCTTCGCCTTTGGACGCACCTTTTACCAGACCGGCGATATCCACAAATTCCATGGTGGTGGGGACGGTACGCTGTGGTTTGACGATCTCGGCCAACTGGTCAAGACGTGGGTCCGGCATCGGCACGACGCCGGTGTTGGGTTCGATAGTACAAAACGGAAAGTTGGCCGCTTCGATACCGGCTTTGGTCAGCGCGTTGAACAGAGTGGATTTACCCACGTTAGGCAGCCCAACGATACCGCATTTGAATCCCATGTTTATGTCACCTTAAAAATCACTAATTATCAGGCTTTAGATTGGAAAAAGCCTGTCAGAATGGAAAAAGTCAGTCTTAATGCCAATTATACACATAATGCGGCATGAACTCGATCCGCCCGATCACTCACTATGACGCTTTGAAGGCGTGCAGGCGGTTCATAGCTTTGATCATGTCTTCCTTCATCAGGATATCGGTACAGCGCAATGATTCATCAATGGCTTGGTCGATCAGCGCCTGTTCGCTGGTGGGCGGCTTGCCCAGCACAAATCCCACCACTTTGTTTTTATCGCCCGGATGGCCGATGCCGATGCGCAAACGGTGAAAATTGGGGTTGTTACCGAGTTTGCTGACGATATCCTTCAGCCCATTGTGGCCGCCGTGACCGCCGCCGAGCTTCAGTTTGGCAACGCCGGGCAGCAGGTCCAGTTCGTCATGCGCTACCAGAATTTCATCTGGCTGGATGCGGTAGAAGGTCGCCATCGCTGCTACCGCTTTGCCGCTCAGATTCATAAACGTGGTGGGTACCAGCAGGCGCACATCTTTACCTGCCAGCGTCAGGCGTGCGGTATAGCCAAAAAATTTGCTCTCTTCTTTCAGCGGCTGCCGATAGGCTTCCGCCAGGCGGTCAACGTACCAGGCACCGGCGTTATGGCGGGTAGCGGCGTACTCGGCGCCGGGGTTCGCCAGACCTACAATCAGTTTGATACCACTCATAATTTGATACGACTCACACGATACATTTCCGGGGGTGAGGTGCTGAAGACAACGCAACCCGTCAGGATAATTGACAAAGTCGCTAGTGTAACGCAGGGCTAGTTGATCACCAACATGTGATCCTGCCCGCAATCCAATGGCACGGAGGCTGTTTATACTATTAATAGGTCAGGAAATATGCAGCTATATTCTGATTATTTCCACTGGATATTTCTGGAGGTGAAATATGAAACGTAGAAATGCTGTGATGGTGGGCAACGCATTTATGGGATTAGGTCTGTTGCTTATGATTTCCGGAATAGCGTATTCGATTGCTAATCAGCTGCCTGAATTACATTTGCCGGGTTCGCTCTATTTCGTGGAACTGCTGGCTATTTTTGCCGGTGCTATTTTGTGGCTGGCAGGCGCACGTATTAGCGGACGGGAAACTGTGACGGACCGTTATTGGTGGCTTAAACACTTTGATAAGCGTTGTCGCCGCGAACGGCATCCTTGAGTAATGGTGATATCAAGGCCAGCACCAGCCGGTGATATCTCGGCAATGCGTTTTATTCATTGATAGGTTTATTTTGCTAACCTGTAGTGGTTGGAAACGGAAATAAATAATACGCGTTGTAATATTCCGGTTTCATTAAAAACGCCATCGAATAATGATTATCCGATGGCGTAATAGCACGGCTGAAATATCGATTAGTGCTCGAACATCGCAGAAATAGATTCTTCGTTGCTGATACGGCGGATAGCTTCTGCCAGCATACCTGATAAGGTCAGCGTGCGTACATTTGGCAGTGCCTTGATATTTTCCGACAGCGGAATGGTATCGCAGACAATCACTTCATCAATGACAGAGTTCTTGATGTTATCGCACGCGTTGCCGGAGAAAATCGGATGAGTGGCGTAAGCGAAAACACGTTTAGCGCCGCGCTCTTTCAGCGCTTCCGCCGCTTTGCACAGTGTGCCGCCGGTGTCGATCATGTCATCGACCAGTACGCAGTCACGGCCAGCAACGTCACCAATGATGTGCATCACCTGAGAGACATTGGCGCGTGGGCGACGTTTGTCGATGATGGCCATGTCAGTGTCGTTGAGCAATTTGGCGATAGCACGTGCACGAACCACGCCGCCGATATCCGGAGAAACCACAATTGGGTTGTCCAGGTTCTGCTGCAGCATGTCTTCCAGTAGGATTGGGCTGCCGAACACGTTGTCTACCGGCACATCAAAGAACCCCTGAATCTGCTCGGCATGAAGATCCACCGTCAGTACACGGTCAACACCGACGCTGGAAAGAAAATCAGCTACAACTTTGGCGGTAATCGGCACGCGCGCGGAGCGCACACGGCGATCCTGACGGGCATAACCGAAATAAGGGATGACTGCGGTAATACGTCCTGCGGAAGCGCGGCGCAGGGCATCAACCATAACGACCAGTTCCATCAGGTTGTCGTTGGTGGGAGCACAGGTCGATTGGATGATGAAAATATCACCACCGCGTACATTTTCGTTGATTTGTACGCTGACTTCGCCGTCGCTAAAACGACCAACAGCAGCGTCGCCCAGACTGGTGTACAAACGGTTGGCAATACGTTGTGCTAGTTCCGGCGTGGCGTTACCAGCAAAAAGCTTCATATCAGGCACGAGAAGAACCTCAAGCTTGCGTCCAGAGAAATATTCCGCCTGCGGAAGGCCGTGTGTCGTACCGCAGGCAGGATATACATACGGGTGTATGGAAAAGATCGTTAGAGCACCACGGTCGGCGGTGGTGTTTTAGCAACCCTTGAATTGCCCGGAAATCCGCTGTTGCAACGGAGAAACGTTAACTCCACGTGCAACAAAGCCATTTAATCCTTCCGGGGCCCGGTCTAGCACCTGACGAGCGGCAGACTCGGTGTCGAATTCAGCAAACACGCAAGCGCCCGTGCCAGTCAGGCGTGACGGTGCGTATTCTAGCAGCCATAAAAGTCGCTCTTCAACCTCACGAAAACGTTTTCTTGCAACGGCTTCACAATCGTTGCTGAAAGTTTGTGTCAGTAATTGCGATAGTGGTCGCACTGGCGTATTTCGTGTCAAATCCGGATCGGCAAAGATGAGTGGGGTTGGAATGCTGACGCCGGGGTGGACCACCAGATACCATTTTTCCGGCGGTGAGACGGGGGTAAGCTGCTCTCCCACGCCTTCGGCGAACGCGGCATGTCCATGCACAAATACCGGGACATCCGCCCCCAGTTTCAGGCCCAGCGCGGCTAGTGTATCGACCGGTATCCGGCTGTGCCACAACTGATTGAGCGCCACCAATACGGTAGCTGCGTTAGATGAGCCGCCGCCCAGACCGCCGCCCATCGGCAGGCGTTTATCAACGGCGATGTCAGCGCCGGCAAACGGCAGGCCGGCGTGCTGGCACCAGTCCTGCAACAGTCGTGCGGCGCGGATCACCAGATTCTGTTCATCGGGGACGCTAGGCAGCGGCGTCAGCAGCACGATTTGTTTATCCTGGCGCGGCGTGATGGTCAGGGTGTCGCCGTAATCCAGAAACTGAAACAACGTTTGCAGATTATGATAACCGTCAGCCCGACGGCCAGTGATGTACAAAAACAGATTCAGTTTGGCCGGGGAGGGCCAGTCGTTGCAGGTGATCGACATGATTTATTGCGTTGTCCAGTTGTCCATTTTCAGTTTGATGCGCTGTTCGCCCTGAGTCAGTTCCAGACTTTGCGGCAACGGCAGCAGGTCATTGGTATAGGACTGATAGGTGACGCTCCAGTGCTGCTCGCCTTGCTGATAGTTCACGTTGCGCAGTCGGGCGTGTTCATCCAGTGTGAAATCTTGTGCGTTGCCCGGCAGGCCGAGCATCCATTGACGCAGGTTATCAAGCGGAATCGCCATGCCGGTTAACTGCTGAACCATGTATTGCGCATCTTTACCCATATAACGCTTACCCTGGCCGTCGGTAATTTGAACGCTGTTCGCGCTGGCCTGTAGTTCCAGTTCGGTACTGCCTAGTGGGCTGGTCAGCAGCAGACGGTAACGCTGCGGCGAAAATTGCTGCCAGAAGAACCGGGCGTACAATTTTTTCCTATCGGAAAGATAGGCGAATGAGCCGCGGGTTTGATACTGGGTCAAATTTTGTACTTTTTGCTCGTGCTCGCGCCACTCTGGGGAGGTGGGTTTTTTGCCTGTCAGTGTAGACGGCGTCAGGGTACAGGCTGTCAGTAACACACTCGCCAAAGGCAGTAACCGTAAGGCGCGGGCGGGTTTATTGGGCATGTTGAAGAGGTCCTGTTACAAGCATCATGGGTTTACAACAAGGTGTCACGCTAACGGGGTTGGCTGACAGCGTCAATGTTTGCGATGTTATCCGGCAAGGCGTTAATGACGTGAGCGAGGTCAAACAGGGTCACTTTTCTTGCCCGCAGGCTTCAAGTAGAATGCCACTCAGATGAAACCCATACTAACACCGGGATTACTCTGTAGACCATGACCCTGCTTGCGCTTGGTATTAATCATAAAACAGCACCAGTCTCTCTGCGTGAGCGCGTCGCGTTCTCGCCGGACAGACAGGGGCAGGCGCTGCACAGTCTGTTACAACAACCCTTGGTTCAGGGTGGTGTATTGTTGTCTACCTGTAACCGCACCGAACTCTACCTCAGTGTGGAAGAACAGGAAAATCGGCACGAGCAATTGATCGCCTGGCTGTGTGCGTATCACCAACTGAATCCTGATGACATCCGCAAAAATCTCTACTGGCATGAAGGCAATGCTGCGGTCAGCCATCTGATGCGTGTTGCCAGTGGGTTGGATTCGCTGGTGTTAGGCGAACCTCAGATTCTGGGGCAGGTCAAGAAAGCGTTTGCTGACTCCCAGCGCGAGCGGTCGCTGTCAGGCGACCTGGAGCGCCTGTTCCAGAAATCATTTACCGTTGCCAAACGGGTACGTACCGAAACGGATATCGGCGCCAGCGCGGTGTCAGTGGCGTTTGCTGCGTGTACGCTGGCGCGGCAGATTTTTGAATCGCTGTCAGACGTCAATGTGCTGTTGGTCGGCGCAGGTGAAACCATCGAACTGGTGTCCCGCCATTTGAGCGAGCACCGCGTGAAGCGGATGGTCATTGCCAACCGGACACGCGAGCGCGCTCAGGTGCTGGCGGAAGAAGTGGGCGCTGAAGTGATTACGCTGGCGGAACTGGATGCGCACTTGCCGCAGGCGGACATTGTCATCAGTTCCACTGCCAGTACCTTGCCGATCATCGGTAAAGGGATGATGGAGCGTACCATGAAAACCCGCCGCAACCAGCCGATGCTGATGGTGGATATCGCCGTACCGCGCGACATTGAACCGGAAGTCGGTCGGTTGCCGAACATTTACCTGTACAGCGTGGATGACCTGCAGGCTATCATTCAGCACAATCTGGCGCAGCGCAAGGCGGCGGCCATTCAAGCTGAATCTATCGTGCAGCAGGAGTGTTCAGAATTCATGGCATGGCTGCGTGCGCAGTCGGCGGTGGATACTATCCGCGATTATCGTTCCCAGGCAGATCGTCTGCGTGAGGAGATGACCGCCAAAGCGCTGGCCGCAATACAGAATGGCGGCGATGTCGATGCTATTGTGCAGGAATTAACGCACCGCCTGACTAACCGCCTGATCCATGCGCCCACCCGTTCATTGCAGCAGGCCGCCCGCGACGGCGATCTGGACCGTTTGCAGATTTTACGTGACAGCCTCGGTCTGAACTAGCATTCTTCTTCCCCCATTAATGATTCGATACAGGATTGAACTGCCCGAATGAAGTCTTCTATTGTTGCTAAGCTGGAAGCGTTACAAGAGCGCCATGAAGAAGTGCAGGCGCTGCTGGGGGAACCCAGCGTGATTGCCGATATGGACCGTTTCCGGGCATTGTCCCGCGAATATGCGCAACTTACCGACATTACCCGTTGCTTTCAGTGTTGGCAGCAGACGCAGGACGATCTCGCTACAGCCGAACTGATGCTGGATGACCCTGAAATGCGCGATTTAGCGCAGGATGAACTGAAAACAGCCAAAATAACCAGTGAAGAGCTGGAGCAGCAACTGCAAGTGTTACTGTTGCCGAAAGATCCGGATGATGAACGAGGTTGTTTCCTGGAAATTCGTGCCGGTACGGGGGGCGATGAAGCGGCGCTATTTGCTGGCGATCTGTTCCGTATGTATAGCCGTTATGCCGAGTCTCGTCGCTGGAAGGTTGAAATCATGAGCGCAAACGACGGTGAACATGGCGGTTACAAAGAGATGATTGCCAAGGTGGTCGGTGACGGCGCCTATGGGCAACTGAAGTTTGAGTCCGGCGGCCACCGTGTGCAACGCGTACCGGCCACCGAGTCGCAGGGACGTATTCATACCTCCGCCTGTACCGTAGCGGTGATGCCGGAAGTGCCGGAAGCGGAATTGCCGGATATCAACCCTTCCGATTTGAAAATTGATACCTTCCGTTCCTCCGGTGCAGGCGGGCAACACGTTAACACCACTGATTCCGCTATCCGAATTACTCACCTGCCGACTGGTATTGTGGTGGAGTGTCAGGATGAGCGTTCGCAGCACAAGAACAAAGCCAAAGCGCTGTCGGTGCTGGCTGCCCGTATTCGTGCGGCAGAAATGCAAAAGCGCCAGCAGGAAGAAGCCTCTACCCGGCGTAATTTGTTAGGCAGTGGAGACCGCTCCGACCGTATCCGCACTTACAACTTTCCTCAGGGAAGGGTGACCGATCACCGCATCAACCTGACGCTCTACCGGCTGGATGAAGCGATGGAAGGTAAGCTGGATATGCTGATTCAGCCTATCGTGCAGGAATATCAGGCTGATCAACTGGCGGCGCTGGCCGAGCAGGATCAATGAATTATCAGGACTGGTTGAAACAGGCGACGGCCCGGCTTCAGGCAAGCGACAGCCCGAAGCGGGACGCTGAGATCCTGCTGGAGCATGTAACCGGTAAACGGCGCACGTTTCTGCTGGCTTTTGGTGAAACTGCGTTGACTGATGAGGAATGCCTGACACTTGAGTCCTTGCTGGCGCGGCGCGTAACCGGCGAACCGATTGCCTATTTGGTCGGGCACCGGGAGTTCTGGTCGTTGTCGCTGGCTGTCTCCCCCGCGACGCTGATCCCACGGCCTGATACCGAATGTCTGGTTGAGCACGCGTTGGCGCATCTGCCTGATTGCCCGTCAGCCGTGCTGGATTTAGGAACCGGCACCGGGGCTATCGCATTGGCGATAGCCCATGAGCGACCTGATTGCCAGGTGGTGGGGATTGATCGCCTGCATGAGGCGGTGGCGCTGGCCAGCCATAATGCCAGCAGGTTGGGGATCACTAATGCCCGGTTCTTGTCGGGAGACTGGTTTTCGCCACTGGATGGGCAACGTTTTTCACTGATTGTCAGCAACCCGCCGTACATTGATGAGCATGACCCGCATCTGTCGCGCGGCGATGTGCGTTTCGAGCCTGCCAGCGCGCTGGTTGCGGGAGCGCAAGGACTGGCTGATTTACAGCAGATTATCCGACAGGCAGGCGCATTTTTGCTGGATGAAGGCTGGCTGCTGTTGGAGCACGGTTGGCAACAGGGCGCAGCAGTTCGGGCATTGCTGTCGCAATACGGTTTTGTACAAGTGAAAACCCACCGCGATTATGGCGATAATGAACGCGTAACGCTGGGACAATGCTCAGCCGGAGCAACCTGCGGGCGTTGAATCAACTGCAATGCAGCTTGAGCAGGATCACATTGGTAATGATTAGCCGTGATTATCGCTTATCTTCCTGAGAGAGCTGCTGACGAATACTCGGTTTGGCATTATTATCGGATTCGCTAGTAAGCGGACACGCAGGGCGTGCGTGGGCCGCTAATGTGAAGTTTGCTTTTTCAGATGCGCCGCTGACGTTATCTTTGCTTGATGGAATAACTATGAGTTCTATTGCTGATTTTGAATTTAACCAGTCACCTTTAAGTGAAGGTGTGATTCTGGTTTCCCAGTCAATACGCTGCGATTTTTCTGCGCAGGAAGTGAAACAAAATCTGCAACAGCTCGTTGAAGAAGCGCGGTCGGTCATCCCCGCTGATTTGGATCAGGACCAACAGTTGGAAAGGCTGATTGAGCTTTTTTTCCATACCTGGGGGTTTGGCGGTGCCAGTGGTGTTTACCATTTGACCGACGTACTGTGGCTGGACAAAGTGCTGGCAACCCGGCAGGGGATGCCGGTATCGCTGGGAATTATCTTCCTGCATATCGCACATCAGTTGGATCTACCGCTGATGCCAGTAATTTTCCCCACTCAATTAATTCTGCGCGCTGACTGGCTCGATGATGAAATGTGGCTGATTAATCCGCTGAATGGCGACACGTTGAGCGAGCATGTGTTGGAGGTGTGGCTGAAAGGCAATCTTGGCCTTTCTGCCCGGTTGATGGATAGCGATCTGGATGAGGCGGAAAATGTAATGATTGTCCGCAAACTGCTGGATACCCTCAAGGTCGCATTGATGGAAGAAAAACAGATGGAACTGGCATTGCGTGCCAGTGAAGTCGTATTGCAATTCGACCCGGAAGATCCGTATGAAATCCGTGATCGAGGATTGATTTACGCGCAACTGGATTGTGACCATATCGCCTTGTCAGACCTGAGTTATTTTGTGGAGCAGTGCCCGGAAGACCCGGTCAGCGAAATGATTAAAGTGCAGATTCACTCCATTGAACAAAAGCAGATTGTGCTGCACTAATTCGGGAAAACACCTGAATTCGGTAAACACCTGAAACCCGATCATCTGATTTATCCGACATGATTTATCCGACAAAAAGGTAATTTTATGAACAATAAAGTGGTTAACATCGGGGCTATCCCGGTCGGCAACCATCTGCCGTTTGTGCTGTTTGGTGGCATGAACGTGCTTGAGTCCCGCGATTTGGCGATGCGGATTTGCGAGCACTATGTCACGGTGACGCAAAAACTGGGCATTCCTTATGTCTTCAAGGCTTCCTTTGATAAAGCGAACCGTTCCTCCATCAACTCTTACCGTGGGCCGGGTCTGGAAGAAGGGATGAAGATTTTCCAGGAGTTGAAGCACACCTTCGGTGTCAAAATCATTACCGATGTGCATGAGCCGCAGCAAGCGCAACCGGTATCCGAGGTGGTTGACGTGATTCAGTTACCGGCATTCCTCGCACGCCAGACCGATCTGGTGGAGGCGATGGCAAAAACGGGCGCGGTGATTAACATCAAGAAACCGCAGTTCATCAGCCCTGGGCAAATTGGCAATATCGTGGATAAATTCCGCGAAGGCGGTAATGAGCAGGTGATTCTGTGTGATCGTGGCACCAACTTTGGTTATGACAACCTGGTAGTGGATATGCTGGGCTTTAATGTCATGAAACAGGTTTCTCATGGTGCACCGGTGATTTTCGATGTCACTCATGCGTTGCAGTGCCGTGATCCGTTTGGCGCAGCATCTGGTGGGCGTCGTGCCCAGGTGGCTGAACTGGCGCGTGCCGGTATGGCGGTTGGAATTGCCGGGTTGTTTATTGAAGCTCACCCGGAACCAAACAGCGCCAGATGCGATGGCCCGTCCGCGTTGCCGCTGGACAAACTGGAACCGTTCCTGCAACAGATGAAAGCGATTGATGAGCTGGTCAAGGGATTTCCTGAATTGGATACCAGCAACTGAACCGGTTGTCAGAGACAAAAAAACCGCCAACCGGCTAATGCCGATCGTTTAAGGATCGGTTGACCGATCCGGTGGCTGATGTAAAAAGGGTTCATGTCGAGAGCGTTCAGAATTCTGTGTCACGTTAAAAATTCTACAACGTCATCACGTTATTTAGTCGCCCTTCAAAATAAATGGCCAACTGTGACAATGTCAAATTCCAGCTCTGGATGGGCATTGTCCATTTTTCCTGTGCGTTCATCAGCCCCAGATAAAGCAGCTTCAACAGACTGTTTTCATTCGGGAAAGCACCTTTGGTTTTGGTCAGCTTCCTGAACTGTCTGTGCACCGATTCGATAGCATTTGTGGTGTAAATGACTTTGCGGATATTTGCCGGATAGCGGAAGTACGCTGACAGATTGTCCCACTTGCGTCGACACGACTGGAGCACCACCGGATACTGCAACCCCCATTTCGCTTCCAGCTCATCCAGTGCCATTTCGGCCGCTTCTTTTGACACTGCACGGTAGACTGGCTTCAGGTCGGTCATGAAGGCTTTATGGTGCTTTGAGGCCACATATTTAATCGAATTGCGTATCTGATGAATGACGCACAACTGCACTTCCGTCTGCGGATAAATGCTGTTTATTGCCTCTGGGAAGCCGGTCAGCCCGTCCACGCAGGCAATCAGAATGTCTTTAACACCGCGATTTTGCAGGTCGCTTAATACCGACAGCCAGAAGTTAGCCCCCTCACTTTCTGACAGATACAGGCCCAGAACTTCCTTTTTACCTTCCAGATTCAGGGCCAGCACGGTGTAAACCGCTTTGCTCTGATAGCGGCCATCTTCCCGAATTTTATAGTGAATAGCGTCCAGCCAGACGAAGGGATAAACCTGCTCCAGCGGGCGCTGTTGCCACTGTTTTAGTTCAGGGATGACTTTATCGGTTACTGCACTGATGGTGGCAGTGGACACGCTGAAGGCATATAAATCTTCGATCTCCCGGCTAATGTCCTGATAGCTCATCCCCAGTGCAAACAGGCGAATGATCTTGTGTTCGATCTCGTCGGATAACGTGGTCTGATGCTTTTTCACCAACTGGGGTTCAAAAGTGCCATTACGATCGCGCGGAGTCGCCAGTTCGAAGCTGCCCGTCGGGGCTTTAATGGTCTTTTTGCCGGAGCCATTTTTACGGTTAGCTTCAATGTCCTGAGCCAGATGAGAGTCCAGTTCCGCAGACAGGGCAGCTTCCGTTAACTGTTTGATTAAAGGCGTTAAGATACCATCTTTGCCCGTTAATGCCTGACCGGACTGGAGGGCTTTAAGCGCTTTATCGAAATCGAAGGGCTGGGACATATGTCATTCCTTTTTGATTGTATATTACCGGAATGACACAGAATTTCTAACACTCCCTTTAAGGATCGGTTGACCGATCCGGTGGCTGATGTAAAAAGGGTTCATGTCTTCACATGGACCCTTTTTAATGGAACTTTCACAGGCCCTCGGCATTATCAATCTTACCGCTCCCGATGAAGTTCAGAGTCTTGCCGACCTCCTTTCCCCCGACCTTATTCAGCAGGCCTTTACCCTCACGGATACCGTGACGCTACGTAAGCGTAAGCTTCCCCTCGAATCCATGGTCTGGCTGGTTATAGGTATGGCTATTTTCAACAACAAGCCTGTGTCCCATATCGTCAATCTGATGGACATCGCTGACCGGACTGGCAGACCTTTTACCGCACCCAGCTCCGTCATTGCCCGCCGCAAAACGCTGGGTGAGGATGCCATTAGAGTGCTGTTCGAACTGACACAACAGCACTGGCATGAAGAATCCCGGCATCCGCTCTGGAACGGGCTGACGCTGAACGCCGTTGATGGCGTGGTCTGGCGAACGCCCGACACACCGGAAAATGCCGCTGCCTTCGCGAAAGCGGAAAATCAGTACGGTGAAAAAGGCTTCCCGCAGGTCCGCATGGTGTGTCTGATGGAACTGAGCAGTCACCTGCTGCGCGCCAGCGTGATGGGCCGGTATGACGTTAATGAGATGCGGCTGGCGGCAGGACTGGCAAAGCAGGCACCGGATAATAGCGTGACGTTGTTCGACAGGGGCTTCTGGTCAACAGGCCTGCTGCATGACTGGCACAGGGCAGGTGAGAACCGCCACTGGTTGTTGCCGCTGAAAAAGGGCACGCAGTATGAGGTGATACGCAGACTGGGCAGGCAGGATGAACTGATAACGCTGAAGACCTCGCCACAGGCAAGAAAACAGTGGGAAGGTCTGCCGGATGAGCTCACTGTCCGGTTAATCAGCAGGAAGGTTAACGGTGTGGAACGTCAGGTTGTCACATCGATGACGGACGCGATGCGTTACCCGGCGGCAGACATAGCAGAACTCTACAAACACCGGTGGGAAATCGAACTGGGGTATCGTGAGGCGAAGCAGTTGCTGTGCGGCAACCGCTGGACGCTGAGAAGTAAATTACCGGAGATGGTGAGACAGGAGCTGTGGGGGATACTGCTGACATACAACCTGGTGCGGTATCAGATGGTGAAAATGGCGTTCAGCCTGAAAGGAGATTATCTGCCGTATCAGCTGAGCTTCAGCGGTTCGGTGGCAGAAATCATGCGGCTGTTAATCGGGCTGCCATGGTCCTCACCGGGAGCAGTGCCGGGACACCTGAAGCACTTCTACAGCAATGCCGCGATGCTGAAACTGCCGCCGAGACGGGAGCGGGAGTATGAAAGAGAAGTGAGGCAAAAAAAGCCCAAATACCCTTTTAAAAACAATGCCAGTCACCTTAAGTGACTGGCATTAGCCAACCGGCGGTTTTTTTATGCATCATGCGGCGGTTATTTGTATAAGTCGGCGCTGATGGTGTAGTGGTCGCCATTTTCCTGCCACTGTTTGGTGATGTGGTAGAATTTGGCTCCCTTCTTGTAAGCACGCTTGGCTACGGCCTCAGAGATGTCCGTTGGGCTACTGAAGCTATCACGGAAACTAATGGAATCAAACGGTGCCATTTGGGCCGCAGTCGCGTTATTCAGTTCCTGAATTTTGGTGCCGTCAGACATCGTGACTGTGTAGCGGGAACCGACGTTAGAGGATTGAGTCTGGAAGAAGTTACCCACTTTATCACTCAGACTTGAAGAGGTTGCTACGCCGGGGATTTCCACTTTAGAGGCAGCAGCACCGCCGGCAGCAATCGCAGCCTTGCCTGCTTCGGAGTTGGCAGGGATCATATCCGGACTCTGTACCTGGCGCTTAGGCGCATCCTTTTTGTAGACAAAAGCAGTAATAGTTTGGGTCGATCCGCTTGAGTTGATATCCGCCTGACGAACGATGTAGAACGCGTAAGCCCCTTTCTTTCTGGCTGCGTTACCGATGGCTTCATTCACTTCTGGTTGATTATTGAACGCGCCGTTCACGGTTACGGTATCGAAAGGCTCAAGGCGGACCGCATCATCTTTTGGCAATTCTCTGACACCACTGAATTGGCGATACTGGGTCTCTTTGGTTGCGGCAGGCGCATCTTTTTTATACAAGTCAACCGTTACCTGCCAGCGCCCACCGTTCACTTCAGATGTGCCTTGAATGTAAAACGCCGCGGCACCGCGTGCATCTGCCTTCAGGGAGGCATCGGCCGCCGCTTCGTAGATAGCATCGTAGCGACCAAAAAAGGTAATACGCTCAAAGGGCTGGAGTGATTGTGCTTTCTCTGGCGTAAGTTCCTGCGCAGCTTGCGCCGAAAACGCTACTATTGATAGAAGAGTGGATGCAACAACGCTAGTTTTCAGCTTCATAAAAAATCCTTTCGCCTGACGCATACGGTGAATACGTACCAAGCCATTTTCTGTGGTAGCCGCTGATTATGGCATGGAACCTGAGGTTATGCCTCTGCATTTTAAGCTAAATTCCGCAAGGCCTCAGAGTGGATGCGGGAATAGGAAAAAATGCAAATAATCACCATTAATAATCGAATTCATTTTATAAGCGACATTTATCTTGGTTAGTGTGATTAACAAAGCGTTAACACTGCCTTTTTGTGAGATATCTTTGAACATTGCGATAGCAATAATGGTAGAAAAAATTGTTTTAGCTGTGATTTTTGACCATAAACAGGCGCTGTTGCCTACCATAACTCTGCTTTTATAACCTAATAGTTTTAACAGTGGATCATTAATTCCATTTTAAGTAGGTTATAAAGGGACTTATCTCTGCCGTCGAGGGTGCTGGCAACAGCGATAAGTTATCTTTAAGGTGATTGATACAGCCTATATAACATCTTCGTGACAACGAAAAGGGATTCACAATGCGTATTGGTGTACCAAAAGAGAGGTTGGCCAATGAAGCCCGTGTCGCAGCCACGCCAAAAACGGTGGAGCAACTGCTGAAACTGGGCTTTGAGGTCGCTATTGAGCGTGGGGCGGGAAAGCTCGCCAGTTTCGAAGATAGCGCTTATGAGCAAGTGGGCGCGACGATTCTGGATACGGCAGATGTCTGGCAGAGTGATATTCTGCTCAAGGTGAATGCGCCGCTGGACGAGGAAATAGAATTAACCCGCTCCGGTAGCACGATCATCAGTTTCATCTGGCCGGCCCAGAATCCATCGTTGCTGGAAACGCTGGCGGCGCGTCAGGTGACGGTGCTGGCGATGGATGCGGTACCGCGTATTTCTCGCGCCCAGTCTATGGATGCGCTGAGTTCGATGGCGAACATTGCTGGTTATCGCGCCATTGTTGAAGCGGCGCATGAATTCGGGCGCTTCTTTACCGGCCAGATCACGGCGGCAGGCAAGGTGCCGCCAGCCAAGGTGCTGATTATCGGCGCTGGTGTAGCAGGCCTTGCTGCTATCGGTGCCGCTGGCAGCCTGGGTGCGATTGTACGTGCGTTTGATACTCGCCCGGAAGTGAAGGAACAGGTTAAAAGCATGGGTGCCGAATTCCTGGAACTGGAATTCGAAGAAGAAGCGGGTAGTGGCGATGGTTATGCCAAGGTGATGTCTGAAGCCTTTATCAAGGCGGAGATGGCATTGTTCGCCGCACAGGCGCAGGAGGTGGATATTATTGTCACCACCGCGCTAATCCCCGGTAAACCAGCCCCACGTCTGATCACCCGTGAGATGGTACAGAGCATGAAGCCCGGCAGCGTGATAGTCGATCTGGCGGCGCAGACCGGTGGTAACTGCGAGCTAACCGTCGCGGATCAGGTCACGGTGACGGAAAATGGCGTGAAAATCATCGGTTACACTGATCTGCCAAGTCGTTTGCCGACCCAGTCTTCACAGCTGTATGGTACCAATCTGGTGAATCTGCTGAAGTTGCTGTGTAAAGAGAAAAACGGTGAGATCGACATTGATTTCGAAGATAACGTTATTCGTGGCGTAACCGTCATCAAGGCGGGTGAAATCACCTGGCCTGCACCGCCGATTCAGGTTTCTGCTCAGCCGCAACAGGCTAAACCTGCCGCTGCTGCCACCGCTCAGCCAGAGGCTAAGCCCGCTTCACCGTTGAATAAATTTATTTTCATCGCTATTGCGATTGTGCTGTTTGGCTGGCTGGCGAATGTGGCGCCGAAAGAGTTCCTGTCGCACTTCACCGTGTTTGCGTTGTCCTGCGTGGTGGGATATTACGTGGTCTGGAATGTCAGTCACGCATTGCATACGCCGTTGATGTCGGTCACCAATGCCATTTCCGGCATTATTGTGGTGGGCGCGTTGTTGCAGATTGGCCATGGTGGGTGGGTATCCTTTTTCTCCTTCATCGCCGTGCTGATCGCCAGCATCAATATTTTCGGCGGGTTTACCGTCACTCAGCGTATGCTGAAAATGTTCCGCAAGAATTAAGGGGTAACGGATGTCTGGAGGATTAGTGACTGCAGCGTATATCGTTGCTGCAATTTTGTTTATTTTCAGTCTGGCTGGCTTATCCAAACACGAGACGTCCCGTCAGGGGAACATTTTCGGCATTAGCGGGATGACCATTGCACTGCTGGCGACCATTCTGGGGCCGAATGCCGGTAACGTGGGGTGGATTATCGCGGCGATGGTGATTGGCGGCGCTGTCGGCGTGCATCTGGCTCGCAAGGTTGAAATGACTGAAATGCCAGAACTGGTGGCGATTCTGCACAGTTTTGTCGGTTTGGCAGCGGTATTGGTCGGTTTTAACAGCTTTATCGGCGAAGGCGATATTGCTGACCCGATCATGGAAAATATCCATTTGACCGAAGTGTTTCTGGGGGTCTTCATCGGTGCGGTGACCTTTACCGGCTCAATAGTCGCGTTTGGCAAACTACGCGGCTTACTGTCATCCAAGCCGTTGATGTTGCCTAACCGTCATAAGTTGAATCTGCTGGCGCTGGTATTGTCATTCCTGCTGTTGCTGGTATTTGTTAAAACCGGCAGCACTGCAATGCAAGTGTTTGCGCTGCTGCTGATGACGATGATTGCACTGGTGTTTGGCTGGCATCTGGTGGCGTCTATCGGTGGCGCGGATATGCCGGTAGTGGTTTCCATGCTGAATTCCTATTCAGGTTGGGCTGCCGCCGCGGCAGGTTTCATGCTGAGCAATGACCTGTTGATCGTCACTGGTGCGCTGGTGGGTTCTTCCGGTGCCATTTTGTCCTACATTATGTGCAAAGCGATGAACCGTTCGTTCATTAGTGTGATTGCCGGTGGTTTCGGTACTGATGGTTCTTCTGCGGGTGGCGATGAGGCGGTGGGTGAACATCGTGAAACCACGGCGGAAGAGGTGGCGGAATTGCTGAAAAATTCCACGTCGGTGATCATTACGCCGGGATATGGCATGGCGGTGGCGCAGGCGCAATATCCGGTGCATGACATTACCGCTAAATTGCGTGCTCGCGGGATTACTGTGCGCTTTGGTATTCACCCGGTTGCCGGGCGGTTACCTGGACATATGAACGTGCTGTTGGCCGAAGCTAAGGTCCCTTACGACATCGTGCTGGAGATGGATGAAATCAACGATGATTTCACCGATACCGACACTGTGCTGGTGATTGGCGCTAACGACACCGTTAACCCGGCTGCGCAGGAAGATCCACATAGCCCGATTGCCGGTATGCCGGTGCTGGAAGTGTGGAAAGCGCAGAATGTTATCGTGTTCAAACGCTCGATGAATACCGGTTATGCTGGGGTGCAGAATCCGCTGTTCTTCAAGGAAAACACGCAGATGCTGTTTGGCGATGCCAAAGAAAGCGTGGAAGCGATTCTGAAGGCGTTATAAGCCAGTCGTCACGTCATACGGGGAAACATCATAAAACAACAGGGGCCAATGGCCCCTGTTGTTATTAGTGTGGTTACTGAGCAGTATAACGTGGCGGTCAGCTGGCTTTTTCCTGATTACCGGCGTCATTCTCTCCCTGCAAGGAGATCGGAGAGACGAAATCGTCCGGTTTAATCGCCAGTAGATCGCACTTCAAATGGTCAATAACATGTTCCACGGTATTGCCAATAAATGCGGCGGACAAACCAGTGCGGCCCAGTGATCCCAACACCACTACACCAGCCTGAAGATGTTCTGCCAGATCAGGGATCACCTCTTCCGGCAGACCTTTCTCTACATGAGTAACCCGTTCATCCAGATTGAATTTCTGACGCAAAGACTTCATTGCCAGCAGGTGCTGACCGCGGATGGCGCCGTTGTAAACACCAGGGTCGAAATCCGGCAATTCAATGGCAATATTGATGGGCGTAACCGGATACGCGCCGACCAGATGGACTTCGGTTTGGTTAACCTGACGAGCCAAATCCAGCGTTTCCGAAACCAGTTTGATATTAAGCGGATCATGATACGGATCTTCGCTGGCTAGATTGACCGCAACCAGTGCGCGACCACCTTCCGGCCATGGCTGATCTTTCACCATCCAGACCGGGCAAGGGCATTTACGCAGTAACTGCCAGTCGGTAGGCGTGAAGATCACCGCCTCAAGCCTGTCATGCTGGTGTGCCATTTTGAGCAATAAATCATGTTTACCGGCAATAACCTCCTGAATAATGGCTTCATAAGGTTTGTTATGCCAGACTACTTTGATATCAATGGGAATACCCGCATCAAGGTAGTATTTACATTGTTCCGCAATCCATTCGGTTCGTTGGGCGATAACTCCTTGCCTCATCTCGGTTCTTTCATCCGGAGAGAGCAGGGTGGTCATTTCATAGGAAAAGTCGTAGATAGGCAAAAACGCCTTGATACGACCACCGAGTCGCTGGACCAGATAAACGGCGCGCCGCAGTGCGGGTTGGTCATCCTGATTGGGGTCAATAGCTACCAGTAAATTCTGATACTTCGCCATAGCTCCTCCTGATGGGCTGTCACTCTGCAGCCTGCTCGTTAAGAGTAACGCAAGGAAATCACTTTGAACAACTGGTTGATGACAACCGGATCAACAATTCAGAGCAATCATTGATCCGGTGTCAGAAGAGGAGATATTACGCTTGACTGCGTGCTGAGCCTGCCAGTTCGGCCAGAAGTTCGGTATTTTCGATGGTGATGTATTTGCCTTTTACGGCCAGCATACCGCTTTTTTGGAAACGGCCAAGCAGACGGCTGATAGTTTCCACCGTCAGACCAAGATAGTTGCCGATATCACCGCGTGTCATGGTCAGCCGGAATTCACGAGGCGAGAAACCGCGCTGCGCAAAACGACGGGACAGGTTGTAGATAAAGGCCGCCAGCCGCTCTTCAGCGTTCTTCTTCGACAACAGCAGGATCATGTCCTGATCGCCACGGATTTCGCCGCTCATCAGCCGCATCATTTGCTGGCGTAAGTTAGGCATTTTGCCGGACAAATCATCCAGTGTTTCAAACGGGATCTCACATACCATGGAGGTTTCCAGTGCCTGAGCAAAACTAGGATGCTGAGCACTGCCGATGGCGTCAAACCCAACCAGATCACCGGCCAGATGGAAACCGGTGATTTGTTCATCACCCTGTTCGGTGATGGTGTAGCTTTTTATGGTGCCTGAGCGGATGGCATACAATGATTTCAGTTCATCACCGGCCTTGAACAACGCTTGCCCTTTCTGGATGGGTTTTTTTCTTTCGATGATGTTGTCAAGTTGGTCGAGCTCATGCTCATTCAGCGTGAACGGAATACAGAGCTGGCTGATGCTGCAATCCTGACAGTGGATGGCGCAACCGCCAGACTGGATGCGTCGGATTATTCGCTTTTCAGGAATCATAGACTTTACTCAGGCGATAATTGATATCGGTCAATTTTAACAGCTTTTATTGGGTCTGATAAGATCCACTATCTCAGGAACTAACCAGTAAATAGTGAGCTTATTAATATTTTTACCATGACATTTGAAGTTTTTGCCCATCAACTCCACAGTCACGGTAACTCAATGTCCGGTATTAAATAGATCCTGCTGCGGCAAATATCCTTCGTGGAGTAATAACCATTGTTTACGATGAATACCGCCGGCATAACCGGTGAGTGCGCCTTGCGCGCCAATAACACGGTGGCAGGGAACCACAATGCTGACAGGGTTGGAACCATTGGCCAGACCAACGGCACGGGCGGCGCCTGGGTGGCCGAGTCTGGCAGCCAGTTCGCCGTAAGTGGTTGTACTACCACAAGGTATAGTGCGCAGTGCTTGCCATACTTGTTGCTGAAAATCAGTACCGGCGGCGGCTACCGGCAGGGATTCAATAATTTTCAGATCGCCAGCGAAATAGGCACGTAGCGCATCGGTCAATCCCCCAGGATTATTATGGCCTTTCAACACAAACGGATCATGACGATAACGTTTATTCAGAGATTGATATAAATTTTCTTCATATTCACGCCATTCCACCGCTCGTAGCTGATAATTTATATCGGCAATCAATAATAATTCCCCAATAGGTGTGGAGAGCGTGTCAAATAAAAATGTCTGCATGGATATCGTGTTGTGAAATATCGGTTAACTGCAGTTGCGCGTTAACCTGAATTTAAACATAGTCCGCATTGTCGCTTTAATAGGGTTGTGTGTCACACAAAAACTGCATGACGTGTCAGGAGGCAGGAAGCGATGGTCGGGATAACGACCATCACTTTAGGTTGGCAGGTGTCAGGACGAAGCCAGTTTTTGCAGGGTGGTCAACTGGTTGACCGCATCCTGCATAGCATCCATACCCATGGCAAGATCTTTCAGACTGCTCAGGTTGGTGGTCATATTGACCCGATCTTTATCTGTTTCCGCACTCATATTGGCAATTTGATTGGCCGCTGAGATGCTTTTATCCGCCATCTGCGTTGTCGTCGTAACCGTCTGCTGGGCAATGGCACGAATATGCGCGATGGTTTCAACCGCTTCGTTGATGCTGTGAGTGGTGGCATCGACCTGCTCTTTGGACGAACTGGCCAGTTTACGTACCTCGTCAGCGACCACGGCGAACCCTCGGCCTGCTTCGCCAGCCCGCGCCGCTTCTACCGCTGCATTCAGCGCCAGAAGATTGGTCTTATCCGCAATGGCGTTGATACCGTTGGTGATCTCACTGATGCCTTTTGAAATGCGTTCCAGATCGTTGAGTCCGGTTTCAAGCCGTATTTGTGCTTCCTGTGTTTTTGATGCAGATTCGCTAATCGCACGAATACTGGTCTGTGCTACATCCAGCGTATCGGTTTGTCGTAGCGTCGCCTGTTCCAATTGCGGCATGGCTGTGAGCAGGGGAGCCAGTGCCTGCTCGTAATCGACCACTTGTTTGACCACCGCAGACTGAATGTCATGAAGCGCTTCCCAACGCCGAAGCGCACGTTGAGCATAGTGTCCGGCATACGCGGCGTATTCGACTGGGAAATGTGTCATCGCTTTAACGTTATGACTGAAAAATGCCAGTGCAGACAGCGTCTGGTTAATCGGCACCCCCAGAATTTCACCAAAGCTGGAAAAACCCGCTGCAGGGATCTGATTAAAGAATTGGGCCTGTTCCAGATTGCTGTTGCCGGCCCGGCGTAGCACGCAGTCGTTGAGCAGCACAAGTTCGGGTTTACCATATTGCGACATGAACTGTTGCCAATCCCGCTCTGTGGTGGTGATGAAATCCGTCGATTGCATCAGATACAGACGGTCACCAAACTCCAGATCGCAGAAAAAGGCAATGTGGTCTTCTTTAATAGAGGCAACCGAGCGAACGAAGTATTCGTCATTGACTTTAACCGCAAAGGTTTTTCCCGTCAGATGCTGGCTGACCTGATGCGGCGGACAGCGCAGGCATGAAGCGACTGCCTCAATGATGGGTTGCTCATGGCCGCTGGCGTCAAAGACGGATTTAACCGTGCGGGCAACCGGGTCGGCCTCTGCTACCAGCCAGCTCTGTTTTGTCGGTTCAAAGTTCTGGCTCTTGAACGGCGCAAAGGATTTACCGGGCGCCATCTGGCAGAACACAATCACGGCTTTTCCTTGCAGTACCGCATTGTCAGCGCCAATGTAAGTTCCGCTGAAATCCAACCGTCCGCCTGCCGCCCCGCCGATGGTCAGGCAGGGGAAACGACGACAGGCATACCAGGCTTGCATCAGAAACCCTTCCGACGCGGCCATGCCATCACAATAAATCAACGCGAAGGTGTTATCTGAAGAGAGCGGCATTCTCACGTCCATACGCTCCAGTTCTCGCCGGATAGCGTCGATTCTAACGCGGGCACTGGGTTTGTCATGCGTGTGCAAATCTACCAGGTGCACCTCGTGTTTAGCGATCAGCGTCTGGGGCATCCATAGCCAACTGCCGTACGGGCCATTCATGTCGCAGTAGGTGGAGCTATTACGTTGGCTGCATAATGCACCCGTGGATGAGAGCGTAATAACGGTACGATTGGGAGCTGAGAAACGTTGCCAGGCGCGATTGACCTCTGAAAAATTGGCTTCAGGGGGCACAAATACCAACATTAACCCCGATTTTGACGGTAATCCAAGAGCTGACAGCGAAGTGGGCAACGCATCACAGCGATAAGTACCACGAGCCGGGCCGTTCCTTTTTAAACCCGGTATGGCGATATGATTCAGGAAAGATGACATGATATTCCCACTCCTATATTTAAATTAATTTAATGGGAAGCCCAAATAATCCTACGAGATGCAGTCAGCGTATAGGGTGATCCCGATCACCTGTCATCTCCCAAATAAGCGAGAAATTCATTTCCGTGTACGGGATCACATCGCTAATGAGTGCGGTGAAACCACATTGTTACGTGGCGACAATACAATTTGTAATACTGCGCAACAAAAAAGGTTGGCTAATGTATTTTAACGTGCCGTCAACTGTACCACTACAAATAGTAAGGGTTAAACAATACATATAAAGATGACCGATGCTGTCGCCATGTTGCCTGCAACGGCCAGCGAAACATCATCGGTCACCAATACATTGATTGGTTACCAATACATTAATCGGTCAACAACAGATTATTGAATAACGCCGCAGGCGATACGCATACCACCGCCGCCGAGTTCTTTCGGCATATCCGCGTAATTATCACCGCCGGTATGAATCATTAAGGCATGGTTTTTTACCTCTGAGAGTGATTTCAGCCGTGGAGCCAGCACCTCGTAATTGGCGGTGCCATCGGCATTGACCACCAATCCCGGCAGGTCGCCAAGGTGGCCTTTGCTATTGTAGGGGCCGAGATGTTGACCGGTTTTCTGCGGGTCCAGGTGACCACCGGCTGCCAGCGCCGGTACTTTGTTGCCATTTTGTTCACCCGGTGCGCAACTGGCATTGGTATGGACGTGGAAGCCGTGAATGCCAGGCTGCAATCCTTTCAGACTGGGGCTGAACAGCAGGCCATATTCTGTTTCGGTAATGGTGATATCGCCAAGCGTATTGCCATCTCCTGTCGGCAACGCCTCTTTTAGCGTGACCGTGGTGCTGGCCGAGTGAGCTAGCGCACTGACGAACAAGCCAGCCAGAATCAATACTTTTAGTGTCATGATGTTCCCTTCTTTTCCATTATCGGTTTTGCTGCGTTGTGGGCATCACGCGGAAAAATCGGCGGTCATACGGAAGATATTCGGTGTCGATTTACCCAACAAAATTGCTTCACCCAACAAAACTATAGTTGGCAGGGTGAAGCACGCCAGTATTTATAGTGACAACGTCACTTATTACTGCTGTCAATCTGGAGGTTACGCGGGATTACCACGGCGTATCGAACATCATGGGCTGCGGAATGACTAAATCACGGTAAAAACAGGAGCTATCACACTGATAAAGCAACAATTTGATATATAGTGTTATCAGGGGATGAAATATGATGAAAAAATTAGGCAGAAGGAGACGAAAAAATGAGTAAAGGTTTGATAATGAAAGGGCTATGTGGTCTGTTGCTGACGATGCCGCTCTATGGTTTTGCCGACAATAATAATCCGGACCTGATTGCCGGTTATACTTCTCAACAACTGGCGGATGCGTTACCGGCAGCGGTTGACGGACTTAAACGCCGAGGCGTGGAAGTGAATGCGAAAGAGCATTCGGTACAGGCTGAATATGTGGATACCGCAACGAAACGTAAGGCGCTGGTAACTATCTATATGCCGCCGTTGGCTAACGGGCAGCAAGCCACGAGTGAAAATGAACTGGATGCCGCTGTTGCCAGTTCTGAGAAAGAGATGTTACGCCAACGGATTCGACCAGAAAAAAAGGAACTGGTTGCGGAGGACGCACCTAAATTCCGTTGTCTGCTGACGATTCTGAATGACCAGGTGGTGCACTCACTGTGTTCAGCTGTGGTTAAAGGCCGGGTGGTGGAAATCCAGCCGGTAACACTGGTGGATAATAAAATGTTTGAACCGGCGCAACAGCGTCAGGCCAGTGCGGTGTTGGCTATTGGGAAAAACCTGCTGACACCAGCCAAATAACAGACTGCAATGTGAGCGTGTAGCCCTGCCTGATGGCGGGGTTTTTTTGGTCTCCCCCCCCCAAATTTGATGAAAAAAAATCATTTTTGATTTTTGCAAATCACTATTTCAATAAAAATGTGATTAAAATCACTTTTTGTTGCTGCAAAAAAACCAATTATTTCCGATAAGTAAAAATATGCGTGCAATTTTTTCACGATGTTATCACCCAGTCGGAGACGTTAAGGATGAGTGTGTTTGGGAATTATCTGAGGAATCTAAAGATCTCTCACAAGCTGTATGGCGGATTTGGCATTGTGCTGCTGCTGGTTATTTTGGCGTCAACTTTTAGTTCGGTTCGTTTTTTCATGATTCGGGACTTGTATAGTAAAAGCTCGATTATGAATGAAATGGGCAATTTTATTGATCTCACCCGAATTTCCCGAATTAAATTTACCTATACCCTCAATAACGAAAACCTCACCAATCTGGACAAGTATCTTGAGCAAGCTCGTCGGTTAAATGAAAAAGTGAATGCACTGAATTGGGATGAGACTTACCAGAATGATTTTAAAAATGTGGCGCAGGATTTCACCGATTACGGCAAAAATATTGATCGTATCAAAACCAGTGTTAATGGTATGAACGAGGTCACAAAAGACATCACGGCGCTTGACCAGAAAGCCACCCTGAGCGATGCGCTTTATACTAGTTCAAATGATATCAATTTGTTACGCCAGTATCATCAGACCAGCATACTCTATGCACAACTGGTGGATAAAGTGCACTTGTTGCAAAAAGAAAACAGCGACGCTGCGTTCAAAGCTATGCAGAGCGTTTATGAGCAGGCGAAAAAATCCTTCGATAACCTGAATGGGGCACTTCCTGCCGAGTTGAGAAATAGCGTCAGCGAGCTTGGTAACCGAATTGAGCATTACAACCAGAGCGGGGTGAAATATAGCGATAAACTTAATCAGTTAAGAGCGTCTGATTCCGATCTCAGGGCAATCGGAGATAAATTGATTAATGACATCGGTGTGATTCTTAAAAAAATTGGTGCCCGTAATAACGATGTTATCGAGAATTCAGTGTTCCAGACGGTCATTTCTGGTATTGCCGCTGTGATTATGGGGGTATTTATTTCCTGGTCGGTCACTCGCCAGATAACCCGACCGGTGATTGCTAACCTGAAACTGGCGGAAAAAATTGCCGGTGGTGACTTGTCTGCCAGTGTGACGGTAGAGCGGCATGATGAGCTGGGGCAACTGACCCAGGCTATGATGTTAATGACTGAAAAGCTGCGTCAGTTGATTGCCGATATCCGGCACAGTGTCTACAGCGTGGCGAAAGCCTCTTCGGATATCGCAGCCGGCAATAACGACCTGTCTTCGCGTACTGAGCAGCAATCGTCGGCCATTGTGGAAACCGCCGCCAGCATGGAACAACTTACCGCCACAGTGAAAAATAATGCCGACAATGCCCGCCATGCCAGCCAGATTTCCGAGCAGGCATCTGATAATGCCAATCGGGGCGGTGAGATTATTCATAAGGTCATTCAGACGATGGATGACATATCCGGCAGTTCGAAAAAGATTTCTGATATTACTACCGTCATCAACAGTATTGCATTTCAGACTAATATCCTCGCGCTTAACGCTGCGGTAGAAGCGGCACGTGCAGGGGAACAAGGGCGTGGTTTTGCCGTCGTCGCTGGCGAGGTGCGCAATCTGGCACAACGCAGTTCTCAAGCGGCCAAAGAGATTGAGGGCTTGATCTCAGAATCGGTTTCACGGGTTAGCACGGGTACGGTGCTGGTTTCGGATGCGGGAAGTGCAATGGATGATATTGTGTCGTCCGTCAAGCGGGTACACGACATTATGGGGGAAATCGCTTCCGCGTCGGATGAGCAAAGTCGCGGCATCGCGCAAATTGGCGCGGCGGTGTCAGAAATGGATACCACTATTCAGCAAAATGCTGCGATGGTGAATGAGTCGTCCGCGGCGGCGAATTCACTGGAAGATGAAGCAGCGAAACTATCACGGCTTGTGTCGGTATTCCGTCTGTCGGCGCAGGATGAACCACAGGCCTCAGGTTATATGGCTGGTCATCCGCGTCTTGCTGATACCGCCAGTCGGCCAGCGATATTGCCGGTCAATCGTTCAGCCAGTGCATCAGCGGATAACTGGACAACGTTCTGAGTCTTGTTTTCAGGATGACGAGTAAAAACGGCAGGCCTGATGGCCTGCCGTTGCGTGTTATAGGGGATATTTGAGCGTTCTATATTCAGCCTGTGATGCGGTCTACCCTGATGCCGATGTATGACGTGAAGAAAATAGGGCAATGGGAAAAAACGGCGAACCGGGCGGTGCGCCGTCGGGCGCGTTAGCGCAGGTTTTGCGGGAAATTGGCCGGCAGATCGCTGGCGGGGCAATTGATAACGCTATTGTCGTTTTCGCCACAGTCGCGCACAAAAGTGATGGTAGCGAATTCGTCAATCACTTCAGTCGGGTAGGCCGGGCCTGCCGTACGATAGGATTCCATCAGCGGAATGTGATCATTCTGGAAGCACACGGTTTTTTCCGGATTGTTGATCACCCAGCGAGGGAAGAATATGGTGCCGTGGAAAATCCGGTCACCCAGATTGACGATCAAACTCACGTCGGTACCGGTTGGTTCGGTCCAGGATATTTTGTAGACGTCGCGGGCGACGCGGGCGATAAACACCTGCTGATCTTTCACCCAGCGGTTGGCCACAATACCGCTATGAATGCGGTAATCCAGCGTGTGGTCATTTTTCACGTAGATCTCGTAATTCCAGCCGTTGTCGTAGGTATAAACCAGATGTTTTCCCACAAAACCGCTGAGATCCTGTTTGTCGAAATTGCTCATACTATTTTCCTTTTTGTTGGCTGGAGAGCAGTATAAAGACGAGTTAAGTTGATGAATAACACTGTTTTTAGCGCTAATTGATTTGATAATTAGATGAATAAAGAGATGAACCGAGCGTGATGTGAAGGGCAGTTGAAACATGATGTTGACGAAAACGACACTGGAACAATGGACACTGCTACAGGCCGTAGTGGAGTTGGGTGGTTTTGCCCCGGCGGCACAAGCGTTTAATCGCAGCCAGTCTTCAATCAGTTATCAATTGTCGTTGATGCAGGAGCGGTTGGGGGTGACGCTGCTGGAACCATCCGGACGTCGGACGGTGCTGACCGCGCAAGGGCAGCAACTGCTGACGCAGGTGATTCCGCTGCTACATGCCTTTCAGGCGTTAGAATGGCGGGCGGATGTGCTGCGCAGAGGTGGGCGAGCGAGGATCGATTTGGTAGTGGACAGCATTTTCCCCAAACCGACCTTGTTTTCTGCGCTGCGCACCTTCCAGTTGCGTTATCCACATACGCAGGTTCATCTGATGGAAGTGCTGCGCAGCGAAAGCCGGGCGCAACTGGCGGGGTATCAGGCAGATATCTGGTTGATTTCCCAACCGTGGGAGGGCGTGAATCGTGGGAGATTGCTGATGGAAATGGCGTTTGTGGCCGTCGCCCGGTCTGACCACCCGTTGCACCAACTGGCCGCACCGTTGTCGTTTGCGGATCTTGGCGCGTATCCGCTGATTGAAATTATTGATAGACAACAGCAGAAAGACAGTCTGCATAAACCGGCCAACGCTGAAAACTGGACGTTTACGACGGTGGAGGCGGCGTTGGAAGCGGTAATGCATGGCGTTGGCTACGGCTGGATGCCGGAAACCCTTATCGTATCTGGGCTGGCATCGGGTGAACTGAAATTATTGCCATTACCGCAAGGTGGGCGGCGTTTTACGCCGCTGTATCTGGTAGTGGAGGAAGAAAAGCAACCCTGCGATACCGAAGTCGCTACGCTGGTATCATTGCTGACGGAAGCAACTGCTACGCTGAATTCTGAGTGACATTGTTACTTTTACGGCAGTACACACTGCCGTAAAACCGAATTCAGGTAAAATAACGTGCTTTTAATGGCATTAACGCCGCACCCAGCACCGCCGGGTCGTGCTGGATCTGGCTCAGCAAGAGTCGCGGATAATGAGCGGCATGGCCATACCGAGGCGGCAGCTCGGTTGGCGGTACGCTGAGCAGCATCTCACCTAATGCCATCGGCAGTTCGCCGCCAAACACGATGGCGGCAGGGTCTACTACCGCACGCATCGCATCAATCGCCCGATTCAGGTAGGGCCTGATTTCTTCCACCCAGTCGCGTACACCCGGCCATTGCGGGTCGAACTGCTGGCGCAGTGTGCTCACGTGTTGGATATCGATACCGTGCGCGTTGAGCCGCTTGAGCAACTCTCCCAACGCCGGCCTTGAGTGGAATTCCTGTTCGGTATAAATACGGCTGATTTCCCCGGCATTGCCGAACGAACCGGAAAAGGGTTGACCGTTAAGGATAAGCCCTGCGCCAAAGCCATAGTTGAATGACAGGTAGCCAAAGGTTGGGTAGTGCAGGCCTGCGCCCAGTACGGATTCACCAATCGCACCGGTGGTGGAGTTGTTCTCCGTCCAGACGTTGAGATCAAACAGGGTTTCCAGTTCGCTTTTGAGATCAACCAATGACCAGTCGCGCAGCGGCTCCGGTGCATTGAACAACCGGTTATCTCCTATCAGATAACCGGCGATGGCAAACCCGACGCCCACAACGGCTGGCGCAGGAATAGCATATTGGTGCAGCGCCTTACGTACCTGTTCTTTTAGCGTAAACATGGCCCGCGTACGGTCATCCAGCGGAATATCCAGCGTTTCTTCGTGCAACACCTGGCAACTGAAGTCACACAAGCAAAATGCCAGCGTATCGGTATTCACCGAGATGCCGATGCTGTAACGCGCAGCTGGCGCCAGTTCCAGCGCCGGGCTGGGTTTGCCGCGCCCGTGTACGATGTTTTCACCCAGTTGCAGCAATCCGCGCTCCAGCAGGCTATCAATAATGCGATGCACGGACGGTTGGGTGAGATTGGTCTGCGGTGAAATCGCAGAACGCATGATGCTTCGGTGACGTCGGACAATATCCAGAATCATGCGTTCGTTCACGGTGGCACTTTCGTTATCGTGAAGTATTGGCCGCATCAGGGACAGACTCCCGTGCGTATGCTCATAGTGTGTAGATCCTTTTTATATTGCCAGATTGTGCAGTTAGCCTCTGGTTCATAATGGCATATTATAAATTAGATAATGTCAATAATTAAATATTATGAATGATAATTACATTTTTCATCGTATACAACCTGATAAATGAAGTCGATTGTACCTGCATTTATAGGTTGTTTTTATATATTCATTTACATATCAGTTTGTTATTTCATTCACTTCCAGTGACATATTCGCAACATATCTGTCATCATTATTATGCATAATGCATTATAAATTGAATTGGCAGTGTTTTTACCTTGTGGAATAGGCGCGTTGCGACCTACTGGAGAGCATGTGAATGGGTAGACTGGAAGTAGAACGTGCCAGCGTGGCTTATGGCGATGTGCCCGTTCTCAAGGGAGTATCGTTCGATGTTAATGAAGGCGAATTCGTTACCTTGCTGGGACCATCCGGGTGCGGCAAAACCACGTTATTGCGTGCTATTGCCGGGTTTGTGCCGCTGGACGACGGACGCATCTGTATTGGTGGACGAAACATGAACGGCCTGGAGCCGGAAAAGCGCAATACGGCGATGTGCTTTCAATCCTATGCGTTGTTTCCGCATCTGACGGTATCGGAAAACATTGCTTTTGGATTGCAACAACGGAATACACCACGGGAGACACTAAGCCACCGGGTAGTGGAAATGGCGCTGACCGTGGCAATGGCCGGGCATCTGGACAAATTACCTGCTCAGTTATCAGGCGGGCAGCAACAGCGGGTGGCGCTGGCGCGCTCAATGGCAGTGCGACCGGATGTGATGCTGTTCGATGAGCCGCTATCCAATCTGGATGCCCGGTTGCGTGAGCAACTGCGGTTACAGATCCGCACTCTGCAACGTAAACACGGTTTTACCGCGGTTTATGTCACGCATGACCAGGCTGAAGCACTGGCAATGTCCGACAGGGTGATAGTCATGCACGGCGGCAGTATTATTCAGACCGGCACGCCGCAGGAAATTTATCACCAGCCAGTCAATCGCTTTGTCGCTGATTTTATTGGTACGGCCAACATCATGACAGGCACGGTCACATCGCGGGATGACGATAACGGATACTACCGGGTGGTGACCGCATTGGGTGAATTCGTGGTGACGTCGGATGATCCGCCAGCTCATGAGCGTATTTATCTGTGCTGGCGTCCGGAAAAAGCCTGTCTGCTATCAACGTCTGCGCTGGGGCAGAACATCTTTGCGTTGCGCGTTAAGCGCCATACCTTTCTTGGCAACCTGACGGATGTCGAAGGTTGTCTTCCCGATAACAATACCCTGTGTTTCCGCATCCAGTTGTTGGGATACCAGCCGCTACTGGAGGGTGAAACCTACTATTTTTCGCTGGCGCCAGATGCACTGCGGTTCTTGCGCGAGGGGGTGGCATGAGATCGCCGTTCATGGCTTATCTGTTGATACTGCCAGGGGTGGGCATCATCGTGCTGGCGATGGGGGCGGTGTTGTGCATGGCGTTTTCTCAGTCGTTGGGTTTTTTCAATTTTGCCGGCGACAGTGGGTTATCGCTGCGTTTTTGGCAAGTCATGCTGACTGACGAGCAGCTGTGGCGCTCTTTTTTTTATTCGGCACGTATTGCGTTGCTCAGTGCGGTGTTGTCGGTGGCACTGGCTTATCCGTTGGCTATCTGGCTGCGCAAACCGTTTCCGGGGGTGATGACGCTGCGCGCAATGTTAAAAGCGCCGTTGCTGGTGCCGGGGCTGACGGCGGCGTTTTTGTTCGTCAATTTCATTTCTTATCAGGGATTTCTCAACGTGGTGATGTTACGGCTGGGGCTGACGGAACGGCCAATTCGTATGCAGAACGACGCCAACGGTATCGGCGTGATTCTGCTGCAGGTCTGGAAGCAGATGCCGTTTGCGCTGCTGTTGTTGAGTGGGTCGGTGCAGGCCATCGGAGAAACGGTGCTGGAGGCTGCCCGGAATCTTGGTGCTGGCGTATGGGTCCGCTTTCGCCGCATTGTGCTGCCGTTAACACTACGGGCGTTGCAGACGGCGATGATGCTGATCTTTATCGGCGCGGCTGGCGACTTTTCTTTTCAGTCAGTCGCGGGTCCGGTCAACCTGTATTCCATGTCGCAACTGATGTTCCGCGTACAGCAATCAGGAACTGACGGCTGGAATCAGGCGGCAGTGGTGGCGATGATGTTGATGCTGTTGTCGCTGGCAGGGGCCGGGCTGTTGGCAATGGCCGCCGGTGTGGTTGTGCGCGGCATGAGGGGATAATCAATGCAACAAACAGCCATTAACCGACTCAATCGCCTGCTGGTGGTGCTGTTCCTGCTGCTGGGGTGCCTCTGGCTGATTCTGCCGTTCGCCATGGCGGTGCTATGGTCACTGGTAGACCCCTCTCACCCCTGGTCTTACCCACATGTATTTCCGCCGGTGTTGTCGTTGTTGCGTTGGGTTGAGTTATGGAATAACACTTCATTGCCCGATGCGTTGCTGCACAGTTATCTGCTGGCACCGGTAGTGACGTTGACATGCCTGTTGCTGGCAATGCCGACCGCCTATGCGTTTGGCCGTATGACGTTTCCCGGCAAAGGGCTGGCGCAGGTGCTGACGTTGTTGCCGATTGTGCTGCCGGGATTTGTGGTGGCGGTGTTCTTCTCCTCGCTACTGATACGACTGGGGGTATATTCCCGCTTTATGGGGATTTTTGTCGGCCATACGGTGCTGTTTCTGCCGTACGCCATTCGTATTTTGAGTGTCTCTTTTAGCCAGGTTCGGCAGGATCTGGTGGATGCGGCGCGCAACCTGGGGGCATCCAAACGGGATGTGTTCCGGGTCGCCTACTGGCCATCGCTCCAGTCTGGCGCTATGGCGGCGATAATTATGGTGTTTATCCTGTCGATTGAAGAGTTCTCCGTCTCCTACATCGTCGGAGCGCCTGACTTTGTCACCGTACCAACCATTCTCTATTCATACCTTGGCTACAACTTCATCCGGCCCAACGCGGCAGTGGTGTCTCTGATTCTGGTGGTGCCCAACGTCGTGCTGATGCTGCTGATGGAGCGCTGTCTCAAAAATGTGCCCGTGTCAGCCTTCGTCAATAAAGGATAGCGATGATGCGGCTTAACCATTCAGGGGAGTCTTGTATGCGTATTCGATTTACGTTGTCGGCCCTGCGCAAGCTGGCGGCGTTGCCGTTATTACTGTTGCCGTTGTATCAGGCGCAAGCTCTGGCGGCAGATTTGAAAACGATGTCCTGGCAGGAAGTAGAGGCGCAGGCGCGTAAAGAAGGGCAACTTACCTGGTTTAACTGGTATTACCAGGATCGACTGCGCGATGAAGTTAAAGCGTTTGAGAAACAGTATGGCATCCGGGTCACCATTCCGGATGGCGAAGCAGCAGCCAGCATCAATAAGCTGCTGGCGGAGCAGAACCGTCAGCAAGGAGATATCGATGTCATATCGGTAGGCGGTAGCCAGTTCGGGCTGCTTAACGGTCCCAGACTGTTCTGGGGACCGCTCACTTCCCGCTTGCCAGCTGGCGATAAGCTGACCTATCAGATAGAAGGGGTCGATACTCAGGGTTATGCCGTTGCGTTTTGGGCTAATCAGACCGTCATTGCCTACAATTCAGCACGCATCAATGCTGCCGCCTTGCCGCATTCATTACCCCAGTTCGAACAGTTTCTGATTAAGAATCCCGGTGAATTCGTCTTTAACGTGGAAAATGGCGGTTCTGGCCCGGCGTTTATCGAATCCATTACCCGTGCGTTGGTCAGCAATGTTGACTACCGCAACGGCAGTGTCACGCCGGAGATACTGCAACGGCTCACGCCGGCCTGGCAGTGGTTCAACCGTTATAAAAGTAGCCTTGTCATCAGTGCGTCTAATGCCGATAGCATGACCCGGCTGAATGCCGGCGAATTCAAACTTGCCGCCTCATGGGAGGATCTGGTGCTCTCGCTGCAACACAAAGGTGAAGTGTCGCCGGACATCAAGTTCTACCTGCCTGATTTTGGTATGCCTGGGGGCGGTAATGTGGTGGGGATTCCGGCCAACGCCAAACATAAGGCAGCGGCATTACTGTTTATTCACTACTTGACGCAGCCAGAAACGCAATTGCGTTTTCATACGCAATTCGGTACCGCACCGCTAATGCCAGCCGGGGAAGAGATATCAGCGACAGACTCACTGGATAGGTCGCACAGCTTTGCCTGGGCGGCCAAACCATTGGGTGACGAAATTAAAAAACAGTTTATTCAAAACGTGATGCTGAAATGACATCACGATGCCTTGTTATGACGTCTGAACAACCTGTTTGTATCTGATGCGGGCAAGGCAACATGTCCATTGGTTCGACATACTTTCTTACTTAACACCGATGCATTGAAACACCAGGGAAACCATTATGTCTGATTCTGTAACTGATTATCTGCGCCGTCAACGCGTGGTAAATGATGCGTTAATCGCTCACCGTGGCGCTTCTGCGCTGGCGCCGGAAAATACGCTGATCGCCATGCACAAAGCCGTGCTTTGTGGCGCGAAGTGGCTGGAGGTGGATGTCAAGCTAACCAAGGATGGTCAGCCGGTGATCATCCATGATGATCGGGTAGATCGCACCACCAACGGTCATGGTCTGGTCGCCGCGTTGACTCTGGCGGAGATTCGCCAACTGGAAGCGCGTGCGCAATTCGGTGAGGCATTTGCCGGTGTGACTATCCCGACGTTGCCGGAGCTTATCACCTGCGTGCTGGAGTTGGATGTGGGGTTGCAGCTCGAACTGAAACCAACGGCGGGAGATGACGTAGAAACGGCGGAAGTGGCGTTGGGGGTGCTGAAATCGATGTGGCCAGCCAACCGTCGTGATCGCCTGTTTCTGTCGAGTTTTTCCGTTCGTTCGATTCAGACGGCGGCGCGCTTGATGCCGGATGTGCCACGCGCCTTTGCTGTGGTAGTGCCGCCGAAAAAACCGGTAGCGTTATTACAGGAAACACATTGTCAGATATTGCACTGTCTGGCGGAACTATTGGATGACGAAGCCCAGCACATTTTGTCAGACAGTGGTATCGAATACGCGGTGGCGGTTGTTAATGACGCCGCTCAGGCTCGGCGCTTTCTGGACAATGGCGCTCAGACGGTGCTGTCTGATATTCCTGACTTGCTGGGCTAGTAACCGGAGGATGTGATGTCTGATTTGCAGTTGCGCTTTGAAACCGCCAATACCGTCATGGAAGAAGCCACGTTGTTGGCGAGACAGTTATTTGCCCGGCGTGACACTGTGGTGGTTGAACAGAAATCCGCCAATGATTTTGTGTCGGATGCGGATCGTCAGGTAGAGCAGTTAATCCGTGATCGCCTGCGGGAAGTGTTTCCTCAGGACGCGATTCTGGGTGAGGAAATGGGGGGCGAAGTCGGCGACAGTTTCTGGGTTATCGATCCGATAGATGGTACTACCAACTTTTTGCGTGGCTTGCCGTTGTGGGGGATTTCACTTGGCTACATCGAGAACGGGCTGGCGATGGTAGGGACTATTGCGTTGCCGATGATGAACCTGACGCTGTCTGCGGCAATTGGGTGTGGCGTATGGCGTAACGGAATGCCTTATCGCCGTCAGGTGCCGTTCAGCGAAGTCCGGTTAGTGGCTCTGGGTGAAAGCAATAATTGGCCTGCGGCGGAAGTGGCCATTCTGGATGGTTACCTGCGTGATGAGGGCTGGGCGGTGGCTCGTTATCGTTGCGCCACAGTCGGATTGAGTTTTGCCGCGTTGGGCTTTACTGATGGTTACGTGGAAAAAAATACCAGTATTTGGGATATCGCTGCCGGGGTGGTTATCTGTTCAGAAGCCGGACTGGTGGTGAAGTATCGGGGAAATTATGAGTCGGGGGGGATGCATGTCGCTAACGCTATCCCCGATGTTCAACAGATAGTGGAGCCGTTTTTCAGTCTCTGATGTACGTTTCCCAAAAAAAGCACCGCCAGACTGGCGGTGCGGGGAGAGTGATGGTGCAGAAGCGGTTATTTATTGATGAATGACCGCGGTTTTGACGGTGCGGCAGCCAGCGCGGCCTGAATACGCATCGGGTTGAAATAATGACGCATCAGCCGAATGCGGTGATCGCTGGTGAATTCATAACGTATCGCCCAGTCGTAGCTGTAAGGGACACGGGTAGATTTGGTGATCCCTTGTTGACTGCCGTAAGCCATTGCCTGATTGTCGCTGAAGAAGACTTTTTCCACCACTTCGCTGCTGAATTCCACCGTCTGGCCCATCAGCGACCAGAAGCGTGAGAAACCTTCGTGACCATAGAAAACACCGGTATAGGGGACATCTACCGGACCAGTCATATCCCACACCAGTTGTTCGCTCAGGCAAGCCAGCGCCATTTGCAGATCGCCTGCAATATAAGCCTGGGAGAGTTTTTCCAGCGTGGCCTGGTTGTTGGAGAACGTCACAGCCTGACTCTTGGACTGGAAGCGCGGCGGCGGCGGTGGGGTATACTCGAATGTCGGCGCCGCCCGATACGCGTTATCACCGGGGAACGGGTGGGTAACAATCGCGCGAAAATCTTCACGCAGTGACCCCATCGCCATTACCGTTGGGGTGAGTTTGAGTGGGCGACCAGACAACGCCAGTTGCAGGTTTTCCAGCAGTTCGCTGTAACGGCGGTTGAAACGCACAATCGCCTTGCGTAGCTCACCTTCCGGATAATCACTGATCTTGGCTGCACTATGAGTTTTGACTGCTTTATCCCATTCGATAGCCAGGGGTTCGCCGGTCGGGCCGCTGGCGATGGTGTCGCCATGCGCATACAGGCGTTCACAGTAGATTTCGTTGAATCGGTAGTAATGCGGCACATTATTTTCATCGCCTTGCCAAATATTGTGCGGCGAACCTTCGCCTTGATCGCAAATCTGACGCAGCGTTTTTACCGCGCTGTCCAAATCGACAACCGGCGTGATCTGGCCGTATGAGCCGTGACAGAATTGTTCCGATTCAATCTGACGTGTGGGATCGCCACAGAATACGGCTTTTTCGCCAAAGGATTCTACCGCTGCACGCAGGCGTGACTCGATGTAGATATAGTATTCGCCGATGGACATGTCACTGCAGACATGGCTGGCTACCACTTCCGGGCGGACATATTTGGGGTGTTCGATTTGCATCGCCTGATGTATGGCGTGTTGGGAAAACGGATGTAACTGAATTTCCATGTCTTCAATGCCGAACGGCAACGTGGCTGGGTAATCAGGCATGAAGCTGGGGCTATTGATCTCCGGTGTGCCGCCTACCGCGTTAAGCAAGTTGCCGACCATCACGAAGTGCAACATCTCTTCAATCACAACGGAGTGGATGACGTCGGGAACTCGCGGATCGATATCATCATCCACGGTATAAAGCATGGTCAGGTAAGGGGGAATGACCGCGTGCTCCAGCACCATGGCCTTTTGCAATAGATCACGGATGTCATCCAGTTCATGGGCCAAATCCTTGTGACTGTTTAATTTAACGTAGCCCTGTTCCCTGAATGTAGTTTCCAAATCGTGCTTTTGGGTTTGTTCGTTTAAGTTCATGGTGTTATTCCGTCTTAGTCAGTAACAGCAGTGACGAAGTGTGTAGTTAGTCTTATCTATTTATTCCTAGCATGAAACTTGAATATCATCATCTTTTGTAGCGTTTTTTTCGCGTTTAACGTGTGCTGGCACACATTCTGTCCAGTTCGGAAAGAATTGTGTGCGCTGCCCATAGCGTCAGCGCTGCCAGCGTCAGGGTTGGCGGCGCTGTTCCCATGCTAACCATATTTCCGGCGCCTACCAGATAGAGATTCTTATGAATCCAGCTACGCTGCTGGCGATCAACTACCGAATGATGGGGTGAATGACCCATACAGTGGGTGCCGGCGATGTGTCCGGCGCCAACAAATGCCAGCGGCTGTCCCTGACAGGTAAAATAGCCTGGTTCAGTGGGCGAATAGTGGCTGTGATCACGAATACCGATGTGCCGGAAAATCTGGCGCATGACACAGCCTGCGCGAGCAACGCCGGAGCGGGTATACAGCGATAAATCGTAGTGAATCACCGGGCGGTAATTGCCCAGCGCATCGCGGTAGTCAGGATGAATCGTTACCCGGTTATTGTATTCAGGCAGTTGCTCTACCAGACAGCGGGCGCTGAATTGCCGTGACAGCCGTTCACGCATCTGGCTACGTAAGCGGGGACCGCACAACGGTTCATCGAGTAGCTGTTCGACATCCTGATAGAGCGTGTTGACCGGCCAGCGCCAGCCGTCGTTGCTCAATTCAATGCGAAATGCCGCCCGATTCGCTCGCGCCGGGCCGCCTCGCAAGGCTTCAATTCCTGAGGTGGTGAGCGGGCCACGCATCGGCCACAACGGCATATCGGCCCGGCCCCATACCGGCAGTACCGGGTGGTCCATCAGATGCCGTCCTACCAGATCATTGCCTTTACAAGCGCCGGATGCCAGTAGCAGAACCGCATTGGCGATGGCGTTGCCGGCCAATACATAACGCCGGGCACTGACGGTATGCAGATGATGTAACGCGGTTTCATGGTGCACATAATGACGAAACTGGATGCCGGTAATAGCGTCTGTGGATGGGTCAATCAGCAACTTGTGTGCCACGCTACAGGTGAGAATATCCAACAATGCCGGATCGGCATCTTCCAGTGTTTTCAACGCATTGTAACGCGCTTGCGTTGGGCACAGCGGCGTGCAGTGACTGCTGCCGGTACAGCGTAAGCCGAGAGGCGAACCGCCTGCCGCACTGCGGGGGTGATAACCGTGGCCATGGTCATAACCGGGGTGGGGCACGCCATTACGGGCTGATGGGGTGCTGCGCAAAGGTAACGGTATTGAGCGCCCGTCTTCCATGATAACCATGTCGGTGAGGCGATGTGCCAGCTGTCGGTCACTCCAGGCAGGCGGCAGCCCTTGCATCGGATAGACATAATCTGGTGGAAAGCGAATGCCCAGATAAGCCTGCTCCTCCACATTGGCCGATACCCCCAGTTCATATTCGGCGGCCCGATACCAGGGTTCGAGGTCGTTATAACGCAGTGGCCAGTCCAGCCCGATGCCATAGCGACGTTGCAATTCGAAGTCTTCCGGCAGCATACGCATGGCGCTGCCAAGCCAGTGCAGCGAAGTACCGCCAAGTTGCCGGCAATAGGTAGAACTGAACGGCAATGGTCCCTGTTGCACCAGATAGCCGCGATCGTCATACCCATCAGGCATTAACGGGTGCAATGCTGTATCGTGCGGCACCGGTGCATTGACGTTATGTGGGCTGGGTACCTGATGGTTTTTATCCGCCCGTTGACGATAGCGCTGCAGTGTATGCCGGTAGCCGGTGTAATGTTGATTCTGTGCGTCGCCGGCTTCCAGTATCAGGCAGCGTTTTCCCCCACGGGTCAGGGTTTTGGCCAACAGTGAACCAGCGATGCCGCCGCCGACAATCACCACGTCGTAATCAGTCTGTTCAGCCTGATGAGGGGTGACGAAATTCATTCGTGTGCTCCCCATTCAGCCGTCGGTGGTTCGGCCCAGGCGCCGAACTCCTGTTGACGGATAGCCTGAGGATGAGCATGGATGGCCTGCCAGATCAACGCTTCGCGCCAGGCGGCATCGCTAAGGAATGTGGCGGTGTCGTTCGGTGCCGGGCTAACGGGAACCCATTGTCCGGTATACCACAACCGCAACAAGCTGCGTGTGACCGGGCCGAGCGACGACGATGTCAGTACTGTGGCTTGCAGCCAGTTGAGCCGTATCGCTTCGTCATCCGGTTGTGCCGAAAAATCGTGCTGCAGTTGCCTGAACGGTATGGCAGCAGCCTGTTGCAGCCAGGTGAAATAGTCATGGGCCAGCCCGGTTCCGGTCAGCTCAAATCGGCTAAAACCGGTAAGCAGGGCGGAGAGCGTTAGAAAATCGTCGAATGCGGTGTCGGATTCACTACTGTTACTCATGATGCGTTACCTGTGCCATGTCGTGAACAGCCAAGAGAAAACCGCGCGTCTGTGTCAGGTATCAGACGTCGTGGAACGGGAAATGCATTATTTATCTCACTATTTATAGCAATCGTTTTACAGCGCCGTTAGCCGGTAAATCGATATCAGCAGCAGCCTGGTATGCCAGTACGGGGTTAGTCTGTATGTCTGGAACATACCTAACAGGTAACGGCAACCGGTATCCCTGGAAGTGGTGCCTTTACTGTTCTCTTTGGCAGAAAACAGAGCGGCATTAAAGAAAGATGGTGGAAAAAGAACGGGGTGGCCTGTGTTCCTTTTTTGAATAAACAGTGTGTTTTAAACCGGGCGAATCAAAGAAAAAACATGACAATAACAATATTCGATACAACATGTGGTACAACTTTCGGAACAACAGTACACACCCTGACTAAAACTATGACGTGAGCGCTGCATTTTTGCAAGATCAGCCTGATTTATAACGTGATGTTGTCGAAAGAATAAGCAAGAAAAACAATATAATTATTTGATTGCTTAACTTTTTGCACCATGGAATGGTGAAAGGCGGAGCGTAATGCTCCGCCCACGCGTTAGCCTTCAGTTGGTTTGATCAAACTGAGGATGGTTCCCAGCCGTTCACGCTGCTTGGGTTTGATATCACGACCAGCGGCGTAACCGGCGTTCTGGATGATCATCTCATTCAGGCCTATCAGCCAGTCATAGATGTAATACGCGGTATTGTTGATCGGTGTTGCCGATAACTTGGTCAGCCGTCGTGAGGAGCCAAAGTTGGCTGTCTGCTTCTCCGGTTTGGCAAAGATCTTGTTGCCTTTGTTGACGCGGCTATCTGGGCGCAGAGATTCCGATACTTGCTGAAAGCCCAGCCAGGCGACGAAGTCGCCGAGTACGTTGAGTGCACGTGACACTTGACGATCCGCCTTGCTTTCACGGTTAACCCCCAACTGCCCCGAATCCACCAGCATAATTTGTAGATCGTCCTCGATCCTCAACCGGACGCTGGCGGTGATCAACTCTTCCACCAACATTTCGATAGTGGGGCGATTGATGCCCAGCAATTCGATAATGGCGGTGTTTTCCGGCAGATTGCGCAGGTGGTTGACCCAGTACCGGTACAGGTTACGGGCAAACTCTGTCTCGTAGCTGTGGTTTTCGGCTTGATCTTCATCGGTGTGTACTGGGGCGGCAAGCAGCGTTTTTTCTTCGCTGTCGGCTTGTTCGGTATCATTACTGAACAGGTCGATATCCAGTCCGACGCCAAACGGTTCGTAACTGACCAGTGGTACTGCTGTATCCGGTGTTTCCTGATAGGAGGCAAAGTTACGCTGTGGTTGTTCCTGCTGTTGCAGATACAGGCGGCGCAGCTCATCGCGGGAGGGCAGCAACCGTTCCAGCAATTCGCCGTGTACGCCGGTTCGGGTCTGCAACGCTTTGAGCATCGACTCAGCGATCCGTTGTTTGTGCGCCGGGTCATCGGCACCGCTTGGCTGATACCAGCTACCAAGCAGGTTATCGGACAACTCACGCTGTAACTCGCTCAATTGTTCGTTGATGCGACCCAATTTGACCTCACGGCGAACTTCGGTATCCAGCCACGCGGCCATCCGGTTGATACCGCGCTTGTCCATTGCCAGCATAGTGCCCCAGGCATCACCGGGGTTGCCCACATAACGTTGTACCGCCTCATCGTTGTTTTGACCGTGGGTAAAACGCCGGTCATGGCGAGTTACCGCCCAAATCAGGCCGGGTTTACGGCGGCTGCGGATTTGCGGATTTTCCCCCTGAGTATGGCGTACCCAGAAATCCAACGCCCGACCAACATGGCGCACGTCCGCTTTGCAGGCGGCGGCAGTACAGACCATCAGTAGGTTCATTTCCTGATCGTCAGTATAGCGCTCCAGCAGATAGGCACGTTTGGCGCGCAGCAATGCACGAGACAGCGGGTGCGGTTTGAGTCGCAACAATCGGTCTGGATTCTCGTCGTCCGATTCGAATTCTGGCTCGTCCTGCAGGCTGAAACCTGGAAAATCGAGCAAATCGACCTGCCCGAACAGTGTTTCTTTGGGGGGCGATAACAGCGGAATCTGTACTTCAGCGGTCAGCATGATCAGTTCTGCCAGCGACAGCTCTACCGTTCTGGCGGCTCTGCCATTGACGATAGGGCGAACCTGCGCGCTGAGATCGGAAGGGCTGTTGAGGCGATCAAACTGATTGGCATTAAAAATGCCGCTGTCAGGTTGCAGCGCATCGTCTACCAGCAGGCTAATCGGCGCCAGTACTTTGCGTGCGCCAGACAACTGTTCCAGCGTGTGGGCAAAATGGCGGTAGAGTGAGGTATATTCCGCCCGCTCACCCCATAGAATCGAGAACAGGCTGGCGCGGTCATCAATACCGAGGTGCGGCGCCAGTTCGACCGCCAGCGGCCAGAATTTTCGCTCCAGTGGTTTTTGCCGCCGGGCGTCATGGCGCATCAGGTAATCCCATATCGCAACCACATCATCGCTGCTCAGCCCGGCTACGGGTTCCTGCTGGCGATGCAGCGACAGGGTTTTCAGGTGTTCGGCAATATGTTGCTCATCAAGTTCCGGCGTATTGTTCTGACTATCGTCCAGTATGAAAGCGTAGGCCATAATACGGGCGATGTCGGCTTCGTTAAGCAGTTGGAGTTGCACCGGGTTCGGGGTATTTTTGCCTTCAGCCTGCCGGGTAAAACGGGTGACAAAGGCCGGTTGCTGGTTATCTGGATTAATATTTTTCTGGTAATCCAGCGTCACGCCGCCGACGGAGGTTTCGATGCGCCCGTTTTCTCCGCCAGCCAGTGAGGTCAGCAGGTAGGTTTTGCCGCCTTGCGCCAGCCCGAACATCCCCATGGCGATCTCTTTGAGTGATGAGTCAGACAACCCGCGGGCTTTGTTGCGGCAACGCCGCAATTTGATGATGAGCCTATCGGCTTCCATGTCCAGGCGGGGAACGTTACGCCGGGTTTCCTCCACCCAGGTGATCGCCTGATCCACACCTTGCGAAACGGATTGCAACTGGCGGCTGAGGCGGCTCGACAACTGTTTGGGCGTTAATGGTTTCATTTCTTGAAGACGCTCCCGCTATCGATCCAATAGTGTGCCGTGCCGGAAACCGTGCTGGACAAGGTATTCAGTTTTAACCTCAATTGATGTGGTGAAATGGTATGCCCGGAGCCTAGCACCGCATTGGCTATCTCGAAACGTTCTGGCGTCAGGTTATCGTCGCCCGGCACCACTTTCAGTCGTACATGCAGTACGCTGTCACCGGCGACCTTGCGAGCTAACTCCGGATCAACAATCGACAGCGAGTAGAGCGGCGAGGCGGGCCAGCGTTCGTTATCCAACTGGCGGAAACCGAGACACAGTGAACCACGTACTTCGAAACCGCTCTGATCGTCCAGCGTGAAATCCGCATCATCCAGATCAATATCGTTATAGTAGACATTATCAGCGGTGAGCGTGTTCGTGCTGTCCAACATGCCGAGGTAACGCACCGTGGAATAGGGTTCGAAATCCCCGGCTTTGAAGTAAAAACCGGGCAGGCGCAGATCCAGCGCCAGCAAACAGAGCATCGCGCCCACCGCCGCGGTAGATTTCGGATTTTCAATACGACCGCGTTTGTTAAACGGATACCAGTCGCTGGTGTGATAACCGTCCAGCGACATCATGCGGTTAATCGGCAACGGTTGCAGGTGGCGGAACAACGCCTGAATGCCAGGGAAACGAGATGGCCGACCGGTCAGCAACAGCACGTCGCAGGCATACAGCGATACCACTTCCGACATCAGACGCAGGTGCTGGGTAATGCTCATGCGGTTAGCCAGAAACTCGCTGTGCAGCTTGCCAAGACGCAGGATCAGCGGTACCTGCAAAATATCGAACGGGCTTTCTTCGTCCGGCAGCTCGCGCTGAATCTCGTTGTTAACGTATTCCAGCACTTTACGCGTCGGTGTTTGCAGCAGTACTTCGCCAAACGTGGTGTCGATTTCCGCATTGAGATCGAGCGGGTCGAACTGCTCGTAGGCTTCCAGAATCGCCTGGCCGATAGGAATGAACATTTGCAGCGTCACCTGCTGGCGTAGCGTCAACTGGCCGTCCATGCGGCCTTCGCTGCCAAACAGTCGGGTCATCAGGCTGTCCGGGCTGGTAACGCCGGCTTTTTTCAGCGCGGCTTGCAATGCAGGCAACACATACAGCTGGATCACGTCCAGCAGTATGTCATCGCCGGCGACTTTAAACCCTTCACGAAACAGCAGGCGGGGGATGATTTTGACATTGCTGCCGACGCCGTCGTCCAGCCAGTATTGAGTAATCGCCAGGTCGGTGGTGCCGCCGCCGATATCAATAGACGCGATGCGCAGGGTTTTCCCCGGTTGCTCATCATCCGCCAATTCTTTGTCTGGCCGCGCCATACTGGCGAAGAAAGCTTCCGCCCGGCCACCAAAATTCACCTGTGCTTCGTTATAGAGGTACACCATTTGCCCACAGGTGGCTTCATCCCACTCCATCTGGACTTCCGGCACCGGCACGCTGCTGTGGCGCTTGTCGTCTGCCGCCAGGAAATCTTCATCGGCGGGGTGCCAGCCCATCGCTTTCCATACCAGCCCTATCGCTTCGATCATGCGGCGGCGGAAGATCTCGCGCTCCGGTTTGGGCATCGCCGAGGGCAGCGTCAGAATAATATTGCGCAACTGCCGCGGCGCGTTGGTGTGAATCATTTTCAGGCGCTGAGTGGCGCTGTTCATTTGCATCAGCGCCTGTGCCAGCAGTTCGGAGAGCATGAACGTCATTACCGAGCTGCGGCTGTAGTGCGGGTCAAATACCGGCAGACGTTCGTCCAGCGGCAGGCTGAACAACGGCTGGCCTTCATCGTTGACCAGCATGGTCAACGGCATGGCGGTCGCTAACGGTTCTTGCTGGCGCGGGCTGGTGGTCTGACTGAAACGCCAGCCTGGCGCGTACGGCTCTTCATCCCACAGATAACGTCGTGGGCTGGATATGCCGCTGGCGCCTTCGGTGCCCTGACGTTGCAGCGCCAGACGGCTAGCCTCGCGCCCGACACGGGTAATCGATGGCCAGACAAACGCATCGTCGCGTCCGCTTTCGAAGGAAAAGTTCTGTTTACCGAACCGCGCCTGTGCGAACTCCACCCGGCTGTCGAACAGTTCGTTGTACAGATAATGGGGCTGTTCCAAATCGCGGATCTGCAGTTCGTAGGTCTGCTTGAGACCGTTACTCTCGTCAGCGTGGTCTTCCACCAAAATTCCGGCAGTGTGGGAGTTGCCGACATCAAGAATCAGGTCCACATTGATGGCCGGTTCTTTTAGCGTACTGCTGGTGATACGAATCTCCGGCACATTTAACAGTGTCACCATGATATCCAGCAGATTCAGGTAATGCGCCTGATATTCGAACTCGCGCAGATTCTGGCGAATATCGCGGGGCTTACGGTTTTCCACCGCCAGCGCCTGCTGGGAAAATGCTTCGCGTAGCCAGCCGTCCACCCAGGTCTGGTCGAGGAAATCGTCCAGTTCTTCACTGTGGTAAGCCAGAGTGAACAAGCGCCCGGCGTTGATGTCGTTTTCGCTGGGCGCCAGTGCTTCCAGATCGTGACTTTCCGGGTAAACGCGGGTATCGAACGCCAGACAAATGCGGTGAGTATTGCCGTCATCGTCTGGCTCAGCCAGTTCCAGCACTTGTACCCGCGCCCAGTTATCCGGGCCGCCCATGAAGGTGCGCGGTGGATTAAAGCGGAAGAAGGGCAGTGGCAACCACACGTTGCTCAACAAGTGCAGTGACTGTTCCAGCGTGTAGCTGGATTCCGGATTGACCGCTTCCGGCAGCACCTGCATTGCACTCGGCAATGTGTATTTTCCGTTGTGTTCGTTGTACGTCAGCCGCAGCAGCGGCCCGTTGGCGCTCTTGCGCACAAAACGATTAGCGAAGCCTGAACGCGCCGGCGTGAGCTTCAGTGCAAAATCAAGAAACTGAATACCGCTATTCTGAATCAGCGTAATCTGTTGTTTATAGTCTGTCAGGGTTGCCAGCATGGTTATTTGCTCTCACGCTTAATCGTCACCGGTAGCAAAGTATCGGCATCATAGCGGCCTTTACATTCCGCAGCCTCGCTCGATTCCTGGCGAGTACAGACGATTTCCGGCATGGGATAACGGGAACCATCGCTGCAGCGCGCTCGATAGCGGCTGTTGATCACCAGATTACCGGACTGATGCAACCCGGCTTCCACCTCGGCATGACAGGTCACATTCTCGCCGTAGGTAAAACGCACCCGGCCTTTGCCGTCTTTGATCTGGTAGCGGAGAACCGGTGGTTTACCGGTTAGCGGATTTTTCACCGACACGGTTGTCAGCCAGATGCCATCCAGGAAACGGATGGAACCGATTTTCACCGCATCGGCAGGCATCACCAGTGCACCCTTCGGTGCAGCGGCCAACATGGTGGGAGCTGTTGTTTCCGGTGCTTTTTCTGTTTTTTCTTCCGGTTTTTTCTGTTCGACGGCGGCGGATTGCGGCAACAAGGTGGCGACATGCAGCGGCAGTTCCGGCTGCACAAGCGCTTCTGTTGGCGTTGCGCTCAGCGCACGTTTTTCCGGCTTGATAGCGGTGACGGCTGGTGGCGTGCTGCTTTCGGGCTGCGAGACGCAACCGCGGATCTGGAACGCCAGCGTTGCCAGCAGCGCGGCACCCGGCGCCAGCCACCAGATGTTGGTCCACATCCGGCGCGGCGCTGGCGTAGCTTGCACAGGCGCTACCGGCTCTGGAATATCTGCAATGATGACCGGTTCTGGTTCAACTGCTTGCGGCGGTTGCTCCGGTTCGGGATCGGCTACCTGAGTAATGACTTCCGGCAGTGGTTCCGCAACGGGTTCCGGGATTTCAACCGGCTCGACCGGACGCAGACACTCCAGCACATCAGCACGGGATTTTTTGCCCAGGCTGACGAATCCCCAGAAGGTGACAACCGGTTTATCATCCACCAGATAGACGTGATTGGAGCCAGGAAACTGGAACGCTTTGGATAGTAGCACCCCAAAGAGTTTCTGTGCCGGTTTGTCGGATTGACGCGCCCGTTCACTGATGGCGTCAACGGTGCTGAGATACTGTTCCAGAAGCGTCAACGCCTGTTCGCGTTGTTCGTCGCTGGCTGCCATCCAGGAGGTAATTTTACCGGAGAAGGGTGCATACCAGTCGATGCGGTCACCCTCTTCGTTCGGTTGCGGAATGGCCAGACAATCAGCGATAGGCTGTTGTTTGCGAAGACGCAGTGTTTCTCGTAATTGCAGCGCTGAAGCATAAACGGGTTGGCCGTTTTCTCCCAACGCAAGAAAATCGTCTAAATTTCCGCTGCGTAAAAATAATTTTGCCACGCCAAAGAGACCCTTTGTGATAAACCGTAAAGGCAGAAAATCATGTTCAATATCTGCGATTATAATTCTGATGAGCGCGAATCAAATACGTAAAGAAGTGACAAATATGACAAATATTTGCTCCATAAGCTCTCCGGGAAAGCAATATCGCATAAGTACGATGCGACTGGAACTAAAAAACCGGTCGCCGATGAGCCGCTAACACACCTGCGGAAAGCAGATGGCGAGTGTTCTGTGATGCTATCGACAATTTTATTTTAGATTAACCTTTCTGCGAGTACTTACTAAAAATGAATTTAGGCTTATGCTGCTGGAAAGAACTTCAGTTGGTATGGGCCTGGGGTATCCGGGTTAGGTGTGCAGTGGTTTTTTCATTTAACGGGAGTAAACGATGTTTGCTATTACAGGAGCTACTGGCCAACTGGGCCGTCTGGTGATTGAGTCGCTGGCGAAGTCAGTACCGACAGCACAGATCGTTGCTGTGGTGCGCGACCCGGCTAAAGCCAATGGGCTGGCGTCGAAAGGGGTGCATGTACGTTATGGCGATTACGACCGACCGCAAACACTGGTCAAGGCATTAAACGGGGTAGATAAACTGCTGTTGATTTCATCTAGTGAAGTCGGCAAACGCGAAACGCAGCACAAAGCGGTAATCGACGCGGCCAAAGAAGCAGGGGTCAGCCTGATTGTCTATACCAGCCTGCTACATGCGGACACCTCATCGCTGGGGCTTGTGGTTGAGCATCTGGCGACGGAGGTGGCGCTGAAGGCATCCGGCGTTCCTTATGTGATTCTTCGCAACGGCTGGTATACCGAAAACTATGCCGCCAGTATTGCCCCGGCACTGGCACACGGGGCGTTTATTGGTGCCGCCGGCGAAGGCCGTATTGCTTCGGCGGCGCGTAGCGATTATGCGCAAGCGGCGGCTATCGTGCTGCAATTGAGCGGTCAGGAAGGCAAAATTTATGAACTAGCCGGCGATAATAGTTACACGCTGGCGGAATTTACTGCCGAGATCGCCCGGCAGAGCGGCAAGCCGGTGCAGTATGTCAACCTGTCACCAGCCGATTTTGCCAACGCGCTAAAAGGCGCAGGCTTGCCAGGAGGCATTGCCGATATGCTGGCTGATTCGGATGCGGGGGCGGAAAAAGGCGGGTTGTTTGATGATAAGAATGCGCTGTCAGCGCTGCTGGGGCGTCCAACAACGCCTTATGCCGAGGTCATTCGTAGTACACTAGCATCGCTGTAATTTATTTTCATATCATGAAAAGTGGCGCGACAGATTACCGTCGCGCCACTTCTTATTCTGTGAGTTTTCCCTGTCGCCATGTTCTATCCGGTTTTTTTTCGCCGTCTGCGTGTAAGGTAACAAAACATCGATTTTTTTGACGCATTCTTGTCATTTTATTTCTATTTTACTAACCTTATCGATGTTGTCAGGTTATGCTGATCTCCAATTTGATGAATGCAATAACTCTGATGACCGAAATAACAAGGAACATTCCAAAAAACGAATGGATTAGCGTTTAGCAAGTCGTTTTATAACGTCACGGTTTGATCGACAGATGTATACCCACAAGGGATAACGCATCAGGTGTAAAACGAATTTCATGGAGGAAATGCTATGGCGTTATATAGTAAGAAAATCGATCCCTCCAGTTTGTCGATCATTTCTCCGGCGCCGGAAACGAAGTGTTGTTGAATTGGGATGAGCAATCTAATCAAACCAATATGTGGATGCATTTAAGCGGACACAGCACCGCTGATTTTATGGTTAATATTGTTGGTAAAATATTACAGCCGTCGGATTTCATTGTTTAAATACAGTGTGTTCGTTTAACGACAGTGTGAGTTTTTAACAAAAATAGAAAAAAACCTGTTATTTACAAGGCTATCAATAATGGCAGGCCATGCTTCATATGGATGAGCCTGCCATTATCAATATATTTAACCAGATAGTTTGAATCATGGATGGCGCGCTCTGATAACCGAATGATGGAAATATCATGAAAAAGCTGATTATTGCAACATTACTGAGTGCACTGAGTGGAGGATGTATGGCGAGCAGCCTGAGATTACCGTCTGCGGCGGAACTGAGCGGCGAGTGGGTATTGAGCGGCACAGAACAGCACTGCGATATTCGGTTGAGCACGGATGTGCTTGACAGTACCACCTGGAAATTGACGGGCAACCACTCATGCTTGCAAGCATTGCTGCCGCAAGCGCCTGTCGGCTGGCGACCTACGCCAGACGGTTTGACGCTGACGAAGAAAGACGGTTCGGCAGTGGCGTTTTTCAGCCGTAACCGCGATCACTTCGAACATAAGCTGACTGATGGTCGTGTTCGCACTCTGAAAAAGAAAGCCTGAAGGAGAGTGGTCTGCCGTGAATGCTTCTTCTGAGCAAGATCGTTCGTTATTCGGTGTACTGCGTCAGTTCCGCCGCAGTTTCTGGAGCGTCGGAATTTTCAGCGCCATTATCAACCTGCTGATGCTGGCACCTTCGGTTTATATGTTGCAAGTGTATGACCGGGTGTTGGCGTCAGGCAATGGCGTCACTCTGCTGATGCTGACGTTGCTGATGGTGGGGCTGTGTGCCTTCATGGGTGCGCTAGAGTGGGTTCGCAGCCTTCTGGTCGTGCGTTTGGGCACCCGTATCGATCTGGCGCTCAATCAGGATGTCTTTAATGCGGCGTTTGCCCGTAATCTGGAAGCAGGCGATGGCCGTGCCGGGCTGGCATTGACCGATCTGACGCTGCTACGCCAGTTTATTACCGGCAACGCCCTGTTTGCCTTTTTCGATGTGCCGTGGTTCCCATTGTTTTTACTGGTGCTGTTTTTGCTACACCCGTGGTTGGGGTTGTTGGCACTAGGAGGAACGGTAGTGCTGGTGGTGCTGACCTGGTTAAACCAGCGCCTGACCAGTCAGCCGCTGGCGGAAGCCAACCAACAGTCGCAGCAGGCGACCCACCTGGCGGATGCGCAGTTGCGTAATGCCGATGTTATTGAAGCGATGGGAATGCTGAGCAATCTGCGTCAGCGCTGGCTGGCGCGTCATTATCGCTTTATTTCTCTGCAAAACCTGGCCAGTGAGCGTGCCGCCGCGGTCGGTGGGGCATCCAAGTACAGTCGCATTGCGTTGCAGTCGCTGATGCTGGGGTTGGGAGCATTGCTGGCGATTGAAGGCAAAATTACGCCGGGGATGATGATTGCCGGCTCAATTTTGGTTGGTCGGGTACTTAGCCCTATCGATCAACTGATTGCAGTATGGAAACAGTGGAGCAGTGCGCGCATTGCCTGGCAACGTCTGACCCGGTTGATTGCCGCCTATCCACCGCGTTCAATCGGGATGGCGTTGCCTGCGCCGGAAGGGAATCTGAGTGTCGAACAGGTTTTGCTGCGATCAGCACAGGACAATGGCAAAGCTCGCTTGCAGAATATCCATTTTTCACTACGGGCTGGCGAAACGCTGGTGATTCTGGGGGCATCCGGTTCCGGCAAATCGTCGCTGGCTCGCTTGCTGGCCGGTGCGCAAGCGCCGACACAAGGCAAAGTGCGTTTGGATGGTGCAGATCTTAATCTTGTGGATAAAACCGTATTTGGGCCTGCCATTGGTTATTTGCCGCAGGATGTGCAGTTGTTCAGAGGAACGCTGGCGGAAAACATTGCCCGGTTTGGCGATGCCGTGCCGGAAAAAGTGGTGGCGGCTGCAAAACTGGCGGGAGTACATGAACTGATTCTGTCATTACCGAATGGCTATGACACGGAATTGGGCGAGGGCGGTAGTGGTTTGTCCGGCGGCCAACGCCAGCGTATCGGTCTGGCGCGTGCCATGTACGATGAACCCTGTCTGCTGATTCTGGATGAACCGAACGCCAGCCTTGATAGTGAAGGCGATCAGGCCCTGATGCAGGCGATTGTCGTGTTGCAAAAACGGGGTGCTACCGTGGTGTTGATCACCCACCGTCCGGCGTTAACTACGCTGGCGCAAAAGATTCTGATCCTCCATGAGGGCCATCAGCAGCGTATAGGGTTAGCACGGGATGTGCTGACGGAATTACAGCAGCGCAGTGCCGCCAATCAGGCCCGGATGAACACCCCGGCTGTGATGCCGCAATGACAGAGATTAACTCATGACAAGCGTGGATGTAACGACACAGGATGAAGTAAACGAAACGGCAATGCGTGAGTGTGCCATTCGTGACGAAGAGCGGGCGTTACGGTTGGGATGGTGGTTGGCGCTTGTTGGTTTTGGCGGTTTTCTATTGTGGGCATTGCTGGCACCGCTGGATAAAGGGGTCGCGGTCGCAGGCAATGTCGTGGTGTCCGGCAATCGCAAAGTAATCCAGCACATGCAGGGCGGGATTATTGACCGGATTCAGGTGAAGGAAGGCGACCGCGTTGTTGCAGGTCAGGTATTGTTGACACTGAATGCAGTTGATGCGCGTACCACCAGCGAAGGGCTGGGTTTCCAGTATGATCAACTGATTGCCCGTGAAGCCCGGTTACTGGCGGAACAACGTAATCAATCGTCGCTGGTGGAGACGCCACGACTGGTTCAGGCGCGTCAACGGCCTGAAATGTCCACCATCATAGCATTGCAGGCGGATCTGTTGCGTAGTCGTCAGTTGGCGCTGAAGCTGGAAACAGAAGGGGTTCGCGCCAGTATCGATGGTATGGAAACATCTCTTAGCGCATTACAAAAAGTGATGACCAGCAAACAGTCTGAGCAAATGGCGTTAAATCATCAGTTGCAGGGGCTGCGACCATTGGCGACAGATAACTATATTCCACGCAATAAAATGCTGGAGACAGAACGAATGTTTGCACAAGTCAGCGGCGAACTGGCGCAGGTTAGTGGCGAAATGGGGAGAACCCGACACGATATTCAGCAGCAAAAATTACGTATTGCTCAACGTCAGCAGGAATACGACAAAGAGGTTAACAGTGAATTGTCGGATGTGCAGGCCAGGCTGAATGAAGTGATCAGTCAGCGTGAGAAGGCGGATTTCAATCTGGCTAATGTGCAGGTGCGTGCCCCGGTTGCCGGCACCGTGGTGGATATGAAGATTTTCACCGAAGGCGGGGTGATCGCTCCAGGGCAGGTGATGATGGAAATCGTTCCAGAGGATCAACCGCTGCTGGTAGATGGTCGTATTCCGGTTGAAATGGTAGACAAAATACGGACCGGATTGCCAGTGGAGTTGCAGTTTACTGCGTTCAGCCAGAGCACCACGCCGCGGGTACCGGGTACGGTGACTCTGCTTTCCGCTGATAGGCTAGTAGATGAAAAAGACGGTACGCCTTACTACAGCCTGCGCATTCAGGTGAGTGAAGAAGGCAGGCGCTCGTTACATGGGCTGGAAATTAAACCCGGTATGCCGGTGCAGGGATTTGTCCGTACTGGAGAGCGTTCGTTTATCAATTATCTGTTTAAGCCCTTGATGGATCGTATGCATCTGGCGTTGACGGAAGAATAGCGGAAGGAATACATGCGAAGGACAGTGTTATTACTAGCAATTGTGTTATCTCTGTCGGGCGGCACTGCTCAGGCAATGGGGCTGCTGGATGCATGGGAACTGGCACTGCGTAATGATGCACAGCTTCGGGCTGCCGGTTTTGAGCGTGATGCTGGTCAGGAAGAGGTGGCAATTGGCCGTGCTGGATTGCTGCCATCGTTACAGTACAGCTATGGTGCCAATTACAGCCATTCCAAAGTGACACAACGAGATCGGACGCTGAATAACACGACCCAACGCGATTACGATAACTATGTCTCGACGTTGACGCTGCGTCAGCCGCTGCTGGATTATGCCGCCTGGGCACGTTACCAACAGGGGATTACCCGAAAACTGATGGCCGATCAGCGATTTCGTGATCGCAGTCAGGAACTGATGGTACGTTTGTATCAGTCCTGGAGCGAAGCGCTGCTGGCGCAGGAAAAACTGATGCTGCTGGATGCGCAGCGCCGCGCCTATCAGGAGCAACTGGTGCTGAACCGGCGTTTATTGGCAGCGGGTGAAGGAACACAGACCGATCTGCGTGAAACGGAAGCACGTTACACTGTCACAGAGGCGCAGCGTATCGAGCAGGCAGATACGCTGGATGCCGCCATGACCACTCTGGAAAACATGCTTGGTTCACCACTACAGATTCATGATTTATCACCGTTGGTGCTGGAAGCGTTGCCGGATAATGTGACTGAAAACCGCTCGTTGACGCAGTGGCGTGAGCTGGCAGTTCGGCATAACGCGAAGCTGGCGGCGCAACGTGAAACTGTCGATTACAGTCGCTATGAAATTGAGCGTAACCGCGCGGGTCATCTGCCGACGTTGGATCTGGTCGCGTCCACCCGTAACAGTTTGTCGGAGTCCGAATACAACTATAATCAGAAATACGATACCCAGACCGTTGGATTGCAAGTCCGTGTACCGTTGTATTCCGGTGGCGCTGTTTCCGCGTCAATGCGTCAGGCAGCGGCGGAATACCAGCAAAGTCAGGCTGAGCTGGATAATCAGACCCGCCAGACCTTCGCTGAGCTACGCCGCCAGTTCAATCTGTGTACCAACGGGGCTGCCAGAATCCGTGCCTGGCAGATGAGTGTGGCTGCGGCAGAGGAAACCATCCGTGCCACGCGGCAAAGCGTTGCGGGAGGAGAGCGTATCAATCTTGATGTGCTGATGGCAGAACAAGAATGGTACAACGCCAGACGCGAGCTGGCGGAGGTTAAATATCGTTGGCTTCAGGCATGGTTGAGTCTGCGCTATACCGCCGGTACGTTGAACGAACAAGATATGATGCAATTGGCTGCCTGGTTTCAACCTGTTGCTGCTGCTAATAAGAATAGGGTAAAGACGACACCCGGAAATAAAGCAAACTGATAATGTTTTTTGCGTTAATTCGTATAACTGTCACAAATTTGATTTCCCAGGCTGTTGGGAAAGCGTAATGCGTCATTAAATTCGCTGATTAGAATAATTTCTGACGCTGACGATTTAATGGCGAGATATATCACAGATAAAGCAGTGGAGTGCAAAAACAACCACTAAAGGTATTAAACAGGGTGGTATCACTATATCACTATCCTGTTTAATAAGATTTCTGCGGAAATCTTATTAATAATGTCATTCTGACAGAGCTTTGCCTGCTCTGAATAACAATGACAACATTCTGTTATGTTATCTCTGGAGGATTTTATGGAAAAAAATCTGCCGTTACGTCAAATTGATGCTCAAAACGCATTATCGGCAAATGCCAGTAGTACGTATAATTCCATTTATGATTTCCTGCATTATCATGATCGGGGCAATAACCTCACTGTCAACGGAAAAGTATCTTATTCTGCTGAACAAGCGACGTCGCAAATTACCCGTGAAAATGTTAGCTGGAATGGGAACAATGTATTTGGAAAATCAGCTAGTCTAACATTTAAGTTTTTGCAATCGGCCAGTTCAACTCCGGCTGGCGATACCGGCTTTGTGAAATTCAATGCAGAGCAGGTGGCGCAAGCGAAGTTGGCTCTGCAATCATGGTCAGATCTCGCAAATCTTACCTTTACCGAGGTGACGGGAAATAAATCAGCCAATATCACTTTTGGTAATTATACACGTGATGCGAGCGGCAATCTGGACTACGGCACTCAGGCTTATGCCTATTATCCGGGCAATTATCAGGCGGCTGGCAGCACCTGGTTTAACTATAATCAGTCTAATATCCGTAGTCCGGGGGCCGAAGAGTATGGTCGCCAGACATTTACCCATGAAATCGGTCATGCACTGGGTTTATCTCATCCTGCTGAATATAACGCGGGTGAAGGGGATATCAGTTACGAGAATAGTGCTGCCTATGCGGAAGACTCCCGTCAGTTCAGCATCATGAGCTACTGGGATGTGGAAAGTACCGGCGGCGACTTTAGAGGTCACTATTCTGCCGGCCCGATGATCGATGATATAGCGGCGATTCAGAAGCTATATGGCGCCAATATGACCACTCGCACTGGTGATACTGTGTATGGCTTCAATTCCAATACTGATCGTGATTTCTATACCGCGACTGGCAGCAACAAAGCGTTGATGTTCTCGGTATGGGATGCGGGTGGCAACGACACGTTTGACTTCTCCGGTTATAGCAGTAACCAACGCGTCAACCTCAATGAAGGCTCGTTCTCGGATGTTGGCGGTCTGAAAGGTAATGTATCGATTGCACATGGCGTGACCATTGAGAATGTGATTGGTGGTTCCGGCAACGATCTTCTGGTGGGCAACAGCGTGGCTAACGTACTACAGGGTGGTGCGGGCAATGATGTGCTGTACGGTGCCGCTGGTGCAGATACTCTGACAGGTGGCGCTGGCCGAGATACTTTTGTCTACGGTAGTGGTCAGGATTCCACCGTATCATCTTACGACTGGATTACTGATTTCCAGAAAGGCGTGGATAAAATTGACCTGTCTGCGTTCCGCAGTGAAGGCCAACTGAGCTTTGTGCAGGACCAGTTCACGGGCAAAGGGCAGGAAGTTATGCTGCAGTGGGATGCGGCTAATAGCATCACCAATCTGTGGCTGCATGAAACTGGCCACAGTTCGGTCGATTTTCTGGTACGCATAGTCGGTCAGGCGACACAGGCTGACGTCATCGTATAATGAACGCCTAAAAATATCGTTCAGGGCAGTTCATCTGCCCTGTTTTATCATTTACATAGCATAGCGATGCGGTTTACTAAGATCATCGGCAGGTCGTTATGTTATTTTAGTTACAACATACAATAATCCAGCATACAACTTACCGGATTAGCATCTACGATTTAATCGTCGGACAGGAAGGTTTATCCGGGCTTACACGCAAATGCGTCACTCTGTTCAGCAAATGCCATATCAACGGTATGCAGGGGAGCAATTTCCCCTGCATAATGAAGTGTGAAGTGATTAGATGGCGATACGTCGGCCAATTTCGATTACCTGGTCGCCTGGCAACTGGTAATACTCCGTGACATGCAGACTGTTTCGCATCATCCAGGCAAACAGGTAGGACTGCCAGTGAGGCAGGGCATCGGTACCATCCTTGGCGACAATAGATTCATGGCCAATATAATAAGTCACTGACTCATGGTCGGTACAATTTTGTAACGGCGGCGTTTGTTTTAGCAACTCAGGAATATTCGGTTTTTCCATAAACCCATAATAAGCTACACCTTGCCAAAACCCAGGGTGTTTCTCTATCAAAACCAGCTTATCTTCCTGTCTTACCCTTGGTACATCAAGAACCTGAATTGTAAGAGAAATGATTTTTTCATGTAGTGCGTGGTTGCGCTTAACATGCCAACGCATGACTGGCGGAGCTACATTCTGCACACGGGTCAGAAATATGGCAAAACCTGGCACACGTGAAATCCCGTTCGCGGGTAACGACGACAAAAATTCGTCCACCGATTGTGTTTTTTCCACCACGGTTTGTGAAACACGAGTCGCGCCTCGACGCCAGATAAACATGATGCCGAAAATCAGAATGGCCAACAGCAGCGGAACATAGCCGCCATCGAATACTTTCAGCATATTGGCAACACAAAACCCTACGTCAATAAAGATGAAAACAGCAGTAATGCTCAGGCTCAGCAGCCGATTCCAGTGCCAGATTTTCCTCATTGCCATATACAGTAGCAGCGTGGTCATCAACATCGTAATAGAAACTGCAATACCATAGGCAGCGGCTAGCCGCTCTGATGACCGGAAAAAAATGACCAGACTCAGCGTCACTGCCATCAATAGCCAATTCACGGTTCCCAGATAAATTTGGCCATAGCTTTGCTCTGCAGTTTGGGTGATCTGCATCCTGGGAAGCCAGCCTAACTGAATAGCCTGACGAGTCATCGAGAATGCACCGGAGATAATCGCCTGGCTGGCAATGATGGTGGCCAGGGTTGCCAGTACAATCAATGGCATTTGTAATGATGGTGGGCATAGACGATAAAAAATATTATTGCTGACATCAGCACCGGATAAAATAAACGCAGCCTGACCTGCGTAATTGAGCAGCAGGCAAGGCAGGGCGATGACATACCAGGCAATCCAGATAGGTTTGCGGCCAAAATGGCCCATATCGGCATACAGTGCTTCCGCCCCGGTGACACACAAAAATACTCCGCCCAAAATTAACAAGCCGATATGTCCATGGGTGACGAAAAACATCAGAGCATAAACAGGGTTCAACGCCAGGAGAACGGTTGGATAATTAATGATGCTTCTGATCCCCAACAGTGCCAATACGGCAAACCACAGCAGCATCACCGGAGCGAAAAATTGACTGATTTTAGCTGTGCCCAGCGGCTGAATGGCGAAGAGCAGAACCAGCAAAGCCAGTGTCAACGGCAGGATGTAGTTGGCGGTTTCGGGCAAGGCCAGTTCCAACCCTTCCAATGCTGATAGCACCGAGATCGCTGGCGTAATCGCGCCATCACCGTAGATAAATGCCGCGCCGAGCAGACCGGCGGCAATAATCCATTTCTGACGTTTGGGTTGGTTACTCTGTAGCAATGACATCAGTGCCAATACGCCGCCTTCACCTTTATTGTCGATCCGCATAGCGAATAGCGCATATTTGATCGATGTAACGATAATCAGCGTCCAAAACAAGGTAGAAAGCAGGCCCAGGATAGTGTCTGGCTGCGTGGTATCGTTAGCTAATTCTATTACGGTATTGAAGGTATAAAGTGGGCTGGTACCTATATCGCCAAAAACAATGCCCAGGGCGGAAATAGCCAATAATCCTGGTGATTTTTCTTGCTGTGTATGAGTCATATGCACATCCAGGTGAAAAGTTGGAATCAGGAAAACAGCTGTATAATCATAGTGTATGATGGTTATATTTATCTGGCTGTGACAGCACCGTAATTCTGCATAACATGAGAAAATATAAAGAAGCGTAAAGTGATGCGAGGTGCAGTAAGGTGCAGCCTGGGGACGATGTGGGATATTTGAGTCAGAACAGCACGATGCCGTTACCATTGAAGCTGGTGACGACACGCCAGACCGGTTTTTTGTGCATAAAAATGACTAACTGACCGGAGGGGCCGAACAATGGCGGAGTACCACTGAATGTAGGGAGATTGAATTTCGCACCGTGATTGCCCCATATGAGCCAGATCACATAACGGCGGATTCTGTCAGACAATGCTGGTGTACAGTCGAACTGCTGGCTGGACTGGTTGGGCAACACTACTTTGCTCACGATTCTGTCAGTAGTGTGTTTTATGCGTGGAATGCTATTTCTACTGTGATATGATTAATCTATTGTCCCATTAGGATTATTTCAATTGTCATTTTTTAATCTGGGTAGTCTCCAATATATTCGCACGCTATGGATTACTCTCGACGTTTATCCATTGAGTTGGACAATTTTCTTGTCGCTGGCTCAATTTTTGTGCATTAGCTACGGCACGAATGCTTATTGATAGAGACCGATTCAAATAAAAAATAACATGTAGCTTAATTTTATGGAATATATAACAAAGAGAAGTTAATAAAATGGAATGGCTCTATATAGCTAGAATTGTAGCAACTTTTGCTGTTATTGTTTTACATGTCTCTGCTTATACTGTGAGTTTGGCCGATATTGGGAATTTCTCCTGGTGGACAGGAAATATCTATGATTCACTAGTGCGTTGGTGTGTCCCTGTTTTTATTATGATTAGTGGGGCGCTATTGCTTTCTCCTGAAAAAATTGAAGATCTATCTTATTTTTATAAAAAAAGAGTAAGTAAAATATTTTACCCCCTATTGTTTTGGTCTGTTTTTTTTATTTTATGGGGGATTGCAAAGGCAAAATTCAATGGTGGCGGAGAAGGGGATATACTAAAAAACATGATGAATGGAAGACCTTATTATCATATGTGGTTTTTATATATGATAATAGGTATATATATATTCACTCCATTCATCAGAACTCTGGTGATTAATACCAGCGAAGATAAATTGTTGTTTTTTATCTTTTTGATGTTTGTCTTTTGTTCTTTGACTGATATGTATAATTTTTTCACCGGAAATAATAACCCGTTATTTACCAGTGAGTTTATTTATTACATTCCTTATTACGTTTGTGGGCACTTAATTGCGAAAAAAAACACAACCAAACCTCTTTCATTTCATATTTTATTATTCTTTTTATCATTTGTCTTAACTTGTGTTTGCTGTTATTTATTATCATCTGCATCAGGAAAAGAGGCAGGCCTCTATTTTTATAATTACTTAAGTTTTAATGTTATTATTATGTCAATTTCCTTTATGTGGATTTTGAAATCCTGTCATTTAAATAACGTTCACAATGATAAGTTGAAATTTCTATCCGATATTAGTCTGGGTGTGTATTTAATTCATCCTGTTTTTATTGAGATTTTTTATTATCTGGCCGCAAAACGGTGGATTGACCAATCTATCTTCGCTATACCACTGATGTCTGTTATTGTTTTCTTTTGTTGCATGATTTCAGTTCTTTTTATAAAGAAAATTCCTTATCTAAGGAGAGTGGTGTGATTTTCAGCATTCTCAAAAACCAGAAATACAAGCTCAATGCTTCGGGACACTGAGCCTGCTCATATGGCGGGATATGCGTCTATATCCTGCACAGTCATCTCATTTTTGGTGTTTTTCAAATTCTCAGCAATATTTCTCTCGCCCATTCGTCTACTACATCACAAGGCATGATTCATTAGTCTAATGGGGTAAAACACGATGAGAGGTATTGATATGCGCAAGCACGGTCATGGATTTAGTGGACACCGGATGGCGAAGCCGTTGCTGATGGCAGGCGGGTTGTTTGTATTGCTGGGACTGCTGGTTATGTCTCTATGGAATACGTTGCTGCCGACGATAGTCGGTGTGAAAAGTATTGATTTCTGGCAGGCACTGGGAATGTTGGTTCTGAGTCGCATCCTATTCGGCGGTCTGGGATTTCGGCCAGGAATGTTTGGTATGGTGCGTGAGCGTCGCCGTATGCACGAACGTTGGATGCAAATGACGCCTGAACAGCGCGAAGAATTTATCCAACAACGGCGCGAAGGTTTTGGTCGTCGCGATCATCGTGATCACTGTGGCTGGCATGGGCATCGTGATGATAAGGTCGATTCTCGATCACAGGCGACAGATTCTACCCCCCAAAAGCCTGAAGCTGAGTGAGCGAAATGAAAGCCGAAATGGCGGGGGAGTCGTTACTCATTTCAGCAATTAAGGCCTGTCGGTCGCGGTTGATAGCCTTTATCCGTGGCCGTATGGCGGAACGCGATGATGCTGACGATATCTTGCAAGAAGTCACCTATCAATTGATGAAAGTGGAACAGCCGGTGGAGAACGTCGCAGCTTGGTTGTTTCGCGCTGCACGTAACGAAATGATTGACCGTGCACGTAAAAAGCACGAGCTACCGCTATCCGGATATTTCACCAGGGATGACGAGGACTTCCCTGAAGATGAACTGGCGGAAACGTTGTTCGGCGTACCACAAACACCGGAAGATGAGTATCTGAAAGCGTTATTGTGGGACGAACTGGACGCCGCTTTATCTGAACTACCATCTGCACAGCGTGAAGTGTTCGACAAGACCGAGTTGCAGGGCTACAGCTATAACGAGCTGGCGAAAGAAACGGGCGTCAGTGTTCAGGCGTTATTATCACGCAAACACAAAGCCGTTCTTTACCTGCGCACGCGGCTACGCAGTGTCTATGATGCGTTGTTAACAGAGAGTTAAAACAGCAACCAGATCGCCGGGTGAGGGATCTGGAATTACCAATGAACACGATAGTACATCTGCAGATTTGTTATTTAACATAATATACATTATGCGAACCAAGATAAGGTCAGGTGGGTTCTGACGTCCGGACTGGTTAAGAGTCTTCTTACTTGCTTGCTTGCCGTGCATCATAGACTCGACAGTAATTGCGTTTTAGTGGGTTTCAACGACCACGTTTTGGCTGAGTTTGCGAAAACGGTGATCTATGCCTAGGCTTAACAAAGCACTCAAATAATTCACATGAAAATAATCAATCAGTGACGCTTTGTCATCTAGCCGCATGTCAATTTTTCTTGCATCCCACTCTGAATAATCTGCATAGCTACAGGAGACGAAATGCTTGAATTGACTAAAAATTGGGTTATTTTCACCGATCTTGATGGCTCATTGCTGGATCATGGCACCTATCAATGGGATGACGCTCAACGGTGTCTTAATCGATTACTGTTCCATCAGGTGCCAATTGTTATGACAACCAGTAAAACTTCGGCAGAAATCACGTCGTTGCAGCAGGATTTAGGTTTATGGGAAATGCCTGCTATTGCGGAAAACGGCGCGCATATTCTGTTGCCGACATCCTGGCAGATTGGATTGCATTCATCGCTTTCACCGATTTCCCTTACCTACCCCGATTTATGCCAACAGTTGAACGTACTGCGCGAGCAATACGGTTTTCCATTCTATGGATTTTCCGATATGGATGATGCCGCTGTGGCAGCTGTCACTGGCCTTACGCTGCAACAAGCCACGCTGGCTCGCCAACGTACTGCCTCAGAACCCTTGCTCTGGCAAGGAGATGCCGCATCGCTGGAAATGTTCAGGAAATGTTTGGCCCAAAAGAAATTATCGTTGACCGAAGGTGGTCGTTTTTTTCACGTGATGCATAAAGACGTCAGTAAAGGCGCAGCAGTAAATCGATTAATACAACATATCAAATCAAATATTGAATCGATGAGTCGCCGGTCCTTGGCCACTATTGGTTTAGGCGACGGGCCAAACGATGTTTCTTTTTTGAAATCAATGGATTATGCAGTGATCATTAAAGGGCCATCCAGTAAAAAAGTGACATTGTCACCTTTTGGGGGGAAGGAAATCTACTATACCCAGGCTGCCGGCCCGGCTGGCTGGAGTGAAGGCATAACCTATTTTTTCGGTCGTTATGAGACCGGGTTACTTGATTGACAGGGGAGAAACAGCGGCTATGAGTGAATTCTATCAGGATGGTATTATCACCAACTTTCATAACCTTACCCGGCGCAGCATAGAGGAACTGGAGTATGAGTTACAGGTATTTTCCGGTCAAAGTAGTATGGGGCTGATCCTCCCTTCCCTTTACTCCGAGCTGGAAGGACCAGCGCTGGATAAGATTGTCGATATGCTAGCCCAGGTGCCTTATTTGTCTGAGATTGTCATCGGTCTTGATCGGGCAGACCGCGATCAGTTCCTGTTTGCCCGGCAATTTTTCTCCCGCCTGCCACAACGGCATCGTATTTTGTGGAATGACGGCCCACGTATGACTCGGCTCAGCCAGGAACTGACGGACATGGGGTTAGCACCAATGGAACAAGGCAAAGGTCGCAATGTCTGGTTTTGCGTTGGTTATACCTTAGCATCACGCCGTACTGCGTGCATTGCACTGCATGATTGTGACATTGTCACTTATGATCGCGCTATGCTGGCACGCCTGCTCTACCCGATTTCTAACCCTAATTTCCACTACGATTTCTGTAAAGGCTACTATGCACGGGTATCAGAAGGAAAATTAAATGGCCGCGTTGGGCGCTTGCTGGTGTTTCCGCTGCTGAAATCGTTGCAAAGCGTTTACGGTAATTCAGACTATCTCGAATATATGCGCAGTTTCCGCTATCCGTTATCCGGTGAGTTCGCTATGCGCAGCCACGTATTGCGTAATCTGCGTATTCCGAGTGATTGGGGATTGGAAATCGGCATGTTGTCGGAAATCCATCGGGGGACGGCAACCAGCCGTATCTGCCAGGTGGATATTGCCGACAACTATGATCATAAGCATCAGCCCATGTCGGAAAACGATCCCAATTCCGGACTACAGCGTATGGCGATGGATATCACCAAAGCGTTATACCGCAAACTGGCGATTCAGGGTGTCAGCATTACTACTGACTCATTTCGGGTACTGCGAGCGACGTATTACCGGACTGCGCTGGATATGATCGACTCGTTTGAGCATGATGCACGTATGAATGGATTGCACTTTGATCGTCATACCGAAGAATCGGCAGTAGAACTGTTTGCTGATGTCATTACCCAGTCCGGACAGGCATACATCGAAAGTCCGGGTGATAAACCGTTTGTACCTAGTTGGAACCGGGTTCAGTCAGCATTTCCTGATATTCTGGAGCGGCTGTACGATGCCGTTGAGGCAGATAATCAGGAAATTAGTGCGCAATAACACCTGTGACAAATCTATTTTAGCCAACCGTAATCTCTGCCCGATATGGTGCCTGCAAAATAGTGCAACGCGGCATCCGGTCTGCGATACATACCGAAAAAATCAACGCTGACATAGAGATAGCCTCGGCGTTGAGATATGCTGATTTTCATTATGGTGTTACAGGCAGGATCTTCGTGATAACGTGGCGCACGCTATAGCGATTTTGTGTTTAAACGAAATTGTGTTTAAACGAAATATGGTGTTTAAGCGAAAGATCGCTGCCAGGCATTGCAGTCAGGAATATGAGGAAAAAACGCATGATTATTTTCGTTACCGGCGCGACGGCGGGCTTTGGTGAAGCGATTACCCGGCGGTTTATCAAAGAAGGTCATCAGGTTATCGCCACGGGGCGTCGTCAGGAGCGTCTTGATGCATTAAAAGCTGAGTTTGGTGCGGCGCTTTTCACGCTTTGTCTTGATGTGCGTGACCGACAGGCCATTGAACAGGCCATCGCAGCCCTGCCTGCCGAGTGGCGCAACATTGATGTGCTGGTTAATAACGCTGGTCTGGCACTGGGGTTGGAGCCGGCTCACAGAGCCAATGTTGACGACTGGGAAACCATGATCGATACCAACAATAAAGGGCTGGTATTTATGACTCAGGCGTTGCTGCCGGCAATGGTGGAGCGCAATGTCGGCCATATCATTAATATCGGTTCTACTGCGGGAAACTGGCCTTATCTCGGCGGAAATGTCTATGGTGCCAGCAAGGCGTTTGTGCGTCAGTTTAGTCTGGGGTTGCGGACTGATCTGTCCGGGACGCGGGTGCGTGTGACTAACATCGAACCGGGGTTAGTCGGCGGTACGGAATTCTCCGCCGTGCGCTTTAAAGGGGATGAGGCTAAGGTTAACCAGACGTATGACAAATCTAACCCGTTGACGCCTGAGGATGTGACGGAAGCGGTGTTCTGGGTGGCAACACTGCCGTCCCATGTCAATATCAACACCCTGGAAATGATGCCAGTAAGCCAGACTTACGGTGGTCTGAAGGTTAATCGAGACGAATAACACGCTGTTTATCTAAGTGTTTTGTTCAATATTCAGCATCTTGCCGACATCGCGGATTCAGGGACGAATAACTGAACGGTTGGCAGTTATAGCTTGTTGATGTCAGCGGATGCTATCGTTACCGTAATGAGCTTTTGGATATGCCAACACTGTTTTCATATTTACAGTAATTCTTGTCTGGGTGAAACATGCAGAAAAAAACACGTAATTTACTTCTTATTGTATCGTCGCTGTTTGGCTTGAGTCTCTTGTCATCAGCACAGGCGGCACAGCACATTGTGATTGATAATGGCAACAGTGCATTATCTAAAGAAGCCGCTCGCCAGAGCAGCGAGGATTGGAACGAAACACGCACGTTGCGTAATAAGGTCAACAAACATCTCGAAAAACGGGTCGATAAGGCAGACAGAGATTTCGACAAAGCTGATATGGCGCAGGCGCTTGAAGAGAAATGCAAAGCCAGCGCTAACTTCAACGCGTACTGGGAACCCAGTTCGTCACGTTGCCTTGACCGTCGTTCCGGTCGCCCGGTAACGCCCTGATTTCTCATCATCACATCAGGCGTTGTGCCCAGTCAGGAGAATGATCAAGGGGGATTCGTTCCCCCTTGGTGCGGGAAAGCCGGGCACCGGTTAAAATGACTGTCTAATTGCGGAAAGATCAATATAAGCAGATAAGTCCCGTTGTTCAGCGCGAGGCAAATACGGTAGCTCGCCTAATTGAGGCGCCGGGATTTTTTCGCGCAGAGCATGGATGATTTCGGCATAGTTGGCCAACCCTGGGTTGATACGGTTCGCAACCCAGCCCACCAAAGGCAATCCATCGTTAATCACCGCTTGTGCCGTCAGCAGCGCATGGTTGATACAACCCAGTTTGATCCCAACCACCAGGACAACCGGCAATTGTTCCTGAACAACCCATTCAGAATAAGTCTGTAAGTCGTTCATCAACGTACGCCAGCCACCGCTGCCTTCTACGACAACCATATCTGATAACCCGCCGAGTTGATTCAGCCCTTCAGTCATGGCGCAGTAGTTAATCTCTTGTTCACTGGCACTGATTTCATCTTCCGGCAGCGATATAGGATTGACTTGCAGATAAGACAGCGGGATTGATGAAGCTTCCTGCAGCACCAGCGCATCTTTGTTACGCAGCCCCTCTTCCGTCTCCTTACAGCTCTTGGCGACAGGTTTATAACCCACCACAGTTTTGCCCGTTTTCGCCAGCGCCTGTAATAACGCCTTCGATACCACTGTTTTTCCAACGGCAGTATCCGTTCCTGTAACAAACATACGCTTTAACATGAAAACACCACTCCGGCAGGCCCCACCTGAAAAAATAAACCTCAAAAAAACTTACTGATGAAACCTGAAGTCTAGGGGATGGGCAGCCGGAGCAGCTTGCGTTAGCGCAATGTTTTGTCGGTCAGCGGAGACACCAGGTTATTTGCTGTTAGCCCTGCATCAGTTTAATCAACAACGCGCCGCTATAGAGCGCATCCTTGATGAGCGCTGCACCGGGTACGGTTCCCTGATTGTAGAAATGGGTTGACGTAACTTTCAGGTGATGACTGTAGGCAGGCAATGCCTGGCGACGAACACAGTCGATGATGGCGGGATATAAAATATCGGCGGCCTGATTCAATGGCGAACCGATCAGAATTTTTTCCGGATTGAACAGGTTCACCATGATGGCGGTAATGCGCCCCACATTATTACCGACATCAACAATAATATCTTTTGCCAGTTGATCATCTTTTAGCGCTGCATCGCACAGTGATTCGACCGTTAACGGTGATCCATGCAATAGCGAACTCATTGAACCTTTCAGGCGCTGTTGCGCCAGTTCCAGCATACTTTCAATGCTGGCGACAGTTTCCAGACAACCGTGATTGCCGCAGTAACAGCGTTTGCCGTAAGGATCAACCTGGGTATGACCAATTTCCACCAGTGTTCGGCTACCAGCATGTAAGATGCGGCCACCAGTAATGATGCCGGCGCCGACGTTATGGTCGATCACTATCTGGATGACGTTTTGACAACCGCGTGACGCGCCGAACAGCGCTTCCGCCATGGTCCAGGCACAGATATCATGTTGCAGATAAACGGGTACGCCGGTGCGCTTTTCCAGTGCCGGACCAATCGCCATGTCTTCCACGGGGTAGAACGGCATACGATGAATAATGCCTGTGGACGAATCCACCATGCCAGGTGATGTGATAGCGATAGCGGTCAGCCGTTCCAGCTTGCGTTGATGGCGGATGAAGAATTGATCGATTTCAGCCAGGATGCGGTCAAGCAACGGTTGGGGATGTTCGCTCGGTAAATTAACCTGTTCTTCTACTACCAGATGGCCGCTGAGATCGCGCAGAGCCAGTGTCATCATCTGGTTGCTGATGCGTACGGACAGATAGTGCCAGGCTTCGGTATCCAGCACCAAACCGATAGCCGGGCGACCACGGCTCCCCATTTCCTGATACTCGGTTTCTCGTACCAGATGGGCCTCCATCAGTTCACGTACAATTTTGGTAATACTGGCAGGAGCAAGCTGGGCCTGTTTTGACAACTCAATGCGGGAGATGGGGCCATATTCATCGATCAACCGATAAACGCCACCTGCATTCATCTGTTTGATTTGATCGATGTGTCCCGGCTGGCCACTGACAATCACGGTGAAACGGCTCCTGCGATAAGGCGTAATTCGGTATTTTTTACGCTGTAAAATAAAAAACTGCGGCTATGGTGGGGCTTTTGTAAATAGCCGTCAAATATTTGATTCGATATGTGATTAACCGCACATATTTTTGCCAGTATTCCCCAGCATAAGTGTGATGAGTGTCTGAGCAGCAGTGTTAAGTGGTCGCTGCTGGTGAGTGACCAGCCACATTTCACTGATAGCATCTTTTTCCTGTAACGACAGGTATTTGACGCCATCTATCCGGATTCGGCGGAATGAAGCAGGCAGCAGCGATACCCCTAGCCCGGATGACACCAGACCGATAATGGTCATCGCCTCGCCGACTTCCTGTGTGATGTAAGGTGTAATGCCGTATTTTTTGAGTAACGTCAGTACCTCGTCGTAGAGAGCGGTTCCCACTTTCCTGGAGAAAAATACGAACGGTTCGTTGGCCAGTTGCCGGATACTGATGTACCCGCCGGGCGCTGAGGCCAGAGGGTGTTCTTCATGTACCACCGCAACGATGGGTTCATGCAATAACAACTGATGACGTAGTGTTTCTGGCAGCGGATTGTTGCGCATTACGCCTAAATCCAGCTTGCCGTCGAGTAGTGGTGTAATTTGTTGCTTAGTGTTGATCTCCAACATCTGGATATGCACGTCGGGATAACTTTGGCGAAATTGCAGCAGACTGCGCGAAACCTGTTTGACAAAAGGTGCGGACGAGGTGAAACCGATATTAAGCTCCCCTATTTCCCCACGCTGAATACGTGCAGCGCGTTCCGCTGCCTGGTTAACCTGACTGATGATGCTCCAGGCTTCTTTCAGAAACAGTTCGCCTGCCTGAGTCAGGCGCACATTGCGGTTGTTGCGTTCCAGCAACTGAGCGCCTATTTGTTCTTCCAGCGCTTGTATCTGCTGACTGAGTGGCGGTTGGGAGATATGTAGCTTTTCAGCCGCTCGGCCAAAATGAAGTTCTTCGGCGACGGCAATGAAGTAGCGTAAATGCCTGAGTTCGATATTCATATTTATAAAGTATCAATATTAATAATTAATATATTATACAAAACAATTGGGCCAATTCTATGATGTGGTCACTGATGTTGATGCCGTATTTTCTCCGGATAAGGATTGATTTTGAGTACCCCGATGTCTGCACAGGGAATGTCCGTTTCTGTCACTGACGATATCCAACCCCAACGAAACACCCGCGTTCCCGTTTACAAAAGTCCGTTCATCAAGCGAGGTTCGCCATCATTCATTCGCGTTACGCTGGCATTGTTCTCCGCAGGTCTGGCGACATTTGCCTTGCTGTACTGCGTACAGCCAATATTGCCATTGCTGTCGCAGGCTTTTGACGTATCCCCGGCAACCAGTAGCCTGTCGCTTTCTGTCTCCACTATCACTATGGCGATTGGTCTATTGTTTACCGGCCCGCTCTCAGACACCATTGGCCGCAAAAATATCATGGTGGTATCGCTATTGCTGGCTTCGGTCTTTACCCTGATTGGTTGCATGATGACCAACTGGGCCGGGCTGCTGGTTATGCGGGCACTGGTCGGTTTATCGCTCAGCGGTGTGGGGGCGGTGGCAATGACCTACCTGACCGAGGAAATCCACCCCAGCGTGGTGGCATTCTCAATGGGGTTATATATCAGCGGTAATTCAATTGGCGGTATGAGTGGTCGCTTATTGACCGGGGTGATTGCCGATTTTTTTGGCTGGCGTGTATCCATCACTTGCATTGGTATCGTTGCGTTGCTGGCCTCACTGGCATTTTGGCGAATTCTGCCGGACTCTCGCCACTTTCGCGCAGGCTCGCTACGCCCCAAAACGTTGTGGATCAATGCTCGCTTACATTGGCGCGATGCTGGCTTACCGCTACTATTCGCCGAAGGGTTCCTGCTGATGGGATCTTTTGTGACGTTATTTAACTATATTGGCTATCGCTTGCTGGCGGCTCCCTACAACCTGAGCCAGACGGTGGTGGGGCTGTTGTCGGTGGTCTTTCTGACGGGGAGTTATGCTTCTCCGCGCGCCGGTGCGATGATCGCGCGTTTTGGTCGTGGACCGGTGCTGGTCGGCAGTATTGCTTTGATGTTGTCTGGATTGCTGTTGACCCTATTTAGTTCACTTCTGCTAATGTTTGCAGGGATGATGCTATTTGCTGCCGGGTTCTTTGCCGCCCACTCCGTCGCCAGTAGCTGGATTGGACTGCGTGCGTTGCGAGCCAGAGGACAGGCCTCATCACAGTATCTGTTCTGTTATTACCTGGGGTCGAGTTTAGCAGGGACATCAGGGGGATTCTTCTGGTATCACTATGGCTGGACTGGTCTGGTACTGTTTCTGTCATGTTTGCTGATGCTGGCATTATGGTTGGGGGGTAAGCTGAACCTCCTGAAAAACAAGATCTGATCGTTATCCATCACTGTTCATTCCCCACCGAACTAAGAGCCTATCCCCCAATAGGCTCTTAGTTCGGTGGGTTTTCCCTCGTTTCTGCATTTATCCGTGCTGTTAAGCGAATATGAACATCAGTTGTTAAACTGAGCGTTTGGGATAAAATAAAAGTATGTTGTAACTAAAAAGCGATTTGATTATGGCTGCTTATGATTTGATTGAGCGTATGAATCATTGCTTCTCGATGCTTGAAGCAAACCTGGCCCAATTGCACCAACTTTTTCTGACATTTCATTTTACCGGCGGACGTATCTTCACCCTTCCCCCTATAGAGAAAGGCACCGAACATGATCCGATCACGCATATTTCTGTTACGCCGCGCGTCGGTGAAGAGGCCCGTGATCATGGTTTACAACATTTTCGCCATTTATTTATTCACCATCATGCTGAAACCATCAGCAGTAAGGCCGCAATACGTCTACCCGGCGTCTTATGTTTTAGGGTTAATCACGCAGAATATTTGCAAGCTCACCAGTTAATCACAGAGATCAATACCCGAAAAAAAGAGCTGGAACATATCATTACGGTAGAATCAGGGGTGGAGCCGGAGCAGCGTTTCGATTTTGTTCATACACACCTGAAAGGACTGATCACGCTAAGCGCTTATCGTACCATTACCCTGTTGGTTGAACCCACCTCGGTACGGTTTGGCTGGGCGAATAAGAACATTATCAATAATATCACCCGCAATGCATTGCTGGAAAAACTGGAGAAAAGCCTGCGTGCAGGACGCAGCCAGGCACCATATAGTAAAGAGCAGTGGGCATCGCTGCTGGAGCAGGAAATACGTGACGTAAAACGCCTGCCGGAGCAGGCATCGCTGAAAATAAAGCGACCGGTTAAAGTGCAGCCTATCGCCAGAGTCTGGTATCAGGAAGCACAGAAGCAAATACAGTATCCCTGCCCTTCACCATTGTTGGTGTTATGTCATCAAGACACCATGCCAGTAATGGGCGAATTGAACGACTACGATGCCGACAACATTCAGCATCGCCATCGACCCAAAGCCAAACCATTACGGCTATTGATACCCCGGCTGCATCTTTACACCGATGATGGAGCCTGAGCGTTATGACGTCATGCTGCCGACCATATTCTCCGGGCGTACCCATTGGGTAAATTGTTCGTCGGTGAGGTATCCCAGCTTCAACGCGGAGGCTTTCAACGTCAGGCCCTCTTTGTGCGCTTTTTTAGCAATTTCCGCCGCTTTGTCATAACCAATGTGTGGATTAAGCGCGGTTACCAGCATCAGCGACTCATTTAACAACTGGGTGATGCGTTCACGTTTAGGCTCAATCCCGATAGCACAATGATCGTTAAAACTTTTCATGCCATCAGCCAGTAATCGTACCGACTGTAGGAAGTTGTGAATCACTATCGGTCGGAACACATTCAGTTCAAAGTTGCCGGATGCGCCACCCATGTTTACTGCCACATCATTTCCCATCACCTGACAACACAGCATGGTCATCGCCTCACACTGCGTAGGATTAACCTTGCCAGGCATAATCGAGCTGCCCGGTTCATTTTCCGGAATAGCGATTTCACCAATCCCACAACGTGGCCCGGAGGCCAGCCAGCGGATATCATTAGCCATCTTCATCAATGATGCGGCCACCCCTTTCAACGCACCGTGAGCATGGACCAACGCATCACAAGTCGCTAATGCTTCGAATTTGTTTGGTGCGGTGACGAATGGGTGACCGGTCAGTGTCGTTAATTCCGCTGCCACACGTACAGCATATTCCGGGTGCGTATTTAACCCGGTGCCGACTGCAGTGCCACCTAACGCCAGCTCGCACAGATGTGGAATACTGTTATCAATATGACGCAGGCCATTCGACAACATCGCTACCCAGCCTGAAATCTCCTGCCCGAACGTTAGTGGCGTCGCATCCTGCAAATGGGTTCGGCCAATTTTGACGATATCGGCGAACTGCGCCGCTTTATCTGCCAGTGTGCACTGCAGCACCTTCAGTTCAGGAATCAACTGTTCCCGCACCACAGTGACCGCCGCCACATGCATAGCCGTGGGGAACACATCGTTAGAACTCTGGCTTTTGTTGACATCATCATTTGGGTGAACCAATCGTTCATTACCCCGTACGCCCCCCAGCAATTCGCTGGCCCGATTCGCCAGTACCTCGTTCATATTCATGTTGGTTTGAGTACCAGACCCCGTTTGCCAGATAGCCAGCGGAAACTCGTCGGCATGATGACCACTCAGTACCTCATCGGCCGCCTGAATGATGGCATCACCTTTATTGGCCGCTAATAATCCCAAATCCATATTAACGCGAGCCGCCGCCCGTTTGGTCTGTGCCAACGCGATGATAAGCGAACTGGGCATTTTTTCTTCCGAAATACGAAAATGCGCCAGTGAACGCTGGGTCTGCGCGCCCCACAGATGTGCTGCGGGTACTGCAATCGCTCCCATAGAGTCTTTTTCGATACGCATGTCTGACATGGTTTTCTCCTTTACAAAACAAATCATTTTCAGATGAGTGCGAATTTTTACCCTTCCGGAATCATGGCATATAAGGGATTAGCATAACGGGTATTAAAGATGGAGCAGTCTTTATGGTCTGACTATCCGCCGTTATCGTTACATGAATTAACAATCCGTTTAATGGCAGGAAAACATGATGCAAAAAATGCGCAACAGCGTGCAAAATTATGCTTGGGGTAGTAAACATGCGTTGACTGAGCTGTATGGGATTGCGAATCCGGACAATCTGCCAATGGCTGAGCTATGGATGGGTGCCCATCCGAAAAGCAGTTCCCTGCTGCTCGACGAACAAGGGAAAACGCACAACCTGCGGGAGTTGATCAATAGCGACCAGCCCGGTTTTCTGGGCAGCGCGGTCGCTAAGCGCTTTGGCGAGTTGCCTTTCCTGTTCAAAGTATTATGTGCTGAGCAGCCCTTGTCGATTCAGGTCCATCCGAATAAATCTGCCGCCGAGGTAGGGTTTGACCGGGAAAATGCCGCCGGCATCCCGCTCGACGCCCCCCAACGCAATTACAAAGATGCCAACCACAAACCAGAGCTGGTTTTCGCACTCACCCCTTATCTGGCAATGAATGGCTTTCGCGAGCTGGCGGAAATTGCTGCTCTGCTACAACCATTGGTCAGCGCTCATCCGGCGATCATAAAATTTCTGTCACGCCCAGACAGCCAGACGCTGACCACCCTATTTTCCGGACTATTGAGTATGAGCGGCGAGCAGAAAGCATTGGCCATCGCCAAACTGCAACAGGTGCTGGATAACCAGCATGGTGAGCCTTGGGATACCATTCGATTTATCGCGCAGTTTTATCCTGATGATGGTGGCTTGTTTTCCCCGTTATTGCTCAACGTAGTCACGCTGCAACCGGGTGAAGCCATGTTTTTGTATGCAGAAACCCCACATGCCTACCTGCATGGCGTCGCACTGGAAGTTATGGCCAATTCAGACAATGTCCTGCGCGCCGGTTTGACGCCCAAGTATATTGATGTTCCCGAATTACTCGCCAATGTCCGTTTTGAATCGAAACCTGCTGCATCATTGCGCACCTTACCGATAAAAACCGCCAACGAACTGAATTTCCCTATCCCAGTCGATGACTTTGCCTTTTCACTGCATTATCTTACGGATGTGCCGCAGATACTCAGCCAACAGAGTGCGGCAATTGTCTTTTGCGTTGAAGGTCAGGCGGTGCTGGAACGTGGGGCACAGCAGGTCAGATTGCTGCCAGGCGAATCATGCTTTATCCCTGCCAACGAATCCCCGGTACAGGTTCAGGGAGAAGGCCAGATTGCCCGCGTCTATAATCAGCCTTTAATGGTATAAAGCCATATATTCCCCTATAAGGGGATGAAAACCATTAATTAACAAGGAAATATAACGTGGCCAAAAAAACAGTTGTAGCCGCTGGCGTTGTTATTGCACTCGCCGCGGCCTGGGGGGGTGCCTCCTGGTTTACTGGCAAACAGATTGAACAGCATATTGGCGAAGTCACCGATAATCTGAATAACGAATTGAAAAGCAACTACCCGCAGGCAGGCATCAAGGTAACATTTCGTGATTATCAGCGTAGCATTTTCAAAAGCCAGGTAGATCTGGTTTTGCAGTCAGACGGTTCCAATGCCAGACAGCATCTGTTGGGCGCTAATGAAGAAGTGGTATTTAACGCGACGGTGTTTCACGGTCCCTTTCCTCTTACTGCCAGCCAGTTTAGCCTGAAACCGGCGCTGGCTTCGGTGCACGCCGAGTTGGCCAACACCGAATCAGTAAAAGCACTATTTGAACTGACCAAAGGCAAGCCGTTCATCAGCACTAATAGCCGCATCAATTACAGCGGTGCCACCCACTCCGCTGTTACACTGGAACCGCTGGACGTACAGAATCAGGAGATGAAGGTCAATTTCAGCGGCACGACACTGCTGCTGGATATGACCAGTGACCTGCGTGCTGGCAAAGCGAGCGGTACTGTCAGCAATCTGACGCTGGAGAAACCTAATCCACAGGGCCAGAAAGAAAAACTGACGCTACAGGATTTGACGCTGAACAGCGATACCCACAAAGGTAAATTCAGTCTCGATGTCGGTGACGCCAGACTAACGCTGAAAAAACTGGCGCTGGACGTTCAGGGGGGTGATAACCTGACGTTGAATGATTTCGCGTTAGCCAATCACACCTCGGAAGATGACGCCAATCTGGCCGGACAGATGACAGTGTCGCTGGGTGCTGCGCTGTTCCGCGATCAAAATCTGGGGTCATGGAATATAAACGTCAGTTTCTCCGGGTTGGATGGTAAAGGTACCCGTCAATTCATGACCGAATACCAGAAAAACCTGCAGTCGATGTTACAGAATATCGACCAGACCACACCGGAAATCTACGATCAGCAACTGGCAGCGTTGGTTTTGCATAATCTGCCGCAACTATTGAAAGGCAATCCAAGCGTCAAAATCGCCCCATTCAGTTGGAAAAATACCAAAGGCGAAAGCACGTTCACGCTGGCGCTGGATTTAACCGACCCCTTGCAAAAAGGTGCCGCGCTGACCGGCAATCCCTCCGACGAAGAAGCGATTATCCGTCAATCGGTTAAAAATCTGGATGCGCGTCTCAATGTGCCGTTGGACATGATTACCGAGTTGATGATACAGATAGCGCCGAAGGCCACTTCTGACGAAGAGAAGAAACAACTGGAGCAGATGGCGCGTCAGCAGACGCAACTGATGGCTAACATCGGCCAGATGAGCCAGGTTACCGTGACGAAAGACAACACGATCACCAGTTCGCTGCAGTACAACGACGGAATGGTGACATTCAACGGACGTAAGATCCCACTGGCGGAATTTATCGCGCCGTTTATCACGTTGCCGGCAGAGAACGTGCCGGAAGAAGGCGACGACTCTCAGGAAGAGACCCCGCCAGACACACCAGTCAGCCCATAATCGCTCACCGGCGCCCGATCCGGCGCCGGATTCCCTTCTACCCGACGCTGCACATTCAGATATCGTCGTCTCAATACTCACTTTCTGTTTTTAGGTATTGGTGTACACCACGTTATGCTATTGCGCAGGCAAGAATAACGCGTTTATGCTAACGCTGTGTTATGTCAGTATTGGTACATGGATTTCTTTATATCAAGTGGGCGGTTTTATTCTGGCATTACTACACCGCAAGTTATCAGCCCTGGCCTTTCAGGGTACAGCAGCGATAGCCAGCGTGATGAGGATTACCGCCTGACTAATGGACTTTTCTAATAAAAAACGAGTAAAACATGATTGTTCCGCACATCCCGCTGACGGATATCCATCGCCATCTCGATGGTAATATCCGCCCTCAGACCATCCTTGATTTAGGCCGCCAGTTTAATATCGATTTGCCCGGCCATGATCTGGCCTCTCTGCTCCCCCATGTCCAGGTCGTCGATAATCATGAACCCGATCTACTCAGTTTTCTGCAAAAGCTGGACTGGGGAGTAGCCGTGCTGGGGTCGTTGGATGCCTGCCGCCGGGTCGCTTATGAAAATGTGGAGGATGCTATCCGCGCCGGGTTGGATTACACCGAACTGCGTTTTTCCCCCTACTACATGGCTCTCAATCATCAATTGCCGATGGAAGGCGTGGTTGAAGCCGTAATCGACGGCATCACCGCGGGTTGTCGAGACTATAACCACAACATCATGGTTCGTCTGATTGGTATTATGAGCCGAACTTTTGGTACTCATTCCTGCGAACAAGAGCTTGACGCGCTGCTGGCACACAAAGACGGTATTGTTGCCATCGACCTGGCAGGTGATGAACTGGGGTTCCCCGGTGAGTTATTTACCACCCATTTTGCCCGTGCCCGCGATGCAGGCTGGCATATTACCGCCCATGCAGGTGAAGTTGCCGGGCCGGAGACTATCTGGCAAGCAATACACCAGTTGGGAGCTGAGCGAATCGGCCATGGTGTTACCGCTATCATTGACAGTGCACTGATGGAATATATGGCAGAACACCAGATTGGCATCGAATCCTGTTTGACCTCTAACCTGCAAACCAGCACGATAAAAGCCATGAACGAACACCCACTGGTGCATTTTCTGCGTCATGGTATTCCAGCAACGATCAATACCGATGACCCGGCGATTCAGGGCATCGACATCCGCCATGAATATGATATTGCCGCCCCACAAGCTGGCCTGTTACCGGAGGATATTCGTCTGGCACAGGAAAACGGGTTGCGTATAGCGTTTATTTCCGAACAGGAAAAACAGCTATTACGTCAGCGGGCACAGCAACGGCAAGCGTTATAATAACGTGTTTAGGGCTGACATAAAAAAAAGCGGATACCCAAAAAGTATCCGCTTTTTTTATGTCGGCAACAACGCTATTAGTCTTTCGGCTGCACAGACGAATGATGGCTGGAGATTAACCATTTGCCATCTTTGTATGCATAGGTATAGGTGTAACGTGCTTTAGCCTGTGATTTATCGCCAAAGGTGAAAGTATAATTACCGATATCCAACGCTTCATTACAACCCATCTTGATAACACGGTTATCAATTTTACCAACAGGTTTTTTCGCCAAAAAATGCTCGAAATAATCAATGCGCTCAGCACTTGTAGTACGCATTTTTCCAGACAGCGTCGGTAATAATACCGCGTCGGTCGCATAATTGGCGTTCACTTTGCTGGCATCGCCAGTCTGCAGCGATTCATTCCAACGGTCAAATAAACTGGCGATAGTTTTTTCGTCAGTATTAACACAGGTTTCGGTATTAGCTGCGTAAGCCTGAGAAGTGACAACAACACTAAGCAAGCCCAGAGATAACAAAGCTTTTTTATACATTTATATCCCTCATTATTAGGTAATGATTAATTTAAATATCCTTGTATCTGTATGCCTGAAAAAAACATCACAGATAATCACCACAATAAAGATTTACTTTGTTGATTATTTCAATTAACACGCGTCATACTTCAAGCAGCAGGACAAACGCAACATGTTTTATCCTGCTACCCGAATTATTTATAGTATAGAACTGGGTAAACAATAAGCCGCTTACCTGATTATTATGTCTTAGCGTTATTTCTCTGTTATTTCTTCACCCGCCGTCGCCGTTCTTTTGGCATATCGTTGTGCCAGCGTCGCACACACCATCAATTGAATCTGGTGGAAAATCATGAGTGGCAGCACCATTGCACCAACAGCAGCTGCGGGGAACAGTACGTTGGCCATCGGAATACCGTTAGCCAGGCTCTTTTTCGAACCGCAGAACACTATCGTAATTTCATCCTGAGTGTTGAAGCCCAGTTTGCGAGCCGCAAGCGTGGTGCACACTAACACAATGCCCAGCAGCACCAATGAACACACCACCACCGCCAGCAGCGACCAGCCATTGATCTGGTGCCAAATCCCCTGTACTACCGCCTCGCTAAACGCCACATACACCACCAGCAGAATCGATGAGCGGTCAGTGATATTGATCAGTTTACGATGACGATCAACCCAGCCACCAATCAACGGACGAGATAAATGGCCGATAACAAACGGCACCATTAACTGCATGATAATCGAGCCTATCGCGTGGAGCGTATCAGTTTGCCCTCCCTGCGTATGCATCAGCAAGCCGACCAGTATCGGCGAGAGAAAAACGCCGAGAATGCTGGACGCCGACGCACTGCAGATAGCCGCAGCCACGTTGCCACGTGCCATGGAAGTAAAGGCAATAGCGGACTGCACGGTCGCCGGCAGCGCGCACAAATACAGGAAACCGAGATACAGCCCCGGTGTTAATATCTGCGGAGACAGGAACGCCATGCCAATGCCCAGCAGTGGGAACAAAATGAACGTACTGGCAAACACCACCAGATGCAGCCGCCAGTGACCCATTCCGGCAGTAATGGCATCACGGGACAACTTGGCGCCATGCATAAAAAACAGCAGTGCGATTGCTGCGTTAGTCAGGTTTTCGAAGAAAACCTTGGCAACGCCTTCACACGGAAAAATAGATGCGGTGATGACGACCGCAATCAAAACCAGCAAAAATTTGTCAATTTTCAAACGTTGTAACCATGACATAGCGTGCTTGCATCCTCTGGCATAAAAAATACAGGCGATCCTGAGATCGCCTGCTTAAACAATGCCCTACTATCAGCAATAACTACCCATAATGCAAGGCTGAAACCCGCTTTAGCGCCGGTGTGTTGCGTCACAGACCATGACCAAATCGCCAGTTAGCTATTTTTAAGCGTCATCGCCTTTTTCTGTTCATTCGAGGTCACTCCCAATTCAATCAGTTCCATCACGTTGATAGCCTGCTCGACCAGTACCGGATTATCGCCACGCCCCAGCAACGCATCACGTATCCCAGCATAATAAGATTGATAATGACCGGGGAGAGTCGGCACCGTTTGCGTCGCCAGAACACCATCACAATGTAACGTCAGGGTGCCGTCGTGATGGTCTTGCCCCCAATGACCGTGATCCTGTGGCGTCTCGCCCGCTTTCAATTGCTCTTCCTGCGTATCAAGACCAAACTTCACGTAGCTACCCTGCGTGCCGTGAACCACATACCGGGCGCCTGGCGCTGCCGCCAGCATGGTGCCGTGCACTACCACGCGCCGCTGGGGATAAATCAACGTGGCATGGAAGTAATCCACCGCTTTGCTGCCTGGCCGCAGTTGTGCCAAATCGGCCTGAATCGCCACCGGAAAACCAAATAATTGCAGCACCTGATCAATCAGGTGTGGTGCCAGATCGTACCAGATACCGCTACCCTCGCTACCGTCTTCGCGCCAGCGTTGGCGTACTTGCGGACGATAGCGGTCAAAATGTGATTCCATATACACCACATCGCCCAACGTCCCGGTTTTCAGCAATTGCGTCAGCGTCAAAAAATCGCTGTCCCAACGTCGGTTATGGAATACGGAAAGCAGCTTGCCGGTATGTTCCGCCAACTGACGCAATTCACGGGCTTGTGACAACGTCACAGTAAAGGGCTTATCCACCACCACATGTTTACCAGCAATGAGTGCCTGACGCGCCAGCGGAAAATGGGTGTCATTCGGGGTGGGGATCACAATCAGGTCGATATCCGGATCATTGAACAGCGTCTGCGGTTCACGCACCACCTGCATTGAAGGCCAGTCAGCCTGAACTTTCCCCTCATCACTGCTGGACACCGCCGCTAATGTCATTCCTGGCGTAGCGGCAATCAGCGGTGCATGAAACGTCTTACTGGCATAGCCATAACCCAGCAGACCCACACGGATAATATCCGTCATATCGTTCCCCTTATACCTGTCAGGCCGGAGGCTCTGGCCTATTTGTCCGATTGCAATTGCTCACTGCTGACGGAGCACAGCCTAGTATAGCACTGAGGAAACAGATAATTATCGGAAGGGTCCGTTTTCAACACCAGCCACAACCGCCTGTGGCGATCATGGCCGATTGCCTCATCATTGCCAAAGCGTTACAGCGTAAAGAGGTACGACGTAAAGCGTTACGGCGTGACGACCCAGGGATGCGGTGCAAGCGATTCACCTCGCCAGCCAGAAGCGTCGGGTATTTTTTCCATCATCGGGTGATGGATTTCACTGTTGCGACGCCGGAAATCGCTGGGGCTAACGCCTACTCGCTTGCGGAACACACGGGAAAAATAGAGTTGATCGTCATAGCCCACCACGCGCCCGACGGCAGCAATCGACTCCTGAGTCGTTTGCAACAGCAGTTTGGCGCGGATCACCCGCTGATCTTCGCGCCAGCGTAAGATATTCACCCCGACCTGCTCACGGAACAGGTGCGCCAGCCGCGACGGCGACAGGCACACATGCCGCGCGACCTCATCAATGCGCAGCTCTCCGGCCAGATTGCCGGTAATAAACTGGCACGCCTCGATCACGCGCGGGTCCATAATACGCTCCGGGCTTTGCGGATCTTCTTCCATCGCGCGTAACAACAGGCGCTCCAACAGGTTCATCGCCAGTTCTTCGGCAAAACGACGGCCAGAACGGTGTGTCTGTTCGATATTGGCGAATAACTTATCAAATTCCTGCAACAGCCCGGTACTGGAGAGCATCAGCCGCCCGACGTCACAGCCTTTACTGTGCCACTCCAGCCAGTCGGCCCAGTAAGCACGGGGGCGAAAATAGACCCAGCGGTGATACCAGCAGTCGCTACCGGGCGCACGACCATAATAGTGGCGCGACCGGGGCGGAAACAGCAGCAAATCGCCAGGGTTACAGAAAAACGTATCATCGCCATCCAGCACCTTGCCCTGCCCCTTGATGGTCAGGTTAATGATATATCCCTTCATGCCATCTGGACGATCAATGAAGAAATCCAGTGGTCCACCAGCCAGAATCGGCGTCAGTCCCGCCACCAGATAGGCGTTAAACGCATAACCGGGCAGCAACGGGTTGGGCTGGGACTCATGCGCCATACGGTGATACATGTGGCCTCCTGCAAAGAGATTCTTATCTGTTATGGATGGTGCCAGCAAGAGCCGGCACCCACGGCCATCAAACCGTTTTTTTCGCCAGTTGTTTGTAGCGGTCAAATATCACTGCCGCCAGCAGAATCAAACCACGCACCACATATTGGGCAAAGGGCGAAATATTCAGCAGGTTCATGGCATTTTCTACTGTCCCCAGAATCAACACCCCGGCCACCACATAGGATATCTTACCGATACCGCCTTTCAGTGACACACCGCCCAGTACACATGCCGAAATGACAATTAATTCATAGCCTATCGAGGTCATCGGCTGACCGCTGGTCATGCGCGACGCCAGAATGATGCCCGCCGCGGCGGAAACCAGCCCAGAGAGGCCAAAAATAATGATTTTGGTTCGTACCACCGGTACCCCGGCCAACCGGGCGGCCTCTTCGTTACCGCCAATCGCCAGCGTATTGCGGCCAAAGGTGGTTTTGTTCAGCAGTAAACCGAACAACACCATACAAATTACCGTCAGCCAGATCGGTGCCGGCAACCCCAGCCAGTTGGCATAACCCAGCGTGAAGAAACGTTCATCCTCGATACCAACCGCCTTGCCGTCAGAAATGATGTACGCCAGCCCACGCACGATCTGCATGGTCGCCAGTGTGGTGATCAACGCGTTGATTTTCAGTTGTGCGATAACGAATCCGTTCAGTAAACCGAACGCAACGCCAAGCAGCAACCCAGCGGCGACACCCAGCCACAGGCTTTCGCTGACATTGATCACCACCGCGGTGGTCACACCCGCACAGGCAATCACCGAGGCGACCGACAGGTCAAAATCGCCGGAAGCAAGGCAAAACAACATGCCGCAGGCCACCATGCCCGACATGGAAATCGCCAGCCCCAGCCCTTTCATGTTGACGAAGGTGGCGAAATTGGGCACGAACAGCGTGCAGGCCAGAAACAGGGCAGCAAACACGACCAACATGCCGTAATTGTCCCAGATACGGGACAGGCTGAAGCCATGAGATTTACCGGCGTGTGAAGGGGAACTTACCGTAGACATTCATCAACTCCTTGGCGGTCAGGCAACCGCGGGTTCAGTAGCAGTCGTTTTTAACATCGCCAGACTCAGGACTTGCTGCTCGCTGGCATCATCGTGCAGCAGTTCGCCGGAAATGGCGCCCTCGCGCATCACCACGATGCGGTCCGCCAGTCCCAGCACTTCAGGCAGGTCACTGGAAGCAAACAGCACGGCAATACCCTGACGGGCCAGATCATAAATGACGTGATAAATCTCATGCTTGGCGCCGACGTCAATGCCGCGGGTCGGTTCATCCAGCATGATCACTTTCATCTCCTCCGACAGCCAGCGACCGAGAATCGCCTTTTGCTGATTACCGCCGGACAAATTCATGATCAGCTGTGCCGGCGACGGTGTTTTAATATTCAGCGCCTGAATATGGTGATCAGCGTTTTCTTCCTCCCAGGTTTCATTGATGATGAAACCGTTTTTGATATGTTTGCGGCGGGCGCTGATATTGATGTTATCCCGCACCGAGTGCACTGGAATGATGCCGTCGGCTTTACGATCTTCCGGGCACAGCATCAACCCGCTACGAATCGCATCGCCAGGCGTTCTGGCACGTAACGGTTGACCATCCAGCCGCACCTCGCCGCCAGTAATAGCAGTAGCGCCGAACAGCGCTTTCATCAGTTCGCTGCGCCCGGCGCCCACCAGCCCGAACAGGCCGACAATTTCGCCGCTGCGCACCGACAACGAGATCGGCGATTTGACCCCAAGCGCTTTCACCTCATGCAGTTCCAGCCGCGGTTCGCCGTGGGGGCGCGGCTGATAGCCGTAAATATCGCCCAGATTGCGCCCCACCATCGCCTGCACCAGTTGTTCATGATCAACCTGCTGCATATCGGTGAAGGTTTTAACGTAGCGCCCGTCTTTGAACACGGTGATGGCATCGCTCAGCGCAAAGATTTCCTCCATACGGTGCGATACATACAGAATCACCCGACCTTCACTGCGCAACTCACGGATTACCCGAAATAGTTGTTCAATCTCCCGTGCCGACAACGAACTGGTCGGCTCGTCAAACGCGATAATCTTGGCATTGCGTGCCAGCGCCTTGGCGATTTCCACCATCTGCCATTGCCCAATGGACAGGTATTTCAACGGGGTGTCCGGGTCAATATCCAATCCAAGGTGTTCCAGTTGTAAACCGGCCTCGTAGCGCAGTAACGATTGGTTTACCAACCCGCCCTTGTGCGGCAACTGCCCCAGATAGATGTTCTCCGCCACCGTCATTTCCGGCACCAGATGCAGTTCCTGATAGATGATCGCCACACCAGCATTCAGCGCGTCCATGGTATTGGCGAAACGCACCGGCTGGCCTTTAATCTGGATCTCTCCCTGCGACGGCGTGTAATTGCCGCTCAAAATCTTCAACAACGTGGATTTTCCCGCGCCGTTTTCCCCCATCAATGCATGGATTTGTCCGGCATGGCAGTCGAAACTGATGTTATCCAGTGCCTTGACGCCGGGAAAAACTTTGCCAATTCCCCGGAAAGATAAATAAGGTGACTGTACGGTCATTTCAGCATCCTCAATGGTCTGCGCCGTCCGGTATGACGGCGCGGCCAGTGTCTTGCCCACCCGGCCCGGTAAGGCATAGGTGGGCAAAGATCATTACATCAGCCCTTTCTTCTGCAGTTCAGTTTTAAAGTTATCGCGGGTAATCAACACCACGTCGGTCACTTCAGTGAATTTCTGCGGTTCGGTCCCTTTCGTCACCCAGTCATGCAACATCTGGATGCTCTTGTAACCATGCACGTCCGGGCTTGGCAGCAGCGAGCCGTAGAAACCGGTCGGCTGCGCTTTGGACAGTTCACTCACGGCGTCAACCCCATTGATGCCGATACCGATCACATTGGCAGCCTTGAATCCTTGCCCTTCGGTGGCACGTACGCCACCCAGTACGGTGTTATCGTTCATGCCGATAATCAGCCAGTTTTTCACGTTCGGATGTTGCACCAGCAGTGAGTTGGCGGCATCAAACGCACCAGGGATATCGTTAGATTTGGTCGGTACCTGATAGATCTGTTTTTCCGGGAATCCGGCGGCTTTCAACGCGTCCATTGAACCAGAGGTACGACGGCGCGCGGTATCCAGCTCATTAGCCGTGATCGCCATGACAGCGGTGTCTTGTAGTTTCCAGCCACGTTTCTGCATCTCTTTCCACAATTCCTGGCCCTGACGTTCGCCTATTTTGGTGGCAGCCATCATCACCAGCGGTACGCTGTCCATCGGCTGGCCTTTGGCATTAACGAACTGGTCATCCACCGCAATGACCTTCAGGTTATAACTCCGCGCCTTAGCCACAATGGCCGACCCCAATTTCGGGTCAGGAGTACAGATAACAAATCCTTTGGCACCGCTGGCTGCCAGGCTGTCGATAGCATTGAGGGTTTTTTCGCCATCGGGCACGGCTATCTTGATAACGTCAAATCCCAGGTCTTTACCGGCTTTGTCGGCGAACCGCCATTCAGTCTGAAACCAGGGTTCTTCCGGCTGTTTGACCAGAAAGCCCAGTTTCATATTTTCCGCGATAGCCGATTGTGACATAACCGCAGTCAGGCCAATCGCCGCCAGAACCTTAGTGAATTTATGCATGGTCTTCTCCGCTCATTGTTATCTTTAAACACGCAGGCAACTGGAGGTGCCCTTACGTGTGTAAACGCTCTCAGCAAGGTGTTGCATTCTCGAACAATGAAAAAACAAAGGTTTAGTGTGATTCCACCCTCCGTTTTTACTTAGACGCGTAATTTGTAGCGGGTATTTTTGTCACGAAGAGAGAGCGCAATCACATTCAGAAACTACAGCTGATTTGTACATAGATTCAGCAAATTTAACCTGCCATTAACTTATGATCGTCATCACAAAACCTCTGCGCGTGACAGAAAAATACATACTTCCAGCTAACTGTTCCTCACGGCGTCAGAACGGCCTGTCTATCGTAAACAACGTGATCCCTACGATTAACAGGAGCAGCAACAATGAGTGCGGGCGCCATTACTCTCGGTCTTGATTTTGGCAGCGATTCTGTCCGTGCGCTGGCGGTGGATTGCCGCAGCGGACAGGAATTGGAAACAGAAGTGGTCTACTATCCGCGCTGGCGTCAGGGACAATATTGTCACCCTGCCAGCAACCAGTTTCGCCACCATCCGCTGGATTACATCGAATCAATGGAGCTGGCTATCCGTGCCGTGGTGGCGCGACTGACGCCAGCCCAGCGCCAGCAGATAACCGGCATCGGCGTCGATTCCACCGGCTCCACTCCAGCGCCTATAGATGAACAAGGCAATGTGCTGGCTCTGCGCCCGGAATTCGCAGATAACCCCAACGCCATGTTTGTGCTGTGGAAAGATCACACCGCTATTGATGAAGCAGAAGCCATCAACCAGTTATGCCGCAGTGGCCAGTTTCCCGATTACACGCGTTACATCGGCGGGGTGTATTCATCAGAATGGTTCTGGGCCAAAATTCTCCATATCACCCGGCAAGATCCAGCCGTGCGTCAGGCGGCGGTCTCCTGGATAGAACTGTGTGACTGGGTACCCGCTCTGCTCTCCGGCACCACCGCGCCTGGAACCATTCGTCGCGGTCGTTGCAGCGCCGGACACAAATCCCTGTGGCACCCCGACTGGGGTGGTTTGCCGCCCAAAGACTTTTTGCAGGCGCTCGACCCTTGCCTGACGGAAAAACTGCACTACCCGTTATTCACTGATACCTGGACTGCCGACCATCCGGTTGGCACGCTGACGCCGCAATGGGCGCAGCGGTTAGGGTTATCTGAAAACGTTGTGATATCCGGCGGCGCGTTTGATTGTCACATGGGGGCTGTCGGCGCGGGGGCACAACCTTATACGCTGGTTAAGGTGATCGGCACCTCGACCTGCGACATTCTGATTGCAGAAGCCGATCGGGTTGGCGACAAAACGATCGCCGGGATCTGCGGTCAGGTAGACGGCAGCGTGGTACCCGATTACATCGGGCTGGAAGCCGGACAATCAGCTTTTGGCGACATGTACGCCTGGTTTGGTCGCGTGTTGGGCTGGCCGCTGCAATTGGCCGCCAGCGAACATCCCGAATGGCAGTCGCAACTGGATCAACTGCAAGCCAGCCTGCTGGCGCAACTGACTCAAGCCTGGGCCAACTCCCCATCGCTCGATCACCTGCCGGTGGTGCTCGACTGGTTTAATGGCCGTCGTACGCCATTCGCCAACCAGCGTCTCAAAGGGGTCATTACCGATCTCAATCTCGGCACCGACGCGCCGGCGCTGTTTGGTGGGTTGATTGCCGCTACCGCTTTTGGCGCTCGCGCCATCATGGCCTGCTTCGAATCTCAACAGATCCCGGTAGAAAACGTGCTGGCGCTGGGCGGTATCGCCCGTAAATCCGCCACTATCATGCAAGTCTGTACTGACGTGATGAATCGCCCGATGCAAGTCGTCGCGTCAGATCAATGCTGCGCACTGGGTGCGGCTATCTTCGCCGCGGTGGCCGCCAGAGTTCATCCGGACATTCCGTCCGCTCAGCAGCACATGGCCTGCGGCATTGAGCGCACCTTGATGCCGGACCCGCAACAGGTCGCCCGTTATCAACGGCTTTACGAACGTTATCAGCAGTGGTGTCGGCTGGCGGAACCCGCCTATAGCCCCGATGCCGGGGCCGAGCATTGAGTCTTTGCCGAACATCACTTTTACATCCCTTTGGGAACCCAAACAGGAGTCATTATGGAACAATTTAAGCCGCTCGAAGTCTGGTTTGTGATTGGCAGTCAGCATCTGTATGGCCCGGAAGCGCTGCGTCAGGTGAAAGAAAACGCCGAAAAAGTGGTGAATGGCCTTAACCGCGACGCCAACCTGCCAGTGCGGCTGGTACTCAAACCGCTGGTCAAAACGCCGGACGAAATTACCGCGTTATGCCGCGACGCTAATTATCAGGATAACTGCATCGGGCTGCTGACCTGGCTGCATACCTTCTCACCGGCCAAAATGTGGATTGGCGGCCTGAGCATCCTGAATAAACCGCTGTTACAGTTCCATACCCAGTTCAACGCCGATATTCCATGGGACAGCATGGATATGGACTTTATGAACCTGAACCAAACCGCTCATGGTGGCCGCGAGTTCGGTTTTATCGGCGCGCGTATGCGTCAGGCCCATCAGGTTGTCGTCGGCCACTGGCAGGATCGTAACGCCCATCAACGCATCGCTAAATGGATGCGGGTAGCCGCCGCGTTGCAGGAAAGCCGCCAGCTTAAAGTAGCGCGCTTTGGCGACAACATGCGGGAAGTGGCGGTCACCGAAGGGGATAAAGTGGGGGCGCAAATCCAGTTCGGGTACGCCGTTAGCGCCTGGGGGCTGGGCGATCTGGTGGGTGTGGTGGACGATGTCAGTCAGGGCGACGTGGAAGGGCTGATTGAAGAATACGAAGCCACCTACACGCTGAGTGAAGCCGTCAAGCTACATGGTCCGAAACGGCAAAATCTGTTGGATGCCGCTCGCATCGAACTCGGTCTGAAACGGTTTCTCGATCAGGGCAACTTTAAAGCCTTTACCACCAATTTTGAAAACCTCTACGGACTCAAGCAACTACCCGGCGTGGCGGTACAGCGTCTGATGCAGCAAGGGTATGGATTTGGCGCCGAAGGTGACTGGAAAACCGCCGCACTGTTGCGCGTGATGAAGGTCATGGCGCAGGGATTACCCGGCGGCACCTCCTTCATGGAGGATTACACCTACCATTTTGCCCCCGGCAACAATCTGGTACTGGGCGCCCACATGCTGGAAGTGTGCCCCAGCATCGCCAGCGAAGCAAAACCGTTGCTGGATGCGCAACACCTTGGGATCGGCGGCAAAGCCGATCCGGTGCGGCTGATCTTCTCCGCACCAGCCGGATCGGCACTGAACGTCAGTATGATTGATCTGGGTGATCGTTTCCGTCTGCTGGTCAATCAGGTCGATGCGGTCGCCCAGCCGCATCCGTTGCCGAAACTGCCGGTCGCCCGCGCGCTCTGGCAAGCACAGCCATCGCTGGAAACGGCAGCTGAAGCCTGGATTTTGGCTGGCGGCGCACACCATACCGTATTCACTCAGTCACTCGACCTCGATTACCTGCGGTTGTACGCCGACCTGCATAACATCGAGTTGACGGTAATTGATCAGCACACCACCCTGCCAGCTTTCAAAGACGGGCTGCGCTGGAACGAGCTGTATTACAAACTGTGCGGCAATCGGGCATAACGCTTACGTCTGCCCACCTCGTTATAAAGCCGACACAATATCGTGTCGGCTTTTTTATGTATTCTCCATCTATTGGGAAATAGCCCGCGTCTGTTACTCAACTTATTCAGGAAGAATTGGGTGAATACGCTCCTGGCTTTTTATTTGCCATATTATTTATCAGTCAAGAAGGTATCCATCAGTGCACGTCGTTAATTAAGCCAGTAATGATGTTCCAACGCCCAAGGCTTGAATATTTTTTATTAACCAGTGTGATTAGCTCTGTATTTTTGAATTCATTACTAGACAGAGGCGTCGGGACGAATATACTGATTTACCTTAAATTCTACTATTGATAAATTTGCAAAAATGAGCGTCTACGAATATTTATTAAAATTCAGAAAAGTTCATACACTGGAAAATCTAGAGAAATTATTTGATCACCTAAATTATTCTCTGACTGACAATAATGAAATTATTAATATGTATCGGGCAGCCGACCATCGTCGCGCAGAATTAGCTTCTGGCGGAAAACTCTTTGACATCGGACACGTGCCGAAATCTGTCTGGCATTTTGTCGTATGACGAAAAACAACGGGAACGCGTGATCCTGCCACGCGTTCTTCCTTTCAGCGCCTTTGCGTCTATCCATTCATATTTCCTTACCTTTTAGCCGCTCTTTATAGCACTCCCACTGGTGCGATTGTGGAATATCCCTACAGAGGGTAAGTTGCCGAATGCCGGACAATACCCGATAATACGCCGGTTTTATTGTGTAGGCACTGTAATGAGCGAATATGTCTTACTGTTTGTTGGCACGATTCTGGTCAACAACTTCGTACTGGTGAAATTCCTGGGTCTGTGCCCGTTTATGGGCGTGTCCAAAAAGCTGGAAGCCGCTATCGGCATGGGGTTTGCCACCACATTTGTGATGACTGTTGGGTCAGTATTCTCCTGGCTGGTCAACACCTACGTGCTGCTGCCGCTAAACCTGCTCTATTTGCGCACACTGGCCTTTATCCTGGTTTTTGCCGTGGTAGTGCAATTCACTGAACTGGCGGTACGTAAAACCAGTCCGGCGCTCTACCGCTTACTGGGTATCTTCCTGCCGCTGATCACCACCAACTGCGCCGTGCTCGGCGTGGCATTGCTGAGTGTGAATCAGTCGCACAACTTTTTGCAATCAACGATCTATGGGTTCAGCGCCGCCGTCGGTTTTTCGCTGGTGCTGGTGTTGTTTGCAGCACTGCGTGAACGCCTCGCTGTGGCCGACGTACCGGCACCGTTCCGGGGATCGTCTATTGCGCTGGTGACGGCCGGTCTGATGTCGCTGGCCTTTATGGGCTTTACCGGTCTGGTGAAACTGTGATGAATACAATCTGGATAGCCATCGCCGCGCTCAGTGCTCTGGCGTTAGTCTCCGGGCTTATCCTGGGTTTTGCTTCCCGTCGTTTCCAGGTGGATGCCGATCCTGTGGTGGAACAACTGGAAGCCATGCTGCCGCAAAGTCAGTGCGGTCAGTGCGGCTATCCCGGTTGTCGGCCTTATGCTGAAGCTATCGCGTTTAACGACGAGCTGATCAACAAATGCGTACCGGGCGGTGAACCGCTGATGCTCAAGCTGGCGGAACGCCTGAATATCGAACCGCAACCGCTTGACGCCGGGGTACCGCAACAGCCGGAACCTCAGGTCGCCTGGATTGATGAGGGCAACTGCATCGGTTGTACTAAATGCATCCAGGCCTGCCCGGTAGACGCCATTGTCGGCACCACCCGTGCCGTCCATACCGTCATTCGTGATCTGTGCACCGGCTGCAACCTGTGTGTAGCCCCCTGTCCGACAGATTGTATTGAATTAAGACCGTTAGCCCCGACGACCGCCAGTTGGAAATGGAATCTTGATGCCATTCCAGTGCGCGTCATCCAGGCGGAAAACCGTGTGATCGAAAATCATGTTTAAGTTGTTCGCCGCCTTCAGAAAAAACAGAATCTGGGATTTTGCCGGTGGAATCCATCCTCCGGAAATGAAAACCCAGTCCAGTCAGGTACCGCTGCGGCAGGTTCCTATGCCTGACTATTTGATTATCCCGCTCAAGCAACATCTCGGCCCGGAGGGCGAGCTGTGTATTAAGGTTGGTGATACGGTACGGCGTGGGCAGCCGCTGACGCGTGGCGTTGGCCGAATGTTGCCGGTTCACGCACCAACCTCCGGAACCGTGCACGCCATTCGTCAGCACATGAGCAACCACCCTTCCGGTTTGACGGAACTCAGCATCATTATCATTCCTGACGGTCAGGACCGATGGGGTGAGCGCCGCACTCTTGTTGATTATCGTCAGGCAACACCGGCTGAATTGGTTGAACACCTGCATCAGGCCGGCATCGCCGGGCTGGGCGGCGCTGGCTTTCCCACCGCCGCCAAATTGCAGGGCGGCTTGCATGGCATCGACACCCTGATTATCAACGCTGCCGAGTGCGAACCTTACATCACCGCCGACGACCGGCTGATGCAAGAGTGCGCACAGGAAATAGCACAAGGAGTCGATATCCTCGACCATCTGTTGCAGCCGCAACGCATCCTGCTCGGTATAGAAGACAACAAACCGCAAGCCATCGCCGCGCTGCGGGTGGCGATGGTGGATTACCCGCGCATTCAGATGCGGGTCATTCCCACGAAATACCCATCTGGCGGCGCCAAACAGTTAACCCGTATTCTGACCGGCAAAGAGGTGCCCTTCGGCAAACATTCGGCGTCTATCGGCGTATTGATGCAAAATGTCGGCACCGCGTATGCCATCAAACGAGCGGTGATTGATGGAGAACCGTTAACTGAACGTGTAGTCACCCTGACCGGCGATGCATTGCGCCAGCCCGGCAACGTCTGGGCCAGACTGGGCACACCGGTACGTCATCTGTTGCGTCACGCGGGTTATCACGTCACGACTACCCAGCCGATGGTCGTCATGGGCGGGCCGCTGATGGGGTTCACCCTGCCGGCATTGGACGTGCCGATCATCAAGACCAGTAACTGTATTCTGGCTCCCGCCCGTGATGAGATTCAGGCACAAGAAGAGGAGCAAGCCTGCATTCGGTGCGGAAAATGCGCCGATGCTTGTCCAGCCGGGCTGCTGCCACAGCAACTCTACTGGTTCAGCCGTGGGCAGGAACACGAAAAAGCGCGTCAGCATCATCTGTTTGATTGCATCGAATGCGGTGCCTGCGCGTACGTTTGTCCCAGTAATATCCCGCTGGTGCAGTATTACCGTCAGGAAAAAGCCGAGATTCAGGCGCTGGATCTGGAATCCCGTAAAGCAACGGAAGCCAAAGCGCGTTTTGATGCACGTCAGGCCCGCCTGGAACGAGAAAAACAGGCACGCGAGCAACGTCATAAACAGGCAGCCGCCAGCGTAGCCGCCACCGACAAAGACGCGGTAATGGCGGCGCTGGAAAGGGTTCGCAGCAAACAAGTAACCGCTGCTCAACCCGACATCCTGATTCAACCGGGCCAGCAGCCTGATAACAGCGCGGTGATTGCTGCCCGCGAAGCTCGCAAGGCACAAGCACGTGAGCATCAGACAGAAAAATCGCTGAGCACAACAGAAAACGACGTGCCAAACGTTGCTGCGGCGGCAAATATGGCTCACGTTCAAACCAGACAGGCTGAAACACACGATGAGGCGGACCCGCGCAAAGCCGCCGTTGCGGCGGCTATCGCCAGAGTCAATGCTCGCAAGGCCGCCGCAACGCTGGCGTCGCAAGAGGATTAAATGGCTTTCAGAATCGCACCCTCACCGTTCACCCATAACCGCCAATCCACCCGCGCCATTATGCGTTGGGTTCTGATCGCCTGTGTGCCCGGCATCGCGGCACAAGTCTGGTTTTTCGGGTACGGCAACCTGATTCAACTGGCGCTGGCCAGCGTTACCGCACTCTTTACCGAAGCGATGGTATTGTCATTGCGAAAACGTCCGGTAATGGAAACGCTGCAGGACAGTTCCGCGTTGCTGACAGCACTATTGCTGGCAGTCAGTCTGCCACCGTTTACCCCCTGGTGGATGGTGGTGTTAGGCACCACCTTCGCCATTATCATCGCCAAGCAACTGTATGGTGGACTGGGCCAAAATCCGTTCAATCCGGCCATGATAGGTTATGTGGTATTGCTGATCTCTTTTCCGGTGCAGATGACCAGTTGGTTACCGCCAGAGGGTCTGCAAGCCTCGCCGGTCGGTTTCCAGGATGCGCTGATGGCCATTTTCACCGGTCATGGAACAGCGGGACAAACTATCCAGCAACTGATTCAGGGCGTGGATGGCGTTAGTCAGGCTACCCCGCTGGATGCATTCAAAACCGGGCTACGCAGCGGCCATCAACCTGATGTGGTGTTGCATCAGCCGTTATTTGCCGGTGTACTGGCCGGACAAGGCTGGCAATGGATTAACCTGGCGTTTCTGGCCGGTGGTCTGTTCATGCTGTTGTTACGTCTGATTCACTGGCAGATTCCGTTCAGTTTCCTGCTCGCCTTGTCCTTGTGCGCACTGGCGGGCTGGCATCTTCATCCAGAGGTCAGCGCCCCGCCGCTGCTACATCTGTTTTCCGGCGCAACCATGCTGGGGGCGTTCTTCATCGCCACCGACCCGGTGACAGCCTCCACTACGCCCAAAGGCCGCCTGATCTTCGGTGCCTTGATTGGCATACTGGTATGGACGATTCGTACCTACGGCGGTTATCCCGACGGTGTGGCCTTCGCCGTGCTGTTAGCCAACATTACTGTGCCGTTGATTGATTACTTCACCAAACCTCGCGCTTACGGCCATCGCTAAGGACGGATTATGCTGCTGACCACTATGCGTCGCCACGCCACTACGCTGGCCTTGTTCGCTGCGTTCACCACCGGGCTAACGGCGCTGGTCAATTATCTGACCGAAAAAACCATTTCACAGCAGGTCATCATGCAACAGCGCGCACTGCTGGACCAGGTGCTTCCTGCTGATCGTTATAACAATGATCTGCTCAGCGAATGTTATCTGGTGACCAACCCAGCGCTGGGCTCCACCTCGCCTCATCGCGTGTATATCGCCCGTCGTGATGGCATACCAGTGGCCGCCGCGTTGGAAAGTATCGCGCCTGACGGCTATTCCGGCGCGATTCATCTGCTGATTGGCGCAGACTTTCATGGTACCGTGCTGGGCACACGCGTCACCGAACATCATGAAACACCGGGTCTCGGCGACAAGATAGACATTCGCGTTTCCGACTGGATAACCCGTTTTACCGGTCAGGCAATCACCGACCCGCAGGATAAGCGCTGGGCAGTAAAAAAAGACGGCGGCCAGTTTGACCAATTTACCGGTGCCACCATCACCCCGCGAGCCGTGGTGAATGCCGTGAAACGCAGCGCACTGTTTTTACAAACCTTGCCGCCGCGATTGTCCAGCCTGACGCCATGTGGAGACAAACCATGAACCAGACTAAAGAACTGGCCCTGCAGGGATTGTGGAAAAACAACTCTGCACTGGTGCAATTGTTGGGGCTGTGCCCGCTGCTGGCCGTCTCATCTACCGCCACCAACGCCATCGGGCTAGGATTGGCTACTACGCTGGTGCTGACATGCACCAATATTGCCGTTTCCGCATTGCGCCGCTGGGTACCGGGCGAGATTCGCATTCCGATTTACGTCATGCTTATCGCCTCCGTGGTCACCATCGTGCAAATGCTAATTAATGCTTACGCGTATGGGTTGTATCAGTCGCTGGGGATTTTCATCCCGCTGATCGTCACCAACTGCATCGTCATTGGGCGCGCAGAAGCGTTTGCATCAAAAAATACCGTCATACTGTCGGCACTGGATGGGCTTTTTATGGGACTGGGCGCAACCAGCGCACTGTTTGTACTGGGCGCAATGCGGGAAATCCTTGGCAACGGCACCCTGTTTGACGGCGCAGACCTGCTGCTGGGCAGTTGGGCGCGAGTGCTGCGGGTCGAAGTCGTACATATGGACTCGCCATTCCTGTTGATGATTCTGCCGCCCGGCGCGTTTATCGGGCTGGGGTTGATGCTGGCCAGCAAATACGTTATTGACGAGAGACGTAAACAGCGGCGCGCCCGTACGGTGCGTCCCGCTCCCTTTGGTTCGCATACGCTAGCGGAATAACATGAACAAAGAGAAACGGATTGCCATTCTTAGCCGCCTGCGGGATAGCAACCCGCATCCGACCACCGAGCTGAAATTCAACACCCCGTTTGAATTGCTCATTTCGGTGCTGCTGTCCGCACAGGCGACCGACGTCAGCGTCAACAAAGCAACGGAAAAGCTCTATCAGGTAGCGAATACGCCGCAGGCAATGTTGGATTTAGGCGTTGACGGCGTAAAGTCGTATATCAAAACCATCGGGTTGTTCAATAGCAAGGCGGAGAACATCATCAAAACCTGCCGCATTCTGCTGGAGAAGCATCAGGGCCAGATACCGGAAGATCGCGCTGCGCTGGAAGCACTGCCTGGCGTGGGCCGCAAAACGGCTAATGTGGTACTGAACACCGCGTTTGGCTGGCCCACTATCGCAGTAGATACTCATATCTTTCGCGTTTGCAATCGTACCAACTTTGCACCGGGCAAAACGGTCGAACAGGTAGAAGAAAAACTACTCAAATATGTTCCGGCGGAATTCAAGGTTGACTGCCACCACTGGCTGATTCTTCATGGTCGTTATACCTGCGTTGCTCGTAAACCACGCTGTGGCGCGTGCCTGATAGAAGATTTATGCGAATATAAAGAAAAGGTGGATATCTAACTGATTATCCTTTTATTTATCTGATTTCATGATCACAAGGGCAGGTTCTCACCTGCCCTTGTTGCGTTATGTGGTGATGTGAAAGCCAGTGCCTTATTTCACCGGTAATGTGATGTCTTTAAACATGGCTTCAATTTCTTCATTCGAACGCAAGGAAATGGCCTTATCTACCACGTCGCGTGTCAGGTGCGGCGCAAAACGATGAATAAAGTCGTACATGTAACTACGCAAAAACGTGCTACGACGAAAACCGATTTTAGTGGTGCTATAGCTGAACAGATTATCGGCATTGATAGCGACCAGATCAGGATCGCTGGTCGGCGTTACCGCCATGTTGGCAATAACGCCAACACCCAACCCTAGTCGGACATAGGTTTTAATCACATCAGCATCCGTCGCGGTGAACACAATGCGCGGTGTCAGCCCAGCGCGATTGAAAGCTGTATCCAGCTCAGAGCGGCCAGTAAAACCGAAGGTATACGTGACTATGGGGTACGCAGCCAGTTCCTCGATACTGATTTCGGTTTTCCCCGCCAAGGGATGATCGGGTTTCACCACCACAGCACGGTTCCAGTGATAACACGGCAGCATGATCAGGTCTTCATACAAATGTAGCGCTTCGGTAGCGATAGCGAAATCCGCCGACCCTTTCGCTACCGCCTCAGCAATTTGCATGGGCGAACCCTGATGCATGTGCAGCGACACTCGCGGATAACGCTCGATAAATCCCTTGATCACCTCAGGCAACGCGTAGCGCGCCTGGGTATGGGTGGTTGCGACATACAACGAACCTTTATCAGGATAAGTATGTTCACCGGCAACCGCCTTGATGGCATCCACCTTGGACAGTACCTCACGAGCGATACGAATGATTTCCTGCCCTGCAGGCGTCACCTGAGTCAAATGTTTTCCGCTGCGAGCAAAAATTTGAATACCCAGTTCATCTTCAAGCATCCGAACCTGTTTACTGATCCCCGGCTGTGAGGTGTACAACCCTTCGGCAGTGGAAGAAACGTTCAGATTGTGATTAACAACTTCAACGATATAACGAAGCTGTTGCAGTTTCATAAGTTATCCCATTCCGTAATATGTCATTCGCGGCGGCATCTGGGCTATTGACGTTATCTGCGTTGACAAGGTGGTGACAGCTCAATGCAACGGTGTAGATTCTCGCCAGGCAAATGCCACTTAATCATAAAAATTTATTTTATATAACCATTTTCTGTATTGGTTAGACAGTACTGGCACTGGAAAATGGGTTTTTATTTCCTTTTTATTATCGGCTGCCTGCGGATGATATTCATGGTTGATGGATCAAAAAAGCCAGCCTGTGCAGGCTGGCTTAACGTAATGTAACCGCTATCGATGGAAAAAAATACGGCTTTAGTCAATTATTGCCTTAATTAACGGGCACTTTCACCCCATTTCCCATCGACATAGAACACCGACCATCCCGTCGCCTTGCCTTCTTTTTCAGAAGCAACATACTGCTGTTTGGTCTTTCGGCTAAACCGCACCAGCGTTTTGTTGCCTTCCGGATCTGTTACCGGCGCATCGGCCAGATAACGCAATTTTTCCGGCAGACGGTCACGAAAACGCACCAGCTCTTCCACCAGTGGCGCACGCGTTTCCCGCGATTTCGGGAACGTATTCGCAGCCAGGAACACACCAGCCGCGCCATCACGCAACACAAAATAAGCATCGGATTTTTCGCACAACAACTCCGGCAGCGGCACCGGATCTTCTTTCGGCGGCGCGACTTCGCCATTACGCAAAATTTTGCGGGTATTGCTGCAATTCTCACCGGTACAGGCCATATATTTACCGAAACGCCCCATTTTCAGGTGCATTTCGGAACCGCATTTCTCGCATTCCACCACCGGGCCGTCATAACCTTTAAGCCGGAATTCGCCTTGCTCAATCTCATAGCCATCGCAGGACGGGTTGTTACCACACACATGAAGTTTACGCTGATTATCAATCAGGTAGCTGTCCATTGCGGTACCACACTTCGCACAACGACGACGAGCGCGCAACGCATTAGTTTCAGCCTCATCCCCCTCCAACACGTTTAGCACTTCGGCTTCCGGAATCAGGTTGATGGTGGTTTTGCAACGCTCCTTAGGCGGCAGCGCATAACCGGAGCAACCGAGGAATACCCCAGTACTGGCAGTACGAATTCCCATTTTGCGGCCACAGGTTGGACAATCAATGCTGGTCAGCACCACCTGGTTCGGCTTCATGCCACCCTCATCAGGCTCCATCTCGGCAGTTTCCAGCTGTTTACTGAACTCGGCGAAGAACTCATCCAGCACGGCCTTCCATTCGGCCTGACTATTCGCTACCAAATCGAGGCTATTTTCCATACGGGCAGTGAAATCGTAGTTCATCAGCTCGCGGAAGTTCTCTTCCAGCCGATCAGTAACGATTTCACCCATTTTTTCCGCATAGAAACGGCGATTCTCCACCCGCACATAACCACGATCTTGAATGGTGGAGATAATAGCGGCATACGTCGAAGGTCGGCCAATACCACGCTTTTCCAACTCCTTAACCAACGACGCTTCACTGTAACGCGCTGGCGGTTTGGTAAAGTGCTGGCTTGGCAACAGTTTTTCCAGCGACAAAGATTGCCCCACGTCTACCGCTGGCAAGGTGCGATCTTCATCGCTCTTACGCAGCGCAGGCATCACTTTGGTCCAGCCATCAAAACGCAGGGTTCTCCCCTTGGCGCGCAATTGATAATCACCGGCACTCACTACCAGTGTGGTGGAGTCGTATTGGGCTGGCATCATCTGACAAGCCACAAACTGCCGCCAAATCAGTTGATACAGTTTTTGCGCATCAGCTTCCATGTCTTTGAGTTGTTCGGCCAATACACTAACGTCAGAAGGTCGAATAGCTTCGTGCGCTTCCTGTGAATTTTCCTTACTGGTGTAGAGATTGGGCGCATCCGGCAGATAACGCTTACCGAACTCACCCTGGATATAATCACGCGCCATCGCCAGCGCATCCTGGCTCAGGTTGGTGGAGTCGGTTCGCATATAGGTGATATGGCCAGCTTCATACAAGCGCTGCGCCATCATCATGGTTTTTTTCACCCCAAAGCCCAGGCGGGTGCTGGCGGCTTGCTGCAACGTAGACGTAATAAACGGAGCGCCCGGCTTGCTGCTGGTGGGTTTGTCTTCGCGTTCCGCCACCACATAGCTGGCTTTTTCCAGCAACGCAACCGCGGCCTGCGACTGTACCTGATTTACTGGCCGGAACGGTTTGCCATTGTGATGCGTAACCTGCATTTGCAGCGCGATATCAGTACTCGTCAGCAGGTCTGCATGTAATTCCCAATACTCTTGCGGTACAAACGCTTTGATTTCGCGTTCACGCTCCACGACCAGACGCACTGCCACCGACTGCACTCGCCCGGCTGATAAACCGCGGGCAATTTTTTTCCACAGCAGCGGCGACACCATGTACCCCACCACACGATCCATAAAACGGCGCGCCTGCTGGGCATTGACACGGTTGATATTCAGTTCACCTGGATTATCAAACGCCTGACGAATAGCATTTTTAGTAATCTCATTGAACACCACACGACTGAAACGCTTGTCATCGCCACCGATAATTTCCCGCAGGTGCCATGCAATGGCCTCCCCTTCGCGGTCAAGGTCGGTTGCGAGATAGACATGATCGGCGTTCTGCGCCAGCGTTTTCAGTTCCGATACCACTTTTTCCTTGCCAGGCAGGATCTCGTAATGGGCCTGCCAGCCGTGATACGGGTCTACCCCCATACGGTTAACCAGCGCAGTTTTTTCATCTTTCTTAACTGCTTTTTTGGCTTTCTCGCCGTTGGCCTCAACGCCTTTCTTAGTTGTGGAGCCTGAACCGCTGGTCGGCAAGTCACGTACATGCCCCACGCTGGATTTCACCACGTAGTCATTGCCAAGATACTTATTAATCGTTTTGGCTTTTGCCGGGGACTCGACGATAACGAGAGCTTTACCCATAATATACTGTTACCCACTGAATTCTTTAAAAAAAACTTTCTCAGTTATTCTCTCTGGCTTTCCAGCCGGCGTAGCCTGAACCATCATGGTTGCGGGAAAATCGTTTTGTTAGCGCTGCGATGGCGCGTCACACACATTAGCAGCGTCGCAACCCTATGATCATCCAGGGTTATTTTTACTGCACTGCTTCAGTCGATCACTGGCTCCGTCCCAGTGCAACACAATCATTCCGCCTGACGGTGCAAAATCCCACACTCTACCTGATAAATAACACCACGCAACCTAATTAGCATGTAAAACGCCTTTTCGCCAATGAACCATCTTGTGTTTATCGGCAGACACACGACTAAAAATCAGTCGGTTTGCGATAATTTATGTTCCGGCGGTACAATAGCGCTATCAAAGCAAGGGGTATTTGCAGGAGAGAAATTCCATGTCTGGTTTTACACACATAAATGAAGAAAAAACGCCGATTGGCCGTGAAGCCCTGCTGCAGGAAGCCAATACGCTGATTCAGCAGCACGACGACTACTTGCATGGCATGGTGGCTAATGCGGTGGAACAGAAAAATGGCGTGCTGGTATTCCGTGGCGAATACTTTCTCGATAATGATGGTTTGCCAACGCACAAAACCACCGCAGTATTCAACATGTTCAAACACCTGGCGCATGTCTTGTCAGAAAAATACCAGTTAATCGATTAATCCCCCACAATCTGCCGGGAGACCACCTCCCGGTGCGGGATGCCGCATTTTTACCGTTCCCCCATCGGTGATAACTGCGTGATTTTCTCAGTTATTATCCCTATTCGTTTTTGCCCCTGTTACCCAAACACCCACTTACCCATAATATTACTGTGCCTTATTGTTATATCGTAACCCCGAAAGACTTTTCGCCGTACTCTATTGAAAACCAGCAGAATAGTTATATTTGAAGCAGAGAAATAATTAAATTATAAATATAATAAACTTCATTTTAAAAAAAATAATTTTAAAAATAATAATAATAAAAATAACATGAAATATTTAATAACAAAATACGTTATTTATTTTCAAATAAGGTATCGTTATTTATACTTTCCAACGATGCCTTAACAACATCAATTAAAAAAACCATTTATGGAGCGTGCTATGAAAAAGCAATTTGGATTGCCTTTGCTATTGTCAGTCGCAGCAGTTTTTAGTCACGGCAGCTATTCGCAAACCATTAATAATACCGATGAGGCAGGCCCACCTATTGAATTAGGTCTGACGGCATTTGATACACTGGAAAGTACCGGCCCGCTGTCCGTGGCCAGAGATACATCACACGCCTCAAAATCGGGTCCTTTACGGGCACCCGCTCCGGCGCTGTCCAGAGTCACCGTGTATGCGGTTGGTTCAACAAACTGCGACTGGAAATACATGACGACTGTTGGTCAGCTATCAACCACTTGTGACCACGGCGGTGCTCTGCTAAGAGTAGCGGTGGAGGAAATTGGTTACGGCAATAACCCCATTGCCTGGATGAATAGCGGCTTATTGCCACGTTAAGCCAATTATCAAACGGAAAGCATTTGTCTTGTCGGGAACCAATATACTTTCCCTTGCCCAGCTGGATATACTGTTGTTGGTTGGATGTACTATTATAACCTGGATGGAACGGATAACGGTCAATTCAAATTCCAGGACACATCTACCAACGCGCCGAGAAATACCCTATTCACACAAACTTATATTAAATAACACGCCATCTGAACAGCCCTGTCGGGCTGTTCTATCTAATACATACCTGTCACCTATCTACTATACTGACTCCCCCAAGAGCTATCAGCCAAAGTTATAATATAAATACATAGCTCAATTATCAGAAACTATAAAAATAAAAAATCCATAGCCTACCGTCTGCATGGCTATGGATAGAAATGGCGGCAAAAATAAGCTTAATGATGGAATTGCTCTGAACGCTTATTCACCTGCTTACACGCCATCATTGGTCGTTACACGCTGATTAAGAGATTACACTCTGCCCTTGTAAGCGGCGTAACGCATCAATTGTGCGCTGTAGGCCATCCGCACTTTGATAATCATTGCGCGACAACGCGACGGCCATGTTCTGTTGCAAGTTATTAAACACATTCATCGGTTGTTCTGAATGTGAATAAGCCAGAGAAGAGGTTCCCATTACACCAGCATAAGACAATGGAGTAGAACCCATCATACTAAGCAGCGGTGTTGTTTGATCAAGATCCAGTTGACCGCTGCGAATCAGATGACCGACGGATTCATGCAGCGTAGTTGGCGTCATGCGGGTAAAATCATAAGTCTCAGTCTGAGCGGGCTGAACTGTGGTGGATTGGCTAGTCGGGGACGTCGCGCTAATATTCGCGGCCAGTAACGCAGCAAATGCCGACATCTCTTCCTTACGGTGAGTCGCATCATTTGCCTGCGAACGCTGATTGACCAACAGGCTGTATTCTCCAGTATCAATTTTCATCGCATATCCTTACGTCTGTCATTTGGGAAGCAAAGATAGCCCGACCTATAGGCAGCGCTTTGCAGACACGTAGATTGTCGGTTTAGAACTGATTACCGATGCAAACCGAAATCAGAATTAGTAAATAAACATAAACAATCATACTCATTTTATTTGTTTTTGGTGAAAAAACCAGTTCACCTCCGTTAATTTCAACAGAAAATCAATTGATTGCGTAAAGCGAACCATTAATAATAGTTAGAAAGCGTAATGAATTGGCAGAATGCGATAGGCATGGATAGAGACGCAGCGCTCAGGGAAGATGGGGAAAATGGAAAGTCGTCAGTAAACCGCTGGGGGACCGGTTTACCCACCTGTCCGGCCAACGACAATACGCGGATGGTACTGTTCAACAAACCGCGACACGGACAGGCAAGAGTGAACGTTAAAAAAATTTACAGCTGAGGATGATTGCCCCGTTGCCACCAGCGCAACATCAGACGCTCCAGCGCCTCACCGGTGCTTCCGGTCAGTCGGTCCAGCAGGCGTTTGCGGCGAGTGTAGCGAACCGCCAGCACCTCGTGGTTTTCCATTTCTGCAATCAGCAGGTCGTCACTGGTGCCGATAGCATCCACCAAACCCATATCCCTGGCCTGCGTGCCGAACCAGTGCTCACCGGTAGCAACCAATTCAATATCCAGCGACGGGCGCATCTCACTGACAAACTGTTTAAACAGCAGGTGCGTTTCATTTAATTCCTGACGGAACTTCTCCCGCCCTTCATCGGTATTTTCACCGAACAGCGTCAGAGTACGTTTATATTGGCCGGCAGTATGCAGTTCCACATCAATATCTTTGCTTTTCAACAACCGGTTAAAATTGGGAATTTGTGCCACCACGCCAATTGATCCAACGATGGCAAACGGCGCCGCAACGATGCGATCCGCCACACAGGCCATCATATAACCGCCGCTGGCAGCTACCTTATCCACCGCCACCGTCAGGCGAATACCACGTTGGCGGAAACGCTGCAACTGGGACGCCGCCAGACCGTAGCCATGCACCACGCCGCCAGGGCTTTCCAGGCGCAGTAACACTTCATCTTCTGGCCGGGCCACCGCCAGCACGGCAGACACCTCTTCACGCAGCGAGCTTACTTCCCCCGCATCCATGCTGCCGTTGAAATCGAGCACATACAAACACGGGCGGGCAGATTTTTCCTCCCCGCGTTTGGCGCGTTTCTTCGCTTGTTTGGCGGTTTCCTTATCTTCTTTTTTCTGTTGCTTTTCCAGCAGGCCGCGCTCGGTATCGCTCATAGCAGCGGACCGCATCTCCTGCCGCATTTCGCGGTATTGTTCCCCCAGATTAATGACCTGCAGCTCACCTTTTCGATGACGTTTACGCTGTGTCATACCGACTGTCAGCACCACCAATGCGCCGATAGCGACGACAAGGGTGACGACTTTTGCCAGGAATAAACCATACTGAGAAAGTAATTCCACAAATACCGCCTTCATTGACCAATGTGATACATGACGTTGATTCTTCAACAACCATTACGGCTTTCAGCGCGGTGCGCTAATCTTCTAACCTAACGTATGACGGGCACGATAGCGATGATCTTCATAGAGAAATTGTACTTTCCGCTGCTTTTTACCGCACCGGCTGTGAGAAAGCCGGTCCTTCTGATTGAAAACACCTATTGTTTCAGGCATAAAACTCCCATTATGGCTCTTTCGGAAACACCTCATCATTCCCGAATGATGACAGCCAGAGGACACCGTTTTGCATTACCAACCTAAACACGATCTGCTGCAACACCGTATTATTCTGGTCACGGGTGCCGGTGACGGCATTGGCCGCGAGGCTGCACTGACCTACGCGCGCTATGGCGCTCGGCTGGTGTTGCTGGGGCGAACCGAACGCAAGCTGAAGGACGTAGAACAACAGATCCTTCAGGAATGTGGTACCCACAGTTATCTGATTCCCTGTGACATGCTGACTGCCAGTCATCATGATTTCATACAAATCGCCGGGCAGATCGGTCAGGTGCTGCCGCGTCTGGACGGCGTACTGCACAATGCCAGCGTGCTGGGTGACATCGTGCCAATGGCAGAACAATCGGCTACCGTCTGGCATCAGGTTATGCAGGTCAATGTTAACGCGACGTTTATGTTAACGCAGGCGCTGTTACCGTTATTGCTGAAATCAGCCAGTCCGTCGCTGGTTTTCACCAGCTCTAGCGTTGGCCGTCAGGGACGAGCAAACTGGGGGGCTTACTCGGTATCCAAATTCGCCACCGAAGGCATGATGCAGGTGCTGGCTGAGGAATACCGCAACCACAATTTGCGGGTCAATTGTATCAACCCAGGTGGTACCCGTACGTCGATGCGCGCCGCCGCATTTCCTGATGAAGACCCGAATAAGCTCAAAACCCCAGCCGATATCATGCCGCTTTATCTGTACCTGATGGGAGACGACAGCCGTCGCAAGACCGGCATGAGTTTTGATGCCCAACCCGGTCGCAAACCTGGTCCCGTCGAGTGACTAAACGAAGCATTGAACAAAGGATACCCACGCATGAGCGATGATCGTCATCAGCAACGCCAGCAGCGACTCAAAGAAAAAGTAGACGCCCGTATTGCCGCCGCCACTGAGGTGCGCGGCATTCTGATGGTGTTTACCGGCAATGGCAAAGGCAAAACCACTGCCGCCTTCGGCACAGTGAGCCGGGCTGTAGGCCACGGACTGAAGGCGGGGGTAATTCAGTTTATCAAAGGCGAATGGCCGAACGGCGAGAAAAATCTGTTGCAACAGCATGGGGTGGAATTTCAAGTGATGGCGACCGGCTTTACCTGGGATACCCAAAATCGCCAGACCGACACCGACGCAGCCAGACACGTTTGGCAGCATGGGTTACGTATGCTGGCCGATGATTCGCTCGACCTGGTAGTACTTGACGAGTTGACCTATATGCTCAGCTACGATTATTTACCGCTGGACGAAGTGATTACCGCGCTGCGACAGCGCCCAATGCACCAGAGCGTGATCATCACTGGCCGCGGTTGCCACCGCGATTTGCTGGAGCTTGCGGATACCGTAACGGAGATGAGACCCGTGAAGCACGCCTTTGATGCGGGTATTCAAGCTCAGCAAGGTATCGACTGGTAACGGGTAAGCGATAGCAACGAAAGGATAACGCTGCGCCCACAGGCGCAGACGTTTATCAGGCAATTCAGCCGTTACGCTTTGGTGCACTGCGACGACTGCCAGCCGGGCGATTATTAACCCCGACCTGGCCATGTCGTTTCACCGCACGACGGATCTGGTTAGCTTTCACCCGACGACGCTCACGCTCTACCGGCAGCTTGCTGACCGTTTCCGGCGCCAATTGCACCAGTTCACGCAGGTAGTTGACGTCGGCCAGGCTCATCTCCATCCAGCCACCGCGCGGCAACCCTTTCGGCAATTGAATGTCGCCATAGCGCACACGAATCAGCCGGCTGACCTGCACGCCGACGGCTTCCCACAAACGGCGAACCTCACGGTTGCGGCCTTCGGTCAGGGTGACGTTATACCACTGATTCAGCCCTTCCCCCCCTTGATAGCGGATAGCACGAAAGGCCGCGGGACCATCTTCCAGCTGTACGCCTTTGCTCAGTTGACGAATTTTGTCGTCGTCCACCTCGCCGAACACACGCACGGCATACTCACGCTCCACTTCACGGCTGGGGTGCATCAGGCGATTCGCCAGCTCACCGTCCGTCGTGAACAGCAACAAGCCGGAGGTATTCACATCAAGACGCCCGACTGCCACCCAACGGTATCCCTGAATACGCGGCAGACGATCAAACACCGTTGGTCGCCCTTCCGGGTCGCTGCGGGTACAAAGTTCCCCTTCGGGTTTGTAATACATCAATACACGGCAGACAGCTTCTTCGGTTTCACGCACCGACACCACATGCCCATCAATACGAATTTTGGTCGCACGGGTAACCTCGACGCGGTCCCCCAACGTAGCAATCTTGCCGTCAACACTAATGCGACCGGCTTCAATCATACTTTCAATTTCGCGGCGTGAACCGTGTCCTGCACGCGCCAGTACTTTCTGTAGCTTTTCGCTCATTGAGCAACCTCTGTGTCGCCTTCACAGGCGTCGGGGGGAATGTCATGATGACCAGGAATCGCGTTAACTCATGAAAAATAACGAGTTAACGCATAATGCCGCGATTATACCTTGATTCAAGACGTTTGTATGCCAAATGTTGGCACGGATAAATACACCTTAAGCAGCGCCATTGCTGACGTTTCGGCGTTACAGAAACGGCGCGACATCGCCGGTCCCTTCACGCACGACCACGGGTACGGACTCCGTCAAATCGATAACGGTGGTGGGCTGTTGGCCCAAAAACCCGCCATGAATAACCAAATCAACCCGTTTACCCAGTTGCTCCTGAATTTCTTCTGGATCGGACTCGGCAAAATCGTTGCCTGGCAACATCAGCGTAGTTGACATCAGCGGCTCATTCAGCGCCGCCAGCAACGCCAGCGCAATCGGGTTGGACGGCACACGCATACCGATGGTTTTGCGTTTATCATTCATCAGGCGACGCGGCACTTCTTTGGTCGCCTTGAGAATAAAGGTGTAATTGCCGGGGGTGTTATTCTTAATCAACCGGAATGCAGCATTATCCACATAAGCGTAAGAAGACAACTCCGACAAATCGCGGCACATCAGGGTGAAGTTATGATTCTGATCCAGATCGCGGATGCGACAAATCCGCTCCATCGCGGCTTTATCTTCCAACAGGCACCCAAGCGCGTACCCCGAATCGGTAGGATAGACAATCACTCCACTTTTACGCAGGATTTCCACCGTTTGGTTAATCAGGCGCTGTTGCGGGTTCTGCGGATGAATATAGAAAAACTGACTCATACTACGTCCTCTGCCTCCTGAACACGCACAGCCTGCCGGGCAGATCGCCACAGCAGGCTATACGAATGCTGTCATGATAGGTAACCGGAACTCAGACGGCCAACGCCGGATGCTGCCAGACCGGCTCCACACCGGAAGGCAACCATAATTTTCGTCCCAGTTCTACCCAGGCGCAGGGTTGATGAAAATCCGACCCTTGCGACCCCAGCAAATGATAGTCGCGCGCATAGCGCGCCAGTTGTGAACGCTCGTCTGGCGCCTGTTGACACTGGGCGATTTCCATCGCCTCTGCGCCACAATCAGCAACATGCCCGATCAACCGTTTCAGCCACTTGGTGGTCAGGTCGTAGCGACCGGGATGTGCCAGCACCGCAACCCCGCCTGACTGGCGGATAGCGTCCACTGCTTGCTGTATTGTACACCACTGCGGCGGCACATAGCCGGTTTTCCCTTTACCCAGATATTTTTTAAATGCCTGAGCGACCGTATCCGCTTTCCCCAGTTCCACCAGGTAGCGCGCAAAATGCCCGCGAGTGATCATACCGCCTTCAGCCAGTCGCGACGCGCCTGCCAGCGCATCGGGGATCAGCGCTTTTTCCAGCCGCTGCGCGATCTGCTCAGCCCGTTGCCGACGGTACTGTGCTTGCTGTTGCAGTAACAAGGTTAGCGCCGGATGTTGACAATCCAGTCCCAACCCGACGATATGGATCTCATGATTTTCCCATACGGTGGAAATCTCAACGCCGGAAACCAACCGCAACGGCAACGCCTGCCGGGCAATAGCGCCATGCGCCTCATCTAACGCCACCGTAGTGTCATGATCGGTGATCGCCAGCACGCTAACGCGCATGTTCACCGCTCGCTGCACCAGTTCAGTTGGCGTCAGCAAACCATCGGACGCGGTGGTATGACTATGCAAGTCATACAAGGGAAACGTCGTTGATACCGGCAACTCATCTGGCACGTCAGGTGTCTCTCTGTTTCAGAAAATTTCAGGCGGCATGATGCCATCAACCTGGTCAAAAAGGAAAAAAGATCGGTTGATTCACCGAACGCTTGATTCAGAGATCGATTGATTCAATACCGTCCGCTGTCAGCCAACTCGTCATCAGCCCCCCACCGCAGGACATCTCCCCGAAAAAATCGTATGGAATCTTATTGACTTCCCTCAATCGTTCCAGTTAACTAGTACGCAAGTTCAAGAACAACGCTAACCGAGGATAATGGCGATGACGGTAACAACCCTGCTCCTGAAAAATCATGCTGGTTGGTGGCGCTTCTCCTTGTTGCGGGTGAAGTGATAACGCATAGCCATTTCTGACATGCCTATCCTGAAGCCCGCTGATAGCGGGCTTTTTTATGGACAAAATACGAGTAGAGATCATGCAAACACCACAACCTGAACTTGAGCTGCTGCGAGTCGAAGCAGAATACCGCAACGACCCCAGCGCCATGTTCCACCAGCTGTGCGGCACCCGCCCGGCAACCCTGCTGCTGGAGTCGGCAGAGATAGACAGCAAACTGAATCTGCAAAGCCTGCTTATCGTTGACAGCGCCCTGCGCATTACTGCCCTCGGTTCACAGGTGTCGATTCAGGCACTGACTGCTAACGGCGCAACGCTGCTGCCGCTATTGGATAATGCCTTGCCTGCTGATGTCATCGTTGATGCACACCCGAACAGCCGTGAACTGACCTTTCCAGAAATTGATGTGATGCAGGATGAAGATGCTCGCCTGCGTTCTCTGTCGGTATTTGACGCACTGCGACAACTGCTGACGCTGGTGACGTGCCCGGAAAACGAACGCGAAGCCATGTTCTTTGGCGGGCTGTTCGCCTACGATCTGGTCGCCGGTTTTGAACGTTTGCCGCCGCTCAGCCAGCAGCAACGCTGCCCGGATTACTGTTTCTATCTGGCCGAAACCTTGCTGGTAGTCGATCATCAGCAACGCTCGACCCATCTGCAAGCCAGCCTGTTTACTCCCAATGAAACAGAACGTCAGCGCCTGCAACAACGTCTGGAACAGTTGCAGCAGCAATTGCGCCAGCCTGCTCCGGCGTTACCGTGCCAGACGGTAGAGACCATGACGCTCACCTGCAACCAAAGCGATGAAGATTACGGCGCGGTAGTCAGCCAGATGCAGCAGGCGATCCGCATCGGTGAAATTTTCCAGGTGGTGCCGTCCCGTCGCTTCTCGTTGCCATGTCCGTCGCCGCTGGCCGCTTACCAGACGCTGAAAGACAACAACCCCAGTCCTTACATGTTCTATATGCAGGATCAGGATTTCACCCTGTTCGGCGCATCGCCGGAAAGCTCCCTCAAGTATGACGCCGTCAACCGGCAGATCGAAATCTACCCGATTGCCGGCACTCGTCCGCGTGGTCGCCGCGCCGACGGCTCGCTGGACCGGGATCTGGACAGCCGTATCGAACTGGAAATGCGTACCGACCATAAAGAACTGGCTGAACATCTTATGCTGGTAGACCTGGCTCGCAACGATCTGGCGCGAATCTGCGAACCCGGCAGCCGTTATGTGGCAGACCTGACCAAAGTAGACCGCTACTCGTTCGTAATGCATCTGGTGTCTCGCGTGGTCGGTACTCTGCGCGCGGATCTGGATGTACTGCACGCTTACCGCGCTTGCATGAACATGGGCACGCTGAGCGGCGCGCCCAAAGTACGCGCGATGCAACTGATCGCGGAAAGCGAGAAAACCCGCCGCGGTAGTTACGGTGGCGCGGTAGGTTATTTCACCGCCCGTGGCGACCTCGACACTTGCATCGTTATCCGCTCTGCCTATGTGGAAGATGGCATCGCTACCGTACAGGCCGGTGCAGGCGTGGTGCTCGACTCCCATCCGCAGGCTGAAGCCGATGAAACGCGTAACAAAGCCCGCGCGGTTCTACGCGCGATTGCCAGTGCGCATCATGCCAAGGAGGTGTTCTGATGGCCGATATCCTGTTGCTTGATAATATCGACTCCTTTACCTACAACCTGGTAGACCAGTTGCGCGCCAGCGGCCACAACGTGGTGGTGTATCGTAACCAGTTGCCTGCCAACGTGATTGTTGAACGCCTGCAACAGATGGAAAAACCGGTGTTGATGCTCTCACCCGGTCCCGGTACGCCATCCGAAGCCGGTTGTATGCCAGCACTGTTGCAACGCCTGCGCGGCCAGTTGCCGATCATCGGTATCTGTCTGGGTCATCAGGCGATTGTCGAAGCCTACGGCGGCCATGTCGGCCAGGCTGGTGAAATTCTGCATGGCAAAGCCTCCAGTATTGAACATGACAATCAGGCGATGTTCATTGGGCTGCCTGACCCGTTACCGGTAGCGCGCTATCACTCTCTGGTGGGAAGCAACATCCCGGCAGGGTTGGTGATTAACGCCAGTTTCAACGGCATGGTGATGGCGGTACGCCACGATGAACATCGTGTCTGCGGTTTCCAGTTCCACCCGGAATCTATTCTTACCACTCATGGTGCGCGTCTGCTGAATCAGACGCTGGACTGGGCGCTGGCCTGAATTGAAGGAGATACCTCTGATGCAACCGATTCTTGAAAAACTCTATCGCGCCGACATTCTGAGCCAGGCGGAAAGCCAGCGGTTATTTGCCGCTATCATTAAGGGTGAGCTGGACCCAACGCAACTGGCCGCCGCGCTCATCAGTATGAAGGTGCGCGGCGAACATCCGGATGAAATCGCCGGAGCCGCCACTGCACTGCTGGCCGACGCCCAACCGTTCCCGCGTCCGGACTATCTATTCGCCGATATTGTCGGCACCGGCGGCGATGGTTCCAACAGCATCAATATTTCCACCGCCAGCGCCTTTGTGGCGGCGGCCTGTGGGGTGAAAGTCGCCAAACACGGCAACCGCAGCGTCTCCAGCCGTTCAGGATCGTCGGATCTACTGTCCGCATTCGGCATCAAGCTTGATATGTCGGCGCAGGCATCACGTCAGGCGTTGGATGATCTTGGGGTGTGCTTTCTGTTTGCGCCGCAATATCACACCGGTTTTCGTCACGCAATGCCGGTACGCCAGCAGTTAAAAACCCGCACCTTGTTCAATGTGCTGGGACCGTTGATCAACCCGGCCCGCCCACCTCTGGCGCTGATCGGCGTTTATCAGCCGGAGCTGGTAGAACCGATTGCCAACACCCTGAAGGTGTTGGGATACCAGCGCGCCGCCGTGGTGCATGGCGGCGGCATGGATGAAGTCGCTATCCATGCGCCAACCCAGGTCGCTGAACTGCGCGACGGACAGGTGGAAACCTATCAGTTAACGCCCGGTGATTTTGGGCTGGATTCGTTCGCACTGGATAATTTACGGGGAGGCACACCAGAAGAAAACCGTGATATCTTGGCCCGCTTACTTCAGGGTAAGGGCCAACCGGCTCATGATGCCGCCGTCGCTGCCAATGTAGCGCTACTGTTGAAACTATTCGGCCAGGAAGATCTGCGGCAAAATGCACGGCAGGCGCTGGACGTGATTCATAGCGGTCAGGCGTATCAGCGAGTGCTGGAACTGGCAACCAGAGGATAATGAAAATGCAGGAAACCGTATTAACCAAAATCGTGCGCGACAAAGCGCAGTGGATCGCCGAACGAAAGCAGAAACAGCCACTTGAGAGCTTTCAATCGCAGATAACGCCCAGTTCACGCCATTTTTATCAGGCGCTGAAACAGGCCAAACCCGCGTTTATTCTGGAGTGTAAAAAAGCCTCGCCTTCCAAGGGATTGATTCGCGCCGATTTCGACCCCGCCGCGATTGCGCAGGTTTATCAGGAGTACGCCTCCGCTATTTCGGTGTTGACTGATGAAAAGTATTTTCAGGGTGATTTTGCCTTCCTGACTCAAGTCAGTGCAGCGGTAGCCCAGCCAGTGCTGTGCAAAGATTTCATTATCGACCCGTACCAGATCTATTTGGCCCGTTACTATCAGGCCGATGCAATTCTGCTGATGCTATCGGTGCTGGATGATGATCAGTATTGCCAATTGGCACAGGTGGCCCACGGCCTGAATATGGGCATTTTGACGGAAGCAAGCAATCAAGCTGAACTGGAACGCGCTATCGCGCTGGAAGCACGCGTAGTCGGCATCAATAACCGTGACCTGCGTGATCTGTCTATTGATCTGAACCGCACCCGCACGTTGGCGCCACGCCTGCCAGCCGGTGTAACGGTGATCAGCGAATCCGGCATCAGCCGCTATGCCCATATTCAGGAACTGAGCCAATACGCCAACGGTTTTCTTATCGGCAGTTCGCTGATGGAGGAAGACGACCTGGCGCTTGCAGTACGCCGGGTTATCCTGGGGGAAAACAAGGTGTGTGGGCTGACTCAGCCTGAAGATGCCGCCACCGCCTTTCAGGCCGGCGCGGTGTACGGCGGGTTGATTTTTGTCGCTAACTCCCCGCGTTGTGTGACAACGTCACAAGCGCGTACCGTCATGACAGGCGCGCCCTTGCGTTATGTCGGGGTATTTCGTGATGCGCCATTGGCCGACATGGTAGAAACCGCGTCGTCACTACAGCTTGCAGCCGTGCAGCTACATGGCAGCGAAGATGATGCTACTATCGCGGCCTTGCGTACGCAGTTACCTGCGACCTGCCAGATCTGGAAAGCGCAAAGCGTCGGCGACACCCTGCCTGCATTGTCGCTGCCACAGGTTGACCGGGTGCTGCTCGACAACGGCCAGGGTGGCAGTGGTCAATCGTTCGACTGGTCATTGTTGCAGAATCAATTGCTGAAACAGGTGCTATTGGCCGGCGGCCTGGGTCCGGACAACGTCGCTCAGGCAGCGAAACTCGGTGCCGCCGGGCTGGATTTCAACTCTGGCGTGGAATCAAAACCCGGCATCAAGGACCCACAGAAAATCGCAGCGGTATTCCAGACGTTGCGTGCGGCGCAACCTCGCCGTAACTCTCATGAATAACAACAACAGGCTGATTATGACGTTACTTAACCCTTATTTTGGTGAATTCGGCGGTCAATATGTACCGCAGATCCTGGTGCCGGCCTTGCGTCAGTTGGAAGAGGCATTTGTCAATGCGCAGCGCGACCCGGCATTTCAATCTGAATTCAGCGATTTACTGAAGAATTATGCCGGTCGGCCAACAGCGCTGACGCAGTGTAAAAACCTGACGGTGGGCACCCGTACCACTCTCTATCTGAAACGCGAAGATCTGTTGCACGGCGGCGCGCATAAGACTAACCAGGTACTGGGGCAGGCCTTGCTGGCAAAGCGCATGGGCAAAACGGAAATCATCGCGGAAACCGGAGCAGGTCAGCACGGCGTTGCTACCGCGCTGGCCTGCGCCCTACTGGGGTTAAAATGCCGTGTCTACATGGGTGCCAAGGACGTAGAACGTCAGTCGCCGAACGTATTCCGTATGCGGTTGATGGGCGCGGAAGTGATTCCGGTGCACAGCGGCTCCGCCACCCTGAAAGATGCCTGCAACGAAGCATTACGCGACTGGTCTGGCAGCTATGAAACGGCGCATTACCTGCTGGGCACTGCCGCTGGCCCACACCCTTATCCCACCATTGTGCGGGAGTTTCAGCGCATGATTGGGGAAGAAACCAAAGCCCAGGTAAAAGAAAAAGAAGGTCGCCTGCCGGATGCAGTGCTGGCTTGTGTCGGCGGTGGTTCGAATGCTATCGGCATGTTTGCTGATTTTATTGACGAGCCTTCCGTACGCTTAATTGGTGTAGAACCGGCAGGGCTGGGTATCGAAACCGGGCAGCACGGCGCACCGCTGAAACATGGCCGCGTCGGTATCTACTTCGGCATGAAATCACCGATGATGCAGACCGAAGACGGCCAGATTGAAGAGTCGTACTCTATTTCTGCCGGGCTGGATTTCCCCTCTGTCGGACCGCAGCACGCGCACCTGAGTAGTATTGGGCGAGCGGATTATGTGTCTGTCACCGACGATGAAGCGCTGCACGCTTTTCGGGAATTGTCACGCCACGAAGGTATCATCCCGGCGCTGGAGTCATCCCACGCATTGGCTCACGCGCTGAAAATGATCAAAGCGGAGCCGGAAAAAGAACAAATTCTGGTGGTTAATCTATCCGGGCGCGGCGATAAAGACATTTTTACGGTTCACGATATTCTGAAATCCCAGGGAGAAATCTGATGGAACGCTACCACGCTCTGTTTAAACGGCTATCGGAAAAGCAGGAAGGCGCGTTTGTGCCGTTTGTCACGCTTGGCGACCCGTCCCCTGCACTGTCGCTACGTATTATCGACACGCTGGTGGCCGCCGGGGCTGATGCACTGGAGCTGGGGATTCCTTTTTCCGACCCACTAGCGGATGGCCCGACTATCCAGAACGCGACGCTGCGTGCGTTCGCTGCGGGTGTGACGCCAACCCACTGTTTTGAAATGCTGGCGACTATCCGCCAGAAATATCCCGACCTACCTATCGGGTTGTTAATGTATGCCAATCTGGTATTTAGCAACGGTATTGATGCCTTTTACCAGCGTTGTGCCGAAACCGGCGTTGATTCGGTGCTGGTAGCGGACGTGCCAGTAGAAGAATCGGCACCGTTTCGCGCGGCAGCGATGAAGCACGGCGTTGCCCCCATATTCATCTGTCCGCCAAATGCAGATGATGAGCTGTTGCGTGAAGTCGCCTCCTTTGGTCGCGGTTATACCTATCTGCTCTCACGGGCTGGTGTGACCGGTGCGGAAACCCGCGCTCAGTTACCGTTGCATCATTTACTGGAAAAGTTGCACGAATACCATGCAGCTCCGCCACTGCTGGGTTTTGGCATATCCGAGCCAGCTCAGGTGCAGCAGGCACTGGAATCCGGCGCTGCCGGCGCTATCTCTGGTTCAGCGATTGTCAAAATCATTGAGCAGTATCACACCCAACCTGATGTGATGCTGGCAAAACTGGCCGATTTTGTTAGCACCATGAAAGCTGCCACCCGCACACGCTGATTCCCCGCTCTCGTCTCCGCCATAGTCGGGTTCTCCAGCTATGGCGTTTTTTTGTCAACAACACCCAGCCGAGCACACTGTGCCACTCGAACCTCGACTAGCCATGCCTGCCGTGTCAACACAGGCGTTCTCCCCATTCTCGATCTCATGGATTTCTGGTTCTCTCAGCTGACGATTATTACAAAGTGACAAACACAAACATAATTGTGAATTTATTAAGGAGAATACTTATTTTTGAAAAAATAAAAAATCCAATGGAATGATGTTAATTTTTTTGTTTCTTTATAACAAAAATTATTACTTTTTTTGTTTTTTGATTGTTTATAAATTGAAACAAAGTTTCATTTTATAAACATAGATTGTTTACTAAGTAAATAGACGAAAATCACAAAATAAAACTACTTTTCATTTTTTTTATTTTAATGTTTTTGATCACATAATTGTAAGAATAGATAAACGAGAATCGGCATCGTGCAGCACCCTATGCGCGTACGGCACGACATAAGAAATTATCTCTGAGAGGGTTTATAACAATGAAATTTAAAATTTTGACAGTGATGGTCGCATCTCTGGTAAGCATGAGTTCTATGGCTGTCACATTCGACTATCGCCATGAAATGAAAGATACACAAAATAGAAGCCACCAGGATCGTCTGCTGATTTCGCACCGCTTTGACAATGGGTTTGGTTTGTCTTCTGAAGTGAAATGGAAGCAGGCAGGCAAAGATACAACACCAGACAGACCTTACAGCGAACAAGTCAGCAACGGAACTGAAGTTACCGCCAGCTACCTGTACAAATTCAACAAAATGTTCAATGTTGAGTCGGGTTTTAATCTGGTTACTGACAGTACGGGTAACACCTATCGTCCTTATATCAGAGGTGGGGTAAACTTTACCGACAGTCTTTACTATACCTTGCGCTACCGTCCGTTCTATCAACGTTTCAGTGAAAAAATTAATGCCCCTTCTAATCCTGATACCAATCTGAAAGGTTATACCATTACCAGCGTGCTGGGATATAAATTCCTGGACAACTTCACTGTTGAATATGAGCTGGAATATAACAAAAACACCAGAGCTGGCGTATTCCGCTATGACAATGATACCGACAATGTCACCCACGACGTGAAACTGGCCTATAAAATAGACAAAAACTGGACCCCTTACGTTCAGTTGGCTAACGTTGAGTACAGTGGTACTTCTGACGAGCGCCAGACTCGTTACCGCATCGGTGTGCTGTACAATTTCTGATAACCGTTATCGCGGTTGTAAAAAAGGCGGAACCCCGGTTCCGCCTTATCTTTTTGTCTTTTAGGTCGGTTATCAGAATTTGTAACCCACACCAAACATAAATACCCACGGGTCGAGGTGAGTTTTAATGCTTTGATCCTGACCTGCAGCCTTAAATTTCACTTTAGTATCGATATCCATCCACCATACCGACATATTTAACAACCAGTTTTTATTCAGGTTGTAATCCAGGCCAGCCTGTGCGGCAACGCCCCAGGAGCTTTTCAGGTGCAAATCACTTAATTGACCGCCAAGGTCCTGGGTAAATTTCTCATCAAAGAATGTGGTGTAGTTCAGACCAACGCCCAGATAAGGACGCAGTTTATCTGTACTCTGGCCAAAATAATATTGCGCCATTAATGTAGGTGGTAAGTGTTTTACCTCAGCAATCGAGCCAAGCGGCCCCAGGCTCACCTTATGCTTAAACGGCGTTGCCGCCAGCAATTCCATACCGATGTTATCGGTAAACATATAGCCGGCGGTCAGTCCTAGCTGAGTGTTGCTATTTACATCGAAAGAACCTTGCCCCAACACATCGTTAGAACCTGCATTCGGACGCACCGTCGCGGTTCCGGCACGCACAATCACATCACCAGCCTGATGAGCCTGTGCCAGTGCAGGAATCATCGCCGCCGCTATCATTAATAAAGAAACCTTTTTCATTATCCACTCCATTTGTAAGGTTAATATCCGTGCGAACTATACCCACTAAGGGTTATCGTTGTTTGAAGCCAGATCACATCCTGACAGGATTTTTACCACAAAACGACATTCATCAAACCACTGCAACCCTATAAAAAACAAAGAATTGATCCAAATCAAAATGCCCACAAAGAACAAATTTGTTAGCTTCATAAAAAACGAGCTGCACACGCTGACGTTTCGGCGTAGATTCAGCGTTTACCCCAGTGATTTAACGCCGAGTGAGGCCGGTGGATAATCAACATGAGTAATAACATCAACCCTTGCATGGAATGCGGCGCGTGCTGCGGTTATTTTCGGGTATCATTTTACTGGTCGGAAGCTGATGACGGCGGTGGTGCCGTTCCCGTCGAACTGACCGAACCGGTAACACCATTTCTGCGTTGTATGGCTGGCACCAACAGCAAACCGGTTCGCTGTTGCGCGCTGGAAGGAACCATCGGTGAGTCGGTTAGCTGCAGCATCTATGCTCAACGGCCAACACCTTGCCATGAATTTTCGCAATCAGGAGAAAACGGTCAGCGCAACGATGCCTGTGATCGGGCGCGGGCAGCCTATGGCCTGCCGCCGCTTATCCCGGCCAGCGTTCCGCAACCTTGTTCATAAATCAGAACAAAAATAGGCAGATAGCAGAAAGTCATGCCGGGGTGCCACGGAACGCCCGAACGGGTTACAATGGCCGGATAATATTTTATTGCTAACCTTTGCCAAGGAGTTTTCATGCCTATCACGGCCAGCAGGTTGTACCGTGACACCTTGAATTTTACGCGTAACCAGTTTTTCAGCATTCTGATGCTGGCACTGCTGACGTCCTTGATCACCGTTGTGCTCGGACATGCCTTTACCCCCGACAGCGAGCAACTGCAACAACTCAGCAACAGCAATCTGGATCTGTCCTCAATTGAACAGCCCGGCATCAGCGACATCATCCAGCAACTTTCCCCTGAGCAACAACTCATCCTGCTGAAAGCCTCTGCCGCTGGCACCTTTGCCACACTGGTGGGGAATGCTTTGTTAACCGGCGGCATGTTGATGCTAATCCAGCTGGTATCAGCCGGTCATCAAACCAGCGCACTGCGTGCAATTGCCGCTTCTGCGCCACTCTTACCTCGCCTGCTGCTACTGATACTGGTTTGCACCCTGCTGATTCAGCTAGGTATGCTGTTGGTTGTCGTGCCAGGGATTCTGCTCTCTATCGCTTTTAGTCTGTCGCCGGTAATCGCCGTTACCGAAAAACGGGGGATCTTCGCCTCCATGCGCGCCAGCAGTTCGCTGGCATTTTCCCATTTTCGCCAGACGGCACCGGCGGTAATGCTGTGGCTGCTGGCCAAAATCGCGTTGCTATTGTTGATCGCGCGTTTGCCGATGGTATCACCGACGGCTATGGCCGTGATTCTAAACGGTATCAGTAACATACTTTCCGCCATGCTGCTGGTGTATGTATTTCGTCTGTACATGCTGGTGCGCGGTTGATTATTGATTGTCCCGGAGTGGCGGCGACGCCGCTCCTTAATCAGCCCCGTCATCGCCGCCATAACGTAATTTTCTGCAAATTGTTACGATAAATCGGGAATCGCATTGCACAAACGGCGATAATAATTCAGAGACAGTCCACCTTTTTGATACATGCGGCCCCATCCCACATCGGGATAAGCGACGGATTAACACAATGAAGCAAATTATTGATTTTATTCCACTTATTGTATTTTTTATCTGTTATAAGCTGTATGACATTTATGTCGCCTCTGGTGCATTGATTGCCGCAACGGCAGCCGCGTTGCTGTTTAGCTGGTTTATTTATCGCAAAATCGAAAAGATGATGCTGCTGACTTTTTTGATGGTTGCGGTATTTGGCACCCTGACGCTGGTTTTCCATAACGATCAATTCATTAAATGGAAAGTCACGATTATTTATACATTGTTCTCTATCGCTTTGCTGTTCAGCCAGTTCGTCATGAAGAAGCCTCTGATTCAGCGTATGCTGGGTAAAGAGCTGTCATTACCCGAAATAGTATGGGCAAAACTGAACATTTCATGGGCGATATTTTTCCTGTTGTGCGGCCTGGCCAATATTTATATTGCTTTCTGGTTGCCACAAAACGTTTGGGTTGACTTTAAAGTATTTGGCCTTACCGGCCTGACTCTGGTATTTACATTATTGTGCGGCGTTTACATTTATCGTCATCTACCGGCTGAGACGGAAAAGACGGAAAATGAAGGCGAAAAATGATTTTCTGGCACAAACTGATTATTGACTACTCACAAGCGGATTCGTTGACCTTATGAGCAAACAAGACGTATTACCTCACGGCGAGCTGGTGCTGCGCACATTGGCTATGCCAGCTGATACCAACGCCAACGGCGATATTTTTGGCGGCTGGTTGATGTCGCAGATGGATATCGGCGGCGCTATTCTGGCAAAAGAGATTGCAGAAGGCCGTGTTGTCACCGTTCGGGTTGACGGCATGACGTTTCTCAAACCCGTTGCGGTCGGCGATGTAGTCTGCTGTTATGCCCGCTGCGTTCGTACGGGCTGCAGTTCAATGACCATCAATGTAGAAGTATGGGTGAAAAAGGTGTCGACCGATCCTATCGGCCAACGCTACCGCGCTACTGAAGCGTTGTTTACTTATGTTGCAGTAGACGAAGACGGTAGACCGCGTGAGCTACCGAAAGGGAAAAGCAATTTCGAGCCTGAACAATAATAGTTATCATGGCAAGCCAATAAGGCACCGCTAGCGGTGCCTTATTTGTCAGAGTAATGATTGTCAGTAACGATTTGTTAACATCAGCCGCAACCCTTATTCCATCGCTGCGCCACCGTTGATTCGGAAGATAATCGTCACTACCAGGTCTTTCCCAGGTTTGTTTTGTTCATAGCGCCATTTACGCATAGCCTGCTTGATGTCACGCTCAAACATGTTGTTAGGTTCAGCGGCCAGCACGCGGACATTATCTACCCGCCCCGACTCATCAACATCGAACTGTAGCTTAACCCGCCCTTCAATTCGTAAAGCGAACGCCCTGGCCGGATACTCTGGCTGCACCCGATTCAACGGTCTCGGACCAGAGGGCTGAGCACTGGCGACCGGTGCCTGAGCCACGGGTGCCGGATTATGGCTAACCGTTTGACTGGATTGCGGTTCAGGCGTGGTTTCACGCGGCATTTCTTTCGGTGGTTCTACCTTCTTCACCGGCTTGGGTTCTGGTTTTACCTTTGGTTTGGGCCGGGGTTTCGGCTCAGGTAACGGAACAGCAACAGGCGTCGGCAATGGCGGCGGTTCTGGCTGGACCTCTGGCTCCGGCGGCGGTTCCTGCGCTTTTTCAGGTTCAGGCAGAGGCGCAGGAGCAACCGCCTGCGGTGCCGTGTTCACCATCATCACCTGGATCGGTTGCGGGGTCGGTGGCAGCTTGACTGATGTATTAAATGAAGCAAACAGCAATCCGGCAATCAATGAGCCATGAAAACCCACGGAAACCAGCATAGGCCATGAATATCGGCGGGTCAGGAAAAATGTTTTCTGCGGCATAGTTATATGATGTCCTCTCACTGCGCAAGTTTAAATGCAAATGACAATCATATTCAATAGAGGCAGATCAATTCCCGCTGCTGACAGACTGTATCCGCTCCATTTCCAGACTATAACGCCGGGCTAACCGCTATGGGGATTGCCCCATCAACATCATCGCGTATGATGACGGTTCCACCTCATCATCTGACAGATAGGGATTTACCATGTTGTATGTGATTTATGCCACCGATGTGTCTGGTTCGCTGGAAAAACGCCTGGCTGCCCGCCCCGCACATCTCGCACGCCTGCAAACGCTGCGAGATCAAGGTCGCCTGTTAACCGCAGGACCATTGCCAGCCATCGACAGTGAAGATCCTGGCGCAGCCGGGTTTACCGGTTCTACCGTGATTGCCGAGTTCCCGTCACTGGAAGATGCCCAACAGTGGGCCAACGACGATCCCTATGTCGCCGCCGGTGTTTACGAAACGGTTAGCATTAAGCCATTCAAAAAAGTATTTTAATCTAACATTGACGGAGGTCATGGTATTTTCATCAACAAACACCTCCGTTAACCCATTAACTATCTGAAATATTTTAGTCATTTAACGATGTTATGTTGGCGGCAGTTTTCTTTAGAGAGTCATTGCCATGTCAGCATCCGCCCCGTCACGCTCCGGTTTCCTGGACAAAATACGCCAGTACCGCCTGAGTTTTCTTTCCGGTTTACTGTTGATCATCGGATTGTTTTCTTTACTACAGGTATTGTCTGTAGGGATGATATCGAAAACCATGACTGACGTGCGCCAGGACAGCGCCGCCAACGAAGCCCTGCGCCAGCAGCAGGCGTTAATGGATCAGGCTCGCATGGAAGTGATGAACGCCAGCGATAAGCTCAATCGCGCTGGAATTTACCTGATGTTTGATAAGGAAACCGGTTCAGTCGGCAGTTGGAATAGCCTGATGTCCGAAGCGGAAGAGTCATTAACTCACGCACAAGCCTATTACCAGAAGCTGGAACGCTACATTGGTTCTGCCCGTAACGATGCGGCCTTCACCGATCTTAAAAACAGCTATCAACAACTCTACAACGGGTTGCTCGAACTGGCGCAAGGTATAAAAAAAACCAATGAAATCGATATCTTCTTTGCCGTTCCTATCCAGGCTTATCAAACGCAGTTTACTCAAAAGTACGCCCATTACCTGCAAGAAAACGATAGTCGTCAGAAACAACACGCCCAGCAGTTATTAGATAACCTTGACGCCAGCCACACGCTGTTTATCGTCATTTTGGGGTTGTTGCTGGTCATTTCGCTGGCCGTCTGGATTGGTGTCAATAAGGTGATCGTTCATCCACTTCGACGCATTACCGACCACTTGCGGTTGATAGCCTCCGGGGACTTGTCACACAACATCGGCATAGAAAAGCGCGCAACGCGTGAAATCGCCCTGCTGAACAGCAGCGTGGTTCAGATGCAGAGCGGTCTGGTAACCCTGATAAGCCAGGTTCGTCAGGGTATGGAAACCATGATGCAACAAGTCAGCCACGTTACAACCGACAACCGCCAATTGTCTGAGCAGGCAAACCGGCAATCCGCTGAACTGAAAGTCACCACCGAGCACATTATCCAGCTTAGTCAGCACCTTGAGCAGAACGCCCGGTATACGGAAAAAGCCAGTCATCATGCGCAGGAAACCAGTCATATCGCCACCCAAGGCGAAACCATGATGAGCGACGTCAGCAATGCGATGCAGAATATTTCCAGCCGTAGCAAGGAGATGACAGAAGTCATTTCGCTGATAGAAAACGTCGCGTTTCAGACGCATATTCTGTCGCTGAATGCCGCCATTGAAGCTGCACGCGCCGGGGAAATGGGTAAAGGCTTTTCAGTCGTCGCCCGCGAAGTGGGTACACTGGCTTCACAGAGCAGCCAGTCGGCTCAAAACATTAATGCACTGATTCATGAGTCAGACAACAGTGTTGCTACGGGAGTCAGACTGGTTGTGCACCTCAATGACAGCCTGCAGGAAATTATTCAGGCTGCCAAAGGCACCAGCACGTTCCTGAGTGAAATTACCGATATTTCGCAACAGCAGAATCAAAGCATTCATGAAGTGACCAACCGCATCAGCTCACTCAACGATACCGTGAAACAGAACGCCTTGCAGGTGGAAGCTTCTGCGCATACCTGCCTCCAACTGCTTGAGCAGGCCAACGCGCTTAATCTGTCAGTCTCGCTGTTCCAGTTACCCGGCGTAGCTGAAGAACAAGCTGAACCCAATGCGCCACAAGCGATACCTGCTAAGGTCAACAACGGTTATGCCGTTCTGCCGCAGCACTCGCCAGCGCTGTAATGAGTCAGACGAACAAAATACTCAGATAAACGAGAAGGCCCAACGCGCTGATGAACATTGGGCCTTACTTACAGCAGATATCCACAGATTACCACTCGTAAGCCACCGCATATAATAATGCACGGCGCTGCTGTTTCTGACGCAGGTAATACATGTGGTGGATATGTCGGTAACTGCGAGACTGGGCCTCAAGCCAGCGACTCCGACGGCGTTGCACCTGACGCTGCATACGCCAACGGCTGATCTCATTCCGGCTGCGTTTCATGGCACGACTCTTACGATAAGCATGATAGGTTTGTCTATTATATCCCCCCGTTCTTGCGCGCCAAGAGCGACAACCGGATTTTTCCGAATCTACGTCCTTATTTGCCATACACTATGGTATTCAGAGTAAAGGACTTTCCCCTTTATGGAACTATGCATACACTTGACCAGGTGAACATTACCGCAACAGGGAATCGTGCATTGTTACTATGACAGCATTTTATACTGTACTGAGCGGATTACTGGCTTTCAGCTATTGGCTGCTTATTGCCAGTATTACGCTACGTATTCTGATGAAAAGGCGTGCTGTCCCTTCTGCAATGGCCTGGCTGTTAGTGATTTATATTCTGCCATTGGTCGGGATCGTCGCTTACCTGTTATTTGGTGAACTGCACCTGGGGAAACGTCGCGCAGAGCGCGCTCGGCAAATGTGGCCGGTTACCGCCCAGTGGTTACGGGAGCTAAAAGAATACCGCCGTATTTTCGCCACCGAAAATAGCGAAGTGGCGCGCTCATTATTCCAGCTGTGCGAACGCCGCCAGGGTATCGGCGGTATCAAAGGCAATCAGCTACAGTTATTGACCTCATTTGACGGCACCATCAAAACACTGCTCCGTGACATCGAATTAGCCCGTAACAACATCGAAATGGTGTTTTACATCTGGCAAATGGGTGGTCTGGTAGAGCAGGTGATGACTGCCCTGCTGGCAGCATCGCGGCGCGGAGTCAAATGCCGCATCCTGCTAGACTCAGCTGGCAGCGTGCAGTTCTTTCACAGCACGTATCCGGAGATGATGCGCACCGCCGGCATTACAGTAGTGGATGCGTTGCAAGTGAATCTGTTGCGCGCTTTCCTGCGCCGAATGGATTTGCGCCAGCACCGCAAGGTGATCCTGATAGACAATCGCATCGCCTATACCGGCAGCATGAATATGGTGGACCCGCGTTACTTCAAGCAGGAATCCGGCGTTGGTCAGTGGGTAGACCTGATGGTGCGCATCGAAGGGCCGGTAACCACCACGATGGGTGTTATCTATAGTATGGACTGGGAAATGGAAACCGGTCAGCGCCTGCCGCCACCGCCGCCCGATGTAAACATCATGCCGTTTGAGCAAGAACGCGGTCATACAGTGCAGGTCATCGCTTCTGGTCCCGGCTACCCTGAAGATATGATTCATCAGGCGTTACTGACCGCGGTTTACTCTGCCCGTCACCAGTTGATCATGACTACCCCTTATTTTGTACCGAGCGATGACCTACAACACGCCATCTGCACCGCCGCCCAGCGCGGCGTAGAGGTCAGTATCATCGTACCGTGCAAAAATGACTCCATGATGGTTGGCTGGGCCTGCAAAGCCTTTTTCACCGAATTACTGGCGGCGGGAGCCAAGATTTATCAATTTGAAGGTGGGTTGCTGCATACCAAGAGTGTACTGGTCGATGGGCAACTTAGCCTGGTCGGAACAGTCAATCTGGATATGCGCAGCCTGTGGCTGAACTTCGAAATCACCCTGGTGATTGACGATGACGCATTCGGCAGCGACCTGGCCTGTGTACAGGAGGATTATATGTCCCGTTCGCGTCTGTTAAGCGCTGAAGAATGGTTAACGCGCCCTTATTGGCAACGTATTGTCGAGCGGCTGTTCTACTTTTTTAGTCCGTTGCTGTAATCACACTGCCCTTCATGCTCTAATACCCCATCACGTTTTAACAGGAATGTTGTATGGATTTAAATAACCGCCTGACAGAAGATGAAACGCTGGAACAGGCTTACGATATCTTTCTGGAACTGGCGCCGGATAACCTGGACCCCGCAGACATCCTGCTGTTCAATCTACAGTTTGAGGAGCGCGGCGGTGCGGAACTGTTTGATCCAGCTGAAGACTGGCAGGAGCATGTGGATTTCGACCTGAATCCGGACTTTTTCGCCGAAGTGGTCATTGGTTTGGCCGATCAGGAAGGTGAAGAAATTAATGATATTTTCGCCCGCATCCTGATCTGCCGCGAAAAAGATCACAAACTGTGCCACATCCTGTGGAAAGAATGACGAACCGTTTCGTAAAACTCGCAGGGTTTAGCTGGTCACCACACTGACTAAACGCTAAAAACAGCAAAACGCCCCATTAACGGGGCGTTTTTACTTAATAAGCTTAACAACACATTACGATATTGGGTCCACCTTCAGGCAAGACACCGCGTGACGGAAGCTGCCTTCAAGTACTGGCCGGGTTTTGGCGCACTCCGGCCCGACAACCGGGCAACGGGTGCAGAAAACACAGCCCGACGGCGGGTTAATCGGTGACGGCAGATCGCCTTCCAGCAGTTGAATCTGCTTGTTGCGCTCTTTATCCGGATCAGGAATCGGTACCGCTGACATCAATGCACGCGTGTAAGGATGCTGCGGATTGTGGTACAGCTCGTCATAAGTCCCCAGTTCTACCGCATGGCCCAGATACATCACCAGCACGCGGTCAGAAATGTGTTTCACCACCGACAAATCATGGGCGATAAAGATCAGTGACAGCCCCATCTCCCGCTGCAACTGTTGCAGCAGATTCACTACCTGAGCCTGAATTGACACGTCCAGCGCGGAAACCGGCTCGTCACAGATAATCAGCTTCGGTTCCAGAATCAACGCACGAGCAATGCCGATACGCTGACACTGACCACCGGAAAATTCATGTGGGTAGCGGTTGATGAGGTTCGGCAGCAAACCGACCTTCATCATCATCGTTTTGACGCGATCTTTCACTTCCTGACGCGACATATCTGGATGGTAGGTACGCAACGGCTCAGCGATAATTTCGCCGATGGTCATACGCGGGTTGAGCGAGGCCAACGGGTCCTGGAAAATCATCTGAATATCGCTACGTACATCACGCCATTCAGTGTCACGCATTCCCAGCAGGTCTTTTCCCAGCCAGCTAATACGCCCGCTGGTCGCTTTTACCAGACCAATAATGGCGCGAGCCAGCGTGGATTTACCACACCCCGACTCCCCGACCACGCCCAGCGTTTCCCCTTCGTACAAACGCAGGGTAACGCCATCCACAGCCTTGAGCTTTTTAGCCGGCTGCCAGAACCACTGCTTGTCATCACGGATATCAAAGTGGACTTTCAGTTCATCCACTTCAAGCAATACTTTTTTGTTTTCCAACTCATTCATACTAATTCCCCCACACTCCGGAAACAGGCACGCAGACGCCCTTCGCCAAACGACGTCAATTCAGGCGTATGGTGGCACTGTTCCTGTGCATACGGGCAACGCGGCTGGAAAGGACACCCTTTCGGCAAACGCAACAGGTTGGGTGGATTTCCCGGAATAGTGGCCAGCACCTCATTCTCTTCATCAAGACGCGGAATCGCTTTCAACAGGCCAAGTGAGTACGGATGCGTCGGTTCATAGAAAATTTCGCGCGCACTGCCGTACTCCATAGTCCGACCGGCGTACATCACCAGTACTTTATCGCAAATACCGGCCACCACGCCCAGGTCGTGGGTGATCATAATAATGGCGGTATTGAATTCACGTTTAAGGTCATTGAGCAACGTCATGATCTGCGCCTGCACCGTTACGTCGAGCGCCGTGGTCGGCTCGTCGGCGATTAGCAGTTTGGGGCGGCACAGCAGCGCCATTGCGATCATCACACGCTGGCGCATCCCGCCGGAAAACTCGTGCGGATACATGCGCATCCGTTTTCTGGCTTCCGGCATTTTCACCGCATCCAGCATACGTACCGATTCTTCAAATGCTTCGCTTTTGCCAAGCTTCTTGTGCTGCATCAGCACTTCCATCAACTGATCGCCAACACGCATGTAGGGGTTCAGCGATGTCATCGGGTCCTGAAAAATCATGGCGATCTCTTCCGCACGCAGGCGATTAAGTTCGCGCTCCGGCAGATTGAGAATCTCACGACCATTAAATCGGGCAGAGCCGCCGATACGGCCATTGGCCGCCAGCAGGCCCATCAGCGCAAACGCGGTCTGAGACTTACCAGAACCGGATTCCCCGACAATCCCCAGCGTTTCACCAGCACTGAGCGAAAAATTAAGATCATTCACCGCCGTGACATCACCATCCGGCGTACTGAAAGTCACGCGCAAATCTTTCACATCAAGCAGCGCATCGCGGGTTTCTGACGTATTCACCATAATATGAAGCGTCTCCTTAGCGGTCTTTCGGGTCGAGGGCATCACGCAGGCCATCGCCGATAAAGTTAAAACAGAACAGAGTTACCACCAGGAAACCGGCGGGATACAGCAGCAACCATGGCGCTACTTCCATCGAGTTGGCGCCATCGTTTAGCAACGCGCCCCAACTGCTCAGCGGCTCCTGGGTACCCAGACCAAGGAAACTCAGAAAAGATTCGAACAGGATCATGCTCGGCACCAGCAGCGAGGCATACACCACTACCACTCCCAGCACATTCGGCACCACATGACGCAACACGATGCTACGGGTGGATACACCGCAGACCAGCGCAGCTTCAATGAACTCTTTACGCTTCAGGCTCAGCGTCTGACCGCGGACAATACGCGCCATATCCAGCCAGGACACCATGCCGATAGCGACAAAGATCAGCAGGATATTTTGTCCGAACAGGGTCACCAGCAAAATAACGAAGAACATGAACGGAAAGGAGTTAAGAATCTCCAGCAGACGCATCATCACTGAGTCCACTTTACCGCCCATATAACCGGACGCGGCGCCATACAGCGTTCCTACAATGACCGCCACCAACGCGGCGGCAACACCGACCATCAGGGAAATGCGGCCACCGATAGCCACACGCACCAGCAGGTCGCGACCAGAAGAGTCGGTACCGAAATAGTGTTTGGACAGCATATCAGGCGCGCTGGACATCATATTCCAGTCGGTATCGGCATAGTTGAACGGTGCCACCATCGGGCCGAGAACCACAAACAGCGTAATAAGCGTCAGGACAAACAGACTGGCCAGCGCAGCCCGGTTGTGCATGAAGCGACGACGCGCATCCTGCCACAGGCTGCGTCCTTCCACTTCCAGTTTTTCGCTGAAGTTATCCAGCGCTTCGCGGTTACGTTTATTCCAGAACATCAGTGATTTACCTTAGTAACGGATCTTCGGATCGATGACCGCGTACAGCACATCGATGATCGCATTAAACAGAATGGTCAGCGCCCCCACCAAAATAGTCAGGCTAAGTACCAGCGAATAGTCACGGTTAAGCGCCCCGTTAACAAATAACTGACCAATACCCGGTAAACCGAAAATGGTTTCAATCACCATGGAGCCAGTAATAATCCCCACGAACGCAGGCCCCATGTAGGAAAGTACCGGCAACAGTGCAGGCTTCAGTGCATGGCGCAGAATAATTCGGCGCAACGGCAGCCCTTTGGCGCGTGCGGTGCGAATAAAGTTTGAATGCAGCACTTCAATCATCGAGCCACGGGTAATACGGGCGATGCTGGCAATATAAGACAGGGATAACGCGACCATCGGCAGAATAATGTATTTCGGCGCGCCACCATTCCAGCCGCCGCCCGGCAACCAACGCAGGGTGATTGCGAAAACCAATACCAGCAATGGAGCCACCACAAAACTTGGGATCACTACCCCGGTCATGGCAAAGCCCATTACCGTATAGTCCCATTTACTGTTTTGATTTAATGCGGCTATCACGCCGGAGGTCACCCCCAGCAGTACCGCCAACAGAAATGCAGCGGCCCCCAATTTAGCCGACACCGGGAACGCCCGAACGACCAAATCATTGACCGAATAATCTTTGTACTTGAAAGAGGGACCAAAGTCGCCTTTCAGTAATTGCACCAGATAATTGCCATACTGTTTGATCATTGGATCATTCAGATGGTATTTGGCTTCGATATTCGCCATCACTTCAGGAGGAAGATTGCGTTCTCCAGTAAACGGACTTCCCGGCGCCAGTCGCATCATGAAAAACGAAATAGTGATCAGGATGAACAGCGTCGGGATTGCTTCCAGGCAACGACGGAAAATAAATTTTAACATTGGCCTTACCTATAAACCGGTCTGAAATTTTCGTTTCTATTTATCAAACTTTATCAAACCGAATAAGGGCCGAGTGCCAGTCAGCACCCAGCCCTGTCATCATTAATGCTTGATAATATAAAGATTTTTGACGTTCAGGTTATCCAGAGGATCTTTACCTGTGATGCCACCCACATAAGGTTTAACCAGACGGGTATTGGCGTAATAGTACACCGGAACCACCACTGCGTCTTTTTCCAGCAGCATCTCGGCCTGTTTGTAAACGTTAACACGCTCTTCTTCGGTTTTGGCGGCCAGTGCATTCGCCATCAACTTATCGAAATCCGCACTCTTATAATGCGAGGTGTTGCTGCTGCTATTGGCGATCATGATGTTCAGGAATGTGGTCGGTTCGTTATAGTCCGCACACCAGCCAGCACGAGCTACGTCAAATGTGCCCTGGTGACGACTATCCAGAAACGTTTTCCACTCCTGATTTTCCAACTTCGCATCTACGCCAATGTTGCTTTTCCAGATGGAAGATGCAGCGATAGCCAGTTTTTTGTGCAGATCGGACGTATTGTACAGCAGGTTAAAGGTCAGCGGTTTTTCAGCCGTGAAACCAGCTTCAGCCAGCAGCTTTTTCGCTTCGGCGTTACGTTTTTCACGCGACCAGCTCACCCACTCCGGCGGAGTCAATTTACCTTCCAGACCATCGATATACGGCGGCGTGAAACCAAACGCTGGCGTATCACCCTGACCTTTCACCTTGTTGACCAGAATGTCCTGATCCAACCCCAACACCAGCGCCTGACGCACACGCGCATCGGTAAACGGCGCTTTCTGGTTGTTGATCTCATAGTAGTAGGTACACAGATACGGATCCGCCTTCACTTCGTTGGGGATCTCTTTTTTCAGTTTCTGGAACAGCTCAATCGGCAGGTTGTTATACGTCATGTCGATCTCACCGCTACGGTAACGGTTCACATCCGTCACTTCAGAAGAAATCGGCAGATAAGTCACTTTATTAATAATGGTATTCGCGTTATCCCAATAATTCGGGTTGCGCTCCAGAACGATTTTTTCGTTCACGATCCATTCTTTCAGCGTGTAGGCACCATTGCCAACCCAGTTGGCCGGTTGAGTCCATTTGTCGCCAAATTTCTCAACCACTTTTTGGTTCACCGGGAAAGTAGACGGATGCACCAGCAGCTTATAGAAGTACGGAACCGGCTCGCTCAGCGTGACTTCCAGCGTATGGTCGTCAACAGCTTTCACGCCCAGCGTATCAGGCGATTTTTTGCCCGCTACTACGTCGTCAATGTTAACGATATGGCCAAACTGCAGGTAACTGGCGTAAGGTGACGCCGTTTTCGGGTCAGAAATACGCCGCCAGCTGTAGACGAAATCCTGTGCGGTAACCGGATCGCCGTTGGACCATTTGGCGTCTTTACGCAGATGGAAGATCCAGACTTTGAAATCTTTGTTGTCCCAGCTTTCTGCTACACCCGGAGCCGGGTGGCCGTCCGGAGAGGTAACCAACAGCCCTTCCATCAAATCGCGCGCGATGTTGGATTCCGGCACGCCTTCCATTTTATGGGGGTCCAGCGAGGCAACTTCAGAACCATTATTACGTACCAGTTCCTGCTTTTCAGCCAGTTGCACACCAGCCGGCACCGTAGCGGCCCAGGCAGAAACGCCAGCAGAGGCAGTGATAGCCGCGAGAATACTGACCGCCAGTCTTTTTTTAATAGTGTTGTTTACCATTATTTACCTTGCTCCTGTTCTACTGTTATCACCCAATCAGGCATATAACCTTTTTTACGTATTACGCGGACAGACAACATCGCCACCAGAGGAACGAATCTGGCAACATGGCCGCTTAATCACATCAAAATTGTTTTATCCACGCAGCCCGGCCAATACCCAGTGTGCCGCTCTGACGTGTTGGAAAAATCAACAGAGATAAAAACAGCACATTATTTGGGCAACCCAAAAACTGCCGTAGTCCCTTCATCGGACCGGCAGTTTGCAGCCATTTCCACTCTTCCCTGATGTTACGCTCTCCTGCAAAAAAGCAGTTAAGGATAACGTTTTAATAAATTTAACTTATCCGTAACAGCCAAGAGAAATAGCGTGATGCCGAACGTATCAGAAGAATCCCGCTTCGCCAACAGATTTTGCAGGCTGTTACTTAAATTTCTTTTCCATCCTGAAATGTCACAAAAAGGACTGAGTAGCTAAATGGATATAAAAGCATCCATACTGCCTGTCGAGAGGCTAAAGATTCAACTGACAGCAGATTGTCCAATAACTTGTAAATATGAAAGAATTAACAGTAATTCAGAGCAAAAACCGGACGATAAAACACTATTGCAACCAACACCCTCCTTCACGATTACGCCACCTTGACATGTGAATAAATTAACAGCAAATGCGCCACCCTTTCAGCAGAACGACTGTCATATACCATCCTATAAAAATTAGTTTATCTAATGAATTAAACCAAAATAAAAATAAATTATGGCACATCAGGCGATAAATAATAGTAAGGGATGCCCTCGTTTCTACCGGACGGAACAAGCGGGTATGGCTTGAAGAGAAAATATTAATAAAAATAAGGTATACCCAAAATAATTCAGGCTGCGGGGCAAAATGTGGGGGGAATTGAACAACGTCACGCGGCAACGCATGACATCCACGAAAGATGAGGCCAGTAAACCGCTGGCATAAGCGCCATTAGTAGCAGACGGAATAAAAGAGTGAACGATTCCTCAACGAGATAAACGCCTCAATAAAGAGGCGAGTAATAACAAACCAATATCCTTCAGATTGCGACGTATCACCTGTAGCCCCTTTCGCCGCTATAATAGGCCGGGAAACAGCGCCCGAATGCCTGTCACGATAAACTCTATGCCGAGCGACATCAGCAACAACCCCATAATACGTGTTACTACGTTAATGCCTGTTTGCCCAAGCAACCGCACCAGCGCTGGCGCGACTCTAAACAGCAGCCAACAACAGAATGCAAAAACAGCAATCGCCACCGACAATCCCAACAAATTCTGCCAGCCGTGATAACGAGAACTCCAGACAATAGTGGAGCTGATTGCCCCTGGTCCCGCCATTAATGGTAACGCCAGCGGTACCACACCAATACTTTCCCGGTTGGCGGTTTCCGTCTTCTCTTGTTTATTCTGCTTATCTTCGCCCAGCTTGCCGCTTATCATCGACATGGCAATGGTCGTTATCAGAATACCGCCTGCAATTCTGAACGAATCAATCGAGATGCCGAATAGCCGCAAAATAGTGTCACCAAAAAACAGCGCGACCCACAGAATGATCACCACGGAAACATTCGCAGTCAGGTTAGTTCTGTTCCTCCCGTCTCCAGCCTGATAGCTGGTCATGCTGATAAATATGGGCAAAATACCCACTGGATTAATCAATGCAAACAACCCGATAAAAAACTTGATGTAACCGGAGAAATCCAAGACAGGCTGAATCACATTCCACCTCTGAAAATTATTGTCAACCCCAGGAATCCTTGGCGATCCGCCGCCACGCACCGTGACATCCCTACAATAATGTAAAGCACTGCCCTCCTCCATCTCTGGTCAGGATGATTATCCTCTATCCACCCCCCAATTCTCGATACAAATTCATATAAACACACGCATAAACCGGTCATTTATTTTTAACAAATCGCACAAAAAAATGATAATAGATCTCAATATCGCCATGCTGAATGGTGTCAGCATGGCGATTTAGCGAGAATGATCACAAAAAACCGGCTAGCAACGGGGTATGCTGATTTCATTCTGAAGAGCAGGAAACCAGAAATAGTAGATTATACCGTCACGTTGGCGACGGCTTTAGGAAAAGAATTAAGAAATTCATATTTCTGTTATTAACCCAGGCAACCGTCTTCATCAGGAGCGCTTTGAGTCAATGGATAACCGCCAAAGCAAAATTATCAGGAGCTTCAACCATTATCTATACTGCTTATTATTTATCTGGCTGACCATTGACTGAAAGAGCTTAACATTACAGGAGAGCATTATGGCCGTAACAAACGTTGCTGAACTTAACGCTTTGGTCGAACGCGTCAAAAAAGCGCAGCAGGAATTTGCAAATTTCACGCAGGAACAAGTTGACCGGATATTCCGGGCTGCTGCACTCGCGGCAGCCGATGCCCGTATTCCGCTGGCGAAAATGGCAGTCGCCGAATCCGGTATGGGTATCATCGAAGACAAGGTAATCAAAAACCATTTTGCCTCCGAATACATTTATAACGCTTATAAGGATGATCAGACCTGTGGTGTACTTTCCGTCGATGATACCTTTGGCACCATTACGATTGCCGAACCTATCGGTCTTATCTGCGGTATCGTTCCAACCACGAACCCGACTTCCACAGCGATATTCAAGGCGCTGATCAGCCTGAAGACCCGTAACGGCATTATCTTCTCTCCTCATCCACGTGCGAAAAACGCGACCAACAAGGCAGCCGATATCGTGTTGCAGGCAGCAATTGCCGCTGGCGCCCCTAAAGATATCATCGGCTGGATTGATGAACCCTCGGTGGAGCTGTCCAACCAACTGATGCACCACCCGGATATCAACCTGATCCTGGCAACCGGTGGCCCCGGCATGGTAAAAGCGGCTTACAGTTCCGGTAAACCGGCAATTGGCGTAGGCGCAGGCAACACCCCGGTAGTCATTGACGAAACGGCTGATATTAAACGTGCCGTAGCCTCAATTCTGATGTCCAAAACCTTCGACAACGGTGTAATTTGTGCCTCCGAACAATCGGTCATCGTGGTTGATGAAATCTATGATTCCGTACGTGAACGCTTCTCAACGCATGGTGGCTACCTGCTGAAAGGTAAAGAGTTGCAGGCAGTACAGGCGATTATTTTGAAAAACGGTGCGCTCAATGCAGCCATTGTTGGTCAGCCAGCTATCAAGATCGCTGAAATGGCAGGCATCTCAGTACCTGCCAGCACGAAAGTACTGATCGGCGAGGTAACCCATGCCGACGAGTCAGAACCGTTCGCTCACGAGAAACTCTCCCCGACGCTGGCGATGTATCGGGCGAAAGATTTTGAAGATGCCGTCAACAAAGCGGAAAAACTGGTCGCCATGGGGGGTATCGGCCACACCTCTTGCCTGTACACCGATCAGGACAATCAGGCTCGTCGCGTCAACCATTTCGGCGATAAGATGAAAACCGCACGTATTCTGATCAATACGCCAGCATCACAAGGCGGTATCGGCGATCTGTACAACTTTAAGCTGGCGCCGTCGTTAACGCTGGGCTGCGGCTCATGGGGCGGTAACTCCATCTCTGAAAACGTCGGTCCGAAGCACTTGATCAACCGTAAAACGGTGGCTAAGCGAGCTGAAAACATGCTGTGGCACAAACTTCCCAAATCCATCTATTTCCGTCGTGGCTCCCTGCCGATCGCGCTGGAAGAAGTCGCAAGCGACGGCGCCAAACGCGCCTTTATCGTGACCGACCGATTCCTGTTTAATAACGGTTACGTAGATCAGATTACCTCCGTACTGAAACAGCAAGGTCTGGATACCGATGTCTTCTTCGAAGTAGAAGCCGATCCAACGCTCAGCATCGTTCGTAAAGGCGCAGAGCAGATGAATGCGTTCAAACCAGACGTTATCATCGCACTGGGTGGGGGGTCGCCGATGGATGCCGCCAAGATCATGTGGGTCATGTACGAGCACCCGGATACCCACTTTGAAGAACTGGCGCTACGGTTTATGGATATCCGCAAACGTATCTACAAGTTCCCGAAAATGGGCGTGAAAGCCAAATTGATCGCCGTCACCACCACTTCCGGTACGGGTTCTGAAGTCACGCCGTTCGCGGTGGTAACCGATGATGCCACCGGCCAGAAATATCCGCTGGCAGACTATGCACTGACCCCGGATATGGCGATTGTAGACGCCAATCTGGTGATGAATATGCCGAAATCCTTGTGTGCGTTCGGTGGACTGGATGCGGTAACCCACTCGCTGGAAGCGTATGTATCCGTACTGGCGAATGAATACTCCGATGGACAGGCGCTGCAGGCGCTGAAGCTGTTGAAAGAAAATTTACCGACCAGTTACCGTGAAGGGGCGAAAAACCCGGTCGCCCGCGAACGCGTCCACAACGCTGCGACTATTGCCGGTATCGCGTTTGCTAACGCCTTCCTGGGCGTCTGCCACTCTATGGCGCACAAACTGGGTTCTGAGTTCCATATCCCGCACGGTCTGGCCAATGCGTTGCTGATTAGCAACGTGATTCGTTACAACGCCAACGATAACCCGACCAAGCAGACCGCGTTCAGTCAGTATGACCGCCCGCAAGCGCGCCGTCGTTATGCGGAAGTGGCCGACCATCTTGGCCTGAGCGCGGCTGGCGACCGCACGGCTCAGAAAATCGAGAAACTGTTGGCCTGGTTGGAAAGCATGAAGAAAGAGCTGGGTATCCCCACCTCTATCCGTGAAGCTGGAGTACAGGAGGCCGACTTCCTGGCTAAAGTGGACAAGCTTTCTGAGGATGCGTTTGACGACCAGTGTACCGGTGCTAACCCGCGTTATCCGCTGATTGCTGAGCTGAAACAAATCCTGCTGGATTCGTTCTATGGCCGTCCGTTTGTTGAACACACGGTTGCTGATGCCAAAGCCGCTCCGGTTGTGGCCAGCACCTCCGTCAAAGCGGAAAAAACCGAGAAAAAAGAGAAAAAAGTCACCAACTAATGTTGTGTTGACCTAAGGTAATCTCAAAGCCCTGTATCGCATATGCAGGGCTTTTTATTTTAATTGGCGTCAATCCGCAATGGGGTAAACAGGCACTTATCCACTGATTTTGTGCATTCATATCCCTGAATACCAACCGAACCCTTCTCTTTTTTCCAGTTGGGCTGCCCACTAATCGAAACGATGAGCGTCGTTAATTTACGCTCATCACCTTTTTTTTGGTACGAGAGGTCAACTACACCATCAGCACCGCTTAACGAGTAAGTGCAGTTAGTTAATGTTCCATCTTTCAGGCTATTCTTCATAGAAATGAACTCCACAGCAGAAAAGCCTTTGACCAACGCTGGGTCATGCTTCTGAGAAACCCAACGACCAACCCACCCCACACGCTTCTCCTGCGCAACAAATACACCTTGACTATATGTTATACTTTCTGGCGTAGGGCAACTCAGGGTTTGAGCTCGACTTGACATCACGCAAGACGATGCAGTTAATGCAACGATGAACAGACTGATTTTGTGAATATTCGCCATTAATTGCCCCTCTTTCGATAAGTGTGGTTATCTCTATGCAACATGACTTTCGCACCAAGGAAATTTATAACTCGCTTAAATACCGCTGATTTTCCAATCTGGTCATTGCAAGGCAGTATGACACCAGAAATTCCCTGAACATATCAGAAATTCCCTGAATAATGGGGTGTCCTGTTCTGGCGAAATGTTCATGGCGCTGAACAAAAACTGATGCGCCACCTGCCGTCTCTACGTTTTCATCATAGATATATTGTCATTATGTCGGCATCAGCAATCCCTTGAAACGGTGTATATTGTTCCAGTTTTATGTTCATAGCGTTGGAAAGAAACTAATGCATCTTTTCCACGTTTTAACCATAGACGCGCCACTATTCCTGACTAGTTCACTTGAGGAAGGCTAATCAACTGCTCTCAATAGCACTAACATGTGTGAACCATGTCATTCGACGGAAACAACGAAAAAGAGAGTTAACACATGGCAACAAATACGTGATTTGTATTATCGATTTTTACCAAAGCCACAAAAAGATGATCATTCTTTTTATCCAATTATTAATAAATCTGGCTAACTGTTTATCTGTTACTCGATACGCCTCATACTTCCTTCACGTTGCAAGCACTCTGGACGCTCGCCCTATTTCACAGTCTTTCCCCCTGTAAACGAGGCCAGCAGCCGTGATCAAATCAGCTTTCTCGCATTCCCAGCTTGACGCGTCATAGTGCCTGTCATTGCCTTGAAGAGCCAACGCATTGCACTATTCAGCACGTTGGCTGTTTCCCTGCATTGCGAATTATTTAGACTATATGAATTATTCCGTTTCGAGTCGGGTTAATCCCAGTGCCATTTTATAATGTTTACGGCATACCGATACATAACTCTCATTCCCGCCAATAACGACTTGCTCGCCTTCAATGACGGGTTTTCCATGCGAGTCTACCCGCAATACGTGATTCGCTTTACGACCACAATGGCAGACAGTTTTAAGTTCTATCAGTTTGTCTGCCCAGGCCAATAAATAATGACTACCACTAAACAATTCCCCACGGAAATCAGTACGCAGTCCATAACAAAGAACGGGAATGTCTAATTGATCGACAACATCGCACAATGCATTTACCTGTTCTCGCGTTAAAAACTGACTTTCATCAATTAACACACAGTGAATAGTTTGCTGGCGATGCTCCTGTTCAAGTATCTGGAATAAATCTGTCTGTTCGTTAAACAATAACGCTGGTGAAGAGAGTCCGATGCGAGAACTGACGACGCCGCTTCGCCCCGAACGATCATCTATTTCAGCCGTAAACACCAGCGTTCGCATTCCTCTTTCCTGATAGTTATATGAAGACTGCAATAGTGCTGTCGATTTCCCCGCATTCATTGCGGAATAATAAAAATAAAGCTGTGCCATGGCCCCTCGTTCAACGGCATTCAACCGCTCAGTAATCATTAAAATTTATTGTAACATAGGTATTACCACCGACGGGTGTTCAGTTACACGCCGTCAGCCCCACATGAAGGCGATGAGTCATTCTGTGATTTGGTAATATAAAACGCCCCATCATGGGCTCGAAGATACTATCGACATGCTTATCACATGGCTATTTCCACTACAGACTACGCTAACAGAATGTATTAGCTGGGTTGTTATAAATTTATATTGCCCGACCAACACGTGATTTTCGTTTTAAGTTTGCTAAATTTTAACAACCTGACAATTTTACCTATTGCAGAAAATAAAACGTCACTCTATTATCACTGTACTGTCACCGATAATATTATTTTGAGATTAATCCAATGAGCGAAGCACTTAAGATTCTAAACAACATCCGCACCCTGCGCGCCCAGGCAAGAGAATGTAGCCTTGAAACGCTGGAAGAAATGCTGGAAAAACTGGAAGTCGTGGTAAATGAACGCCGCGAAGAAGAAAACCAGGCTCAGGCAGAAATTGAAGAACGCACACGCAAATTACAACAGTATCGTGAAATGCTAATTGCCGATGGTATTGACCCGAACGAATTACTGCAATCGCTGGGTTCAAGCAAAGTAGCCGGTAAAGCCAAACGTGCAGCACGCCCGGCTAAATATCAATATACCGACGAAAACGGCGAGCTGAAAACCTGGACCGGCCAGGGCCGTACCCCAGCAGTGATCAAAAAAGCAATCGAAGAACAGGGCAAGTCTCTGGATGATTTCCTGCTGTAATTTTTAGTCCAAGAATAAAATAGAAACACCCCTGTGAAAGGGGTGTTTTTTTATGTCTGAATTCTCCCTGCATTGAACTCACGTACAGGGAGAAACGACTAATTGGCATCTTCTGCTATTGCTTCTTTCAGCCACTGAGTAAAGTCTTCACCCAGTGCATCATGCCGGATACCATATTCTACGAACGCAGCCATGTATCCCAATTTATTACCGCAGTCATGACTTACCCCTTTCAGGTGATAAGCTTCAACGGTTTCTTTTTCCATCAGCATGGCGATAGCATCGGTCAGTTGAATTTCATTGCCTGCACCTGGTTGCGTTTTCTTCAATAGATCCCAGATTTGATCAGACAGCACATAACGCCCAACGACAGCCAAATTAGATGGTGCTTCCGATGCTTTAGGTTTTTCCACTACGCCAACCATTGGCGCGCTATCACCCGGTTTTAATTCCGCACCCTTACAATCCACCACGCCGTAACTGCTGACGTTTTCCACCGGCTCAACCATAATCTGGCTATAGCCTGTACTATAAAAACGTTGCAGCATTTCGCTAAGGTTATCTTTCTTCAGATCAGATTCATATTCATCAATGATTACGTCAGGCAAAATAACCGCCACCGGCTCATCGCCTACTAAAGGATGAGCACAAAGCACAGCATGACCTAATCCTTTCGCCAGCCCCTGACGAACTTGCATAATAGTGACATGCTCAGGACAAATAGCCTGAACCTCTTTCAGCAACTGGCGCTGAACGCGTTTTTCCAGCATTGCTTCCAGTTCAAAGCTAGTATCAAAATGATTTTCTATTGAATTCTTAGAAGAATGTGTAACTAAAATTATTTCATTGATACCGGCAGCAATGCATTCATTAACCACATACTGGATTAGCGGCTTATCGACCAGCGGAAGCATTTCTTTGGGAATGGCCTTGGTAGCAGGCAACATACGTGTCCCCAACCCAGCCACTGGAATGACCGCTTTTTTTACTTTTTTATTAACAGTTGACATAAACAACCTCGTATATATCGTTCAAATAATGAGCTTTATTTGTCCGGCGCATAAAACCGCGAAAGTATATCAGGTTAAATGCACGATGCTCGTCCAATCTGGATTCGTGATGAAAAATCATAGGCCCTATACTAGGGAATAAAGAATAATAACGATAGATACGCCTGTCCGAAGTGCGGGGTAATTCGCAGCTATCAGATTAGTCTGTAGACAACATCAGGCGCAGGCGACCACCGCTTCCCCACATCTGACACTGCCACGACTCACACTGATAACTGATCTGATTAAGGTAAGCGGATTCCAGCGTTCCCAAGGGTACTCCGTTACTCAACCCAATGCTTTGGTCCTCCACACTTAACCTGGCATGTAACCCCGCTGAAATCAGAATAAGTCGCCCCAGTCCACGGTGGTAATAACCAACCAGCAAAGGAAATCGACCCTGTAGGTTCGCCCGACGCAGTAATTGGTTAACCTGATTGAGCAGTACCGGTAATTCAGGCAATCGATGCTGCTGATGCACCAGATGTTCCTGCAACAGACTGTTGAACAACGCCCTCAGCAGCAATGCCGCCAGCACACCATGATTATTCGCCGCCTGTGTGACATCAAGACAATAAAATGCCAGTTCATCTTCGGATAACGCCGCGATATCAAGCACCAGCCCCGGTGTGTCCGCCGCCATCAGTTGCCGGTAATTGATACGACAATTCGCCAGCGTCTGCTGGACTGGTGGCTGCAATTGCTGCAGCAGTTTCAAGGCAGCACCCGGCGACTGATTTAGCGAATCCAAATCATGCATGAGTTGTTCGACTTCATTCGCCTGAGAACTGAACATCGTCGGGTATAGACAAGCCATCACCGATTCGCGCAAGCGGGTGTAGTCGTGAAGGGGTTTGAGCAGCACATCCTGAACGCCAAGACGTAATATTTTGGCGATGTCTGCCAGATGGCTGGTAGCAGACACGACCAACACCGGCGTCGAGATATCATGCAATCTCAACCGCTCGACGAATTCAAACCCCCCCATCATCGGCATGTTAAGATCACAGATAATCAGGTCTGGCGGTTGACAAGCCATTTTTTCCAGCGCATCCCTGCCGTTATCCGCCTCATGTACCTCTGCGCCAAGGGATGTCAGATAGCCAGCCAGTACAGAACGGAAAACAGCCTCATCCTCAACAACCAAAATGCGCTTTCCCATCAGTGGTTGTGCCATCAGCGACCCCTTAGCATCGCTTATCATCATTCGTTGCCGAATCCTAAATCAGAAATTACCCTATACATTCCGGTTAACCAGCGGCAATAACAACTCCCGCTGTTTTTCTACCGCTATCCTGCCTGATTCAATGGCCTCTTGCGCCCGATGAAAATCCAACGTGGCGATTTGTGGGCAATAGGGTTGGATCAATACATCTGGAGGATCACCCGCCATACGATTCATCTTCAGCCGATTCTCCAATACCTGTATGGAGGTACTCATTATCTCCATCGCAGTGGGCGTCACCTCCGTCTGTCTACGAAAACGGTGAGAAAGCCGATGACGAATACGCTCACGCCAGCTATCTGGCGTAGTTTTCGTCTGCTCTGGTTTAGCAGACAGCAAATTATGCTGCTGCAAACTGGCATCGTGCTGCAAATCCACCGCAATCACGACATCGGCTCCCATCGCACGGGTCAATGATATCGGAACCGGATTAACAACAGCGCCATCCACCAACCAGTAACCATTCAATGGTACAGGGGACATCAACCCAGGCATACTGCAAGAGGCGCGAATAGCCAAATGTAAATCGCCCTGGGTTAGCCACAGCTCTCTTCCTGTACTCAGGTTAGTCACCACTGCTCCATACTTGATAGCACACTCCTCAATATGTTGCGTACGTAGCAAATGCTTTACATGGTTGAAAACGCGATCCCCTCGCAATAATCCGCCCCGGCGCCACGAAAAATCCATCAGGCGAATCACATCCCAGTAACGAAAATCTTTCACCCAGTGCGTCATGCCGTCCAGGTTATTTGTAGCGTAGGCAGCACCAACCAACGCCCCTACCGAACACCCCGCCACCACGTCAGGTACAATCCCTAGCTCTTCGAGCGCTTCCAGCACACCGATATGCGCCCATCCCTTAGCTGCGCCAGATCCCAACGCCAGACCTATTTTCCGCATGATGTTCCTCCCGTGTTTTATTCCAGGCGACGTCACGTCATGATGTGTGACAGCAACTGATATCAATGACATGACGAATACCGCCTGAATTCAGCCTTGCTGTTGTACCTTCACACCGCAGATTATTGCGACGGACAAGCCCTATTGAGTAACATAACGCACGCTTTACCCGTGGCGTCTCAATTATTTAACCTTATTGCAAAATATTGCAGGAGATATTGTGTCTGAATGTTGCCCATGCGGCAGTGCCCAGCCTTACGAACACTGCTGTCAGCCTTATCTGCGCCGCGATAGCCAGCCATCCCGCCCTGATCTGTTGATGCGTTCACGGTATACGGCCTATGTCAAACAGGACATTGATTATCTGGTCGCTACCTGGCATCCAGATTGCCACGCTGAGAACTGGCGAGCAGACATCGCCGCCAGTTGCACCGATACTCACTGGCTTGGGTTACAGATACTGGATGTTGCACCGGGGAAAACCGCGGACGAAGGGTATGTCGAGTTCGCTGCCTGCTATAGCACCATCGGGCATCCGGATCGTCGGGTGCTGATGAGAGAGCGTTCCCGCTTCCTTCGCCATCATGATCGCTGGTACTATGTTGACGGCGTCCACTTACCAACCGGCAGGAACGACGCCTGTCCGTGCGGTTCCGGCAAAAAATACAAAAAGTGCTGCGGACAATAATGCTTTTACATTAGCGCGGTGAGCCCGACATCGCGTAACGGCAATATCTGATTTATGTTTTGGACAGGACCCCAATTCCATGCAATCCCAGAATATCCAGAGAAAAATTTTACGGACAATCTGCCCTGATGCAAAAGGGCTCATCGCCAAGATCACCAACATCTGCTACAAGCACGAACTCAATATCGTACAAAACTCGGAATACGTTGATCACCGTACTGGTCGTTTCTTCATGCGTACGGAATTGGAAGGTATTTTCAACGACACCACACTGCTTGCCGATATGGACAGTGCGCTACCAGACGGTTCTATGCGTGAATTGATCAGCGCCGGGCGTCGCCGCGTTGTGATTTTGGTTACCAAGGAAGCCCACTGTCTTGGCGATCTGCTGATGAAAAGTACCTATGGTGGCCTGGATGTCGAGATCGCAGCTGTCATCGGTAACCACGAAACGCTGTGCACGCTGGTAGAACGCTTTGATATTCCGTTCCATCTGGTCAGCCACGAAGGACTGACGCGCGAAGAGCACGATGTGAAAATGGTCGCGCAAATCGACCAATACCAGCCAGACTACGTGGTACTGGCAAAATACATGCGCGTACTGACGCCGGCGTTTGTCCAGCACTACCCCAACCGCGTCATCAATATCCATCATTCATTCCTGCCGGCATTTATTGGTGCGCGCCCTTATCACCAAGCCTACGAGCGTGGCGTGAAAATCATCGGCGCGACCGCCCATTATGTGAACGACAATCTCGATGAAGGCCCAATCATCATGCAGGATGTGATCAATGTTGATCACACATACACGGCGGATGACATGATGCGCGCTGGCCGCGATGTAGAAAAAAACGTACTCAGCCAGGCGCTGTATCATGTACTGGCCCAGCGCGTGTTTGTTTATGGCAATCGCACCATTATTCTGCGTTGACATGATTCTACATTGATTAGTACTCCGTCGCTCTTCGCCCACAATTGCAGCGAGCGGCATAAAAAACCGGCAAACAGACTTGTTTTTATTTTTTCAACCTTTACAGGGGCGCGACATTTGATATGATGCGCCCCGCTCAGCACGAAAGAGCGATCAGGCCAGTGGTGGGGTTCCCGAGCGGCCAAAGGGAGCAGACTGTAAATCTGCCGTCACAGACTTCGAAGGTTCGAATCCTTCCCCCACCACCATTCTCGCCACACCTCTTTACGTTCTTCTCAAAAATACTCTCACGATAACTCATTCACTCAACGCAAAATGTAGTAGTAAAAAAACCAGCAAGAAAATAACGATAGCCGCCCGGCTTCCCCGTACTCGATATTACAATGATACACATACTAATCCGGCATCGTCGTGGTGTTCGATGAAGTGATTACTCTTTCCAGCGTTCCGGCATATAACTAAATACGGGCAACTGCCAGGACCAGAAAATAGCGGCCAGACGAAGCGCTAACCCAGCAGAGAACGAGATCAGTTGGTTCAGATCGTGATTGATGCCGAGTTCACGCAGGCTAAGGTACACCAGCGCCACCAGCAGCGACACACAGGCATACAGTTCTTTGCGTAGCACCATTGGCGTGCGGTTGCAGAAGATATCCCGCAAAATACCGCCAAAAATACCGGTGGTAATCCCCGCCATCACCACTACCGTAGGCGCATAGCCCAATCCGATAGCCACATTACAACCGATAATGGTAAATGCCACTAATCCCATGGCATCCAGCACCAAAAACAGTCGATGCAGGTGATGCATCACACGCGCCACCAGCACAGCAAATAAACCGGCGCCTATGGTGAGATAGATATAAGCAGGATGCTGGGTCCAGACGATGGGGTAATTACCCAGCATAATATCGCGCACCGTGCCGCCACCCAGCGCGGTAATAAAAGCGATCATAGAGACACCGAAGATGTCCATATTGCGGCGGCCAGCAGCCAGCGCACCGGACATACCTTCAGCAGTAATAGCGATCAGATAGATATAGGTCAGCACACAGATACCTTTGTGAATGTGCCCCTCCCTCTGTCCTTTTACCTGAGAGTTTACGCGGTAATACCGCTTGCCCCTTCGGTGGGTTGTCTGGCAACCGCTCTCCAGTTGGCGTCATTAAGATATGCAGTAAGGTGGCCTGAGCGATTATGGGAGTTTGCGCCTTCGGCGGGAAAGTTGTATGACCTTCCGCTCTCCTGCAAGCCGCGGAGTATAAGAGCTATCGCAGCCTGATTCAACCAGCCATCATCGATAGTTATGACTGCCGATGCAGCAATATCGTCACCGTGACTCGACTCCTGCCTTTCTGCTAACATCGGGGCACGTTTTTTTAACAACGGCAGCGAACATGAAGTTTGTTTCTTTCAATATCAACGGGCTGCGTGCCCGTCCCCATCAACTGGCCGCAGTCATCGAACAACACCAACCTGATGTGATCGGCCTGCAGGAAACGAAAGTCCATGACGATATGTTTCCACTCGATGACGTGAAACAGTTTGGTTATCACGTTTTCTATCACGGACAGAAAGGTCATTACGGTGTTGCGCTGCTGACCAAAACCGAACCACTGGCAATCCGCCGTGGTTTTCCTACCGACGATGAAGACGCTCAGCGTCGTATCATCATGGCGGATCTGGCGACGCCGCTCGGTACGCTGACTGTAGTTAACGGCTACTTTCCGCAAGGCGAAAGCCGTGATCACCCTGTGAAATTCCCGGCTAAAACCCGTTTTTATCAGGATTTGCAGCATTACCTTGAGCAGCGCCATCAGGCGGATCAACCCGTACTGATCATGGGCGACATGAACATCAGCCCAACCGATCTGGATATTGGTATTGGCGAGGATAATCGCAAGCGCTGGCTGCGCACCGGCAAATGCTCATTCCTGCCGGAAGAGCGCGAATGGATGGAGCGGCTAAAAAACTGGGGACTGGTCGATACCTTCCGCGCCGCCAATCCCGAATGCCAGGACCAATTTTCGTGGTTTGATTACCGCTCAGCTGGGTTTGATGACAATCGTGGTCTGCGCATCGACCTGATCATGGCGACGCCCCCACTCGCCAGCCGTTGTACCGCCACTGGCATTGATTATGTCATCCGGGCAATGGAGAAACCTTCTGACCACGCGCCGGTATGGGCGGAGTTCACACTCTGAATCACTAAAATGAATCACTAAAATGAATCACTAAAACGGGGCTGTTACCGCCCCGTTATCACACTTATTGCTGCTCTTTGATGATACGCCACACCAGATTATTAGTGCCAAGATTGCTTTTATCGCGCTGACATTGCAGCAATACCCCTTCCGCCCTGACTACCGCGCCTTCAGAATAATTTCTGTTCTGATAAATGCAGCAACTCATGCAATTGGCCTGAGGTTCACGCTGTACGTTGCCGCCATTACCATTCCCCCAGATCACCTGAGGTGGAACCGGCACCACCACTTCTGTATTGACGCCCCCCGGCATTGTGGACACCGCACTTTGGGTGTTGCTATGAGTACTGCTGTTAGCGTTGCTGGCAGAGGTCGTGTTGACGGTGTTGCTGTTAGCATTGCTGGTAGAAACATTGTTGGCAGTGTTGCTATTAGTGGTGAGGGTATTGCTGGTCGTGTTGGTGCTGTTGGTGACGGTGTTACCAGGCGGCAATACCACAGGATTACCTTGTGTCGTCACCGTGGTTTGTGTTGCCGCCTGTGCAGCGGAAGATAACAACAGGCTTGTTGCTATCAGGAAAGAACCCCATGCTTTCATCTGTGTTACTCCTTGTTATTGGCTGAGCGTGACTGGCGACGTTTGCGTTTTTCAGGCAAAGCGCGTTTAACCGGTGGTAAACCTCTGAATGCCGTAATATTACCACTTTGCCGGGCCTGCTGAATCAGTTCATACAGCGACTGGGTCAATGGCTGCATGAAATCCTGATAACGGCAGCGCTTTTCGCTGATCTGCGTCAGTGTCGCTTCCCAATGCGCCGTCATATCAGGGTGTGCCGCCATCGGCGGCAGTGCATGGATCAACGCCTTACCCGCATCAGTGGCGTGAATATAACGCCCTTTCTTTATCAGAAACGTGCGCTTAAACAATAGTTCGATAATGCCTGCCCGCGTGGCTTCGGTGCCCAATCCATCCGTTTCACGCAGAATTTTCTTCAACGCCTTATCCTGTACAAAGCGAGCGATACCTGTCATGGCGGACAGCAAAGTGGCGTCGGTAAACGGTCGGGGGGGCTGCGTCTGTCGTTCCACCACCTCGCCCCGTTCACACAACAGTTCATCGCCTTTTGTCACAACCGGCAATGGCATTCCTTCGTTTTCCTCGTCTCGCTCTTTGTGACCAAGCAGCGTTCGCCAGCCCGCCTCAGCCAGAAACCGGGCCTTAGCGATGAATTTTCCGCCGGCGATCTCCAGCTCGATCACGCATTTACGAAAGACCGCATCAGCACAGAACTGCATCAGGTATTGCCGGGCAATCAATCCATAGACCTGGCTTTCCTGTTCAGTCAACGCCGTACGGGCAGTGCGCGCTGTGGGAATAATCGCGTGGTGGGCGTCAACCTTGCTGTCATCCCAGCAGCGGTTGCGACGCTCAGGATCAACCGCCGGTTGTGGCAGCAAATCCGGCTGATGCGTTGCAATAGCGTTGAGCACCGCCAGCCGTCCGGCAAAATGCTCTTCCGGCAGATAGCGGCAATCCGAACGTGGATAGGTAATCAACTTGTGCGTTTCATACAGCCGTTGACAAACATCCAGCACCTGCTGGGCACTCAGACCAAAACGTTTAGCCGCTTCAATCTGCAAGGCGGAAAGAGAATACGGCAACGGGGCAGTTTCTGATTCCCGTTTATCATTATAAGCAGTGACCCGTGCAGGTTGCCCTTCAATGCGTTTGACGACATGTTCGGCCAGCGGACGATGCAGCAAGCGCCCTTCTTCGTCCTGATACTGCTCACAGGACTCACTCGGTTGCCACAGGGCAATAAATCGCTCGCTGGCTGGGGTGACAATGTGTGCCTTAACCTCGAAATAGTCGCGGGGCACAAAGTTGTCTATCTCCTCATCACGCCGCACCACCAACCCCAGCACCGGCGTTTGTACCCGACCAACCGACAACACGCCTTCATAACCAGCGTTTTTCCCAAGCAAGGTATAGGCGCGGGTCATGTTAATGCCGTACAGCCAGTCGGCGCGTGAACGCGCCAATGCAGAAACACACAGCGGAACGAATTCCCGGTTTTCACGCAGGCGCGACACTGCACGCTCCACGGCCTGCGGGTTGAGGTCGTTGATCAGACAACGGCGCACATGCTGGCGTTTTTCTTCCGGCAGCGCCAGATACTCCAGTACCTCGTCTACCAGTAATTGCCCTTCCCGGTCTGGGTCGCCGGCATGAATAATTTCATCCGCTTGCGTCAGCAGCTTTTTTATCGCATTCAGTTGCTTGCTGACGGACGGTCGCGGCTGGAGCAACCATTTTTGCGGCACGATCGGTAAATCCGCCAGCGACCAACGCGCGTAACGGGCATCGTACACATCTGGCTGTGCCTGTTCCAGCAAGTGCCCCACACACCAGGTCACCACATCTTGTTCGCCACAGGTAATGAAGCCATCGCCACGCCGCTGCGGTTTAGGCAGCACATCGGCAATAGCTCTGGCAAGACTGGGTTTTTCCGCAATAAACAGTCGCATGTCACACCGCAAGACAGAACGGATATCCCCTGATTCACGCCCGAACCGGCGCGCCAATCAGGAGAGGCATCGTCAATATAAAAGATTAGAAATAGCTGACAAACTTCGTGCTATCCACAGGCGTGATAGCGGCGGAGGCTTTAAGCTGAGGCGTTCCTAAATAAAGGAAGCCGACAATTTCATCCAGCGCACGACAGCCAAACGCGTCACGCACCAGCGGATGATGAGTCCATGCGCCGCTGCGCCAGATACCGTTGAAACCCTGCGCCAGCGCTGCCATTTGCATTGCCTGCGTCGCACAGCCAGCGGATACAACCTGCTCCCAGTGTGGAACTTTAGGATGTTCCTCACAGTGTGCCACCACGGTAATAATCATCGGAGCGCGGAATGGTGCCTGACGTGCTTTTTCGACCGCGGCCTCATCCTGGTTGTCCTGCAATGCCGCCTTGACCAGCAACTCACTAAAACGGGATAACCCCTCATCCTGAATAATAGAGAAACGCCAGGGCTGAAGTGCGCCATGATCCGGAGCGCGCAAACCCGCACGCAGAATATTTTCCAATGCCTCGCCTGACGGAGCAGGCGCCGCCAGACGGGACGCCGAACGACGATTCAGTAGCAATTCCAGAGCATCCATCACATCTCTCCTGTCATGAAAAAATTGCTGTCGGTGAATAAAATCCGGTTGCGCGCCACGGTAGCACAGGTAGAAGATTTGTTACAAGTTAGCGCCCTGCTGCCAACCACGCAGCAAGATAAATAGCTGACTTTTATCCTGTCGCTCATTAGGATACCGCCAGTGCCTGCATTCGGATGTGATCGAGCAGCTATCGTTGGCTATGCCGGTTTACTCAGCAATCCAGAGCACAGCTTAAAACCCAGTTTTCTTTTGACGGAGTGGACATGCGCACAATGTGGCGAATTTTCAGTGGAATATTCAGATGGGGATGGCGCCTGCTGAATTTTATCCGCGAATGTATCCTCAACCTGTTTCTGGTTTGTTTGATCCTGGTCGGTATCGGGGTCTACAGCCAGTTAAAAACCCCGCAGGCTGAACCGGCCAGAGGGGCGTTACTGCTGGATCTGACTGGGGTGGTGGTGGATAAACCGTCCGTCAATAATAAGCTGCGCCAGTTTGGACGGGAGTTTTTTGGCGTATCCGCGAGCCGCCATCAGGAAAATGCGCTGTTTGATATTGTCGACAGCATCCGTCAGGCTAAAGACGACAGCAATATTACCGGCATGGTGATGGACCTGTCTGATTTTGTCGGCGCGGATCAGCCTTCACTGCAATACATTGGCAAGGCATTGCGCGAATTTCGTGATGCCGGCAAACCGATTTTTGCCATCGGCGATAACTTCAACCAGACACAATATTATCTGGCCAGCTTTGCCAACAAAATCTACCTGACACCACAGGGAAATATCGATCTGCACGGCTTTGCCACCAACAACCTTTACTATAAAACGCTGCTGGACAAGCTGAAGGTCACCGCACACATTTTCCGCGTTGGCACATACAAATCTGCTGTTGAGCCGTTTATCCGTGACGATATGTCACCCGACGCTCGCGATGCCGATAATCGCTGGATCTCCACGCTGTGGCAACACTATCTCGATACCGTGGCGGCCAACCGTCAGATCACTCCACAACAGTTGTTCCCCGGAGCCGACACGATTCTCGCCACTCTGAAGACGATGGGCGGCGACACGGCTCGCTATGCGCTGGAAAATAAACTGGTGGACGAAGTTGCTTCCCGTTCAGTGATCGAACAGTCGTTCATCAAAGCATTCGGGTGGGATGCAAAAAACAAAAACTTCAATTTTACCAGCATCTATGATTATGCACCGAAGCCACCGGCAACCAGTGCCAATGAGATTGCCGTAGTATTCGCCAACGGCACTATCGTTGATGGTAAAGAAACGCCGGGGTATGTCGGCGGCGACACCACTGCTGCGCAAATCCGCGATGCTCGTCTGGACCCGAAGATTAAAGCCATTATCCTGCGGGTAAACAGCCCTGGCGGTAGCGTCACAGCTTCTGAACTGATTCGCTCGGAGCTGATGGCCGCACGACAGGCAGGCAAACCCGTCGTCGTTTCAATGGGCGGCATGGCAGCCTCCGGCGGTTACTGGATTTCCACCCCGGCTAACGCCATCATCGCCAGCCCCAATACTCTGACCGGTTCGATTGGGATTTTCGGCGTTATCACCACATTTGAAAACGCGCTGGATAGCATTGGTGTGCACACCGATGGCGTTGCCACTTCACCGCTGGCTGATCTGTCTCAAACCAAGGCATTACCGCCACAAGCCAGCCAACTGATGCAAATCAGCATTGAGCGTGGTTATCAAAACTTTATTTCACTGGTGGCACAATCTCGCCATAAAACGCCACAGGAAGTCGATGCAATCGCACAGGGGCATGTCTGGGTCGGCAGTGATGCCAAAACCAACGGGCTGGTGGACCAACTGGGCGATTTTGACGATGCCGTGAAGAAAGCAGCAGAACTGGCTAAACTGGAACACTATCAGTTGAGCTGGTATTCAGAAGAACAGGATTTGCTCAATGTCATGTTCAGCCAGGTCAGAAGTTCAGTCTACGCCATGTTGCCTTCCGCCTTGCAAGCCATGATACCGGCACCCATGGTTCAGTTGGCACAAACCGTTCGCGCTCAGACTTCGGTATTGGACGCCCTGAACGACCCACAAAACCGTTACGCGCTGTGCCTGAGTTGTGGCGACGTACGCTAACGCGTTCTTGCACAGCCCGACGTCGGTCGGGCTGTTTTTACCGCCGAAACATTCTTATAATCCGGCCTGTTCGCAGCTACTCTTTTCTACAAATAACCGTTTTCTACAACCAACAGTGTCCTGACCTATAACATCCATGCAAAAGAAATCTATTTATGTCGCTTATACCGGCGGCACCATCGGTATGCAACGCTCCGACCACGGTTACGTCCCGGTTTCCGGTCACCTGCAACAACAACTGGCGCAGATGCCGGAATTCCACCGTCCAGAGATGCCGTCATTCACTATCCACGAGTATACGCCGTTGATCGATTCATCCGATATGACGCCGTCTGACTGGCAATCGATTGCAAACGATATTCAGCAACACTACGACCACTACGATGGCTTCGTGATTCTGCATGGCACCGATACTATGGCGTTTACCGCTTCCGCCTTGTCTTTCATGCTGGAGAATCTCGCCAAACCGGTTATTGTGACAGGGTCACAAATTCCGCTGGCGGAATTGCGCTCCGATGGGCAAACCAACCTGCTTAATGCGCTATATGTGGCAGCCAACCATCCGGTCAATGAGGTCAGTTTGTTCTTCAATAACAAGCTGCTGCGCGGCAACCGTACGACCAAGGCACACGCTGATGGTTTTGACGCCTTTGCTTCCCCGAACTTCCCGCCCTTACTGGAAGCGGGTATCCACATTCGCCGCCTGACGCCAGCCGACCCCACTCCAACTGACGGACCGCTGATCGTTCATGCCATCACTCCGCAGCCGATAGGGGTAGTGACCATCTACCCAGGTATTTCTGCCGATGTGGTCAGCAATTTCTTACGCCAACCGGTCAAGGCGCTAATACTGCGTTCGTACGGTGTTGGTAATGCACCCCAGAGTTCAGGTTTACTTGATGAGTTGCGCAACGCTTCAGAACGCGGCATTGTGGTGGTTAACCTGACACAATGTATTTCCGGGCGGGTCAATATGGACGGTTACGCCACCGGTAATGCGCTGGCGCAGGCTGGCGTCATCAGCGGATTTGACATGACGGTTGAAGCGGCATTGACGAAACTGCATTATCTGTTGAGCAGGGACGATCTTTCCCCTGAGCAGATTCGTCAGCTAATGCAGCAGAACCTGTGTGGAGAACTGAGTGATAAGGATTGATTCTCCTGTCGTGAACTCAGCATTAAACACATAAAACATCAATAAGAGGAAGACAATTATGAACAGAGCACTCTTGCTGGTGGACATTCAAAATGACTTCTGTGCGGGTGGAGCGCTGGCCGTCTCGGACGGCGATAGCGTGGTTGCGATAGCGAATCAGGCTATTGCTGCCTGCCAGCAGGCCGGGGTAATGGTGATTGCCTGTCAGGATTGGCACCCAGCGGATCATCGTAGTTTCGCCGTCAATTCCGGCACTCACGTGGGCGAGCAAGGAGAATTGGACGGCTTGCCGCAGGTATGGTGGCCGGTGCATTGCGTGCAAGGATCACCCGGTGCCGATTTTCATCCTAAATTGAACCAGCACGCCATAAACTGGGTGGTACGCAAAGGAACACACCCTTTTATCGACAGCTATAGTGCATTTTTCGATAACGGCCATCGTACCCGCACCGAACTACACGACTGGTTGAGAGCCAAAGGCGTAACCCGGTTGACCATCATGGGACTGGCAACTGATTACTGCGTTAAATATACCGTGCTGGATGCACTGGCGTTGGGCTACCAGACTGAAGTACTGCAAGAGGGTTGTCGCGGCGTTAATCTGCATCCCAAAGATAGCCAACAGGCGCTGGAAATCATGGCGAAACACGGTGCCACGCTGGTTGATTTACCCGCTTTTATTGCCTCACTCAGCCAATAATTCACACACTCATTACGCCAGCAACCAACGCTGGCGTGACTGGGTTTAATCTTGAGGTTTAAGTGTGGTAATCGTATTGTCAGCAAATCGCTGCTTGAGTTCCTGCTTGCTTTTCATTTCGATTTCACCACGCGTGTTGATCGTCATATGATCTGCCTCAGTGTTATTATGCGCCTGCCATAGCATCACCATCTGTAATGCATTTTCCTTTTGTTCTGCCGTCAACGCCACACCATCCGGCCATTTTCCCAGCTCCACCGCAGTGGTCAGGCGCTGATAAATTTCCGGCGTCATGCTGTTTATTAAATCATCTAATTGCATGTTTTTTCTGCCTGAAGTCAGATTTAAGCTGAAACGTTTCAACCCCAAATTACATTAGCACGTCTAACCATCCGTCTGTTGCCCGTTTTCCGCATCAATAAAGCTAAGTGACACAGAATTCACGCAATAACGTTCGCCGGTCGTGTCCTGAGGGCCATCAGGGAACACATGGCCCAGATGTGCATCACACTGACCACAACGAATTTCGATACGGTGCATGTTATGAGAATGGTCATCCAGATAGCGGATAGCATTCTCGTTCACCGGACGATCAAAACTCGGCCAGCCACAGCCTGAATCATACTTATGGTCGGAATAAAACAGTGGTTGGTGGCAACACAAGCAATGATAGACGCCAGTACGCTTGTTATGCAGCAGTTTCCCCGTGTATGGGCTTTCCGTCCCACATTGCTGCGTAACGTGCCGCTGCAGATCGGTTAATTCATCCGGATTACGTTGAAAAACAGTTGTCTTGGTCATCATATTCTCACTGAAACACGATTTTTTCGCCAGAACGACAACCTATAATTATAACAAAAAATTAACACCACTACAGCCTATTTTGCCCTACACTTAGTCCTACGCAGTAATGGCACTTTTAATTGTGATCACCATCACGATTACACCTATAGCGGGTGTTTTCATACCCGTGCATTCCTCATATGATTGGGCTATGCCCTTTAATTAGGCTGATAGCTGTTTATCGTGCAACTGTTGAACTGACTTTTGACTTACAGCAACGATTGACACGATTCCGCTTGACGCTCAACAAGGTTTTTGTAATTTTACAACCAACCTTTTATTCACAAACCAATAGCTGGTGGAATATATGACTATCAAAGTAGGTATCAACGGGTTTGGCCGCATTGGCCGTATCGTTTTCCGCGCTGCCCAGGAACGTTCTGACATCGAAATCGTTGCCATCAACGATTTGCTGGATGCGGAATACATGGCATACATGCTGAAGTATGACTCCACCCATGGCCGCTTCAAAGGTACTGTTGAAGTAAAAGACGGTCACCTGGTCGTTAACGGCAAAACCATCCGTGTTACCGCTGAGAAAGATCCGGCTAACCTGAAGTGGAACAAAGTCGGCGTTGACGTTGTTGCTGAAGCAACCGGTATCTTCCTGACCGACGAAACTGCTCGCAAACACATTCAGGCTGGTGCCAAGAAAGTCGTTCTGACTGGCCCATCCAAAGATGATACCCCGATGTTCGTTATGGGTGTCAACCACGCGTCTTACGCTGGTCAGGACATTGTTTCCAATGCCTCCTGTACCACCAACTGTCTGGCACCGCTGGCTAAAGTTATCAACGACAAATTCGGCATCGTTGAAGCACTGATGACCACCGTTCACGCTACCACTGCTACTCAGAAAACCGTTGACGGCCCGTCTCACAAAGACTGGCGTGGTGGCCGTGGCGCGGCTCAGAACATCATCCCGTCCTCTACCGGTGCAGCCAAAGCGGTAGGTAAAGTTATTCCGGCACTGAACGGCAAACTGACTGGTATGGCATTCCGTGTACCGACTCCGAACGTATCTGTAGTTGACCTGACCGCTCGTCTGGAAAAACCGGCCTCCTACAAAGAAATTTGTGCCGCTATCAAAGCCGCTTCTGAAGGCGAACTGAAAGGCGTTCTGGGCTACACTGAAGATGACGTGGTATCCACTGACTTCAACGGCGAAAAACTGACCTCTGTGTTTGATGCCAAAGCGGGTATCGCACTGAGCGACACCTTCGTGAAACTGGTTTCCTGGTATGACAACGAAACTGGCTACTCCAACAAGGTTCTGGATCTGATCGCTCACATCTCCAAATAATGTGGCGATGAATAGACGATGAAAGGGCGACGTAAGTCGCCCTTTTTTATTGGGTATATACCCGTCATACTTCACGTTGCAGGCTCGTTGTTCAACACGCAATCGTGTTGCCCTGCAACTCGAATGATTTAGGGTAGACAACAACACCATCAAGGTAAGTCCAATACCATGAACGATAATATTTATTCACTTCCCATCAATAATGCGATCACTGCACATCTGAGCCAACGTCAACTGGATCAACTGCCGGTTATTGTGGTGGACCATCCACAGGTCCGCGCCGCCATCGCACTACAAGGGGCACACCTGCTTAGCTGGCAACCTGAAGGCGAGCATCCCGTACTGTGGCTGAGCGACAACACGGCATTTGAAAACGGTGTGGCGATTCGTGGCGGCGTTCCTATTTGCTTCCCCTGGTTCGGCCCGGCTGCACAGCCTAACCACGGCTTTGGCCGTTTGCTGGAATGGGAGTTCACTTCTCACAGTGAAAATGCGAATGGCGTGGCCCTTGCCTTTACATTGCGTGACTCCGAGCAGACTCGCGCCAACTGGCCACATGCATTTACCGTTCTGGCGCGCTTCCATTTAAGTGCACAGGAATGCCGTATAGAACTCGAATGCCATGGCGACTACAGCATCACCAGCGCCCTGCACACCTATTTCCAGATTGGTGATATCAGTAAGATTCGAATTAGCGGTTTGGGGGATACCTTTATTGATAAGGTTAACGATGGCAAAACCAATACCCAACAAGGCGATCTGACCTTCACCACTCGTACTGATCGCATTTATACCCAGCCAGCATCGGTCAGCCTGATTGAAGACCCGATACTGCAACGTACCATTGAAGTACATCATGCTCACCACAGTGATGTCGTTGCCTGGAATCCGGGAGCCGAACTGTCTCGAACCATCAGCGATATCACCGATGACGGTTACCAGACTTTTGTGTGTGTTGAAACAGCCAAAGTGACTCAACCGCTCGTGGCAACCACTCACGCACCCGCTCACTTGATTACCACCATTCGCCTGCGCAAATAATCTTAATCTTCTCTGCTCATGGCTGACTTTCGCCAGCCATGTTTCGCTCACACCACATCCAGCGGTTGTTTACGGCACAGTGCGGGATAAGCCTCATTAAGTATGGCGAGATGCTCAGGTGACAACGTCACTTGAAGCGCGACTGCATTTTCTTTAACATGCGCCAGCGTACTAGCTTTGGGTATAGCGATGATGCCCGACTGGCGAATCACCCAAGCCAACAGCACTTGTGCTGGTGTCAACGCCAGTTGTTGCGCCACGCGAACAACTGCCGGGTGTACAAACACGTCATGGCGCAACTGCCCGGCCTGAGCCAACGGGCAATAAGCCATCACCGGAAGCTGGCGTTGCTGACACCAGGTCAGCAAATCATATTCAATACCTCGTGAAGCCAGGTGGTATAGCACCTGATTGGTCTGACAGCGATCTCCGCCCCGGCAGGACCACAGTTCTTCCATATCATCAGTATCCAGATTAGATACGCCCCAGTGCCCAATCTTGCCCGCTTGTTGCAATCTCTCCATCGCAGCGATGGTATCTACCAGCGGAACACCACCACGCCAGTGCAGCAAATAGAGATCGATACAGTCGGTTTGCAGGCGTTTCAGGCTACGTTCACAAGCCGCAATCGCCCGCTTGCCGCCCGCATTATGTGGATACACCTTGGAAACCAGATAAACATGGTCACGACGGCCTCGAATCGCTTCCCCGACTACCTCTTCCGCTCCACCGTCAGCGTACATTTCTGCGGTATCAATAAGCGACATGCCCACATCGATACCCGCCTGTAAGGCCTTGACTTCGATGCTCCGCCGTTGGGCATTATCCCCCATAAACCAAGTTCCCTGACCAATAGCGGGAACCGCTCTTCCATTCGGAAATACCACCTGCTTTATCATGTTCTTACCCTCCTGGACTCAGGGTAACAAACCTCAGTTGCTTCATTAATGTGCAAATGGGGTGAATCCACCCCATTTCTGTGCAGCTGATGCACAATCCTCTGGCACTTCGCTTCAGAAGCTATAACTCACGCCGCCGCCCAGCATCAGGTTATAACTTTTATCAACCATCGGGCTGTCTTTGATTTCATCCGACAGCCGGATATAGCGCCCGCTCACCCAGGTACTCCAGCTTGAATTGATCTTATAACCGGCGTTCAACTCGACATAGGGCGACCAGCCACTATTTGGCTGGTAATTACGCAGTCCGGAACGGGCCGATTCTTCGCCGGAAACACCATAATAGTAACGGTTCTGGTTTTCGCTCGACCAGGTAATCCCCACGCCTGGCGTCAGGCTCCAGTTGCCGTCATTGAAACGGTAAAGGTAGGCGGAATCCCACACCAAACCGTTGCTGTAATCCAGCGTATCACCCGCCAGCATCGTACGCAGCGTGCCCCATTGCACGTCATAACGGTAAGCCAACCCCGCCATCAACGTGCCGCGCCGACGCTCAAGTTGCTTCATCTGATCGTCATCACTATCTCCCGGCCTGAAACCGAACGGGTTGTAATAGGCCGTCAGTGACAATTTGTTTTGCGCGTCATTCCACAGGTAATAACCGCCTTGCAGACCGCGCAGGTAAAAGCGCTCACTGTCATAATTCACCATGGGGAAAGGATAAACATGGCCGCTATCGCCGCGGTATATTGATGTTTCGCCTACCGCCCCCAGCCCCAGTGCAAACTCATCGGCCAAAGCAGCTGGCGCTGCTACCATCCCAGCCAGCGTCGCCGTTAAGAAAGTTAATACGTGTTTTTTCACGGTGGTTGATTCCCATTCAATGTTACGTATTTGATCACGTCCAGCAGAATAGCAGTGCTGGAGTCCTACCTACATCACATTAATGTGAAAGATACATAAGTTATAACGATTTCGTCTGCCGGCTTCCACCCCGCAGCAGGTCTGAATCGGCAGATAAAAAAGCCGGTTTTATGCCGTCATGCCGAAGTGAGTCATTGAAATATCTTAAAAATGCGACGCAAGAATAGAGGAAATTTTATGGATGCAAACTACGCTTAAACAAGGCAGAAGATTTCCGCTGAGTACAGTCGGGCACGGGTTGTTCGCAAGACCCCGCCGCCAGCCAAGTTGGCATAAGGGTTGCTGTACTTCAGCATGAGGTCTTCTTCCGGGAGAGCCATCCATTACACAGGCTGCATTCATACCATTCGCTCTCTTACTCTTGTGTTAATCGACGAAGGACGGACAACGCTATGAACATATTTGATCATTATCGTCAGCGTTACGACGCTGCCAAAGACGAAGAGTTCACTCTGCAGGAATTCCTTACCATCTGCCAGCAAGATCGCAGTGCGTATGCAAACGCCGCTGAGCGATTGTTAATGGCTATCGGTGAACCTGTTATGGTCGACACCGCTCAGGAACCACGTCTGTCTCGTTTGTTTTCCAACCGGGTAATTGCTCGCTATCCTGCGTTTGAAGAGTTCTATGGCATGGAAGAAGCCATTGAGCAAATCGTTTCCTATCTGAAACATGCCGCCCAAGGGCTTGAAGAGAAGAAACAAATCCTCTACCTGCTGGGTCCGGTGGGTGGCGGTAAATCGTCGCTGGCTGAACGACTGAAAGCGCTGATGCAACGTGTCCCTATCTATATTTTAAGTGCCAACGGCGAGCGCAGCCCGGTCAACGATCATCCACTGTGCTTATTTAACCCGCAGGAAGATGCCTCTATCCTGGAAAAAGAATATGGTATCCCACGTCGATATCTGGGTACCATCATGTCGCCCTGGGCCGCTAAGCGGTTGCAGGAATTCGGCGGCGACATCACCAAATTCCGTGTTGTGAAAGTATGGCCTTCTATTCTGGCCCAATTGGCTATCGCTAAAACCGAACCGGGTGATGAAAATAATCAGGACATTTCAGCGCTGGTCGGGAAAGTGGACATCCGTAAACTGGAGCATTTCGCGCAAAACGACCCAGATGCCTATGGTTACTCTGGTGCACTATGCCGGGCCAATCAGGGTGTGATGGAATTCGTCGAAATGTTCAAGGCGCCTATCAAGGTGCTCCATCCATTGCTGACCGCCACGCAGGAAGGTAACTACAACGGTACCGAAGGCATCGCCGCACTGCCGTTTAACGGCATTATTCTTGCGCACTCTAACGAGTCTGAATGGGTACAGTTCCGTAACAACAAAAACAACGAGGCATTTCTTGACCGCGTCTATATCGTCAAAGTGCCTTATTGCCTGCGGGTTTCCGAAGAGGTCAGGATTTATGACAAACTTTTGAAAAACAGTGAATTGTGCCGTGCCCCCTGCGCTCCCGGCACGCTGGAAACTCTGGCGCGTTTTTCCATTTTGTCTCGGTTGAAAGATCCGGAAAACTCCAGTATCTACTCCAAAATGCGGGTATATGATGGTGAAAGCCTGAAAGATACTGACCCGAAAGCCAAGTCGTATCAGGAATACCGCGACTATGCGGGTGTCGATGAAGGCATGAAAGGACTTTCTACGCGTTTCGCCTTCAAAATTCTTTCGCGGGTGTTCAACTTTGATCACAGCGAAGTCGCAGCTAACCCGGTTCACCTGTTCTATGTGCTGGAACAGCAAATTGAACGAGAGCAGTTTCCACAGGATGTGTCGGAGAAATACCTGGAACACCTGAAAGGCTACCTGATTCCGAAATACGCTGAATTCATCGGCAAGGAAATCCAGACGGCTTACCTTGAGTCTTACTCCGAATACGGCCAGAACATTTTTGATCGCTATGTCACCTACGCCGACTTCTGGATTCAGGATCAGGAGTACCGTGACCCGGACACCGGTCAGTTATTTGACCGAGAATCGCTCAACGCTGAACTGGAGAAAATCGAAAAGCCAGCGGGTATCAGCAACCCGAAAGACTTCCGCAACGAGATCGTGAATTTTGTGTTACGCACCCGTGCCAGTAACAGCGGACGTAATCCGAACTGGACCAGCTATGAGAAACTGCGTACGGTCATTGAGAAGAAGATGTTCTCCAATACCGAAGAGCTGCTGCCGGTGATTTCGTTTAACACTAAGACATCGACGGAAGAGCAGAAAAAACACGACGACTTTGTTGATCGCATGATGGAAAAAGGTTACACCCGCAAACAGGTACGTTTGCTGTGCGAATGGTACCTGCGCGTGAGGAAGTCATCCTGATGCCGTACATCGACAGTCATGTCGTTTGGGGGAAACATGGCCTATTTCATTGATCGACGATTAAACGGCAAAAACAAAAGCGCGGTTAACCGCCAGCGCTTTTTGCGCCGCTATAAGTCGCAAATAAAACAATCGATTGCCGGGGCCATCAACAAGCGTTCGGTCACCGATGTAGAAAACGGGGAGTCTATCTCGATCCCCAACACCGATATCAGTGAGCCGATGTTCCATCAGGGTCGTGGCGGAATTCGGCACCGGGTTCATCCCGGTAACGATCACTTCGTAGAAAACGACAAGATAGAACGGCCTCAAGGTGGTGGAGGCAGTGGTTCAGGTCAAGGGGATGCCAGTCAGGATGGTGAGGGTCAAGATGATTTCGTGTTCCAGATATCCAAAGATGAATATCTTGATCTGTTGTTTGAAGATCTGGCGCTGCCTAACCTAAAAAAAACCGAACACCGGCAACTGAACGAGTACAAGACCCACCGCGCCGGGTACACCGCCAATGGCGTCCCTGCCAACATCAGCGTCGTACGTTCATTGCAAAACTCACTGGCACGCCGCATGGCAATGACCGCCGGAAAACGGCGCGAACTGCACCAGCGGGAAGAAGATCTGGCATTGCTGGAAAACACTGAGCCAGTCCAGTTGCTTGAGGAGGAGCGACTGCGTCAGGAAATTGCCGAATTGCGCCAGCGCATCGCCAGTGTGCCCTTTATCGATACGTTCGACCTGCGTTACAAGAACTACGAACGCCGGCCAGAGCCATCGAGCCAGGCAGTGATGTTCTGTCTAATGGACGTTTCTGGTTCTATGGACCAGGCCACCAAGGACATCGCCAAACGTTTTTACATTCTGCTGTATCTGTTCCTCAGCCGAACCTACAAAAATGTGGAAGTGGTGTATATTCGCCACCATACACAGGCCAAAGAGGTGGATGAGCAGGAATTCTTCTACTCTCAGGAAACCGGCGGCACTATTGTCTCCAGCGCCCTGAAACTGATGGAGGATGTTGTCAAAGAACGCTACAACCCTGCGCAATGGAACATTTATGCTGCACAGGCTTCCGATGGTGACAACTGGGCAGACGACTCGCCGCTCTGTCGAGAATTACTTTCCACTCACCTGCTGCCCGTAGTGCGTTACTACAGTTATATTGAAATTACCCGCCGTTCTCACCAGACGCTGTGGCGGGAATATGAAATGTTGCAGGATAGCTTTGAAAATTTCGCCATGCAGCATATTCGCGATCAGGACGATATTTATCCCGTCTTTCGAGAAATCTTCCACAAACAAACTATCGATAACTAACCTGTCTCAGCCAGCCGTTCACGTGCTGGCTGTTTCTTCTCTCCTGCCCAAGTAATTAAACGTTCTCTTGTAGCAACGACACGATTGTCTCTTATCCTTGATTAATCCACAGGCACGATTGGCGCAGCCAGTCTGGGCATGATAAGCCGCACAGACAATATTATGTTGATGTTATCGCCGGTGATGATTGTTCAATGACAGAGGAACAAACCAAAGACTCAAGATTATTCAAACCGCAGACAGAATAATGCCTCTATCCCGTGGATATGGACTGAGTACATCCACCACTATACTGATAAGAGGGCAAACGTGTGAGGTTAAAGCGGACGATTCGCTATTTATTAGCACTAGTCATCATGATGACCGCTTTCCCTGGGCTGACAGGTCAATCATTATGCCCTGGGAAATTTATTCATGATAAAACACCGGATATCAATTATGACGAAGAGATTTGTTTTACGGCATTTGCTGTGCTTTATAGCCATGCGAATAAAGGACCATTAATTTCTGCAGAACATTTAACGGCAGAAATGGTTAAGTCAGCAGGAACACTTTCCCGACGAGACTCATTTCATATTGAGCGATTAATTCCTAAAGCGGCGCAATCAGTCACAAACGATTATGAATATTCAGGATACGATCAAGGACATATGACACCAGCAGGAGATATGCCTGATTCCCATACGCAACATGAATCATTTTCAATGTCAAATATGACACCGCAATTGCCAATACTTAATCGAATAGCCTGGCGTAAAACTGAAGCCTTTGTTCGTAAACTGGCATTGCAAGATGGCGAAGTATGGATAGTCACCGGTGCCCTATTCGGAAATAAACGTATTGGTAAAGATGTCTCTGTTCCAGAGCTGATTTATAAAGCCATCAGCAGCCAATCGGGGCAGCAGGTTTTTATTGGCGATAATACTTCCGGTGTTGTGACCAGTATTTCTGTCAGTGAGTTTTCCGCACGTTATTCGATCACGCCATTTCCGACTCAGTAAATATACTGGACAGCCAAAAATATCGAAAATAATATGCTGGCAAAAATCAATAAACTGCCTTTACTCATCTCTAAAAAAAGACCGAACACGATTCCTGTGCCCGGTCTAGGGAAATGGCTCTTGGGAGAGAGCCGTGCGCTAAAAGTTGGCATTTGTTGCGTGCTGCATCGCAGCCCACACTTTAAGCGTAGCCGACCCACTTTTGTTTTCCAGTCTGGCCCGTTTTTTGACGGTCAATTCCGAAACAATCTGTACACTTTGTGACAACCAACGCAAACCTGTCACCTGTCTATCCGTGCACACAGTTTTCTCTGGCGTGCTACGTGCGCTACTGACAGAGGCTCTGCGCCCGGTCAATAAAAGGCTGCAGACTCATTTTTTGCCCTGGATTCTGCGGATTATCCAGAAGGATGGTTTCCAGCGCATTAGCGTTCACCCTACCCGAACTCACCTGCTCACGTGCTACGTCATTAAGTGGATACTGTACCAATGTGCTGGGGTTAATCACGTACATGGCGTGATCCGGGCGACAAATCAACTGGACTTCCTCGCGGTTGAATGCCCAACGCGAACCGTATTCCAGTTTACTTAAATTAGCTAACTGCGGTGCGGCCAGCACCGGAGCTGACAGCAGAAAGATAACAAGTGACGGTACTACTTTCTTCATCGTGATATTCCATGTAGATCACCCTGACAGGAGAGGGTTCCAAGCGTATCGTCTGGCACGGTGATTTGCTATTGCTGAGGTACGCAGGAATTTATCCTCGCCGAAATCCTGATCATAACGACCAGCACTGATGAAGTCGAGCTAACGGTACAGTCGTTGCAACCAGAGAAACATGTTGATGGTTAATATGCCGTTGATATTGAGTCTGACATGATGTAATGGGAAATATTACAGATAGGATAATCAATAATGAGAAAATTTATTTTTGCCGTTGCTATATCGTTAGTATTGGCAGGGTGTGCGACACAGCAATCCCCAACACCGATACAGGTTGAAACCGCTGATTATGGAACACTGCCAGCAGATTATAAAAAGCAAATATACGCGTATTGTAGCTTTGCACTTAAAGATCCTTACAGTGCCCGTTATACATTCATGTCCCCTTATAAGGGCTACCTGGAGGAGGGTTCAAAGTTATCATCAAAATACAAAGTCACATTCGGCTGGGTTGTTCCTGTATGGGTGAATGCGAAGAATGGCTATGGTGCCTATATGGGAAAACGCAAGGTGCTGTTTGTGTTCTCTGAGGGAAAAATCCGTAACTCTTCAATTAACAAATCGTTTGGTAAAGTGACACCGGTTATTTGACTCATTAGTCACACCATAATAAGGTCTTGCTTCTGTAAGACCTTATTATATTTCTCAGTGTGTATGGCATATTTTAATCTGAAAGATATTAATATTCTGATCACCGCTCAGAGTTAAAAATGGCAGGTAAGATAGCGGCGATACTGAGCAATACAGCAATTAGGGAATATATGACAACGCACCTGCAACTCGAATTATTTAGGGTATAGGCGAAAAAATAATAAACCGGGCAGCAGGATAACCCTGCTACCCAACGAATATCAGGCAGACGGTGAAACAGACGTCGCCATCTTTTTCAGATCCTGATCAATAAAGAACAAACCACCTTCCTGAGCATTTACCATAGCCAACTTGTCGAGAATAGACTTGAACAACTTCTCCTCTTCATGTTGCTCCGCCACATACCATTGCAGGAAGTTGAAAGTAGAGTAATCCTGCAATGTCATAGCGGCATGAGCCAGCTCATTAATCTTTTGGGTAATCAATTGTTCGTGTTCATAGGTGATTTTAAACACATCCTGAAGCGAATTGAAATCAACAGGCGGCGCAGCAATCGCCCCCAGCACCGGCATACTGCCAGTATCGTCCAGATAATCAAACAGACGTTGCATGTGATCCATCTCTTCGCGGGAATGCGATTTCAGGAAAACCGATGCCCCCTCAAAACCTTTGTCGCCGCACCAGGCGCTCATCTGCAGGTATAAATTGGCGGAATAAAATTCAAGATTAAGCTGCTCATTCAGTTTTTGAATCATTTCTTTTTTTAACATGGCCGTTCCTTATTTCTACTGGCAGGTGACTGATGGAATAGCATTATGCCTGCAACTAGCAGATTTTAAAACATACCATTAACGAAATGATGAATTAATTTATTATAAATTCAACGCATTATCATTTGAGTATGATAATTGATTTCATTATTTAGACAATGTTCATATAGTGAATTTGATAATTATTTTCACTAAACAGGTTTTATTAAAAATAGGGGTAATGGTTTTATGTGAATTAAGGCGGCACGATACAATACATTCGCCTGCTCATCTGATTCAGGCCGGTGACAATGTGGCCCAAAAACTGACCAGCACAATCACCACAACCGACAACACCAGTTCAGCTGTAGTCAATCGTAAGAAATAGTGGTACGCAACGGTAGTGGCACCCCGAAAACGCGGCACCACCCAGTAGCGGTTGAATAACGCCAGCAATACCATCACCACGACCAGCAGAATTTTCACTGTCAGCAAGGTGCCATACAGCCCTGTCTCCGACAACGGCCAACCAACAATCAACCCCACATTCACCACCCCAGACAGGATAGTCAACGCAACGGCCAGGTGACCGTAACGGGAAAAACGCATCATCGTCAGGATGGCATCTGCGCGTGTCTGCACCTGTTGGGCATCCCGCAGCACCGGTAACAAAGGCGCAAGTCCGCCGACCCAAAATGTCACTGCCAGCAAATGTACCGTCTGGTTAATACCATGCAGCACGCCCGGCCATCCCTCCAGCATTGCTGCATGTCCCACCCATGCCATACCACAGAGCTGCAATACACCAAGAGTCAACACCCCCGTATACCAGAAACGATGACGCCAGAACAACATGACACAAACGATCAACGCCAGCACCGGTTGCCAAACCCACAGCATCCCAAAACGGGTGCTCAGCACCGCCAGCCAGGTGTCAGCATCACTGATATTACGCCAGTCGCCACTCATCAACCCAGTCTGCGCCGCCAGTATGGCAATGGCAGTCAATAATGCCATCACGCTACTGATGCCCATCAATCCACGTAACTGCGACACCAGCCGCCCCCGGTATGAACTGGGAGACAAGAACCCGCAATAACATGTTGCGCCAACTAGCAACATGAGGCTGGAAAAATGTCCGATACGCAATAATGCGTATAATCCTTCCAGCATCATCAATTAGTTAACGCCAAAGCGATAGCTTCCTTTGGTTTTATGACCATCGACAGACAACACATGCCAGCTAACCTGATAGTTGCCGCTGGTCAGCGGCTTCTCTAGCGGCACCACCAAAACGTTATGATGATCATTTTCTACTGTCACCTTTCCTACAGGCACAGGCTGTCCCGCCAACGTCAGCTCAACGCCGCTAAATGCGCCTTCAATATCTTCAGAAAAAAGCAGCGTCAGAGATGACGGTGCCGTTTGTGCCGCAATATTCGTATCTGCCGCCGGTGTCTGACTTTTGAGGTGTGCATGAGCCAGCGCCGCATGAGAGATAACCAGACCACTCACTAACAGCGCCACGTTCAGGGCCGGAAAAATTTTACGCTTCAACATGATATTCTCCTTTCTGACGGTTCCCCATCACATTCAGGCAACTAATAAATCAGTGGCAAGGATACGGACCGCTGGATGCCTTGTCGAGAGGCAGGAAGGTAACAGTATTTGCCAATTCAACGCTTCTGATTTACTTTTGTGGCGCAAATAAGAGGAGGCAATTATGGGATACAATCTGGCCGACCTGCCTTATGAAGAAATGGAAAAGGTCAATGTAGATTTGGCAGCATCCGGCGTGGCGTTTCGAGAACGCTATAACATGCCGGTAATTTTGGACGAAATCGAGCAACAGCAGCCTGCACATCTGCGCATCTATTTTCGGGAAAGAGTGGGCTATTATCGGGAAATGTCCCACCAGTTTTCCACCTTGCCTTATGATCCTAACAGTAAATAACAATCACGCTATCCGAACCCCGTCGGGTAGCGCCTGTATTGCTTCCTGATTCCAGTTTTAGACTATTCTGCTACTCCTCCACTGCCCCACGTGCAATGCTTCACTTGTCAAAAAAGCGTGTTTCCTCTTGCATCTTTGAGCAAACAAGAGGTTAATAAACAGGCATACCAACCTTTTACCAAGCGAGGCACAAGATGAGTAAAGGAATGGACAGCAAGAAAAACGCCAAGAAAAAACCGCTGAAAACCGCTGCACAAAAACGAGCGGAAAAGCGGGCTAAACGGGATCAACCACAACCCGAAACCAACTGAGACCAACTACGTTGCCTGTCTTTTCACTGTTAACTGACATCATCGTCATTCAGGCAACATTCTGCGATCACCCTCTGCCTCCTGACACCCGGTGATCGCAGTTTCAACTCCTCGTTTCGCCTCTCTTTTTCCCCATAAGCCGGTAAGAAATCGGCGATCATCCTCTTGTCCGCCATCTTGTCTGTCATACCTGAGTCACTGGCTCTATTTTGACAATGCCTGACGCTCCAGCACCATCAGCAAAAAGGTGAATTCCTGTGCGATGTCTTCAAACTGAGCCAGACGGCCAGATTTACCGCCATGTCCTGACCCCATATCGGTGTGCAACAGCAGCAGGTGATCATCGGTTTTCAATTCACGCAATTTTGCTACCCATTTGGCCGGTTCCCAATATTGAACCTGAGAATCGTGCAGACCCGTGGTCACCAGCAGATGGGGATACGCCTGCGCCGATACGCTGTCATAAGGACTATATTGTTTGATGTACTGATAATCCCCCATATTGTTGGGGTTGCCCCACTCATCATATTCACCAGTAGTGAGTGGAATAGACTCGTCCAGCATGGTGGTGAGCACATCGACAAACGGCACCTGTGCTACCACACCATGGAACAGTGACGGCGCCATATTGATGACAGCGCCCATCAGTAATCCGCCGGCACTGCCGCCCATCGCAAAGGTTTTTGCCGAATCGCCATAACCGCGTGCCAGCAGAGTCTGTGTGACATCGATGAAATCCGTAAAGGTGTTCATTTTGTTGAACAACCGCCCTTGATCATGCCATTGCTGCCCTAACTCGCCACCGCCGCGAATATGCGCCAGGGCATACACAAAACCGCGATCAAGCAGGCTAAGGCGGCTGCTGCTGAACTCCGGATCCATGCTACTGCCATAAGCACCATAGCCATAGACCAGCAGCGGACTTTGAGCCAGTTTGCAATCTTTCTGATATACCAACGATACTGGTACTGATTCACCATCACGGGCGGTTACCCACACACGTTCACTTCGGTAATTACCCGCATCAAAATTTTTCACTTCGGATTGTTTGAGCACCACCTGCACGCCGGTTGCCATATCCAACTCATAAATAGTCATTGGTGTGGTCATTGAGGAATAGCCGTAACGCAGTTGCGTACTTTCTGGCGTCGGGTTATAGCTCAGCCAGGTCACATAGGCCGGGTCGTTAAAGGTTATCTGGCGAGATTCCGCCGTCTGCCAGTGAACATAGCGAATATGAGTCAGTCCGCGCTCACGCTCTTCAACGACGTACCAGTCATCAAACAGCGAAAACCCTTCCAGCACACGTTCCGGACGCGGGGCAATCAACGCATCCCACGTTGACTCGCTGGCGTCGCTGGCACGATAAAAGCCGAAGGTTTTGCCATCCTTATTGGAGCGAACATAAAATGCATCGCGGAAATGGTCGATCACATATTCGTGATCCGGTCGGCGCGGCACAAACACACACGGTTTTGCCTGCGGGTCAGCGGCATCCAGCAACAGAATTTCTGTACTGGTAGTGCTGTCGAGATAAATCAGGATATAACGCTCAGATGTGGTTTTATCCAGACTAAGATAGAACGCATCATCCGTTTCTTCATACACCAGTTCATCCAGTTGCGGATCATCCCCTAAACGATGTCGATACACCTGATAAGGCAGCAAGGTCTGCGGATGTTTACGCACGTAATAGAAGGTACGAGAATCTGACGCCCACTCACTACCCGCAGAGACATTCTCCAGTCGATCTGCCAGCCACTCGCCAGTGGTGAGGTCCTGAAACGTCACCACATACTGCCGACGAGAGAGCAAATCTTCCGCCACGCTCATCAGACGGTTATCAGGGCTGACACCCAGCGCACCAAGATTATAGAATTCACTGCCTGCCGCCCGCTGATTACCATCCAGCAATACCTGCCAGGCGTCGTTCTCCGTTTCCTGTTCCGGCTGACGCTGATAGATAGCGTAATCTTTGCCGGATTCATAACGGCTCTGGTAACGATAGCCGCGTTTCACATAGGGCACGGAAACATCTTCACCGGGAATCCGCGCCACCATTTCCTCATACAAGGTCTGACGCAACGCCGCATGAGGTGCCATCGTCTGCTCGCAATAACGATTCTCTTCCTGCAGCCAACCCAGCACCTCTGGGTTATTGCGTTCATCATCTCGCAGCCAGTAGTAATTATCGATGCGGGTATCGCCATGCATCGTCATCACATGCGGGCGTCTTTCGGCTTGCGGCGCTTTCATCCACGTCACTCCTTTCCATCATTGATCAGGTTCTGCCTTACATCGCCTCTCGGTTTATGCTGGCGAACCAGCGGCAATGAGGCAGCAAATGCCCAAAGCCTGTCATGAATCGGCAGGGGAATCCAGCACGTGCCGAGATCTGCATGAATTTTCAATCGCTTTTGCGTACCGGTACGCGAATGATGCCAAACGCAAACGTTTTCGTTTATACTGCAGCCACGTTCGGGCCCCAGTCTGCCCGTTTTTACTACAACCTCTTTCTTACAACACCATCAGGTATCAGGTTATGTTAACAATGGGAACAGCCCTGCGTCCCGGAGCCACTCGCGTCATGCTGTTAGGCTCCGGCGAGTTGGGAAAAGAAGTGGCGATAGAGTGTCAGCGTCTGGGAATTGAAGTCATCGCGGTGGATCGCTACGCCGATGCCCCGGCAATGCAGGTTGCCCATCGTAGCCATGTCATCAATATGTTGGACTGCGACGCATTAAAACAGCTGGTATTGCAGGAACGCCCCGATTATATCGTGCCTGAAATCGAAGCTATCGCCACCGACATGCTGGTTGCTTTGGAACAGCAAGGGCAACGTGTAGTGCCGTGCGCTGAAGCCACCCGTCTTACCATGAACCGTGAAGGTATCCGCCGGCTGGCAGCGGAAACGCTGGGCTTGCCGACGTCCAGTTATCGTTTTGCCGCTGACGAAGTCGCGTTTCGTCAGGCCGCTCAGGAGTTAGGCTTTCCCTGTATCGTCAAACCGGTGATGAGTTCCTCAGGGAAAGGTCAGAGCCTGATCCGTTCTCCCGAACAGTTGGATCACGCCTGGCGCTATGCCCAGGAAGGGGGCCGGGCTGGCGGCGGAAAAGTGATTGTAGAAGGGCTGGTAAAATTCGATTTCGAAATCACACTGTTAACCATCCATGCCGTTGACGGCCTGCACTTCTGCGAACCGATTGGTCACCGTCAGGAAGACGGCGATTACCGTGAATCCTGGCAACCGCAACAGATGAGCGACCTGGCGTTAACGCGGGCTAAACAGATTGCGGGTAACGTAGTAAAAGCGCTGGGAGGGTTCGGCCTGTTTGGCGTGGAGCTGTTTATCTGCGGTGACGATGTCATTTTCAGTGAGGTTTCGCCGCGCCCACACGATACCGGCATGGTGACGCTCATTTCGCAGGATCTGTCCGAGTTTGCCTTACATGTTCGCGCATTTCTCGGTTTGCCGATCGGTGCAATCCGCCAGTACGGTCCATCCGCTTCTGCGGTTATTCTGCCGGAGCTAACCAGCAATAATGCACGTTATCAAGGGCTGGAACACGCGCTGCAACCCCATACACAGATTCGTCTGTTCGGCAAACCGGACATCAGCGGACGCCGTCGGATGGGTGTCGCACTGGCGACCGCCGACAGCACCGATGCGGCAGTACAACTGGCGAAAGCAAGTGCATCTGCCGTTAATGTCATCGGCTAACGTCAGGCACAAAACGCGATTAAACACAAAAAAGCCCGCAATTGCGGGCTTTTTGAATGAAAAAAGGGAAAAAACGATTAGGCTGTCGCACCTGCGACTGCTTCACGCGCCAGCATGGTGATGCGATCATAATCGCCGCTTTCCAATGCATCAGCAGGCACCAGCCAGGAACCACCGACGCACAGCACGCTTTTCAGCGCCAGATAGTCGCGGTAATTCTTCAGCGAAATGCCGCCAGTCGGGCAAAAACGGATCTTGCCGAACGGACCCGCTATCGCCTGAAGTGCTTTTACCCCACCGTTAGCCTCTGCCGGGAAGAATTTAAACTCACGCAAACCGTAATCCATCCCCAGCATCAGTTCGGATACCGTGCTAATTCCAGGGATCAGCGGAATGGTGCCTTCTGTTGCGGCTTTCAACAACGGCTCAGTCAGACCAGGGCTGATGGCAAACTGCGCCCCTGCTGCGGTCACTTCCGCCAATTGCTGCGGGTTGATAACCGTGCCCGCACCGACGATGGCGTCCGGTACTTCCTGAGCGATGAGGCGAATTGCCTCTACCGCGCAATCGGTACGCAGCGTCAGTTCCAGCACACGTACGCCACCCGCCACCAGTGCTTTCGCCATCGGCACCGCGTGTTCCAGTTTATTAATCACAATTACAGGAACAACCGGACCGGCTGTCAGAATGTGTTCCGCACTGGTTTTCCAGTTTTTCATCGAGGGTAATCTCCAGTCATGCCCAACGGGCATCGATTAATTATCTGGCGCGCCCCTGCCACAGGGATCTGCAGTGACCCACAGATGTCCGACCGCACCGTCAGCCAAAAAACGCTAACGGCTTCGCCCTGCTACAGACAGGGCAAAACCGCTTATTCCACCTCGTTCCAGGAACGCCCATCGCGGGTAATCATGGCGACAGAGGCTACCGGTCCCCAGGTCCCAGCCTGATAAGGCTTGGGAGAATCATTGTCCATTGCCCAGGCATCCATAATCGAATCCACCCATTTCCAGGCTTCTTCCACCTCGTCACGACGCACAAACAGCGCCTGAATACCGCGCATACTTTCCAGCAACAACCGTTCATAGGCGTCAGCCAGATGTTGCTGGTTAAAGGTTTCCGAGAAGCTCAGGTCAAGCTTGGTCGTCTGCAAACGATGTTTATGGTCAAGCCCAGGGATCTTGTTGAGAATCTGGATTTCCACCCCTTCGTCCGGTTGCAGACGGATGATCAGCTTGTTTTGCGGCAACTGCTGATAGGAATCGTGGAATAAATTGAGCGCCGGGTTTTTAAAGTAGACCACCACTTCCGAGCATTTTGACGGCAAGCGCTTGCCGGTGCGCAGATAAAACGGTACACCGGACCAACGCCAGTCATCGATATCGACGCGAATCGCCACGAAGGTTTCGGTATTACTGGTTTTGTTGGCCCCTTCTTCTTCCAGATAACCCGGCACTTTCTTGCCCTGGACAAACCCGCTGGTGTACTGACCACGCACCGTTACGTCATGCACGTTGGATCGATCAATACGGCGCAGTGACCGCAGGACTTTCACCTTCTCATCACGAATGCGATCAGTGCTTAGATCCGCCGGCGGCGACATGGCAATCATGGTCAAAATTTGCAACAGATGGTTCTGAATCATGTCGCGCATCTGGCCAGCTTTATCGAAATACCCCCAACGTCCTTCAATGCCGACCTCTTCCGCCACGGTAATCTGCACGTGGTCGATAGTGCGGTTATCCCAATTGTTGGCAAACAAGGAATTGGCGAAACGTAGCGCCAGCAAATTCAGCACGGTTTCTTTGCCGAGATAGTGGTCGATACGGTAGACCTGGCTTTCGTTGAAAAACTCCGCCACCTGATTATTGATCACCCGTGACGACGCCAGATCCGTGCCCAGCGGTTTTTCCATCACCACGCGCGCCGGTTCTTTATTCAGACCAGCCTGCCCCAGGCCGCGGCAGATCGCACCGAAAGTGCTCGGCGGCATGGCGAAATAATTGATAGTAGTGCGATTAGGCTGATCGAGCATCAATCCTAAGCGCTTAAAACCTTCAGTGTCTTCCACATCCAGATTACAGAAGTCAAGCCGATTGCTCAGTGTTGTCCATAATGCCGGGTCAAGCGGCTCCTTGAGAAAGGTTTCCAGCGCTTCATGCACCACATTGGTATAGGCGTCGCGGTCCCATGCCGCCCTTCCTACACCGATAATGCGGGTTTCTGGATGAATATGGCCTGCTTTTTCCAGTTGATACAGTGAAGGCAGCAATTTACGGCGCGCAAGGTCGCCCTTCGCACCGAAAATAACCAGGTCACACGCCTGGGCTGTTGACGTTACCGCCATTTTCAATCTCCTCATTGCAGGACGCTGTAATTTTATTACATTAATAATGTACTATTTTTGACACAAACCAGTAAACCCGTGAGAAAACCACATTATCAACTGGTTACTGTATCACAAGACCTCAGAACCTATTGTGCTGGTGAAAAAAATGAGTCTGGCATCTACTTAAAAGAGAAACTTTCCATCATTTTTGACAGCCAATTACCATTCTGAAAGTTAGACACACATCATATTCTGACAAAAAAAGCTGATGCCTTGCTGTGTCGCCCTCTGCCAACCGTTACTGGCTCGTAGTATATTTCATAAAATCTGCATCGGTTTCACCTTTGGGTGAAATCCAAAATACCATAGATGGTCGTTGTCATATGAATATGCTGGAAAAAATCCAGGGTCATCTGGAGTTGTTAAGCAAATCGGAACGAAAGGTGGCGGAAGTTATTCTCGCCTCGCCTCAGACAGCCATCCACTCCAGTATCGCCACTCTCGCCGGCATGGCCGAGGTCAGTGAACCCACAGTCAATCGCTTCTGTCGCCGTCTGGATACCAAAGGCTTTCCTGATTTTAAACTGCATCTGGCGCAGAGCCTGGCCAACGGAACACCTTACGTGAACCGCAATGTGGAGGAAGACGACTCGGTTGAGTCTTACACCAGCAAGATTTTTGAATCAACCATGGCTGGGCTGGAACATGTGAAGTCCTGTCTGGATATACAGGCCATCAACCGCGCGGTGGATTTGCTCACTCAGGCGCGCAAGATTTCTTTCTTCGGGTTTGGCGCCTCGGCAGCGGTCGCCCACGATGCGATGAACAAGTTTTTTCGTTTCAATATTCCAGTGGTTTACTTTGACGACCTGGTCATGCAGCGCATGAGTTGTATGAACTCCAGCGAGGGCGACGTGGTAGTGCTGATTTCACATACTGGACGCACTAAAAGTCTGGTAGATATGGCGCGGCTGGCACGGGAAAACGACGCTACCGTCATCGCCATCACGTCGGACAGTTCCCCTCTTTCGCGGGAAGCTTCACTCACGTTGCAGGTTGAGGTGCCGGAAGATACTGATGTTTATATGCCGATGGTGTCACGCATCGCCCAGTTGACGCTGATAGATGTATTGGCTACAGGTTTTACTCTGCGACGCGGCGCAAAATTCCGCGATAACTTGAAGCGTGTCAAGGAAGCATTACGAGAATCACGATTTGATAAGGAAGAACGATTCAGCAATCCGTTTAATTAGTATGCTATAACATCGGGTGGCAAGGCGGGGAAGCCTCTCAGGAAGACATCCTGCCACCGAATCATAATTATAGGCGCGGCATCCGGACAGCGCAGAGCGGCGGCAGTGTCCCCTCTCCTGACGGCATTACCACATTACAGCAGCTTCACCAGTCAACGGAGTTATACATGTCCAGACGGCTCAGAAGAACCAAAATCGTTACCACGTTAGGACCGGCTACAGACCGCGACAATAATCTGGAAAAGATCATTGCTGCCGGCGCAAACGTAGTTCGCCTGAACTTTTCTCACGGTACGCTGGAAGACCATCTTCTGCGCGCCAACAAAGTTCGCGAAATTGCGGCTAAACTTGGCCGTCATGTTGCGATTCTGGGCGACCTTCAGGGACCTAAAATTCGTGTATCGACCTTTAAAGAAGGAAAAATCTTCCTCAACGTGGGCGATAAATTCCTGCTGGATGCCAACCTTGGCAAAGGCGAAGGCGATAAAGAAAAAGTGGGTATCGACTACAAAGGATTACCCGGTGACGTAGTTTCCGGCGATATTCTGTTGCTGGACGATGGGCGTGTGCAGTTAAAAGTTCTGACGGTAGATGACATGAAAGTGTACACCGAAGTCACCGTTGGCGGTCCGCTGTCTAACAATAAGGGCATCAACAAACTGGGTGGAGGCTTGTCCGCAGAAGCATTAACTGAAAAAGACAAAGCCGATATCATCACCGCCGCCAAAATCGACGTAGACTTCCTGGCGGTATCATTCCCGCGTACTGGCGAAGATCTGCATTATGCTCGCCGTCTGGCACGCGAGGCCGGCAGTAACGCCAAAATCGTCTCCAAGGTAGAACGCGCAGAAGCCGTATCAACCGATGAGGCCATGGACGACATTATTCTTGCCTCTGACGTAGTAATGGTTGCTCGTGGCGATCTGGGCGTAGAAATTGGTGACCCGGAACTGGTTGGCATCCAGAAAAAACTGATTCGACGCGCTCGTCAGCTGAACCGTGCCGTCATTACGGCGACCCAAATGATGGAGTCGATGATCACCAATCCAATGCCGACCCGCGCTGAAGTGATGGACGTTGCCAACGCTGTACTGGACGGGACCGACGCGGTGATGCTCTCTGCAGAAACGGCTGCCGGCCAATACCCGGCGGAAACGGTCGCCGCCATGGCTAAGGTCTGTCTGGGTGCAGAAAAAATCCCCAGCATCAACGTATCCAAACACCGCCTTGATGTGCAGTTCGACAATGTGGAAGAGTCTATCGCCATGTCCGCGATGTACGCGGCCAACCACCTTAACGGCGTCACCGCGATTATCGCCATGACCGAATCTGGTCGTACCGCGCTGATGATGTCCCGCATCAGTTCGGGTCTGCCGATTTTCGCTATGTCTTGTCACGAGCACACACTGAATTTAACCGCCCTTTATCGTGGCGTCACCCCGGTAAAGTTCACCAGCTATACCGATGGTGTGGCGGCGGCTAACGACGCCGTACTGCTGCTGCGCGACAAAGGCTTCCTGATGTCGGGTGATCTGGTTATCGTCACCCAGGGTGATGTGATGGGTACAGTCGGCACCACCAATACGGTGCGAGTACTACGGGTGGAATAACCGCTTAGCAATACTGAAGCCTTTTATTTATGACAAAAGCGGGGCGATAACAGCGCCCCGCTTTATTTTTTAATATCGTCTGTCTTCGGGATGTTACCTGCTGGTTTACCTTACAGCATAACGAACTGACGCATGAGGTGGCAGCATGACTATGTTGTTGAAACGTGCTGGTGTTCAGTATGTTGCTCCAGCCCACCAAAGAGATTGGCACGGCTGATACTAAAGCGCCCGTCACTGTAGTAAACGTCATAGCCGCCGAATAGATTGGCACAGCTGGTACTATCTGAACCATCACTGTAGTGGGTATCCAACCCGCCTGAGCGATTCATACGGCTGATGCTACTGGTGCCGTCACTAAAATAAGTATCATATCCACCAGACAGGTTAACCAGGCTGATACTGGTTCGCCCATCACTGTAGCAGGTATCAAACCCGCCAGACTGATTGGCTCGGCTGGTAGATGTCGAACCGTCAGTATAACGGCAGTCCTGACCGCCGGAGAGATTGACACGGCAGCTCTCAGCCGAAGAAACAGGAGTCTGTGCGGTGAGTAAAGCGAGACATAAAAGCGGTTTATTCATAATAAAATAACCCAATCTTTCTCCAAAAAAATACGTCATATCTCCCCACTCAGGAATAACGCATTGGCTATTTCTCAATAACGCCGAATATGATTATCTCCTGACCGGGGAATTTATTGCCATTCATAGGAACATTACGGTTTCTTTTATTGTCGCGCGATATTTACCGTGCCGTCCGTTAACTAACGGACAATTTTACCTGGCGTCATTATTATTGCTTTTCATCTCATCCATTTTCTCTGCACTGCTGGTTTTAGTTTTCTTTATGACATTGGTGCTATCGACATGTTGCTTTTTCCTAAACCCATTACTGTGGTTTAAACAAACCCTGACGACCAGAATCAGAGAATCAGGAACATATGCAACAAGGGAGAAACCGCTGGTCTCTCCCTTGTTGCATAGCATACCTGCTCGTATATTCTTTATTTTTTGCGTGGATACAGATCATGACGCAGATAAGGTTCCGTTTCTCCTGGTTTACGGGTTTTCAGCAACTTCAAAATCCAGGTGTACTGCTCCGGATTCGGTGCCACTAAATGCTCAACCTCTTCATTCATACGACGGGCAATCGTATGATCATCAGCGCCATTAATATCGCTCATCGGTGGGCGAATATAGATATCCAGCTGTGAGGTTTTGCCATCATACACGGGAAATAACGGTACGATTTCGGCACGGCAGACTTTCATCAACCGGCCAATAGCTGGCAATGTCGCTTTATAAGTCGCAAAAAAATCGACAAATTCGCTGTGTTCAGCGCCATGATCCTGATCCGGCAGATAATAGCCCCAATATCCTTCACGCACAGAGCTAATAAACGGTTTAATGCCGTCGTTGCGAGTATGAAGGCGGCCACCAAAACGACGCCGCAGCGTGTTCCACAAATAATCCTGCAATGGATTTTTCTGATTATGCATCATGGCAGCCATTTTCTGACCTTTCCAGCTCATCAACATAGCGGGAATATCAACTCCCCAGCCATGCGGTACCATGAAAATAATATTACGCTGCTGTTCCTGCAACACCTCGACTATTTCCATGCCGTGCCAGTGAACACGACGGTCAGCCCGGCTGACAGGCAAAATCGCCAATTCCACCATCATCAGCATCGCTTGCGGTGCCGTCGCAAACATCTGATCGATAATGTGCTCGCGTTCAGCTTCCGACAGTTGCGGCATACATAGCAGCAAATTAATGCGGGCGCGCCGCCTTGCACCTGTGGAAAATCGGCCCACCAACCGGCCTAATACTCCTAACACCGGATCACGTAGTCTGGCTGGAATACAGGCCAGCAACGCCGTTACTCCCACAATGAGCCAGATCCCCCAATAACGTGGGTGTAAGAAAGCCAGCGTAAACTGAGGGATGAATTCTGCGTTGGTTCTCTTCTCTTTTTTCTCTTGTTCCATGCAAGCACTCTTCATTACAAAATCGGATTTAATGATAATAGCTACCCGACGTTTTGCAATTGAACACACACTGGCCCGACATGAGCCTGTGCGATAAAAAAACAGCCGGTAGCGTTGCTACCGGCTGTCGTTTATCTGTGTCCTACAAATTAGTCCAGCTGCAACTGAGGCAGCACTTCACGCACATGCGTGAGATAATCGCGGCGCTCTTTGCCCATTAGACCTTCAGAACGCGGTAGCTTCGCGGTTAGTGGGTTGACTGCCTGCTGATTGACCCACAGTTCATAATGTAAATGTGGTCCGGTCGAACGCCCGGTATTACCAGACAAGCCGATACGATCGCCGCGCTTAACCTTCTGACCAGGTTTAACCAGTAACCGAGTCATATGCATATAGCGGGTGGTGTACTGACGCCCATGTCGCACCGCCACAAAATTGCCAGCTTCACTATCTCGTTCCGCAACCACTACTTCACCATCGCCAACAGCCAGAACCGGCGTTCCTACCGGCATTGAAAAATCAACGCCGCGGTGCGGTGCGATACGCCCAGTGACCGGATTCAGACGACGCGGATTGAAGTTGGAAGATACCTTGAACTGCTTCATGGTCGGAAAGCGCAGAAAGCCTCGCATCAGGCCAGAGCCTTCACGATCATAGAATTTGCCGTCTTCAGCGCGGAACGCATAGTAATTCTTGCCACCAGTACGCAACCTGACACCCAGAAGTTCACTTTGCTCGCTACGTCCATCCAGCATTTCGCGGGAAATCAGCACCACAAAACTGTCGTCTTTACGCAGCTTATGGAAATCCAATTGCCATTGAAGCGCACGGATCACTTCCCGCACTTCGCTGCTGGTTAACCCAGCAGCCTGCGCGCTGCTGGCGAAACTGCCGTTCAAATGGCCGACCAACACTTTGTTCTGCCAGTCCCCTTCTACGTTTTCAATTTCTTCACGAAACGTATCACCGCTACGGGTGTAGGTGCGAGTCTCGCGCCGGGAGACTTGCCAGGTCAGAGTTTGCAGTGTGCCATCGCTATCCAGCGTCCAGGTCAGTTGCTGACCGATCTTCAGATTCCGCAATGCCGCATTGCGATCCGCCAGAGCCGTAATATCCGACATATCAATACCGTATTGAGTCAGAATACTACTCAGCGTATCGCCAGTAGAGACGACATATTCATGCGTATCGTCAGACTCTTTATCGTCCAGTTCATCTTTGGCAATACCACTCGTGGTTGACGGTTGATCCAAAGGCTCGCTGTTCGCTTCGCTAATATCTGCCGACGGCATCGAACCAGCCGCTTGCGTAGCGGCTAAAGGCGGCAATGGATTACTGTCCAGAGGTTCGCTGGCTGGAGGATTCAGAGCCTGGCTCTGAACCTGAGGTTGAGGTCTTTCGCTTTCCGCATCTTTTACGATAACAGGTGCATCATTGACTGGTGGATATGTCATTGGCCGCCAGACGGCGGCGGCTAGAGTAACGACAGTCAGTGACCCCAGCATCACACGGTGAGGCCGGGGCAGGCTGTTATACGCCAGAGCGATAGTTCGGGCTATCTGCTGCACGTGTTCCTATCCTCATGATTTTTCCTTCAGGCAGCGTAAATACTGTTCCGACAGTTGCATCAGGAAACGCGCATAACTGTCTTGATCCAATGCAATGTCACTTCCCAACGGGTCCAGCACGCCAATGCGCACGTCAGTTCCCTTGGCGACAGCATGAATGACCGCTGGCCTGAATTGTGGTTCAGCAAAAACGCAAACCGCTTTATGCTCAACCAACTGTGTTCGTATTTGATTTAAACGCTGTGCGCCGGGCGCGATAGCGGGGTTGATGGTAAAGTGCCCCAGCGGGGTCAACCCGTAGTGCTGTTCGAAGTAGCCATAGGCATCGTGGAACACGAAATACCCTTTGCCTCGCACAGGCGTCAGCATATTAACAACATTTTTATCTGTCTGCGCAAGTTTCTCAGTGAATTTACGCAGGTTTGCATCCAGTTTGTCTTTATTCTGCGGCATGAGTTCCACTAAACTTGCATGAATCGCAACGGCAGACGCCTGCGCCATTTCCGGCGACAGCCAGATATGCATATTGAACTCACCATGATGATGCCCGTCATCATCGTTATCCTGATGATTTTCAGGCTCATGGCGGTGATCATGCTCGCTATCGGTCTGACTATCATGATCAGCGTCATGATACGCACCATTTTCTGCCGCTGCCTGTGTAGGATGTGATTCCCGTAACAATAGCGTTTTGACGGCTGGTTGCTGGCTTAATGCAATTTGCCGCGCCGCTGACAGCGGCTGCAGAGCCTTGGGCAGAAACGCTTCCATTTCCGGCCCGACCCAAATAACCAGTTCCGCTGAGTTAAGCCGCTGTACATCAGACGGACGCAGGGCATAATCATGTGGTGACGCACCGTCCGGCAGCAACACCTCAGTAGGCGTCACGCCATCCGTGATCGCCGCAGCGATAAATGCCAACGGGCGAATGGATGTGACTACCGCGGCAAAGGCAACCGGCGTGGCAAACAATGTGGCCAGCAATGTACCGCCAGCAAGTACAGTATTTAGCCATTTATAATGAGTCACTCGCAACATCCCCAATCATCCGTCGATTTATCAATAAAAACGCGTTATATTATAACGTCACACACCCTCTGCAAACAGAATTCTATGTCAACGCTGGTTTCACTGGAAAATATTGGCGTGCAGTTTGGCAACAAAGCTGTACTCAGTGATATTTCGCTTACATTACGGGCTGGACGCATTCTGACGCTGCTTGGGCCAAATGGCGCAGGGAAATCCACGCTGGTCCGGGTTGTGTTAGGGTTACAGCCCCCTACCTGCGGTACGCTGACGCGATCAACGGATCTCCGCATCGGCTACGTACCGCAGAAACTGCATCTGGACCCAACCCTGCCATTGACCGTCAAACGCTTTATGCAGTTGCGCCCTGGGGTGAATAAGCAGGACATCATGCCAGCGTTAAAGCGTGTGCAGGCTGGCCATTTGCTTGAGCAACCGATGCAAAAACTCTCCGGTGGTGAAACCCAGCGTGTTCTGCTGGCACGCGCTATTCTTGCCCGCCCACAATTGCTGGTACTGGACGAGCCGACTCAGGGGGTAGACGTCAACGGTCAACTGGCGCTGTATGAATTGATTAATCAGTTGCGACAGGAATATCAATGCGGCGTGCTGATGGTATCCCACGATCTCCATCTGGTGATGGCGAAAACCGATGAGGTATTGTGCCTCAATCAACATATCTGTTGCTCTGGTACGCCAGAAGTAGTGTCGCTACACCCGGAATTTTTAGCCATGTTTGGCCATCGCGGTGCCGGGCAGTTGGCAATTTACCGCCACCATCACAATCACCGTCACGATCTGAACGGAAAAATCATTTTAAAACGACAGGATGGTAATCACGCATGATTGAGTTGTTGTTGCCCGGCTGGCTGGCAGGGGTGTGTCTGGCAGTAGCGGCAGGGCCGCTCGGTTCCTTCGTGGTGTGGCGCCGTATGTCTTATTTTGGCGATACCCTTGCCCACGCTTCATTACTGGGTGTAGCACTGGGTTTGCTGTTGGACATCAACCTGTTTTATGCGGTGATCACCATTACCCTGCTGCTGGCCGTAGGATTGGTTTGGCTGGAGCGTCGTCCTGGGCTGGCTATCGATACGTTACTAGGCATCATGGCGCACAGCGCGCTGTCGCTGGGCCTGGTGGTAGTTAGCCTGATGAACAATGTCCGCGTCGATTTGATGGCTTACCTGTTTGGCGACCTGCTTGCCGTCACCAGTGAAGATTTGTGGCTGATCGGCCCCGGCGCGCTAGTGGTACTTGGGGTACTGTGGTGGCAATGGCGCGCCCTGCTTTCCATGACCGTTAGTCCGGAACTGGCCGCAGTCGACGGTGTTCCGATTGCCCGCACCAAACTGGTATTGATGCTGATCACCGCCTTGACTATCGGCCTGGCAATGAAATTTGTCGGTGCACTGATCATCACTTCATTACTGATTATTCCTGCCGCCACCGCACGCCGATTTGCCCGCACACCAGAACAGATGGCCGTCTGTGCGATAGGAGTTGGTATTCTGGCCGTCACTGGCGGTCTGGCATTTTCAGCACAAGCCAACACACCTGCCGGTCCTTCGGTTGTACTGTCCGCGTCGCTATTGTTCATGCTCAGTCTGCTGAAAAGGCAAACTGCCTGATACCACGATAGGTTGGCAACAGAGAAAAGCCAGGCAGTCTACCGCTATTCTCTGTTTTCCTACTCTTCGCGTTCGCGGGTCAGGCCGAAATGGCGATAGGCGTGCTGCGTCGCAATGCGACCACGTGGTGTGCGTTGCAGGAAACCCTGCTGAATCAGATAGGGTTCCAGCACATCTTCAATGGTTTCACGTTCTTCACCAATCGCCGCCGCCAGATTATCCAAACCAACCGGGCCACCCATAAATTTATCGATAACCGCCAGCAGCAGCTTGCGGTCCATATAATCGAACCCTTCGGAATCAACCGCCAGCATATCCAACGCCTGAACCGCCACGTCTGCAGAGATCGCACCATCTGATTTCACTTCAGAGAAATCCCGCACCCGGCGCAACAACCGGTTGGCGATACGCGGCGTACCGCGCGACCGACGTGCTACTTCCAGTGCACCGTCAGCCGTCATATCCAGTCCCAGGCATTGGGCACTGCGTTGCACGATATATTGCAGATCAGCAACCTGATAGAATTCGAGCCGCTGCACGATGCCAAAACGGTCACGTAGCGGTGAAGTCAACGAACCGGCGCGGGTTGTGGCACCAACCAGCGTGAAAGGCGGCAAATCCAGCTTGATGGAGCGCGCTGCCGGCCCTTCGCCGATCATGATATCCAACTGATAATCTTCCATCGCCGGATAGAGCACCTCCTCCACCACTGGCGACAATCGATGAATTTCGTCGATGAACAGCACATCGTGCGGTTCAAGGTTGGTAAGCAACGCCGCCAAATCTCCTGCTTTTTCCAGCACCGGCCCGGAGGTTGTACGCAGATTTACCCCCATTTCGTTGGCGACGATATTGGCCAGCGTGGTCTTTCCCAACCCCGGAGGGCCGAAAATCAATAGATGATCAAGCGCATCGCCACGCTTGCGGGCTGCCTCGATAAAAATTTCCATCTGTTCGCGTACCACCGGCTGCCCAACATATTCCGACAACAGCTTCGGGCGAATGGCACGATCCAGTATTTCTTCATCGGACACTGCGCCGGGAGAAATCAGACGATCAGCTTCAATCATACATACCTCACAGCGCAGCGCGCAGCGCATCCCTGATCAGGGTTTCGCAGTCAGCGCCCGGTCGAGACACTTTATTCACCATCCGGCTGGCCTCCTGCGGTTTATAGCCAAGAGCAACCAGCGCCGCTTCAGCCTCAGCCTGTGGTTCCGCTTCCGGCTCCACATTGCCAGCCGTGGCGGGTAAGGTAATATCGCTGGCGGCATTGAACAGCTCGCCGTTCAGGCCTTTAAAGCGGTCTTTCATTTCAACGACCAGCCGTTCTGCGGTTTTCTTACCTACCCCCGGCAATTTTACCAGCGCGTTAATTTCCTGACGCTCCACCGCGCTGACGAACTGCTGGGCCGACATGCCGGACAAAATCGCCAGCGCCAGTTTCGGCCCCACGCCATTCACTTTGATCAGTTCACGAAACAGAGAACGCTCTTGTTTATTATTAAAGCCAAACAGTAGCTGTGCGTCTTCACGCACCACAAAATGGGTAAAAATCACCGCCTTCTGGCCAAGGTCCGGCAACTCGTAAAAGCAGGTCATCGGCATATGCACTTCATATCCGACGCCGCTGGCTTCAATCAGTACCAGTGGCGGTTGTTTTTCCAATACGATGCCTCTGAGACGACCTATCACGTGGTGTTTTCCTTAATCTGGCTGACGTAAACGTGGCGTATAGCTTATAACACAAAAAAAGAGGCGGATACAGAAAAGCTGGATGCATATCCAGATATAGAGCAGAACGGTGGATGATCTCCGGCAGCGGTATGAACACCATATAAATGCCGGAGAATCTTGTGGAGTGACGCGATTACGCGACCGGGCTATTCATCGCATCGTAATTTCGCCAGCGATAATTACATAACGAGACCACCCAACAGGTGATAAACAGTGCCACAACATAGAACCCAGCATCGCCAAGTTGCTCATTGAATGCATCAACGACGCGCCATAATCCGGTATGCAGATCCAGTTTATCGGCCAGTAATCCGAGCGCTTCCATCCCGCCGATAAACATTGCCACCACTACCGATGTCGCCGTAATCGTCAGGTTATAGTAGAGCTTGCGCTGCGGTTTGCTGAATGCCCAGCCGTATGCGCCCACCATCAGCACATTATCCAGTGTGTCCACCAACGCCATGCCACAGGTAAACAACGCCGGGAAAATCATGATCGACCAGATAGACATCCCCTGTGAAGCACCCGCAGCCGAAATACCTAATACGCCGATCTCAGTGGCGGTATCAAACCCCAGACCAAACAATAGGCCGACCAGATACATATGCCAGCTTTTGTTCACCAGCCGAAATGTAGAGCGCAATAACCACCCCATTACACCGGTCGTCGGCACACTGTCAACCTGACTGGCAGCGCTCCAGCCCCCCTGCTTAAACTGCTGAAAACGTTTCCAGACACCGCGCAGAATCACCAGATTCACCAGAGCCATCAACAGTAAAAATCCCGCAGAAACGGATGTACCGATAACACCGCCAACCTCATGAAACCAGACCATGTCTTCCTGTAACGCGGCGGCTGTCGCCGCCAACCCCAGCGATGCCAGAATCACAATAGAAGAATGACCCAACGAAAACCAGGCACCAACGCCTAACGGCATCTTTCCTTCCTGCATCATTTTTCGAGTGACGTTATCGATAGCGGCAATATGGTCCGCATCCACTGCATGACGCAAGCCGTAACACCACGCCAACAGGCTGGTGGCCATCAGGGCAGTATTATTGTGAAACATGCTCCACGCCAGCAGCCACACCAGCATATTAACCACCACCAAACAACTCAGTATTGCCACTGCACGCGGATTATTCTTGAGAATCGAAGACAGCATACAAATATCTCTGTATCAATCCGGCGGGTCATCACCGTCGGGAAAATTGTGGGTATGAGATTTTATAAATTATTCATACGCCATCGTGTTATCACAGATCAAAACAGGGAGTGTTTATGGCAGCAGAAAAAATTTACGCTCAAAGGCATAACGGCAAACGCAATACATCGGGAACAGGAAGAAAGAGAAGACAAATCAGGCTGCTATCTGGCGAACATCGTGATTCGGCAGACCGCAGCCAGGATTAAGATACGACGCTTATCAAAGCACCACGAGGTCTAAAACACGATGCTCGTCAGCGAATGCGCCCACGCGCCAGCGTCAGTTTGTCATGACTAATGCGTGAGAGATTCTGACTGAAATGACAATGTGTAATCGCAATCGCCAGTGCGTCGGCAGCATCAGCCTGTGGGCTGGCTGGCAGTTTGAGCAGTGTTTTCACCATGTGTTGCACCTGGCTTTTTTCTGCCGCACCGGTACCCACCACCGTTTGTTTTACCTGACGCGCCGCATATTCAAACACCGGCAGTGACTGGTTTACCGCTGCAACAATCGCCGCACCGCGGGCCTGCCCCAGTTTCAGAGCCGAGTCAGCATTGCGAGCCATAAACACCTGCTCGATAGCGAAATAATCGGGTTGGAATTGGGTGATGATTTCACTGACGCCAGCATAAATCAGCTTAAGACGCGTTGGCAGATCGTCCACCGTAGTGCGAATACACCCACTACCCATATAGCTGATCTGCCGCCCCTGCTGACGGACAATACCGTAGCCGGTAACGCGGGAACCGGGGTCGATGCCAAGAATAATGCTCACCGATGCCCCCCGGTTACCAGTTGAAAAGGAAGGTCTGCCATTACAGCAGTGCCGCTACCTCGTCGGAGATCTCACCATTGTGATAAACCTCCTGCACGTCATCGCAGTCTTCCAACATATCGATCAAACGCATCAGCTTCGGTGCAGTTTCAGCGTCCATGTCTGCTTTAGTGGACGGAATCATCGACACTTCGGCAGACTCAGACACCAGACCGGCGGCATCCAGCGCGTCTTTTACCTGACCGAAGATTTCCCACGGCGTGAACACGTCGATGGCACCATCATCATAGGACACCACGTCATCAGCGCCAGCTTCCAGCGCTGCATCCATCACCGTATCTTCATCCAGACCCGGTGCATAAGAAATCACACCTTTTTTGGCGAACAGATAGGACACGGAACCGTCAGTTCCCAGGTTACCGCCGCATTTGGTGAAAGCGTGACGGACTTCGGACACAGTACGGTTACGGTTGTCACTCAAACACTCCACCATTACAGCGGTACCACCGGGGCCGTAGCCTTCATAAATGATGGTTTCCATGTTGGTGTCTTCATCGCCGCCCACACCACGCGCAATCGCCCGGTTCAGGGTATCGCGCGTCATGTTGTTGGACAGCGCCTTGTCGATGGCAGCACGCAGGCGGGGGTTGGAGCCGGGATCGCCGCCGCCTAAACGGGCGGCGGTAACCAGTTCGCGGATGATTTTGGTAAAAATCTTGCCGCGTTTAGCGTCCTGTGCTGCTTTGCGATGCTTAGTGTTGGCCCACTTACTATGACCTGCCATAAAAATCTCCGAAAAAAGCCTGTTATCCCATTAAAATTCCGAGTCGCCGCGTTGCGGCAATATGAAACCTATCAGGGCCTGGCTGGACAAATAACAAATTCTTCAATCGCCTGCCGGTTGCTCCAGGATTTGGTCAACCGCGCCGCATCGGGCGCATCCAGCCATTGGTAAGCCAGATGTTCACTGATTTCCACCGGGCGCTCATCAGGCAACGCCAGACAGAACCAGTGCTCCAGATTATGCGTCACGCCTGGGGCATAGCGACGTCTCAAATGAGCAAAAAGCTCAAACTCCACACTGCGTTGACAGTCAACCAGCGTCAACGCCTCAGCGGCGATGTCGATGTTGACTTCTTCTTTCACTTCACGCAGTGCGGCACATCGCGCGCTTTCATCCGCTTCCAGACTGCCGGTAACCGACTGCCAGAAATCCGGATCATCGCGTCGCTGAAGCATCAGCACCCGTCCGGTATTCCGGGCGTAAATCACCACCAGTACCGAAACGGGTCGCTTATAGTTCATCTTACTGATTCTCTGCATCCTGCGCGGCTTTGCCCTTACCCACCACCGCAATGGATAACTCTTCCAGCGCAGCCGGGTTGGCGAAGCTCGGCGCTTCGGTCATCAGGCAGGCGGCAGCGGTGGTTTTCGGGAAGGCTATCACATCGCGGATATTATCGGTGCCAGTCAGCAACATCACCAGACGATCAAGACCAAACGCCAGACCGGCGTGCGGCGGGGTGCCAAATTTCAATGCATCCAGCAGGAAGCCGAACTTCTCGCGTTGTTGCTGCTCATCAATGCCGAGAATACGGAACACCGTCTGCTGCATCTCACTATTGTGGATACGCACCGAACCGCCGCCGACTTCGTAACCGTTCAGCACCATGTCGTAAGCATTGGCGATAGCGGCTGTCGGGTTGGCTTCCAGCTCAGTCGGAGACATATCGCGCGGTGCAGTGAACGGATGGTGCATCGCCGCCAGACCGCCTTCGCCGTCATCTTCGAACATCGGGAAATCAACGACCCACAGCGGCTGCCAGCTGTTTTCATTGGTGATTTTCAGATCACGGCCCAGCTTCAGGCGCAGCGCACCCAATGCGTCAGTGACCACTTTCGCGCTATCGGCACCAAAGAACAGAATATCGCCGTCATCAGCAGCAGTACGCTGCAGCAAGGCGGCCAGAATGCCGTCATTCAGGAACTTGGCTACCGGGCTCTGGATACCGTCCAGTCCTTTAGCTTTCTCGTTAACTTTGATGTAAGCCAACCCTTTAGCGCCGTAGATTTCGATAAATTTGGCGTATTCATCTATTTGCTTACGGCTCAGCTGTGCGCCGCACGGTACGCGAATAGCAGCAACGCGACCTTTCGGATCGTTGGCCGGGGCGGAAAACACCTTGAAGTCCACATCTTTAAGCAGGTCGGCTACGTCCACCAGTTCAAGCGGGTTACGCAAGTCTGGTTTGTCGGAACCGAAACGCCGCATGGCTTCAGCGAAGGTCATGATCGGGAAATCGCCCAGATCCACGCCTTTTACTTCCAGCCACAACTCACGCACCATTTTTTCCATGACTTCACGCACTTGCGGCGCAGTCATGAACGATGTCTCCACATCGATCTGGGTAAATTCCGGCTGACGGTCGGCACGCAGGTCTTCGTCACGGAAGCATTTGACTATCTGATAGTAGCGATCAAACCCGGACATCATCAGCAGCTGTTTAAACAACTGCGGCGACTGCGGCAACGCGTAAAATTTGCCTTTGTGCACGCGGCTCGGCACCAGATAATCACGAGCGCCTTCCGGTGTCGCTTTGGTCAGCATCGGCGTTTCGATATCGAGGAACCCGTGGCTGTCCATAAAGCGGCGTACAAAGCTGGTAATGCGGGCGCGGGTTTTCAGGCGCTGAGCCATCTCAGGGCGGCGCAGGTCAAGGTAGCGGTATTTCAGGCGCGCTTCTTCGGTATTGTTCTGATTAGAGTCAAGCGGCAGCGGTTCAGCACGGTTGATGATGGTCAGCGCCGTCGCCAGCACTTCGACTTCGCCAGTCGCCATGTCTTTGTTGATTTGATTGTCTGGGCGAGCGCGCACCACACCGGTCAGTTGAATGCAAAATTCGTTGCGCAGTTCGGAAGCCAGTTTGAAAGCATCCTGACGGTCCGGGTCGAAGAACACCTGCACCAGACCTTCGCGGTCACGCATATCAATAAAAATCAGCCCACCCAGATCGCGGCGGCGATTGACCCAGCCACACAACGTCACTTCCTGACCCACATGGGACGAATTCAACAGCCCGCAATATTCAGTACGCATTACGATGTCCTTTTACACCGCCGCCGGTACGCTGTGCCGCTCGCCAGTTGGCGACGATACAGAATCGGTAAACCGGTCGGCATGGTTTTTCTGGATTACAGTCCAATGAAAAAAGGGGAGCATTATAAAGGAATTTCCCCATAACGATAAGTACGATGGTAGCGGTCTGCGGGCCGCCCCGCATACTCTTTTTTGCTTTTTGCCATGCTTTTGCCTGTCGGTTACACAATTGCAGCGTGTTATGCTAAAAACCTGTTACATCAGCCATTATCAAGACCGGCTGTTGCAGGATATTTACTCGCAGAGAAACCTATCGGGACAAGGGCTTATGTATATTGGTTTACCGCAGTGGCAGCACCCAGGCTGGACTCGGCTGGGCCTGCGCGATCTGGCAGACTATGCCCGCTGCTTCAACTGTGTGGAGGGAAACACGACTTTTTATGCGCTTCCGTCGGCAGAATCGGTATTACGCTGGCGTGATATGACGCATGACGATTTCCGTTTCTGTTTCAAATTCCCTTCCGCCATCAGCCATCAGGCCGGTTTACGCCATTGCCAGCAACAGGTAGCAGAGTTTTTCCGCTGTCTTGAGCCGCTCCACCCTCGGTTGGGGCAACTGTGGCTACAGTTACCGTCTGCTTTTGGTCCAGAGCAGAGCGATACTCTGTGGCAATTTCTGGATACGTTGCCGACAGGATTCTGTTATGGCGTAGAGGTGCGTCATCCACTGTTTTTCGCCAAGGGCGATGATGAGCGCCACCTTAACCAAGGCTTGCACCAACGTGGACTGAACCGGGTCATCATGGATAGTCGGCCTGTGCATCACGCCGCTCCTACCAGTGAAGTGGTGCGAGATGCCCAGCGGAAAAAACCCAAAGTGCCGCTGCATGTCGTGCGTACCGCCGACGAACCGTTGGTGCGCTTTATTGGTAATGAAGATTCCGACGATAACCTGCGCTGGTTTATGCCCTGGGTCGCCAAACTGGCAGAGTGGCAAGCACATTCACCTTATCTATTTATTCACACGGCAGGTACTGCCAGTGCGCCGGAACTAGCACAGCGGCTGTGGCCGCATCTGAGCACAGTGATTTCCAACCTGCCGCCCTGCCCCGACTGGCCACAGCAGAGCTCACTGTTTTAATGCCCGATCCTGATTAATCAGACAACATAATAACGCTCGTCGCTATTATCACAATTTCTTACTAACGGCATTGGATATCCAACAGTTTCACCTACAATATCTTGGTGTTATGCCGGTGACAGACAAGCTATGATAGTCGCTGTCGCTGCGGATTCAGGCAATTGGAGTGAAAAATGGTAAGCGCGCTTTATGTAGTGCTCAGCGCATTGTTGTTAGTCAAATTGTCGATTGATGTGGTGAAACTGCGAATGCAGTACCAGGTAGCCTATGGCGACGGTGGTTTTTACGAGTTGCAGACCGCCATTCGCATTCATGGCAACGCAGTCGAGTACATTCCTATCGGCGGCCTGCTGCTGGTGCTGATGGAGATGAATGGTGCCATGAATGCGATGATACATTTATGTGGCATCATGTTGTTGCTCGGTCGCTTGTGCCATTACTATGGCCTGCGGCACCGCGAGTTGAACTGGCGACGCTCCGGCATGGCAGCGACTTATGTGTCACTGTTGCTGATGATCCTGTTCAATCTCTACTACCTGCCTTGGGAATTGATATTAACCCTGCGTTAATCACATCCGGCACTCACGGTAAGGCATAACTGCGCCTTACCGCCTTTCTCTCATACATCTTTGTGTCATCTTTCTGTTAGAATGCGCCCCTGTTCTTCCCTGTATGTATTTTTCCTGCTATGACAAACCGCGATATGCTTTTTTCCGCGCCCATCGCCAATCTGGGTGACTGGACGTTTGATGAACGCGTCGCTGAAGTGTTTCCGGACATGATTCAGCGCTCCGTTCCTGGTTACTCGAATATTATTTCCATGATCGGCATGTTGGCGGAGCGCTTTGTCCAGGCAGACACTCACGTCTACGACCTTGGCTGTTCTTTAGGTGCAGCCACCTTGTCGATGCGTCGTAACATCCGTGTACCCGGCTGTCGTATCATCGCTGTTGACAACTCGTCAGCGATGGTGGCCCGCTGTCGCCGCCATATTGAAGCTTTTCGCGCCGAGACGCCTGTTGAGGTTCGTGAAGCGGACATTATGGACACCGAGATTGAAAACGCCTCGTTGGTGGTACTCAATTTTACGTTGCAGTTTGTTCCGCCAGAATATCGTCTGACGCTGCTGAAACGAATCTGGCAAGGGTTGCGTCCCGGCGGCGCGCTGGTGCTATCGGAAAAATTCAGCTTTGAGGATGCTTCGATAGGCGAACTGCTGTTTAACATGCACCTGGACTTTAAACGCGCCAATGGCTATAGCGAACTGGAAATCAGCCAGAAGCGCAGCATGTTGGAAAACGTTATGCTCACAGACTCGGTCGAAACGCACAAAGCCCGGCTGCACGAAGCGGGCTTTAGTCACTGTGAAATGTGGTTCCAGTGCTTTAACTTCGGTTCTCTGCTGGCTCTCAAGCCGGAGCATCACCGATGATCGATTTCAGCAATTTCTATCAGTTGATCGCTAAAGGGCCGCTTAGCCACTGGCTCAATACGTTACCAGCCCAGCTCAGCCAATGGCAGCAGGAATCGTTGCATGGTGAATTCAAACTCTGGTTTAATTCCGTAGCGCATTTGCCGGTATTGACACCCGATCAACTTGATCTCACCCATAGCGTTACAGTCAACCTGAATACGCCGTTGTCAGCCCGACATCAGGCAGGAATTGAACGCCTGCTGCGCAACCTGATGCCCTGGCGTAAAGGCCCGTTTTCGCTCTATGGCGTCAATATTGATACTGAATGGCGTTCCGACTGGAAATGGGACCGGGTCTTGCCGCACATCAGCCCGCTACAGGACAGATTAATTCTGGATGTAGGGTGCGGCAGCGGTTACCACCTGTGGCGGATGATCGGTGCCGGTGCTCGTCTGGCTGTCGGTATCGATCCCATGCAATTGTTCCTGTGCCAGTTTGAGGCGGTGCGCAAGTTGCTGGGCGATGACCAGCGAGCTCACCTGTTACCACTTGGCATTGAACAACTGCCGGCACTAGCCGCATTTGATACCGTGTTTTCGATGGGCGTACTGTATCATCGACGTTCTCCACTCGACCATCTGTGGCAACTCCGCAATCAGTTGGTTGCTGGCGGGGAACTGGTGCTGGAAACGCTGGTAGTTGAAGGTGATGAGCACAACGTGCTGTTACCGGGCGAACGTTATGCCCAGATGCGCAACGTCTATTTCTTGCCGTCAGCCGCCGCCCTGGCACGCTGGCTGGAAAAATGTGGTTTTGTTGATATTCGTATTGTCGATCAATGCACTACGACACTGGAAGAGCAACGCCGTACCGACTGGATGACTACCGGTTCGCTGGCGGATTTCCTTGACCCGAATGATCGCAGCAAAACCATTGAAGGCTATCCAGCTCCTTTGCGGGCGGTACTGGTCGCACGAAAACCCTAACCCCCAAAGCCCTGCCGACAGCATCAGGGCGGCGCTATGTGTTGGTCACACTCGACCGACAGACGCCGCCCCGTAATACAGGCGATTTAGTGACGATTGTTGACGATCAGTTCAATGGCCGCATCTTCAGTCATGTCGGTACTTTGAATCTCGACCTGAATGTCCTGATTGCTGGTTTCATTAAAAAGCGTTGTCTTGCCGACGGTATGAAAATCACCGGTTATCGCGTCCCCCCTTTCCACCTCATAAATATCCAACAACTTGGCAACGATGAACCTTTCTTCAGGATCGCGAATAACGATGAAACCAATGCGGTGCTCATGATGCACAACGATTCCACGCATAACAGAGGATTCCTTTTTAACAGTTGGGATGACAAGAAGCATATCACCAGCTTAGGACGATAAAAGATAAGCGCATAACAGTTCAGTGAATTTTTCAGGGCTAATCACGTTCAATCCATCAATTTTTCGCGCTGTTGCTTATACGTTGACGATTGCAGGACCACTCCATAAATAAAAAAAGCCCCGACAAAGCCGTCGGGGCCTGGTACTCGCAAGCAGACCGATAATAGGGAATGCTGCGCGGCAAAGGGCATTGAAGGATAGCTAAGACTATACCTGGCAGCACAGTCCAGGATCTAGAAAGCAGAAGTCGTAGAGGAAGCCGCCTCAGGGCTTAAGGCGCTTTTCATGGCCGCCACGACATCACCATCAACACAGTAGTGCTGAAACTCATCCATTTCAATTTCGGAACAGAGCGTCACGCCTAATTTGCGATAACGCATCGGTGAAGGCCGCCACTGACCTGCCGATGTATGCAACTCCTGAATGCCACAAGCGCGAAACTTGTGCAAATTAGTCAATCGCACACCCGCTCCAGCCATGATAATTGGACCACAACTGGTTTCATTAAGTTCCCGCAACAATGTTAACCCATTTTCGGCACTTTGCTGCTGACCAGAAGTCAGAACACGGGCGACGCCCAAATCTGCCAATTGATTCAACGCCAGACGCGGGTTCAGGCACATATCAAACGCACGATGAAACGTTACTGCTACCCCCTCGCATCGGGCCATAATCTGCCGCATTCGCGTGATGTCGATATGCCCTTCCTCATTCAAAACGCCGACTACCAGCCCAGGAAACCCCATCGATTTGATCTGATCGATGTCATACAACATCGAAATAAATTCCTGACTGCTGTAACAAAAATCGCCTCCACGCGGTCGCACCATCGGGTGCACCGGAATGGTCAGCGTTTCCCGCGCCTGTCGCAATACACCGTATCCAGGCGTCAGGCCGCCTTCACGTTGCGAAGCACAAAGCTCAATCCGATCCGCACCCGCTTGCTGTGCCGTCAATGCGCAATCCAGGCTGTAGCAACAGACTTCCAACATCGGCATACCCCCTCCTTCGAAAAAGACCGAAACCGGCAAAACAACCCATTTTCCCAATAATTACCCAATCATGTCGGGATAACAGTGTGATAACGGCCTAATACTGGCATCCTGCCACCCGCAGCGAAGAGAAGCCTGTCACACTGGCCGCAGGATTTGCACGTGGAATATGACATGTCACACAATTTACATAACGAGGCATTACCCTATGCGTGTTCACGTTGATTGCTCGCTGGCAATAATGTCCTGAATACGATGGGGATGAAATTTTAGCGTGACGCGACCATTAGTTACCGCCAGCGTCGGATTGGGCAGGCGCTCATGCTCACCCTGAGGATGGCTGAATTTCAGTTTAATGCCGGGTGTAGTCAGAGCCGCATCCGACAAGCAGGCTAACGCGCGGGAGTGCAATGTCGTCGGGTCGCCGGGCAGCAGCAGTTCCACGTGCTCCCACCCTTCATGTGGATAATGCCGGTTGCCAGGCCATGGCAACTCCACACAGTCAATCTGCCATGGACCGACAGTTAACGGTTGATGCAAGGTAAACAGACAAATTATCCGGCCATTGATCAGGTTTTCCGATAACAACGAGCCGCAAGCCAACAATGCTGTGCGCCATTGTTCCGCCGTGCTGTTTTGGTGACAACGCAGGGATATATGGTCTGCATCAAAAACGGCAAGGTTTAACTCAAGCTGCAATCCGAGTTGCTGAAGCTCAGTTACAAACCGGGAAAGATCATCTATTAGCGAAGGGGGAAGCGTTGCTGATAACGGAGTAGTCATTATTTCCTCATTAACCGGAACAAATAGTTTATACGACCTAATTTAACACAGACAAAAACAACCTCCATTTTTTTACACATTCATCATCATATGATGCCAGATTTGACCAAATTCTCTTATTTTTTATGCCAACTCCTGAATGATAGGCACACACCAATTCAATCCAAAAAAAATAATACTGATAAACGATATTAACAAAATGAAAAAAATATAATGAGAATTACAATTCATTGATTTTAAATAAATTCAAAAACCAGGTGAGAGTATTCTTAAATCTTCTCTGTAACATTGAGAAATAAACCAAAAGCAGATAACTTCAAATCTTCCCAACCTCCACCAAATGGCTAAAGGGCATTTACCATGTTGCTAATAACGTTCTCTATGCTTGTTGTTATTGCTGGCTATTCAATGTTCCGTCATGTCAAAACGATACAGAGCACACGCTTAAGTACGGATCGCCGGAACAGACGACGCTAAGTTTTTTTCATTAATATTTTCCCTCTGGCATTCAGGCTTATCGCTAAGCCGTATCTTTAATATTGTATTTATTATCGATAATTGCAGCAGCTATCTTGCCGCATTATCCGCCGCATTATTTTATTTTTCTTGTCGCCCCGTTATGGGGCGCTTGTTACGGTGTTCTGCTGACTGTGCCCCCCAAATATGGTATAAAGGAAGGCTTGATTCGTCATTTAGGGCAAACCGGTGAATATTCAGGCTCTTCTTTCAGAAAAAATCCATCAGGCAATGATTACGGCGGGCGCGCCCACTGACAGCGAAGCAATGGTTCGCCAGTCAGCAAAAGCGCAATTTGGTGATTATCAGGCAAATGGCATCATGGCAGTTGCCAAGAAACTGGGCGTGCCGCCACGCCAGTTGGCCGAAAAAGTGGTACAAACGCTGGAATTGAATGACATTGCAGCCAAGACAGAAATTGCCGGCCCCGGTTTCATCAATATATTCCTCGATCCCCAATGGCTGTCATCCCAGTTGGAACAAGCACTGGCTGCACCCAAACTGGGTGTTTCCCCCGTTGAGCCGCAAACTATCGTTATTGATTATTCCGCCCCCAACGTCGCCAAGGAGATGCATGTCGGCAACCTTCGCTCGACCATCATTGGCGATGCTGCGGTACGTACGCTGGAATTTCTCGGTCATAAGGTTATTCGCGCCAACCATGTCGGTGACTGGGGTACCCAATTCGGTATGCTGATTGCCCATCTGGAAGATGTGCAAAATGCTAATACTCACGATCTGGAACTGGCCGATCTGGAAGCTTTCTACCGCGAAGCGAAAAAGCATTACGACGACGATGCCGTCTTCGCTGAACGCGCCCGTGGTTATGTAGTGAAACTACAAAGCGGCGATGAATATTGTCGCTCCATGTGGCGTAAGCTGGTGGATATCACCATGGTGCAGAACCAGCACAGCTATGACCGCCTGAATGTATCGCTGAGCGCAAATGACGTAATGGGTGAAAGCCTCTACAACGCCATGCTGCCGGAAATCGTAGCAGACCTGAAGGCCAAAGGGCTGGCGGTAGAAAGCGAAGGCGCCATTGTGGTCTATCTGGATGAGTATAAAAACAAAGAAGGCGAAGCGATGGGCGTCATCATCCAGAAAAAGGATGGCGGCTATCTTTACACTACAACCGATATCGCCTGCGCTAAATACCGCTATGAAAAACTGGGGGCCAACCGTGTTCTGTACTATATCGACTCCCGTCAGCATCAACATCTGATGCAAGCCTGGAGCATCGTGCGTAAAGCCGGTTATGTTCCAGAATCCGTCAGTCTGGAACACCACATGTTCGGTATGATGTTGGGTAAAGATGGTAAACCGTTTAAAACCCGCGCCGGTGGCACGATCAAGTTATCCGAACTGCTGGATGAAGCGTACGAACGCGCACTGGCGCTGATTGCAGGCAAAAATCCGGAGATGGAGCGCGCAGAGTTGGAACAACTGGCGCAAGTCGTCTCAGTGGGGGCAGTCAAATATGCCGACCTGTCGAAAAACCGTACCACTGACTATATATTCGATTGGGATAACATGCTGGCGTTCGAAGGCAACACAGCACCCTACATGCAATACGCTTACACTCGCGTCTCATCGATTTTTAAGCGTGCTGGCGTGGAAGAAAGCAGCCTGACCCAACCGATAACCCTGAGTGCCGAGCATGAACAGGCGCTGGCTACTCGCCTGCTGCAATTCGAAGAGACCGTTACCACGGTCGCCCGTGACGGCACACCGCATGTCATGTGCGCTTACCTGTACGATCTGGCTGGGTTGTTCTCCGGCTTTTACGAAAACTGCCCCATTCTCAACGCCGATAATGACAGCACGCGTCAAAGCCGCCTCAAACTGGCACTGCTGACGGCCAGAACGCTGAAAACCGGCCTGGAGACGCTGGGCATCCAAACGGTCGAAAAAATGTAAACCGCATTCGGGCCGACAATCTGAAAACAGATGTCGGTCCGCTATTCTTCCTGCCAGTCTCATCCCCGAACCATTACTTACCCGCGTGATGTCTTATTTACGTGGTTTCTTATCGATGAGGGCTCCCCCCTCAGCGAAATTCTGGTTCTGACTCAGGTCAGCGAGACAGCGGCTACCCCATTGATATGTAGCAGCCGCTGGCGATTACTTATTACTTCACCCCTAAAGACAGGGTATGTCTCGGTGCATCATCAAGATGTTGGTAACCTCCCGCCTTCAGACGAAAAATCTCTACCAGTTGACGCAGTTTCGCTGCCTGATCATTGAGTGACTCTGCAGCCGATGAGGCCTGCTCCACCATAGCCGCGTTCTGCTGAGTGACAGACTCCATCTGGTTGATCGCTATGTTGATCTGGCTAATACCGCGGTTCTGCTCTTCCGACGCCAGAGACATTTCACCCACCAGCGATGACGCATTGGTTATCAACGTCTTGACGTTGCTGATAGCATCACGCACATCATCAGCCTGTTGCGAACCGTTTCTCACTGCGGCAATCGCGTTGTCTATCAGAGTTTTAATTTCTCTGGCTGCGGAAGAAGAACGCTGCGACAGCGTGCGCACTTCGCCTGCCACCACGGCAAAACCGCGACCATGCTCGCCAGCGCGCGCCGCTTCCACGGCGGCGTTAAGCGCCAGAATATTGGTCTGAAAAGCAATGCCCTCGATCAGGTTGGTGATCTCCGCGACTTTTTCTGAACCAGAGGCAATCGCCTTCATCGCCTGCATCATGCGCTCAACGGACTCATCCCCATGGCTTACCGCATCTGCCGCCTGCTGTCCCAGGCTATTAGCCTGTCGGGCATTATCGACGTTACTTTCTACGGTGGAGGAAATTTCATGCATACTGGCGGCGGTTTGCGCCAGAGACGACGCCTGCTCTTCGGTACGCGCCGAGAGATCAATATTCGCCGCAGCGATTTCACTGGATGCGGTAGACACACTCTCGCTGGCCATACGCACATCCGCCAATACGGTGGCGAAACGCTCAGTCAGGCTATTCAGTGCCTGAGCAGTTTTACCCACTTCATCATTACGGCTATCATCCGCACGCAAGGTCAGGTCCAGATTATCACTGATACTCAACAGAGTATGCTGCAAGTGATTCAGGCTGCGACGGACATAGCGTAGGATCACCATTGCCAACGTACCGGCAACAGCAACGGATGCAATGATAAGACTGATAAACGTATACAACGCCGTGTTATAGCTGTCGGTATTGGCTTTTTCCTGATTGCTGGCCAGTACCAGATTGTACTCACGCTGCTCCTGCAAGGCTTTAATCAATGCCTGCTCAGTCTGCTTTTTAGCGTTTTCCGCATCCGCATTCTTCTGAGCTGCACCACTGTTATGGATGCTATCGATGGACTGACGGTAAGACGCCAATAGCTGAATGATATTATTGGTCATCTGCGCGTCACGATCATCAGAGATATATTTCTGCTTATAATCAGCCATAAACTTATCCACAGTATTCAGCCTGTCCTGAATGGATTTTAACTGCGTAGCGCGTTGCGTCTGATCATCAACTCCCGCCAGAGTAACAAGCGAGACTCTTACTTCACGTATATTAATGTTTGCGTTAGACAACAACGTGAGGCTGGGTAACGTATTGCCAGTAAATGACTCAACCCGATCTTTCGAATCTCCTAGTGCTTTAATGCCAAACCCGCCTACTCCGACGAGCGCCAGTACAAAAATCATTATAACTATTGTTAACTTTTGGAGGATTGTCATTTTATTTCTCTTTATTTACAAAAGGTTATTGCATTTTCTTTAAAAGAACCCGTAACGCATTTTCTGATAACTTTGTATCTTTAAAATTGATATCCCATCAATTAAATTGGTCCATGATACAGTAATATACATTTTTTTATTCATTTAAAGAGGTTCGAGTTTTGGTCTACATTGAGCGATTGATTCTCACTCTCTGGTGTACAACTGATCAGAAATATTAAACAAATTAATATCAATTAGGGATTGTATCGTTTTTTGAAAAAATATGAGCATAAAAACGAAATTCAGTAACTGCAAAAAAACCAGCCCCCGCAGACAGCTGGTAGGCCGACTGCAGGACAGAAGGAAGAAAAAATAAAAGGTAAGCAACAAAGATCAGATGCTACGGCGAGAGAAATCCTTCGGTCGGAAACCTAGCAAAGCCAGCATGGCGAAATAACTGCCGGCACCAGCGATCACCACCACCGACAAGCGCAGCAAACGCAGCGTCATGCTGCCCTGCTCCCAGGCGGGCATCCACATACATAACGCGATCAATACCAACGACATGATCACTACCGCCATTACCAGTTTAACCAGAAACGCCGTCCAACCCGGTTGAGGTTGAAAGATGCGCTGGCACCGCAACTGCCAGAACAATAGGCCAGCGTTAATGCAAGATGCCAGGCCAATCGATAGCGACAATCCGGCATGTTGCAGCGGGCCGATAAATATCAGGTTCATCAGTTGGGTCATCACTAGGGTTGCCACACCAATTTTCACTGGCGTTTTAATATCCTGCCGTGCGTAAAACCCCGGCACCAGCACTTTTACCAGGATCAGCCCCATCAGCCCGATGGAGTAAGCCACTAACGCACGCTGAGTCATCATGGCATCAAACGCACTAAATTTACCGTATTGAAACAACACCACGGTCAATGGTTTAGCCAGCAGCCCCAGCGCGACTGTCGCCGGCAATGCCAGCAAAAAGCAGAGTCGCAACCCCCAGTCCAGCAACCGGGAATACTCCTGCTGATTACCGCTGGCAACACTTTTCGACAGCGACGGCAGCAGAATGGTCCCCAACGCCACGCCCAACACGCCGGACGGAAACTCCATCAACCGATCAGCATAATACATCCAGGACACGGCTCCCTGGCTGAGAAACGATGCAAAGATGGTGTTGATGATCAAGGAAATCTGGCTAACCGACACGCCAAGAATCGCGGGTGCCATCAGCTTCATCACCCGGCTAACACTGGGGTCACGAAATTTGATGCGCGGCAGCACCAACATGCCGATTTTTTTCAGATGCGGCAGTTGGTAGCCCAGTTGCAGTATCCCGCCAGCCACTACAGCCCACCCCAGCGCCATCACCGGCGGGTCAAACCAACGAACACCCAGCAACGCAAAACCAATCATGCTGATGTTCAATAACGTAGGGGCAAACGCGGGTACCGAAAAACGGTTCCAGGTGTTGAGAACCGATCCTACCATCGACGTCAGCGAAATCAGCAGAATATAAGGAAAGGTCACTCGCAACAGCGCCGATGTCAGTTCAAAGCGCTCTGGCGTCGAGGCAAACCCTGGCGCAGTCACCATGATCACCCACGGAGCCGCGACCATGCCGGCAGCCGTCACCAGCGCCAGTATCAACGTCAGCATCCCGGCGACATACGCCAGAAAGGTCCGGGTCGCCTCCTCGCCTTGTTGACTTTTATACTCTGCGAGAATCGGCACAAACGCCTGAGAAAATGCGCCTTCGGCAAAAATACGCCGCAACAGATTCGGTAATTTGAACGCCACAAAAAACGCATCGGTCGCCATGCCTGCGCCAAATACACGAGCGACGATAGCATCGCGCACAAAACCCAGCACACGAGAAAGCAAGGTCATGGAACTGACCGCAGCCAGTGATTTCAGTAAATTCATTCAGTTATTCTGACTATGGAAGAGAGAGAGGCATGGCGGGGAAAATCGGCTCAGCCGCCATTCTGGCTATCGCGGCACACAGCCTAGTCGATTGCACCGCCAATAGCCACTATGGATATCTGATGCATCTGATGGTCGCTGTTTTTTTCAGCATTCTCTTAATAACATCTCAATCAGACGTTGCGCGTACAGTGCCTGATCACCGGAAGTCAACGGCGGCGAGTGCGAGACTACCGCATCAATGAAATGCCGAACTGCCCCCACAAAACCACGCTGTTCCAGCGTACTCTGCCAGGATGGCGTCGGATGCAACAGCACCATGCCGTTGCGCTCCTCACGCCATTCCCGCAAATTGTCCACCTGATACCAACCGCCATCATTAACCAGTTGTACACTTTCACGCTGACTACCTGCCTGGCGATGCATACTGGTTGTAATCACCCCATGCGAAGTCCGGAACTGGTGTTCGGCATAAACCAGTTGCCCCTGAAGATTACAACGTATCCGTCCACCACATAGCGCAGTTGGCAAATCCGGCGTTTGCGCCAGCCACAACGCGGTGTCCACCACATGCAAATAGTCATCCAGCAAGGTAAACGCCAGCGGCTGAGGCCCGATGTTATCGACACGATGCTTTTCCATGCGCAGGCTATCCGCAGAGGGCTGCACCTGCCGGAGTCGCTGATAAAGCGGCGCAAAGCGACGGTTGAAGCCCACCATCAGCAGTAAATCATGACGAGCCGCCAGCGCCACCAGTTCTTCCGCCTGCGTCAACGTTTCCGCCAGCGGCTTATCCACATAGACGTGTTTACCGGCCAACAACAGCGTTTTGACCACTTCATAATGGCTGGCGGTACTGCTGTGCACAAACACGGCATCACACTGGCTGATCAACATCTCCAGAGAGGAAAAACAAGTCATACGATACTGCTGACACAGTTGCCGGGCACGCTCTTGCCCCGGCGACCAGGCACCTGCCAGTTGCCAATATTCCGCCTGTGATAAAATCGGCAAATAGGCCTTACGGGCAATATCCCCCAGACCCACCACACCAATGCGCACGAGTTTCATGCTGTTGCTCCTGAACGATGCTATGCGGACAGCCGTCAGGCAAGACGCGCCTGTAATGCGGCAAGTTGCGCTCGCAATTCGGCCACGTCACTTTCCAGTACGGAAACCCGTGCGGCCAGTTCACCATCAACCGATTCATCGCTCAGCGCCGGCGGCACAATATCCGCCACCTCGCCGCTAAACAAATGCATAAAACGACTCTCGCGCTTGCCTGGCTCCCGTGCCAACCGCACCACAAACGGCCCATCTTCACGCTGTTGCAAGCACTGCAACACGTTCTCAACCTCTTCCATATCGGCAAATTCGTACAAGCGAGCTGCTCTGGTGCGAAGCTCGCCTGGCGTCTGTGCGCCACGCAGCAACAAGATGGTCACCAGCGCCACTTCAGCTGGAGAAAACTTCAGGTCGCCAAATTCGGAATTGCAGAAGCGGTGTTCATATTTCATCACCCGGTTGCCAAAGCCGCTAACAGTACGTAGAAAATGCCGCCTGACCAGCAGGTCCAGCGTTTGTTGTACCTCGCTTTCGGTCAATTCCATGACCGGCTCGCGGTTGGTTTTCTGATTACAGGCCGCGGTCAGCCCATTCAACGACATCGGGTATTGCTCCGGCGTGGTAACCTGCTTTTCCAGCAAGCATCCGATTATCCGCGCCTCACGTAGCGTCAATTGGTATTTCATGGCACGTCCTCATTCAGCCGCGCTCAACGCATCGGCGTCCATTCATTATTAGTCAGGGCGGTCAGCACGTGATCCTGCCATTTGCCGTCAATCAGCAAGTAATTTTTGGCGTAACCTTCTTTTTCGAACCCAAGCCTGGCCAGCAGGTCGCCGCTGCGCTGATTGTGCGGCATATAATTAGCCATAATGCGATGCATATGCTGCTGACGTTGCATGTAACGCAGCGCCGACTGCAACGCCTCGTACATCATCCCTTGCCCCTGCCATTTTTCACCCAGTGAATAACCAAGGTAACAGGCATGAAAGGAGCCGCGCAGCACATTGCTGAAATTGGCTACGCCGCGTACCTCGGTTTCATCCGGGTCCAGCAGCAAAAAATAGTAGGCGCTACCCTGTTTGTGCATATCGCAGATCACGCTCAGCCGCGCCTGCCAACCAGAAGGATAACAGTGGCTGGCATCGCGCACCGGTTCCCAGGGTTTCAAAAAATCACGGTTTTCCGCGTAATACTCAGCCAGACGCCAGGCATCGCGTTCGTGCGCCAGCCGGACCACCAGTCGATCCGTGGTCAGACGGACCCTGGGTGTCGTTGAGCGATAGCCAAACATGCCTTCCCCCTCAGGTGACGAATTATCGATGAATAAATTTTATTAATGCGCTCAACACCAACACGGCGAGCGCCATAACAGGGTAAATAACCAATAGCACTTACTATAACCACATAAATTCCATAGCGTAAAATCATGACCGCTGAGTTATTGCACAATCGACACGCTACACCGACTTTTTTTCGTAAATTGTTCGTCAGATAACAGTTGAACGATAAAAAAATTTATTAGCAGGATCCTCTATCGTAATAATCCAATCGACGAGAGAATAGACAAGCTATATCGCTTTCTTTAATTTCCTCTTTCCTCGTGGTGAAACATGTCATTAATGACGCAGGCTCGTAGCCTGGGCAAATATTTTCTGCTACTGGATAACATGCTGGTAATCCTGGGTTTCTTTGTGGTATTCCCGCTGATTTCTATCCGTTTTATCGATCAAATGGGCTGGGCGGCACTCACGGTCGGGTTCGCGCTCGGTCTGCGTCAACTCACCCAGCAGGGACTCGGCATTTTCGGTGGCGCCATTGCCGACCGGTTTGGCGCCAAACCGATGATCGTTACCGGTATGTTGCTGCGCGCCTCCGGTTTCGTATTTATGGCGCTGGCTACTACGCCACTGATGCTGATGCTCTCCTGCGTGCTGTCGGCGTTGGGCGGTACGCTGTTCGAACCGCCGCGCACAGCCATGGTCATCAAACTCACGCGTCCGCACGAGCGCAGTCGTTTTTTCTCACTATTAATGATGCAGGACAACGCCGGTGCGGTGCTCGGCGCACTGATCGGCAGTTGGCTGATGCAATATAATTTTTCGGTGGTGTGCTGGGCAGGTGCGGCCGTTTTCGTACTGGCCGCCGTACTGAACGCTCTGCTGCTGCCCGCCTATCGCATTTCTACCATTCGCACCCCCATTCTCGAAGGCATGATGCGGGTAATGCGTGACAGACGTTTTGTCGTCTATGTACTGACGCTGACCGGTTATTTCATGCTGGGCGTACAGGTACTGTTGATGATGCCTATCATGGTTAACGAGCTGGCGGGCACGCCATCTGCCGTCAAGTGGATGTACGCCATTGAAGCAGCGCTATCGTTAACGTTGCTTTACCCTATCGCCCGCTGGAGCGAAAAACGCTTTCGTCTGGAACAACGGCTCTTATTCGGGCTGTTCATTATGACCCTGAGCCTGATTCCGATGGGCATGGTCACCAGCCTGCCGTGGTTGCTGGGTTTGATCGGCTTGTTTTATATCGGTTCCATCATCGCCGAACCGGCACGGGAAACGTTAGGTGCGTCACTGTCGGATGCACGCGCCCGCGGCAGCTATATGGGGTTTAGCCGAATGGGGCTGGCACTGGGCGGTGCATTCGGTTACAGCGGGGGCGGCTGGTTGTTTGATACCGGAAAAGCGCTCGGTCAACCCGCCTTACCCTGGTGTATGCTGGGTATCATCGGCATGTTGACCATGGCCGCCCTATACTGGCAATTCCACATGAAGCGTATCGAACCGGCCATGCTGCGCGAGCATTGATCAAATACGATTAGCCTGCATATCGTCTGGGGGCATCATGTCCCCCCTTTTACCTTCACTTTCCAGATGTTACGGCACAGATTGTTCATGGACGAACCCGTGCTGACGGTGGATAATCCCGCTCGACATCATCATCACGGCAGCGCCTGATCAGGCGCAGTTCAACCTAAGGAGTTCCAGTATGAAACTGTTTGTCTATGAACATTGTCCTTTCTGCGTAAAAGCACGCATGATTTTCGGCCTGAAACAGTTGCCGGTGGAGCTGCATGTGTTGTCCAACGATGACGAAACCACGCCCATCTCGATGGTCGGTCAGAAAATGGTGCCGATTCTGCAAAAAGAGGATGGCAGCTACATGCCGGAAAGTCTGGATATCGTGAAATACGTTGACGAACTGGACGGAAAACCGGTACTGACCGGCGCAACCAACCCAGCTATCGAGACCTGGATTCGTCGCGTATATGAATATGCACCGCGACTGCTGATTCCCCGTTTCTCTCGTGCCGACTTCAAAGAGTTCGCCACCGAAGCGGGTCGTAATTACTTTATCCACAAAAAAGAAGGGCAAATCGGTAGCTTCGACACTCACTTCAGCCAGACGGCAGAGTTGATAAGTCAGTTAGAAAGTGACTTGCAAGCGCTGGCGCCGCTGATTGTCTCGCCGCAGGCGTGCAACGGTGCGTTGTCACTCGATGACATTAACCTGTTCGCCCTGCTGCGCTCACTGACTATCGTGGCTGATGTCAATGTCCCGTCGGCTATCGCGGCCTACTGCAACACCCTGTCTCAGAACGCCAACGTTGATCTGCTGATCGAACAGGCGCAATAACCGCTTGTTGCCGCCGCCCGACGGCGGCGTTTAGGTCTATTCTGATTGGCGATATCAGCGGAATAGCGCACCCTGCCGGCATTCCTCGCCCGGCGAGGTAATCACATAAAACAAGAGGTTATAATAATGAGAAAATCGGGACTGGCCGTTCTGGCGCTACTGGGCACATTACTGGTGAGCGGTTGCAATCAACTGGCGCAATACAGCCTGAGTGAGCAACAAATCAATCAGTATTTGCAACAGCATAATGACTACCAGAAGCAGTTAGGCGTTCCCGGCGTGGTGGATGCGCAGATTACACTGACCGAACTGAGCAGCCAGATTGGTCGCGCAGAACCCGGCAAAGTGACGCTGAGTGGTAACGCCAAAGTCGATATCAGCTCACTGCTAGGTAAACAGCAGGCAGACATGAAGTTGACGCTCAAAGCGCAGCCGATATTCAGCAAAGACGAGGGTGCCATCTACCTGAAAGACATGGAACTGGTGAATTACAGCGTTCAGCCGGAGAAACTACAAACGGTGCTGCAAACGCTGGCACCCTACCTTAATCAGTCGTTGAAAAGCTACTTCGATCAGAAACCTGCCTATGTGCTAAATCCGGAGCACAGCAGCAAAGAAGCTCTGGCGAAAAAACTGGCCAAAGGGATTGAAGTGAAACCCGGTCAACTGGTTATTATGCTGACCGATTAAGAAAAAACGGGTGGCGTTCGCCACCTGTTGCTCAATCTTCAGACGCTTAGTTATCCGTCTCGTTGTCTTCCGCTTCTGCCAGTTCATCCCGCATTGCTTCCAGCGCTTCACGGCAAATAATCGCCAGCGTACGATAAAATGCGGTGGTGGCGTGACTTTCTACCTTGCCCAGAAAGCGATCACTCCACGGCAACAAATAGCTATCGAAAAACGCCGACTGCGCCGCCGTTTCATCTTCCTGCGCCTGATCTTCCAGCCAGGATGCCGCAAGCAGTAAAGCGCCAAAGTGATCCACCGGTCCCTCACCCAACGGCATACCGCGCTGTTGCAAAAATGCACGGACTTCAGTTTCCTGAGCAGTCGGTTCCCAACCAGAGCGCCATGGCGACACCGACGGTTGTGCACCGAACAAGGCCTCATAATCAGCGCTCATCGCCGGTAAATCGATACTGCGCTGCCAGCGAGCCATCAGCTCGTCCTGCGCCAGCGGCCATTGCTGCGCCAGCTTGCCTTGCGCAATCAGATTAAACAGTGGTGCCAGCAACGGATCCTGCGGCGAACGGTTAAACAGCGTGCCGAGAATACGGCACACCACGGAAAATTCATTCATCTCATCAACCTGTAAAAGACATGACAGCGCAATTAAGTGACAACGTCACAAATCCGCAAATTCTGGGATCGCGGGTTTCCCGCGCCGTTCCAGAAAATCCAGCACCCGGCGAGGGCTGACATTCAACACGCGATCCTGCGGAAAATCAACGTCCCGTAGGATACGGTCACAATGTGGAAACTCGCCGAGCGACCAGGCGATATGCGAATCTGACCCCAGCGCCAGATAACCGCCAGCCTCACGCACGGCTTCGGCCACCGCACGGCAATTCGGCTCGCTGCCTTTACGGGAATGAGTAAAAGACGAATTATTCAGCTCCAGCGCCACGTTGTATTTGGCTGCGGCTTGCGCAACTGCGCGGATATCAATCGGGAATTTCGGATTTCCAGGATGGCTGATGATGTGCACCGACCCTTGTGCCATTGCCGCAATCATCGCTTCGGTATGGGTATCACGATCTGCCGGAGGAAACACCGGCTCATGGAAACCAGCGATAACCAAATCCATGCAATCCAGCATCGGCCCGGTACAGTCAATATCACCTGCCAGATTCTTAATGTTGGCTTCAATGCCACGCAAGATACCGATGCCGTCCACTACCCTTGGCCAGACACGCATATTAATAAAATGCCAGTAATGCGGTGCATCTGCCATATCCGGGCCATGATCGGTAATGGCAAACAAACGAATCTGTTTGATTTTGGCTTCAGCCACATAGTCATGCAGGGTGCTATAGGCGTGGGTACTGGCGACAGTGTGCATGTGTAAATCAACGGGATACATGGTTTCTCCTGACTCGGCATTGATAAGCCAGCATACCATTTATCCCGCACCAACACAGCCGAGACATCAGAATGACAACCATAAATCAACAAAAATTAAACACATCTGGCATCGCAATAATACAAATACCCAGTGCCAGTGGACCGGGCTGGCGAGTAAAACAGCAAATTGCGTCAGGTTTAGCTAAGCACACGTTTTTATGAAAGAAGTGTGTTGACGCTGCAGTGGATTTTCCCTACAGTAGCGCCCCGTTGCCCCTGATGGCGACGACCCGGTGAGGTGTCCGAGTGGCTGAAGGAGCACGCCTGGAAAGTGTGTATACGTGAAAACGTATCGAGGGTTCGAATCCCTCCCTCACCGCCAGATTTAAACAAAATCAAATAACTAAACATATATTTTGATTTTGACCTGCAAAAAATAATGCAAAAAAGGTTCGCTCAGGCGGACTTTTTTGTGTGTAAAACCCAGCAATTGACCTTCTCCCTGAACACAGCTTGAACAGCCTTCTCATATCTCAATGGATTTTTAACTATCGAATACAAAACGTAGAAAATTATCTGCTTAAATGGGGACAATAACGAGCCAATATTTTTTCTGATCTACGCCAAACCGTGTCTGGCAGGTGATTATGTACCAGAAACAGTTTTACTGTTTGAATCAACATCAATCAGACTCGAAATTATTGCAGTTAACTTATCAATATGAAAATGATGCATAAAAAAATCTCAAAGAGCTTCTTTTATCTATCAGAAATTTTTCCATTGCTGGTAAAGACCATCAATATCTCCAGATGTTAAAAAATACATCATAGCTTTTAACTGTTCTTCCGACCAATCCCACCATTTCATTTCGATAAGCATTGATATATGCCTATCATCAAAACGTTTCCGAATGATTTTTGCTGGATTACCTCCGACGATGGAGTAAGGTTCAACATCCCGTGTGACCAGAGCTCTGGTTCCTATTACAGCACCATCCCCAACTTTTATACCAGGCATTATAATAGCTTCGGAACCGATCCAGACATCATTCCCAATTATAGTATCACCAGATGGAACATAACCATTATTGGCCGCCTCAAATTCTGTTGTATCAGGTACCCAGTAAAAGGGAAAGGTACTGATCCAGTCCGGTCTATGCCCTTGATTACCAGACATGATAAACGCAGCACCAGAACCAATCGAACAAAAACTGCCGATAATTAATTTATCTACACCTTCATCAGGAATAAGATAACGAGCACACTCGTTAAAATCATGCTCGTGATAATAACCAGAGTAGTAACTATAACGCCCAACAATAATGTTAGGGTTTGTTGTCTGCTTGTCTAATGGAATCGTTTTAAATGGGCTTTCAAAAAAATTATTCATATTCAACCAATCCAAAAAAAATATACATACGATATATTATATGTCGCATGTAGATTACTTCAAATTCACAATCTGTTTCCAAAAATCATTCAGGACGTGATAAGCACATCAGTATACATTAAGGAATTGATTAAAATATAAAAATAGCCCTCCAAGATCACCACAAAATTTTTTAGACATCAAAAAACACTTTAAACAACTTAAATAATAGATCATCATAATCAGGAAATCTCTTCAGAAAAGTTAAAAAATAAGAAATTACATTTATGAAAATTTTTCATGCCCATGGGGGATAACATAAAAAATATAAATAGGAGTGTAGCCCCTCCGGTTTTTAGTACCACCGTCAGTGAGTATTTCCGGCCAGTTTTTGCCTCGCATAGATAATCGGTGGTATATCACTCAGAGAGCTATACGGGCGTTCTTCGTTATATTCCGTACGCCAGTCCTCTGTTCGTTCGCGTACTTCAAACAACGTTCTGAACAGATACATATCAAGTATTTCTGTGCGTAGTGTTTTGTTAAATTGCTCAATAAATCCGCTCTGCCTTGACTGAGCAGGCTGAATAAAATCGGAGTATCACATCATGAAGTTCTGCCCATCCAGCTAACGTGCCTGCCTTTTTCGATACAATTTAACACGTTGATATAATGAATTTTTAATGAATTTATCAGCAAAAATTTGACATTCCACATTTTTTATTTATATAGACTACCATTGCCACACTGGCATCAATCAGATATTGCAGCTATATTTCACCCGGATTTGTGCTCTAAAAGCAATAAGACTACCGTAGGATTTTGACTTGCTATTTTTCGTCGTCCAACCCGGAGACGACAAACTTGTATCTGTGAAAATATTAATAAACTCAACAGGAGAAATGTATGAACAAAGTCTGTTCGTTACTAACTGGTCTGGCATTAGCAACAAGTATGATGACAAGCCCCTCTGTGCAGGCAAAAGGCCAGGCGGGAGTATTTGATTCCTACCTGCTGACATTATCCTGGTCACCCACATTTTGCCTGACACACGCTGGTAATGAGCAATGCACCAAAGGATATGGCTTTGTACTTCACGGTTTGTGGCCACAATATGCCAATGGAGGCTGGCCGCAGGACTGTCCGCCAATTACTGCGCTCACGGCTCAGGAACGCAAATACGGCAATACCCTGTTTCCTACTAATACCTTACTGACTCACGAGTGGGAAAAACACGGCACCTGCAGCGGGCTGGGCGCGACTGGCTATCTGCAAGCAGCGGATAAGGCAGTGACTCGTGTGAACATTCCGGCCAGTTTCAATGCTCCGACCAAACCGTTACAAATGACAGCAGAGCAGATTCTGACCGCATTTCGCCAGAATAACCCGTCAATACCTCAGGGGGGAATTGCCGCTATCTGTAGCGGCCCGGAATTATCCGAAATTAGAGTGTGTATGGACAAAAATCTGAATTTTCAGTCCTGCAATAAAGCGGTAAAAACTCAGTGTCGTGACGGAAATATACGTATACCTAACGTTCGCTAATCCTCATTATGGAATTAAGCACCGCGTTAACCGATTATTTAAGCTTATCTTTAAGCACGCTTATGTCAATTACTGTCGAAACATCGAATAACAATAATTACTTTTGTGAAGATTTCAATTAACTTTATTCTATATGTGAAATTTCACTGTGATTGTAAACCACCATGATGTTCGGTTGGACGTATCCATTCACCCAGTGCAGGTATGACGACATGTTCTTGTTTTCACCCCAGGATAGCACCTACACCAAAATGTTGTGTCAGTTCGAATTTCAAGCACAACAGGAAGGGATTACCCGTCAAACGATGGCCGCCGCGGTGGTATTTCGGGGCGGCATACTGCTGGTGCGCCGCAGCGCCAATGACCCATTTCTACCCGGCCACTGGGAGATCCCAGGCGGCGGTCGAGAGCCTGGCGACCATAACCTGCTTGCCACCCTGATGCGGGAATTACAGGAAGAGACTGGCCTACGATTACGTTATATTCGCCATTATTTGGGTTTTTTTGATTATGTAGCCCCCATTAACGAGAAGATACGGCAGTGGAATTTTCTGGTCGATGTGATGCAAGAAGAAATATGTCTTAACGAAGACGAACACGATGCCTGGCAAATTGTACGTCAGCCTTCAGATATTCCCGAAGACTTCGCCATCAGCGAAGAAAGCCGTTTTGTGGTTAATACTGCAATAAAAATGCTGTGACAAATGAGAGTAACGCTGGGGATAGATATCAGGCCCCACTATATCGGGGGCCTGAATAAGATTTACACCAACTGTCCGAGAGACGCGGGTTCAAATCCTTTGAGGGTATCCAACTCCTTGCGCCGGACTTTCGCCGCCCAGTTCGGGTCAGTCAGCAGTACGCGGCCTACCGCTATCAAATCAAACTCATCGCGTTCCATACGCTCCAGTAGCTTATCCAGACCTTCCGGACTAGAGCCTTTTCCGGCAAAAGCGCCGAAGAACTCATCCGACAGCCCGACAGACCCTACGCTAATCGTGGCAGCGCCGGTCACCTTCTTGGCCCAGCCAGCAAAGTTCAACCCATCTTCGCCATCCACATCCGGGAATTCCGGCTCCCAGAAACGACGCTGAGAACAGTGCAATATATCCACACCGGCGGATACCAACGGTGCCAGCCAATCTTCCAGCGCCAGCGGCGTGGGTGCTAAACGAGCGCTATAGTCTTGTTGCTTCCACTGGCTGACGCGTAAAATCAGTGGGAAATCCGGGCCTACTGCGTCACGGACACTCTTCACCACCTCGGCGGCAAAGCGTGCGCGCTGTTTGAGTGTTGCCCCCCCGAACACATCGGTGCGCAGATTCGTCTCCCCCCAAAAGAACTGGTCGATCAGGTATCCATGCGCACCATGCAGCTCCAGCGTATCAAACCCCAGACGTTTCGCATCAGCGGCAGCGCGGGCAAAGGCGGAAATCGTATCGGCAATGTCTTCATCGGTCATGGCGTGACCACGTTCAGCCTCCGGTGAGAACAGGCCAGACGGGCTTTCAATATAATCAGGCTCCCAATCCACGCCTTTAAGTGGCGCTGAGCCGACATGCCATATCTGCGGCCCCATCTTGCCGCCAGCGGCGTGAACGTCGTTAATCACGTTTTGCCAACCTGCTAACGCACGTTCGCCATGAAAGAATGGAATGCCAGGATGATTGCGCGAACCAGGGCGGTCCACTACGGTGCCTTCCGACAAAATCAACCCTACCTCGCCTTCCGCCCGACGGCGATAGTACGCAGCAATATCATTGCCCGGAATACCGTCAGGGGCGAAAGTACGGGTCATTGGCTCCATCACAATACGGTTTTTTAATTCCAGTGTTTTTAACGTAAAAGGACGGAATAAAACATCAATATTGGCCATGTAATCATCTCCTTGGGCATGAATCCGTGATGGTATACACTGTAAACCTGGTGTCAATCAGGCACATTAATGCTACCAGGTAGCCTAAAGGAAACCACTATGCTGAAATCCTGTGCATCCCCTTATTCTCATGCCCGGTGCCCCAGCCGTTTTCTGTTGGAGCAAATCGCTGATAAATGGTCAGTGTTGGTGCTGGGTGCGTTATGCGAAAAACCGCTGCGTTTCAACGAAATCAAACGTAGTCTGGAAGGCATCACGCAAAAGGCGTTGACGCAGTGCCTGCGTAAACTGGAGCGCAACGGTATTGTAGAACGCCGGGTACTCACTTTTTCGCCGATTGCAGTGGAATATCACATCACGCCGCTCGGACACTCCTTGAAAGAACCGTTTCAGGCACTTTACCGCTGGACGGTAGAATACCTGCCTCAGGTAACACAGGCGCGAGAACTCTTCGATCAACGGCTGGATGAACAAGCCAGAGCGATGTCCGACGTCAACGCCTAATGGCCCTTAACCTACGGACACCGTTTTTACTCGCTATTATTCAGGACACGGTAAACGACAGCATCATGCCGGTGTCTTCATGTTCCAACAAATGGCAGTGCGCCATGAACGCCCGTTCTTTCGGCGCCAGGTGATTGAACTGCACCAGTACCTCGCTGCGTGCGCCTTCCACATGCACAATATCTTTCCATCCACGCCGATGTTCTGCGGGTGGTTTGCCATTTTCGGACAGAATGCGAAAACGAGCACCGTGAATATGAAAAGGATGCAGCATCATGTCGCCTTGACCGGAAATGCTCCACACTTCGAGGTCGCCGCGTTTAACGTCAAACATCGGTTGACCCATCTGAAACGCCGCGCCATTGATACGATTGGCAGACAGAATATCCAGTGGCGTCGGTCCCGTCTTATGCCTCATGTCACCATGATCCATATTGCCATGATTCATGTTACCGTGGTTCATCCCGTTATGGCTCATGCCCACGCCAGACGACGACACCGGCATTCCTCCGCCAGGCGATTGCAGCATTTCATGCATTGCACCATGTCCTGCCATGTCCATGCCAGCCATCGCCTGCATACCATAACGCTGCATTAATGCCTGCATTCCCAGCCTATCGAGCTGCGGGTCCATCGTCAGTTGTAACTGGCGTGTTTTCAATGTCGAGGTGGATGGCAGTGCCGGCAAGGTTGCCAATATTTCCGGTAGTGATCCAGTACCGGGTTGACTGGTGGGCTGAATGCGCAACACCGGCAAAGGCTGATCAAAGGGTGGCAAGCTCATTCCCATTTGCATGACCGGCAGCGTTACCATATCGAACGCCTTACCGTCACGCGCATCCACCACCACTTCAAAGCGTTCCCCCATCAGCACCGTCAATGCGCTGACACGCACCGGTTCGGCCAATAAACCGCCGTCGCTACCAGTCACATAGAGCGGACGACCATCGCTGGCAGCCAGAGTCAACGACCGCGCGTTGCACCCGTTCAGAACTCGCAGGCGCAGCCACCCACGCGGTGCGTTATGTTGCGGATAGCGAACACCGTTAGTCAGCATCAGGTCGCCAAACCAGCCGACCGCCGCCGACATCACATCCAGTTGATAATCAATCTGCCCTTTGGCATCCAGCTGTTTGTCCTGCAGAATCAACGGAATATCATCCACGCCCCATTGAGAAGGCAACGGCAACGCCCGACTGGCCGCATCCTGAATCAGGATCAACCCGCCCAACCCCATAGCTACCTGACGGCCAGTCACTCCGTGGGTATGTGGGTGAAACCATGCCGTCGCTGCCGGCTGTTCTACCCGAAACGCCGTACTCCATGTTTTTCCTGGTGCGATCTCCACTTGCGGACCGCCGTCGGCGTTACCAGGAATCTCCAGCCCATGCCAGTGCAACGTCGTCGTTTCCGGCAAGGTATTAGTGACGTTGAGCGTTACCTCCTGCCCTTGCTCAAGTTGCAATGCCGGTCCCAGAAATCCGCCGTTGATGCCCCAGGTGACGGTTTCTATTCCCGCTAACCAGCGCATACTCCCGGTCTGTAATTTCAGGGCGATATTGCCGCTCGCATCCGGTGCCAGCAATGGCGGCACCGGCAAAGTCGGACGTTCGTCGGCCCAGGCAGAACGGCTCCACCAGGGCATCAGACTGGATGCACCCAGCACAGCGCTCAATTTGATAAACTCGCGACGTCGCATACGTTCTTCCTCAGGCAGATATCATTCATAAAATTGATTGATCATGACTGGCAGACTGCACCTTCCAGTAACAGGAAGGTCAAGTATTTTTATTTCATTTCAATGATGTATTTTCAGACTGTAAATATACAGTTCCGGCAGCACCTGAATCCGTCACCATGATAATAAAAAGATTATTTTAATAATCAGCCAATTTTACACTCTGCATCATTTTTAACTAAGACCACTCTGATTTTCTTCTGACATATTTCATCCTTGATATCTCATTGTGATAATAATGCTTTAAATAATGTCACTATCAGTGATATAGCGAGATAAAAATGAATCGTCCCTTTGTTTCTGCCTTACTATTAGAAATAGCGCCCACATTAGGCATCCGGATAGAGCTTGAACCAGAATTCGGTTTTGTTGGCGAAATAATATTTCCTAATGAAAAGATACATTTATTCAAAAATAGAAATCTCAATCTTAACTCCTCTGCATCATCGGATATCGCTAACGACAAATCCTACACGAACTATTTTTTACGCAAAAAAGGGTTCAATGTACCGCAGGGGAAAACGTTCTTTTCGGAAAGATTAAATAAGAATTTGTATCAGGAAAACAGAAGGGGCATTGAAGAAGCCAAACAATTTGCCGAATCACTCGGACTTCCCGTTTTTGTCAAACCCAACGATCTTAGTCAGGGCGCGTGGGTAACCAAAGTCTATGATACGCCATCAATGGATGTAATCTGTAACCATATTTTTTCCCGTACGGATGTGTTGCTGGTAGAGCAAGTGTGTCCAGGTCGGGACTATCGGGTTGTTGTACTGGGCGAAACCATAATCTCGGCATATGAACGCATCCCACTGGCCGTTGCTGGTGATGGCGTCCGAACTATCCAGCAGTTGTTGCTTGATGCGCAACATACTCAGCCTTTGCATGGACGCCCCAACAGCGAGATTGACCCTGATGATCCGCGCATTGATATCAAACTGGCTAATCTGGGTTTAAATCGAGAATCGATTCTGCCTGCAGGGCAGAAAACATTTCTTCTGGATAATGCGAATCTCTCCACCGGCGGAACGTCGATGGATGTTACCAATAGCATCCATAAAAGTTTTGCGTCTTTGGCAATAGCTGCTACTGCGTCATTAGGACTATGTGTCGCTGGCGTGGATATCATATGCCATGATTTATGTACAGACGCAGCCACACAATCATGGAATATTATCGAAATCAATGCTGCACCGGGTTTAGATAATTATGCAGCATCGGGAGCAGAGCAACGGGAACGCGTGAAAGAGCTTTACAGGCGAATTCTGCTACAGCTCCAAAAAGGAAACACCATAACACAGTATTAATCGCATCAATAACAATCGAATTAAAACCTTAATCCCAAGACCCCCCGTGATTAATCACGGGGGGTCTTCCTTTCATGCTTCAGAATCGAAACCCGAATTATTTAGATGCGTCAAGCGTGAATAATTCTAACGCTTACTCAGTATTGCTTTCGTCAGTATTCCTTTCGCCCTAACCAGCGCTCTTTCAGGATGCTGCCACGTATGCCGATATCCAGTAACGGACGTGGCGGAATAAAGTTAGGTTTTCCCAGCGCCTGCATCTCGGCAATCAACGGATTATCGACACCGGTCGCCAAATCCGCCAGTGTGCTACCTGCAATGGTCTGCTTGGAAATGCCTGCACCGTTGCACCCTACTGCCGCATATAGATTATCACCATATTTTCCCCAGCCCGGCGCCCCATTACGGGTGACGCTAATCATGCCAGACCAGGTATGAGCGACCGGCACATCGTCCAGTTGTGGGAAGCGGGACAGAAAGATCGCCCGATGTTGCCGTGTAATCTCTGCGGTGTAGCGCGACGTGACAGTGTAACCCGGAACATAAATCACATGCTGACGAATCAGGAACCGGTGATCACGCGTGTAGCGCAGCGTCGCCCCCGCGATAGCATTAGCGGGCGTCATCCCCCACTCGTCAATCTGGCCAATGCGCTGTTGCTGTTCCGCCGTCAGCGGTTCGGTAAGGGTGGCAAACGTTGACAGCCCCACCACCTGACGGGAAAACATCGGCAGTTGCCGGGCACAACCGTTAGTCGCCACCATGACATGCCTTGCCTGCACCTCGCCGTAAGGCGTGCGAGCGCGAACTGTGTGACCCGGTTGGATCTCCAGCACCGGCGAACGCTCATACAACGTGACATTATCAGGCAGATTATCCGCCAAGCCCCGCACCAGCGCCGCCGGATTGAGCAACACGCTATTCGGCGTGTGAATCGCCGCATGGTAATAAGGCGTGCCCAGTTGCTGAGCCAATGCCTCTCCCTGCAATAACTGGTAGGGTTCTGACAACGCCTGCAATTCATGCGCGTACTGTTCAAGTAATCCTGCCAGTTCAGGTCGGACGATACAGTGATACTTGCCGCGACGACTCCAGTCACACCCGATATGATAACGCGCAATCAGCGATTCCAGCTGCTCCAGCCCGGCGTGCAACAAACGGCGATAATTAGCAGCTTTTTCCAGTTCCGCAGTCGAACTGCCGATATTATGCGGCAAATCAATGGCAAAACCGGAATTACGCGCAGACGCGCTGTCATCCAGCTCAACGGCATCCAGCACCACCACGTGTTCATGCGGACGGTTTTCCGCTATCCGGCGAGCAAACGCCAGCCCGGCATATCCTGCGCCAATCACCAGCCAATCAGCGGCAATCGTCTGGCGCAGCGCCGGTGTTGCCTCTCGTGGCGGCAACATCGCCGACCAGCCGTTACTATTGGCATCCAGTGGTAGTGCGTTGATATTCAATTTATTCTTCCTGATACAGATATATTGTCCGACAGCGGCCCGGTTTCCTAATGCTGTCAAAGAAAAATCGGGCTGTATCACACAGCCCGAATAAATGAGAAAAGGAGACTACGGCGTCGGCAGGATAGCTTTCGTTTCGCCACCAAACCCGCGTAGCCCCACCACATGCACGTGCTCGTGGTTCTGGAACACTTTTCGCACCAGCTTGTAGGTGGTGCCTTTCTCCGGGCTGATGTTCTCCGGCGCAGCGATAATCAGCTGCATTTCCAGGCGTTCGCATAGCTCGAACAAGGTGGCGATGGATTTGGCGTCAAGGCGCGCCGCTTCATCGAGAAACAGCAGACGGCATGGTGAGATATCCTTGCCACGCAAACGACGCGACTCCTCTTCCCAGCTCTGAACCACCATCACCAGAATCGACATCCCGGTACCGATAGCCTCACCCGTGGACAACGCCCCGCTCTCGGCGCGCAGCCAGCCGTCAGCACCACGGTTGACTTCCACTTCCATCTCCAGATAGTTGCGGTAGTCCAGCAGCTCTTCACCGATAGTCTGCGGCGTGCGTTGTCCCATGTCGATCTGTGGGTTAAGGCGCTGATACAGCTTCGCCAGCGCTTCAGAGAAGGTCAGGCGAGTGCTGTTGAACAGATCCTGATGCATCTCCTGCTGCTCAGACAACACAGTCAGCAGCGTGGTGTGAGTTTCGCGTACGTTAACATTTAGCCGCACGCTCTTAACCTGACCAAACGCCACCGACTGTAGCCCCTGGTTGAGCATACGGATACGGTTCTGCTCGCGCTGAATGGTCTTGCGGATGATGTTCGCCACGCTGCGGGAACTGATCGCCAGCGTCTTCTCACGGGCAGTCAACTCTTCGGTCAGCCGGTTCAGCTCGATCTCCATCTGTTCGATGGCTTCCACCGGGTCATCGGTGCGAATAATATCCTGACGGATACGCTCACGCAGATGCTGATACACCGCGATGTAGAACTGGACTTTGCGCTCTGGTCGTTTCGGATCTTCCGACATGCGCAGCACGTCGCGCAGGTGTTCGTTGTCCGCCACCGCCTGACGCAACGCTCCCAATGCCTTATCCGACATCGAGCGCAGTTCGTCGCCACTCATGTACGCCAGCTCACGACGATGCAGACGGCGTTCAACGCCATTGTCTTTCACCAGCCGCATTACCGCGCACCAGCCCGCCTTGGCGGTAACCACCTGTTCACGCATCACATGGTAGTCGCGCTCCAGTTTGCGCAATTTCTTCTGCAAGCTATCCATTTCCGCTTCACAGAAAGTGATCTGTTTCTCCAGTTGATTGCGCCGGGCACGATTGGCGCTCAGGGCGGCGTGCAGCTCATCACGACGCGTCCGGGCGCGGGCTTCAGCGTCAGCATCGGCACGTACGCCGATATCCGACAGTTCCTGCGTCAGCTCTTTGAGCATGTCGCGTTTGGCGTCGTAAGAACTTTTCAGCGATGCCTGCAACTGGCTGTACTGGGTCAGTTGCGCCTGCTGCTGTCGCAGTTGTTCGCGGGCACGGGTACGTTCCTGCTCTGCCTGTTCCAGCCGCTGACGCAGTTTATCGTTGAGATCGGCATTGGCGTTCAACATGCCTGCCGAGTCGGTGTAGCTGAAATGGGCGCGGCGCTGCACCACCTCGGTCAGGGCGAATGCCTGCTGTTTGGCAGCACGCTGGGCTGACTGCGCCTGCGCATAATCTTCACGCATCTGCTCGTGTTGTTGCGGATCGTTCTGCAACACCGACGCCAACGGCTCCAGTTTCACCAGCGACGCTCCGTGCTGCTGCATGAAACGAGCCGCCTCTTCGGCTTCATCCAGTTCTTCGCGCAGTTCTTCCACCCGATCAGCCAGTGCATCGTCACACAACAGGCTGATGCGCGGAATCAGGCGGTTGAGCATACCGGCCTGCTCTTTCGCTTGCTCATACTGCTGGCGCTGCTGCTGATTTTCGTTATCGAAATTGCTGATGGCGCGTTCCAGCTCGCCGCGACGAGTGCTGATCTGGCGAATTTCCGCTTCCGGATCAGCGTCAAATGCCACCGCTAAATGGCTGCCGATAAAGCGGCTGAACGCCTGATGCAGGCGCTGAATCTTCTGTACATCAAACGATAGCGTGGCGTATTGCTCGGACAGTTGCTCACGCTCTTCACGCAAACTCTCCAGACGCTGCTCACGGGCGGCCCGGCCAAACAACGGCACCTCCGGGAAACGTGAGTAGCGCCACTGCCGATCAGCGATTTTCACTACCACCGCTTTTTCCAGCTCTTCCACCTCGAACACGCTGTCGTCGAACGATTGCGGATCGCCCTCAATCAGGTAGAGGTCTTCCGGGCAATCGTCCAGACCAGCCAGTTGTTCACGCACCAGCGACAAATCCGCCACCACAATGGCGTGACGTGACGGGCCGTATAACGCGGAGAAGTACGGTGCGTCATCCAGCGTGACATCATCATAGATTTCAGATAACAACACCCCGCCAAACCGCTCCGCCAGCGCATTAAGCCTAGGGTCTTCGGAGCCGCCCGGCTGACTCAGGCGCTCAATCTGCTCATCCACCTGCTGCTTACGCACCGCCACACTGTCGCGCTCCACCGTGGTTTCACGCTCACGCTCCAGCAGTTGCTGCATGAATTCGGTGACCTGTTGGCTATCAGCAAAATTTTCGCCGCTCTGTTCACCTAGCTGGGTCAGGGCTTCCTGCGCCGCCAGCCATACCGGTGCACGGGTGGTCAGTTGCGCAATCCGCTGCTGGATCTGTTCCAGCTCCTGACGCAGCGCCAGACGGTGCTCACCAGCCTCCGACACACGGACGGATAAATCCTCGATACGCGCTTCCAGCTCCTGTTGCAGGTCGTCGAGGTCTTCCGGCTGATAATCCTGACCGCTACGCTTGATGAATTCCTGCAACAAACGCTCGGCGTCTTGTTGTTCGCGCCGACGCTGTTCCAATTCCGACAACCGCATACGCAGCGGTTGCACCTGTTCAGCCAGATAGCGTTGGGAAGAACTATCGCGCAACAGATCACGGGCAACGTCCCAGGCTTCACTGCGGCTAACGGCGCCAGCAATGCGGCACACCAACTGATAAGCCTGCTCGAACTGACTATTGGCGGCATCTGCCACGCTCAGCTTTTGCTCCAGCATCAGCAGCAATTCTGTCGCTTCCTGCTCTTTGGCCTGGAAGCTATCAAGCCACTCATCGGCGTTATCCGCCGTCAGTTCAGGTACCTGGCACAAGCTGCGAGCGCGCTCCAGCGCTTGTTGTGCCTGCTGGTACTGAATCGCACGCGTTTGCTGCACATCCAGCGCCTGCTGGTAATCGGCCAGTTGGCTCTTCAGCTCGTCTACTTCCTGCTCGGCGGCATCAGCACGGGCTTCATTCTCTTCGAGTTGATCGCGCGCTTCTTCCACCACCTCGTTTTGTTCTTCCAGCCGGTAGCTCAGCTCTTCCAGGTCAGCGTTGTAACGCTCGATTTTCTCCTGCTGGCGCATCGCGGTCTGCACCAGATTGAGGTGATCGCTGGCGGCTTGATAATCGGTTTCCAGATCGCTTTCAGCACCGCTCTGCTCTTGCAGTTCGCGCGCCATTTCCACATGGCGAGTCTGCTCGGTGATCAACTGTTTGCGGCTGGCAAACAATTCGCGTCGCAACGACAGCGCACCATCCAGATGGATGCGTCGCTCATTGGCGTGACGCATGTAATCCGCTGCCACATAAGACGTCGCTTCGGAAATCAGGTGCTTGAACAGGTCGCGGTCCGACTGGGTAACGCGAATCGCTTCCAGCGTCATGCGGTTTTCACGCAGCGCCGCTTCCATATCCTGAAAGGCTTTGCGCACCCCGCTGTTTTCCGGCAACAGATAATCGCGCAGCGAGCGGGTAATCGCGCTGGAAATCCCGCCGTACAGCGAGGCTTCGATCAAGCGGTAGAACTTGCTGCGGTCCGATGCCGAACGCAGGCGTCTGGGCACCACGCCCAGATCAAACATCAGCGAGTGGTAATCGGTGATGGAATTGAACTGCTTGAACTGAACGCCTTCGTACTCATCGAGCCTGTCTTTCACTTCCTGCAACGACAGTACGCGTGCCTGCCGCTCACCCACCGTCTGAGTGAGAATTTGCGTCGGCGAGACAGCGACAGGCAACCCCTGAATGGTAAAGGGTTTGATATCGACCTTGCGGTCACGCCCGGCGACCTGCTGCAAGCGAACCCCAACCAGCACGCGCTGATGACGGGAGTTCACCACGTCCAGCACCGAGTAACACACACCAGCGCGCAGCTTGCCGTGCAACCCTTTGTCGCGGGAACCGCTGGTCGCGCCCGCTTCCGTGGTATTACGGAAATGCAGCAACGTCAAATCCGGGATCAGCGCAGTAATAAACGCCGCCATGGTAGTGGATTTCCCGGCGCCGTTGCCCCCGGACAAGGTAGTGACCAGTTCGTCCAAATCAAAGGTGCGGGCAAAGAAACCGTTCCAGTTAACCAGCGTCAGTGAGCGAAATTTACCGCGTTCAATCATTCCTGTTCATCCTCAGCTCGTTGCTCATCACTGGAAGGGGTATCGCTGTCATCGCTATCATCCAGTGACAGGCTGCCATCCACCGGCATGGCTTCGCCATCACGGATCATTCTCAGTTGCGCTTCGCGCGGATCATCGCCGCTGCGCACATCAGCGCCGAAACGGAACACCGCCTCGGTAATGCGGAATTTGCTGCTGTCTGCCCCCATGAAATAGATCATGCCGAGACGGCGCAGCCGGTTAAGCGAGGTGCGAACTTTCTCCTGCAATTTCTGCCGGTCAAGGTCCGAGCCGGTAGAGCGCTGGTTCACCAGCTTCAGCAGTTTATTTTCGTCCGCCAGACTCAGCAGTTCCTCATACAGCTCCTGTTGGCTGAAAATACCCTCATGCGCCAGTCGTTCAGGGCTGAGATAGAGATAACAGAGGATTTTACCCACCATCATGTCCAGTTCGGACAACACCGAACGCGGGATAAGCGTAGTGGAGCGCGGTCTTAGGTAGAAAAAACCTTCCGGCGCACGAATCAGCTCCACATTGTAACGACCGTAGAACTGTTCCAGTTCATCCTGAAAATCCATCAGGAAGACATGATTCTCCAGCTCTTCCACGCCAATGTGACGCCCGGCGCGCAACTGGCTGTCCAGCGCCGGAAATAAGGTGTTGGACAGCGCGGTCATCAGCCGGGCGGAAATGTGTTGATCAATATTTGTCGATGACATGGGCCTGCACCTTGGCTCCGTAATCATTGATTGCCTGCCACAGCGCAGGCAATCCGGTGAAATCAGCTTCGGCCACGCCCAGGCGAACCGCCTGGTCGACCACGATTCGGGCAACATCGAAATGCTGCGAGCGCGGATACTGCGTCAGGTATTCCCGCACCACGTCGCCCAAATTAAGCGGTATGTGTTGCTGTTTGTATTTCTGCAGTGCCTGCTCAATCATAGCGGCGATCTGCTCACGAATTTCACTGAAGGCCTCGTACTCCAGATCCGGCGGCAACTCGCCGGTGACCTCTTCAGAACGCAACGCCAGCTCTTCATCGCGCATATCCAGCAGGCGATCGGCATTCGCGTAGGTCAACGCCCATGGCGCATCGAAATAGCTTTGTACCGACTGACGCAACCGCTGGGCAAATACGCGATTCTTATCCATATCGATGGCGGTACGGATGAATTTGTGTACGTGGCGGTCATAGCCGATCCACAAGTCGATACTCTGCTGGCCCCAGCTAATGATGCGGTCGAGTTTGCCTTGCAGGTCAAATACCAGATTATCGACAAACTCCAGCGCCGCCTGACCGAGCGTGGCATCCTGAATGCGCAACAGACTGGTTTGTAGCTTGTCGCCTGCCGCTTCCAGCGTGTCCTGCAATTCACGCAGGGTATCGGACGTTTCGGTCAGTAACTTTTCACAGTTGGAAATAGCCGCACGCCAGTCCTGATTGAGCAGCCCGGCGATATTCTCTTTCACCCCTTGCTGCTGCTCATCCATCACCCGCTGCGACAGATCGATACTGTCGAAAATTTCCGCTACCGAATACTTGAGCGGCGCAAACACGTTACGGTGCCAGTGGAACTCGTCGCCACCCTCTTGCGCGGCTTCCGCCGCGCGCCCCAATTCCTGCGCAACGATTGATAACTGCATCGACAGGCGCAGCGCGGAGAACTCACGCTGGCGAATGTAATAGTCGGTAATGCCGATACCCAGCGGCGTCAAACGGTAAATCGCGTTGCCGTCCGCCAGTTCGCTGGTAAAACGGTTGATCAAACGCTGGCGCACCAAATCATTGATTGCATTATTGGCGCGCACCGGAATGGTTTCATTGGTTTGTTCAAAGCCCTTACTAACATGACGAAAGGCGTCCACCAGTTCCCCTTCGCTCATTTCGCCGTCCATACGCTCGCCATTCAGGGTGGCGATAGCCAGCAAAAACGCCAGACGCTCGGTAGGCAGCGTAATGGCGAAGTCATTTTTTCTCGCCCAGGCAACCAGTTCGGGTACGGTCTGGGAAAAGTCACTCATAATGCATCCTTCATAGGGGGCTTATGCGCCATGACATGCTTGTGTGCCATAACATGAATGTAACGCCCCAGGCTAACAAAGGGCTCCTGCCGACAATACCGCTGTTCCAGCGCCAGCAGCAGGTCAAAATCGTCAATCTGTTGTTGCTTGTTTTGCAGATAGTCATGAAATACCCGGATACCGGTTTTACCGCTCAGTTGCAGCCCCAACTCAGCCAGCCACTGATAGACCTGCGGTGGGTCAAGTGGATGATCCGGCGACAGCGAGCGGCGTTTGCGTTTGGGCATACCGGCGTCCACATAGCCGAAATTGCCCAGCACCATGTTACGCATCACCAACGCCTGATGGTTGTAAAACATCAGCGACAGCGCGCCGCCCGGCGCCAGACAATCGCTCAACGCTCGCAACGCCGCTTGTGGCTCCGCTACCCACTCCAGCACAGCGTGGAACAGAACCAGATCCACCGGCTGCGACAAATGTGCGCCCACATCCTGTGCAGCGCAGCGCACGAAGCGCATGTTATCAGCCACGCCCTGCTCACCCGCCGCCTCACGGGCGCGCGCAATCATCTCATCAGAGAGATCGCACAACAACACCTGATGCCCCAACGCGGCCAAACGGCGGGACATCGGCCCTTCGCCGCCGCCCGCATCCAGAATGCGCAAAGGTCGTGCTGGCAGGCATGTCAGCAGGGTTTCCAGATCCTGCCACAATACCGCCTGACGCAGCCGACCCTTGGTGGTGCCATAAATGTTTCGGGCAAATTTGTCAGCGATATCGTTAAAATTACGATCCTGCATTCCACGGTTCTGCATGATGGGCAATAGCACTACCTAAGCAACTGGTTTTTCTTTGAACCTGACATTCTGTCACAGGCTGGCCTAGAATAAATGGGTCTGAATACCTAATTTCGCCCGCATGGCGCTTTTTCACTCAAAAGGGACGCTATTTTATGCTGTTTGCCGTTAAAAAATACATCGGTAGTCTATTGTTGCCACTGCCGTTGTTGATGCTGGTCATAGGGCTTGCCCTCGCCTTGCTATGGTTTTCCCGTTGGCAAAAAACCGCCCGGATACTACTCACCGCAGGCTGGCTGGCACTATTGCTGCTGAGCTTGCAACCGGTGGCCGACAAGCTGTTATTGCCGCTGGAATCCCGTTATCCCACCTGGACGCCGGATTTCCCCAAAGTGAATTACATCGTGGTGTTGGGCGGTGGTTACACCTTTAACCCGGACTGGCCTCCCAGCGCCAACCTTATCAACAATAGTCTGGCTCGCGTCACCGAAGGCATCAGGCTATGGCGCGCTAATCCCGGCGCTAAATTGATCTTTACCGGCGCAGCCGCGCAGGGTAACCCCGTGACCAGTGCCAGCACCTCTGCACGTGTCGCTGAAAGTCTGGGCGTTCCGCCGCAGGATATCCTGCTGGTGGATCAGGCCCACGACACCGAAGAAGAAGCCGCCGGAACCGAGGCGTTAATCGGCAAACAACCTTTCCTGCTGGTCACCTCCGCCAACCATCTGCCACGTGCCATCCGTTTTTTCCAGGCGCGCGGACTGCACCCGATTCCTGTCCCCGCCAATCAGTTGGCTATCACGTCACCACTGAATCCATGGGAACGGGTATTCCCCTCCGCGCTCTATCTGTCGCACAGCGAGCGGGCCTGGTATGAAGGATTAGGCTTGATCTGGCAACAAATGAAAGGAATTACTCCGGCGCCGGAATCCTGATAGCTGCACGCGGGTGACAGAGTCACCCGCATCATTGGTTATTCCAGCCAGGGCAATAATTCACGGGTCGCAGCGTCAAACAACGGGCGATCCAACTGACCCGTATGAATGTAGCGGGAAACCGCCGCCCACAGGATATACAGCCAGCGACGGCAGACAAAAGACTCCGCCAGCGGAGCTTGCTTCAGGTAATGATAAAGCAGCTGTTCCGGCATCCCCGACTCTTCACATAACCGAAACAGATCGTACTCACGTGGTGCCCACAACATCATGCCGGGATTGATCATCGCCAGCAGTTGATCGCTGCGTGGATCTTTCAACATGCTGCGTAGGGTCAGGTTACCGTGCACCAATACGCAATTGTCATCGAAATCGTCAAACAGCGCCGGCAAGCTCTGCCGGGATCGGTACAGCACGGTTCTATCCTGCTGGGTCAACTGCGCGGCGTTGACATTCATCAGTGTGGCCCACAGCACTTCCAGCCGCTGGCGATACCAGTTCGGCCAGTTGTTCTCCTGCATACTGTCCACTGTACCGACACAGCCGTGGCTGTCGATCCGATGCCAGGCCAGCATGTTTTCAACAATCTGGTCCATCAACAGTGTCCAGCGTTGAGGCGAACGGGACGGCGCTTCTACCGACACGCCACGCAAACGTTCGATAAGCAACAATTCCTTGTAAGGCGCCTGATTGGTCATCACTATTCCATAGACCGTGGGCAGCCTGACTTCTCCCTCACGAGACAGCATGGTCAGCTTATAGGCCTCTTGCGCGGCAACCCCCTGACAAATATAACTTTTCGCCAGCAACGGCATGGCGTTACCTGCGTGATCATACAAGGCATACAAATGCGCATAGGGCTGTTCACTGATACGTTCAAGACGGCTGAGCGATTCTCCCAGCACCGTACTTAACTCAGTTTTTAATAGTTCCATCGGCGGCGGCTCTCGCTGTTGCAGGCACACTTATCTGCTTATCATGCGAGCAGTACACAACAATTTCCCCAATACAGATCAAAGAAAACGGGATATGCAACCTCGCATAAGCCAACGAAACAGGCAGTAAGCATCAACAGGATGTTTCCAGCGCGATAGCACTCCGTCACTGGCGGCAAAATGCCCGCAAAAGCAGGCATCGTTACGTCATGCAAGTGGTTTTTCGATGAATCGGCGAATACGATTATTTACGTTCGAACGCCCCCAGATCCGGTGCGGCCCCTTCATAGGCGATATTCACATCGACACCTTTGTCGATCATCCAGCTGTCTGACGCCAAACGAAGGTTCTTCAGCACCGGCAAGCTGCCATCTGGCTGACGCGCCGCATCCCAGCCTGTCGTCGATACACTCTGGAACTCCGCATCGGAAAGCACATTGCTGAAGTTCCAGGAGTTGTAGCGCATATTAGCGCCATCGGTATAGGACAGCGATTGTGATCGGGCTGCATAAGAAATGTTGTTACGCAGCGTACCCAAGGCTATCGTGTTACCGTTCGCATCAATGCCCCGCATATTGTAGTTGACGGCGTTATTGAACGACGTGTTGTTGAAGAAATCATTCGCCACCGGATGGTGATTGGCGTAGAACCCCGCCGCTTTGTTCAGGAATGCCACCGAATTACGCACAATATGCTTCGGTGCATTGCTCACATATTTTGCCCCGTATCCACCGGCCTTGAAGCCGTTACCGTTGCCAGCGGGCAGTGATGTAGTCGTGCCAGGCAGGTACCCCTGAGACCAGGCCCACGAGTTTTCAATAGTCACCGATGAATAGGCATTGATCAGGTCAAAACCGTCATCCGAGTTAGACCAGGCTCGGCAACCACTGAAAATATTGCCCGGCATATTGGCGGCAATATGCGCGCCAAAGCCATCACCACTCTGTCCGGCACCGTTAGACGTCAGTGGATCATAGTTATGGTGCGAATCGGTATTAAGGACGGTGTTATAGGCGCCATTTTGTAAAAATAACCCGGCCCCCATAATATGGTGGATATTGAGCTGTTCGAACTGATTGTTACTACCTTTGATCCACACCCCCCAGGATTCATGATTTTTATTGTTGTTTTGCGGTACCCCGGTTATTTCCAATCCTTTAAGGGTTATCCAGTCAGCGACGACGTTAAATCCTTTAACGCGACAGTCATCCGTCATCTGGCTAAAATCAAACACCGGGGTTTCACCGGTATAGGCGACATACTCAATACGTTTGCCGGAGATACCACTCTTGTTGAGCGTAATCGCATTCACGATATCTGTCTGGCTGGCGCAGCTATTAAGCCCAACGGTAAAAGTGTAGGTGCCGCCGCGAACCCATAACCGATCACCCGGAGAAAGCGTCTGTTGTGCTCGGCCAAAGGATTTCCAGGGGGCACTTTTACTGCCATTGGCAGTATCGCTGCCATTTGGCGCCAGATAATATTCCGCCGCCAGAGTTTGTGCGGCAGTCCCAGTCAGTACGCATCCCATGATTATGGGTAAAAATTTTTTATTCATTTTCATTGTTACACCAGCCTTAAGTAAAAAAATCAATACATTCATCATTCTGGGATGAATGCCATCCGATAATAAGCCATGCTCAATAATTGTTTATCCAGGCCATCGGTTTTTATTATTCCTGCCTCTTTTCATTATTCTTGCCAAGAATAAAAACCGTCTCTATCAGACGCTGGGTTTATTAATTATACAGCGGCATGAGTGGTCTGCCATCACGTCAGGCAAACCAGGTAAACGAGGCAAGTGGCAAGTAATCTCCTGATTACGTTGAACGGCTGGTACTAATAACAGCAATTTGTGGGATAAAAAAAGCGCATGTGCTGACAACACATGCGCTTACGAGACGGTGTACCGGAACTGACGTCAGTTTGCAGCCATCACTGCAATAACCCGTGCCAGATCCTCAGGTGTGTCCACCCCGACGCTCGGCACCTCTTTAGCTACCGCCACATGGATCTTCTCGCCATACCAGAGCACTCGCAGTTGCTCCAGCATCTCAATTTTCTCCAGTTGGCTGGGAGCCCAACCGACATATCGCCGAATAAATCCGGCACGGTAGGCATAGATACCGATATGCCGCAGGAAATGATCGCCAATCGTATCTTTTGACTCGGCAAACCGGTCTCTCTCCCACGGAATGGTAGCGCGAGAAAAGTACAGTGCGTAGCCTTCCGCATCCGTCACCACTTTTACCGCATTCGGATTGAATGCTTCCTCACACGAGGTAATCGGTACTGCCAGCGTGGCCATACCGGCGCGACTACCTGCCAGATTCTCCGCCACCTGACGGATGATCACTGGCGGAATCAACGGCTCATCACCCTGCACATTAACGATAATCTCATCATCAGCAAAACCATAACGGTCAATCACTTCGGCAAGACGTTCGGTGCCGGAATTGTGATCCGGACTGGTTAAACAGACTTCACCCCCTGCCAGTTCAATCGCACGGGCAACATCAGCGTGATCGGTTGCCACCACTACGCGGCTGGCACCAGACTCACGGGCGCGCTCCATCACATGCACCACCATCGGTTTGCCATGGATATCTGCCAACGGTTTGCCCGGTAACCGAGTGGATGCATATCGGGCGGGAATAATTGCAGTAAACGTCATTGTGCGATCTCATCCGACGCCAGCGTACGCGCTTCATTTTCCAGCAAGACAGGAATGCCGTCCCGTACTGGGTAAGCCAGTCCTTCGGTTTTGCAAATCAGTTCCTGCTTTTCTTTGTCAAAAATCAACCGCCCGTTACACACCGGACAAGCCACGATTTCAAGCAAACGATGATCCATGCTTCCTCCCATCAAGAAGCGATTGTCAAAAATAGCCGGTCACCCGGTTTTGGCCTGACGCGACACGCAATGCGCATCAATCAAACACGTTAAACGCTGTAACAACAGTGCCGACTCCGGCGCTGACAATACCGCGTCAACCGGCAGATACCACCAATTGGCCTGCGCAAAGGCATGGCATTTCACCGCATCTTTTTCCGTCATGATTAAGGGCTGTTGGTCATTGGCAGTCAGTGTCTGCAACTCTTCCGGTTGCCAGTGTTGATGATCGGCAAACGAGACTTCACGTACCAAGGTGCACCCCAACGCTTTCAGGGTAGCAAAGAAGCGTGGCGGATGACCGATCCCCGCCATAGCAACCAACGGAGGCAATGCTGATACCGCACGACGTTCTCCGGTCATCAGATTAACTGCTTCACCCGCTGTAAGTTGCATAGCGATTTCACCGCTTTTCGCCTCGCCGCCATTTACAATCACAGCCGCAACCGAACGCAGGCGCGAAGCCCGTTCCCGCATTGGCCCAGCCGGTAGCCACCAGCCATTGCCAAAACGACGAACGCCATCCACCACCACCAGTTCCATATCCCGGTCCAGCGCGTAATGCTGCAAACCATCATCGGTCACGATCACATCCAGCGGCTGATACGCCAGTAATGCTTCGACTGCATCACGTCGCCTGGGTGCCACAGCCACGGGCGCACCGGTGCGCTGATAAATCAGCACCGGCTCATCACCAGCCTGAGCGGTAGACACCTCATCGGTCACCCGTAATGGATACTGCTCCGCTTTACCGCCATAACCACGCGATACCACGCCGACACGATAGCCCCGCTGTTGCAATTGCTCCACCAGCCAGATAACCACCGGTGTTTTACCATTGCCGCCCGCAGTCAGGTTTCCCACCACCACCACGGGTACAGGCGCACGCCATACCTTACGCCAGCCATAACGATAACTCAGCCGGACAAGATTGCTAATCAGTCCATAGAGCAACGACAGTGGCAACAACAGCCAGTACAGCGGGGAACGTCCCGACCAGATGCGCTCAATCATGCGCCAAACTGCAGTTTATGTAGCTGAGCATAGGCTCCGTTTCGGGCCAGAAGCTCAACATGCTGACCACGCTCGATGATCTGCCCATCCTCAACCACCAGAATTTCATCCGCATTCTCAATCGTGGACAACCGATGTGCAATCACCAATGCAGTACGATTTTTCTGCAATTCATCCAGTGCCGCCTGAATGGCGCGTTCCGATTCGGTATCCAGTGCTGAAGTCGCTTCATCCAGCACTAAAATCGGACAATCTCGCAGCAGTGCTCTGGCAATGGCGATACGTTGACGTTGACCGCCGGACAGCAATACGCCGTTCTCGCCGATCACCGTATCCAAGCCCTGTTCCAGTTTGTCGATAAAATCCATCGCATGAGCCATTCTGGCTGCTCGTTCAATATCCTCACGGCTGTAACGATCACCACAGGCATAGGCGATATTGTTGGCGATGGTATCGTTGAACAGGTGCACATTCTGCGACACCAACGCAACCTGACTACGTAACGACGGCAGCGTGTAGTCACGCAAATCATTTCCATCCAGCAGAATTTCACCGGACTGGATATCGTAAAAACGGGTGATGAGATTCGCAATAGTGGACTTGCCTGAACCGGAACGGCCCACCAATGCCACCGTTTTCCCCGGCGGAATATGCAGGCTGATATTTCTCAGCGCCAGTGTTTCTTTACCCGGATAAGCGAATTTGACATCACGGAATTCGATATCGCCCCTGGCCTGTTCCAGTACGCGCGTGCCGGTATCTTTTTCCTGTTCCATATCCAGAATGGTAAACAGCGTTTGGCAAGCTGCCATACCGCGCTGGAATTGGGCATTAACGTTGGTGAGCGACTTTAGTGGGCGCATCAGGGTAAACATAGACGAGAACACCACTGTGATGGTGCCAGCGGTCAGGGTTTCCATCACCGACGGAAAGCTAGCGGCGTACAACACGAACGCCAACGCCAGTGATGCAATAAACTGGACTACCGGATCAGAAATAGAGGACGCGGAAACCATCTTCATGCCCTGCTGGCGCATACGATTACTCACCGCATCAAAGCGTTCCACTTCTACTTCCTGTCCACCGAAAATCAGTACTTCTTTGTGCCCTTTCAGCATCTGTTCAGCACTGGTGGTTACCTGCCCCATGGTGTTCTGCATGTTTTTACTGATACTGCGAAAACGCCGGGACACGACCCGCATACTGTAGGAGACAATTGGCGCTATCAACACCAAAATCAACGACAACTGCCAGCTGTACCAAAACATCAGTACGAACAGGCCAATGATGGATGCGCCTTCGCGCACGACAGTAACCAACGCGTTTGACGACGACGCAGCCACCTGTTCAGAGTCATACGTAATGCGGGATAACAAAGTACCGGTAGACTGCTGGTCAAAGAAGGAAACCGGCATCCCCATTATGTGGCTGAACAGACGACGACGCATGTTCATCACGACTTTGCCTGACACCCAGGCCACACAATAACTGGAAATATAGCTGGAGATACCACGAACAACCATCAATCCGATAATAGCCAGCGGCATCCACACCAGCACACTGCGGTCAGCCTTGCCAAATCCGTCATCCAGCAGCGGCTTGAGCAGAGATAGCATCAGCGTATCGCCGGCAGCATTGATCACTAATGCCACCGCCGCCACTGCCAACCCGGCTTTGTAAGGAGAGATCATCGGCCATAGGCGACGAAACGTCTGCCATGTGGAGAGATCTTTATCATTAATCATTCAATAAACCTGAGCCCTTGATAAATAGCCGTCTATTATTACTCATTATCCCGCTTAGCGCCAAACCACTGATGATACCAGCGAGGTGATATTTCACCGCGGTAGCGCAACATTTCTATCCCTTCGTCGAAAAAACGCACACTTAATTGCCCACTGCTGGCAGTATCGTGCCAGTGATAACCCAGTTGCCGGTAGCGCCGCACCACATTCACTGCCGGCAAACGCCACGGATTGTAGCGGGAATTAGACGACAGCACCGCCTGAGCCCCCACAGCCCGCAAAAACGGTGGTGACGACGACGTGGTGCTGCCATGATGCGGCACTTGCAGAACATCCGCCGCCAGCATATCGCGCTGAGTACGCAGCAATATCGCTTCATCCTCCTGCTCCAGATCGCCCGTCAGCAACACCCGATAACGGCCATCATCTACCCGCACCACGCAGGAATCGTGATTACCGGCTTCGCGAACCCGCAACGGTGGCCAAATGACACTAAACGTCAATCCTTGCCAGCGCCACTGTTCCCCTTGTATGCAAGGGTGATGGTCCGGCTCAAACAATGGGCTGTATATCGGTATATGCAAAAGCGCACGCTGTAATGCTTCCAGCCCACCGCTGTGATCCAGATGACTGTGACTGAGAATGATGCCCTCAAGTTGCAATCCTCGCCATTTAAGATAAGGCAGGATTTCATGCTCGGCGATGTTGCCGCCGTCCCAGCCTGGACCGGTATCATACAGCCAGGCTTTACCTTGTCGTTCAATCACCACCGCCAACCCATGGCCCACATCCAACATATCCACTCGCCACAACGGCGCTGGCGGCTTGGGACGCAATGTCATTATGAGTACCAATGCAATCAGACTGAACGGATAAGTTCGCCACCATGCAAAGCGCCAGATAATTACCGCCAGCCACCCTGCCAAACTGTAAGGTACAATATCCTCCCCCAGCGATAGCCAGCCAGGCGGCATAGCCTGCAACGGCAGGAAAACCAGTGCCAGTGATCGATCCGCCAACCACCAGATACCCTGCGCTATTACCGGGATGGACATCAGCGGTAATGCCAGCAGAATCAGTGGCGTTGTAACGAAAGACACCAATGGCACCGCCCACAAGTTGGCTGGCAATGAAATCAGGCTAACACCATGAAATAACAGTACCTGCAACGGCATCAACAGTAGTATTACGCCTGTCTGCACATGTAACCCGCGCAGCCATGCCCACCGCCAGGCGTGCTGGAACCTTGGCGGAAGTGGTGCCCACTGATACCAAAAAATCAGTGCAGCAACCGCCAGTGCAGAAAGCCAGAAACTATCCGATAACACGCTCAGCGGATCGCTGACCAAAATCAGCGCCACACACCACAACCATACCTGCCACGATGACACCGAAAGTCCACGTAGTCTTAGTAGCGTCCAGCATGACAATGCCAGCGCAGCCCTTACCGCCGGTGGATTTCCTCCAGCCAACCAGACGTACCCCCACGCGCAGCACAAACCGCACCATAAAGGCGTACGATGCTCAACCCAATGGACAGGCAGCAGATACTGCGCTGCACGTACGCTACACCAGCCAAACAAGGACGCCAGAATGATATGCAGCCCTGATATCGCCATCAGGTGCATGATCCCGGTCTGCCGCAGCATGTCGAGGATTTCATCCTCTACACCCCCCATTTCTCCAACAGCCAATGCCAATATAATTGACCGCCATGTCAACGGCAGGGTCTGTTGTTCCATTACCTGGATCAGCCGCTGGCGCAAACCGCATTCCGCTGTCAGTACCTGCGCAGACAATATTTTCCCGGTCAGCGGTTGCGCTTTAGCAAGTGCCCAGCGCTGGCGATCAAAACCGCCTTCGTTCAACCGGCTGTGTACTGGACGCAGCCGTAACCGAACGCTCCACTGCTGCCCGCCGCACCAGTTTTCCATCTGCGGCGGCACATCCAGCTTTGCATAGAGCGGAGGGAACACCCAATGCCCGTCTATCTGCCACAAACGCACCACAACCTGCTCGGCATTCGTCTGTGCAAATCGGACACTACTGACACTGACCTTTGCCGTTAACGGCTGCTGGGTAAGCTGTTCCACCTGATTCAGTATCACCCGACCACTATATAAGCTCCAGATCACCCCAAGCACCACCAGTCCGAGCGGATAAAAACGTGTCTTAAGCAGCCACAGCGCGGGCACTCCCCATACCAGCAGACGCTTGTCCGGCAAATTTGGCACTATCAGCAACAGCAACGGGCCAGCCATTAATGTCACTGCCAGTTGGTTCAATGAAATTCTGATGGTTTGTCCCTTACCATTTATCGCCGAAATTTCGACGTTCATCCTGTCTGGAACGCAGTGTGCCCTTCTATGACGCTCATCGAAAATCAAGAGTGACAACGTCGGAACCTGCTATACAAAAAACCGCAACGATTGCAATCCATTGCAACCACAATGCGAGGCATTATGAGCACGATAAACGTCTACCAGCGCTCGTCTTGACAGTGGTAAGCGTTGATTGGAGGTTATGCCGTAGATTATCTCTGCCGGTGATGATGAGTCGTTGCATAAACAGGGAGACACAGCAGGGTTCATAATCAATAAACGAAGAGTCTGGCATATGGCGGATAACAACAGGATTTTTATCATTGTCGGTGTGTTGGTGCTATCAGCCTGTTCGGTCGCACCGCAAAATTAACCGACCGATCATACCTTCCAACATGTGGCGCACGCCGCCAACGAATGCACCACAGCTGTACTGGCACAGGCAAGGCGCATCGGCGCAAATATTGTTTAATAACAAAGCATTAAATCAATAACCAAACAATTGTAACGACTGGTGGTACAGTCATCGATACCCAGGTGCATGGACTTCCTACAATCAATGCTGAAATACTGGATAAAGGCGAGACAGGCAGCACATGGCGCAACTGTATGTAAGGGGAAAAATGCACTAACACCGGAAATAGTGATGAGCCAGTCATAGGCTGAGCGGTCCGGACCTTTCCCGCTGCAGTAAGTATCAGGGCCGGAAACCGGCCCTGCGCGTCAGTGAGATTACTTCGCTTCTACCGGCGGCTTAATCTCACCCATTTCTTTGATTTTGCGCGACAGTTCTCGGCGTTCTTTCGACAGTTCCGCGTTTTTGATGATGTATTCATCGACGCGATCTTCATAGTCACTGCGCATGTTGGCAATAATATTCTGGATGTCTTCAATCGACATGCCTGGCTTAATGTACTCGCTCAGGTTATCCAGCAGCAGTACACGCTTCTGATTATCGCGGATTTTCTTTTCATTATCCGTAATTTCACGCTGCAGCTTATTTTTACGACGGAACATACGCACGAATTCCAGCACATCCTGGAAACATGGCTTAGTGTTACCCTTCTCCATTTTTCTACCCTTACTTAACGATCAAGATTCGTCATGCGGAAATCGCCCTACATTAACCATACAGGTTAGTCACTATCATCGACAAGGTAGTTTTCCCTCCTTACCGATACAATCGTTGCCTTTATGTGCACCCTATCACTCTCGCGTGCTGATTGCACCTGACTCGATTCAACACCGCTGAGCATCGCATCTGTTAGCTTCAGTCAGTCGGCAGGATGGTTTACCATGATGGCTTTAGGGTATCCGTCACCGTTTTACTGAAAAAGTGATACGTTACCCGTAAACTGTCGAGCCGTTTCGGATAATGCTTACGTCGGGCAAAACCGGCGGTGACAAACACGCCTCGCAGCGGTATGAGTGATTTCCCAGCGCTTGCCGACCTCAGGCTGAACAGAGAGAAACCGTGCAAAAGCAACACACCGAACCCACTTTTTTTGTCCATGATTATGAAACCTTTGGCAAACACCCTGCCAAAGATCGCCCCGCGCAGTTCGCTGGTGTCCGCACCGATTTGGATTTTAACGTGATTGGTGAGCCGGTAGTGATCTACTGTCAACCAACCGATGATTATCTGCCCGACCCGGAAGCCGTGATGATTACCGGCATCACACCACAGGTCGCGCAAAGTCGGGGGATGCGCGAAGCAGAATTCGCCCACCATATCCATGAGGCGTTCAGTGTGCCGGGCACCTGCATCATGGGATATAACAATATTCGCTTTGATGATGAAGTCAGTCGCAATCTGTTTTACCGTAACTTCTTCGATCCTTATGCTTATAGCTGGCAAAACGGTAATTCACGTTGGGATTTGTTGGACATGCTGCGAGCGTGCTATGCCCTGCGTCCTGACGGCATTATCTGGCCGGAAAACGACGACGGTTTCCCAAGCTTCAGGCTGGAACATTTGACTCATGCCAATGGCGTTGAACATGCTCAGGCGCATGATGCCATGTCCGATGTCTACGCCACCATCGCTATGGCGCGTCTGCTCAAACAGGCGCAGCCAAAACTGTTCGACTATCTCTATCAGTTGCGTAACAAGAACAAAGTCAGCGCGCTAATCGATATCCCACAAATGAAGCCACTGGTACATGTTTCCGGCATGTTTGGTGCCGCACGGGGCAATACCAGTTGGATTGTGCCGCTGGCCTGGCATCCGGAAAACCGCAACGCAGTTATTGTCTGCGATCTGGCGGGAGATATTCAGCCATTACTGTCGCTGGATGCGGATGAGCTGCGCACCCGGCTTTATACCCGCCGTGACTTACTGGCGGAAGATGAATCCCCCGTACCTATCAAACTGGTGCATATCAATAAATGTCCGGTTCTGGCACCAGCCAGTACGTTACGGCCACAAGACGCGGAGCGATTGGGTATCGACCGTCAGCATTGCCTGAACAATCTGCAATTGCTGCGCCAGCATGGCAATGTCCGGGAGAAAGTCGTAGCACTGTTTGCCGATGCGCCGCCGTTTGAGGCTGCGACGGATGTCGATCTGCAGTTATACGATGGGTTTTTCAGCGATGCTGACCGCTCAGCAATGACCATCATCCGTAAAACCGATGCCCAGCATCTTCCTGCATTGAACCTTCAGTTTGCTGACAAGCGTGTAGAAGAACTGCTATTTCGTTACCGTGCTCGCAATTTCCCCGGTACGCTGGATGAGCAAGAGCAGCAGCGCTGGCTGACACATCGTCGGGAGGCGTTTACCACCGAGCGAGTACAAGAATACTTCGATGCGTTAAATCGACTCTATCAGCAACACGATGGGGATGAAAAGAAAACTGCTCTGCTGAAGGCACTGTTTACCTACGCACAGCAACTGCTGGCCTGATGTCAGCATTGAATGGCATTGCACCGCACTACCATTACACAAAAAAACAGGCTCCCAGAGGAGCCTGTCAGCATTACTTCAGAGAATTACGCCAGATCTTCGTTGTACTGCGGCACTGGTTGCCTGAAACTACGCGTCACAAATGCCAGATAGAGCAGACCAATTCCCGCCCATACCAACCCTAGCGTCATTGAGGTACTTTCCAGATTCAACCACAGCGCCCCTACCGTCATTGCTCCCATTACCGGTAAAATGAGGTAGTTTAGTGTGTCCTTCAGCGTCCTGTTTCGGCGTTCCCGAATATAGAACTGGGAAATAACCGACAGATTCACAAAAGTAAACGCCACCAGCGCCCCGAAGTTGATCAACGCCGTTGCAGTAACCAACTCGAACGAAATAGCAGATAATGCAATAGCACCAACCAGCACCACGTTTAGCGCAGGCGTCCGCCAGCGAGGGTGTATATAGCCGAAGAAACGCTCTGGAAATACACCGTCACGCCCCATCACATACATCAGGCGCGATACACCCGCATGAGCTGCCATTCCAGAAGCCAGTACAGTCACGCAGGAGAAAATCAGAATACCGAACTGAAACGTTTTACCTGCCACGTACAGCATGATTTCAGGCTGTGAAGCATCCGGATGCTGAAAACGCGAGATATCAGGGAAGTAGAGCTGCAAAAAGTAAGACACCACGACAAAAATCACGCCACCGAGCAACGCCGTCAGGAAAATGGCTTTCGGGATAACACGGCCTGCATCCTTGGTTTCTTCAGACAACGAGCTGATGCCATCAAACCCAAGGAATGAAAAGCATAAAATAGTCGCACCGGTAATCATTGGGACGACATGCGCATTATCAGACCAGAACGGGCGGCTACTCACCAGCGTACCGGCACCTTCGCCCTGAGATACACCGTAAATCACCATCCCGGTGATGACTACCATCACAGCAACCTGCAGCACCACGATCAGACTGTTGAAATTAGCGACGGTTTTGATACCACGCAGGTTGAACAGCGTCATGAATCCCACCAGCAATACCACAAAGATCCATGATGGAATACTGGGGATCAGGGTTTCAAAATATATTTTCGCCAGCAGGATATTGATCATCGGCATAAACAGGTAGTCCAGCAATGACGACCACCCCACCATAAAACCAATCGTCGGGCTAATGGCTTTCTGCGCATAGGTATAAGCTGAGCCTGCCGACGGGAAACGGCGTACCAGCTTACCGTAGCTAAGTGCGGTAAACAGAATGGCGATCAGCGCGAACGCATACGCCGTAGCGACATGTCCATCAGTCAGACCAGAAACGATGCCAAAGGTATCGAATAACGTCATCGGCTGCATATAAGCCAGCCCCATCATCACAACCGGGACCAATGTCAAGGTTTTGTGCAATTGCACGCGCGGCGCAGAAATAGTGGAATCAGTTGTCATGACGTAACCCCCCGCTACCGACAGCAACCATCAACCATGAATCCGCCGTAAGTGATAATGTAGTACGGCGATGTTTCAGGTAATCGGAAATGGACGGGCGAACAATATCGCCGTAACCGAGGTGAGCGTGAGCAGCAAATATGCCGCCCGATACAAAGCCAGCCAGAGTGGCGTCTTTGTTGCTGCGTTTGCAGCACCAGCCGGCGGGCACCGGCTCAAAAACAACTGATTGCCCCATTGTCTCTCTCTATTAACTTTGCGCAGCCCACGCTGCGTGTTTACTGATATCTATCCGGAGCTATCAACAGCACCGGCCTCTCGATGAAATACAAAAAAATAACCGACGCGATAACTAAGCGTCGGTTTTCAGGGCGCGTATTTTGCCCCAGTCAATAATCAGAAACAATAGCTACGAAACCAATCGTGTGTGACTTACACGGTTCCGTCTTCTCTGACGTCCATCAAACAACTCAGCGCAGGCGTTTACGTTTTTCGTTCTGGTCCAATTCCAGCTCAGTAATCACCTGCTGTAACCCACGCTCTTGTGCAGCATTCAGCCTTGGAAACTTGAAACTCAGACGCTCAATCTGTTTTACATGGCCTTTACTATCAACGACTTTCGTTGTGGTATGGTTGATGAACTCCAGATCCAGACAGAACTGCCCGTAACTAGCGAGATCGACATCAATATTTTTCAGCACCATGCCGGGTTCAAACAGACTGATCATGGTTTGATCGTCGGTGTACATGCATAGACCACCCAGCGATAAATCCTTCAGGTTAAATTCAAAATACGTGTTGTCAGGTAATTCCCCCCGGCAAATCATTGGCGGCCATGCAGGAGAGTTGATACGGAAAAAATTACGGCGCTGAATATAGTACAACACGTCAGGCACAGTTGCGCAGAATGCAGGCAAATCGTCATGTTCAACTATACGGCTAATCGTGGAACGAAATTCAACCTTGGCACCAGCCGTTTCTGCCGCAAACTCAAGTTCACCCGCAAATAGCGCCCGACTGTTTTCACGCTCCAGCGCACCAAGGTCAAACAGAAACTCTCCCTCGTCCGAATCAACCTCAAGGATCTTACTGATAAACTGACCGTGTGTGTGATACACCATTATTGTGGCGTCTTGCTTTTGCAGTCCGCGCAATGTGGAGCAAATAGCCATTTTATTACGCCTGGCGTACTGTTCTTTCATATTGTCATCCACTACATCCATCCCCACCGTCAATTGAATGGTTAATCCGTTATTATTCAGTGTCCCAGAACCCCCCTGGATACGACTTGGCACTAGTATCGACATTGAAGCCATCAACTTTAGCGCTTTATCAATTCATTAGCTTAAACACTGCACACACAGAATATCCGGCATACAGAAAGCCTCGCCAATGCGAGGCAAACACTTATGAAAAAATAGGGGGGACTGTCAGCCAATAATAGACGAGGTTCAGACCGCAGGATAGTGCGAAAGTAGCCACGTCAGTGCTAGCAGGTCGGCACTACCGCCAGGGCTGATATTCCGCTCGACCAGCGCGTGGTTCATCTCCTGTAAGCCCCGATGCGTCACACCGTCAGACAATAACGCTAGTGCATATGCTTGTACAAACGCCAATCCATCTATACCGCCGCGGGATACCACATTGGTATCGGGATTGTGGGCCATCAACACGACCAGTGCTTGCAACAAAGCCGATTCCTCGTCTTTTCCCTGCGCTCGTGCGCCAAGGTAAGCAGGCAGGGCGTACTGTCGTGCGGTAGCGAACCCACTGGCAGCTTCACCACGCGCTCCTGTCAAACCATGGCGGCGAAACAGATGCTCTCCCGCTGTCGCCGTATGCTGGCTATTTTCCAGTTCATCGCGCACCAAATCGGCACTCATCTGAGCCACACACTGGCACAGGCTATCCTGTGTCAAACGATGTCGACGCCCAGCCAACCAACCTGCTGCGCTACACAGCAGTCCAAAGGCAAAAATCCCCCCCTTGTGGGTATTCACGCCGCCTGTCGCTGCCAGCATGGCCTGTTCAGCCGCAATACCTATTGGCCGCACCTGCGACAATAACTGGGTTATCGGTAGCACGCTATGTGCCACACCGGCTTCGGTAAAACGAGAAAACCACGGGGTCAGTGCAGCAATGCTAGCCTGAAACAACGGCACATCCATATCGTGATGCGCGCCGTTATTATCCCTATCCACCAGACCGGGTTTTGGCGTCAGCATCACTTCTACCGTTAAGGCGGTCACCACACGATGGTGAATATCAGGTAAGGCCACCAGCGCACTGGTGGCATCGGGAAATTGCATAGTCAGAAATGGAGAAACAACAACCGATTCAGTGTGCGTCAAACCAGCCATGGAGGATACTCTCGATTTTTTCAATCACGTCAGGTAACGCATGGCGGCGCGAACGCGCGCAGACATGCGCTGATTCCTCACAGAGTATACACCGACGATGATCGTGCGCCAGCAACGTTCTGCTTATCGAGCCTTCCTGTGGGCAAAATACGTCAAAATCCCACAACCGGCCCAGCGGATGCTGCTCTTCCAGCGCAATCGCCGCCGCCTTCACGCTCAGCGCATCCTTGCTCATCACCCAGAACGCTTCCGCTCCCGTCTCCTGCCAGGTCACCTCCCGCTCCAGCACCGGCCAGCCGCGGGCCACACACAGCGCATCAAACGCCCCGACGGCGGCCTCCATCGCGCCACGGTAACCCGGCGCATCCTTCACCGCTCCCGGCGTCACCAGCGTCAGCGACACCAGCGTCGACCGGTGCCGCGCCAGCAGCTGCTGCTGCCGCGCATGGCGGCGATCTTTCGCCGCCAGCACCTGCTCCAGGGTCACGGCAACCGGCACACCCGTCGCCACCTCGCTCACGCGTTGTCCTCTTTCACCTGACGCACCACGTCAATCACCGTGCCGTCCCGGTAGCGGATCACCCCAACAATCCGGTCGTGGAACTCGATCGCCTTCGGCTCGCCCACCAGCTGGATGGCCCGCTCATACAGCGCCTCCACCGGCATCACGTTCAGCCCCGCCTGTGTCAGACGCGCCGCCACCTCCGGTCGCGCCGGGTTCACCGCGATACCGTGGTCCGTCACCAGCACGTCGATGGCGCTCCCCGGCGTCACGCAGGTCGTGACCTGACGCACCACCGTCGGGATGCGGCTGCGGATCAGCGGCGCCACCACGATGGTCAGGTTCGCCGCCGTCGCCACGTCGCAGTGACCGCCCGACGCCCCGCGCATCACCCCGTCCGACCCGGTTATCACGTTCACGTTGAACTGCGTGTCGATTTCCAGCGCACTCAAAATCACCACGTCCAGCTGGTCACAGCACGCCGCCTTGGCGCTGGGGTTCGCGTACACGTTGGTCGAGATTTCCACATGCCGCGGGTTCTTCGCCAGCGACGCCGCCGCATTCGCGTCAAAGCACTGGGTGTCCAGCAGCGTCTCTATCAGCCCCTTCTCATGCAGGTCGACGATGCTCCCGGTGATGCCCCCCAGCGCAAAGCGTGCCACCACGCCCTGCTGCTGCATCCGGTCTTCCAGAAAACGGGTGCACGCCGTCGAGGCCGCGCCCGACCCGGTCTGGATCGAAAAGCCCGCCCTGAAATACCCGGAGTGCTCGATCACGTCCGCCGCCGTCCGCGCTATCAGCAGTTCACGCGGGTTGCTGGTCACGCGCGCCGCCCCCACGCTGATTTTCGCCGGGTCGCCCACTTCCTCCACCGGCACCACGAAATCCACCTGGTCCTGCACGATGCTCGCCGGCATGTTCGGGAACGGCACCAGACTTTCCGTCAGCAGCACCACCTTTTTCGCGTAGTGCGCATCCACCATCGCGTAACCCAGCGACCCGCAGCGCGATTTCCCCGACGTCCCGTTGGCGTTGCCGAATTCGTCGCTGCTCGGCACACCGAGAAACGCCACGTCTATCGCCAGCTCGCCGCTCTGCAGCAGGTGCACCCGCCCCCCGTGCGAGTGGATCTGCACCGGCTCGTCCATCAGCCCGTGCGAAATCGCGTCCGCCAGCTTGCCGCGCATCCCCGACGTGTAGATGCGGGTTATCACCCCGTTGCGGATATGCTCTATCAGCGGCGCGTTGCAGGTCATCAGCGAACTCGACGCCAGCGTCAGGTTTTTGAACCCCAGCCGCGCCAGCGTCTCCACCACATGGTTGATCACCTTGTCCCCTTCACGGAACGCGTGGTGGAACGATATCGTCATCCCGTCCTGCAGCCCGCTCTTGCGGATGGCCTCTTCCAGGTCGGCGCACAGCTTGCGACGGTGTTTTTCGGTGACGTCATCCAGCCACGGCGTGCGCTGGTTGGCGCTCACGAACGGCTGCAGATGACTTTTTTCCGGGTATTGCTGCTGCAATGCTTCAATAATATTACTCATGTTCCAGTCCTGTCATGGCGACGGCCCGGCGTGCGTTCACGCCGCCGGCCCGCGCGGAAAACGTGCTTTACCCTGCGGCGACCTACCGGCGTACGCCCGACGCCAGCGCGCGCTCCACCACCCGACGGGCGTGGTCGATTATCGGGCTGTCGATCATTTTTCCGTTCAGCGAAATCACCCCCAGCCCGGCGCGCTCGCCCTCTTCCGCCGCCTTGATCACCAGATGGGCGTAGTCCACCTCGTCCTGGGTCGGCGCGTAGGCGTTGTGCAGCAGTTCAATCTGCCGCGGGTTGATCAGCGACTTGCCGTTAAAGCCCAGTCCGCGGATCAGCTCCACTTCCTTCAGGAAGCCCGCCTCGTCGTTGACGTTGGAGTACACCACGTCAAACGCATCGATACCTGCGGCGCGCGCCGCGTGCAGCACCGCGCAGCGGGCGTAGAACAGCTCGGTACCGTCACCGCGCTCGGTCTGCATGTCCATCACGTAGTCGAAGGCCGCCAGCGCAATCCCGATCATCCGCCCGGACGAACGGGCGATGGACACCGCGTTGATCACCCCGATCGCCGACTCGATGGCCGCCATGATGCGGGTGGAGCCGACTTCACGCCCGCACGCCTTTTCGATGCGCACCAGGTGGTGCTCCAGTTCATCGACATCCGCGGTGGAATCGGTTTTCGGCAGACGAATCACATCCACCCCGCCCCGCACCGCCGCTTCCAGATCCTTCAGACCGAACGGGGTGTTGAGCTGGTTGATGCGCACCACGGTTTCAATGTCCCGGTACATCGGGTGCTGCAGCGCATGGTACACCAGCAGCCGCGCGGTATCTTTCTCGCGCAGCGACACCGCATCCTCCAGGTCGAACATGATGGAGTCAGGCCGGTAGATAAAGGCGTTGGACAGCATGGCGGCATTCGCGCCCGGCAGGAACAACATGCTGCGGCGCAGTTTTTTCGGCTGAGTCGTGGCGCTCATTACAGTTTCTCCCAGTCAATCTCGTCAACACCGGCGGCCCGCAGCACCGCACTCTGTACCCGCGCGCGGATCACGCAGTCCAGCGCGCCCTTGTCGTCCACCACGATGGTGCCGGCCTTCACCCCCAGCGCCGCCAGGGTGTCGTTCACCACCTGGGTGATTTGGGCGCCGAACTGTTTGATGACCTCGCTGTTGATCACCACGGTCAGCTGGCCTTCCGCCGGCGCCACCTTGACCAGCAGATCACTGGATTCAAAGGTGCCCGCCAGGGCCTCCTTGATTATTTTCATGTTGTTTACCTGCCTAATACATTAAATACACATCACGCGCAGGCGAGTTCGCCATAGCGCTGTAGATGCACGAACGTGGTTGCCGGGACAATCTCGCGGATGGGGTCGAACTGGCGCTGCTTCAGTAACCGGCGCACCTCGGAGGCGGAAATCGCCAGGCCGGAATGCTGACGAGTGCGCTCAATTTCCACCACCTCCAGCGCCGGGGCGGCCACCTGCGTGGCCTGCTCCAGCCAGTGGTGCATATCCTGGTTGTACCGGTTGGTCACCGGGCAGAACGGCTCGGTGCCGACAAAGCGCCGGGTGATGCCGAGCGCCGGGGCGATATACTGGCGAAAGATGATCAGATCCAGCGCCGCATGGGCCTGGGTCACCAGTGTCTCTTCCTTCAGGAAATAGCCCGGAAAGGTGGCCCTGGAGATCATGTACTCCGACCCGGCGTGCACCGTCAGGTTCGGGATATGGGCCACGCCCTGACGCACCATCTCCAGGCGCTCGGTGAACGGGAAAAAGGAGACGTCCTCCCGCACCACGAAGATATGCAGCCAGTCACAGGCGCCGGCGGCCTGCTCGGCCAGATAGCGGTGCCCCAGCGTAAACGGGTTGGCGTTCATCACGATGGCGCCGATGTCCCGGCCCGGTCTGGCCTCGGCTGCCAGCGACTGGCAATACTGCCGGATGCCGATGGGGGTGTTCTCCATCAGCACCGCCTGGTCGTCATAGCAGGCCAGCGGGTAGAAGCCGCAGCCGCGGAACACCGCGGTGTTGCAGGGGCGGGTGTAGAGAAACAGATGGAACTGGCCGCGGGCGGCGGCAAACTGCACCACCTCGTTCACCACCTTCACCCCCAGGTTAAGCTCGCGGTAGTCGGGCGCCACCGCCACACACTTGATGGTAGTGGCACACAGCCCGGCACAGGCCACCAGCCTGCCGTTATGCCTGCCTGCCACAAAAAATTCGACATCCCTGTCCATGCCCAGCTGGCACATCGCCAGCAGGTCGGTAATCTCAGTCAGTTCAGAGGAAGGAAGGCGAACATCCAGCGTGGCAAACGTAACACTCTCATCGTCATCGGCGTACATAACGGTTATCCTGCTTTTTGCTGTAGCAAAGTCGTCTGCTGTACCACATAGAATCTTGGAGCGACGCCTCCGGCAAGCCGGAGGCGATACCCGTCAGTGTTCCACGGCGGCAGGAACCGCACGTGATGCTTTCACCGGCTGGGCGGCTTCACCAATGGTGTTGCGCAGGTGGCCCACGTTTTCGATTTCCACTTCAATGCTGTCGCCCGGCTTCATAAACAGCGGCGGCGTGCGTTTCTTGCCCACGCCCCCCGGCGACCCGGTGATGATGACGTCGCCGGCGCTCAGCGCGGTGAAAGTGCTGATGTATTCGATCAGGTCCGCCACCTTGTGGATCATGCTGGCGGTGTTGTCGTCCTGCACCATGTGACCGTTCAGGTAGGTGCGGATGGCCAGGGCGTGCGGGTCCGGAATTTCGTCACGGGTGGTGAGGTACGGCCCGAATGCGCCGGTCTTCTGCCAGTTCTTGCCGGCGGTAAACCAGCTGTGCTGCCAGTCACGGGCGGAGCCGTCCATGTAGCAGCTGTAGCCGGCGACAAACGACAGCGCCTCGTCACGGCTGATGTTCTGACCGTTTTTGCCGATGATGACCGCCAGTTCGCCTTCATAGTCGAACTCGCTGGAGTAGTGCGGCTTGAGCACCTGGGTGCCGTGACCGGTCTGCGAGTCGGCGAAGCGCACAAACAGCGTCGGGGCCGGGTTCTGTTCGTTGAATTCCTTGCGTTTGTCGGCATAGTTCATGCCGACGCACAGGATTTTGGATGGCGCCACAATCACCGGCAGGAAGGTCACGTCGGCCACGGCCACATCCGGGGTTTCGGTCTGGAAGGCGGCGGCGTCATGGAGCGCATCGCCCGCCAGCAACGCCTTCAGGTCCGGGTAACGGTTGCCGAGGCGGCTGCCCAAATCAATCAGACCCGCAGGCGTATGGATCCCGTAACTGTTTTTGCCCTGATGGCGGTAACTTGCAAGTTTCATAATCTTTCCCGTTTAAATAAGGCCGCGTGCTAACGCGGCGTTATTTGTTTTTTGTCATACACCGTCACACCAGGAACTTGCCGAGTACCAGCAAGGCCACGGAGACGTTGATTGCACCACCGATACGGGTAGCAATCTGAGCGAACGGCATCAGTACCATACGGTTGCCGGCAGTGAGGATAGCCACATCGCCGGTACCGCCCTGCCCGCTCTGGCAGCAGGAGATGATGGCAACATCAATCGGATGCATACCGATTTTCTTGCCAACAAAGAAACCGGTGGTAACCAGTGCCACCACAGTGGACACAATCACCAGCAGGTTAGTAATAGTGAACGCATGTACCAGTTCTTCCCAAGGGGTGATCGCCACACCAACAGCAAACAAAATTGGATAGGTCACTGATGTCTGGAAGAATTTGTAAACCACCTGTGAACCTTCCAGCAGGCGAGGCGAAGCACCATTAAGCAGCTTCACGATTACAGCAGCGAACAGCATACCCACCGGTGCCGGCAGACCGATCAGCTTGTGACCCAACATACCGATCATGTACAGCAGAACAGCCAGCAACGCACCCGCAGCCATATTGGTCGGATCCATCTTGCCGCTTACTGCGGTGGTCAGTGTAGCTGGCGCCTGTTCAGTGCTGTTCGCCTTATTCGGCATCAGTTCGCCTTCACCAGTCAGATGCGGATAACGTTTACCCAGTTGGTTCAGAACACCCGCGATGATGATGGCGGTCAGACTGCCCAGCATCACAATCGGCAGGATACGGCCCAGCGCGACGCCCTGTTCCATATGCAGCAGTGTGGCGTAACCAATAGAAAGCGGGATCGCCCCTTCACCTACACCACCAGCCATGATCGGCAGTACCAGGAAGAAGAAAATCTGGAACGGATCCATACCCAGCATAATGCCAACGCCCATACCAACCAGCATACCTACCACTTCACCGCACAACATGGGGAAGAAAATACGCAGGAAGCCCTGAATCAGCGTCTGGCGGTTCATACTCATGATGCTGCCGACGATGATGCAACAGATATACAGATACAGGATGTTGGTGGATTTATAGAATTTGGTCGTGGCGTCCACAACCACCTGTGGCAGCAGTCCGTAGTAAACCAGCGCAGACGGGATAAAGGTGGCGCAAATAGCAGCAGCCCCCATCTTGCCGATAAACGGTAAACGCTTACCAAATTCGCCACAGGCAAAACCAAAGAATGCCAACGTGGCGACCATCACTACGATATCGCTAGGCAGTTTGCCTTCCAGACAATCCAGAGCAATCAACAGCCCAGCCAGGATAAACAGCGGCACAGGAATAACACCAATTTTGTAGTTATCCAGAATGTGCCACCATTTTTCTTTTAATGAAGCCTTCCCAGAGGTCTCATCTTTTACAACAATATAAGAATCATCAGTGGTACTCATAACCTTCTCCCCTCGTTATTTTCCAGGGTATATTAAGAGGTCAACGACCGTTATTATGTGACAACTCTCAAATTAAAAAATGAGTTTTAATGGCACTTATGGTTTTTATGGTTTTAATTATTTTCTTATTTATTTTCAAATAATTAAATAATTTCATTTTGGAAGGTTTTTCGTGGTTTTTATGGTTTCTATGGTGCGAAAGGCTCTTATTTAAATAAGAATAGACATATGTTGATAAAAAGTAATTAAGATGTCTATTATGCGTGACGCTTTATTTACACCTTATTTAAAATAACAGAAAAGAGAATACTATTTTCACAATCTGCGCGAAACGCTTCACAAGACCATTTTTTATCCCCTTACTTTTACGCCATTCATGATAAATTAGCCACCTCCGATTCAATCGGTCTACCGGTGATTAGCACATTATGACTGTCAGACTATCGTTCCATCTCAAGCTGTTCATCTACCTGATGATCTTTTTTTCTCTGCTGCTTATCACTGTAGGGCTTTACTACTATCGGGCGGTAGATCAGCAGCTTTATGACGAATTGGGTAGCCGGGCACAGATTCAGGCGCGTGAAATCGCAATTATCCCTTCGCTTATCGAGGCAGTAAAACACCGCGACACCGCCACCATCGACGACCTGGTCGATCAAATCAAGGCGCGCAGCGACGCCAGCTTTATCGTCATCGGTGATCGCAACGCCACCCATCTGTATCATTCGGAAGAACCGTCATTGCTCGGTACCGACATGATCGGCGGCGATAATAAAGAGGTATTAGAGGGGCAAAGCACTATCACCCTACGGCGTGGGGCTATTGGTACCTCACTGCGCAGCAAGGCACCGATCATGGCAGGCGATCAGGTCATCGGTATCGTATCGGTAGGATATCTGAAAAAGCACATCGACAACCTGACACTTAGCAAAGCTGCTCATGTTGGCCTTGCTATCGTCGCTATGCTGGTTGCCCTATTCTTCTTTTCCTTGTGGTTCTCCCGTAATTTGAAAAAACAGATGTTCGGGCTGGAACCACTGGAAATCCGGCTGCTGGTGCGGCAACAAAAAGCGCTACTGGAATCTATTTATGAAGGTGTTATTGCCATCGATAAGCAACGCAACATTGCGGTTATCAACCATGCGGCCAAAGATCTGCTGGGTCTGGTGACGCCCTCATATCAACTGCGCGGCAAACTAATCGACGAGGTGATTACACCTGTCTCCTTTTTCTCCAGTGAAGAGATATGGACAACCGACACCCATGACGAGATCTGCCGTTTCAACCACATCACGGTGATTGCCAGTCGCGTACGCATTATGCTGGAAGATGAACTACAGGGCTGGGTGATCAGTTTTCGCGACAAGAACGATATTCACACCCTGAGTATGCAACTCAGTCAGGTCAAACGCTATGCCAACAGCCTGCGCATTTTGCGACACGAACAACTAAACTGGACTGCCACGCTGGCTGGGTTGCTGCACCTGCGTCGCTATGATGAAGCAGTACGCTACATTGAAGCGCAGTCCGAAGGGGCGCAGGTGGTTCTTGATTTCATCTCCAGTCGATTCTGTTCACCGGCGCTTTGTGGACTGCTGCTTGGCAAATACGCCAGCGCCCGTGAAAAAGGCATAGAACTACACTTTGATCCGCGCTGTCAGCTCAACAGTATCCCCGCCTCGCTCAATGAAACAGAGCTGATGTCAATTATTGGGAATTTAATCGATAATGCAGTAGAGGCCACACTTGCCAGTACCCGTACCTACTATCCTGTTGAAGTATATATACACGATGGCGAACAGGAATTGGTCATTGAAGTCGCTGATCAGGGTACAGGGATTGACCCGGCCCTTGCAGATCGGGTATTTGAAATGGGCGTCACCAGCAAACAGGAAGGCGATCACGGGTTGGGCCTGTATTTGGTTGCCAATTATGTCAGTCAGGCTCAGGGTGTGATCGAAGTTTCTGACAATTCGCCTTACGGCGCTATTTTTTCTATTTTTATTCCAAAAACCACCATATAACCAAAACCAGGGAATACGAGTATCATGTCGATTGCGAGCACCATGCCGACTGAACGACCTATTGAAAATTTCGACATTCTGATCGTCGAAGATGAAAGAAAGCTGGCAAATATCCACGCAGAATTTATTGAGAAAAACTTTGCGCTGCGAGTAGTGGGCATCGCCTCAACCCTGAACGAAGCCAAACGCATGTTGCAGCAGTACCGACCCCGATTGATGCTGTTGGACAACTACCTGCCGGACGGTGAAGGCGTTCAACTTATTGAAAGCGACCTGATGCGCAGTATTAATTGTTCGGTCATTTTCATTACCGCCGCCAGTGACATGAACACCTGTGCGCAAGCTATTCGGTGTGGAGCCTTTGATTACATCATCAAGCCAGTATCGTACCCTCGCTTGCGCTCATCGCTTGAACGGTTTATCCAATTTGTCAAAACCCAATATACCTACAAAGTCGTTGATCAGCAGAACGTGGACGTGCTCTACCAATTGCAGGCGTCCACTGTGCCTAATGGCCCCGGTAGTAAAGGTATTGAAGAGAACACACTCAGTCTGATCAAACAGATTTTTCAGAACCAACCGGAAACGCTGTTTTCCGTGGATGAGGTCGTGGAGAAAACTGGACTGAGTAAAACCACTGCCCGACGTTATCTGGAATACGGGCTTGAAAACCAGTTTCTGGATGTAGAGATGCGTTACGGCAAGATTGGACATCCCCGGCGTCTGTATCGTAAAAAACATCTGGACTGACACACGCTCAGCTACCCTATTCTTTTCCTTAAGCCTGTCGGCTGCCACTCGCCGGCATGGCTCCTCTGTAGCTATCGGGCATCGTTCGATTCCGAGAGCGTTAGTAGCCAGCATAATGCTACAGGCACCGCACGTTTGAGGATGCCAGATTCAGTCAACGGTCTAAGCCTGATTAGGCATTTCTCCAAAATAGCAGCCTTACAGCGTAAAAAACAGCCATACCGCAAAATACAACTACATATCCAAGACGATTGGGCTTCTTTCTAAACGCACTGACTTAATCGTTTTGACGTTATCTTCACGTACGGCCCACTACTGGCGGGCCGTTTTTACATCCACCATGTTTTTACATCCACCATGCTAAGCCGATAATCCAGTCAGCTGCCGCCGTTACATCCTAAAACACCATGGTCATCGGGTCCGGATGCTGATACTCAAACCCTAGTTCACTACAAATCCGCTGCCCGTCGATCAATCTGGCCTGCGCCGGGTCGCCCGACAGAAATTGCGGCGGCTCCAGCCTCATCTGGCGCGCCTGTTCCGGATAAAAATCCTGTTTAGCCGGATGTCCCGATGCGCACAAATTGTAGAGGTGACCACCGTGTGGACGCTGTAGCAACAGCGCGATAGCACTGATCACATCTTCCAAATGGACCAGATTCACACCATGACTGCCATCCGGAAGATCTCGACGCCCGGCAAGAAAACGTCCCGGATGACGGTTATTTCCTACCAGCCCGGCCAGCCGCAAAATATCCACTTCGGTATGCGGCAGTGCGTGCAACCATTGCTCAAGCGCCAGTAAAACCTTACCTGTACCGGTTTCTGGCTGTAACGGACTACTTTCTTTCACCCGACCGCTGACCGAACCGTAAACCGAAATGGAACTGGTGTACATAATGCGCGGCACCCCATGAGCCAATGCGCTATCGACCACCTGCTGTACCGCCTGCAGATAAGTACCGCCCGCGCGCTCAAGTCGCCCTGGCGGCAAGGTGATAATCAACGCATCCACATTCAGCAAGAGATCCAACTCATCAGGTTCGCACTCTAATTCCGGCGTCAGCGACAGTCGATAACACTCCACTCCCGACAACTGTGCTGCGGTTACCCCATCATCAGTGCTTTTGCTGCCGACCACTTGATACCCGCGGTTCTGTAACGCCAACGCCAGCGGCATCCCCAGCCAGCCAAGCCCGATTATCGATACCTTTTTCATCGTTGTTCTCCTGACTCCCCAGCGTAGATATCCCCGGTTCAATACTCTGTGCGTTCAATACTCTGTGCTTTTCATTATGTACCCTTATCGCCCATCTGGCGGTAATGTGATTTATACACTGTGGGTAAAAAAATGTTGCACTATCACATCAACATGGTTTAGGTTAACCGGCAGGCAACATCACTTTGTATTTTACGATAAAGAGACGAATTCATGTTACGTGTCAACATTAACCACCATCATCACCATCACCCTGATTAGTCTTTCAGGCGATAGGTGCTGGAAGACACTCAGAATCTTCCAGTGGCGGTAGACGCGTAAGAAAAGCCCCCGGAAGATCGATTCCGGGGGCTTTTTTTTGGGCCGGGAATTTTAAAAAGCCTGCTTAACAGGCATCACAGACAGGATAAATTGAGGTTCACATGCTGGATAAAACACGTTTACGTATCGCAATGCAGAAATCAGGCCGCCTGAGCGACGACTCACGGGAACTACTGGCCCGCTGCGGCATCAAAATCAACCTGCATCAGCAGCGCCTGATTGCGTTTGCCGAAAACATGCCTATCGATATTCTGCGCGTACGCGATGACGATATTCCGGGGCTGGTGATGGATGGCGTGGTCGATTTAGGTATCATCGGTGAAAACGTGCTGGAAGAAGAGTTGCTTAACCGTCGCGCTCAAGGCGAAGATCCACGCTATTTCACGCTGCGCCGGCTGGATTTTGGTGGTTGTCGCTTGTCGCTGGCAATGCCGCTTGATGAGGAATACACCGGTCCGCAATGTCTGCAAAACAAACGTATCGCCACATCCTATCCGCACCTGCTCAAACAGTACCTCGATAAACACGGTGTTAACTTCAAATCCTGCCTGCTTAACGGCTCAGTGGAAGTCGCGCCGCGCGCCGGTCTTGCTGACGCTATCTGCGATCTGGTTTCCACCGGCGCGACGCTCGAAGCCAATGGTCTGCGTGAAGTGGAAGTGATTTATCGTTCCAAAGCCTGCCTGATTCAACGTGACGGCGAGATGCCAGCCGAGAAGCAGCAGTTGATCGACAAACTGTTAACCCGTATGCAGGGCGTGATTCAGGCACGCGAATCCAAATACATCATGTTGCACGCGCCCAGTGAACGTCTGGATGAAATTATCGCGCTGTTGCCAGGCGCGGAACGTCCCACCATCCTGCCGCTGGCTGGCGACCAAAACCGCGTCGCTATGCACATGGTCAGCAGCGAAACCCTGTTCTGGGAAACCATGGAAAAACTGAAGGTGCTGGGCGCCAGCTCTATTCTGGTGCTGCCGATTGAAAAGATGATGGAGTAATGCCATGAGCAACCGCTTCAACACCCTAATTGACTGGCAAGCCTGCACTGAAGAGAAACAACGTCAGTTGCTGACCCGCCCGGCTATCTCCGCCTCCGATAGCATCAGCGCGATTGTCGCAGAGATTCTGGCAAAGGTACGTAACGATGGCGATGCCGCGCTGCGTGAGTACAGCGCCCGCTTTGACAAGGTGCAAGTCGATAGCTTGCGTGTATCAGCCGAAGCCATTGACGCCGCCGTTGCACGGCTGGGCGATGACATTAAACAGGCCATGGCGACCGCCGTGCGCAACATTGAAACCTTTCACAACGCACAAAAATTTCCGCCAGTCAGCGTAGAAACCCAACCCGGCGTACGTTGCCAGCAGGTAACCCGCCCGATTGCCAACGTGGGGCTGTATATTCCCGGCGGTTCCGCTCCGCTGCTCTCCACCGTATTGATGCTGGCAACCCCGGCACGTATCGCCGAATGTCAGCGCGTGATTCTGTGTTCACCGCCGCCCATCGCCGACGAAATTTTGTATGCAGCAAAATTGTGCGGTGTACAAGAAGTCTTCCAGTTAGGTGGCGCACAAGCGATTGCCGCCATGGCGTTTGGCACCGACAGCGTGCCGAAGGTGGATAAGATTTTCGGCCCCGGTAACGCTTATGTCACCGAAGCTAAGCGTCAGGTTAGTCAGTTGCTCGACGGCGCAGCCATAGACATGCCAGCCGGTCCGTCCGAAGTGCTGGTGATCGCCGACAGCGGTGCCACGCCGGATTTCGTCGCCTCAGACCTGCTGTCGCAGGCGGAGCACGGCCCGGATTCACAAGTTATCCTGCTGACGCCGGATGCGGACATGGCGCAGGCGGTCATCGACGCGGTAGAACGCCAGTTGACCACGTTATCCCGCGCTGACATTGCCCGTCAGGCGCTGTCCAGTAGCCGGGTTATCGTCGCACGCGATCTGGACCAGTGCATTGATATCAGTAATCAATACGGCCCGGAGCACCTGATTATCCAGACACGTAATGCCGAAACGCTGGTTGATCGCATCACCAGCGCTGGTTCAGTATTTTTGGGTGACTGGTCACCGGAATCTGCTGGCGACTACGCGTCCGGCACCAATCATGTGCTGCCGACCTACGGTTACACTGCCACCTACTCTAGTCTGGGGTTGGCTGATTTCCAGAAACGCATGACGGTACAACAGCTGTCGCCACAAGGTTTGCTGGGGCTGGCATCAACCATCGAAATCATGGCACAGGCCGAACAACTGACCGCCCACAAAAACGCCGTCACCCTGCGCGTCAATGCCCTCAAGGAGCAAGCATGAGTATTGAGAATCTGGCTCGTGATAACGTCCGCCGCCTGACCCCGTATCAGTCTGCTCGTCGTTTGGGAGGAAAAGGTGACGTATGGTTAAACGCCAACGAGTATCCGCAAGCGCCGAACTATCAGCTTACTTTACAGACGCTCAACCGTTATCCGGAATGCCAACCTGCACAGGTCATTGAACGTTATGCGGCGTACGCCGGTGTTGCACCGGAACAGGTGCTGGTCAGCCGCGGTGCCGATGAGGGTATCGAGCTATTAATCCGTGCGTTCTGCGAACCGGGTAAAGATGCCATTATGTTCTGTCCGCCGACTTACGGTATGTACGCCGTCAGCGCGGAAACGTTGGGTGTGGAGCGTCGTATTGTGTCGGCAACTACCGACTGGCAACTGGATTTAGCGGCTATTGAAGGCGCGCTGGATAACGTCAAGGTGATTTATGTCTGTTCACCTAACAATCCGACCGGTAATCTGATCAATCCAGACGATTTACGTCGATTGCTGGAGCTGGCGCGTGACCGCGCTATCGTCGCTATCGACGAAGCCTATATTGAGTTTTGTCCACAGGCGACGACAACTGGCTGGCTGGCCCACTATCCGCATCAGGTGGTGTTGCGTACCCTGTCCAAGGCTTTCGCGTTAGCTGGTCTGCGCTGCGGTTTTACTCTCGCCAGTGCCGAGGTTATCCAACTGCTGTTGAAAGTGATCGCCCCCTACCCACTGGCGCTGCCGGTCGCGGATATCGCCGCACAGGCTCTGAGTGAAGACGGCATCGCGACCATGCGACGCAATGTGGCCGAACTCAGTGAAAATCGCCGCTGGCTAAGTGACTCGCTGAAAACGCTACCGAACGTGGAAACGGTATACGCCAGTGAAAGCAATTACCTGCTGGTGCGCTTTGCTGATTCGCCAGCAGTCTTCAAGTCCTTGTGGGATCAAGGCATCATTTTACGTGATCAGAACAAACAGCCGGGGCTGGCAGGTTGTCTGCGTATTTCTATCGGCACCCGTTACGAGTGCGAACGTGTCATCAGTGCGCTACAGGCATTGTCAGGTAAAACAGCATAATTAGAGGAATCACCGTGGGATTAAAGTATCTTTTTATTGACCGTGACGGCACGCTGATTGCCGAACCGCCCGAAGACTATCAGGTTGACCGGCTGGATAAGCTGGCTTTAGAACCGGATGTTATTCCGTCGCTGCTTACTCTGCAAAAAGCCGGTTTCAAGCTGGTGATGATCACTAATCAGGATGGGTTGGGCACCAGCAGCTTCCCACAGGAAGATTTCGACCCGCCACACAACCTGATGATGCAGATTTTTACATCGCAAGGCATTCGCTTCGAACGAGTGCTGATTTGTCCGCACTTCCCTGGCGACAACTGTGACTGTCGCAAACCGAAAACCGCGTTGGTAGACGCTTTCCTGAAAGACAACGTGATGGATAGCGCCAACAGTTTTGTGATTGGCGACCGAGAAACCGATATTCAACTGGCGCAAAACATGGGCATCACCGGCCTGCGTTATCAACGAGATAGCCTCAACTGGCAGGCGATTACCGCCCAATTGACCAAACGCGATCGTCACGCCCATGTCAACCGTGTAACGCGTGAAACCGCTATTGATGTCAATGTCTGGCTGGACCGCGAAGGCGGCAGCAAGATCCATACCGGAGTCGGCTTTTTCGACCACATGCTGGACCAGATTGCTACCCACGGCGGTTTTCGCCTCAACATCGACGTAAAAGGCGATCTGTATATCGACGATCACCACACGGTAGAAGATACCGGGCTGGCGCTGGGTGAAGCGTTAAACAACGCGCTGGGAGACAAACGCGGCATTGGCCGCTTTGGCTTTGTGCTGCCGATGGATGAATGTCTCGCGCGCTGCGCACTTGATATCTCTGGCCGTCCGCATCTGGAATATAAGGCAGAGTTCAACTATCAACGCGTCGGTGATCTCAGTACCGAAATGGTGGAACACTTCTTTCGTTCCCTCTCCTACGCGATGGGCTGTACCCTGCACCTGAAAACCAAAGGGCGTAACGATCATCATCGTGTCGAAAGTCTGTTCAAGGTGTTTGGCCGTGCACTGCGTCAGGCTATCCGAGTGGAGGGCGATACCCTGCCCAGTTCCAAAGGAGTGCTGTGATGAACGTAGTGATTCTGGATACCGGCTGCGCCAACCTGTCATCCGTGAGGTATGCGGTCAAGCGACTGGGCTACGATCCACTGGTCAGCCGCGAACCGGAAGTGGTATTACGCGCCGATAAACTGTTTCTGCCGGGCGTCGGTACCGCACAAGCAGCGATGGATCTATTGGCCGAGCGTCAGTTAATCAGCCTGATAAAAGCCTGTACCCAGCCGGTGCTGGGCATCTGCCTGGGGATGCAGTTGCTGGGTAGCCGCAGCGACGAAACCGGCGGTATCGACACATTAGGGATTATCGATACACCGGTCGTACAGATGGCAGACCGCGGCCTGCCTCTGCCGCACATGGGCTGGAATCAGGTCACACCGCAGGCTGGTCACCGCTTGTTCCGCGATATTCCAGATGGCTCGTACTTTTATTTTGTGCACAGTTACGCTATGCCGGTGTGCGCCAATACCATTGCCCAATCCCACTATGGCGATGCGTTTACCGCCGCGGTGCAGAAAGATAACTTCTATGGCGTCCAGTTCCATCCGGAACGCTCCGGTGCGGCAGGCGCGCAGCTACTAAAGAATTTTCTGGAGATGTAAACGGACATGATTATTCCCGCATTAGACCTGATTGATGGACAGGTGGTCCGTTTGCATCAGGGTGATTATGGTCAACAGCGCCAGTACGGCAGTGACCCGCTGCCCCGCTTGCAAGACTATCAGCAGCAAGGCGCGCAGGTGTTGCATCTGGTAGATTTGACCGGGGCCAAAGATCCGGCGGCACGCCAGATTCCATTGCTTAAAACACTGCTGGCAGGAGTTTCCGTACCGGTACAGGTCGGCGGCGGTATCCGTACCGAGCAGGATGTCGAGGCATTGTTGGCGGCTGGCGCCAGCCGTGTGGTGATTGGTTCCACCGCAGTAAAACAGCCGGAGCAAGTACAACAATGGTTCACCCGCTATGGTGCGGATGCATTGGTATTGGCTCTGGATGTGCGTATTGACGCAGACGGCGTGAAAAACATCGCTATCAGCGGCTGGCAGGAAAATTCCGGTATCACACTGGAGCAAACCGTAGAAAGCTACCTGCGCTTCGGCCTCAAACACGTGCTCTGTACTGATATCTCCCGCGACGGCACATTGCAGGGTTCTAACGTCGAACTGTACCGTGAAATCAGCACCCGCTATCCGCAGGTGGCATTTCAGGCGTCCGGCGGCATTGGTTCGCTGGCGGATATCGCCGCCCTACGCAGTAGCGGCGTACAAGGCGTGATTGTTGGTCGGGCCTTGCTGGAAGGTAAATTCAACGTGACGGAGGCGATTTCATGCTGGCAAAACGGATAATCCCTTGTCTGGACGTGCGCGACGGTCAGGTTGTGAAGGGCGTGCAGTTCCGTAATCATGAAATTATTGGCGATATCGTACCGTTGGCGCAGCGTTACGCACAGGAAGGCGCGGATGAGCTGGTGTTTTACGATATCACCGCGTCATCTGATGGTCGGGTGGTGGATAAAAGCTGGGTGTCCCGTGTAGCGGAAGTGATCGACATTCCATTCTGCGTTGCCGGCGGCATCAAAAGCGTGGAAGACGCCGGGCAAATCCTCTCTTTCGGGGCGGATAAAATCTCCATCAACTCACCAGCACTTGCAGATCCGGATCTGATTTCACGTCTGGCTGATCGCTATGGCGTACAATGCATTGTCGTTGGTATCGATACCTGGCACGACGCCGAAACCGGTCGTTATCATGTCAATCAATACACCGGCGATGAAAAACGTACCCGTGTTACACAGTGGGAAACTCTTGACTGGGTGCAGGAAGTGCAGAAACGCGGCGCTGGTGAAATTGTACTGAACATGATGAATCAGGACGGCGTACGTAACGGCTATGATCTGACGCAACTACGACAGGTACGCGATGTCTGTCAGGTTCCATTGATCGCGTCCGGCGGTGCAGGCACCATGCAACACTTCTTTGAGGCGTTTCAGGATGCCGGGGTGGACGGCGCGCTGGCCGCGTCGGTATTCCACAAGCAAATCATCAATATTGGCGAACTCAAACAGTTCCTTAAGCAACAAGGCGTGGAGATCCGGGTGTGTTAACCGAACAACAACGAAGCCAACTCGACTGGCAAAAAACCGATGGCATGATGCCCGCCATCGTACAACATGCGGTTTCCGGTGAGGTGCTGATGCTGGGCTACATGAATCAGGAGGCGCTACAGGTCACGGAAAAAAGCGGGAAGGTCACGTTTTACTCCCGTACCAAACAGCGTTTATGGACCAAAGGCGAATCTTCCGGTCATTTCCTCAACGTGGTATCCATTACGCCGGATTGTGATAACGACACGCTGCTGATTCTGGTCAACCCAATCGGCCCAACCTGTCATCTGGGCAACAATAGCTGTTTCCACCCGGCAGAGACACAGTGGCAGTTCTTATATCAGTTAGAGCAGCTTCTTGCGGAGCGTAAGAATGCCGACCCGGCCAGTTCCTATACCGCACAGCTGTACGCCAGCGGCACCAAGCGCATCGCCCAGAAGGTTGGTGAAGAAGGGTTGGAAACCGCGCTGGCCGCCACTGTGCATGACCGGGAAGAATTGACCAATGAAGCCTCTGATTTGGTCTATCACCTTCTGGTGCTATTGCAGGATCAGGAACTGGATTTAGGCACTATCATTCAGCGTCTGAAAGCACGTCACACGAAATAACCCGTCCTGCCCGCTTTATCACCGGTAAAGCGGTTTTTTGTCTATAGAAACCTTTAAACCTGACTGTGGGTTTTCTATAGACAAAAAATAGCACCCAAATGGGTGCTATCTATAAAACAGGCGTTACGGCTGACTAATCAACCATAAATGTTGGCGCGGTCACGTAGCTCTTTACCCGGTTTGAAATGAGGAACATATTTGCCTTCCAGTTCCACTTTCTCACCAGTTTTCGGATTACGGCCTAAGCGCGGCGCACGGTAGTGGAGTGAAAAACTGCCAAACCCACGGATTTCGATGCGATCACCGCTGGCCAGTGTTGTGGCCATCTGTTCCAGCATCTCTTTCACCGCATCCTCAACCACCTTGGCCGGGATATGAGATTGCTGTCCAGCAAGTCTTTCGATAAGTTCAGACTTGGTCATGATTCCTCCAAGCATGTGGTCAGTTAATGCCACGTTAACTTACTACCGTTTGAGGTTGGGCAGCAAGCGAGAGAGCTGCCCAACCCACCGTCATTACTCGCCTTTTGCAGCTTTGAAAGCTTCCGCCATGGCGTTAGAGAAGTTGCTTTCTTCCTGTTTGTTGTTAACAGAAGCAATAGCATCTTTCTCATCAGCTTCATCCTTGGCACGGATGGACAAGCTGACAACGCGGTTTTTACGATCAACGCCAGTGTATTTAGCTTCGATCTCGTCACCTACGCTCAGAACCAGCGTTGCGTCTTCGATGCGGTCACGAGAGGCTTCAGAAGCACGCAGATAACCTTCAACGCCATCAGCTAATTCAACTGTAGCACCTTTGGCATCAACTGCAGTGACTTTACCTGTAACAATTGCACCTTTTTTGTTAACAGACAGGTAGTTGTTGAACGGGTCTTCAGCCAGCTGTTTCACGCCCAGGGAGATACGTTCACGCTCTGCGTCAACCTGCAGAACAACAGCAGCGATTTCGTCACCTTTCTTGTATTCGCGAACGGCTTCTTCGCCAGCCACGTTCCAGGAGATGTCGGACAGGTGCACCAGACCATCAATGCCGCCATCCAGACCGATGAAGATACCGAAGTCAGTAATAGACTTGATCTTACCTTCTACGCGGTCACCCTTGTTGTGGGTTTCAGCAAACTGCTGCCACGGATTGGCTTTGCACTGTTTCAGGCCCAGAGAGATACGGCGACGTTCTTCGTCGATATCCAGAACCATAACTTCCACCACATCACCCACGTTAACCACTTTGGACGGATGGATGTTTTTGTTGGTCCAATCCATTTCGGAAACGTGCACCAGACCTTCAACGCCTTCTTCGATTTCTACGAAGCAGCCATAATCAGTCAGGTTGGTTACGCGGCCAGTCAGCTTGGTGCCTTCCGGGTAACGTTTAGCGATAGCTACCCACGGATCTTCGCCCAGTTGCTTCAGACCCAGGGAAACACGGGTACGCTCGCGATCAAATTTCAGCACTTTGACAGTGATTTCATCGCCAACATTGACGATTTCGCTCGGATGCTTAACGCGTTTCCAGGCCATATCGGTGATGTGCAGCAGGCCGTCAACGCCGCCCAGGTCAACGAATGCGCCGTAGTCAGTGAGGTTCTTGACGATACCTTTGACTTCCATACCTTCCTGCAGGTTTTCCAGCAGTTGGTCGCGTTCAGCACTGTTTTCAGATTCGATAACAGCACGACGAGAAACAACGACGTTATTGCGTTTCTGGTCCAGCTTGATAACTTTGAACTCAAGCTCTTTGCCTTCCAGATGCAGGGTGTCACGTACCGGACGAACATCTACCAGAGAACCTGGCAGGAACGCACGGATACCGTTCAGCTCAACGGTGAAACCACCTTTTACTTTACCGTTGATAACACCGGTAACAGTAGCAGCTTCTTCGTAAGCTTTTTCCAGCATCAGCCATGCTTCGTGACGTTTAGCCTTCTCACGAGACAGCAGGGTTTCACCGAAGCCGTCTTCTACCGCGTCCAGAGCTACGTCTACTTCATCACCAACCTGGATTTCAATTTCACCCTGCGCGTTTTTAAACTGTTCTACCGGAATGGCAGATTCAGATTTCAGGCCGGCATCAACCAGGACAACATCCTTATCAATGGCAACCACAACGCCACGAACAATGGAACCTGGGCGGGTTTCGATTTCTTTCAGGGATTCTTCAAAGAGTTGAGCAAAAGATTCAGTCATGTTGATAATCTTTGGGTTTTTAAATTTAACGTCCATCTGGCTTCCTGCTCGATGGGGTTGTTTCACATCCCCACAGCATCCTTGCGGCGGGGTAAAAAAACAGAAATCAGGCCGATTGAGGCAATATCTGGCGAACATACGCCAGCGCTAACTCGACCACTTCGTCCAGCGTCATGTTCGTGGAATCCAGCACCAGCGCATCCGGTGCAGGCACCAAAGGCGCAACCGCACGATTCCGGTCACGGTCATCACGCTCTTTAATCTCGGACAAAAGACGTTCAAAGTTAACATTAAAGCCCTTCGCCTGCAACTGAAGCATACGACGTTTGGCGCGTTCCTCCGCACTGGCATCCAAAAATATCTTCACCGGCGCATCCGGAAATACCACCGTTCCCATATCTCGCCCATCGGCAATTAACCCAGGTGCATCTCGAAACGCACGCTGGCGACGCAGCAACGCTTCACGCACTCGTGGAAATACCGCTGCCTGGGATGCCGTATTGCCTACTTCCTGGGTTCGAATCTCATTGCTGACATCCTCACCTTCCAGAATCACTTTCAGTTGCCCGTCTTCTGGAACAAATCGCACATCAAGGTGCGACGCAATTGGGACCAACGCTTCCTCAGATGCAATATCCACCTGATGGTGCAACGCCGCCAATGCCAGCACGCGATAAATCGCGCCCGAATCCAGCAGATTCCACTGCAACGCATTTGCCAGCGCCTTGCACAAGGTTCCCTTACCTGCGCCACCGGGCCCGTCAACCGTAATTACCGGTTCAGTCACCGCCATTTCTCACTCCTCAAAACCAGGAAATGCATGTCTTATTACAGACAATATACCGGGTCATTATACCCTTTTGTGGCAGTAAGCGTGAGATTAAAGGCTTATTACTGCAGAAAATCGGGAAAATGTTGTAATACCCAGAGTATAACGCTAAAAAAATATCGCACAGAGCTGTCTCATTACCCTGTGCGTCAGCAAATTAATTGCGCTGGCTCAGGCGTTCCAATTGCTGGAAATAGTCTGGAAACGTTTTAGCAGTACATTTAGGATCAAGGATGGTAACCGGCGTATCAGATAACGCCACCAGCGAGAAGCACATCGCCATGCGATGATCATTGTAAGTACCAATCTCAGCCGCTTTCAGTTGCGCCGGTGGCGTAATGCGAATGTAGTCATGCCCTTCTTCTACCTCAGCACCGACCTTACGCAGTTCCGTTGCCATAGCCGCCAGACGATCAGTTTCTTTTACACGCCAGTTGTAGATGTTGCGCAGCGTCGTTGTCCCCCCTTTGGCAAACAGCGCGGCAGTAGCGATGGTCATTGCCGCATCGGGGATATGATTCATGTCCATATCAATAGCGTGAAGTTCTCCACGCTGGCACTCAATATAGTCTGCTCCCCAACGAACCTGTGCCCCCATTTTCTCCAGCACATCAGCAAAGCGGATATCACCTTGCACACTGTGACGACCGACACCGGTCACGCGTACCGTTCCTCCCCGAATAGCGGCAGCCGCCAGAAAATAAGAAGCGGAGGATGCATCACCTTCCACCAGATAATGCCCCGGTGATTGGTAATGCTGATTACCCGCAACCATAAAAGTCTGGTAATCGTTATTAGTCACCATGATGCCGAATGTCTTCATCATGTGCAGGGTAATATCGATGTAAGGTTTGGAAACCAGATCGCCCTTAATGCTGATGCGAGTATCCTGTTTAGCCAACGGCGCCGTCATTAACAGGGCGGTAAGAAACTGGCTTGATACCGAGCCGTCTACACTTATCTCTCCACCCTGAAAACCACCCTTCAGGCGCAACGGCGGATAGTTTTCCTGCTCCAGATAATCGATACCAGCTCCCCCTTGACGCAACGCATCGACCAAATGACCAATCGGGCGCTCTTTCATTCTAGGTTCACCGGTCAATACGATATCGCCATCTGCCAGGCACAACGCTGCTGCAAGCGGACGCATCGCCGTCCCCGCATTCCCCAAAAACAGTTCCAGCGGCGCAGACGCCGTCAATGCCCCTCCCATACCGACGATTTCGCACTCGGTACGACTGGCCGACAAGCGATATTCAACGCCTAATGCACTTAGTGCATTGAGCATATGGCGAACATCGTCGCTATCGAGCAGATTGGTAAGGTGCGTGGTACCTTTTGCCAGTGCCGCTAATAGTAACGCGCGATTAGAAACACTTTTAGAACCCGGCAAATTGATTGTACCGTTAATAAATGAGATCGGTTGTAGGGTCAGGGATTCCTGCATGTGAAACATGTTCTCCAAGAGTTAACACAAAAACCCCGGCCAGATAACCGGGGTTTAAATCAGAAACAGCACATTAGCGCGCTATATTTATCAATTTATCAGCCGTGGCGACGCTCAAAATCGGCCATGAACTCCGTCAATGCTTTTACGCCATCCAGCGGCATAGCGTTATAAATGGACGCACGCATACCGCCTACAACACGGTGGCCTTTCAACGCGTGCAGGCCAGCCGCCTGAGCTTCCTGCAGGAATATCGGGTCTAATGCAGCATCTGCCAATTGGAACGGCACATTCATACGAGAACGGCTGGACTGAACAACATCATTACGATAAAAATCGCTGCCATCGATAGTGGCATACAACAGCTCAGCCTTGGCCTGATTGCGTTTTTCAATCTCCAGCAGGCCGCCTTGCTCTTTCAACCACTTAAACACCATACCGGACAGATACCAGGCAAAGGTCGGCGGCGTGTTGAACATAGAATCGTTATCAGCCAGAAGCTTATAATCCAGAATAGACGGCAGTTCGCGGCGTGCTTTACCGATGAGGTCATCTCGCACAATGACCAGGGTCAGGCCGGCTGGCCCCACATTTTTCTGCGCGCCCGCATAAATCACCCCGTAACGACTCACATCCAGCGGTCGGGACAAAATACTGGATGAATAATCCGCCACCACGATTTTATCACCAAAATTAGGATCTTCTTCGATAGCCAGACCGTCAATAGTCTCATTCGGGCAATAATGTACATAAGCAGCATCATCGGACAACGCCCACTCGCGCATCGGTTTTATGCCACGCAGCCCATCAACACGGGTTTTCACATCAATAACATTGGGGGTGAGATATTTCTCAGCTTCCTTGACGGCGCTGTATGCCCAGTAACCGCCATCGATATAATCAGCTTTATTATTGTCACCCAGCAAATTGAGCGGCACTGCAGCAAACTGAGCGCGCGCGCCGCCATGGCAAAACAATACTTTGTAATTCGAGGGGATTTTCAGTAAGTCGCGCAAATCCTGCTCAGATTCACTGGCCACTTGCATAAACTCTTTACTACGGTGGCTGATTTCCATTACCGATGTACCCAGCCCATGCCAGTTGCATAGTTCTTGTTCTGCACGACGCAACACTTCTACCGGTAACATAGCTGGACCAGCACTAAAATTAAAAACCTGAGTCATTTCCCCTCACCACATATCAAAGCGACTTGTCTCGTCGCATCCGTTTACCCTGCCATCGGTTTTATCATTCGTCTTTCCTGCCTGCAATGCTTATCACCCCTGATGTCTGAAAACTTGCGCTCTTGTCCGCCTGTTATCGTCCCAGGCGATACATCTGTTACATTGTCGTCGGGAAGCACCACGCAATACGCAACATGCAGGATAGAGTCGGTACACAAAACCACGTATGATGCAGCCTCCTCATAACACATTCAGGTTCGAACCATGACCCAAACGTTTATCCCAGGCAAAGACGCCGCCCTGGAAGATTCCATCGCCCGTTTTCAACAACAGCTCCTCGACCTGGGGTTCAACATCGAAGAAGCATCCTGGCTGAATCCGGTGCCCAACGTCTGGTCGGTACATATTCGTGACCGCGATTGCGCCTTGTGTTTCACCAATGGTAAAGGTGCGACCCGGAAAGCCGCACTGGCTTCGGCACTGGGTGAATACTTCGAACGGCTGTCCACCAACTACTTTTTTGCCGACTTCTATCTGGGCCAACAGATCGCCGAAAGCGAATTCGTGCATTATCCCGACGAGAAGTGGTTCCCACTTCCCGAAGATGACAGCCTGCCGGAAGGTATACTGGATACCCGTCTGCACGCCTTCTATGACCCGGACCAACAGCTTGTCGCCAGCGACCTTATTGATCTGCAATCAGGCAACCACAGCCGCGGCATCTGCGCTCTACCGTTTACCCGGCAGTCCGATCAGCAGACGGTTTATATCCCGATGAACATCATCGGTAATTTGTACGTGTCGAACGGCATGTCGGCAGGCAATACCCGCAATGAAGCGCGTGTTCAGGGGCTGTCAGAAGTATTCGAACGCTATGTGAAGAATCGCATTATCGCTGAAGCCATCAGCCTGCCGTCGATCCCGGCTGAAGTGTTATCACGTTACCCAGGCGTGGTGGAAGCGATTGCTACGCTGGAACAGGAAGGTTTCCCGATCTTTGCTTATGACGCTTCTCTCGGCGGCCACTACCCAGTTATCTGCGTAGTGCTGCTCAACCCGGCCAATGGCACCTGTTTTGCATCGTTTGGCGCACATCCGGATTTTGGCGTCGCGCTGGAACGTACCGTCACCGAACTGTTGCAAGGCCGTGGACTGAAAGATCTGGACGTGTTCACGCCGCCGACATTCGATAATGAGGAAGTTGCCGAACACACCAATCTGGAAACCCATTTTATCGATTCCAGCGGTCTAATCTCCTGGGACCTGTTCAAAAACCAGCCAGACTATGCCTTCGCCGACTGGGATTTCAGCGGCACGACCGAGCAGGAATTTGCGACGCTGATGGCAATCTTCGATAAAGAAGACAAAGAGGTGTATATCGCAGATTACGAGCATCTGTCAGTGTACGCCTGCCGCATTCTGGTGCCTGGCATGTCGGACATCTACCCGGCAGAGGACCTGCTGCTGGCGAACAACAGCATGGGAGCGCATCTACGCGAAACACTGTTATCCTTACCAGACAGCCAATGGGAAAAAGAAGATTATCTGGCCCTGCTGCAGCAACTTGATGATGAAGGATTGGATGACTTTACCCGTGTGCGCGAGTTGCTGGGGATCGCAACCGGCAAAGATAATGGCTGGTTTACACTACGTATTGGCGAACTGAAATCCATGCTGGCGCTGGCTGGCGGCGATCTGGAGCAGGCGTTAAGCTGGGCGGAGTGGTCGCTGGATTTCAATCAGTCTGTCTTTTCACCAGCACGCAGTAATTATTACCGCTGTCTACAAACGCTGCTGCAACTGGCTCTGGAACCTGAGCTCGACCCCGCGCAATACTATGATGCTTTCGTGCGCATGTATGGACAGGATGCAGTGGAGACGGCAAGCGCCGCTATTTCCGGTGAGCAGTGCTTCTATGGCTTGTTCACAGTGGATACTGACCTGAAAGCGTTGCCTGCCCATCAGTCGTTATTGGCAGCTTATGAAAAATTGCAACGCGCTAAGCGCAAGCACTGGCAGGTAAAAAAATAAGCTTTGTAGCAGTTAGCCGGATGACTATTACGTCATCCGGGATACCACACTATTAAACGATTTAACGTTTACATGCACTGCGTTCTGTATACTGTCATCATCGAATCGACTATCTAATATTACCGAATTTCATAGTTATCCCTTGTTTCTATATGGGTATATTACATCACCGCTAATATTTATTTTTATAAAGGCATTATTGTTACCGAATGGTGAAAAATAAATTAAATAACATAAAACCGAAGTGAAATAATACTACAAAAGCTTATTTTATTTAACTTAAAACATGCCAGACTCATTCTGTTTTCAACTGTTTTTATAATTTTTAAAAAATATTTTTTTATTTAAAATCAATTATATAAAAAGAAAATGACCTATAAATCCTCTTCTGATCAGCCTAATAAATTCCAGCGGTATGATCCACGTCAAATTATGACGAATAACCCTTTGTTAGTATCTCACCGTAGATAAATTTTAAGAGAGAGTTAGTGTGAAAGCTGACAACCCCTTCACCTTGTTATTACCGTCGGCAATGGCGAAAGTCGCTGAAGATGCCGGTGTCTATAAAGCAACAAAACAACCGCTTACTGCGTTTTTTCTGGCAATCACTGCCGGTGTGTTCATCTCAACTGCATTCGTTTTTTATATTACTGCAACTACAGGTTCCTCATCCATGCCGTACGGTATGGCTAAACTGGTAGGCGGCATCTGCTTCTCTATGGGATTGATGCTGGTAGTTATCTGCGGTGCAGACCTGTTTACTTCCACCGTGTTGACTGTTATCGCCAAAGCCAGTGGTCGTATTACCTGGAAACAGTTGGGATTAAACTGGCTCAATGTATATTTCGGCAATTTAATTGGCGCTTTGTTTTTTGTTGCGCTGATCTGGTTTTCCGGTGAATACATGGTAGCGAATGGTGCCTGGGGCCTGAATGTGCTTCAGACGGCTAACCACAAACTGGAACATACGTTTGTCGAAGCGTTATGCCTTGGGATACTGGCGAACCTGATGGTCTGCCTGGCAGTCTGGATGAGCTACTCTGGTCGTACTCTGACTGACAAAATGCTGGCCATGATTCTGCCTGTTGCCATGTTCGTTGCCAGCGGCTTCGAGCACAGTATCGCTAATATGTTCATGATCCCGATGGGGATTGTAGTTAAGAATTTTGCTTCAGACACATTCTGGCACGCCATCAGTATGACGCCGGGCCAGTTTGAGCACTTGACCATCAGCAATTTTATTGTCGACAACCTGATTCCCGTCACGATCGGCAACATTATTGGCGGTGGATTGCTGGTAGGGTTGACCTATTGGGTCATCTATTTGCGCGGTGGAGATCAGCACTAAGCTGCTGTCGGCCGCAACGTCGGGTTATAAAAATCCAAATCAAAGGTAGGTGTAATATGACCGAACTTAATCAGAAACTCGCCCAGGCTTGGGAAGGTTTTAGCGAAGGCGAATGGCAGAATGGCGTCAACGTGCGTGACTTCATTCAGAAAAACTATGCGCCATATGAAGGTGACGAATCCTTCCTGTCTGGCGCCACCCAGGCGACCAGTTCCCTGTGGGACAAGGTGATGGAAGGCATCAAGCAGGAAAACCGCACCCATGCGCCTGTTGATTTTGATACCGATGTTGCTGCCACTATCACTTCTCACGACGCCGGCTATATCAACAAAAGCCTGGAAAAAATCGTCGGTCTGCAAACTGATGCTCCGCTGAAACGTGCAGTTATCCCGTTTGGCGGCATCAAAATGGTTGAAGGTTCCTGTGAGGTCTATGGCCGTAAACTGGATCCGCAACTGAAAAAAATCTTCACTGAATACCGTAAGACTCACAACCAGGGCGTGTTCGACGTTTATACTCCGGACATCCTGCGCTGCCGTAAATCCGGCGTACTGACCGGTCTGCCGGATGCTTATGGCCGTGGTCGTATCATCGGTGACTATCGCCGTGTTGCCCTGTACGGTATCGACTACCTGATGGCGGATAAATTTGCTCAGTTCACTTCTCTGCAGTCCAAACTGGAAAACGGTGAAGATCTGGAAGCAACTATCCGTCTGCGCGAAGAGATTGCTGAACAGCACCGCGCACTGGGTCAGATCAAAGCAATGGCAGCCAAATACGGTTGCGATATCTCCGCTCCGGCAACAACTGCTCAGGAAGCGGTACAGTGGACCTACTTCGGTTACCTGGCTGCAGTTAAATCTCAGAACGGCGCTGCTATGTCCTTCGGTCGCGTGTCCACCTTCCTGGACATCTACATTGAGCGCGATCTGAAAGCAGGCAAAATCACCGAACAAGACGCTCAGGAGCTGATCGACCACCTGGTGATGAAACTGCGTATGGTTCGTTTCCTGCGTACTCCGGAATATGATGAGCTGTTCTCCGGCGACCCGATCTGGGCAACCGAATCTCTGGCTGGTATGGGTCTGGATGGTCGTACTCTGGTTACCAAAAACAGCTTCCGCTTCCTGAACACCCTGTACACCATGGGGCCGTCTCCGGAACCGAACATGACCATCCTGTGGTCTGAAAAACTGCCGCTGAACTTCAAGAAATTCGCCGCTAAAGTGTCTATCGATACCTCTTCTCTGCAGTACGAGAACGATGACCTGATGCGTCCGGACTTCAACAACGACGATTACGCTATCGCCTGTTGTGTAAGCCCGATGGTTGTCGGTAAACAAATGCAGTTCTTCGGCGCGCGCGCCAACCTAGCGAAAACCATGCTGTATGCTATCAACGGCGGCGTGGACGAAAAACTGAAAATGCAGGTCGGCCCGAAATCTGAACCGATCAAAGGTGATGTGCTGAACTTTGACGAAGTGATGGAACGTATGGATCACTTCATGGATTGGCTGGCTAAACAGTACGTCACCGCGCTGAACATCATCCACTACATGCACGACAAATACAGCTATGAAGCATCGCTGATGGCGCTGCATGACCGCGATGTGTTCCGTACCATGGCGTGTGGTATCGCTGGCTTGTCTGTAGCGGCTGACTCCCTGTCTGCCATCAAATATGCCAAAGTGAAACCGATTCGTGACGAAAACGGTCTGGCTGTTGACTTTGACATCGAGGGTGAATACCCGCAGTTCGGTAACAACGACCCGCGCGTTGATGACCTGGCCTGTGATCTGGTTGAACGTTTCATGAAGAAAATTCAGAAACTGAATACCTACCGTGGTGCGACCCCGACTCAGTCTGTACTGACCATTACCTCCAACGTGGTATACGGTAAGAAAACCGGTAACACCCCGGATGGTCGTCGCGCTGGTGCACCGTTCGGACCGGGTGCCAACCCGATGCACGGTCGTGACCAGAAAGGTGCGGTTGCCTCTCTGACTTCCGTAGCAAAACTGCCGTTCGCCTACGCGAAAGACGGTATTTCTTATACCTTCTCTATCGTACCTAACGCGCTGGGTAAAGATGACGACGTGCGTAAAACCAACCTGGCAGGTCTGATGGACGGTTACTTCCACCACGAAGCCAGCATCGAAGGTGGTCAGCACCTGAACGTCAACGTGATGAACCGTGAAATGCTGCTCGACGCGATGGAAAATCCGGAAAAATATCCGCAACTGACCATCCGCGTATCTGGCTATGCCGTTCGCTTTAACTCGCTGACTAAAGAACAGCAGCAAGACGTTATTACCCGTACTTTCACTCAGTCCATGTAATTACATGTCTGTCTGAAAAGGCGTAAACTAAAGGCTCCACATTGGTGGGGCCTTTTTATAAAGAGTATTCTGCCCTTCTCCTTTGTGGGCAACCGCAAGCGGCGTTAAAATTTCTCCCGGAAATTTTTCACCACCCTCACCGGAATAATCAGAACCTGTTTTGTCAGCTGGCTATCGAATCCTGGCTGGCTGACAAAACAGATTCGACGCAGAGCAAAGATGTTGTGGCTGCCCGTGCTACAGTGTTGTTACTGCGCTCATTGCAGGCCGCTATTTCTCGGCCCAACCTGGAGAAACCTTGCATGTCAGTTATTGGTCGCATTCACTCTTTTGAATCCTGTGGCACTGTCGATGGCCCCGGTATTCGCTTCATCACGTTTTTTCAAGGTTGCCTGATGCGTTGCCTCTACTGCCACAATCGTGACACCTGGGATACCCATGGCGGCAAGGAGATTACGGTTGAGGAGTTGATGAAGGAAGTGGTGACCTATCGCCATTTTATGAATGCGTCCGGCGGCGGCGTGACGGCATCTGGCGGCGAAGCTATTCTGCAGGCTGAATTCGTGCGTGACTGGTTCCGCGCCTGCCACGAACAAGGCATCAATACCTGTCTTGATACCAACGGTTTCGTTCGCCGCTACGACCCGGTCATCGACGAACTGTTGGATGCCACTGACCTGGTTATGTTGGACCTCAAACAACTTAATGATGACGTGCACCAGAATCTGGTAGGCGTATCCAACCACCGCACGCTGGACTTTGCGCGTTATCTTGCCAAACGCAATCAACGCACCTGGATTCGTTATGTCGTTGTTCCCGACTGGAGCGATGACGATGCTTCCGCACATTTGTTGGGTGAATTTACCAAAGAGATGAGCAATATCGAGAAAATCGAGCTATTACCCTATCACGAGTTAGGTAAACACAAATGGACGGCTATGGGCGAGGAGTACAAGCTGGACGGTATCAAACCGCCTAAAGCAGATACAATGGACCGCATCAAGTCCATTCTGACCAGTTACGGGCACAAGGTGGTGTATTAGCTTCAATTTCCCGGCAAATCATGGTTCCGGGTAAATACCTTATCGCCCGGCCAGCCAACGTTAACGTCAATTGCTGATCACTGTCAGGCTGGCGTTAACCATTTTCACATAGCCTATTCGCTATTTATCAGTCAGATGCAACTGGGCCGGAAATAGCTTAAACCGCCAGCGGTCGAGGGTGATGGTCCGTTTTTTTCAACAGGATGACCAGATACCCCAGCGAAACAGCGGCGATCAGTATAAACAATAATTGGTCAGAATAAGTCTGCATCAGGATTGCCGCAAAACTCGGCCCACACAGGCTGCCAATGGTATAGCTAAGCAATAATGTTTGATTCATAGCGACTAACTCGCCAGGGGCCACCTTTTCACACGCCCATGACATCGCTACCGGATAGAGTGTAAACCCGGCTGCACCGAGCACAAACAGCGACAGTGCCATACCATATCGCCCCGGAACCAACATCGCCAATGAGCCGAGAATAACGGCGAATACCAGCACCCGCAGCACCAGTAATCGGCCATATCGATCCGCCATTCGTCCGACCGGCCATTGCCCGATAATACCGGCGCTGATTAATAGCGCCATCCAGTAACCTACATTGGCATCGCTCATGCCTTGATGCGCCAGATACAACGGCATTAACCCATATAGGGAGCCTAGAATGACCCCGGAAATCACACATCCCTGGATGCCTAGCCGAGCGGTGCGATAACGCAACATGCGCCAGACATTGACGCGTTGGGTCACACGCTGTGGTGACGGGATGTGGGCAAACAGTAATGGCAGTATCGCCAGCAATGTCAATGCCACCAACCAGGGCAAAATACTGAATAATGCGGTAGGTACCATGCCTAACAGCAGTTGCCCGACTACGCTACCCAAATAGTAAGCCATCATGTAAGCGGCCAGAAGTTGCCCTCGGTTGAGCGCATTTCCACTGCATAGTAGTGCGCTTTCTACGACTACCCAGATCAACGCACAAGCAATCCCGGCGACAAAACGCCACAGAATCCAACTGCCGACATCCGGTGATAACGCCAGTGCGGCAGTCGCTAACCCAAACATCAGTGCCGCCAAATAATAGCTGCGATTAAAGCCATAGATCCGGATTAACCCGCCAGCAACCACCGTTCCTAGTAAATTCCCACTGAAGTAAGCTGACCCTACCACGCCAACCTGCCAGACCGGCAATTGACGATCATTAAGCCATAACGGCACCAGTGTATTCAGCACAGCCAGACAAACAGTGAGTAACAACAACCCGAAGAGCAGCAATAAAACCGGGCGCGTATAGGTTGACATGGAGAGACAAGCCAGAAAGAGAGGATACTTTGCGCGCATCATGCCACTGGCAATGACAAAGTCAATTGCCTTATCACCGCTTAGCGCACATTTTGCTCGCCCGTCAGTATTCCAGCAGCCCAACCTGGTATCGATAAACTCAAACCAACCACCGTGATGCCAGGCCATTATCTACTCAACAAAGAGGGGACTGCGCCCTGGTCACCACGAAATGTGAATTTTACTCGTCAGTACCTGAAAACCTTTAAGCAAAATATCCCGTCATCAGCCAAGGGCGTAGCGCTGATTAATGCAATGAGACAACTTACCCGAATCTCGGTGAAGCGGCTTCGCCAGAGCTGAGTGCTACAGTCATCAAAGGCGAAATGCAATAGCATAATATCAGCCTGACAATATCAAGCCTGCTGACGCGTTACTGGCGCTTTTCTTTCAAGTTTGCGATCTATGATCGCAGAACAGGGGAGATAAAATGACGTCCTCCGCTGCTAACTCTCAGGAAATAGACAATAATTAAAACAGAGCGTCACACAAGTAGTAATAGCGGGCTGCCATTCCGGCACATGCTTGGGAAGGTTTGTGGCGCGATAACCCGTCTCTTTCCCTTTTTCTGATGTGCCCGACACGCTGGGCAACATACGGAGCGTATGAATGAACAGGCTACACTACATTTTCGATCCTCTATGCGGTTGGTGTTACGCCGCTGCGCCGTTAATCCATGCAGCCCGTAAAATTGAAGGGTTGCCTGTCGTGCTGCACGCCGGCGGTATGATGACCGGGCCGAATCGACGCCGTATTACACCGGAATGGCGGGATTATGTTCAACCTCATGATCGCCGTATTGCCCAAATGAGCGGCCAGCCTTTCGGCGATGGCTATTTCAATGGGTTGTTGTGGGATGTGACAGCAACACTGGACTCAGAGCCTCCCACCACAGCCATTCTGGCTGCTGAAGAATTAGGTGGCCGGGGGATCGATTTACTCGAACGCTTGCAACGTGCCCATTATGTTGAAGGACTGTGCATCTCTGAAATGTCGGTATTGATGAAAATGGCCGTGGAAATCGGCCTGCCACTGGACGATTTCGAAAATGCCTGTACACACTGGCGTGGTTTGCCAACCCGCAAACATATCGAGGAGAGTCGTCAATGGCTTACTCAATCAGGCGGCGCGGGTTTCCCAACAATAGTTTTTGCAGTAGACGATATCTTTACCACCTTGAATATTGCCCCATGGCTGGGTCGCGCAAATGACTGGCATGACTATCTGGTAAGACTGGTAAAAGAAAATCAGTAGACTCACGTCAACCCGCTTTTTTATGACTGAATGCTATTAGAAACAGCGGGTTGTCTGATTTTTCTTTTTTCGCCATCTATGCTACAACTCAACACCTGATCCACCAGAAAGCAGAGCGCGCCCCCATGATTCGAGTTCATCATCTTAATACTTCTCGTTCGCAGCGGGTTCTATGGATACTGGAAGAACTGGATGTCCCGTATGAAGTGATCAATTATCAGCGCAATAAAGTCACTATGCGTGCACCGAATGCATTGCGTGACATCCACCCTCTGGGAAAAGCGCCGGTGATTGAACATGATGGTCGAGTACTGGCAGAAACCGGCGTGATTCTGGAATATCTGGTAGCGACATTCGGCCCACATCTGGCACCAACAAGCGACAGTCCGGATTTTTGGCGCTATCGCTATTGGATGCATTATGCTGAAGGTTCACTGATGTCGGAAATGTTGCTAAAGCTGGTGGCTTATAAGATGGGACCATTTGGTTGGCCGATTCGCAATATGGTCAATACCCAGCTCAATCTGCATTATGACTTTCTGGAACAGGAAGCCGGAAAATCTCACTGGTTGGCTGGCGATGCATTCTCAGCAGCGGACATCATGATGGGATTTCCTCTGGACATTGCTGCCCAACGCGGCTGGCTTTCGCCTTCATACCCTAATCTCTGGCGCTTGCTGGAAGCAATGCGAGCCAGGCCCGCCTGGCAACGCGCCGCTCGATACGGTTAATCGGTCATGGAACGGTTGTGGCAGCCGTTACTGCTACAGCGAGTCAGCAACCGGTATGCCGCAACGAGATAAGCCGTAAGCCCCATCGCTTTGATAGCCATACCACAAACTTCTCCCCTCCCCGGCTCCCTAAGATAACGCCGGGGACTAATAAAACAGCGTTTTTTCCATCTGAATCAACTGAAAACGTGTTTGCCAATCCTGCAACGTGATGCGAGTTAGCCAGGCGATTCCCTGATAAAACGGGTGACAACCGTGGTACTCCAGCAAGTCCAGGTAACGCATCGCCCAAGGCAGCAGATGTTCGGTAAGCAGTTCAGGCAGACTGTCCGGTTGGTTTTCCGCACACCATGCAGCCAGCATCAGCATCAGGCCGATATGATCCTCCGGCTCATGGCGATCACAGCGTGGTTCGATTCCCAATCTCCTCAGCCAGCGGCGCAGAGCCAGTGTCGAGTCACCAAAGAGTACATTTTGCCGATCAAGATACACCGACCCCCAAGGCGGTGCGGGAATACCTTCAGCACGATTAAACAAGCGACGCCAGGCCGCTGATAACAGCTCATCGTAGTCAGGTTGTAGGCCGATCCTAATTTGCCGGGCGGCCATAGCGATATCGGACTGCTTCCCACAAGGCCACGTTTGCTGCCATGCTGGATGTCTCAGACGCTCTATCCATACTACATTGTGCTCATCATCGGGTGCATAATAGAGTAAAGCGCCCAACAACCGTCCGGTCAGACTGACGATATGTCGTGACATAAATCACCTCGTTGGCTCTCTATTTAGTAGTTCACTCCTTGTTTTCATCTTGTCATCACCAGCCTTTTCCTATCCTGAAGCAGCCTTGGTCAGTGCGACGCAAAAAACTTAGAACCCCGCACGTTATCACTCTATAAGAGGATGCCTGAATCCTGTTATCAACGCCGACATCAGACCGGGAATCAGACAATTCTGCGCACCATGCGCTATACCGGACACGTATTTCAGTAATAAAAAAAGCGCCTCAAAAGGCGCTTTGATAACAGCATCATTACTACTGCAACATTGTGCTTAGCCGATAAATTGCAGGCCGTTCATATACGGGCGTAATACATCCGGCACTTCAATCCGACCATCGGCTTGCTGGTAGTTTTCCAGTACCGCTACCAGTGCACGTCCAACCGCCAGACCAGAACCATTCAGAGTATGCACCAGGCGGTTTTTTTTATCCCCTTTGCTGCGACAGCGAGCCTGCATACGACGAGCCTGGAAATCCCACATATTGGAACAGGATGAGATTTCACGGTAGGTATTCTGCGCAGGCAACCAGACTTCCAGATCGTAAGTTTTGCAGGAGCCAAAGCCCATATCGCCGCTGCACAACAGCACTTTGCGATACGGCAGTTTTAGCAACTGCAGTACTTTTTCTGCATGGCCGGTAAGTTCTTCCAAGGCCTGCATCGACTCTTCCGGACGGACAATCTGCACCATTTCAACTTTGTCAAACTGGTGAACACGGACCAACCCTCTGGTATCGCGGCCATAAGACCCAGCTTCAGAACGGAAGCACGGCGTATGGGCGGTCAGTTTGATTGGCAGCGTATCGTCATCAAGAATCTCATCTCTTACCATGTTGGTCAGCGGGACTTCCGCGGTAGGGATCAGCGCGTAATTACTGGTTTCCGCTTCTTCACTCAACGGCTTGGTATGGAACAGATCCTCACCAAATTTCGGTAGTTGCCCGGTACCGTACAATGACGTGTGATTGACCAGATAAGGCACATAGGCTTCCTGATAACCATGTTCGGTGGTGTGCAAATCCAGCATGAATTGTGCCAGCGCACGGTGCAAACGGGCTACCTGCCCTTTCATCACAGAAAAACGCGCACCGGTCAGTTTTACGCCTAGCGCCATGTTCAGGCCGCCGGTCAACTCACCCAGGTCCACATGATCGCGCACTGCAAAATCAAACTGGCGCGGCTCACCCCAGCGCAGCACTTCCTGATTTTCCGAATCGTCTTTACCGAGCGGCACACAGTCATCGGGCATATTGGGAATAGTCAGGGCGATGGTTTCGATATTGTTCTGCACCTGCTGCAATTCAGCCTTAGCGGCATCCAGTTTTTCACCCAATTCATTTACGTCACGGCGCAGCGGTTCGATGTCTTCCCCACGCGATTTAGCCGCCCCGATCTCTTTCGATCGTGAGTTACGTTCTGCCTGCAAACTTTCTGTTTCGACCTGAAGCACTTTACGGCGTTCTTCCAGATTACGCAGCGCTTCCACATCCAGTTTAAAATTTCGGCGAGCCAGTAATTTTTCGGCAACTGCGTCTAGCTCATTACGCAGCAAATTGGGATCGAGCATGCTAGTCCTGTGCTTGTATTATTAAGGGGATATCGATAATTACAAGGTGCCGGTAACGACACCATGCAGCAGAAAATCTCGGAATAACCTTACCGCAACGTGAATGCTAGCGGTAGCGTTTTGTCGGGCTATTTTGATCCTGAGCAGCGAGCCAGGCCAGCTTTTCGCCAATCTTAGCCTCCAAACCCCGCGAAGTCGGTTGATAGTAGCAAGTTTCTGCCATTTCAGGCGGGAAATACACTTCACCGGCAGCATAGGCGTTGGCTTCATCATGCGCGTAGCGATATTCGGCCCCCACTCCCATCGCTTTCATCAGGCGGGTTGGCGCATTACGCAGATGTTCCGGTACATCATAATCCGGTTTCTCGCGGGCATCGCGCATCGCTGATTTAAACGCGGTATACACCGCGTTACTTTTCGGCGCACACGCCAAATATACTATTGCCTGAGCAATGGCTCGTTCACCCTCGGCAGGGCCAACGCGAGTAAAACAATCCCAAGCGGCTATCGCTACCTGCATCGCCCGCGGATCGGCATTGCCCACATCTTCAGAGGCGATAGCCAATAACCGCCGTGCAACGTATAAGGGGTCCCCACCGGCAGTAATAATACGGGCATACCAGTACAAAGCGGCATCCGGCGCAGAACCACGCACCGATTTATGCAACGCAGAAATCAGGTCGTAATAACGATCACCTTTGTTGTCAAAACGGGCGCTGCGTTCGCCAGATACTTCCTTGAGCAATTCTGATGTCAATATGCGCTGGCCGCTGACATCCATTTCTGCCATATCAGCCATCATTTCCAGCAGATTCAGCGAACGACGGGCATCGCCGTTTACCAGTTCAGCCAGCAAACGTCGAGTCTCATCCGGCAGAACAATCTGTTGCCCACCCAGCCCACGCTCTTTATCCTGCAGCGCCTGTTCCAGCACCTGTTCGATATCTTCCGCACTCAGCGCCTTAAGCAGATAGACGCGAGCGCGAGACAGCAGTGCCGAATTCAATTCAAACGACGGGTTCTCAGTCGTAGCGCCAATAAACGTGATGGTGCCGTCTTCAATATGTGGTAGAAAGGCATCCTGTTGGCTTTTATTGAAACGATGCACTTCATCCACAAACAGAATGGTACGACGACCCGCATCACGGTTCTGGCGTGCGCGCTCAATCGCCTCACGAATTTCCTTGATGCCGGAAGTCACCGCAGAGAGGCGCTCCACATCGGCGTGCCCATAGTGCCCTATCAACTCGGCCAGTGTCGTCTTCCCTGTTCCGGGCGGTCCCCACAGAATCATGGAATGAAGCTGCCCGGCTTCAATGGCGCGTGGCAACGGCTTGCCGGGTCCCAGCAGGTGCTGTTGGCCAATATATTGCGCCAGCTTGACTGGCCGCATCCGCGCAGCCAGAGGCTGAAACTGGTGACTGGAAAAATCGAGTGACAGGTTACTCACACACGCCTCACTGACGCTGATCGTCCACCGCTACGCCTTTCGGCGGCGTAAACCGGAACTTTGCAGCATCCACCTCGCCATTTTGCTGATTCTTCAGCGTATAAACACTGCGCTGCCCATCCTGTTCAGTAGCGGTAAACCCATGGATAGTGCCATCACTGGTCACATTGATGGAAAATTGTTTCAGATTGCCATTAGCCGCACGGGGAATCAGGTCAAAATCATTCCCTTTCTGAGTCACGTTATATTTGCCCCAGTCTTTTGGATCGTTGCGGGTTATCAGAATAAACGGCGTATTACCGGTCGCATCCTTCACCCAGGTTGCCGTCACCTGTTCAACGAACGGATTGTAAAACCAGAGCGTTTTACCATCAGACACCAGCGTGCTTTCATCTGGTGCTGTGGTTTTCCAGTTGAACAGATTCGGACGCTTTACCCACAACTCCCCAGCGCCTTCCTGCACGGCTGCACCGTCATTGGTGGTGACTTTCTGCGTGAAGCTGGCATGGAAACTGTTAACTTTACTCAATCGACTCTGTAAATCACTGGCAGCATCGGCATAGACAGCGCCAGAAACCAGACTGGTCAGTAAACAAGCCGTTATCAACCCTATTTTTATCATATAAAAATCCTTTGCATGTTCTTACCGCTATTGCGGCCCCAACAAGGGCCGCTTTCAGTTGGACGCTACTGTAGCCCAGCCGGACGCGGCATGACAGGCGAATTATCTGTTATCCAATACTTTTACGCTTCTTTGCAGGGACATACGCCATACCGATCATTACTCCATCGGCGGTGGCGCCAGCACCTCACGGTTACCATTATGACCAGGACTGCTGACGATACCTTGCATCTCCATCTGCTCAACAATGCGGGCTGCACGGTTATAGCCAATGCGGAACTGACGCTGCACCCCGGAAATCGAGGCACGGCGTTTTTCCACCACAAACGCTACCGCCTGATCAAACAGTGGGTCCAGCTCTTCGTCTGTGTCAAAACCAAAGCTACCGTTTTCGCTATCGTCATCACCGCTGATAATGCTGTCGATATACTCAGGGCGACCGCGAGCCTTCCAGTCCTGCACAACGGCATGAACTTCCTGGTCACGCACGAATGCGCCATGCACGCGAATCGGGATTGATGAGTTCGGTGCCATATACAGCATATCGCCCATGCCAAGCAGTGATTCCGCACCGCCCTGATCGAGAATAGTACGCGAGTCAATCTTACTCGATACGGTAAACGCAATACGGGTAGGGATATTGGCCTTGATAAGGCCGGTAATCACATCTACCGACGGGCGCTGCGTCGCCAGTACCAGGTGTATCCCGGCGGCACGCGCTTTCTGGGCCAGACGTGCTATCAGCTCTTCCACTTTCTTACCCACCGCCATCATCAGATCGGCAAACTCATCCACCATCACCACGATGTATGGCAGTTTTTCCAACACTGGCGGCTGGGTGTCCATGCTGTCACCTGGCTTCCAGAACGGATCCGGTATCGGGCGGCCCATCGTTTCGGCCTGCATCACACGTTCGTTATAGCCACTGAGATTACGCACCCCCAGCGCTGACATCAGCTTGTAACGGCGCTCCATCTCTCCCACACACCAGCGTAACGCATTGGCGGCATCTTTCATGTCCGTCACGACTTCAGTCAGTAGGTGGGGGATACCTTCATATACCGACAGTTCCAGCATTTTCGGGTCAATCATGATAAAGCGCACATCGGCTGGCGTCGCCTTATACAACATGCTGATAATCATAGCGTTAACGCCGACAGACTTACCGGAACCAGTGGTACCTGCTACCAGCAAATGCGGCATTTTAGCCAGATCAGCCACAACCGGCTGGCCGGAAATATCCTTACCCAGCACTACTGCCAGCGGCGATGCGTTGTCACGGAATCGATCACAATCCAGCACTTCTCGCAGGAAAACCGTCTGACGATGGCGGTTTGGCAGTTCAAGGCCGACATAGGGCTTACCGGGGATAACCTCGACAATACGCACCGCCACCACCGACAGCGAACGAGCCAGGTCACGGGCCAGATTAGAGATGCGCGCTGCCTTGACGCCCGGTGCCAAATCCAGTTCAAACCGGGTGATCACTGGTCCCGGATGATAATCCACCACTGTGGCTTTGACGCGGTAATCCGCCAGTCGGATTTCGATCAGTCGCGCCATTTCGTCCAACGCATCACGGTCTATTGGCGCATCGTTCATCGAAGGCGGCGTCAGCAAATCCAGCGATGGCAATGGCGTCGTCGGTTTCTGTAACGGTTGATCATTACGCATCAGGAACGGATGAATCAGACTGTCCATAATCGACGGTGATGATGCTGTTTCCACCTCTTCAGGCTCATGCTGCACTGTAACCTGTGGCACATGCACCGGCGCTGCCGGTTGTGCAGGCGACTCATCCGGGAAGATATCTTGCGCAGGAAGGGTAAATAACGGTTCTGACGGGCCATCATCCACCAGATCAGCGAAAGGTGAAATAGCAAAGGGGCTATCTGGTGGCAACGACGCTGAGGTTTTCGGCGCGGCGTCAGGCGGTCGGGTTTCTACCGCTGCAGGCGTTAGCACAGGTGATTCAATGGCAAACTGCGGCTGTGCATCCTGTTTTCTACCCTGCTCATTTCTGCCCTGCTCATGCTCCTCTCCATAACGAGAGCGCTGCATGGCGGCGAAATCACGCGCCAGTTGCGCCTGCAACAATGCGTCTTCATCCTCATCATCGCCGGGATAAGCCTCGCCATAGCGTTCACGTTGCTGATCAGCAAAAGCCTGCCGCAGCGCTGCTTCCTGCGCCAGTGCATCCTGATCCTCACCGGAAACATTAAGCGGCATATCACCTGCAACCGACAAAGGCGATTCAATGGCAGATAGCGTTGAATGATCTGATGTTATTGAATCCTGTGACAGCGGGTCTACACGGGCTGCCTGTGCGCGTTGTTCTGCTTCGCGGGCCTGCTGTTCAGCCAGCCGCTGTGAAGGCAGCTTAATGCCATACGATGCCAGTTCACGGCGAGTCGGGATTCGTACCGGATTTGGCCGCGGCAATTCCGGTCCCATCCCGCGTTTCACCTGCGGATTGTTCTCTTCATCTGCGGTAAATGCCGGCATGAATGGCACGGTTTTCTTCGGTTCTGATTCAACATTCGCTTCCGATTCAACAGTTGCACCAACTGCTGCGTTCGAAACAGCGGCTGTTGGTGCAGGGCGTACAATTCGATCATTCGCCTGCAAGGTCAACGGCTGCCAGTCAGGTATCAATTTCGGCAATGACGACCCAGAAACCAGAGACGGTGATGACATGGCCCCGGCAGACGCAGTCGCTGATGAATACACCGGCGATGCGGGAGGAACATCTGCACTCAGAGTGGCTTCAGGTGTCGATATTGGCGCTGGAGCATCGTATGTCCGTTCAATCGACGGCGTTGCCGCTATCGGTTCAGGCTGTGGTTTTAACACCGGTTCGACATCAGTCATCGCCAGGGCGTTTTTATTCACGGCATCTACTGCATCGACCACCGTTGCCGTTGTATCGCCAAGCGTCGATGCCGATGCAACCGCAGTTGACGACAGTGCTGTTACTGCTGGAGCGGAAAACAGCACATCATCGTCATCATCTCCTGCCGAAGACGACGCAGTGAGGCTGCCATCGCTAAGCGAATGCTCATCTTCGTGAACTCGCTCTTCTTTATGAAGAATATCGTTACGGGAAGCCTCTTTTTTCGCTTCTGCCGGGCGTTCATCGATATCGTCATCATCGTCGTAAAGATAATCATCCTTACGCCGACGACCGGAAAACAGCGTCAGGCACGCCATGACTCCCGAACCGATCTTTTCCGCTATCGTCAGCCATGACCAGCCGGTGAACAGCGTCAACCCAGCGGCCCACACGCACAGCAGAATCATGGTTGCGCCAATATTATTGAAGCGTGGAATCATCGAACTGCTGAGCAGACTACCGAGCACCCCGCCGGAGGCGAAGTAGTAAATGTCATCGACATTGAGTGCCGCTAGTCCGCAAGACGTCAAAATCAAGGCCAGTGTGCCAATCAGGCGCAGTGAGAGGGTAAAATAATCCAGTGTGGCACGTTGCCCGCGCTGGTGATGAATCACCCAGCACAGCGATACCATCACCACAGGAATGGCATATGCCAGTACGCCAAACACGAAAAACAGGGTATCCGCCAGCCAGGCACCCACCCCGCCCCCCAGATTGTGAATCGGCTCATGCCAGGCAGTCTGTGACCAACTGGGGTCCGAAGGGCTAAAACTCAGTAGTGCAACCGCCAGATAAATGGCAAAAAGCACCACCACGATTAATATCGCTTCCAGTAACCGTCTGCCCGCGCTGAGTTTTTTCAGCGTGACATCTTTATCTTCTGTATATTCCTGGCTCAAGCGTCTCTCCAGGCTCCCTGTAAATGTTTCATGATAAAGCGCCGAGGATTTCCCGGCGCCATACTGTACATATTCACAGGAGTGTAGCTGAATTTATCGGGTTATGCACCCTTGCCGTCAGCGGGTCTTAATGACCAGCCGGTTGCTTTGCTTCACTTCTTCCATCACCACATAGGTGCGGGTATCGTTTACGCCCGGCAGACGCAACAGCGTTTCTCCCAGCAACTTACGGTATGCCGACATATCCGGTACACGCGTTTTGAGCAGATAGTCAAAATCCCCGGAAACCAGATGACACTCCTGAATTTCTTCAAGCTTTTGCACCGCTGCATTGAACTGTTCAAATACATCCGGCGCGCCGCGATTAAGGGTGATCTCAACGAACACCAGCAATGACGCGTCCAGATAGTGTGGGTTCAGCAGTGCGGTATAACCATTAATAAAACCCTGTCGTTCCAGACGACGAACGCGTTCCAGACAAGGCGTTGGCGAAAGCCCGACCCGCTTGGACAGTTCTACATTGGAGATGCGCCCATCTTTTTGCAATTCGTTCAGGATATTGCGATCAATACGATCAAGATCTTTTCCCGGACGTTTTTTCGTGTCTACCATTCTTATTGTCTCTCTTCATCCTTCCCTGTTTAATCGCGGTCTCTGACCAACCTGTATGTTCCAGAGCCACCCCTAAAGAAGACCCCTGTCTTTTGTAATGTGGTTATTCTCTGTTCCAACTGCGTTTTTCGAAAACGTTGCAAAAATACCGGCAATTAGCCAGCAGGCGACGCCGCCGACATAGACCCCAAACGCATAAAGCTGGAGCATTCAACTATTCACATACAAAATATTTCCTCTTCCAAGGATGTTTTCGCAAAAGCGCAGCTGATTGTCAAAGTAAAACAATTAAAATCAGAAGAAAGTGCCAGATTTAGCGTTTTGCCCCCATTCGAGCAGCGTTTTCATGCATTACCGACTGAATAACCGGGTTATTGCCATTTACTGACAACATTCCGTAACGATTGAACCAATAACCAACCACATTTCTCCACACTTTTTTTACGCCAGTAATTTCCTTACAATCGGCTGCATCGTCCGTTCGAGTGAAATGGGGAACTCATGAGCACTGTTAAACATCGTAAACTATTGATTCTGGGTTCAGGCCCGGCAGGCTATACCGCCGCGGTCTACGCTGCGCGGGCAAACCTAAATCCACTGCTGATTACCGGAATGGAAAAAGGGGGTCAGTTGACAACCACCACCGAAGTGGAAAACTGGCCCGGTGACCCAGATGATTTGACTGGTCCGCTGTTGATGGAGCGTATGCACGCCCATGCCGCCAAATTCAACACCGAAATCGTCTTTGACCATATCACGCGTGTTGACCTGCAAACCCGTCCATTCCGCCTGTTCGGCGACAGCGATGAATACACCTGTGATGCGCTGATCATCGCAACCGGTGCATCCGCCCGCTATATTGGTTTGCCGACGGAAGACGCGTTTAAGGGCAAAGGCGTATCCGCCTGTGCGACCTGTGACGGTTTCTTCTATCGCAACCAGAAAGTGGCGGTAGTCGGCGGCGGTAACACCGCAGTGGAAGAAGCACTGTATCTGTCTAATATCGCCGCTGAAGTGCATCTGATTCACCGCCGCGACAGCTTCCGTGCGGAAAAAATCCTGATTGACCGGCTGATGGCAAAGGTCGCCAGTGGCAATATTGTGCTTCACACCAACCGTACGTTGGATGAAGTGCTGGGCGACGAGATGGGCGTGACCGGCGTGCGTTTGCGTGAGGCGGCTGGCGAAACAACCGAACAACTGGATGTGGCCGGTGTATTTATCGCTATCGGCCACAGCCCAAACACCGCCATTTTTGGTGACCAACTGGCACTGGAAAACGGCTATATCAAGGTGCAATCCGGTATACATGGCAACGCTACCCAGACCAGCATTCCCGGTGTATTCGCTGCCGGCGATGTGATGGACCACATTTATCGTCAGGCGATTACCTCTGCCGGCACCGGCTGTATGGCGGCACTGGACGCCGAGCGCTATCTGGATGCACTTGGCAAGTAAACGCTGAATACCGCAATCCAACCCGGTCGTGATCGCGTCCGGGTTTTTTATTGCCGGTCATCAATACAGGAATTGATCGACACACGATTCCACAATCTGCTTTTCGTTTGCACAACCCCGTCACCGAGGTAACATGACGCCATCGCAGCCATTATACGCACAATTGTGTCAAGTAACGGTTATATAAGCGTTATTCTCATATAGCAACTGGAACCGACCGCCACCTGATGAAAGACACCCGACAACGAGAACTGACCCGCTGGCTGAAACAGCAAAGCCGTCTGGCACACCATTGGCTACGACTATCGCTGGTGCTGGGCCTGATAAGCGGCCTGCTGATTATGGCTCAAGCCTGGTTACTGGCTTCGCTGCTGCACTCTCTGATTATCACCCATGCGCCACGCAACCACCTGATCACGACATTCCTGCTACTGGCAGCGATATTCGTATTACGGGCTTTGATTAGCTGGGTACGGGAACGTGTCGGTTTCCGCTGTGGTCAGACGATCAGGCAACATATCCGCAAGCAGGTTCTGGACCGGTTGCAACAACTGGGACCGGCCTGGATTCAGGGAAAGCCAGCCGGCAGTTGGGCGACACTGATTCTGGAACAAGTGGACGATATGCACGATTACTACGCTCGTTATCTGCCCCAGATGTCTCTGGCGGTCATGATTCCCGTGCTGATACTGATTATCGTGTTTCCGGTGAACTGGGCCGCAGGGTTGATTTTGCTGACCACAGCCCCATTGATCCCACTGTTCATGGCCATGGTGGGTATGGGTGCGGCTGACGCCAACCGACGCAACTTTCAGGCGTTGGCCAGATTGAGCGGCAACTTTCTCGACCGACTACGCGGTCTGGACACCTTACGTCTGTTTCATCGCGGCGAAGCGGAAATCGAGCAGATCCGTCAGGCATCGGAACAATTTCGCAGCAGAACGATGGAAGTGCTGCGTATGGCCTTTCTCTCTTCCGGCGTGCTGGAATTCTTCGCATCGATCTCAATTGCGGTAGTAGCCGTCTATTTTGGTTTTTCATACCTCGGTGAGTTGCACTTCGGCAGTTACGGCACCAGCGTAACGCTGTTTGCGGGTTTTCTGGTGCTGATTTTGGCACCGGAATTCTTTCAACCCTTGCGTGACCTCGGCACGTTTTATCATGCCAAAGCGCAGGCAATCGGCGCAGCGGAAGCTCTGCACCGCTTCATGACGGCGGAAAACCAGGAAGCCGGGACTGGCACGCTTCCCTTCCAAAGTGATGCGCCTGTAACGCTCATCGCCCATGACCTCACCATTTTATCACCGGAAGGCAACGTGCTGGCCGGGCCGCTTAACTTCAGGCTGGAAGCCGGACAACGCGTCGCGCTGGTCGGTCCCAGCGGTGCTGGAAAAAGTTCGCTGCTTAACCTGTTGTTAGGTTTCCTGCCTTATCGCGGCTCACTGACAGTCAATAGCGAGGAACTACGCACCCTATCGCCCACAACATGGCGACAGCATCTTAGCTGGGTGGGGCAGAACCCTCATCTGCCGGAACCCACGCTGCGGCAGAACGTGCTGCTGGGTCGCCCACAGGCCAGCGAACATATCCTGCAACAGGCGCTTGAGCGCGCTTATGTGCACGAATTTCTGCCACAGTTGCCGCAAGGACTGGACACGCAATTGGGTGACGGTGCCGCCCGTCTGTCTGTCGGGCAAGCGCAGAGGATCGCTGTAGCACGTGCGCTGCTGCATCCATGCCGATTACTACTGCTGGACGAGCCATCCGCCAGTCTTGATGCCCACAGCGAGCAGCGAGTCATGAGCGCGCTGAATGAAGCATCACATGCTCAGACTACGCTGCTGGTTACTCATCAGTTAAGCGAAATTCGGGACTACGACGAAATTTGGGTCATGGTTGACGGCCAGTTGGTCCAACAAGGCGACTATCTTACCCTGAGTCAGGCAGACGGGCCGTTTGCCACGCTCCTGACGCAGCGCCGGGGAGAACTGTGAGATGGAAAAGATTCACGCAATGCAGGTACTTAAGCCCTTTCTGGCGTTGTATCGTCGCCATCTGTTTCGGCTCGGATTGGGCATCGTGCTGGCGATTGCTACGTTGCTGGCCAGCATCAGTCTGTTGACGCTATCGGGCTGGTTTCTGGCCGCCTCCGCCGTCGCCGGGCTGGCTGGGTTAACTACATTTAACTATATGCTGCCCGCTGCCGGTGTACGCGGTGCGGCAATCCTGCGTACCGCCAGCCGTTATTTCGAGCGGTTGGTCAGCCACGACGGCACCTTTCGCGTCCTGCTGCATCTGCGGGTGTTCACTTTCAGCCGTATCCTACCGCTGTCGCCCGGCGGGTTGATTCGCTTTCGTCAGGCGGAACTGCTCAACCGGCTGGTGGCAGATGTAGACACGCTGGATCATCTCTATCTGCGAGTCATTTCGCCGCTGGTAAGCGCACTGGTGGTCATTCTGGCGCTGGCATATGGATTGAGTTGGCTCGACGCCTCGCTGGCGTTCACACTGGCGGCCATCATGCTGACGTTGTTAATTGTGCTGCCGCTGACGTTTTACCGTGCAGGACAACCCATCGGTAGCGATCTGACCGCACTGCGTGCCCATTACCGGGTGCAATTAACCACCTGGATTCAAGGTCAGGCAGAGCTGGCGGTCTTCGGTGCACTGGCACACTTTCGCCAGCAACTGGAAGTGTTAGAACAGCGCTGGTTTGAGCGGCAACGCCAACAAGCCGGGTTGAGCGCCTTATCACAAGCGATACTAATTGCGGCCAGCGGTCTGACCGCCACGTTGCTGTTATGGCTTGCTGCTGGCGGCGTTGGCGCTAACCACCAACCGGGGGCGCTTATCGCGTTGTTCGTCTTTACTGCTCTTGCCGCTTTTGAAGCGCTGGCTCCGGTCGCTGGCGCATTTCAGCACATCGGCCACGTTGTGGCGTCAGCGGCGCGAGTCGATCAACTGCTGAAGTTGCGTCCATCCGTCACCTTTCCATCACAGGGACCAGAAGCACTGGAGCAGGTCCAGCTAACGTTAAATAACGTGAGTTTCACCTACCCAGAGCAGCGCCAACCGGTGCTAAGCGAAGTTTCGCTGACAGTTGAACCAGGAGAGCATGTCGCACTGCTCGGTCGCACCGGCTGCGGCAAGTCAACCCTGCTGCAATTACTCACCCGCGCCTGGGATTGCAACACCGGCGAGATCCGCCTTAATGGCACGTCAATCACCGCCTGGACGGAAGCAACCTTGCGCGAAGTCATGAGCGTGGTGCCGCAACGCGTACATATTTTCAGCGCAACATTACGGGAAAACCTGCGACTGGCGGCCCCCACAGCCAGCGACGAACAGTTGAAAGTGGTACTGACGCAGGTCGGGCTGGAGAAACTACTCGATGATCAAGGTCTAAACGCCTGGCTCGGCGAAGGGGGGCGTCAGTTATCCGGTGGCGAACAACGCCGTATCGGGGTGGCGCGCGCTCTGCTCCACCCTGCTCCGCTGGTGTTACTGGATGAACCGACCGAAGGGCTAGACGCCGACACCGAACACCGCATACTGCAGTTATTGCACCAGCATTGCCGCGGAAAAACCCTTATCGTGATTACCCATCGCCTGAATAGGTTGGAAAATATGGACCGACTGTGCGTGATGGACGGCGGAAAACTGGTGGAACAGGGTTCACATCACAGCCTGATGGCGTTAAAAGGGCGCTACTGGCAATTCCATCAACACCTGTAGACGAGGTGCTTATGCTACTGTGTGAGCTTTCCCCATTCTCGTTGCGGTTCCCAAAACCGGAAACCGCACTGCGAGACCCGAATGGGTTACTGGCCTATGGTGGCGATCTATCACCAGAACGTCTGCTGAGTGCTTATCGGCACGGGATTTTTCCATGGTTTTCGCCCGACGAGCCGATCCTGTGGTGGAGCCCGGACCCGCGTGCGGTATTGTTCCCGACGCAGTTTCATCTTAGCCGCAGCATGAGAAAATTCATTCGCCGCATTGATTATCGGGTTACGCTGAATCAGGCGTTTAACGCGGTGATTTCCGCTTGTGCCAGCGATCGAGAGGAAGGAACCTGGATTGGCCAAGAGATGATGCACTCTTATCATCAATTGCATTTGTCCGGCCTGGCGCATTCAGTCGAGGTCTGGCGCAACGATCAACTGGTCGGCGGGTTATACGGCATCGCACAGGGCGCACTGTTTTGTGGTGAGTCGATGTTCAGCCGGGCGGATAACGCATCCAAATATGCTCTGGCAGCGTTCCTGCAGCATTTTGTACGCCACGGCGGTCAGTTGATTGATTGCCAGGTGCTTAACGACCATACCGCCTCATTGGGTGCCTGTGATATCCCCAGACACGCGTTCCTGCAACAGCTGACCTCGTTGCAGCAAACAGCCTTACGCGATGGCTGCTGGCATCCGCAAACACTAAGCGCCCCTGTTATCGAGCTGGTTCCCAACAGGGATAAATGAATGGCGGCGACTTACGCGCCTTTACATAATGAGGGTTTTTCGGCATTATCTTGCCGGTTAAAAACTAAGGTAATTACACCTAGAGGATTCGATGGCCAAAGAAGACAATATTGAAATGCAAGGCACCGTGCTGGATACGTTGCCCAACACCATGTTCCGCGTTGAGCTGGAAAACGGGCACGTGGTTACCGCTCATATCTCCGGTAAAATGCGTAAAAACTATATCCGCATCCTGACGGGTGACAAAGTGACTGTGGAACTGACCCCGTACGACCTGAGCAAAGGCCGCATTGTCTTCCGTAGCCGTTAACAGCCGCGTTATCGCCTGAAGCGACACGCAGGGATGTTTATCCTTTGCCTTTGCCTTTGCCTTTGCCTTTGCTGCAGGGGCGTTTGTATTTTAAGGCTGTGAGTGAATGGCTTTACATGCCCTTAATTCAAAAAAACGTCACTGCTTCATTACGCGGCATGAAGGCATAAAAAAGGGCATCTGACGATGCCCTTCGCTTTAATCTGACAGTAATATCAATGACGACGATGTCACTCAGTGAACTGCACCTTCGGCTTTGGTTTTCTGTGCGCTCAGGAAACGGTAAGTCAGTTGCTGAGCTGGCTTATCCAGTTCCACTTTCACTGAGCCGCCGTCTACCAGCGAACCAAACAACAGTTCATTCGCCAACGGTTTCTTGAGGTTTTCCTGAATCACGCGCGCCATAGGGCGAGCGCCCATCGCCTTGTCGTAACCTTTTTCCGCCAGCCAGTTACGCGCTTCCTCGCTGACTTCCAGCGATACGCCTTTAGCATCCAGTTGCGCTTGCAGTTCGACAATAAACTTGTCCACGACCTGCTGAATCACTTCTGCCGACAAATGGTTGAACCAGATGATGCCATCCAGACGGTTACGGAATTCCGGCGTAAAGACCTTTTTGATCTCTTCCATCGCATCGCTGCTGTTGTCCTGCTGGATGAGACCAATCGACTTCCGCTGGGTTTCCCGCACCCCGGCGTTGGTGGTCATCACCACAATCACATTGCGGAAGTCCGCTTTGCGACCGTTGTTATCGGTTAAGGTACCGTTGTCCATCACCTGCAACAGCAGGTTGAACACATCTGGATGCGCCTTCTCGATTTCATCAAGCAACAGCACCGAATGCGGGTGTTTAATCACTGCATCGGTCAATAAGCCCCCCTGATCGTAACCCACATAGCCTGGAGGCGCACCGATAAGGCGGCTGACCGTATGGCGTTCCATATATTCAGACATATCGAAACGCAACAACTCAATATCCAGCGCTTTCGCCAGTTGCACCGTGACTTCTGTTTTACCTACGCCGGTAGGCCCGGCAAACAGGAATGACCCGACCGGTTTACGCTCATGACCCAGCCCTGCACGACTCATCTTGATGGCTTCGGTCAGCGCTTCGATAGCTTTATCCTGCCCGAACACCAGCATTTTCAGACGATCCCCCAGGTTACGCAGCACATCACGATCACTGGCGGAAACCGTTTTCTCCGGAATACGGGCAATACGGGCAACCACCGATTCAATATCCGCCACATTGACGGTTTTCTTGCGTTTGCTGATCGGCAACAGGCGACAACGCGCACCCGCTTCATCGATAACATCGATGGCCTTATCCGGCAAATGACGATCGTTGATATATTTCACCGCCAGTTCTACTGCGGCACGAATCGCTTTAGCGGTATACCGCACATCATGGTGCGCTTCGTATTTCGTCTTCAGACCGTTAATGATCTGCACTGTCTCTTCCACGCTCGGTTCAGTGATGTCGATTTTCTGGAAGCGACGCGCCAGTGCACGATCTTTTTCGAAGATATTGCTGAATTCCTGATAAGTGGTGGACCCCACGACACGAATTTTGCCGCTGGACAGCAGCGGTTTGATCAGGTTGGCTGCATCCACCTGACCGCCAGAAGCCGCGCCAGCACCAATAATCGTGTGGATCTCGTCAATAAACAGGATACTGCTCTGATCTTGCTCCAGTTGTTTAAGCAGCGCTTTAAAGCGTTTTTCGAAATCGCCACGGTATTTGGTGCCTGCCAGCAATGAACCAATATCCAGCGAATAGATAGTGCAGCCCGCCATCACTTCCGGCACGTCGCCTTGTACAATGCGCCAGGCCAGCCCCTCGGCAATAGCGGTTTTCCCCACGCCGGATTCGCCTACCAGCAAGGGATTGTTTTTACGGCGGCGGCACAGTACCTGAATAGTGCGCTCCAGTTCGCTGTCACGGCCAATCAGCGGGTCGATGCCTCCCACGCGAGCAAGCTGGTTGAGATTTGTGGTGAAGTTTTCCATACGCTCCTCCCCGCCAGCTTGTTCTTCATTAACCGGGTTTTCCGGGTTTGATGCCGGACCGGACTCTTCTTTGCGCGTACCATGCGAAATGAAGTTCACCACATCCAACCGGCTGACGTCGTGTTTACGCAGCAGGTAGGCGGCCTGGGATTCTTGTTCGCTAAAAATAGCCACCAGGACGTTGGCGCCGGATACTTCGCTGCGCCCCGACGATTGCACATGGAACACGGCACGCTGCAGCACACGCTGGAAGCTCAGCGTCGGCTGAGTATCCCGTTCTTCATCATTTTGCGGCAGTGTGGGCGTAGTCTGCTCGATAAAGGTTTCCAGTTCCTGACGCAGAACCGCCAAATCGACCGTACAGGCTTCCAATGCCTCTCGTGCGGCGGGGTTGCTGAGCAGCGCCAGCAACAAATGCTCCACGGTCATAAATTCATGCCGGTGCTCACGCGCTCTGGCGAAAGCCATGTTGAGACTGAGTTCCAGTTCTTGATTGAGCATAGGCACCTCCCCCAATAAATTGCCTTATTCAGGCTTTTTCCAGCGTACAGAGCAATGGATGCTCATTCTCTCTGGCATAGCGGTTCACCTGAGCTACCTTGGTTTCGGCCACTTCGGCGCTATAAACGCCACAGATGGCTTTGCCCTGATAGTGAACCGTAAGCATCAGTTGCGTTGCACGTTCAATATCATAAGAAAAGAACTTTTGCAGAACGTCAATAACAAATTCCATCGGCGTGTAATCGTCATTGTTAAGTATTACTTTATACATCGATGGCGGCTGCAAAGCTTCAGTAATATGCTCTTTGGTCAGGTCGTCGGTCTGCGGTCCGGTACTATGAGTTCCCATCTTTTACCCAAATCAGTTCTGATACTTATCCGCTGGCTGTGGTTACAGCCGCGTACCTGATTTTCATTGTATCACCGCCCGGTCAAAATCGTGCAGGTCCCGAAAACGCCCTTCCTGATATTAACGGCAATAAAACGTGCCGATAGCGTTATCTGTATCAAATTTTCACAAACCTGCGACAAAGTGTCTAATCCGAGCGCTTGACGACAAGGGTGATTTCACTAGAGTGTAGAATTGAATTGATGTCGTTTTAATCAATTTGGTTTCGCCTTAACCCAATAACCTCACCTTAGAGGACACTCTAGCGAAGGATGAAGATGCATGGAGACAGGTACTGTTAAATGGTTCAATAACGCCAAAGGCTTTGGCTTTATTTGTCCCGAGAGCGGTGGTGAAGATATTTTTGCCCACTATTCAACCATTCAGATGGACGGCTACAGGACGCTTAAAGCAGGCCAGGTGGTGCAATTTACTGTGCACCAGGGGCCAAAGGGAAATCACGCCAGTCTGATCGTGCCGGTCGCCGGCGAAACGGTCGCCTGAATGTTCACCTTGCGCTTTCCGGTCTATCTCCTTTAATTTCTGTGAACCAGGTCAAATACAAGTCTAATACCGGTCGCCACCGTGCGACCGGTATTCTTAATCAGCACGTCCACGCGCCAGCCATAATACCCTCGAAAACATACTGCGAATGAGTACCGGAATAACCGATTCGCCCAACGAGGCCGCCTCCAACGCCACCTCAATCGCCAGATCCGGCTTAGACGTTCGGTGGATAGCCTTGGTGATGACCTTCGCTGCCGACAGCGGCACCGGCTCAGGCAATTGTGCAACCCGGTGATAAACCTGACTAAAGCCATTACGGTACATGAAATGCTCCATATCCAGCGCCGGCAGCATCGTCAGATGGTCACGCTCAGACTCACCCTGCGATTGCAGCAGGCTGCGAACCGTGGCTGCATACTTTTTCCCGGCGTCATCGCCATCTACCAGCACATGCCATTCGATGCCCATGCGATAGGCGAATTTCAGCAGCGGTTTTAACCCCGCCTGTGCAAATTCGATAACTCTCACTCCTTCCGCTTCAAAATGGTGTCCGCACTGGCGAGCCAGTTCACTGAGCATCCAAACTTCGGTTTCACCTTCCACCAGCAACCAACAGCGCGCAAACAGCGACGCAGGGCGATTAAAACGAATGTGAAAAGTAATACGGCGGCTGTCTTCCTGCGTCATGCCTTGACGGCCAATACGATAAGTAGCAACTTTTGCCGACTCGCGCACCAGACGGCAAAGCTGTTCTACCGGCACCAGCGACAGCAACTCACCGGAATTGGTGGTGGTAATTTTCTGCAACGGCAGTTGCGTCAGCAGTCCCCATGCCACCGACAGCATGATCGGATGCAGCCGGGTTTCCGGGTCTTCAATCAACAGCAGTGGACGTGAGTGCGGGTCGAGCACCGCCGAGCCTTTAGCCTGCAACAAGGTGGAAAACAGCTCCAGCAGAATAATGCGGTGACTGCGGTTGTTGGAGCCGGAGATCATACGATTGATGTTATCCAGCGAGCGCCACGCCCGGCCATTGCCGGCACGCGCATGGCGATGATGCCTTCTGTCGTTTGGATCTGCACTTTGTTCGGAAAAATAGTGCTCGACCAATTGGCGCATTGCCACCAAACCTTGCCGCAACTCCTGATTAGTCAGCCGGTTGGGATTCTGCGCCAGCTCGCGCACCAGCGTCTCAAACTGGCGTGATAACCGGTCATTATCGGCAATGTGCGGCATCAGCGTGCCGGTGCGGAAACGGCGGATAAAGCGAGCGTCGCGCAGCCGCAGCACCGGATGCAAGCGAACCACCTCGCTGGCCAGCCAATCGATGTTGTCTAACGGCAGAGCCTGACCACTGGCATCCAGAAAACTGCGCCAGGTAAAAATCGCCTGGCTTTCATCCATTTCTCCCTCCAGCCGATAAAAAATACGATGCAATCGCCCTTCGCCTTTAATCCAGACCGGTGATAACGAACGATAGCGGGGAGCCAGATGGTGGCCAGGTTCAGACTCACAAAACGTAAAGATGACCTGAAGGTGGCGTTCGCGGCTGGTTTCATCACCCGGCGTAAAATGAAAATCCTGCAAATCAAAATGGTAAAGCGGTGGCGACGGCGTCAATAACAGCGAGAGCGCATCCAGCAAACTCGACTTACCCCAGGCGTTTTCGCCGATCAGCACGTTATTGTCATCCAGCGTCAACGACAGTCGATTAATGCCACGGAATCCAACAATCTCGACTCTTTCCAGATACATCCGTGCCCCCCTGCTCTGCGATTTTCTGATGAGCATGACGACAAAAGTGCAATACGGTCAACCCTTATGCCTCGGTTCTGTCTCGCGGCGCATAAAATGGCCAACAGATGCGAGTGATTGTCATCCACAGGTAAAAATTGCGCCAAATCAAATTAGGCTTAAGTTGCATATAAAAACCCTTTTTAGGTATCCGCAACCGTTTTATGCTCTTAAACAGGCATTAAAAATGCAACTTTAAAAGGAAGCCATCATGTATTGTGTGCAATGTGAACAGACCATCCGAACCCCAGCCAGCAATGGTTGCGCCTACGCGCAAGGCATGTGCGGCAAAACTGCCGAAACGTCTGACCTGCAGGATCTGCTGGTCGCCGTACTTCAGGGGTTGTCTGCCTGGGCGTTGCAGGCCCGCGCGCTGGGCATTGTCGATCACGAGATCGACAGTTTTTCACCCCGTGCCTTCTTCTCTACCCTGACCAACGTAAACTTTGATTCGCCACGTATCATCGGTTACGCCCGTGAGGCGATTCGTTTGCGGCAGGGGTTGGCAACCCGTTGCAGGTTGCTGGACGCAGGCGTCTCGGTCGATCATCCGATGGCGGAACTGCAACTGGCGGGCGACGACATCCCGACGCTACTGCAACAGGCTACCGAGTTTGCGCTGAACAAGGATAAAGCCGCTATTGGCGACGATATCCACGGGCTGCGTATGCTGTGCCTGTACGGTCTGAAAGGCGCCGCTGCCTATATGGAGCACGCGCATGTACTGGGACAGCACGATGACGTCTTGTACGCCGACTACCATGCGCTGATGGCCTGGCTCGGCACCGCACCTACCGATATCGACACGCTGCTTAGCAACGCAATGGCTATCGGCAAGATGAATTTCAACGTGATGGCGATACTGGATCAGGGGGAAACCTCTGCCTACGGTCATCCACAGCCGACCCAGGTTAACGTACGCCCGGTCGCTGGCAAGGCAATCCTGATTTCCGGTCATGATCTGAAAGACCTGCGTATGCTACTGGAGCAGACCGAAGGCACCGGTATCAATATCTATACTCACGGCGAAATGTTGCCAGCGCACGGCTACCCAGAGTTGAAGAAATTCTCTCATCTGGTCGGGAACTACGGCAGCGGCTGGCAGAACCAGCAAACCGAATTTGCTAAATTCCCCGGCCCGATTCTGATGACCTCCAACTGTATCATCGACCCGAATGTAGGCCAGTATACCGACCGAATCTGGACCCGCAGCATCGTCGGCTGGCCAGGTGCTCAACACCTCGAAGGGGATGATTTCAGCGCTGTCATCGCACAGGCACAGCAACTGCCAGGCTTTCCGTACAGTGAGATTGAACATCTGATTACCGTCGGTTTTGGCCGTCAGACACTGCTGAATGCCGCTGATACCGTGATTGACCTGGTCGCCAGCCAAAAACTTCGCCATGTCTTTTTGGTTGGCGGTTGTGACGGTAGTCGTACCGAACGCAGTTACTACACTGATTTCGCCTGCAGCGTACCGCAAGATTGCCTGATCATGACGCTGGCGTGCGGTAAATATCGCTTCAATAAGCTGGACTTCGGTACGCTGGAAGGCTTGCCGCGCTTGCTGGATGTCGGTCAGTGTAACGACGCTTACTCCGCTATCATGCTGGCGGTCAACCTGGCGGAAAAACTGGGTTGCGGCGTCAACGATCTACCGCTGAGTCTGGTGCTGTCATGGTTCGAGCAGAAAGCGATTGTCATCCTGCTGACGCTGCTGTCGCTGGGTGTGAAAAATATCTACACCGGCCCTACCGCACCTGGATTCCTGACACCGTCGCTGCTGGCGATACTGAACGAGAAGTTCGGTATGCGTGCCATCACCACCGTAGAGCAGGACCTGAAAGACATTCTCGCTGCCTGACTTTTTTGTTGACCTTAGCCTTCCGCGCTGCTGTCGCGGAAGGCTGTTATGGAGACGACTCATGACCATGCCTACCCCACAGTGCCCAAACCGTATGCAGATGCACTCCCTCCATCAGGAAACGCCGGATGTATGGACGCTTTCGCTGATCAGTCATGACTTTTACCCCTGGCAGCCCGGCCAATATGCACTGGTCAGCATCGCCAACAGTAGTGAAACGCTGCGTGCCTATACCCTCTCTTCCTCACCGGGACTCAGCCCGTTCATCACCTTCACCGTACGACGGTTGGAAAGCGGCACAGGCTCGCGCTGGCTGACTGGGCAGGTAAAACCCGGCGACTATCTGTGGGTTTCTGATGCACAAGGCGAATTTACCTGCACCCGCGCCGTTAGTGATCGCTACCTGATGCTGGCCGCAGGCTGCGGTGTGACGCCGATTATGTCGATGACGCGCTGGCTGCTGGCCAACCGCCCGCACACCGATATTCAGGTCATCTTCAATGTTCGCTCCCCACAACACGTGATTTTTGCTGCGGAATGGCAAGCACTGCGCCAGCGTTATCCACAGCAACTGCACTTAACCCTGATGGCGGAACAGCAGGCTGAAGCCGGTTTTCTCAGCGGACGACTTACTGAATCCGTGCTATCGCAACAGGTGCCGGATATCCTCAGCCGCACGGTAATGACCTGTGGTCCACAGCCCTATATGAAACAGGTGGAAACCTTCTGTTTACAGGCCGGCGTTCCGGGTGATCGGATTTTCAAAGAGCAATTCGGTGCTCCTGATGCTGAGGTGGATGGCGATGGCGAACAACTCATCATAGCTATCCGCCATTCATTGCAACAGGTGAACGTTCCGGTCGGCATCAGTCTGCTGGCAGCGCTGGAAAGCCATCAGTTGCCGGTGAATGCCGCCTGTCGCGCCGGCGTATGTGGTAGCTGCAAAACCCGGATTCTTAGCGGCAACTATACCACCACCAGCACAATGACATTGACACCTGAAGAAATTGAAAACGGCTATGTGCTAGCGTGCAGTTGTCAGTTACAAGGCGATGTCGAACTCGCCTGATTTTCCCACACCGTTTTGCCATAAGGCATACGCCATTCTCACAAGCCCCGCCGCATTTTCATTAACAAACTGTTAAGGTGGGGTTTTTCCCCCTTCCGCTTCCGGCTATATTTAGGTTATGTCACGCTTATCGCGGGGCACAGCCTATGTTGTATTGATATGTATTGCGGGTGTGAATATCGACAGGGACACCGCTGCAGTTTCAATTGCGCTGTTGTGGCAGGAGCAAAATACATGATGACCGTCAAACCCGCCCCGATTCTGATTATTGGCGCCAGTGGTTATATTGGCCGCCACCTCATTGCAAGACTGAGCCAGCAAGGTCAAACAATGATTGCCGCTTCGCGTCGTATCGACTCGCTGGCAGCGCTGAATCTTCCTGGCGTACGCTGTGAACATGTAGACCTGATGAAACCACACACGCTGCCAGAAGGATTATGGCAGACAGAAACCCTCTATTATCTGGCGCACAGCATGGGCGACGGCGCTGATTTCCTGGAGCGTGAATACCAGTCGGCGCAAAACCTGCGTCAGGTGCTGCGCACCAGCCGGGTCCAACAAATTATCTATCTGGGTTCAGCACAGACCGAACGCCGCCCATCCACCCATATGCAGGCACGCAAGCTGACCGGTGATATTCTGCGCAGCAGCGGCATTCCCGTCACCGAGCTGCGTGCAGGGATTATCGTCGGCCCAGGTTCTGCCGCGTTCGAAATTATGCGTGATATGGTGAACAATTTGCCGGTGCTGACGCCGCCACGCTGGGTACGTTCAAAATCCGCGCCTATCGCGCTGGAAAATCTGCTCACCTACCTGACGGAACTGAGGCACTATCCAGCTGTGCAGCATCGTATTTTTGACGCAGCCGGGCCGGAATACCTCAGTTACCAGACCTTGTTCGAGCGTTTTATCCGCATTACCGGCAAACGTCGCTTGCTGCTCCCAATCCCGGTGCCGACCGGATTAGTCTCAGCCTGGTTTCTCAATCTGGTAACCTCAGTGTCCAGTTCCACCGCCAAAGCGCTGGTGCAAGGGCTACGTCACGATCTGCCAATGGACGACAGCGAACTACGCCGCCTGATCCCGCAGCGGCTGCTGGGGTTTGATGAGGCGGTGCAAGCCACACTGGATGACGAAAAAGCGGCAGCACAGCACCCCGACTGGGGATATGACCCTGATGTACAGGCGCGCTGGCGCGCTGACTATGCTTTCTATCCTAAACAAGCGGGTTACAGCCATAAAACCAGAGCCAGCAGTCAGGCATTGTGGCAAGTCGTTCAGCAAATCGGTGGGCAGGACGGCTATTTTTACGCCAACCCTTTGTGGACAATCCGGGCCAAAATAGATGACTGGTGCGGCAATCAGGTTATTTACCGTCGGCCAGAGCGAACCGAGTTGCTTGAGGGCGACCTCGTCAACGGCTGGAAGGTCATCCGGGTCAAGCCATGTCAGCAGTTGGTATTGTTATTTGGTATGAAAGCTCCGGGGTTAGGGCGGCTAGCTTTTTCTATTGCTGATCGCGGCACCTATCGGGTACTGGATGTCCGAGCCTGGTGGCATCCTGCTGGCTGTAACGGGCTGGGTTACTGGTTCCTGATGATGCCTGCGCATCTGTTCGTGTTTCGAGGCATGGCACGCCGCATCGCTGTATTAGCACAGGAAGCGGAACGACTGGATATTGATAGCCTTACTCATGGCGACTAAGAAACCATCCCAACAGGCTCATTCGCTTGCCATGTGGGCCACGGGCCGTACCGGATGCCTCAGGCCCCCGTGTACGCCCCGGTTTATCCACAGTACCACTTGCCGGAACCGGTTCTACGTCGTGTTGATTGATGCTACAACGTGGTGTCTGTCTTAACCAAAGGTGGAATGATTGTTATCCATTACCGGCGTTTCCTTGCATGATGCCATCGCGCCATATTTTTCCAACAACGCATCGACAATGGCTTCGGTTTCCGCATCCGCTTCGCCATTATAGCGCTGTTGCCGGAAGTGCATCTGAAATGCCGCCACTACACGTTGCTGCTGGATGTCGCTCATACCCGGAGTGACCTCATAGCCATAACACGCCAGTTTTTCCAGCAACGCGTTTTTGTCTACCGGATCATATTCCTGTCTGTTTGCCAGGTAGAAGCGAACCCGCTGTGCATCCGGCCAGGCACCAATCCCCTCCTGCGCCAGTTGCTGCCAGGGAAACAACGGTCCTGGGTCGAGTTTGCGCTGGGGAGCGATATCGCTATGCCCCACCACATACTGTGGTGCAATATGATGACGGGCGATGATGTCACGAGCAAGGTGGGTTACCAACGAAATCTGTTGTGGTGTATAGGGTTGCCACCCACCGGTGCCGGACGCGGTTTGTTGTAAGCCAAGATTTTCCTGTTCAATACCAATGGATGTGCCGTTCAACTGGGTATAACCGCGCCAGTAACTGGTGCCTGCATGCCAGGCGGATTGCGATTCGGGCACCAACCGCCACGCTACGGGTTTGCGACTGACCTGCGGTGGATGAGCCGGCACCAGATAATGTGCACTCACCTGTCCAGTAGTAAGTATTTTCAGTGAAGCGCCAAAGTCTTCCGCTGTATAGTGAAACACCAGGAAGCGAACCCGATCACTCCGGCTAATAGCCGTAGACGACACATCCAGTTGGTAATCTCCCTCATCAATATAGCGCTCACGAGTATGACAGCCCGCCAGCAGCATCAATAAGATTAGCGTCACGCTCCGCCATGACAATCCGATAATAAAGCGATTCATGATAAGCGAACCATAACTGGGGCAACGCCGACTGACACCATCAACATGCTGCGGTCTTTGCCAACTGTTTCATAGTCAATATCAATGCCGACAATCGTATCCATCCCCACCAGTTCCTTATCCTGCTGTTGCATTTCCCGAAAAGCTATCTGTCGGGCATAGCGTAGCTCCTTTTCATAGGCTCCGAAACGACCACCGACAATATTGCTGATACCAGCAAAAAAATCCCGGAAGATATTGACATCAGGAATCGCTTTACCTGTTATCACGCCGCAGTAAGTTTCAATGACGTGACCTTCCAACATCGATGTAGTGGATAATTGCGATATAGTGGGTAATTGCATCATGTCTCCTCGCATTCAGATGAGCGGTTCAAACCTACCGCACTTCCCTGCGATTTGCTTACGCTTTGATAGCAATTACCACCATTAACAGACTTTTCTGCAACACAATCATCACCAATCGCATATTTTTGCAACGCACCTGGCTATAACCGGGGAAAGTTATAGCTGAAGATTGTTTGCCACTGTGCGGCTATCACCTTGACAAATCTAGCCGTCATCGCGGCAAAGCGAGATTTTGTGCTGAAAAATCAACAGTAACTCGTGTATTTGCAAATTTTAACCCATGGTGATTGCATAACTATTCTGCCGAGGCTACCATTTGCGGCATCAATGTCTATTCAATTCTTGCGCATGAGTATTCAACTAAACAGCATTAACTGTTTCTATGGCGCACAGCAGGCGCTGTTCGATGTCACCCTCGATTGTCCCGCTGGCGAAACGCTGGTGTTGCTCGGCCCCAGCGGCGCTGGCAAAAGTTCGTTATTGCGGGTACTGAACCTGCTGGAAACGCCCCGCTCCGGTACGTTGAGCATCGGCGGCAATACTTTCGATTTTAGCCAGATGCCCGCCGAAAGCGCCATTCGTGACCTGCGCCGCAATGTCGGCATGGTGTTCCAGCAGTATAATTTATGGCCACATCTCACCGTGCAGCAGAATCTGGTCGAAGCACCCTGCCGCGTATTGGGACTTAACCATCAGGATGCACATGCTCGCGCAGAAAAATTGCTGAGTCGTTTGCGGCTTAGCGACTTTGCCGACCGCTACCCGTTGCACCTCTCCGGCGGTCAGCAGCAACGAGTTGCCATCGCCCGTGCGCTAATGATGGAACCGCAGGTCTTATTATTCGACGAACCGACCGCCGCCCTCGACCCGGAAATCACCGCTCAGGTGGTTAGCATTATTAAGGAATTGAGCGAAACCGGTATCACTCAGGTCATCGTCACCCATGAAGTGGATTTCGCACGCAAAACCGCCAGCCGCGTGGTGTACATGGAAAATGGCCGCATTGTGGAACAAGGCGACGCCTCACTCTTTTCCCAACCACAGACACCAGCATTTGCTGGCTATTTATCTCACTGATAGATAAGGATAATAACATGAAAAAATTGTTTGTTGCCGCTCTGCTCGGCGGGTTAAGCTTTTCTGCTGGCGCAGCCGAAACCATTCGCTTTGCCACCGAGGCGTCCTACCCTCCGTTTGAATCGGTAGATGCCAGTAACCAGATCGTCGGCTTCGACATTGATCTCGCTAATGCGTTGTGCAAACACATTCAGGCCACCTGTACCTTCAGCAATCAGGCATTTGATAGTCTGATCCCCGGCCTGAAGTTCCGTCGCTATGATGCGGTAATCGCCGGTATGGACATCACCCCGGAACGCCAGCAGCAAGTCTCTTTTACCCAGCCGTACTATGAAAACTCGGCGCTGTTCATTGCTCAGAAAGGCAAACTGGCGGATATCGCGGCGCTGAAAGGCAAGCGTGTCGGGGTACAGAATGGCACTACACATCAAAAATTCCTGCTGGATAAGCACAAAGACATCACCGTCGTGCCGTATGACAGTTACCAGAACGCGGTGCTGGACCTGAAGAATGGTCGTCTGGACGCCGTCTTCGGCGACACTGCCGTCGTGAACGAGTGGCTGAAAGAGAACGCAAATCTGGCTTCTGTTGGCGATAAAGTTACCGATAAAGACTATTTCGGCATCGGCTTGGGTATTGCGGTTCGCCAGAACAATGATGAGCTGGTGAAAAAATTCAACGATGCGCTGAACAACATCAAGCAGGATGGCACCTACCAGACCATCTACAAGAAATGGTTCCAGCAGTAATCCGATAGAAAATCAATGACTGAATTTCAACCTCTTGCAAGCGCCGCCGGGATGACCGTCGGCCTTGCCGTTTGTGCTCTGCTACTAGGCCTGCTGCTGGCAATGTTGTTTGCCCTGTGGGAAAACGCGCGCTGGAAAGCGCTCAGCGCTTGTGGCACCGCGATAGTTACCCTGCTGCGCGGCTTGCCGGAAATTCTGGTGGTGCTATTTATCTATTTTGGCTCGTCCCAGTTGTTGCTGGTGCTGTCCGACGGTTTCACACTCAATCTCGGTCTGGTGCAGATGCCTGTCAAACTGGCTATCGATAATTTTGAAGTCAGCCCGTTTCTGTGTGGCGTTATTGCATTGTCGCTGCTGTATGCCGCCTATGCATCGCAGACGCTACGTGGCGCACTGAAAGCGGTACCGCGTGGTCAGTGGGAGTCAGGTCAGGCGCTGGGAATGAGCAAAAGCGCGATCTTTCGCCGTCTGATTATGCCGCAAATGTGGCGTCATGCCCTGCCGGGGCTAGGTAACCAGTGGCTGGTGTTGCTAAAAGACACTGCGTTGGTCTCGCTGATTAGCGTCAATGACCTGATGTTGCAAACCAAAAGCATCGCCACCCGTACTCAGGAACCCTTCACCTGGTACATGATTGCTGCTGCTATCTATCTGGCGATTACCCTGTTAAGTCAGGCGATCCTGAAAAAGATTGAAACGCGCGCCACACGCTTTGAACGGAGACCGTCCTGATGCTGGACTATATTCCCGAACTGCTGAAAGGGCTGCACACCAGTCTGGTGCTGACATTGGCCGCGCTGTTGCTGGCGTTATTGCTGTCGTTGCTGTTGACGGTGATTTTGACGCTAAAAACCCCGGTGCTGTCGGCTCTGGCCAAAGGCTATATCACCTTGTTTACCGGCACCCCGCTGCTGGTGCAGATTTTCCTGATTTATTACGGTCCTGGCCAATTCGACTCGATTCGACACGTTGAGTGGTTGTGGAATCTGCTATCGCAGCCGTGGTTGTGCGCAGTCAGCGCGCTGGCGCTGAACAGCGCAGCCTATACCACACAGCTGTTCTACGGTGCGGTGCGAGCTATTCCGGCAGGACAATGGCAGTCCTGCGCGGCGTTGGGGATGAATCAGCGCCAGACATTGCGTATTCTGCTGCCGTTTGCGTTTAAACGTGCACTTTCGTCGTACTCCAACGAGGTGGTGTTGGTGTTTAAGGGTACTTCGCTGGCCTACACTATTACGCTGATGGAAGTGATGGGCTACGGTCAGTTGCTGTACGGTCGTACCTATGACGTGCTGGTATTTGGCGCGGCAGGGATTGTCTACCTGTGCGTCAATGGCCTGTTGACGCTACTGATGCGCATCATCGAACGACGCGCACTACGTTTCGAACAGCGCAACACCTGAATCATCAGCAAGCATGACCTAAATGCTGATTACGCCGGCTTTTATGCCGGCGTTTTTATGCATAAAAACTCATCTCCCAGATGAACCATCAATTTAAATCTGTTTTATTTTTAATCAATTAAAAAACCTCTCTCAAAAAAAACTATCCAAATACCATTTAAATTGAATTTATAATCACTTAATTTGCATAAAAAACATTTAATGACATGCTATCGTTATCCTTTTCAACGACAATCACGTTGATAAACATAAGTTAAGCTGGAGTACTTGATGAAAAAATTGATTCTTGCCGCACTGCTGTCCACCACCCCCCTTAGCACCATGACCTTTAACGCTATGGCGGCAGACACTATCCGCTTCGCCGCATCGGCCACTTATCCGCCATTCGAATCTCTGGATGCCAGCAACCAGATCGTCGGGTTTGATATCGATCTCGCCAATGCGCTGTGCAAACAATTACAGGCAACCTGTAGCTTCACCAATCAGGCATTTGACAGCCTGATTCCGGCGCTGAAATTCCGCCGTTACGACGCCATTATTTCCGGAATGGACATCACCCCAGAACGCAGCAAGCAAGTGGCGTTTACCCAACCGTACTACGCCAACTCAGCGATCATCATTGCTCAGAAAGGCAAATATCACACACTTACCGAGCTGAAAGGTAAACGCATCGGCATGGAAAATGGCACAACTCACCAGAAATTCTTGCAGGAAAAACACCCAGAGGTCACAACCGTCCCGTACGACAGTTACCAGAATGCGTTAATCGACCTGAAAAACGGTCGCCTTGACGGCGTATTCGGCGATACCGCCGTGGTGAACGAATGGCTGAAAACCAACCCGGACCTGGCAACCGTCGGCGAGAAAGTGACCGACCCTGCCTATTTCGGCATCGGGCTGGGTATTGCAGTACGGCCAGACAATCAGGCGCTGCTGGAAAAATTGAACGGCGCACTGAACGCCATCAATGCTAACGGCACCTACAAAGCCATCAACGACAAGTGGTTTCCACAGCAATAAACCGTGCCCTGCCTTTACGCTGTCGGTTGTTGCCGACAGCGTGCTCCAGATGAATCACCTGGTTACGCAGGCACACTGGCCTATCTGATCCCGCTACAGGACAGTATGGCGCGAGGCCGCAACAAGCACGTCAAATGCGCCGTTGCAGCAGCGTCAGCACCTCGTAATGCGCAGTATGCGGGAACATATCGAATAACTGTACCTGCTGAATCTGGTACGCCGACAGACGCGTGATGTCTCTCGCCATGCTTTCGGCGTTGCAACTGGAGTAAAGGAGATACGGCGGGGCCATCCGGCTTAGATAATCGCACAATTCGGCACCAATACCACGCCGGGGGGGATTGACGATCACCAGATCCGGCGTCTGTGCTTCGCCAACGGCAAAGTGGGTGGAATCAAGCGCAGCAAAGTTGACGTGTTTCATCCCCATTTGCTCAGCCGAACGCTGTGCACAAGCAATGGCTTCGGGGCTAATTTCAATACCGGTGAGCGGCATGTCAGGCCCAGTGCAATGCAGGCCGAATCCGCCCACGCCGCAAAACAGATCCCACACACTGCGCACCGACAGCGCCGATACCCATTGCCGGGCGGTGTCATACAAGGCAGCGGCTACCTGCGGGTTGGTCTGGAAGAAGCTTTGCGGCCTGATGTACAGCGGCACCTGATTAAAGCGTTCTTCCAGCGCCTGCGTTTGCGTCAGCGGAATCTCCTGCTCCCCTTCCAGTATCGCCTGATGGACTGGCTGAATATTAGCGGATATCACCGCCAACTGCGGCAACTGCTGCTGTAACCACGGCAGCGCGGCGCGCAGTTGCGACAGCTTGGTTTCGGAACGCAGCACAAAACGCAGCATGAAATGACCACTCAGGGTGCTT